>NZ_JAHCZI010000009.1 GCF_018501225.1 Geobacter hydrogenophilus | reverse complement strand
AGAGGGATACCATAGGTCCCAGGGTGGTACACTTTTCATTCCCGCTTTTGGGCCATTATTGCATTACCAGTGACAACAAGTTGCCTGCGAAGCAATGCATGGGAAGAAAGAATTACCTTTTCCACCCCCAATTGCACAAGCCTTTCGGCATCAGCGACACGACTGACCCCGCCTCCGTAACTTACGGGCATAAATGCCTCGGCAACAAGTTCCTCTAGATAATCGAAATCGATAGTTCCGGAACGAGTAGCACCGATATCCAGAACACAGAGCTCATCAACCTCGAAATCGTTGTAGAGCCTGACCGCATTGATGGGATCTCCTAAGTAGCGAGGGTCCCTGAATCGGGTGGTTTTGACCAGTCTTCGGTCCAGTATAGACACTGCTGGTATCAGTCGAGCCCTGTTCTCAATCATCTGAATGTCCAATCCACTTAAAATACCTGGTGAAAAAATCAATTCCATATGAATGACTTTTTTCGGGATGAAATTGAACTCCCATAATGTTCCCCTGCATTACACCTGCGGTGAACTCATATCCGTTATCGGAGATGAACAGAGTGTCACAATCAGACTCAAGCGGGGCATGGTAGGAATGTGTAAAATAGAATCTTGATTCTGTAATGCCGAAAATCTCTCTACCTGCGGTGGAAAGTCTGACCGTTCTCCAACCGATGTTAGGTATTCTGGCACGGGCATTGCCCGTGTCACCAAAGCGCACCACCGTCCCCTTTAGAAAACCGAGACCTTTGCCGACACAGAGATCTTCTTCGCTTCTCTCGAAAAGGATCTGCATTCCCGCGCAAATCCCAAGCAAGGGAACTTTTCGTCCCGTGACACTCTCCTGCAGTACGGAGCGCAGACCGGACTGGTCCAAACGGTTGATGCAGTTCGAGAAATGGCCGACCCCTGGTAAGATGAGAGCTGTAGCGGTTGAGATATCCACAGGTTGGTCAGAAATCCTCGAAAAAAAACCACACCGCGCCAAGATGTTCTGGATCGCTCGGACGTTTCCGGAGCCGTAATTAATAATGGTTATCATGTAGCTCCCATAGGAATAGGTATTACATCTTCAGCAACAACGCCATGCTGGCGAGAAGTTTGTCACGCCTAGCGGAATAGGGGAAAACTTCTTCAATGCGTATTCGCGCCTCCTTGTAGGGGAACGGCTTCTTGTCAAGTACTGACTGTAATGTTGCGCTGATCGCACCGACATCTGTCTCAACCAGATCTCCGCACGGTCCGACCACCTCAGGCAAAGCGCCTCGTCGAGTGACGATCGGGTAGCATTCGTTCAGCATAGCCTCAGCCACGGCGCATCCGAAGGATTCATACTCCGAAAGCTGCATGTAGACAGCTGCCTCCTGCAGAAGCGGCGAATCGGCAAAATCCTTTATAGATCCAGCGAGAATCACATTGTCTGGTATATTGATCGATTGAACAAACTGCCGGTCGATTTTACCCGCCACAACAAACTGGACCGTAGGAAAACGTTGCGCCACAGCTAGGTAAAGCTCCAAGCCTTTCAGTTTCAACGATTCGCCGGTTACCGCGCATGCGGTCAAGACATAGGTTTTCTTCTCACGAAAGCATGTCTGAGGGTGAAAACCATGATGCAACAAGATAGTCTTCCCGGCCTGCTGCGGCAGATTCTTCTTAACCTCGTTCTGGGTAAAGTCTGACACAGCAAAAAGCAACCTGCTCAGGCTGGTGGTTGCGGTGACAACGGAGCGGTTGATACCTCCCCTCAGATGGCCGTACCCCAAGTCAGGTCGGTTGGCCATATCGTACCCGCTGACAATCCCAGCCACAGGCTTCCTTAGGACAAAAGCCACCAAGGCTGCCACAAGTGCATAGTGGCTCGCAAACCAGTAAACGACCGCATCACACCGCACCACCAGCTGTAGGGCCCTGAAGAGGAAGACAATTAACTTTCCAAAAGAGCTTCTGTCGAAGAACAACTCACTGACTCGGTAACGCTCATTAAGAATCCGGATATCATCTTCTACCCATCTGTCCCTGGAGTTATAGATCAGAAGAATCCTACTGCCGGATCTGGGCACGGACATCACACCCCCTTGGTCGCGAAGCGTCTGATTTTCTCCATTACCACTCCTGACTTTCCGGAACGGTAGCCCCAAATAAAGCCCTCGTTCCTGTAGTCGAAATAGCTTTTATTAGGAGCGTCCATGATATCCTCGAACTCCTTGTCAGAGAGACGGAGCTTCTTAAGAAGATACAAGCGGTCGATACGTATCTGTGACTCGCACATCGGGGGACCGTCGAGTATTTTCATTGCCTGCTCCCTGCTGATCTGGTCAGCCATTATTGCACAGGAAACATACGCTTTTCTTTTATCGATATTGTATTTCAGGGGCAGCACATATCCCTGAAAAAACCGCGTGAAGATCGACTCGTAGTGTTTGCCACCGTAATCCTGCCAGCCGAATTTGTCGATGAGGAGCTGTTTGGCAGCTTCTTTATCGTAATGAACATAGTTCAACAAGGGCAGATATTTTATTTTCTTTATGAAAACAGCGTGAGCAAGTTCTAGGAAAGACATGATGTTGATCCGACCGCGCAACAATGCGCCATGCTCTGCACAAATCGATCGTATGAGCGTTGCATCCCTCGAGTCATACATCCATGATTTCGGCATTATTGCCTCGGACGTCATATTCCCTCCAGTGAGAATGTATTTCACTGAAAAACGTTTAGCCATACGGTATAGGGTTGCAGTGATCATGTGGTCGGTGGGTATTTCCCAGTTCGGTATGCCAGACTTGACAAATGCCACCTGTAGATCGCGAAACCCCTGCCAGTCGAGCACCTCTGTAACGAGCGGTACCTTTAACCGGTCCAGCAGGTTCTTAATGTCTCTAACGGCAATATTGGAGTTCCAACCGTTATCCAGATGTACTGCGACAGGCCTTAATCCATTCTGTACTGCAACTACTAATGCATAACAGCTATCTACGCCACCACTAACTCCCATCACACAATCATAATCTTGCTTTGATATGCGCGATTTTTTGACACTATCAATTAAACTTCCCAACTCATCAGGATGGGTCCAAATTTCATTTTGAGCTCTTATAAGATATTCATTACACAAGTTACAGTAACCGTTATCGTCAAATACGATGTTTGGTACTGTTTCATCCATAAGACATCTTGTACATGTTTGCATCATTTAGCTTCCATTCTAAGATAGTTGTTAATAGTAGCAATCGAAAAACCAAACAACAACCACATAGGGAAAAAATATATTACAGAACTAGCCGATATTGCAGCTAAAGAGAAACCTATCAGTGCTAAACAAGAAGATGAAGCAAAATATTGTAAGCGATTGTCATAAGAGTGCTTTGAGATATAATGCAATTTATGAATCATCATAAGATACCATACAACAAATAAAAGAAAGAATATGGCTCCACCGTTTACTAACAGTTCGACCCAAAAGTTATGCATACTTAAAATCAAGTTATCAGCATGGTTTCCGTAATACGTATTGTTATAAATCTGTTGCATTTTCAAGTCAGCACCACCACCAATCCCTAATCCATAGGTACTTTTCAGAGATCTGAATCCATTTAAAATTAATTGCTGTCTTAACCCAATTGAATCTGAATGATTTATACTGTCCCAAGACACATAAGCCAACAACCCAAGAATTGCTTCAGTTAAGAAATGAAAATCTAAGAAGCGAGCAACACATAACGAAACGGTTGCTCCCAACAAACTGTATAACAATAAAAGATGATTCAATTTTACGTAAATTATAAAATATAGCGACAACACAACTAGACTAGCTATTACCGCACCTCGAGAACCTGTGAACACCACGACCAACAGCACGCTCAACAACCCACACCATCTCCACCACGAATTCTTTAAAAAAAGGAAAAATGGCAGAGCGATTAGCATCTTGGCAGCCAAATTATTAGGATTCCATTCAAATCCACAGGGAAGATTCCAATATGTAGCCAAAATGGATTCTTCAATTGAGGTATCAACGCCCATTTCTCTACCGAAATAAGGTGAATAAATCGAATACGGAGAAATTGGTAAACGGAAATGCCCTGTACATTCTAATAAACATGCAACAAGTTCAATTATAAATACAGAAACAATGGCACCGAACATCTTTTCTTGTTGACCTAAATTTTTCGAATAGTTGACGGCTATAAAAACTATTCCTACTCCAACAAGGATATACAGCACATATAATAAACTAGCCCATCGGTCCCAAGACCAAATTATAGATAGGGTAAACCAGCAAACCATTAGTGGCATCATCTTATGGTAGACACTTGGTTTGCTACACTTAAGATTTGGAAGATATCCTAAAATAAATAGAAAAAAAACAAATCCGAACGCAAGATGAAACAGATAAATCTTTCCATAACTAACTCCTACGCTTAATGTTGCAGACACAAAGAAAACCTTGATAAGGAAGTGGCTAGACACTTTCATAGGTTAAGTAACAACCAAATCAGTTATTGCATTAACTTCAGCTTCAAATCGTTGTTGCCAAGTCCAAAGCCTCTTTACCTCAGTATTCCTTATCGCGTTTTTGATATGGGAAATATATTCTGGTTCAAGTAGTAACTTGTGAATATCAGTTGCCATATCAGAAATAAAATCAGAATCAATATCGTAGATAAAACCGTTTTGAAAGTGCTGTATCCAAGACGCAGTATCTCCATTATTCAAAGTAAAAATGACTTTATTTGCACGTATAGCCTCAAGCAGAGGGTTTCCTACATTAGAATAGTCATAAGTTGAAATATAGAAATCGGCACGTGATAAGAAAAAATTAACCTCATTTTGAGGTACAGCGCCGACAAAAACTATTTGTTGCGACACTCTGAGTTCTGAAGCCAATTTTTGTAGATCTTGCTTTTGGCTACCGTCTCCCACAATGAAATAGTAGATAGATTTTACGCCAAACCTGTGAACGAGTTCAGACAGTACCTGAATGCCGCGTTCAACTCGTTTCCAAGACTCCAATCGGCAGACAGTCAACATAACTGTATCGGTTTCTTTGATATCCCATTTAGTACTGAACGTATTAGTATCCGGTTCGAATTGGTCCACGCCATTTACCCAAAATCGAATATTCTCCAAATTGCGGGAACGTATTGCCATCAGAGCTTTATCACCTTGAGTCCCGTCGTCAGTCATTATGGAAATGTCCGCATGAAGATACAAGGCTAAAAAATGATCCCAGTTAAGTAACGCCTTCAGGTACCGTTTAGAACTAAGATATGAATAGAAGAAAGTACCTTGGAATCTAGATACCAGAACTTTTCCCCTAATTAACCCCATGGCCTTTAATAAATTTGCGGCAAGAACACCATCGACTTCATACCCGTAAACAACATCAACTACGTTTTTCTTGATCAGGCGAAATCCAATAGAAGCAATAATAAATACCGACAAATAGCTTCTTATCTTGGAAAAGACTGTACGTAACACTTTATTCTTTATACTGTCGTAACAGCGAGTCATTGGCATCACAAAACGGCAAACTTCAACTCCCTTCGGATCAATAACTCTCTCATACGAGTAATTCCCATAACGTGAGTCATCTCTGGCGACAACATGAATGACACGCCAGCCAGATGCCACAAAAGCCTCCGGGGTCTTTCTAATGACTTGAATCGACTTTTCTTTGAAATCTAGAGCTGATAAAAATAGTATTGTCTTGCGCGCACCAGCCATTTGCAGGCAACTCCCATTTAATTTTTACTATTTTGTGTTTAATTACACAATAGTATGTATGCTGGTAGTCATCTTAGAATCGGAACTCCGATATTAATCCGCTATAGACCTTGTATTCTCCATGATACTGCTGGATAGCATTACGGCCTAATTCATTTATCGCTAGTGCCCCTCTGCGAAAATTATTGAGATGTTCTTTGATAAAATTAACAAGGGAAGCGTGGTCCGTTACTTGCCTAACACCTTCGACCTCATAGGAATACCCTACATACCGCCCAAACGAAAGCGCCTCCAGAACAGAAAACGACAAACCATCATGCTCTGTCAATCTCAGATACACTACACATCTCAGAAACTCCTCACGCGTGTCATCAACCCACCCCACCAGTTGAATATTCGCGGGAAGTTCCTCTTCAGACCAATACGAGTCAATTCCAATAACACGTATTGCAATATCTGGGAAGGTGCGGGCAATTTCGATGATTTTCTTCATTCCGTAAAAATCTTCCCTGCCTCGCCCTATGTAAGTAAGTATTGAAAATTCGTTTGGAAACGAAAGTTCAGATTCGGGCGCAAGCTCAATACAAGCTATCTGCGCGACTTTTGCATCAATACCGATCTCTCGAAGTTCTTGCTGAATCCATCCTGCCTCACATAAATGCCTGCTGTATTTCACAAGAAATTGGCTGGATTTACCTGCCTGAAAATTTTCTCTTGCGACCAACACATCAGTTCCTACCCAGTGCATTACAATTCTCTTACGCAGCAAAAAGGCAAAAAATAGCGTAAAGCCGAATTTATTATCTCCGCCAATTATATACAGCAGATCAGCCTTAACAAGGTTAGCTATATAGTTAAACTTATCAACTAGACTTCCATCGATGTTTACGAATTTGTAATGATCCTGATGGTTGAACTTAGATAGGCCATTTGCGATTTTATTCGCGAAAAAGGGTAATCCAGTAATGATAACGTTCATAACCCTCCCTAAGCTTGAAATGATTCAGAATCAGCAGAACCTATCGTCCATTCACGATAATCCCTGTTCAACTCAGGATGATTTTGTAAAAAAGATTTATCTATATCCCGGGTATCTCCAACCACCTTGGCTGGTATCCCCCTGATAACTGAAAAATCGGGGTAGTTTCCGCTCAGATAGCTGTGCGCAGAAACAATACAACCCTTCCCGATTGTTGTTCCAGGCATTATCGTAGAATGTGGGCCAACAAAAGTGAACTTACCTATGTGAACCGTTCCCTTCACGTACCCAATTGGATCTTTAATGTCTACATAGTTTGAAGCACAAAGCCTAATTGATATATGGCTCGAATGTGTCTGTACTGTTATAAAATTAGTTAATTGGCACCCATATTCTATATATAATCCCCCAGAAGCATCAAGCACATTAAAATGCCCGATGAATACATTATCCTCAATTTCGAACATTGATGGAGTTCCAATATAAGTCGAGCTACTAATTCGGGTATTTGTAAGTATGCGGCCATCATATCTTTTGTATGACCAGATCATTTTAGGTACACAAATTTTGCTCATCCAGCGAATAAGCACAGTTTTAAATAAAAGTAGTAACCTAAACACGCTAACCTCTCTGATATTTGACAAGCCTATATGTCCAATAAATAACATAAAGCATATAAACTGTTAGCAACAATGACCAAAGGATGAGTGCAGAGCGTATTTCGTTCCAATAGTACGTACCAATCAATATCGACAAAAGCATTAAGCTGTTTCCCACAAGTGCAAGTAAAAATACTTTTTTCTGTTGATTAAACACTATAGGCAACAAAGATAACACTGAAGCAAAAAAGCCCGCAGCCATCCAAGGGGTCATGATAACCGCATAAATTCCAGCTTCTCGCCATTTTTCACCAAACAAAAAAACAAATATACCTGGAGCAAACAATGCAATTAATAGAAAGAGAGGTAAGGCTGTCTTGGCCAATTTAAGTAATATATTATTAATAGTTGGCATTGAGTCTTGTTCGTTTGAATATTGTTGAGACACTCTTTGAAATAAAACTTGAGCAATAGACGACCCGATGATGCCTAATGGAGCTTGAACTATACGCACAGCAAAAGAAAAATGACCTAAAGCTGACGCTCCAAAATTATTGCCTATCAAAATTGGAATAACGCTCGCTTTAATAGAATCGATAATCACGTGTAACGAATTGATTTGAGGGAAATCCTTATGCCTTATGGCAAGCGTCCTCATCCTGTGGATAGTAATTTGTTTCTTTATTTGACCAAATTGTATTGGTGCTTTGAAGTATAAGAAAACTGTCGCAACCATCTGACCAATCACTGAGCCAAGTATTAACCCATACGAACCAATAGTTAGATATGCAAATAAAATACTTAGCAATGAGACAACGATAGCTTGTAGCATTCTGTTTGTTGCTACCAATCCGAATGACTTATTTCGGCTCATCCAATTAATAAGGGTTTGATAAAATCCAGCGAATAAAACGGAAAGTGGAATAAAAAATAACCAGCTATGAAAAACATGGATAAATCCTATTTTATTTAAAAAATATATTGTCATTACTATAATCATAATTATGCAAGAAAAAACTACAGCGACAAATGCGCAGAGACCGATTATATTAGCGGCTTCCACCTCTCTCTTAGGAAGCATCACTGCCATTTCATATCTACCTGTAGCAATCACGGTAAGGAAACCACTCCATGCCATAAAAATGGTAAATTCGCCAAATTCACTAGGTTGGTACAGACGTGTCAATATCAACATCGAAGTTAAAGATATCAACTGAGCACCAGCAGACCCACTAATTAGGGATAAAGCGTGCGAAAATAGTGTCTCTCTACGAAAAGGTTCTGTTATGCAGTTAATTATTTTCATTAGACAAAAACTGGATTATCCGCGAGGAGGATATCAACAATTTGTTTACTAGCATTACCACAGCCATAAAGATTGTTGGTAAAAACAGGAATATGGCACTTCAGATCGGCATATTTAGTTAATATGACCTCAGTATCACTACCTACGAGTTGATTCACACCCGCTTCTACCAACTCTACCCATTCCGTTTCTTCCCGTAGGGTTATGCAAGGTTTATTGAAAAAATACGCCTCTTTCTGGAGACCACCACTGTCCGTAAGAACAAATTTCGTATGTTTAAGCAATTCAATCATATCGAAATAACCAACCGGAGCTATTGGTACAAAATTTAAGTTGATGTCAAGAGATTCAATGATCTTTCTAGTGCGTGGATGGAGTGGCATAACTATTTTCATTTCTTGAGAAATTTGATTCAATGCGTCCAAAATAGAAGCCATCTTGTTATGATTGTCAGTGTTCTCAGCTCTGTGCAAGGTGCAAAGAGTGAAATCGTTTTCTTCCAAACCATGCAATCTCATGATAGTCGATTTCTCAGCAGAAAAGGCACCATAGAAAAGTGCTGCATCCTGCATGACATCGCCTGTTTTCTTAATTTGACATGGAAATTTTTTGAACCCCTCATTAGTTAGGTTTTCAATGGATTTATCTGTCGGGCAACATAGTATGTCGCTTATTCGATCCGTCAGAATTCGATTTATTTCCTCAGGCATATGCATGTTGAAGCTTCGCAGTCCAGCTTCCACGTGAACAACCTTGATGAGGGCCTTCTTGGCTGCCAAAGCGCCGGCCAATGTGGAGTTTGTATCTCCATATACCATTACAAAATCGGGCACTTCTTTATTAAGCACCTCTTCAATCTTCTCCAGCATCCGACCGGTCATAGCGCCGTGCGCCATCGAGTTAATATCCAAATAATAGTCTGGACGAGGAATGTCCATCTCATTAAAGAAAACATCTGACATGTTGACATCAAAGTGCTGGCCAGTGTGGACAATGATTTCACGAATTTCTGGATGTTTAACAATTTCGCGACTGACAGCAGCTGCCTTGATAAATTGAGGACGGGCACCAACTATAGTTACAATCTTCAACAAATCGCCTCCTTTAGCTTACCGACTATACGAGCCTGTTCTTCTTCATAAGGACGGATGCATCGGCAAACTAAAACACCCGTTACAATATCTCTTAGTCTTCCTTCTGCCAAAAGCTAGAATACAGACTGCATCAATCTTCAACCACAACTGGTACACGTTTATGTTCCAATTGACGCCCCTCTTTTGAACTGATCATAGAAAACCTTGCCAATCGCCATCTCTTCGGGCAACGGCGCGTCCTCGTCAAGGTCAAGACAGCTTAGTCGCCCCGACACTTCCTTGTAGCGCAGACCACTTTCCGGGCAAGTCATGACTCCTGTTGTGTCATGGTTATTCAACAAATGACCGTGACGACTCATCCATCCCTTCTGTCGAGCTGGAACCCCAACCATGAGAGCATAGTCAGGCACATCTTTGACCACAACAGCACCTGCGGCAACAAAAGCGTAACGACCGATAGTGATACCGCAGACAATCGTTGCATTGGCACCAATGGAACAACCACGGCGGAGTAATGTCTTTTCGTATAAGGCTCGGCGCAAAACCTGGGAGCGGGGATTTGTGACATTAGTCAATACGCACGAAGGTCCGAGAAAAACATCATCTTCAATAATTGTCCCCTCGTAAATGGAGACATTATTCTGAACCTTAACGTTATTACCGACGACCGTTCCGCCTGCAATAGAAACGTTTTGTCCAAAGCTACAGCGCTCGCCAATTTTCGCACCGGAAAGAATGTGGGAAAAGTGCCAGATTTTGGTTCCGTTGCCGACCTCGGCGCCTTCATCGACGTAGGACGATTCATGAACAAAGTAATCAGACATCTGTAAACTCCTTGGCATGTTGGAGGAACTGATGGGAATGCTCAGTGACACCCGTTGTGTGAGCATTACGAATCTGGTGGGCAAGGGTAATGGAAGGACGGGCATCCTCAATACCAAAACCCCGACCTGCTAATGTCTCCTGATATACCACGGTGTGAAGATCAGTGAATCCCTCAGAGAATTCCACCTCTTTACCATCCACCGTTATTGAGCGAAAAGTTGAAAGACCGCACTCAGTAGCAGTATCCGGCAGGTCATTACGATCTATGGAAAGGAACCACCGTACCCTGGCGCGCTCCAGCTCAATATATCCTCCCGTCTTGCGGGAATCGGAGTAATGTACTTCACTTGATTCCACTGCACCGAAAAGCCAGATAAGGAGATCGAAGAAGTGAATGCCGATATTGGTCGCCACGCCACCCGAGCGCTCCAGGTTTCCTTTCCAGGAGGACATATACCAAGGACCGCGGGAGGTAATGTAGGTTAATACCACATCGTACTTATCTGTCTTGTTTTCCTGCACAAGGGCATCGCGCAACGCAACTAGCGACGGATGGACTCGAAGCTGAAGGATGGTATGTACCCGGCGGCCGCTCTCCTGCTCAAGTTCCTGCAGAGCATCCAGATTCCAGGGGTTCAGAACCAGCGGCTTCTCGCAGATGGCATGGGCGCCTATACGGAGAGCAAACCGGATATGGGCGTCATGGAGATAGTTTGGCGAGCAAACCGTTACGTAATCAATTCGCTTTTCGATCATATGCCGGCGGATCTTCTCCGCATAACGATCGAAGCGCTCAAACTCCGTGAAAAAAGGGACTTCAGGAAAGAAGCGGTCGAGTATACCTACCGAATCGTTGACATCCATGGCGGCAACGAGAGTATTCCCTGTCTCCTTGATAGCTTTAAGGTGGCGAGGTGCGATGTAACCACCTGTTCCAATAATGGCAAAATTTTTCATAAGAACGTAATCCTCTCACATCAAGAAAGATAGGGAAACACAGGTGACTTCTTCACCCTACAACATTTTCCACATACCACTGATACGTCCGCCTAATTCCCTCCTCAAGCTCCACCCTGTGCCGCCATCCTAGACCGTGCATCCGGGATACGTCCTGAAGCTTGCGGGGAGTTCCGTCGGGTTTCGACGTATCGAATACCAAGTCGCCGGAAAACCCGACAACATTACGGACCGTTTCGGCCAGTTCGCGGATGGTGACATCATGCCCCGTGCCGAGATTCACGAAGCACGGCTTGGGGTAGCTCAACAGCTCCGAAGCAAGCTGATCATCAGTCAGTTCCATGACATAAAGACAGCCTGCGGCCATGTCATCAACATAGAGCAGTTCCCGGCGAGGTGTGCCGCTTCCCCAGACAACAACCGATGAAGCGTTCTGCCTCCTGGCGTCGTGGAACCGCCGAATCAGCGCGGGGAGGACATGGCTGTTCTCCGGGTGGAAGTTGTCGCCGGGGCCATAGAGATTTGTAGGCATGACTGCTACAAATTTGGTGCCATATTGCCGGTTGTAGGATTCGCACATCTTGATGCCGGCAATTTTCGCTATGGCGTAGGGCTCGTTGGTGGGTTCCAGGGGCCCGGTCAGGAGATGCTCCTCTTTCATGGGCTGCGGCGCGTGCTTCGGATAGATGCAGGATGAGCCGAGGAAGAGCATCCGTTTGACGCCGTTCAGCCAGGCGTGGTGAATGACGTTATTCTGAATCATCAGGTTGATGTAGATGAAATCCGCGGGATAGGTGTTGTTGGCATGGATGCCGCCAACTTTTGCAGCTGCCAGGAAAACGTAGTCAGGTTTTTGACTAGCAAAGAAGTCTGCCACGGCCTGCTGATTGGCCAGGTCAAGCTCCCTCTTCTCGGGAAGCAAGAGATTGACATACCCCCGGGACCGCAGTTGCCTTACAAGTGCAGAACCTACGAGCCCATGGGATCCGGCAACGAAGATTCTCGAATCCTTATTCATGGTGGTCAAACGCCTTGTAGCCGTGTTTCTTTACCAACTCGTCACGTTCGGCGGCTTTCAGGTCCTCGCGCACCATCTCGGACACCAGTTCCCTGAAGCTGATTTTGGGAGCCCATCCGAGTTTCTCCCTGGCCTTGGTCGCGTCGCCCAGGAGGGTCTCCACCTCGGTGGGGCGAAAATAGCGCGGATCGACCTTGACTATGACCTTGCCGGAGTGATCGGTTCCGGTCTCATCGATTCCCGCCCCTTGCCATGCTATCTTCATCCCCAATTCTTCGGCGGCGGCGTTGACAAAGTCACGGACACTGTACTGGATGCCGGTGGCAATGACCCAGTCTTCAGGCTCATCCTGCTGCATCAAGAGCCACTGCATTTCAACGTAATCCCTGGCATGCCCCCAGTCGCGCTTTGCGTCAAGGTTGCCCAGATAGAGGCAATCCTGAAGCCCCAGCTTGATGCGGGCCAGGGCGCGGGTAATTTTGCGGGTGACGAAGGTTTCCCCCCTCACCGGTGATTCGTGATTGAACAGGATGCCATTGCAGCCATAGATACCGTAGGCCTCGCGGTAGTTGACGGTGATCCAGTAGGCGTACAGCTTGGCGACGGCATAGGGAGAGCGGGGGTAGAAGGGGGTCGTTTCTTTCTGGGGGGTTTCCTGAACCAGACCATAGAGTTCGGACGTTGATGCCTGGTAAAAGCGGGTCTTCTTTTCCAGGCCGAGGATGCGAATCGCTTCGAGGATCCGCAAGGGACCGATGGCATCGGCATTGGCAGTGTATTCCGGAGTTTCAAACGATACCGCCACGTGGGATTGTGCGGCCAGATTGTAAATCTCGTCGGGCTGAACCGACTGAATGATTCGTATCAAGTTGGTGGAATCGGTCATGTCGCCGTAGTGCAAGACGAAACGCCGCCCTGTTTCGTGTGGGTCCTGGTACAGATGGTCAATCCGATCGGTATTGAAAAGGGAGGCTCTGCGTTTGATGCCGTGGACCTCGTACCCTTTTTCCAGTAACAGTTCAGCGAGGTATGCTCCGTCCTGACCGGTAATACCGGTGATGAGGGCTTTTTTCATTTTGCATCCGACTCCATTGCTGAAACATTGCTCTATAAGATTGATCAATCCAAAGCGAAGACGATTTTGTCTTTAAGCCTTGGAATTTCAAGGTAGTAACAATAGCAGACGCCGCAGGAAAATTAAAGGGGATTGTGCCTGTACAGTGCACTATAAGGACAAAAAAAAGCGGCAACCCTTCAAAAAGGATTGCCGCTTCGTATGGTGATCCCAAGGGGACTTGAACCCCTGTTACCGACGTGAAAGGCCGGTGTCCTAACCGCTAGACGATGGGACCAAAACTATATTACTTCGTGCTGCGCCGGATTATCTTCCACCCTCGCTTGCATGTGTTGGTAGTGGCTGGGGTGCCAGGATTCGAACCTGGGAATGCCGGAATCAAAATCCGGTGCCTTACCGCTTGGCGACACCCCAAGAGCAAGGATCATCCTTATAGCAAACGATCCCGAACCCTGTCAACGGTTTTTTTAGATTATTTCGAAAGTGGACTTCCGCTCCGCTGCGCACCGGCTTCGATGGCCCTGACGTTTGCCGGAATGAATCGGTGATTGCGCTCGGGGAGCGTCTCGCGCAGAGCCTCTTCAAGGGATTGCAGCGATACGGCACCGGTCTTTGCGGCGTAGGCCCCCACGGCCACCATATTGACCATCCGGAGATCTCCCAACTGCATGGCAATTTCGTTCATGGGGATGGGGATCAGTTCGATATCCGAACGCGAAAAGTCGCCCATCTCCACGAGAGAGCTGTTGACGATGCAGACGCCTCCCGGCTTCACCCGGGAGGCGTATTTATCGAAGGACGTCTGGTTAAGGATGACGGAGACTGACGGGTTGCCGACGACCGGCGAGCCTACCTCGCCGTCGGCGATGACAACGGTGCACATGGCAGCGCCGCCGCGCTTTTCGACCCCGTAGGAGGGGAAAAAGGACACGTTCTTCCCCTCCTCCATTGCTGCGTAACCAAGGAGGTTTCCGGCCAGGAGAACTCCCTGGCCGCCAAAACCGGAAATAAACACGTCATGACGCATGGGGACACAACTCCTTGCAAGTCTATGGATTGCCGCATCTACTAGAATTCAGCGGCGTTCTTGAATACTCCAAGCGGAAAATAGGCGCACATTTCAGTACCGACGCGCTCGTTTGCCTTGATCGGGTCCATCCCCCAGTTGGTTGGGCAAGACGAGAGGGCTTCGATGAACGAAAACCCTTTCCCCTCCGCCTGGTACCGGAACGCCTTCTTGATCTGCCGCTTGGCGTCCATGAGGTTCTTGGGATTGTTGACCGCCACCCGGGCCGAGAAGGCAACTCCCTCGAGTTGGGCAAGGAGTTCGGCCATCCTGATGGGAGCGCCATCCTTCCCCTGGTTCCTCCCGTAGGGAGAGGTTGAGGTTCTCTGCCCCACAAGGGTAGTGGGGGCCATCTGGCCACCGGTCATGCCATAGGTGGTGTTGTTGACGAAGATGACCGTCATGTCCTCGCCCCGGTTGGCGGCGTGAATGATCTCGGAGGTGCCGATGGCGGCCAGGTCGCCGTCACCCTGGTAGGTGAAGACAAAGGCGTCGGGTCGGGCACGCTTAACGCCGGTGGCCACCGCCGGAGCCCGACCGTGAGGGGCTTCGACCACATCGATGTCGAAGTAACCGTAAAGAAAGACCGAGCACCCCACCGAGGCGACGCCGATGGTCCTTTTTTGGACACCGAACTCGTCCATGGCCTCGGCCACGAGACGGTGAAAGGTGCCATGATGGCAGCCAGGGCAAAAGTGGGTCTGGACATCCTTGAGACTTACCGGTTTTTTGAAGACCTGTTGCATTAAAAACCTCGGGATCGGGGATCAGGGACCGGGGACCGGTAGAAACCGTCAATCAGATCGCCCCGGCGATACCCCCTATACATAGTGTTTAGTGATCTGTTCCAGCAACTCCTCGGGAGTGGGGAGAGAGCCGGCCCCCGGGGGCCTGCCGTAGAAGAATACCTCTGCGTCGCGGGCTATGGAGAGACGGACGTCCTCCACCATCTGGCCGGTGTTGAGCTCGATGTCGAGCACTTTCTTGCACCGATCAGTTGCGGCGCGGAAGCCTTTCTCTGGGAATGGGTAAAGGGTTATCGGACGCAGCAGCCCCACCTTGAGACCCTTGTCGCGGGCGGCCATGACGGCACTCTTGGCGATGCGGGCGGCCGAACCGAAGGCGGTGACGACAAGCTCGGCATCGTCGAGCATGAACTCTTCCCAGCGGGCTTCTTTTGCTTTCAACTCCCCGTACCGGGCGTGAAGCTTCCAGTTGTGGGCCTCCAACTCGCCGTCCCCCAAATAGAGCGACTTCACGACCCGCTGTTCGCCGTCCCCCTTGCCGCGGACGACCCAGTCCTTAGGGGGCAGGTTCCGCTCGGGGCGTTTGTTGGGAACGACCGGCTCCTTCATCTGGCCGACGACGGAATCGCCGAGTATCATCGCCGGCATCCGGTAGATGTCAGCGAGGTCGAAGGCGAGCATGGTCAGGTCATACATCTCCTGGACCGACGCCGGGGCAAGGACGATGATGTGATAGCCGCCATGCCCTCCCCCCTTGACCGCTTGAAAGTAGTCGGCCTGGGAGGCGTCGATGCCGCCGAGCCCCGGGCCCGACCGGCAGATATTGACGATCACCCCGGGCAACTCCGCGCCGGCCATATAGGAAATCCCCTCCTGTTTAAGGGAAATGCCGGGACTGGACGACGAGGTCATGGCCCGCACGCCGGTGGCCGAGGCTCCGAGAAGCATGTTGATGGAAGCGACCTCGCTCTCGGCCTGGATGAATTCGCCGCCGAGCTTGGGGAGTTCCCGCGACATGTATTCGGGGATATCGCTCTGGGGGGTGATGGGATAGCCGAAGTAGTAGCGGCACCCGGCCTCAATGGCGGCCATGGCAAGGGCTTCGTTCCCCTTCATGAACAGACGCTTTGTCAAAGCAACCTCCGTGAATGAATCAGAAAAAACGGTCTGACAGAAATCTTTCGGGACAAATCAAAACTTCGCTGCATGCGTATGCAAATAATTGGCCCGATATCACTTGAATACCACAATAGCAACATCGGGACAGATCTCCGCACAGAGAGAACAACCGGTGCACTGATCCTGGCGGGTTGCAACAGCAGTCACATACCCCTGTTTATTGGCGGTGTCGCTCATCATTACAAGCTTTCTCGAACAGGCGAGCGTGCACAGGCCACACCCCTTGCAGCGCGATTCGTCTATCTCAATGTACGCCATGACAGGCTTTCCTTTCACACAAAATTTTCGGCATTCGGGTAACGATACAAACCTAACAGAATCCTACAAGGAGCGTCAATTGTAATTTATTCTGTAAAAATGCGATTTGCCGCTTGATTTCCATCAATGTTCACGTTACAAGATTACATAACGTCATTAACTTTTTCATTGAAAAAGGGAGGGAAACCGGATGGCTTCGACACTGTTGGAATTAACGGCAAGCATTGTCTCTTCACACGCTGCTATGTCAGAACTTTCCACCGAGGAACTGGTACAGGAAATTCAGAAAGTGTACACGACTCTGCAGCAGCTTGAAGGAGGCGCGCCCGAGACCGCGCCGGCAGAAGAGACCAAGGCTCCCGCCATCAGTCTCAAGAAGGCTTTCCAGGCAGATCAGGTCGTCTGCATGATCTGCGGCAAAGGAGGGATGAAGACCCTCACCCGCCATCTGGCCCAGGTCCATGACATGAAACCGAGGGAATACCGGAAGCAGTTCAACATTCCGTCCTCCCAGGCCCTGACTGCCAAGAAGTTCTCCGAAGCGCGCAAGAAAATGGCCCAAGAGCGGGGGCTTGCCGACAATCTGGCCAAGGCTCGCGCAGTAAGGGCTGCCAAGATCCAGGAAAAGAAGGGGGCACCCGCCGAGAAGCCGGTAAAGCCAAAGGGAGCGCCGCGAAAGAAAAAGGCCTAACTCGCCATTTTCCACTCTTCAACGGTGAAAGCCGTCCTCTCCGGGCGGCTTTTCTATTTCCCCCCCAATGTCATCATGGCCCGGGAAAGGGCCGCAAACTCGTCAAGGCTCAGGGTCTCACCCCGCCTCCCCGGCCCTATTCCGCACTCTGCAAGGGCTTCAGACAACTGTTCCCCGGAAAGCCCCAGGCCGGCACTTTTCAGACAGTTCCAGAGGGTTTTTCGCCGCATGGAGAAAGCCCCTTTCACGAGGCGGCGGAAATACTGCTCGTCTCCCACAACCACCCGGGGCTTTTCGAGGGGGACGAAGCTCAGGACGGCCGAGTCCACTTTCGGCACGGGATGGAACGAACCTGGCCTGACGATCATTTCCCGCACCACATCGAAATGCAGTTGGAAAAAGACCGACAGGATGCCGTAATCCTTGGTCCCCGGCGAGGCGGCGAGGCGGTCGCCCACTTCCTTCTGAAGCATGAGAACCAGGCGGGAAAAGAGATCGCGGTTGTCGAGAAACGCAAAGAGGACCGGCGTGGATATGTTGTAGGGGAGATTGGCTGCCACCTTCCACCGTTCTCCACCTTCAGAAGCCAGGAGGTCGCGCAGGTCGATCTCCAGAATGTCGCCGTGGACGATCTCCACTCGCGGATTGTCCCGAAAGGCCTGGCGAAGTACCGGCACGAGCCGCGTGTCCAGCTCCACCGCCACAAGGCGCGCGCATCGACGAGCCAGCATCTCGGTGAGGGCGCCTTTACCCGGCCCCACTTCCAGAATGCGGTCGTCTGGCCCGATTTCTACGATGTCCGCGATCCGTCCGAGAATATTGCGGTCCACGAGAAAGTTCTGCCCCAGCGCCTTGCGGGCGCGAATCCCCTCCCCTCTCACGACTCCAGCCTCGTCCGGATCGTATCCAGGGGCCAGTTTACCAGGGCGTCCAGGGAGAGGCCGTCGCTGATCCCCCGGGAAAGGTAGAAATCACCGGGAACCGCCAGCATGGCGGCGTTATCGCTACAGAGGGAAGGCGAAGGGATGGCGAGCTCGATTCCCCTGTCAGCAGCCTCCCGGGCCATGTCGCGGCGCAGGGCGCTGTTGCAGGCAACGCCGCCGGCAACCACAATCCGACCGATCCCCTCAGTCTCTGCGGCAAGGAGCGTTTTCGTCACGAGCACGTCGCAGGCGGCCCGTTGAAACGAGGCGCAGAGGTCCCGGAGTTGCTGGCCGTCCCCCTGTACCGGATTCTTTCGGACATAGTTCAGAACCGCGGTCTTGAGTCCGCTGAAGCTGAAGTTGAAGCTGCCGTCATGGAGGAGCGGCCGGGGAAAGGGAATCCTGGTTGGGTCCCCCTCGGCGGCAAGGCGGTCGATCTCCACCCCGCCCGGATAGGAAAGACCCAGGAGCTTTGCAACCTTGTCGAAGGCCTCACCGGCAGCGTCGTCGCGGGTCTGGCCGAGGGTGGTGTAGCGGCCGATGCCGTCGACCCGGTAGAGATGGGTATGCCCCCCCGAGACGGCGAGGGCCACGAAGGGGAACGCCACCTCCCGCTCCAGAAAGATGGCCGAGAGGTGCCCCTCGATGTGGTTCACCCCCACGATGGGCAACCGGCGGGCAAAGGCGATGGCCTTGGCAACGGCGGTACCCACCAGAAGTGCCCCGGCCAGTCCAGGCCCCTGGGTAACGGCGACCCCCTCGATGGCGTCGAGGGAGACCGATGCAGTGCGGAGGGCTTCGTCGATGACGACCGGGATACTCTCCAGATGTTTGCGGGAAGCGATCTCGGGAACAACCCCGCCGTAGACGGCATGGTCTTTCACCTGGGACGCAACGATGCTCGACAGCACCGTGCGCCCGTCGCGGACCACCGCAGCGGCGGTTTCGTCGCAGGATGTTTCGATGGTGAGAAGAAGCATTACAGCAGATTCGCCGCCAGTTCCGCCAGGTCGGAGCGCTCGCCCTTGGTCATGGTGACATGGCCGGCGATTGCCTGCTCCTTGAAGCGTTCCACCACGTAGGTGAGGCCGTTGGACGAGGCATCCACGTAGGGGTTGTCAATCTGGTAGGGGTCGCCGGTGAGGACGATCTTGGTCCCCTCCCCCGCCCGGGTGATGATGGTCTTGATCTCGTGGGGTGTGAGGTTCTGGGCCTCGTCGACGATCATGAACTGGTTCGGTATGGAGCGACCCCGGATGTAGGTGAGGGGCTCGATTTCCATGATCCCCATGGCCATGAGCTCCTTATACCCCTTGCTGTGGCGCTTCTCGGCCTCATGCCCCGACAGGAGAAGTTCCACGTTGTCGAAGATGGGCTGCATCCAGGGGGCGAGCTTCTCCTCGATGTCTCCGGGGAGAAAGCCCAGGTCGCGCCCCATGGGAAAGACGGGCCGGGAGACGAGAAGGCGGTTGAAGACGTTCTCCTCGGCGGTCTTGTGGAGGCCCGCAGCAATGGCCAGCAGCGTCTTGCCGGTACCGGCCTTCCCCACGAGGGTCACGAGCTTGATGGAGTCGTCGAGCAGGAGATCGAAGGCAAAGGCCTGCTCCCGGTTGCGGGGGAAAATGCTCCAGACCCCCTCCTTGCCGGTCTTGATGAGGGGAGTGATTTTTCCATCCCCGACCCGGTACTTGCCGAGGGCAGTATGGGAAGGGTTCGCTTCATCCCGAAGGTTAATGCACTGGTTCGGAAAGAAGGTCTGTCCGGGCAACTCCACCCACCCCTGGCCATGGAACCGGTCAACGGTATCGGCCGCCACGTCGATCTCGGTGAAACCGGGGTAGAGCTCTTCGATGTCGACCTTATCCGATTCGTAATCCTCGGCCTTGAGGCCGATGGCATCGGACTTGATCCGCAGGTTCGTATCCTTGGTGACGAACACGACGGGCGTACCTTCGTTCTCTTCCAGAATCTTGACGGCCACCGCCAGAATCCGGTTGTCCCCCCGCTCCTCACGCAACTCGGGAGGGAGCCGCTTCATGATCTTCTCGTCGTACATCTCGACCCGGAGCATGCCACCGCTCTCGAGGGTGATGCCCGAGGAGAGTGACCCAATCTTGCGCATGTCGTCCAGATAACGAGAGACCTGGCGGGCGTTGCGCCCCGTCTCGTTCATGTCCTTCTTGAAGCGGTCCACCTCTTCGATGACCGTAATGGGGATGATGATGTTGTTTTCTTCAAACTTGAAAATTGCCTGGGGGTCGTAGAGGAGGACGTTGGTATCGAGTACGAAGTTTTTCATCGAGGTTTCTCTTTCGTGGATGGAGTTTAGAGACAATGCGCTACATGCCCGCCCGCGGGTCGGATGCTATTTTTCGATGACATGCACCTGAAGGCCCGAGGAAAGAGCGAGAATCTTGATAAAGACCGGCCTGTCACGGTACTTGGCGTCGAGGATCACCTCTCCCTCGCGGTTGATCGCCGCAAGGACGCTCTCGGGCGATTCCTTGATGGTGTAAAAGTTATAGATACCCGTTGCGTAGAGTTCGTCCTTGGTCACCGGCTTCTCGGGGGGGAGCGAACATCCGGCGAGGCATGCCACTATGAGGCAGAGTGCAACAAGGAATCGCTTATTCATATATTCCCCTTTGACGATCATGGTTATCGAAAGAGTCATTATGATGGTGGACAGACATAACCGTACTGAAAGGGGATTCACGGGGAGCTGATAATCTTCCCCATCGCCCGGAGAAAGGCACCGATCTCTTCATCCGTGGTGAAGTAGCCAGGGCTCACCCTGACCGCGCCGCCGGGATAGGTGCCGATGGTCCGGTGGGCGGCAGGGGCGCAGTGGAGCCCTACCCTCACGCAGATGTCGAACTCCTGGTCGAGCCGGAAGCCGATGGTTTGGGGGTCGATTCCCTCCACCGTGAAACTCACGAGCCCCCCCCGCGGCTCGTCCGGCAATGGTCCGTGACAGATTACTCCCGGCAGCACTCCGAGCCCATCCATGAGACAGGCGACCAGTTCCTCTTCCCGCTTCCGGATCACTTCCAGTCCCACGGCACGGATGAAATCGACACCCGCCCCGAGACCGGCGATCCCCGGCAGATTGTGGGTTCCGCTCTCTAACCGTTCGGGCATGGCGTCGGGCTGCTCCACTCCCGACGAATACCCCCCCGTCCCCCCGACAAAAAGCGGCTCCAGTTCCACACCCTCGGCCACACAGAGAACACCGGTCCCCTGGGGACCCATGAGCCCCTTGTGCCCCGGCGCTGCCAGAAGATCGATCCCCATGCTCGAAACGTCAAGGGGAATCATCCCCGCGCTCTGGGCAGTATCCACAAGGATGAGAACTCCTGCGCGACGGGCCACGGCGGCAATTTCCGCGACAGGCTGGATGGCGCCGGTCACGTTGGAGCAGTGGGCAAGGGCAATGAGCCGCGTCGAAGGGCGGATGGCGGCAGCGATCTGGTCCGGGGTGACAAACCCGCGACGATCAGCCTCGATCCAGGAGATCTCGACTCCGCGCTGCCCGGCAAGATGGAGCGGGCGGACGAGCGAATTATGTTCCGCCGAGGTGGTAACCACGTGGTCGCCGGGTCCCACAAGCCCCAGCACCGCCAGATTGAGGGCCTCGGTGGCACTATGGGTGAAGACCACCCGCGACGAATCGCCGATGCCGAAGAGGGCTGCCACCGACTCCCGCGTTTCAAAGAGAAGACGGCTCGCCTCAATGCCGCGACGGTACCCTCCCCTGCCCGGGCTGACCCCCACGTCACGCATGGCCCTGTTCACCGCTTCATAGACCGGTTCAGGCTTGGGATACGACGTTGCTGCATTATCTAGATAAAGCGACATTAGGAAAAAGCTACCATGACGTCAGCTATTTAGCAACGGAATTCAAGGCCGGGAAATACGGCCGCGCCTTGAGCACCGGGTTCACGAAAATCCTTCCCCTGGCAGGGTCCTGAGCCTGGTGGTCAAGACGCATGTCCAGCGGCGGGGAGGGATCACCCCACCAGTTGGCAATTGCTCTAAAATCTTCACGTCCCGCGTTTTCGATATCGAAGCGGCCATTGCCCGAAAAGGCGTTCCCCCACGCGACACCCTGTCCATCCTCGACCCGCAGACCGATGCCAGCGTTGGACACAATTTCGTTGCCATAAACCCGAACCCGGGACCGGACAAGGTGAATCCCCACGTGGCGGTTCTCCGCGATCCGCGCACCCGTCACCTTTCCTTCGCAGTCGGTGAGGACAATGCCGATGCCGTTTCCCTGGGAAAAAGTGCCGGAGATGCTGAGCCGGGACGCGGCTCCGGTTAACCCGGCTTCCCGGTTATCCGTCAAACCGGCCCCTTCCAGGAGAAGGGAGCCGCCACGCACCGTTATGCCAAGGCGATTGCCGCGTACCACCATGTCACGGATATCCGACTCGCTCTCGACGAGTTCCATGCCGACAGCATTGTCCGAAGCTTCGCCGCCACTGACCGTGACGATGGAGTCCTGAAACCGGGCGCCGGTTCCGCAGGCGGCAAAGGTGACCTGCTTGAGGGTCACGGAGGAAAAGGATGCATCGATGCCGGCAGCCGCACCCTCAATGCGGCACTGCTCAAGGAGGTTTTTCTTCTCGCTGCCGAGCAGGATGATCCCTTGCCACTCGCCAGCCAGGGGATCGGGAAAGCTGGTCGTGAAGCGGACCGGCGCATCGGCGTTTCCGCGGACCACGAGCCTCCCCTGAACCAGGAGGAGCGGACCGGCTCCATCCCCCGGAACCGTCCGCCTGAAACGGACGACGGTCCCCGGCTCAAGGGTGAGGGTCGTCTGCGGCGCCACAGTGAGTGAGCCTTCCACAAATACCTCGCCGCTCCAGACCGTGTCCTCGGTCAGAACGGCATCATTGTATGACCGCTCTAGCGGCACGTCCATCCGAGGTGTGATGCGTGATATCCCCGGAAGTGCCGAAATCACTTGGGGAGGAACGACGGACGGTTTGTTTTCGGGAGAGGGCGCAAGCGGAACCGGAGGAGACTCCGCCTTGACAACGGCCGCAGCGGACGCACCGGCAGGCACCGATACCTGCGCGGAAGGGGAAACAAGGGTCTTCCCCCGGGCGAAAAGTTCCGAAACCGTCCCGCACCCACCGAGGAATGCCGCCATCCAGAGCAAAACGGAGAGAGCCAACGGCATCCTTATGGTCGCCATTGTGGAGCGCCTCATGATGTTTCTCCCATACTCCGGTAGTAGACCCTGTTTTTGCCATACTCCTTGGCCCGATAGAGGAGTTCATCCACGCCATTGAGGAGGTCGTCGCAGGTCTCGCCGTCCTGGGGATAGGAGACCACGCCGACGCTTACGGTTACGGCATTGAGAGCGATCCCTCGCATTTCGTCGACACTCTTCTGTTCCACGGACTCCCGGAGCCGCTCCGCAACATGGAGCGCGCTGGAAAAGTCGGTTTCCGGCAAGAGCACGATAAACTCCTCGCCTCCGTAGCGAAAGGCAAAATCGGTATTGCGCAACGCCTCCGAGAGAATATCCCCCATGCTCCCCAGGAGCTTGTCGCCAAGGGGATGTCCATAGGTATCATTGAACTTCTTGAAGTCATCAACGTCCATCATGATCAGTGAGAGGGGGTTACCGTAACGCTTGGCCCGGTTCAGTTCCCGGCTGAACATCTGCTGGAAGTAGCGACGGTTGTACAGACCGGTCAGGGCGTCGGTTATGGCCATGAGCCGGGTCCGTTCATGGAGCTGAGCGTTGTCGATGGCCATGGCGGCAAAGGAGGCGAGAACGTCCAGAAGTTTCATTCTCTCCCGATCGAACTCCCGGGGGACAAAATCGCACAGGTAGAGAATGCCCACAAGCCGGCTCTGCACTTTGAGGGGAATGCAGGCCAGGGATCTGATCCCCTCCCTGATGACAATGGGGTCGACAAGGAGGGTGGAATCTTCGGTGTCGTTGACAAACAGGATCTCTCCACCGGAGACAACCCGTTCAGTGACCCCTCCGGGGCGGATTTCCCACCGCTCGGCCAAGACGAATTCGGGGGTAAACCCCTGGTGGGCGTGGAGAGTCAGTCCCCCCTGAACGGTGTCGTAGAGGACAATGCTCCCGGCGGAGGCGTCGGCAAAGCGCATCGCGCTGGTCAGTATCTCCAGGAGGACCTGATCGAGTTCGAGGGTGGAAACCACCGTCCTCGCCACCTCAATCAGCTCCCTGAGGGCGCTGACTTCCTCTTCGAGCAGCTCAATGGTGCATTTCAAGCTATGTTCCATGGTCTGTTCCGTCCGCCAGAAAAATAAAAAAAACTAGCACAAAACCTCAGGAATGTAAATTGCCGGCACCCCACCTGCACGCGCAGCAAATCGGCCGATGGAGTAATGCCTTGTTGAATCAACCCGTTAGGTCAATTTTTTTTACCCCTTGACAGACCATAGATATTGTGGATATTCTTTTGCGGCACCACAACATATATGGCAAACAGCCTTTAAACTGCATCATTCACCAAACACTGCGCAAGGAGAGGAAATTATGGCAGAAACGAAAACGACAGTGGATATCCCCGGCCTTTCGAAGAACGCCCGCACCGTGCTCGAGAAGCGCTACCTCAAGCGAGACACTGACGGGAACGTCCTCGAAACCCCCGCCGACATGTTCCGGCGCGTGGCCGAGGCCATTGCCGTTGCCGACCGTAATTTCGACAAGAAGGCCGACACCAAGGCGCTGGCCCAGAAGTTCTACGACCTGATGACCTCCTTCGAGTTCCTCCCCAACTCCCCTACCCTCATGAATGCAGGGCGCGAGCTGGGCCAGCTCTCCGCGTGCTTCGTCCTCCCGGTGGGCGACTCCATGGAGGATATCTTCGACGCGGTCAAGTACACGGCCCTCATCCACAAGTCCGGCGGCGGCACCGGTTTTTCCTTCTCGCGGCTGCGGCCGGCCAACGATGTGGTCCGCTCCACGTCAGGCATCTCCAGCGGCCCCATCTCGTTCATGCGGGTCTTCGACGCCGCCACCGAAACCATCAAGCAGGGGGGAACCCGTCGCGGCGCCAACATGGGGATCCTCCGCGTGGATCATCCGGACATCATGAATTTCATCATGTGCAAGGATGACCAGAAGCACCTCAACAACTTCAACATCTCCGTAGGGCTCACCGAGGCCTTCATGGAGGCGGTGGAGAAAGATGCCGACTACGACCTGCGCAACCCCCGCGACGGCAAACCCTGCGGGACTCTCAACGCCCGCAAGGTGTTCAGCCGCATCGTGAAGCAGGCCTGGAAAAACGGCGAGCCGGGGATCATCTTCCTGGACCGCCTCAACAGGGACAACCCTACTCCCCAGATCGGCGAAATCGAATCCACCAACCCCTGCGGCGAACAGCCGCTCCTCCCCTACGAGTCGTGCAACCTGGGCTCCATCAACCTCGGGAAGATGGTTAAAGACGGCGACGTGGACTGGAAGCGCCTCAAGGAAGTCATCCATATGGGGGTCCACTTCCTGGACAACGTCATCGAGGTGAACAACTACCCCCTCCCCCAGATAAACGACATGACCCGCGCCAACCGCAAGATCGGCCTCGGCGTCATGGGGTGGGCCGACATGCTGATCCTCCTGGGGATCCCCTATAGCTCCCCGGAGGCCATCAGCCTGGGCGAGAAGGTGATGCGCTTCATCAACGACGAAGGACACGCCTACTCCCGGGAGCTGGCCGCAGCGCGGGGGGCGTTCCCGAACTTCGCGGGCTCCATCTTTGACCGGCCGGGCGAGGGTTCCATCCGCAACGCCACGGTGACCACCATCGCCCCCACCGGCACCATCTCCATCATCGCCAATGCCTCCAGCGGCGTGGAGCCGCTCTTCGCGGTCTCTTACGTACGCCAGGTCCTGGACAAGAATATCCTTGTCGAGGTGAACCCTATCTTCGAGGAGGTTGCCCGGGAGCGGGGCTTCTACTCCGAAGAACTGATGCAGAAGATCGCCCAGCACGGCACCGTCCACGACCTGCCGGAGATTCCGGAGGATGTCCGCAAAGTCTTCGTGACCGCCCACGACATTACTCCGGAAGACCACATCGAGATGCAGGCCGCCTTCCAGAAATACACCGACAACGCAGTCTCCAAGACGGTCAACTTCCCCAACACCGCCACCATCGAAGAGGTGGAAAAAGTCTACCGCCTGGCCTACAAGCTGGAGTGCAAAGGGGTTACCATCTACCGCGACGGCTCCCGGGACGAGCAGGTCCTCTCCACGGGCGCCAAGGAGGAAAAGGAGAAGGTTGTCCAGACGGAGGAGAAGCGGGCCGTGAAGCGGGACCGTCCCAAGGCCCTCAAGGGGTGGACCTACCAGATGCAGACCGGCTGCGGTCCCCTCTACGTCACCGTCAACGAGGACAAGGCCGGGCTCTTCGAGCTCTTCACCACCATGGGGAAGGCGGGCGGCTGCGCCTCTTCCCAGTGCGAGGCCATTGGCCGCATGGTGTCCCTGGCCTGGCGCAGCGGCGTCCAGGCTCGGCAGGTGATCAAGCAGCTTCTCGGTATCTCCTGCCACCTCCCCGCCGGCTTCGGCGACAACAAGGTCCTCTCCTGCGCCGATGCCGTGGCCAAGGCGATCCAGGCCCACATGCAGGCGGCAGGCTATGACGTGGGGCTCGAAACCGCAGCCCCCGAGCGGGGCGCCTGCCCCGAGTGCGGCGGCATCGTGGAGCACGAAGGCGGCTGCGCCGTCTGCCGGGTCTGCGGCTATTCCGAGTGTGCCTGACCGGCGACAGCAGATGATGAACGACGAAAGGCCCGCCGAATGCGGGCCTTTCTTTTTTGTCAGCAACGCGTCCGGCGGTGCCGCATTATTGTTGGACAGAGATATGTTTCAATTCCACCAGTGTCGCCCCCCACCCGCCGGCGTCCTCTCCAGCCAGCCGGAACGAGACCACAGCATCATGTCGCTCCAGGATGGCGTGCACGGTCCGGCGCAGAGTTCCCGTCCCCTTACCGTGGATAATCCGCACGGAATAGATCCCCCGCTCCCGACAGGCCGCCAGGTAGTCGGGAATGAGTTCCTTCACCTCGCCCGGCCGGAAGGTGTGGAGGTCGAGGGTTCCGTCGATGGGGAGTTCGATGGTAATGTCGTCGATCATGGTCACAGCATCCTCTGGGTCCGAAGTATCCCCCCTCTCTTTCCAAAACGCTATTGATTTCTCGCTCTCCTGTGGTAATCCAAAGGGGTAGTGCGCAATGTAAGCTCAAACCTATTCGCGAAAGGACCGCCATGACTTCCGACATCACCGCCATGTTCTGGGACACCGATCCCCTGTACACCGCACCGAACGCCTCTGAACTCGAAGCCGATCTCGCCAGGGGAGCTGCCGAGGCGAAGGTATTCCGGGAAGACTTCCAGGGAAAGGTTGCCTCGCTCGATGTAGCAGCGCTTTTGGAGGCGCTCCGATGCTACGAGGCCCTTACCGAGCTCATCGTGAAACCCCAGCTCTATGCCCACCTCCTCTTCGCGGCGGACGCCGAGAATGACGAACACAAGAAGCTCTCCCAGCGGACCGCCGAGTACGGCAACCTCATGGGGCGCGAGCTCCTCTTCTTCGATCTGGAGATCATGGCAATCCCTGACGGGCGCTTTGCGGAGATGATCGCAGACGGCCGCCTGGCCGGCTACCGCCACTACCTGGAGAGCGTGCGCAAATTCAAGCCCCACACCCTCACGGAGCGGGAGGAGCAGCTCCTGAAGCTGAAAAACCTCACGGGAGCCGATGCCTTTACCCGGCTCTTCGACGAGCTGTCGGCATCCTTCCGCTACCGGATGGAACTGGACGGAGAGGAACAGGAATTCACCGGCGAGGAACTCCTGGGGCTCCTCCACCACCCGGACGCGGCGGTAAGGGAGCGGGCCTTCTCCACCTTCCTCAGGCGCCACGAAGAGGAGGGGATCGCCCTCGGCGCCATCTTCAACACCGTGGCTCTCGACCATGGCCAGGAGTTGGAGCTCCGCAGCTACCGCCATCCCATGGAGCCCACGAACCTGGGGAACGAGATCCCCGAGGAGGTGGTGAACCGCCTCATGGATGTTTCCGAGGCCAACTACGGCCTTGCCCGGGACTATTTCCGCCTCAAGGCGCGGCTTCTGGGGCTCCCCAAGCTGAAGAACACCGATGTCTACGCTCCGGTTGGCGAGACAGACCGCCGCTTCACTTACGAGGAAGCGCAGAACCTGGTGCTGGAGGCCTACGGCGCGTTTCAGCCTCGCTTCCGGGACATTTGCGCCGCCTTTTTCACCGAGCGGCGGATTGACGTGCTGCCGCGCCCCGGAAAGAGCGGCGGCGCCTTCTGCATGGGGATGACACCGAGCCTCTCCCCCTATGTGCTCCTCAACTTCACCGGAAACCTGCGGGATGTGGCGACCCTGGCCCACGAACTGGGGCACGGGCTCCACTTCGTCCTGGCCCAGAAGCAGACCATGCTCAACTACCACGCGCCGCTTCCCCTGGCGGAGACGGCGTCGGTCTTTGGCGAGATGCTCCTGACCCGTTTCCTTCTCGAACGGGAATCCGACCCGCAGGTGAAAATCGCCCTCCTCTGCGCCAAGATCGAGGATATCATCGCCACCACCTTCCGCCAGAACGTCCTCACCCGCTTCGAGGAGCGGATGCACAAGGAGCGGAAGGAGGGGCTCCTGACCTCGTCACGGCTCTGCGATCTCTGGTGGGAGGAGAACGGCAAGCTTTACGGCGACGCGGTGGATATGATCGAGCCCTACCGCTGGGGATGGAGCTACATCTCCCATTTCATCCACGCCCGCTTTTACTGCTATTCCTACACCTTCGCGGAGCTTCTGGTCCTCTCCCTCTACCGGAAATACCTGGAGGACGGAGAAGCATTCATTCCGACCTATGTGGGAATCCTGGAGAGCGGCGGCGCACAGTCGCCGGCCGACACGGTCAGACCGGCTGGGATCGATCTGGCCGATCCCCACTTCTGGCAGAAGGGGTATGATTTTCTGGCGGAACTGATCGAGGAGCTGAAGGGGCTGGTGGGAGAAAAGTAGGATTCGCCCCTTCTGAGGCACGGGAAGAGGACGCTTGTGCGCCGAAACGCTTCAACGAAAAAAGGCCGCCGGGATTCGCTCCCAGCGGCCTTTTTTCGACTTCTCTACCGATCAGTACCGGTAATGATCAGTCTTATAGGGCCCCTCTTTCGGCACGCCGATGTAGGCGGCCTGCTCGTCGGTGAGCTCCGTCAGCATGGCGCCCAGGGTCTTGAGCTGCAGCCGGGCAACCTTCTCGTCCAGCTCCTTGGGAAGCATGTAAACACCGACCGGGTACTTGCCGGGGTTGCAGAAGAGCTCCATCTGGGCCAGGGTCTGGTTGGCGAAGGAGGAGGACATGACGTAGGAGGGGTGCCCCGTGGCGCACCCCAGGTTCACGAGCCTCCCCTCGGCCAGGAGGATGATCCGCTTGCCGTCGGGGAAGATGATGTGGTCCACCTGGGGCTTGATGTTCTCCCACTGGTACTGCTTCAAGGCCGCCACCTCGATCTCGTTGTCGAAGTGGCCGATGTTGCAGACGATGGCGTTGTGCTTCATGGCCTTCATGTGGTCGTGGGTGATGACGTTGATGTTGCCAGTGGTGGTGACGAAGATGTCGGCCTTGTCGGCGGCCCACTCCATGGTGACCACCTTGTACCCTTCCATGGCGGCCTGGAGGGCGCAGATGGGGTCGATCTCCGTGACCCATACCTGGGCCTGGAGCCCGCGCATGGCCTGGGCGCACCCCTTCCCCACCTCGCCGTAGCCGCAGATGACGGCCACTTTGCCGGCCACCATCACATCGGTGGCCCGCTTGATGCCGTCCACCAGGGACTCGCGGCAGCCGTAGATGTTGTCGAACTTGGACTTGGTGACCGAGTCGTTGACGTTGATGGCCGGGAACTTGAGGCGCCCCTTCTCGTGCATCTGGTAGAGCCGGTGCACGCCGGTGGTGGTCTCTTCCGTGACCCCCTTGATGGCGGCGGCAGCCTTCGAGTACCACCCCGGCTTCTCGGCCAGGCGCTTTTTGATGGAGGCGAAGAGGTACTGCTCTTCTTCACAGGTGGGATTGGCGATGACCGACGGGTCCTTCTCCGCGTCGCTCCCCAGGTGCAGCAGCAGCGTTGCGTCGCCGCCGTCGTCCAGGATCATGTTGGGGGTGCCGCCGTCATGCCATTCGAAGATCCGGTGGGTGAACTCCCAGTACTCCTCCAGGGATTCCCCCTTGTAGGCAAAGACCGGGATGCCGGCAGCGGCAATGGCGGCAGCGGCGTGGTCCTGGGTGGAAAAGATGTTGCACGATGCCCAGCGCACCTCGGCGCCGAGGGCCGTGAGGGTTTCGATAAGCATGGCGGTCTGGATGGTCATGTGGAGCGAACCGGCAATACGGGCACCCTTCAGGGGCTGGCTGGCGGCGTACTCCTCGCGGATGGCCATGAGGCCAGGCATCTCGGTTTCAGCAATGATCATCTCCTTGCGCCCCCAGGCGGCAAGGGAGAGGTCCCTCACGTGGCAGTCAGTGAACGCGGCACTCGTCGCGGTCGGTGTGCTGGTTTTCGACATCGTATCCTCCGTTGTTATTGGTTGTCTTAGTATCATTGCAGCAGGTAAAGGGATTTTATAGCATTTGTGGCACAACAGGGTCAAAGTCGAATTGCCGTTTTCGCAAAAAAAGGGGGCACCTGCTGGCACCCCCACTTTCTCCTAGGCTAACGAAAACTGTCTCAGGCGGCCTTTTCAGCCTGACCGGCCTCCTCCGCGAAAAGCTCGTCGAATATCTCCTGAACGGTGGTGATACGGTCGGCCTTCCAAGCGTTGGTGCCGCAGAAGACGAGTCCCGACTCCACATCCCCCTGCTGGGCCCGGTCGAGGGCGTTCACGATACAGAACCGTTCGCCCGTCTCCTTGTAGGAGCACTTTTTGAGGCAGCCGTTGTTGCACTCGCTGGAATTGATCTGGTCGTAGAGAGCGATCCCTTCTTGGTTGCTGAGGATGGCCCGTCCCGGAAGTCCCGCCGGGCTCATGATGAGGCCAATGTCTTCCTGACGGCAGTCCAGGTACATCTGCTTGTAGGCATCCTCTGCGTCGCATTCCACGGTCGGCACGAACCGGCTCGCCATCTGGACCCCGTCGGCCCCTTCGGCAATGGCGTGAAGGAGGTCGGCACGGTCCCATATGCCACCGGCGGCAATGACCGGCACCGCCTTGCCGTACTCGGCGCGGAAGAATTCCTTGATGGCGCGGATGGTGCCGTAGTGGTCGTACTCACCGCTGCCGATGTTTTCGAGCTTTTCACCCAGGTGGCCGCCGGCGGTGTCAGGGTCTTCCACCACCACGGCGTCGGGGAGGCGACCGTACCCCTTGTCCCACTTCTTGGCGATGAGTTGGGCGGCCCGCACCGACGAGACGATGGGCACGATGGCCACGTCGGGGGCATGGGCGGTCAGTTCGGGAAGCGTCATGGGAAGCCCAGCGCCGCAGACTATCACCTTGGCACCGCCGTCAATGGCGGCCCGAACGAGATCTTCATAGTCGGAGAGGGCCACCATGATGTTCACGCCGATGACGCCGTCCGGAGCCACCTCGTAGGCCTTGCGCAACTCCTGCCGAAGGGCTTCGGGATTGGACTGAAGGTAGTTGGACCCGGTGTAGAGCCCGCTATTGAGGGAAATCCCGGCTGACGCCACGAGCCCCACGCCACCGCACTTGGCCACATGCCCTGCAAGCCTCCATCCTGAGATGCGAACCCCCATCCCTCCCTGGATGAGCGGATACCTTACCTCATGCTTGCCAATCTTCAGCGGTCCCATCAAATTCCTCCCCTGCCGGTGTCGTTTGTCTCGACAACCATACCAGAACCGTAAACAGTATATGTGTAATACTTTTGTAAAACGAAATCCTCCCTTGCAAACGAGACAGGGGGGTGCTACACAAAACACCATGAAGTGGCTGAAGAGACTCGTCAATCCCCTCATGGCACTGATCGGCATCCAGGTTGTCTGGGGGCTCCTGGTTTTTTTCTGGATCACCTGGTTCGTGGGTCGCCACAAGGAGTTCCGGGAACTGGCCGAACGCTACCGCCCCGAACTCCTGGGCCGCGGCTTCGACTGGGCGGTGCTCGTGGAGGGGATCGTACTCCTCGTCATCATCCTGGTGGGGGTCTACGTCATCTTCATATACTGGCGCCGCCAGTCGAACCTGAACCTGGAGCAAAAGGACTTTATCTCCCAGGCAACCCACGAGCTCAAGTCTCCCTTGGCCTCCATCAAGCTCCACCTGGAGACGATCCGTCTCCGCAAACCTCCACCTGACAAGCTTGAGCGGTTCCTCGACACCATGCTCGTGGACATCGACCGGCTCGACAATCTCACCAGCAATATCCTGATGGTCGCCAAGCTGGAACAACGGCGGCGCGCCTCCCGGTACCCGGTGGTGGATTTTTCCGCCCTGGTGACCCACTACATGGACCAGCAGCGCCACGCTCTCCCCGAAGGGGGAAGCGTCTTCCTCGATATAGAGAACGGCATATCGGCGGCCATCGATGTGGAGGGGATGGAAACGGTCCTGCGCAACCTGTTCGAGAATGCGATCCTCTACAGCATCGGTGCTCCGGAGATCCGCGTAACGCTGAAACGGGACGGGAACCGTTGCACCCTCTCTTTCCAGGACAATGGCAAAGGGATAGACCGGAACGACCTCAAAAATGTCTTTCGGAAGTTCTACCGCATCCGCAGCAGCGGCGAAGCCATCCGGGGAACCGGCCTCGGTCTCTGGATTGTCAAGTCAGTGGTAAAGGAGCACGGCGGAACCGTTACCGCCACGAGTGCGGGCATCGGGAAGGGGACCAGCTTCATCATCAGCCTCCCCCTCCCCCGCCGTAAGGGGGGCTCCCCATGACCGAAGAAAAACCCCACATCCTCCTGGTGGAAGACGAAATGCATCTGGCCCGGGGAATATGTTTCAACCTCGAGATGGAAGGATACCGGGTAAGCCACGTGGAGAGCGGCGAAGAGGCCTTGGAGCGCCTCGCCTACGACCGCTTCGCCCTCATCATTCTCGATGTCATGCTCCCGGGTATGGACGGATTCGCGGTCTGCGAGCGGATCCGGACCATGGACAGCCGGGTGCCGGTCCTGATCCTTACGGCCCGATCCGACGAAGGCGCCCGGATCACGGGGCTTAAGAGCGGCGCCGATGATTACCTCACCAAACCTTTCAGTCTAAACGAGTTTTTATTGAGGGTTGGCGGAATGCTGCGGCGCTCCGCGTGGTACCGCCCGGAACCGGTGGAGGAAGCATACCGCTTCGGCGACAACGAGGTATTCCTTCTCTCCTACCACGCGCGGACCGCCCAGGGCGAAATCGACCTGACAGAACTGGAGGTAAAAATGCTCTCCCTCTTCTTCCAGCGGGAAGGAGAAGCCATCAGCCGCCGGGATATCCTGGAAAATGTCTGGGGATACACCTCCGACACCGAGACCCGGACCCTCGACAACTTCATCGTTCGGCTCAGAAAATACTTTGAGCCGAATCCGGCGAAGCCGATCTATTTCCAGACCGTTCGGGGGCTGGGATACCGGTTCAGCAGGAAAGGCAGCGAGGTAGCGATGTAGCGAGTTGGCGACGAAGCACGTGAGGGAGCATTATTCCCAACGCAAAAAGGCCGGGTGACACTATGTCATCCGGCCTTTTTACTACTTCGCTGCCTACTACCTTGCTACTCGCTAGATGCCCGCCTTCTGGCGGATAATATTCACCTTATCGGTCCGCTCCCAGGCAAACTCGGGGAGTTCGCGGCCGAAGTGGCCATAGGCGGCGGTCTTCCGGTAAATGGGACGCAGAAGGTCGAGTTGCTCGATGATGGCGCGCGGCCGCAGGTCGAATACCTCGCGGACAATCTCGGCAATCCGCTTGGAGGAAATCTTGCCCGTGCCGGCAGTGTCGACCATGACCGAAACAGGCTCGGCAACACCGATGGCGTAGGCTACCTGAACCTCGCACTTCTCGCACAGGCCGGCGGCTACCAGGTTCTTGGCCACGTAACGCCCCATGTAGGCGGCGGAGCGGTCCACCTTCGAGGGATCCTTGCCGGAGAAGGCGCCGCCGCCATGGGCACCATGGCCGCCGTAGCTGTCAACGATGATTTTGCGTCCGGTCAGGCCGCAGTCACCCATGGGGCCGCCGACAACAAAGCGGCCGGTGGGGTTGATGAGCATTCTGGTCCGCTCGTCCATGAGGTCTGCCGGGATGATCTTCTTCACGACCTCCTCAATGATCCCTTCTTTGATAGCTTCGTAAGAAACTTCCGGCGTATGCTGGGAAGAGATGACAACCGTGTCGACCCGCACCGGCTTGTCGTTTACATATTCAATGGAAACCTGGGACTTTGAATCGGGGCGGAGGAAGTCCAGCACCCCGTTTTTGCGCACCTCGGCCAGCTTCTGGGTCAGCTTGTGAGCATAGGTGATGGACATCGGCATGAGCTCGGGGGTTTCGGTGCAGGCATAGCCGAACATGAGTCCCTGGTCGCCGGCCCCCTGCTCCTTGAACATCCCCTCCCCTTCGGTGACGCCCTGTGAGATGTCGGGGGACTGCTTATCGATGGAGACGAGCACCGCGCAGGTTTCCCAGTCAAACCCCATGGCCGAATCGTTGTAGCCGATCTCCCGGATGGTCTCGCGGACAACCTTCGGATAGTCCACCACGGCACTCGTGGTGATCTCCCCGGCGATAACCGCCATACCGGTGGTTACCAGGGTTTCGCAGGCAACGCGGGCCCTGGGGTCCTGAGCGAGAATTGCATCAAGAATGGCATCCGACACCTGATCCGCGACCTTGTCGGGATGTCCCTCGGAAACCGATTCGGAGGTAAAAATATAGTCCTTCATCTCCATTGCTGATCATTCCTCCTCACAGGTAAATATGGGCTGCTTGGTGTTTTGCAAAGATGTGAATTGTATAAGCTGGCGACAACGGATGTCAAGGAAGAAAACGGGAAGGAATCAGTCGAAACTCTCGGAAAACCGCGCGGAAATCTCGCTGTTCAGGAAGGTCTCCACGTCGGCTGCGGTAGAAAAAGTGAAGGCCCGGGAAACGAGCAACTGGGCGTCAGCCTTGACGGCCCGGCGCAGGACTTTCTTGACTCGCGGAATCGACACGCCGGTCATGGAAAGTTCATCGAACCCCAAACCGAGAAGTATGGGAAGATAGCGACTCTCGCCCGCCATCTCGCCACACATGCAGGCGCGGATACCGGCGGCATGGGCCGCATCGACCACCGTCCGGAGAGATCGGAGAACAGCGGGGTGCATCGGTTGATAGAGGTGCGCCAGATGCTCGTTGGTCCGGTCGATGGCCAACGAGTACTGGATGAGGTCATTGGTGCCGACGCTGAAGAAATCAACCTCCCGGGCAAGAATGTCGGCAACGAGCACAGCCGAGGGAATCTCGATCATGATGCCAACTTCAATGGCGTTGTCGAAGGGAACTCCTTCAGCACGGAGTTCATTCTTCGCTTCCTCCAGAATTGCCTTAGCGGCGCGCACTTCCTCTACCCCGGAAATCATCGGGAAGAATATCCGGACTTTTCCCCGCACGCTGGCGCGCAGAATTGCTCGCAACTGGGTCTTGAAAACCTCGGGTTTACGGAGGGACAGACGAATGGCACGCAGTCCCAAGGCAGGGTTCATCTCATCTTCAAGATGGAGGTCAGTGGCGAGTTTATCGCCCCCCACGTCGAGGGTGCGAATGGTTGTCGGCAGGGGAGCCATTGCTTCGACGATTGCGGAGTAGGCCAAATATTGCTCTTCTTCGTCGGGAAGTCCCTGGCGGTTCATGTAAAGCATCTCGGTCCGGTAAAGACCGATCCCCTCACCTCCGTGACCCTTAAGCGTCGGAATCTCCTCGGCAAACTCAATGTTACCCATGAGTGAAATCCGATGGCCGTCCACGGTCTCGGCAGGGAGATCCCGCAGTTTAAGAAATTCCTGCTCCAGATAGTCGTAACGTTGTTTGCGCCGCAGGTAATCGCGGAAGGTTTCCAGGTCGGGATTGACGACCACCGTCCCGTCAGTGCCATCGATGATTATCGGCAGTCCGTCGATGTCTTCGCCGGTAATCGTTTCAAGGCCTACGACTGCAGGAATTTCCAGTGCCCTGGCCAGGATTGCGGTGTGTGATGTTCGCCCACCCAGATCAGTTATAAAGCCGATAACCGTGTTCTTGTCGATCTGGAGAATGTCGGTGGGGGAGAGATCGTGGGCGACGATGATGATCTTGCCGCCGTCAATGGAGCCGATGGATTCCTGCCGCTTCCCCACCATGGCGCGCATGATGCGCTCCACGACGGTTTCTACATCACCTGCCCGTTCGCGCAGATACTCATCTTCAATTGCAGAAAAAAATTCTTTGAACTTTAAGAGGTTACGCTTGAGGGCAGCTTCGGCATTAATCTTCTCGCCGGCAATCAGATCGAGGGTACCACGGGTCAACATGCCGTCTTCAAGGATCAGAAGGTGGCTATCGACAACATAGAGGTGTTCCGGACCGCGGCTTGACGCCAGATGTTCCTTGACGGCAAGGAGTTCTTCCCGGGCATCCTGGAGCGCAGCGAGAAAGCGTGCACACTCCAGCTCCACTTCTTCGTCGCTGATGGAAACCTCGGTGACCGCCACGCGGCTGCGGTCGGTCAAGCGCGCCGTGCCGATGGCGATGCCGGCCGAGGCTTCTATTCCGCGAAAAATCTTCGTTTCATTCCTCGCCGAATCCATTGGTTATAAGCTCTCCGAGGGCGGCCATCGCTTCCGCCTCGTCCTCCCCCTCGATTTTTACCCTGATAAGCGTTCCCTTGGCCGCGGCCAGCATCATGATACCCATAATGCTCTTGCCGTTCACTTCGATTCCCTCTCGCACAATCTTTATGTCAGAGCGAAAACGGCTTGCCGTCTTGACAAAAAGGGCCGAGGCCCGTGCGTGGAGACCGAGTTTGTTGATGATGGTGAATTCCTGGTCGAGCATTTCAATCCCTGTAGTTCCCGGTTATTTCAGATAATCTCCGGCCACGGCGATACTCTCGCGGCCGCACTCCTTGAGGGACGTGGCCAGTTCGGCAACAGCTATCCGGTCCCGCTCGGCAGCAAACTTGATGACCATCGGCAGATTCACGCCGGTCAACACCTCGATGCGGTCGGCCTCGAGGAAGGAAAGACTCATATTTGAAGGCGTCCCGCCAAACATGTCCGTCATGATAAGCGCACCGTCCACGGAAACACGTTTCACGGCCTCCGCAATGCGCTCCATGATCGCGTCGGCCTGGTCTCCTGGCCGGATTCCTACGGTTTCGGCGGACTCAATGGGTCCTACGATCATCTCGGCACCCCTGAGGAGCTCCTCAGCAAGGCCGGCATGGGTTACGAGCACCAATCCAATCATCTCTTCATCCCTTTTCCATATCCCTGTGGCTCACCTTCACCGCAATGTCTGCGCGGTCGAAAAATCGGCGGAGCTCTTCAACAAGAGCAACGGAACGGTGCCTGCCGCCGGTGCAGCCAATGGAGATTGTAAGATACGATTTTCCTTCCCGCTGGTAGGCAGGAAGAAGGTATTCAAGAAGCCCCTCGAACCGGGCAAGGAACTGGGCCGTTTCGGGTTTTTCAAGAACAAAGCTCCGAACGCCGGGGTCCAGCCCCGACAGGGGTTTAAGCTCCGGCACAAAGTGCGGGTTAGGTAGAAAACGGACATCCATAACCAGATCGGACTCCAGGGGAATCCCGTACCTGTAGCCGAACGACTGAAGATGGATCGTCATCCTCCGGGCACCGGCCTCACCCTTCACCCGTGCCAGTACCATCTCTTTGAGCTGGTGAACGTTCAGCTCCGACGTGTCGATGACGATAGTGGCAAGGCGTCGGAGCCCTGACAATTGGTCGCGTTCATAACGAATCCCTTCGGGGACCGAGCCGCTCTCCAGGGCAGGATGGCGCCGGCGGGTCTCGGAGAAGCGCCGGATCAGCACTTCGTCGGTTGCATCGAAAAAGATGATCTCGATGGTATGCCCGGCATCATCGATCTCCTGGAAGATCTTCTCGAAGCCCTTGAGAAAATCCCTCCCCCGGATGTCCATGACCAAGGCCACCCCCGGCACCGTCTCCTGGGCTTTGTTGACCAGTTCGATGATCGTCGGAAAGAGCTGAACCGGAAGATTGTCGATGCAGAAAAAGCCCTCATCCTCCAGAACGCGAACCGCCGTCGACTTGCCCGAACCGGACAGACCGGAGATTACCAGAACGCGCATCGGCTACTCCACCTCATCCCCAAGAGGACGGTTTTCCATCCGAGCCAGGAGCTTCTCCTGGAACTCCCGGGCCGAGTGGTATCCCATTCCCTTGAGGAGATGGTTGCGGGCCGCCACCTCGATGATGGAGGTAAGGTTGCGTCCGGGTCTGACGGGAATCTTGATGTAGGGGAGCTCCAGATCGAGAATGGTATATACTTCGTCGTCGAGGCCGAGACGGTCGTATTCGTGCTGAGGGTCCCACTCAACCAGTTCGATCACCATTTCGATGATTTTCTTCTCCCGGATGGAGGAGACGCCGAAAAGGTTCTTGATGTTGAGAACACCAAGCCCCCGGATCTCGATGTGATACTGAATTGCCTCGGCCGCCTGTCCAACAAGGGCTGCCGGCATCTTCTTCTTCACGAACACCACGTCGTCCGCCACGAGGCGGTGACCGCGTATGACCAAGTCAAGAGCGCACTCACTCTTACCGATGCCGCTTTTCCCCAGCAGCAGAACACCCACGCCGAGAACGTCCACGAGCACACCATGGATATGAGTCGTGGGGAGAAGCCGCTCCTCAAGAAACTTTGTAATAAGCGAGATAAAGGTTGACGACTGAAGTGGCGTCACCAGAAGGGGGATTGATTCGCGTTCGGCCGCATCCTTGAGGAACTGGGGCGGATCAAGCCCCTTGGTAACGATGATGCAGGAAATAGGGTATTCGCAGAACTTGTCGACAAAAATTGTAGCAAGTTCCTCGTGGAGCTGGCGCAAGTAGGATATTTCGGTATTCCCGAGCACCTGTACCCGGTCCGGATGGAGGTGGTCGGTGTACCCCGTGAGGGCTAAGCCCGGCTTCTGAATGCGGGAGCTGAACACACGATGACCGACCCCTCCCCTCCCCGCAATGAGGGAGAGGTCGAGACCGTACTCCGTGTCATTGAGGAGGTCTTCGATTGAGAGGCTGATGGTGTTCAACGGCTGATCTCCCTCCACGCCGCAAGGCAAAGGGGAAGGGCGCCGCGCACGCGAGTCATCAGCGGCGCGGCGCACCCCTCATTATTTGCGCGACGGCTCTATGAGACCGTAGTTTCCGTCCTTGCGACGGTAGACGACATTGATGACTTCGGTAGTGGAATCGGTGAAAACGAGGAAGTCCTTGTGGAGGAGATCCATCTGCATAACTGCCTCCTCGACGGACATCGGCTTGATGGTTATGGTCTTGCTGCGGACAATAACCGGCTCTTGCTGCTGGTCGATACTCTCGGCAGTGAGGATGGTCTTCTGCACTTCGAGGGCTCGATTGTCGACGGCCGGCTTGTGGTCCTTAAGCCGCTCCTTGTACCGCCGGAGTTGGCGCTCGATCTTGTCCACGACGGCGTCAATGGCAGCATACATGTCGTTGGTTTCTTCGGCGGCCTTGATGGTGACTCCCTTGGCGGTCAGGGTCACCTCGGCCATGTGGCGGATTTTCTCCACGGTGAGGAAGACCTGTGCGGTAATGGGTTCGTCAATATATTTCTTAACCCTTTCCAGTTTTTCGGCAGCGTAGCCCTTGAGGGCGTCGCTCTGCTCCATGTGCCTGAACGTTGTGGTAATTTGCATAGCTTCCTCCTTGCGGTAGATGCGTTTCGGGTCACCTGCTCCTTGATTCTCTTAAATCACGAAAACGCAAACCTTCAACCCGAAACGTCGAAAGAAAATAATATTCGGCGCGCAACGGCTCAGAAATGCCGTTTGCGCTCCGAAGACGAGCCTATTCTCAGCATCTCACGGTACTTGGTGACCGTGCGCCGTGCGATGTTGATGCTGTGAGCCGACAGAAGATCGGCAATGCGCTGGTCGCTGTAAGGCTTGCGGGGGTCTTCAGCCTCGACGATTTCCTTGATCTTGTTCTTGACACTCTCAGAGGCGATGAAATCACCCTCTCCCGTAGAAATGCCACTGTTGAAGAAATACTTCATCTCGAAGAGCCCCTGGGGGGTCTGCATGTACTTGTTGGTGGTGACGCGACTAATGGTCGACTCGTGCATGCCGATGTCCTCGGCAACATCGCGGAGTACAAGGGGTCGGAGATATTCAATACCCTTGTCGAGGAAGTCACGCTGAAACTTGGCGATGCTCTTTGCCACCTTGTAAATGGTCCGCTGGCGCTGGTGAATGCTCTTAATGAGCCACATGGCCGAACGGACCTTGTCGTTGATATATTCCTCGGCCTTGGCATCCACCTGACCGCTCGCCTTTGCCTCTCCCGCGTAGTAGGGGCTGATCCGGAGGTTGGGAAGTCCCTCGTCGTTCAGCACCACCACATAGTCCTCTCCGATCTTGTACACAAAAATGTCGGCAGAGATGTAATGAACATCCTCGGAGCCATAGATCCGCCCTGGCTTGGGATCGAACCCGGCAATGAGCCGCGCCCCCATGAGGACATCGTTGATGTCGACCCCGAGAGCCTTGGCAATCTGCTTGTATTTGCGGGCTTCAAGATCGTGAAGGTGGTGACGCAGGATCCCCTCCACGACGCTTCCCCCCATGCCAAGCTGTTCCACCTGAATAAGGAGGCACTCCCTAAGGTCCCGCGCACCAACCCCCATGGGGTCGAATTCCTGAATCTTTTTGAGGCATGTCTCGACAAGGGCTTCGTCAACGCCCTGAGACCGCGCAATTTCCTCCACTGTGGCACGGAAATAGCCGTCTTCATCGATATTGCCTATAATCTCGGCACCCACCGCCGTCTCCACGTCGGAAAACCGGGTGAGGCTCAACTGCCACATGAGGTGGTCACCGAGAGTGCCCTTGCGGGTAAGAACATTTTCGTAGGAGGGGCGATCTTCGTCGTCGTAATACTGCTCGCCCGCGCTGAAATTATAACCTTCTAGATAGCTGTCCCAGTCGGTTTCGCGCAGGGTCTCCTCTCCCGCTTTCACCTCCTGGAACTCCTTGTCCTCACCGGAAGGTGTCTCTTCCTTTTCGGACTGCTCCAACTGATCCTGCTCTTTGGGTTCTTCAAGCTCGAGGGTTTCCTCAAGGACCGGATTCTCCTCCATCTCCTGACGGACAAGGTCCTGAAGCTCAAGCCGTGAGAGTTGAAGAAGCTTGATGGCCTGTTGCAACTGGGGAGTCATCACCAGTTGCTGGGTCAGCTTCATCTGTTGACGCATTTCAATGGCCATAACTGGAACACCCTAGAAACAGTTTCATGCTGCAGGATCAGAAACGCCCGCCCCGTGACGCCTGAGGCATAGCTCACCATGGATACCGTAAAGATTAAAGTCTGAATTTTTCTCCCAGATAAATCTCCCGGGCCTGCTTGCTTCCGGCAATCTTGACCGGATCGCCATACTCTATCACTTCGCCGGCACTCATGATGTAGGCGTTATCGCATACACCAAGGGTCTCTCTCACGTTGTGATCAGAGATCAGTATCCCTATTCCCCGCGCCTTCAGTTCAGTGATGATCCCCTGAATATCAATCACCGCAATGGGATCGATGCCGGCAAAAGGTTCGTCGAGAAGAATAAAAAGGGGATCCGTGGCCAGTGCCCGTGCTATCTCGACCCGCCGACGCTCCCCACCGGAGAGGGCGTATCCCTTGCTTTTTGCTATATGACCAATCTTAAACTCGCCGATAAGCTCCGCGGCTCGCTCACGCCGTTCAGATGTTGAGAGATCCATGGTCTCCAGCACGGCCAGTATGTTTTCTTCCACCGTAAGCTTACGGAAAACTGATGGTTCTTGAGGGAGATAGCTGATCCCCATGCGCGCACGCTGATACATGGGGAGAGCGGTAATCTCTTCGTCGCCGATAAAGACCTGCCCCCCATCCGGTCGGCAGAGTCCCACAACCATGTAAAACGTGGTGGTCTTTCCAGCGCCGTTCGGTCCCAGCAGCCCCACCACCTCGCCGGTGGCAACCCGCAGGTCAACCCCATTCACGACGACACGCTTGCCGAATCCCTTCCGGAGGCCATGCGCCTGCAAAACCATATCAGCGCTGTTGGCCGCCATCCTTCCCCTTTTCCTTTGGCGTAATGACCGCCTCCACCCTTGTGTCCGGACCGCCCGTGACAATGCTTTTCTCTTCGTTCACAAAGTAGGTGATGACTTTGCCGGACACCGTATTCTCACCTTGAAAAACCTTGGGGTCGCCGGTAAGAACGATCTTCTGCTCGGCACTCTGGTAGACCCCTTCACGAGCCGTGGCGAGGCGGTCTCCCTGGACGATCCGTACGTTGCCCGATGCCTCGACCCTGTCGAGATCGCCACCATCAGCCTTGTAGTGGACAACCAACTTATCTGCGTAGATGGTAAGATCACCTTGGCGAGCGATGACTTTGCCGGTGAACGTTGCCGTATTATTCCTGCTGTCCGTGGACAACTCATTGGATTTAATGGTGATGGGTTGGCCCTGCCGCGCCCCCTTCGGGAGTTGTGCGGAATGCGCGGTCCCCAGTGAAACCACGAGGAAAAGCAGCGCCGTGAGCATTCGTTTCATATTATCCCTTTTTCCCCGGCGCGACAGTCGCGGTTACGTCTCTCAAAATCCTCACTTGACGCGTCTTGACGGACAGTTCCATTCCCACGCCTGAGACGCTCATCCCACCATCGGTAAACCTGACCCTGTCATCGGTCACCACGAGAGAGCGTTTCGACTGGTAGGATGCCCGCCCAGTGACAAACTCCATGCCGCCCTCACTTTTCGCCACGACATTGCCGGTCAGCACAACAACTTTCGAGGCGTTAAAGTAATCGGCCCGATCAGAGACAAGAGTGATTTCACCTTCCTTGCCTCTCTCATGGAGCACCAGACGCACATCTGTCAACCTCGTAACATCCCGCGCCTTGTCGTATTCACCCTTGCCTGCAAAGAGATCCCACTGCCTGACACCATCCTTGGTTTCAGTGTAATGAATCTTGCTGAGGGATATCTCCACATTGCGAGGAAGGGCTGGCAGACCCTCCTCTTTTTTGCCGCCCGACCCAAGCTTCAACGCCAGAGAGACGGCAATATAGAGAGTAGCAAGAACAATGGCAGAGGCAAGAATATGCCTGATTTTATTGGGTTTTACCATATATTTTGCCGAAGTATACCATCTCGCCCAATCACTGTAAAGGAGATTCTAGATGTCAAGAAGAAATTTGGCACGGAGATTGTAAGATTGCATTACTCTCGCCACAAACTGAGTAAATACCGTTATGTTATGGGGTAAATGGCCCAAAGACGTCCCACAACTCTCTCTTCCTGAGTCGAACATAATCATCATCTGGATATACAGACCTTATCGGGAAAAGTGCTATTCGCCTTGACAGAAATTTACAGAAACCTTGCGTATGGGCTGATGTAAATTTCGTAGGCAACAAGTTTGGGGCGTAACCAACGGGAGGGAGTTGAAGGGTAGAATGAACCTTAGGCGAGCAAACTGAAAATCAACTAAAATAACGGGCCGTTATTTCATCCCATTTCTCCTGCCCCCTGAGCAGCAGATCACAGATTTCGCGAACAGCCCCCCAGCCACCGCGATTGCGGGTGGTGAAATGGACATGAGGAAAAACATCATCCACAGCATCGGCCGGAGCCGCTGCAAAGCCGACTCGGCGCAACACCGGGATATCGATGACATCATCTCCAATGAAGGCAACCTGATCATCGGTAAATCCGGTTTTTTCCAGAATCTCCCGGTACGGGGTTAGTTTGTCGAGGGACTTTTGGTAGACAAGAGAAATCCCCAGTTCCGCAGCCCGGTTAGACACGACCACCGACCCGCGGCCCGAAATGATTCCCACCTCAATCCCTGCCCTCTGAACCATTTTGATGCCATGACCATCCTTAACGTTGAAGAATTTACTCTCGATTCCATTGGAATCGAAGATAATCCGACCGTCGGTCATGACACCGTCCACATCAAGGAGAAGAAGCCGTATTTTTCTGAGACGCCCTTCCATCAGGCCAACCCCGCTTTAAGGAGGTCATGCAGATGGATGACCCCCATCGGTTGCGCATCGTCGTCACCCTCAAAGACAAACAGCGAGGTAATGGAGTACTGCTCCATCAGTTGAAGGGCTTTGGCAGCAAGTTCTCCGCGCCTGATCCGCTTGGGGTTGCGGCTCATGAGCTCGCCGGCCGGCAACTCCAAAACCGCAAGTCCCTTGCTGAGCGCCCGGCGGAGGTCGCCGTCGGTAATCACCCCCAGAAGCGCCCCGCCTCGGTCTACTACCCCGGTGACGCCGAGCCCCTTGGAGGTGATCACGAACAGTGCATCCCGCATGGGAGTATCGGACGTAACAATCGGCACGGCATCACCCGCGTGCATCAGATCCCCCACCGTGAGAAGGAGCTTCTTGCCGAGGGAGCCCCCGGGATGGAACAGGGCGAAATCCTCGGGACGGAATCCACGCTCGAGCAGAAGCGCCACGGCAAGGGCGTCACCCATGGCCAAGGTGGCTGTGGTGGAAGCGGTAGGCGCCAGACCCAGAGGACATGCCTCCTCCTTGACCGATATATCGAGAAATACGTCGCCGGCCTTCGCCAGTGACGACTTCGGGTTGCCGGACATGGAGATAAGGGAAGCACCGAGCCGCTTGATGATGGGCAGGATTCGCACCACCTCGTCGGTTTCGCCGCTGTTTGAGATGGCGATCACCACATCACCCTTCATGATCATCCCCAGGTCGCCGTGGATTCCCTCGGCGGGATGGAGAAAGAAGGCGGGAGTACCGGTGGAGGCCATGGTAGAGGCGATCTTCTGGCCGATAAGGCCCGATTTTCCCATGCCGGTCACCACCACCCTCCCCTTGGTTGAAAGGATGCGGCGAACGGCCTGTTCAAATTCGCCGTTGATGGAATCCGCAAGGGCCATGAGGGCGTCCGCCTCAATGCGGATGACTTTGCGTGCTTCTTCGATAATCATCTGAAATCCGTGATCGAGGACCGAGCCCAGAAACCGGTAATTTACCTACTCCAGGGCACCAGCTCCAGACTCCTATTTTACTATGGCGTCAATAGCCTTGAGTTTTTTCAGCAGAACGGGAAGGTCGTCAAGGGGGACAGAGTTGGGGCCATCGCAAAGGGCCTTGTCCGGCTCCTCGTGAACCTCCAGAAATATCCCGTCAATGCCCGTTGCCACCGCGGCACGGGAAAGATACTCCACGAACTCACGCTGTCCGCCGGACGAACCACCCTGCCCACCGGGGAGCTGAACGCTGTGGGTTGCGTCGAAAACCACCGGGAAACCGAACCGCCGCATGATGGGGAGGCTCCGCATGTCGGACACCAGGTTGTTGTAGCCGAAGGAGGCACCGCGCTCCGTGAGGATGATCCGCTCGTTGCCACTGGCAACGATCTTGCCAACCACATTCTCCATGTCCCACGGGGCAAGAAATTGACCCTTCTTCACGTTCACCACGCACCCCGTACGGGCTGCTTCAACCAGGAGATCGGTCTGGCGGCAGAGAAACGCCGGAATCTGAAGAATGTCGAGAACCTCCGCCGCAGGCTGCACCTGCTCGATGGAGTGGATGTCGGAGATGACCGGAAGGCCCAGAGACTCCTTGACCTTGGCGAGGATGCGCAGCCCCTCCTTAAGCCCCGGTCCCCGGAAGGCGGTGACCGAGGTGCGGTTCGCCTTGTCATAGGAAGCCTTGAAGATGAGCGGGATCGACAACCCGTTCACGATGGTCATAAGGCGTTCAGCGCAGCGGAGCGTCGCCGTCTCGTTTTCAATAACGCAGGGACCGGCGATGAGCACCAGGGGACGGCTGCCCCCCATCTTCACGTTGCCAATGGCGATTTCTCGGGTCATGGGAACCTCGGTACCTAGACAGATGAACTAAGCCTGTGATCTCTTGCCCCGGTGTTCTAGGGCGGCGGCAATGAACGTCCTGAAGAGCGGATGGGGATTGAGGGGTTTGGACTTGAACTCCGGATGGAACTGGCAGCCGAGGAACCAAGGGTGATCAGCCACCTCGACGATCTCGACGAGGTCCCCCTCCTTGTAGATGCCGGAAATGACGAGCCCCTTGGAAACCAGAATCTCCCGGAAGGCGTTGTTGAATTCGTAGCGGTGGCGGTGCCGCTCGGAGACGTCAAGGGAGCCATAGGCACGGTGGGCGAAGGTCCCCTTCGAGAGGGAGCAGGGATAGGCCCCAAGCCGCATGGTTCCTCCCTTACGCTCCACCCCCTTCTGCTCCTCCATAAGATGAATCACCGGATTCACGCAGTCGGGTCGGAATTCGCTGGAGAAGGCGTTGTCAAGGCCGCAGACGTTGCGGGCATACTCAACGACCGCCATCTGCATGCCGAGACAGATGCCGAAAAACGGAACCTTCCGGGTCCGGGCGTGCTCGATGGCCTTGATCTTTCCTTCGGTCCCCCGTTCTCCGAACCCGCCCGGCACGAGAATAGCGTCGACGTCGTCCAGAAGACCACCGAGACCTTCGCTCTCCAGCTTCTCGGAATCGAGATATCGGAGGAAAACGCGGCAGTCATTAGCAATCCCGCCGTGGGTCAGGGCCTCGGCAAGGGACTTGTACGATTCGGTGAGGTTCACGTACTTGCCGACGATGGCAATGTGAACCTCTCCTTTGAGCGGGTTGCGGAGTTTCTCCACCACGCTCTCCCAAGGAGCCAGATCAGGGGCCTTGGTCCAGATATTAAGCTTATCAACAACCTGGTCGTCGAGCCCCTGCTTGTGCAGAGCGAGGGGGACTGCGTAGATGTGCTCGGCATCGGCGGAGGTGATGACCCCCTTTTCCTCCACGTTACAGAATAGGGCAATCTTCGCCTTCATGTCGTGGGGCAGGTCCTTCTCGCAGCGGCAAATGAGAATATCGGGCTGGATGCCGATTTCCCTCAACTCCTTGACTGAGTGTTGGGTCGGCTTGGTCTTCAACTCGCCGGCGGTCTTGATGTAGGGAACGAGCGTCACGTGGAGATAGAGAACGTTGCCAGCGCCACGGTCGGCCTTGAACTGGCGGATAGCCTCAAGGAATGGCAGCGACTCGATGTCCCCCACAGTGCCCCCAACCTCAACGATGGCTACATCGGCACCCTTGGCATTCTCGAGAATCTTATGTTTGATCTCATCGGTGATGTGGGGGATTACCTGGACGGTCCCTCCCAGATAGTCGCCGCGACGCTCCTTCTCGATGACCGAAAAGTAGACCTGGCCCGTGGTGAAGTTGCTCCGTTTGGAAAGCCGGGCCGACGTATAGCGCTCGTAGTGGCCGAGGTCCAGGTCAGTTTCGGCGCCATCATCGGTAACGAAAACCTCACCATGCTGGAAGGGGGACATAGTACCGGGATCGACGTTAATGTAGGGATCGAGCTTCTGCATGGAAACCCGCAGGCCCCGGGCCTCCAGGAGAGCGCCGAGGGATGCCGAGGCAAGCCCCTTGCCTATGGAGGAAACAACTCCACCGGTCACAAAGATAAACTTGGTTTTCATGAATGCTCCTAAAACAAGCCAATGGTAAGGGACATCGGAGGGATTACCTGCTTGAAGCCGTCCCCTCGTGCCCACGAACCTTCAGATTTGGAATCTCGACAACTTTTCGACGACCTTATCCAGATCGCTCGGCGTATCGACACCGATCGACTCGAAGGACGTTTCCACCACCCTTATGCGGAAACCGTTCTCCAAAACCCTCAACTGCTCCAGCTTCTCCGCAAGCTCAAGGGGAGTGGGCGCCATCCGGGCGAACGCCAGGAGGAAGTCGCGTCGATAGACATAGAGCCCCACGTGTTTGTAACACAAAAGCCGTCCCGTGACGAACGCCTCGTCCTTCAGGTCGTTCCACTTGTCGCGGAAGTTGGGGAGCGGCGAACGGGAGAAGTACAGGGCATCTCCCTCGCGATCGGTTACAACCTTAACCACATTGGGACTCAGGAAATCGTGCAGCGACTTGATACGGCTCTTGAGGGTCCCCATCCGGATCGATGCGTCGGTAACCAGAGGCGTAATTGCCTCATCGATCATGGCAGGCTCGATAAGGGGTTCATCACCCTGTACGTTCACAATGATATCTGCATCGATGCGAGCGGCAACCTCGGCAAGACGGTCGGTACCTGTTTCGTGGGTCGCGGAAGTCATTTCCACCCGGCCTCCGAAGGCACGAACGGCTTCGGCAACCCGCTCGTCATCGGTGGCGACAATAACCTCGGATACTAGACCGGCCTTGGCTGTCCGCTCGTAGACATGCTGAACCATTGGCTTGCCAATGATCTCGGCGAGAGCCTTGCCGGGAAAACGGGTCGAGGCGTATCTGGCTGGAATAATGGCTGTTATTTTCATAACAAAAGTTCCGGCTCCACCCCACACAAAACACGACGGCACGCATAAACGCCACGCATCGATGATGCCCGGCACTGAGCGCTGAATAAGACAACCGACAATAGTCCTGATGGGGGCAAAAGATTTGCTGCTGCTAGGATTGTGTCCCTTCGGCAGGTGGGACGGATAACGCTACCTCAAAGGCTGTAACGTGTCAAGGGATGAAATGCGTTGCCGCACGGGGTTCCCTTTGGTACAGTGCCGCCCATGGGTACTATCGGACTTATTGCGGCAATGCCCGACGAGATACGGCCTTTCCTCCGACTGGCGAGACCTGCGACACGCTTGCACGGCGGGAGATTCCCCATGTGGCGGTTGCGGGTCGGCAATGATGACATCTTTCTTGTGGAATCAGGGATGGGGATCGACAGGGCGGCAGCGGCAACCGATGCACTCGTGGCTGCAGCCTCGCCAGTCGCCATCCTATCCTTTGGTTTTGGTGGTGCCGCCTTGCCCGGCCTCAAGGTGGGAGACCTGGCGGTGGGCATGACAAGCTGGTTTGCCGGTACGGGGGAGATTGTCCTCCGCAGGGGAATCGACCGGGAACTGGCCGAAAAACTGGCCGAGGAGCTCGACAGGATATGCGACGGGGTCACCAGGGGCGAAATTATCACATCCGCCCGGATTCTCAAGAAGGGCGATCTGGCTCATTCACTCCCGAACGGAATATCCTCGCCGATTCTCGACATGGAAACGGCCGCGGTGGCCGAGGCCGCCCACCGTCACGGGATATCAATCGTGGCCCTTCGCGCCATCAGCGACGACGCTGAAGAAGAGCTTTCCTTCTCCCTTGACGAATTCACCGACGATGACATGGCAATCCGCCCCCTGAAAGTCCTGGCGACTATCGCCCGAAAGCCCTGGATCATCCCCCAGCTTCTGAGGCTTGCCCGCAACTCCCGCATCGCCGGCAAACGGCTCGCCCACGGGGTTCTGGCAACCGCAGAGTTTCTTGCCCGCAGATAAGGGTTGGGGCAGTCCCTCCGTCTATCCCTTGCGGGTTGATGCTACGGACCAGGGGAAGTCCCTCAGATGTTCCGCCAGCTCCTCCTTACGGTATCGGTTAGTGCGGCGGATAATGGTCACTGCCGATATTGCCATGGCGGGGATGACGATGAAAAGGCCGGTCAGCGCCATGAGGCGCTCGCCGATCCAGAGGGTCACACTGAGATTGAAGACAAGGACCGAGACATAAAGGATCGGCCCGTAGAGGGCGCGCAAGGGCGGATTCGCCACCCCTGCCGGTCGGTCGCTGCGACTGCTGCCGCCCCAAGCGTCGATTCGCTGCAGCGCAAAGACGAGCATGAAACTCACGATCCACCAGCCGAGATAGTTGGAAAGGGGGACCCCGAAGTGGGCTCCCACCTCCCGGTAGCCGTAAATTTGCCCCAGAAACCAACGGCTCCCCTGGAGCGCCACCGGATCGATAATGATGTCGAGAAAGACCTGGAAAAGGGAGCCCAGGAAGAGAACGGCAAAGGAGTTGCGTAGGGAGCGGGTCTCCAGCGTCACCAGGTCCCAGCGCCACGTTTTGATGGGCGCAACGACAAAGATGGCCGTGGCATAGCTGCAGTAGGTGAGAAAGACATAGGAGAGTGAATCGAAAAAGGGTACCCCCGCTATCCAGAGTTCCCGGTCGCGGGTCACGTCGATGTAGTAGTACCACCCGTAGGGAATGCCGGTAGTTATGGAACTATACTCGGAAAGAAATGCGATGAGGTACCCCACAACCGTGAAGAGAGCTATCTTACGCCACCCCAGATGGGGAACGGCTGCCACCAGGTAGGCGGCGAAAAACGCGAATACATAGGGGCGCATCGTAACGGTTCCAACGGCAATCCTTAAGATATCCTCCATTCATCCCTCCTGACAAACGAAACGCGGAAGCCGCTTCATGCGACCCCGCGTCCCCGTGAACTTCACGATTTTTCCGCTACGCTTTATTCGCGCTAGAACAACGTCCCCACCATGCTTCCGATGACTGAAATGGGGCCCGTGTCGGACAGCCCCTCGGTCGCCTTGTCCAGCTTCTTCATGGCTGTCGTGGTGTCGCGGTACAGGGTATCGTCATTCACGAGCTTGCCGAGAGTGCCTTGCCCATTATTGATTTTTTTGGCGACCTCTCCGACGTTCTTTGAGGCGTCCCGGAGCTCATTGTAGAGGCTCTCATCGTTCACAAGCTTGCCGACACTCCCCTCCCCCCGGTTGATCTTGGCGGCTATCTCCTTGATGTCCTTGGCACCATCATTCAGGTTCGCCACAGCCCCCTTGGCATCCCGATAAAAGGCATCGTCGTTGACGAACTTGCCGAGGCTCCCTTCCCCCTTCTCGATCTTTGCAGTGACATTCTTCATGCTCGCCGCCAACTCGTTGGTATTACGGTAGAGGGACTTGTCGTTCAGGAGCAGCGCCAGCGACCCCTGCCCCCGGTCCATCTTTGCGGTGATGCTGTTCATGTTCTCGATGGCACCCCGCAGGTTACCCCGGTTCTCGTCAAGCATCGTGGAAACTTTTTGAAACACTTCCTTCTGATTGACGGTCAGGTCGTTGATCAGGACTTTTGCGTCCTTGGTGAGGTCGCTCACGTTATCCACGATGACATCAATATTGGAAATCTCGCGGCTCTTGACTGCACTGCCCGGCGGCAGAACCGGCGCGTCCGGCGAGCCGAAGGAAAGGCCGAGAAACTGTCCACCGAGGAGGTTGGTGAGCCGGATAGCGGCCACTGAATCAGCTTTGATGGCAGTCCCGGGCTTCACTTCGAAATTCACCTCGACCCGACTGTCGGCAATGGCGATCTTTGTGATCTTTCCGACCTCCACTCCTGCCAACCGGACCGGATCGCCCAATTTGAGACCTGTGGTGCTTGAAAGGTAGGTTTTGTACGGAATGGCCTTTTGAAAGGGATTCCATTTCTCCCCAAGCTCCAGCATTACCCCCAGGAGCACAAGTCCGGCTATAAAGAAAAATCCGACCTTTTTTTCAATTGACATAATACCCCGCGCCCCCTCCGCACCGGCCTGGGCGGCCGCATTGCACACCATTCTCGCACATCGTGTAATTCCCCGATTGAAATCGATTGCTTAGAGCAGAATCCTTGTCAGAAAATAGTCAGCCACCAGAATCAGCATAAATGAGAGAACCACAGCCCTGGTGGTGGACTGGGCTATTCCCCGGGCCCCTCCGGTAGTCTTGAAACCGGTGTAACACGACACCACCCCGATGATGCAGCCAAACACCGTGGCCTTGAGAAGCCCGGCACCAACCTCCTTCAACTTGAGCGCCGTATTGAGGCTGTCGTAATAGGTTGAATAGGAAATGAAAATCTTCGGATGCAGGTGACTCAGGAGCGCCCCCCCCAGAATCCCCACGAAATCGGCGTAAATGACCAGCGCCGGAACACAGATGAGACAGGCGATGAGCCGTGGCATGGCAAGGTAGCGCACGGGGTTGATATCGAGGGTCTTGAGTGCGTCGATTTCCTCATAGACCTTCATGACCCCGATCTCGGCCGCCATGGCTGATCCGGCCCGCCCGGCCACGAGGAAGCTCGTCATGACCGGCCCCAGTTCCCGAACCATGGAGAGTCCCACAATGCCGCCGATGATGTTCTGGGTACCGTACTTCTGAAGCTCGGCCCCGGTCTGGAGCGCCAGGACCATCCCCACGAAGAATGCCATGACTGAAGCCATCGGCAGCGTTTCGTAACCGATGATCGACATCTGGGTAAAGATGCTCAGGATGTTGCGCGGCGCCTCACGAAAAAACCAGACGGTCTGGCAGAGGAGCATGACCATCTCTCCCACGATTTCGTTAAACGCAATCACCCGTTTCCCTACGCGCTCGAACACGCCTGTCACGGTTCAAGCCTCGCACTGTTCGTCATAGTGCTCTCCTGTCCAGCCGCAGCCTTTCCACTTGCATCCCAGGTTATGCCGAAGGGAAGCCAGAAGAGGCTCAGGGTCTTCACCCCTTGATGTTGTCGTAACCGAATGAGTCCCTTCAGCACGGAGACGTCGGCCCGTGCGCCTTCCGAGCGGTACGAAACGAGCGGAAACAATTCATAAGCCAGATCGTCTCCCCTCCGCTCGTGCCAGTAAAGGTTCCAGAGAAACGATACGGTGGAATCACCGGAATCGCTCCACCTCTGGATATAGACCCGCCAGAGGGGAGCCCAGCTCTGCTCGATCCCTTCCTGAGGCAAAATGGGCTCCATAAGTGCCGGAAAGCTGAACTGCTTCACCCCATGAGTATCACGATTGAAGACAAAGAGGGGCCAGAATGTTGTCCGCCGCCGTTCTGCGTGGTCCACGGGCCATTGCTCCCGCAAGTCCGAATACAGGAAAAAAAGAATACGGTCGCGATCTCGGCAATAGGTGTCCGACGCAAGCTCGTCGTGCCGATAGAGGGGCCAGAGATACCACCGTTTGAGGGTTTCCTTGCTCCGTTCCTCGGCGTAGAAGGGAAGATAGCGCTTTACGTCCCGCTTTTCGCCCGTGGCAGTCATGACCAGGGGCCAAAGGTAACGTCGTTCCTCCTGCTTCGCCTCCCGGTCGCTGGTCCATCCCATAAAAGGCCAGAGATAGGTGCGGGAAGAGAGCCGGGGGGACTCGGTAGCCGAATAAAGAGGGAAAACGGTGAGCCGCTCCGTTGGGTTGTCCGTGTCGAGCCCCTTCCGCTCTTGAAAGTAGAAGGGCCAGAGGACGAAGCGACGCTCGTAGCTCCCCTCCTTGGCGGCGCTGCCGTATAGGGGCCAGAACTGGAATCCGCTCTCCCCCACCCCTGAGGTGGTCGAGAAAAACGGATAGAGGTAGTTTCGCGTCGTGGTCCCCTTCTTGACCGTGCGACTGTATAGCGGGAAGAGGGTGTAGTGGATCTCGTCCCGCCATAATCGCTCATAAAGCGTTCCGTAAAACGGAAATACCGAGGTATACGGCCCATAGGTTTCCGATTTGCCGCGAATATAGAACGGAAAGAGCATGGAATCGCTCTTCACCTTGTCCGGCTCATCCTTGCGAAACGTATTAACCTGGAAGAGCTGCAACACCTGAAAGGTCGACACGTCCGGAGCTTCCCGCGACGAGGCGAGCGGATAGAGATAGCTCGTTGTTGCGCTCTGCTCCCGTTCATCGACGGTGCGGTAGACAAAGGGACGGACCGCAGTTGTTCTTTCTTCCCCCTGCTGCTGGACCTTGATCAAGGGACCCAGAATCGAAAGATTACTGAAGCCGTTGCCGGGACTCTCCCGATAGTCGAAGAACGGCCAGAGGGTCACTATCGTTCCCTGCTCCGCCTCACCCCCTGCCGACGCGTCGGGGGGCGCAGCCAGGAGCGTCGCGAGAACACAGAAGATAAACAGGATGCGAAGACGCATGGAGGGGAATTCCACCGTGTCAAAAAAATGTACAGACTGATTACATACTCTCATGAACCGGGGTGAGTCAACAAAAAATCCCCCCTTGCGCCCGTTCATAGAGAAAGAGGCCCACGTATGACGCAGGCCTCTCGGAAATGTTCACGGGGGTAGATCTATTGCTCAGTATTTCTGGTCGGCATAGTCGACCCACCCGCCTGCGAGGACGAGCGCCTTGTCGAAAGGTGAAACATCGAAGGTAATTATCTCCTTCCTTCCTCCTCCCGAAATGGTCAGGGTCTGCTTTTCAACATCGATGCCGATGGCGGTGTCAGGGCAGTTGTCAAAGGAAAAGAGGAGATCGATCTTCTCCTTCGGCAACTCGATGGCTGCCATGCCGCAGTTGAACATGTTCTGTCGGAAAATCCGGGCAAAGGACTCCGCGATAACGGCGGTGATGCCGTTGACCTCGAAAACCCAGGGTGCATGCTCCCGGGAGGAGCCACACCCAAAGTTTGCCCGGGACACGATGACCCGTGCGGACCTGGTCTTCTCACCCTTCGGATCGAAACCCGGCAGCTTCAAGTCCTCAAGAATATAGGGTTTCAGATCTTCCTTCGTGATTTCGGTCAGGTACTTGGCCGGGATGATCTCATCGGTATTGATATCGGCGCGGTCGAGATAGAGTACGGGGCCGCCAAATTGTTTCATGGTGCATTCTCCTTGAAAAAGTCGGTCATGGGTGGCCAGCATCCACAAGGGCTACTGTCTCATCCATTAGCGGGATTACAGGTACTTCCTGGGATCGGCGATCGCCCCTTCGATGGCCGTTGCGGCGCTCGTGGCCGGGGACATGAGGTGGACCATCCCCCCCTTCCCCATCCGCCCCATGAAGTTGCGGTTCGTGGTGGATGCACAGACCTCCCCTTCAGCCAGGACGCCGTTGCTCATGCCGAGGCAGGCGCCGCAGGTGGGATTCGTGACGCAGAAACCCGCCTCCATGAAAATGTCGATAAGTCCCTCGGCCATGGCGTCCTTGTAAATCTTCGGCGTGGCTGGGGAGAGAATCCCCCGTACCGACGGGGCGATCTTTTTCCCTTTGAGAATCCGGGCAGCAATCCGCAGATCTTCAAGGCGACCGTTAGTGCAGGAACCCAGATAGACTTGATCAACGGGAGAACCGGCAATTTCGCTGATCGGCTTCACCTGATCGGGCTTGTAGCCGAAGGTAACGATCGGTTCAAGTGCCGAAACGTCAAAATCAAGCACCCGCTCGTAGACGGCATCGTCGTCGGAGCGCCATATGCTGAACTCGGCGAGGGCAGCCTCTTTGGACGGGTACTCGTTCTCAATGAACGGCCAGAGGTATTCCACCGTCACCATGTCGGGCATGCAGATGCCGGAGGTGCCTCCCGCCTCGATGGCCATGTTGCAGAGGGTCATCCGCGACTCCATGGTCATGGCGTCCACCACCGGTCCCCGGAACTCCATGACCCGGTCGGTGGCGCCGTTAACGCCGAGTTGGCCGATGACGTAGAGGATGACATCCTTTGCATAAACGCCCTTGGGAAGGGTGCCGTTCAGGTTGATCCGAATGCTCTTGGGCTCACGGAAAGCGCAGACCCCTTTGAGAATACCGACCTCCAGGTCGGTAGTGCCGACACCGGCGGCAAAGGCACCGAAGGCGCCATGGGTGCAGGTATGGGAATCACCCATGATGACCGTGTAACCGGGGCGGATGTACCCCTTCTCCGGGAAAAGTGCGTGACACACGCCGTTGTGCCCCACATCAAAGAAGTCCTGGATGGCGTGCCGCCGTGCCCAGTCGCGCAGCATTTTCGCCTGGGTGGCGGTCTTCGAGTCCTTGCTCGGCGTGACGTGGTCAATCACCGCCTTGATCTTCGTGGGGTCAAAAACCCGGTCTTTACCCCGCGCCATCAGGTCGGCAATGGCTATGGGAGTGGTAATTTCGTGGCACATCACCACGTCGAGCCGGAGCACCTTGGTGCCGGAAAACGGCTCATCGACCAAGTGACTTGCAAAAATCTTTTCCGCTGTGGTCTTACCCATGTGAACTACCCTTTCGCAGTGTGATGAAAGTATGGGGGCAAATGTAAACAAACCCCCCTGATAAATCAACGTAATATTTGTTCGGTCCGGCTTAACATTTGCTTGGACGATTATGGCGTGCTATTATGCAGAAATTTTTCAGCGGGAGTTCACCGGTAATGGAATTAAATTTTTCTCGCACAAACGGCGAAATCGACAAACTGATCGACACCCTCATGGAGAAGGTCGATGCCATCCATCATCCGGCGATGATCCGGGAGATGATCATTTCCGCCCTCAAGTCCGGCCAGGAGTGCGATTATCTGGCAGACCTGAAACTTCTCAACAACACCATGAAGGAGATGCGTTACACCACCAACGTTTTTGCCCCCTACCGGGAGAAACGGAAGATTACCATTTTCGGTTCGGCGCGCACGGAACCCCAGGAATCTATCTATCAGACTTGTGTCCGTTTCAGCCGTAAACTTGCAGAGAAAGGTTTCATGATCATCACCGGTGGTGGACCGGGGATCATGCAGGCTGGAAACGAAGGCGCCGGCAGCGAGCACTCCTTTGCCGTAAACATCCGTCTTCCCTTTGAACAACAGCCCAATCCCGTCATGCTCAAAAACCCCCGGCTCATCAACTATAAGTACTTCTTTAACCGGAAGGTGGCCTTTGTTAAGGAATCGAACGCCCTTGCCGTTTTTCCTGGCGGGTTCGGCACTCTTGACGAGGCAATGGAGGTATTCACCCTCATCCAGACCGGAAAAACCTCGCCAAAACCCCTAGTGCTCATTGACGATAACACCGGCTATTGGGATCGCTGGTTCGACTTCGTGAAGAATTGCATCCTTGGGAAAGGGTTCATCTCTGCCGAAGACTTCTCCATTTTCACCATAACCCGCGATGAAGATGAAGCAATCCGTGTCATCGAGGATTTCTACCGCAATTACCATTCGCTCCGATTCTTCGAAACAAGGCTCATCATCCGACTCAACAAGGAACTGACCTCCGAACAGATTGAGGAACTGGAAAACGAGTTTCCCGAATTACGATTGCCGGAGACCCGCATTCTCCCCTGCGCTCCTCTCCCTGAAGAGGCCGATGAACCCAACCTGCTGAAACTGCCCCGCATCTCCCTGCAGTTCAATCACCAGCATTACGGCCTCCTCATCGCCTTTATCCGAAAGCTCAATATGTTCTAAATACGGAAGGGAAAAACCCTTGACAACGTAATTATACGCTGTTAATTTTTTAGCGTAGCAAGTTTCGGAAGCTTTACGCAGCAAATGAAAACCAGAACAAAGACGCGCATGCTTTGCGGTTTTCCTGCCCCAAGACTCCGGAAACTTTAGCAACATCCCACGAAGTTCCGGCAATGATCCGGAGGCACCAAAAAAGGAGGTAGGAAAATGGCACAGGGCAAGGTTAAGTGGTTCAACGACGCCAAAGGTTTCGGCTTCATTGAGCAGGAAAACGGGGAGGACGTTTTTGTCCACTTCTCAGCCATCCAGTCCGACGGGTTCAAGACCCTTGCGGAAGGCGAAGCTGTCACCTTCGATGTGGTCACCGGTCCCAAGGGACTCCAGGCAGCCAACGTAAAAAAAGCTTAATCGACTCATCCCCTAACAGACACGAAACCCCGCTGAACAATTCAGCGGGGTTTCGTTTTTTCAAATGAGCGCCTCTATTGAAATCTCAACTGTCAGCGAGAGCAACCGAAGTCTCTCACCGACACCAGATCACAGACTTTCGTGGATTCGCTCTATTTTTGCGTGGAGTCGATTGAGCGCATTGATGTAAGCCTTTGCCGACGCCTCAATTATGTCTGTGGAAGAACCTCGCCCCACAACCGTTTCGTTGCCATCTGTCACCCGCACTGTCACTTCGCCCTGGGCATCGGTTCCGCCAGTAATTGATCCGACATTATACTGCTGAAGCTTCGCCTTGGTCTTGGTCAGCTTCTTGATTGCCTTGAGGGTCGCATCAACTGGTCCATCCCCCAGCTCGGCAGTTCGCACCGCCGTACCGTCAATCTCCATTTGCACCGTCGAAGTAGCGACCGCAAAGGAACCGCACGTGACCGTGATATGGGAGAGCCGGAATTTCTCCGCCGGACGCATCACTTCGTCCGCAACCAATGCGTCAAGATCTTCGTCGAAAACTTCTTTCTTCAGATCAGCCAAGGCCTTGAAACGCTCAAAGGCGCGGTTCAGGTCTTCATCGGAAAGCTCGTACCCAAGTTCCGCAAGCCGCTTCTTGAAGGCGTGACGCCCCGAATGCTTGCCGAGCACCAAAACGTTCGTCTTGAGCCCGATTGATTCCGGGGTCATGATTTCGTAGGTCGATTTCTCCATGAGGACGCCATGCTGATGAATACCCGACTCATGGGCAAAGGCGTTGGCCCCGACAATCGCCTTGTTGGGCTGGACTCCGATGCCGGTAATGGTCGAGAGGAGCCGGCTGGCAGGAACGATCTGCTCATGGGCGACGTTTGTCCTGAAGGGGAGGATGTCGTGGCGGGTTTTGACGGCCATGACGAACTCTTCGAGGGAGCAGTTCCCCGCCCGCTCCCCAATGCCGTTGATGGTGCACTCCACCTGCCCTGCCCCTGCCTGAACGGCTGCAATGGAGTTTGCCACGGAAAGCCCAAGGTCATTGTGACAATGAACCGAAATGACTGCCTTTTCGATATTCGATACGTTCTCCTTAAGGTGGCGGATAATATTAAAGTACTCAAAGGGAATCGTATAGCCGACAGTATCCGGGATATTCACCGTTGTGGCTCCGGCGCCGATCACCGCTTCTACCACTTGCGCCAGGAAAGCCAAGTCGGTACGGACTGCATCTTCACAGGAGAACTCCACATTGGGCGTGTAGGATTTTGCCCGCTTCACCGCCTTGACCGCGTTCTCAAGGACCTGCTCACGGGTCATTTTCAATTTATACTTCATGTGAATCTCGGAGGTGGCGAGGAAGGTGTGGATACGCCCCTTTTCCCCTGCATACTTGAGAGCCTCCCAGGCTCGGTCTATATCCTTGTCGCTGGAGCGGCAAAGGCCAGCGATCTCCGGTCCCTTGATGGTCTGGGCAACCCGTTTGACCGCCTCGAAATCCCCCTCGGAAGCGATGGGAAATCCCGCTTCGATGACATCTACGTTCAGCTTCAGAAGCTGCTTGGCAACCCGCAGTTTCTCCTCAATGTTCATGCTGTTGCCCGGCGACTGCTCGCCGTCGCGAAGCGTTGTATCAAAAATCTTGATGGTCTTCAGTTCCGCCATGGTCTACCTCCCTTTGCGTGATGGATGTCTCATACCACCGACGGGTTGATCAAGGCCGTCAGTGTTCACTTGAGCCCAAAATAAAAAAAGCCTTCGCCCAGACAAGGGACGAAGACTTTGCTCCGTGGTACCACCCTTTTTATCCTCCCCAATGAGTAAAACCCTCACTGAAGCGGACCTCATTTTCCCCTTCACGCGGGCGACGTCTCCGGCTAGGGGACACAGGTAATGTCCGCGTTCACCGGAGCAGCTCCGAGGCGAGTTCATCCGTCCTTATACCGGTTCGCACCACCCACCGGCTCTCTGGAAACTGCACAATAAGGATGAGGACTACTACTCCTCTTCTCTGCCTTTACGATTTGTTCTGTGATAATAGAAAACAACGAGACAGCGTGTCAAGACAATTCCACATGGATTTCGCAAGGTTCCAAAGCTTCAAATCTTGTTTGTCCTAACCAAATTCAAGCCCGCTTCACACAGATCCTTGGATAGCTCATGGCTCTTCCTTGGTGTGTTTGTTATGGATCGCCTTCTCGAGTCTGCGCCGTCGTGGCCAGGTCATCAAGAAACCAACAATACCCGAAAACGTGTAGCAGATGAAAATTAGAAAGAGCATGACGATCGGTTCTGCCGCAATAACCACCAGGAGAAGCACCGCAAGCACGAGAAAGGCAAAGGGCTGGCGTTTGATCAACTCAGGATCTTTGAAGGAGTAGTACCGGAAGTTGGACACCATGAGAAAAGCGAGAAGATAAATGAGGATCAGTATCGCCAGTTTCTTGTAGGAACTGGGCCAGCCGAAGTGATAGAAAAGGAGCACCATGGCCGACACCATGCTCGCAGCTGCAGGGGTCGGCAGTCCCACGAAACGCTTGCTCTCCACCGTGTTGACCTGAACGTTGAAGCGGGCCAACCTGAGCGCCCCGCAGGCGACAAAGAGAAACGCCGCAAGCCACCCCAAACGGCCAAAGGGTTGGAGCGCCCACTTGTATGTGAGGAGTGCCGGAGCGACACAGAAGGATACCACATCCGCGAGCGAGTCGTATTCGACCCCGAACTTGCTGGAGGTGCCAGTAAGCCGCGCAACCTTGCCGTCAAGGCCATCAAAGATGGAGGAGATAAGAATCCAGAGCGCGGCGGTCTTGAAATCGCCGTTCATGGTGGCGACCATACCGTAAAAGCCGGCAAACAGGCTTCCCGTGGTAAAGAGATTCGGAAGGATATAAATCCCCTTCCGCATGCTCTCGCTCATGTCGATTTTTTCACCGTTCATGGCAGTAACCCTAGGATAGTTTCGCCCGCAACGGTCTTGTCGCCCATCCTGACGCGTACTACAGTTTCGCGTGGCAAATAAACGTCGAGGCGGGAACCGAAGCGTATCAAACCGTAACGCCTGCCGCGAACAAGTTGATCTCCCTTGGCTGCGTAGCAGACAATACGGCGTGCGATGAGGCCAGCCACCTGGACAACGACCATCTTCATCCCTTTAACCGTTTCAATGATGAGCCCCGACTGCTCGTTCTCAAACGTTGCCCGCTCGTCTCGGACATCAAGGAATTTGCCCTTGATGTAGAAGGTGTCCAAAACCTTCCCGGTTATTGGCACACGGTTCACGTGGACGTTGAAAACCGACATGAAGATACTGATTTTGGTCATTTCCTCACCAAGGTGCTCCTCGCGGGAAGGTCCAAGGTAGATGACGACGCCGTCAGCCGGGGCAATCACCGCGTTTTCGTCTGCAGAGGTGGTTCGCTCGGGGTTGCGAAAGAAAAAAACGATAAAGAGGGTCAAAGCACCAAAAAGCAACGCCAGGAACAATAACGCGGGTATTTTTGAACCAAGGGCAGCCAGCACCACGGTAATGAACGCGGCACCGACGATAAAGGGGTATCCCTCCGCTGCTATGGGGGTATTTGTGTTGCGCATCAAAGGACCTCAGATTTTTTGACAATCATAAACCAAACCACCGACTGTGACGACATCAATTTCACGCAAACCACAAAAGAGGCCGGATGCGGTTTGGGTGCTCCTACCCTCTCCCGTACCCGGCCTCCCTGTCTCTGCTGCGGTTTCTGCTTAGTTCTTCGCTTTATCGACGATCTTGGAGGCGCCGATCCACGACATCATGGAACGGAGACGCGCACCGACCTCCTCGATCTGGTGCTCGGCGCCTTTGCGGCGCAGGGCGGTGAATACCGGCTTGTTGGCCTTGTTCTCCAGCATCCATTCCTTGGCGAATTGGCCAGTCTGGATCTCTTCAAGAATCTTCTTCATCTCCTTCTTGGTCTCACCGGTAACAACCCGCGGCCCGCGGGTGAGATCGCCATACTCGGCAGTATTGGAAATGGAGTAGCGCATGTTAGCGATACCGCCTTCGTAGATCAGGTCAACAATGAGCTTCGTCTCGTGGAGGCACTCGAAGTAAGCCATCTCCGGCGCATAACCCGCTTCGACCAGCGTCTCAAAACCGGCCTGGATCAGAGCAGAGATGCCGCCGCACAGTACAGCCTGCTCACCAAAGAGGTCGGTCTCGGTCTCTTCCTTAAACGAAGTCTCGATGATACCGGCGCGGCCGCCACCGTTGGCCGAGGCGTAGGCAAGGGCCACATCACGGGAATTGCCGGCCGGGTCGTGGTGGATAGCGATAAGGCTCGGCACGCCGCCACCCTTGGTGTACTCATGGCGAACCAGATGCCCCGGCCCCTTGGGAGCGATCATGATGACGTTCACATCAGGACGCGGCACGATCTGGCCGAAGTGGATATTGAAACCGTGGCTGAAGGCGAGATAGGCGCCCTGCTTGAGGAACGGGCCGATCTCTTCCCGGTAGATATCCCCCTGGGTTTCATCAGGGAGGAGAATCATCACCACGTCGGCGATTTTAACCGCTTCAGAAGTGGGGAGCACGGTCAGGCCGGCCTCGGTGGCCTTCTTGACCGACGCGGAATCCGCACGGAGCCCCACCACAACGTCAATGCCCGAATCCTTCAGGTTATTGGCATGGGCATGTCCCTGGGAGCCGTAGCCGATGATGGCTACTTTTTTCCCCTTGAGTACCCCCATATTGCAGTCTTTGTCATAGTAAATCTTCATTCTTTCCTCCTCGAGTGTAGTGAATCAATTATTACGTTGTATTGCCAGACAAGAATAAAATGTCTGCTAGCCCTTCAACGCCTTTGCACCGCGACCTATGGCCACCGGCCCGGTCCTGACCAACTCCTTGAGCCCCAGGGGACGGAGGAGTTCCAAAATGGCGTCGATTTTTTCCGGAGTCCCGGTCGCCTCGACGGTAAACGACTTGGGGGTTACGTCGATAATCTTAGCCCGGAAAATATCGGCAATCCTGAGGACTTCGGCCCGGGCGGCATCCTCGGCGGTAACCTTGACAAGAGCCATCTCCCGCTCGATAACCTCCCCCTCGGTAAAGTCGATTACCTTGATGACATCGACGAGCTTGTTGAGCTGCTTCGATATCTGCTCAAGAATCTGATCGTCCCCGCGAGTCACAATGGTCATCCGGGAGATGGTCTCATCGTTCGTGGGAGCCACCGAGAGAGAGTCGATATTGAAGCCGCGGCCGGAAAAGAGGCCGGCAACGCGAGATAACACACCAAATTCGTTTTCCACCAGAACGGTGATTGTATGTCTCATGAAAAAACCTCCTGAAGAGCAGGCAAGATCGGAATCCCTGGCGCGCAACCGCACCAATCAGGCATTGAGCACCATTTCATTGAGCGACGCCCCGGCAGGAACCATGGGGAGAACCTTCTCCTCCCGGGCGATCTTGAATTCCATGATAACCGGTCCCGGCGTCTCGAAGGCCTTCTTGATGGTAGCTTCCACCTCGTCGGATTTTGTCGCCTGGAACCCCTTTGCCCCGAACGCCTCGGCAAGCTTGATGAAATCGATGGGAAGCTCCATGCAGGTCTGTGAATAGCGCTTGTCGAAGAAGAGTTCCTGCCACTGGCGCACCATGCCGAGGAAGTTGTTGTTGAGTATGACAATCTTCACGGGGAGTCGATTCTGGACCAGCGTTGCCATCTCCTGGAGGTTCATCTGGAAACCGCCGTCGCCGCAAACAGCAATGACCTGGCGGTTCGGAAAGGCTGCCTGGGCCCCCATGGCCGCCGGCAATCCGAACCCCATGGTCCCGAGCCCGCCGGACGACAGGAGCGTACGGGGCTCGCGGAAACCGAAAAACTGGGCAGTCCACATCTGGTGCTGTCCCACGTCGGTGGCCACAATGGCATCGGGAGCCGAAAGCTCACGGAGTTTCTGGATCACGAACTGGGGCTTGATCACCGAGGATGTCTGCTTGTAGGTCATCGGATGCTTCTGCTTCCACCCCTCGATTTCCGCAAGCCACGGCTCAATCGCCGCATGGAATGCCGCCACTTTGTCACCACTCTCATCAAGGGACTTGAGCATGCGACCAAGCACTTCCTTGACCTGACCGACTATTGGGAGATCCACACGGACGTTCTTCCGAATGGATGTTGGATCCACGTCCATGTGGATGATCTTGGCATGGGGAGCGAAGGTGGCGATCTTGCCGGTCACCCGGTCGTCGAAGCGCGCCCCCACGGCAACCAGCAGGTCGCAGTTAGTCACCGCCATGTTGGCGAAATAGGTGCCATGCATCCCGAGAAGCTTGAGGGAGAGGGGGTCGTCCTCGGGGAAGGAGCCGAGTCCCATAAGGGTTGTGGTGACCGGGATGTGAAGCCTGGTGGCCAGGGCAGTGAGTTCACCGGCGGCATCGCCGGAAATGGCGCCCCCTCCCACGTAGATAACCGGTTTCTTCGCCGCGAGAAGCATGGACACAGCCTTCTCTACCTGTTTCGGGTGCCCCTCCACGGTCGGTTTGTAGCTGCGAAGCTCAATGGATTCGGGATACTCAAACTCGGCCGTAGCGATCTGCACATCCTTCGGCAGGTCCACGAGAACCGGCCCTGGACGCCCAGTGCGGGCAATGTAAAAGGCTTTCTTGATGATGGTGGCGATGTCCTTCACATCTTTCACGAGAAAGTTGTGCTTGGTGCAGGGGCGGGTAATGCCGATGATGTCCACCTCTTGGAACGCGTCGTTGCCGATGAGAGCCGTCGGCACCTGGCCCGTTATCACCACAAGGGGGATGGAGTCCATGTAGGCGGTGGCAATGCCGGTAACCGTGTTGGTGGCGCCGGGGCCGGAGGTAGCGATGGCGACACCGACCCTGCCGGTGGCCCGGGCAAAGCCGTCGGCCGCATGGACACCTGCCTGTTCGTGGCGAGGAAGGATATGGCGGATATCCTTGAAGCTGAAAAGCTCGTCGTAGAGATTGATCACCGTGCCACCGGGGTAGCCGAAAACGGTATCCACCCCTTCACGCTTGAGGCATTCAAGGAGGATTCGTGCACCTGTCATTTTCATAAAAAAACCTCCCAAGAGGGAAATCAGATAATGGAGCGATCTGGTCTGCGGGAACGATTGTGGGAAATCGCTCCTACTCAGCGGTGGTAACTGCGCCGGTGTATGCCGAAGTAACCACCTTGGCGTAGCGGGCAAGCCATCCGGTCTTGATCTTGGGCTCGGGGGCTATCCAGCGGCTGTGGCGCTCCGCGAGGGTCGACTCATCCACAAGGAGCTCCAGCTTCCGGTTGGGGATATCGAGACGGATCCTGTCCCCCTCTTCAACCAGGGCTATGGGGCCCCCCTCTGCCGCCTCCGGGGATATGTGGCCGATACAGGGGCCGCGGGTGCCGCCGGAAAAGCGGCCGTCGGTAATAAGGGCAACGGAATCGCCGAGGCCGAGTCCCATGAGGGTTGCGGTCGGTGCGAGCATCTCCCGCATCCCCGGACCACCCTTGGGCCCTTCGTAACGAATGACCACCACGTCGCCGGACGTGATCTTCCCCCCCATGAGGGCGGCCATGGCGAGTTCCTCCGAGTCGAAACAGCGGGCAACCCCCTCGAACTGCATCATGGGAGCAGACACCCCTGACTGCTTCACCACGGCACCTTTGGGTGCGAGATTACCGAAGAGGACAGCGATTCCCCCCTCCTTCTTGACCGGGTCGGCAACGGGACGGATCACCCGCTCATCCACCGATTCCACGGTGGAGGCCAGTTCACGGGTGGTAAGCCCCAAGACGGTCGGGCTGTCCTTAATGGCGTCTCCGAGTTGCTTCAACACCCCCACAACACCGCCGGCCGCGTCAAGGTCCTCCATGAAATACTCTCCAGCAGGATTCATGGAGGCAATCTGCGGCGTCTCCTTGGAAAGGATATCGAAGGTTTCGAGAGGGAGATCGACCCCTGCCTCCCGGGCAATGGCCAGGAGGTGGAGGACCGTATTGGAGGAACCCCCGAGGGCGAGATCCACCCGGATGGCGTTTTCAAATGCAGCTCGTGTCAGGATCTGGCGCGGGGTAACCCCATTGCGGACGAGATCCACGATCTTCTCACCCGAGGCAAAAGCAATGCGACGCTTGAGGGCCGAAACCGCCAGGGCCGTCCCGCAACGAGGGAGACTCATGCCGAGGGTTTCAGTGAGAATCGCCATGGTGTTGGCGGTAAAGAGCCCCTGGCACGATCCCATGCCGGGGCAGGCGTTGTCCTCGCAGACCTGGAGTTCCTTCGCGTCGATGACACCGGCCTTGTAGCGGGCCATGGCCTCAAAGGTGTCAGTCACGAAGGAGAAGCGACGCCCTTCCACGCCGCGACCAGCCATCATGGGGCCGGCGGTTACCACGATGGCGGGGATATCGAGCCGAGCGGCCGCCATAAGCATACCGGGGGTGATTTTATCGCAGTTGGTGAGCAGCACGAGGCCATCGAGGCGATGGGCTTCGGCCACCGACTCGACCATGTCGGCAATCAGTTCGCGGGTCGGGAGAGAGTAGTGCATCCCCTTGTGCCCCATGGCGATGCCGTCACAGACGCCGGGAATACCGAAGAAAAAGGCGTAACCGCCGCCGCTGTGGATTCCCTTCTCGATAAATCGCTCCAGGTCACGCATTCCGACGTGACCGGGGATAAGGTCAGTGAAGCTGGTGGCAACGCCGATGAAGGGTTTTGCCATCTCGCTTTGGGGAACCCCGGTTCCCTTGATGAGGGCTCGGTGCGGAGTCCGTTCGATCCCCTGCTTTATCGTGTCACTGCGCATCTGAAAAACCTCTGCTGTAAAATCAAATGGGGTGGTACCCAAGAAGAGCCTTCGATCCGACCAACTGTTTCGCGAGCATAATCCAAAATTCAATCATCTCAAACAGATCGAAGTACAAAAGGAAAGTGTGAAAATAATACATCCGGGTGGGACTGTCAACACCATTAAAATGGCGTTATAGCGTTTCCCGCATCATTCTTGACAGTTCGGCCTCGGATGGACGGATGTAGGTGGGGTTCAGGAAAGGCAGTGGTGTAAGCGCGCCAGAACGGAACACCTCGAGGGCAAGAACCGCACCGGCCGCCGCCCGAGGCTGATGGCAGTGGGCCGGCGCAAAAACGGCACGGTCGCCAAGGGTCTCCACGATAAGTTCGTGGTATCGGAGCGCCCCATTGCCGACAAAAAGAGCCGGACCGTCGACCAGAGCCAGGAAGCGTTCCGGAGCCATGACACAGTCGGCATGGAGTGGTTCGGGAAGTGAGCCACAACGGTAGATCCCTGCGTAGACTTCCTTTTTCCGCGCATCGAAAAGAGTGCAGACAGGAAGTGAGTTGACCGGGAGGTTAAGTGCAAGCATGGCGAGGGATGAAAAACCGGCCACCGGTTTTCCCGTTGCCAAGGCAAGCCCCTTGACGGTCGACACCCCGATGCGGACACCAGTGAAAGAGCCTGGCCCCAAGGCAACCCCGAAGCCATCCAGATCGGCAAGAATGAGCCCGGCATCGCGAAGTATCGTGTCGATCGATGCAAGGAGCCTCTCGGAAAGGGTACGCTCGCTGTCAAGCAGGGACTCGGCAATGAGGCGCCCACCGATGGCAAGGGCCACACTGCAGGTTGAGGTAGAGGTGTCGACGGTAAGAAGCTTCACTACCCGTTCCCCACGAGGTAGCGGGCGATATCGTTGTAAAAGGCAAGCACCATGAGCCCGATGAGAAGCGCAAGTCCAATCTGCTGTGCAATTTCCCGAGCCCTCATACTTACCGGCCTCCGGAAGATCAACTCCCAAAGGTAGAAAAAGAGGTGACCACCATCGAGAATCGGGATGGGGAGAAGATTGAGTACCCCCAGGTTCACCGAGAGGAGCGCCATGAAGGCAAGGAAGCTCACCCCGCCAGCCTCAGCCTGCTGGCCGGCCATCTTGGCAATCATAATCGGGCCACCGATGGTGTCGAGGGGGATGGCCCGCTCAATGATCCTCACCAGGGAAAGGGCAGTCAGTTCGATAACGTTCCAGGTCTGGACACTCCCCCGGGAGAAGGCTTCACCGGGAGGATAGCGGTCAATAACCGTCTCTCCCGCCGCAACCACCCCTATTACGGGTGAGGTCACGGTTTCACCGAGGAGATTCTTACCGGTCCTCATCTCGGGTTTAAGCTGGAAAGCCTTCGTCTCCCCGCCGCGCTTGATCTCAACAAGGAGGGATGGTCCTTTTGATGACGCGATCTCCGTGGCCATTTCCTCCCAGCGATCAACCTTCTTGCCGTTCACAGCAGTAATTCTGTCGCCCGCAACGATGCCAGCCCTGGCCGCCGGCTTGTCCTTGACCACTTCGCCGATTTTGGTGGTCGCGGAGGGGACACCTACCATGAATACCGCAATGAATACGAGCCAGGCAAAAATCAGGTTGAACCCGGGACCTGCCACCACAATCCCAATACGCCTGAGGGGCGATTTTTCCCCAAAGGAACGGGCCTTTTCCTCGTCAGAGAGTTCGTCACCCCCACCCTCGCCCACCATTTTTACGTATCCCCCCAAGGGGAACGCGGAAATGAGGTACTCGGTTTCACCCATCTTCTTTCCGATAAGCTTAGGCCCGAAGCCGAGGGAAAACTTCTCGACCCCGACGCCAAAGAGCTTGGCAAAGAGGAAGTGCCCAAACTCGTGAACAAAGATGAGTATGCCGAGAACAATAATTGCCGAAACGATACTGGTCATCTGGTGCCTCGATAAAGGTGACGGACATCCCGTCAGGACAACCCGATGAGCTCCCTGCTCTTCTCCCTCGCCCAGAGGTCAGAGGAAAGGACATCCTCGATGGTGGCAAGGGTATGGGGCTCATGTGCATCCATGGTTCGAGCGATAGACGTGGCGATACCGGTAAACCCGATTTTTCCCTTAAGGAAAGCCTCGACAGCCACCTCGTTGGCGGCGTTCATGACCGCCGGCATGCTTTCTCCCGCAGCAAGGGCATCATAGGCCAGTTTCAAGGCGGGGAAACGCTGATAGTCTGGAGCAAGGAAGGTGAGTCCTGACAACGCAGTCAGGTCAAGGGGCTTCACCCCCGTAGGAATCCGTTCCGGATAGGTCAAGGCATAGGCAATGGGAGCCTTCATGTCGGGAACTCCCAACTGGGCCATAACACAGCCATCCACATACTCGACCATGGAGTGAATGATGCTCTGGGGGTGAATGTTCACGGCAATCCGCTCCGCCGGCGTGTCAAAGAGCCAGCGGGCCTCAATCACCTCCAGCCCCTTGTTCATCATGGTGGCCGAGTCGATGGTTATCTTTTGCCCCATGCTCCAGTTGGGGTGGTTGAGGGCATCGGCGACCGAAACCCGTGAAAGGCGGTCAAGGGGAAGATTCAGAAATGGCCCCCCCGATGCGGTCAGAATAATCCGCTTCACGTCCTTTCCGCTCTGCCCCTCAAGGGACTGGAAGACCGCCGAGTGCTCGCTGTCGACAGGATAGAGCCGGACCCCTTTTTCCCTGACAAGATCCATCATGATCCGGCCGGCAGTGACCAGGGTCTCCTTGTTGGCCAGGGCGACGTCCTTGCCTGCCTTGATTGCGGCGGCGGTCGGCACGAGGCCGGCAGCGCCAACAATAGCGGCAACCACGACATCGGCCTCACCGGCAGTGGCAGCGGCGATAAGTCCGGGAACCCCATGATGGATTTCCGGTTTTGGGCCCGTGAGCATCCGATCCAGCTGTCGGGCCAGTTCAGCGGTCAGAACGCTGACAAGCCTGGGTCGAAACGCTTCAACCTGTTGTTTGAGAAGCTCCAGGTTGTTCCCCGCCGTGAGGGCAATCACCTGGAATCGGTCCGGGTGCGCAGCGACGATCTCCAAGGTGCTGGTCCCGATGGAACCGGTTGAGCCAAGAATGGTGAGCTTTTTCATGTTCCCTCGTCAGGAAACCTATCGGGCCACGACTACCAGATAGGCATAGTAATACAGTGCGGGTGCGGCAAAGAGAATGCTGTCGAGCCGGTCGAGGATGCCGCCGTGTCCAGGAATGATGACGCCTGAATCCTTAACGCCGAAGCTGCGCTTGAGAAGCGATTCAAACAGATCTCCGACCTGCCCCAACGCCCCTACGGCCAAAGCAGTGACCACACAGTCGGCGACAGTTAGCTGATGCAAGAACGTGTATTTTGCAATCAAGGTACCTGCAAGACTCCCGCAGAGCCCGCCGAGAGCACCTTCAATGCTCTTGTTGGGACTGACAACAGGGTAAAGCTTCCGTCTTCCGAGAGTGCTTCCCACATAGTATGCCGCAGTGTCGCCGGACATGACTATCAGAAGCATCAGAAACACCCATGAGACTCCATCAGGGAGAGCCCTGAGGAGGACAAGGTGCGAAAGGAGTAAAGGGACATAGGCGAATCCCAACCAGACGAGGGCTACTTCGGCCGCGCTCTGACGGATATCTCTGATACTGAAGAGAAAAAAAATGGCAACGGCGAGAAAAAGAAGCGTAAGAGCGAACAACACGCCGTTCCCGGCAGGGACCGACACAAAACGCAGTAGCAACTCAGGGCTGACTAAAACAGGCAGGACGAGCATCCCGGACAGCGACGCAACGTTTCCTACCACGGGCCGTTTCGGGAGTGCCATCCGGTAGAACTCACCCAGACCGAGTAACACCAGGAGACCAACAAAGCAGGCAAAGACAAAGACGCTCGCTTTAAGGATGAACAATATCAGCAGAGGCAGGGCAATGGCCCCGGTCAGTAGACGCTTGATGGTCAGCTCCTGTTCTGCAGCTGGGCACTCGTACGGCCGAAGCGCCGCTCGCGGGACTGATAGTCGTGCAGAGCACGGTGGAGCTCCTTTGCGGTGAACTCGGGCCAGTTGACCTCGGTAAAATAGAGCTCTGTGTAAGCGAGTTGCCAGAGGAGGAAATTACTGATCCGCATCTCGCCGCTCGTTCTGATGAGGAAATCGGGATCGGGCATGCCAGACGTAAACAGGTATGAGGAGAAGGTTTTCTCGTCAATATCGCCAGAGGAGAGACGGCCTGAGGAGAGGTCGGCAGCAATGCGCTCGGCAGCCATGAGAATTTCCTGGCGCGCACCGTAGGAAAGGGCAAGCGTCAGCACCATACCTGTATTGCGCGCTGTCCTGTCAATGGCCTCCTGCACAGCCTGATTCACGTCCGGCGGCAGTTCCTGCCGGGCACCGATCACGTTGAACCGTATATTGCTGTCAATCATCCGTGCTGTTTCGACCCTGATGTACTTCTTGAGAAGTGACATGAGGGCTTTCACTTCTGTTTTGGGGCGGAGCCAGTTCTCTGCGGAAAAGGCAAAGAGGGTCAGATACTTGATGCCAAGGCGGGAACACTCTTCAACAATCACCCGCACCGTCTCGACCCCCTTCTGGTGGCCAATGATTCTCTTGAGCATCCGCTCCTGAGCCCAACGGCCGTTTCCGTCCATAATGACGGCCAAGTGGCGGGGAAGTTTGTCGTGTGAGAGACCGTACATGGGATACCCAGAAACAAAAAATCCCCTTTAATTGAGGGGTTAAAGGGGATTAAAGCATAAAAGCACTTGGTGCGCAAGCAAAAAGCGGAAAAATACTTTTTTCCCGCTTAGCGCGGCATCAGACCTCCAGAACCTCTTTCTCTTTGTGGGTAAGGACTTCGTCAATCTTTGCCACGAACGTGTTCGTAACATCCTGCACTTCCTTCTCGGCGCGCTTCAGATCGTCTTCGGAAATCTTCTTATCCTTCTCCAGCTTCTTGAGGCTATCAATCCCGTCACGGCGAATGTTGCGAACCGCAACCTTGGTATCTTCAGCCATTTTCTTGAGCGTTTTGACGATTTCCTTCCGGCGCTCTTCGGTAAGAGGCGGAAGGGAAATGCGGATCGTCTTACCGTCATTGGCCGGGGTAAAGCCAAGATTCGCGTTCATGATCGCCTTTTCGATAACCGGGATCAACTTGGCCTCCCAAGGCTGGATGGTTATCGTTCGGGGCTCGGGGACAGAAAGGGTCGCCACCTGACTGAGGGGCGAGGGATTCCCGTAGTATTCGACCTTGATATCGTCGAGAAGCCCGGTGGTGGCCCTGCCGGTGCGCACCTTCTGGTACTCGCGGCGAAGTGCGTCAACCGACTTTTCCATGTGCGCCTTCATGTCGGTAATGACTTCTTTCGTCATGCTATTCTCCTTTCACAACAGTGCCGATCTCTTCACCGCACACCACCTTTTTTATGTTGCCGTATGTGGTGATGTCAAAAACGATGATGGGGAGATTGTTGTCCATACACAGTGAGGTAGCAGTTGCATCCATTACCTGAAGCCCTTTTTTGAGGACCTCCAGATACGTGAGCCGGGGGTATTTCTGGGCGGTGGGATCCTTCTTGGGGTCGGCCGAGTAGACGCCGTCCACCTTGGTTCCCTTCAGAATAACATCTGCTCCGATCTCCATGGCTCGCAGGCTTGCCGCTGTATCGGTGGTAAAATACGGGTTACCGGTACCGGCGCCGAATATGACGACCCGCCCCTTCTCCAGGTGCCGCATGGCCCGCCGCCTGATGTACGGCTCTGCGACCTCCTGCATGGCAATGGCCGACTGTACCCTGGTATCGACTCCTATCTTTTCAAGTGCGTCCTGCATGGCCAGTGAATTGATCATGGTGGCCAGCATCCCCATGTAGTCGGCGCTGGCACGGTCCATCCCCTTGGAGGAAGCTGCCAGACCGCGGAAAATATTCCCGCCTCCAATAACGAGGGCAAGTTGAGCCCCAGATGCCACAACCTCTTTGATCTCGGCGGCAATGGTCGTGATCGTCAGAGGATCGATGCCGTAGCCCTGGTCGCCCGCAAGGGCCTCGCCGGACAGTTTCAATAATACTCGCTTGTAGTACGGTGTTCCCATGGTGTGTCGGCCCTCACGCCTGGTAAATGGAACTCATATTCTGCTGTGGACGTAAAAAAGGCCGGCCATGGAGCATGGCCGGCCCGTTCATCTTCTTACAGACCAGCAGCGGCAGCAACCTCTGCTGCAAAATCGGTTTCTTTCTTCGCAAGCCCCTCACCCAGCGCGTACCGTACAAAGCGGCGAATCGAAATATTCTCGCCGATCGACGCGATGGTCTCGTTGAGGAACTGCTGGACCGTCTTATCCGAATCTTTCACATATTGCTGCTCAAGGAGACAGATGTCGGCATAAAACTTATTGACCTGCCCCTCGATGATCTTCTCGATAATATTCTCAGGCTTGCCGGTTTCCCGTGCCTTGGCGCGGTAGATTTCCTTCTCGCGCTCGACAACATCCGCGGTTACTTCTTCGCGGCGCACATACTGGGGAGCGGCCGCCGCAATGTGCATGGCGATATCCTTCACGAAAGCCTGGAAGTTTTCGTTACGCGCAACGAAGTCGGTCTCGCAGTTGACTTCGACGAGAACTCCGATTTTTCCGCCAGCGTGAATGTAGGAACCCACCGCGCCCTCAGAAGCAACGCGACCAGCTTTCTTGGAGGCGGCGGCAAGCCCCTTCTTCCGAAGATAGTCGATGGCCTTTTCGTGATCGCCGCCGGTCTCGGCCAGGGCCTTCTTGCAGTCCATAAGTCCTGCTCCGGTAGCTTTTCTCAGCTCATTTACCTGTGCAGCTGTGATGCTCACTGTATCCTCCCGGACAGGGCCGACGAGCGTCGGCCTGTTCTTTGAATTGAATGAAATACGCCCCGCGCCAAACGGACAGGGGTTAATAACCTTACGCTTCTACCTGCTCCGACTCACCTTCGGCAGCAGCCATCTCTTCTTCGCCGGTCTGCAACTGCGCATCCCGAGCCTGGGCACCTTCGAGAACCGCATCGGCCATCTTAGAGGTCAGGAGACGGATGGCTCGAATTGCGTCGTCGTTTCCGGGAATGACATAATCAATCGGATCCGGGTCGCAGTTGGTATCAACAACCGCCACGACTGGAATGCCGAGCTTTTTGGCTTCGCTGATGGCAATCGTCTCGTTCTTCGGGTCAACCACGAAAAGCGCACCGGGAACCTTCCCCATCCCCTTGATGCCGCCGAGGGTCTTTTCAAGCTTCTGGCGCTCTTTTTCCAACTGGAGGGCTTCCTTCTTGGTGTAGGCCTCAACGGTACCATCTGCAAACATGGCATCAAGGCGCTTGAGGCGATCGATGCTCTGCTTCACGGTGGCGAAGTTCGTAAGCATCCCGCCAAGCCAGCGTTGGTTAACATAATACATGTTGCAACGCGACGCCTCCTCACCAATGGCGTCCTGGGCCTGCTTCTTGGTCCCGACAAAGAGAATCGTCTCACCGGCCTGGGCACACTCGCGAACAAAGCTGTAAGCATTTTTGAACAGGCGGACGGTCTTCTGGAGATCAATGATATAAATCCCGTTCCGTGCCCCGAAAATGTACGGCTTCATCTTCGGATTCCATCTCTTGGTTTGGTGGCCGAAATGGACGCCGGCCTCCAGCAGCTCCTTCATTGTTACACTGGACATACTTTTTCTCCTTTTTGGTTGTGCCTCCGCTTCCCCGACAGCCGGAACCCGCATCAGACGCGGACACCACCGGCCGGACAGAAAGCGTGCGAATTAGAAACCGAACTCGTATAGCACATGAGCAGACAATTGACAAGGGCAAACTGTGATGTGCACCCCTCCGTTATTTACAACCCCCATGCCTTCGTGTATCATCGCGCCTCCATGACCAGCATTCTGTTCCGTTACATTTTCAAGGAAACCGCCGTTCCGTTCGTCCTCGGCATGGCGGTTTTTACCTTTGTACTTCTCATGGGGCGCCTGCTCAAACTGGCAGAGATGGTCTTCGCCAAGGGGGTGCCATTCCTTGACGTTTGTCGACTCATCCTCTACATGCTTCCTTCTTTCTTGCTCGTTGCAATCCCCATGGCATTTCTGCTGGCGGTACTTCTTTCCTTCGGCAGACTGTCGGCGGACAGCGAAGTAACAGCCATGAAGGCGGGGGGGGTTGGTCTCGGATCGCTTCTCACGCCAGTCTTCACGTTCGCCGTCCTTGCCTATCTCGTCACGACGTTCATAACGGTCTATGCACTCCCCTGGGGCAATACCTCCTTCAAGCGATTTCTCTACGAGGTTATTGAGTCACGGGCTGCCACAACCATCAAGGAAAAGGTATTTATCGACGATTTCCCCGGCTTGGTTGTGTATATTGACGATTATGACCAGGCAAGCCACAAGATATCAGGCATCCTGATCCATGACGAGCGCAACCCGGAAGAACCAATGACAATCTTCGCCTCAACCGGAGTAATCGCGGCAGCCCCCGAAGAAAAAAACGTCCGACTTCACCTTGTAAACGGGAGCATTCATCGGGGGATAGATCCTGGAGGCTACCGTCTTGTTGAGTTCCGCAGCTACGACCTCCATGTGGACCTGCGCCAGAATGCGAAAAAAAACCAACTCGACGAACAGGATATGACCCTCACGCAGCTTATTGCCAGTCGCGGGAACCGACAGAACAACGAAAAGTTCCGCCGCGATGTCTCAATTGAGCTTCATAAACGATTTGCGCTCCCCTTCGCCTGCATCGTATTCGCAATGGTAGGCGTTCCGCTCGGCATCCAGAACCAGCGGTCGGGAAGAGCAGGAGGCTTTTCAGCGGGCATCATCATCCTCATGCTGTACTACGTGGTCATGTCCGCCGGCAAAACCATTGCGGAGAAGGAAATCCTTCCCATCCCGCTAGCTGTCTGGCTCCCCAATGTCTTCTTCACCGCCTTTGGCATTTACCTGCTGAGGCTCGCGGCGACTGAACGTCCCTTTCCACTGATCGACAGGGGGCGAACCCTTATCGGAGAGGCGCGGGAGTGGCTCCACCGGAGGAAGGCTGCGTGAGCATCCTGACTCGTTACATAGCCTCCGCCTATCTGCGGGTTTTCTGGCTCTGCCTTGCATCATTCATAGCCATCTACCTGGTGATTGATTTTCTGGAAAAGATCGGACGTTTTCTTCGCTTCGATCCCCTGTGGATACATGTTGCCCGGTTCTTCCTCTACAAGATCCCCGAAATCGCCACCCAGGTAATTCCTCTTGCGGTACTCATGGCCACGCTGCTGACGCTGGGGATGCTGTCGCGCAACAGCGAGATCATCGCCATGCGCAGTTGTGGCGTGAGCCTCCGCAAAATCAGTGCGCCAATCCTGGCCATAGCCTGCGCTGCCAGCCTTTTCGTTATCGTGTCCAACGAGCTGATTCTGCCGAAGACCTACAGCCAGATGCGCTTCATCGAGGAGGTCCTCATCAGGAAAAAGAGCTCTAATACGTTCTTCCGCCAGAACAATATCTGGCACAAGGACAACAAGGCGATACTCATGGCACGGGCCTTTGATCCCGACCATCAGACGTTGAGGGGGGTAACACTGTGGTCTTTTTCGGAGGGGATGACTCCTTCCCGGAGAATAGATGCAGAACAGGGGAGTTGGGACGGTGGCCAATGGACTCTCTGGAAAGTCACCGTGCGGGATTTCCAGGGCGGCGGCGTTGCCAAAACAACCCAGATCGCCAGTATACCGGTCAACCTCAACCTCCAGATAGAAGACCTCAAAGTGGTGGACAAATACGCTGACAACATGGGATTTCTGAAGCTGAGAGAGTATATCCAAAAGCTGAAAAAGGGGGGGTACGAAACCACCCGTTACGAAGCCCAGATGCATTCTAAAATATCGCTTCCCTTTGCGTCGCTCATCATGGCCTTTCTCGGCATCCCGTTCGCACTGCGGGGAAGCCGCTCCAGCGGTGTCGCCCTTGGCATTGGTGCCAGTATCGGTTTCGGCTTCGCCTACTTCATCATCAACGCCATTCTCATCTCCTTCGGCCAGACCGGCGTCCTTCCCTCCCTGGTTTCAGCGTGGGCGGCAAACGTCATTTTTGCCCTCTCGGGCATCTGGCTCGCCATGACGCTCAACCGTTGACATCGCGCTAACGGGTGATTTAATTGGTGCGGAGTACGCTTCAGACGGGAGACCTCATGAAACAACGTGGAATTGCACTGGTGGCGCTTGCGGCGCTGCTGTCTGCGGTGACCGCCCAGGGCGCCCCTCAAACCAAGTCCAAGAAGACAAGCTCAACGGTGGCAGAGAGACCGGCCCTCCCCCCTGCTCCCAATATCCTGAGCATCATTCCGGCCCAGGGCGAGCCGAATATCACCGTTACCCTTTCGGGAACCGGCTTTACCGCGAAGACCTCAGCATTCCTGGGCACAATCGAAGTGCCGACCACAGTCGTTGGTCCGGAACTGCTCACTTTCACCATCCCGAAACTCCCTCCGGGACTTTACGCCCTTTTCCTCAAACGCGACGGCGCCACAAGCCGTACCTACAATTTCTCGATCCAGGCGCCGAAACCCTTTGTCGAATCCATTTCTCCCGACACCATCAGCGTCTGCTCCTCGGCGGGCGAACGCGTCCTATCCATCACCGGCCGCAATTTCCAGCCATCAAGCCAAGTGCTTTTCGATGGATCGGTGGTGAAGAGCAGCTTCGGTTCGGAGCAATCTCTCACCTTCACTGTCCCCCAAGCCCCTGGAGGACTCCATCAGGTCCAAGTCAAAAATCCCGACGACACCTTCACCACCCCCATGACCCTTGCCATCGTGGCAACCCCGGAAATTTTCAGCGTTACGAGGAGCGACGCATCGGTCACCTATTACAAGTTGGTTATCGAAGGGAAGAATTTCCAGCCAGGGACAACAATAGTAGTGGAAGAAAACAGTCTACAGGTGGGACTGAACGCGGGAGCCGGCAAACTGCTCAGGGCGGGTGCACCTCCGTCAGGGGAACGGGAGTTCCTGACTTTTGTGGACTGCTCGAAACTGGTCTACCAGCGCTATCCCGCCGATCCGACGGATAAGGATCTGAGGATTCAGGTGATTAACCCCAATGGCGAGACAAGCTCGGTAGTGCAGGTGACAGTGCCGTAACCCCCACCGATCGCGCAGTGCTTCACGGGATCACATTCGTCTCCGGCAAAGTCATCGTTTACGGGACGTGTTGGCCATCTCCTGCCGGACATACCGCTCAAGGGATGCTTCGTAGTAGTCCCTTCGGCAGTCCACACCCTTAATCTCCCCCGTCTGCGCGAGCCGCGAAAGCCTGCACCCGCCGTAGCAGAAGGGGAGATACTCACAGTTGAGACATTCCTCATTTTTCCAGAGGTCGAGATTGTGAGATTCCCGGTAGTCCGTGACGCCCGTTTCCAGCGTACCAACCGCAAGCCCCTTCCGCCCCATGAAAGCCGGGCACTTGTACAATTCCCCGTCATGGGTAACCACGAGATCATGGGCCAGTTCCACCATGCAGAGCGGCGGGCGGAGCTTCGCCACTGAGTAGCCCCGCTTCAGAGCCTCCTGACGTAACAAGAGCTGCGATTCGTAAACCCACGGCAGGTTGTGGGAGGCACAGCTATCGCTGAACTCGGGCGGGAGCTCACCTGCGCCGATCCGGGAGATGGGGGCGAAATTAACAGAGGCAATCCGTTCGGGCTTCAGGCCTACTTCGAGGAGGTAATCGAGCAGGGAGGGAAATCCCTGGTAGTTCTCCTGGGTGTAGTTGCAGACGATGCTGATATCGAGCAGATCGCACGCTTCCAGCAGATTCCGCACTATCACATCAAAGCTTCCCTTTCCGGAGACAAAGGGCCTGTATCGATCATGGTTCTCGCGGATGCCGTCAAGGGTGACCTGGACCCCGGTAACGCCGAGCGAGGCCAGTTCGCGAGCCACATCGCCGGTTAGCAGCGTACCGTTGCTGACCATGCCGAAGGAACAGGAGAGCCCATGCGCGGCAGAAAGCTCTTTCAGCCTCGTGGTGATGGAACGGATCAGGTTGATGCTCAGGAGCGGTTCCCCGCCGTAAAAATCCAGATTGAGGGAGACGCCGTCAGCGAGGTAACGGCGGTCCAGAATAGAAACCAGCCGTTCTGCCGTTGCAGAATCCATGTACCGTTTTCCCTTCAGGCCACCCTCGAAACAGTAGGTGCAGGCCAGGTTGCAGTCCATGTTCAGAACGGCGATGATGGTGGCAACGGTGCGCTGCCCATTGATCATCGTGAACAACTGACGTACCTGTTCCGCCTCGACTTCGGGATTGGGGACGAGAAATCCGAGGCGTGAGAGAGTTTCGGCGGTTGTAGGGCTGATTGTTCCCTGCTCGATATCGGCAACGACATTCTCAGGCACAACGGCGATGGCGGCGGTTCTGGTAGAAAAGAGGATTAGGTGCCCCGGCCGCTCGGGGCAGGGGTACCTTTTGAGATAACGGGAAAGGTGCATGGCGGCCCTCCCTGGCGCCAACGGATCTTAATGATTTACCGGGTCAGATCCGGGCAATGGTGAGCTTCCATAAAAAAAGGGGGAAAGCTTTCCCCCTTTTGCCAAAACTACTTGTGCTCGATCACCTGATAATGAAGTATGAGCCGAAGCAGATACCGATTTGCGGCTCGGAACCGCTTGTCCCCTCCGACACGACCATCACCTCCGCCATCTCTTCAGCCTTCGCGACTCTAACATCCTGTTGCATAAGTGCCTCCCTCCTGGTGAGATGTTGCTCCTAAAACGCTATTCTACTTTTCCCCCGTCTGAAATCAAGAAAAAAACAATTTGTAATTACCAAATGTTCCGATTAATTTCAACTCAAAAGCTGAAGCGGACCCCCCCCTCGAACCAGCGACCCGGACTCTTGGCCAGATCACTGAGGTACTGGGATCCATTGAAGACGTTATGGGCAACGAAAAAGAACTCCCCCCCGAGCTTGTTGGCGGACGGAAACCGTACCCCACTGGTCAGGTCCCAGATCATAGCGGAATAGCGGCCGTTCAAATCACCCTGGGCGTTCCACCAGGTGTAGCGCCCAACAAGCCCCCCACGCAGGAACTTCCGGTCGTCATAGTTCACGGTAACATCCCAGGTCTGCCGGGGAATGTTCGGTACACGTTCCTCAGAGAGCCGATCATGGGCATCGATGAAGGTATAGCCGGCTGAAATGGTAGTGTCAAAAAAGGGGATGGTTTTAACCTCCACCTCTATCCCCTGCCGACGCTGCTTCCCCTGATTGACATAACTGTTAGTCTCAAAAGCAAGAAAGCCAGAAACATCATGGCGGAACAGGGTGTTCTTCAGCCAGAGATACCTGAGAAGGGTCGTTTCGAAGCCAATCTGATAGGACCAAACCTTCTCCACTTCCAGATGGGGATTTGGCTGCAATCCTCGCGCGCCAACGGTAGTTGCGGTCAAAGAAGGGATATTAAATCCCCGGGCCACATAGGCTCGCAGTACAGTGTATTCGCTCAGGTTATACGTCACCCCAAGGCTCGGACTGAAAAAATCATCGCTGGTACTGGTCCAGTCGTAGCGAATACCGGGAGTGATCGACCAGCTGTTCCAGACGATCGTATCGTTGGCGAAGATAGCCCGCCGCTCCAGGCGACCATGGGTCTTTGACCGAACCGTTCCGCCGTTTTCACTTAACTCTGCTTCTATTGTGCCGTTATCGTAATCGGTTCCGATGTTGACGCTGTGGATTCCCGTCCGCCAGGCTAGCTTGGCACTTGCACCGAGGTTGGGCTGCTCATACCTGTTGTTGCTCAATTCCTCTCCAGTTCCCAGCGCACTAGAAGCGTCACTGTAATCGCGGCGCGAGAAACGGCCCGTGATATCCAGATCAAGACTTTCACTCAAGGCATGGCTCATGCCAAGGGTTGCAATCAAGTGCTCGTAGTCCCCGTCCTGCAATCCGTATTGAGGAAACTCCCCCACCCCCCGCGTCCCACGGGAATAGCTGTAGGTGGCAAACACACGGGTATCCTCATGGGGTTCCCAGGTCAATTTGCCGTACACGCTGCCGCTGCCCACGTTCGTATGGGGAAGGAGACCGTCGGAGGTTATGCCGTCGGCGGCAAGGTAATACCCAAGAGAAGAACGAGTGCCGGAGAGCTCCAGGCGAAAATCGCCGGTCGTACGCTCGCCCATGGAGGCCGAAACCATGCCACCCACGCTTCGGGACTCGTCAGGGGATTTAGTGATGATATTAATGATCCCCCCCAGGGAGGAGCCCCACGCCGAGGAGGCAGGCCCCTTGATTATCTCCACCGCAGCGATGCGTTGAACCGGGATGGCCCCCAGATCCGCCACAAAGTCGGAAACGTTGTTGATGGTGACCCCGTCCATGATCACCCGGACATGGTTGCTTTCGGACCCCTGAATGGAAACCGTGGGGGATAACCCCCCCGGCGTCACCCGTGGTTCCACATGGATTCCCGGAACGGTATTAAGCACCTCCGCCAGAGTATGGGCATTGAGGGCCTGAATCTCCTTGGCGGTTATGACGGTCACGTTTTCGGCAACCTGCGAGATCGGCTTCGGATCCCGCGTGGGAGTAACCACGAGTTCCTTGTCCTCATAAAACATCTCAAGCACTTTCATTTCGTCATTATCAGCCCAAGCCGGGACCACTGAGCAACCGAGCCACAGTAAAGCCCCTGCACAGGCGGCCGTGGCCACAGAAATCCGTTTCTCGATGATCTTATCCCGAAACGTCATCCATCTTCCTCCAACCCACAGAAGCCCTCAATATACTTAGGCCCTGCCACGATATTGCAGTTAGTAATGCATTTTTCAAGAAATGAGAATATGCAAAAAGTACTCCTTTTCGAGGCATATAATTCTATTTATGCACAAAATGTTTAAATAAAATTAATAGCAACCTTAAATATGACGAGAAATAAAGGCTAATTATCATTAGCCGGATTATTCACAAATGTTTTTGCACCACAAAATGATCAACACTTCGGTATTATTGCCTAAATGGCACTAAAATCGCACAGTTCTCTGTCCTTACTGACTCTCCACATTCAACACAGCGGCAGGAGTCCTGTTTTCCATGAACATCCAGCGATTTAGCTCTATACTCGCGCTACAAATCGAGTCAAATTAACGACTTAGGCAAACAAAAAATTGGCAGACACTATTTCTAAAATGTCAAATCGCCGACAAGACCGTAATCCAACCCATGGCAGGGACTTCGGCAATAGGCATGGAAACCGGACGTTGCTTCGGCGAAGGGATGTGAACAGTTCTATCCTCTTCCGGATGCTCGCCACTCTCGCCCTTGCCTTCACCTTGTTACTCCCTGCTTGGCCCTGCGAGGCGGCTCGGAAGGTGCTCGTTCTGCAAAGCCTCAGGGTCGCACCTTATGAGGAAGCGGCCAAAGGAGTGCGAAGTGCCGTGACCGGTAACATCAAGAAACTGGTTTTGTCTGACCTTGACGGCCTCGATGCGGCAAAATCGGTTCGGGATGAACGGCCCGATGTGATTGTGGCCATCGGCACGGAAGCCATGAACAGGGTAAAGAAAATCAAGGACACTCCCATCGTCTACCTGATGGTCTTCGATCAGCATAATACCCTCACGACAGGATCAAACATCACCGGAATTGGCATGCACGTGGCGCCGGAGCGGCAATTGATTTCAGCACAAAAGGCACTGCCTCGGCTCAAACGTGTGGGGACCCTGTACAACCCGGCGCGAAGCGGAGCCCTTTTCCGTAAAACGCAGGCAATGGCACGATCTCTCGGTATCGACCTCGTGGCGCGGGAAGTCCGTTCATCGCGCGATGCCCTGAACCTTGTCGAAGGGATGAAGGGAGACATCGAGGCATTCCTCATGCTTCCCGATGCAACGATTCTTACACCGGAAACGGTCGAATACCTCCTGCTCTTCTCCCTGAACAACAGGATTCCCATCATCACGTTTTCAGACAAGTATGTTCAGATGGGAGCGCTCATGGCGCTCGATGTTGATCCGTACGAGGTGGGACGGCAGGCCGGTGAGATGGTCAGAAAGATTCTGTCGGGAACCCCTCCCGAGAGCATCCCGCGCAGCGAACCGCATGGCGCGGTCATCATGATAAACAGCAAGATAGCGCGCAAGCTTGGCCTCTCCCTTAACGAAGAGGTTCTGAGCCGGGCCAAGGTCATACGCTAGGATACGTAATGGATCTCATTAATACACTGAAAAACCGTCGTGACAGCGTTGGACTGAGGTTTTTCCTCCTGTTCACACTCTTTATCGCGGTAATTTCGGTTTCGTTTACGGTTTTCTTTTTCCAGCAACAGCGAAGCGCCCTGAAGGATAGTCTGGTCAACGAAGGAAAACTCCTGGCGAAGCTGCTGGCCCACAATATCCGCCTCGGTGTTTTCGCCGAAAACGCAGAACTTCTAAGGGATCCCATCCAGGGAATTCTGGAACACGAAGGGGTTCTTTTTGTCTCAATCGTGACGGCAGAGGGAAAAGCACTCCAGGAACAGGCTCACAAGAAAGTAATCAACAATTCCGGTCGGGCCTTTCCCCATTGGAGTTCCCGCTTCGAACGGCTGAAAGGGACAGCTGAACCCTCGGTTTACGAAGGAGATGACATCTTCGAGTTCTGGGCGCCGGTAATGTCGAGTTCGTCCGTCCTCGCGGACGAATCACTGTTCCTCGACCAGCCGCCGCGGACGACGCCTCGCGTCATCGGTTATGCACGAATCATCGTCGACAAGAACCTTCTCGGGGAAAAACTCGACACACTCCTCTACACAAGCGTCTTCATGGCAGCGGGCTTCCTCCTTCTCGGCACCTTTTTCACCTACATCATAACACGCAGAATTACGCGCCCCTTGGACCGACTCACCGAAGGAATCAGGGTTCTCGAAAGGGGTGGTTCATTCGAGCCCGTTCCCGTGGAGTCGAAGGATGAGATCGGCCGACTTGCCACGGCGTTCAACCACCTGGGCACAACACTGAAAACCCGCGAAGCAGAGAAGGAACTCCTGGCCGAGGAACTCCGCCACGCCCAGAAAATGGAGGCTATCGGAACTCTTGCCGGGGGAGTGGCCCACGATTTCAACAACATACTAACCGCCATCGTTGGCTTCGGAACACTTCTGCAGCGCAGCCTCAAGAATGACAACCCTTATCGCATATACGTGGAACAGATTCTCTCAGCCGCTGACCGGGCCACCAATCTCGTTAAACGGCTCCTCGCCTTCGGCAGGAAGCAGGTAATCTCTCCTCACCCGACGAATCTGAACGACATTGTGAAGGGTATAGAGAAGCTTCTCCATCGACTGGTGAGCGAGGATATCACCTTTGTCACCTCGCTCTCCAGAGAACCCCTCGTGTGCCATGTGGATGCAGGGCAAATCGACCAGATCCTGATGAATCTCGTGACAAACGCCCGCGACGCCATGCCGGACGGCGGCACACTAACTGTTACGACGGGGAGCGACTTCCTGGAAGAAGATTTCTTTGGCCCCCTTGAAAAGGGAAAAACCGGCTACTATGCAATTCTGACCATTGCAGATTCGGGCACCGGCATGGACGGAGAAACGCAGGAACGCATCTTCGACCCCTTCTTCACCACGAAGGAGGTCGGCAAGGGGACAGGGCTCGGACTCTCCATGGTCTATGGCATCGTGAAACAGCATGACGGATTCATCACCGTTGATTCAGAACCGGGCAAAGGGACGGCCGTAAGAATATACCTCCCCATCGTGGCGACAAAGGAAACCGCGGAGCGTCACGAGACAGCAATTGCTGCCCAGGGAAACCAGGAGACCATCCTGATTGCCGAAGACGACCGGGACGTACGCAAACTCTCGAAACTGGTTCTTGAGCGCAGTGGATACACGGTCATCGAGGCCAGCGACGGGGCCGAAGCTGTCAGGCGGTTTATGGAGAACAGAGACAAGATAGACCTTCTTCTTCTCGACGTTGTTATGCCCAAGAAGAACGGACAGTCCGTATATGAAGAAATCCGGCGCGCCCGACCGGAGATGAAGGCCCTTTTCATAAGTGGCTACACCCAGGACATCATCAACCGGAAGGGGGTACTCGACGAGGGAATCAACTTCATTGCGAAGCCGGTCAAACCCGATGAACTCCTGACAAAAATCAAAGAGGTTCTCAAAAACTGAAAAAGCCCGCCAAAGCGGGCTTTTCTTGGTGGCGTACCAGAGTGGCGCCGGAAGGTGTCGCTACTTTTTACTTCTTATCCTCGAAGAGTGTGACCTTACCCTCGTCCAGGTCATACTTGGCAGTCACAATCTTGATCTTTCCTTCCTTGACAAGCTTGGCAACGACCGGCGACTTCTTGGTTATATTGGCCGCAACGAGCTTGACGTTGGCATCGCAGGCAGCTTCCACGAACTCTGCCTTGGGCTTGCCTTTCATTGCCTTTTTTACCTTTTGGACAGCCGGAGCAATGGTCTTCACAAGTGCGCCGATATTCCCTTCAGCCTTCCCCTTGCTGTCGACGGTGGCGGTCACGGCACCGCAGCGCTCGTGGCCAAGCACCATTATGAGGGGGGAACCGATATGCTCGGCAGCGTATTCGATGCTCCCGAGAACGACGGGATCAGGGATATTGCCGGCAACCCGCACCACGAACAGCTCACCCATGGACTTGTCGAAAATAATCTCGGGCGGAACCCGCGAATCGGAGCAGGAGAGAATGATCGCATAGGGTTTCTGTCCCTTTGCCAACCCTTCCCGTTTCGCCGTATCGCTCTCGCGGCAAGCGCCCATCTGACCTTCCACATAATGCTTGTTTCCGTCCATGAGGCGCTGAAGCGCTTCATCGGCGCTGACCCCCACGCCCCCCTCGGAAGCAAACGCCACTGCTGCAGATGCGGCGACAGCCACACCGATGATGAGTCGTGCAATTCTTCTTCCCGTCTCGTTCATGCGCAATCCCTCCAGTGGTTCAAATTTTTGAAATAATTCATTATCACCATACAAACGGCAAGTCAATGGACAAGAGCTTTCAATGTCAGCAACAGCCACCGCCTCTTGTTTTCCTCGCGCCGATACTCGCCAGCCACTCATTGATCATCCCCGATGCACACCCGACTCCCGAATCGACCTCGATGGCACCAACGGAGCAGTTGACGGCGCAGGCGCCGCATTCCATGCAGGCGTCGAAATCCCGTATTTCGGCCTTGGTGCCCTGCAGCGCGAATACTCCATGGGGACAGACCGCCACACACATGCCACACCCGATGCAGGCTTCGCGGTTGAGTTCCAGGGTAGCAACGTTTGTGAGGTAGGAGAAACCTTTCACACTAATCGCTCCTTGCGCTCAGAGGAATCGAGCCGCGATCCAGAGGAATATGCCGGCGAACAGCGACACCGCCATGGCCGGAAGCCCGAGCCGCATCTCCTTCTTCACTCCCGACCGGGAGGTGAAGGGGGTACTGCCGGTGAAATTGAGGGTCAGGAAGGCGGTCACGGCCGGCACGGCGAGAACGAGGGCCATGGCGTCAAGCCATCCTGTTGTCTCCCTCCCTACCCCAATAAACAGAACTGCCCAGCAGCAACCGGCCACCGCCCCCTTCACGGCAAAACTCTTACCCGGAAGCCAGGGGAGAAGAACCGGCGCAGCAACGGCTCCGGTCAGTATGGTCCCCACGAAGAGAACCAACGCAGACACAAGGGTTGAGAAGGATAAAAGCCCGCCGGACAATGCCGACAGGGCCACGAGGAGCGCCACGAACGGCACGCCCCACTTCCCGGTCGTCACCAGTTCGATTGGGGTGAGGGCGAGCCGCTCGCGGGCGGTAAAGGTAAGCCGGCGCATGCCAGGTGTGGTCACCATGCCGTTATCGAGGTACTCGGGGAGGTCGGCTGCCCGGATCGTGGCGTAGCACACCTGGAATCCGCTCCGCCGGGCAACCTGGTGGGCGGCCACGCCGGGAGCGCCGAGAATCGGGAGAATGAGCGTGCGGTGCGTAACCACCGTGGCGAGCCCAACCTTCTCCACCCGACGGACCAACTCATCGGTGCCGAAGGTCCCCTTGCCGGCGGCGCACCAGACATTGATCCCGAAGGTTTCGAGGACGAGGAGCCAGACGCTGCGCCCCGAAAACTCCCTCCTGACCAGATCGTAGCTCATCTTGTAGTTGGCAGTCACCACCACGGGGTCTTCGGGGCCGGGGGAGCCAATGGCGTAGAGGCCCGGCGGCACCAGGTACGACATCCGCCCGATCCCCCACCGGGCCTTCCAGGCGCCGAGCCGGTCGGCAAACCGGAACTCCGTCGAAACAATCGGCACCCTGCCGGCAGGAGTTTCATGCCAGCGGACAAAACCGGGGACATGCTCGTTGATGGTCCCGCTGACCGCGGGAGTCTTGGGGCCTCAGCACGGCTCCTTGGTCAGGTCTGGTCCCGGCGATACTGGACGAAACCCGACGCTTCCCCGCTTTACCACTGTGGCACTGCGCACTTTGTAAGCCATCTTCCGCTTCTCCGCCGGTTAACGCATGCCGTCCGGCATTGCCACCCGCAACCGCCCTGCCAGATCGTCGACAAACTGCCGCGCGGACCTTCCCGAACGGCTCCCCTTGAAGAGCGCCCATTGCAGAGCCTCTCTCCTGAGTGACTCCGGGTCGACGGGCAAGGCGAATTTTTCGGCATACCGCGCGACGATGGCAAGGTAGGTGGTCTGGTCAAAGGAATAGAAACTCAGGTTGAGGCCGAAGCGGTCGGCCAGGGAGAGCTTTTCCGACACCGCTTCCTCGGGATGGATCTCTCCCCCCAGATTGTCCTCCATCCGCTCCGGGAGGAGGTGACGGCGATTGGACGTGGCGTAAAAGAGGATATTGGAGGGTCGCTCCTCGATCCCACCCTCAAGGAGGGCCTTGAGTTCCCGGTACCCCCCCTCCCCCTCGCCAAAGGAGAGGTCGTCACAGAAGAGGACGAAGCGATGCGGCATCTTCCTGAGGGGCCCGATGATGGCCGGCAGGGTAAAGAGATCGTCCCGGAGTACCTCCACAAGCCGCAGACCTTCCTCCGAAAAGCGCCGGAGAAGCCCCTTCACGCAGGTTGACTTGCCGGTCCCCCGCTCACCCCAGAGAAGGACGTTGTTGGCAGGATACCCGGCCACGAACTGCCCGGTGTTGCGAACCAGTTCGTCACGGACCAGGTCGATCCCCACTAGGTCGTTCAGATCGGGCAAGTGTGGATGCTCCACCGGCAGAAATGAGCCCCCCTCCCCTACCCGCCGCCACCGGAAAGCGATATGACACTCGAAGAGTTGATCGTCGGGAGGCGGCGGGGGAACATAGTCGTCCAGGAACCGGTCGAGCCGACCCAAGAGATAATCCAGTTTTCCGGCAATCCGGTCCCAGCGTTTGTCCCGGTCGTCCATCACTTGATGCGGGCCTTTATCTTCTGCAGTTCGGTATTATCCACTAAGGGGTAGGTGCGGGGAGGGATCTGGGCAATCTCAGCCTGAACCCGCTGGATCCGCTCCGACGTCAGAGGATGGGAAGAAAAGAAGCTGGTAAGGGTACTTGAGTTCTGCTTGCCCATGGCATCAAGTTTCTGGAAGAAGGAGACCATCCCCTGGGGATTGTACCCGGCCTTGGACATGGTTTCCACCCCAAGGAAATCAGCCTGGTTCTCGTATTCCCGGCTGTAGGACATCATTCCCGCCTTGCCGAAGAGCTCACCGGCAATTTGACCCAGCATGTTCGAGTTCTGCCCCAGGACCAGGGAGAGGACCAGGGAGTAGCCATACTGCTGGGTCATCTGGCGGGTGCCGTGCCGGGCCACGGAATGGCTGATCTCGTGGGCCATGACCGCCGCCACCTCCGTCTCGCTCTGGGCCGCCTTGAGGAGACCCGTATGGACATAGAGCCGACCGCCGGGGATGGCAAAGGCATTGACGCTGTCATCCTTCACCACCTTAAAGACGTAGTCGAAATTCACCTCCCGAGCGCCGGTCAGGAGCCGGCGGCCAAGCCGGTCGATGTACTTTTGGGCCTCAGGGTCATTGTAGACCGGATACTGTTTTTCGATCTCTACCGCGAACTTGTTGCCAAGCTCCTTCTCCTGCTCAATGGAGATGACGTTGAAGCCGTGGATGTCTGCCATGTTGACGGCACAGCCTGACAACGTTCCGATTACGATAAGTGGCAGCAACAGCAGTCGAGCAAGTCTCATGGCTTTCCTCCCTGATCTCATTTTTGCTTCAGCGAACATTCGCGTTCCCACGCGATGTAACCGTCACCCGTGATTTCCCAGAAACTCCGGATGCGGCTTTCGTAGAAAGCCCCATCGCCGCACTCCTGCTCCATGGCGGCGAGAAAATCCCCGCCAATGAGACCTCGACCATTGAGGAAGCGGTAAAAGGAACGTACCCCGAGAAGGTGCCCTGCAAGCTCCTCTATCGAGGGTTCAATGGTGTTGACGATATACCAGTTGCCGGCGAACTGACGGACGATTCCTGGCCGCTCGTCAAAGAGATTGCAATGCTTGTAGCCCACGAGGAAATCGCGCACATAGTAATCGGCGCCGCTGGCCACGCGAGTTGCCTCCTGGGGATCCATCCCCCCCTCCAGAAGCGAGTCATAAAAGCGCTTGAGCAGCGACTGGCAGAGCCCGTCTGCCCTGATCTCGTCATCGACGGTCACAATGGCGAACTCGTCCTTGTTGACGACGGGCTCTGCCACCGGCTCCCGTGCGGGTTTGTAGTTGTCTGACATAAGACTCCTCGGATTCATCAAAAAATTTCAGCGGTTCAGCCGTGGGTCAAGGGCGTCGCGAATCCCCTCCCCCAGCAGGTTGTAGGCAAGGACCGTCACCAGGATGGCCAGGCCGGGGAACAGGGAGAGCCACCAGCCGAACTCGATGTAGTCCTTGCCCGACGTGAGGATGTTCCCCCAACTGGGCGTGGGGGGTTGCACGCCGATGCCGAGAAACGACAGGGCCGACTCCGTGAGTATGGCCCCGGCAACGCCAAGGGTGGCAGAGACGAGCACCGGCGACAGGGCGTTGGGAAGAATGTGGCGGAAGATGATCCGCGCATCGGACGCCCCCAGCGCCCGGGCCGCCAGGATGAAGTCCCGCTCCCGCAGCGACAGCACCTCGGCCCGCACGAGCCGCGCCACCCCCATCCATCCCGTGAGGCCAATAATCGCCATGATATACCAGATGGACGGCTCCAGAAAAGCGATCACCGCCAGGATCAGAAAGAAGGTGGGGAAACAGAGCATGATATCCACGAACCGCATGATGACGGTATCGACGATGCCGCCGTAGAAACCCGACACGAGCCCCAGCACCACCCCGATGGCCACGGCGATCCCCACGGAGACAAAGCCCACCTTGAGGGAGATCCGCGCCCCGTAGACCACGCGGGTAAAGACGTCGCGCCCCAGCTCGTCGGTGCCGAACCAGTGGTCTGTCGAGGGGGGAAGGAGCACGTGGTAGGCATCGATGGCGTGGGGGTCCCAGGGGGTGATGTACGGAGCCAGGAGGGAAACGGCAAAGAGGAGAAGGACGACACACCCGCCAGCCACAGCAAGGCGGTTCCCCCGGAACCGCTTCCAGAATACCGCATGGAACCAGCTTTCCCGAAAACCCATCCCTACCCCCTTCCGTGCCTAATCCGAGGATCGGCCAGGGCGTAGCCGAGGTCGGCCAGGAGGTTGCCGACGAGCGTAAGGAAGGCGCCGATCACCAGAATGCCCATGACAAGAGGATAATCCCGCCCCATGACTCCCTGATAGAAGAGCTGCCCCATGCCGGGGATGGCAAAGATGGTCTCGAAGATCACACTCCCCCCGATGAGGCCGGGGAGCGAGAAGCCGAGGAACGTGATGACCGGCAGCAGCGCATTGCGCAGGGCGTGCCGGTAGACCACGGCCCGCTCCGTGAGCCCCTTGGCCCGGGCCGTGGTGATGTAGTCCTGGCGGATCACCTCCAGCATGTTGGAGCGCATGTAGCGGGAGAGCCCCGCCAGACTCCCGAAAGTGGCCACGGAGACCGGAAGGATCAGGTGCTTCGCCAGATCCACGAACCACGCCATAGGGGAAAGTGTCTCGCTCCCCAGGGAGTGGAGCCCCGATATGGGGAGCCAGCCCAGTTTCACGCCAAAGAAGTACATAAGGAGCAGTGCCAGCCAGAAGGTCGGCACCGCGAACCCCAGGAAGACGAAGATGGTGATCCCCTTGTCGTAGAGGGTGTCCCGGTGGGTGGCCGCAAAGATGCCGATGGGTATGGCGAGGCCGAACTCCAGGATTAGGGCGATGAGGTTGAGGGAAATGGTAACCGGAATCCGCTCCTTGATCTTGTCGGTCACCGGCCGATTGTCGGGGGCGAAAGAGCGGCCAAAATCGAGGGTTGCCACCTGCTTGAGCCAGGTGGCGTACTGGACGTGGAGCGGCTTGTCGAGGCCGTAGAACTCCCGGAGCCGCTGGCGGGTCTCGGCGGTGATCTTGGGGCTCATGGCGGTCATGGCCTCCACCGGCTCGCCGGGGGCCAGGCGGATTACCACAAAGGAGATGAGGGTAATCCCCAGAAGGAGCGGAACCATCATTATTAGTCGCTTTGCAAGATAATTGATCATAAGTCGGAGAAACGGGGACCAAGAACCGGGGCCGGGAAAGACGTAAGCCTTCACTGGTCCCGGTCCCTGGTCCCGGCAGTTAATGCACCTGCTCTTCCTTGGGCACGTACCACCGGATGATGTTGTGCGTGATCCCGGCCGGCGCCGGCTCGATCCCCCGGAAGCGGGCACTCACGACCGGCAGGGCATCGGGGACGAAGAGAAACGTGTAGGGCTGCTCCTGGGCAAGTATTTCCTGAATGCGCCAGTAGCAGCGCCTGCGCTTTTCCTGATCGAAGGTACTGCGTCCCTCTTCGATGAGCCGGTCCACCTCGGCGTTCTTGAACCCGATGAAGTTCAGCTCCTTGGGGCCGGTCTTGCTGGAATGCCACACGTCGAAGATATCCGGATCCTGGGGAATGGTCCATCCCATGATGAGGGCGTCGAAATTCCGCTTGTCGATGAAGTTGGTGAGGAGCGACGCCCACTCCAGAACCCGGATCTTCACCTCGATCCCAACCTTTGCGAGGCGACGCTGGATGATCTGGGCGGTCTTGAGCCGCTGGTCGTTTCCCTGGTTGGTGAAAATCGTGAAACTGAAGGGCTTGCCGTCTTTCGTAAGGATACCATCGGACCCGATCGCGTGCCACCCCGCCTCGGCCAGCAGCACCTTTGCCCGGGCCGGGTCATAGCCGAAGTCCCTCACAGAAGGATTGTATGGCCAGGTTCCCGGCTTGAAGGGACCGTGGGCCACCTGCCCCAGCCCCAGAAGCACCCCGTGGACAATCTCGTCCTTGTTGATGGCGCAGGCAATGGCCTGTCGGACCCGCCGGTCGGCGAAAAGAGGGTTGCGGAGATTGTATCCCAGGTAGGTGTACGCCGAGGCCGGATAGCGGAACTTGTTGAAACGGGCCAGGAACTCAGGGGTATCGGTCTGCCGGGCGTACTGGACCGGCGTGAGCCCCATCATGTCGAGGCCGCCCGCCTTCAGTTCCAGGTACATGGTGGAAGTATCGGGGATGATCCGATAGACGAACCGGTCAATGTAGGGCCGCCCCTCGAAGTAGTCGGGAAATGCCTCAAGGACGACCTTCTGCCCCGCAATCCACTCCTTGAACCGGTAGGGGCCGGTCCCCACGGGATGGCGGGAAAGTGGGCTTTTCGTGATGTCCTTCCCCTCCAGGAGGTGGGCCGGCAGGATTCCCGCCCCCCAGGAGGCCAGAGCCGGGGCAAAGGGCTTGCCGTAAGTCACGCGGAAGGTGTACCGGTCCGGCGCTTCTGCGCTCTTCACCTGCTTGAAGTCCTCGGCATAGGCGGTGGGGGTCTTGGGATCAATGGTGACTCGGTAGGTGTAGAGGACGTCGCGGGAGGTGAACTCGGTGCCGTCGTGCCACTTCACCCCTTTGCGCAATCTGAAGGTGATGGTGAGGCCGTCGGGGGAGACCTGCCACGACTCTGCCAGATCCCCCACCAGTTCAAGATTCTTGTCGTACTTCACAAGGCCGTTGAAGACGTTCCCCGCCACATCGTGGGAGGCGGAATCGGAGGCAAGCAGCGGGATCAGGTTGGACGGTTCGCCAATGGTGCCAACCACCAGGGCATCGCCGTAGGCAGGGGACCCTGCTCCCCGCCGCGGCAACTCCGCAGGAGGCGCGCCGCCGCTGCACGAAACAAGGGTAACCAGTGCCGCAAGACAGCAGAACAGCCGTGCCGTCATTTCTCCAGACTTTCCGCCCTGACCTTTTTCTTCTTTTCGGCGATATCCTTGCGACCCGGGTCGGCGTCGAGGATCTTCTTGTAAAGTTTCAAGGCATTGCGGTATTCATGGTTGGCTGCATAGGCGTCGGCCAGGTGCTCCATGACCGTTGGATCATCCTCCACGACCTTGAGTGACCGCTCCAGGAGCGGCACGGCCTCGTCATAACGCTTCAACTTGAAGTAGACCCAGCCGAGACTGTCGAGAATAAAGCCGTCGTTGGGACGAAGCGCCACTGCCTTCTTGAGGTACTGGAGGGCTTCATCCAGTTTGATGTCCATCTCGGCGTAGGTGTAGCCAAGATAGTTGAGGGCCTGGGCATCGTCGGGCGTAATGGTGATAACCCGCTTCATCCGGGCGATGGACTCCTCCTTGTTCCCCATCTTGTCAAGGATGGTTCCCATCCGGAAGTGGAGCCTCGGGTCCTCGGCAAACTTCCCTTCAACCCCCTTGAGAACGGCAAGTCCTTCTGAAAACTTATCCATAGATTCGTACAGACCGGCCAGATAGAGATAGAGGTCCAATTTATCGGGATTGGCCGCAATGGCATCCGTTAAGATCTGGATTCCCTTCTCAGGTTTTTCCCGATCCCGGTACATAAAGGCGATGTGCCCCAAGGCCTCAACGTAATTGGCGGTTCCCGGGGGAATCTTACTGAATTCCTCTATGGCCTTGTCGAACTCTTCTTTCTCCTCGTAAGCGCTCGCAATGTAGAAGCGAATCTGGTGGGCCTTGGGTTCCCGGGCAAGGATCTGCTCGAATTCGGCGATCGCCTCGTCATAGCGTTCCAACTCCATATAGATGAGGCCGATCTTACGCTGGGTTTCCAGGCCGCCGACACCCCGATCCTTCATCACGATGAGCATTGGGAGCGCATCCTCCAACCGCTGCTGCTGGAGGTAAAGCTGCACCAGGTGCTGCAGCACGTTCATGTTGAACGGATTTGTCTCAAGCAGCTGCTTGTAGGTGGCGATGGCATCATCATAGAGGCCGAGCCCCTCTTGGGAAATCCCCAGGTCGATTATAGCCTGCTCGAAATCGGGCTTGATCTCGATGGCCTTCTTGTAATAGTTGGTCGCCTCCTTCTGGAGTTTCATCTGGTCGTAGGTCTTGCCCAGGTAATAGTACCCCAGCGATGACTCGGGGTTGATCTTGATCAGAGACTTGAGGGTGTTAACCGCCTGCTCGTAATCAAAGGTTCGGACATAGGAGACGGCCAGATGGAGATAGGCATCCTCCTTGGTCGGATCAAGCTCAATGGCTTTGCTGAGGTGAACAATGGCTTCCTTGTCCCGCTTGAGGTTTGCCAGGATGGTTCCGGCAATGATCCGTGCCGGACGGAACCCGGGATCGACGCGGATGGCGTTTTCACCTGCGCGGAGCGCATCGTCGAGCTTGCCCGATTTCAGATAGATCTCCGCGGCTGCCGTATGAAGAAAAGCGGAGTTGGGGTCAGCCTCAATGGCGCCATTCAGGAGCGTGAGCGCACCCTCGAAATCCCCGTCCAGCTCGCGGAGGCGCGACAGTGAATAAATGTAGAGAGCCCTCGAACCGGCAATATTGACGGTTGGACGAAATGAGTGCTCGTTGGGGGGAACCGGCTTCCCCGCGCCGTTTGTGGCGCATCCCGGAAGAAAGGAAAGAGCCAGGAATAATGCCACGACAATACGTTTCTTCATGCAGTTACCCGTGCCTACGTCTGCCAGAAGCGGAAAAGGCGCCCGAAAGCCCCGCATCTACTCAGTTGTTGCGAATATGGTAAAGTGAAATAAGCGTTCAGAATGGACAGGGATGAGAAGACTTGCATTCCGTCGGAATACAAAAGCCGTTCCAGCGGAACGTGTATCCCAAAACTCATCAAAAAAGCTAACACAATAACCCTGACCCGTCAAATGAATATAAGGAAGCGCAAACCTTGCGCGGAGCGGCGTTTATGGTACTGTGTATGGTATATTTCCGCCCTGTGGGGACGGCATGGAAAAGCGATTCATACGGTCACTCCTGAAGCCTTCAGCCTACCCGGAACACACGGACTCCGTGGAGCTCGTCCAGACCCATGTCTCCTACATCTTTCTGACTGATCGCTTCGCCTACAAAGTCAAAAAGCCGGTGGATTTCGGCTTCCTCAATTTTTCAACCATAGATCGACGCCGCTTTTACTGCAACGAAGAAGTTCGCCTCAATCGACGCCTCTGCCCCGACATCTACCTCGGCGTAGAGGAAGTGAGGGAAACGCTTGGCAGGGCCGGATTTTCCGGCGATGGACGGGTCATCGATTATGCGGTCAAGATGAAGCGGCTCCCGGCGCAACGGATGCTCGACCGACTGCTGTGTGCGGGTGAGGTTTCCGTGGCTGATATCCGAGCCATTGCCCGGGTAATCGGCGAATTTCACCGCCGCGCCGAACGGAGCAGAGAGATCGACAGCTACGGCGGAGCCGACGTCATTCGAGCCAACTGGGAAGAAAATTTCCGCCAGACCCGCCAGTTTGCGGGAGAAACCCTGAGCGGACGGGATCTTCGCTGCATCGAAGAATGGGTCGACCGCTTCATGAAAGAAAATGCCGCCATCTTCGCCCGACGCGTTGCCAACGGCTTCATTCGCGACTGCGACGGCGACATCCACATGGAAAACATCTGTCTGGATTCTGACGGCAGTATCTGCATCTTTGACTGCATCGAATTCAATACCCGCTTCCGCTACGGCGACACGGCCGCCGACATCGCCTTCCTCCTGATGGATTTCGACGTTAATCGCAGATCTGACCTCTGCTCGCCGTTCCTGGATGAATACATCCGGACAACCGGCGATGACGGAGTCGCCGACGTCCTTGACTTCTACAAGGTCTATCGGGCCTGTGTCAGGGGAAAGGTGGAGAGCATGCGGCTTCTCGACCAGCAGATTCCGCCGGCGGACAAGGCCGCAGCCAAGGAGCGCTCCCGGCGCTATTTCCGTCTTGCACGCGGCTACATCGCCCGTCGGGCCTTCCCTCCGTCGCTCATCCTGACCTGCGGCCTCACGGGAACCGGCAAGAGCTACCTTGCGCGGGAACTGGCCTTTGACCTTGGGCTGGAAATAGTCAGTTCCGATGTGGTAAGAAAGGAACTAACAGGTTCTGCACCGCAAGAGCACCACTGGGACCGCTACGGAGAAGGCATCTACGCGGAGTCCGTCACCGCCCGCACCTACGGAGAGATCCTCAAGCGGGCTGAGGCGGCCATGGAGACGGGACGCAGTATCATCGTGGACGCCACCTTCCGCCGCAGAACCGATCGTGACCTCTTTCGGCAACTGGCCGATCGATACGGCTCCCGTTTCCACCTGCTTCACGCCGTCTGCCCGGAAGAGACCGTCAGGCAGCGTCTGGAGGCCAGGAGAAACCAGTGTGATGAACCTTCGGACGGCCGGTGGGATATCTACCTTTTACAGAAGGGGGAGTTCGAAGCCCCTGCCGGCGACGAATCAGGCATGATCAGGATCGACACCTCCAAACCGGTCACCGAGCTGCTCGACACGCTCCTTGACGCCATGGAGATACTGCCGTGTGGATGAAATTGCGGGTTGCCCTCTTCAAACGGCTGAGGCTGCGGGAATCGTGGGTGATTTTCTTTATCCTGGGCTTCGTCATGATGAACTATCCGTTCATCCAGATCTTCAACAAACCGTACCGGGTCTTTTCCATCCCCCTGCTCTATCTCTATTTCGTGGGAGGATGGGCACTATCAATAGCAGTCATCTACCTCTTCACCAAGGCCATCAACCAGCCTGAAGACGAGCAGGACGAAGGAGATCACCGTTGATCCTGAGCATTGAACTGGTGGTCGGAGTATCGCTCCTCTACATAGTCCTGCTCTTCGGGGTTGCCTACTATGCCGACAGAAAGCGGGAAGAGGGAAAGAGCATCATCGCCAACCCCTATGTCTACGCTCTCTCCATCGCCGTGTACCACACCTCGTGGACGTTCTACGGCAGCGTCGGCAAGGCGGCCACCACCGGCCTCGACTTTCTTCTCGTCTATCTGGGTCCCACCCTCATGGCATTCACCTGGTGGTTTCTCCTGCGCAAGATCGTCCGGATCAGCAAGGAGAACAACATCACCTCCATCGCCGACTTCATCAGTTCCCGCTACGGCAAGTCACAGTGGCTCGGGGCCGTCATCACCATCATTGCCATCTTCGGAGTGATGCCCTACATCGCCCTTCAGCTCAAGGCGGTGTCCAGCACCTTCGACATCATCTGCGGCTACCCCTACATCCAACTCCCGCTGCTCCACAAAAACTACCCCTTCTCGCTGCACACAAACTTCTTCGCAGCTCTCATCCTGAGCATCTTCAGCATGATTTTCGGCGCCCGGCGCCAGAATTCCTCGGAACGGCGCCACGAGGGTCTCGTGGCCGCAGTTGCCGTGGAGTCGGTCGTCAAACTGGCTTCATTCCTCGCCGTCGGTACCTTTATCACCTACGGGATCTTCGGGGGATTCGGCGACATTTTCTCCCGCATCGACGCCCAAGGAGATCTTCTCAACCACCTGACCACCCTCGGTGACCCTGGCGAGACCACCTATGCCCGGTGGCTGACCACCCTTTATCTTTCCATGGGCGCCATCATGCTCCTCCCCCGCCAGTTCCACATCATGGTCATCGAGAACAGCGATGAGAACCATATCAAAAAAGCCATGTGGCTGCTGCCGGCCTACATGTTTCTCATCAACCTTTTTGTGGTTCCCATCGCCCTCGGCGGCATTCTCCACACCGGCGGAGCCCTCGGGGCCGACTTCTTTGTCCTCTCCCTCCCGCTGCAGAGCGGCCACTCGTGGCTGGCGCTGCTGGCGTTTCTCGGAGGCTTCTCGGCCTCCGCCGGGATGGTGATGGTGGAGTCGGTGGCCATCTCCACCATGTTCGTCACCTACCTCCTCATGCCAATCGTGGTCCGGTTGACCCCACGTCCCTGGTTCCCGGCCATGCTCATCAACCTGAAGCGCCTCTGCATCGCCCTGGTAATTACGCTCGGCTTCCTTTACCAGACGGTAGTGGGCGAAACCTTCATGCTCGTAAACATGGGGCTCATCTCCTTCGCTGCGGCGGCCCAGTTCGGTCCGGCGCTCGTGGGGGGGCTCTACTGGCGCCGGGCGAACAAAGTGGGAGCCCTGACCGGCATCATCCTGGGCTTCATCCTCTGGCTCTACACCCTGCTCCTTCCCTCCTTCATCATGTCGGGCCGGTTCTCCCGGGCAATCCTCGACGAGGGTCCCTTCGGCATTGCCCTGCTCAAGCCGACAGAACTCTTCGGCCTTGCCGGCTTCGACCTCTGGTCCCATTCCCTCTTCTGGAGCATGCTCTTCAACGTGGGGGGATACGTGGCCCTTTCCATCCTCCTCCCCCAGGGGGACAAGGAGCGGGAGCAGGTGCGAAAATTCGTCGACGTCTTCACGTCAGATCGAAACGGTGTCCCTTGGGAAACCAAGCGGATGTCGAAGCCGGTCACGATCATGCAGTTCGTAAACCTCATGTCGAAGTTCATTGGGGAAAAACAGGCCAACACGGCCATTGCCGAGTATATGGGGAACCGGGAGATCACTGCGCAGGGAGGGGTGTCGGAGTTCGAACTGCCGAAGCTGAAGCGCTTCACTGAAAAGACCCTGGCAGGATCGGTGGGTGCTGCGGCTGCGGGAGCCATTGTGGAGAGCTACCTTTCGGATCTGGGATCACGGATGGAGCCGGTCTACGACATTTTCAGCACGGTCCAGGCGTCGCTCGCGGAAAGCCGCGAGGCCCTCTACGTGCGCCTCAAGGCATCGGAGCTCATCAACAGGACCCTGGACCTCCAGATCATCATGGACGATCTTCTGGCGCTTATCCTCAAAGAATTCAAGCTCGATCTGGCGGTCATCAGGCTCATTGACGAAAAGGGAGTCCTGCGGGTCAGAAGCTACCGGGGGAAGGGAATAGCCGCAATCATCGGCAAGGACTGGGACCCCGAAAGCGAAACATACATCGGCGAGGCATTCACGGCCAACCGGATCCAGTTCGTCAACGATACCCAGTACATCACCAAGCCGCTCTCACGGGACCTGATGGCACGTGAAGGGATCAAGTCCTTCGCCCATATCCCCATCGCCCGCAAGGGAGAACACCCACTCGGGATTTTGTCGGTCTTTTCCAAGAACATCGTTGGCCTCTTCAACGAACCGTTCCTCGATCTCCTGGAGAGCCTGGCGGGGCAGCTGGCCCAGGCAGTGAAAATAGTCACGGAAATGGAAGCAAGGGAGCGGGAGCGCGAGGAAAAGGAACGCATTCTCCTGGAAAACGCCCGGGTTCTCAAGGAGATGGAGATTGCGAAGCAGATCCAGCTTTCGCTCCTCCCCTCCAGTCCCCCCGTTATCCAGAAAATAGAGATCGCGGGGCGCTGCAAACCGGCAACCCACGTGGGGGGGGATTACTACGACTTTTTCCTGCATGGCGCCAACAACATCGACATGGTCATCGCCGACGTGTCGGGGCACAGCGTGGGAGCTGCCCTCATCATGGCGGAAACCAGAAGCGTGCTCCGGGCACAGGCCCGTTCCGACAAGACCGCCGGGGCAATTCTCGCGACACTCAACGAACTGCTCCACGACGATCTCTCCGCCGCCGAGCTCTTCATCACCATGTTCTACGTCCGCTATGACACCGATCGCTGCGTCCTCGCCTACGCCAACGCCGGCCACAACCCTCCGCTCATCTTCCGCGAGGGTCAGCGTGCCTGCGTGGAGTTGGATGCCGAGGGGCTCATCCTTGGCGTCAAGCGGGACGTCCAGTTCGAGGAAAAGATCATATCCCTCCGGCAGGGCGACGTGGTGCTCCTCTATACCGACGGCATCACCGAGGCCCAGAACCCGTCTGGAGAATTCTTCGGCACAGGGCGCCTCTGCGACATCCTCACCCAAAGCCATTCCCGACCCGCAGAGGCCATTATCGAAACCATTCTCGCAGAGGTGGAAAGCTTCAGCGCCACATCGGTCATCAACGACGACATCTCCATGGTCGTCTTTAAAGTATTTCCGTCCCGGCAGCTAATGAGTCAAAATCAGAGCGCGGCGAAACCTTTTGGTGTACAATAGAAAATCGAACAATATACAATGACGGTCGTTTTTTCGGAAAGACCTGAAATCAAGGAGTGGACCATGAATCTCAAGACTGAGGAACGAAACGAAATCCTGATCATCTTCGTAAAGGAAGAGCGGCTCGATGCCCATAACTCCAACGACTTGAAGGGAAAAATGCAGGAACTCTTCGAGCAGAGTAAAAAGAATATCCTCGTTGACCTTACCGATGTCCGCTTTATCGACAGTTCGGGCCTGGGCGCCCTGGTTTCCGGCTTCAAGAACGCCATATCCCACCAGGGGAGCCTCAAGCTATCGAGCTTGCAGCCCCAGGTCAAGTCCATGTTCGAGTTGACCCGCCTTCACCGGGTCTTCGAGATATTCGGCTCAACGGCGGAAGCACTTGAAAACTTCTAGGGGTGTGAGGGATGGACAGGAAAGAGATCGAAGTTGATATCAAGGTGCCGAACCAAACCCGCTACCTGAGCCTCATCGGGAGGATCGGCGAAGACATCGCCAAGGAACTCGACCGCTTCGACGGTGATCGGGACATGCTCGCCTACCATATAAACCTTGTCCTTACCGAGGCGATGGTTAACGCGATCAAGCACGCCAACGCCAACGACCCCGACAAGATGGTCCACGTCTACATCAACATCACTGACCAGGACCTTCTCATCCGCGTGTTCGACGATGGCCAGGGATTCAACATCAACAGCATCCCCCCGCCCGACTTTGACCAACTCGAAGACCGAGGCAGGGGGATTTTCATTATCAAGCAGCTGATGGATACGGTGAAATACGAAAAGATTAACGGCGGAAATATGCTGGAGATGACCAAGTGTCTGCGGTTTTACCCGTGAGTTTGCCTGTTATTCGGCGTTTTTCCCCTTCTTCGTGATGATCAGCACCATCGCCAGTCCGAGAAGAAACATGGGAAAACTGAGCAGTTGCCCCATGGAAAAGGGGCCCATAATAAAACCCAGCTGAGAGTCGGGCTCACGGAAAAACTCGACAAAGAAACGGAACAGCCCATAGCAGGAGACAAAGGTCCAGAAGGCCACCCCTGCCGGGCGCTCCTTCCTTCCAACTACCATCAGAATTATGAACAGCACCGGCCCTTCAAGAATCGCCTCGTAAAGTTGAGACGGGTGCCGCGGCATCGGGCCTCCCTCACGGAAGACCACCCCCCACGGCATATCGGTGACACGCCCGTAGAGTTCCCCGTTGATGAAATTGCCCAGCCTCCCGAGACCAAGCCCCACCGGAGCAGTAAGGACACAGAGGTCTGCCAGGGCAAAGAACTGCATCTTTTTTTTCCGCGCCACCAAAAGCCCCGCCAACACAACGCCGATGAGCCCCCCGTGGAATGACATCCCCCCTTCCCAGACGGCGAATATCTTCAGGGGATGTTCGAGATAGTAGGGGGCATTGTAAAAAAGGATGTATCCCAGCCGACCGCCAAGAATCACACCCACCGCCAGGTAAAAGATAATATCAGCCACATCGTCCGCTGAAAGGGGAAGGGAGCGCTTTCGGGCCCTCCGGAGAACGATGAAATAAGCGGCAATGAACCCCAGTATGTACATCAAGCCATACCACCGGAATTCCAGGGGACCGATGCGCAGGAAAACCGGGTCTATATGCGGAAGCTGCATGGATGCTCCTCTCAGGGCGGAATCGGTCTACCCTAGCAATTATGCCGTCCCCTGTCAATCGACGCCCTCCACCACGACAAGCGCTATCTTGGCAGCAGCCAAAAAAATTTTTCATCCCCCGTTGACAGCATCATCCACGGAGATACACTTCAGTCAAAAGGTGCCGCTCTTTGAAAATTGCTCTGGGAATCAGGTAACAACCGGTTGAGGGACCTGACGGTTAACCCATGACGCCATACGGGTTCAGGTGCGGTGAGCAAGCCCGCAGCACAGGGAAGCCTGAAGCGCCTTCCCGACAAAAAGTTTACCAATGGTCAGAGGGTCCAGCGGTTGTACGGTTATCCCGGAGCAACTTAACTAATTGACGTCCAGGGAATGGCGCAGTAAGCGTACGTCTCTTCCGTCAGGCGCGTAACAACCGCCCCAAAAGGGGAAACGGCTGCGAAAGACCAGGCCCGACGGTCGCAAAAGAGCGTCCTGCCCGGCTTCACGACCGCTTCTACCGACGGATATGAGAAAGCATCCCCGCTGGGCGTCAATTACAAAAAAGCCCGGAGGTTTCCCCCTCCGGGCTTTTTCTTTTCTGAAACTTCTCTGCCCTACTTCCGCAGTTCCAACGGCACGCCGACCCGTTGGGCACTCTCTTCAAGAGCGTTAAGCTTGGTATTCAGGCCGGTCAACGTCTCCTCGATCCTCTTTACTTCCCTCTGGACTCCCAGAAAATCGCCACGGCTCATGGTGCCGGGATTGGCCAACCGGCCACGACGCGCGGCAAGTTCTGCCTCGTTGGCTTTGATCTCACTCCTCAGCGTCCTGAACTCGGTTTTCCAGGCATCCTCATCCTTGCCGCCGTAGACCGCCTTCTTTTTTTCTTGTTTAGGGGCTGGTGCGTTTTCAACTTCCTTCTGCCCGGTCTCCGGCTTCTTCTCTTTGCCTCCCCGCTCGACGACCGTTTCCGTCACCTCGGCCGCAGGCGCCCCACCTTCGGGAATAACCGTTACTTTCTTCCGGTATTTTTTGGGAACCTTGCCAAGGTCTTCAGTGTAGTTGACTGTCCCTCGCTGGTCCACCCACTTGTATATGTCGGCTTGGGCCGCCACGGCCAGAGCCAGGATCGTCACGGTGCATGCGAAGCGCATCATGGGTTACCTCCACTAAATCTCGTTGGTTCGGCACAGACAGGACACAATGAGGCTATCCCGGCGGCCACCCCAGATGCCGTCCCGCAAGGAGATGGAAGTGAATGTGAAAGACCGACTGGCCGGCATCGGCATTGGTGTTCTGGACGATGCGGAATCCCCGCTCGTCCACCCCACGCTCCCGGGCGATGGCTGCCGCGGCCCTGAAAACGCGCCCGACAAGAGCGTCATCCCCGGCGGTCAGGTCAAGGGCGTTCACGATGTGCTTGCGGGGAATGAGCAGGATATGGTGCGGTGCGACCGGGTTGATGTCCTCGATGGCGACGAGGTCGTCGTCTTCGTAGACCTTCCTGGCGGGAATGGTCCCGTTGATGATCTTACAGAAGATGCAGTTGTCCATCCGGTTTTCCTTTCATGTCGATTCGGATTCGATTCCAGAGATCTGCCCCCTTGAGCCGGAGATAGCGTTCGTCATGAACAAAGAGGATGACCTGGTGGCCTGAAGCAATGAGGTTAAGTGTAGCCAGAACGGCAGTTTTTCGCTCGTCGTCAAAATTTACCAAAGGGTCGTCGAGAAGAAAAGGCAATTTTCTCCCTCGTGAGAGGATACCGCCCAAGGCAAGCCGGGAGGCAAGATAGGCCTGGTCCTGGACTCCGCAGCTGTAGGCCTCTGCCGGCCTGAGCTCACCATCGGCGCCGATGGTGAGGTTGAAATTGTCGTCGAGACGGGCCTCGCGATACCTGCCGGCGGTGAGGTTATAGAGCTTCCCGTTGATCTCCGAGGAGAGCCGTGCCAGGTACGTGGCCCGGTATTCGTCGAGGGTTTCCCGCAGAAGCTCCACGGCGAGCCGCAACGCGCCGGTCCGCCGCACGAGTCGCTGCTCACGGGACTTGAGCTCTTCCCCCTCCTCGGCGATGGCCTCAAGGTCGAGCCCCCCCGTGCGGAGCACCGCCAACTCCTGCTCCTTGACGAGGGCGGCCCGCTCCTTCTCCTTCACCTCCCCTGCCAGCCGCTGCATCTTCGCCTCGGCGGCGGTGAACTCCTCGTGGGACATGACCGGAAACCCCTTGCCGACAACGCTTTCCATGGTTTCCCGCACCACGGCCAACTCCCGGGCAAGCTCCGTCCCCTGGGCCTTGAGATCGTCCAAAGGAGAGAGCACCTTGAGGGCGCTTGCCACCTGGTCACGCTCGGCAACGATCTCCTCGACTCCTTCCATCTCCTCAAGAACCCCCCGAGCACTGGCCGGGTCGATGTCGCCCAGATGCTCCGCAACCGCTCCCCCGTGACGGGCGGCCTCGCTGCGTAGCCGGTCGGTCTCGGCAGCAAGGCCGTCGATTCTCCCCTGGCGGCGGGATGCGTTGGCATTGCGCGCGCTGTTCAACCGGGCGGCATAGACAACAACGGCCAGGGTCGCCACAAGGGCAATACCGGTCGCCACGTAGGCAGACGCGGGCACGAGGAACCAGGCCGCAACAGCCGCCCCCCACGCGAGAATGGGGGACAGAAGCAGCCCGAGAGGCACTTTGCGAACGTCATCTGACTCCCCGGTCAGCCCCGCCATCTCCTCTTCCAGCTGCTCCAGCCGCTCGCTGGCAGCGCAGTAAGCCCCAATGGTCCTATCGAAGCCATCGGGCAAATCCGTCAGATTCCCCAGGGTGGCAAGCCGTGCCTCAATGGTCCTCCGCTGGGCCTCAAGTGCCTCCACCTTTTCCCGCTCCGCCTGGATACGGTCGAACTCCTTGCGCAGCACTGCTTCACGGCCCGTGTCCTCATGGTACTTTTTCACCCGCTGGAGATACTTCTCCCCCTTATCCAGGTCGGCCCGGCCGACGTCGATGAAGCCCCGAAGCTCCGCCAGCTCCGCTTCCGCCTTGCCGACTTCCTCCATGGTCCGGCTCGCCGTGCGCCAGGCCTCGGCCAACTCGGCCATCCGGGCGCGCACCTCCTCCAGCTCACGATCCTTGGCCCTCCCGCCGGGGCGTCTGGTCAGCTCGTAGAGCTCCTTTTCGAGGCTGTCCACCACCGCGTCGTAATCCATTTCGGAGAAACCCGAGAGGAGCTGTTTGATCCGGGTGGTGAGGGCGCCGTCCCCCTCGATTTTCAGGTCTCGTTGGCCCACGAAGACCGAGTTCCGAAAGATATCCCCCTCGGCGAAGCCCCAGACCTCCTCGATCTTCGCCAGGTACTCCTCCCGCTCGCTGCTCCGCCCCGCCGGAGAGACCTTTCCCTCGAACCGCCACAGGAGCCTGTCTCCGGAGCGCTCCACCGCCTGGACCCGATCGGTCAGGAAATCGCGGACAATGGTCATTTCCCGGTCGTCATAGGCGAAGCTCACCCGGGCCTCGCAACGTTCACCACCACCCCAGGGGACGAACCGGTCCTTTTCTCTCCGGAAGCCGAAGATGGTCCCGGCGATGGCAGCCAGGATCGTTGACTTTCCTGCCTCGTTCTTGCCGCACACCAGGTTCATGCCCCGGCGGAAGGTGAACTCCTCCCCCCCGAAACGGCCAAAGGCGGGGAGCTGCACTGAGGTTATCCAGAGCATCAGTCCCCCCCTTCTCGCATGAAGCGCCCCATGACGAGCTTCAGGGCATCGCGGCAGAGTTCCTGCTCGGCCTCGGATTCCGCTTGCTCGAACCGGGCATGGACCTTCCGGATAAAGAGCCCCCGGATTGAGTCCTCACGTTCCATCCGCTTCACATGATCGCTGTTGTAGATGTCGGTTTCGTCCAGAAGTTCGAGCCAGGCGTACTTCCCCTGGAGCCGGCCGGCCAGATTAGCGATGTCGAGGGGATCCTCCACGGTGCCTACGAGCCGGATGCGGGCAATGAGATCGGGAGAGGCGAGCCGCGCAAGTTCTCCCTCCAGGGCACCCGCCTCGGAGAAAAGGGATGCGTCAACCGTCAACTCGTCCACGATGCGGCTCTGCACCGGCACCTTCTCGACAACCGCGCTCCCCTCCCCCACCTCGACAATGAGGACGTGGCGCTCGCCGTTCTCGCCGAACTTCTTTCCCTCGGGAGAACCGGGATAGCAGGCAACGACCCGCCCCTGATCCTCCAGGCAGCCCACGTTGTGATAGTGGCCGAGGGCGATGTAGTCGAGCCCCAGTGCCACCAGTTCCGCCGTCGTGAACGGGATATCCTTCTTCCGCATCTCCCACTCGGGGCTTCCCTTGAGAGAGCCGTGGAGGAGCCCCACATGAATCCCCGCTCCCTCGCGGCGCCGCATCGATTCCAAGGCCTCCCGGGAGCGGTCGGAGCGGTAGGCGAACCCGTAGAAATGGACCGTTCCCCCCCGGATTTCCAGCGCGAAGGGGTCCGTCACCACAGGATCTTTCAGGATATGGGCGCCGGCAAATTTAGTACGGTTGTAGACGCTTTCGGCTGAGACCACGTTGTCGTGGGTACCGGGGATAAGAACCACGCGGATGCCACGTCCAGCGAGGCGTTCAAAGCCGTCCTGAACGCGCCCCACGGTTTCGGCGTCCACCTGTGTTGCGTCGAAGAGATCGCCAGCCACCAGGAGGCAATCGACTTCGCGCTTGATGGCGAGGTTCACGATTCGGTCGAAGGTCTTAAGAAAATCGCGCCGACGCTCCCGGGCCACTTCCCCGAAATTTTTCAGGGGAGAGCCCAAATGGAGATCGGCGGTATGGAGAATGCGGATGGTCATAATCGATGTGATGGGTTTTTGAGGTTATGAATCAGGGGAAATGTGCCGTTTAATCAGATGGATCAGAAATTCCCGGTTCCCCTTCGGCCCGAGAATCGGCGATTCGGTTATGCCACCCACCTGAAGATCGAGGTATTCAGCCAGGGCAACGATGTTGTCAACCACCTCCCGGTGCTTCACTTCATCCCGCACGACCCCCCCCTTCCCCACTTCGCCCTTGCCCACCTCGAACTGGGGTTTGATGAGGGCAACAACGGCGCCACCGGCGCAAATGAGGCGAAGGGTCGGCGGCAGCACCTTGTCCAGGGAGATGAACGAGGCGTCTATGACCGCCAGGTCAGGAACCTCAGGGAGTGCGTCCGGCTCCAGGTACCGGATGTTGGTCTTCTCAAGGTTCACCACGCGCGGGTCCTGACGGAGCTTCCAAGCCAGTTGGCCGTACCCCACGTCTACAGCGTAAACCTTACGGGCGCCCCGCTGGAGAAGGCAATCCGTAAAACCGCCGGTGGAAGCCCCCACGTCGATGGCAACCATGTCCGCCACGTCGAGGCCAAACTCGTCAAGTGCCCGGGCAAGCTTGAGCCCGCCGCGGCTCACAAAGGGGATATCCTCCCCCTTGAGGCGGATATCGGCATCCAGGGGCACCTGGGTTCCCGCTTTGTCCGCCAGATGGTCGTTCACCACCACCTGGCCGGCCATGATGAGGGCGCGGGCCCGCTCCCGGGACTGAACAAGCCCCCGGTCCACCAGGAGCTTGTCGAGGCGCTCCCTGTTTCGGATTCCGGATGGAGATGCGGGCAAGGTCATGGAAATCAGGGCTTTCTGTAGGACGGACCATCCTCTGCGGCAAGAGGGAGCGTTTCGGATGCAGACTGATAGGCTCTTTTCCGTTCGGCCTTTCGATGGCGGTTCAGCACCCTGACAATGTCAACCACCAGGGGGATATCGTCAGGATGGAGTTGGCGCAACTCCTTGTGTAGCTCCGTGGACTTCACGTCGGATTCAGCCAAGCGAAGCGGAGAGTTTACCGGCGATTCCTCCTGAAAAAAATGACTGACAGGCACTCCGAGCGCAGCGCTCAACCCCATGAGCATTTTCAGGGACGGGAGTTGCTCCCCCCGCTCGATCTTCCCGATATAGGTATAGTCGAGACCGCCATCCACGCGGGCAGCCAAATCCTTCTGCGTCAGTTCCCGATCTTTCCTCAACCTTTTAAGTTCTCGCCCGATATCACAGCTCAACGGCAACTCCCAAGGTTTTCTTCTGCAACGCGACAAGCATCGGTACCAGAGCGGCGCAGGTTTGACTCCCCGCGCAAATAAGCTCATATACCCCTTTCTCCCCCCGGTGTCAACGCGATTAAAAATATGACAATAAGTCATATTAAATATTGACAAATACGACAGATAGTCACACATTGACACAGCAAACCACTTTACCCATACGACCACAAGGAATCCCCATGAACCCGACTCAAGGGCACAGGACCGCCACTATCCGGCCAACAGAACGCATCCTCATCGTTGACGATGACCGCGATGTCCTCATATTCATGAAACTGGCCATGGAAAGCGAGGGGATAGACGTTACATGCGCCGAAAGAGGTGAAGATGCCCTCACACTGCTTACAGAAAGGTCCTACGGTGTCCTTCTCACCGACCAGAACATGCCGGGGATGGATGGATTCGAACTGGCCCAGCACGCCAGGCGCCTCCAACCGGAACTGATAATTTTCATGGGAACCGGGCACCTCTACCCAGGAATCGAAGAACGGGCAACCGCCGCCGGAATCCGTGAGGTATTCGGCAAACCCTTCAACTTCCAGCGCCTCTTCGAACAAATCCTCGAAGCGCTTTCCCACAACAAAGGCCATCAGTCTACACGTCGTACAGAGTGACCATACCAGGAACCAACAATCACGACGATCGGCAGCCTAAAAATTCCTTGCAATCAATTAACGACTTTGCTATAGATTTAAATCCTAGCGCCGAAGTGGTGGAATTGGTAGACACGCAAGATTCAGGTTCTTGTGCGGGCAACCGTGTGCTGGTTCGAGTCCAGTCTTCGGCACCAGAAAATCAAGGGGTTAGCAACTGCGGTTGCTAACCCCTTTTTTCATTACCTTAATGTATCTAAATGTCCACCCCTGTCCGTTCTCCTGCCTCGATTATCACCTTCACATATGCTGCATCAAGCCCCCGGATAACCCTCCACGAGAGAACCGGTTGCCGGACGTCTGAGGGTGAAATAGAATGTCGCGCCCTTTCCCGGTTCGCCCTCGGCCCAAATTCTGCCGCCGTGCCGGGAGATGATCCGTTGCACCGCCGCCAGGCCGACGCCGGTCCCTCCGTACTCACCCATGCCGTGCAGCCTCTGAAACGGGATGAAAAGCTTGTGGACGTAGGCCATATCGAATCCGATGCCATTGTCGCTGACAAAATAGACCGTTTCGCCATTGGCGATACAGGTCCCAAATTCGATTCGGGGACTTGAAACCCTGGCGGTGTACTTCCATGCATTGCCAAGGAGATTTTCCAGTGCCAGCCGGATGAGAATCGGGTCGCCTTCGTCCATAACGTTTTCGGCAATGGTGACTTCAGCCTGGCGGTCGGAATCATGCTGCCGCAGATCCAGAACGATACGGTGGGCAAGATAACTGAGGTCAATCTTCTCCCGATGTAATTCTCTGCGCGTGACCCGAGAAAGCTCAAGAAGGTCGTTGATCAACTGCCCCATCCTCTCGGCCGCCGCCCCCATCCGTTCGATATAGCTCTTGCCCTCATCATCGAGCCTGTCGGAATACTCTTCAAGGAGTATGTTACTGTAGCCGTTTATTCCTCGCAGGGGGGTGCTCAGATCATGGGCGACCGAGTAGCAGAAAGCCTGGAGTTCGCGGTTTGAGGCCTCAAGCTCGGCGGTGCGGTCCGCAACGCGCTGCTCCAGCTCTTCATTCAGCCGACGAATCAATTCGTTCTGCGCCTTGACCTGACGTTCATGGATGATTCGGGCGGCGCAGTCGTCGATAGCCTCAAAGAGAAGCTTGTGGTTAATGGGTTTCAGCACATACCTGCTGATCCCCATCTTTATGGCCTCCAGCAGGTAGTCCGTTTCACTGCAGGCAGAAATGATGATGACACTTACTGCCGGGTCCTCTTCCAGTATCCTGCGGGTCATCTGGATGCCATCCATGACCGGCATGCGGATATCGGTCAGAATGATATCCGGCCGTTGTTCCCTGAACCGTTCCAATCCGGCCATGCCATTTTCTGCAGTCCGGATATCCACGTTGGGAAACTTCCTTACCAACACGCTCCTGAGAAGCTCCCTGATTTCGGGTTCATCCTCCACGTAGAGAAGCGACAGACGAAAATCCGGATATTGCTGGAGTTCCATTTCAGACCTCTATCCTGAACTCAGCTCCTTCCCCGACATTGCGTGCGGTAAGGGAGCCGTTCATGTTTTTCTCGATGATGGTTTTCGACATGAACAGACCGACCCCTGTCCCCCTGTCCGGACCTCTGGTGGTGAAATAGGGATCGAATATCTTCTCCATAATCTCCTCAGGAATGCCGCCGGCATTATCGGCAATGACGACGACTGCCTTGCCGTCTCTCGTGTTGATTGTGATCGTCACCCGCGGATTGTCAACATTGCGCTCCACCAGAGCATCCCTGGCATTCAGCAGGATATTGATGAGCACCTGGGAGAATTCATTCAGATAGCCGTTTATAACCGGATCACCCGCTGATTGGGTGTCGATCCTGATCATGGAACCGGCAAAGCTTCCTTCGATAATGGATACCGCCCTGGAGACAGCGTCGCAGACTCTGAACAGCACCTTTTCCTTGTCCGGCATGAAAAAATTCCTGAAGTCGTCAATGGTCTGCGACATGTGGAAAATTACCTTCATTGACTTTTCCGTACAGGCTTTCAGATGTTCCGCACGTAACTCGCCACCCTCGCCGCATTCCGGCAAGCTCTGGACAATGAGAGCCAGCAGGTTCAGCGGCTGCCGCCATTGGTGGGCGATGTTGCCAATCATCTCTCCCATGGCCGCCTGGCGACTCTGGAGAATGAGGAGACGCTCTTTGTTCCGAAGCTCTTCCCCAGTTTGCCGGTGATTGGCAATCTCTTTCTCCAATGCCGCAATGCTCTCCTCAAGCTTATTATTCAGATCACGGGCTTTTTCCTCGGCACGTTTACGTTCCGCGACCTCCTGACGCAACGCGGCGACGGAATTGCGCATGTTGGCATCGGCCGACTGGAGCCTTTCCGTCATGCCGTTGAAGGTCGTGGCCAGGTGCCCCAGTTCGTCGTCAGCCAACCGCTCAACCCGGTGATCCAGGCTACCGGCAGCCACAATATCCATGCCACGCCGCAATCGGGCTATGGAAGTGATGATGGTCCTGGAACTGATGGCGGAGATGGCGCTGATCACCAACGCGAGTGACATGAACAGCGCAATAACGCTGAGATTCAATCTTTCCCGCATCGACGCAAGCTCGTTCTGCTTGCTGCCGGCAAGGCGCACCACAGTGCTGAACATTTCGCGAGCCTTGATGAGAAGCACCCCTGCAAGACGCTCGTTCCGATCGCTCAGTTGTCCGGTGGTGGTGAACTTGCCACGGACCTCGAGATCATTGCTCAACTGGGTGAAGATATGCCCCATATCCTTGTGAGTCCGGCGTAACCTAAGCCATAGATTGTCGTTTCCCTGGCCGGCCTGGAGTTTATCGGCGAGCTTGTTCCCGATGGCATCGTGCTTCACGAGCCACTGGGCCTTGATCTGACGCTCCTGGTAGATCAGGTACTGGTCGGACAGAAAGTTCAGATCAAAAACATCCTGTGCAAGGGCCGTGACAAACTGCAACTCTTTCACATTGTCGTCGAGACGCCTGTCCATGCTGGCGATATATATGCTCACCAACAAGGCCACTCCGAGGGGAAGGACGGCCATGACGGCCAGACGTTTCCTGATTGACACCTGAGGCTACCTCATTACCGAAACTGCAGCCGGCTTGATGCGGCGTAAGGCATCCGCGTAAATGAACTCTTGAAAGTTCGGCACTTCCCGGACAGTGGTCCTATTCTGTTTCATCGCCCATCGCGCCTGGCTTTCCAGGGTCAGGAGCAGGGTATGATCAAGGGCAAGGTCGAATTCATAGTCAGGCCATACTTCCCTGAGCTGCGCCGGATCAACCCGGAAAGCCTCCATGGCCGTCTTCTTCGCCCCATCAGCATTATTCCTGATGGAGCTGTTTGCCTGGTCAAGGGCTGTGACGACTTTTTGGACCGTGTCCCTGTGGCCGGCAACAAAATTCCTGGAGGCAACGATGTTCCAATACATCTGGTATGTCTCCTGGGCGAAGAACCTGATACTGTTATCCCCCAGCCCCTTCAACAGGTCTGCGGCGTGTTGGCCCCAGGTAGAAACCGCATCGACCCTCTTGGAGAGAAGGGCATTCACCGTTTCTCCCGGAGTCAACTCCACAACGACAATATCACTGCGCGGGATCCCGTGCATGACCAGAAATTCGTCGAGAAAGAACTCACTGGTGGTTCCGGGAATGACGCCAACCACCTTCCCCCGGATGTGGGCCGGCACGGTGATCCCGCTGTCCTTTCTCGCCACGATGCTGTTTTCCCTGCCGCTCTTGCTGATGGTGGCAAGCACCCGTATATCCGCGCCATCCAGGGCAGCCAGCATAATGGGGAAATCCGCCACCGTCGCGAAATCCGCCTCACCGCGACGCACCGCCGCCAAGGCGTCTTTCCCGGCGGAATAGAATTTGATTTCAACATCAAGCCCTTGCTGGACGAAAAATCCCTGGTGATGGGCGACTAACACCGGCACGGAATCCAGCAGCGCGGCAACGGCGAACACCAGGCGTTCGGGCGAGCGGGAAACCTTTCCGGACCTTCCCCCCTGTAGGACCATGGTAACGAAGACCCCGCCGGCAATAACAGCGACAACTCCAAGGATGACGGCTATTTTTTTTGTCGTGATCACAGAAGTCCCCATTTCAGACCATGATCCTGAATTCCGCTCCTTCGCCGCTATTGCGCACGGTAAGCGTACCCCCCATGTTCTTTTCGATAATGGTCTTCGCGATGAAGAGCCCGAGCCCTGTACCGCTGCTCGGTCCCTTTGAGGTGAAGTACGGATCGAATACCTTTCCGATGATCTCCCTATCAATACCACCGCCATTGTCCGCGATGGTGACCACAACGCGGTCATCTTCCGCGAACAGGCGCAGCAAGACACGTGGCTTCTCCACCTTTCGCTCCAGGAGGGCATCCCGGGCATTCGTGAGGATATTGAGAAGCGCTTGGGAAAATTCATTGGGATATCCGGTTATGGACATGCCCTGCGGGGAGTCGAACAAAACCTCTATCCCGAGACTCTTAAAGTTATCTCTCATAAGGGAGAGAGCGTTGTTGATTGCCTGTTTCATTTCAAACCGGACTTTTTCCTTGTCGGGCCTGAAGAAATTCCTGAAGTCGTCAATGGTCTGGGACATGTGAAAAATCAGCTGCATGGCCCGGTTTACCCTTTCATCAAGGTGATCTTTCGTGAGTTCCCCCAACTCTTCACTCATAGAGAGACCCTGAATGATGAGCCCGAGCGTATTCAACGGCTGCCGCCACTGGTGCGCGATATTGCCGATCATTTCCCCCATGGCCGCGAGACGCCCCTGATGGATGAGGAGTCGCTCCTGTTCGCGAAGCGCCTCCAGAGCATGGATACGGTGTGAGCTCTCTTTCCGCAATTCATTCAGGGCGTCGGCAAGCTCACGGGTTCGCTCCGCAACCTTCTGTTCCAGTTCGTTGTGGGCCGACTGCAAAGCTTCGACAGCCCTCTTGCGTTCGGTAATGTCCTTAGCAATACCGGTTGTGCCGATGACCGTGCCGTTCTGGTCAAACCGGGGCGCCTTGAACGTCTCGAACCACCGTTCCTCGCCATTCTCAACAGTGTGCTCCTCAACAAACTTTCTCTGGCCGCTCTTCATGACTTCCCGGTCGTCGGCTCGAAATGCCTCGGCCAGATGCACCGGCCAGAGGTCCAAGTCCGTTTTCCCGATAACCTCTTTTGGGGATGAATAGCCGCAGCTTGTGGCGAATGGCCAGTTCACCTTCACGTAGTGACCTTCCGTATCCTTGAGCCAGGCGCTGTAGGGGATGTTGTCGAGAATGGCATAGGTGTCGAGCTGACTCTTGATGACAACATTCTCCAACTCCTTGTGCCCGGTTATATCCATGAAGGCGCCAACGGCACCGCATGGCTGTCCTTCACTATCCCATAGCGTTGCCGCGGAACAGTAAAGATTAAGACATGTCCCATCCTCTCGAACGATGTCGAGGGTTTCTCCAGCGACAGCCTCACCCCGGGCAGCCCGTTGCATGGGCAATTCTGACGGAGCAAGCACCTCACCATCCCTAAAAACCTGGTATCTGGCCGGGCTTGGTGCTCCTTTCGAAAGTTCGCTGCCGACCGCCACGCCAAGCAGGTTTTCCAGGGCCGGGTTGCCCCGGATGATGGCGCCCTGTGAATCATTGGTGATAGCGAGACCGATGGGCGAGGTATCGAGGATAAGCTGCAATTCGGCAACCCGCCGCTCCAGTTCCCGGTTCAACTGTAAAAACCTTTCCTCCGCGTTCTTGCTCTCGGTGATATCCTCGGTGAAAATGACAATTCCTCCCACCTGCTCCGACGAGTCGTACCAGGGGTGAATCTCCCATCGCAACCACTGCACCGAGCCGTCGGCCCGCTCGAAACGGTCCCTTTCCGCCCGCAGTTCTTCCCCCGCCAGCCCGCGGCGATGGGCCTCCTTCCACTCCTCGGGAATTTCAGGGAAAACGTCGTAATGGCATTGACCGCGCAGGTCACGGTCGCCGAGCCCATAGTCTCTCAACCAGCGCCGGCTGACACACAGATAGCGCATGTCGCGATCGAACATCGCCAGTGCTGCGGGAGCGTGCTCAATGAAGAGTTGGAGCCGTTTCTCGTTTTCGCGCAATGCCTTCTCGGCCTGCCTGATATCAGTGATGTCGTGGAGATAGATGCGCACGACTGCAAACAGGGGTGTAAGAACAATGGTCTCGCGGAAGACCCTTGTGCCTAGGGAAAGCTCGCGAATCGCGCTTGTTTCGCTTTGCCTGTCCCACCCATGCAGAATAGTGCCCAGATCACCAGGAACAAACAGGCCGGGGTCGGCCCCCACGCCGATGCTCTCCAGGATCTTGTAGGTGGCCGGATTACAGAGAATGACCCTGCCGGCATAATCGGTCTCGATGATCGGGTTCGGGTTGAACTGCGGAAAATAGGAAAGACGCCTGATCCGCTCATCCATCCTCTTGTGCTCTGATATGTCATGTATGAAAGAGTAATAATAGAGTGGTCTCCCCGCCCCATCCTTCCTGAGGTGGACGATAAGCCCTGCCGGGACCCGCGAGCCATCTTTTCTGATGAATTCCTTTTCATAGGTTACGGGCTCGCCGGTTCGACAGAGTTCCTCCAGCTTCGCCTGCTCCATCATCAGCCATTCCGGCGGAGTAAGGGCGGCGGCCGAACCCATTTGTTGCAACTCTTCCCTGCTATAGCCGGTAAGTCGCTCGAATGCCCCGTTCACGTGACCTATTCTGCCATCAGGATAACCGATACTAAAGGGCTGGCTGGAGCCTTCCAGCAAATGAGCAAGGAAACGAATCTCCTGCTCGCCCCCGCCTTCCCCATCCCAATGCCGCTCTTTCTCCCCGCTAGAGCAGTCACCTTCCCCTAGCTTTCCAATGGTGTCTTCCTCCTTCAACGGCCCCCCCCTCTCCATCCGCGTATGACACTAAACAGTATCGTGTCATCATTAAAATTCAAGTAGAACACTTCCAGAGGAAGAAAGCCAGCAATCCAGTACGTCCCCCCTACGCTGCATACTTGGAGATTGAACGAAAAAAGGACACCCCAGCGGGATGCCCTCTTTTCATCGGTCTCAACGGTAAACGCCTCGGTTGTGCCGGGGAGTCACCTGTATCGTATGGCATGCCATTGCCACTATCGGCTCGGCCGGACAGGAGGAAGCCTGCTCAGTACCTCACCACCGCCCCTTCGGGCCAATCGGAAACACTCCAGTGATCCACAAGTTCATGCTGGCTATAGATGTGATTTCCGAGCCTCTTTGCCTCAACGCCTTCCTTGAGCGTCACGGAAAACATACAGACCCCATACCCATCGTAGCAGTTCACGAACATTGGCAACCTCCTTCTCCCCTTCATGGGAAACAGTTTGAAGCGCCAGCCTCTTGCCAAACAACATGCAATGAACTTGCCAACAGTCAAACAACGAACGATTTTCCCAGAACCTTCTCCGGATGCCGGTTTTACCGCCCGAAATCTCCCACCGTGTGCCGATACGTACCCCATGACGGCAAAACAATGCCCACAAGATGTGCACCAGTGTCCGCCAATCGTTACACCAGTTACGACAGCGCCACACTATTTCCCTTTTTTCTGCGGGGAAGTTCCACGACGCGGCGCCTTCCCGCGCGCGCCGTTCATGCCGTCTGCCAGCGCAACCACCTCCCCGGGCGTGAGATGCCTGTACTCGCCGATCTTCAGGTCTCCCATGGCGAGGGTACCGTACCGCACCCGCCGGAGCCGCACCACGGAGAGGCTGACCGCTTCGCACATCCGGCGGACCTGCCGGTAGCGCCCCTCGTGGATGGTGATGGAAACCCAGGTATTGTTGTCGCTCTGCTTGGTCACCGAAACCCGTGCCGGAGCGGCCTTGCCGTCCTCCAGCTCAACCCCCTGCTCCAGACGGGTGATCTGCTCCCGGGCGACGGTTCCCCGCACCCGCACCAGGTACTCCTTGTCCACCTCGTGACGCGGATGGGCAAGGCGGTTGGCCCAGGCACCGTCGTTGGTGAGAAGGAGGAGTCCCTCGGTGTTGTAGTCGAGGCGCCCGACGGGGAAAACCCGCACCCCGAGCCCCTTCAGGAGATCGGTCACGATGGGGCGTCCCTCGGGGTCCTTCAGGGTGGTCACATACCCCACCGGCTTATTGAGAATGATGTAGACCCGCTTTTCGTCCACGGTAACCGGCTTGCCGTCAACAGTGATAGCGTCGCGGGAGGGGTCGGCCTTGGCCCCGAGCTCGATGACCGGCTTGCCGTTCACCGCCACGCGCCCGTCGGTGATCATCCGCTCGGCCTCCCGGCGGGAGGCGATGCCGGCCTGGGAGAGTATTTTCTGCAATCGTTCTTCCATGCATGTCTCCTGAAAAGGCGAAAGGCTAAAGATGCCTCCACCTTTAGCCTTCAGCCCGTCGTATCCAGCCCTTGCGATGCCTACCCGGCGAATCTGCTCATTTTGCGGAACTTCTGGTACCGCCCCTCAACGAGCTGCTCCACGGAGAGGGCCTTCAGCTCCTTCAGGTGCCGGGCAAGGGCCTGATGGAGGTTCTTGGCCATGGTCTCGTGGTCCCGGTGGGCGCCCCCCAGGGGCTCCTTGACGATCTCGTCGATCACATCCAGCTCCTTGAGGTCCGGGGCGGTCAGCTTCAGGGCCTCGGCGGCCTGGGCCCCCTTGGTGCCGTCGGACCAGAGGATGGCGGCGCACCCTTCGGGGGAGATGACGGCGTAGATGGAGTACTCCAGCATCAGGACCCGGTCGCCCACGGCAATGGCCAGAGCCCCGCCGGAGCCACCCTCGCCGGTGATGACGACGACAATCGGTACCGTGAGGCTCGCCATCTCCCGGAGGTTGCGGGCGATGGCCTCGGCCTGGCCCCGCTCCTCGGCGCCGATGCCAGGGTAGGCGCCGGGGGTGTCGACGAAGGTGATGATCGGCATCCGGAACCGCTCGGCCATCTCCATGAGGCGCAGGGCCTTGCGGTACCCCTCGGGGTTCGGCATCCCGAAGTTGCGGTAGACCTTCTCTTTGGTGTCGCGCCCCTTCTGGTGGCCGATGATCATGACCGGCTCGCCGTCCAGCTTGGCCATACCGCCAACGATGGCGTGGTCGTCGCCGAAAAGCCGGTCGCCGTGGAGCTCCACGAAGTCGGTGAAGATGTGCTTGATGTAGTCGAGGGTGAAGGGACGGTCGATGTGGCGGGCCACCTGGACCATCTGCCAGCGGGAGAGGTTGGCGAAGATCACCTCCCGCATCTTGTCGACTTTTTTCTCCAGTTTGGCGACCTCGGTCTTCAGCTCTACGTTGTCGGCGGCGATGTCGGCCAGCTCCTGGATTTTCTGCTCCAGCTCAAACACTGGCTTTTCGAATTCGAGTTGATATTGGGAAGCCATTAATAGTCTCCTTTGCACGATTCCTTCGATGTATTGTCAACGCTGTCGGGCGGGTTACTCAAAAGACACGGCATGATAGCCGAAGAGGTTCTTCACTTCAAGGGAGAGTTCCTCGGTGGGGGCCACCTGGTACGAATCGGGGAGCGCGATGGTGGCCCGGCACTGGGCGGGGATCTCGATGGCCAGAAGCGTCTTGCAGCTGCCGGGATGGCGGCGCATGATACCCTTGAGGGTTTCGAGACGGCTGCGGTCAAGGCCGTCGCCGGAAAGGGTGAAGATCACCCGTTTTGTCTCCCGGCTGCTCACGTCCCGCAGGAGCACCACCTCGTTGGCCATGATCTTGATGCTCTTCTCCCCCTTGTCGATAGTGCCCGAAATAAGGAGCGGATCGTCGGATTTGAGGTACTCGGAGCCGGCGGCAAAGGCCTCGGGGAAGACCACCACCTCCACGGAGCCGAGAAGATCCTCCAGGGTGGCGAAGGCCATCCGGTCCCCTTTCTTGGTGATCAGCTCCTTGAGGGAGGTGACGATGCCGCAGAGCTTCACCTCGCTCTTGTCGGCCCGCTCCTCCAGGGTGGCGGTGTCGGCGGTGGAGAAACGCCTGATCTCCTTCTCGTAGCGCCCCAGCGGGTGGCCGGTGATGAAGAAGCCGAGGGCCTCCTTCTCCTGTCCCAGTTTCAGCTTGTCGTCCCATTCGGGGATATCGGGGAGTTGCACCTTTCCCTTGCCGTTGCCGTTGGTCCGGACGATCTCCTCGGCGCCGAAGAGGGATACCTGGGCGCTCTCCCGCTCCTGCTGGATCTTCTGCCCGATGGTCATGGCATCTTCCAGGGCCGCCATGAGCTGGGAGCGCCGGGCGCCGGTGGAGTCGAAGGCGCCGCACTTGATGAGGGCTTCCACCACCCGCTTGTTGACCTTGCGGAGATCGACCCGCTCGCAGAAGTCGAAGAGGTCCTTGAAGTCCCCCTCTTTGCGGGCCTCGATGATCGCCTCGATGGCACCCTCCCCCACGTTCTTCACGGCGCCGAGGCCGAAGCGAATGGAGTTCCCCAGGACCCGGAAGGAGAGGTGCGAGGCGTTGATGTCGGGCGGCAGCACCTCGATCCCCATCTCCCGGCAGTCGGCGATGTTCTTCACCACCTTGTCGGTGTTCCCCATGTCCTCGGTGAGGAGGGCGGCCAGGAACTCCACCGGATAGTGGGCCTTGAGAAAGGCGGTCTGGTAGGCCACCAGGGCGTAGGCGGCCGAGTGGGACTTGTTGAAGCCGTATTCGGCGAACTTGGCCATGAGGTCGAAGATGGCGCCGGCCTTCTGGAGGTCGATGCCGCCGTTCTTCGCCCCTTCCAGGAAGATGTCCCGCTGCTTGGCCATCTCCGCCGGGTCCTTCTTACCCATGGCGCGGCGCAGCAGGTCGGCGCCGCCGAGGGAGTAGCCCGCCAGGGTTCGGGCGATCTGCATGACCTGCTCCTGGTAGACGATGACCCCGTAGGTGTCCTTGAGGATCGGCTCCAGTTGCGGCAGATCGTAGACCACCTTTTTGCGGCCGTGCTTGCGGTCGATGAAGTCGTCCACCATGCCCGAGCCGAGGGGGCCCGGCCGGTAGAGGGCGCAGGCGGCGATGACGTCCTCGAAGCAGGAGGGCTTCAGCTTGACGAGCATCTCCTTCATGCCACTCGATTCAAGCTGGAAGACGCCGGTGGTGTTGCCGGCGGAGATGAGCTCGTAGCTGGCCTGGTCGTCGTCGCGCAGGGCTGCGATGTCGAAGTTGGGGTCCTTGCCGGCGCGGATGATCTTCACCGCGTTGTGGATGACCGTCAGGTTCTTGAGCCCCAGGAAGTCGAACTTCACGAGACCGATCTTCTCCACGTACTTCATGGAGTACTGGGTGGTGAGGGAGCCGGTCTTCTGGTCCTTGTAGACGGGGCAAAACTCCTCCAGCACCTTCGGCGCCACCACGACGCCAGCCGCGTGGGTGGAGGCGTGGCGGGCGAGCCCCTCAAGGCAGAGGCCCACGTCGAGAAGCTCCTTCACGCGGGAATCGGCGTCCGCCTCCTCCTTGAGACGGGGCTCCTGGGCGATGGCGTCCTTGAGCTTGATGCCGAGGACTTCCGGCACCAGCTTGGCGATCTTGTCCACCTCGCCGTAGGTCATGTCCAGGGCGCGCCCCACGTCGCGGATGACGGCCCGGGCCGACATGGTCCCGAAGGTGATGATCTGGCAGACCTTGTCGCGGCCGTACTTCTCGGTGACGTAGTGGATCACCTCCTCGCGGCGGTCCTGGCAGAAGTCCACGTCGATATCGGGCATGGAGATCCGCTCCGGGTTCAGGAAGCGTTCGAAGAGGAGGTTGTAGGGAATCGGGTCCAGGTCGGTGATTCGGATGGAGTAGGCGACCAGGGAGCCGGCCGCCGAGCCCCGTCCCGGCCCCACGGGGATGCCGTGGTCCTTGGCCCAGTTGATGAAGTCGGCCACGATGAGGAAGTAGCCGGGGAATCCCATCTGCTTGATGCAGTCCAGCTCGATCCGGAGGCGGTCCCAGTATCCCTGTTCCTGCTCCGGGGTCAGGGCGGGGTTCTTGATCCGGATCGCCTTGAGCCGCGATTCCAGCCCCTTGCGGGCCGCATCCTCCAGCATCTGGTCGAGGGTCTGGTCCTCGGGGGGATCGAACTGGGGGAAGTGGTAGGTCTTGAAGTCAAAGGAGAGGTCGCACCGTTCGGCGATCTTCACGGTATTGCTGATGGCCTCGGGGGCGTAGTGGAACGCGGCGGCCATCTCCTCGGGGGTCTTCACGTAGAACTCGTCGGCGGAGAAACGCATCCGCGACGGGTCGTTCATGGTCTTGCCGGTCTGGATACAGAGGAGCACCTCGTGGGCCCGGGCATCCTCCCGGTTGAGGTAGTGGCAGTCGTTGGTGGCCACCAGCGGCAGCCCCACCTCCCGCGCCACCTCCAGAAGCCCCTTATTGGCCTTGTCCTGCTCGGGGAGGGTGTTCTCCTGGAGTTCAATGTAGTAGCGGTCCGGGAAGAGGTCCGCGTACCAGCGGGCCACTCCCACTGCCTCCTCCATCCGGTTCCGCTCGCAGAGGTAGGCCACCTCCCCCTTCAGGCAGGCGGAGAGGCAGATGAGCCCCTCGGCGTTCTCGGCCAGAACCTCCTTGTCGATGCGGGGCTTGTAGTAGAATCCCTCCTTGAACCCGATGGAAACCAGCTTTGACAGGTTCTTGTAGCCGGTCATGTTCTCGCAGAGGAGCAGGAGATGGTAGCCGGCGCCGGCCTCGCCTCCCTTGACCTCCTTCACGAAGCGGGAGCCCGGGGCGATGTAGACCTCGGCGCCGATGACCGGCTTCACATCCTTGTCCTTGCACTTGAGGTAGAACTCCATGGCGCCGAACATGGCCCCGTGGTCGGTGATGGCCACGGCCGGCATCCCGGTGTCCTTGGCCTTCTTGACCAGATCGTTGAGGCGGATGGCGCCATCGAGGAGGGAGTACTGGGTGTGGAGATGGAGATGGACAAAGCTCATTGGTTACCCATGTGACGTGCAGGAGGGAGGACGATTTTACTTTGACTAAAAAATTCTGACGATTATGCCACGAAAGAGCCGGCACTGTCAACATGCCATGCATCTCACCGCGCCATGTTCCACACAAGCTAATCCATTGAATTAGTTGAAATTTACCCTCTTTTCAGACTATCTTACCCAGGCTGGCGGGCCGCACTTTTCCATCCGCCGGTAGCAACACACCAATTTTCCATTATAATGAAAGACAACACACTCACACGGGAGCCCCCATGCCCCTGCACGCCTTTGTCATCATGCCCTACGGCACCAAGGAAGGGATCGACTTCGACGCCGTCTACGCCGACCTCATCAGGCCGTCCCTGGAGAGCGAACGGTTCCAGGTCTACCGGGCCGACGACGAGATCATCGCCGGCAACATCCGCACCGACATGTTCCAGGAACTGCTCCTGGCCGATCTCGTTGTGGCCGACCTTTCCATCGATAACGCCAACGTCTGGTATGAGCTGGGGGTCCGCCACGCCCTCCGTGCCCGGGGGGTGGTTCAGATATGCGCCACGACCCGTGAGCGGATGCCTTTCGACGTTTACTCCGACCGCAACCTCCGCTACCGGCTCGCCGGGGGACGCCCCGATCCTGCCTCCCTGGAAAAGGACCGGCAGGGTCTTGCCGCCATGGCCCGCGAAACCATCGCCTCCTGGCACGGCAAAAAGATCAGCCCCGTGTTCCATCATCTTGAATTTCTGCAGGAACCCGACTGGAAGGAGCTGAAGGTAGGAGAGGCCCTGGAGTTCTGGGACAAGTACGACGACTGGGCCGACCGGGTGGAGGTAGCCCGCAAGAAGGACCGTCCCGGCGATATCATCGTCCTGGCCGAGGAAGTGCCGGTGCAGGCCCTGGCGGTGGAGGCCTACCGCACCGCCGGCCGGGCGCTCCACCGGCTCGGAAGGACCGCATTCGCCCTCGAGCAGTTCGAGAAGGCCCTCGCCATCGACCCCGACGACCTGGAGACGCTCCAACAGAAAGGAGTGCTCCTGGGACGGGAGGGTTCCTTCGCCGAGAAGATCGTCTGGCTCCAGGACCTGGCTGAGCAGTTCCCCGACAACCCGGAGACCCTGGCGCTCCTGGGAAGGGTCCGGAAGGAGAACTGGATCTTCACTTGGCGCCGGACAGCAGCGACACCGGAGCAGAATGTGGCCGAGGCGGCATCCTGGGAAGAGCTCCTCCACGACGCCATCTCCCCCTACAAACGGGCCTTCCTCAAGGACCCGCGCCACCTCTTCGCGGGGATCAACGCCCTGACCCTCACCGTCCTGCGGCGGCATCTGACCGGAATCGGCGACGACAACAAAATCCGCACCCTGGAGGGGGCGGTCCGCTGGGCGATCCAGTCGGCTATCGCCCGGGAAACCCCCGAGCGGCGAGACTACTGGGCCCGGGCCGCCTGCGGCGACGTGGAAGTTCTCACCAGCGACACCCCGGTGGTGGTCAAGGCATACCGCAGCGCCACCATCGCCGCCGAAAACGACTGGTACGCCCTCGACTCCACCCGGCAGCACCTACAGGTGCTGCGCGATCTCCAGTTTCGCATTCCCCAGGTGGAGGCGGCCATGGCCGTCTTCGATCAGGCGCTCTCCGTGATCCCCGCGCCCTGGGAACCGCGACAGGTCTTTCTCTTCAGCGGCCACATGATCGATGCTCTCGACCGCACTGACCCCCGCTTCCCCCCGGACAAAGAACCAATCGCCGCTGCCGCCATCGCTGCCAAGCTGGACGAACTTGGCGCCGGCCCCAGCGACCTGGCCCTCTGCGGCGGGGCCTGCGGCGGCGACCTCCTCTTCGCCGAAGCATGCCTTGCCCGTGGGGTGCAGGTTAGGATGCGGATCACCTTCGACATCCCCGAGTTTCTCAACCAGTCCGTCACATTTGCCGGAGAAGGGTGGCGAGACCGTTTCTTCGCCGTAAAGAACAACCCCCTCACCACCCTCTTCATCATGCCCGACGAACTGGGGCCGTGCCCTGCCGACCTGAGCCCCTACGTCCGCACCAACCTCTGGCTCCTCTATACGGCCCTTGCCTGGGGTGAGGAGAGGGTCCATTTCATCTGCCTCTGGAACCGCAAGGGTGGTGATGGACCCGGAGGCACCGAGCACATGCACGACGAAGTCAACAAGCGGACCGGTCAGGTCCATGTCCTCGACACGAACAAACTTTTCGCTCAATAGGTGCCCCTTGAACCAGGAATCTCTCCATTATCCATGAAAACCATCCGCCTCTTCATATCCTCCACCTTCCGCGACATGCACGCGGAGCGGGACTGGCTGAACCGGGTCGTTTTCCCGGAGCTGCGGAGCCGCTGCCGACGCCGCGGGGCGGAATTCGTGGGGGTGGATCTCCGCTGGGGGGTGACGGAGGAGGAGGCCCGGCAGCGGGGCGCCCTGACGGTCTGCCTCGATGAGATCGGACGCTGTGACCTCTTCCTGGGGCTCCTGGGTGAGCGGTACGGCTGGGTACCGCCTCCGGAGGAGGTGCCGGCGGAGCTCTTTGCTGCGGTGCGGGACGGCGGGCAGTTGAGCGAGGAGGAGATCGACCTTGTGGACGCCTGCTACCAGTGGGACCGGACCACGCTGCCGGCCCGTTTCCGGCTCCGGCGGGACGCGGCAATCTCCCCGGAAACGGCCGACACCCTCACCCGCCTCTGGCAGCGGGCCGGACTCCCCGGCGCCGGGGAGTCGGTAACGGCCCTCGAGATGAGGCACGGCGCACTCAGCCGCAGCCTCGCTCAGGGTAAAGCCCTCATCTTCCTCCGCTCCGAGGGAATCCATCGCCACCCCGCATTCCCCCCGGCCTGCATCCCGATCTTTGCGGAGGCCGACACCGAGGCGCGGCAGCGGCTGTCCCTACTGCGGGAGGAACTTCGCGCCGCAGCCGGACCAAACCTGATCGTGCGGCAGTACCGGGCCGGATTCGGCGGATTCAGGATCGACCCCCTCTTCCTGCCGACAGCAGAGGGTGGCAGCGCACTGCAGGACGGCGTCATCCAGCCGGAGGAGTGGGGCACAATCAGCGAGAAAGCCCGCCAGGCGGTTGCAGCCCACGGCACCATTGCCCTTACGGGGATGGAGGAATTCGGGACCCGGGTCCTCAACGATCTCTGGTGGGCCATTGAGCCGCTCCTGAAAAACGGGAAGCGCCCGGAGATCACGGGACAGTCGTGGCACGAGCGGTTCGCCCGGGAGCGGGCTGCCCGCTGCCTGGGCCGAGACGACGAGATAGCCTTGGTCATGGGGTACATCCAGGACCAGGGCGACCAATTGCCATATATACTTACCGGCTTACCCGGTTGCGGCAAGTCGACAATTATGGCAGCTTGCGTCGAGCGATTGCGGGAAAAATCCCCCGACATGGTCGTGATCCCCTGGTTTGTGGGTGCGGCCCCCGGATCCACGGAGGTTACCGCCATGCTCCGCTCCCTCTGCGAGCAGCTCCGCCGCGCCTGCCGCCTGGATCTGGAACCATCCCCCGACCCCGCCAAACTGCGGCTCCAGCTCCCCGCCTTCCTGGCCGCCGCCGGGGCGGTGCGGCCGGTGACGCTTTTCATCGACGCCCTCAACCAACTGGACCCCTTGGGGGGGAGCCACGAACTGGACTGGTTTCCCCGAACCCTGGCGCCGGCGGTAAAGGTGGTGGCCAGCGCCCTTGGCGGCCCCTGCCTCGACCAGCTGGCGGAGCACCTTCCGGCCGATCACCTCGTCATCCTCCCCCCGCTGCCGGACGATTCCCGCATCATTCTCGCGGAAGAGCACCTGGCCCGGCGGGGCAAGAGGCTCTCGCCTCCCCAGCAGACCCTGCTCCTTGACACCGTGGCCCGGCCAGACGCAGCCCTCCCCCTCTACCTCGTGGCGGCCCTGGAGGAACTCTGCTGCCACGGCGACTTCGAGACCCTTACGGAGCGGATCGCGGCCCTGCCGCCAACGGTGACGGAGCTCTTCGACCAGATCCTCGAACGGCTCGAGCGGGACCACGGCGCCGACCTGGCTGCCGCGGCTCTCTCTGCCGTGGCCGTTTCCCGGGACGGGCTTCTGGAACCGGAAATCATCGACCTTCTCCGGGAGGGGGGCGAGGCCACGGCTCCACTCCCCTGGACCCGCTTCTACCGCGCCCTGGAGCCCTTTCTCCGCCCATCCGGCGAGGAGGGGGGCGGAGGGCTCATCGGCTTCTTCCACGACCAGCTCCGCTTTGCCGCCTTCCGCCGCTACCTGGCCATGGCTACCCCGGACTCGCCGCCGAGCAGACACTTTCAGCAGGCCCACGAACGGCTGGCCGGCTACTTTCGGGCAGGGGCCCGGAAAAACGGTGCCGACGGCTCGTGGAACACGGAACACCCCCGTCCCCTGGCCGAGCTCCCCTTCCACCTTGCCGGCGCCGGCGCAACGACAGAGTTGCGGTCACTTCTCCTGGATTTCACCTGGCTCCACGCCAAGTTCCAGGCCCTCGACGTGGCCGCGCTCCTGGCGGATCTGAGCCTTCTCCCCACCGACCCGGCCATCGCCCACCTGGCCCATGCCCTGCGGCTTTCGACAAGCGTCATGGCAGTGGATAAGTCACAGTTTGCCAGCCAACTGACGGGCCGACTCATCTCGCGGCAGGAACCGGAACTCCAGGCGTTGATCGCCCATGCCGGTCCCCAGCGGGGCGATGGATGGCTGAAGCCGGCAACCCCTTCCCTCTACCAGGCCGGAGGGGCCGTCGAGCGGGTCCTCGGCACCCACACCCATCCGGTGCGGAGTGTCGCCATCACACCCGACGGCAGGCGGGCCGTCTCTGCTGCCGACGACGGGACGCTGCGGGTCTGGGACCTGGCGAGCGGCGCAGAACTGATGGTTCTCAAGGGGCATGAGTCCGAGGTGTTGGCCGTGGCGGTCTTTCCGGACGGCAGGCGGATCGCCTCCGGCTCGCGGGACGCCACCGTCCGGCTCTGGGATTCGGAAACCGGCGAATGCCTCCTGATCCTGCGGGGGCACACCATGCCGGTCAGCTCCCTGGCCGTGGCGCCCGACGGCAGCTGGCTCGCCTCGGGTTCCTGGGACAACGCGGTGCGGCTCTGGGACCCGGAAACCGGCCAGGAGCGCGGAATCATCTGGGGACATACTTACGGGGTAAACGCCCTGGCCGTCGCCCCCGATGGCCAGACCCTCCTCTCGGCCTCCTTCGACCGGACCATCAAGGCCTGGAACCCCGCAAACGGTGAGCTTCGCCGCGCCTTCGAGGGGCACAGCCGGCAGGTGCTGGCCGTGGCAGTAACCCCTGATGGCCGTCAGTTCGTCTCCGGCTCGGAGGATTGCACCCTGAAGCGGTGGGATTTGGAGGAAGGGACCGAGCTCTGGACCTACTACGGTCATACCGACGGGGTCAGTTCCGTCGCGGTCTCCCCGGACGGGCGGGAAATCGTCTCCGGCTCCTGGGATTTCACCCTGAGACGCTGGGACATGGACCAACCCAAGGCCCGGGAAATCCTGAGAGGCCACACCTTCAAGGTGAGCGCCGCGGCCATAACGCCCGACGGCGCCACCGCCGTTTCCGCCGCCCAAGATACCACCCTCAAGGTCTGGAATCTGGCCGGCGCCACTGCCTCGCCGCCCCTCACCGGCCACGGCGCCACGGTCACTACCGCTGCATTCACCCCTTCCGGCAACCGGTTCGTCACCGCCTCCTGGGATCGAAAAGTCAAGGTCTGGGGAGCCGCCACCGGCACCGAGATATTTTGTCTCACCGGCCACGAAACCTGGGTACGCGACGTGGTCATCACCCCTGACGGCCGTCGGGCCGTCACCGCCTCCCACGACCGCACCGTGCGGGTCTGGGATCTGGAGGAGCGGCGGGAACTCTGGGTTTTCCGGGGCCACGACGCGGAAGTCTGGTCGGTGGTGGTCACCCCCGACGGCCGGCGCGCCTTCTCCGCCGGCCAGGACTCCACCCTGCGGGAGTGGGATCTGGAAACCTTCCAGCCCCTCGGCGTCACGGGCCTCCCCTCCCCGGCGCGGGTTACCGATGTCTCCCCCGACGGCACGCTCCTGGCCCTGGTGGCCCACTTCCCCACCTTCATCATCCGCGATCTCCGCACCGGGAGCCTCCGCCCCTACCCTCCCCTGCACCGGGACCAGGTGAACGACTGCGTCTTCCTCCCCGACGGCCTCCGGGTCCTCACCGCCTCCAGCGACCGAACATTGAAACTCTGGCACCTGGCCACCGGCCAGGTCATGTACACCCTCCGGGGGCACAGCCGGGAAATATGGAGCGTCGCCATCACCCCCGACGGCCGCCGGGCCGTCTCCGCCTCCGACGATCGAAGCCTTATCCTCTGGGATCTGGAGACCCTGAAGCCCCTTGCCACCTTCACCGGCGACGGGGCGCTGGTACCAGCCGCCATCGCGCCTGACGGAAAGACCGTCGTCACCGGCGACGAGGCCGGGGCGGTGCATCTGCTGCGGGTGGAGGGAGGGAGGTAATTGAATAAATGGGGGGTATCTGTGGGGAGTGCTTCATCAAGATGACTGGCAACTACGGCAATCCGATGCCGGTGCCAGGGTGAAGTAAAAGGTGGAACCCTGGCCGACGGCTCCTTCGGCCCATACCTCGCCCCCGTGCCGCTGGATGATGTTCTTCACAATAGCCAGCCCGACGCCTGTCCCCTCGAACTCATCCTGCCCGTGTAACCGCTCGAATACATCAAACAGCTTATGGGCATATTCCATGTCAAAGCCGGCACCGTTGTCCCGGACGAAATAGACCGGCGTCGGTCCGTCCAGCAACACGTTGACCTCAACATGTGCCGGATCACAGTAGCGGGAATACTTCAGCGCGTTTTCCAGCAGGTTGAAGAGGACTTGATGCAAGAGGGCCGGGTCAGCCTCACATTGAGGGAGATCACCGATCGTTACATGGATCCGGCGGTTTTCCTGCCCGTTGAGGAGGTCATCCAGAATCGCACGTGCCAGGTTCGTGATCTGAACCGTGCGCTTTTGCAGTGGAGCGAGGCTGTAGCGGGAGAAGGCCAGAATGTCGTCGATGAGGGAGGCCATCCGATGGACGTTGTGGGATATTCGCTGAAGGTACAGGAGCATCCTGGGAGGGAGTTGCTCGTCAAAATCCTCAATGAGAACGCGGGAAAACCCCTCGATGGCGCAGAGCGGTGCCCGCAGGTCATGGGAAATGGAATAGGAGAACGATTCCATGTGTTTCAGGGCCGATGCAAGCTCGGCAGTGCGCTCTTGAACCCGCTGCTCCAGTTCCAGGTTCAGGCGGGATATCTCCGCCTCTCTCTGCTTCTGTTCACTGATGTCGGCAACGACACCGCAGGTGCCGACGGGGCTCCCCTTCCTGAAGAGAGGAGCGGTGCAGACAATTGCCGGGAACGTGCTTCCGTCCTTGCGGCGGACCGTGTACTGGGTGGCCGTTCCGGGAGTGTGAACTCCGGCAAGGAGGCCGGCTCGGTTATGGTTGACCCGATCCTGATCGTGGGGAGCAACTGCTTTCAGGATATTTATCCCTTGGGCGAAATCTTCCTCGGTAAACCCGAAGGCCGTGAATGCCTTGCGGTTGGCGAAGGTGATGCGTCCATCCAGATCTGCCTCATAGACCGGTTGCGGCAGGAGTTCAGCCAGTTGATAGAACCGGCGCTCACCCTCCCGCAGCATGCTCCGGACCCGTTCTATCTTCCGCGTGAGATGATGCACGAGAACCGCCACCAGGCCGGCAGACAACAGAATAAAGAGCCCCTGCTGCACCATCCCCGCTCCGGATCCCATCCATGCGGCGTTGACAAGCATCCAGACGGCACCGAATGAGAGGTAGATGGCGACTACTTTCGCAACACCCCATCTCTTGGCGTCTGAATCGAATCGGTCTCTAGCGGGGAGTGTGTCCTCGCGGCGGTCCTGCATCATTCCTCCTGGGAGCGTCGGCTCCGGATGTGTGACGGTAATCAAAAAAAGAAGATATTATTTCATGGACTTACAATTATTACAATCCTCAAATCATATACCGCAAGTCTGCAGGTGCAGACTGTTGGAACGGAGTGCCTGCTCGTGAAGAATAACGCCGGACAGCAGAAAGGGCACCCCGTGGGGTGCCCTTCCGTTGCAAACCAGGATATGGCGTCGCCTTATCAGTTCGGCACTGACGGCAGTTCCAGACCGGCCATCTTCTGGACCATGCGGACCACCTGGCAGCTGTAGCCGAATTCGTTGTCGTACCAGACGTAGAGGACGCAGCGCTTCCCCTGGGAGATGGTCGCCAGGGAATCGACCACGCCGGCATGGCGCGAGCCGACGAAATCGCTGGAAACGACCTCGGACGAATTGGTGTAGTCGATCTGGTTCTGGAGCGCTGAATCCAGGGAGATTTTACGCAGGTAGCCGTTGATCTCCGCAACGCTTGCCTCCTGTGCCAGTTCCAGGTTGAGGATGGCCAGGGAGACGTTGGGGGTCGGCACCCGGATGGCGTTGCCGGTCAGCTTGCCGGTCAGTTCGGGGAGCGCCTTGGCCACGGCCTTGGCGGCGCCGGTCTCGGTGATGACCATGTTGAGGGGAGCGCTCCGGCCCCGGCGGGACGCCTTGTGGTAGTTGTCGATCAGGTTCTGGTCGTTGGTGTAGGAGTGGCAGGTCTCCACGTGGCCGCTGACGATGCCGAACCGGTCGTTGACCGCCTTGAGCACCGGCACGATGGCGTTGGTGGTGCAGCTGGCCGCGGAGAAGAGATTCTCTTCCGGGGTGATCAGCTCATTGTTCACGCCGGCCACGATGTTGGGGATATCCCCCTTGCCCGGGGCGGTGAGGACCACCTTGGCGATCCCCGGGGCCTTCAGGTGCCGGCCAAGTCCGTCACGGTCGCGCCACTTGCCGGTGTTGTCGATGAGAATGGCGTTGTGGATGCCGTACTGGGTGTAGTCGACGCTTTCGGGGGAGTCGGCGTAGATGATCCGGATCATGTTGCCGTTGGCGATGATGGCGTTCTCTTCCTCGTCAAAGGTGATGATGCCGTTGAAATGGCCGTGAACCGAGTCGCGGCGAAGGAGGCTCGCCCGCTTGGCCAAGTCGTCGGCCCCTCCCTTGCGGACCACGGCGGCCCTGATCCGCAGCTTCTCGCCGCTTCCCGCCTTCTCCACGAGGATCCGGGCAAGGAGGCGGCCGATGCGGCCGAAACCGTAGAGGACGATGTCACGGGGCTCGCTCAGGATGGGGCTGCGACCGGTATTGACCGATGCCAGCTCCCGGCGCACGAAGTCGTCAACGCCGATCCCGCCCCCCTCGGCCTTGTAGCGGGCGGTCAGCTTGCCGATGTCGACCCGGGCCGGGGCCAGGTCAAGCCGTGCCATTGCCTCCACAATGGGAAAGGTGTCGAGCACGGAAAGCTCGTCATCGAGAATCAGCCGGGCGAACCGGTGGGACTTGAGGATGTCGATGGTGGTGCTGTTGACGAGGGTGCGGCCGTAGACCGTGGTCACGACGTTATGCTCGCGGTAGAGCCTGCCGATCAGGGGGAGCATGCGTTCGGCACACTCCTCCAGGTGTTGCCATTCCTTGAGGTAGGTCACCTGCATCTGGTTGTTCATATAACAACTCCTTCCGGGTGGATTTCCATAGGATGTTCAGGGGCGCCCTAGTATTACAAAATTTAGGCACAGTGAACAACATATAATTCCCATGCTCGTGACAGCCTGGCGGACAGACGCTGACATGACCAAATTTCTACATCAACGCCTGCCCCCGACACCAGCAGTAGACCATGGGCATGTTAATTTTAGTTAAAGTAAATACAGAAGGAGAGATTGATCATACATGAGACTTGAAGAAGGAAAGCGTGGCCGGAAGAAGGAACGTGGAGCCCCGGCCGGGACTCCACGTCGGTTGCTCACTGAGAATCCTGATTATACTGCCGGTAACCGTCCGAGAGGGTTTTCATGAACGCGACGATGGCGTCCTCTTCCATGTCGCTCAGGCCGAGATTTCCCAATTCGGTCTTGTTGACGTTGTCGGAGACTTCCGGAGCCGGCCAGCAGGTCATTTTCTCCCCAGGATCACCCGGGTTGCAGGTGGGAAACTTGTCCCTGGTATTGTAGAAGTGGACAATCTCCTTCAGGCTCTTGAAGTAGCCGTTATGCCCGTAGTCCTTGACAAACATCGGATAGGGGCGCTTGTCCACGTTCCTGAGGGTCGGCACCTTGTGCTTGCCGAAGTTCTTGTCGGCATACATGGCAAAATCCATGCGGGTAGAGAGGAACCCCTTCAGCCCCGGATCAATCCAGTTCGGGCCGCCTTCAGGCTGGCCGTAGAACGGGTTCTCGGGATTTTTCGGAACTCCCAGGTTATCGAACGTGTAATCCGTGAAGAGAGGATATCCCTTCCCGCAAGAAATCCTGTCACGGTCAACAGGGTCGGGGCATCGTGAAGAGACGCAGTCATTGCCGCCGGCACATTTCTGTTCCACGGTGCTTATATGGCAATTGGCGCACTTTCCCTTGCCATTAAAAAGCCTGAGCCCCCATTTTTCCTTGTCCGACAGGTCGGCCTTCCCATTCAAGTGGGCGTCATACTTGGACGAGAAGGCGTTCACTTCCTTGGAGTCCTCATAGGCGGCAATGGAGTACGCAACGTCGTTGTAGGCCACATCAACCTTCGCCCTGGTCATGGCATCCAGGCTGAACGGCCCTTGGGACGGATTTGAACAGGCGCTTTCGAAATCGATGGTGGTTGGCCAGTCAATATCGCACGCACCGGGCCAGACCTGCTGGAAAAGCATGCCGTAGTCCGAATTGCACACCCGGTACACCACGCATGCGGCATCCGGAAGGGCCTGCTCCTTCGGGTTCAGAAACGGTCCCTGGGCCTGGTCGGCGGCCGGGTTCCCCAGTTTCGCGCCGGTGGCCCTGCCGTCCCAGAAGTTTCCGCCCGCAAACGCCGCATCGGAAACGTTCACCAGCCGGAAGAAGGGGCTCGTTGTGGCATAGGCCGAGCTGGGCGGCTTGCGGTTACCGAACTGCCCCATGACCGACCCCTCATAAACCGCGCCATGCTTATTGATCTCCTGGTCAGGACCGGTCCAGCCGACCTCCGGGGCGTGGCACGCGGCACACGCCTGGTTCTTGTTAACGGAAAGCCTCTGGTCGAAGAATATCTTCTTCCCCACCGCTTCCTTGCACGTCAATTCCGATGTCCCCGCCGCCGCTCCTCCGGCGGTGAGAAGCAGCGTCGCTGCCGTAGCCAATAGTCTCTTTGTGACCATCCCTGGTCCTCCTTTGAGTTAGAATTTTTACCGTCGACGGTGCACCCGACACCGCAGAGACAGGCCAACGCACATTCCGGTGCGGTTGTTTCACCTCCTCCCCGCAGAAGCGATCGGCAAAAGTCAGCCGCAATCCACAACAGTCGCCATTTCCGTCGACGCCGGGCCGGAAGGGGAATCATCAGATTCCTTCTTGCCGAAGGGTCCGGCTCAACGAATCAAATCTTAACAACAACCAATACTACCGTGCGATGTCGGGGTGTCAACGGAGAAGCGCCATTGAAATAACGTCCTCATTTCAGCCCGTTTCCTTGAAGAGTCGCCAGACAGTCCTATACTGAACAATGCGACCGGATAAGACGGGATGCGAGCCTGGAATGCTTATTTTCGAGCAAACTCTCTATGATTTCTTGTGAGGTATTGTATGGCTGAACCACCCTATGGCGTCATCTGGAACCGCATGAAAGCAGGGAAGGTCGTCCCGTTTCTGGGAGCGGGAGCCTCCATGGCGGGGCGTTCCGCGGACACCCCCTGGGACCCCCGGAACCCCGCATTCCTTCCCAGCGGGCGGGAGTTGTCGAATTTCCTCGCCACCGAAACCATGTTCCCCTCCGAGTATCCGGGAGACCGGGATGACCTGGCCAAGGTAACGTCCTACTACGCCGATGTTTCGGGGCGCCGCCTTCTCCGGGAACGCCTGCGCGAAGTCCTCAACCACGCCTATCAGCCCGGAGAGCTCCACACGTTCCTGGCCTCCGTTCCGGCCCATCAGGTCATCGTGGCAACCAATTACGACACCCTCCTTGAGCAGGCCTTCCAGAAGGCCGGCAAACCTTACGACCTGGTGATCTATCCCGCCGACCGCAAAGACATCGCCAATGCCGTTCTCTGGTGGCCCCACGGCAAAACCGAGCCGCTCATCAAGGCACCCAACGACCTGGACCTGGATCTCGCAAAGACGACCGTCATCTACAAGATGCACGGCACCCTGGAGCCTGATACCGACAAGTGGGACAACTTCGTGATAACGGAGGAGGATTACGTGGAATTTCTCTCCCGGATGACGGCGAATACGGCTATCCCCGCCATCTTCTACGATCATTTTCGGGAGAGGAGCTTCCTCTTCCTCGGTTACAGCCTCAGTGACTGGAACCTGAGAGTCATCCTGAAAAACCTGAGCAAATGCTTTTCGCCCAGGCGCATAGGCGATGAGGACGAGGAGACGCTCCCCTCGTGGGCGATACAGTTCAAGCCGTCGGAACTGGCCCGCAAGCTCTGGGAGAAGCGAAACGTCAGCATCTTCGACCTCACCCTGGATGAGTTCACCCTGAAGATGAAACAGCAGGGAGGGTAGCATGACACTGCCGGATTCATTCTGCCCCTATGTGGGGCTTCAGCCCTACACGGAAGAGGAACGGGACTTCTTTTTCGGCCGTGAGCGGGACCAGCGCGTGATCGCCTCAAACCTCTACGCTTCGGCCATGACCGTCCTCTATGGTGCCAGCGGCGTCGGCAAGAGCTCGGTCCTCATGGCCGGGGTCGTACCCCTGCTCCGGGCAAAGCCCCGGACTGCCGTGGTCGTGTTCCGCGACTGGCAGCGACCCGACTTCCTGACCGCCCTCAAGGGCGAGTGCCTGAAGAGCGTTGCGCTGGCAACCGGGAAGACCGTGAAGACAAACGTGGATATCCCCCTGGACGAGCTTCTTTTCAGCGCCGGCAATGAGTCCGGCGTCACCATTCTCATCCTCCTCGACCAGTTCGAGGAGTACTTCCTCTACCACCCCGAATCGGACGCGTCTAACCCCTTTGACGGCGAATTTGCCCGGGCGGTGAATCGCGACGATATCGACGCCAACTTTCTCCTGGCCCTGCGGGAGGACGGGCTGTCGCGACTTGACCGCTTCCGGGCGCGCATACCGAACCTCATGGGAAATCTCCTGCGCCTGCGGCATCTGGACGCAGCCGCCGCGGAGGATGCCATACGCAAACCGCTCGCGGCCTATAACGATCGTCAGGACAAACCAGAATCGGCCATGACCATCGAGGATGAGCTGGTCAGCACCATCATCGACCAGGTTCGGTCGGGCTCCGTATCCCTCGCCCCAGCGGCGGGAGCCGGCCAGCCCCAAGATGCGGAGGACGACACCCGGATCGAGACCCCCTTTTTGCAGCTTGTCCTTACGCGCCTGTGGGAGGAAGAACTGGGCGCCAACTCGCGCACCCTCCGGTTGGCGACACTCCAGAGGCTGGGGGGCGCCCAGGAGATCGTGCGGACCCATCTGGATGCGGTGATGGCAAAGCTCGAGCCCCGGGAGCAGACCCTGTGCGCCGGCTTTTTCGACCGGTTGGTAACCCCTTCGGGCACAAAGGTCGCCTGCCGCCTCGATGACCTGGGCAAATGGGCCGGCGACCTGGCGGACCAGGTCATCCCGGTGGTAACCCTCCTCTCGGAAAGCCGGATTCTCCGCACCATCGCCCCGCCCGCGGGCCAGGCAGCAACGCCGCCCAGTTACGAGATATTTCACGACGTTCTCGCCCCGGCGGTTCTGGACTGGCGCCGGCGGTTCGTGGAGCAGCAGGCCGTGGAAGAAATCCGGAGAGAGGAGCAGAAAAAACACGACCAGGAGCGGGCAGAGAGAAAGCGGGAGCTGGAGCTTCAACAGTCGAAGGTAAAGTCGAGGCAGATGCGCATCGTTGCCACAGCGGCCCTGTGCGTCATGGCCCTCCTTGCCGGTCTGACCTTCTATGCCTTCCAGCAGCGGACAGAAGCAGGCCGGTCCCGGGACATGGCAGTCAGTTCACAGAGACTGGCAGAACACCGGCTCCATAGAATCAAGGATAGCATTGCCTTGATAAAAGCTGCCCTTTCCGATGAACCGTTCAGGAATCTTGACCGACTGTCCGCGTCAACCCCTGAACTCTTCAACAGAAAGATCAAGTTCAAGGTCACGTACAAAAGCCTTGGGTTCAAAAACCCCGACGGCCGTGATGTGTACAACTTCAAGCTCTTTCCTGATCCTGCGTCGATCCCTGGGGGGAAAAAGTCGATTTCCTCCATCACCTATCGCATGGCGCATCCCACCTTCACTGTTCAACTGGTGGCGACCGGACCCGATGACAATTTCACCGTCGCCTACGACGGCTGGGGAACCATCAATGTCATCGCACTCATAGAATACTCCGACCCGGAAGAGGCTCCGACACTTGCCATAATCGATATGAGGAAGGTGATGATGCCGGAATGAAATGCCTGGAGCCCTCTTGAACCGGACCATTTCGGCCCTATACTTACATTTATGAAGAGTATTTACAGCTCAAGGAGGACGCCATGGCCACGAAAGCAAATACCCAAAGAAACTGGACCATCATGGTCTATCTCGCCGGCGACAACAACCTGGACAGCGCCGGCGTTGTGGACCTGAAGGAGATGAAAACCGTTGGGACCACCGACAAGATCGCCGTCCTTGCCCAGTTCGACCGGGCCGGTGCGAAGCAGGCAACCGTCCGCTACTGCCTGAAACAGGGGACCCCCCTGGCCAAGGATGCGGTGCAGTCCCTGGGGGAGACCAACATGGGAGACCCGAAGGTGCTGGAGGATTTCGTCACCTGGGGGGTCGCCAACTACCCGGCCGACCACTACCTGCTGGTCCTCTGGAACCACGGCGCCGGGTGGGATGACGCCAACCTCTACCAGGGGGACGTCTTCAGCGGGGCCGCGCCCCCCGTATCCCGCAAGGCCCAGCCCGTGGCCACCCGCGGGGCCACCGCCGGCGCCAAGGCCCTTCCCCTGGCCCAGGCCCGGGCCGGCATCAGACGCACCCGCCGTGCCCTCTTCAGCACCACGGTGGAAGCCGCCATCAAGCAGCGGGGAATCGCCTTCGACGACCAGGCCCAGGACTTCCTCGACAACATCGAACTGAAGAAGGTGATGACCGCCATCAAGAAAAAGCTCAAGAAAAAGATCGACATCGTCGGCATGGACGCCTGCCTCATGAGCATGGCCGAGGTGGCCTACCAGATGCGCGACGTGGCCGACTACAGCGTCGGCTCCGAAGAGACCGAGCCCGGCGACGGGTGGCCCTACGACCGCATCCTCAAGGCCCTGGCAGCCAAGCCGGCCATGACTCCGGAAGAGCTCTCGAAAACCATCGTCGCCCAGTACCTGGCCTCCTACAAGACCAACGAAAACGTGACCCAGTCGGCCATGAAACTCCTGGCACTCAACCCCCTGGCCACGGCCATGGACGGCTTGGCAAAGGCGCTGACGGGAACCCTGGGCGACGCCGCCTCCCGCACAGCCCTCGTCAATGCCCGGTCACAGGTCCAGGAGTACAGCCGCCCCTACGACGACTACTGCGATCTCCTCGACCTCTGCGATCTGATCGGCAAAGGGGTAGCCAGCCCGGCGGCCAAAACCGCCTGCGCCAAGGTCAAGGATGCCGCCGCCGCTGCCATCGTCGCCGCCGGGTACAAGGGGACGGGCGTGGACAACTCCGGAGGGATCTCCATCTACTTCCCCAAACGGAAGCTCTCACCCCTCTACAAGACCCTGGACTTCACCAAGAAGACCGCCTGGGACGAGTTTCTGGTGGCGTATTTGGCGGGGCTGGGGAGGTAGAGGGGTTTCAGGGCCATCGACCTCCATTTGGCGTTCACCCAGGAGGAAGAACAATGAGCATACTCTGGTTTCTACTGATTGGAGTAGCTGCCGGCTGGTTGGCCGGCCAGATCATGAGAGGTGGTGGGTTCGGCCTCGCCGGAGACCTCATCGTCGGTGTCATAGGTGCACTCCTCGGTGGATTCCTGTTCGGTCTTCTCGGCCTCTCCGCCTACGGGATGCTGGGCCAGCTCGTCACCGCAACGGTAGGTGCTATCGTTTTGCTGTTCGTGCTCCGCCTGATCAAACGCTGACTGACCGGTTAGTCCGGCTGGGTCAGAAAGGTTTCGAACACTTGGGATTACCTCTCAACGGCACTTTGAAGCCTATAAACGCGGGGGCTGAAGGGGGTGCTGGTTAAGGTCATGAGAACGTTCGATGATTCAATCAATCGTTGCGTGTAGTGCATGAAATGAAGTTCGGGTGATGCGCTTAGCTGGATTAAGGAGGTAAACGCGATAGCTCCCATTGAATCAAGGGCGATTCCAGGGGTCGCGTCTCAGTTCGTGACAGTGTCCGGAATTGAGACGCGGCCCCTTTGTTTTGGTCGGTTTCTCCTTTGACATGAATATAGAGACGTCATATAGTGGCGATTGGAAAGCTTTTATGGATCAATTCACTTTTTCGGCAGCAGATGATAGGATGGCCAGGGCTGGTCAATAAGAGTTTCCTATATAGGTTGCCACCGCGGTTTCCTATATAAGAAGCAAGCATCCTATATCAGGTCTTTGAAAAACTATCAGTATTTACGACCACTTTGACACAGTTTCGTGCTATTATGTTGCGCATAACCAGCTGATATTCCAGGAGAATAAATATGCGCGGTTTTGAGCAACCATCTGATGCTTTGTTCGTTTATCTCTCGCCGGAATCCTTCGTTCCCAAAGACCATCCCCTTCGGCCGATTCGGCAGATGGTAGATGCGGCACTGGAAAACCTTTCGCCGGTGTTCAGTAAGATGTACTCCCATACTGGCCGGCCCTCGATTCCGCCGGAGCGCTTGCTCAAAGCCATGCTGCTTCAGGTGCTGTACTCGATTCCCAGTAACGTCAGGCTGGTTGAGCAGATTCACTTCAGCATCCTGTTTCGCTGGTTCCTTGGCCTGGGCCTGGATGAGCCGATTTGGGATAATTCCAGCTTCAGCACGAATCAGGAGCGGTTGATCGAGACCGATGTTGCCGCAAAGTTTCTGGCGGAAATCCTTGAGCAGGCCAAGCTCAACAAGCTGCTTTCCAAAGATCACTTCAGCGTTGACGGCACCCTGATCCAGGCGTGGGCCTCCCTCAAGAGCTTCAAACCCAAGGATGACGATCAAGAGTCACCGTGTCAATGGGAACGTAAAAGTGTACCAGTTACGGGAATTGAAAAGTGTACCACTCCCTGGGAGAGAACTTCTCAA
>NZ_JAHCZI010000008.1 GCF_018501225.1 Geobacter hydrogenophilus | reverse complement strand
CGCCCCGTCAAAAGGAAACGCGTTTATACCACCCCCACCACATTCGGTCAAGATTTATTTTGATTAGCTTTTACTTATTTCTCCACGCATTACAAAGAAAGAAGCTTCTTGTCGCCAACGATCGGTTTTACGACCGCAGTCACCGTCAGTGCCCACTAGTGATTCTCAAGGCTTCCGAATATACCAAGCTCCGGGCGAGCCCCAACTCGACACTCACTCGCTTCACAGCGTCTTTAAGTGATAACCCCTCTACATAGAGATAACGCCGGAGAACTTCGTCAAGGGATTCCTCACTTGCGCCTTCTTGTTCCGAATCCTCGCCAGGCGCAACCAGTATGACAACTTCGCCTTTTATTTGTCGATCAGTAAACTGGGCAATGACGGCAGACGTATCTCCTCGAACAAATTCTTCGTAAACCTTAGTCAACTCCCGGGCTACAACAATCTTGCGCTCCCCCCACAGATCGCGCATATCCTTCAGCGTCGCCATGAGCCGGTTTGGCGCTTCATAAAATATGAGCACACGGGGCTCATCCTTAAGCGGAGAAAGCTGTTGGTGCCGCTTTCCCCGCCTGCTCGGCAGAAATCCTATAAACGTAAAAGAGTCTGTCGGAAGCCCTGCTGCCGACAGAGCCGCGACGGCGGCAGAAGCCCCGGGAATGGGCACGACAACAATGCCTTCGGCGATGGCGTCGCGCACGAGTTGATAGCCAGGATCGGCGATACAGGGGGTGCCGGCATCGGACACGAGGGCAACCGAGGCGCCATCGCGCAGTCGGGCGAGAATGACATCCCCCTTGAGGTGCTTGTTGTGATCGAAATACGAGGTAAGCGGCTTACTGATGCCGAAGTGGGTAAGAAGCTTGCGCGTGTGCCGTGTGTCCTCGGCGGCAATGAGATCAACCTCTTTCAGAATGCGCACAGCCCGAAAGGTGATGTCCTCGAGATTTCCTATAGGGGTGGCGACAATATAGAGGGTGCCCGGAGTTTTCATTTACCCCAATCGCGGGAATAGCGGAAGTCCCGATCGATGGTCCGGTTGGATACCTTGGCGATAATGGGGAGGCGCCGTTTGAAGTGGGAGTTCTGTATCCTGGCCGAGACAGTGGCAATGAAATCAGGGGCAAAGCCGTTCTTCACCAGTTCCTCGCGGGACATCCGCTGATCAACCATGGAATAGAGGAGCTTATCAACCTCACGATAGGTGAACCCCAGTTCCTGCTCGTCGGTTTGACCAGCCCACAAATCAGCAGAAGGCTGTTTTTCAATGATGTCGCGGGGAACCCCCATCTCTTCGGAAAGCTGCCAGACCTGCGTCTTGTAAATGTCACCGATAGGATTCAGGGCGCTGGCCATGTCTCCATACAGGGTCCCATAGCCGAGCAAGAGCTCCGTCTTGTTGCTTGTCCCGAGGACAAGGGCAGGAAGTGCTGCCGAGTGGTCATAGAGGATCGTCATCCGTTCGCGGGCCATCTTGTTTCCGCGACGCATGCTATCGGCATCGGGGAAACGTGAAAAATAGGCATCTATCATCGGCGTAATTTCGATTACCTGGCAGTGAATGCCGAGATGCTCCGCGGCGAGCCTTGCGTGGGCCTCACTTTCAGGATTACTGGTTCTATACGGCATGATACAGGCATGAACATTTTCAGGGCCGAGGGCCTCGGCAGCAAGATACGCAACAAGGGCGGAGTCGATCCCCCCGGAGAGACCGAGAACCGCTTTACGTATTCCTACCTTGGTGACTTCCTCACGGATAAAACCGACCAGTATCCGGCGCAACAGCTTGACATTAACATCACCCATCAACAGTCCCTCCCCTTCTCAATACGCCGCAACTCCTTCATAGTAATAGAGAGGCTCTCGTCGCGCATCATTGGGGAAAAAATCCGCTCACGCCGCAACTCTCCTCCATCAACACGGGTAACAAGCAGATCTTCGTCGAACAACCGGGCACGGGAGACAACACTGCCGGAGGGAGCAATCACTTCGGATCCCCCCCAGAAGTTGACGCCGTCTTCATAGCCAACCCTGTTGCAGTAAAATACGCGGCTGTTGAGAAACATTGCCGTCGTGGAGGTGAGTTTCTGCCAAGCAGCGGTTGAACCCAGGCTTTCATCCTCGCTGATTCCCCGACCCGGGCTACTGGAAAGACAGACGAGGGTAGTGGCCCCATCCATGGCAAGGATGTAGGGAGCGGAGAGATGCCACATGTCTTCGCAGATAAGCATTCCCATCCGACCGAAACGGGTATCGAAGGCGCGGAACCGTTCGCCGCGGGCAAGATACCGCTGCTCGTCAAAGAGGCCATAGGTGGGGAGGTAGACCTTGCGATGGATGTGTCGGATTTCGCCGCCATCCACATAGATCGCGGAATTGAAGAAGCGATAATCGTCAGAGACCTCCACAAAGCCGACAACGATCGCGACATGACGGGAAAGTTCGCGGATACGGGCGATTTCCGGGGCATCGAGGCGCAACGCCACATCCGGCACCAGATCCTTGAGAAAATAGCCAGTTAGAGCTAGCTCAGGGAACACGACGAGGTCAGCCCGATCGGCAACGGCACGCTCAATGGCGGACTCGACAAGGGTGCAGTTTTCAGCAAGACAGCCGAGCTTCGGCTTAATCTGCGCCAGTGCGACAATGAAATCCACGGTATAAGCCCCCGATTTTTCGGTCAAAGGTAGCATAGCGATCTGCCGTTTTCAACGGTATTTCCGGGCTAATATGCCAATTCAAAAGCATTGGGAATATGCTCGATTTGCGGCATCTGACCCGAAAACGTTATCGATATGACGTCGAAGCGGGCGCAGGCGTCAAGCTGCCGCTGCTTAGCAAGCCAGGTAAGCGCCGCCTTGGATATCTGCCGCTGCTTGAAAGAGGTAACTGCAAGTTGCGGCGGTCCATAGTGACCGCTTGTCCTCGTCTTGACCTCCACGAAGACGAAGGTTTTGCCATCGCGAGCCACAATATCTATCTCGCCGCCGCGACAACGAAAGTTTCTCTCCAGGATTTTGTAACGATGACGTTCCAGATATGTCACTGCCAGGGATTCCCCCTCGCTGCCAAGGGACTTGTTATGGAGCGACATGCTCTTTCACCCCCCTGAAGGTTTTCCGGTGGATGGGGCATGGACCCAGTTCCGCGATCGCAGCGAGGTGAGAGGCGCAGCCATAGCCCTTGTGCTCGGCGAATCCGTAACCGGGGAACCGTTGATCATATTCCATCATTATCCGGTCCCGGGTAACCTTAGCAACGATCGAGGCGGATGCGATGGAAATGCTGGCGCTGTCCCCTTTTTTGATGGTTTTCTGAGGAAGGTTAAGGGGAATCGTTGAGATTCCATCTATGAGGAGATAATCAGGAGGAACGGCCAGTTGTCCGACAGCCTCCGCCATGGCGCGGAGAGTGGCCTGAAGTATGTTGATGCGATCAATGCAGGCGTGGTCAGCAACTCCGACACCTACGGCCAGGGCACAACCGGATATCAGGCCGAAGAGATGCTCGCGCTTTGGTGCGGAAAGCTTCTTTGAGTCGTCGATACCCGGCAACTCTGCCCCTTGCGGAAGAATGACCGCAGCGGCCACAACTGGACCGGCTAACGGGCCGCGGCCAGCCTCGTCGATCCCTGCTACTGCATGAAAACCACCGCGGCAAGCAACTTTCTCAAATGTCCAAAGGGAGCTTTCACCACTGTCATCGAACAACGGCAGACTCACCGATCCCTCCCCCGAAATGAAAAAGCCCCGCAAGGCGGGGCAATTTAGTTAGTGGGCAGCCACATACTTCTTCTCGCGAATCCGCGCGGCCTTGCCGCGAAGCTTGCGGAGATAGTAGAGCTTGGCGCGGCGGACATGGCCACGGGTGATCACCTCAATGGCATCAAGAGACGGAGAGTGGAGCGGGAAGACCCTCTCAACGCCGATGCCATTGGAGATTTTGCGAACCGTGAATGACTCGCGGATGCCACCGTTCTGACGGGCGATAACCACCCCCTGGAATGCCTGGATCCGGCTTTTGTCCCCCTCCACGATCTTGACGTGGACCTTGACGGTATCCCCCGGTTTGAACGGAGGGATGTTTTTCTTCATCTGTTCAAGTTCAAGCATGTCGATAGTGTTCATCTGCTTCTTCCTCCCTTTATGTGCGCAAACGCGTACTGGTTTTGTATATTACGAACGGAGACACTCAACGCGCTCCGAACAGCCTGTCCATGATAATTGCTGCCGCAGACCTCACCGAGAGGTGGTTGTAATCTCCAACCCCTCGGATCGGCTCGAGAACCAAGTCTGCCTTTTCAAACACCTCTTCGACGAGCCCCCAACCGGTACCGAAGAGGAGCAGATAGGGCTGATCCCGCTCGGCAATGAGGTGTTGCAGGTCGCTGAATGTGACGCTTCGGGGATGGAGTCGTGCTCCGGTCGTCACGAGCCGAGCTGGCCGTCCGAAGCGCTCTTGCATATCCTCCAGGACATCATCTAGAGTCGCAACGATCTTTATGAGCTCAAGCGCAGCCTTCCGCTTGGGATTGTATGTGGCGCCCCATCCCTCCTGCCAATGCCGGACGATGCGGCCTGCAAGTTCCTGTTGTCCGGGAACCGGCGTCACGATGTAGTAGCTGAGCAGCCCGAAGGTTCTCGCTGACCGCGCGATATCGTGAATGTCGAGGTTCGTTACCGCCGTGGAGACCACCTGCCGATTTTTGTCATAGACCGGATGGTGGAGGAGCGCGACACTCACGTTGGCATTGGGAGGAGTCGCCCCACTCACTTCGAGTCTCTCTCTACGAGCTCTAGCAGGTAGCGCCGGTCGTCACTGTTCAGCACTGCCTTTTCGAGCAAATCCGGCCTCGAACGGATCGTTTCCTCCAAGGCCTTGCGGCGTCGCCAACGCGCCACTTCTGCATGGTTGCCGGACAGCAGCACAGCCGGGACTGAATGACCGCGAAATTCGGCAGGACGCGTATAGTGAGGGTACTCAAGCAGCCCGTCGGAGAACGTGTCAGTTTCGGCCGATCCGGGCGAGCCGAGGACTCCGGGAACAAACCGCACAGTGGCGTCGATCATGACCATGGCTGCCAGCTCTCCGCCGGTGAGGACAAAATCGCCGATAGAAAACTCATCCTCAACGAAAAGCTCGCGCACCCGCTCGTCGATCCCCTCATACCGTCCGCAGATAATGATAACTTCCTCTTCCTGGGCCAGCTCGCGGGCCGCAGCATTATCGAAGAGACGGCCCCGGGGGCTTGTGAGAAGGACCCGAGCCTTTGGGCGCTCAGCCTTGACCGCTTCCAGACAGGCGGCAATCGGCTCAACCTTCATGACCATCCCGTCACCACCGCCATAGGGTGCATCGTCGACAACCTTGTGCCGATCAGCGGCAAAGTCACGGATCTGGTGCAGCCGGATATCAAGGAGCCCTTTCTCGACTGCCCGCCGGATGATGCTTTCGGTAAGCGGTCCCTCAAACATGGCCGGGAAAAGGGTCAAAATATCGAATTTCATAGATCAAGCAGCCCCTCTGGGGGGCTGACGGTCATGATTCCCTTATCCAAATCAACACCGACAACTATATCTTCAAGGGCCGGAATCAGATACTCCCTCTCCCCGTCCCTGACCACATAGACGTCGTTACTTCCCGTGGCAATGATCCCCTCGATACGACCAAGGGACATCCCTTCACTTGTCGTTACCGAAAGACCAATGAGGTCACACCAGTAGAACTCTCCCTCGTCAAGGGGGGGAAACTGGTCTCGTCGTGCGAACAACTCACGCCCGACGAGGTGGAGAACCTCGTTTATGTTCGCGAACCCCTTTAGTGTCAGGAGAACCCGATTGCGATGGACAGCCGCGCGGTCCACTTCAAAGTTTTCCTTACGGTTGTCCGGCCCACTGAGGCAAACTGTCTGCAACGAAAGGATGGTGCTGAATTCACCGGAAAAGGGGACGACTGACAACTGCCCCCTGATGCCGTGTGTTGCGACGACCTTGCCGAGCAACACGAGATCGGTACTGCCCGGCATTATTCGACGATCTTCAGCACGGCTTTCTTGTTGTCCTTGGTGGACACCGCGTTGAGCAGGGTCCGGATTGCCTTTGCTGTCCGCCCCTCTTTGCCGATGATTCGTCCCATGTCCTCTTTGGCCACGGTCAGCTTGATGACCATTGTATCCTCTTCCATCTCCTCGGTGGTTCTCACCTGGGAGGGGTCGTCCACAAGCGCCTTTGCGATGGTCTCTACAAGCTCTTTCATGTCGGTAACCTCTGCAATGGGAATGACCGGCGGACCGGGAACGAAGCAGCGTTACAACGTATTAATTATGCAGGCTTGGTCGTGAATTTCTCCCAAAGGCCGGCCGTCTTGAGCATCTGCTTGACGGTATCGGTGGGCTGGGCTCCCTTGCCGAGCCATTCAAGGGCCTTGCCCTCTTCGAATTTCACGGCAGCAGGATTCTGGTTCGGGTCGTAGGTCCCTACATTCTCGATGAACCGCCCGTCACGGCGGCTGCGCACGTCAGCAATAACGATTTGATAAAAGGGCTTCTTCTTCGCCCCTGCACGGGCCAAACGCATCTTGATAGCCATCTTCTTCCTCCTGGTGTTCTCACGGCCGCTGACCGGCGAGAGTTTTCGTGTGTATGTTGTATGTCACATCGGTGACGAAACGAGCGTTGCCTGCGGCGATCCTCTCAGAAGGGAAACATTCCCTTTCCCATTCCTTTCATCCCCCGCATCAGCCCCTTGGGGCCCATCTTCTGAAGCTGCTTCATCACCTTTTGTGCCTCGGTGAACCGCTTCAGGAGCTGGTTTACCTCCTGGACCGTCGTGCCGCTTCCCTTGGCGATCCTCAGACGGCGGCTGCCGTTGATGATCTGATGGTTCGCCCGCTCACCGGGAGTCATGGAATCGATAATCGCCTCGATCCGCTTGAGCTCCTTCTCCGACGGCTGGGCTCCCTGCATCTGCTTCATGGCCTTGCCCACGCCGGGAATCATGCCGAGAATCGATTCAAGGGACCCCATCTTCTTGATCTGCTGGAGCTGATTCCTGAAATCCTCCAGATCGAACTGGCTCTTCTTGAGCTTCTGCTGAAGCCGCTCCGTTTCCGTAACATCGAACGTAGCCTGGGCCTTCTCGACCAGGGTGAGAATATCACCCATGCCAAGAATACGAGAAACGAGGCGATCCGGGTAGAAGACCTCCAAGGCATCAAGCTTTTCGCCGAGACCCACGAGCTTCACCGGCTTGCCCGTGACCGCGCGAATGGAGAGGGCAGCGCCCCCCTTGGCATCGCCGTCCAGTTTGGTAAGGACCACGCCGGTGATGTCGAGCCTCTCGTTGAAGCCGGTGGCGACGTTGACCGCCTCCTGGCCGGTCATGGCGTCGGCCACAAAGAGAATCTCCCGGGGCTGTGCCACCTCCTTGATACGGACGAGCTCGTTCATGAGATACTCGTCGATCTGGAGACGACCGGCGGTATCGAGAATCACCGTATCGAAGCCGTTGAGCGTAGCGTAACGGAGCGCCTCGCGGCAGATATCAACCGGATCCTGGTCGGCCCGCGAATCAAACGTCTCCACCGAAAGCTGACGGCCAAGGGTCTTGAGCTGCTCGATGGCCGCAGGACGGTAGACGTCGGCTGGCACGAGAAGCGGGCGACGCCGCTGCCCCTTGAGGAACCGCGCCAGCTTGCCGCAGGTGGTGGTCTTGCCGGAACCCTGGAGACCGACCATCATAAGGGCGACCGGAGGCTTCGCGGCAAGATCGAGACTGTTGTCCTCGCCGCCCCCCATGAGGGCCACGAGCTCTTCCTGCACAATCTTGATGACCTGCTGCCCCGGCGAAAGGCTCTGGAGAACCTGGGTACCGACAGCCCGCTCGCGGACCTTCTCGACGAAATCCTTAACGACCTTGAAGTTGACGTCGGCCTCAAGAAGGACGAGCCGCACCTCGCGGAGCGCCTCCTTGATGTTCTCCTCGGTCATTACCCCTTGGCCGCGGAGCTTTTTAAAGAGAAGGTCAAGTTTGTCGGAAAGGTTTTCGAACATCTATTCCACAATGCCGTACAAGCGGCGGAAAGCGCCACACAGGGCGCACGTATCCATTGAGAAAGAGGTTAACTATAGATGAGGCTACAAGCCAGTGTCAAGCAAAAACATTTTTGCCACAAGGGGATAGCGACCTGCAGCTCTACCCGAAACGCTAGCCGACCTTGAGGTACTGCTCGCCCTGCTTCACATGGATCTCTTCCGGCATCAGCCCCTCCGCCGCCAGAACCTCTTCCACCGTCTTCCGGTCCGCTGAGGCGTAGCGGATGGCCAGACCGCAGTCTGCATGGAGGGCACGGGGAGCCGGGATAAGGAGGATCGGGAACCCTTGCCCCTTGAGCACTTTCTCAGCCTTCATGACCCGGTGAATCGAATGAAAAATCGCAACACAATCGCCATCTCGAAGCATCATTAATCCTTTTCATCACCCGCAGCAATGATACACGCAGGTGGCGCCATTGCAACAACTCAAGCAGATTGACAAAGAGAGAACTCATCACGTACCATGCCGCAAGAGGTAAATCGATGCATCCCTATGTAATAATCTTCGGGCTAATACTGCTCGCACTCCTCATCAATATCCCCTGCGGCTTTCTTCGGCAAGGGTACGAGAAGTTCACCTTCGGCTGGTATTTCTACGTCCACATCTCCATCCCCTTCATCATCTATCTCCGCGTCAAATCAGGATTCAGCTGGAAATTTATCCCTCTTACCCTCGGAGGAGCCATGGCCGGCCAGATTATCGGCGGAATGATCCACCGACGGCGCCAACGCAATGGGTGATGCCCGCTCCCGCATGCCGCGCCCCCGGCCCGTGGCTGACCTGCTGACGGAGGCCCTGCGCGGCAAGCCCGCGGAACGACGCCTCAAAGAGGGCCGAATTTGGCTTCTCTGGGATGAGGCAGTGGGAGAGCGGATAGCTTCCCTTGCCCGCCCGGTGGGCTTTCGCGACGGCACCCTGACTGTGGCGGTGGCAAACGCCCCCTGGATGCAGCAACTGAACTTCCTCAAGGGGGGGATCGTCGAGAAACTGAACACCCTCCTCGGCGGCCCGGTGGTCCGGGATATCTATCTGAAGGCGGGACGGACCGTATCTCCCGTTGAAGCCCCCCCTGAACGACGCCCTCCCCCTCGCGAACTGACCAGGGCCGAACGGGAATTCGTGGCATCTGAGACCGAAAGCGTCGAAGATCCTGAACTTCGCGAGATTATTTCACACCTCATGGCGAAGCACCTCGCATCGAAGCCCACCGGCGAAGAGTAGCACCAGTCGCCCAGCATCTGTAGACCACCGGAAACTTTCCCTCCTTCTTCACTGATCACCACCCAGTATTTCCGCCACCTCGGGGGAGTAGTTCAGCCCGGCCTCCCTGACAATCAGGGGCGGTAGCACCGTGAGGTCTGCCCTGCGTCCTTTGGCAAGCTCAACGAGAGCCATCCTGGCCTCGGCGTCCTCCGTCCCATGCACGAGCCGGAGCCTCATGGGCGCGAGTTTCTGAAGATGGGCCTCGGCGAAAAGCTCGGGGAGCCTCGCCGGATGGTAGATGAAACAGATGCGGCCTGTCGGCTTCGCCAGATACTTGGCGGCGGCGAGAAAGTCGGCAAGAGTCGCCGTCGACTCGTGGCGGGCATCGTCGCGTCCCGCCTTGGGGCTCACCTTGCCGCTTCCCCGCTTGCGGTAGGGGGGGTTGGAAAGGACCAGGTCGAAGGAGGAGACGGGAAAACGCTTCCGGAGACCGAGGACATCGTCGCGGAGGATGGCGATCCGGTCGGCAAGCCCGTTCAGCTGGACGTTTCGCTCTGCCAGTTCGGCCATCCCGTCCTGGAGTTCCACCCCCACAAAGATAGCCTGCGCGGTGCGTCGGGCGAGCACGAGGGGAATGACGGCGCTACCGGTTCCCAGATCGATCACCCTCGCCCCCGGCGCCGGGGAGGCAAAGGCGCAGAGGAGCAGGGGATCGAGGGAGAACCGGTACCCGTGACGCTCCTGGACGATCCGCAGATCGTAGGTCCGCAGTTCGTCCATGGTTTCGGTTCCGCTCATCATCCGGTACGCCTTCTTCACCACCCATACTCCGCGCGAGTCATTGTCCGCTCTCCCCACCTCTGCGGCGCAGCCACAGCTCTCTCCCGAGCATGACGGCAAACAGGGCGAACGAGGCCAAGGTCAGGTATTTCCCCACCTTGAAGGGGAGCGGGTCAAAGAGAAATTCCACCCGATGCTCCCCCGGCGCTAGATAGATGCCGCGAAGGATGTGGTCCACGGGATAGATCGGCGTCTCCTTTCCATCCACGAACGCCTTCCACCCCCTGTAGTACTTCTCGCCCACAACGAGCAGCGAGTTTACGGCAGCCTTAGCCGTAAGATCGATCCGCTCGCTCTCATAGCTGATGAGCTGCACCGTGCCGCTAGGGCCGGAGAGATTGCTGTTCGGGTCGGCCATCGGGATTGGAGGGGGGGCTTCCACCAAGGCGAGCCGGACAGGGTCGAAGCTGGGGTTCTGAAGAATCCCCAGGGCCTGCCGGGGGTCGGAGACCACGGCCACGGACGGGACGAGCCACCCCTTCGGGAGGACGGAGCGGTTTTCGAGCACCACCCGGTTGCCATCGGGGGAGGTGAAGACCGGTACGTATTTTCCGCCGAGCCCCCCTTTGTCCTGCTCGTACTGCGCCCTCGCGTAGACGAGATAGCGGACATTCATCATGTCGGGCATCGCGGAGGTGAACGAGAATGCGTCGAGGAAGTTCTGCCACCGCTGTTGCTGGACCGGGTTTGGGGTAAACATTACCGGAATCCGCTTTGACGCATACTCCATCGGATCCCCCTCCAGCGGAAGAACCCGGTACCCCACGGGCACCCGGGAGACAAACTCCATGACGGGAGTCATCTCTCCCTTCGCCTTCTCCGGCACCGGCACAAGGAACATGAATTTGTCATCGATACGCCAGACATCGGCGACAAAGAGGCAAAGAAGGAGCGCCAAAGTGATCCTGACAGGAATCAGCCTCTTGGCCAGGGCGATGACGACCCCCGTGAGGAGGATGGCGAGGCCCGTTGCCAGCGCGGTCTCGTGGACGAGGTTGTCCCAGCGCTGCCCCACGAGGTACGCCCCTTGTTCATAGCGGGTTGGCTGGGACAGGGTCTGGAAGTAAGCGTCAATCCATCGCCCCTTCCCGGCGACCGCCACGCCCAGGAACGCAAGAAGGAGTGCGGGGAGGGCGACGAGCCCCGCCAGGTACCCATTGAACTTCCTGCCGCGCCGGACCGCCTCGTCCCTCAGGACGTCGATCCCCCGTGCAGCCAGGATTCCGAGCCCCATAACCGGTACGAACATCATCATCTTCGGCACCCGGAAGCGGTTGATGCCGGGGAAATAGTCGAAGAGAAGCTGGTAGAAGGGGGTGTACTTCCCCATGGAGAAGAGGATTCCCCCCACGACCCCTGCAACCGCCAGCCAGGTGTAACGGTCACGCCTAAAGAGAAGAGGAAGCGGCACAAGGAGCCACGGCAGGAGTCCCATATAGGAAATCGTCTGGGTAAAAACCATTCTTCCCCAGTAGTAGGAGTGGATATTCGAGGGGTTTTCCCCCGCCTCCTGGCGGGAAATGCCGAAGAAACCGGGAATGACGAAAGCAGTCACCTCCTCGGGTGGAAGGGACCAGAGCATGGCTTCTTCCCGCTGAAGCCCCCCTTTGCCGGCATCGCCGCTCGCCACCCCGCGGGTGCTGTCGGCGGACCAGTTGGCCAGCGGCAGGAGCGATATGGAAACAGTGGTGAGAAAAAAGAAGAGCATCACCGCATTGAGTCCCACCAGGCGGGGGAGTCCCTTGGCCCCTTTACGCCTCTCGGCAAGGGCGATCCCGGCAAGGCGCAGGATGGCGTAAACGCCGATGGAGAGACACGTGTAGAAGGCAATCTGCCAGTGGGTGTTAAAAAACTGGAGAGCAAGGACGAGGCCGGTCGTCAGGAAGAAAATGAGCCGACGGGTCTGGAAGCCCCGTTCGAAGAAATAGAAGGCCCACGGAGCGTAGGAGATGGTGGCGATTTTCATCACGTGGCCGGCGTTTATGAGAGAGGCATTCTCGGGGGCAAGGGCGAAGACCAGCCCCCCGAGCAGGGCGGCGAAGGGGCTGCACCCCACGGCCCGGCAGCAGAAATAGAGTCCCGCTCCGCCGATGAAGAGGTGGAGGACCATGAACCAGGCAACGCTCGCCGGGGCCGGGATCAGGTGAAAGAGAAGCTGCTGGTAAATAAGGAATCGGAGGGAAGCCATTCCCCCTTCGTTCGTGTGGCCGCTGTTGATGTAGGGATTCCAGTCGGCGCGGGAGACGTTGATGGAGAGGAGTTCGCCGATGCTCTTGTGGGGCGCGTCCTTTACCCCCCAGTAGAACTCGTTGATGATGTCCGGGGCACGGACGATCTGGTCGGTGAAGAGGATCTTCGAGAAGAACAGAACCATGAGCGCAAGAAGCGCCGCAAGCAGGAGAAGGTCTTTTTTCCGTTCAGTCATGGGGAAATTCCTTGATCTCGTATTCAAAAAAAGTCGAGCCGGTCAGGACTCGATCAGTTCGCCATAGAACCGTTCGAGGCGGGCGGCGTACCTCTTCCAGGCAAATTTCTTCAAGAGGTGTCCGCGTCCGGCGTCTCCCATGCGCCGGGCTGCCTCAGGGGTCCGAAGAAGTTCCGCAGTCCGCGCCACCATGGCGGGCCAGTCGTCAGGGTCGCAGAGCCATCCCCCTTCGCCGTGTTCGAGGTATTCGGGAATCTGCCCCACCCGGTCGGCCACCACCGGTACCCCGGCCCGGATGATCTCGGTCAGCTTGGCCGGGCACTTGGCCCGGTTGACCAGGGTGTCCGCAAAGGGGTAGATGGCCACATCGCCGGCGGCGAGGAGGCTGGGAAGCTCCTCCGGCTTCGCCCAGCCGACCATGGCGAGCGCCCGGGCAAAGCCCTCTCTCCGCGCCGCCTCCTGGAGCTGTTCCTCCTCATTGTTCCGCCCCTGCCCCACCACCAGGAATCGCACCCCGGTCACGCGATGGCAGAGCTCGGTAAAGAGGTAGTAAAGTTTCTCCTGGCTGAACTCGAAAAAACGGGTGTAGAGAAGGAGAACCCGCTCCTGCGGCCCGATCCCGAAGCGCTCGCGCACCGCGGTTCCGCTTGCCGGGGGGAGGTCGTCGACACAGTTGGGGAGATACAGGAGCCGTTCCGGCGCCACCCCCTCCCCCCAGGCCAGGGTCTGGAGTGCCCGGCTCGCCACGGTTACCCCAGCGGCATGGCAAAGGAGCCGTTTCTCCTGGAGGCGGAAGAGAAGCCGCTCTCCCCGTGAGTACTGATGGAGCGTTTCCATCCCCCCCCGCCCTTCCCGGTCATCGGTATCGACAAAGAGAGGGGGAAGCCTCATCCCGAGGCGTGCCAGCCCCAGGTGCGCCATGGCCGAGAGTCCCCCATACCCCTTCGGCTTGAAGAGGTGAACCAGGTCGGGCTTCCCCTCAAGGGATACCCGCAGAAGGCGGCCAGCCAGAAACGGCGCGGAGAGCGCCTTCCCTCCCGGGCCAAGGCGGATGTTACGCAGCGTCACCCCCTGTACCACCTCAACCGTTTCCGCGTCTTCCGGGTTCGTGTAGGGAGGTGCGACAATGGTGACCTGGTGGCCGAGTCCCTGGAGGGCCGCGGCCAGGGGAACCATCCGGGCAAGGACCGTCCCCTTGGGGCGGATGCCGAAGGGGGCGACAAAGGAGATCTTCATTATCTTTCCCCCTTCCCGCCCGCCATGACGCGGCCGACAAGATACGGGACCCTGAGCGCCTTCAGGAGGCGATAGGGGCGTGATCCGGTTACCCGGTAATAGAGCATGAGGAGCGGAAGGGCGTTCGCGACGAAGAGTTGCGGATGATTTTCCATGACCCGGAGGTGCATGGCCGCCTTTTTCGCGGCATCCATGGAGGCGGCCATGGAACCCTCCTTCACCCGGTAGAAGAAGAGAACCTCAGGGATCCGGAAAACCTCGCGCCCCCGCTCGATGAGGGAGAGCCAGAAGTCCCAGTCCTCCCACCCGACCGCCATGTTCCGGTTGTACCCCCCGACCTCCTCCCAGTCCTCCCGTCGAAAAAGGGCAGAGCAGAAGATGATGTTGCCGAGCAGCATCCGTCTCAGGGAGTATTCCGGCGCAGGCCACAGCCCCTGCCGGGCGCCAAAGGTCTCGGCGAGGCAATAGACGATCCCCGCCGCGGGCCGGGCGTCGAGAACCGCCACGGCCTTTTCCAGATAGCCAGGGGAGATCCGGTCGTCGGCGTCGAGGGGGAGGATGTACTTTCCACGGGCCTCGCGGATGCCGGTGTTGCGGGCCTCGGCAAGTCCCTGGTTCGGGGTGCGGATCACGCGGGTTCCGGGGCGACTGAACGAGGAGAGGAGCCGGATGGTCTCCTCGTCTGTGGAGCCGTCGTCAATGACGATGATCTCGAAGTCCCGGAAGGTCTGGGCGAGGACCGAGTCCACAGCCTCGTCCAGATAGCGTCCCTGATTGTAGCAGGGTATGACGACGCTTACCGTGGGCATGGTGCCTCGCTCCCTCGCTCTCCAAGGAGCAGCGCACGGTACGAGCGGCAAAACCGCTCGGCACCGAAATTGGCGGCAGCCCAGACGTAGGCTTCCCGCGCCAACCGCTGACGCAGCGCGGTGTCGCGGCACAGTCTCCCAATACACGCCACGAAATCGTTCACTATCTGCTCCTCGCTACCGCTCTCCACAAGCATGCCGTTCTCGCCATGGCGCACATGGGCCGGAATCCCCCCCACCCTGGTGCAGAGCGGTACCACGCCGTGGGCCATGGCCTCCATCACCACCAGGGGAAATCCCTCGCGGCTCGACGTCAGCAGGAGCAGATCAGCCTGATCGTAGATGGCGGCAAGGGCCTCGGCATCCGTGACCTCACCCGTCAGGTGGCAACTCGGCAGATCTGCATCGTCGAGGCCGGCCGACACGTCTCCCACCAGCGTAACGCTCACCGGAAGCCCCTGCGCCCTGCAGGCACTAGCTATCCGGCCAACCAGGCGCACCCGTTTTTCCTCGCTCCCCCTGCCGACGAAAATCGCCCTGAGACAAACGTCCTCACCCTTGGGGGGAAAGGCTGAAGGTATCGGCACCTGGTTCTCGATGAGGACGACCCGCTCGAGAAACTCGAAGGGAATCCCGTCACGCTCGTACTGGGCAGCCATGTCGTCACGGGTTGCCCCGGTTATGATCACCCGCGCATCGAGGCGGCCCACTACCGGCCGGCTGAATTCCTCCGCCCCCCCGCCAAAGGCATGGATGAGATCCACCACGCGCACATGGGGCTCCAGGAAGGGAATCATTTTGTAGAAAAAGAGGCTGTTGCAGCCGAACACCACAGGGTGCCCATGGCGGTTGATGATGCCGGCCAGCACCCCCGCGCTGACAGGGTAGCTGTATTTCAGGAGCCACCAGAGATTGAAGAGCCTCCCCCCCCGGGCAAAGAGGGATCGGAAGGCGTCATTGCACGAACGCTTGGCAAAGAATACCCACGGCCGCTCTTCGGCGAAGCAGGCCACAATCTCGGCGTGAACCCGTTCCGCCCCCCCCACATGAAAAAAAGGGAAGAAGAAAAAGAGTCCCGAACTGTTGCGGAGCGGGACGAGACTTGCCGTCATCAGACCGATACGTCCAGCGATCTTTTCCAGGATCGTCATAGGGCGCTCGCCCCCGAATCGACCGGAGGCCGACGCAACGACTCCCCCAGCAGACGGACCGTGCGGGTGCACATCCGTTCAAGGCTGAACTCTTCCTCAATGCGCTTTTTCAGCGCTTCGCCCGCATGCCTGCGCAGTGCCCTGTCGCCCATAAGCCTGATGATGATGTCGGCCATCTGCCGATGGTCCCCCACTGGCGAGAGAAACCCATCTCCTGCCTTTCCTACTGCCTCACGGATGCCGGGGATATCGGTACCGACAACCGGGAGGCCGGCGGCCATGGCCTCGAGGACTCCGTTGGGGCACCCTTCGGTCTTCGAGCTGTGGACACAGAGGTCGGCGGCGGACAGGAGGCCGGAGATATCGTCAACCTTGCCGAGGAAACGGACCGAATCGGTCAGTTCGAGCCGAGAGGCAAGCCCCTTCAGCGATTCCTCGCTCTTGTCGGGCTTGCCCGCCAGGAGAAGAACCGGCCGCTCTCCCCGTGATGGTACGCGGTCAACGACGGCCCTCCACGCCAGCAGCAGCGTTTCGTGGTCCTTGTAGGGCCCCAGGTTGGCAACCATGCAGGCCACGGGGCAATCCGTGCCAATGCCCAGTTTTTCCCGCCATTCGTTCCTGCCGCGAACCGGTTGCGCCAGGGAGATGCCATTGTGGATGACGGTCACGCGGTCCGGGTCGATTTGGTACGTCCTGGCGAGGAAATCCCTGCCGCCGTCGGCGTTGGCGATGAACAGCGGCGTTCGCCTCACGGCGGTCCGGTGCCAGACGGTGCGCGTCAGCAGAAGCCCTTCGTCCCGCTGGTTCCAGACGCAAAGGCGCGCCCCGGCCCGTTGCCAGACAAGGCCGCAGGCAATGTTCGGCAATGCATAGTACGGGAGCAGAATATCGGGGCCGAGTTTTCCGAGTTCAGCAGCAAAACGGGACAACGCCCTCAGGCGGAGCGGCCAGAAGCCCGACCAGTGGAGCCGCGCCACATGCCAGGGGATGCCGTGCCCTTCGCACATCTCCGCCAATCTCCCCGGTGTATCGCTGAGACTCACGACATGAACGTCTGCGGCGCATGCCTCCTTCAGGTGACGGGCAAGCTGAAACCCCTGCCGCTCGGAACCGCCCAGGTCGAGGCAGCCGAAGACGAAGAGGACTTTTTTCCCTTGTACAGCGTCGAAATCGGGCATGCTTGCTCTATGCACCTTCCGGGAGAAGCCAGAGCCATCTCATAGAGACAGCGACGTTACCTGTTCTGCGATAACCACTCTTCAAGAAAGAGAAGCCGCCACAATGCCTCTGACCTGTTGAAACGGACGAGACGGCGAACCGTAGCGGGTTCGAAAAACTCTGAAATTTCCGAATTTCTTGCTAAAAGGCGATCGGCTACCTGGGCAAGGCTACTCTCGCCGGTAGTGAACCATTTAGCAAGGGGGACCGAAAAGCCCATTTTCCTGCGGTGGAGAAACTCGGGCGGATAGTATTTTTCCATCAGCTTCTTCAGGAGCAGCTTCCCCGCCCACACTCCGTCAACCTGACGGATGTTGAACGTCTCGGGTATTTGCGCGGCAAACTCGGCAACCTTCACGTCAATGATGGGCGTTCGAACTTCGAGGCTGTTCATCATGCTGGCGACGTCGACCTTTGTTAATATATCAAAAGGCAGATATGTCTTGATATCCCAATATTGTGCCTTATTGACAGGAGAAAAATCACGTCCCTTCTCGAAGGCCTTCTCGAAACGGTCGAGTTGGGTCAATTCCCGATGGTGTTCCCCTCTCCATAGCCTTTGGCGCAGCGGAGCAGAAAAATACGTGTTGAACCTGAGCCAGTTCCGAAGAGTAGGGCCATAGGGATAGCGCGGAGGATACCGCTCGGGGAAAAGCCTCGTCGCTACCGGATAGACCGCCCTCCTCCAGAGAGATTTCGAGGGCTCGGTCCCGGTCAGATACGCGATCCATTCCAGGTGGGACTGGTACCCGGCAAACAGCTCATCGCCGCCATCGCCGGAGAGGACCATCGTTACGTGACGGCGCGCCATCCGGCAGACGTAGTAAGTCGGCACTGCTGAACTGTCACCGAACGGCTCCCCGTAGTGCCGGACCAGGTCGGGCAGGATCGCCAGCGCATCCGGCTTCACAATCTCCACATGGTGATTGGTCCGCCACCTCTTCGCGACCGCCTCGGCAAAGGGCAGCTCGCTGAATTCCGCTTCCTCGAAGCCGATACTGAACGTCTCGACCGGCGTATCGAGAAGCTGGGCCATGTAAGCCACGACAGCGCTGGAATCGACCCCGCCGGAAAGAAACGCCCCAAAGGGAACATCCGAGACGAGGTGCGCCCGGACAGACTCGCGGAGAGCCGCATCGACCTCCTCGACCCACTCTTCCTCGGTTTTCCCCGCAACCGGCGAGAACGCGAATCGCCAGTATCCCTCCGGCTCCTGGATAATTCCGTCGAAGGAGACCGACATCCGGTGGCCCGGGAGAAGCTTCCTGACCTGCCGATACGCCGACCCGGGCGCGGGGATGTACTGGAGCAACAGGTATTGGTCGATGCTCTGGAGATCAATTTCCAGGGGCTTATCCGCGGCAGCCTTCAGCGCCTGAATTTCCGAAGCAAACGCAAAGCGTCCCCGGGTGGAATAATAGACGAGGGGCTTGATTCCGAGATGGTCGCGGGCAAGGAACAGACGACGGTTCCTGGTATCGACGATCCCGAAGGAAAACATCCCGCGGAAGCGCTCGACGCAGGCATCGCCCCACTCCTCGTACGCATGGATGATGACTTCCGTGTCGGAGCTGGTGCGAAAGGCATGCCCCTTCCGGAGCAGTTCATGGCGGAGCTCCATGAAATTGTAGAGCTCCCCGTTGTAGGTTATGGTGACGGAGCCATCCTCGTTCGACATGGGCTGTTTGCCGGTTTCCAGGTCGATGATCGAAAGGCGGCGGTGCCCGATCGCGATAGTGCCCTCCGACCATACCCCTTCGCCGTCGGGTCCCCGATGCGCAAGTTGGGGAACCATCCGCGCCACGACTTCATGGGCATCGGCGCCGTCAAAGGCTATGCATCCCGCTATGCCGCACATTGCCGGTTATTGTTCCCTTTTTGGCATCACAGGTTTCATCGCCCTGGCCTCGACGCCGTTCCCCGCGTACTCCGTCACGATGTCAACCATCCCGTTCGAAGCAAGACAGGAACGGATCTCGTCGGCGCTCCGGAGATGCTTGTAGTAATCGGTCAGCGTGTCGTGGGTATCAAGGGCAGCCCACACCTTGAGGGATTCTGGGCCGATTTCCGGATAACCGTCCTGATGGTCGACGACCGGAGAAAGCCACAGAAACACCCTCCGCAAGGCCTTAACAACGGTGAATTTTTTGTACTTCTGAAACTGGACATGGAGCGGCCACAAGAAGGAAGTAAGGTTCTGGCAGAACCTGAGTGAAAACTGCTTGGGTGACTTCTTCAGAAAAAATCTCAGTACTTTGCGCGGCAGGGTTGAACCATACCCATGGGTGTAATGGTCAATGACCAGCATCCCCCCGGGCTTCACATAGGAGCAGAGGACCGTGATCGTCTGTTCCGGATCTGGAGTGTGCTGTATGACCCCCACACAGACAACGATGTCAAACTGGCTCGCTTTCAGAGGCATATCGAGAATATTCGCCTGGCAGACAAAGTAATTCTCGTGTTTTCTGCAGTTGTCATAATTGGCTTCAACGGCGGTGGACAAATCAACCGCACATACCGTTGCCCCGGCATCAAGCATGACTTCCGTAAAACGCCCGGCGCCACACCCAGCCTCCAACACCGTCTTCCCCTTGATGACAGCAAGATTTCCACCCATCATTCTTTCAAGACGTGTCTTGGATACGGGAACGCCAGTAAAGGAATCCAGTTGAGTCTTTCTATATTCGTTCCACTGCAAACCAAAAGATGACGCGTAATTATCCAGCGGTACAAATCTCGGTATATCCTTCAATATTGGAAACTCACAGCCACACTCACAAAGAAACTTTGTCCCTTCATCGTTCTTCTTAAGGGTTTTTTTGTGGGGATGGCATTCCAGCAATTCTTCAGGAAACATATGTCCCTCGTAGTACAGTGTGATTCAAAGTTTTTCCGTCACTTCTTGCCAACTGCATAGAGAAACGGTGCGAATAATGGCACCCCCCTATAGCATCCTCCCCTTCGCAAAATTCTGTCCGTAACCTTGGTGCCGAATCTCACCAGGGGAAGTATCAACGGGTCGAGCTTCGGAAACCGCTGCTCGATTCCCCATGCCACGATGCCCATCGAAAAGATGCCCACGGCACCGGAATCTATGGCGTGAAACTGCAGTTTCTCGTAGGTCTCGACAAGTTGTCTCACGGTGACGATCTTGTGTTTCGCCAGAAGTTCCGGTTGATATGCATACACCATGAGTCCATGGATGGACAGGAGGTTCGGTACTTCCGAAAGCAGGACGCCCCCCGGCGTAACAAACTGCCCGAGCCTTGCAATCACCGTCTCCAGACTGTCGAAGTGCTCCACAAGCCCCAGGGAATAGACGAAATCAAAGGTGCCCGTTTCTTGAGAGTTCAGCTGGAATATGTCTCCGCAGATGATGTCGCCATCGACTCCGGAGGCGGCCAGATTGTTTCTCGCAAGCTCGCACCCCTGCTCGGAATAATCTATGCCCGCAACTCTTGCGCTGGTCCTTTTGGCCAGATACGGCAGCCACGTCGAATTGCCGCACCCCACTTCCAGAATCGTTCGGGGCCTCGTTTTTTCGATATGCGTCATCAACATGTGTTCAAGACACAGATCCGCATAGCCAGTGGGCTGCCATTCCCGTCCGAAGTCCGACGGGGCGTCGGTGTACACATTATCCCAGTGCGATTTTCCCGTTATATCCTGTTCAGGCATAGCTCTCTTTCAGGGTTACCAAAACCTCGGATAGATCAACGCCCGCGTCAGCATGTTCGCGGTCCTGCGGAGCGGCTTGTAAAAGTAGCACGCTCCGTGGGCGGCAATCCAGTAAGAGACGAGCGACGCCACAGCCGCACCCACCCCGCCGTAGTGGGGAATGAGCATGTAATTCAAGAGAACATTGGAAACGGCCCCCGCCAATACCATCAGCCACAGCACCCATGACCAGTTCATCGCCAGCAGGTAGGCGTTGCGGGCCACGGCGAGAATGGCGAAGATGTCGCTCCAGAGCAGCAGTACCAGCATCGGCGTCGCAGCCGCATAGGGCGCGCCGAAGAGGAGCTTTATGATGAGCCCGGCGAGGAGGCTGCCGGGGATGGCAATCGCGTAGCCGATGAACGCGAGAAGGTTGTAAAGCTTCTGCAACCGGGCGTAGAACTCATTCTCGTCGTTTTCCTTCGTCCTGACGATGTTCGGGAAGACCGATGAGACAATCGCCGTGGGTATGAAGAACCATAACTCAGCAACCCGGACAGCGGCAGCATAGATGCCGACCTCGCGGTCATTGGCAAGCTGCCCGAGAAGCACCTGGTCGATCCGCAGGTAAACCATGAACACGATGCCGGAAAGAAGGAGCGGCCAGCTTTCGGTAAACAGTCGCCGGGCAAGGGGGAAGCTGTTCTTCCACCGGCTTATCCGCTGGCCGCTCCTGCGGTAGACCATGAGCAGCCCGACCGCTCCGAGCCCGATCTCCGCGGCATTGGCCACGGCAAAGGCGATAATGGGCGCCTTCACGACAATGAATGCGACGCGCAGTCCGGCGGCGATCAGAAAACCCGCGTTCTTGGCGTAGACCACATACTTGGAACGGACCTGCGACTGGAACCAGAGGTCGATCGTATCGAACGAGCCGAAGATCAGCACCCACCCGATTATCCCGACCATGAGGTGCGTCAGCCGATCATCGGGGCGGATAACGAAGATGGCAGCGACGGCGATAAAGTAGGAAACTATTCCGGCAACAAAACGCAGGAAGAAGGTCGTTCCGAGAATCTCCCGCTCTCTCTCCGGGTACCGCACGAGATCCCGCACGATGATCGCTTCGAGCCCAAGGAGCGCGATCGCGGAGAAAAGCGTAACAAACGATGCGGCGTAGTTGAGGATGCCGTACTGCGACGGCCCCAGGTAGCGGGCAATCCACACCCCCACGATGAGGCCGACTCCCATGCGGAGAAGCCGGTCGGCGAACAGCCAGCCAGTGTTGCCGATCGCCTCCAGCAGCACGTGCCGCCCTTCGAGGCGCTTCCTGACAAATCCCGGCAGGTAGCGGATCCAACCGTCGTTCATCGTGTATCCAAGCGCAGTTGCATGGCAATCCTCACCTTTGGCGATTGCCGGCCAGCCTGACAAGACGCCGGTAAATCTCGGACAATTCCTTCCCCCTGGCCTGCCATGAATGATCCGCAATCGCGCGCTCGCGGCCCATCTGTCCGAGTCGCTCCCTCCCCGCGGCATCGGCGGCAAGGGCTTCAATCCTGTCTGCCAGATCAGTGGCATCGCCAAACCGGGCGTACACCCCGGCATCACCAAGGATCTCCCGGTTGATGGGGGTATCGAAGACCACCGTGGGAAGCCCGCAGGCGATGTAGTTGAAGAGCTTGCCGTTGGCCTCGGTGAGGGAAATCTTCGGCGACACGGCCAGATCCCCCGCCGACAGATAGGCCGGCGCCTTGCCGTAGTCGATGCGGCCGGTGAAGGTCACCATATCGTCTACGCCCAGCTCCCGGGCCTTCTCCCGGTACCCCTCGTCCGGAAAGCCCATGACCAGGAACCGGACCGGGCTCCCCTTTGCCTTGAGGATCACCATGGCGGAAAGGAGAAGGTCGATCCCCTGGTAGCGGTTCAGGACCCCCAGAAAGACCACCAGCGGCACCTGGGGCGCGATGCCGAGCCTGCGGCGGACCTCGTCCCGGGGATAGGGGCGAAAGACCGCCGTATCCACCCCGTCCATGAAGGCGGTCACCTTGCGGACCGGGACCCCCCATTTCCCCACGAGATCGTCCCGCCCGGCGCCGGAACTGGTGACGATGGCATCGGCGTTACGGTTGATCCACCCCTCAAGCCCCGCGAAGAAGCGGTAGAGGAGCGACCCCTTCCGGGCAAAGCCGTGGTCGGCCAGCTCTCCCGTGAGGCTCCCCTGGCAGTCGAAGAGAAGGGGAATCCCCAGGAGCTTTTTCAGGAAGACGCCGAGAAAGGCCCCTTCGTGGAGATGGGCGTGGATCAGGTTCGGGTGCATCCGCCGGGCGGCGCGCAGTGCCGTAAAGAAGAGGAGGATGTCCAGGTAGGGCTTGTGCCAGGATGGTCCGGCCGAGAGCTTCCCGTACCAGGGGATGCGGACGGTGCGGTTCGTGGCAATGCCGGCCATGTCTCGCCCCAGGTGGTAGGTGACGATCCGGACCTCGTGCCCGCAGGCCATGAGCGCCCGGGCCTCCTCGTAAATCCTGACGTGGCACCCCCGGTCGGCAAAAAACGGCGTGGGAGCCACCATGAGAACCTTCACGGCGCCGCCCCTCTACCCGTCACTCAGGTTGATCTTTTCGCGAATCACGTAAATGGGTTTTCCCTGGGACTCGTGATAGGTCCGGGCGCTAACCTCCCCCAGAAGCCCCAGGGAGATGAACTGGACCCCGCCGAAGAGGAGGAACGCGGTGAGAATCAAAAGCGGGTTGCGGTTCATGCTCATCCCCTCGAAGAACTTCATGTAGAGGGTGAGGCTGCCGCTGGCGACCCCGGCGAGGATGGTGTAGATCCCCCACTTGCCGAAGAGCTGGATCGGCTTGGTGGAGTACGAGAGGAGGAATTTCACCGTCATGAGGTCGAGGACCACCCGCATGGTGCGGGAGATGCCGTACTTGCTGATGCCGTGGAGCCTCGGATGATGCCTGACCGGCAGCTCCGTCACCCGCGCCCCCACCTGGGAGGCCAGGGCCGGCACGAAGCGGTGCATCTCGCCGTAGAGGTTGACCCCGTCGAGAACCTCCCTGCGGTAGGCCTTGAGGGTGCAGCCGTAGTCATGGAGATGGACCCCGGTCATGCGTGAGATGAGCCCATTGGCGATAATGGAAGGGAGCCGGCGGTTGATGAAGGTGTCCTGGCGATCCTTGCGCCAGCCGGAAACCACGTCGTACCCTTCGTCGATCTTCGCCAGGAGCATCGGGATGTCGGCGGGGTCGTTCTGGAGGTCGCCATCCATGGGGACGACAACTTCTCCCCGGGCGGCGTCGAAGCCGGCGGCCATGGCCGCTGTCTGGCCGAAGTTGCGGCGGAAGCGGATCACCTTCACCCGCGGGTCCCTCTCCGCAATCTCCCGCAGGAGCACGAAGGAACCGTCGCTGGAGCCGTCGTCCACCAGGATCAACTCGTAGTCGACCCCTGCCCCGGCCATGGCTTCGCTTACCCGGCCATGGAGATGGGGGATGTTTTCTTCTTCGTTGTAGATCGGTACGACAATGCTCAAGTCCACCAAAAACCTCACTGAAGTCCCTTCTGCGCGGCAAACCGCTCGCGGAGGGCGGGAAGATACAGCCGAATCTGGGCGGCTTCCTCGGGATATTCCATGGCGCCGAAGGAGGCGAACATCTCGTAGTTTCGCACCGCCTCGGCCAGGTTGCCGAGCCGCTCCTGGGCCTTGGCCAACGTCACGTAGGCCCTAGTGTTGAAGCGGTTGAGCCGGAGCGCTTCCTCGGCATGCCCCACCGCTCTCCCGTAATCGCCGGTCAGCAGATAGCTCAGGGCCACCGTCTCCTGCACCCACGTGGAGTCCGGATTTACCGTGACTGCATGCCGCCAGAGGGTGTGCTCGTTGCGCCAGTATCCGTTTTGTACCACGGTGAGCCCGGCAAACACAACCAGGACCAGGCATGTTCCGGCCACGAACAGCCGTTTCGGCCACCGCTGCAGCAGCCCGGCCAGAACAAGGCCGATGCCGGGAAGGCAAAGATACATGTAACGGTCTGCCGCAAGATAGCCAACGGGAACGAGGTCGGATATCGGAAGCCAGAAAACGATAAACCATCCGATGCCCAGCGAAACAAGGGGAAGACTGCGGCGAACCGATGCGGCACAGGCTGCCGCTCCCGCCAGCAGCGTAAGCGACAGCAGCGCCTGCGGTTGCCAGAGGCTTTCGGAGAGCTGGAAGGTATACTCGGGTGCCAGGCCCGCCGGCAGGATGATCTTGCCGAGATAAAACCCGAAGGCCTTCATGGCCCCCATGAAGAGGGGGATGTAGCTTTGGGAAGCGCCGAAGCTGTTTTTGGAATAGACCGTCAGCAGCTGGTCTGCCGAGAATATCCACCGGAAGAAGTAGATGAACACTGCACCGGCTACAATGGAGACCGCCAGCGCGAGAAGGGGTTTTCGCAGCAGCACCCGCTTTTCTCGCTCGACCAGGAGTAGTTCCCAGAGGACCGCCACAAGGGGAAGCGTCACTGTCGTTTCGTTGGAGAGGAGTGCGCCGCCATAGGCGATGAGAGCCCCCACGCGGAGCAGAAGGCGTCGAGCCCCGACGGACGTGAAACTCTTCACGTAACAGAGCAGGGAGCCAAGGGAGAAAAAGAGGGCCAGCAGTTCCTTGCGGTTGGCGATGCTGGCGACCGACTCAGTCTGGAGGGGATGCACCAGAAAGAAAAGCGCTCCGAGAAGGGCAACGGGAAGTTCGACCCCGAAGGCGTGAAAAAGGAGCACCAGGAGGAAGCCGTTCACCCCATGCCAGGCCAGCTGCTGAACCCGATAGCCTGCCGGCTTGTCACCGAACAGGATGTGGTCGGGAATATAGGTCAGTTCCCTCATGGGTCGGCCGAGCCGCTTATTCTCCAAAAAACCGCTGAGAGAATGGGCGTCAGGGTTCTTCAGGACGACGGGGGGATCGTCATAGGACCACTGATTGACAAACGTATTCCCGAAAACCGCGGACGTGACCAGCAGCAGGAAGAGCAACACTATGCCCTTGCGGGGGGAGCTGATGAGACTCATCACCGGGCCTCCGGAAAATGTTCGGCCCAGGGGAAGCCGAGCGCCTTCACGCGGCGGAGCGAAACGTCGGCCGGCGCCCCCCCTTGTTGGGCAAAGCGCGGAAACAGCAGCCCCTTTGCGAACCCGAAACCATAGCAGAGATGGAGGGACGGATAGAGGACCATGAGCCAGGGGATGGCCGAAAAGAGCCGTTTCCCGGCGGCGCCAGCCAGGGAAGATACAGCGGCGACAGCACCGTAGATGCAAAGGGGAAGCAGGGCCGGCCACCACGGAAGCAGCGGCAGCAGGAGAAGATAGGCGAGAAAGAGCGTCGGCAGGAAATCGACCACCGAACGCACCCCGGCGATCCTCGTTTGTTCGCCCCGCCCCCGGCCATACCCGCAGAACTGGCGGAAGAACGCCCGCAAGGTCGGGCGCTGGCTTCTCTGCACAGCCAACTCCGGATCATGGCGAAGGCCCAACCCCGCTTGTGCGATGCGGTCCAGGAGTTCGTTCTCCTCGTTGGGATAGAGCCGCTCGTCAAGCCCCCCCATGGTTACAAAAATTTCCTTCCGGAACGCCAGATTGCAGAGGATCAGTTCCCGTTCGCTCGTGGCCCGGGCCGTGCCGGCCGCGCGATAACGGTTACGGGCTCCGCCGCCCCCCAGCGGCGACGCCAGGGCAATCCCAACAGCCCGTTGGAAGAGCGTGTTAGTCCCGGGGGTGAGGGACGGCCCCCCCACGACCGCCACGGACGGGTCGGCAAAGTGCCGGGCGGCGCGCTGCAGGAATCCGGGTTCGGTCAGGGAGTCGTCATCCAGAAAGTAGAGCACTTCGCCCGTGGCCTCGGCGGCAGCCAGGTTGCGCTGGCGGCTCGGTTTTCGCCCTTCGGCCACCAGAACCTCGAAGCGCTCCGCCGGGTAGTCGACGCTTTGCCGGAGCCGTTCGAGGGCGCGCACGACTCCGGCCGGCTTGACCGGGATGATTATGGTAAAGGTAAGAGAATCGTCCATGATGACAAAAGAAAAAACCGGGGTTAACCCGGTCTCCATGCATTGGTCAGGTAATAAGGCGACGCGGTCAGAACAGCTTTTTCACGTTGGCGGCAATCCGCTTTTCAATCCGATTGTCATCACCGTTGCGCCGCCCATAGGAATATTCGAGATTCGCCTGGAACTTGCGGAAATTAAGACCAACCACCCCTGTGTAGTACTGCTCGGTGACACCGGACGGGTCAATCAGCGAGAAACGGGCGTCTCCCCCCAGAAACAGGCTGCGCAGAGGGTAGTAGCGGGCTCCAAGGGTAAAGCGGCGGGTGGTATTGACGTCGGAGTTCAGTATCCCGAAATTTTTTGTGCGATTATAGGTGAACTCCTCGTAAAGTTCCATCAGTTTCCTGCTGATGCCTGAACTTGCGTAGATCGAATATCCGAGACGCTGCCTCAGGTCGATGAACTCGCTCTTGGCATTCGCATCAATGTCTCCCACGCTGTAGGTATACGTAAGGAGCCCCTCAAGGTGGCGGTTTGGACGATATTCGACCGTACCGATGCTCTCCATATAGTTCAGCGACTGACCGTCAATCATCCTGATGTTGTAGCTGTTTCGTAACCGCGCCAGGAACGTGGATACGTTGTAGTCGATGGAGTTGCGGAAGGTGGTGAGATAGTCGGTTCCACCCTGTGACTGCATCAGAATATCCTCGCTCACGGAGAAGCTGATCGAGGTGCGGGAAGTGGGACTCCACGAACTATTCACCGTCGTTACGGAGCGGACATATTCGTCAATGTCGTTGTTACGGCGCTGGAAAGAGGTTCCCGATCCGGAGATGCCCGAATTGCCGCCATAGAAGCCGCTGTTGATGGTGATCGTATTATTGTTGAAGTCCTTGGGGTTGCTGCCGCTTGCGGAGGAAAGGTCCTCGGTCACATCTAGCCGGAATGTGGGGGAGGCGGTATAGGCAACCCGACCGGTAAGGTTTTGGTTCAGATACCCCCCACCTCCGGAGTTGTTGTCGAGGGAATCGAAATACTTGATCGTGTAACTCCCCGCCACGCTGTAATCCCTCGAAAACCGGGCTGTGCTCGCCGTTTCGACTCCCCCCTCAAGGGAGAGGAGCTTCGATCCGTAGTTCGTGGAGGTTTCAGCCTTGGCCGATACTCCCAGGGTAAAGGGAGCGCGCCTGAGCATGTCGGCGCGGAGCGCTCCGCTGTAATCGGAATTGTTGACCACATTGCCGCCGAGTTCCCGAATCCTTTTCTCGTTGGCGTAGAGGCTTCCCTTCCACTCAATGTCGGCGCCGATGACCCCTCTTCCATAAACGGGTATCATCCGCTCAAGGGTTATCCCCGTTCGGTCCACAAGGCGCGAAAAACGGGAGAAGGTGCGGGCATCCCAGTCCCTGCGGGTAGCAATGGCAAAGACATTAAGGTCGTAGGCCTCGAAAGAATCGACCGGCGTGGCGCTGTCGTGTTTGGTGAACTGGCCGTCGGCGGAAATCTTCAGCCAGTTGGTGAGGTCGATCCAGCGCCTGGTCAGGGCCTGATCGATGGTTCCCAGTTGCACCTGGGTCTCCTTGAACGACTGGTTCGGGTTGATGTTGTCGATGAAATCGGTGGTACGGTAATGGAACCAGTTGTCGCGCTTGTTGAGGCTCACGAACGCCAGGCGGCGCATCCGCGTATCAATGGGAGAGAGGCTCTTCAGGTCACGGACGATATCGTCCCTGTAGTCGAGCATGACCAGGGGGATGTGCCGGAAAATGGCGTTGTAGCCGTTGGTCAAACCGCTCTTGACACCGAAAAGAAGCGTAGCACCGCTGGTAATGCGGGTCCCGTCCCGGAGGTCCGAGACAAGGCGTGAATCGATGATATTGCTCCCCCCCCGGAGCGTCAGGTCCTGATAGAGGGCGATCCGGTTCATGTCGTAGCTGTAGGCCCGCAGCCTGAGAGGAAGTTCCTGAGGATCGACGATCACCTCGCCCCGGTACAGGAGATGGCCGGCACTGGCGGACCGGCTGTCACTGCCCGGAGGGATGACGACGTTCGCCGGCGATTTGATCTTGGTGTCAAAAGAACCCCACTCATAGCCGAGGGACAGATCGTAGCGACCGACCCTGCCATTGTAGAGTTCCCCTCCCGTTGCGTACATCAGCGAATAGCGATGATAGAAGGAACTACCCTCCACGGCCTTTGCCCCGTTCACTTCGGCATCATAGCGCGTGTATCCCAACTCCGCCTCGCCCGATAGTTGCGCCTGAACGGGAGTTGGTGCCCCGACTGCCGCAGCGAGGAGGAGTGACAGCGCCAGAAGGCCTATGTGAAAGCGTCTCTGATTCATGTGGTCATTGAAGGGCGCCGGCCCAGGCTGAAAGAGCGTAAAAAAAGGGTGGACCGGAGTCCACCCTCCATCCTTAGCAGCCGCTTACTTGATGTGGCAACCGAGGCAGAGCTTGCTGCCCGCCATAGTGGTGCGAAGGAACGGCGGATCGGTGTTGTCGTGGACGGCGTGGCAGCTGCCGCACTCAAGGGTCGTGGCGCCACGCCCCGACTTGAAGAGCGGGAAACCGTTCGTCACCGAGCCGGTCTTCATGGTGGCGCCGGTGACCGTACCGATGTTGGGGTCGGCGCCGCTCGTCACCAGGAAGTTGACTGGGTGGTCATCGGCGAGGTTCGTGGTGAGGTTATACTTGCTGGCACCATCCAGATGCCCTGCGCTGGTTCTCCCGGCAACATCGGCAACCGTAATGCCCGTGGGCTGGTCAACCGGGTTGTTGTGTACCGCTGCGGCACCCAGAGCGGTGCTGCCGTCGTGACAGCTCATGCAGAAGAGGGAGATGGAATCGGTGGTGAAGCCGTTCTTCACCGGGGTGTTCTGCATACTCACGGAAGAGTAGAGGGTAAAACCTGTGGCGACCGGGTTATTGCGGTTCCAGAGCGGAATATTCTGCGTGGCATTGTGGGGGGTATGACAGTAGACGCAGATCTGGTCGGTGTTACCCTTGACGGTGGCAGCACTGCCGCTGCTCAGGTCGTGCTTCGAGTCCTTGATCGAGGTGGCTGCCGAGGCCGCCCCCGCGATCGCCATGGCCAAAACCATGGCCAAGCCTATCCTTGCTTTGCTTCTCATCGTCTTCTCCTTTCCCGTATGGGTGCTGTGTAGTTACTTCATTCGGCAAGTCGATAGTAAGTTTCGTCCAACAATCTGCAAACAGCACGCCAACTTGCCCAACAAACGACATACAGAAAAAAACGACGGACTATTAATCACTTTCGCCTCTGAGCACATCAAGAACAGCACACCATGCATTACAGGAAGTTATCAGCCCATTTCCGCACAGCGTCATACCCAGCCATTTAACGTTACATATTTTTGACACCGGCCATAACCTCCGATTTTACAGGAACCAGCCATCACAACAGACGAGTCATTCCGGCGAGATAGCCATTTTTAAACAAAAAAAGCCCCCGGAGCCAATGGCGCCGGGGGCTCTGTCCAACCGGTGAACAAAAGCTATTTTAGACCCTCCCCTTCCATCCGCAGCCCGGGAATCGGATTACGAGCCAGGAAGGCATCGGAGAAGTACTGGAATACCTGGAAGCGACGATTGAGCTGGTCGACCACATAGACGAAGTCTTTGTCGTCAATATATATCCCCTGGGGAATAACAAACCCGCCGGGGGCCTGCTTGCCGCTGGTAATGGACGAATAGAGTCCTCCCACCGTAAGAAGATACTCGCCGTTGGTCCCGAAAATGACCAATTTGTGCCCCTTCCCCTCGGTGACATAGATGTGATCCTCTGAATCGACTGCGACCCCCTTGATGATCTGAAAATCTGCCGGCCCATCTCCCCGTTGACCGAACTTGCGCAGGAACTTCCCGTCGCTGTCGAAGATCTGGATGCGGGCATTCATAGCATCGGCCACAATGATTTCCCCTTGATGGTTAAGGGTAACCGCAACCGGGAAATTGAACTCGCCGTCCCCGCCGCCGCGCTTGCCGATGGTCGTGATGAGGTTTCCCTGCATGTCAAGGACGACAAGCCGGTGTTCGCGCGTGTCAACCACCAGCATCCGCTGACGTTTTTCGTCCAGAGCGACGCTGCCGTTACGTGTCACATGGGGCTTCGTGTCGACAACGCGACGCGGCGTTCCATCACTGTCAAAAATCAGGATACGGCCTTTATTGGAATCGGAAACATAGATCAACCCCTTGGAATCGCCAGTAACGGCCACCGGCGACGTAAACTGAATTGACGCATTTTCCCCTCCCAGCATTGCAACCTGCCGCTCCTTCATGTCGAAGACCATGACCCCTTGCAGACCAGGGTCAGCCACAAAGACCTTCCCCTTGCCGTCAGAGTAGATATCGACCGGCTTGGTGAGACTCATTCCCTCCTCGCCCCCGACTATCTTCTCCATGAACGCAGCAAATCCCTCCTTAGGGAAGTCGTTCTGGTTGCTGTAAGCTCCCAGCCACTCGAGTCGGGGGCGCTCAGGAAGTGGCGGCCAGAAAAAGCGTTGCTCACTCTTTACCTGCTGACCGGCACAGCCGGCAAAAAATGCCGCCATTGCCGCAACGACAACAAACTTGCTGATGAATCGGTGAATTTTCATATTCTCTCCTCACTCCTTGAGAATGTAATCGCCCCAGGAAGGTTTTACCGGTCCCCAGTCACTAGATTATTTATTATGACACATCTGGCAAAGCAGCAAACGATCTTCGGCGTTATTCACGAAGAAATACCGCACATCTCCTGCATGGGGGTTGTGGCATGAGATGCACGACATCTCCCGGCCGGTCTTGGGGGCCGACGGGTCCTTTGCCCCGCTTACCGGGTGTCCAGTACCAGTGGTTGTGCGCACCACGTGGGGAGTTTTCTTGATGGATTCGTGACACGACAGACAGAGCTCATTGATGGGAGCCTTGAGCTGGGAGTAATTGGCGCTGCCGTGGGAATCGTGGCAGACCTCGCACATCCCGCCGGCAATGGGGCCGTGGATATACTTCCGCTTGGCAAACTCGGCGGCCTTGTCGCCATGGCATTCGTTGCACAGGGCCGCCTCCCGCTTGGTCACCGCGAACCGGGGAGTCGCCTTTTCCTTGTGGCAATAGCCGCAGGAGTAGGTACCGGCGGGGCCATGGACGAATTTCACGTCGAGCATTTTTCGGTGGCAGCCGATGCAGGGGTTTTCCTTGGCCAGGGTGCTCAAGGACTTGTCGGACGAGGGGGCCATGTCGTGACATCCGACACACCGGGCCTCCAAATCCGGCTGGTGAAACGAATTTGCCTTGAATTCCGGAGGAATATCGGACGCTTTGGCGCCAGGAGCAAAGTAGACCGATGCCTGGGCAGCTTCCGCCCGGTTGTTGCCGATAAAGGTTTCCACCGTCACTTCATTGCGACCCCGATCCCACACCGGTTGAACGATTAGAATATCCTGGAAGGCCCGTCGGTACTCCGGCGAGCCGACCACGAGGAGATCGCTGACAACGCCGTTTACCCCGACACGGACGCCGGTGACCTCGGTGCTGTTCAGCTTGAGTATCAGATGATTGGAGTTCTCTACCCAGGTATTCGGCGCGGGATAGATAAAGGAGACCCCCCCGAACGCCACGGCTGCCCACCCGAGAAACACAGCTGTCACGACTCCTGTTATCCCTTTACGGGACATGGTTCCTCCATCTAGGGATTTCTCACTGCACGAAGCCGGTCGTACGACTTGGGCTTGTGACACCCTGCCACACAGGTGCCCCCAGTGTCGGTTTTCGTATAACGGATGGGAATCTCCCACGTGCCGAAACCGGGAATCCTCTCCTTGATGAGCCGCGGCTGCCGTGCCGCATGGGGATCGTGACAGGTCTTGCACGAACGTCCCTTGTCGGGCTTGTTGATGTGAAGATTGTGCAGGTTACGGTCGCCATTACGGAATCCGGTAATGGTATCGGTGCGCTTGTCCTGGGCAAGATCCTTTGTGTGACAGTCGAAGCAGAGGGCAAAGTTTTCCTGGGCATAGGGGAGATAGAACTGCTCGGGAAAAGCGTTTTTCAGAATCTTGTAAAAGGGCGAACCATGGGGGGCGTGACAGTCGGTACACCCGCCTTCGGCTACCGGACCATGAATTGACACCCCCTCTGCCATTTTTTTGTCATGGCAGATAAAACAAAGCCCTGCGCCACCTCCCTTGAGGAGCGCGCGATTATCGGACTGATGGGGGTCGTGGCACCCGAGGCAGGAGCCTTCAGCCACCGGCGCATGACGATGCGTTGCCTTGAATTTTTCCGCATCATGACAGCCGAAGCAGAGCGCTGCCCCGCCAGCCTTGAGCTGCATCGGGTAGGGGGACTGGTGCACATCGTGGCAATCGAGGCATGCCCCCTTGGCTACAGGCGGGTGGACCACCTTCTTATCAGCCTTTCCTTCGTGGCAGACATAGCAAAGCTTCGAACCTTCGGCAACCAGGCGGAAGGCCCCGCGCTGCTTCGGATGCTCCAGGCCGGTGGGGTTATGGCAGGAGATACAGTCATCGGACCCCACGGGGCCATGCACAAACGCCTCCCGCACCTTGCTCTTATGGCAGCGGGTACCACAACCGTCAGGCACTCCGGGCAGTGAAGAGGCAGCAGCAACGCCGCCCGTCAACAGCAGCCAGAATGCGGCCGCGATAACGGAAAGGAAGAGGGAGGATGCTGTCATGGGACGTATGCTTGGCTCCGGGGAATAATCTAGGGAATGTGCCATTGAAGTTTACGTGGGCTACACCCCGCCGTAGCTCTTAATGCAAAATGGCTGCCGTCCCGAGGCGGGACACAAAAAACCCGGCCTGTGGGATATCGCAGGCCGGGCATGGGGAGGTGATTCCCTTTTGAGAAGGCTACCCTCCTCCACCGTAGCTGTGGAGCCCGGAAAGGAACAGGTTAACCCCGAGATAGCAGAAAATTGTTGCGGCAAATCCGACAATGGAAAGGATGGCCGCCTTCTTGCCGACCCACCCGCGGGTGAAGCGGGCATGGAGGAAGGCGGCGTAGATGAACCAGACGATGAGGGACCAGGTTTCCTTCGGGTCCCAGCTCCAGTAGGTACCCCAGGCGTAGTTGGCCCATGCGGCGCCGGTTATGATGCCGAGAGTAAGAAGCGGAAAGCCGATGATGATCGCCTTATAGTTAAGGTCATCGAGAATTTTTATGGACGGAAACATGGCGATTATTCCGCCGGACTGGGCGCTCCCCACCGACTCATCCTTGCCCGCCTTAATAAGATACATGATGGAAATGCCGCAGGCCACCGCGAAAGCGGCATAGCCCAGGAAGCAGGTGATGACGTGGTAAAGGAGCCAGTTGCTCTGAAGCGCCGGCACCAGTGGCTGGATGCCGCTATCCATCCCCAACTGGGCCCAGGCCATCCCGAGAAGTGCAAAGGGAACCACGAAAGCGCCCACGACCCGGTACTTGTACTTGAGGTCAATGATTCCGAAGATAAGGATGATGGTCCAGGCGAAAAAGACGACCGACTCGTAGAGGTTCGACAGGGGGGCATGGCCCATCCCGATGTCGTAGGATTCTTTCCAGCGAAGCAGAATCGCGGCAGAGTGGACGATGAAGCCGAAGTATGCCGCAAGGCTTCCGGCAAGTCCCACGTGCTTGCTCTTCACCGCCAGAAATGTGAAGAAGGCGAGCATGGAAACCAGGTAGGAAAAAGTTGCGATATTGAACAGCATGGAACTGGTCATTGAGTGGTCCTCCGCCCGTTACTGTTGTTTCAATTTGTCGACCAGCGCATCAAAGGCAAGCTGGAAGCCCGGTTGGTTCTTGTTCGCACTGCCGCCAAGGGTGACCTCCCCCTTGCGCACCCGAATCCAGACACGCCTGTGGGACATGAAGAATGCCATGCAGCAGCCGGCAACCATGAGGAAACAACCGGCCCAGACGACCCACACCCCAGGGTCCTTGGCCACCTGGAGGCCGGTGAACATCTTTTCTTCGGAGCCGTCATAACTGAAGATCAGATCGCCGCCACGCTGGGCATCGAACTCGGGGTAATTCTGGAAGACAATGAAGACCTGGGGGGCGCCGCCTCCCTTGGGGGTCACTTCGATTCGCGCGGCCGGCCCCTGGAACTGGGGAATGAACTTGCTCACCTCCTGGGACGACTCGAGAACCTGCATGGTTGAGCCGTCGGAGAGAAGTTTTCGCTCACCCTGTTGGATTGAAATCTTTACCGGCGCACCACCTTTTCGCTCGCGGACCGTGAAATGGTAGAGTCCCGCGTCCTCGGCCGGCCTGTAGCTCGCCTGGTAGAAGGTGATCCCTTTGTAGGTGAGTGGATCGTTGACGATGACCGGCCGCTTGTCGAACACCACCTTGCCGCCGTCGATGACGGTCAGGAGGCTCTTGAACTCCTTCGGAGCGCCGGTATCGTAGAACGAAACCGTAAATTTATCGCACCGGACGGTGAAGCCAAGATCAATCGGCTTCATGTCCGCACGGTTGTGAACGACCGACGTGCTGGTGCCCTCGGCGATTTCGACGTAGGCCTTGTACCCGAAGAATGAGCCGATGAGGGCACCAATAAAGATGACGATAATGCTCAGGTGGACCACATAGACCCCGAGCCGGCTGTAGGGAGACTTCTGGGCAAAGAGGTGGAACTCGCCGTCCCGCTCGGTCACTACCGGTTCGGCAAACGCCCCCTTGAGAAAGGCCACCATCTTGTCCCGAAGCGCTGCGGCATCACCGTCCATCCTGAAGTCGTGGGTCAGGCTCAGTGTTTTTTCAAATTTGTCATCCATGACAAGGGTAGGCTCGGAAATGGCCTTCCAGACCCTCGGCAGGCGTTTGATGGAACAGGCAACAATATTGACCGTAAAGAGGTAGAGGAGCAGGATGAACCACCAGGAGTGGTACATGTCGAAAAAGCCGAGTGCCTGGTAGAACTTGTATTTCCCCGCACTGATCGTCTGTAGATACTCGGGGGGAGGAGTCCCCTGCGGGATGATCGTGCCGATGATCGATGTGGCTGCCAACAGGATGAGAAGGGATATGGCAAGTTTGAGAGAGCAGAAGAAATCCCAGAGGGTTTCCAAAAAGCCGCGATTGCTGGTTGTCAACGTAACGCTCCCAGGTTCCTATGGATTTAGTCAAAAAAAATGTCCTCGCGGACGGTTCTCATTATAAGCAAAGTTCGCGCGAAAAAACAAATATTTAATTTTTTCTCACACAAAATCAACAAAAAAGAAAGGGGATAACTGTCGTCCGTTATCCCCTTTCCGTTACCGCAGGTAACGCCGGATTGCTACACTATTACTTCTTGTGGCAATCGCCGCACTTGGTCGGACCCTTCTTCATTTCTTCGTGGCAGCCTTTGCAAGTCTTGTGAGCCCAATCCTTGCCAAAGCCCTCGATCTTGCCCGCGCCCTTCTCGTGGCACTTCTTGCAGTTGCCCACCACTTGCTGGTGCTTTTTGTGCGGGAACTTGACGTCACCGTTCTTTGCCTTGAAGGCGATATCGTCAGCGGCGAAGGCAAGGCCGGCGCAGAAGACGGACAGGGCAAGAGATGCGATGATTCTTTTCATTGTTGTACCCCCTTTTACTTTGAAGCGTTTGGTAAAAAACCGTCTGAAACTTATACCCGAGCAATTTTGTTTGTCAAGAGCAACCCTGCAAGTCAAAAAGTTGTCCATTCCGGTTGAAATGCAAATAATTACTACACAGAACTAGGATCTGCGCAATCGCTCCTGGAGAGCTTTGTCTTTCGCCTCCACCTCGTCGGCCATGGCCTGCTTGTGGGCAATAAGCTCCGCGGTGAGCGCCGGGTCGCCGAGGGCAATGATCTGCACCGCAAGAAGTCCTGCGTTTTTGGCCCCAGCCTTGCCGATGGCCATGGTGGCCACGGGGATTCCGCCCGGCATCTGGACCATGGCGTAGAGGGCATCGACGCCGTTAAGGGCTCCGCCGGGGATCGGCACGGCAATGACCGGCAGAACGGTATCGGCGGCGATAACCCCCGCCAGGTGGGCAGCCATGCCGGCACCGGCGATGATCGCCTTGACCCCCCTTCCCGCAGCGCCTGCAGCCAGTGCCGCAGCCTTCTTCGGCGAACGGTGAGCCGAGGCGACGCGCATCTCCCACGCCACACCGAACTCGTCGAGAACCTTCGCCGCCTCCTCCATGATGGAGAGGTCCGAATCGCTCCCCATGACAATAAGAACCTGTGGATTACCCATACGTACCCCTTGTGGTATGAAGTCTCGATTCCGTGCGCCGGTTACCGCTTCAGCGCCTTTGCCCCGATATCCTTCCTAAAATGGACCCCTTCCCAGCAGATCTTCCCGACCCCCTGATAGGCCCGATCGATGGCGTCCTTCACGGTGTCGCCGAGGCCGGTAACCCCCAGCACCCGACCTCCGGCAGTGACGATCTTCCCGTCCCCGGCAGCAGTGCCGGCGTGGAAGACGAAGAGGTCATCGATGGCGGCAGCCTCGTCGAGCCCGCGGATCTCGTCCCCCTTCCGGTAGTCCCCCGGATACCCCCCGGCTGCCATGACGACGCAGACGGCCGCCTTGTCGTGCCACTCGATGGCAACGCCCGACAAGTCACCCCTGGCCACGCCGAGGAGCACCGGCACGATGTCCGACTTCATCCGCATAAGAAGCGGCTGGCACTCGGGGTCGCCGAAACGGGCGTTGAATTCCAGCACCTTCACGTCGCTGCCGTTGATCATGAGCCCCGCATAGAGGACCCCCCGGTAGGGGCGTCCCTCAGCGGCCATGCCGTCCACGGTCCGGCGCATCACCTCGGCCATGGCGAAGTCGTGGATGGTTTGGGTAACCACCGGCGCGGGCGAATAGGCCCCCATGCCCCCGGTATTGGGCCCCTGGTCGCCGTCGAAGACCGCCTTGTGGTCCTGGGCGCTGGCCAGGGGAATGATAGTCTTCCCGTCGGTAAAGGCAAGGAACGACGCCTCCTCTCCCACGAGGAACTCCTCGATCACCACCCGGGAACCGGCTGAGCCGAAGGCGTTGCCGGAGAGCATGTCGTTCACCGTTGCCACCGCCTCGTCACGGCTCTGGGCAATGATGACCCCCTTGCCGGCAGCTAGGCCGTCGGCCTTGATGACAATGGGGACGCCGACCTTGTCGATGAAGGCGACAGCCGGCTCCACCTCGGTGAAGACGTCGTAGGCGGCCGTGGGGACGCCGTACTTTTTCATGAGATCCTTGGAGAACGCCTTGCTCGCCTCGATGATGGCCGCGTTCCTCCGGGCGCCGAAGACCAGAAGACCATGTTCCTCAAAGAGATCGACAATGCCGAGGGAGAGCGGCAACTCCGGCCCCACCACCGTAAGGCCGATTTCCTTTCCCTTGGCAAAGGCCAGGAGGCCGGGGAGGTCGTCCACCGCCAGGGGGACATTCTCGGCAATGGCGCCGATGCCGGGGTTACCCGGGGCACAGTAGACCTTTTCGACCAAAGGGGACTGGGCGATCTTCCAGACAAGGGCGTGCTCCCGCCCGCCGCCGCCGACAACGAGTACTTTCATATATAACCTCCGGAAGAATTCAGGAGTCAGAATTCAGTAGAAAACCAAAACCCCTGACTCCTGTATTCTGAATTCTTGATTCTTCTGCTTGCCTTCAGTGCCTGAAATGCCGCATCCCCGTGAAGACCATGGCCATGCCGTGCTCGTCGGCGGCGGCGATCACCTCGGCGTCGCGCATGCTTCCGCCGGGCTGGATGACCGCCGTGATCCCCACGGCGGCGGCATTGTCGATGCCGTCGCGGAAGGGGAAGAAGGCATCGGAGGCCATGACCGCCCCCTGCACCTGGAGCCCCGCGTGCTCCGCCTTGATGGCGGCGATGCGGGCCGAGTTGACCCGGCTCATCTGGCCGGCCCCGACGCCGATGGTCATGCCGTCCTTGCCGTAGACGATGGCGTTGGACTTCACGAATTTGGCCACCCGCCAGGCGAACTGGAGGTCGATCATCTCCTGCGCCGTGGGCTGGCGCTTCGACACCACCTTCAGCTCGGCCGAGAGGGCCAGATCGGTGTCCTGGACCAGAAGCCCGCCGTTCACCCGCTTGAAATCGAGGCGCTGGGCCGGCTGGGCCGGCCATACGCCGCACTCCAGGAGCCGGACGTTTTTCTTGGCCGCCACCACTTCCACGGCCCCCGGGGAAACCGCCGGAGCGATGATCACCTCCACAAACTGGCGGTCGCAGATGGCCTTGGCCGTCTCGGCGTCCAGCTCGCCGTTGAAGGCGATGATGCCGCCGAAGGCCGATTCGGGGTCGGTGGCATAGGCCCGGTCGTAGGCCTCCAGGAGGTTCTTCCCGATGGCCACGCCGCAGGGGTTCGCGTGCTTCACGATGACGCAGGCGGGCCCTTCGCTGAACTGCTTCACGCACTCCAGGGCCGCGTCGGTATCGCCGATGTTGTTGTAGGAAAGCTCCTTCCCCTGGAGCTGGCGGGCCGTGGCCACCGACGCCTCCTTCACCTGCCGCTCCACGTAGAAGGCGGCCGACTGGTGGGGGTTCTCGCCGTAGCGCATCTCCTGGGCCTTCTTGAACTGGAGGGTGATGGTGTCGGAATATGCGGCCACCCCCTCCCCGGTCCGGGCGCCGAGCCAGTTGGAGATAGCGCCGTCGTAGGCGGCGGTGTGCTGGTAGACCTTCACCGCCAGGCGGAAGTTGGTCTCCTTGGCAACCGAACCGCCGGAGGCCTTCATCTCGTCAAGGACCGTCCGATAGTCGGCCGGGTCCACGATAACCGTCACATCAGCGTTGTTCTTGGCCGCGGAGCGGAGCATGGTGGGGCCGCCAATATCGATGTTCTCGATGGCGTCCTCAAGGGTGCAGGCAGGGTTGGCCACGGTGGCCTCGAAGGGGTAGAGGTTCACCACCACCATGTCGATGGGGAGGATGCCGTGCTCTTTCATGGTAGCCACGTGCTCCGGGTTGGAGCGCATCCCCAGGAGCCCGCCATGGACTTTCGGATGGAGGGTCTTCACCCGTCCGTCGAGCATCTCGGGGAAACCGGTGTGCTCGGAAACGTCCTTCACCGTCAGGCCGGCTTCCCGGAGCAACTTCGCGGTGCCGCCGGTGGAGAGAATCTCGACGCCGTAGCCTGCTAGTTCCCTGGCGAACTCGACGATGCCGGTCTTGTCGGAGAGACTGATAAGTGCCCGTGTAATTTTTGCCATGGTTGTATGCTCCTTGAAAATCTGAATTATCCACGGATACGCGGAGGCACGGAGAAGACAAGAAAAGAGAAAGGGGACAAACAGAGTAAGCGGACAGAACCCGAATCCATGCCTAACTCTGATCCCCCCAGATTTTAAATTCTCAGCTTTTCTCCGTGGCTCCGTGTCTCCGTGGTGGATGGTCTACGGAATTGTGGGAAATTGATATGCTGCAGAAAGTGCTTCTCGAAGGCAGGGGTGCCGGAAAGCGGTATGACACGGAGCTCCCCGGCAAGGCGGTCGACCGCCGCAAGCCCCCCGGGAGCAAGGAGCGCGCGCTCGACGCCGCACAGTGCCCCCTCCCGGACGAAACGGGTCGTTTGTACCATGTTTTCCGTGAAGATTCCAATGGTTTTTAGGCTTACCGGATCGAGGACAGCACCGAAGGAACCGGTAAGAACCACGCTCCCCACCTCCCCGCTTCCGATACCAGCCCGATCGAACAGAACCTCCATGCCGGCCCGGATTGCCCCCTTGGCCAGTTGCACCTGGCGGATGTCCTCCTGGGAAAGCCAGACCGTCCTCGTCGCGTCCCGATGGAGCACGAAGGCCAGCTCATCCCCCATGGTCGTGACCCGGTTGCCGATACTCGACGGGATCGCCTCCGGCGGCAGGAGCCGCCCGGTGGGGTCGATGACCCCCTGATCGAGGAGCAATGCAATGGCCGAAAGGACGCCGGAGCCGCAGATGCCAGTGGCCGGTTTCCCCCCGACGGTCGTGATGATGAGGCGCTCACCGTCAAGAGTCACCCCGCTGATGACACCGGGAAGGGCCGCCATGCCGCACGAGAGGTTCCCCCCCTCAAAGGCGGGGCCGGCCGCTGCGGAGGTGGCGAGGAGCTTTCCGTCCGCCGCCAGGGCGATCTCGCCGTTGGTTCCCAGATCGAGGTAGAGGGAGGGACCAGAGGGTGTGGAAAAGACGTCGGCAACACCATGGAGAAACGCCACGGTATCCCCGCCGACAAAGCCGCCGGGGAGGGGAAAGAGGAAAACTTCCGCCGGAAGGTCCCAGCCAAGTTCGGAGGGGGGAACGGTTTTGCCGGCGATAAAGAGGGGACGGTACGGGGGGAATGCGAGGGAGGTGACCGGAAAGCCCAGAAGAAGGTGCTCCATGGCAGGGTTGCCGGCCACCGCCACGGCGACAAGATTGTCAGTCGACCTCCCGGCGCTCTCCAAAAGCTCATGGGCCAGGCGGCGGATCTCACCGCGCACCAGTTCCGCCATCCGGTGCCGGGCCTCCTCCGACCGGCAAGCGGCATCGAGGCGCGAGACCACGTCGGCGCCGAACTCCCGCTGGGGATTGAGGCTACCGGCCACGGCCAGGCGCTCGCCGCTGACCGTGTCGAGGAGTGAGGCGGCCAGGGTCGTGGTGCCGAGGTCAACGGCGATGGCAAGCCGATCAGACAATGGCAACGGCGTGCTCCCGGGCGGGGAGGACCTCCCCCACGGCAACGGCGAAGAGCCCCTGGTCCCGGGCCATGGAGAGGAAGGAGTCGGCGGATTTCGGCGAAAGGGTGATGAGGAGTCCCCCGGAGGTCTGGGGGTCGAAGAGGGGGATGAGCCGGTCTTCCTGTGCGGAGGAACGTGCAACGAACGGTGCATAGTGGTCACGGTTGCGGTAGCAGCCGGCAGGCACGAGACCATCGGCCACCAGGTCCATGATCCCTCCCATGACGGGAACGGCATCTAGGGCGATTTCGAGGGTCACGCCGGCCCCCCGGGCCATCTCGCAGGCATGACCCACCAGGCCGAAACCGGTGACATCGGTGCAGGCGCTGGCCTCGCACTCCAGCATGAGCCCGGCGGCAGCAGCGTTTAGAGCCGTCATCCAACGGATCGCCTCGTCGGCAACGCCGGGTGCAACCATGTCGGCCTTGATGGCCGTGGAGACGATCCCTGTCCCCAGGGGCTTGGTGAGGATGAGCCGGTCGCCGGGTCGAGCCGTGCTGTTGCGCACGATCCGCCCGGTGCTGATGAGGCCGGTGACCGAGAGACCGTACTTCAACTCGTGGTCCTCCACCGTGTGCCCCCCCACAAGGCAGGCCCCCGCCTCCCGCACCGCGTCGAGGCCGCCGGCCATGATGTCGGCCAGGATCTGTCCCGGCAGGGTGCAGGCCGGGAAAAAGGCCAGGTTCATGGCGGTAACCGGCCGTCCCCCCATGGCGTAGACGTCGGAGAGGGCGTTGGCCGCCGCAATCCGGCCGAAGGTGAACGGGTCATCCACTAGAGGAGTGATGATATCCACCGTATCCACTAGGGCAAGCCCCTCCCCTATCCGGTAGACCCCCGCGTCGTCGGCGGTCTCCGGCCCCACGAGGAGGTTCGGATCGTCTCCCTTCCCCAGGATGCCGCTCAGTGCGTCCTCCAGGCCCGCCGGGCCCAGTTTGGCCGCTCAGCCGGCCGCTTTGACGAGGGATGTCAGCTTGATCATCACAATCACCGGGTCGCGTTCAGGTAGACCCGCGGCACCCGCTTACTGATGCCGCAGAAGATTTCGTAGGGAATGGTGCCGGCCCATGAGGCCAGTTCCTCGGCTCGAACACAGTTTCCCTCTCGGTCGCAGCCGAGGAGCGTCACCTCGTCCCCTACGGCCACGCCGGGGACGGCGGTCACATCCACCATGATCCAGTCCATGCAGACAGTCCCCACCACCGGGGCCCGCTCGCCCCGGATGAGGACCTCCCCCCGGTTGGTCAGTGCCCGGCTGTAGCCGTCGGCGTATCCCACGGGAACGCTGGCGATGAGGCGCCGGTCCGGGGCCGTGTAGCGGCGGGCGTAGCTGATGCTCGTGCCGGGTTCCACCCACTTGAGCATGGCCACGGTGCTCCGTAGCCGCATGATGGGGCGAAGCGCCAGCTTCCCCTCGAAGTCAGCCGACGGAAGCGCCCCGTAGAGGACGATGCCGGGGCGGGCCAGATTGCAGAAGGGGAGATCCATGCCGAAGGCAGCGGCGCTGTTGGCGATGTGGACGTAGCGTGGGTCGAGCCCCAGGGACCGCGCCTCTGCCACCGCCTGGGCGAAGGTTGCAGCCTGGCGCTCCGAGAAGCGGCGGCCGTCCTCGTCCAACTCATCGGCGGAGGCGAAGTGGGAGATGATTCCCTCCAGTTCCACGGACTTCATTTCCCGCAGTTCCCGGAAAAAGGCCGGGGCCTCGGCGGCGGCGACCCCGAGACGCCCCATGCCGGTATCAATCTTCACGTGGATCTTCGCCTTGCGGTAGAGACGGGCGGCGGTGTCGTTCAGGACCCGCGCCTGGTCCAGGGAGAAGACGGCGGTAGAGAGGTTGAAGCCGACGCACTTGCGCTCCTGCCCCGGGTAGACCCCGCCGAGGATCAGGACCGGCCGGTCGATGCCGCTCTTGCGCAACTGGATCCCCTCGGCCAGAAACGCCACGCCGAAGGCGGTCACCCCCAGGGCCTCCAGCTCCCGGGAGATGTCCATGAAGCCGTGGCCGTAGGCATCGGCCTTCACGATGGCCAGGAGGCCGCATCCGGCGGGAACGGCGCGCTGCACCTGGGCGAAGTTATGGCGCAGGGCGGCAAGATCGATTTCGGCAATGGTGGGGCGACTGTCCATGCCCCTTTTCCTACCACTTCTCCCCGGTGGTGTAAAGCACGAACCTGCCAACAATGGCACTCCCCTTGAGAGGGGAAACCTCCCGGGGTCAACGGGTTAAATCCATTGACTTAACGGGAAAATTCGGTTAGTTTTGTCTACACGAAACAGCCTGCTGGGGGAGTTCTTCGAGAACTGAGACGGGCCCCGCCCGAACCCTTACCACCTGATCCGGGTAATGCCGGCGTAGGGAAGCGGCCAGAGACCTCGTTTACCTCGTTGAGTTCTGGGACCGTGACCATCGTCACGGTTTTTTTGTTTGGGAGATCACCATGGGCAGCAACGGCCACAATCTTCGGCTGGTCGTCAACCGCGACAAGCAAGACTCCCCCATCCGGGGGCTGTACCTGATCACCGACCACGGCGACCGTCTTGCGGAGCGGGTCGAGGCGGCCATCGACGGCGGGGTCCGCATCGTCCAGTACCGGAACAAGGGAAAGGACCGCGCCCAGCGCTACGCCGTAGGGGAAGAGCTGCGGGATCTCTGCCGCCAGCGGGGGGTGATCTTCATCGTCAACGACGACCTGGATCTGGCGCAGCAGCTCAAGGCCGACGGCATCCACCTGGGACAGGAGGACGGCGACCCCCGCATTGCCCGGCGCGAGCTGGGACCGGGGAAAATCATCGGCGTCTCCACCCACACCATGGAAGAAGCCCTGGCGGCCCAGGCAGCGGGAGCCGACTACATCGGCTTCGGCGCCATGTTCCCCACCAACAGCAAGGAGATCGAGCACCTGGTCGGACCCGAGGGGCTCGCCGCCATCCGCAGCCGGATCATGATCCCCATCGTCGCCATCGGAGGGATCACCCGGGACAACGGCCCGCGGGTGGTCGACGCCGGGGCCGACGCCCTGGCGGTCATCTCGGCGGTCCTCGCCCATCCCGACCCGTTCCTGGCAGCAACGGAACTGGGGCTCCTCTTCAACCGCCGCGCGGCATACCCCCGGGGAGCGGTCCTCACCGTTGCGGGAAGCGATTCAGGGGGCGGAGCCGGCATCCAGGCCGACCTCAAGACCGTGACGCTGCTGGGGAGCTACGGATCATCGGTCATCACGGCCCTCACGGCCCAGAATACCAGGGGGGTCTCGGGCATCCACGGCGTCCCTCCCTCTTTCGTGGCCGAACAGCTCGATGCGGTCCTTTCCGACATCCCCGTGGACGCGGTGAAGACCGGCATGCTCTTTTCCGCAGAAATCATCGCCACCGTGGCCGAAAAGCTGGCCGAGTACCGGAAGCGGATCGTGGTGGTGGATCCGGTCATGGTCGCCAAGGGAGGCGCACCCCTCATCGACCGGGGGGCCGTGAACGTCCTCAAGGACCGCCTCATGCCCCGCACCTACCTCCTCACCCCCAACATCCCCGAGGCGGAACGGCTCACGGGGCTCACCATCGTCGACGAAGAGGGAATGCAGGAAGCGGCCCGGCGCCTCTTCCGCCTCGGTGCGCGCAACGTCCTTGTCAAGGGGGGGCATCTGGTGGCCGGTGATGCGGTGGATATCCTCTTCGACGGCTCCGCCTTCCACCGCTTCACCGCCCCCCGCATCCTCAGCAAGAACACCCACGGAACCGGCTGCACCTACGCCTCGGCCATTGCCACCTACCTGGCCCAGGGAGAGCCGCTCCGGGAGGCCGTCGGCAGGGCCAAGGAGTTCGTAACCGTTGCAATCCGCCTGGGCCAGCCCCTGGGTAGGGGGCACGGACCGGTGAACCACCTTCTCGCCGCAGACGAAGTCAGGGACCGGAATCCGGAGACCGAGAACCAGTAGAACCCCCATACACAATCAAGGAGTATCAGCACATGGCAACAACGCAGCTTGAATACGCCCGCCAGGGAATCATCACCGACAAGATGAAGGAGGCCGCCCTGGCCGAGGGGGTTTCCCCCGAGTTCATCCGCGAGGGGATCGCCGCCGGCACCATCATCATCTGCCACAACATCAAGCACGGCAACGGCCGCCCCCTGGCCGTAGGGAAAGGGCTCCGCACCAAGGTGAACGCCAACATCGGCACCTCGGCCGACGACACCGACATCACCAAGGAGCTGGAGAAGGCCCGCGTTGCGGTGCGCCACGGCGCCGACGCCATCATGGACCTCTCCACGGGCGGCCCCGTTGACGAAATCCGCCGCGCCATCATCGCCGAGACCAGCGCCTGCATCGGAAGCGTCCCCCTCTACCAGGCAGCCCTGGACGCGGTCCGCACCAAGAAGAAGGCCATCGTCGACATGACCGTGGACGACATCTTCGAGGGGATCATCAAGCACGCCGAGGACGGGGTCGACTTCATCACCGTCCACTGCGGCGTGACCCGCTCCACCGTGGAGCGGATGAAGAACGAAGGGCGGCTCATGGACGTGGTATCCCGGGGCGGCGCCTTCACCGTGGAGTGGATGGCCTACAACAACTGCGAGAACCCCCTCTTCGAGCACTTCGACCGGCTCCTGGAGATCACCAAGGCCTACGACATGACCCTCTCACTGGGTGACGGCTTCCGTCCGGGCTGCCTGGCCGACGCCACCGACCGGGCTCAGATCCATGAGCTGATCATCCTGGGTGAGCTGACCCAGCGGGCCCAGGCGGCCGGCGTCCAGGTGATGATCGAAGGGCCGGGCCATGTACCCCTCAACCAGATCGAGGCCAACATCCTTCTCCAGAAGCGACTCTGCCACGGGGCCCCCTTCTACGTCCTTGGCCCCCTGGTCACCGACATCGCTCCGGGCTACGACCACATCACCTGCGCCATCGGCGGGGCCATCGCCGCCTCGGCCGGCGCCGACTTCCTCTGCTACGTGACACCCAGCGAGCATCTGCGCCTGCCGAGCGTCGAAGACGTCCGCGAGGGTGTCATCGCCTCCCGCATCGCGGCCCACGCCGCCGACATCGCCAAGGGAGTCAAAGGTGCCATGGAGAAGGATATCGCCATGGCCAAGTGCCGCAAGAAGCTCGACTGGGAAGGGCAATTCAACCTCTCCCTCGACCCGGAGAAGGCCCGGCGGCTGCGGGCCGAATCGGGGGTTGCCGAGCACGGCGCCTGCACCATGTGCGGCGAGTTCTGCGCCTACAAGGTCATGGACGACGCCATGGAAAAGCAGCGGGCCGCCGGCCACTAAGGGACTCAGAACAAACAAATATACCGTTTTACATCTCATCTTCAGGCCATCTTTGCCGCTCCCTCAATCGCAATATCCTCGACGTAGCCCTGCTACGCCTTGCGGTTTTGCTCAATCAGGAACGACAAATTTGTCCCAAATCTGAGCGAAAAACTTGGCATATCCGTTTATTCCGAGTCCCTAAGCGGCCGATTAGCCGTTGACTTGACGGACAAAGTACGGTATTTATTTTTTCCTCATTCGCCACCGTAGCACAGGGGTAGTGCAGCCGATTCGTAATCGGCAGGTCAACGGTTCAAATCCGTTCGGTGGCTCCACCAACAACTAAGGTCCACGGCTTTTCGCCGCGGGCCTTTTTTGTTTCCCTCCCCGCCCCCCACAGCAGTCGCCACCATTGCCTTACTTGTACTCGGGCCGCCCTATGATATTTTATGAATGTATTTATGCATGGCGACGCTGAAACGATACAGCGGGATGAGGGAGGCAGCAATGAAACGAGCGATTTTCGCGGCAATGATGGTCTGGCTCGTCATCGCCATGACCGGCTGTGGCGATGGCCACAGCAACCCGCCTCAGACCTTTGTTTCGCAGATTCTCAGCGACCCGGCCTTTGACGGCGACATTGAACAGACTTCACTCAATTCCTTCACGATAACCCAGGGGATGTCTTCAACCGTCCAAAGCGTCTTTGCCGGCATTGATCCCGTGGCACTCACGGAATTCCGGGCATTTCTCGACTTTCCCCTGAGGGGTACCGGTGGAGTCCCGACTAACGCCATTGTCGATTCGGCATTCCTCGACATAGTCATAAACAGCATCCAGCCCGCCAACGGCGTCATACCGATTCGCATCGAGCTCGTATCCTTTCAGCCGCCGACATTGCTCTCAACCGATTTCGACCGTACGCTCCAGCCGCCCCTGGCCTTCATCACCGTCGTGCCGCCGATTTCTCAAACCGACGTCGGCAGGCACGTTTCGGTTGACGTGACCCCACTCATGGTGGAAGCGCAACGACTGGGACTGACCGACTTCCAGGTGAGGATTTTAGAGGATCTGGGACCTGTTTCCCCCGGCCTCATCGAAATTTCCGACACCACCGGCGCGAACCGGGGGGTTCTGGCGCCACTGCTGCAGGTAACCTATTTCTGACAATTCGAAAGAGCTGGAGCGGGAACTGGCCAGCGACAGGGCAACCAGCCTGAACGCCAACATCACCTCCCGCTAAATGATCAACTGGATTCATGCAGGCGGTGCTCATCAACCTCTCTCCCTAGGTATGTGTCGTTTTTTTGGGCTCTAAATCCCCTTGAGACTCAATGCAGTTTTTAATTTTTTTGTTTACATTAAACAGTTTAACTGTATTATTTTTGTGTCTCAAGACGTTGCATATTTTCGGGAAACTGCCTGAAACAGCATTAGTTTCTATGATGACGGCAGGTTGCATTCCTAACAGACTTGGCTGAAGTGAATCGCAAACACATCTCTGCGGAGGGAACATGAAAAATTTCGCTATGTTATTTTTACTTGTATTGCTGGCATCTTGCGCCCAAGTACCCCGACAGGCAAGTTACCCCCTCAATTACCAGAAAACCATGCAAGCCAGTGAGCATTGGAACGATTTAGCATGCAGAATAGCTGCAAAGGTGCAGCCTGCTGTTTCTCCAGACAATCCAGTTTTTATTTCGGATTCGGACGTTTCGCCGTTCGGAATTGCAATGAGATCATTTCTGAAAACACAACTCCAGAAGCGGGGTATCCATACTACCGAAAACAGAAGTAACTCTTATGAACTCGTATGGGAAGTTCAACAAGTATATTTTAACGCTGATAGATTTAACCATGGTCACGGTCTGCCGATTGGTTTATCTGACGTTATTCAGAATATATTCATTGGAGGAGTGGACTTTGATTTCTATAAACCACATTCTGAAATCATAGTATCATTCGAGCTTTTACAGAAGGACAAAGACCTTCAACTCAGCGTTTTCCCTGTTAGGGATACATATGTATTTTATGTGAACGACTATGATAGAGATAAATATATTAAAGAAAAAACTCTCGAATACCATGAGTATAAACTGACATCAAATTGACAGCCAAGGAGGCATAACGTGAGAAAAGTAACTATATTATTAATATTGATATGTAGTGGATTGCTTACCATGGCTGGCTGTGCATCAAATAAAAACAATATTTTGGATTCTCAATCAGCCAATGTTTTGCCTGATAGCGATATAGTTAAATCGGCTTACACTATAGCAGATGGATTGTTGTCTCAATTAAAAGCCAATATACATAAAGACAGCGCAATTATTGTAACATCATTTGTGAATATAGACAATTTAAAAGAATCTTCTACCACTGGTAGAATGCTTGCCGAACATGTAGCTTCAAGACTATCTCAAAGAGGGTATAAAATTATTGAGATGAGACTCAGAACTTCATCTGTTTTCATGGAAGAAGGCAAGGGAGAGTTTCTTTTGAGTCGTGATTTGCAAGAAGTCAGCAAAAATCAGAACGCTGCTGCTGTAGTCGTAGGGACTTATGGGGCATTTGCCAATGGCGAACTATCTGTTTCTGCTCGCATAGTTAGCCCATCAGACAGCGTTATAATATCATCGTGCGACTACGTTTTAGCCAAAATAGACAAACCAAAAGAAAGGGTTAGTGCTTGGTAGTTGTGTATATCACAAGTAAAGTCTGCTCTTGTGTATTCTGCGTCGGTCTGGACTTCCTCCCGATTTTTCTAGACTGAAGCCTGTCAAAAACTCTTCATAGCTTTTTATTAGACAAAAGCCCCTTGCAGAGACAAATTAATCTCTGCAAGGGGCTTTTTTGTAACAAATTCTTGTCTCCTCAAAACCGAAGAGAAATCAAATTTGTGGAGAGTGGCCGTATAGTTTCAAACCGGCTTGATGTTACGGTTCGTGCGGAAGACATTCTCCGGATCCCACTTTGCCTTGACCCGGGCGAGCCGCTGGAGAGCCTTGCCGAGGGCGGCCTCGGTGCGTTCGGGCCCTTCGTCCTGGGTCAGGAAGTTGATGTAGGTGCCTCCAGTCGAGAACTGCTTCATCTGGTTCCACGCCTCGCGGGCCCATTCGATGTTCGCCGCGTCATCCTCCGCCCGCTCCCATGAACCCGCCACATTGAGAACGTAGCGGGCGTCGCGGTTTCCCATGGGGGAATGCTCGGCATCAAGCCGGTTCAGGGCGCCTCCTATCTGGAAGAGGATCACGGCGGAGTTGGGGGAACGGATCTTTGCCGCATGCTCGATGGCCTTCTCGCACAGGGCCGGTTCGATGCGGGGGAGATACTCGCTCTTCCAGTAGTAGCGCCGTCCCTTGGGCTGCGTGGCGTCGAGGAGTGACTGCAGCTGCGCGTAGGGCCGACGCACGAGGATATCCCCGACGGGGCTACCGAACGTCTTGATGGGGGCGACGGCCTTCTCCCCTTCCTCGGGTGTCCCGCTGTGGCAGGCGAGCAACGCCACGATGAGCTTTCCGTGCATCTCCTTCGGAAGCCACGGCGCAGGGGGTGCCGGACGCATGAACGCTACGAGGGTGAGTTCGGGGGGCGCCTCCTCGGCCAGGGTCCGGTACAGTTCAAGCACACCGGGTGCCTCGCTTGCGGGCCAGGCCACGATCCCGCCGACGACCTCAGGCCCGACAGGGTAGAGACGGTAGTCGATGCCGGTCACGACGCCGAAGTTCCCGCCGCCCCCCTGCAGAGCCCAGAAAAGGTCGGGATTCTCTTCGCTGCTCGCCCGCACCAGCCGCCCGTCGGCGGTCACCATGTCCATCCCGGCAACGTTGTCCGACGTCCACCCCCAACGCCGCGTCAGGTAGCCGAACCCTCCGCCGAGGGTAAGCCCCGCGACGCCGGTGAGGGAGATGAAACCGAGGGCTGCGGCGAGTCCATGGAGCTGGGTTTCGCGGTCCACGTCGCCGAGAATACAGCCGGCCTGGGCGTGGGCCACCTTTCTCTGCGTATCCACCCAGACGCCGCGCATGGGCGACATGTCGAGCATCAGGGCGCCGTCGGCCGTGGCGAGCCCCGCGATATTGTGCCCTCCCCCCTTGATGCAGAGGAGGAGATCGTTTTCCCGCGCAAACCGCACGGAGGCGATCACATCGGCGGTGCCGAGGCAGCGCGCGACAATGGCGGGCCTTCTGTCGATCATGCCGTTCCAGACGGTCCGGGACTCCTCGTAGCCGGCATCGCCGGGAAGAAGCACCGCCCCCCGGATTCGCGTCCTGAAACTGTCGACGGCGTCCTGTTTCAGTTCGATCTCGCGACCATCCTTGGTCATTGCTTTCATAAGCGGCCTCCATGCCGATGGATCTCTGGGCCTGTCCACTGGCCCGGTACTGTGTCGGATGTCACCCGGCTTCGCTCCGCGTGCCCCTCGCACCGCCGATGCGCCATCCGACACGGATTCAAGTTACAGCTTGCTCACGATGAACTCGGGGAAGAGGGTAGGCGATGTGGCAACGCTGGATATCCGCAGCGACTTCAGCCGGTCATAGTAACGATACACATGGCCGAGGGTCACATTGCCCGGCACGTTGTACTTGCGCTTTGCCGCCTCAAGCCCCGCTCTGCGGCCGAACACGAAGATATCGAGCAGCGAGTTCCCCATGGCCCGGTTCCGGCCGTGGATTCCCCCCGCAGCCTCGCCAGCCGCGAAGAGATTTCTCACCGTGGTCTCGCCCGTCTCGTCGATGAGGATTCCGCCGTTCTGGTAGTGGAGGGTGGGATAGGTCAGGAGGGGCCGTTTGGAGATGTCGATCTTCACCCGCATGAAATGCCGGTACATGGAGGGGAAGCGCCTCTTGAGAAATCCCGTGCCGTGGGTCTCTTCGATGAGGGGGGTGTCGAGCCAGACACCGACCTTCCCGCTCGGCGTCCTGACGCCGTTTCCCTCCTCGCACTCCCGGATGATGGCGGCGGAGCAGGCATCCCGTGTTTCCAGCTCGTTGATGAACCGCTCCCCCTGCGCATTCACCAACTGGCCGCCGAGGCTCCGGGCCGCCTCGGTCACCAGGACCCCTACCATGTGGTCGGGGAACATGACCCCGGTCGGGTGATACTGGAACGAGTCGATCCCCTCCAGCCTGGCCCCGGCGCGGTAGGCGAGGACAATGGCATCCCCGGTGGCGCCGAAGTTGTTGGAGGAGGGAAACCCCTGGAGGTGAAGCCGCCCCGAGCCGCCGGTCGCCAGGATGACCGCCCGGGCCCGCACCACGAAATGCCGCTTTCTCCCCAGGTCGAAGAGCACGGCGCCGTTGCACTCGCCAAACCCGTTGGTGGTGAGTTCCACCGCCGGGGCGAATTCCATGACTTCGATCCCCTCCCCCTTGCGGATCTCGTCCTTCAGCACCTTCATGATGTTCAGGCCGGTATAGTCGCCGATGGAGATGATCCGCGGGGCGGTGATCCCCCCGGCCTTGCGGGTGGCGAGATTCCCCTCCTCGTCCCGGTCGAAGTCGACGCCGATCTCCAGAAGCCACCTGACGATGGCCGGCCCGTCCTCCACCATGGTCTTCACCAGCTCCCTCTTCCCGGTGAATTTCCCCGCCGCCAGGGTGTCGACAAAATGCCTGACGGGTGAATCGTCCCCGTGGACCGACGCCTGCAGCCCGCCAAGTGCCATGATGGTGTTGGAGTTGCCCAGCCGCAGCTTCGTGGCCAGGATGACCCGCGCCCCCATGCTCTCGGCGAAGAGGGCCGCCGTCACTCCCGCCCCCCCTCCGCCGAGAACCAGCACATCCGTGTCGAATTCGGGGTCAAGATTGATCTTCGAGTGGTCCAGGTCGCTGAATGCCTCCAGGAGGTCGGCGATCTCGTGGGTCGTGCGGTCGCCCCGGTTGGCGCCGATACGCAGGTTCCGAAATCCCGCCTCCCGGTAGTCCGGATGGTAGCGCCTGAGGAGCCCCTCCGTCTCTGTGCCGGGGAGCTTTGGCAGCGCCTCCCCTTTCCGCTTTTCCCGGGTGGCGTCGACAATGGCTATGGAATCGCGCAATGACTCGGGATACATGCTACAAGCCCTCCATGGCCGCGCAGAGGGCCTTCAGCTCATCATCTCCCATGGCGGCGATCCGGCTCCATTCTGTCTCGTAGGCCAATGATTCCACTTGGGCCAGCCGCTTTGCGAGATTGGGGGGAAACGGCCGCTCCCTGGCCAGGGCCCGCTGGATATAGAGGGCCACATACTGGGGCGCGATGCTCCTGGGGCAGCGGGAGGCACAGAGACCGCACATGATGCAGTCGGTCACCCGGGATGCCGCGGCCTCGTAATCCCCATCCTTGGCGAACTTCATCACCCCTGCGACGTTGATCCACTCCGGGCAGACGTTGCACGCCCCGCAGTCGTTGCAGGTGTAGAGCTCGGGATAGTGTGCCCCCAGTTCCTCCAGGGGATGCGCCATGGCCTCCATTGCGTAGCGGGCAGCCCGCGATGGAAAACAGGGCATCATGATGACATTCAACCCTTCCTCCGCCACCTTCTGGCAGCCGAGGCCAAACTTCACTTTCGTGCTCCCCTTCTCAATGAAGGCCACCGTGCAGGCGCCGCACAGGCCCGAGAGACAGCCGATCCCCCGCTTCACGTCATACCCCGTGTCCCAGAGGGCCTCGATCACTGTCAACCCTTGCGGGATCCTGATCTTCCGCCCCTCAAGCTCCACGATGATGAACTTTGTCGAATTTTTCATGGGATACCCCGCCAGATAGTTCCTGCATTGAGTATAGGGCGGGTTGAAGACGATGCAAGCGCCAGGAATGGAGAGAAAAGCAGAGGGGGGTGACGCTGGATCACCCCCCTCTTTCATGATACCCGGATTGTTGTGCTGCCGATCAGTGGGTTGCCTTCTGCTCCTGGGGCGACTCCTTCTTGAGCCCCTTGGCCATTCCCAGCATCATGAGCACTGCCGGCACGAGCTGCAGGACCACGATCAGGGCACAGAACCCGAGGAAAATCCAGACGAAGATGCCGCTGTTGTCTTCCCGTGCGCCCGAGGCTGCAAAGGCAGACGAGACGGAGCCAAAGAGGAGTACCAGAGCGTTGATGATGGGGGCCGAGCTTTTCATGACATCCTCCTTTACCTTAATACTGTGAACGTTGGGAGCGTTGCAGCCTATCGCGCCGCATGGCCTTTCATGCCGCTGCCAAAGGCGCACCGGACTGCCTGGCATATCTCCTCCACATCTTCAGGTCCCGACGGTTTGAGAGCGTGATAGAAGATTCCGCTGCTGCGGACCTTGCGCAGGAGCGGCAGGGGGAGTTCATCGGACACCAGAATGATGGCCAGCTTTTGGTTGCACTTTTTCATGAGGTCAATCAGGTCGAAGGTGGGGAGTTCATCGAATTTCGCCCCCAGCAGGACGACCCGCGTCACCTTTTTCAGAATATTGGAAAGGGTGTTGGGGAGAGAGTCGGTGACCGTGACCGCATACCCTTCCTTTATGAAGTGTTCCGCCATCTGCTGGCGGGTAGCCGGATCCTTTTCAGCAATCAGCAGTTCTTCCATGACGGGTTCCCCCTTTCCGCACCGGATGCGAGTTGCGGGCAGCAACCATTCTCCCGCTAATTGCGGGATTCCGCATCCTTGCCGGAGAAAAGCCCTTTGAGCATCGATCCGAACAGCGCAAGTCCCGGCAGCATCTGGAAGACGATGATCAGAGCGCCAATGCCGATAAAAAGCGCTAAGAGAATGCCGCTTCCATCGGACTCCGCTCCGCTGGCGGCAAATGCTATTGAGGCGACGATCAGGGTAATCATGGTGGCAAGCGTGGTTTTCATGGCATCCTCCCGGTCTTGCGGGTGAGATGAATTCGACAACTCTTAACCTTTTCTATAGCAGCCGCCGTGCCAGAATAATAAACAACCTCAAATTTATACGTAACAAGCTGGAATATCTAAGTAATTCCATAGTCGTCCACTGATTGGAATGTGCCGGAGAGGGAGGTGAACCGTATAGAAAGTATGTACAAGCTTTAACGCATGGATCAGGTCAAGAGAGATGGCCCTCGCGCGTAACCTATTGATATAACAAACATTGCAACGCAATGGGGTGGGTGTATAAAAATATTGGCCCCAGATGTATCTCCGCATGCGGATCGCGCCTCTAAGGTCTTGACGATCCTATGCCACTGAGGGTATCGTTGCTCTCCGTCTTGTCAGCAGAAATGGCGTTACTCCTCAAGGATTACGCTTCGTTGTCATTGATGCTGAACCTCGCGAAACGAAATACTGGAAATTAGCCCTGATTCATGTAATATGAGCACCCTCTCATGCCCAAAAATCATCGTCACGATACGACAAACCACTTTCAATAAGGAGATCAACCCGTGTCATTTCGCACGAATTTCATGAATGGCGTGAAACGCTCCCTGGTCCTTGCCGCCGGTCTTGCGGCCGTCAGCTCACCGGCGTTCGCCCAGGTTCCACCCGCAGAAAAGGGGACCGGATACCTGGCGGTCGAAGCGCATGAGACGTCCCCCGAGAACCGTGAGTTGGTCCAGATCTTCGCTCCGGCCATCAGTCATCGAGAAGCGAAGGTGACTGCGGGCAAGGGGGGGACGCGGCTCCTCACCTTCACCACGGATTCCATTCTTAACGGAAGGGCGGTCCGCAAGTTCAACCAGGGGCTTCTGCAGCGGGGGATCAACGTCTACGGCGCCGCCTACTATGGCGATTTTTCCTGGGACAGAACCGTCATCGACGCGGCCATCACCATGACCCGCCCGGTGGCCGGGGTTCCTGACACCATTGAGATTTCCGAAGGTATCGCCCGGGACCCTCAAACCAATCTCCCCCTCATGCCCCTCTCCGTCTCCATCAATGATCTCACCATCCCGCTGAAGGAGGATTTCGGAAAGACCTGGAAGCGGGTCGTTATCATCCCGGCAGAGGAACCCGCTGCTCCCGAACCGAAAACCGGCCGCTATCCCGGTTCCAAGGTGAGGACGGTGCTCCAGAACGACGGCGAGCGCCGCCAAGTCGTCTATGCCGTGAAGGGGGATCTGAAGGCGGTGGAACAGTTCTTCGACACCAAGCTCAAGGAACTCCACCGGACCGTCATCGTTTCCGGCGATGCCGACAGCACTCCCTCGCCGGCCGAGGTGTTCGGCATCAAAACCTCGGCCCAGGTCATCGTCCTCTCCGGGTACAGCTACATCGACAAGAAGCTTGCCTATACGGAAGTGACCCTGCGCCATGCAAGCGATCCGAACCTTTCACCCTACGTGGAGATCGAGGTGGCGGAAAACTGATCCGCCACCGCCCTTTTCCTTTCACCGGGCCCATGATGCCGGGTCCTGACGGTAGTAGAGACTGAGGGCCTCGTAGAGGTCCGGATGCTCCCGCCTCATCTCCCCCGGCATCTCGAAGAAGGTTTCCGTGGCCACCGCGAAAAATTCGGCTGGACTCTCCGCCCCGTAAGGGTCAAGGAGAGTCCAGCGCCCCGCCTCGTCGTCGGCCATGAGCCGCTCGTACTCCCCCTCGAACACCTCCCGCCACCGAGCCCCTTCGGGAAGCCCCGGAAAGAATCCCTCGCTGTCGGTAATCCCTTCCTCCTGATCCAACTGATGGGCAAACTCGTGAAACACCACGTTGAAGGCGTCGTCGGGAGCGGCGGCGTCCAGGAGCACATCCTTCCACGAAAGGACCACTGTCCCCTGCTCCCACGACTCGCCGATGCGAGACTCGGGCCCCTCGGTGACAACCCCGGCCTCGTCCCAGCGGCGGCGTTCCCCCACGTACTCGTCGGGATAGATGACGATGGAGGAGAGGAGCGGGTAATAGTCGGTTGTGCGGTGGAGAAGAAGGATACTGGCAAGGGCGGCGACGGTCACCCGCACCTCGTCGGTCACCTCGGCGCCGCCACAACCCTCAAAGTGTTTTTCGGCCAGGAATATCTGCACGTGCCCCAGAAGTTCCTGCCGGTCCTCCGGCGGAAGCATCCGGTAAAAGGGAACGTTTCGCTCGATAATCCCGAGCCACGCGGAGGGAAACTCCCGACCGGCAAGCCGCTTTCGCCTTAAACGAGCAAAAAACCCCATGACCTGCTCCCTCGTGTCGGTGTTGCGATGGTTCTGGCGCAATAACCTGAACGGCACCGGGACAGTCTACAAAAAAAGCGGCGCCCTTGCTGGAACGCCGCTTTATCTCACCCTGACCGCTCTTCCTCCATCAACCGGCCAGCCGGAACCGTCCGGTGAGCTTCTCCAGCCCGCCGGCCAGCTGCGCCAGTTCCCCGGCAGACCGGGATGTATCCTGGGCGCCGGCAGCGCTTTCCTCAACGACCGTTCGGATCTCACGGATATTGTGGACGATGGCCGTGGTGGTTGCCGACTGTTGTTCCACGGCGGTGGCGATCTGCTCCACCTGGCCGGTGAGGGAATCGATGTGCGCGAGAATGTCGCGGACGGCCTGCTCCGACTGAACCGCATCGTCGGCCCCTGCCCGCACCTCGCTTACCCCCTTTTCCATGGCCGCCACGGCGTCGCGGGTCTTTGCCTGGATATCCTGAATCATCCTACCGATCTCCCGGGTCGCCGCGGTGGTCCGTTCGGCCAGCGCCCGGACCTCGTCGGCAACCACGGCGAAACCGCGCCCCTGCTCGCCGGCCCGGGCCGCCTCGATGGCCGCGTTGAGGGCCAGAAGATTGGTCTGGTCAGCGATGTCGCCGATGGTGCCGACGATCTCGCCGATCTGCTCGGAACTGGCACCGAGATCCCCCACGGCCGAAGCACTGGCGGTCACCATTTCCTCGATCTTCCCCATGAGCTCCATGGTGCGCCGGATTACCTCCGCCCCGTTGCGGGCGCAGTCGTTGGCCTCCCGGGCATTGGCGGCAACGGAGCCAAGGGTCCCGGCTATCTCATGGCTTGTGGCCGACATCTCCTCGCTGGCGCTGGCGACCGATGCCGTCTGGAGCGCCATCTGGCCTGCACCTACCGAGATCTGCGAGGAGGTGGCGGAGAGTTGTCCCGACGCAGAGGCAATTGCTCCCGCACTCCCGGCGATCTGGGAAATGATCCCCTTCATCTCATCGCGCATCCGGGCAAGCCCCTGGGCCAGTTCTCCCATCTCGTCGGTGCCTTTGACCCCCGAATGGACCGTGAGGTTCCCTCCGGCGAGTTCATTGAGCACCTCCAGGAGCTTGTGAAACGGCGTGAGCACCGAACGGGAGATGATCACGCCGAAAAATATGCCGAGAACGATGGCGATGCCGCTTGCGCCGGCTATGAATCCGATCATCTGCCGGGACAGCTCCATGTCCCGGGTTGCTGCCGCGGCGTGCCACGTGCCGTAGATGCCAAGGGCGGCCACTACCACGAGCCAGCCGATGAAGCAGATCACAAACAGCAGCAGCTTTGTCGCCAGCCGCAGATCAAGGTACCAGCGCCAGATTCCTCCCACCATGCCCATCTTCACACCTCGCCGATAAAGTCAGTGACAGCGATGCCGCACGGCTGAGAATCCGGGCAAAGGACGATCTGTTCTACCCCTGCCGTGATTCCTCTTCCGGTCTGCCGGAAGATGGGGTCACAAGGGCAAGGAAAGCTTTGACCCGGTAACCGGCCTCTTCTGCCAGAGCCATCAGCGACGCACGCACCCTCATTAGTTTTGCCAGTTCTGTGCCAAATCCGCTGAGTGCTCTTCCAACGGGAGGTTGCGTCACCGCGGCAAAAAGAACGAGCCAGGAAAGGAGTTCCTCGAACGGTTCTTTGACAAACCACTCGACGACGCCGCTACGGTTCACGCCGATGAACCGCCTGACCCGACGGTCGTCCATAAGGCGTTGGATAGCCTCCGCCCCCTCGGAACTCCCCGGAAGGCACCCAAAGCCGGAATAAGACAAGACGATATCCGCCAAAAGGGCTAGACGGTCGGGATCCCCGTGGCTGGGGTCGTCCCCTTCCTCGACGGTCTCGCGGATGATATCCACCAGGGCACGCCTGAGACCGAAGGTGCCGAACCATTGGACAGAGCGGGCAGGATACTCCGCGTCGTCGCCACCAAGCCGGCCGGTCTCGTGGAGGACAAGGAGCATCGCACAAAGCCACCGGTCAGGGGAGTCTGCCGGGAAGAGCGGCTCTTTTGCCCCAGGCTCCTCTTTTTCCAGAGACTTCCAGAGACCAGGGAGGCGATCGAGGCGCTCAGTCACGGCGTCGGCCGTCGCGGCACCATCGCCGTCAACACCGGCAACCGAAGCGAGTTCCTCAAGAAACGCCGCGAGGGCCGCCTGAAACGCTTTCGAACGTTCCAAAGACGTCTTCGGCGCTGCTTTTCCCCCCACAAAGGGAAAGAGTTCCCGGAACCGTTCCACCAGGGATGCGTAACGGATAAGCTGCACCTCCTCGTCGATGCTCGGTACCCCTCGCCCCTCCAGACCGAAGCAGAGCTTGCCCCACGTGCCGTAGTCGTCGTCGCGGATCTCGCGGAAATCGAGGAAGGCGTGGTACTCGTAGGCCTCCAGCTCCACGAACAACCCCTTCTCGGCAATCTCCCTGCCGTGGCGGATGAATTCCAGACCGGTGGCGTAGTCGCGGAAGACGTAGTAGTGGCGGCCATCGGCGTTCACCCCCAGGGCCTCCCCCAAGTCGGTCTGCCGCAGCACCGTCTCACCAGAGTCGATCCGCACGAGACGGGACGTGGAGCTCCTGATCCAGCCGGCGGTGCTGGCGTACCGGTTGTGGTAGAGGACGAGGCCCCGGTCGTTGCCGCGGCGGTTGGAGTAGGCGAAGACGTTCTCGTTCACCACCCCGTCCACGAAGAAGTCGTAGAGGACGAAGTTCTCGGAGCCCGAGAAGAGGCGCCGGCGCCGCATGAGGGGGAAGATGCGCCGCTCGTGCTCCGCCACCAGGTGCTCGTCCACCGGCTCGTCCCAGTAGGCCCGCTTGTACTCCATGCCGTACTTTTCGTGGAACCCCTCCACCTGGCCGTGGCCGAGCATGGGGAGCCCCGGCATGGTCACCAGAAGGACCGCCGCGCCGAAGTACTTGTTCTCCTTGCCGAACTGCTCCACGGCGGTTTTTTCGTCGGGGTTGTTCATGAAGTTGACGAAGCGCTTCAGGATCTCGTGGTTGAATTCGAGGACGTTCTTGATGGTCTGGCGGTACTTGGCGTTCTCCTCCATCTTGAGCATGTTCATGAAGGCGCTGTTGTAGACCCGGTGCATCCCCAGGGTCCGGACGAAGTACCCCTCCATGAGCCAGAAGGCCTCGGCCAAAAGGAGGGTGTCCGGCGTCTCCGCGGCGGCCCGGTCCACCACCTGGCGCCAGAACTCCTCGGGCATGGCGGCGTCGAAGGCAGCGCGGGTCAAGCCGTGCTCGGCCCGGGAGGGGACGCCGCTCCCCATTCCCGGCTGGGGGAACCAGAGGCGCTGGTAGTGCTTCTTGGCCAAGGTCATGGCGGCATCGAAGCGGATGATGGGGAAATTGTGGGCCACGTGGAGGATGGTGCGGGTCACCGCCTCCCGCACCTCGGGGTTCAGGTAGTCCAGCTGGGCCGTGTCGTTCCAGGGAGTGCTCGTGCCGTCGTTGCCGTGGTAGATGTAGCGGGTCCGGCCGTTGCGGTGGTCGTAGTGCTTGAAGACCACGGCGGCGTCGCTCTTGTTCCAGTAGCCGTCCTCGATGTGGACAGAGACCTCGGGGGACGACGAGAGATCGGCGCCGGTGAAGCGGTAGGTGGGGTACGGCGGATAGTCAAGCTGCACGAACCAGTCGGGGTGCTCCACGATCCACTTGGAATAGATGCCGGTGTGGTTTGGCACCATGTCGCTGGCAAGGCGAATCCCCCGTTTCAGGGCCCGCTCCCGCAGGTCCGCCAGGGCCTCCCATCCCCCAAGGTCGTGGGCGATGGTGTAGTCAAAGAGGGAATAGGCCGAGGCGATGGCCTCGGGGTTGCCGCACATCCGCTTGATGGTCTGGGAGGCGGGAGAGCGCTCCCAGATGCCGATGAGCCACAGCCCCGTGACGCCCCAGCGGGCGAGCTTGTCCAGTTCCTCGTCGGGGATCTGGTCGAGGCGTTGGATATCCTTTCCGTACCAGCCGGAGAGCTGGCCAAGCCAGACGTAGACCATCTTGGCCATGAGGACCACGTTGGGCATCCAGTCCACGTCGGCGGAGAACTGCTCGGGCTCGGGGTAGTGGTCATCGGGGGCCGGGAACCCTGTGCCGGGGCCGAACTCCAGGACCGGCGCGGGTGCCCCGCCGCCGCCACTCCAGAAGGGGCGGGTCTCCTCCTCCACGATGCCGAAGGCCACCTCCAACTGGGCCAGAAGCTCCTCGGGGAGAAGGGGGCTCCACGCATCCCGCATGTATGCCAGCTGTCCCGCCAGGGATTCAGGGGCGGCCCGCAGCGGCGCCCGGAGAAGCTCCGTCAGCGACACGCCGAACCCGGCCACGGGGAGGGCATCGGCCAGGGACCTTTCCAGGCCGGTCACGGCAGCACGGTACGGAGTCGTGGCCGCCAGTTCGGTGTCGTCCACCAGTTCCCGGAAGCTGTCCAGGGCGCTGTTTTCAGCCGAGAGGGAGAGAAGGAGGAGCTCTTCCACGGCCTGGAGCCGCCGTGAAGTCCCGCCAGCCGCAAGCCAGGCCGCGGGAGACTCGGCATCGCCATAGAGGAGCGCCGCCGGCGGAAAGAGGACAGCGAACCGCTCCAGAAGAGCTGCCAGCTGCGGTGAGTCAAGGGGGAACCCGGCATCGGCCAGGGACTTCTCCAGGACACCCGGAGCCTGTCCCTGTGCGTAGCGGGTGATCAGATGCCGGAAAATGGCCCCCTGGAGTGAGTAGAGATTGAGAACTCCCCCCTGAACCGGCCGACCCGCCCGCTCAGGCAGGCGGTTGAGCCGTGCCGCCAGCTCCCGGCAGAACAGGATGGCCGGTCGTCCCAGGCGCTCCAACTCCCGGGCCGAGGGCGCCAGATCCAGGGTACGCCAGAACCGCTCGGCAACCTGCAGATTGAAAGGGAAATACGTGGAGTTGCTGGTAATGGTCACTGTTTACTCCCTGCTATTGATGTGCGCTCCACCTCGGCCAACGCCGCCTCGACCTCCTGCCGATCAAACCCTCTCAGCACACGGTCACCGATCACGATAAGCGGGACAAGGGGCTCCTCGTCCGGAAACCGGCGGACATGGATATCGAGCATCTCCACCAGGGCGCTCCGGTCGGCTGCCACGTTGCGCTCGCGGACCGGCACTCCACGGGCGGCGAAAAACTCCCGCGCCTCCAGGCAGAAGGAACAGCCGGTTCTGACATAGACGACCACCCCGTGCCGGTTCCCGGCCGCCGCGCCCGCAGGTGCCGGCGGGACCACCGGCCGGGCTGGGGTGCATCCTGCCAGCAAGGCAACAGCCAGGGCAGCCGTGAGCAGCGCAACGATAATCCGCAGAGTCATGTACGTTTTCCTCGTCCGTGAAGAGTATACCGGAATTGACGGGAAGCACCCATCAGAAATAACGATTGACCATCAGCATCGCCTCGGCCCGGCTACGGTCGAAGCTCCGCTCCCAGGATGCCGTGAGGCCGAGGCCGAGGGTCCGGCTCAGGGCCAGATTCTGTTCCAGGGCCAGCCGGTAGTATTCATGGTATTGGAGGCCGTAGGCAAGGGCGCTCCCCGAGAGGGCCACCTTCCAGCAATCGACGGGGGAGACGATCACCCCGGCGGACACTCCGGCACCGAGCACCGCCTTGTCCCGCAGGCGGTCGCTCAGGTTCAGGTCCAGCTCCGCCATGCCGTAGACGACCCCGTTGCCGGGGACGGACCAGGCCATGCCACCGCCGGTGTTGAGCCGCAAGAAGAGGCGATCGGAGCCGTCGGCAAAGGGTCGGCGGAACAGGCCGCCGTTCACCTTCCAGGAAATGGGCTTGAAGAACTCATCCCGGGGTGCCAGGGAGACGATATCCACCGCCGTGAACCTTTGGAGCCTGATGGAGTGCCGCTCCGGGTAGTAGCGGCCCACCGCTTCGGCAAAGATGATCTGGGAGTGGGGACTGTATCCTTCATCGGCATCCAGCAAGGCGTGGTACGCGGGACGAATGCTCGCCTCCACGAAGGGGGTGTCGTGGCGGTAGCCACCGCCAAGCCCAACCCGACCCGGCAGGTGCCCCGTTTCCGGCGCGGGAGGGACCGGGACCTCCCCGGCGTCCGATTCGTCGGGCCCCAGGGGGCTGCGAACCTTGAGCACCTCCAGGAACTGCCGCTGGAACTCCGGCTGCTCCAGCTCCTTGCGTGAATAGCGGTACTGCACGTATTCGGCGGCAAGATTGAGTATCTGGCGGCGCTCCTCCGGCGGGCGGCCGGAAGCTGCAACCGCTTGTGCACGCTGGGGCGAAAGGGCCGTCTGCAAGGCCTCATGGCGGGCATCCGGCGACAGGAGCGATGCCCGGTGCAGGATGCGGGTCGCCTGGGCAGGGCGGTAGGTCTGTTTCTCGATGAGCCCCGCCCGCCCGATGACCGCAACCGTATCGGCCGGCATCACCCAGAAGCTGGAGCGGTTCCAGAACTCTTCGGCAAGCCTTAGCCGGGGCCGGGCCGCCTCAAGGAGGAAGAGAAGATTGAAGGAACAGTTCTCGTCGAAGAAGTAGTAATCGGAGGCGATCCCCCGCAGCTCCCAGATGTGGAGCACCATCCGCCGAACCTCGTCGGGGGCGAGGGTGAGGGGATACTCCCAGACGTCCCGGTGCTCCAGGTCATTGTACTCCTTGACCTTCTCGTAGTAGGGAAGGATCGAGTAATAGCCCGAATACCCCCCGAAGATACCCTTGAAGGCGTAGACAATGCCGTTGGTGTCGGTGGTGTGGGAGGCATAGTTGACCGCGTAGGAGAGAAGGTCGCTCCGGTAGGTGCTCCCTACCCGCAGGAGGGTGTGGCCGAACATGGAGGCGGGGCCGTTGGGATGGGCTGCGGGGAACACCAGCACCGCCGACCGGGGATTGACTGCCGCCAGGGCCTCGTCCAACTGGGGGCAGGCCATGGGGGGGAGATGGCCGGCATCGATGGCCAGTTCCTCCGCCAGCCAGGCGGTGCGGGCCGGGAAGCGGCAACGGGGATGCTCGTCGCCGCTTGCATCCGTTGAAAAGAGGCTCCGCAGGGTCGCCGACAGCTCCGCAGCAGGGTCGGTCTTCCCGCCGGGAGCGAGAAAAAAGCGGGGATCGTCCACCAGGCTTTCACGCCCGTCGCCCCGGGGCCGGTAGTGGAGGAGCACCTCCCAGGTGCGCTCCCGGTGTAGCTGGCGCTCTGCAGCCCGACTCTGAAGTTCCGCAAGGTAAGGATCGTCGGTCCCGGAGCAGACGCCGGCAAGAGCCGCCAGGTTTACGATCAACACCAGCAACCATATCAGCAGGGGATGTGTCCCCATTGCATCGCAACTCTTCCGGAACGGGCAATAGAGCATGGGCATAGTCACAATCATTGCAAAGGGCCGCGTCGCCGCCTGGAGGGTAGTAACTTATTCCATTTTGCATTCAAGATGACATCACGGCGGCGGGGAGGAAGCAACGCCGGCGTACTCGACAGTACGCTGAGGAGCTGACGACGAAGCCAACACAGGTGCCGCTTGAATGCGAAATGGAATACAGAAAAGGGGCGCGCCACGGGACGCGCCCCTTAGTTGGACTGGTCACAATGGACTATCTAGTTGGTAAGGGCAACGGCGTTGTCGATCACCTCGGCCACAACCACGTTCTCGGAGGTGAAGACCGACGCGAAGTTGCTCTGAAGCGCGGCATAGAAGCCGGGACGCTTCTCGGCCGGCACCTGGAGGAGCTCGGCAAAGGCGTCGAGGGACTCACCGCGCCCCTGGGCGATGTCACGGGCCAGGTTGTCCATGTTGGCTCGGACGAAGTGGTTCAGGCGCTCGTTCTGCACCACCTTGCCGGGGGTGCCGCACTCGAGGGTGCCGGAGGTGATACCGAAGGTCTGGTTGCCAAAAGTCTGGTTGGTGGTTGCCTGTAAGGCCTGGGAGAAAACCGAACTGTCTGCCCGGCCTTTCCACAGGACCGTTCCGAGACCACAGCCGGTATTGACCTTGCCGCTGGCCGCAAAGGCAGAGGCGGCAGTGACGACTGTGATTGCCACGGCGAGAAGAGCTCTCTTCATATACTACCTCCTTGTAGAAATTTCTTTCCTGTATTTTCCTTCTGTTGATTCAACCCTACCACAGCATGAAGTGTTGTCAACGCCTCTGCGTGTCGGCGCCGGGAGCAAACGCCTGGTCAAGACGCTCCACGAGGGCGCGCCGCAACGCCGGGTCGGCAAAGGAGCCCACATGCCCCAGGCCCGATGTGGTCCAGAGATCCGCGAAAGGGCCTGCCGCCTCGCGCAGTAACCGGCCGTGGCGAGACGGGACTATCGGATCCTGCTCGTCATTGATGATGATGAGCAGCACCGGCGCCACCTCTCCCACGAAACGCAGGGGGCTGTAGTCGTCGTTGAAAAGAAGGGAAAGGGGATACTGGAGGGGCCAGGTGAGGAAAAACCCGCCGAGCTTTTCCCGGGCAATGAGACGGTAGTCGGCGAAGGGGCTGTCGACGACCAGAAGCCTGACCGCCTTTTTGTGGGGCGTGGTCGCTACCAGATGGATGGCAATGGCGCCCCCCAGGCTCTGACCCAGCACCGCAACCCGCTGCGGGTCCACCCCCGGCAGGGTGAGGAGGGTCGCAAGGGCCGCCTCGGCATCCCGATGGACCCCGTCGATGGTCGGCGTCCCCTCGGAGAGGCCGTAGCCGCGATAGTCGATGATGAAAACCGCAAATCCCTCCTTGATCAGCCAAAAAACGCTGTTCACGTGGGTGCTGATGTTTTCTGCGTTGCCATGGAGGACGAGAATGCTCCCCCGCGGCTGGCCGGAGGGGCGAAGGAGCCAACCGTGCAGCCGGACGCCGTCGGATGCGCGGAATGAGATATCTTCGGCGGGAAAACGAACGAGCAGCGGATTGTCCACCAGTTGCCGCTGAGGGTAAAAGATCAACGAGGAACAGCCCGAGCACAGCAGAAACAGGGCCATAAGGGCGACAACAGAGGATATCCGCATGGTCTCTCCGGCACGAACTGATAGCCGATGGTAACTGATCCCGCATACTCCGTCAACGCCGCCGTCCCCTTGCCGGACCACGGCGGGTAATCGCCTGGAGCTTGACTAATATTGCAGCAAAGATTAAGCTGTATTTAAATTTACTACACCCCCATTAATCCTTACCGCAACAGTACCACCCGAGGTCATGCCCTTGCGCCTGTCGCTCATTGCCAAACTCTCCCTCGCCATAAGCCTCATCCTCCTCGCCACCATGGGGCTCTTTGCCTACATTAACGTGGAGCAGCTCGAAAAACTCCTCTACGAGGAGGCGGTCATCGATGCCGACAAGCTGAGCGAGACCATCATCCGCACCACCCACTACCACATGCTTGAAAACAACCTGAAACGGGCCTACCAGATCATCGACGAGGTAGGGTCCCAACGGGGAATCATCGACCGCATCAGGATGGTGAACAAATTCGGCCTCGTTACCCACTCCACGGACTCAAAGGAGAAAGGCCTCTACCTGGACAAGAAAGCCGAGGCATGCAGCATGTGCCATTCAGGTCCATCTCCCCTTGTCCATGCCACCACCATGAACCGGAGCCGTCTCTTCACCAACAGGGAGGGAAGAGAGGTTCTCGGACTCGCAAAGGCAATCTACAACGAGGAGCGCTGCTACACGGCTCCCTGCCATTTTCACCCCAAGGAGGCCAAAGTCCTCGGCGTACTGGACGTCATCGTTTCCCTCGACCAGATGCACCAGAAGGTCTACGCCTATCGCAACGAGATCATCGTCCTCACGGTCCTGCAGATCGGCCTCATCGCCATCTGCCTCACCTTCCTGACCCAGCGCCTGGTCAACCGGCCGGTCCGCGCGCTGGTCCACCATGCCCACCTGATCGGCGGAGGAGATCTCGACGCCACGGTGAAGGTCAAGAACCGCGACGAGCTCGGCGAGTTGGCCGATGCCTTCAACGGGATGACAAAAAACCTGAAGAAAGCCCGGGTGGAACTGGAAGATTGGGGAAAAAACCTTGAAGACAAGGTGGAAGAGCGGACCCAGGAGATCAAGAAGATCCAGTCGCAGTTGGTCCACTCCGAGAAGCTCGCCTCCCTGGGTGAACTCGTGGCGGGGATTGCGCACGAGATCAACAACCCCCTGACCGGCATCCTTGTCTTCGCGTCGCTGCTTGCCAGTGATTCGAAGCTCGATCCATCCCTGAAGGGGGACCTGGACCTGATCGTCAAGGAAACCCAGCGCTGCGCCCGGATCGTGAAGGGGCTGCTCGATTTCTCCCGGGAATCGATGCCCCAGAAAAAGCCCTCGTCCCTGAACGCCATCATGGACGCAACGCTGACGCTGGTCTGCAACCAGTCGAGCTTCCACGATATCAACGTCATCAAGGAGTACAACCCCGACATCCCCGAGATGAACCTCGATCCGAACCAGATCGAGCAGGTGTTTATCAATCTGCTCCTGAACGCCTGCCACGCCATCGGGGGACCAGGGGAGATCAGGATCAGGACCGGCTTCGACCAGGAGCGGGAGGAGGCCTACGCCGCCATTACCGACAACGGCTGCGGGATTCCCGAGGAACATCTATCCAAGATCTTCGACCCCTTCTTCTCTACCAAGGAAAACAAGGGTACCGGCCTGGGACTTTCGGTTTCCTACGGGATTATTGAGGGTCACGGTGGGAGAATCGAGGTCCGGAGCACCGTGGGAGCGGGGACCACCTTCACCTGCTGGCTGCCGATCAACCATGACAGGGCACCGGCTGCGGCCGAAGCGACAGCGGTCAATCAGACGGCTCCCGTGCCGGAATCCTCCTGACTCTCCATCCGCTTTCAGAGGCATAAGAAAAGGGGTCCACGGATTGTGGCCCCCTTTTTCGTTTCAACCGCCCCGCAGCAGCGGCTTCGCGTCAACTGTTCATCTGACTTCGCACTGAGATCCGCAGTTTCTTAAGCAATGCCTGGAAGTTGGGCCGAAGCATACCCGTTTCCTCAGCAGCCCGGGTAATGTTCCAGTTGTTGCGTTTGAGGGCCTGGAGGACAAAGGCCTTTTCGATGGGTTCCACGGCTCGCTCCCGAATCTGCCGCTTGGTCTCCTTCAACTCCTCGACGTTCTGGGGGACATAGGCTGCAACTCCGGTCCCCTCGCTTCCGGAGAGCCGCAGTTCCAGATCATCCTTCTGGATCAAGTCCTCCTCGGCAAGGACCACTGCCCGCTCGATGATGTTCTCCAACTCCCGTACGTTGCCGGGAAACGTGTAATCCTCCAGGAGTGCCATGGCGTCAGGCGCCAGGCCCCGGATTTCCCGCCCCATCTCCTCGGAAAACTTTTTGAGGAAGAAGGCGATGAGGAGCGGCAGATCCCCCTTGCGCTCACGCAGGGGAGGAAGGTCGATGGGAATAATGTTCAGGCGGAAGAAGAGGTCTTCCCGGAAGGTCCCCTGGGCGACCAGGGTCCGGAGGTTCTTGTTGGTGGCGGCCACGAGGCGGATGTCGATGGGGACCGGCTGGGTGCCCCCGATGGGGGTGATCTCCCGCTCCTGGAGAACCCGCAGGAGCTTCGCCTGGGTGGTGAGGCTTATATTGGATATCTCGTCCAGGAAGAGGGTGCCGCCGTCGGCCACCTTGAAGAGTCCGGTTTTGGTCTGGATCGCGCCGGTGAACGACCCTTTCACGTGGCCGAACAATTCGCTTTCCAGGAGGTTCTCGGCTAGGGACGTACAGTCGACGGCAACGAAGGGATTTTCGCGGCGGTTGCTGTGGTTGTGGATGGCCCGGGCAACCAGCTCCTTCCCGGTGCCGCTCTCGCCGGTGATGAGAACGGTGCTGTCGGTGGGGGCAACCTGGATGATGCGCCGGTAGACCTTCTGTATTTCCTTGCTCTCCCCCACGAAGAGGTCGAAGCCGTGGTGTTCTCCCAGCTCCTTCTTCAGAAAGATGTTCTCGATCAGGACTGCACGCTGATCGAGAGCTTTCCTCACTTTCTCCGTAATCTGCTCGGGGGTAAAGGGTTTGGCGATGTAGTCGAAGGCACCGTTCTTCATGGCCTCCACAGCGGTGTCGACGGTTGAGAAGCCGGTAATGATGATAACCGGAACTTCGGGCTGAAGAACCTTGATTGCCTTGAGGACCTCCATGCCGCTCATGCCGGGCATCTTCAAATCGGTAATCACAAGACTGAAGTTCTCCTCCTGCATCCGCTCAAGGGCAATCTGCCCGCTGGCGGAGGTCTCCACATGGAATCCCTCCTTCTCCAGGATGCGCCGCAATCCCTCGCGAATCACCGCTTCATCGTCTACCACAAGGACATCAATGTTTTCCATCGCCACCTTCCCTTTTCATCCCCCCATACGGTTGGGTTACTCATTCATAACAGACCGGCGACAAAGCAACAGACGATTAGTAGTTTCTAAATTACATCAACCATCATGACAAGTCAAACACCTTATGGAGCCACAACTATCGTGCGGAACTCGACCTGCTGAAGTTTATTTAATAATTTCAATATGATACAGCCAAAGCATGACCGTATAATATTTTATACACCTCACCATCCAGCACAATACCAAACGATTTCGGCACGTTAGCAACAAACGCCCACCCAGCCGGCTCCGAGCCTGCCCGACGCCTGTATAAGCACTTTATACACAATCACCCCATCCCCGCCATTTCAGGCTTTGGCAGTGAAGCGAATTCCTCCCAATTTTCAACAATTTAAAATAATTTAATCAACCTGGCATAACGGATGCACATGAAAGATCAAGACAGCAACACACCCGTACTCACATACCTGGGGGAATGTCATGAAAACCTTCACGAGAGCACTCTTTGGACTTCTTGCAGCATCTGGAACAGCCCTGGCGGCAAGCGGTGCCGAGTCCGAAGCAAACGGCTTCCTGGTGACACTTTTTCTGGCGTTCGGCGCCCTGGTCATAGCTTTCCAACTGGCCCCCGGCCTGATCCTGTTCGGCTCCATGATGAAAGGGCTTTTCTCCAGGCCGGCCGACGAAACCGTCATGGGCGACTCCGGCAACGAACGGTAGGTCTGGCGATTCCGACGGAGAGAGGACAGCCATGTTAGGACTTCTCATCGCAGACAACGATACTGTTGCTCGCAAGGAACTGGCGGATCTTTTCATCGAAGCAGGCTACAACGTTACCGTGACCAACTCAGCGGCCAACGCCCTCTATGGGATACTCAAAAAAACCGCGCAGGTGGTCCTTATCGGGAGCGAATTCGACAATTTCAAGGCCGGCGACCTGATACCGCTCCTCAAGCAATGCGATCGGAACGTGACGATTATCCTCGTATCCGATGAGGACTCCCTCCCGGTCATGCGTAAGCTTCGCAAGGAAGGGATATTCTATCACGCACTGAAACCGGTCAAACCGGAGGACAAAGAGGAAATCCGCCAGGCCGTGCGATGCGCCTTCGAAAACCTCCTCAGCGCGCGACCGGCAAGATAACGCTTTTGGTTAACCAACCACGGAATAGAAAGGAAAAAAGGAGGACACCATGAAACGCTCATTGGCACAAGCAATCGCAGTTTGGCTCGGTATGGCGGTTCCGGCGCTGGCAGCATCAGGGGCGCGGGAAGACAACAGCGGCATCTTCGTTTGGATCTTCCTCGGATTTTGCGCCCTTATCGTCGTCGCCCAACTTCTTCCGGCACTGCTCATGATGCTAGGCTTCGCCAAGGGGCTCAAGAAGGAACAGCCCATGGCCAAAGAGTCTGCGCACCACTAAAGAATGCCGCACCGCATCACGAGAAACCAACGTATTCACCGCACAGGAAAAGGAGGCGACGTAATGACAACCCTACGATCAGCAACTCTCGTGCTATCGATTCTCCTGGTCTTCCCGATGGTGGCCCTTGCCGCCGCGGCTACCGAAGACGGATGCATCGGCTGCCACGGCGACAAGAATATCAGCGGCAAGAGCGGGTCCCATCTCTTCATCGACCCGGCCCAGTACAAGAAAACCAGCCATTCGGTCATCGGCTGCACCTCTTGCCATGAATCGCTGACATCCAATCACCCGAATGACGGCATCAGGCCGTCGCGGGCCACCTGCAAGGAGTGCCACAGCCCGATCCACCAGGAGTATGCCGCGAGTCTCCACGCCAATAACGCGGCGTGCGCCGACTGCCACAATCCCCATACGGTGAAGCCGCCGGCGATGACGTCGGCCCGGGACATGAACGCCATGTGCGCCAAATGCCACGAAACCGCCAAGATGGTCAATGTTCACGCAAAATGGCTTCCGCAGGCAGACCTCCACATTGATGCCCTCCCCTGCATCACCTGCCACACCGGTTCTCAGAACTACGTCATAACCATGTACATCGAGAAACGGCTGGGGACAAAAGAGCACAGCGACTTCAAGGTGGCCGGCTTTGACGAGCTCACCCAGCTCGTGCCGGGCGACAAGGACGTGAAATCCCTTATCGACACCAATGGCGACAATTTTATCTCTCTGGCTGAGCTTCGGTCCTTTAACCGCAATTCAAAGCATGACGACATGAGACTCTGGGGAATGATGACCCCCGAAAAGGTAACCCACAGCTACCAGATCCTGGATAACCGCTGGGACTGCACTTTCTGCCATGCCTCCGGCCCCAGGGCCATGCAGACGAGCTTTGTCGCCTTCCCGGAAAAGGGGGGCACCTACACCCGCGTGGCCGTTGAGAAGGGAGCCGTCCTCGACGTCCTCTACGGAACTCCCGATTTCTACATGATGGGCTCCACCCGCAGCACGGCGCTCTCCATCGTCGGCGGCCTCATCGTCCTCGGCGGCATGGGGTTTGCCGGAGTGCACGGGACACTAAGATTCCTCACCAGAAACAATAGAAAGGAGCACTAATCATGAGCGCCCACAACGAGCAAGCATTGCATACAGAGCATGCGGAACACGCTGAGTATATTTACCTTACCCCAATGCCGGTCAGAATCTGGCACTGGATCAACGCCCTCGGCATCGTCACTCTCTGCGTCACCGGGCTCCAAATAAGGTTCCCCGAGTACGTGAACATCTTCGGAACCTACAAGGCTGCCATCAGGCTCCACAACACCGCCGGCATCACCGTTTCCATCTTCTACGCAATCTGGTTTGCATACTACCTGATCGTAAAGGGGAATCTCTTCAAGCTCTACGTTCCCAACACCTATGACATCAAGATGGGAATTTTCCGGCAGGTGCTCTTTTACTTCTACCATTTCTTCAAGGGTGGCCCGAGCCCGCACCACGCCACCCCCGACGACAAGTTCAACCCGATGCAGAAGGTGGCTTACATGGGACTCATGCTGGTGTTGATGCCCCTGGTCATCCTGACCGGCATTCTCATCCTCAACGTTGCGCCCCTCAGGGAAATGATCATGCTGCTGGGAGGCCTCAAAATTCTCGTCAGCGCCCACTTCCTGATCGCCTGCTGCTTCTGCGCCTTCCTCTTCGTCCATATCTACCTGGCAACCATGGGGCACACGATGCTCGCCCACTTCAAACCCATGTGGGACGGTTGGGAAGAGGTCAAGCACCACTGATTCATGGGAACAGATCTCCCAAAGGCGAAACGGCCTGCCGTTTCGCCTTTCTTTTGCGCCACCATCCAAACTGAATGGGAAGCAGGGTATTTAAAATTGACTAATCTGGCTTCATTACCTATAATTCGGCCAGTTTCGGTGTATACAGTATTCAATCATTCCTGAGGAGGCTAACATGAGATTCCGCTTCACCCTTCCCCTCGTGGCCTGTACACTTGCCGTTGCCGGTCTTGCGTTCGGCATCAGCATCAAGGACGTGGTCTTCACCACGAAGGACGCTGGCAAGATCGTCTTCAGCCATAAGGTCCACATCGGCAAGAAGGGGATCGAGAACAACTGCAAGGCCTGTCACCCTGCCATCTTCGACATGAAGAAGAAGGTAACCTACACCATGGCCGACATGGAAAAGGGAAAATCATGCGGCGCCTGCCATACCGGGAAAGATGGCGTATTCCCCCTCAAGGATTGCGCCCGATGCCATGCGGTGAAGGAAATCACTTACCAGGTGAAGTCCGCGGGTCCCACCCCCTTCAGTCACAAGAAACACCTGGCCAAGTACTCAGACTGCGGCGCCTGCCATCCCAAGCTCTTCAAGGCTGGCCGCAACAAGCCGGTCACCATGGCCGAAATGGAGAAAGGGAAGTCCTGCGGCGCCTGTCACAACGGCAAGTCGGCCTTCAGCGTGGATGAATGTGCGCGCTGCCATCTCGTGAAGGAAGTGGGGCTTACCTCAAAGGAAACCGGCAAGATTATTTTCAGCCACAAACTCCATGCAGCAAAGAGGAAGTGCGGAGAATGCCATAACAAGCTCTATGAAGCTGGCCGCAACAAGCCGGTCGGCATGGCTGCCATGGAAAAGGGGAAATCCTGCGGGGCCTGCCACAACGGCAAGGGACTCTTCGACGTGAAGCAGTGTGCCAAGTGCCACCCGGTCAGAGCTGTAAAATTCAAGGTATCGGGAGCAGGGCCGGTCAAATTCAGCCACGATGTCCACCTTGCCATGTACAGCTGCAACGCCTGCCACACCAAGATCTTCAAAGCGGGCCGCAGCGCCAGGGTAGTGACCATGCTCGAAATGGAGAAGGGAAAATCGTGCGGCGCCTGCCACGACGGCAAGAAGGCCTTCAGCGTGCGCGAGGACTGCGTGAAATGCCACGACATGTAGTAATCCAGGTCTCTTGCTGACGAAATGGTCATCCAGGGGCGGGAGTTCCAACTCCCGCCCTTGCATTATCGGCCGAAAGGGTTATTCTCTAACTTAAAAGAACCTCATCCAGGGAGCGCCCATGCTGAAAAGCTTCGCCGCCAAGGCAACCGTGCCGCCCGCCATCGCCGTAACCGGATTCGTCGTCGTCTGTTGCATCCTCCTCTACTCGGTCATCAAGACCGATATGCTCAATGATGCCATAGAGCACGAAACCAATCTGGCCGGAACCATCGTCAAATCGGCCCGCTACGCCATGCTGAAGGACGACCGGGAGACATTACGCAACATCATTGACAACATAGGCCAGCAGAAGGGGGTCGAGCACACCCGCATCTTCAACAAGAAAGGGGTTATCATGTTCTCGGCCCACACCGAGGACGTGAACAAACTCGTCGACAAAAAGGCCGCTGGATGCATCGCCTGCCATACCGGCCCGGTCCCCCTCACCAGCATGGGGAGGATGGAACAGGCCCGCCGCTACATCAACGAACAAGGCCATAGCGTCATCGCCATCACGGTCCCCATCTACAACGAACCCGACTGCTTCAACGCCGCCTGCCACGTCCACAGCCCCAACCTGAAACTTCTCGGCACCCTGGACATTGGCCTCTCGGAGGAACCGCTCCAAAAAACGCTCGGCACCCTGCGCGGCAGAATGATCGTCTTCTGCGTCATGGTTCTCATTCTCACGGTTGGGGGAGTCTCCGCGCTCCTGCTCCGCAATGTCCTTCTCCCCATCAAGGAATTGGCCAACTATGTCGCTGCCATAAAGAGAGGCGACGCGAACAGAAAAGCTCCTGCCTATCGTGATGAAATCGGCGAACTGGCCTGCTCGTTCGAAGAGATGGCGACCAGGCTGAAGGCGACTCAGAGTGAACCGGAACAACTGCGGTCAGCCGAAGGCGACGGCGCCGACAGCCGTTCCTGATATTAGTCGTTCATGGCCGACACCCGTGACCCATCCTCCATGAAGCGCTTCCAGCCCCCCCCTCCCAAGCCCGACGCAACGGGTACCCCCCCGGACAGGGACGCGGTGCGACAGGAAACCGTTCAACGGATCAAACGACTCCGAAGCAAGTCGAACCGCGGCCTCTGGGCCATGGCTCTCTTCATCGCCGTCAGTATCGTTGCGTTAGGGGACTTCAGCATCCTCCCCCCCCTCCCCCCGTCAATTCGCGCTGCTCTCGGAAAGGCCCCCTCGGCCGTCATGATCAGCGGCGGCCTCGTTCTCTATACCTTTTCGGCCATCATCCTCATCCTTTCGCGCATGATGGGAGGAAAGGAAGAGTACAGCGGCTTCGCCCATGTGGGATACCTTGCCGCCTTCTACGGCTTCTACCATTTCGCCAAGGCCCTCAATGAGAATTTTTGGGCGGTCTTTGTTGCGGGCATCACCATCCTGGGGCTCGAAAGCTACCACATCTGGAACTTCTGCAATGAAGCGATCCGCCGCGAGCAGGAGGTTCTCGACTCCATCGAGCGGTTAAGAAAATCGTAGCATCTCCGCGCTCCTTCCCCCCATCCCCGTCACAGGAGTTCGGCTGAAAACCCTTGACGAATTCAGGCATACTTGTTAGCTTTGTTCCGAGGTTACGCTGTTTTATAATCACATAGAACCAACTCGCTAGGGGAGTTTCGACTGAGAGTCCGACGCGCTGCTACGGACAACCCTTTGAACCTGATCCGGATAATGCCGGCGTAGGGAAGCGTTCCACCATGGTCTATTCCACGACCACGGGCCGCTTCTGCGGCCTTTTTTGTTTACGCGATCACATCAGGGAGCCGGTTTCGACGAACCGGCACCCATACTCGGAGAACACAATGGAAATCATCGTCAACGGCGAAGCACGGGCTGCCACCCCCATGTCGATGCTTGAACTTCTTCGCTCCCTCGACATCGACCCCCGCCGGGTGGCGATAGAACTGAACCACGACATCCTCCCCAAGGGTGAATATGAATCCACCATCCTCAACGACGGAGACCGGATCGAGATCGTCCACTTCGTGGGCGGGGGATAACAAAGGAGACTTCCCATGTCCACTACGAACGACAAGCTGATCATCGCCGGCCGGGAGTTCAGCTCCCGCCTCATGGTCGGAACCGGCAAATACGCCAGCAACGAGCAGATGGTGGCGGCCCTGGAGGCCTCGGGAGCCGAGATCATCACCGTGGCGGTGCGGCGGGTGAACATCACCGACCGTTCCAAGGAGTCGCTCCTGGACTTCATCGACACGAAGAAATATACGCTTCTTCCCAACACCGCCGGCTGCTACACGGCCGACGACGCGGTCCGCACCTGCCGGCTCGCCCGGGAGGCGGGGATGAGCGACATGGTGAAACTGGAGGTTCTCGGCAACGAGAAGACCCTCTACCCCGACAACGAGGAACTCCTCAAGGCGGCCAAGATCCTTGTCAAGGACGGGTTCACCGTCCTTCCCTACACGAGCGACGACCCCATCGTCTGCAAGAAGCTGGAGGACATCGGCTGCGCCGCAGTCATGCCGCTTGGCGCACCCATCGGGAGCGGCCTCGGCATCCGCAACCCTTACACCATCCGAATCATCATGGAGACGGTAAAGGTGCCGGTCATCGTTGACGCCGGCGTGGGAACGGCCTCTGACGCGGCCATTGCCATGGAACTGGGTGTTGACGGCGTCCTCATGAACACCGGCATCGCCGGCGCCCAGAACCCCATCGCCATGGCCGAGGCCATGAACCTGGCGGTGCGGGCCGGACGGCTCGCCTACCGGGCGGGGCGCATCCCGAAAAAGCTTTACGCCACCGCATCGAGCCCCATCGAGGGGATGATTGAGTAGGATTGACTTTTCCCTCTACCTTATTACCGACCGTCGCCAGACGACTGGCCGGGACCTCCCCGCCGTGGTGGAGGAGGCCCTGGCAGGGGGAGTGCGGGCCGTACAGCTGCGGGAGAAGGACCTCTCCCCCCGGGAGCTTCTGGAACTGGCCCGTGCAATGAGAGAGCTGACCGGCCGCTACGGCGCGAAACTCATCATCAACGACCGGGCGGATATTGCCCTGGCGGCGGGTGCCGACGGGGTACACCTGGGGGAAGCAAGCATCCCCGCCGACACGGCACGACAGATTGTCGGTGCCTCCAGGCTCATCGGCGTTTCCTGCCACAGCAAGGAAGGGGCACTGGCCGCCGAAAAATCGGGAGCCGACTTCATCACCTTCGGCCCCGTCTACCCCACCCCTTCCAAAGCGGCCTACGGCGCACCGATGGGAGTGGAGCGGCTGGCCGAAACGGTGGCGCTCCTCCGCATCCCGGTCTTCGCCCTTGGCGGGATCAAGCGGGAGAACGCCCCGGAAGTCCTGGCAACGGGCGCAGCCGGCGTTGCCCTCATTTCGGCCATCATCGCCGCCGTCAACCCCAACGAAGAAGCCCGCGCCTTCCAGACTCTCCTGGAGCAGGGACGACGCACCGAGTAACCGATGCCCGATTCGCTCATCAACCCCGATCTCCGCTTCAATTCGTACGGCACCTACCTGCGCCGCCGCTTCGGCTGCCGCGTGAGCAAGGTGAACGTGGATGGCGGATTCACCTGCCCCAATCGCGACGGCACTCGGGGGACGGGGGGGTGCATCTACTGCGACAACGCCTCCTTCTCGCCGGGGGGCACCGTGGCCGAAATACCGATCGAGCTCCAGATGGCCGAGGGGATGGCCTATCACCGGAAACGCCTGGGGAGCGAGAAATTCATCGTCTACTTTCAGAAATTCACCAACACCTACGCCCCGGTGGAGCGGCTCCGGGACCTCTACACCCGGGCACTGGCCCATCCGGACGTAATCGGCATCTCCATCGGCACTCGCCCCGATTCCCTGTCGAACGAGGCCCTGGACCTTCTGGCCGATCTGGCAAGACGTCACTACGTCTGTATCGAACTGGGCCTCCAATCCATGGACGACGAAATCCTCCAACAGATTGGCCGTGGCCACACCCTGGCCGAATACCTGGAGGCGGTTGCACGGATCGAGGGACGGGGGATCGAGCTCTGCACCCACCTGATCTACGGCTTCCCCGGCGAGACCCGAGAGGGGTTCCTGCGAACCGCCGACCTGATGGCGGGGCTTCCCGTGAACTCGGTGAAGCTCCACCAACTCCACGCGGTGAAGGGGACACGGCTGGCGGAATTGTACCACCAGGGCGACTTCGTTCCCATCACCCACCAGGAGTACGTGGCCACCGCCTGCGACTTCCTGGAGATCCTGCCGCCGCGCATCGCCATCCAGCGACTCTACGGCTCGGCCCCCCTCGCCATCCGAGTTGCTCCCACCTGGGATCTGAAGAACAACCAGATGTGGTTTTCGATTGTAAACGAGTTGAAGCGCCGCGGCACCTGGCAGGGATGCCGGCTTACCGACTCATGCCTCAAGGCGGGTAACTTGTAGGGCGGGTCTCACACCCTCCCTTTTTTCAGGAGGAACATCATGACGTTTGCCACCCTGGCAGGAAGCTCCACAGAATACCCCGTCGGCAAGATCCTCTGCATCGGCCGCAACTATGCGGAACACATCAAGGAACTGGGCAACGAAGCCCCGGATGAGCCGGTCATATTCACCAAACCCGCCACGTCGGTCATCGGTGATGGCGACGCCATTGTGATTCCCCCCTACTCCAGGGACTGCCACCACGAAGCGGAACTGGCGGTCCTCATCGGGACAGCGGGGAAAGATATCCCCGTTGAACGCGCCCTGGAACACGTGGCCGGCTACGGCGTCGCCATCGACCTGACACTGCGGGACGTGCAGGCCGAGCTCAAGAAGAAAGGGCTCCCCTGGGACATCGCCAAGGGGTTTGACACCGCCTGCCCCCTCTCCCCCTTTGTGCCCGCCGACCGGGTCGCCGATCCGCAAGACCTGCGGATTATCCTGACCGTCAACGGCGAAACGCGCCAGGACGGCTCAACCTCCCTCATGATCCACACGGTCCGCGAAATCATCGGCCATATGTCGGGGATATTCACCCTGGAACCGGGGGACGTGATCCTCACCGGCACCCCCTCCGGCGTCAGCCCCATTGTTTCGGGAGACCGTCTCGTGGCTGAGATACCGGGCGTTGCCCGACTCCAGGTGTCAGTTAAATAATTCAAATACTCGAATTATTGATTTTATTCTCCGCACCGGGTTATTCTTGCTGGAATCGATATTGCCAGCACATTTACAGGAGGTGGGCAATGGAAACCCAGAAAACCTGCCCGGAGTGTCAGGGGACGATGTTCCTTCTTCCCGGCTGAGGGACCCTCTTCTGGCGGTGCCAGAAGTGCGGAAAGAAAATGCCGTTCTCGGATAAGGAGCCGGCAGGATGTTGCGGATGAACGGAAGGGGATGGAATCCATCCCCTTTCTGTTTTTTTGCCGTCACCATTTCGATTTCAGGCCTTGTCGCCGCTCTCTCCCGGATGGTAGAATCGGCGCCGCCCTTCTCCCGCGATCCGGGAGGATTCCGCTGTTATGCCAGGAAGCGGTTATCCTCACGGGATCGAACACATGCTCGGGTACGTCCTTTGCATATTTCCGGAGATAATCCGATTTCATGCATCAAACTCTGGACTGATTCATCCCCGATAAATCCTGGGTACGCCATCGCAGAAGGAGACCCCGATGACCAAAAATCTGCGCCTCGGCTCAAAGCTGATCCGCTCCTCGCTCCTTGCGGGCTTCGTCATTGCCCTGGTGGGCATAATCTGCGCCTATAATGCCGGCGGCACCCCCGCGACCCAGGGATACGCCCGGCTGACCCTGGGCATCTCCCTCATCAATGCGCTTCTTTTTCTCTTTGTCCTCTGGATGTTCACTGCCAGAAAAATGGTCGTCCGTGTCGGCAAATTGGCCGGTGCCATGGATCGTGGCGCCGAGGGCGATCTGACAATCTCGGTACGGGATGATACCGAGGACGAACTGGGACTGCTGACTACCAACTTCAACGTCATGCTCCAGCACCTGGCCGCGACGGTCACCAAGGTGAAGTCATCGGTTACAGAGTTGCGCGCCATTGCTGCGACGGTACGGGATGCGGCCGACCGGGGCGTTTCGACCGCGGAGATACAGGCCGAGGCGGTCCAGGGGACCACCGACGGCATCCACGCCATCGACCGGTCGGTTACTGATGTGGCTCTGTCAGTGGAACAGCTTTCCCGCACCGCCATGGAGAACTCCTCTTCCATCCTCCAGATGTCGGCAAGCATCGAGGAAGTGGCCGACCACGTGGAATCCCTGGCCAATGCCGTTGAAGAGGTGAGTTCTTCCATCATCCAGATGGCGGCGGCCGAGAAGGAGATAGGCTCCAACGCCTCCACCCTCATGAACGATGCCATGCGCACTGCGTCGCTGGTGGCCGAGCTTGATACCTCCATCAAGCAGATCGAGAAAAGCGCCGTGGAAACCGCCGCAATCTCCGAAGAAGTGCTGCGGGACGCGGAGCAGGGGCGCGAGGCGGTGGAAAGCACCATCTCCGGCATTGACGAGATCCGCCGCTCCTCACGCTCCGTGGGTGAAACCATCGAGACCCTGTCACAGCGGGCAGGACACATCGGCACCATCATTTCGGTCATCAACGACATCGCGGAACAGACTAAACTTCTGGCCCTGAACGCTTCCATTATCGCGGCCCAGGCGGGGGAGCACGGCAAGGGGTTTGCGGTTGTCGCCAACGAAATCAAGGAGCTTGCCAAGCGAACCACCAGTTCAACCGGCGAGATCGGCACCATCATCATGGGATTGCGGGAAGAGAGCGAGCGGGCGGTTGCTGCCATCAGGCACGCGGAACTGCGGATCACCGAAGGGGAGAAGCTTTCGTACCGTTCGGGGGAAGCGCTCCACAAGATCGTCGACGGGGTGAAGATGGCCGCGGGACAGGTGAACGACATCGCCCGCACTACCGTTGAGCAGGCCCAGGCCAGCGAGCACATGCGGAACGCCGTGGAGCGGGTGGCGGGAATGGTGGAACAGATCGCCCGGGCCACCGAAGAGCAGGCCTACGGCACGGGACTCATCACGGACGCCGTGGCCCGTATGAAGAGCGTCACGTCGCAGGTGCGCCAATCCAGCCAGGAGCAGCGCAACGCGAGCACTCTCATCGTCAGGTCCAGCGAGGGGATCACCGGGATGATCGCCACGATCCGCCAGGCCTGCCAGATCCAGACCCAGAGCACCGAAAAGATTGTCCAGGCGGTGGACAACATGGCGCGGACATCCGAGGGAAATGTGGAGACCACCCGGGTCATGGAAAATGCCGTCAACGGCCTCACCCGCCAGATTGACGAACTGAACGAGGCAATGACCGGGTTCCGGGTTTAGGGATTGCTATCAGTCGTCGGCCCGGTAGCCGATCCTGACCGCTCCCCAGTGTTTTCCGCCGACGGTTATGGGCGTTGACAGGTCGTTCATGACCTCCCCCGTGTCCCGCAGATAGGTCTGGAGCAGGAAACTCTGGGTGTGGGTGGCGCAACGGATGCCGGTCCGGTCGTTGAAGATCCGCTTGGTGCGGTTGTGGTCCTTGTCCACGGCGGCATCGCCGGTCAGGGGACGGGAATAGCGCAGGTTGTGGGAAGGGCAGTACCCCTCGCGATCGACACAGATGGCATAGTACATCCCACTGTCCCGGCCCAGGACCTCCTCCTGGACCGGCGAAACGAGTTCGTCAAAGAGCCGGTCGAAGGGGGTACGGTACTTCTGGGGAGCGGTGTTCGGAATCGGCGTGTAGTCGGTGCTGAAGAGGGCATCGATGGTGATCTTCCGGGCCTCCAGCGCCTTCTCGATGACCGCCGTCGCCCGGTCTCGCAGCTCCGCGGCATACCCCTTGACGGCATCATGGTAGCACCCCACGCTGAACCGGCCCACGGTTCCGTAGATTTTCTCGGCCGTTTCCGACAACTCGCGGAATATGTGGGCCGTCTCCTCCATCTGGCCATTCACCGCCCCTGCCGTGGCCGACACCTGGCCGATCTTCTCCGTGATCTCCACGGTCGTGGCGCTCTGCTCCTCAGTGGCCGTGGCAATCTGGCTGATCATGTCCGTTGAATCGGTCGCCAGCCGCAGGATCCCCTCCAGTTGCTGGCGGGCATGCCCCGCCTTCTCGACCCCTTCCTCAACCCTCGTTTTTCCCTCGTCGATGGATGTCACCACCGTCCCGATCTCTTCCTGGATGCTCCGGACAATGGCGGCGATCTGCCTTGTGGACGTAGCGGTGCGATTTGACAGGGTCTTCACTTCGTTGGCCACCACCGCAAACCCCCGCCCTGCATCGCCGGCCCGGGCAGCCTCGATGGCCGCGTTGAGGGCCAGAAGATTGGTCTGGTCGGCGATATCCTCGATAATTCCCACGATCTCACCGATCTGCCCCGAAGAAGTCTCCAGTTTCCCCATGGCTTCCAGGGTGCCGAGGACGCTGGTTCGGATCTGGTCGATGCTCAGGGAGGTCTCCTCCACGGTCTCCATCCCCACCTTTGCGGCCTGATCCACATTAATGGAAAGCTGTGCCGCCCGCTGGGTGGTGGCTGCCACATCGTTCAGGGTAGCCGACATCTCCTCTGACGCCACCGCCACCGAGGTGGAAAGGTCCTTCTGTTCCGCCGTAGAGGCGACAAGTCCTTCGGTCCCCTTGACGGTACGGCAGGCCGATATGGCGATGTGTCCCGCCTGGCTGTAGAGGGATGTCACAATCTCCCGCAGCTTGGCGATCAGCATGTTGACCCCCTCGGCAAGCTCTCCGAGCTCGTCGCTGGTCCGAACCGGCATCTGTGAGGTCAGGTCCCCCTCGCCGTGGGCGATGACCTGGATCCTGTCGGACAGCTCACGGATGTTCCGCACGATGGTCTGCCGGAAGAAGAGGTACAAGGTGCCGAGCATGATCAGGAAAAAAACAAAGCCGGTTGCAACAAGGGCAATGGTAAGGTTCCGCGCACTGACATAACCATCCTGAAGCGAGGTGGTGAGAAGAATCGCACCGGTGTACCGGGCTCCCTTCTCGTGGCAGGTGGTGCAGCGTTCCTCGTTCACCAGGGGGACGGCAAAGCTCAGGACATGCCTCCCGTCACCCAGGGTATGGCGCAGTTCCCCGGCACGGCCTGCCGCAATGGCTTCCGCAACCACCGGATCAGCAGCCGCACCCTTGTCCCCCGACGGCTTGCCTGCGGGACCGAACACCTTGAGATCGAGCACCTGCCCCTTCCCTTTCACCCGTGCGACATATCGGTTTATCACCGCCATGTCGCCTGACATCATGTTTTCAGCGATTTCCTGGGAGATGAGGGTTGAGAGGCCGCGGGTATTGGCAGCCTGGAGTTTCATCAGGGCGGTGTATTCAAGCCAGATGGCGGTTACGCCAAGGATGGCGAATCCCACGCAAAGGGTTGCCCCAATAATCCCCAGCACCTTGAACTCGAGCCTGTTACGCATCACGACACCTCTCTCCGATAACATGACTGCTAGTATCTTATCGGTACCGAGGGGCACTTCTTTAATTAATTTCAGAAACGTGTTTGATTATTAAGTTTTTAGGACAGGATAACGAAGTGTTACGGGCGGGTTCAACAAGGAAAGCCCCGGCGTGACCGGGGCTTTCCTTTGCAACACGGAAGAGTAACGGAAACTCAGTTCCCTTCGCCCAGGGCCGCGTGGGCAGCGGCAAGGCGGGCGATGGGCACCCGGAAGGGGGAGCAGGAGACGTAGTCAAGGCCGATCTTGTGGCAGAAAATGACCGACGACGGGTCGCCGCCGTGCTCGCCGCAGATGCCGAGCTTGATGCCGGCGCGGGTGGCGCGCCCCTTCTCCACGGCCATCTTCACGAGAATACCGACGCCGTTCTGGTCCAGGGAAACGAAGGGATCCTCCTCCAATAGCCCCGATTCCACATAGAACGGCAGGAACTTGCCGGCATCGTCCCTCGAAAGGCCGAAGGTGGTCTGGGTCAGGTCGTTGGTGCCGAAGGAGAAGAAGTCTGCCTCGCGGGCGATCTCGTCGGCGGTCAGGGCGGCCCGGGGAAGCTCGATCATGGTGCCGATGAGGTAGTCGATCTTCACGCCGTAACGGGCGATGACCTCCTCGCAGACCCGGACGGTGTTTTCACGAAGCCGCGCCAGTTCGCTCACCACACCCACCAGCGGGATCATGATCTCGGGGACGATGGTGAACCCTTCATTCTTGGTCAGCTCGCAGGCAGCCTCCATGATGGCCTGGACCTGCATGTCGTAGATCTCCGGGAAGGTGAGCCCCAGGCGGCACCCCCGGTGACCCAGCATCGGGTTGAACTCGTGGAGGTAGTCCACCTTGTTTTTGAGGGTCTGGGCCGTCACCCCCATGGTCTTGGCCAGGGCGTCCACATCCTTCTCCTCCTGGGGGAGGAACTCGTGGAGCGGCGGATCCAGGAGGCGGATGGTGACCGGCAGGTCCTTCATCTCCCGGAAGATGCCGAGGAAGTCACCCTTCTGCATGGGGAGGATCTTGGCCAGGGCCTTCGTGCGGCCTTCCACGTCCTCGGAGAGGATCATCTCACGGACGGCCGCAATCCGGTCCGCCTCGAAGAACATGTGCTCGGTGCGGCAGAGGCCGATCCCCTCGGCCCCGAACTCGCGGGCCACGCGGGAATCGTTGGGGGTGTCGGCGTTGGTCCGGACCTTGAGCGTGCGGTACTGGTCGACCCATCCCATGAGAACGCCGAAATCGCCGGTGAGCTGCGGCGCCACGGTGGGAACCTCGCCGAGCATCACCTCGCCGGTGGAACCATCCAGGGTAATCGTGTCGCCCTTTTTCACCACCTGCCCCTTGGCGGTCACGAACTGGCTGGCGGCATAGTCCACCTTGATGTCGCCGCAGCCGGCAACGCAGCACTTGCCCATGCCGCGGGCAACGACTGCCGCGTGGGAAGTCATGCCCCCCCGGGCGGTGAGAATCCCCTGGGCCGCATGCATGCCGTGGATATCTTCCGGGGAGGTCTCGACCCGGACGAGGATGACCTTGAGCCCCAGGCGACCGGCGGCCTCGGCCTCGTCGGCGGTGAAGACCACCTCGCCCGATGCCGCACCCGGCGATGCGGGAAGCCCCTTGGCGATGATCGTCCTGGGAGCCTTGGGATCGAGGGAGGGGTGGAGGAGCTGGTCCAACTGGGAGGGAGAGACACGCAGCACGGCGGTCTTCTCGTCGATGAGCCCCTCCTTCACCATGTCCACGGCAACCTTGATGGCCGCCTTGGCGGTCCGCTTGCCGTTGCGGGTCTGGAGCATGAAGAGCTTACCCTTCTCGATGGTGAACTCGATGTCCTGCATGTCCCTGTAATGCTTCTCCAGGATGCCGCGGATCTGGACCAGCTGCTGATAGCACTCGGGAAGCACCTCTTCCATGGCGGGGAGGGTGGCGTCCTTGCTGTTGGCGCGGTTGATGGGCTGGGGGGTCCGGATGCCGGCCACCACGTCCTCGCCCTGGGCGTTCACCAGGTATTCGCCGTAGAAGTAGTTCTCGCCGGTGGAGGGGTCCCGGGTGAAGGCGACGCCGGTGGCGCAGTCGTTCCCCATGTTGCCGTAGACCATGGACTGGACGTTGACGGCGGTCCCCCAGTCGGCGGGAATGCCGTTGAGGCGGCGGTAGGTGATGGCCCGCTGGTTCATCCACGAGCCGAACACGGCGCCGATGGCCCCCCAGAGCTGGTCCTGGGGATTCTCCGGGAAATCAGTACCGAGGGTCTCCTTGATCTTGGACTTGAAGGCCCCCACCAGTTCCTTCCAGTCGGCGGCGGTGAGGTCGGTGTCCAGGTGGACCCCCTTCGCCTCCTTCTTCTCCTCCAGCAGGTGCTCCAAGGCCTCCTTGTCCATTCCCATGACCACGTCGGAGTACATCTGGACGAAACGGCGGTAGGCGTCATAGGCGAAGCGCTCGTCGCCGCTCTGGGCGATGATCCCCTGCACGGTCTCGTCATTTAACCCCAGGTTGAGGATCGTATCCATCATCCCCGGCATGGAGGCCCGGGCACCGGAACGGACCGACACCAGGAGGGGATTCTTCGGGTCGCCGAAGGTGCGCCCCATGATGGCCTCCACCCTCTTCAGGTTGTTGGCCACCTCGGCTGCCAGGACCGATGGATAGCTCTTCTGGTTGGCATAGTAGTAGGTGCAGACCTCGGTGGTGATGGTGAAGCCGGGGGGAACCGGCAGTCCGATCGCGGTCATCTCCGCCAGGTTGGCCCCCTTGCCACCCAGCAGGTTCTTCATGTCGGCTTTGCCTTCTGCCTCGCCGTTCCCGAAGAAATAGACATACTTTTCAGCCATTGTACTCCTCCTCTGTGGTTGTGACGGTGACACCGCCGTTTACTGAAAGTCAAAACCCTTCAGCTGTATTAAATGTAATTAAGCGTAACTCAACAGAGATTCAGCCGGACTAAAACATAAAAAAAGCCGCCTAGCGTGGGCTAGGCGGCTATCTTGGCGAAGTCGGCGATGGCGCCGAGCATCCTGGCGATCCCGGTCAGGAGCGCCAGGCGGTTGGTCCGCACCCGTTCGTCCTCGGCCATGACCATGACCTTGTCGAAGAAGGTGTCGACGGGCCCCCGCAGGGCGGCAATCTCCGTGAGGGCTTCCAGATAGGCTCCGGCTGCGATCTTCTCGCGAACCGATGCGGCAACTCCTTGGACGGCATCGTTGAGGAGACCCTCGGCGGCGTCCTGGAAGAGAGCCGTATCCACAGGGGCGTCCAACCCTTCCTTCACGATGTTCCCGACCCGCTTGAAGGCCACGGCCAGGGGCTCGAAGTCGGGATGGGACTTGAACTCCGAGAGGGCCGCAATCCGGGCAGAGGCATCCACCAGGTCGGCACAGCCGGCGGCCACGACGGCATCCACCGCGTCGGCGGCATGGCGGTCGGCCATGAGGTTCACGAAGCGGCCCCGGAAGAACTCCAGCACGTCGGCTTTCACGTCGGCGGCCGAACGGGTGAGCTTCGCGGCCAGAAGCCCCAGGGCCGCGTCCACCTGCTCCTCCAGGGAGAGGCGGTACCCCTTGTCGAGGATGATGTTGATGATCCCCAGGGCCGAACGGCGCAGGGCATAGGGGTCGGCGGAACCGGTGGGGATGAGCCCCACGCCGAAACAGCCGCAGATGGTGTCCAGCTTGTCGGCCATGGAGACGAAGGCGCCGATGTCCGACGATGGCAGCTCGCCCCCGGCCTGGGTCGGGAGGTAGTGCTCGGCAATGGCCGCGGCCACCTCGGCGTCCTCCCCCTCGATGAGGGCGTACTCGCGCCCCATGATCCCCTGCACCTCGGGGAATTCTCCCACCATGCCGGAGACGAGATCCGCCTTGCAGAGGAACGCGGCCCGGGAAACCTTCGCTTTCACCGCCGGGTTCAGGAGGTCGGCCAGTCCCTCGGCCAGGGCGCGGAAACGCTCCATCTTCTCGAAGGAGGTGCCGAGCTTCTGCTGGTAGACCACGTTTTTCAGGGATTCGACCCGGGTCTCCAGCTTCACCTTCTGGTCCTCCTCGAAGAAGAACCGGGCGTCGGAGAGGCGGGCCCGGAGCACCCGCTCGTTCCCCTTGACCACGACGGTGGGATCCTCGGTGAGGGTGTTGTTTATGGTGATGAAGCCGGGCATGAGCTTGCCGGCGTCGTCGACAATGGAGAAGTAGCGCTGGTGGCTCCGCATGGAGGTGATGAGGACCTCCCGGGGAACCTTCAGGAACTCGGCGGAGAAGGTACCGTGGACCGCGCTCGGGTACTCGCAGAGGAAGGAGACCTCGTCCAGGAGCCCCTCGTCGGGGAGAAGATGCCCGCCAGCGGCCTTGGCCACCCGGTGGATCTCCCGGCGGATGATCTCCTGTCTCCGCTCCGGGTCGGGGATGACGAAGTGGCGCTCGCACTCCTCCAGGTAGTGGGCGTAGTCCCGCACCGGGAAGGGCTGGTTGGCCATGAAGCGGTGCCCCCGGGAAATGGTGCCGCTTTCGATGTTCCCGAAGGTGAAGGGAACCACGACACCGTCAAACAGGGCCACGATCCAGTGGATGGGACGGGCGAAGCGGACGTCAAGAGCACCCCAGCGCATGGACTTGCGAAAAGGAATAGTAGCAACAAGCCGCGGCAGGATCTCGGCCAGGAGCTCCGGCACGGGGCGGCCGCTCTCCTTGCGGACGGCGGCCACGTACTCACCCTTTTCGGTAGCGACAAGGGTCAGGGACGCCACGTCCACTCCCTGCCCCCGGGCAAACCCTTCGGCAGCCCTGGTGGGCTTCCCTTCGGCGTCGAAGGCCACGTTCTTCGCCGGCCCCATGGCCGTGATTTCCGCGTCGGGCTGGACCGCCGGAAGCCCCTTCGCCGCAAGGGCCAGGCGCCGGGGGGTGCCGAGGGTCCGGATGTCGTCGAAGGAGATGCGGGCATTCTCAAGCTCCTTCGCCAGAAGGGCCTCCATATCGGCCATGGCCTTCGGGATGAAGCCCGCCGGAATCTCTTCGGTGCCTATTTCAAGGAATAACTCTCTTGCCATGAATAACTCCGGAATTCAGAATTCAGGAGTCAGGAGTCAGGAGCCAGAACGAAAAAGCTTTTCTTCTGGATTCTGAATTCTGACTTCTGGCTACTTCTTCAGCAGCGGGAAGCCGAGGCTCTCGCGCAGTTTCAGATACCCTTCGGCACAGAGGCGCGCAACGTTCCGCACCCGGCCGATGTAGGAGGCCCGCTCGGTGACCGAGATGGCTCCCCGGGCATCCAGGAGGTTGAAGGTATGGGAACACTTCATGACGTAGTCGTAGGCGGGAAGCACGAGTCCCCGCTCCACCAGCCGGACGCACTCCTTCTCGTACATGGTGAAGAGTTGGAGGAGCATCGCCACGTCCGCCTCTTCGAAGTTGTACGTGGAGAACTCCACCTCGCTCCGGTGGTGGATGTCGCCGTAACTGACCCCCTTGACCCACTCCAGGTCGTAGACATTGTCCACTCCCTGCAGATACATGGCGATCCGCTCGCAACCGTAGGTGATCTCCGAGGAGACCGGCTTCAGGTCGATCCCGCCGGCCTGCTGGAAGTAGGTGAACTGGGTGATCTCCATGCCGTCGAGCCAGACTTCCCAGCCAAGGCCCCAGGCGCCCAGGGTCGGGGACTCCCAGTCATCCTCCACGAAGCGGATGTCGTGCTTCTGGGGATCGATGCCGAAGGCTCGCAGTGAATCCAGATAGAGATCCAGGATGTTCAGGGGGGACGGCTTCATGATGACCTGGAACTGGTAGTAGTGCTGGAGCCGGTTGGGGTTCTCGCCGTAGCGGCCGTCGGTGGGGCGGCGGGAAGGCTCGACATAGGCAACGTTCCAGGGCTCGGGTCCGAGGACGCGGAGGAAAGTGGCAGGGTTGAAGGTACCGGCACCCTTCTCGGTGTCGTAGGGCTGCTGTATCACGCACCCCTGCTTGGCCCAGTACCCCTGGAGGGAGAGAATCAGGTCTTGAAAGGTCAAAACGGCTCCTCCGTCGGCATAAAAGATGAGAGTTCTTTACCCGTTATAAACAGTGTTTGATGAAACTTAAAAAGAGTCCAAGTTACGGGCAATTAGAGTCGGAAAGATTACATTGTCCGGCGGGTCGTGTCAAGGATTAATCGGGTTCAATCTGTTTCAGAAAGACGAGGGAGTTGAGGGGACGGGTGAGGTGGGCGGCAATGGCGCCGTCCAGGAGGGTGCCGGCCTCCCGCAGGGACTGAGGAGAGAAGAGCACAGCCCCGAACCGCCCCGTGGCGAGGCACCGACCCAGGAGCGCCGCCGCTTCCGGCCCGACCGATGCGCCGTACCGTCCGCAACTGGCGCAGAGGATCATCCCCGATGCTCCGGCGCGCCGCTCGGCAGTTGCCGGAAGCTCCACGCCGCAGGAGGCGCAATGGTCCAGGGATATCCGGTAGCCAAGGATATTGAGGAAGTTGGCCTCGAAGAAGCGGCGGTCCGACGGCAGCGGCTCCCCCTGGTCGAGCCGCTCCAGATAGGAGGACAGGAGCCGAAAGAGCCGGGGGGTCGGCGCCCCGTCGGGAAGGTAGCGGTCCACGAGCTCCACGGCGTAGCCGGCGAGGCCGATGGCGCGGAGGTCACGCCGAATACCGGGATAGAGGGTGACGATATCGGCCCCCCGGAGAGAGGAGAGCCCTTCCCGCACCACCAGCTCCACGTCGATGCGGGCGAAGGGCTCAAGGGCCGGGCCGAAGCGGCGGGCGCTCCGCTTGGCCCCCTTTGCCACCCCCCGTAGCTTTCCGTACTGGAGCGTGAAGAGAGTGACGATGCGGTCGCTCTCCCGGTAGTCCATGGCGGCAAGAACGATGGCTTCGGTGCGGGTCGGTTCCATGTGGGATACGGTAGCACCGTGACGCCGCCACCGTCAACGTCCGCCAAAACATTGGAAACAAATAATGCGCTACCCCCTTGACCGCCCCCGCCAGCTCATGGTAGTTGAAAAAGACTTTCATTTTTATCTCCAGTTGCGGTACCACAGCGCTTCCCCCCAAAGCGCGCGATAACAGCCGTACGGGGAGCAGTGCACCCGCACACTGAATATGAATTTCATTTTCTTGACTTTTTTCGGAGAGATGGGCTCCGCCAAACGGTGAGTCCATCCCCTAATGCACCCCATCACAGGAGGAATTTCACCATGAAGAAACGCTTCATCATCCCCGCAGCCGCGTCTATCCTGTTCGCTGCCGTCCCCATGGCCCGGGCCGCCACAGTGGAGGAGCTCCAACGCCAGCTCGACGACCTGGGCAGTCAGGTCAAGACACTCCAGGCGGAAAAGGCTGCAAAGCCCCCGGCCTCAGCCCCACAGGGCGAAGGCTACCTGAGCAGACTCTGGGACCGGACTCGAATCGGCGGCTACGGCGAGCTCGACTACATCATGAAGAGCGACAACGGCAACGGCAAGGGGGGCAACACTTTCGACCCGCACCGCTTCGTCCTCTACGTCAACTCTGATCTGGCCGACTGGATCACCCTCAATACGGAGCTTGAGTGGGAGCATGGCGGGGTCAACGACGAGGTGGCCGGCAATGAACTCTCCGGCGAGGTGGTCGTCGAGCAGGCGTTTCTCGACTTCAAACTGTTCCGCCCCCTCAACGTAAAGGCAGGAATCATGCTCGTGCCGCTGGGGGCCACCAACCTCGACCACGAACCTACCAACTTCAACTCCACCGAACGGCCGGAGCTTGACCGGTACCTCATCCCCTCCACCTGGCGGGAGATGGGAATCGGCATCCACGGCGCCCTCGGCGACAGGGCCGACTACCAGCTCCTCGTCATGAACGGCCTTGACGGCAAGGGGTTTTCCGCCCAAAACGGTCTGCGCGACGGCCGCCAGAACCTGAACCAGGACAGCAACCGCGGGAAGGCGGTCACGGGACGCCTGGAACTGCGCCCCCTCACCAACCTCTATACCAACTTCTCCTTCTACACCGCCAATTCGGCATCCAAAGGGTCGGACAACGCCTATACCACCCTCCTTGCCTTTGACGGCAAGTACCGCATCAGCGACTTCGAGATCGCCGGCGAGTACGTCCAGGTGATTCAGGACAAACCGGCCCTTCTGGCAAGCGACATCGGCCACCGGATGTCGGGCTACTGGGTCGAAGGGGCCTACCACCTGATGCCCGCTGCCCTGAAACAGGGAAAACTTGCCGAAGCCGACCTGGTCGCCTTTGCCCGCTACTCGGAATTCGACACCCAGCAGGGGAGCATCGCCGACCCCACCACGGCGAGCGGCAAATATGACCGGAACTACACCACGTTCGGCGTCTCATTCAAGCCGGTCCCCACCGTAGCCATCAAGGCCGATTACCAGATCTACGACGATCACCGCGGCGCGGGTGAAAAACCGCTGGACAACGACAAGTTCCAGCTAACCCTCGGCTTCGTCTTTTAGCAGGCCCCCAATAGCGAAGGGCGCCCGGCCATCCGGACGCCCTTCGTTGTTTCCCACTCGCCTATCGCATCCTGAACCGCGCCAGGAGCTTCCCCACATATTTATTGATGGGATGGTTGCGGTGGAGTCGCCGGAAGGGTGGCGGCTTCCGGGTGCCGATCCGGTTCAATTCGGCGACAGCCTCCTCTCCTGCCCCGCGCCGCACCCCCTCACGCAGAATCTCGACCGCCTCCATCCTCATGCCGGCCAGACTATAGATGCGCCCGAGGTTCTGGTAAAGGAGCGGGTTGTGGGGCTCACGGGCAATGGCCTCCCGGGCCAGCGCGATGGCATCGCTGAACTTCCCGCGGGTTTTCGCCTGACAGAGGGCAAGGTATGAACTGGCAGCGGGATGCTGATTCACCCGGGCCACATGCTCGAAGCAGCTCCGCGCCAGATAAACCTGGTCGTGCCCCAGGGCCTCTATCCCCCGCTCAAACCACTCCTCCACACGTGACGTTTCCATGATGCGCCTCGCGGTTTCCGTTGCAACACTGACAGAACTTGATTCAACCTGTCTAATTCAAGATTCAAGCCAGTGATATAACGATATCCCGTAAGTCGCAAAACGCCTCAAAATCACTACAACTACTTAAAAAATAAATTCATTATCACTACTAGGCATTAACAAATCGCGACACTCACTCAGCTATTTAACAACAAAACAGTCTTACCTATACAAATCACGACCCCACCACGAGCACCCCCGCCCCCCGGATCGCCCCTCGCCGGAGATCGGCCAGGGCCTCGTTGGCGGCCTCCAGGGGATAGGGCTGCACCTCGGTCCGGACCGGCACCCGGGGGGCGAGGGAGAGGAACTCCGCCCCGTCCCGGCGGGTAAGGTTTGCCACCGACCTGATGCTCCGCTCCCCCCAGAGGATGTCATAGGGGAACCGGGGAATGTCGCTCATGTGGATGCCGCCGCAGACCACGATGCCCCCTTTTCCCACGGCCCGCAACGCCGCCGGCACCAGTTCCCCTGCCGGGGCGAAGATGATGGCGGCATCCAGCTCATCCGGAGGCCGTTCCTCGGCGCTTCCCGCCCAAACGGCCCCCATCTCCCGCGCAAAGGCCTGCCCCTTGGCATCGCCGGAGCGGGTAAAGGCGAAGACCTGCCGCCCCTGGAACCGGGCCACCTGGGTGACGATGTGGGCCGCGGCGCCGAAGCCGTAGACCCCGAGACGCTCCGCATCCCCCGCCATGGTCAGGGAACGGTAGCCGATGAGCCCGGCGCAGAGAAGCGGCGCCGCCTGCAGGTCCGGGTACCCGTCGGGAATGGGGAAGCAGAAGCGGACGTCGGCCACCGTGTACTCGGCAAAGCCGCCGTTACGCTGGTAGCCGGTAAAGAGGGCGTGGTCACAAAGGTTCTCGCGCCCGGACCGGCAGTGGCGGCAGGTGCCGCAGGTGGCGCCGAGCCACGGCACCCCCACCCGGGTTCCCTCCGCGAAACGGCCGACGCCGGCGCCGCTCCGCACCACGCTCCCCACGATCTGGTGACCGGGGATGAGGGGAAGCTTCGGCTCCGCCAGCTCGCCGTCCACAATGTGGAGGTCGGTGCGGCAGATGCCGCAGGCATGGACCTTCAGGAGCACCTCCCCGGGACCCGGCTCGGGGACCGGCACCTCGGCAAGTCGCAGGGGCTTCCCCGACCCGTCGAAGATCATCGCGCGCATGTCATACCTCCACGAACCGCTTGAGCTCCTGCCTGAACCGCGCCTCGTCGTCGAACACGATCCCACGCATCCCCCGGCTCTCGGCCCGCACCACGTTGGCGAGCATGTCGTCCACGAAGACCGCCTCCCGGGGGACGATCCCCAGCTCCCGGGCCACGTCGTCGAAGAGGGACGGATCCCGCTTCCCCTTGCCGAGCCGGTAGCTGTTAAAGACCCGGTCGAACTCCCGGAAGAAGCCATCACGCCGGTCGAGCCATTCGAGCCAATCGGTCTGGTCGCTGACGATGGCGGTAATGTACCCCTTTGCCCGCAGGGCCCGGACGAGTTCCAGCATTTCGGGGCGAAGGACGAAGCGGTCGAGGACGAGGGCCGACAGCTCCCGATCGCTCCCCCGCAGGCCAGCCCGCTCCCGCATCAGGCTCCAGAATGCGGTTTCGCTCCCCTTGCCGAGGACGTAGCCGCTCCCGTAGACCACCTCCATGCCGACGCCGTGCACCGCGATGGGGTCGAGCCCCTGGCGCCGAGCGATCTCGAAGAGCCCCTCCCGGAACCCCTCCTCGGCCAGCACTCCCCCATAGTCGAAGAGGACCGCCCGGATATCCTCCGCCGTTTCTCCGAGCCGCACCCGAAAGAGGGTCTGCCACCGCATGGCATCGCGCCAGCCGGTGACCGGGTCCGGGGCCACAATCTTCACCTCGTCGAAGCGCATCTCCTCCCGGTCCAGGGAGACGGTGCCGGCCGCCATCTCCTTGGCCGCCAGGGGGATGTCGGCATAGAGGAGCGACAGGTGCGGCACGAGTTCGTAGCCCGAATCCCGGGCAACCGCACCCTTCACCGCTTCGTGGAGCCTGCGCAGCCGGGGATCCTCGCCGAAGGAAACGAAGAGGGTCTTGAAATACTCCTCGGTTACGCCAAGCCCTGTCACTCGCAGGGTGATGGGCCCTGTCTCCGCCGCGGCCCCGGCAAGGGCCCGACGCACCGGTTCCAGCTCCGCATCCTCGGTGTAGTTCCCGCCATAGACCGTCACGTGGGGCTCAAAGAGGGGTGCGTCGTAGCGGGCGGCAAGCTCGGCGATTACCCCCTCGGCCCAGCGGCGGTCATCCTTGGCAGGGACGAGGAAGACGGAAAAACGGCGGCTGTTCACGGCGTCAGTTCCCTCCGGCGCTCGAAGGTGACGAAGGAGTGGCTGGGCTCCCCCTTCCCTTCCTCCCGGGACGTTTCCTCGAAATCGGCGGGAAGCTCGGGAAAGGTGGTGTCACCCCCAAAGGCGTGGTGAATAACGGTAAGATGGATGCGGTCGGCCAGCGGCAGCGCCTCCCGGTAGACCTGTCCGCCGCCGCAGATGAAGACCTCTCCCACCGGGCCAGCCAGGGCCAGGGCCTCGGCAAGGGTCCGGGCAACGGCCGCCCCCGCGGGGGCGTACCCCTCCTGCCGGGTGAGGACAATATTCAGCCTCCCCGGCAGCGGCCTTCCAATGGCTTCGAAGGTCTTTCGCCCCATGATGACCGGATGCCCCATGGTTATGGCCTTGAAGCGGGCGAGATCGTCGGGGAGGTGCCACGGCATGGCCCCCTCCTTCCCGATGACCCGGTTCTCAGCCATGGCGGCGATGACGGTGACGGTCATGCCGGCTCCTCGAACTCCATCACCTCGCTCGTGGTGATGGGTCTCCGCTCGGTGAGGTAGCCGTGCCACTTGAGGAGCATGTCGAGGAGGGTCACCACCGCCAGGATGGCCATCAGCACCACCAGGCCGGCGTTCATTCTCAAGGTGAAGGCCTCGGCGGCCGTGGCGGCTGCGGCGGCCTTGCCGAGGAAGCTGCCGGTCAGTTTCCACGCGGCGGTGAAGGTGGTGGCGTACATGAACGCCATGGGGAGGACCGTGGTCCAGGCATAGCGGGCCTTGCCGCTCTTGATGAGGATCGTGGTGCCGATCCCCAGGGCGATGGCTGCCAGGAGTTGGTTCGATACCCCGAACATGGGCCAGATGGTGGAGACGTTGCCGGACCAGATCAGGTACGACCAGGCAGCCACCACGAGAAAGCTGGTGATGATGATACCGTGGAGCCAGTTCTGCTGGCCCAGGCGGGGGAAAGCCCGGCTCCCCAGCTCCTGGAGGAGAAACCGCGCCACCCGGGTGCCGGTATCGACGGTGGTGAGGATGAAGAGGGCCTCGAACATGAGGGCGAAGTTGTACCAGTAGGGCATGAGCCCCTTCATGCCGGGGAGGGACGAGAGGATGGAGGCCATCCCTACGGCAAGGGAGACGGCGCCGCCGGGGCGGCCGGCCACGTCGGTCCCCACCATGGCCGACAGCTCACGCACCCGTTCCACCGGAAAGCCCAGGGCCGCGATGGCGTCAAAGGAGAGCTTCGTGTTGATGGCGAAGTAGTCCCCCGGGATGAGAATCGTGGCCGCCACCAGGGCCATGACCGACACGAACCCCTCGGCCAGCATGGCACCATAGCCGATCATGGGGATCTCCCGCTCGCTCATGATCATCTTCGGCGTGGTCCCCGAGGAGATGAGGGAATGGAACCCCGAAACCGCCCCGCAGGCGATGGTGATGAACATGAAGGGGAAGAGCTTCCCCGGGATGATGGGGCCGCCGCCGGCCACGAACCGGGTCATTGCCGGCATCTGAATGGTGGGGGCCATGAAGACGACCCCGAAGGCCAGGAGGATCACGGTGCCGATCTTCATGTAGGTGGAGAGGTAGTCCCGGGGGCAGAGGAGCATCCAGACCGGGAGGATGGAGGCGATGAGGCCGTAGGCGGCCATGGCGAGGGTCAGCCCCCCTTTACCAAGGCTGAAGAAGGGCTCCAGGGGGGAGCCGGGGATATAGTGGCCACTGAAGACCGCCGCCAGGAGGAGCACGAAGCCGATGGCGCTCACCTCCCCCACCCTGCCGGGACGGATCCTGTAGAGGTAGAGCCCCATGAAGAGGGCGATGGGAATGGTGAGGAAGATGGTAAAGGTCCCCCAGGGGCTCTTGGCCAGGGAGTTCACCACCGCGAGCCCCAGACCCGCCAGGGCCACGATCAGGATAAAGAGGATGGCCAGGGAGGCCGCCAGCCCCCCCACCGGGCCGATCTCGTCCTTGGCGATCCGGGCCAGGGACCGGCCGTTGCGCCGCACCGACGCCGCCAGGATCACCATGTCGTGCACCGCCCCCACCAGCACGGCCCCGATGAGGAGCCAGAGGAACCCGGGAAGGTAGCCGAACTGGGCCGCCAGCATGGGGCCGATGAGGGGGCCGGCCCCGGCGATGGCGGCGAAGTGGTGGCCGAAGAGGACCCAGCGGTTGGTGGGGTGGTAGTCCATGCCGTCGGCCAGGCGCCGGGCCGGCGTTATCAGGCGGGGATCGAGGGAGAGGACTTTGGCTGCCAGGAAGGCGCCGTAGAACCGGTAGGCAACCAGGTAGAAACAGGCGGCGGCCGTCACGAGCCAGAGGGCGTTCACCTTCTCCGCCGGGTTCGCGACGCCGGCCACCACGGCAAGGGAACCGGCCGCAACCGCAGAAATCACCAGCCAGACAAGCTTTCCGACCATCTATCCGCCTCCTTTGCCGTACGTCGGGCCAAGACACAGGACGCTTCCGCCAACGCACTGCCATACACCATGTAAAAAACTTAACAGAAAGTCGAACAAGCCTCAACGATTAATGGAGTGCCTTGATTTTATTAAATTTTTACAGACTGTCTTTTTCCCTCTGAACCAAACTTCATCCTCGCCGATAAGAATAGAGAAACGCCATCGTAGGGGCCATCAAAACCATGGGCAGTTCGAAAATTCTTGTAGTAGACGATCAACCGGTCTTTCTGGTTGTCCTCGAAAAGCACCTCCGTGGGGGTGGATTCACCCCCGTATCCGCTTCGAGCGGGACAGAGGCATTGGCCATCCTCGAGCAGCAGGAGGTTGACCTGATCATCTCCGATCTGATGATGCCGGGCATGGACGGCCTTCAACTCATGGAGCAGGTGCGCACGCGCCATCCCGGCATCCCCATCATCGTCCTCACCGGCCACGGCAGCGTCGAAAGCGCCGTGGGGGCCATGCGCCGGGGAGCCTACGATTACCTGGAGAAGCCCTACAACCCGGACGTCCTGCGCATCACCATCCGGCGCGCCCTCGACCATCATCACGCCATCCGCGAAAATCAGCAGATCGCGGGGCTGCTGCGGGAACGGTTCACGTTCCAGAGCATCGTCACCGTCAACCCGGCCATGAAGGATATCCTGGGCTTGGCGGCCAGGGTCGCGTCGGTCCGTCAGACCACAGTGGCCATCTACGGAGAGAGCGGCGCGGGCAAGGAGGTGCTGGCGCGGGCCATCCACTTTGCCGGCAACGGGCTTCCCGCCGGCTTTGTGGCGGTCAACTGCGCCGCCATTCCCGAGCATCTCCTGGAAAGCGAGCTCTTCGGCCACGTCCGGGGAGCCTTCACCGGCGCCGACCGGGACCGGGAAGGAAAGTTCAGCCTGGCCCGTGGCGGGACGATTCTCCTGGACGAGATCGGCGACATGCCCCTGCCGCTCCAGGCAAAGCTCCTGCGGGTCCTCCAGGAGCGGGTCTTCGAGAAGATCGGCAGCAACACCCCTGTTCCGGCCGACTGCCGGGTCATCGTGGCCACCAACCGCAACCTGGCCGGACAGGTTGCCTCCGGACGGTTCCGGGAGGACCTCTACCACCGGATCAACGTCTTCCCCCTTACCATCCCCCCCCTCCGGGAACGCAAGGACGACATCCCCCTCCTCTGTGAGCACGTGCTCGATCAACTGCGCCAGCACCTGGGCAAACCGCTCCCCGGCATCTCCCAGAAGGCGATGGATGTCATGCTCGACTACCGCTGGCCCGGCAACGTCCGGGAGCTGCGCAACTGCCTGGAGCGGGCCGCCATCCTCACCGACGGCGAACTCATCCGCCCATCCCACCTGGGGATCGGCATGGCGGCCGACGACGATATCCAGGCCGGGAACAACGCCGACACCATCACCTACAACCTGTCACTCCCCGCGGACCAGATCTCCCTCGACGCCCTCACCGCCCGGATCCTCGCCATCACCCTGGAGCGGTGCGGCGGCAACAAGTCAAAGGCCTCCCAGCTCCTCGGGATCAACCGCAAGGCCTTCTATCGTTCCTGATTCGCCCCCCCTCACTCCCCTCGGGAAATATCCTCTCCGCCCCATTGTCCCCCCCATGACCACACTGTCCCCGCAGGGGACAATTGTCTGAACGCCGACCAGCACAACCGCCTGAAATTTGTAGCTTTCGTGGTTTGGCACTGGTCCTGCGAGGTAAAGAATAGCAGCACAGTCAACTGTCCCGGTGCGGGACAAAAAAGGAGAGGGAACCATGTCACAGGAAGGGGTGGAAAAATTCTTGGGGCGCCTGCTGACGGACGATGCCTTTCGGCACAGGGCGGAGAGTTCCCCTGCCGATGCCTGCCGTCTGGAAGGATACACTCTCAGTGTCGAGGAACTGCAGGCGATCCGGGGGGAAGATTTCGCGCGGATCGATTCGATTGCACGGCTGCTCGACAGCCGCATCAAGCGCTTTTCCCGCGCGTAGCACGGAAGACCGGACAAGAGCAAACAGCACCGCATCATCACGCAATTCACGCGAAAAATATCGGAGGTATCATCATGAAATGGTTCAACAATTTCAAGGTTGGCACGAAGCTCATAGCAGGATTCGTCTCGGTGGCCATGATCGCCGCCATTATCGGCTTCATCGGCATCTGGAAAATTAACCAGGTGGACAATGGGGGGGCCAAGCTCTACGAAAAGATCACCGTTCCCCTGGGCGACCTGGGAAGCATGGCGGTCGCCTTCCAGCGAGTCCGGATCAATATGCGCGACGCAGTGGAAACGAAGGACCCGTCACAACGGCAAGGCTATGTGGAGAACATCACCAAGCTTCGCCAGACCATAACCGAAAGAGGGGAAAGATTCGAAAAAACCATTCTGACCGATGAGGGAAGGAAACTTTACAACGAATTCAAGGAAGCCAGGAAGATCTATGGGGTACTGATCGATAAGGTGCTGCAGCTCAATGAGGCCGGCAGGAACGCCGAAGCGGTTGCGCTCATGCATGGCGACGCCAAGAAAGCGGCTTTTCACGAGCAGGAGATACTGGACAAGCTGACGGAATCAAAGGAGAAGCAGGCCAAGCTGACAGCGGAGAATAACAATGCCGTTTCCGCGGCGGCCTCGCGGCTCATGACCACCCTCGCGGTGATCGGCGTGATTCTGGCCGTCGGCCTCGGTCTCTTCATCTCCCGGATGATCACCACCCCGTTGGGCAAGGCGGTCGAGGTCGCCAACCGATTGGCCGATGGCGACCTGACGGTTAACGTCGTCGCAACGTCGCGGGACGAGACCGGGCAACTCCTCTCCGCCATGGAAAACATGGTGCGGAGCCTTCGTGACATGGTCACCCAGACCGTCACCATCTCCACCGGCATCGCTGCCGCCTCCTCCCAGCTCCATGCCACGTCCGAGCAGATCGCCACCGGCGCGGAGGAAGTTGCCTCCCAGAGCGGCACCGTGGCCACGGCCAGCGAGGAGATGGCCGCCACCAGCTCGGACATAGCCCGCAACTGCGGTGCCGCGGCCGAGGCGTCCATGCAGTCCACCGCATCGGCCACCGCCGGCGCCAGAGTCGTCCAGGAAACCATAACCGGCATGGGGGTCATCGCCAACCGGGTGCGCCAGACATCGAAGACGGTCGAGGCCTTGGGTACCCGTTCGGAAGAGATCGGCGAAATCGTCGGCACCATCGAGGACATTGCCGACCAGACGAACCTCCTGGCCCTGAACGCCGCCATCGAAGCGGCCAGGGCCGGGGAGCAGGGGCGCGGCTTCGCCGTGGTCGCCGACGAGGTGCGGGCCCTGGCGGAGCGGACCACCAAGGCCACCAAGGAAATCGGTGCCATGATAAAGGCGATCCAGGGCGAGACCCGGGAAGCGGTGCGCGCCATGGACGAGGGGGTTCAGGAGGCCGAAAAGGGTGCCGTATCGGCCCATAAATCGGGAGAAGCGCTGGAAGAAATCCTCAGCCGCATCAACGAGGTGGCCATGCAGGTGAGTCAGATCGCCACGGCGGCCGAGCAGCAGACCGCCACCACCAGCGAGGTGACCACCAACATCCAGCAGATCACCGAGGTGGTGCACCAGACAGCCAATGGGGCCGAGGAAACGGCTGGAGCGGCAGCCCAGCTCGCCCGGCAGGCCACCGAGCTGCAGACCCTCGTGGGGCGGTTCACTCTGGCGAGAGGTGGCGGGATTATCCCAGCCGGATCATGATCGCCCCGGCGAGGATCACCAGCGCCGCGCCGAGGCGAATCCGGCCGCACGATTCGCCGAGGAAGAGGATGCCGATGAGCACCCCCATGAGGATGCTCACCTGCCGCACCGGCACGGCGTAGCTCATGGGGGAGAGGTTCAGGCCATAGCGGAAGGTGAGAAACGACGCCATCATCACCGGGCCGCTTACGAGGATGAGCGGCCAGTGCTCACGGAACTCCTCAACGATGAGGGGGCGGTAGCAGGGACGGAGAAGATTGACCGACATGAGCCCCAGCATGATGAGGACGAGGAAGTAGGTGAAGTAGAGGGGGGTGTAGTCCCGCACCCCCACCTTCTCGGCGATGGAGCCGAGGGAGTAGATGAAACCCGCCGTCAGGGCGTTCCGCACCGTCGGGGAACCGAGATTGCGGAAGGGGCGGAGGAACTCGTCCAGCGAGAGGCGCTCCATCTGCACCGAGAAGGCTCCCAGGACCACCAGGAGAATGCCGGCGATCCCCGGCATGGTCAGCCGCTCCCCCAGGATGCTCATCCCCCATATGGGGACGTAGACCATGGAGGTCTGGGAGAGGGGGTAAACCACCGACAGGTCCCCCCCCCGGTAGGCGCGGCCGTTGAAGAGGTGGTAAAGGACGAAGCAGACCGCCCCGGCCGTCGCCAGGAGAAGGGTTGTCGGATCGGGCCACCGGAACCGCTCCGGCAGGAGCGGTATCGAGAGGGTGAAGAGGGTGCTGGAGGCGACGAACATCCACCAGATGAAGACGGTCTTGTGCCGGCTCCGCTTCACCAGGAGGTTCCAGAGGGCGTGCATCACGGCGGAGATGACGATGAGGGTAAAGGCTAGAGTGCTCACCGGTGAAGTATAGCGAAACTAAAATTTTAGCGATACTAAAAAATCTACAGACTAGCTGCACTCCTTAAATAGTCACTCAACCGGCACCCATATCTCGGTGCGGAGATTTTCGGGCTTGGTGCGGCGCGGGTCGCGGTTGAGATAGAGCTCGAAGCAGGGGGCATCCCGCAGCTTTTCGCCGCTTTCCGGGAGCCAGCGGGAGAAAATCGACCGGTAGGTCTGGGCGAACCCCTCGTAAGGCCCCTTGTGGAGAAAGACGGCATAGCGCCCTCCGGCGATGGTCTTCACCCCCACCTCCCCTTCCGGCTTCACGTCGCCGGTGAAGATGATGCAGGCATCATAACGGATGCTCTCCTCGGGGGTAACGGACGGATCGTCGTGGGAAATGCCGATAAGGAGGGTATCCTTGGTCATGAGGCGCCGGGAGTAGGCGAACTTCATGAGCACCTCCCACGCCCCGGCGACAGCCGCTCCGTAGGGTCCTGTGCTCCGTGCGAACAGCACCCTCGTTTCCGGAAACTTCCGCATATCCGCCTCGATCGGCATCGTCTCTTCCGCCGCTGTCACCCCTTCCGTTCCTTCCCGCTCCAGACATCTTTCCATGGTCCTCTCCTTTCGGTAGTCGGTGGGACTCACGCCGAAGCGCTCGCGGAACGCCCTCGTGAAGGCGGCAGGCGTTTCGTAGCCGGCCTGCAGGGCAACCCCGGTGACGTTCTCCTCTCCGTGGGCAAGCCGCATCGCCCCGCGCTCCAAACGAAGCCGCCGCACGTATCCATGGATGGTCTCCCCCACATGGGCTGCGAAGAGCCTGTGAAAGTGGAACGGCGAGAAGCAGGCGATCGCGGCCAGGGTCTCAAGGGAGAGTGGTTCGTCCAGGTGCTGCTCGATATGGAGCAGGACCCGCCTAATCCGCTGCCGGTGGTCGTCAAGGGTTATGTCGCGTCGTGGCATGGCGTGACCTCCGGGACAATAACTACCATGAAGGGAAAAATTGCCGCTATTCCGATCTTGCGTTTTTCGACACCTCCATCACCCACCCATGCAGTATTTCACACTTCCCGCCACATGGATGACTGTCGTATTGAGGAAGGGGGCACGTCCAGTCGCCACCTATCCCTTTTCAAGAACTCTTATCCATTCAGCGGCATTCATCACCGTGGCGAACATGAGCTGCTGGGTCACCAGCACCGCCCGGTGAAGCTCCTCGGCGGTGACGGAACCGGCGTTGTTTGTAAACGCCAGCGTCCCCGTGGCATCGGAGAGAAATTCCACGGCGAAGCCCCGGTGGAACGCCTCGCGGGAAGTGGTGTCGCAGCACATCTGGGTCATGTAGCCGCTGATGACCACGGTGCCGATTCCGCGCTCCCGAAGCCAGGTCTCCAATTCCGTGTTCGTGAAGCTCCCCGGCAGCTGCTTCTCCAGCAGCAGCTCATGGGGGCGCCGGGCCACATCGGGGTGAAGGTCCCAGGCCGACGTTCCCGGCTGGAAACTCCCTGCACCGGGTCGGCTGGACGAATGGCGGACGACGACCACCGGAATTCCGTTCACCGCGGCGGCATCCATCGCCGCGAGGATGTTGGCGAAGCTCCCCGCCGGATGGGTCACCGGCAGCGCGCCGGTGAAGTATTCGTTCTGCACATCGATGACCAGCAATGCCTTTTTCATGAATTCTCTTCCTTTCCTCTTCGTGAATCTGTGACGGATGCCACACCGACGGAGCGACTGTGCCCGAGCACCAGCCGCTGTAGGCGAAATGGAGCGGCCACCGGCCTGATTGCCTGAACCCGCCAGGGCGAGTTTCAGGCCGGTAGCGAAATGAACCGTACAGCGGCAGTGCGAAAGGCACGCGGAGCGAAGTGGGGTGGCATCCGTCACAGATTCAGGTTCACATATCGCTTATCACTCTCCCGAAGGCCTCGACCTGGTCCCAGTCGGTGAATTCCACGACGGCTTTGGGGTCGGTCGGCCCCTTGGTCATCCACATGATCAGCCGTATCATCAGGCGATCGATAAACCGGTAGCTCGGATAATCTATCTTTCCGGCGAAGACTGCCAGCCTTCTCGGTTTCCACTCTATTCGATTGAGGAATTTCTGCAGGTAGGGATTGTGCTCGGGGTTGCTCTTCTCGGGTTTGCGCGCAACGACATTCACCGAAAAAAAAGCGTTCGGCCTGCTCTCCAGCAATGGCCGGTTCTTCTCGATGAAGTCGACAATCAGCGGGTTGTGTTTCCCATAGCGGATGCTGGCTCCGATGACGAATTTATCGAAGGCTGTCACATCAATGCGCGGTGCATCCTGAATGGGAACGAGTGTTACATGGTGCGCCTGCTGCTCGATGACCGCTTGCAGTCGCTGGCATATTCTTCTGGTTTGGCCGTCCGTGGTTGCATAGATGATGAGAATGTTTGCCATTATCGGAAGAAGTTTCCTCTCGGGATATAGTCCAACAGCGTGAAGGTGTGTTGCTGCGCGCCCGGCCAGGGCCGTGTCCCTGGCTGTTGCGGCTAGAATTTACTCCGGTCACCGCCCGAGGAACGCTCCAGTTTTTTCTCGCGGACTCGCCGGTCTTCAACCGCCGCCTTTTCCGCAAGCTTGTCGTCAACGTACAGGACGACCACCTCTCCGCCCATCATTTTCCAGTGCGATTCCATCGTTACCGTGTCGCCGCCCCCCTTCCAGCTGCGGCGCTTGACATCACGCACCTTGTCGACCAGTCCTCCGATCATGCTTTCCGCTGCAGGCTCACCCTGGTCCTTGTATTTGGTATCGAGTTGCCGGGCAATGGTATCAGCCAAAACATCCATATCCGCCTTTTCCGAAGACAGGGGCAGCACTACCGTCACACGCAGCGTGTGGAGTACTCGACTCAAGGGCGCAAACGAAAACAGTATTTTCGCATCATACCCCATGAGTTTGGTGTCGCATTGGTATTCAACCTTTACGGCCAACTCCTCGGGTTCCTTTTTTGAAAATAACCCGCCACCCGCCAACTTGACGGAAACATCCTTCTTTTTCCCAACCTCAATGACCCGGTCAGGTTTCATGCCTGATTTCCACACATCGAATACGAATGCATCCGCCGATGCAGAGGCAATCAGCAGGAGTCCTAAAGCCGGGATTATGCGTTTGGTTGCTGCCATGTGGGTCATATGGTTCCTCCTGATTCGGTGACAGATGCCGCGTTTCAGCACCGTCACACCTCGATCCTGAATTCGGCGCCGTCGGCCGTGTTGCACACCGTCAGCTTACCCCCCATGTTGTTCTCGATGATCGTCTTCGCCATGAACAGCCCCACCCCCGACCCCTGATGGGGCCCCTTGGTGGTGAAGTAGGGATTAAAAATCTTGTCCATGATCTCTTCCGGGATACCGCCGGCATTGTCGGCAATGGTCACGACCGCCTTCCGGCCTTCGGCGCCGATGGCGATGGTGATCTTCGGGTGCTGCACGCCCCTCTCCGTCAGGGCATCCCTGGCGTTGATCAGGATGTTGAGAAGCGCCTGGGCGAATTCGTTCTCATAGCCGGTGATGACCACATCATCCAGCACCTTCAGCTCAACGTCGATCTGCTGGTGACGTAGATTGTCCCCGATGAGCGACAGGGACCGGGCGATTGTCTCGCGCCCGCTGAAATCGATCAGAGCCTTGTCCGGCTTGAAATAGTTCCTGAAATCATCGATGGTCTTGGACATGTACTGGATAAGCTCCATCGACCGGTTGACCGCCTGCTCCAGAAATTCCCTGCTGAGCTCGCCAAGATCGTAGAGCAGAGGCAGTTGCTGGATGGTTATCCCCAGGGTGTTCAGGGGTTGCCGCCACTGGTGGGCGATATTGCCGATCATCTCACCCATGGCTGCCTGACGCCCCTGCACCAGCAGCATCCGGTCCTTTTCCCGCAACTGCGCCGTCCGTTCGGCGACCCGCTGTTCCAGAATTTCGTTGAGCTTCCTCAGCTCCTCTTCGGCCTGCGTGCGCTCGATGAGGTCGGTGACCTGCCGGGCCAGCAGGTCCAACCGCCACAGGTCGTGCTCATCGGGCACGTGCGGCGAGTCCCACTGCGTGGTGAGAACGCCGAGCAGCCGGCCGGCGCGGGTGAAGAGCGGAGTGGATTGCACCGCGCGCACCCCGGCCGCGCGCAGCACCGGCAATGACGGCGTGCCGGCGAACAGCGGGTTATCCTCAACATCGCGTATCACCACCCGTTCGCCGCACTGCATCGCCTCGCCGCACACGGAGGCGACATTTTCGGCAGCCATGAAGAAATCCAGGAAGGGCCGCTCGTGGCCGTGATGCGCAACGATGCGCAGCGTATCGGCCTCGAGCAATTGCAGCGTCCCCTTGGCCGCGCCGACGATGCTTACCGCCGCGTCCATCGCCTCCTGGAGGAGCGGCTGGAACCCCGCGGTTTCCAGCAGTCTGCCGCTCAACTCGTGCATGCGCGTAAGGGCGGCCAAGTCCGCCTTCAATTCCTTCTCCGCCTTGCGCCGCAGCATGGCGACAGCCACATGGTCGGCGACGGTTTTCATCAGTTCCAGGTCGTCGCTGCTGAACGAATCCCTGTCGGTCGCCCCGAAGGATAGAGTCCCAATGGCTTCGTTGGCCGGCCCCAGTAGCGGATGGCAGGCATAGGCGCGGACGCCGAGGCTTCGGACCAGCGAACTGCGCGGATCATCGCTGGACCCGAGACGTTCCGCATGGACCCGGCAGCAGTTCTGGGCGGCCGTGCCGCAGAGAGAGGCGGAAAGTTCCAGATCATCCACAAGCCGCGCCACCCGCTGGTCCACGCCACCGCAGGCGTTGAACTTGAGCCTCCCGGTGTGCGGATTAAGGAGGTAGTTGAAAAAGACCGCGCAGTGCAGGAACTCCCGAACCTCATTGCATAATTGCTCGACCACGTCCTGGGGATCGACGGCGGTCAGCAGGGCGCTGATGGTGCGTGACAACAGTTCCGAACGTTCCTCGCTCTTGCGCAGCGCCTCCTCGGTTTTCCTGCGTTGGGTAATGTCGGTTTTAGCGTCCACAGTCATGGTCAAAAACCTTTACGCCAGTCCGACGGCAGACAGCCGGGACTGTAGCCGGTGCAGCCGCGCAACGGCGGATGGGATGGCTCTACGGGCGAAGGGGCACGATGAACAGCTTTTCATTCAAACAATAATAAAGTGGTACCCTTGAGAGTCAAGGTGCTCCGTGTTCTCCGTTTCTCCGTATTATGCAGTGTTTATCCCGGATTCATCTGCCAGTTCCCGCGCCGCCATTGACACAAAATGGCCAATCAATTACTGTCGCCAGTGCCGGCACGGACACCAACCGCGGCATACGAAGGAGCGAGTCATGTGGCAGGAACTCTTGGATGAAGTCAGGGACCAGCAGGCGCTGTTCGACGTTGCCGTCAGGGAGTGGGTTGCCGGATACGCCCTGAAAAAGGGGACGCTTCACTGCGGCCGGGGATGCCATGCCTGCTGCAGCCTGGCGGTGAACTGCACCTTCACCGAGGCTCTTGCCGTCTCCACGGCCCTTGCCGACCGCCATGCCGCGGCCCTTGCACATCATGCGGCAGCGATCCGGGCCGCCGCCTTTGCCGCCCCCGATTTCCCGTCGTTTCTCCGGGCGCGCCGTGCTCTGGGCGATTGCCCCTTTCTCGATGACGACGGCGCCTGCGGCGTCTATGGCCGGCGCCCCTTTTCCTGCCGCTCCCTCCTCTCCACGAAGGAGAGCCGCTGGTGCGGAGCCGACTTCGCAACCCTTTCCCGGGAAGAAAAACGGGCCTTCATGGAGAGCCTTGACCAGACCGTGACGGCCTTTCCCATGCACTACGTGAAGGCCACCCAGGACATGGGGCAGGAGTTCGAGGAGCGCAGCGCCGGCCGCATGATCGAGGCGTTCGGCTTCAGCCTCTACGGGAACCTCCCGGCCCTGGTCTTTCTGGAGCGGGAGCATAGGCTGAGCGAGGCGGCCGCCACGGGGAGGGATGCGGTGCGAGAAGTGGTGGAGCGAGCGGGGTACAGTCACCCCTTCCTCGTGTCATTTCTCCCCTGATCTCTGCCGGACCAGTTGCCTGATCTCCTCGTGCCGGTAGCAGGAGGTCACATGGTCATTCACCATCCCCACGGCCTGCATGAACGCGTAGCAGATGGTCGACCCCACGAAATTGAAGCCCCTCTTTTTGAGATCCTTGCCCATGGCATCGGACTGCTCCGTCCGGGCCGGCACCTCGGCCTGGGAGCGCCAGCCGTTCTGCCGGGGCCGGTGATCCACGAAGCGCCAGAGGTACGCATCCAGCGACCCGAACTCATCCCTGATTTTGAGGACTCCCTTGGCGTTCCTGATGGCCGACTCGATCTTCAGTCGGTTCCGCACGATTCCCGCATCGGCAAGGAGGCGCTGCACGTCCGGCTCGGACCAGGCAGCGACCGTTTCCACATCGAAATTGGCGAAGGCCCGGCGGTACGCCTCGCGCTTGCGGAGAATCGTCAGCCACGAGAGCCCTGCCTGGGCACCCTCAAGGATCAGCATCTCGAAGAGGTGCCGGTCGTCGTTAACCGGCACGCCCCACTCGTCATCGTGGTAGGCGATGTAGAGGGGGTCGGTGCCGGCCCATGCGCATCTGTTTTTCATGTCAGGCTCCGGCGTAATGGGGTAACGCCGCGGGGCTTCAAGGGGATTCATCGCGGCTTGCGGCAGATCAACTGTATCGGGTGGGTACGGCCTTCTTCGATGTTCCGCGCGGCATTCTGCATCTTCTGCACCATGGTTTCGCCCATGAAGAGATGTAACCCCAACGGCGGCAAGGCGCCTTTTTCGGCCCTTTCGATCACCTTCCTGTAACCGATGACACACTTGGTCCCGGTATCCTCAATGGCGATGGCTTCGAACCCGGTCTTTTCAAGAATCGCCCGGGTTTCGGCTGGCGCGACCAGATAGGCGCCGGTGCCATCCTCCGACCAGGGGACGGGATAGAGGGGATTCCCTTCCGGACCCAAACCGTGCTCGGAAAGCGCGAAGAAGGCGCCGGGCTTCAGCACCCGATATGCCTCCGCGAAAAATCCAGCGCGATCCGCCACGTTCATGGTGACGTCCTGCGTATAGGCGCCATCGAAGCGCGAATCCGGATACGGCAGGCGCTGGCCGTTGCCATGGGCAATCGTCACCTGCCGTTCCATCTGGAGAAGCGCCGTCAGCTTGTTGGCCGCCTCCACGAACGGCTCGGTGATGTCGATGCCGCTCACCCGGCACTGGAACCGTTTCGCCATGTACCGGGCCGGACCGCCCAGTCCGCAGCCGATGTCCAGGATCTGCTCGCCAGGATTGATCCGGAGCCAGTCGGCAAACTCCACGGTTGCGGGAAAGCCCCGGGAATGGAAATGGTCCACCGGCGCCAGCTCTTCAACGGTCAAGCCTTCCAGAGGCTTCGACATTCTGTTCAAAGCCGACACGATCAGGCCGTACACATCGCCTCTTCCCCAATGGTCTGCTATTGCTTTTGCGTCTGTCATATCGCTCCCGGTCCCCCAAGCGTCAACCCCCGTATAAAGTTGCGGAGGAACTGGTCGCCGCAGGGCTTGTAATTTCGGTGCCCTTTGGCGCGGAACATCGCGGACAATTCTGATTTCGAGATCTGGACGCCGACTTTTGCAAGGAGCGCGAGCATTGCCTCTTCATTCAACTCCAGCGCTATCCTGAGCTTCCTCATGATCAGATTGTTGTTCAACGCCCCTGCCGCTTCCCTGCCCGCATCGGGCTTTTGCTCCTGCGCCCCTCGCCGGGAAATGATCAGGCCATCCAGGAATGCCCCCATCACAGAGTCATCGCAGGCAGCAAAGCCCGGTTCTTCCTCTTTTTTCAGCAGCTTCAGCACATCGATCGGTTTGATGTCATGTCCGCCCAGCGCGCATAATCCGGCAATGGTTTCGCCATTCAGGTTCAGGGCGTAGCGGAGTCTGCGGAGCAGATCGTTATTGGTCATGGTTTGTCCTTTGTGAGAGTCCCGACCGGTGCGGCTGCCGACATTGCGATGCTTCCGACCAGGCGGGTGAAATAATCGGGGACGGGGGTTTCGAAGGTCAGTCGTTTGCCGCTGACAGGGTGGGTGAATGAGAGCGAACGGGCATGCAGCGCCAGGTTGCCATGGGCCTCGCTCCCCTTGCCGTATTTTCTGTCCCCCACGACGGGGTGGCCCATTTCCGACAGGTGCACCCGTATCTGATGCTTGCGTCCGGTAAGGAGGTGGATCTCCAGCAGGCTGAACCCTTTCGCCTCCTTGATGACCGCATACTCCGTATGCGACAGCTTCCCCTGCGCCGCATCAGGGGTTGAATAGACCTTAAGGGCGCTGTTCTCGGCCAGGCAGCTGCTGATCGTCCCTGCCTTCACCGCAAGCCTGCCATGCACAACCGTTAGGTAGCGCTTGTCGGTATCCTGCCAGTGTTCCTGCAGATACATCTTGGCGGCTTCGCTCTTGGCGAGAATCAGGATGCCGGAGGTATCCCGGTCCAGGCGATGGACGATGTAGATCCGGTTTCTGGAGCGGGGATCACCCTTGCGGACGTACTCATTGAGAATGGTATGAACCGTTCGCGACTTGTCCCGGTCCGTCCCTATCGTCAGGAGGCCGCACGGCTTTTCCACCACGATGACATCCTTGTCCTCGTAAAGGACCGTAAGTCCTTTGGGGTGATGTTTGGTTGGCGGGCGTTTGGCGGCAGGCATGGCACTCTTTCTCCGGGATGGAGACGGTTCCCCTTTTAAATCAGTTATTCAGATAATATTCCAGAGTCTCCGGAGAGAAGCCGGACATTTTGTTCGATCCGATGATGATCAATGGCACACCGCGGCCTCCAAGCTCCCTGTGGCGCTCACGGGCGGCACTGTCCTTTTCGATGTCGTAGGCCACGTAGGGGATGCCCTTGCTCTGCAGGTACTTCTCGGCTCGTTTGCAGTAGCCGCACCAGGAGGTCACGTACATCTCCACCGTGCCGGTGAAGCGTTCTTTTTTGGGAGTTGCGGGTTGCGATTCCGCTGCGGCAGCACCCTTGGCACTGCGCTTCGCGGGCGACGGCTGAGCGGGAGGCGCGGGAGCGAAGTCGCTGTCGGTGTAAACCTTCACCTTCTTGCGCTTCTTGGCTGGGGGAGGAGGCGTGTCCGTGATGACCACGGTGCCCTTCCCGTCCACCCACTGGTACATCTCGGCCCCGGCGAGGGAGAAGGAGAGAAGCAGGATGAGGATGGAAAGTACTGTGTTGATCCGCATTGAGCCTCCTGAGGAGTGGAAAGGTTATAGTTGCTGATCCGCTGGAATGAGAGGTTAGCCCGCGGTTTTATAAAGCGCATACGCTGAACTGCCAACGAAACCGACAATAAGCAACCATTTTATTGTGGAAGCTATGCCGGCGGCGAAATAGAGAGATTGGCTGAATGGGCCTGTGCCGAGCAAGAACAGCAAGTGCAAAGAGTTTTCTATCGCATCCGCCGCGGCGGCAAAAGGCAGTGAGAGGGCAAGGAGCGACCTGACCCGTCGTGTATGCCTCTCAAACAGGTTTGTTTCTCGTGATACCAGATAGCCGAGCGCCCCATAGCAAACGAGAAACGGGAAATCTGTGGCAAAGTGGGTCTTGAATATATGGACGCCCGCAGGTTTCCATTCGGCCAGAATCGACGTGAATGCCGATTCGGTAAAAGTCAACTGAATGGCGGGAATGCCAGGTTTCAAGGGCCACGTGTAGACCGCCATCGCTGCAAAGAGTAGTGCTGAGGCTATGGCCACTGCGCGAATGCGTCGCATAGCATTAAGTTCTCCGGGCATAACGGTGCGCGTCCTTAACCCGCGCCGGGGCGTTTCTCATCTCCGGCCGGTGTCCAAGGGCCTGGTTGGAACTCCCTTAGTCATAGAATGCGAATTCCAGAGATGTACACTTGTCCGCCAAGTTTACGACTGAGAAACCCATTTTTGAGGAGTTGAGCACTAATGTTTTTCCTGCTGGGGAGATACTTATCGTTACCATTATTGTTTTTTCTATACCAATCGGTAAAGGCACTGTAAATCTCTTTGAACATGGTTTCAGTATTGGAATCACATTGCTCGCAAATCTGATTCAAGAATGCCTGAAAAAGCTCCTCACCTCTACGAACAGCATCAGTAGTTGCATTCCCCTCTACAACTGTAGCTGTGTCAAATAACAATGAAAGTAGATTGTCCCAATCGCCATTTCCAACTGTACTCGGAAGAATAATGCCAGTTCCGATAGCTTGTTTTCTAACCGCGCTGTAACTCAATAAACTTGTATTAGACAGTTTCATAGTTTTGTTCTTTATGTAAAGGCATGACACTGTGTTTGAAATTCTACTCAGTCCTGTAATACCCAATGATGCCATTAATGTTTTAGCTATTGAATCATCTACTTTTGTCAATTGGCCATATGTTGTGCCATTTGTATCATGTTCACCGCAATATACCGGCAAATCCGATATTTGTGTAAAACTACCGTTAGGTTCGCGCATAAAGACTTTTCTACTGTGGAGGGATACTACCATCCCAAACCTTGCACCCGCTGCATGCATATAGGATTGAAGTTGTAGGATAGAATTATCGTCTATAACTTGCTTAACCTCAATTACAGTCTCCAAATTATTATTGTTGTCTGTGATTGCTATATCTGCACGTTTTTTTGTCACACCCATTTGAACAACGTATTCTTGTAATAACCTGCCATATGGATAATGATAATGGCACCTGAGTTGTATCATGACTAACTGACGAATGACTTCTTCAGGATTTGCTCTCTTTGGCTTATCTGACGGATGAGAAGAAACACGAAAAGTCCCCGTTTCATCTTTCGATATTGCAAGTTCAGCCAACAGCTCTGGTGCGAGAAACCATAAGTTCATATAAAATTCAGCTCCTTAAAAAAACCAACTACATGTTGACCAGCCCCACGCACGCGTGCGCGTGAACCGCTCATCCCCCCGAATGGAACATTTCTATTTCAATTTCTCCGCAGGCAGACCGGGAATCTCCGCCAGCGGCAGCATGGTGATCTTTTCATGGACAGCGTAGCGCACCGCGCCAGGATACACCACCCAGAGATGAGCCAGGGAGAGGTCCGTCAGAGCGCTCTGCATGGATTTGGTGACTTTCGGTGCTTCGTTGAACTTGAACTCCACGCCAAATCGCCTTCCGCCCGAGAAGAAAAGCAGATCCAGCTCCGCTCCACCCTGGGTAGCCCAGAAATAAACCTCTTGCGTGTTCAGAGCCGCCACCACCTGTTCCAGGCAGAACCCTTCCCATGATGCACCGAGCCGTGGATGCGCCCAGAGTTCTCCCATTCCGGGAATATTCAGCAGGCTGTGCAGCAAGCCGGTATCGCGCAGGTAAATCTTGGGTGACTTTATCTGGCGTTTTTTCAGGTTTTCATGCCAGGGCTGCAACTGCCTGACCATATAGGTGCCGGTGAGGATGTCCAGGTAATGGCGCACGGTTTTGTCCGACAGGCCCATGGAGCGACCTAAGTCGGAGGCGTTCCATGTCTGGCCGTGGAGGTGCGACAGCATGGTCCAGAACCGGCGCATGGCCGTGGCGGGAATGGTTATCCCAAGTTGCGGGATATCGCGTTCCAGGAAGGTACGGATGAATCCTTCCCGCCAAGCAAGGCTGTCTGCCTCGCTGCCGGCGAGAAACGAACGGGGAAACCCGCCGCGCAGCCAGAGACGGTCTCGCTCTTCCGGCGATATTTCCGCAAGATTGAACCCGGACAAGTCAACAAACTCGATCCGTCCGGCAAGGGTTTCCGAAATCCTCTTAATGATATGGGGAGACGCGCTACCCAGTACCAGAAAGCGGACAGGCTGCCCCGGACGGTCCGCCAGCACCCGCAGAATGCCGAATAGTTCGGGGACAAGTTGAATTTCATCGATAATTACCAGTCCCGACAGAGAGCCGAGCGCAAGTTCGGGGTTTTGGAGGCGCTGCCGGTCAACGGGCGACTCCATGTCAAAATAGTGTCCTTCCCGCTCTTGGCCGATCAACCGCGCCAGAGTTGTTTTTCCGCATTGGCGCGGGCCGAGCAGGGCGGTGACCGGAGAACGCAGCAGCGCTCGTGAAACGGCTTCACTGTAAAGGGGGCGTGGTATCATGGGGGAAACATATCATTGCAAACTCGGAGCGTCAATCCGAATTTGCAATGTTTGTGGCTGGAGTAAGCCACATCCCGCCGCAAAACATTCACCCTCCTCCCCGCATCGAGCACAACCCCCTCCGGCACCCGATACCGGGCAAGAAACTCCCGCACTTCCCGCCGGTAATCCTCCGGCTTCTGCCCGAAGCCGGGAAGTTTCGTGGCGATGAAGTCATCCTCGTCGGCAAATAGGAACTGAACTTTGAAGATAATCGTCTCCCCCACGATCCAGCCGCAGAGCCCGTGCATGGCCCGGATGGCGGCCTCCCGGCCGGGGCGCTCGTCGCCGCTGCCGGCGCCGAAGCGCTCCTTGGCCTCGGTGAAGGAGCCGCCGTCCCCCGGCTCCACCACGACGATGACGCCCCCATCCCGCAGGAGGCCGGCGGCGGCGCGAAGGCTTTCGTTCATCCGATCGAGGGGAACATGGTGAAGGGAGAGGGTGTAGATGACCACGTCAAAGGAAGCGGGGGGAAAGTCGAGGATGCCGTCGGGCATGGGAAGGAAGCGTACGTTGGGGGCGGGGACGGCGGAGCGGGCCTTTGCCAGGGCGGCTTCGTCGGGGTCCACAGCCACCACCCGGAGGGCGTGGCGGGCCAGGTCCCGGGTGATGCGGCCGGTGCCGCACCCCACTTCAAGGACCTCTTTCCCCGTCAGGTCGCAGTGGGCGGTGATGGTGCGGATGTACTCGTCGGTCGGGTCCTGAAGCACGGCAATCCCTCCATCCGCACACCTTTTACACAAAAATTACAGCGGGGCAATTTGCCGGCGGGTACAATTGAACTCCAAACCGATCCCACCGGACCGGGAACCCATGGATCACGGAGGATCCCATGAACGTTCTCCTCGTCTACCCCCGCTACCCCGATTCCTTCTGGAGCTTCAGCCACGCCCTGAAATTCGTCGGCAAGAAGGCGGCGTTTCCGCCTCTGGGGCTCCTCACCGTTGCCGCCCTCTTCCCCGAGAGCTGGGACACACGCCTCATCGACCAGAACGTCCGGGAGGTCACCGACCAGGACCTCTCCTGGGCCGACATGGTCTTTGTGAGCGCCATGACCATCCAGCGGGACGCGGTGCGGGACATCCTCGCCCGCTGCCGCCGGTTGGGGGTCACCACCGTGGCCGGAGGCCCCCTCTTCACCACTGCTCCCGAGGACTATCCCGAGGCGGACCACCTGGTGCTGGGAGAGGCGGAGTTGACCTTCCCCCCCTTCCTGGACGATCTGGCAACGGGTAGCGCCCAACGCATCTACACCACCGGCGGGCGGGCCGACCTGGCCCTGACCCCGCTTCCCCGGTGGGAGCTTCTCGATATCCGGGACTACGCCGCCATGAACATCCAGTACTCCCGGGGATGTCCCTTCGACTGCGAGTTCTGCGACATCACCCAGCTCTTCGGCCGCAGGCCCCGCACCAAGACCCGGGAGCAGCTGATCGCCGAACTGGACGCCCTCCACACGCGTGGGTGGAAGGGGGGGGTCTTCTTCGTGGACGACAACTTCATCGGCGACCGGAACAAGCTGAAGCGGGAACTCCTCCCCACCATCATAGCCTGGCAGGAGGAGCACGGGCGCCCCTTCTCCTTCTTCACCGAATCCTCCATCGACCTGGCCGACGATTCCCGGCTCATGTCCCTCATGGTGCAAGCCGGGTTCACGGAGGTCTTTGTCGGCATCGAGACCCCCCACGAGGAGGGACTCGACGAGAGCGGCAAGGTGCAGAACCGCAACCGCGACCTCCTGGAGAGCGTCAAACGGATCCAGCGTGCAGGGCTCCAGGTGCAGGGGGGGTTCATCGTCGGCTTCGACAGCGACCCGGCCTCCATCTTCGAGAAGCAGATTCGCTTCATCCAGGAGAGCGGCATCGTCACCGCCATGGTCGGGATGCTCACGGCCCTGCGGGGGACCAAGCTCCACCAGCGCCTGGCCGAGGAGGGGCGGCTTTTGCGGGACGCCTCGGGGAACAACACTGCCATCGCCCTCAACTTCGTCCCCCGGATGCCGGCGGACGCCCTCATCAGCGGCTACCGGCAGATCCTCAAGGGGATCTACGCCCCCCGACCCTACTACCGGCGGGTCATCACCTTCCTCAAGGAGTACCGGACCCCGCCGGGAGGGTTCCAGCCGAACCCGGCACACCTGCGGGCCTTCTTCACCTCGATCCTGTTCCTGGGGGTGCTGGGGAGGGAGCGGTTCCAGTTCTGGAAGCTCTTTGCCTGGTCCCTGGTGCGGCGGCCCCGGCTCTTCCCCCTTGCCATCACCCTGGCCATCTTCGGGTTCCACTTCAGGAAGGTGGCCGAGAGCATCAGCGCCACCGGCATGTTCGAGGGGAAGGAATGTGTAGAGTGAGTTCTGAGCGTCTACGCCACGAGGCGGGTATGGACTTCGCGCTCGATCTTTGAGCCCAACTCCCGTTCGGCGATCTTGAGGTCGTAGCTGGTCTGCAGATTAAGCCAGAACTGGGGTGTCGTGCCGAAGTACCGGGCCAGCCTGAGCGCCGTGTCGGGCGTGACGGCGCGGCGCTCGCGCACAATGTCGTTGATGCGCGGCGCCGGCACCTTGAGTTCGAGCGCCAACGCATGGGCGCTCATCCCCAAGGGGATCAGGAACTCCTCGCGCAGCACTTCACCGGGATGAATGGGGCGCATTCTGTTTATGTGATTCATTGTGTTTTCTCCTACCGTAGCAACACCACCGTGGCCCCCTCCCCCCCCTCGAAGGGCTCGCCGGGGCGGAATTCCCGCACGAGGGGGTGGCCGTCCAGGTACTCCCGCACCCCCCGCATGAGGGCGCCGGTCCCCTTGCCGTGGACGATCAGCACCTCGCCGTACCCTTCCAGGGACGCGTGGTTCAGAAACGGCTCCAGCCGCCCCAGGGCATCGTCCACCCGCAGGCCGATAAGGTTCAGCTCGTGGGGTGTGGACTCCCGGGACGGGGCCGCGATCTTCGCGGCGGGCTTGGTCTTGGGCTTCTTCCCCCCCTTTTCCCGCGCCGGGGACACATCGGCGGCCTCCACCACCAACTCGAAGGTGCCGGCCCGGACCTTGAGTGTCTCCCCCTTCCGGTCCACGGCCAGGACGGTAACGTCGTGGCCCAGGCGCTTCACGTGGACCGCGTCCCCCTCGTTGACGGACTCCAGGGGGAGGCGCTCCTCGGGGTGGAACTCCTGGAGCTTCTCCTCGACCCGCGCCTCGGCCTCGTCGATCTTCTTCCGAGCCTCGCGGCTCTTCTCCTTCCGCGCCTCCTCGATGATGGCGTTCACCTCCCGCCGGGCACCGCGCACGATCTCCTTCGCCTCCTGGAACCCCTTCTCCATTGCCTCCCGCCGCTTCGCCTCGGCTTCGGCCAGGCGCTCCCGGGCGATCCGGGCCTTCTCCTCGGCATCCCGCCGCAGCCGCTCCGCCTCGGCCAGGGCCTCTTCGTGACGCCGGCGTTGGTCCTTCAGCTCGGCCAGGAGTTCGTGGAACTCAGTCTCCATGCGGGAGAGCATGCCGGTGGCGAACTCCACCACCCGGTCCGGGAGGCCGTAGCGGCGGGCGATCTCCAGAGCGTGGGACTGCCCCGGCTCCCCCTTCTTGAGGCGGTAGAGGGGGGTGAGGGTGGCGCGGTCGAACTCCATGGAGGCGTTCACCATCCCCTCCCGCTTGTGGACGAAGCCGATGATGTCGGTGAGGTGGGTGGTGGCGATGATCCGCGCCCCCTTCTCCTGCAGGTCGGCCAGGACCGCGCAGGAGATGGCCGCCCCCTGGACCGGCTCGGTACCGGTCCCCAGCTCGTCCAGGAGGACCACGGTCCGGTCGTCGGCTCGTTCGAGAATCCCCGCGATATTGGAGACATGGGCCGAGAAGGTGGAGAGGCTCTGCTCGATGGACTGCTCGTCGCCGATGTCCACCAGGAGATCGGAGATGAGGGGGAACGACGAGGTGGAGGCCGCCGGCACCGCGATCCCGGCCAGGGCCATGAGGTGGAGGAGGCCGGTGGTCTTGAGGGAGATGGTTTTGCCGCCGGCGTTGGGGCCGGTGATGACCATCACCTGATCCGCCTTTTTCCGCATACCGGCGTTGGCTTCGTTGTCGGCTCCTCGACGTACCTTCTGGTACGCCTGCGTCGCCTCCGCCTCGCCGCCTTGGTCTGCGAAAAAATGCGAATCAGTAAGATCATTGTCACCCAGCGCCAGATCGAGGGGCACCACCCTGCCGGCCCCCCGCTCCCGCGCCATGAGGGCCAGGAGGGGATGCCGCCCTTCGTTCACCCGGATGAAGCGGGCGTCATTGATCTCGGGGGTATCGGCACTGAGGGAATCGGCAAAGGAAGCCACGGCGTTCAGGAGGTCCAGGTGGACCAGGGTCCGGAACTGGTCCGCCAGGGGGTCGGCCTCGCGGCGGAGCATCCGGCAGATGGCCCGGACGATGCGGATCATCTCGGCTTTTTCCTCGGCCACCAGGTTCTCCAGCTCGTTGGCGAGGCCGATGATCTCCAGAGGCTCCATGAAGGCGGTTTCGCCGGAGTTGGAAACGTCATGGACCACGCCGGGAACCATCCCCTTGGAGTCCATCCGGACCGGGATCACCCACCGCCCTCCCCGCTGGGTGATGAAGTCGTCCTGGAGGAAGGTGGTGACGCCGGTTTCGCGGACGATCTCAGCCAAGCGCCGCCGGATCCGCTCCGTGAGGGTGCGCTTTTTCTTGCGCAGATCGAAGAGGAGCGGCGAGGCTGAGTCAAGGATCTCCCCCTCGCTGTCGAGGGAAACCTCCAGTTCGTCCAGGATATCGGGGAAACCGGTCACATGGCCCGCCAGCTCCTTCAGGAGCGGGATGTCGGACCGGTAGGCGAACTGCTTGGCGATGGCGGTCATGGTCCGCAGGACCGGAAAGAGAATCACCAGCTCCGTGGGGTCGAGGACCGCTCCCTCGGGACGGACCGCGTCCAGAAGCGGCGTGATGTCCTCGAAGGAGGAGAGGGGAATGGTGATCCCCAGATGGGTCATGCGCCGGATTTCGTCAACCTGGCCGAAGCGCCGGGTTATGGCAGCGCGGTCGTCCAGGGGGCGGATATGGGCAATCTCCTCCCGGGTGGCGGTACTGTGGCCGTAGCCGGTTATGGCCGCGAGGATCTTGTCAAATTCGAGGGTGCGGAGGGTTTCGTGTCGTATCATCGGTGATTCCTTAATAAACCTCTTGAATAAGTTACTGCTGTTCACACCCCCCTGCATCGCTTACGCTCGCTTCCCCCCTACAAGGTAGGGGGGACTGAGGGGGGTCCTTTCTCGGTCTGACTTACGTTTAGTTGACAAATCGCCAGCACGCAGGTGCTTGGCGCTAATAAGCCTCTTGCCTTTATTTCTCGTATTTCCCGCTCGCGCGCCGTTTGCGCCGCGCCTTCTGTTTTTTCAGCTTCTCCACCTTGGGGTCCCGGAAGCTCTCCCCCTTTTGCAACCGCTCGATCCGCTCCAGAATCTCCCGCCGGGCCAGAAACCGGTTCACGGACTGGCTCCGGTCCTTCATGCACTTGACCTCGATCCCGGTGGGCCGGTGCTTGATCTGGACGCAGGTGGCGGTCTTGTTCACGTGCTGGCCGCCGGCGCCGGAGGAGCGGACAAAGGTCTCCTCCAGGTCGGCCTCGGCCACCCCCAACTCCGCCATCTTCTCCCGGAGCCAGCGGTTCTTCTCCTCGCTGACGGCAAAGGCGGGCGTGGCCATGGGCTACGCCTCCTCCACGTCGTCAAGGTGATAGAGCCTCCGGTGGCGCTGCTCCAGGTAGAGCCTCCCCAGGAGCGGGCCGGCCACGGCCACCAGGATCAGCATGCACCCCGCGAGCTCCCGGGGGGTGAGGCGCTCCCCCAGGATAAAGACCCCGGCCAGCATGCTCCAGACCGGGTCGAGGGTGTAGATGAGCCCCGCCCTGGTGGGGGTGGTGAAGCGTTGGAAGGCGTTCTGGAGCGTGAAGCAGATGACCGTGGGGAAGACGGCGCAGTAGGCCAGGGACCATCCCCCGGCCGCGCCGATGGTGAACGCCGGCCACGGCATGGCAAGGGTGATGGCCGCCCCCGCGAGGGCCACGGTGGAGAACTGCACGAAGGTGACCAGGTAGACGTCCTCGTCCCGCAGGACCCGCGACACGGTGATGATGTGAATGGCAATGAACACGGCGCAGACCGTGGAGAGGAAGTCACCTCGGTTGAACCCCTCGGCGCCCCCGCTGGCCAGTTCCCAGAGACCGGCGACCGCCAGGAAAACCCCGGCAAAGGTGATCCGGTCGAGGCGCTCCCGCCAGAGCACGAACGAGAGAAGCGGAATAAAGAGGACGAAGAGATTGTTGAGATATCCGGCCCGGGAGATGGTGGTGCCCGAGACGCCCAGGACAAAGGTGAGGTTCACTGCCGCCAGGGCCACCCCCACCATGGCTCCGCGCTTTACGATGTCCCGGTTCAGCCGGGAAAACCGCGGGATGCAGATGATCCCCATGAGAAGCGCCGCCAGGGCGAAGCGGAAGAAGAAAAACTGGACCGGGGGAATCTCCCGCATTCCAATCTTGTTGAAGAGGAAACTCCCTCCCCACAGGAGCGTAGTGAAGACGAGGATTGCAGTGACCTTCCCCTGGGGCATCGGTGCCGATTCGCGCGCGTGTGTCATTGGGTCATTAAAGACCGGGGGGCTGAGGAAGTCAACACGCAGTTTTTACCCTTTTTCCCGGCTCGAATTGCGCATCCCGGCGAAAGTGTTAGACTTGAAAGACGTATGGGTTAAGGATACCTGGAAGGAATGCGAACGATGATCCCCATAACCGATCCCCGCATCGAGGAGTACCTCATGGGGCTGGCGCCCGAGGATAACCCCAGCCTCCTCGCGATGGAAAGCAGGGCCAAGGCATTGGGCTTCCCCATCGTTGACCGCCTGGTGGGGCGGTTCCTCTATATCCTCACACGCCTCAAGCAGCCCCGGCTCGTGGTGGAACTGGGCTCGGGGTTCGGCTACTCGGCCTGGTGGTTCGCCCGGGCCATCAGCATCACGGGAAAGGTGGTCATGACCGACTACTCCCCCACAAACATCGCCTACGCCAAGGAGATGTTCCAGGAAAGCGGCCTCATCGACCGGGTGGAGTTCCGGGTCGGCGACGCCCTGAAGATCGGCCGCGATTACCGCGACATCGACATCCTCTTCATCGACCTGGACAAGCACCAGTACCGGGAAGCCCTGGAGGCCATGATCCCGCACCTTGCCCCCCATGCCCTGGTCATCGCCGACAACGCCCTCTGGCACGGCAAGGTGGTGGAGGGTGAGGACGACCCCGAAACCCGCGGCATACGGGAATTCAACGATTTCTTGACCGGCCGGAAGGACTTTTTCACCTCCATCCTCCCGCTGCGGGACGGGGTGATGCTCTCCTATCGCCTGTCGTAACGCCAGAACGGCACCACAAGGGGGAAAACCATGAAGCGAATAGTCACTGCGGCAGTCATCCCTTTTCTCGCCCTCACGGCGGGGTGCGCCACCAAAACATTCGTCCAGGAGCAGACCGCTCCCCTGTCGGATCGGATCAACGGACTGGAAAAACGGCTGAATACCATCGAGGCCCAGGTTGCCGATCTGGCGAAACGCCCCGTGGTCACGCCAGCCGACCTGGATGCGGTGAAACGCGAAAACGCCGATGCCCGCGACCAGATCCAGCAGGCGGCCCAGAACGCCCAGAAATCGGCGGAAGCGGCATCCGCGGCTGCAACCAGGGCGGAGACAGCCGCATCAAAGGCTGAAGCGGCCGCAACAAAGGCAGAGGGAGCCGCCCAGCAGGCGGAGCAGTCGGCGGGGAAATCAGCGAAGGCCTTCGAGCTCCAGCAGAAGAAATAAAACCTTTCAATAACACGGAGAAACAGAGAGTCCGATATTCGAGTTCAAGGACCATCCAGATTTTCATCACCTGCGGGATCGACAATAAACTTAGCCGATCTGTTGGTTTCTCCGTGCTCTCAGTCTCTCCGTGTTATCCAACTACCGCGGTTGTAGGATTAGTGGTCAGCGACCGATATCGACCGGCATCCCCCGTTTCTCGGCCAGGGCCCGGAAGAGACGCGGGAAGTCCACCTGGTCAAGCCTCCCCCGCGCCAGGATAAGGCGGGTTGCCTCCGCCGCGTAGTCGATACCGGCTCCGTCATCCCGATGGACCTCGATGAGGAGTCGCCCCTCCTGATCACCCACCTTCACCGGCTCCCGGACGATGGCTACCGGGGTCCCGAGCGTAACGAGCCGAAAGAGGACGGGGATATCCTCGGGATAGAGCCGGATACAGCCGTGGCTCACGGCTCGGCCAACTCCCCATGGCCGGTTGGTGCCGTGAATCATCAGGCCGTCGTCGGTCAGCCGCAGGGCGTGGCTTCCGAGGGGATTGTCGGGTCCGGGGGGGACCACGGCGGGTAGGCGGGGCCGCTCCTGGCGAATGGATAGGGGAACGTGCCAGGCGGGATTGGCGCGCTTCTCCGTCACCCGGTAGACGCCAAGGGGGGTTTCCTTCCCCTCGCTTCCCGTCCCGACCGGGAAGGAGACAATACGCGGCACGCCCCCTTCCGGAACGAAGTACAGGCGAAGCTCGGACAGATTCACCACAAGCCGCCCCGGCACCGCCGCCACGGGAACCACATGCCGTCCCGGGATGGCCACGGGGCGGCCGGCGCTTGGGACAAAGGGATCGAGACCGGGATTGGCCGCTGCAATCTCGTTGAAGCCGAGGTCATGGGTCCGGGCAAGCTCAATGAGCGATTCTCCTCCCCGGATTTCCTGCAGCGAGCTTTGCCCCACCACCTCGGCCGGTCCCGGAAAGATGGTCGCTCCCGCCGGCAACGCCCCCAAGAGCGTCCCACACGCCAACAGCGGCACTTTCAGGCTCCACTGAATCCCGGAACTGCACCACACCCTTCACTCCTATTTACCGAACACCGTCTTCAGCAGGTCAGTGGTCCTCGCCGCCGGGTTCGTCCTGATCTTCTTCTCCTCCGCGGCCACCATGGTGAAGAGTCCGTCCAGGGCCTTGTTGGTCACGTAATCGTTCAGGTCCAGGGACGGCTTGCCCCCGAAGGCGGCCAGGGGGAGCGCCTGGTACTTCCCCACCATATCCTGGAAGGCCTTGACGGTCCCCACCTCTCCCATGGTTTTACCCACGGTCGGCTTAAAGGCGTCGTAGAGCTTGCCGCGGGTCTTCTTCTCGAAGAAGTCGGTGGCGGCTCGGTCGCCGCCGTTCAAGAGCCCCCGCGCATCCTCCACGCTCATATCCCGGATGGCGTCGCCGAAAAAGCGGGCCGCCTGGGGGGCCGACTTCTCCGCCGCCCGGTTCATGCTCAGCACGAACTCGTCCACCTGCTTCTGATAACCCACGGTACCCAGGAGGTCGGCCACCTTCTGGAACTTGTCGGGGAGCATGATCTTGATGAGGCTGTTGCCGAAGTAGCCGTCGGGCTTCGCCACCTCGTTAACGGCCCGCTCGGTGCCGGTGGCAAGTGCCTCCTTGAGTCCCTTGACGATGGTGGAGTCGTCCAGACTGCTCCCCATCCCCCCTTGGAGGAACGGAGCCGCCTGTCTGGTGAGATCATCCAGGAATCCGGCGTGGCTTGGGGATGCGGAGATGATAAGCGAGAGAGAAAGGATGGAGACGAGGATGTTGCGCATGGGGCACCTCCCGGTGGTTAATCAACTCACTGAGGAAGTATGCCCCGATTTTGATTCAACGCAAGCAGGAGATGTATTGATGTCACAGGCCTTGGCCCGTGGCGGGTTACTTCATGACGACCTTGTTCTTGCCGGTGTACTTGGCCTGCATCTGGCACTCGTCGGCCTTGCGGACCAGCTCTTCGAGGGAATGGTCCACGTCGGGGCCGAAAGTTCCCTGGGCCACGCCGATGCTGATGGTGACCGGGACGAGCCGGGCGCTCGCCTCCTCCACCTGGACCCGGAGGTTCTCGGCCACGGACTTGAGGGAGGCCGGCTCCACCGGCGAGAGATAGACGATGAACTCGTCACCGTCATAGCGCCCCACCACGTCGGAGCGCCGCAGGTGCGACGTGATGGTGTCGGCCACCACCTGGAGCACCCGGTCGCCGGTCTGGTGGCCGTAATTCTCGCCCAAGAGCTTGAAGTAGTCGATATCGATGAGCATGATGGCCGAGTTGTTCCCGTTGCGCTGGGCCGCATAGGCCAGGGGGGGAACGGCCTGGAAGAAGCCGGCCCGGGTGAGGACCCCGGTCAGGGCATCCACGTGAGACTGGGTTGCCAGCTGCCGCGCCTCATTCCAGAGTCGGAAGAGGGCTTCGCCCAGGAGCTCCGATTCGGCCGTGGCCATGCCGCAGACGCCGACCCCGTCGATAAACCGGCGCAGATACCGGCCGTAGCCCAGGTCGTTGGCATCCTCGCCGGTGACATCCTTGGTCATGCGGCAGAGGCTGGCGAAGGCGGGGTGGAGGAGATAGAGCTGGAGCCGGAACCCGAGGAGGCAGGAGGCCTCGGGGGTGGGAGATTCCTGGTAGAGTTCGAACTGCTCGTCGATGTTTCGCTCGATCATCTCCAGCTCTTCCCGAGTCTCGGCCGGCTTGTAGATGACGAGGGGAGCGGTCCCCCCTTCGGCAAGAGGCGTGTTGAGGCGTTCGTAGAGGGCGCTGTGGTGGTTGGTTTCATCGGCCACGGCCTCCCAGAAACTCCGGGCGTCGTCCCGGACGGCATGGGCGGCAAAGGCCCTGAAGATGGCCGCAGCCTTTTTCTCCAGGGACAGGCATGATTCAAGGATCTCCTGCAAAATATCACACCCCACAACCGCCTCCTCTCCCCGCCATGGGCAGGGGCCGGGTTTTCCTCAGTACAAGGACGTAAACACTATCACGAAAGAGGCCCGCTATTCCACGCAGTTATTCTTAATAAAACCCGTCTATAGAAGAAGCATCAATCCCTGCCCCTACCGGACTCTGGCATGGCCTAGTGGGCCTCGCTCCAGTTCCTGCCGTGGCTGATATCCACCCTGAGAGGCACGCGCAGGGGCACGGCGTGCTCCATCTCGTGCTGCACGAGCTGTTCCATGGCAACCACCTCATTCTCCGGAACCTCGAAGACCAGTTCGTCGTGAACCTGCATGATGAGCCGGCTCCGCATGCCGTCACGTCCCATCCGGGCAGTTACCCTCACCATGGCCTCCTTGATGATGTCGGCGGCGGACCCCTGGATCGGGTAGTTGACGGCGTTGCGCTGGGCAAAGGCCCGGATGTTGCCGTTGGCGCTCTTGATGTCGGGGATCGGGAGCCGGCGGCCCAGGAGCGTGGTCACGTACCCCTTCGCCTCCGCCTCCCGCACGCACCCGTCCAGGAAGGCCCGGGCCCCGGGATGGCGGGCGAAGTAGTTGTCGATGAACTCCCTGGCTATCTTTGTCGCAATGCCGAGCTGCTTTGCCAGACTGAAGGCCCCCTGGCCGTAGATGACGCCGAAGTTTATGGCCTTGGCCTGGCGCCGCATCTCGGGGGTCACCATCTCGGGGAAGAGGCCGAAGACCTCGGCGGCGGTGCGGGTGTGGATGTCCTCGTCCTTGGCAAAGGCGTCGCAGAAGACCCGGTCCTCCGAGAGGTGAGCCAGGACCCGGAGCTCGATCTGGGAGTAGTCTGCGGAGAGGAGCAGGTGCCCCTCCTCGGCGATGAAGGCCCGGCGGATCCGCCGCCCCTCCTCGGTCCGGACCGGGATGTTCTGCAGGTTCGGCTCCGACGAGGAGAGCCGCCCCGTGTTGGTGACGGTCTGGTTGTAGGAGGTGTGGACCCTTCCCGTTGCCGGCTGCACCAGCTTGGGGAGGGCATCGGTGTAGGTGGATTTCAGCTTCGCGAGCCCCCGGTACTGGAGGATGAGGGCCGCGATCTCGTGGCCCGCCTCGGCCAGCCGCTCCAGCTCCTCCACGTTGGTGGACCAGCCGGTCTTGGTCTTGGTCTTCTTCCCGGTGGGGAGCTTCAGCTTCTCGAAGAGCACCTCTCCCAACTGCTTGGGTGAGTTGATATTGAAGGGCTCCGGCGCAAGCCCCGTGATCCGCTCCTCCAGTTCCGCCAGCTGCTTCCCGAAACCGGCGGAGAGTTCCCCGAGAAGGGGGAGGTCCAGCTTCACCCCGGCAAGCTCCATCTCGGCCAGAATCGGCACCAGGGGCATCTCCACATCAAAGAAGAGCCGCTCCATCCCCCGCTCCGCCACCCGGGGGAGGAAGAGACGGTGAAGGAGCCACGCGGCGTCCGAGTCCTCGCAGGAATAGATGGAGGCCTTCTCCACCGGCACCTGGGAGAAATTCACCTGCTCCTTCCCCTTCCCCGCCACCTCCTCGTAGGAGATCATCCTGTGATCCAGGTATTCCACGGAGAGGGAATCGAGGCCATGGCTGGAGCGGACCGGGTTCAGGAGGTAGGAGGCCACCATGGTGTCGCACCAGACCCCGGCCAGCTCGATGCCGTGACGGCGGAAGACCTGGTAGTCGTACTTCAGGTTCTGCCCCACCTTGCGGATTTTCGGGTCGACGAGGAGGGGGCGCAGGGCGTCCAACACCCGCTGGCGCGGGAGCTGCGACGGCGCGCCAAGGTAAAAGTGCCCCACCGGGATGTAGCATGCCTCGTGGTCCCGGAAGCTGAGGGAGATGCCGACGATCTCCGCCTCCAGGGGGTTCAGGCTCGTGGTCTCCAGGTCCACGGCAAAGGTGCCGGCAGCCTTCAGATCCGCCAGGAGCGCTTGAAACTCCTCTTCCGCAACAATCGTGCGGTATTGCTCGGTGGAGAGGGTCGCCTCGCTGGTCAGTTCCTTCATGAGGGTGGTGAAGCCGTATTCCTTGAAGAGCTCGGCCAGCCGCCGGTTGTCGGGGGAGGATGCGGCAAAGGCGTCGAAGTCGAATGCCATCGGCACGTCCCGCACGATGGTGGCCAACTGCCGGGAGAGGCGGGCCTGGTCGGCGAACTCCCGGAGCTTCTCCCCGGTCTTTCCCTTCACCTCGCCAGCCCGCTCCAGGAGGGCATCAAGTGAGCTGAACTCCTGGATCAGCTTCATGGCGGTCTTCTCGCCGATGCCGGGCACGCCGGGGATGTTGTCGGAGGTGTCCCCGGCGAGGCCGAGGATGTCGATCACCGCTTCCGGCCCGACACCGAACCGCTCCCGCACCTCGGGGATGCCCGAGGCCTTCTCCTTCATGGTGTCGAGGAGCGTGACCCGCTCGCTCACGATCTGCATCAGGTCCTTGTCGCCGGTGACCACCACCGCCTCCATCCCTCGCTCTTCGCACTCCCGGGCGATGGTGCCGATGATGTCGTCGGCCTCGTACCCCGCCAACTCCAGCACCGGGATGTTGAAGGCCCGGACCATCTCCTTGATGGGGGCGATCTGGGGAACGAGATCGTCGGGCATGGCGGAGCGGTTGGCCTTGTAGTCGGGGTAGAGCTCGGTGCGGAAGGTGGTCCGCCCTGCGTCGAAGACCACGGCGATATGGTCCGGACGGCGGTCCTTGATGACCTTGAGGAGCATCTGGGTGAAGCCGTAGAGGGCGTTGGTTGGGAACCCCTTGGGGGACGAGAGGTGCCGGATGGCGTAGTAGGCCCGGTAGATATAGGATGAGCCGTCGATGAGGTAGAGGGTCTGTTTCCCGGTCATGGCGCCACCTCCCGTTCCTCCCGCGTGAAAAAGACAAAGGCCATGGCGGGGCGCCGGCTCGCATCCCGCATGGCGAACTGCATCCCGTCGAACCGCCACCCCTTGGCGGTCCACTCGTTGAGAACCTCCTCCAGGACATCCTCGGTAACCGTATTTATCTCAACAACCTTGTATATGGGCATTGCGCACCTCTCCGTACTATCTTCGAACCTCGCAGGATAGTAGCCCATATCGCGCCGTCCATCAAGGCATAAGGCCCTGCGGAACGACAATACCATTGCTCCATAACTCATTAATAATGCTGATAAAATTTTAATTTTCCGTCAATTGCATCTCCTGGATGCCATGGTATCATGGAGTCACACAGAAGAAAGGAGGTGCCCAGAGGGATTGCTCATTGTGGACCAACCGGCGCGCCCCACGGCGTGCCCATCAACGACACGAGGTGTGCGGCATGATGGAAAAAGAAAACGAAACGATCGAAAAGCTGGCTGAAGACGCTGAAATCAACCTCTCCACCGACTATGACAAGAGGGACCAGAAGGAACGGCGGGGGGTCCTGAAGGGGAATCTCTACGACGGCTCCAAGAAGCTCAAGCACAGCGTGCCCAAGGGGAAGCGGGTCTGACAGCCTGACAATGAAATAGCAGCACTGATGCGGAAATGAGGGGGGAGGAACGCACACGGCGTCCTCCCCCCTTGACTGTGGCGGATGAGTGATTATGTTATGGGTAACACAACCACCAGGAGGTGCATGAACCATGGCAATCGTCAAGTACAGCCCGTTTGGGGACCTCAGGAACCTGCAGGAGCAGATGAACCGGCTCCTGGACATGGCGTGGAGCAGGGAGAGCGGCGAAGAACTCCGCGAAGGGGTATGGCAGCCGCCGGTGGACATCTTCGAGGATGAAAACGGCGTCGTCATCAAGGCCGAGCTCCCCGGCATCGACCAGAAGGACATCGAGGTAAAAATCGAGGACAACACCCTCACCATCCGGGGCGAGCGCAAGCACGACCAGGAGGTGAAGAAGGAGAACTACCATCGGGTCGAGCGGTACTACGGCTCCTTCATGAGGAGCTTCTCGCTCCCCACCACCATCGACCGCGATACCGTCAAGGCGGTCTGCGACAAGGGAATCCTGACCATAACCCTTCCCCGGCGCGAGGAAACCAAGCCGAAGCAGATCAACGTGGAAGTGAAGTAAACGAAAAGGCCGGGGAAACCCGGCCTTTTCGTTTCATGCCTCACTTTTTTCAGCGTGAACCTTCGTTCATGCTTCCCGTGCGATACCCTTCCAGATCAAGTGCCACATAGGTAAACCCCGCTCCCTTGAAGAAAGTCGCCACCTTTCGGCGCATGGCCGGTTCCAGAAACCGCGGAATTTCCGCTTCGCCCAACTCGATGCGGGCCGTATCGCCGTGGTAGCGGACTCGGTACGTGGAAAATCCTTCCCCCTTCAGGAACTCCTCGCACTCTCCCACCTGCCGGAGGCGCTCCGGCGTGATTTCGGTCCCGTAGGGGAAGCGGCTCGACAGGCAGGCAAACGCCTGCTTGTTCCACGTGGGAAGCCCCAGTTCCCGCGAGAGCTGCCGAATCTCCTCCTTGCCGAGCCCCGCCTCCAGGAGCGGGCTCCGGACACCGAGCTCCTGGATCGCCTGCCGCCCGGGACGGAAATCGGAAAGGTCGTCCACGTTGCTCCCGTCGGCGGCCCAGGCGAGCCCCAGCTCTGCGGCCCGTGCTCCGGCCAGTTGGAACAGCTCCTTCTTGCAGTGGTAACAGCGGTTGCGGGGATTCCCGGCAAAACCGGGAATCTCCAGCTCATTGGACTCCGCCACCACCTGCCGGGCGCCCATCTCCATGGCAAAGGCCACCGCCTCCCGTAACTCGGACTCAGGATAGGTGGGAGAGGTGGCGGTAAAAGCCACGGCCCGGTCGCCCAGGACATCATGGGCAACCCGGAGCAGGAACGTGGAGTCGACCCCGCCGGAGAAAGCAACCAGCACCGACCCCATCTCCCGGAGAATGGTTTTGAGCTTTTCGTATTTTTCGTGAACCGCGTCCATGTGACTCCCCTGAAAAACAAACGCCCCGAAACGGGGCGATTGACGGGGCACCCCGCGGAGTGCCCCTATCCTTTGCTATGGGCGACTAGTCGAACACACCGGTCGAGAGGTACCGCTCCCCGGTGTCGCAGAGGATCGTCACCACGCTCTTGCCCGGTCCCAGCTTCTTCGCCACCTGGAGCGCGGCAAAGACGTTGGCGCCGGAGGATATCCCCACGAGAACCCCTTCTTCCTGGGCCAGGCGCCGGACGGTTTCGTAGGCGTCCTCGTTGGTCACCCGGATCACCTCATCGTAGACCTTCGTGTTGAGCACGTCGGGGACAAAGCCGGCACCGATCCCCTGAATCTTGTGGGGACCGGGCTGCCCGCCGGAGAGGATGGGGGAGGAGTCGGGCTCCACCGCCACGATCCGCACGGCGGCGTTGTGCCCCTTCAGCACCTCGCCGACGCCGGTGATGGTGCCGCCGGTTCCGACCCCTGCCACGAAGGCGTCGATGCTCTGGCCCCTGAGGGCCTCGACGATCTCGGGTCCGGTGGTCCTGCGGTGTGCCTCGGGGTTCGCCCCGTTCTTGAACTGCTGCATCATGATGTGACCCGGCTGGGCAGCCAGCTCTTCCGCCTTCTGGACGGCGCCCCGCATCCCCTGGGCCCCCGGGGTCAGGATGAGCTCGGCCCCGTAGGCTGCCAGGAGCCTGCGCCGCTCCACGGTCATGGTGTCGGGCATGGTGAGAACGAGCTTGTATCCCTTGATGGTGCAGATCATGGAGAGGCCGATGCCGGTATTGCCGCTGGTGGGCTCCACCACGGTCATCCCCGGCTTGAGGGAGCCGTCTTTCTCGGCCGCCTCGATCATCGCCAGGCAGATGCGGTCCTTCACGCTGCCGCCCGGGTTGAAGAACTCCGCCTTGCCGTACACGGCCGCGAAACCGGGCGCCTCAAGCCTAGCCAGACGCAGCAGCGGCGTGTTGCCGATCTGCTCGATTACCTTGTCGCTGTTAAATACCGGCATCTCCGTCTCCTTTTCTCAGATGAAATACATAAAACGGTGGTCCTGCTCCCGCTTGATCCCCATGGATTGGCCCCGGTCGCACAGATCCTTCACCGTGATGGCCGAAAAATACTCCACAAGCCTATTGCTTGCCTCGCACCAGAGTTCCTGGGTGACGCACGTGCCGTCGAAGCCGCACTCGACTTTTTTCTTACGCTTGCTGGTGCATTCCACAAGGTTCATGTCCCGTTCCGTCGCGAGCAGAACATCGGCCACCGTGATCTCCTCGGGTTTCTTGGCGAGACAGTATCCCCCCTGGGGCCCCCGCTTGCTCTTGAGGATGCCGGCCCGCTTGAGCCCCTGGAAGATCTGCTCCAGATACCGGGGCGAAATTCCCTGCCGACGGGAGATATCCTGGACCTGTGCCGGGAGATTCCCGGAATTGTAGGCTATGTCGAAGATTGCCCGCAGACCGTAGCGGCTTTTCGTAGAGAGCTTCACACGATCCTCCTTCAGCGTTTTACGTCACTATACGTTCCTTTACCTGCAGCGTCAAGAATATAAACAATAGACTCAAAAGTTTCCACGGAAACAACATGGGAATTCCACGATAAACTCTTCCGGAACGGCAGAACGTGAAAGGTGTTACTGGATATGGCAGGACAAACAGAGGCTGCCGGTGGCAGGATTTACGGCCAGATGAAAGGGGGGTGGATTGCCGAGGTTGTGGCAGGAAATGCAGACGACCATCCCGTCCGCCAACTCGATTCCCGCCTCCCGGAGGAACTCGACCGGACGGTATGCAGCTTCCCGCCCCGGCGGAGGGTAGCGGCGCATGATGGGGTGGGGGGTCCTGAACGAACAGTTCTCGCGGCAGTATGCGACGTCCTTTGCGATGGTTCCGTCGTGGCAGGTAACGCACTCCTCGACCGTGGCGCGCCGGTCGACCATGGCGCCGTAATGGTCGACCGATTCGGCCCGGACAGGCGCCGGACCCGCCAACAACACCACCACTGCCAGAACCGCGGATGCGACGGGCTTCACCCCATGACGGCACCTCCTCATCGGGATCGTACCCGACAAGGATACCACGGGGCGGACCCAGCGCAACGGCGCCGCAGCGCCCCGTCTCACCAGAACGTTTGGGGGGGCTCCACCCTGCCGAGATACTTGATCTCGCCGTCTTCCACCTTGAAACTGTCGCCAAGGACATTGATCCAGGCGTCTCCCTCCTCAAGGGGAGAAGGGACCTCGCGCCTCCCCAGGTACATCTCCTCCTCGCCCACGTAGGCAAACCAATCCAGGTTGCCGGTCATCCAGATTTTGTTTTTAAGTTCCATGGGAACGTTCCTCCCTGCGAATATTTATACGCATCATACTCAAGAATCGGCGACGCGGTCAAGGAGGGGAGATTTTTCCTTGTTGGCAACGGGCGTTTCTGGTATTTCTACGGGGATTCGATTCACTTTCTTCAATAACGAGGGGAACTTCCATGAAATTTACCAAGATGCACGGCGCCGGCAACGACTACGTCTACGTGAACTGCTTCGAGGAGCGGGTCGACAATCCGGAGCAGGTGGCCATACAGGTTTCCAACCGCAACTTCGGCATCGGCTCCGACGGCCTCATCCTCATCATGCCCTCCGACAAGGCCGACGTCCGGATGCGGATGTTCAACTCCGACGGCTCCGAGTCGGAGATGTGCGGCAACGGCATCCGGTGCGTGGCCAAGTACGCCTACGATCACGGCATCGTCTCCAAGAAGGAGATCACCGCCGAGACCGGCGCCGGCATCCTGACGCTGCAGCTGGTCCCCGGCGCCGACGGCACGATCGAGAAGGTGCGGGTCAACATGGGCGTTCCCCGACTGAAGCGGTCCGAGATTCCCATGGCGGGCGAGCCCGCCGACGGGCAGATCGTCAGCCAACCCCTCAACATCCTCCACACCACGTTCAACATCACCTGCGTCTCCATGGGTAACCCCCACTGCGTCATCTTCGTGGATGACGTGGAGAGCTTCCAGGTGGAAAAGTACGGTCCCCTCATCGAGAATCACGAGCTCTTCCCCCGCCGCACCAATGTGGAATTCGTCCAGATCATTTCCCGCACCGAGGTGCGCCAGCGGACCTGGGAGCGGGGCGCCGGCGAGACCCTGGCCTGCGGCACCGGCGCCAGCGCCGTCTGCGTGGCCGGAACCCTCAACGGCCTCACCGAGAAGAAGATCCTCAACCACCTCTCGGGCGGCGACCTGGAGCTGGAGTGGGCCGACGACGGATTCCTCTACATGACCGGCCCGGCCACGGAAGTCTTCTCCGGCGAAATCGACCTGGCGAAACTGTAGTACCGGCTCACACAAACGAACAAAGGGCCAAAGGCGGATCGGGGGTAAGTCCCGGCTCCCTTTGGCCCTTCGTCCTTGGAGGTATCCATGTCCCCCTGCCCCATGTGCACCAAATGGCACGACGAACCGGCCCTGCGCATCGCCGAGCTGGAGCACACCCTGGTCATGCTGAACCGCGACCAGTTCTTCCCCGGCTACACCTTCGTCTTCACCAAAGAGCACGTCACCGAGCTGTTCCACCTGGATCGCGCCATCCGCCAGGGGATCATGGAAGAGGTCACGGCCGTGGCCTCGGCCCTTTACACCCTCTTCAAGCCCGCTAAAATGAACTACGAGCTCCTCGGCAACATGGTTCCCCACATGCACTGGCACCTGGTCCCCCGCTTCGCCTCCGATCCCCTCTGGCCCCGCCCCATCTGGAGCGAGCCCCACGGGGAGGTTATACTCAGTGATGGGGAGTATGTCGGGCGGATCGAGCTGATCAGAAAACAACTCGCTTGAATAACACGGAGCAACGGAGAACACGGAGAGAACCAACAACCATTTGTTTACAGGTATATTCAGGACAACGAACCCCAAAAATCGTTACCGATCGTATGGCCTAAAAAGCCTTCAATCCTGAACATCCTGCTTATCCCTGTTTTTGCTACTGTTCTCCGTGCCCTCCGTCTCTCCGTGTTATCAAGAAAAGAAAGGTATTCCCATGGATTACTTCGGCGCCCACATGTCCATCGCCGGCGGCCTCCACAACGCCCCTGACCGGGGGGTGAAGGTGGGGTGCGGCGTCATCCAGATATTCACCCAGAACTCCAACCAATGGCGGGGGAAAATCCCCAGCGACTCCGACGTGGCCCTCTTCCGGGAAAAGTGGGAGGAATCGGGGCTCCACGAGATCGTCTGCCACGACATCTACCTCATCAACCTGGCCGCCGCCCCGGGGGAGACCCGGGACAAGAGCCTCCTCTCCTTCCGGGAGGAGATGGAGCGCTGCGCCCGCCTCGGCATCACGAAGATCGTCATGCACCCCGGCTCCCACGTGGGGGACGGGGAAGAGACCGGCATCAGGCGCATCTGCGAGGCCTTCGACGCGCTCATCCCCGCGGTCCCCGAGTTCACCGGGAAGATCCTCCTGGAGACCACTGCGGGCCAGGGGACGAACCTTGGCCACACCTTCGAGCACCTGCGGGCCATCATCGACGGCTCTGCCCACCCCGGCCGCTTCGCCGTCTGCTACGACACCTGCCACACCTTTGCCGCCGGCTACGACATCACCACGCCGGAAGGATACCGGCAGGTCTTCGCCGATTTCGACCGGATCATCGGCATCGACCGGCTCCAGTGCTTTCACATGAACGACTCCAAAAAGGGGCTCAACTGCCGGGTCGACCGCCATGAGCACATCGGCCAGGGGGCCATGGGGCTCGAAGGGTTCCGCTCACTGGTGAACGACCCTCGTTTTGCCAAGGTCCCGAAAATCATCGAAACCCCCAAGGGGGACGATGACGAGTTCGACGTCATGAACCTCAAGACGCTCCGGGGGCTCGTGGCCACGGGAACGAAGGAAAAGAACTGACCGATGCCCGACCTGATCGTAACCGGTTCCCTCTGCACCCGCTGCGGGGCCTGCGTCGCCGTCTGCCCCCTGCGCATCGTCGAGTTGCCGGAGGCGGGGCTCCTGCCGCGCTTCACCGACACCGGCGCCGGCCGCTGCATCGTCTGCGGCCACTGCGAGGCGGTCTGCTCCACCGGCGCCCTGGCGGTGGACGCCCCCCGCCTCGACCCGGCCACCTACCCGCCGCCCATTACGCCCATTGCGCCCGAAGACCTCGACGCCTACCTGCGGATGCGGCGCTCCATCCGTCACTTCCGGCCCGACCCGGTCCCCCGTGAAACCATCGAAACCCTCCTGGATGTGGTCCGGTTCGCCCCCACCGGCAGCAACCGGCAGGGGGTGAAATGGCTCGTCATCCACGACACCGCCGAGGTGCGGCGGCTGACGGGGCTGGCCGTCGACTGGCTCCGCTCCCAGCTGGAAGGGGGCTCACGCCTGGGGCCCCACTTCAACGTCGCCGGCATGATCCGCTCGTGGCGCAAGGGGAACGACCCCATCTGCCGCAATGCCCCTCACTTGGTTATCCCCTACTCGGACCGCCAGCACCCCACAGCCGACGTGGACGCCATCATCGCCGCCGCCCACCTGGAAATCGCGGCGCCGGCCCACGGCGTGGGCACCTGCCTGGGGGGGTTCTTCCAGATGGCCGCCGAGTCGTGGGAACCGCTCCGGCGGGCACTGAACCTCCCCCCGGGGCACCGGCCCGGCTACGCCATCCTCCTCGGCTACCCGGCAACTGGCTACCACCGCCCCCCCAAACGCAACCGCCTCGACGTCACCTGGCGCTGAACTGTTCCGCCCCGTTCCTCAACGGTGGCCGCAGCCCGCCTAAATACCTGTCAGCTCCCGTTGATGCGGGAGAGGAGATTCGCCACCGCCTCGTTTACCGTATGGTGAATGCCGTTCGTTGCGATCTCTGACTTGAGCGCCTCGTATTCGCTCTCCGTGACCGCCATGAAGAGATCGACGATATCCGGGTCGAAGTGGTTTCCCCGCCCCCCGAGAATCACCTCCTTCGCCGCATCGAAGGCCATGGACGAGCGGTAGGGGCGGTCGCTGACCAGGGCATCGAACACATCCACCACCGCGAATATCCGGGCAGAGACCGGAATGCCGGTCCCCCGGAGCCCCTCGTTGTAGCCGCTTCCATCCCATTTCTCGTGGTGATAGCGGATCACCTCCGCTGCCGGCTCCAGGAACTCGATGGGGCCGATAATCTCAAGCCCCTTTTCCACATGGGAGCGAATCTTCTCATACTCGCCGGCGGTGAGGGGACCGGGCTTGTGGAGGATGCTGTCGGGAACCCCTATCTTACCTATATCGTGGAGATAGGAACCGAGCACCAACCGGTCCAGATCGGGCTTTGTGATGCCGAGGCGCTCTCCCACAAAGATCGACAGGGCCACGACCCGTTCGGAATGCCCCTCCGTTTCCATGTCCCGGAGTTCCAGGGCCTTGATGAGGCTCCGGATGGTGTCGAAATAGCTGTGGCCGAGGTTACTGTAGGCCTTCTCCAGCTTCTCGTCATACCCCAGCAACTCCGTAGTGGCGCGTCGGAACTGGCCGGAGAGCAGAAGATAGAGCAGGATGAAGAGAATGACCGTGATGGAAAGAACAAGGGCAATGTGGGTTTTCAGAAGCGTGAACTTGGGTGCCGCCCGATAGACTTCAACGGCACCGATGACCTTTCCCTCCGAGATGATCGGCGCGTAGACCTCCACAAGCTTGCCGTGATCCCTGAGATACCGGGAATCGTCGTCATCGGAGCTCTCCAGCTCCACCACCGTTTCACCGGATGCGAGAGCCTCGTGCAACTTACTGTTGTCGGAGAATTTCTTCCCAATCAGTTCCTTGGCGTTATAGGCATAGACTAGGGTCGCGTCCGCCGTCCAGAGCTTGAACTCGACCAGCTGGCCGAATTTCATGAAGACATTGATGTGCTCCACCGCCGCGTCACGGCTTCGCTGGTTCTCCATGAGATATTCGGGCCTGAAGCAGAGGTCTTCGCTGATGAAGCGGTTGAGTATCTCCGCGGATTCGAGCTCGTACTGGTGGATGTGGTAGTGGTAGATGACCGGCGGGACGGTCAGCGAGATGATCCCGCAGAAGATGAGGGCAATCCAGAGACTTCTCCGGAAGAACGTGGTCGTCAGGTTATCGGCAAAGCGATTGGCCATGGCAGGAGGTCACCGGTAGCAGGGGGAGTGTGAATGCTTCTCTCTGTTCATATCGGCAGCGCCGCAAAAACTCTCCAGAAAAAAGGGTGCCGTTTCCACGGCAAAAAAAAGGCGGGCCATGGAAGACCCGCCTGAAGGTACAACCGGGAGAGCAACCGTTACGATCCGGCCTTTTTCAGCTCCTTGCCGCAGGGGCACTTGCCGGGAATCTGACTGACGGTGTTGCATTGGCACGAGGATTCGCAGGCACAGGCATACTTTCCGGTCGTCTTCATGGTCCGCTCGTGGCTGTTGACCGAAACCGTGGCCGTCCCCTTCTCCACCTTCGTCACCTTCCCCTTGGTCATCTTCTTGAGCTCATTGGAGCAGGCGCACTTGCCACCCTTCCTCGACATGGTGTCACAGGGGCACTTCTCGCCGCAGGCGCAGGTGTAGACGTCATCGCCGGCCTTGAGTTTCATGGCGGCACCGCCGCCCCCGTAGGCCACGCACCAGAGTCCCATGACCAGCGCGGTAATGCAGAGAAGGGAAAACTTCTTCATGTGATGCCTCCTGAATGTTTCGTCGTGGATGGAACTGTGTCCGCAAATACTAGCGCATATCCGGAAATGGTGGCAATCCCCAAAATCGTCCCTGGAATCGTGGCGAGGCATTCGCCGGCAGTCAGACGTTCGTGTCGGTCTTCCCGACGCTCGCATGCGCCCCGCCCGGCGATGCGGCGGCCTTCGCGAACGCTTCAATCTCGAAACGGTTGTTGAGGTAGGGGTTACGCCCCCGCAGCTTTTGAACGGCACTTGAACCGAGGTAGAGGGGAATGAGCAGGAGACCCCACCGCTCGTACTGGCGGACATGGGCGTGCTCGTGGGTGCGCAGATGCGCGAGAAGGGAGTGATCGAGCCCGATCACCACATGGCCGAAGGTAATGGCCTCGAAATGAAAGACTCTGGGGAGCAGGGGAAAGAGGCGGGTGAAGCGGCCGCCGGCAACCTCAACCACCCCGTTCACCACACGGCAGGTGGCCCCCAGGCAGAGGGCGACAGCCGCCAGGAGAAGCCCCAACGCGCTTGCGGGCGCGGCCCATGCGTAGCGGATAATGAGAAGCAGACGGTCCATGGCGGGGAAGAGAACGGTTCCAGGAAGCACGGCATCACCCAACATCAGGCGTCAGGGGCCGGCGCGGTAGCGACGGTGCACTGGAAGTACCCGTTGGAACAGTTCAAGACACTTTCGAAAGGACGTCCGTTGCCCACTGGTTGAGACTCATCCCGTGCGCTTCGGCCATCATGGCAGCGCGAGCATGAACTTCGGGAGGAACGCGCAACATGAGTTTCCCTGAATATGGCCGTTGCGGTGCCCGGCCCAGCTTCTCGCACGTTGCCAGATAGTCGTCTACGGCCTCTTGAAATGCCTCGCGCAATTCCTTGACACATTCGGCGTGGAAGCCGATGACGTCCCTGATTCCAGCGATCCGGCCAATAAAGCAACCGTCTTCCTCGCTGTACTCGATTCGAGCTGCATACCCTTTGTAAGTCATCGTGCTCATGGCGTTACTCCCGCGTTCTCCAAAAAAGTCCGTGCATCGTGCACCTGATAGGGTTTCGCCTCCTTTGCCGGATGCGGACGGTGAAACGTGCCGATAACACCGTTCAAAACAAAGCGAACCCGCGACCCGCTCCCTGGCGCGACAGCGACGGCCCCCTGGAAGTACCCGTTGGCTTACTCAAAAAAGCTACGAATGTTGTCGTCAAAATTGAAGGTGTTGAGAATCCACTTGCCATTGGGGCAGTAAAATATGAACTTCCAACTCATGACGTGTTTTTCAAATTTCTGGATTTGAGTTATCTGTAGCATCGATTTGCCAACAGCCTTTTCACTGATGAACTCGGTTCCAAGGATCTTACCAAACCTACCTTGTATTACTGGTAGCTGTAATTTTGTCTGCTCCAGCATTACATTAAATTCTGACTCAGGGATAATCACATAAGGTTTCATCAACAAGAGACCACCTTCTATGTCACCTGTTGCAACTTTGGTCATGATCTGGTCTGTAAGGTTTCTTGCAGCCTCTTTAGAGTTTAGCATGGCTGCTTGAGATGTTGTTGTTACCAACATAAATAATAACGCCAAAAATATTTTCATCCACTTATCCCTTGCCAACGTCTGGCTTCAGGGGCCGATAGAGACTGCCGCCTGGAAGTATCCGTTGGAAATATTGTCGCTAGTAATTATTGAATCTTTAGCTAATTAGTCGTCCCTGAAAAAGTCCCCAAACGGTCTCAGTTGGTCTGAAACCGGCGGGGTAAGTACTCCATCAAGGGCATCAGGTTCAGATTGATGCCCCTGAATCGCTCTTTGAAAAGCCACAAAAGGATAGCTCTGAGGAGCTTCCTGATGTTGAAGCCGCACCCGGCCAGGATGGCGTTGATTTTGTCGCCTTCTTCGCCCTTCAGGTAGTTGCGGTCCATCCGGTGGTCTTGCTTGACGTGGCCGATGATCGGCTCGATGCCGCTGCGCCGGCGGTACCATTTCCAGGCGCTGGCCTTCATGCTTTTCTTTTTCTTGTTGGCCAGATGGATCTCGGTGTCACCGAGTGCTGCCGGGGCGCCCTTGTAGCCTTTGTCGCAGTAGGCATGCTGGGGCCGCCAACCGCTGATGGCCTGCGCCTGATCGAGCGCATCCTTCAGGGTGTGGCCATCATACGGGTTGCCATGGACGGCTTGGACGCCCACAACCCAGCTGTCTTCCGAGGTGCTCACCAGCGATACCTTGCAGCCAAATTCGTATTTCTTGTGGGCCTTGCCCTTGGTGTCAATGGGAACGTAAAAGTGTACCAGTTACGGGAATTGAAAAGTGTACCACTCCCTGGGAGAGAACTTCTCAA
>NZ_JAHCZI010000007.1 GCF_018501225.1 Geobacter hydrogenophilus | reverse complement strand
TTGTCCATGACATCGCGCTTGTACACGTCATAGCCGAGGCCGCCGGCTACCTGGAGGCTCTTTGTCACGTCGTAGAACGCATCAACCATAATTCCGTTGGTCTTGCCGTTATACCCCTGGTTGTTGTCATACTCGACATTGATTTGCAGCGGCTCAAACGGCCGCACACTGGTCCCGAGATGGTAGATGTGTCCGCGACCGCCGTTCCCGAACCACTGGGAGGTGTAGCCGCCATTGAGGGCAATCATGTCGTTGATGGTGTAGTCGGCGCGGAATACGGCCTCCTGGTAGCGGTCAACGGTGAAGACAGAGTAGATCGACGTGGCGTCGAAGGTCGGATAGCTCTGATACCACTCGCCGGTGAAGACCAGGTTGCTCAGCGGGTAGTACTTCACCCCGGCAAGCACTTCGTTGAATGTTTCCGAAACCAGATCGAATCTTGTGTTGCCGTACAGCCGTACACTGTTGAACAGGTACTGCTTGAAACTCGCCCCGAGGATGTCGCGGGCAACGTCCCACTGGTCCCACTTGCGGAAATAGCTCAGTTCCAGGTCGGTGTTCTTGAAACCCTGCAGGTAGGCTGCCGCGCCAAAGGCGAGGTCGCCACCATGTCCCGACTCGTTGTCGAGGCCGAAGATAACGTTGCGGCCGCCGTACACGGACAGGGCAACGGGACCGACGTTCTTGAGGTCGATCTGGCCGCCGTCGATGATGGCCGACCCGGCTGCCTGGTTGATAAACTGGCGACCAAGCCGAATGTCGATCTTATCGTAGAGGTCGCGGTACTCGCCGTAGAGGTAGTAGAGCCTGCTGTTGAATCCTTCGCCGTTGTTCAGGTCCTGAGTGATCCTGCCATAGCCGTAAATCCCGGCTTTCCCCTCTTTATCGAGGTTGGTGACCGACAGGCGCAGGTACTCACCAAGCTCTACCTGTTTCCGGTCGTTGAAATAATTGTTGAACCAGGAAAGCTGAGTTGAGCTTCTGCCGTGGATCTCGGCAGCAAGACCGCTCGATGCGCTGAGGACGCCGGCAAGCAGGAGCAGGCGGGTAAACCCTTTGATTCCCATTCAGTGGACCTCCTTTCTCTCAAAATCAGCAACATCACTAGGTGCGAACCTCCGGTAATCTCCTCTCACCTCCCTGGTCCCGGTGTCGCTTTCTTAACCACAAAACAAGGTTGACAAAATTATCCAATCATCGACTATCCCGCATTGCGAGGGTGCCATGGATAAACAGGCTTACAAACTCGCGCACGGCCCTGGCACGGTCTGTGGGCCGGTAATCCCTCCGTCCGAGCAGCTCTTCCATATTGAAAAAACTGTAAAACATTCCGTGGAAGACCCGCGCGCCCAGATCAGGGTCGAAGTCCCGCAGGGTGCCCCGTTTCTGCAACTCGCGAAAATAGGAGGCGAAAATCTCGAAGAGTTCATCGAGGAATGAATGATAAATGGTGATCAGCTTGTCCGGTGAGCGTTGCACTTCGGCATGCATGATCCGTATCCAGTCCCTGAGTTGAAAAAGGGTGTCGAGGAACAAGTCAGCCATCCCAATAAGGGCCTGCTCATAGGGCATTTCAAGTGCTCGGGGGAGAAACGATTTAAGACCGGGAATGGCCGAGTAATGGGAGATGACCGCCTCGAGAAGATTTTCCTTCGACGCGAAATGCCTGAAGAGAGTAACCTCCGCCACCCCTGCCTGCTGCGCAATCTCACGGGTCGTGGCGCCCGAATATCCCCTCGTCGAAAAGAGCCCTATGGCGGTGTCGAGTATCCGCTCGCGGGTTACGGAACATCTCTCCTCGCGATTGCCCCTCCTGACCATTGCCATTCTTCCGCCCTCAGCACCCCTGATATGATGCAAGCGCTTACTTGCATTGGCAGACAAAAAAATATGTCTCTCGCCGGCACTTGATTCTCATTGAGAAAAAAGGCCCGCGTCCGTCTAACAAAATAAATAATGATTACTGTTGCAGGAGAGAGAAAAAAGAGAAATGGTTCAATGCATTCAATTTGGACTTAATGGATCACAATAGAAGTAACAACAAAATAAACAGCTACAATATCTCCCCAGACACTTCAGTTGTCCAGTGCGAAGCAAGCATGCTCAGAGCGTATGCTGCCAGAAAGACGCGTCAGTCGCAGACGGCGTCGCGCAGAAGACTCATCCGCGTATCCGCCTCGATCTGCTCCCAGGGGGCCTTCCCGGTGAGAACGTATTCCTTGATCGTCCTCCCCTTGCTGTCCCGATGGACAACCTTCTCCAACCGGCTCATGTCGCCGGAGCAGTTGATGGTGTAGTTAAAATTCGTGACAGCGAGGTCTTCGAACCCCTTGGGATGACCGATGGTGTCAAGGGCGTCCGCCTTACCCTCGGTGGTGTAGACAGCCTTGGTCTGGACGGTGACAAGCTCGTCATCACCCTGGACGATGGTGCTTGTGTCGTAATAGTAGCTGGAAGTGGAGGGATCCTCGTCGAGGAGCACCCACTGGTCGTCAGCGGCAAATGACGAAGAACCTGCGGCTGCCAATGCAATCATGGTGGTCAGGGTTGCCATCGGCACCAGAATCCTCAGCTCCCTTTTCATCGGAAATCCCTTCCAATCCCTGAAATTTACCTGAATTTATCGTCATGAAGAATGATAAAGGCAAGCTTTGCATTGTCAAGCCGCCTTCTTGTCATTCCCGCGTCGGAACCCTCACCAGTGTGAGAAGGAGGACCGCCGCGAGGGCCGCCAGCGCCGCCCCGAGCCCGAAGGCCGCCTCTCTCCCCGCCTTCTCCCAGACAGCACCGAAGATAAGGCTCGCCGGAAGCGCCCCCGCCCCCACGGCGAAATTGTACCAACCGAAGGCGCTCCCCCTCTCCCGGGATGGGGCGATGTCGGCAAGGAGCGCCTTCTCGGCCCCCTCGGTCATGGCGTAAAAGAATCCATAAAGAGCAAAGAGGAGCCAGCAAGCCATCTCGGTTTCGGCCAGGGCGAAGCCCCCGTAGGAAAGGGCGTAGATCCCCCATCCCACGACGATCACCACCCGGCGCCCGATACAGTCCGACAGGGCGCCGAAGGGGGTCGACCCGGCCATTTTGACGAAATGAAAAAAGGCCCAGAGGAGCGGGATGCGGTGAGGCGCTACTCCCAGCTCTCCTGCCCTCAGGAGAAGAAATGCGTCGGAGGAGTTTCCCAGGGTGAAGAGGAAGAGGATCAGGAGAAATCGCCGCAGCTCCCCCCGGGGGACGATGCGGAGGAAACTGCCGTCGCTGGTGCGGGTCCGCGCCGTCTCCCGCACCTTCCAGATGATGAGAACAACGGCCAGGAACCCCGGAATGGCCGCAAGCCAGAAGACGGTCCGCAGATCCTTCACGAACCAGGTAAGGAGCAGCGTGGCAATGAGAGGGCCGACAAGGGCTCCTGCGTGGTCCATGGCCCGGTGAAAGCCGAAGGCCTTGCCGCGGAAGGCGGGATCGGTGGAGTCGGCAACAAGGGCGTCGCGGGGCGATGTCCTGATCCCCTTCCCTACCCGGTCGGCGAAACGGATGGCGAGGACCATGGCAGGAGCCGTGGCGGCCGCCACCAGGGGGCGGGCAAGGCTTGACAGGGCATAGCCTGCAAGAACCAACCCCTTGCGGCCCCGGACCCGGTCGGAGAGAATCCCCGATGCTAGTTTCAGGAATGCCGCGGTCGACTCCGCCACCCCCTCAATGAGCCCGAGAAACGCCGGCCCTGTTCCGAGGACCGTCGTAAGGAAGAGGGGGAGGAGCGGATAGATCATCTCACTCGACACATCGGTGAAAAAGCTCACGAGGCCGAAAATCAGGACGTTGCCGGAAATGCCTTTGAGCATGGGAACCCCGGGCCCCCTATGAGAACTTGCCGGAAGCCGGGACCGCACGCTTAAAGGCCCAGGCCTCGATCTTTTTGATCTGCTCCGCCATGGTGACGGAAAGGGGAACCGTGCGGCTGATGGCGGCCATGAGGTCCTGCTGGGTCATGGGGCGCCTCTCGGTGAGTGCTTCGAAAGAGGCCGAGACCACCGCCTGCTCGATCTCGGCGCCGGAAAACCCCTTGGTGGAGCCGGCAAGGAGCGGCACGTCAAAGGAAGTCAGGTCGACCTTCCGGCGCTCCAGGTGGATGCGGAATATCTCCTCCCGGGCCTTTGGCTCGGGGAGTCCGATGTAGAAGATCTCGTCGAAACGCCCCTTGCGGATGATCTCGGCCGGGAGCATCTCGATGGCGTTGGCGGTGGCGGCCACGAAGACCGGGGCGCTCTTTTCCTGCATCCAGGTCAGGAACGAGCCGAGAATGCGTGACGCCGGCCCCCCTTCGGCCTTGAACCCCTGGGTGGAGATGCCCGCCTCGATCTCGTCGATCCAGAGAACGCACGGTGCCACCGCCTCGGCGGTCTTGAAGGCCTTGCGGAGGCTCGACTCGGGATTGCCGTAACTGCCGTCGTAGACCGCCGCCATGTCGAGTCGGATGAGCGGCAACCGCCACGTGGCTGCGATGGCCTTCACAAAGAGCGATTTGCCGCACCCGGCGATCCCCATCATCAGCACCCCCTTGGGAAGGTTCGCCCCCGAGGATATCCCCTCCAGACCGAAGGCCTGCTCCCGGCGGGCCATCCACTGTTTCAGGTTTTCCATCCCCCCCACCTGGTCGGGGGTGACGTCGTTTGCCACGAACTCCATGATGCCGCTCGTGCGGATCGCGGACCGCTTGGTTTCGAAAATGCTCCGGACGAGCCCCTCGCCGCCCGCCTCACCGGCGATGCGGGCGGAGCGCATCCCCCGCTCCAGATCGATGAGATCAAGCCCCTGGGCCGCCACCACCAGGTCCTCGAGAAGCCCCGGCCGCTCCCCGCACGCCTTTGCCAGAGCGGGATCCCGCTCCTTCGCATGGGCGAAGAACGCCTTGATCTCGTCCATGGCGGGGAGCCCCTGGTGGAGGATCACGAACTCCTCGCGAAGGGCCGGCGGCACCCGTTCATCCTGGCCGATCACGACAACCGCCTTTGTCTTGGCCCGCAGGGCGAATTCCTTGAGCGCCCGGATGAGGTAGGGGTTGTCGCCCCAGAACCAGGGCAGGTCCTTGAACAGGAAGAGAAGCGGCCCCGGCTGGGCCATGGCGAAGTCAAGGGCGAGAACCGGATCGACAACGCCATCAAGCACTTCGCCGTCGCGGCTGAAGCCTCCGGTGCAACTCCAGACGCAGGGTGCCCCCACCCCCCGGAGCCGCGTCGCCGCTTGGGCCACGATCTGCTCGGTTCGCCGCTCGTTGTCGGTTATCACATAGATCATGGTGGCCCCGGCGCCGATGAGCCGCACGAGACCCGATACGGTAAGATTTTCCACGAATTCCTCCCCTGGTTTCCGCCCCTGACGCGGGCTCCTCTGGATAGACAGTTTACCGCACAAATACCACTCCCGCCGCTAATCACAAAGGATAACTTTTCCCCTTCATTTTTTCTGAAATATGCCGATACGGTGCATAAGCAGTCATATACCCAGGGACTGGGCGAACCTTTCGGAGGCATATCCGGAAGAGCGACGAAAGGAGTCGGCAATGATAATCGCAGGGTCGGACATCACCATGGCAAGCAGGCACGTATCGGTGGAACGGTACGAACGGAAGGAGTCACTGAAGGCTTGGATCGGGGACGAGCGGCCAGATTTCGAGGGGAACCGGATCAACGACACCGTCACCCTCTCGAACCGGGGCCGGGCCGACGAGGCCCACGCCCGCAACGAGCTTCGCGACGAAGCGGAAGGGGCAGAAAAAACGGAAGGGCTCGGTCCCAGGGATGAAGAAAGCCTCGAACCCCGCCTGCAACTTCTCAAGACCCTCATCGAGAGAATGACGGGGAAGAAGATTCAGGTTTACAGCATGAAGGACGGCCGTTGCACCGACCCCCTGCCCGAAGAAAGCGCAAAGTCGAAAGAGGAGCCCCAGGGAAACCAGCGGGCCGGATGGGGGATCGAATACGACCTCCACGAATCCAGCTACGAGTTCGAGAGCACAACCTTTGATGCAAAAGGGGTAATTAAGACCGCCGACGGCAAGGAGATCAGCTTCGACTTGGGGCTTGTCATGGAGCGGGAGCACCTCAGCGAAACGGATGTAAGCCTGAGGGCGGGCGACGCGGTGAAGAAAGACCCTCTGGTCATCAACTTCAACGGCACCGCCGCCGAGCTGTCCGACCTCCGCTTCAGCTTCGATATCGACGCCGACGGCACAGCCGACCAGATCGCCACCCTCGGCGGCGGCAGCGGCTACCTGGCCCTGGACCGCAACGGCGACGGCGTGGTCAACGACGGGAGCGAGCTTTTCGGCCCCACCACCGGCCAGGGGTTTGCCGAACTGGCCGCCTTCGACGACGACGGCAACGGCTGGATCGACGAAAACGATGCCGTCTTCTCCCGACTCTCCACCTGGTCGGGCGGCAGCGACGGTACGCTCACGAGCCTAAAGGATTCGGGGGTCGGCGCCATCAGCCTCGGCAACGTCGCCACCTCTTTCGAGCTGAAGGACTCTGCCAACGCCCTCCTCGGCGCGGTCAGGACCACCGGCATCTATGTGAAGGAAAACGGGACTGTCGGCACGGTGCAGCAGGTCGACCTGGCCGTGTAGAGCGATTTCGGAATACACGACGAAAAAAGGCGCCGTTCCTTTCAGGGGACGACGCCTTTTTTGTGGTCTGAAAAAAATTTATCTCTACTCCCCCAGGTAGGTGTACCCCAGGAGGGTCCGGTCCAGCAGCTCCAGGAAGTGGCTGCTCTCCTCGATGGTGACTTTCCGCAGGGCCACGTCCTTCTCCAGGTTGTCGCGGACGTGCTTCAGGATCTCCGGCCCCTTGTACTGGACGTATTTCAGGCTCTCCCAGGTGGCGTCGCCGTTGATGACCGTGTCGATCTTGTAGCCGGTCTTCTTGTTGAAGGTGACATGCACCGCGTTGGTGTCGCCGAAGAGGTTGTGCATGTCACCCAGGATCTCCTGGTAGGCGCCGATGAGGAAGAAGCCCACGAAGTAATCCTCGTCCTTGCGGATCTTGTGGAGGGGCAGGTACTTCGTCCGCCCGTTCTCGCCCACGAAGCTGGTTATCTCGCCATCGGAGTCGCAGGTGATGTCGGCGATGGAGGCCATCACGTCCGGCTTCTGGTTGAGCCGCTGAATCGGCACGATGGGAAAGAGCTGGTCGATGGCCCAGGAGTCGGGAACCGACTGGAAGAGCGAGAAGTTGGCGAAGTAGGTCTGCCGCAGGCTCAGCTGGAAGTTCTGGAGCTCCTCGGGGATCGGTTTGATCTTCTCCACGATGCCGTTGATCTTGCGCAGAATCTTGCCGTGGAGCCACTCGGCCATGGCCCGCTCGTTGAGGGTCAGGTACCCCAGGTTGAAGAGGCTCACCGCCTCCTGGATGAGCTGGACCGTGTCGTGGTAGTCCTCCCGCAGGGAGTAGCGGTCAATGCTCTTGTAGATGTCCACCAGCTTCTTGACCGTGGGGGCCAGTTTTTCGGACCCGTTCAGCTCCTCCTCGAAGTCGGGCATGAGATTCTGGGTGTTGGTGTTCAGGAGGTTCGTCACGAGCACCGAGTAGTGGGCCGCCGTGGCCCGGCCTGACTCGGAGATGATGTTGGGACACTCGACGCCGGCGTCCTCGCAGATGTTCTTGATCTGGTAGATGACGTCGTTGGCGTACTCCTCGATGGAGTAGTTGACGCTGGAGAAGTAGCTGGACTTGGAGCCGTCGTAGTCGACCCCGAGGCCGCCGCCGATGTCCACATACTCGATGCCGACGCCGAGTTTGCGCATCTCGGCGTAGACCCGGGTCCCCTCGATGAGGGCACTCTTGATCTTGTCGATCTTGGTGATCTGGCTTCCGATGTGGAAGTGGATCAGCTTCACCCGATCGAGAAGGTCGTTCTGCTCCAGGAGCCCGATGGCGGCGATAATCTCCGACATCCGCAGCCCGAATTTGGCGTCCTCCCCGCCGGAGGTGGCCCATTTCCCGGTCCCCTTGGAAGAGAGCTTCACCCGGATGCCGAGCTTCGGCTTGATACCGGTCTTCTTGGAGAGGGCGATGATCTTCTCCAGCTCGAACATCTTCTCGACGACGATGGTGATGTCGTAGCCGATCTTGGTGGCGTAGAGGACCGTCTCGATGTACTCCTTGTCCTTGTAGCCGTTGCAGATGATGGGGATGCCGTTCCCTGTGGCGAAGGAGATGCCAATCACCAGCTCCGGCTTGGAACCCACTTCGAGGCCGATGTTGTACCGCTTGCCGAACTTGGCGATGGCCTCCACCACCTGGCGCTGCTGGTTCACCTTGATGGGGTAGAAGGTCTGGTACTTGGCCGGGTAGTCGTTCTCGTCGATGGAGTACTTGAAGGCGCGGTTGATGGCCGCGATCCGCCCCTGGAGGACGTCCATGAACCGAAGGAGGATGGGGGGCTTGATCTTGCGCTTGATGAGGTCATCCACCAGTGCCCGCAGGTCGATGGAATGTTTCGACGTGGGGGAAGGGTGGACGCAGACGTTCCCCTTCTTGTTGATGGAGAAGAGATCGGCGCCCCAGTTGGGGAGGTTGTAAACTTTTGCGGATTCATTGATCGACCAGCGTTCCATATGCTCTCCCGGCGATGCCATATTCGCGCGCTAACGACGTCGGCTCGTCGTCCAACTCCTCGACGTAGCGCTGCTACGCCTGCGGGCCGGACTCCTCTCCGCCGCCGTTATCATCACGAATCTGACATCGCTGCACTGACTGTGGTTTTTGAAACAAAGATCAGGAAAGCCTGACCTTGAAATCCTCGTACCCGAAACGCCTCACCACCTTGAGCTCCCCGCTCTCCGGCTCGAAGGTGCAGATGGCCGGATGCTGGATGCCGTTGAAGGTGGTGGTCTTCACCATGGTGTAGTGGGACATGTCCTCGAAGGCGAGCCGGTCCCCCGGCTTCAGCGGCTTCTCGAAGGACCAGTCGCCGATGACGTCCCCCGCCAGGCACGACGGCCCGCCCAGGCGGTAGGTGTAGGCCTTCTCGCCGGCATCGAAGCCACCGGTGATGCCGGGGCGATACGGCATCTCCAGCACGTCGGGCATGTGGCAGGTGGCGGAGACGTCGAGGATGGCGATATCCATCTCGTTGTGGACCACGTCCAGCACCTCCCCCACGAGGATGCCGGTGCCGATTGCAATGGCCTCCCCCGGCTCCAGGTAGACATCTACCCCGTACTTTCCCTTGAAGTATGCGACAAGCTCAACCAGGGCGTCGATGTCGTACCCCTCGCGGGTTATGTGGTGGCCGCCCCCGAGGTTCAGCCACTTCATCCCCGGGAGAAACGGGCCGAACTTCTCCTCGAAGACCTTCACAGTCCGCTCCAGGGGCTCAAAGAGCTGCTCGCAGAGAGTGTGGAAGTGGAGCCCCTCGACCCCATCAAGCGACTTTCCGTCGAACTCCCGTCGGGGGATGCCGAGCCGCGACTTGGGCGCGCACGGATCGTAAATGGGGGTGTGCCCCTCGGAATGCTCGGGGTTCACGCGCAACCCCACCGAGACCCGTCCCCGCTCCTTCTCCCACAGGGGGCGGAACCGCTCCAGCTGGTTGAAGGAGTTGAAGACCAGGTGGTTGGAGACGGCAAGCAGCTCCACCACGTCGCTCTCCTTGAAGGCGGCGGCAAAGCTGTGCACCTCCCGGCCGAACTCCTCCCGCCCGAGCCGCGCCTCCCACGGTGAGCTGGCGCAAACCCCCTGGAGGGTCTCCCGGATAATCGGGAAGACGCTCCACATGGCGAACGCCTTCAGGGCCATGAGGATCTTGGCCCCACTCCTGCGCTGCACCTCGTCCAGGATGGCCAGGTTGTGGCGCAGCCGCCCCAGGTCCACCACGTAGGCGGGGGATGGGGCGAGCTTCAGGATTTTTTCGATATCGATACCGGTCAAAGTGTTACAGCTCCGGCCACTCGCCCTCGACGACCACCTCGGGCAATCCCATTGGCCCCAGTTCCTTGAGGAATACCTCCGGATCAAACTGCTCCATGTTCCAGACGCCGGGGGCGTGCCACTTGCCGGTGAGCATCATGATCCCCCCCACCACCGCCGGCACACCGGTGGTGTAGCTGATGGCCTGGGACTGGACTTCCTTGTAGCAGGCTTCGTGGTCACAGATGTTGTAGATGTAGACTTGGCGACGCTTCCCGTCCTTGAGGCCACGGGCGATGACGCCGATGCAGGTTTTCCCTTTGGTAAGCGGCCCAAGGGAGCCAGGGTCGGGGAGGAGCGCCTTCAGGAACTGGATCGGGACGATCTTCTGGCCCTGGAACTCCACCTCGTCAATGCGGGTCATGCCGACGTTCTGCAGCACTTCCAGGTGCTTCAGGTAGTTGTCGGAGAAGGTCATCCAGAACTGGGCCTTTTTGATGGTCGGGATGTGCTTGACGATGGACTCCATCTCCTCGTGATAGAGGCGGTAGATGTTCATGGGTCCGATCCCCTCGGGGAAGTCGAAAACCCGCTTGGTGGAAAGCGCCGGAGATTCCTGGAACGCGCCGTTCTCCCAGTGGCGGCAGACGGCGGTCACCTCGCGGATGTTGATCTCCGGGTTGAAGTTGGTGGCAAAGGGCTGGCCGTGGCTCCCCGCATTGGCGTCGATGATGTCGATCTCCTGCACCTCGTCCAGGTACTTCTTGGCGGCAAGGGCAGTGTAGACGTTGGTGACGCCCGGGTCGAAGCCGGAACCGAGGAGTGCCATAAGCCCCGCATTCTTGAAGCGGTCTTGGTAGGCCCACTGCCAGGAGTACTCGAACTTGGCGGTATCGAGGGGCTCGTAGTTGGCGGTGTCCAGATAGTCCACGCCCGTCTCCAGGCAGGCGTCCATAATGGTCAGGTCCTGGTACGGCAGGGCCACGTTGATGACAAGCTTCGGCTGCTCCTTCTTGATGAGCGCTATCAGCTCGGGAACGTTGTCGGCATCCACCCGGGCCGTGGCGATGCTGTTATTCAGCTGGGCGGCAATGGCGTCGCACTTGGCCTTGGTCCGGGACGCGAGGGTGATCCCGCTGAAGATGTCCCTGCGCTGGGCGCACTTTTGGGCAACCACCTGGCCGACGCCGCCTGCTCCGATTATCAGTACCTTGCTCATTGGTTGGTCTCCTTCGATTGCGTTATCAATAGTCGAATGTTGGCGGCGTCACGACCCATAATATTTTGGCCGGCCCCTTTCCGATATTCTTCACCGTATGCCGCTTGTCCGACGTGAAGTAGAAGCATTCGTCCTTCTTCACCGTGTAGATCTTGTCATCCAGCCGGAGCTGGATCTTGCCCAGAAGAACGAATCCGAACTCCTCCCCCTCGTGGAAGTTCTGCTCATCCATCTCCTCGCCCGGGGCCAGGGTCACCAGGGCGGGGTCCATCTCCCGGTTCTGGGCGCCGGGGACGAGGAGCTCCACCGTGACGGCCGCGTCGTCGGCCGAAGGCTGAACACGGGCATCCTTGCCGTAGACCACGTCCTCGCCGATGGGGTCGCTGAAGAACTCCTGCATGCTGACGCCGAAGACGTCGAGGATATCCTTCAAAGTGGCGATGGAGGGGGATGTGGCGTCGTTCTCCAACTGGGAGATGTACCCTTTGGTCAGGTCGGCCCGATTGGCCAGTTCCTCCTGGGTGAGGGAGTTGATCATCCTGAGCCGCTTCAACCGCTCGCCGATCTTCACGTCTTTATTCTCCTGGTCCAAAATCGCTAAACATTTGTCCCTCTATGCTGTTTAGCATTTCTAAACTTTCTGTCAAACTACAGGTTTAGCATTTCTAAACTTTTCGTTTAAACCAGCGCGAGCAAAAGGTGATATATAATACAAAGAATCAAGGGGGTCAACGATTTTCTGGGCACTTCAAAATAATTGCAAACCGGCGCCATTGTTGCCGGCAAGAAAGATCACTGGCTTGACTTTTCCGGGCGTATGCCGTAGGAGGGACTATACATTTTTTCGAGGAGGGACGGGCGATGCTGAAGGGATGCAGACTGGGGTTCATCGGCGGCGGCAACATGGCAGAGGCTATCATCAAGGGACTTCTGGCTGGCGGGGTAACAGCGGCGGAATTGGTGGTGGCGGAGCCCATGGCCGAGCGGCGGGAATTTCTGCAGAGCGCCTACGGCATCGATGTCCGCGCCGACAACGGCGAGGTGGCTGCAATGACCGACGCCCTGATCATTGCCGTGAAACCCCAGGTCTTTCGGGGCATGGCTTCAGCTCTCGGGGCAGCCGGCTTCGCCGGAAAGCTTGTCATCTCCATCATGGCGGGGATTTCCATCGGCGGCATGGAGGAGGCTTGCGGCGGCTCATCCCGGGTTATCCGGGTCATGCCGAACACCCCGGCCCTGGCTCTTGCCGGAGCATCGGCCATCTGCCGGGGAAAGAATGCCACCGACGACGATCTGTTCTTCGCCCAAGGGATCTTCGACCTGGTGGGGACCACCTGCGTGGTGGACGAGAAACTCATGGATGCCGTGACCGGCCTCTCGGGGAGCGGGCCGGCCTACGTGTTCATGTTCATCGAGGCTCTCTCCGACGCCGGCTTGAAAAACGGCCTCCCCCGCGACGTGGCAACCCGGCTTGCGGCCCAGACGGTCCTCGGGTCCGCGAAGCTCCTCCTGGAGACCGGCGACCACCCGGGGGTCCTCAAGGAAAAGGTCACCTCCCCCGGCGGCACCACCATCGCCGGCGTCGCCTCCCTGGAGCGGGACGCCTTCCGGGGGACAGTCATGGCTGCCGTGGACGCTGCCACCGCTCGCTCTGCCGAGTTGGGGAAGAAGTAGTACCTACCGCTCGTTACACCCCGAACAACCGCCTGTTTCCCCCCGATTCACCTTCTCGAAAAGCTCGATCTGCTCCGCCAGGGAGAGCTTCTTTCCCCGCTTCCGCCCCCCCAGACAGAGGGAACAACGGTCATCCCCGCACCACTGGCAGAACCGGCAGTCGGTGCAGGGATGCTTCCTCGGTGGATCAGTAGGCGGCACTTCTCTTTGCCCCGCGCCCGGCCAGAAGCTGGGCAAAGGCCTTACCCTGATCGCCGTTGCTCACCAGAAACCGTGGAAGCTTCATCACGCTGTCGGCCTGGGTAACGGGGTGCGGATCGACAGTGAAGGTGGCCCGGTACCCCAGGGCGCCGGCCCGGCGCAACAGGTCGTCGTCATAGATGCCGAAGGGCCAGGCGAGCATATCCACCGTCACCCCCAGTTCCTTCACGATTCTTCCCCGTGATTTCGTCAGTTGAGACTCCACCAGCTTGTCGAACTCCGCCGGCTTCAGCTTCTTCCGATCCTTCCTGAAATTGGGATGCCAGAACGTGTGGGACTGGAAATCGAAGAGCCCCGTCTTTTTCAGCTCCCGGAGCTGATCCCAGGTCATGGCGTATTTCGCGTTGGAGACAGCAGACGGGTAGATGAAGACCGTCACCGGCACGTGGTATTTTTTCACCAGCGGCAACATGTCGGTGTAGACCGACTTGTGGGCGTCATCCTCCACGATGACCACCGATTTCGGCGGGGGTGCCGGCCCATTCTTCAGATAGAAATCGACCACCTGACGAAGCGGGATCACCCGGTAACCGTTATCCCTGAGGTACTTCAGGTGCTCCTCAAAGACCGACGTCTTGATGGTCATGCTGTCAGCGACCGTGGGGCCGAAGCGGTGATAGAGGAGAATGGGGACGCTGAATTCACGGGATGGCAGGCTTGCCAAGACAATGGCAGGGAAAAGCATGCCGAGCAAAAGGGCAAAGAGAATACGCAATTTCATGAAACCTGAGGACCTCCGGGGTTGATTATTTTGGGTGATTGCAGCAAAAAAACTGCCAAGGGGTTTGTTTCAGGAGAAGGAATTTCGGAACGTGCAGTATCTACCGGGGGTACTCCCGCTCGCCGAAGAGGGAGGTGCCGATCCGGACCAGCGTGGCTCCCTCCTCGATGGCGGACTCGAAATCCCCCGACATCCCCATGGAGAGCTCATCCATGGAAACGCCGGCAATGCCCGCAGCGGCGACGACGCCGGCAAGCTGTTTCAGTTCGCGAAAATAGGGGCGCGCCCCCTCGGGATCGTCGAAGAAGGGGGGCATGGTCATGAGCCCCCGCACCCGCAGGTGGGGGAGAAGCGCCACCTCCCTGACGAGGGTCAGGAGTTCCTCGGCGGTGGTGCCCGACTTGGTCGTCTCGCCGGCGACGTTCACCTGGATGAGGATGTCGCAGGTGGCGTCGAGTTTTGCCCACTGACGCTCGATCTCCTGGGCCAGGGAGAGGCGATCCACCGAGTGGATCATGGTCACGAGGCCGGCAATCTGCCGCACCTTGTTGCTCTGGAGGGCACCGATGAAGTGCCACTCCACCGGCTCCCGCACCTCCCGGGCCTTGGTGGTGAACTCCTGTACGTAGTTCTCGCCGAAGAGCCGCTGCCCGGCCCGGGCCGCCTCCTCCAACGCCTCGGCCGGCTTGGTCTTGGAGACCGCCACAAGCCGCACCGATGCCGGGTCGCGTCCGGCCCTACTGGCCGCCGTTTCGATGCGTTCACGGAGATGGTTCAGGTTCGCGGCGATTGACATGACGCCCTACAGAGCCCCCAGCGTGCGGAGATCCTCCACCACCTCGCAGAGGGGGAGCCCCACAACATTCGTGTATGAGCCGTCGATCCGCTCAACCATGTAGGCGGCGCCCCCCTGAATGGCGTAGGCGCCGGCCTTGTCCATGGGGCAGCCGGTTGCAACATAGGCACTGATCTCGTCGTCCCGCAGCCCCTTGAAAAAGACCTTAGTCACCACAGGCTTGCAGAGGATACCGTCGCGCTCCTTGTCGTAGATGGCGTAGCCGGTAATGACCTCATGGGAAACGCCGGAAAGCTTTTTCAGCATCCGCACTGCATCGGCCTCGTCCGCGGGTTTTCCCATGATCTCTCCGTCGCAGACCACGATGGTGTCGGCGCCGATGAACCAGCGTCCCTCAGTCCGGGCGGCGGTTGCCACGGCCTTGTCCTTTGCCAGGCGAACCGAGAAGTCGGCCGGGGCCTCGCCCGGAATGGGCTCCTCGGGGATATCGCTGGCAAAGACGTCGAACTCAATGCCTGCCGAAGCCAGAAGCTCCAGCCGCCGGGGCGATGCCGACGCCAGGACGATCCTACTGCTTTGCGGCATCGTCTTTCTCCTTCTGCTGTTCCTGGGCCTTCATCCGCGCCTCGTAGCGGCGCTGCGCCCCCTCCATCTCCTCCCAGTGCTTCTTCCAATCCCTCTTCCTCACAAAGGAGAGGACCACGGCCCCCACCAGAATCATCACCCCCCAGAAGATGCTCATAACCTGGGCTCTTGCTATGCCATAGCCAAGGGAGGCGATCCCCATGAGGATCAGAAGCGCCTCCATGGAGAGGAGCCTGCCGATGAGGGATATTTCCTGTTTTTCCTTGTCGTCCATTGAATTCCTCGTAGGGGCGCTGCTTGCCGCGCCCTGCTTGAAAATGGGCGCGGCAAGCAGCGCCCCTACAATGTCTCGATCCACCTATCCAGTTCCGCCAGGGCCCGCTCCGCAAGTTTCCCCCGCCGTTCCTTCTTCTTCACCTTCCCCTCCAGGGGAGGAAAAAGCCCATAATTGACATTCATGGGCTGGAAGTGCTTCACATCCGCGTTGGTGATGTGGGTCACCAAGGCGCCGAGGGCCGTGGCGAAGGGTGGCACCACCGGTTCCTCGCCTCGGACGAGCCGGGCGGCGTTGATTCCGGCCAGGAAGCCGCTCCCCGCCGACTCCACATACCCCTCGACCCCGGTAATCTGGCCGGCGAAGAGGATGCGGGCATCCCCCTTCAGCTGGAACGTGGGGGCAAGGAGGGCCGGCGCGTTGATGAAGGTGTTGCGGTGCATGGAGCCGAGCCGGACGAACTCGGTGTTCTCCAGGCCGGGGATCATCCTGAAGATCCGCCGCTGCTCCGGGTAGGTAAGTTTCGTCTGGAAGCCCACCAGGTTGAACATGGTCCCGTCCCGGTTCTCGGCCCTGAGCTGCACCACGGCATGGGGCTCCTCACCGGTGCGGGGGTCCGCGAGCCCCACGGGCTTAAGAGGCCCGAAACGGAGGGTCTCACGACCCCGCTCGGCCATTTCTTCGACCGGCATGCACCCTTCAAAGTGTACCACTTTTTCAAAATCCCTGGCAGGCACTTTCTCGGCGGCAAGGATCGCGTCCACGAACCCCTCATACTCTTCCTGGTTCAAGGGACAGTTCAGGTAGTCGTCGCTGTCCCCCTTGCCGTAGCGGGAGGCCCGGAATACCTTGGTCATGTCGAGGGATTCGGCGGTCACGATGGGCGCAATGGCATCGTAGAAGTAGAGGTTCGGCCCCGTGATCGCCCTGATTCTTTCGGCCAGCCCGTCGCTCGTGAGGGGTCCCGAAGCCACAATCACGATCCCCTCGGAAGGAATATCCGTAACCTCTCCCCGCACAAGGTCGATAAGAGGATGGTTCTCGATCCGCTCGGTGACAAAGGCGGAAAAGAGCTCCCGGTCCACTGCCAAAGCGCCGCCGGCAGGCACGCGGGTGGCGTCGGCCGCCGCCATGATGAGGGAGCCGGCCCGCCTCAGTTCCTCCTTGAGGAGCCCCACGGCATTCTCCAGGGACTCTCCCCGGAGCGAGTTGGAGCAGACAAGCTCCGCGAGTCCCGCCATGTGGTGCGCCGGGGACCAGACATGGGGCTTCATCTCGTGGAGCGTGACCCGCACCCCGCGCTCCGCCGCCTGCCAGGCAGCCTCGCATCCGGCGAGCCCCCCGCCGATGATGGTGATAGCATCCTTCACTGGGCATTTCCCTCTTCATCTTGTATTTCGTAGCGCTGCAGCGGATGCCCCGCCACGAGCCGCGCCTTGGCCCGCTCCTCGTCCCAGATGGTGAGGTACCCTTTCCAGCCCCGGTCCAGGAGTGCCTGGATATGCCGCACCACCTCCGGCGTCGGCGGCTCGTGGAAGGCGTTGTAGCCCGAGAATCCGCCGGGGGGGATCAGGCGGTAGGCCCCATGGCCCCGCTTGACGCTCTGCTTGGTGATGGCGGCCGAACCAGCGGCCAATGAGTGCTCTTCGTACTTGGTCCAGCCGCAGATGGGGCACATGACCCGGCGGGCCCCCTGCTCTCCCCAGCACTCGGTATCGATTCGCGCGTAGGCAAAGCGGCACTGTTCGCAGGCTTCGTGCATTGTGTCAAGCATCGTGAGTTCCTTCGTATCGTGCGAAAAAGGCGGGGATCGCTCCCCGCCCGGTCAGTCTCTCGGCTACTTCTTCCCTTCGGTCCGGTAGTCGCACCCTTCTTTCGGGCACTTGAGGAACTCCCCTTCCCGCTTGTAGACTTTTTTCACCAGGAGCGGGAAGCCGCATTTGGGACACGGCCCCGGCTGGGGAGGATCCCAGAGGGCGAATTTGCACTGGGGGTAGCGGTTGCAGGAGTAGAACATCTTGCCGTAGCGGGACTTCTTCTCGGTCAGCTCCCCTTCCTTGCACTCGGGGCACGTGTGGCCGGTACCCTTGGGCTTTACGAGGGGCTGGATGTTCTTGCAGGCGGGATAGGCGGAGCAGGCCAGGTACTTGCCAAAACGGCCGTCCTTGATGAGCATGGGGCTGCCGCACTTGTCGCACTTCTCCTCGGAGAAGACCGGTTCTGCCGGCTCCTGCTGCTCCCCTTGGGCGATGTTGCGGGTGTAGGTGCATCCTTCCTGGTAGCCGGAGCAGGCGATGAACTTCCCCCGCTTCCCAAGCTTCACCACCAGCGGCCGCTTGCAGTCGGGGCAGAGTTCATCGGTGGCCTCGGTGGTGAGGTCCGCCTTGCTCACCTCCCCCTCCTTCTGCTTCAGGAGTCCGCTGAACGGCCCCCAGAACTCGTGGAGGAGGGGCTTCCACTGCTTCTCACCCCGGGAGACTTGGTCCAGCTCCTCTTCGAGGCTGGCGGTGAAGTTGTAGTCCACGTACTGGGTGAAATGGTTGGTGAGGAGATCGTTCACCACCATCCCCACATCCTCGGGAACGAAGCGCTTGCTGTCGAGACGGGCGTATTTCCGCTCCAGGAGCGTGTTCATGATGGAGGCGTAGGTGGAGGGGCGGCCGATCCCGTACTCCTCCAGGGTCTTCACGAGGCTCGCCTCGGTGTACCGTGGTGGTGGCTGGGTGAAATGCTGCTCCGGCACGAGCTTCTGGAGCTTCAGGAGTTCCCCTTCCGTAAGGGGCGGCAGGGTCCCTTCCTTCTCCTCGGTCTGGTCGTCGACCCCCTCGATGTAGAGCTTCATGAAGCCGGGGAAGCGGATCACGGTGCCGGCGGCCCGGAAGCGGTATCCCTCGCCGGCGCCGATGTCGACGGAGGTCTGGTCCAGGAGCGCCTCGGCCATCTGGCAGGCCACGGTCCGCTTCCAGATGAGGTCGTAGAGCTTGAACTGGTCAGAGGAGAGGTACTTCTTCACCTCGGCCGGGGTGCGGGCGATGGAGGTGGGGCGGACTGCCTCGTGGGCCTCCTGGGCGTTCTTCGCCTTGTTCTTGTAGAAGCGGGGCTTGGCGAGGGCATACTCCTTCCCGTAGAGGGAGGTGATGACCTCGTGGGCCTCCTGGAGGGCCTGGTTCGACAGCACCACGCTGTCGGTACGCATGTAGGTGATGAGACCCACAAGCCCCTCGTCCCCCACGGCGACCCCTTCGTAGAGCTTCTGGGCCGTGGACATGGTCTTCTTGGCCGAAAAGCCGAGCTTTCTTGCCGCCTCCTGCTGGAGGGTGGAGGTGGTAAACGGCGGCGCCGGGGTCCGCTTGCGCTCGCTCTTCGTCACCTTGTCGACGGTGTAGGCGCCGCCCTCCAGGGCCTTCACGAGCCGGTCGGCCGCCGTGCCGTCGGGGATATCGAACTTGCCGAGCTTCTTCCCCTCGGCCTCCACCAGGTTGGCGGTGAACTTCTGCCCCTTACCGGTGGCAAGCTCGGCGCCGATGGTCCAGTACTCCTGCTCCTGAAACGCCTTGATCTCCTTCTCCCGCTCGCAAATGAGCCGAAGGGCCACGGACTGGACCCGGCCGGCGGAGAGGCCGTAGCGGATCTTCTTCCAGAGGAAGGGGGAGAGGTTGAAGCCGACGAGGTAGTCGAGGATGGAGCGGGCCTGCTGGGCATCCACCAGTTCCAGGGAGATGTCCCGGGGGTTTTCCACGGCATGGACGATGGCGTCCTTGGTGATCTCGTGGAAAACGACCCGCTTCACCGGCACGGTGTTCTTCTTTTTGTCCATGCCCAGGGCCGCCAGGAGATGCCAGGAGATCGCCTCCCCTTCGCGGTCGGGGTCAGTGGCCAGGAGCAGGATGTCGCTCTCCTTCAACTCCTTCTTGATGGCGTCGATGTGCCGCTTGCTCTCGGGGAGAACGGCATACTTCGGTTCGAAATCGTTGGCGACATCCACGGAGCCCTGCTTGCTGGGGAGGGCGCGAACGTGGCCGTAGGAGGCCATGACCCGGAAGTCCTTGCCGAGAAATTTCTCGATGGTCTTGGCTTTGGCCGGAGATTCGACGATGACGAGGTGTTGTGGCATAAAAAAAATCCAATAAAAGTAAGTAACGCCTGGCGTGCCAGGCGGGTCAGTTTGTGCAAAAATACTTGCCGGGAAGCTGAGTTACGGCCCCCTTGAGTTCCAGGCGCAACAACATAGCCGAAAGCTCCCCCACTGTCAACGCGCTTTTGGCAATGATCTCGTCGATATGGAGCGGCTCAGGGGCCAGGAGCGCAAAGACCGCCGCCTCGGCAGGCGGGAGGTCGGGCGCCGGCGCCGGCACTCCCCTGCGGGCCACCCTCCCGCCGGGTAGTTCCTCCAGGATGTCCTCCACGCTCTCCACGAGCTTCGCCCCCTCGCGGATGAGGCGGTTGGCGCCCCGGCTCCCGTCATTGGTGATGTTGCCGGGAATGGCGTAAACGTCACGCCCCTGGTCCAGGGCTATGCGGGCCGTGACCAGGGACCCGCTCCGCTCCGCCGCCTCCACCACGAGGACCCCGTGGGAGATGCCGCTGATGATCCTGTTTCGGCGGGGGAAGTTCTCGGCCAAGGGTGCGGTCCCCAGGGGGAACTCGGACACCACCGCCCCCTGTTCGGCCATCTCCCGGAAGAGCTGCCGGTTCTCCGCCGGATAGACCACGTCCACGCCGCACCCGAGCACCCCGACGGTTGTCCCGTCCCCTTTCAAGGCTCCCCGGTGGGCCGCGGTGTCGACCCCGCGAGCCAGGCCGGAAATCACGGCAACACCGTGCCGGGCAAGCTCCTCGGCCATGCGCCCGGTCACCGTCCTGCCATAGGCCGAGGCCCGGCGGGACCCCACCACCGCCACGGCGGTGCCGATGCCGGCGAGGCTTCCCCGCACATAGAGGAAGGGGGGAGGGTCGGTGATCTCCCGCAGAAGCTGCGGATACTCGTCGTCGAGGATGGTTACGATGCGGCACCCCGTGCGCCTGACCGCCGCACACTCCCGGTCGGCAATGGGGCGCGGGTCATGGCTTCGGAGGGAGGCCACCACCGCCGGACTCACCCCCTGGACGGAGCGGAGATCGGCATCGGACGCCCCGAAGGCCGCCTCGGGGGAGCCGAAGCGCTCCAGGAGCCTCCGGAAGAGGACGTTTCCCACGAGGGGAACGGATTTGAGGGCAAACCAGTGATAATGATCCATGGGCACGAACGAGAAGCGGGGACCGGCCGGACCGGCCCCCGCGGAAGGGGCTATCTGTCTGTCCTGGCCTCTACCCGGTCCCCCCGGTAGATGGTGTCGATGCTCTTCACCACGAGCCCCGTGGAGGTATTCTCTCCTGACTGCACCACCACGAGGGCACCGACCACCTCGGGGGGGAGCTTCTCAACGGAGATGTCCGCATACTGCTGGTCAGGGACCACGTCACGCAGGATATAGAGGAAGTATCCCGGCTCTATCCCCTGCTTTTTCCCCAGATCGATAAAGGCGATGTCTCCCTCTCCGATGGCATTGTTGCCGCTCTGGGTCTCGACGATGTAGCCGGAGAGGTCGTGGTCGGCAGCCTTGAGGGAAATCTGCCGGCGCTTGTCCCGATAGGGGAGGAGGATGGAGCCGGGACCGATCTCCCGGTAGGATTTGGTAATGATGGCCTTGGAGACCTTCTCCTCCACCTCGGTAAGCTGCAGCGTGCCAAGGGGGATAACCTTTTCGCCGAGGATCACGTTGGAGACGGGATGGCTCACGGCGTCAAGCTTCTTGTAGATGGAGAACCGGTCCCCCTCCTTGGCCCCATGCACAGAGCCGATATCGGTGTAGACGATGTCGTCCTCACCCACGATCTGGCGGTTCTGACTGGTGGTAATGATGCGGCCGGCGGGGTTGAGCCCCTTTTCCATCAGGAACCCTTCGCTGCCGCTGACGAGAAAGCTCCGCTCGGCAACCGGCTCCTCGGAAGGGCGCTGGACGGCGGGGGTGCCGGGGGAGACAGGGCGGGGTTCGATCTCGATCCGGTCCGGGTAGACACGGACCCGCTGGCCGGGATAGATGAAGTGGGGATTGCCGATGGCGGGATTCCTGGCCCAGAGGTTGGGCCAGTAGTAGGGATCCTTGAGGAAACGGTCCGAGAGTCCCCAGAGGGTGTCCCCCTTCTGGATGACGTAGATTGTCGGCTCCTCGGACGCGGCCCGGACGGTGCCGACGGTGAGAAGTGCTCCGGCAAGGAGCATGCAGCCGATGGAGAACACTCTTTTCATGGTCGCCTCCCGTGCAGACGCGAACTAAATTCGTTCGGATACTTAAGTTCAGGTTACGTTTTTTGTCAAGGACAAACAGGCCGCGGGGGTTTCATTCAACCGACGGATATGCTAGGATTTCCGCGCTCGAAAGCACCATCTGGTTTCCGGGATGTTCCCGCGCCACTGATTGAACCCCACTAATAAAGCATGCATCATGCCAAGAGGCCTTCCATGAAGATTCCCGAACTCCTCGCGCCGGCCGGCAACCTGGAAAAGCTGAAGGTGGCCATCCACTACGGCGCCGACGCAGTCTACCTGGGGGGACAGAAGTTCGGGCTCCGCAGTCTCGCCGACAACTTTACCCTGGCCCACATGGCCGAGGCCGTGGCCTATGCCCACGACCGGGGGGTAAAGGTCTACCTGACGGTCAACGCCTTTCCCGACAATAACGAACTGGCGGACCTGGACCGCTACCTGGAGGAGGTGGCACCGGTCCCCTTCGACGCCTATATCGCCGCCGACCCGGGGGTGATCGCCGCCATCCGCCACATCTCGCCAGATCGACCCATCCACCTTTCCACCCAGGCCAACACCACCAACTGGCGCAGCGTCCTCTTCTGGCAGGAGCAGGGGATCGCCCGGGTGAACCTGGCCCGGGAAATGTCCCTGGAGGCGATCCGCGAGACCCGGGAGCGGGTCACGGCCGAACTGGAAGTCTTCGTCCACGGCGCCCTCTGCGTCTCCTACTCGGGGCGCTGCCTCCTCTCCAGCGTCATGACCGGCCGCAACGCCAACAAGGGGGAGTGCGCCCACCCCTGCCGCTGGAGCTACGCCCTGGTGGAAGAGACCCGGCAGGGCGAGTACTTCCCCGTGGTGGAGGACGAGCGGGGGACCTTCATTTTCAACTCCAAGGACCTCTGCCTCATCCGCCATATCCCTGAACTGGTGGGGGCTGGCGTCGACTCCCTCAAAATAGAGGGACGCATGAAGGGAATCCACTACGTGGCCTCGGTGGTGCGGGTCTACCGGGAAGCCCTCGACAGTTATGCCGCCGATCCCCGTGCCTGGCACGTGAAGCCCGAATGGCTCCATGAGCTCTCCAAGATCAGCCACCGGGGATACACCACCGGCTTCTTCCTGGGAAAACCGGTGGATGTGGACCTGGAATTCGACTCCCGCTACCGGCGCAGCCACGAATTCGTCGGCGTGGTGGAAGAGGCGCACTCCGACGGCACCGTTACCGTGGAAGTCCGCAACCGGATCGTGGCAGGCACCGCGGTGGAGGTGATCGGCCGGCGGATGGGCTCCACCCTCCACCGGCTCGACGCGTTCACCGACATGGACGGCAACAGCCTCTCCGAGGCCCATCCGAACCAGCGGATCTGCCTCAGGCTTCCCGTGGCGGCGGAACGCTACGACCTCATCCGGCGAGAAAAGCCATAGCCTCTCATCCAAGAAAGACTACTCCATGAAAACTGCCTTCACCGTCTCATCCAACCGGGAGCAGAACCCGTTCAAAGATCTCATCATTCTCGCCGTGGTCTTCGGCTTTGCCTTCTTCCAACGGCTCGGCCAGATTCCACTTCTCGATTCCGACGAGGGGCGCTACGCCGAGATTCCCCGGGAAATGCTCGAACGGGGTGACTTCATAACCCCCTTCCTGAACTACGTGAAGTACTTCGAGAAACCACCGCTCCACTACTGGCTGGAGGCCATTTCGTTCAAGATATTCGGCTTCAGCGAATTCGCGGCCCGGGCACCGGGGGCGCTCATGGGGCTCTGCGGTGTTCTCTTCACCTATCACGTGGGTCGGACGGTGTTTGGCCGACGAGCAGGACTCCTTGCGGCGACGATTCTCGGCACCTCCCTCGGCTTTGTCGTCATCGGCCGCTACAACGTCATCGACATGACTCTCACCTTCTGGATGACCGCCACCCTCGGCTGTTTTCTCCTGGCGGTTCACGACAGGGGCCGGCGCGCCGGACTCTACTACTATCTCTTCTACGTGGCGGCAGCCCTTACCGTGCTCGCCAAGGGACTCATCGGCCTTGTTCTTCCCGGCGGCGTGATCGTCCTCTTCATGATCCTCACAAGACGCTGGCGGCTTCTTCGGGAGATGCGGCTCCCCACGGGCACCCTCCTCTTCCTTCTCGTCGCGGCACCATGGTTTATCCTCGTCTCGCTGCACAATCCGGAATTCCCGCGCTTTTTCTTCATCCACGAGCACTTCGAGCGTTTTCTCACCAAGGTTCACGGCCGCTACGAACCTCCCTGGTTTTTTATTCCGGTCCTGGCGGGGTTCATGCTTCCCTGGTCCTTCTACCTTCCGTCCGCCATTCGTGGCATGTGGCAGGAGCGGCACACCCCCACGGGCGGGGCGCGCCTCTACCTCCTCCTCTGGGGAGCGGTCATCTTCACCTTCTTCTCCCTGTCCAGCTCCAAGCTGATCCCCTACATCCTCCCGGTCTTCCCGGCGGTGGCGCTTCTCGTTGGCGAGTTCTTCTCGCGCGTGGCCGACCGCCGCGCCCCCTTTCCCACCCTGCCGACGGTCCTCGCAGCGGCGGTGCTGACGATTGGCGGAGCCGGCGGCATCCTCTTCCCCCACCTGGCCCGGAACCCGAAACTGTCGGTGCTCGCCGGGGCCGTGATCGGCTCCTGCCTCCTTGCCCAGGGGATAGCCGCCTTCGTGGGGCTGCGCCGCAAGAAGGCCGCCGTGCTCCTGGTCTCCTTCGGCCTTTTCTCGTACCTTCTGGGGATAGTCGGCCCGCCGTTCATCCTCGCCCGCACCGCCGAACGGAAGTCATTCCGGGAACTGGGGCAACTGGTGAAGGAAAAGGCAGGACCGGATACTGCGGTGGCAAGCTTTCAGACCTACCAGCAAGGATTTTCCTACTATGCGGGACGGCGGATCATCATCGTGGGAGATCGTGGAGAGCTCGATTTCGGGAGCCGCCAAGGGGACCAGAGCGCCTGGTTCATGGACGAGCAGGGCTTCGCTCGGCTCTGGGACTCGGGCCGGCCGGTCATCGCCCTCATCAAGGAGGATGCTCTTCCCGGCTTGAAAAAACTCGTCACGACCCCGCCGCGGGAGTTGGGGAGAAAAGGAAAGGCTCTTCTCGTCGCAAACCACTGACCCGAAGGGGACAGCGTAAACGGTATGGCACTTCGCGCGGTTTTGTGCCATTATGTAGCGTTTTTCCGGAAGGAGGTAACCGTGCGCAGCGAATTTCTCCCCTTTTCCAAACCAACCATTGACGACGACGAGATCAACGAGGTCGTCGCATCCCTGAAATCCGGGTGGATCACCACCGGCCCCAAGGTGAAGCGCTTCGAGGAGGCGTTCAAGGCCTACGTCGGCGCCCCCTACGCCGTCCCCCTGAGCTCCGCCACCGCCGGGCTCCACCTGACGCTCCTCGCCCTGAAGCTCGATGAGGGGGACGAGATCATCACCACCCCCATGACCTTTGCCTCCACGGTGAGCATGATCGTTCTCTGCGGGGCGAAGCCGGTACTCGTCGACATCGAGCCCGGGACCCTCAACATCGACGCGGCAAAAATTCGCGAAAGGATCACCCCCCGTACGAAGGCGATCATCCCGGTCCACTTTGCCGGCCAGGCATGCGACATGGACCCCATCTTCGCCCTGGCCAGGGAATTCGGCCTCACCGTCATCGAGGACGCGGCCCACGCCGCCGGCACCGAGTACAAGGGGAAGAGGATCGGCTCCCTCGACAGCATCTCCATCTTTTCCTTCCACCCCAACAAGAACATCACCACCGGCGAGGGGGGGATGGTCTGCACCCCCGACGAGACCCTTGCCGAGGAGATCTCGCTCCTGAAGTTCCACGGCATGAGCCGCGAGGCGTGGAAGCGCTTCGCCGCCAGCGGCACCCCTAATTACGATATCCTCCTCCCCGGCTACAAGTACAACATGATGGACATCCAGGCTGCCATCGGCATCCACCAGCTTCCGAAGCTGGACGGGTTCATCGAGAAGCGCCGAGAGATCGCCGAATTCTACAACGCCGCCTTTGCCGGCGTGGCGGAACTGGCTACCCCGGCCCTCGCCCCCTACGCCCAGCGCCATGCCTGGCACCTCTACACGCCGCTGGTCCGGGTGGAAAAGCTCACCATCGACCGGGACGCCTTCATGGCGGAGCTGAAAAATCTCAACATCGGCACCGGCCTCCACTACAAGGCGATCCACCACCACGCCTGGTACCGGGAGAACATGCCGGTCCCCGAAGGGGCGTTCCCCAACGCCGACTACGCCTCGGACCGCATCCTCTCCCTTCCCCTCTTCCCGACCATGACCATGGACGACGCCCAGGATGTTGTGAAGGCAGTGAAGGATGTCATCACCCGGAACAGGAAGTAACCGATGAGCACACCATACGTCTCCATCATCATTCCGGTCTACAACGAGGAACCGAATCTCCAGAAGCTCATGGCACGGCTCTACCCGGTCATGACCGCCATGGGGAAGCCCTTTGAAATCATCTTCACCGACGACGGCTCCCGGGACCGCTCCCTGGCAATCCTCCGGGAGATGGCCCAGAGCCATTCCGAAGTGAAGGTGATCGAGTTCAACGGCAACTTCGGCCAGCACATGGCGATCATGGCCGCCTTCGAGAAGAGCTCCGGCGAGATCATCGTCACCCTCGACGCCGACCTCCAGAATCCCCCCGAGGAGATCCCCAAGCTCGTGGCCGAGATGGAGAAGGGGCACGACGTGGTGGGGAGCGTCCGCCAGAAACGGCAGGACACCTTCTTCCGCCGGGCGGCGTCACGGATCGTTAATATCACCACCAACAAGATGACCGGCATGCAGATGAGCGACTACGGCTGCATGCTCCGGGCGTACAACCGCACCGTCATCGACAACCTGAACCGCTGCCAGGAGATGACCACCTTCATCCCCGCCCTGGCCCAGACCTTCGCCTCGAACCCGTCGGAGGTTCCAGTCTCCCACGCGGAGCGGGCCGAGGGGGAGAGCAAGTACTCCCTCTACCGCCTCGTGCGGCTCAACTTCGACCTCATGACCGGTTTCTCGGTGGTGCCGCTCCAGCTCTTCGCGCTGCTCGGCATCCTCACCTCGGTCGCATCGGTCCTTTTCGCCCTCTTCCTCCTTGTGCGGCGCTTTCTGATCGGCTCCGAGGTGGAAGGGGTCTTCACCCTCTTCGCCATCCTCTTCTTCTTCGTCGGCATCATCATCTTCGGCATCGGCCTCGTGGGGGAGTACGTGGGGCGGATCTACCAGGAAGTGCGGCGGCGGCCCAGATATGTAGTCAGGAAAACCTATGGCTTCGGGGAGTAGGGATGCCGCTTTTCCGCCATCTCGGCGTCAGCCTCCGCGCCCCTTTGTGCGGCGTAGCGCTGCTACGCCTCCGCAGGGGTGCTCGGCTTCCTTGACCTGACGAAAAATCGACATCCCGGAACGGGCTGAGGTTATTGAATATGAGTAAGAAAGTAGTCGTCTGCGCGTATCACAATGTGGGCTACCGCTGCCTGGAGGAACTGCTGAAGCAGGGGGCCGACGTGCGGCTCGTCTTCACCCACGAGGACTCGCCCACGGAGGAGATCTGGTTCCAGTCGGTGCGGGAGCTGGCGGAGCGCCACGGCATCCCGTACCTGACCACCGACATCAACGAGCCGGCCAACGTGGCAAAGGTGCGGGAGATTGCCCCCGATCTCCTCTTCTCCTTCTACTACCGGAATATGATCAAGCCGGAGGTTCTGGAGATACCCCGCCTCGGCGCCCTGAACCTCCACGGCTCCTACCTCCCCAAGTACCGGGGGAGGGTGCCGGTCAACTGGGCGGTGATCAACGGCGAGACCGAGACCGGCGCCACACTCCACCACATGGTGGCGAAGCCCGACGCCGGCGACATCGTGGACCGGGAGAAGGTCACCATCGCCTTCACCGACACCTCCTTCGACGTCTTCACCAAGGTGACCGAGGCAGCGGTGACGATCATCGCCCGCGCGTACCCCCTGCTGGCGGCGGGAACCGCCCCCCGCATCCCCATGAACCTGGCGGAAGGGAGCTACTTCGGCGGCCGCAAGCCGGCCGACGGCCTCATCGACTGGACGAAAAGCGCTGTGCGGATCTACAACCTCATTCGTGGCGTAACCCACCCCTACCCCGGCGCTTTCACCTATCTGGAGGGGAAGAAAGTCATTATCTGGAGCACCCGGCCACTTCCGGGAAGCGCCGAGCCGGGGATGGTGGTCACGGAGAATCCCCTGGTCGTCGGAACCGGCGAGGGGCTCCTGGAAATCACCTCGTTACAGCCCGAAGGGGAGGATGAGGTTGCGGCCGGCGGCTTTGCCGCCATCGTCCACCCCGCAGGGAAAAGGTTCGCAAACCCATAGCATCACCGCCGGCAGGATCGCCGCCGGTCACATTTTACCCACTGGAGAGACTATGAAAATCCTCATCCTCGGCGTCAACGGCTTCATCGGCAACGCCCTCACCAAACGCATCCTCGACACCACCGACTGGGAGGTGTACGGCCTCGACATGAGCGACAACAAGCTCGAGCACTCCATCGGCCACCCCCGCTTCCACTTCCTGGAAGGTGACATCACCATCAACAAGGAGTGGATCGAGTACAACATCAAGAAGTGCGACGTGGTTCTCCCCCTGGTGGCCATCGCCACGCCGGTCACCTACGTGAAGGACCCGCTCCGGGTCTTCGAGCTCGACTTCGAGGAGAACCTCAAGATCATCCGCCAGTGCGTGAAGTACAAGAAGCGGGTCATCTTCCCCTCCACCTCCGAGGTCTATGGCATGAGCCCCGACCGGGAATTCGACGAGGAGAACTCGCCGCTCATGCTCGGCCCCATCAATAAGCAGCGCTGGATCTACTCCTGCGCCAAGCAGATGCTCGACCGGGTGATCTACGCCTACGGCGAGCAGGAGGGGCTGCGCTACACCCTGTTCCGTCCCTTCAACTGGATCGGCCCGAAGCTGGACTCCATCTCCACCGCCAAGGAGGGGAGCTCCCGGGTCCTGACCCAGTTCCTCTACAACATCCTGGCCGGCGAGCCGATCCAGCTCGTGGACGGCGGCAACCAGCGCCGCTCCTTCACCTTCGTGGAGGACGGCATCGACTGCCTCATGAAAATCATCGAGAACAAGGACGGGAACGCCGACGGCGGCATCTTCAACATCGGCAACCCGGGGAACGACCTGTCGGTCAAGGAATTGGCGGAGAAGCTCATCTCCCTGGTGAAGGAGTATCCCGCCTACCGCGCCCGGGCCGAGGCGTGCAAGATTATCGAGGTTTCCTCCGGCCAGTTTTACGGCAAGGGGTACCAGGACATGCTGACCCGCGTCCCCTCAGTGAAGAACGCGAAGGCGCGGCTCGGCTGGGAGCCGAAGACCGTCATCGACGACGCGCTGCGGAAGACCCTCGATTTCTACCTGATCGAGGAAAAAGAGAAGATAGAACACCTTCTGTAGAGGCGAATTTTGTATTCGCCCTGTTCCATCAAGCGGGCGATCACAAGGATCGCCCCTACAATGGATTCCTGATGCCTACCATTGCCCTCAAAATCGACGTCGACACCTACGTCGGCACCCGCGACGGCGTACCGCGGCTCCTGGAGATCTTCGACCGCTTCGGGATCAAGGGGACGTTCTACTTCTCCATGGGGCCCGACAACAGCGGCAAGGCGATCCGCCGCATCTTCACCCGCAAGGGGTTCCTCCGGAAGATGTTGAGGACCAGGGCGCCGTCGGTCTATGGGCTGCGGACGCTCATGTACGGCATCCTCCTGCCGCCGCCGATCATCGCCAACAAGCTCCCCCACGTCCTGCGTGAAACCACGGCCCGGGGGCACGAGGTGGGCATCCACTGCTGGGACCACGTCAAGTGGCACGACCTCCTTCCCTGGATTCCGCGGAACATGATCGCCCTGGAGCTGGGGAGGGCCTTCGCCCTTTTCGAGGAGATCCTCGACAAGAGGGCCAAGACCACGGCGGCGCCGGGATGGACCGTCACTGCCGACTCCCTGGAAATCCAGGATGCCCTCTACCTCTCCTACTGCAGCGACAGCCGGGGGAGCCACCCCTTCTACCCGGTGATGGACGACCGGCGTTTCCACACCCTCCAGATCCCGACCACCCTCCCCACCATGGACGAGCTCTTGGGCGAGAACGGCATCACGCCGGAAACCGTGAACGACCACTACCTCTCCCTGATACAACCGGGGCTCAACGTCCATACCATCCATGCCGAACTGGAGGGGGGGGTACTGTCCCCTACCTTTATCAACCTCCTGGAGCGGCTCCAGGCGAAGGGTTGCCGTTTCGTCACCCTTGCCGAAGCGGCTGAAGAGGCCCATCGGGGAGAAATCCCCTGCTGCGATCTGGCGATGGGAGAGCTTCCCGGCCGAGCCGGCGAAGTGGCGATCCAGGGGAAAATGGTGAGGGAACCGAGAAGGCGGATGCGTGATTAACGACAAGTCTCGATAAAAGAGGAAAGGGCGTACCGGAGGGTGCGCCTTTTTTTATTTCATCAAGAGAAGTCGGGGTTTGCGCTCGCTTGCCCCCTCGGGTAAGCTTTTTGACAGGAGGATGCAATGATCGATTTTGCCGCCTACGCCCTTTCGGGGGAACTGGACCTGAACCGCTTGGCGGGGTCCCTCGGCTTTCCCCGGCGCTATCGCTGGGAAGAGCCAATGGTGCTCGACCTGGCAAGCCTCAAACCTCTTACGGGGGATCGGGGAGAAACCAAGAGGGTCTATCTCTACTACTTCGGCGGGGTGGTCTTCGTGAACTGCACGGAGGAGGAGATCGGTTCCTTCTTCTGGAGCATGGGACACCATGCTGAGGCATTCAAGGAGTACCCGGCCATCCGGTACCGGGACGAGTACTCGCTGAAGCGGGGAGACGGGATGGAGGTCACCAACGACGTGGCGACCATGCCGGGGTACGATCCGGCCTACGTGGACACCATCTGCTTCGTCATCGCCAAGTCGGTGGCCCTGGAGCGGATCGAGGAGCGGGTGGACCAGGTTCTCGACGAGATGGAAACCATCATCGCCCTCCTCGACCGGGGGAAGCTGGGAATCTCGGACCGGCGCCTGGCAAAGCTGGCGGCCAACGTTCTCACCTATAAATACCAGTCCATCTCCCACATCATGGTCCTGGAGAAGCCGGAATTCACCTGGGAGAACCCCGTGGCGGACCGGCTCTACCTGACCATGGCCAATATCTTCGAGCTTAACCAGCGTTACAACGAGATCAAGCACAAGGGTGAGACGCTCCTGGACATTACCGGCGTCTTCACCGGCCTCGCCCACGCTCGCCGCGCCTCGCGCCTTGAGTGGATCATCATCATCCTCATCTTCATCGAAATCGTGATCTACATCTTCGAACTGCTTCGCAAAGTGGGCTAAAACCCTCCGCACAGGCGAAATGCTCCCCCTCCTGCGCAGTGGTATCGAAGTGCCTGTGGCAGGCCCCACAGGTTACGGTGCCGGCAGCAAACTTCTGCTGAAGGGTCAGATTGCGGGTGTCGCACCAGTCGCAGTACCAGACGTAGTAGTCGCCGAGCAGCATGATGTTCATGGGTCAGACCTCCTGTAACGGTTTTTGCCCCATCATAGCGTGGCGATATTGCGGAGATGTTACAACTTCCTTAAACCTGGGACTATTCCCTGAACATCCCCCTGTTGGTGAAAAGCGTACCGTCGCGTGAAGTCGACACTTACCCGTGCTTGATGAACGTTCCCTTCTCGTACTCCTCGAAGGCAACCCGCAGTTCCTCCTGGGTGTTCATGACGATGGGGCCGTACCAGGCGATGGGTTCGCCCAGCGGCCTCCCGGCTACCAGGATGAAGCGGACCGGCTTGTCGGTCGTGGTGACCTGCACGGCGTCCCCCTCGTGATCGAACAGCACCACCGTTTCCGCACTGCAGACGCAGCGGCGTTCCGTATCCCACCAGCCGGCGCTGGCCGCCTCATGGGCATAGGCATCGCGGCAGTCGTCAAAATACCCCTCCCCCGCCAGGAGATAGGCAAAGGCGGTGTGCCCCGCCGGCAGCGGGTGGCGGAAGAGGGTCCCCGCAGGGACGCTGATATCCAGCATCTCCGGTTCAATGACGATGTCCCGCACCGGTCCCTGGACGCCGGCCACCGTTCCGGCGATCACCTTCGCCGTCACGCCGTCCGCCAGCTTCACCTCGGGGATGTCGGCCGCTTTCACGTCACGATAGCGGGGGGGCATCATTTTCTGTGCCGCCGGGAGATTGGCCCAGAACTGGAACCCCCACATGGTGCCGGTGGGGCTTTCCCTGGGCATCTCCTGGTGGATGATGCCGCTGCCGGCGGTCATCCACTGCACATCGCCTCCGCCGATCCCCCCCTTGTTCCCCATGCTGTCCCCGTGCTCCACGAGCCCCTCCAGGACATATGTGATGGTTTCAATCCCACGATGGGGGTGCCAGGGGAAACCCGGGAGATAGTCGGCGGGGTTGGACGAGTGAAAATCGTCCAGCATCAGGAACGGGTCGAACTGGGGAACCTGGGAATAGCCGAAGGCCCGTTTGAGATGGACGCCGGCCCCCTCGATGGTGGGGCGGCTCTTGAACAGCTTCTTGATGTGCCGCGTGGTCATGGAAGCTCCTTTCTCTGCAGTATGGGACATCGCCTCATACAGGTCAGCCTATCCGGACGGCCAGCATGGAGACAGATCCACCATCCACCCCCTCAACGGGGAAATCTATGGGGTCGCCTTGCCTGCGCAGGCCAAGAGTGTAGAGCAGTGGCAGGTAGTGGTCAGGAGTCGAAACCGAGAGCAAGGCGTCACGGCCAAGCCCCTCGTACGTCACAAGGGGAGCATCGTCTCCTGCCAGCAGCAGTTCCCGCACTCGCTGCTCGAAACGCACGGCCCAGTCGTAGGCGTTGACGCCATCCCTTCCCCAGGCATAGGAGTGCAGATTGTGCACGAGATTGCCGCTGCCGACGACGAGAATCCCTTCTTCCCGCAACGGTGCCAGCCGCTTACCCAGTTCATAGTGAAACGGGGGAGGCTGCCGCTCGTCAATGGCAAGCTGCACGACGGGAATGTCAGCACGCGGGAACATGTGGGTCAGCACCGACCAGGTGCCGTGGTCGAGTCCCCAGCTCTCGTCGAGGGTCACCTCGAGGGGGGAAAGAAGTTCCTTCACCCGCCGGGCAAGCTCCAGACTCCCGGGGGCGGGATACTGCACCGCGTAGAGTTCCTTCGGGAAGCCGCCGAAGTCATGGATAGTGGGGGGCACGGCATTGGCCGTCACTCCGCACCCTGCAATGTACCAGTGAGCGGAGACGGCAAGTACCCCCCGGGGACGGGGGATCGATGTGCCGATGGCGGCCCAGCCGGCAGTGTAAGCATTCTGCGCAATGGCATTCATCGGATTACCGTGTCCGACGAAGATCGCCGGCATCAGATCGGTCATTGAAAACTCCTTTTCATGTCAAAACATCTTCACATTATCGTCCTTCCCGCCCTGAATTATTTGGCCAGCCAGACACCCGCGGCGGTCAGCATGGTTTCAATGCCGGTTTGTAATGTCGGGTGCAAGGCAGGCGCCCAGAATGGCGAATGGGGACCGGGCAAATGTGCTGCCGTCCCCTCTTGCATCGCTTTATCGTACTTTTCCGGTGCGCAACCGCCGACGAACCAGTAGGTATAGGGGGATTTCCAGGCCTTTCCGAAACGGCCGAAGTCCTCGCTGGCCCCTTGCGACGGCATGTCGATGAACCGCTCGCCGAAATGGCTGCGAAACGCGTCGCTGATCTTTTTCGCCGTCTCGCCATCATTGACGGTCAACGGGTAATTGTTGATTTCTTCGAACTCCGGATCTTTCGGTGCATGCGAGGCGCGGGCCTCGGCGATGCAGATCCGTTTGATAGCTTCCAGCACGTGGTCGTGCACGGCTTCGTCCGTGGTCCGCACATTCAGCTTCAGATAAGCCTCGGCAGGAATGATATTTTCCGCCGTGCCGGCGTGGAACTCACCCACCGTCACCACGACCTGAGCCTGGGGGGATATTTCGCGGCTGACGATGGTTTGCAGTCGCAGTACCGCTGAGGCGGCCATCACAATCGGATCTATTCCGTTTTGCGGCATACCGCCATGGGCACCTTTGCCGAAAAAGCGCACTTGCAGACTATCACCGGACGTCAGGACTTGCCCCGGACGGCATCCCACCGTGCCGGCGCGATACTGCAACAGATGTTGCCCCATTATGACGTCAGGCCGTGGGAAACGCTTAGTCATGCCGTCATCAAGCATTGCCTGCGAACCTTGGGCGGTTTCTTCCGCCGGTTGGAACACCGCCATGAGCGTGCCGTGCCAGGTTTCGCGCGCCAGCGACAATACCGTGGCGGTGCCGAGCAGCCAGGAGGTGTGCATGTCGTGCCCGCAGGAATGCGCCACCGGGACAGTCTCTCCTTTGGCGTTGACCCCTTCCGCGCGGCTGGCGTAAGGCACCCCGGTCTCTTCCTTCATGGGCAAGGCGTCCATATCGGCACGCAGCATGACCGTGGGACCGTCACCATTTTTCATGATGCCGACCACCCCGGTCCTGCCGACCTGTTCCGTCACCTCGAAACCGGCTTCGCGCAACTTCAGGGCGATGATGCCGGAGGTACGGATTTCTTGCAGAGACAGCTCGGGATGCTGATGAAGATCTTTATAGATGGCCTCGATCATGGGCAAAATCTGTTCGATTTTACTCAAGAGTTGACTGGCAAATTGCGACATGTTCCCTCCATCTTTTGTGGTTTAGAACGCAAAGCAGTCGCACCCCAGCCCCCAGAAGTCGCTGTAGCGGGCAGCACCGGCTTTACAACCGGCCAGAAGCTGCTGGGCAGCATGGCTGCAGCCGTGCGAATGGCACTTGGCAGAGTGCTGGTGCTGGGGCACCGGGACGCCGTACCGGGCTGCTTTGCGCATGTCCAGCGGCGCCCCGTACCCGCCATAAACCTTTACGGGTGACCACTCGGGCAGCACCGGCAACGGCGTCGGGTCAAAGTTCCCGAATTCCCCGGCACCGTAGACAACCTTCCCGTCAACGATGGTCAGGACCGACTCGATCCCCTTGATGCTCTCTTCCGCTACGGTGAAGTAATCTTCCGTGAGTGCGGTGACATCCGCCAGTTGACCGACGGCGATGGCCCCTTTCCTGCCGTTTTCCCCCGAGAACCAGCTGCTCCCCTGGGTATAGAGCCGCAGCGCCTCCTCCCGGCTGAGGCGGTTTGCCTCGGAATACAACTGGGCGCCGCCGACGGTCTTCCCGGCCACCAGCCAGTAGAGGGAAACCCAGGGGTTGTAGCTGGAAACGCGGGTGGCATCGGTCCCCGCACCCACGGGAATGCCGAGATCAAGCATCTTTCGCACCGGAGGGGTCCGCTCCGCGGCCTGCTTCCCGTAACGGTCCAGAAAATACTCCCCCTGGAAAGCCATGCGGTTCTGGATGGCAATCCCCCCTCCCAGCGCCTTGACCCTCTCCATGTTTTTGTCGGAGATGGTTTCGCAGTGATCGAAGAACCACGGTGTATCGGTGAAGGGAATATCGCTGTTCACCGCTTCGAACACATCCAGCATGCGGGAGATGCTCTCGTCATAGGTGGCGTGGAGACGGAACGGCCACTTAGTGGCAGCCAGGAGCGAAACGACCTCTTTCAGCTCCTGTTCCAGGCTGGGCGGAAGATCGGGACGGGGTTCCAGGAAATCTTCGAAATCCGCCGCCGAATAGACCAGCATCTCTCCGGCTCCGTTACAGCGATAGAAATCGTCACCCGTGCCGGGGGCGGTCAGCTTCATGCAGCGGAGGAAATCTTCTTTTTCCTCCTTGGGCTTCTGCGTGAAGATGTTGTAGGCCATCCGGACGGTCATTTCGCCCCGCCGGTGCAACTCCTCGATGATGGCGTAGTCGTCCGGGTAGATCTGCGATCCGCCCCCCGCGTCCACCAGGGAGGTCAAGCCAAGGCGATTCAGTTCGCGCATGAAGTGCCGCGAGGAGTTCATCTGATGTTCGGGGGGGAGTTTCGGCTGCTTGCCCACGGTGGCGTAGAGGATACCGGCATTGGGACGGGCGATGAGGAGCCCGGTGGGATTGCCATGCACGTCCCGCTGGATTTCACCGGCGGGGGGATTGGGGGTGTCCTTCGTGTAGCCGCAGGCCCGGAGTGCGGCCTGGTTCAACATGCCGCGACAGTAGAGGTGCAGGACGAAGACCGGCGTATCGGGGGCGACAGCGTTGATTTCCTCAAGGGTGGGCATGCGGCGTTCCGCGAACTGGAATTCACTCCAGCCGCCGATAACCCGCACCCATTGGCCGGGAGGGGTGCGCTGCGCCTGCTCCTTCAGCATGCGCAGGCCGTCGGCCAGCGAAGGAACGCCGTCCCAGCGCAGCTCCAGATTGTAGGTGAGCCCCCCGCGGATCACATGCATGTGCGAATCGTTGAGGCCGGGAATGACCCGACGCCCCTTGAGATCGATCCGCTGTGTATTTTCAGTTGCGGTGCCGAGGAGCTCATCCCCCCCCGTGGCGGTTATGCGGCCTCCTACCATGGCAATGGCCGAAACCTGGGGTTTGGCGTTATCGAGGGTGGTGATCTTGCCGTTGTACAGAATCAGGTCGGGTGCGTTCATAGCGTTACCTCCCGCTCGGCAAACCTCCCCTGCCGGTCATTTCCCCGTGGCTTTGCGGCTGGGGGGCGCGCCGTGCACCATGGTGTAGGCGTACTCCACCCCTTGGCCGTAGGCGCCGCAGTGTTCTTTCACCACTTCGATGACGGCGTCGTAGGTATCCTTGCGCGCCCAGTCACGCTGGTATTCGAGGAGTGTCTGTAATGCTGTCATCGGCACGGCACCAGCCTGCTCGATGCGCCGCATGGCGGCATTGTGGGCGGTGACGCTGGTCCCTCCCGAGGCATCTTCCACGGCATAGACGTCATAACCGGCCTTGAGCGCCCCGAGCGCCGGGAACGCCAGGCAAACCTCGGTCCAGAGGGCCGCCATGACCAGCTTCTTCCGCCCGGTCGCCTTCACTGCCGCCACAAACTTCTCATCCTCCCACGAGTTCATGGAGCTTCGTTCCACCGGCTCCTGGTTGGGGAAAAGGTCTAAAATTTGCGGCCACATGTTGCCGGAGAAGCTCTTCGACTCCACCGCGGTGAGGATGGTCGGCACGTTGAAGATTTTTGCCGCCTTGGCCAGGAGCACGACATTGTTGAAGAGGGTCTGCCGGTCGATGCTGGCGACGCCGAAGACCATCTGGGGCTGAAAATCGATGAGGATAAGGGCTGAGTTCTGTGGAGTGAGTAATTCCGTGTAGTTCATGATTAGGCTCCTTCCTGGATAATGTGACCTCCTGTAATAAGTCTACGTTTGTATCTCATCAATTCAACCAACAATATCCTTTGCCTAGGTCGGGAGGATAGTGCTGTCTCTCCTCCCGACCTGATCGAAGCCGAACGTTACTTCCTGATCATCTCGATTTCCAGGGTAATCGTAATTTCATCACCCACTGCCACCCCTCCGGTTTCAAGGGCCGCATTCCAGACCAGGCCGAAGTCCTTGCGATTGATCTTGGTGGTGGCGGTGGCGCCTTTGCGGATATTTCCCCACGGGTCTTTGCTCTCTTTCGTCGGCCCTTCGACGTCCAGCACTATTTGTTTGGTAACCCCGTGCAGGGTCAGGTCGCCCGTGATTTTCAGCTTGTCTTTGCCGGCTTTGGCCACTTTCTTCGAGACGAAGGTCATGGTCGGATATTTGGCCACATCGAAGAAATCGGCGCTACGCAGATGTTCGTCCCGTTTTTGCACGTTCGTGTTGATGGAACTGGTGTCGATAGTGACGTTCACCTTTGACTTGGTGATGTCTTTGTCATCAAGTTCAACGGTGCCGCTATGCTTGTCGAAACTCCCCTTCACATTGGACACCATCAGGTGACGGACTTTGAACCCGACATTGGAGTGGTCGGGGTCAATGGTCCAGGTAGAGGCGAAAGCAAAGGCCGGAAGAGACAGGGCGACGATGGTGCTGATTGATGCGATAATCCTTTTCATGAGGGCACTCCTTTGGTTTTTAATTATTTAATATTGAACTATTTACTTTAAAAAACACGATTGCTTCAGTTTTACCCTCCTTTCAGTCCCAGTTTTTTGCACAGATGTCCCAGCAATTCCTGCTCGCTATCCGTGAGTGAATCCATTTCAGCAACGATTGATGCCTCAACATCCGCAAATACTTTGGCAATCAGCGCTGCTCCCGCATCAGTGAGATGGATGGTTATATAACGGCGATCTTCAGAGTCGCGCTCTCGTCTTACCAGCCCCTGCTTCTCAAGGTTATCGATCACCAGGGTGATGTTGCCGGTACTCTTGAGGATTTTGGCGGCGATGTCCTTCTGGCACAGCGGGCCTTTATGGTACAGAGCCTCCAGTACGCCAAACTGGCTGATTGTCAGCTTTGGTGCTGACAGGGCGCGATGCACCCTGCCGGTTACCGATTCCGCGGCCCGCATCAGCTTGGTGTAGGTATTAAGGGCTCGGTATGTGGAGTCATTTGGAGTTTTCATGTCACATCCTGTTTGGTTTTAAGTGATATGATTTAATGTCAAATTATATCAACCTAAACAAACAGTCAAGCACAATATTTTGCCCTGTTATTTCTCTGGAAGTTGAGGGTTGGGAGGCCAATGTCCCGAGGTGCAAGTCAAATCTGGGGCTGCTCCGCCACCAGGAGAAGCCGCTTCTTGAACGCCTCCTCGAAGAGATCCCCCTTGATCTTTCCGCCGAAGAGCTCCACCGAGATGTCCTCGCTGCTGGCGATGGTGACGACGACCGTGCCGTCGGAGACGGAGCAGGCGACGCCGGAGACGACGCCGCTGCGGCGCCGATCAAGGCCGTCGGCCAGCCGGAGAATTCCGCCGAGGCGGCTTACCAGTTGCCGGTCCGGCTCGGCGAGCCGCACGTAGGCATCGTGCTTCTTCTTGGGAAGGGCCTTGCGGTGATAGCGGGCTGCGTTGGCGATGATCTCACGCTCCCGGGGGGTGAAGCCGAAAAGGTCGGCGTGGCGGATGAGATGGTAGGAATGCTTGTGGTGGCTGGAGTAGTTGATGAAGTACCCCACGTCGTGAAGAATAGCTGCCGCCTCCAGCATCCGGCGCGCCCCCTCCCCCATGGTGAAGTCCGGCTCCAGCGCGTCGAAGAGCTGCAGAGCCAGCATGGTCACGTGGAGGGCATGCTCCTCGTCCATGTGGCAGGAGCGGCCGAATTCCAGCACCGCATCGCGCCAGGTGCGGGGCTGTTCAGCGCCGGGAATGAGGCCGTGAGTCCGGAGCGCCTTGACGATGAGCCCCTCCCGTATCCCCCGCTCGTTGACCCGCAGGACGTTCGCGTCGAAAAAGCGCATCAGTTCGTCCACCACCGTGACCCCGGCCACGATGATGTCGGCCCGGTCCGGGTTGAGCCCCGGCACCTCCCGCCGCTCCTTGATCGTCTTGCGCGAGAGCATGGCGAGGAGGTGCACCACCTCGGAACGGAGCACCTCGTAGCGGTGGACCGAGCCGTACCCTTCCCCCCGCATGGCCATGACCATGGCGGCGATTGCCGTGATGGTGCCGCCGGAGCCCACGAGGCACTGGAACTGGGACCGCTCCCCGGCAAAGACCTCCTTGAGGCTGGATCGAACGTGCTTGCGGAGCTTGTCCTGAGCGGCCTGCCGGGCGGCATCGCCAGCCATGAACTTTTCGGTGAGAAAGACCGCCCCCAGTTCCAGGGAATAGATCTCCTCGATGTGGGAGCCAAGGGCCGTCACCACCTCCAGGCTCCCGCCGCCGATGTCGACCATGGCGTAACGGGCGCCTTCCATGTCGAAGTGGTTGCGCACCGAAAGGGCCGCCAGCTCCGCCTCCTCCTCGCCGCTGATGACCGCCACAGTAACCCCCACCTGCCCGGCAATGGCCGCGATGAACGCCGCGCCGTTGGCGGCCTTTCGAACCGCGCTCGTGGCCACCGCCTCGATGGCCTTCACGCCGTAGCCGTCCACGATCTTCTTCATCCGGGAAAGGGCCGTCAGAGCCCGCTCCCAGGCGGCGGTGGAGATGGAGCCGCTCGTTGCCAGCCCCTCTCCCAGGCGCACCGTGGCCTTTTCGTCATCCAGGACGCGGAAGGAGCCATTTTTCGTCACCTCCACCACGATGCAGCGGATGGAGTTGGTCCCGATGTCGATGGCCGCAAGCCGGTTTTTCTTCACAGTGCTCTCCTCACTTCTTCTCCAATCAGCTCAAAGGGATGCTCCCCAAACAGTTCCCCGAAGCAGGCAAAGGATGTCCTCCGCCGCTCCGCGATGACATTGAGGATGACACACTCGCATTCCGGAGGCAACCCCTCGTGCCGCGCCATGTCGGCGAATACGTCCAGGTCGTGCATGGTCCCCAGGCATTCCTGGTAGGTCTTTAACGTCGCAATGACCTCTTCGGCGCCGTCAATCATGAAGAACGATAGAATCTCGATGCGGTAGCGGTAGTGCTTGACGGCGATCCGTAGCGCGTGCTGGGCCGCCACCGCCCCCTCGTGGCGGGCCGCCGGCGCCAGGGCAAGGAGGTCGGCGAGGCGCTCATCGAGGGCCACGGCGGCAAAGGAGGCGATGGGGGTGGAGGGATCGACAGCGACATCGGGTCGCGGGAACACTGCCGGCCTTGCCACGGCTCGGGCGAAGGTGGAGCTGGTCTTTGCCGCATCGAGATCCTCAAGCCCTTCCGCGAGCCGCTGATGCTCGTCTTTCCTTTGGACCTCCTGGCGGGCAAGGATGGCGTCGATCTCCTCCCCGCACGGCTCCGGCAGCTTGGCACACAGCTCCCGGAAAAAGAGGAGGGCCTCGTCGGTATTGCGGAGGGGGCCCAGGAGCCTCGTCACCTTCCGGACCCGCCGGATGACCCGTGAGAGCCCGTCCGGATAGAGGGGGGAAAAGAGAGCGCACCCCTCCCGCAGCCGGCGGGATGAGACCCGCAGATCGTGGATATCCTCCGGGTCAAGGGTCTTCAGGGCCTCGCGCCACCGGCCGAGGAAATCATCGGTCCGGATAGCCAAAAGGGCCGGCGCCGCGACCCAGAGGGGCGTTCGGGCCGTAATCGTCATAGCGTTGTTCCATGGTCAGGAGAGGACCCTCTTGAGGGACTTGCGGGCCTTTTTCAACCCCTTGCCCACCCCCTTGGCCCCCTGTTCGGCAAGACCGGCCAGGCGCGCCTCGGCCTTGGCAAGCCCCTTGCCTGCCCGCTTGACCCGCTTGCCAATCTTCCCTTCGACCCGCTCAAGGGCCGCCATCACCTTAAGGAGTTCCTTCTCGATCTTCCGCCCCTGCTTCCCTTGGAGCTCATCGGCAAAGCGGTCCCTGACGCTGCGAGCGACCCCCTCCACCTGGCCCTTCAGGGTCGCCGCCGCTGCCTTCAGCTCCTCCACCCGCTTTGCCCGGACCTTCCCCACCTCGTCGGCAAGGTCTGCGGCCTGGGAGATGATGGACGAAATGGCCCGGGGGTTGGTCCCCTTGATGGCCTTCAGGGCCTCTTCCCCCGCTTCCGCGATCTTTCCGTGGGTATCGTACCCCGCCTCCACGAACCGCCGGGCGAGGATCTCGCCGATCCCCTTTATTTTCTGCAACTCCTTCATCGTTCCCTTCATGGTCTTCCCCCTATGCCCTGATCGTAAAAACGTACGCTCAATTTACGGAAGCTCACTGAACTTCTTTCCGCCATGGATCAGCCACCGAAACCGGGCCGGCGTCCCGCTCCCGGCCGGCGCCACCTTCAGGGCCACAATCGCCCCCTTCTTGAAGGGAAGTGCTCCCTCAAGACCCAGAAGCCGGGCCAACACCCTGCCCAGATCGGGCTCGTGCCCCACCACGGCCAGGCTCCGTGGTGACTCGCAGGCGGATGCAAGGCGGAAGAGCGCCTCCACGCTGAACCCCGGCGCCAGCTCCTGCGATACGCGGACCTCGCCCTCGAAACCCAAAACCTCAGCAAGGATGTCGGCCGTCTGCACCGCCCGCACCAGGGGACTCGTGACGATTACATCGGGAACAGCCACCTTTTTTGCCAGACGACGCACGTTTGCACGGACCCCGTCACGCCCCGCCGCGGTAAGCCAGCGGTCCTCCTCGCGAATCTCTTCACTCCGCTCGACGGCTTCCCCGTGACGGATCAGATAGAGTTTCACGCACCCTCCTTTCCAGAAACCTCAGGTACCCACTGATTTCATCCCTTCGCTGGTTAAGTAAAACAGAGCCCGGGGAGTTTTCAATGGCCAATTGCCCCTCTGTTGCGGATTTGCGGGTATTTTACACCGTTGTAACATGGAACCACTGCCCATGTCGTCGTCGGCATCATCCGTTGACAGGCCGGCGACCCTTCCGGTATCCTCACCCCATGAAACAGCCTGACAACCACGACGCCGCCTGGGAGTCCCTCTGCCGACAATGCGGCCTCTGCTGCTTCGAGAAGATCGAGGACGACTCCGGCACCATCTTTTTCACCCAGACCCCGTGCCGCTACCTGGATGTGGCCACCCGCCAGTGCGTCATCTACGAGCGCCGCTTCGAGATAAATCCCGAATGCGTCAAGCTGACCGAAGAACTGGTCCGGGAGCTCCCCTGGCTCCATGACGACTGCGCCTATCGCCGGGCGCTGGGGATAAAGCGCACGCGGACAACGATGAATGGGCGGCCGAAGCGGTCCAAAACAAAGGAGTAATCGGATAAATGGGAAATAATGACACGATAGCCACCCTGCGGGAGTTGCCGGCAAAGCAGCAGATGGACCTCATCCTTGCCGATCCGGAGGCGAAGTCCCTTGCCCGGTCCCTCCCCGAACAGGAACTCTACTGGCTCATAAAGGAGATCGGCGAGACGGACGCCATGGGTCTCTGGGAACTGGCGTCACCCGAACAGCGGACTTTCATCCTCGACATGGAGCTCTGGGACAAGTGGAACTTCACCGCCGACAAGTCCTACGAATGGCTCGGCTATCTTCTCGAGGCGGGGGAGGAGGTGGTTGCGGAGCAACTTCCCCACCTGGACCTGGAGCTTCTCCTCCTCATGCTCGAAAAGGAGATCAGCGTGGGGGGCGGAATCGGCGAGCTCCTGCCCGACGAGGAGCGGACCGCCGACTGGGACCACACCTTCGACAACCTCTATTTCATCACGTTCAAAAATGACAAGCACGCCCGGGCCGTCGGCAGTTTCCTCGACATCGTCTATCGCACCAACCACGAACTCTACCTGGGAATCATGGAAGGGGTGAAGAGTGAAGTCGAGGACGAGCTGGAGGAACTCGCCTTCCGCTTCCGCTCGGGGCGGCTCGCCGACCTGGGGTTCCCCGAGCAGGAGGAGGCCCAGTCCCTCTATGCCCGCATCGACCCGGCGTCCTTCGTCCTCGAGGGAGGGAAGGAACTCTTCCCGGCAGCGGTGCACCGTCACCTTCCCGCCCGCCCCGGCGCCGCCGAATCGCTCCTCGGACGGCTCCTGGCACGGCCCGGGGCCGATGAGATCAACCAGGAACTCACGTATCTGGTGAACAGCGCCCTGGTGGTCGACGGCACCGCCCTCCACGACCGGGAGGCCATGCTGGCTATTTTCGAGCGGGTCCACGGGTACCTGAACATAGCCCTGGAATTCCTGGCCCGCAACGACGAGGAAAAGGCCGCCGCCATCCTGGCCGGCGAACGCCTCAAGCGCCTCTTCCGGTTGGGTTTCAGCATCGTCATGGATCTGCCGAAACAGGCCCGCGGCCTCACCAGCGACGATTACGCCACCGGCAAGGCCCTGCGTGCCCTCGCTGCCACGCCCCCCCGCTACTACCGGGCCTTCGACCCCGATGGCGTTGATGGATTCCGGGAGTTCCGGGAGATGGCGGACGTGGAGCGGCTCAGGGAGTTCCTGGCCCGAGTTTGAGTCAGAAGTCTTTCGACAACAGCGCCACGGTGATGAGAATTTTCTGATCCTTCATCAATGAGCACCGATAAGATAGGTACAGAAAGGGAGGCACTGTTTGACAGGAGAGACGCTTCGCATCCTCCACCTGGAGGACGATTCGATGGATGCGGAACTGGTGCGGGCGAAGCTTGCTTCAGAAGAAATCTCGTGCACCATAACGGTTGCAACTGATGGGAAACAGTTCGCCCGCATCCTGGAGGAGAGTGCAGACTGCTTCGACCTCATCCTGGCGGATATGAGCATCCCCGGCTACGATGGGGTCGCAGCCCTGGAACTGGCCCGGGAACGGTGCCCGGACACACCATTCATCGTCATTTCCGGAACAGTGGGCGAGGAACGGGCCGTGGAAATCCTCCGCAAGGGGGCGACGGACTTCATTCTGAAAGGTAACATGGGGCGCCTTGGGTCGGCGATACGGCGCGCCCTCAAGGAAGCGGAGGAACATCGCAACCGCCAGTTGGCCGAGGAGGCTCTGCGCCGCCTTAACGCGGAACTGGAGCAGCGGGTCCAGGAGCGAACCGCCCAGTTGGAAGCGACCAACCAGGAACTGCAGGCCTTCAACTTCTCTGTCTCCCACGACCTCCGGGCACCCCTTACCATCATCGACGGTTTCAGCAAGGCGATCCTGGAGGATTTCGGCACCGATCTTCCCTCCGAGGCGCTGGACTATCTCCAGCGGATCCAGAAAGCGGGCCAGCGGATGACCAGGCTCATCGATGCGCTCCTGAACCTGTCGAGACTTGGCCGCGAGCCCATTACCCCGGAACAGACCGACCTCTCCGCCATTGCCGGCACCATCGAGCAGGAACTCCGCTACATCCACCCGGACCGCACCGGGGTCACCATCCGGATCACCGACGGCATCACCGTCTGCGGTGACCGGCGGCTCCTTCGGTCGGTCATGGAAAATCTCTTGAGCAATGCCTGGAAATATACGGCAAGGCGGGAACAGGCCGAGATCGAATTCGGCGTCATGGAACAGGGGGAGAAACCGATTTACTTTGTCCGGGACAACGGCGCCGGCTTCGATATGCGCTACGCCGGGCGGCTTTTCACCCCCTTCCAGCGTATGCACCGGTCCGAGGAATTCGAAGGGAACGGCATCGGGCTCGCCACGGTCCAGCGGATCATTCACCGTCACGGGGGAAGAATCTGGGCCGAAGCAGAAGACGGCAAGGGTGCCACGTTCTTCTTTACCCTCGGATGATTCCCCCCACACCCTCCGGCGTCACCTCCGTGACCATGACCGTCGCCTCGGCGTTCATCTCCCCCGCGTAGCCGAGCACCCGGACCGGCAGGTAGTTGCGCGACAGCCCCACAGCTTCGCCGTCACGGCCCCGGTTCTGCATCAGGACCGCCAGCTCACGCCCCACGAACCGCTCGCAGAAAGAGCGCCGCTTGCGCTCGCCAACCTCCCTCAGAATCTCAGCCCGGACTCGAAGCACCTTCCCATCCACCTGTCCCCCCATCCGAGCAGCCGCCGTCCCCTCCCGCCGGGAATAGGGGAAGACATGGAGGGAGGCCACCGGCAGTTCATCGATGAGACGGACGGTGTTCTGGAACTCCTCGTCGGTTTCTCCCGGAAAGCCGGCAATGACGTCGCAGCCGATGAAGATGTCGGGAACCGCCGCCACGAGACGTTTCACCCGTTCCCGGAAGAACGCCGCCGTATAGCGCCGCCCCATCCGTTCGAGCACCCGGTCGTCGCCGCTCTGGAGCGGGATGTGGAGGTGGGGGCAGACCGTCTCCGACCGGGCCAGGAAGTCGATGAGATCGTCGGTCAGTTCATTGGGCTCCACCGACCCGACCCGAAGCCGCGGCACCGCTTTCTCCGCCTCGGCGGCCTCCAGAAGCTCCAGAAGGCTCGCCGGCGGTTCCAGATCAAGGCCATAGGCCCCCAGGTGGATACCGGTGAGCACCACCTCCCGGAACCCCTGGGCGGCAAAGCTCCTGATCCCTGCGAGGACTTCGCCGAAGGGGACGCTCCGGCTCCGCCCCCGGGCATAGGGGACGATGCAGTAAGAGCAGAAGGCGTCGCACCCGTTCTGGACCTGGAGAAAGGCCCGGGTGTGCTCGGCAAAGCTTTCGAGCCGCAGCCCCTCCGCGGCCCGCTCCCGGGAGATGTCCGACACGACAACCTTCTCCGCCGGGGCCGCTGCCCGCAGGAATTCGACGATACTCCTCTTCTCGCTGTTCCCCACCACGAGGGACACGCCGGGGAGATCCTTGACCGCATCGGGTGCCACCTGGGCGTAGCAGCCGGTCACCACCACCCGGGCCGCGGGATTGCGGCGCAGTGCGCGGCGGATCAGTCGCCGCGACTCGGCATCGGTCTTCGCCGTCACCGTGCAGGTGTTGATCACGTAAATGTCCGCATCCTCGTCAAAGGGGACCATCCGGAACCCTTCCCTACCGAGACTCTCGGTCATGGCCGCCGATTCGAACTGGTTGATCTTGCAACCCAGGGTTGAAATTGCCACTCTCTGCATGAATCCCTCTTCCGCTACCCCTCGGTCACCGCTGCGTCGATCCAACCGCCACCGAGAACCTCGTCGCCCCGGTAGAAGACCACCGCCTGCCCCGGCGTAACCGACTTCTCCGGCTCCCGGAACCGGACCTGTACCTGGTTGCCGGCAAGGACCGTCACCGTGCAGGGCACGGGATGGTGCCGGTAGCGGATCTTGCACGCTGCCTCCAGGGTCTCCGTTGCCGGGGCAATGACCCACGTCACATCCGTGGCCACGAGCCCCGGGGCCAGGAGTTCCTCCTTCGGCCCGACAATCACCTGATGCCGCTCCGCATCAACCCCCACCACGTAGAGGGGGTGGGGATGGGCGATGCCGAGCCCCCGGCGCTGCCCCACGGTGTAACGGTAGGTCCCTTCGTGGCGCCCCAGGACGGTGCCAGCCCGGTCGACAATCTCCCCGGCCAGTTGATTTTTGCCCCGTTCATCCTCCAGAAACCGGACGTAATCGTTGTCCGGGACAAAGCAGATCTCCTGGCTCTCCCCCTTCTCGGCCACCCGCAGGCCGAACCGGGCAGCCAGCTGCCTGACCTCCGGCTTGGTCATCCCTCCCAGGGGGAAGATGACCCGGGCGAGCTGCTCCTGGGTGAGGGTGAAGAGGAAGTAGCTCTGATCCTTGCCGGGATCATCCCCCCGCAGGAGATGGAACAGGCCGTCGTCTCCCCGCTCGATCCGGGCGTAGTGGCCGGTGGCCAGGAGGTCGGCCCCCAGCTCCCGGGCCTTCTGGAGCAGGAGCTGGAACTTCACCCGCTGGTTGCACCGCACGCAGGGATTCGGGGTCCGCCCCCGAAAGTACTCGTCCACGAAGTCGTCGATGACCAGCCGTTGGAACTCCTCCTCGAAATTCACCACGTAGAAGGGAATCTCGATCTGCTCCGCCACCCGGCGAGCGTCGTGGATGTCGTCCAGGGAGCAGCAGGTGTCGAACTTCTCCCCCTCCGGGGCGGTGAACTTCGAGTAATCCCAGACCTGCATGGAGATGCCGATGACCTCGTGCCCCTCCTCCTTCAGGAGGGCCGCCGTCACCGACGAATCGACCCCGCCGCTCATGGCGACGACTATCCGTTTTTTCGTTTTCTCCGTCATGATTTTCCCCGCAACCGGGCAACGATGGCCGGCAGCACCGCCAGCACCCGGTCTATCTCCTCGTCGGTGTTCCCCTTTCCCAGCGAGAATCGCACCGAACCCTTGGCCTCCTCGGGGGTGCGTCCCATGGCGGCCAGGACCGGTGAGAGTTTGAGGGTCCCGGAACTGCACGCGGAGCCCGACGATGCAGCTATCCCCTCCAGGTCCAGTGCCATGAGGAGCGAATCGGCCTCCACGCCGGGAATCGTGATGTTGGTGGTGGTGGGGAGCCGCTGCTCCCGGTGGCCATTCACCCGGGCGCCGGAAACCCGTGACAGTATCCCCTCTTCCAGCCGGTCGCGCAACCCCCTAAGCCGCCCCATCTCGTCATTCATGGTCTCGCGGGCGATGGCGCACGCCTTGCCGAAGGCCACGATGCCGGCCACATTCTCGGTCCCTCCCCGGCGGTTGCGCTCCTGGGAACCGCCGTGGATCAGCGGATGGCACTTGACCCCGCGCCTCACCACCAGGGCACCTATCCCCTTCGGTGCATAGAGCTTGTGGCCCGAGAGGGCCAGAAACGAGATGCCGTCATCCCGGGCCGAGAGGGGGACCCTGCCGGCCGCCTGGACCCCGTCGCAGTGGAAATAGACACGGCGGCGCGCGGCGATCTCACCGATTTTCCGCACCGGAAAAAGGACGCCGGTTTCGTTGTTGGCGGCCATGGCCGAGATGAGGATGGTGCGGTCGGTGATGGCTGCCTCCAGGCGCTCCAGGTCCAGGATGCCGTCCCGGTCCACCGGTACCCGGGTCACCTCGAAGCCAAGACTCTCCAGGTAGAGGCAGGGGTTTGCCACTCCTGGGTGCTCCGCCTGGGTAGTGACGATGTGGTTGCCGCGCCCCCCGAGGGCTGCGGCCACCCCCTTGATGGCCATGTTGTCGGCCTCGGTTCCCGACGAGGTGAACACCACCTCCCCCGGCTCGCATCCCGCAAGGGTAGCCACCTGCTCCCGGGCCTCCTCCACCGCCCCTTTCACGGCGCGGCCTGCCCAGTGGATGCTGGACGGGTTCCCGAACTTCCCCTGCAGAAACGGCAACAACGCCTCCACCACTTCAGGGTGGACCGGCGTTGTCGCATTGTGGTCCAGATAGATCATCATGCAGTCTCAAATGCGGGCAATACCGCCCTCACTCCTCGCCTCCGCGCCCCCGCGCCTCGATTACCAGGTCCTCCAGGGTAATGGAATCGAGAAAGGTCCTGATCCGCTCGCCGAGCATCTCCCAGACATTATGGGTGGTGCAGGCGGCCGTCCGGGTGCAGCGCCCCTTCCCCTTGTCCATGCACGAAACCGGCGTCAGGGGTTCCTCAACCGTGGCCACGATCTCCCCCACCCGGATTGCCGAACTCTCCCGGGCCAGGAGGTATCCTCCCCCGGGTCCCCGCACGCTCTCCACGATGGCGCCGCGGCGCAGCCGGTTGAAGAGCTGCTCCAGATAGTTGAGGGGAATATCCTCCCGCAGGGCAATATCCTTGAGCGAGACCGGCCTCCCCTCCGAGTGGAGGGAAAGGTCCACCATGGCCCGCACCGCATACTGTGCCCGTGTCGAAAGTCGCATGAATCAAACTCTCCTACTTTCCCGCCTCCACCCGGCGCTTGAGCGCGGCATGTTCGTCCGCAAGATCAGCATATTTGCGCTCCAGTTCCCGCAACTGCTCGAAGAGGCACGAAATGGCCTTTGCTTCCGGGTCAGGAAGCTTGCCGTGCTCGAAGTCAGCCTTCTTGGCCGGTTCATCGGCAGCCATGACCACCCGTCCCGGAATGCCGACCACCGTCGCGTTCGCCGGCACCTCCTTCACCACCACCGAGTTGGAGCCGATTTTTGCCCCCGCTCCCACGGTAAAGGGTCCGAGCACCTTGGCACCGGAACCGATGACCGCATTGCTCTCTATGGTAGGGTGGCGCTTCTTCTTCTCCAGGCTCACGCCGCCAAGGGTAACCCCGTGGTAGATGGTGACATCGTCGCCGATTTCAGCCGTCTCGCCGATCACCACACCCATGCCGTGGTCAATGAAAAGCCGCCGGCCGATGGTGGCACCGGGATGGATCTCGATGCCGGTACAGAAGCGCCCCATGTGCGAGAGGAAACGGCCTAAGAAAAAGAACTTGCGCAACCAGAACCAGTGGGCGAACCGATGGAACCAGATGGCGTGAAGGCCGGGGTAGCAGAAAAAGACCTCAACGCTGCTGCGGGCAGCAGGGTCCCGTTCTTTAACCGATTGAATGTCCTCATGCAGGCGTGCGAACATTGACGATCCTTCCCGGGGACAGAGTCCCCTCCGCGGGAGTGGAAACAGAACGAGTGCCGGCCTTCTCTGGCAGACACTCGTCTCACTGAATAGCTGTACATATGTCAGGTATCATACCTTACAAAATCTGTCAACTATAGTTTCCCTCACTCAAGGTTCCACTCTCCCCGCTCCCAGCGCTCAAGGGCCATGCCTGCCCGAAAACCCAAGAGACCCTCCTCGGCGGAAAGCCTGCGAAGCACGGCAATGGCACGCCCGGGGCAGTAGCGGAGCGAATAGACGGCCGCCATCCCTGCCACGGCCTTTCGGTCGCTGTCCACAAGGGCGAGGAGTTCTTCTCTCCCCACATCCCCCGCCAGCACTATTTCACGATAAAGCCCCTGGAGCACAAGCGCATGCCGGTTGGCCTTCTCCTCGTCCATGGCATCCATGGCCGCAGCATGGGCCTCGGCCGCGACAGCGAAACGGTGCAGAAGCCTTGTCAATCTTTCATCGATCATCGGATCCATCCAAAAAGAAAGGGGCTCAGCCACTGAAAGCAAAGCCCCTTCACGCCCATCCATTGGTGCCCGAAGCCGGGGTCGAACCGGCACAACACTAAGTGTCGAGGGATTTTAAGTCCCTTGTGTCTACCAATTCCACCATTCGGGCTAAAGGAATCTACTCTTCCTTGGTGTTGACCCGCTCGCGAAGCTCCTTGCCGGTCTTGAAGAACGGCGTTTTCTTGGCGGGGATCTTCACAACATCACCGCTCTTGGGATTTCTCGCTTCGCGGGCGCCGCGCTCTCGGACCGTGAAGCTGCCGAAGCCACGTATTTCCACCTTTTCGCCCCGCTTGAGCGCGTCGCTGATGCTGTCGAAAACAAGGTTCACTATCATCTCCGAATCCTTGCGGGTCAGCCACGTATTCTTCTCTGCCAACTGCTCTACCAGTTCACTTTTCGTCATTCATGCACTCCTTGCTGCAAGGTTCCGTGAGCCGGGCCAGCGGCCCGCCCCCCTCCTGCGGAAGTTCCGCCGGGATTGCATACCCGGCCGGCTCATGCTCATTCACGTTAACAGCACCAGCGCGATTAGTCGTTTCCGTCGCCGTTTTTCCGGAGCCCCACCTTGAGAAGCTCGCCGAGGTTGGACGTGGCCTCGCCCTGGGCCTGCATGTACGACTCGATCTCTGCTTTTTCAGCCGCCATCTGGAGAGACTTGATGGAAAGGGCGATTTTCTTTTCCGACTCATCGACGCTGAGCACCACCGCGTCAAGTTCGTCGCCGACATTGGTGAACTCCTTGGGAGATGCCACCTTTTCCCGTGAAAGTTCGGACACGTGAATAAGCCCTTCGATCCCTTCCTCGATCTCCAGGAAAACACCGAAGTCGGTGACCGACGTCACCTTCCCGTGAACACGGGTGCCGGGACGATACTTGACCGGAATCTCGCTCCAGGGATCAAGCTGAAGCTGCTTGATGCCGAGGGAGAGGCGCTCGTTCTCGGGGTCGATGTTCAGCACGACAGCCTGGACCGTCTGCCCCTTGGTGAACACTTCACCCGGGTGCTTGATCCGTTTTGTCCACGAGATGTCGGAGACATGGACAAGACCGTCGATCCCCTCTTCAATGCCGATAAAAACACCGAAGTCGGTGATGCTCTTGATCTGCCCCTCAAGCTTGGTGCCCACGGGGTACTTCTCTTCAAGCTGCGTCCAGGGGTTCACCTGCACCTGCTTGAGGCCGAGGGAGATGCGGCGGTTGCCCATATCGACACCGAGGACCACCGTTTCCACCTCGTCGCCCACGGTAAGGATTTCCGAGGGATGGCGCAGCCTGCGGGTCCACGACATCTCGGAGACATGGACAAGCCCCTCTACCCCGTCTTCCAGGGCGATAAATGCCCCGTAATCGGTCAGGCTCACAACCTTCCCCTTTACCCGGTCGCCCTGGTTGTACTTCTTCTCGACGGAGACCCAGGGGTCAGGGGTAACCTGCTTGAGGCCGAGGGAAATCTTCCCTTTTTCCTGGTCGTACTTGAGCACCTTGACATTCAGCTTGTCGCCCGGCTTGAGAATCTCGGAAGGATGCCCAAGGCGGCCCCACGACATATCGGTTACGTGGAGGAGGCCGTCAACACCGCCGATGTCCACAAAGGCGCCATAATCGGTAATATTCTTGACCACCCCTTCACGGATCTGCCCTTCGGCAAGGGTGGTGAGGGTCTCTTTGCGCGAAGACTCCCGTTCCTCCTCCATGAGTACCCTGCGGGAGAGAACGATATTGCCCCGCTTTTTGTTGAGCTTGAGAACCTTGAACCGGTCGGTGGTGCCGATGTATTTGTCGAGGTTGCCACCGGGCCGGAGATCGACCTGGGAGGCGGGAAGGAAAGCCTGAACGCCGATATCGACGGTAAGCCCACCCTTTACCTTACCGGTAATCTTTCCTTCGATGATGCCCCCTTCGCCGCCGGCTTCATCGATAACATCCCAGACGGCCAGACGCTCGGCCTTGCGCCGCGAGAGAACCGCATACCCCTTTTGGTTCTCCTTCCGCTCGAAGAGCGCCTTCACTTCGTCGCCAACCTTGACGGTCAGATTACCGTCTTCGCCAAGGAATTCGTCTATGGCAATGCACCCCTCGGACTTGTAGCCGATGTCGACAAGCACAAATTCATTGCTGATGTGAACGACCTTGCCGGTAACGACCTCTCCCACGCGGTGCTGCTTGATGCTCTCCTGGAAAAGCTCGGCAAACTCCCCCGACCCCCCGTGCTCCCCATCCTCCTCCACATCGACGAATCGCTTGATCGTCATGGCGTTGCGGTTCTTCATGTCCTTGTCTTCACTCATTAAAGCTGGCCTCCCTGAATCGTTTGTGGATTAGGATATGCAAACGTAACACATATCTATTTGAAAATTCAACTGGTTTTAGCACTATCTATCTCTCTGATCCGCTCGATCACCTCATCAATGAGCCACTTGGGAGTCGACGCTCCGGCGGTCACCCCCACCTTGGCCACGCCCCCGAACCAGGCAGGGTTGATCTCCTGGGCCGTCTCAATCTGATGGGTCCGGGGCTGGAGTTCAGCGCAGACCTCAGCAAGTCGTTTGGTATTGGCGCTGTTGTAGCCGCCGATAACGATCATGCAGTCAACCGTGCGGGCCAGGGCCGTCGCCTCTTGCTGGCGCACGGCCGTCGCATCGCAGATGGTGTTGAAGATGCGAATTTCGGCCCCCTTGCGAAGACATTCGAGGACTACATGCTTCAGGTTATCGAAAGATTGTGTGGTCTGGGCGACTATGCCGATCTTCTTCATCTTCGGCAACCGTGCCGCTTCCTCCTCAGACCCAACCACGTACACCTTCCCCTTGGCATAGGAAACAATCCCCTGGACCTCGGGATGATCGGCATCTCCCACGACAACCACTTCGTAACCGGCTTCGGAGAGATTCTGAACATTCTCTTGGGCCTTTTTGACAAAGGGACAGGTGGCATCGACGACTTCAAGTTCCTTCTGGACGGCCTCTTCCAACTCCTCCGAAGTCACGCCGTGGGAACGGACGATGATGGTCCCGTCGGTGATTTCGCCGAGTCCCTTGAGAACCTTAACCCCCATCTCCTCCAACCGATGCACCACCTGAGGCGAGTGGATTATGGGACCGAGTGAGTAGGTTTTCCCCTCTTTTTCGGCCGCCTCGAAGGCCATCTGGGTGGCCCGTTTAACGCCGAAGCAAAAGCCGGCCCGCTTGGCCAGAATTATTTCCATATGATTGAGACTCCAGAGTGTTCTTTTCTCATTGGTGTTTCAGGGGGTGCAGACACTGCGGACCTGCTCCTTTTCCCGGACCATACCCTCCATGAGGGCAACCACCTGATCTATGGAAAGGCCGGTCGAATCGACGTCTATGGCGTCATCGGCTCGCCTGAGGGGAGCATGCTCGCGCCCCGAATCCTGTTTATCCCTCAGGGCGACGGCAGAAACCGTGTCTTCCAAGGTGACATTCTCACCCTTGGCCGTCAACTCGAGCCAGCGGCGTCGCCCGCGCTCCTCCACCGACGCGGAGAGGAAAAATTTGACATCAGCATTGGGAAATACCACGGTGCCGATGTCCCGCCCCTCCAGGATCACGCCCCCTTCATTCCCCATGCGGCGCTGGAGCGTCAGAAGAAAATCCCGCACGACCTTGCGGGCCGAGATGGCCGATGTCAGAGAGCTGATTTCCGGCGTCCTTATGGCTTCGGTCACATCCTCGCCGTTGACGATGACGCGACAGCAGCCGTTGTTGCGAAAAAAATCGATCTCGATCCCACGGCACAACCGCTCAAGGGACTCGTCATCGGCACCGTCAAGGCCTGCCCGTTTCGCAACGAGAGCCACTGCCCGGAACATGGCGCCGGTGTCGATGTGGACATAGCCGAGGCGGTCGGCAAGACGCTTGGTAATGGTGCTCTTCCCTGCGCCGGAGGGTCCGTCGATGGCGATGATGAGGCCCCGTCTTCCCACGCCGCTCACCGGGCCGCAACCTTTTCGAGCAGCGGGAAGAACGTGGGGAACGACGTACCTATACACTCGGTGTCGGTGACGGTTATATCCCCCACTGCCGTGAGGCCAGCGATGAGCATCGACATGGCGATCCGGTGATCGCCGAAGCTCTCCACGGTGCCTGCGGCAATCTGCTCCGCCCCTTCGATATCCATGCCATCTTCGGTTTCGGTGACCGTTACACCTACCGCCCGCAGGTTGGTGGCCATGGCGGCAATCCGGTCGGTCTCCTTGACACGGAGTTCCCGGGCCTCCCTGACGACAGTGCGCCCCTCGGCCACGGCAGCGGCGACGCAGATGACGGGAAATTCATCGATGGCCCGGGGGACCACCTCGCCGGCAATCTCAATCCCCTTGAGGCGAGATGAGCGCACCAGAATATCGGCAACCGGCTCTCCGGAAACCTCCCGCTGGTCAAGCAACTCCAGGGAGCCCCCCATGGCGGTCAGGATGTCGATGATGCCGGTGCGTGTCGGGTTCACTCCGACCCCGCGGATGAGAAGTTCGGAGCCCGGGACGATGAGGGCCGCCACCATGAAGAAGGCGGCAGACGAGATGTCTCCGGGGACTATGATGTCCCGCCCTTCCAACTCCCTGCCGCCGCGGACGACAACTCCGGCGGGGCCGTTCTCGATATCGGCACCGAAGTGGCGAAACATCCGCTCCGAGTGATCCCGGGAAAGGTGCGGCTCGGTTACCCGCGTCTCACCTTCTGCGTAGAGCCCGGCCAGCATGAGCGCCGACTTCACCTGGGCACTCGCGACGGACGAGGTGTAGGAGATCCCTTTCAGGTCCCGCCCGACAATGGCAAGGGGCGCCTTTTCCCCTCCTTCACGGCCATGGATGCAGGCCCCCATCCGTGAGAGGGGCTCCACCACCCGCCGCATGGGACGGCGCCGCAGGTACTGGTCGCCGGACAGCACCGAGTAGAACCGCTGGGGAGCCAGAAGGCCGGTCAGAAGCCGCATGGAGGTCCCGGAATTGCCGCAGTCAAGGACGTCCGTCGGTTCCGCGAGGCCACGAAGTCCCTTTCCGGCGATGCGGAGTGTCTCGCCATCGTCATCAATGACAACTCCCATGGCCCGGAAGGCGTTCAGGGTGGCAATATTGTCCTCGCCCCGGAGAAAGCCGCGCACCGTGGTTTCCCCGCGGGCAATGGAACCGAGCATTATGGAACGGTGGGATATGGACTTGTCGCCGGGAACCGTGATCTCGCCACGGATCCCCTTGGCCGGCCGAACGGTATAGCTCTGCACGATTAACCACCTTGGCTGAGATTTAGGAGCTGCCTTCCCTACAGAATAGCGTCTCTGCTTTCCTTCGATTCCCGGAAGAAGCGTTCGAGCCCAGGGGCGTCGGCCGCTGCCACCAACTCCCGGAGTCTCGCAAAGTATGCGGCAAAATGGTCCATCATTTCGATGACCGCTTCCCGATTCATGAGGGCGATGTCCCGCCACATGGCCGGGTCCGACGAGGCTATCCGGGTGAAGTCGCGGAACCCGCCGGCGGAGTAACGAAGGATACTCTCCTCGAAGCGATCGTACCCTTCAACGGCATTAACAAGAGCATAGGCAACCATGTGGGGGAGATGGGAAATGGCCGCAACCACCCGGTCGTGCTTCTCCGTATCCATGATGACCACTTCGGAACCGGCGACCTCCCACATCCGCACCACCTTGGCAAGGGCATCCTGACTGGTACGGGGGGTAAGGGTCACGATGCAGCGCTTTCCCACATAGAGGGAGGAAAACGACGCTTCCACACCCGAGTGCTCAGTGCCGGCGATGGGGTGTCCGCCGACGAAATGAACCCCCTTCGGCATGAGGGGTTCGCAGGCGGAAACAATCTCTTCCTTCACGCTCCCCCCGTCGGTCACTACGCAACCGGGAGCCAGATGGGGGGCAATCTCAGCCGTTATGGAAGGAATGGAGCAGACCGGCGTGGCCAGAAAAACGACGTCAGCCCCCTCGACGCCGGCTGCAGAATCCAGGGAGTACCGGTCGATAACCCCAAGTTCCACCGCCTTGCGCAGGTTTGCCTCGCCGCGCCCGATTCCGACAATTTCCCCAACCGCCCCCTTCTCCCGCAGGATGCGGGCCAGGGAGCCGCCGATGAGGCCAACGCCGATGATGGCTAATCTATGGATGAAGGGCATTGTTTCCAACGGCTATTTCGCCCGGGGGTATGATCCGAGGATCTTGACAAACTGGCAGTAGTTCTTCAGTTCCTGGACCGCATCGGACACCACCGGATCTGAGATGTGGCCGGCCAGATCGAGGAAAAAGATGTACTCCCAGGCCTTTTTCTTGAGGGGGCGCGACTCGATCTTGGACAGGTTGACCCCCCGTTTGGCAAAGGGCTCCAGCATCCGGTGGAGGATTCCCGGCTCGTCCTTGACCGAAAACATGAGAGAGGTCTTGTCGTCGCCGCACCGATCTGCCATTTTCCGCCCCACAACCAGGAAGCGGGTGAAGTTGTTCACCTGGTCCTCGATTCTGTGGCGCACCACCTTCAGATCATACAGCGTCGCGGCAAACTCGCTGGCAATAGCGGCGGCGGTGTAATCCTCCCCGACGATCTGGGCCGCCAGGGCCGTGGAGGCCACATCCACCACCGGCACCCCCGGCAGGTTCTCGTCGAGCCAGTTGCGGCACTGGGCTATGGCTTGGGGGTGGGAGTAAACTTTTTTCACATCATCAAGGCGGCCGGTGCGGGAGAGGAGGTCATGGGAAACCTCCAGGAGAACCTCTGCGTTGATCTTGAGATCGCTCTCCATGAACATGTCGAGGGTGTGGGAAACCATACCCTCGGTGGAGTTTTCCACCGGCACCACGCCATAGAGGGAGCGCCCCTTGCTGACCTCCTCGAAGACCGCAGGGATAGACTTCTGGGGGACGAGCTCCGCCGACAGACCGAAATGCTGCAGGGAAGCGAGATGGGTGAACGTCGCCTTGGGGCCGAGAAAGGCAACCTTCATGGGGGATTCGAGGGAGAGGGACGCTGAGATGATCTCCCGGAAGACGCTTCTGATCGCCTCGTTGGGAAAGGGTCCCGGGTTTCCGGCCGTAAGCCGCTCGTAGATCTCCCGCTCCCGGCTCGGCACGTGAAAGTCACGGTTCTCCCCCGCCTTGACCTTGCCGACCTCTATGACCAGCCGGGAGCGACGGTTGAGAAGAACCAGAATTTCGTCATCTATCGCGTCGATATCACGACGCAGCTCTTGGAGCGTTTTCATGGTGCGTAGGGACCATCCGGTGGGGAGTAAGCGGACATGCCGTGGAGGGGGTACTGTATAGGAAAGGGGGTAAAAATGCAAACCTTTTCTGGTTTACACAAACGTCATTTCAAACAGACCTTGCGCACCTCGTGGATGTCGGTGAGACCCTGGAATACCTTGAGTATGCCGTCCTGGCGAAGGGTCGTCATCCCTTCGTCCATGGCCAGGCGGCGGATAAGTTCGGTTTCAGACCGCTTTTTTATCAGACTTCTCAGACTATCCGTACATTCGAGCACCTCGTGGATACCGAGGCGGCCGCGGTAACCGGTCTGGCCACAGGAAGGGCACCCCACGGCCCGGGCAAGGACGAGTTCGTTTCCCACGAGGCCGGTGGCGGCGAACTGCTCCTCACCGTACTCCGCGATGATCTCAGCAAGCTCCTGCCTGTCGGGGCGGTAGATCTCCCGGCACTCCTCGCAGAGACGCCGGGCCAGGCGCTGGGCAACGATACAGATGAGCGAATCGGAAAAGCTGAACGGATCAAGCCCGATCTCCAGAAGGCGTGTCACCGTTTCGGGGGCCGAGTTGGTATGAAGCGTGGAAAGGACCAGGTGCCCGGTCAGGGAAGCCTCCACGGCGATGGAGGCGGTTTCTTCGTCCCGCATTTCCCCCAGGGGTCGAGCCGCAGGAACGAACGAAGCGCCGCCGGAAAGGTGAGGCCAATCCGGGGGTTGACCTGCACCTGCCGCAGTCCCTTCTGAGTGATCTCCACCGGGTCCTCGGCAGTCCAGATCTTCACCTCGGGACTGTTTATCCGAGAAATCGCCGCGTGGAGCGTGGTGGTTTTGCCGCTCCCCGTTGGCCCCACCACGAGAACCAGGCCGTAGGGCTTGCTTACGGCCTCGCTGAAGATGCGCATGTTCCGTTCGGTCAGGCCCAGCTTATCAAAGGAAAAGGTCTCGCCGGTATTGACGAGCCGGATCACCACATCCTCCAACCCGCCGGCAGTGGGCATGGTGGCGATGCGAAGCTCCATGTCGAGGGGACCGAACTTCTTGAAATTGATCTTTCCGTCCTGGGGCTTGCGCTTTTCGGCAATGTCGAGCTCAGCCATGATCTTGAGGCGGGAAGGAATCGCGTACTTGTAGCGGTAGGGTATGCGCTGGTAGACCTTGCATCTGCCGTCAACCCGCATCCGGACAACAATATCGTTCTTGCCGTGGTACGGCTCGATATGAATGTCGGAGGCGCGGCTCTGATGCGCGTCAAAGATGATCTTGTTGACGAGCTTCACAATGATGCTGTCACGCTCGGATACCTTCTTGACCTCGTCCTCGATGTCGGGTTCGTCGTCGGCATTGGCGCCCAGGATTTCCGAGATGCTCCCCGGCCCGATCTCAAGGTCAGCCTCATCAAAGGTGGCAGCAGAACTGGCAGAAGTCCGGTAGAGGCGCTGCTGGGCCTTGAGGATTTCACTCTCCACGGCGATAACGGGAATGATCCGCGCTCGGATGCTCTGCTCAAGATCCTTCAGCTCCTGGAGCTTGATCGGATAGGCCATTGCCAGGGTCAGGGTATTGCCGATTTTGGCGATGGGGACAATCCGCTGTTTCTGGGCGTAGGAGGGGTTGATGTAGCGGGCAAGCTCCGCTTCGATCTCAAGGGTATTGATGTGCACGAAAGACAGATCGTACTGGATTGCCACCGCCTTGGCGAGGGGCTCCTCCTCCACAAGGCGAAGCTTGCGCAGTGCCCTGGCGAGGGGGATGCCGTCCCGCTTGGCGACCTCGCGGGCCTGACCAAGACGTTCCTGGTCGATGAGCCGCTCACGCAAGAGGATATCGCCAAGCTTCTGGCGCTTTCCGGTCTGTTCGAGGATATAGGAAAGATCGCTTTCGGTAAGGAAGCCGAGCTTGCAGAGGAGCTGCCCCACGGGCTGATCGGGAAAGACCTTCTGAAGTTCCAGAGCCTCCCGCAGCTGATCTTCGGTAATCAGCCGGTTTTCAACAAGTATCTCTCCGACCTTCTTTACGGACATGGCAGCAGGGAACCCTCTTTAATGGGAAATGACCGAGTAGCCGCTGTAATCGAGGAGATCCCTGAAGAGCGGATCGAGCTCGACATTGGTGAGAAAGACCGACTCCCCCTCTGCCCCATGGGCACGCATGCGGACCCCCGACATCTGGATGCCGTAGGGCGCATCCCGGTACTGGAGGAGATCGTGCTGGGCGAAGACGCCGGGAAGCCGCAGCCTGGCCAGGAGTTTTTCGGAAACCTTCCGGAAGTCGTCCTTCGGGTCAAGGACAACGACCCGATATCCCCGGGTCTCAAGGAGTCTCGTCAGGGTATAGGAAACCGGATCTCCGTCAAAGTAGCTTACGACATACCGGTCGCGCCCGTCCTCGAAGTAGCGGTCGGCCCGCACTTCGAGCCTGAGCCCACCGTCGGCCATCCCGTAGAGCTCTACGCTGCGGTCAGCCTCGTAGCGCACGTTGAGTGCCCGCAGGAGACCATCGACGATCCCCCGGGTATCGTGGGCAGTGATCTGGTGAAGGGTCCGCCCGCCACGGGGCAATGCCTGATCACCGGTGGGGAAAGGCTCCAGAACCTGAAACCCCTCGCGGCGAAGGAACTGAACCAGAACCGGCGGCATGCCGCGCCGGTACTCCTCGACGCTCATCAGCACCACATCGTGGTTCAGGACGCTTTCCGGGGTCTTTTCGATCTTAAAATCAGCGTTGACCGTCAGCTTGGGATCGGCGCCAAACGAGAGGGCGACATTGTCCGCCACCGAATAGAAGCGGGCGCCTTCCAGAAGCGACGCCATGAAGCGCTTGCGGTTGCGGGGACTCTCGGAAACGATGCGCACCGACGGATCCTTCTCCTCGATGAGGGATCTCACGAGAGGAGGAATCTTCCCCCCGGCATCCACAAGCACCCTTCCCCCGTCTGCCGCGGGGAACGAGGGGAATGATTCCGGGTCAAGGGACAGGGAAAAGTTTTTGTCTTCGATGGAAATCGGCCGAGAGGATACCGGCCGGGAAGGGACAAGACCGCCCCAGACTTGACGAACCGCGTCGAGATTGGCCGGTTCTTGCGCGAGGGCGAGATTCATCATCCGCATGGTGTGACCCGCCGACTTCCCGTCACTGCCGGCTGAGGCTGCGGCAAGAGACTCGGGCCTTTTCTCTCCAGCACCGTCAGTCCTTGCGGGCGCGCCGCGGACAATCTTCGACTCCTTCCGCTCAGCCACATCGGCATGTTCGCGCCGGTGCGTCAGCGGGATGCGCAAAGACTGCCCCGCATGGAGTCTCCTGATATCCGTGATTCCGTTAAGACGCTTCACTTCGGGCACGAGGGCTTCGGCCTCGGCATTGGAAAGACCGTACTCCTTCATGAGGATTTTGAAAATGTGGTCCCCCGGCTTAACGGTATAGCTAGACGCCCCGGTCGCCGAACGTGCCGCTTTTCGAACCGGCCGTTCCTCCCGTTCCTTGGCAGGTGATTCAGCGGTCTTGTCAAGAAAACGCGGATCGAGCTCAAAGCGAGGGTCAATAGCGCGCACCTGCGTCGGCAGAGCGCCGAAGGCCAGCATCGCGAGTGCGATGGCAACAGCTTGTCGAGGGGGGGTAGCTAACATTGCATCTCCCGTTTCCAAGTACTTGTATGAATTGTTATGGGAAGAACCGAAAAAGTCTCCCCCGTGTATCAATGAAAAATTGCGATTGTAAAGCTCTGGCCGTGAGAACAGGGGCAGGCCAGTGATTATCCCGGGGCACCATGCCTCAGCTGAGAGTTACAACCACCCCCCGGACGCCCCCCCCTTTGCGGTAGATGACGACCTCGCCCTTTCCGTCAACCTTACCTATCTGACGCAGGTATCCCCCCTTTTTCGTTTGGGATGATACGGCGCCGAGGCGTTCGCTCCCTGTCAATTCCCGGACAACGGCAACAACAAGGGTTTCGGGGACCGCCTTGCCACGGAGAGCAATGACCTGCACCGCCTTCAGGCGGCCATTCTCACGGAAAAGACGGTACTCTATTCCCTTGTCGACATATCGCTCCCAACCGGGATGGACCTTACCAAAACCCTCATCCCTCCCCGATGCGGGGATAAAAGAAGGAAGCGCCACCGGAGCAGTCTTCTGGGTAATAGCCTTTGCAGGAGGAGCCAACGCAGACGAAGTCCGGGTCGGGGCCGGTTTCATGGCTTCCGGTTTTGGGGAAGATTTTTTCTTATTCCCTTCCCCCTTCAGCAGTAATGCCCCGCCCACCATCGCGCCAATGAGGAGCACCACAATGGCGACAGCCCATGCGGTGAGACGCTGCCCTGTTGCCCCTCCGGATTCCCGGTCCGGCGGAGGAATGGTTACCCACTCCGCTTTTGACTCTTTAGTCCTCTCCGCGCTGAAGTCGGCCATGGATGCGGCGGATCTCTCATTGGAAGATTCGACCGTTTGAAGCGGAGCTGGCTGACGTAAGGGGGCTGGTTTCGGCTCCGCTTCGCGCAGGGGAGTCAGTGGCGGAGGAGGGGTGGCCGGGGTCGAGAGAACCTGTTCAGAAAAGGCAGACTGGGTGGTGGCGGACTCTTCGATAATCGACGGCATCACGTTCCGAAGTTCGGCCCCTGGCGAAGGCATCACAGGACAGGTTGTTTCCACTCCCCTGCCGACCAGGACCTGCGAGACATCCGGTGAAGAATCACTTTCTTCCCTCCCCGCAACTTCGGAGCGCATCTCTTGACAGGGTGGCTGAACGGCATGGGGAACGGCATCCCCGGGCGCCTCCCAATCAAAGGGCTCAACCTCTCCAGAAGAAGATGCGGGGTGGTCCGACACATTAGGGGGAGCAGCGGCGACGTTTCCAGCATGAGGGGTCGGCACGTCATTCGTTTCAATCCGGAGATCGGGGGCGATCTCCATCAGCCGAAGCTTAAACTGATCAGCAAGCTCTGCCTGCGGAAGAGAGAAATCGACTGCATCATCGAACCATTTTTTCACTCCCTGCGTCGGCAGTGGTGCTGTATGTATGAGCACAATGCGGGGTGCATCACCACGGAGGAGGGTCTTTATGTGGCGCGCAACGGTCTCACCGGATATTCCCGAGATGTCACCCTGGATAAAGACTGCAGAGGGCCTGTTGTCAAACACCTCCTTGAGCCCCTGGTCGAAATCGGTAGCGAGCCTCATTCTGGCCTTGAGCTGAGACTGCACCCGGGCAATGAAGTCAGGAACCCGGGTATCGTCGGAGATGAAGAGTATCGTTATCATCGTATTCCCTGAGTGTCCGTCACTGGCATGGGCCAGCTAGCGACATTGACAACTAACGGCTCCTTGGCGCTACGAATTCGGCACGTAAATTAAGTTGCCATTAATACCCATAAAAACGTGACAATGTCAACCTATTGCAACCGTTACAGCCTGATCAGATCCTCGTGTTCTTCATCGTGGGGATTAATGTGGATCATCACGTCCCCCACATTGGGGAATTGCTCGAAAATAAGCCGTTTAACCGTCGTGGCAATGTCATGGGAGCGTTTGACGGTCATCTCTGGATCCATATCGAGTTTGAGGTCAATAATGACGTACTGGCCCGATCTCCTCCCCCGGATTTCATGGACGTGTTCCACCCCGTCAACCGCTTCAGCCACTTCGGAGATCAATTGGATCAGATCACCGGAGGGGAGGCCATCCATGAGGTCATGGATGGCTCCCATGCACGTTTCATAGCCGATGTGGAAGATGAAGAACGACGTGAGTCCGGCTGCCAGGGGATCCATGATGCCGGCCCCCAGGTAGGCGCCGGAAACGCCGACAAGCGTGGCCACGGACGTCACAGCGTCCTTGCGATGATCCTTGGCAACTGCCGCCAGCGCGGGGCTCTCAAGGCGCTTTCCGGTCGATACCGTGTAACGGTACAGCCATTCCTTGACCCCAATGGTAATGAGAGCCGCGAGGACCGCAATCAGATCAGGGGTCTGATAGGTGCGGTCCGTAATGGTGTGGACGGCCTTTACAAGAATCCCTATGCCCGTTGAAAAGATGACCAGCGAAACAAGGACTGCCGCGATACTCTCCGCCTTGCCGTGCCCGTAGGGGTGTTTCGGGTCGAATGGTTGACGTCCGACCTTAAGCGCAATCATCGTGGAGAGGATCGCAATGAAGTCGCAGGCGCTTTCCAGGCCATCGGCAACCACCGCTTCCGATTTCCCGAAATAGCCGGCCAGGAGTTTCATGGTCATGAGTCCTGCGTTGGCCCAGAATCCGACCGCAATAATACGGTCAGCTTTATTGAAACGCTCTTCCCTCAGCATTGCTCACGCACCTGTCCGGACTCCCTGATGTCCTTGAGATTCAGTTGCAGGGTTTTGCGGCCGTTCCACTCGTTCCAGCCGAGCGTGAAAGCGACATCCACGAGATCTGGCAAGCTGTCCCCCTTCTCCGCAAGATTAAACCCTATGGCGTCAAACGTGCATCCTCCACCCAAAAGCCGTACTTTGAGATGGTTGCCGCGAACGGCCCACCGCCGCACGATCTCCATATCTTTAAGAACGAACAGCGGTTCAGGATTTCCCGCTCCGAAGGGCTCCAGGGACGAAAGCGCGTCCGCCAGATCAGCTGTCACCTGCTGGGCCGAGAGTTCAGCATCCACGCGGAGCACCGGCATCAGGTCGTCGGCGGACAGCAGCCCCGCAGCAACTTCTTCGAAGCGGTCCACGAACCGTTCCAGGGTTGGCTCATCAATGGAAAGCCCGGCAGCGTAACGGTGCCCGCCGAACTTCACGAGGTGGTCTGCGCAGGTCTCTAGGGCATCGTAGAGGTGAAAGCCCGGAATGCTGCGCCCCGATCCCCGGCCGTTTCCTTCCTGCAGCGCAATGAGCACTGTCGGACGATGGAAGAGATCGACCATTCGCGAGGCAACGATCCCGATAACCCCCGGATGCCACGCAGCGGAGGCGAGAACAATACTTTTTCTCCCCTCCATGGCGGGATTTCCCTGAACCCGCTCCAGGGCGTCCGTCAGAATCTGCCGCTCCAGGGCCTGGCGCTCGGCGTTATTCGCCTCCAGTTCCGCGGCAATGGCCGCGGCACGACCCGGCTCGGACTCGAGGAGAAGTTCAACGCCGGAAGCGGCATCCTCCATTCTGCCGGCTGCGTTAAGCCGGGGTGCAAGCCTGAAACCGACAGCACCGCAACTCACAGGGCCGGTGACTCCCGCGACATCCTTAAGGGCCTTCACTCCAACCCGCGACGAAGCGGAAAGTTCCCGAAGCCCATATTTCACGAATATCCGGTTCTCTCCCGCGAGAGGAACCACATCGGCAATGGTTCCGAGGGCAACGAGGTCGAGGTATTCCCGCAGATTCGGTCCGTTTCCGCCGGCGAATGCCCCTTCCGCCCTGAGACGCCCCCGAAGGGCAACCATCACGTTAAAAGCGACGCCGACGCCTGCAAGGAATTTAAAGGGATAGGGACAGCCCGGCTGAAGAGGATTGATAACGGCACAGGCTTTCGGGATGACCGGACCAGGGGTGTGGTGGTCGGTGATGATGAGGTCAACCCCTAACGTGAGGCAGAGTTCCGCCTCGGCCACGGCATTCACCCCACAGTCGACCGTAACGACAACCCGCGCCTGTTCGGCCACCTTGCGCAGGCCGTCCCCCGAAAGGCCGTACCCCTCTTCGAGGCGTTTGGGAATATGATAGAAACAGCGGATACCGACTGCACGAAAAAAACTTACCAGCAGTGCCGTGGCGGTAATTCCGTCCACATCATAGTCGCCGTAGACGCACACAGTCTCACGTCGTGCCCGTGCCGCACAGAGGCGGACAACCGCTTCTTCCATTCCCTTCAGAAGGAAGGGGTCGCTCACATCCCCCAGGGATGAGGAAAGAAAGCGGCGCGCAGATTCGCCGTCCGTGATGCCTCGGTTGACGAGCAGCGCTGCCAGGAAGGGGTCGATCGAAGAGTCCGAGGCAATTCTCTCCGCAGCCTCCTTGTCATGGATCCGTAACTCCCAACGCTTTTCGGCAACCACGTTCATATTCCGCCGCCCTACCTCGAACAATTGCCACAAAAAAACCCCGCCGAAGCGGGGAATTCAATGCCGTTAAATCACTTCTTGAAGAGTTGCCCCTGGGGGGATGGAGTCTGCGCCATCCCCTTGGCCTCTTCCAACATCGTCCGAATCTGCTGGGAGTTGGGCCCCATGGGATCCAGTTCAAGGTAGCGTTCCCAGTATTTCACAGCCTTGGCGGGTTGTTTCAGGTCGCTCATATAAACAACCCCGAGATTGTAAAGACTCTGCAGGTGTTTCGGATCGAGCTGCTGCGCCTTTTCGAAGTTGGCAATAGCTTTGTCGAACCACCCGACCCGCTTGAACATGATGCCTTGGTCAGTAAGGACGTTGACGTTGGTCGGGTCGAGCTCCAGGGCCTTGCCGTAGGCGTTGATCGCCTTCTGGGCCTGATCGGTGTCGAAATAGTCATTGCCAAGCTGTATCCAGGCCTGGAGGTTCTTCGGATCGCCGGCAACGATTTTCTCGGCCTCGGCAATCCGCTGCTGGTAGTCGACGGGAGATCCGCCGCCGGCGGGAATGCCGGCCGTGGCTGGGGCGGGCTTCTGCTTGTTGACCACGCCGACCACGAGCACGGTGCCGAGGATGCCGACAAGAAGCGCAATGACCACGTAAAGCACAGTTTCCTTGTTCATCATCGTCTCCTCTGGACGTCAAGCCTTGCTGGTCTTGGGCCGGCGTCCCCAGACCTCGACAATGGGACTCGCCACAAACACGGATGAGTAGACACCGACGAGGATTCCGACCACAAGGGCCAGAGCAAAGTCATGGATAACCTCGCCGCCGAAGAAATAGAGGGATCCGGCGGCCAGAAAGGTGGTAAGCGCCGTAATAATCGTCCGGGAGAGGACCTCGTTGATGCTGAAGTTGAAGATCGTCTCGAGTGAATCCTTTGTGTTCTTATGGAGATTCTCCCGGATGCGGTCAAAGACGACCACGGTGTCGGTGAGTGAGTAGCCGGCAATGGTGAGGACCGCCGTAATGAAGAGGAGATTGACCTCTTTGTCCAGGAGGAAAAAGACGGCAAACATGGCGAGGACGTCGTGGAGGGTTGCGACGAGCGCCCCAATCCCAAAGGTAAAGTCGAACCGCCAGGCAATGTAGATAAGGATGCCGATCAAAGAGATGGCCACAGCGATCAGGGTGTCCTTGCGGAGTTTGTCGCCAATGGCCGGGCCGATCTCGGTGGAGCTTTCCACCACGAACGTATTGCCGGTCAACTCCTTCTGAAAGGCAGCCTGGATCAGGTCCGCCGCGTTCCCTTGGGGGAGCGACGTTTTGCCGATCTTCACCAGAAGTTTGTTTCCAGCTTTGACTTCCTGGAGGTTAGCATCCTTCAGGCCGTGTTTTGCCAGAGCTTCCCGGGCCCGGTCGATATGCACCGGTTGGGCGAACTTGAGCTGCACGGCGGTGCCTCCGGAGAAGTCGATCCCCATATTGGCCGTCCCGAGGGCAATCCGTACGATGCCAATGATTCCGAGAATCCCTATGACAATGGAAATGGCGAAGGAAAACTTCTTCTTCCCCATGAAATCAATATGTGTCTTGCCGATAAATTCCATGGACTCCCCCTAGATGCTCAAACGCTTGATCCGCAGGCGCGAAAGGGCGAAGTCGAAAATCGACTTGGTGCCCACGAGAGCGGTGAACAGGTTGATGATAATCCCCAGGCTCAACGACACGGCGAACCCCTTTACCGGTCCGGTGCCGAACTGGAAGAGAACGGCGGCCGTTATCAGAGTCGTCACGTGGGAGTCCATGATGGTAAGGAACGCCTTGTCATAACCGGCATCCAGGGCCGCCTTGGGTGGCTTGCCAAGCCGCATCTCCTCCCGTATCCGTTCGAAAATAAGGACGTTGGAGTCAACGGACATACCGATCAGCAGGACGATGGCGGCGATGCCCGGCAGGGTCAGAGTCGCCCCCAGGGCCGCGAGGGCGCCCATGAGGTAGAGCACGTTGAGCACCATGCCGAAGTTGGCCACCAGGCCGGCGAGCCTGTAGTATATCGACATGAAGACAACGACGAGCGCCACTCCCACGAGACCGGCCATCAACCCTTTGGTGATGGAGTCCTGCCCCAGGGAAGGACCAACCGTCTCGTTCTGGATTATCTTGACCGGTGCGGGAAGAGAACCGGCCCGGAGCACGATAGCGAGGTCGGCGGCCTCTTTCTCGGAGAACGAGCCGGATATCTGGGCGCTCCCTCCCGAAATCCGCTCCCGGATCACCGGCGCGGAGTAGATATTGTTATCGAGCACGATGGCGAAACGCTTCCCCACGTTGGCGGCGGTCACCTGGTCGAAGAGGCGGGCGCCGGTGGAGTTGAACTCTATCGCCACATAGGGCTGGTTGAACTGGGAATCGATCCGGACCTGGGCGTCGGTGAGAAGATCACCGGTAATCATCGCCTTTTTCTTGACCACCAGGGGTATTTCGGTCACGGCGCCGGTGGTGGGGTCGGTCTTCTTCTCCATGAGGAGCTCGGAGTCCTCAGGGATGGTGCCGGGAGTTGCCGTGGCAGGATTGACCGTCTCGTCAACCAGCTTGAATTCCAGCCGGGCCGTTCGGCCGATAAGTTCGATGGCCCGCTTCGGGTCTTTTATGCCCGGAAGCTGAACCACGATGTTGGTGAGCCCTTCCCGGGCAATGACCGGCTCTGAAACCCCGAACTGGTCTATCCGGTTGCGGATCGTTTCCAGGGCCTGGGCAACGGCGCGGTCCTTGCGTTCCTGGGCTTCCTTCGCACCCACGCGGAGCTGCATGCTGACGAACCCCCCCTCGTCGTAGGGAGGGACGATCTCCAGGGTCGGATACTTCTCCTTGACTATCTTCTGCACCGTGTCGGCAGTGCCCCGGTCGTAGAAGGTGAGCTGGATGCGATCGGATGCGATCCGTCCGATCTTCTTGAACCGGATGGTCTTGGCGGCAAGACTGTCCTCCAGATCGCCCGCGATGAGGTCGAGGGCGCCTTCCACCGCCTTCTGGATCTCCACCTCCATCACCAGGTGGGTCCCCCCCTGAAGGTCAAGCCCGAGATTGATCCGGTCCTTGGGAAGAAGCCCTTTCCACCACGACGGAAGGGGAGACACAAAGGTCGGAGTCATGTAGAGACATGACAGAAAAATAAACAGCAGGATAAGGCCGAAACGCCAGGTAAGCCCCTTTGACATGCGCGAAGCTCCTTTCGTTCTAATCCTTCTTCAGGGTGGCGATATAGCCCTTGGAAATCTTGATGGTGACCCCCGAGGAAATTTCGAGGAGCACGACGTCGCCGTCTATGGCGTTCACCTTCCCGTGGATGCCGCCGGCGGTGACAACCTGATCCCCCTTCTTGAGGGAATCGAGAAGAGCGCGGTGATCCTTGGCCTTCTTCTGCTGGGGACGGATAAGAAGGAAATAGAAGATGGCGAACATGAAGACGAGGGGCAGGATAGCCTGAAAAGCGCCCATGGCGCCGCCCGGCTGGGCTCCTCCCGGTTGTGCAGCCATGGCAAAAGCAACTCCGAACATTTGTGTAACCTCCGGACAATTTATAGAGAGGAAACCCGAAAGTCCCTCTTTTTTATGGAGCGATCACGAGGATTGCCCCTGCAACTCCCTCTTGGCGTAAAACTCCTGCCGGAACGCGGCGAACCTTCCCTCAGCAATGGCGGCCCGCGCCTTTGCCATGAGGGACAGATAATAGTACAGGTTATGGTATGTGTTGAGCCGCGACGCGAGAATCTCCCCCGAGCGGTACAGATGCCTCAGATAGGCCCTGCTGTAGGTGCGACAGACGTAACAGTCGCATTCGGGATCCAGGGGGCCGGCGTCCTCGGCATAGGCTGCCCCCTTGATGTTGACCCGCCCGAAGGAGGTGAAGAGCATCCCGTTACGGGCGTTTCGCGTGGGCATCACGCAATCGAACATGTCGAAGCCGTGCCAGACCGCTTCGATGAGATCTTCCGGCGCCCCGATTCCCATCACATAGCGGGGCCGGTCTTCGGGAAGCATCGGAGCGGCGTACTCCAGCACCTCGTGCATGACTTCCTTTTCCTCACCAACGGAGAGCCCTCCCATGGCGTAGCCGTCAAAGCCGATCTCCCGCAGTTCCGCGGCGCTTCGCTCCCGCAGGTCCCGGTACATCCCCCCCTGAACGATCCCGAAGAGGGCCTGATCCTCCCGCGTCTTCGCATCCTTGCAGCGCCTGGCCCACCGGGTGGTCATCTCCATGGAGCGACGGGCGTAGTCATGGGTGGCCGGGTAGGGAGTACACTCGTCGAAGCACATGGCAATGTCGCTCCCCAGAGCCTCCTGAATGGCAATGGCGTCCTCGGGAGAGATGAAATGGTAGGAACCGTCCAGATGGGACCGGAACTTCACCCCCTCCTCGGTGATTTTGCGCAACTCGTTCAGGCTAAAGACCTGAAACCCGCCGCTGTCGGTAAGGATCGGCCGATCCCAGTTCATGAAACGGTGAAGCCCGCCCATGCGCCTCACCAATTCATGGCCGGGGCGAATATAAAGATGGTACGTGTTGGCCAGGATGATCCGGGCACCGATGGTCTTCAGTTCCTCGGGGGTCATGGCCTTCACCGTGGCCTGGGTTCCGACCGGCATGAAAATCGGCGTCTCGATGGTGCCGCGGGGGGTTGTCAAAGAGCCGAGACGGGCTGCGCCGTCTTTCTTTATAAGTTTGAAATGGATCAAAATCCGTCCTGATTGTCTCGCGGCCAACCGGTAACGGCAAGCGGCCTAATATACAAACATCGCGTCGCCGTAGCTGAAAAACCGGAACCGCCGAGTCACCGCCTCATGGTATGCCCTGAAGAGGAGCTCCTTCCCGGCAAAGGCCGAGACAAGCATGAGCAGGGTCGACTTGGGGAGGTGAAAATTGGTGATGAGGGCATCCACCGTCTTGAAGCGGTAGCCCGGATAGATAAAGATGCCTGTTTCTCCCGCGCCGGCTGCCACGCTGCCATCGTCACGGGCGGCATGTTCCAGGGTACGGCACACTGTGGTTCCCAGGGCGACCACCCTCCCTTTGCCCCCCTTCCGGGCATTCACCGCGTCGGCGGTCGCAGAGGGGATGATATACCGTTCACGGTGCATCCGGTGCTCTTCCACCCGTTCAACCCTGATCGGCATAAACGTGCCGAGCCCCACATGGAGGGTAAGGGTGGCAATCTCTACGCCTCGCTCCCGTAGCTCATCCAGCAGTTCGGGAGTAAAATGGAGGCCTGCCGTCGGTGCAGCGACCGCGCCCCGCTGGCGGGAGAAAACCGTCTGATACCGCTCCCGGTCAGCTTCAGCCGCGCTCCTCCTTATGTAAGGAGGCAGAGGCATTGAACCGTTGCGATCCAGCCATTCATCGAACCCTGTCACGGGGGTGAACGAAACGCGCCACGTATCCCCTTCACCGCGCTCGATGACCTCTGCGGACACACCTTCTGCGAGCACTATCCGGGTACCGGGTCGCGACGGCTTGGAGGAACGGAGCAGGCACTGCCACCGTTCTCCATCGGCGGCAAGCCTCCTTTCCAGGAAAACCTCCACGCGGCCACCACTCTCCTTGACGCCGAAAAAACGCGCCGGAATGACACGGGTGTCGTTCACCACAAGGAGGTCTCCCGGCCGGAAAAGCCGGATTATTTCGCGGAAAGGAACCTCGTTGACCTCTCCCTTCAACCGGTCGACGGTCATGAGTCGGGTGGCGTCACGTCGGTCCAGGGGTTCCTGGGCTATCAGCTCCGGAGGCAGATCATAGCCGAAATCGTCAACGCGCATCGACACCCTGCCCCGCCGGGAGCTTGCTCAGGATCGCACCGGGATAGTAATAGGCAAGAATCTCCCGGTAGGTGAAACCATCGGATGCCCGCTGCTTCGCGCCCCACTGGCAGAGGCCGACTCCATGCCCGTAACCGGTACCGGTAAAGCGAACCGAGTCGCTGGTGACTCTGACTGTAAAATTGGTGCTCTTGATGGCGGTATAGCCGACGATCTTGCGGAAGTTCACCGCCGTCACGGTCGTTGTTCCCCCGCCTGAAACAAAAGCAAGGTCAATGAGCCTGCCACTCTCGTTTCGCTTCCCTTCCCTGATATCCCGAAGGCCTGAAACATGGGTCCCCGATCCTCTGAGAAGCGACTCGAGCTTCTTCAACGAGATGGAATATTCCCAGCGGACGGAAGGGGTTGTGGAACAGTAGGCGCAGTCGAGGCTTCTCAGATAAGGCAGCCTTACCCCCCAGACGTTCTCGGCGACTTCGGTTCGGCCGCCACAGTTGGAATGGTAGAATGCCTGGATCGGCTGGCCTCCGTAGGTGAGAATCTCCCCGGCAGTTTCCCGTACCCCCCGTGCAGCACGGCTATCCTCGATCTCGCACCCGTCATAGACCTGGTCAAGCACCGATGACTCCAGGTGGTACGGGGCGTTAGCGCGTACCCGCTTCTGGTATGAGGCATAGGTGCGCGCCACCACCGCCTGGGCCTTCACCGCCTCGATGGGCCACTGGGACGAGATCTCGCAGTTGATGAGACCAACCAGATAATCCTCAAGCGGGAGGTCATTCACCACGAGGACCCCTCTGTCGACGGGAGAAACCTCAATGGTGCCGCGGTAACGCTTGCCGTTAACCTGTATGGACAAAGGAGAAGTAACCGTGAGACGGGCAACCGTCTGCCCCCCCACGGCGAGAGCCCCTCCGACACGCCTGACCTGCGCGGGGAGAGTCAGACGAAGCGGTTCGCCCCTCCCATCGGTGGCAAGCACGCCATCACCGTCAATCCTTACGCTCTCGACTCCCTTGATGATGGCAACCCGAACGGCCTCCTGCCGGGGGAGAGTCGCGGCGAAACCATCCGCTGCTGTAAGGAGCAGGAGCAGAGCCGCTATGGCAAACAGAAACCTCACGGTGACAGAGCGACCTTCCGATACCGACTTTCAACGACACCCAAAATAAAGGAAGGGGAAAAGTCCCCTTTGAGCATAGTATACTTGGCAACCAAATTGCTTATCCAGTACGAAGAACAGGGACATTGACCAGATGCTGCAACGGATGGTCATCATAGGTGCAGACCAGTTCAATGTCAAGCATTTAGGGGGCGGAAACCACTGTTCATGCCGGTTTGGACTAGTATCGTCATCCTGTGGACGGCAACCGAAAAACGCTTTCGCAACCCATAAAATGCAGCATTAACCAAAACTAATCGCTATATAGCCATACTTCAGACCCAAAAAGGCCACGCTAAACACCGACGTTGCCAGGGGCAGTCGATATATTGACGCTATGAATTCACTGAAAGTCAAAATACTCGGGACGATAACCCTCATTGTGAGCTTACTCGTCTTCGTAGTCAGCATCCTGGAATATCAGCACCAGAAGCGGCTGATAACGCAGATCTCCGCCCAAAACGCCGTCCTTCTTACCACGACGCTCCAAAGCACCATTGAGAACGTGATGATGAGTGGCCGGACCGACGAGGTGCAACGCATCCTCGGTCGGTTAAAGGAAAAGGACAAGATCGAGAACCTGCGGATTTTTGACGAAACGGGCCGTATCCTCAACTCCGCCATCAAGCCGGAAATCGGTCTTCAAGTCAGTCCCGCCGACCTGGAGATGTACAAGGAGGGGAAACGAATCGCTCTCGTTAATGTCGGCAACGAAGACAGCGACAAAGTTTTCAAGAGCATAGCCCCCATTTACAACAAACCGGCGTGCCATGCCTGCCACGATGCCGGCACCACGCTCCTTGGCGCCCTCGAGGTTGAACTCTCCATAAAGTACCTTGAGTCGTATCTTGATCAGGACAAGTTCTTCATGTCGGTCTCGATGCTGACCATGGTCGTCCTCATTCTCGCCACCATTTTCATTTTTCTCCACGCCTACGTGAACCGTCCGCTCAAGGCCATTATCTCGTCCATGCAAGGGATAGAGCGGGGCGATTTCGACGTCCAGACCGATATTGCCAGCAGCACCGAGATGAAAACCCTCTCCGACAACTTCAACATGATGGTGAGCAAACTCCGCTACTTCGTGGACACCACCATCGGCCACGAACGGGAACTGGCACGGGCCCAGTCAAAACTTGCCCACCACCACGAGATGCACCTCATGAACCAGAAACTGGAGGAGCAACTCCGGGAGATCGAAAACCTCAACGTCGGCATGGAGGAGCGGATCGAGGAGATCGAGGAGGCCAACTACCGCATCGCCGACCTCGCCAGCGAACTCGAAGACAAGAACGTAAACCTGGAGCGGGCCGTGGCCCGCCTCTCGACCCTGTACAAGGTTGGTCTCGCCGTCAACTCCACCATGGAGAGCGAGAAGATCTTCGATCTCATCGTGCGGACCACCGTTGAGACGCTCAAAGCGGAGATCGGATATATCATCCTCTACAACCAGCAGGGACGGAACCTGCGGGTCACCACGCTCCTGGGGCACGAAGTGACGCCGGAAGCCTCCACCGTCCTGCAGATGAAGCCTTCGAGCGTTTCTGCCTGGGTCATTGAAAACCGAACTCCGCTCCTCATTCCCGACATCAACGAGTTTCCCCAGTTCGACCGTTTCAGCGCCCTGGGCTATGAGCGCAAAAACCTCATCTGCGCGCCGCTCATGGTCAAGGACGAGATCATCGGCACCATCACCGCCGTCAACAAGCGGGACAGTTCCACCTACAACGCGGAAGAACTGGAACTTCTCGTCACCATCGCCGCCCAGGCGAGCATCGCCATCAAGAACGCCCAGCTCTACGACGAGCAGCAGGCCACCTATCTCCATACGATCCAGGCCCTTGTCTCTGCCATCGAGGCCAGCGACAGCTACACCCGCGGCCATTCGGAGCGGGTGACCCGCTATTCTTTGGAGCTGGCCCGCAAACTGACGCTCCCCCCCGAACGGCTCAAAATTATCGAACGGGCCGCCATCCTCCACGACATCGGAAAGATCGGCATCGACCTGAACCTTCTCCACAAAGAAGGAAAGCTCTCTCCCGAGGAAATTCACGACCTCCAGCAGCATCCGGTCATCGGCATGCGGATTCTGGAGCCCATCGACTTCCTCCAGGATGTCCGCATCTGCATCGGCCAGCACCACGAGCGGTACGACGGCCGGGGCTACCCGAACCGCATCCCCGCCGGCGAACTCCTTCTGGAGTCGCGCATCCTCGCCATCGCCGACGCCTTTGACGCCATGACATCAGACCGCCCCTACCGCAAAGCGCTTCCCGTTGAAACGGCGGCAAAGGAACTGATCGACCACGCCGGAGCCCAGTTCGACCCGGAACTGGTGCCTCACTTCATCGAACTCATCGAGAGCGGCACCTTTGGCTTCTCCTGCGACAAATCCGACATGGAAGGGACCCTGGTGCGGGAACGGCGCAAAGTGGTCCCCCTCAGCGATTACGGTGTCCGCGTCGGCTGACCTTACCGTCTCTCCCCAACATCGCATAACGATTTGCCCCCCTTCCGTGATCATGGTATAAGGTCTCCCTGACCCGCACATCACACATCAGCGCAATTACCATTTCAGGAACCCCATCGTGCCGGACCTTCTCACCGTCAGAGGGCTCACCACCCGCTTCCGCCTCTCCGCGGGGGACGTTCATGCCGTGAACGGCGTCGATTTCACCGTGGCCGAAGGCGAGACCGTGGCCGTCGTGGGAGAATCCGGATGCGGCAAGAGTGTGACCGCCCTGTCGCTCCTGCGCCTTATCCTCCCCCCCGGCGTGATCACGGCAGGCGAAATCGTTTTTGACGGACGCGACCTCCTCCGTGTCAGCGACGAAGAGATGCAGGACATCCGCGGAAACCGGATCGCCATGATCTTCCAGGAGCCCATGACCTCCCTGAACCCGGTATTTCCCATCGGCCGACAGATCGCGGAGGGATTGATCATCCACCGGGGAGTCTCCCGGCGGGAGGCACTGGAGGAAGCGGCGCGGCTCCTGGCCCAGGTGGGGATTCCCTCCCCGGCCGAAAGACTCCGGGACTACCCCCACCAGCTTTCAGGAGGGATGCGCCAGAGGGTCATGATCGCCATGGCCCTTGCCTGCAAACCCCGGCTCCTCATTGCCGACGAACCGACCACCGCCCTCGACGTAACCATCCAGGCCCAGATCCTGGAGCTCATGGACCGGCTCCGGGAAGAGCACCGGATGGCGCTTCTCCTCATCACCCACGACCTGGGGGTGGTGGCCGAACGGGCCGACCGGACCCTTGTCATGTACGCGGGCCGGATCGTGGAAGAAGGCCCCACGGATAAGCTCCTGGCCACTCCCCTCCACCCTTACACCGAAGGGCTTCTCGCCTCGCTCCCCCAGCGGAGCGAACCGGGCCGCCCCCTCACGACGATACCGGGCCACGTGCCGAGCCTCTTCGGGGATCTCCCCGGCTGCGGTTTCTGCTCCCGCTGCCCCCGGAAACAGTGGGAATGTAACCGGGAAACGCCTCAGCTCAGGGAGATCACGCCGGGACACCGGGTCCGGTGCTGGAAATACCGATGACGACACCTCTCATCGAACTGGAAAACATCTCCAAGACCTTTATCGTAAGACCCAATCCCTTCACCCCCCGCAAGGTGCTGCGGGCCGTCGACGGCGTATCGCTCCGGATAGGAGAGGGGGAAACCCTGGGGCTTGCCGGCGAATCCGGCTGCGGCAAGTCCACCGTGGGCAAGCTCCTCATGGGTCTTCTTGAGCCCGACGGCGGCGCAATCCGGTTCCGGGGCGCAGATATGGCCGGGACGACGGCTGATGAACGGGCTGCCTTCCGCAAGGACGTGCAGATGATCTTCCAGGACCCTTTCTCGTCTCTCAACCCGCGGATGCGGGTCGGGGACATCATCGGCGAGCCCCTGGCCATCCACGGCCTCGTCCCGAAGGAGAGGCGCCGGGATCGGGTCCTGGAGCTCATGGAGATGGTAGGACTCACGGCGGAGCAGATCAACCGCTACCCCCACGAGTTTTCCGGAGGGCAGCGGCAACGGATCGGCATTGCCCGGGCACTGGCGGTATCTCCAAGACTGATTGTTGCCGATGAGCCGGTGTCGGCCCTTGACCTTTCCATCCAGGCCCAGATCATCAATCTCCTGGACGAGTTGAAGCGGACCCTGGGGCTCTCCTACCTCTTCATCGCCCATGATCTCTCCGTGGTCCGGCATCTGAGCGACCGGGTTGCGGTCATGTATCTGGGGAGGATTGTCGAGACCGGCCCCCGGGACGACATCTTCACCCGCTTCCAGCACCCTTACACCGAGGCGCTCCTGTCGGCTGTTCCCCGGATCACCCCTTCCGAGGGGAAGAAACGGATCATCCTCAAGGGGGATCCCCCCACCCCCCTCAACCCGCCGACGGGATGCCCCTTCCACCCCCGCTGCCCCTATGCGGAACCGGTCTGCGCCACCACTTCCCCTCCCCTCGAAGAAAAGCGGACAGGGCATCTGGCAGCCTGTCATTTCAGCAATAAACTGTTTTGCTAATCGGTACCTTTTCCTTGACAACATAGGTCGGGAACAATATAAATATATTTAGATTTTTCCTCAAACGTGAGGGGAGTTGCACTCTGCATGGCAAGGGTTCTCCCCCGGCACACAGGACGGAATCCATGGACTTCGACATCAGCAGAAATTTCTCCGAGGAAGCGGAAATCTTCAAGGTGCTCGGCCACCCGATCCGGCTCAAGATCGTTGCAGGGCTCTGCACGCGGGAGTGCAACGTGAAGCATATCTGGGAGTGCCTCGGACTTCCCCAGGCCACCGTTTCCCAGCATCTGGCCCTTCTGAAGAACAAGGGGATCATCGAGGGGAAGCGGGACGGGGTGGAAGTCCACTACTCGGTGGTACACCCCCTGGCCAAGAAGCTCATCGAGGTTCTCGGCTGAACGGCAGCTTGCACACCAACACCACGAATCCCCTCCCGGCGAGGGGATTTTTTTTGGAGATGACCATGGAAACGACCACTATCCGCGTGACCCTCAACCGTGGCGAAGACCGCCGAATCAGGGGAGGCCACCCCTGGGTCTTCAGCAACGAGATCCGGGAGACAAAGGGGGAACGGATCCCCGGCGCCACCGCCGAGGTCTACGATACAGGGGGCGGATTTCTGGGCACCGGCTACTACAACCCCCACTCCCTCATCGCGGTGCGGCTCCTCTCCCGGGAACGGGAGGAGATCGATTCGCCGGCGTTTTTCAAGGAGCGGATCGGCCGGGCGCTTGACCTGCGGCACCGCCTCTATCCGGACATGTCGACTTTCCGCATCGTCCACGGCGAGGGAGACTTCCTCCCCGGCCTCGTGGTCGACAAGTATGGCGACTGGCTTTCGGTCCAGATCCTGACCGCGGGGATGGAGGCGCGCCGGGGGGCCATCGTGGAGGCCCTTGTTGAGATCCTCGCCCCCAAGGGAATCATCGCCCGCAACGACGTGGCCGTGCGGTCACTGGAGGGGCTGGCGGAAACGGTGGAAGTCCTGCATGGGGAGATCCCGGAAACGGTGGAGGCGGAGGAGCACGGCCTGCGCTTCCGGGTTGACCTGGCCGGAGGCCAGAAGACCGGCCACTTTCTGGACCAGAAGGAAAACCATCTCGTGCTGAAGGGAATGGCGGCAGGAAAGAGGGTCCTGGACTGTTTCTCCTACTCGGGGAGCTGGGGAGTCCATGCCGCGGCCTTTGGCGCCGCGGAAGTGACCTGCCTCGACATCTCGGAGCGGGCCGCGGCCCTTGCCCGGGAGAACGCCGCCCTGAACGGGCTGGGAGGGGTGGTGCGTGTGGAAGTCTGCGACGCCTTTGACCGGCTCCGGAGCCTGAGGCACGAGGGGCGGCGCTTCGACGTGGTGGTCCTCGATCCCCCTGCCTTCGTGAAGAACAAGAAGGCGTTGAAGGAGGCGGAAAAGGGATACCTCACCATCAACCGGCGAGGGCTGGAACTCCTCGACGCAGGAGGGTACCTGATCACCTGCTCCTGCTCCTACCACATGGGGCGGGAGCTGTTCAGGGATCTCCTGGCCCAGGCGGCCCGCCAGGCGGGGCGGCAGGTACGGATCGTGGAGACCCGCTCCCAGGCCCCGGACCACCCGGTACTCCTGGCCGTGCCGGAGACCGAGTATCTCAAGTGTTTCGTATTGCAGTGCGTTTAACCGTCAAAATCCAATTCAACACAGTGACACTGAAACACAGGGAAACCCCTCTATGATTGTTTGGCTTGTAACTCTGTGTCTTGCTCTGTGTGTAACCTGAAGTTTTCAATCACCCCAGCTTCGCCCGCATCCGCGCGAAGAAATCCTGGGCCATGGCCTCCTGCTCCTCCTCGGTGGCGGCCTTCTTCACCTCACCTTCATGGACCTGCAGGAGCCGGTCGGGTATCTCTTCCAGGAACCGGCTCGGCTGCCGCTCCAAGAGTTTGCCGTACTTCTTCCGGTACAGGCAGCGGGTGATGGTCAGGTGCTTCCGGGCCCTGGTGATCCCCACGTAGCAGAGGCGCCGCTCCTCGTCGATACTCATCCCCTCCTCCACTGACTTCTTGTGGGGGAGTATCTCCTCCTCGAACCCCGCCAGAAAGACGAAGGGAAACTCCAGCCCCTTGCTGGAGTGGAGCGACATGAGGGTGACGGCGTCCTTGCCGTGCTCCTTCTTGTCCTTGCCGCTGAAGCGGTCCTCGTCCATGAGCGATACCTTTTCCAGGAACCCCGAGAGGGTCGCCCCGGGGATCCGCTCCTCGTACCCCGCCATGGAGTTGATGATCTGCTCCACGTTCTCCACCTTGCGCCGGGCCGTGGCCGGCTCCTCGATGGTCCGGTAGAGCTCCTCCTCAAGGCCGATCCGGTCGTAGAACCCCTTCACCCGTGCCGCCAGGTTGCCGGGGCGGCGGAACTCCCCGGCCGCGCCGGTGATGAGCCGGTGGAAGGCGAGGACCTTCTCCCGCATCGCCTCGGTGATCCCCTCGATCTCCCCCACCCGCCCCATGGCCTCCAGAAGCGGGCACTCGTGCTCCAGGGACCACTGGTTGACCTTCACCACGGTCCCGTCGCCGATCCCCCGGCGGGGGAAGTTCACCACCCGAAGGAGCGCCTGCTCGTCCAGGGGGTTGTCGATCACCTTCAGGTACGAGAGGGCGTCCTTCACCTCCTTCCGCTCGTAGAACTGCATCCCCCCCACCAGCACGTAGGGGATGTCCTCGAAGCGGAGCTGCTCCTCGAAGGCCCGGCTCTGGGAATTGGTCCGGTAGAGGATGGCGAAGTCGCCGAAGGAGAGGTTGTGCTGGTAGCGCTCCATCTGGAGCCGCTCCACCACTAGGGTCGCCTCCTCCTCGTCGTCCTGGGCGATGACCATGTCGATGGGGCGCCCCTCCCCCACGTCGGTCCAGAGGCGCTTCTCCTTCCGCTTCGCGTTGTTCTTGATGACCTGGTTGGCCGCCTCCAGGATAGTCCCGGTGGAGCGGTAGTTCTGCTCCAGCTTCACCACCCGGCACCCTGGGTAGTCCCGCTCGAAATCGAGGATATTCCCCACGTCGGCCCCGCGCCAGCCGTAGATGGACTGGTCGTCGTCCCCCACCACGCAGAGGTTGCGGTACTTTTTCGCCAGAAGGGAGATGAAGAGATATTGCGAGGCGTTGGTGTCCTGGTACTCGTCCACCATGATGTAGCGGAACCGCTCCTGCCAGTGGTCGAGGACTTCCGGATAATCCTGGAGGAGTCGCACCGTCAGCATAATGATGTCGTCGAAATCGATGGCATTGCAGGCGTGGAGGAGCGCCTGGTAGCGGGGATAGACGTCGCAGGCGAGCAGTTCATCGGGATCGTCGTAGCGGGGAACGGCCCGGTCGGGGGTGATGAGCCCGTTCTTCCAGCCGGAAATCCGCCAAAGGAGCGTCTCGGCGTCGAACTTCTTCCCGTCGGCGTTCACCTCCCGCATGGCCTGGCGGATGAGGCCGATCTGATCCGAGGTGGTGTAGATGGAAAAGTTCTTCTTGTAGCCGAGCCGCTCGATGTCCCGGCGCAGGATCCGGACCCCCAGGGAGTGGAAGGTGGAGATGACCATCCCCTTGGCCTTGCCGCGCCCCACCAGCTCGCGAACCCGCTCCTTCATCTCGCCGGCCGCCTTGTTGGTGAAGGTGACCGCCAGGATGTTCTCGGCCTTCACCTTCTTGTCGAGGAGGAGATGGCCGATCCGGTACGTGATGACCCGGGTCTTGCCGGAACCGGCGCCGGCCAGGACAAGAAGCGGCCCCTCGGTTTGCTCCGCGGCGGCCCGCTGGGGGGGATTGAGGGTGGAGAGATCAAGCATGAAATAATCCTCGAAACAGTTGAATCGGTGCTCCAGACGCACGACAGCCGGGCTATGGGGCCCGGCTGTCATCATTGATAGCAGAGGTTTCAGCAAAAATGCAAGGGAGCGATTACCGTGCCAAGGGGACGTGCGTAAGGCGGCGGCTGCAACAATGCTTCAACAGCTCTGGCACCACAGGGTTGCAGAAATTGAATCCATCCCCCTGCCGCCATATCCTCACAGCGTGCCGCCCCCGAAGGTATTGCATGACCCGAAGCTTCCGCTTTCGAGGCCGGACCTGAACCAGCGGACCCGCTGCTCGGAACTGCCGTGGGTGAAGCTCTCGGGGACGACATACCCCTGGGCCTGCTGCTGGAGGCGGTCGTCGCCGATGCTGGTGGCCGCCTGGAGCGCCTCCTCCACGTCGCCGGCTTCCAGAATCTGCCGTGTCCGGTTGGCGTGGTGGGCCCAGATACCGGCCAGGCAGTCGGCCTGGAGTTCGAGCCGCACCGAGAGTTGGTTCGCCTCGGCCTTGCCGCTCCGCTGCTGCAGATCATGGATCTTCTCCGAAATCCCCAGGAGCGACTGGACGTGGTGCCCCACTTCGTGGGCAATGACGTACGCCTGGGCAAAATCCCCCGGTGCCTGGAAGCGATCCTTCAGGTCGCGGTAGAAGCCGAGGTCGATGTAGACCTTCTGGTCCATGGGGCAGTAGAAGGGGCCCATGGCGGCCTGGGCATAGCCGCAGGCCGACTCCACGGCGCCAGTGAAGAGAACCAGCTTCGGCTCCTGGTAGGTCTTGCCGTTCTTCCGGAAGAGCTCGTGCCAGGTGTCCTCGGTATCGGCCAGGACCACCGACACGAACTGGGCTAACTCGTCGTTGGCAGGGGGCTTGCCGGCCTGTCTCGTCTCGGTCGGCGCCGTGAGGGGAGAGCCCCCCTGCTGCAGGACCACCGACGGGTCGATGCCGAAGTACATGGCGACCAGCGCGAGGATGATCGTGCCGATGCCGCCCCCCACCACCTTCCGGCCCATCGTCATCCCCCGGCGGTCTTCCACGTTGTCGCTTCTCCGTCCGTCACTCCATCGCATGTCACATGACTCCTATCGAGACTTGGCGTCTGAATACGGAAGGGGCACGGGAAACCGCGACCTGTCACCCGTGCCCCGTTCCATCATTTCTTCGTCACCCGGACATCGATCCGTCTGTTCTGCTGCCGTCCCTCCTCCGTGGCATTGTCGGCAACCGGATGCTCATCCCCGTACCCTTCGGCCTCAAGGCGGGAAGGATCGATGCCGAGCTTCACCAGTTCCTGCATGGTGTTGGCTGCCCGGTCCTTGGAGAGCTTGAGGTTCGCCTGGGGATCACCCACGTTGTCGGTGTAGCCGCCGATCTTGATGGCCACCTGGGGGAACGCCTTGAGGATCGCGGCGATATTGCCGAGCTGCTCCTGGGACGAGGGCTTCAGCACGGCGCTGCCAGTCTCGAACTGGAGCCGGTCGAAGGTAAACCAGGTGGTCTTGTCCACGGGCCTCCCCGCATCCTGGATGAAGGCGAGGAGCTTGCGCTCGATGCCGAATTCGGGGATGTTCAGCGTGACGCCGTCGGGAAGCGTCACGTCACCGAAAGCCCCCAGCTTCGGATCCACCTTGACGGCAGGCATCTGCACCTGCGGCGGCGCCGGCTGGATTACCGGGGTCTTCATGGAGCAGCGCTGGGGCAGGGTGTACATGATAAACGCAATGATGAGGCCCGTCAGAAGCCATAAGATCGTGCCGACGGGACCGGAGAAGATAGTGCTGGGGCACGCGCCGCCTCCCAGGCCGGATAAGGTGGAGAGGCCGAGAAGGCCGGCCAGTCCAGCCGGGGCCGCCTGCTGCAGAAATGTCCCCTGGCCACCCAGAAGCCCCGAAAGCCCCACCGCCCCCAGATCCTTCTCCTTCGCCTCCTTGCCGATCATCCCCATGACGAAGGGGGCCAGGAGAGCCAGCAGCGACTGGGCGCTCCCCTTTCCGAGGCCGCTCACAGACGATAGCCAGTCCGCAACACCGCCGGCCCTGTTGCCGAGGATCGACCCGACCAGGGAGGTGCCCCGTTCCAGGAGCCCCTTGGTATCGGCGCCCCCGGAGAGCGACGCGGCCATGCCCGAGAGGGTTTTCTCCCCGAACCCGCCCGAGCGGACAAGATCGAGAACCTGCGCCGCCCCCTCTGTCGTCGCCCCCTTGGAGGCTACCGCTCCCACCAGCGCCGAGAGGGCGGCCGGCACCCCCTTCTGGACAGCCGGTGTTCCCTCCCCCAGGAAATGGCCGATCTGCCCAACTATGTCGCTGGTAAACATCCCGCTAAGCTGCTCCAACAGGTTCGTCGCCATGGTAGCCTCCTTTGACGTGGTAATCATCGACAACTGAAATTAAACCATACTTAATGCAACTATCAATCCTTTCACCGCGTTACCGAAAACACCCCCCCTTGCGCCCATGCCAACCGTCGGCATGGGCGTGATTGTAGCCAATCCCTACACAGCCATGTAAACCTTCCCGACAAATTGCCATGGCACCCCCGCTATGGTATAAGCATCACCTATTACCGAACCACGGAGATTCCCATGGACAGAAACGCCGCCGAGCGGCGCATCGCCCAGCTTTGCGCCGAAATCAGGCGTCACGACCACCTCTACTACGTTCTCGACCGCCCCGAGATCACCGACGCGGAATTCGACCTCCTCTACCGGGAACTGGTGCAGCTGGAACAAGAGCATCCCGAGCTGGTCACCCCCGACTCCCCCACCCGGCGGGTGGGAGGGGCCCCCCTGGACAAGTTCGAGCAGGTGACCCACCGGATTCCCATGCTCTCCCTGGAAAACGCCTTCACCGACGGCGACATTGCTGAGTTTGACGCACGGGTGAAGCGCGTTCTGGGGCTTTCGGCTACCGAAGAAATCGCCTACGTCTGCGAGCCCAAGATGGACGGCCTGGCCGTGGAACTGGTCTATGAGAATGGCTCCCTGGCCGTGGGTTCCACCCGGGGCGACGGCTTCGTGGGGGAGAACGTCACCCAGAACCTGAAAACCGTGAAGAGTATCCCGCTTCGGCTGGAATGCGCTCATCCGCCGGCGCTTCTGGAGGTACGGGGCGAGGTCTACCTCCCCCTGGAGGCGTTCCAGAGACTGAACGTCCAGCGGGAGGAGGACGGGGAACCCCCCTTTGCCAATCCCCGCAACGCTGCGGCGGGCTCCATCCGCCAGTTGGATCCCCGTATCGCGGCCCGACGCCCCCTGGCCATCTTCTGTTACGCCCCCGGCGAGGTGCGGGGCGCCGCATTCGCCTCCCAGACGGAATTCCTCGACACCATGCGGCAGTGGGGGCTGCCGGTCAATCCCCTGGTCCGACGGGTGACGGGGGTCGAGGGGGTGCTCTCCTTCTACCGGGAGATGACCGACCGGCGCGACACCCTCCCCTACGAGATCGATGGAGTGGTGGTGAAGGTGGACTCCTTCTCCCTCCAGCGGGAGTTGGGGGAAAAGAGCCGCTCCCCCCGCTGGGCCGTGGCGGTGAAGTTCCCCCCCCGCCAGGCGGTGACGGTCATCGAGGACATCGTCCCGTCCGTGGGGCGCACCGGGGTCATCACCCCCACGGCGAACCTGCGCCCTGTGGAGGTCTCCGGGGTCACCGTCTCCCGGGCCACCCTCCACAACTGGGAGGAGATGGAGCGGAAAGACATACGCATCGGCGACACGGTGGTGATCGAGCGGGCCGGCGACGTGATCCCGGCGGTGGTGCGGGTCCTCACCGAGAAGCGCGCGGGGAGCGAGCGGTTCCTGCCGATTCCCGCCGCCTGCCCCGAATGCGGCTCCGAGGTGGTGAAGATCCCCGACGAGGTGGCGGTCCGCTGCATGGGGCTTTCCTGCCCGGCCCAGATCCGGGAGTCCATCATCCACTTCGCCTCCCGCAACGCCATGGACATGGAGGGGCTCGGCGAGAAGTACATCGAGCAACTCCTGCGGCTGGGACTCGTGGGGAACGTGGCCGACCTCTACACCCTCACCAGGGACGATTTCATGAAATTTGACCGGATGGGGGACAAACTGGCGGAAAACCTCCTGAACGCCATCGAGGCCAGCAAAAGGCGGGAACTCTCCCGCTTCATCTTTGCCCTCGGCATCCGCCACGTGGGGGAGCACACGGCAAGGCTCCTGGCCACGGCCTTCGGGAGCATCGACAACCTGGCCCGGGCAACAGAGGCGGAGCTCCTCTCCATTCGGGAGATCGGCCCCCAGGTGGCCCGGAGCATCACCACCTTCTTCCACAACGAGGGAAACCGCGAGACCATCCGGCGGATGGTCGAGGCGGGCGTGGAGCCAACCGTGGAAGAGAAGAAGGTGGGTGGAAGGTTCACCGGCAAGACCTTCGTCTTCACAGGGGCGCTGACCCGCTTCAGCCGGAGCGAGGCCCAGAAAATGGTGGAGAACGAGGGGGGGCACGCGGCCGGGTCGGTGTCGAAGAAAACCGACTACGTGGTGGCCGGTGCCGAGGCGGGAAGCAAGCTGGACAAGGCACGGCAGTTGGGGGTAACGGTCCTCACCGAGGATGGATTTCTGCAGATGCTGGAGGGAGAGCAATAACCATGAAGATACGCGCCATCGTCACCGTCGAGGGGCTCGTGCAGGGGGTCGCATTCCGCCATCACACGGTACTCAAGGGAAATCAGCTCAGAGTAACCGGCTGGGTAAAAAATCTGCCAAATGGCGACGTGCAGGGATGCTTCGAGGGGGAGGAGCCGGACGTCCAGGCCCTCGTGGAGTGGTGCCACCACGGCCCTTCCCGGGCCCGGGTCGACCGGGTGATTGTGGAAAGGGAGCCGTTTAAAGGAGAATTTGACAGTTTCGACGTCCGATACTGAGAGGTGTGTGCCAATAAATTCAGGACGTTACCATTAATCGTTATTTGGCTGTCGAAAAACACTACGAAACCGTCGGAATGTTTTACACAATACATGCCTCTCCAATAAAAGCATTAGGTTCAACATATCATAAATGCGAAACAATTTATTCGATGCCCTCCTGATTTCAATCCCTTACCCTTTCTTTCATGATAACTGTGAATCTTGCCAAATAACGGCATAGTGTTTGCTGTCTTGGACCGTATCTCTATACGGCCGGTAGACGCGAACGGATTCCGTCGGATTGCCGCAATACCCTTGGGGGGACTTTATGAAGACCTTTATTTCAATGCTCGCGGTGTCCGCATGCCTTTCGGCAACCTGCGCCTCGGCGCTCACGATTACGGTAAACGACAACATCTCGGACAATAGCTATCTTGCACCAAAAAGCACCATGAATGGGGCATTTGATCTCGCCTCCGCCCTGCCGTCGGGTAGCAGCTACCTACTCACCAGCGCCTTTGCCATGTTCCTGTTTCAGGACAATGCCGACACCCTGAGCCAACAAACCATCACGGGAGCGTGGGTAAGCCAGGACAACGGCAATAAATTCATGACCCGCTACCTCGACACCTGGAACATCAACCCGGCGGAAGGGGTTTCCCTTTCCATCGCCGGGGCAACCCAAACCGGTCAAACCGCATACTCTGAATCTCTACAAGAGAAGGGCAGTTCGTTCTATTTTATCGGAAGCGGCAGCAACAAGGTCAAGTACACAACCATTGAAAGAAGCGGGGAGAAAGGGTACAGCGGCGAATTCGAGCTTTCTCAAACCCTCGATGCAGCTCTCCTGACGGACCTGTCCCAGATCGCCTTTTCGCTGACGGGCATCGAGGGTGATCTCATCTTCAAATCCGGAACCATGACGGCGACGTTTGAACAGTTACCTGCCGCGGCTCCCAATGAGACCTCCACCGTCCCCGAACCCTCCACTGTGGCGCTCCTGGGGCTGGGCCTCGCCGGCCTGGGCCTCGCCGGGTGGCGCCGGAACAAGAACTGAACCGACACGCCCATTCGTCACACGCAAAAAGAGGCTTCCTGTTCGGGAAGCCTCTTTTCCGTTCAACAGCGCTGAAAAACTGGCATCAGCGGATCGGCCAGCTCTTCTCCAACCCCGCCGGATAGAAGTTCTCCCGGGTCCGATTGTAGTACCCGTACTGGATCCGCGGGAACTCACGCTTCACCCGCTCAAGCATCCGGTACATGCCGATTCCCCGCCCCGTGACCCCCATCCGCTTGTTGTAGAAGTCGGGATCGATGGAGAGGTTCCGCATCTGGATCATGTCGACGCCGGTGTCGCCGATGAAGCGCAGGAGCGCCTCCACCTCGTCGGCATTGTCCGAGAGCCCCGGCGAGACTAGGTAGTTGATCATCACGAAGAGCCCCCGCTCCTTGGCCAGCCGCACCGACTCCCTCACGTCGGCAAAGCGGTACCCCACCGGCCGGTAGTACTTGTCGTAGAACTCTTCCCGCACCGAATTCATGGAGAAGCGCATGGAGTCCATGCCAGCGTCGCAGAGCAGGGCGATCCGGTCGGGGAACGAGCCGTTGGAGTTGAAGTTCACGGTCCCGCGACTGGTGGCCTTCTTGAGCCGCCGGGTCGCCTCGGCCACGGTGTCGGCCTGCATGATGGGGTCCCCCTCGCACCCCTGACCGTAGGAGACAATGGGCTCCGGCGCCTGCTCCAGATGGGGCAGGGCCAGCTCCACGATCTCTTCCGGAGTGGGGACGAAGCCGATCCGCTCGTGGTTCGAGGGGCAGCAGTCCGATGGCTGGAGACTGATGCACCCCAGGCACCGGGAATTGCAGGCCGGCGAGGTGGGAAGGGGCGCCTCCCAGCGGCGGAAGAAGAGGTTCTTGGCGGCAAAGCAGTGGTAGTCCACGGCGCAGCGGGCAAGCTGCTCCAGGAGGCGGTTATTGGGCATCTCCGCCAGCCGCTCCCGCACCAGGGGGTCCAGCTTGCGGTCGTCGTAGTTGCAGGGGTTCCAGTTGTCGTTGGTATCCACCCGGGAGGCGGCCACCACGAAGCAGTCCCGCTCCTCGTCCCACCCCACGGCGGTGTAGGACCAGAGCGGCAGGTGCACCTTCTTTTTGCCGTAGTCGCAGGCCGGGAGTAGGGTTCGCACGTACCCCGGCGCCATGAAGGCCGACACCGCCTGCACCGGCAGGGACCGCCGCCCTTCGCGGACCGTGGCCACGGTCACGAACTTCCGCTGCTTCTCGTCCCAGGCCAGGGGCGGGGTGTCGGGAATAGTGAAGAGCCGGCTCCCCTCGGGGAGCGGGATCAGCTCCACCCCCTCGGGGATGACCGCGTCGGGGCCGCTCATGCCGGCCATGCAGAGGTCGGGGTGATCGAAGATGTTCCCCTGGGCGTCGGCGTAGAGGAGTTTTGGAAGGGTTTTTCGTTTCATGGTTAGTCCTACGGCTCCTTGCGGGTGATGGTCTTCAGGCGGGAGACGTGCTTGCGGTCAAAAGAATAGAGCTCCGTGATCCCCTGCTTTTCCATCACCGCCGCGATGTAGCCGTCAATGAAGTCAATGCTGTGCGTTTCGTAGAATTCCAACCCCCGGGAAACGAGGGGTGCGTTGATAACCTCCAGCCCCGGCGTGGCGAGAATCCCCCGGATGAGGGGCGAGACGTCGATGCTCTTGAGCCCGTAGGCTGACTCCAGCACCCAGACCACCTCGGCCATAACCATCTCCGTGGTCACCAGGGCGATATCGCCCCGGGCTGCGTCGTCCAGGAGCTTCTCAACACGGTCGGCCTTAGCAGGGTCGTCGTTGGTGAGATAGCGAATAAAGAGGTTGGTGTCGACAAAGCAGCGGTTCATTCCATCTCCTCGCGGACGCGCTGGGCGACCGCGCTCTTGGCGGTTTCACGCTCTCCGGCAAAGCTGCTTCCCTCCCGGGGAGCCACGGTGCCCCGCAGGTCCCTGAGGGTCTTCACCGGCACCAGGATGGCCCTTCCCCCCTCGATGACGAAATCAACCCGGTCGTTGGGCTTGATGTTCAAGAGCGACCGTATCTCCTTCGGGATGGTAATCTGCCCCTTCGACGTAACCGTTGAGAGCATGATTCTTACCTCCATGATATTTCTTACCTTAACCTTAAAGTAAGAATACTAAGGGCTACGTGAAAAGTAAAGCGTATGTAGGGGCGAAGCAAATGCCTCACCTGCTTCGCCCTTTTCTCCATTCAGGCAAGGGCGAAGCAGGTAACCTTGCTTCATCCCTACGCCTCACGAAAAATGGAGGAAATACCCCAGCGCCCCGGCGCCGAGGATGACAAACAGGGGACTCACCTTCGTGAACTGGAGGATGGCGAAGCCGGCGGCGAAGAGGAGAATGTCACGGAGCGAGACGAGGGAGGTACCTCCCAGCTTCCAACCGGCGGCGGCCACGAGCCCCACCACGGCCGGCACGACCCCGTCCAGCACCTCGCGGATGAGGCGGATGTTCCGCAGCCGCTCATAGCGCCGGGTGAGAAAGACCATGAGGGCGGTGCAGGGGAGAAAGATCGCGACGGTACCCGCCAGGGCGCCGGCAAAGCCGCCGGCCCGGAACCCAACGAAGGTGGCGAGGATCGCCAGGGGGCCAGGGGTGAGCTGGGAGAGGGCCAGGCCGTCCAGGAACTCCTTCATGGTGAGCCAGTGGTACTGGTCCACCATGATCCGGTGGAGAAGCGGGATCAAGACGTACCCTCCCCCCACGAAGACCAGGCCTATCTTCAGGAACGTCCAGGCAATGGTGGCGAGGGACCCCATCAGCGGTGCTCCTGACGGAACCGGGCCCGGGCCAGGGACCAGAGGGCGGTCAGGACCAGGAGCGCGAGGCCGTTCACCTGGAAGAACGCGGCAAGAATGAAGGCAAGGAGGGCGATGGCCCACGGCTCCACACCGCGGATCTTGCGGCCCATGCCAATTGCCGCCACCAGGATCAGGGCGATGATGACGGGGTTGGTCCCCTGCAGTGCCGCCTGGAGTTCGGGAAGCTCATGGTAGCGGAAGTAGAGGAGCGAAAGGAACGAGACAATCAGAAACGACGGGAGGATGAAGGCGAACGCGGCCACGGTTCCCCCGATGCGGCCACGGAGGGTGCACCCGACGAAGGTGCAGGCATTGAGGGAGAAGGGGCCCAGGAACTGGCCGAAGGCAAGCCCGTGCATGAACTCCTCGTGGCCAATCCATTCCTTCTCGTGGACGCAGACCCGCTCCACCAGGGCCACCACCGCCATCCCCCCGCCGAAGCCGGTAACGCCGATGATGAGGAACGTGCGAAAAATTTCCCCGAGGGATACCCGGTTACCTGTCGTTTCCATGGAATTCCTTATAGCAAGGGGCATCCGTGGGGGGCAAGGGAAAAGCCATACGGTATACATGCTTGCATTGAAACTTCTGCTAAAATTATAGTTAGCGTTTGGGCAGTGGATCTCAGCGGTCAGAGGTGACAGCAATCACCATGTGCAAGAAGGTTTTCATCGCGGCAACGGGAATGAACTCGGGCAAGACCACCATCAGCGTCTCGCTGATGCATCTGGCCCGGAAGAAGTACGGCAGGGTCGGCTTCATCAAGGCCATCGGCCCCAAGTGCCAGCTCTTCAACGATATCACCGTCGATATGGACGCGGCCCTCATGGCGCGCATCTTCGGCCTCGAAGAGGACATCGCCCACATGTCGCCGGTGGTGCTGGAGCGGGGCTCCACCAAGAGATTCATCGACGGGGAGATCCCCACCCTCTGGCCCGCGGAGCGGATCACCGAGGCGGTACGGGAGCTGGAGCGGAAAAACGACTACCTCATCATCGAAGGATCGGGGCACGGCGGGGTCGGCTCCGTCATCGGCATGAACAACGCCAAGGTGGCCAAGCTGGTGGATGCACCGGTCATCATGGTTTCCGGCGGAGGCATCGGCAACGTCATCGACTCGGTCCAGTTGAACCTCCCCCTCTACCGGATGGAGGGGGCCGACCTGCGGATGCTCCTGGTCAACAAGCTCATCCCCGAGAAGCGGGAGACCTCCCTCTCCTACCTCCAGCGGGCGTTCACGCCCCACGGCATCAACGTCGTCGGGGCCTTCGACTGGTCGCCGATCCTCGCCAACCCCACCCTCAACAACATCGCGCGACTCCTGGCCCACCCCCTCAGGGGAGACCAGAGCCAGGGTACCCGCATCGTCCACCACATCCAACTGGGGGCCGCCTCGTCCCAGAAGGTCATCGACGGGCTCGCCGAATCGACCATGCTCCTGGTGACCAGCTCCCGGGACGAACTCCTCGTCACCCTCTCATCCCTCTACAACATCCCGGCCTACCGGGAAAAAATCGCCGGCCTCGTCATCCCCGGCCACGCGCCGGTCTCGGCCATAACCCAGAAGATCCTCGACGACAGCTCCATCCCCTACATCCGCATCCACGAAACCACCGCCGACATCTTCTCCGCCATGAAATACCACGTCTCCAAGATCAGCGCCGAAGACGCCGAGAAGATCGATCTCGTCAAGGCCCAGGCGGAGAAGGTGCTGGACTTCGATGAACTGGATAGAATGCTGTCGTAATCCCCCTCACCCCTGCACCTCTCCCTCAGGGCGAGGGGAAAATCGTAGCCCCTCTCCCCTTGGGAGAGGGTGCCCGAAGGGCGGGTGAGGGGATATTCGCCCGGCATACCATTGCCTCCAAGGTGGCGCCCAGGTACTCCCGCTGGCACGACACGGCGTCAACCGCCCCCTTTCCCACCAGTTCCATGAAGCGGCAGCCCCCGAAGCACAAGGGAAGATAGGTGCAGTCAAAGCACTCCTCCTGCTTCCAGATGTCGCGCCCGTAGGCCGGAGCAATGCCGGTCAGGCCATCGTGCAGGTTCCCCGCGGCGTACCCTTCGTGCCCCATGAAGGCGGGGCATTTGTAGCAGGCGCCGTTGGCATCCACGGCCAGGTCGCTCGCCAGCTCGATCATGCAGGAGAAGGGGCCGGGCTTCGGCACCCGGAACCCCCGTCTCGTCAGCTCATCTCGGAGGGTCAGCTCCGCCTCGGCCAGCCACGGCTCCTCGCAGGTCACGCACCCCTTGACAAAATGGGGGAGCGCCTTTCCTCCCTTCCCGCCCACGGCCGGGGTGAACCGCACCGTGCCAAGCCGGTCGGGGGTGAAACCTTCGGCCCGGAGGATGTCCAGGAGCGCGGGATACTCGCGCCAGGTCTCGCGGGTGAAATTCCCCCCCACGTGCACCGTCACCAGGTCCGCCACCTCACTCATCCCCCGCAGGATGTCGCGGAAGCTGCCGGTGCCGCCGCCGTAGGGGCGGCACCGGTCGTGGACGCGGGGCGGGCCGTCCAGGGTCACCTTCACCGATTCGATCCCCAGCTCCACAAGCTCCGTCATCACCTTCCGGTCCATGAGGGTGCCGTTACTGACCAGATGGCCGTGGAACAACCCGCCCCCCGCAGCCTTCAGGGGCGCGGCGATCCGCCGGATCAGGTCCGGGCGCAGGAGCGGCTCGCCGCCGTAGAAATCCAGATCCACCCGCCACCCTTTTGCGAAGTATTCCCGCCCGATCATCGCCACCAGAAGATCGGCGGTCTCCTCCGTCATGTCACCCGCCGGCGCCTGCCCTCCCTCGAAGCAGTAGGGGCAGGCCAGGTTGCAGCGGCGGGTCATGACCGCCACGACCCCGGCGCGGCGGCGCTGGGCGTTGGTCCGGTCGAACCAGGAAAGCATCTCCTCCCGTTCCGTGACGCGGTCGGGAGTGAGGAACCCGTGCTTTCCCAGCACCTCAGCCGCCGATGAAGAAAGGGTGCCGCTCCGCGCCGCTTCGAGGGTTACGAGGGAGACCCGAACAACCGCGCCGGTACGGCAGGAGAAGAGGAGGAGATGGTCGGGAAAATCAGGGCAGAGGTAGGAGGTGACATAACGGGAGAGGATCATGGGAGGGCTCCGAGGGGTGGACCATGGAAGGACCCCCCTCAATCCCCCCTACCTTGTAGGGGGGAAGCGAGCGCAAGCGAAGCAGGGGGGTGGCTGCCTTTGCGCCTTTGCGCCTTTCCCCCTTTGCCGCAGCCGAGTGAGTAAGGACGCTGCGGAAGAAGGTGGCACCCTGAGCGAAGCGAATTGTGCCGCCGCCGCGGCGGCCGACGGAGCGAGGGAAGCCGCGCCAGCGGCCAAGGCATCGGGGGCGGTTTTCTTTGCGTACTTTCTTTGGCCGCCCAAAGAAAGTACGTGGGGGGCCGGGGGGCAAAGCCCCCCTTTACCACTAACGCTACTCTTCCGGCTGAACGATTGTTGCCACCAATGAAGCCTTGCAGCAGGCCGTCGGCCCCTCCGGGGGAGTCGGACTCCCGGCGTCAAGAACCGTCACTTCATCCGTCATTTGGCTCATGAATCTCACCTCCCTTCCATCCATGGGGCTCGGTCCCTGAGCGGATAAAACAATGGACAACTAAGCAATTTATCTGCTATAAGCCATATCGCTCATCTCAACTTCGTATCCTCATTAAAGCAAGCCACATGCCAATCCAGAGCCCCTCCAACCCTGCGAAAACGCGCGTCGGAACTTCCTTCCGCCGCTTTTCGTCGTTGTTGCTGGGGCTTTTCTTCTTGGGCGCTCTAGCTATCCTGCCAGCGCCGCACGCGGCCCACGCCGACACGGACACCGACCGTGAACTCCTTGAGCTTTACTACGAACCCCACGATCTGACCGTCACCTCTGCGACCCGCTCGCCGCGCCCCCTCTCCCGGAGCGCCGAGAACATCACCGTCATCACCGCCGAGCAGATAGAGGCGATGAACGCCCACACCCTGGCCGACGTTCTCGCCATCGTCCCGGGGGTCCAGGTTGCCGGCAACACCGCCCCAGGCGCCCCCACCCTTACCGAGTTCGCCGGAGCCACTACCCGCTTCGTCCAGATCCAGATCGACGGCGTCCCCATCGATAACCAGATCGACAGCTATGCCATCCCCGGAATGGTCCCGGTCCAGATCATCGATCGGGTCGAGGTTCTGAAGGGGCCTGCATCCTCGAGCTGGGGCTCGTCCCTGGGGGGGATCGTCAATGTCATCACCAAAGAGCCAGCTCTCCACTCCCCCTTCAGCGGCGCCGCATCTTTCTCCGGCGGCGAAAACGGCACCCGCGACGGCCGGGGAGAACTCTCCGGAACCGTGGGAAGCCTTGGCTACTACCTGTCGGGCGGAAACCTCCAGAGCAACGGCTTCCATCCCTTCAACGCCACCGAGAACAACAACGCCTACGCCAAGCTCCGCTGGGACCTTGCCGACAGGGGGAGCCTCCGCCTCACCTTCAACTCCTTGGAGACGAGACCGCAGGTTGGTCTCATAACTTTCGCCGACTTTTCGGAACGGATTAATCACCGCATCCTCCAGTCGACCCTCTCCCTCGACTACGCCCTGACCGACCGGCTCTCCTTCAATGCACTCATCAAGGGAACGCGGCTAGATTCGACCACAATCGACAACACCATCAGCACCGGAGAGCGCTTCGCCACGGTCACCAATGACGAGAAGACCTCCGGCGGCGTGGCCCTCCTTACCTGGCGCCAGGGACTCCACACCCTGACCGGCGGGGCCGAGTTCGACCATGGCCAGATCGAAACGAATCTCGACTACCCCCTCTTCCTGTTCAACCAGAAGGTCGACGCCACCAACGACAAGTGGGGCTTCTTCCTGAACGACACCATCGCCTGGGATCGCCTGACCATCACCCCCGCGGTTCGGTATGACATCACCAGCCACTCCGGCGACTTCTTCAGTCCAAGCATCGGGGCAACCCTCGGCATCACCGACAAGACCCTCCTGCGGGCCTACGCCGCCCGGGGCTACAACCTCCCGACCCTGAGTCCATCTTTTGCCACCAGAGATAGCGGCTGGACCGTTCAGGCCGGGCTCGAAACCACCGACATCCCCTTCCTCTGGCTCAAGGGAACCTGGTTCCGCAACGAATTCAAGGAACAGGGCGACGAAGTGGTAAGGACACTGCGGGAAGGCTTCGAAGTCGAGACCCGCACCGCTCCGCTTTACAACACCTGGCTCACCGCCGGCTACGTCTTTACCGACGCCAAGGACCTCAAAACCGACGAAAAACTTCCCGGCGTTGCACGCCACACCTGGGACCTGGGTCTCCACTACGACGACCGCACCTTCCGCGGCGCCCTCACCGGCGCATACCGATGGTGGAACACCCCAAGCAGTTGGGCGGCCGAATACAAGGACTTCATCTGGGATATCAACCTGGCATGGCGTTTCTTCAAGCGAAACAACACCGAGGCTGAACTCTTCGCCACCGGCCACAATCTGTTTGACGGCCAGCAGTACCATTTGGACATTTTCAAAAACCCCAGCCGCTGGTTCGAAGGCGGCCTCCGCATCAAGTGGTAACGAACGTTATTTAGGAACGCATGAACCGACTGATCCTCCACATACTCGCTGTACTGCTCCTCTGGGGCTTCCCGGCTTTCGCCGCGGAAGTCGTGGTGGTGCAGGGCGAGCGCATGGCACCCTTCGAGGCCGCATTCCACGGCTTCGAGGCCACGGCCGGCGTGCGTTCCGTGGAGCGGTTCGTGCTCTCCGACCTGCGGGGGGCCGACGTGGCTCGGGCCGTGCGGGAGGCCCGCCCCCGGCTGGTGCTGGCCGTGGGCCGCGACGCCCTGGCGAGGGTGCGGGATATTCGCGAGATTCCGGTGATCTACGTCATGGTGCCCCCCTCCGCAACCGCCGACGTCACGGGACGCAACGTGACCGGCATCGAGATGGACGCGCCGGCGGAACGCTACCTCTCCCTCTGCGTAAATCAGCTGGGAGGCAAGCGGGTGGGGATCATCCACAATCCGGCCAAGACCGGTGCCCTGGTGCAGGAGGCCCGCCATGCGGCGGAGCGCCTCGGCATCACCCTGGTGATCCGCAGGGCCGACGACCCCCGCGAGGCGGTCCGTGAGCTCTCCTCCCTCAAGGGGAAGGTGGACGCCCTCTGGCTCCTCCCCGACCCGACGGTGGTGACCCGCGACACAATGGAGTCTTTCGCCCTCTTCTCCCAGCAAAACCGGGTGCCGGTGGTGGCCTTTGCCCCCAAGTACCTGCAGCAGGGTGCCGTTGCCGCCATCGAGGTGGACCCCGCAGACATGGGGCGCCAGGCCGGCCGCATGGCCCGCCGCATCCTGGACGGCGCTTCGCCTCACTCGGAAACGCCGGAACATCCCGCAAAGACGCGCCTGAAAGTGAACACGTCCGTGGCGCAGCACTTGGGCATCACCTTGAAGGAGTAACCCCCCATGAATGAGAACTCCCCCTGTGATTCTTCCCAACCGGCGAGCCCCACCCCGCCACGGGGCGTCAGCGGGAGCTTTCGCGCCAAACTCTTCTCGGCGACAGCCGCCGGCATCGTTATCCTCTCGGCCGTTTTCATCGTCTTCTTCCTCACCAACCAGCACGCCATACTCCACGAGAATCTTGTCACCGAGGGCCAGCTCCTGACCCGCCTCCTTGCCCATAACGCGCGCCTGGGGCTCTTTGCCGCCAACCGCGACCAGCTCGCCGACCTGGCAGATGGGGTGATACGAACCCCCGACGTGCTGGAGGTGACCATCGTCGACCGGGATGGCCGGACCCTGGCCCACGCGGCGCGGCCATCGGGGAGCGATGGCGGGAGCAGCTCCGTCCTGACGCAGGAATTTTCGGAACCGGTCTTCGCGCTCCAGGGCAAGGGGAGCGATGATGACCTCTACTTCTCGCCGGCGCAACAGCCGGAGCCCGCCGGCCAGCGCCTCGGGACGGTGCGGGTCGTGATGGATGAAGAGAAGGTCCACGCCCACGTCCGCCGCCTCTCCGTCACGGCGGGCATGGCAGCGGTGGTGTTTCTCGTTCTTGGCATGGGGCTGATCTACCTGATCATCCGCGGCATAACCCGTCCCCTCACTCACCTGGCAGCGGGGGTCAAGGCCATCGAGAAGGGGAAGACGGATGTGCTCCTCCCGGTGGAATCGGATGACGAGATCGGCGATCTCACCGGCTCGTACAACTCCATGGTGAGCGCCCTCAGGCAGCGGAGGGAGGAGCGGGACGAGGCGGAGCGGCGGCTACGGGAGCTGAATGCGCGCCTGGAGGATAAAGTCATTGACCGGACCGCCCAGTTGGAGGCGGTGAACCGGGAGCTGGAGTCGTTCAGCTATTCGGCCGCCCATGACCTGCGGGCGCCGCTCTTGCGCCTGAACGGCCTCTGCAAGGCACTGAAGGAGGACTGCGGCGAGCGGCTCGACGAGGAGACCCGCGCGTATATCCGGCGCATCGCCACGGTGGGAAGGCAGATGGAGCGGGTGATCTCGACCATGTCGACCCTGTTCAACGTGCAGCGGCGGGAAATGACCTGCCGGGAGATGGACCTTGGCGCCATGGTGCGGGCGATCATGGCGACGCTGCGGCAGACCGACCCCCTGCGGGAGGTGGCGCTAGCGGTGGCGCCGGAGGTGATGGCCCAGGGCGACACGGAGCTCATGTGGACGGCCCTGGAGAACATGGTGGGGAACGCCTGGAAGTTCACCTCGCGCACCCCCGATGCCCGCATCGAGTTCGGCAGCATCGAGCGGGACGGGGAGAAGGTCTTCTTCCTGCGGGACAACGGGGTCGGTTTCGACATGGCCTATGTGGGCAAGCTGTTCAAGCCCTTCGAGCGGCTCCACGGCCCCGACGAGTTCCCCGGCACCGGGGTGGGGCTCGCCATCGTCCACCGGGTCATGGAGCGCCACGACGGCCGCGTCTGGCTCGAAAGCACGCCGGGGGCCGGAACCACCTGTTACTTCACCCTTCCCGCCTGCGCTCCGTCCTCTCCTCGATAGCGGCTGAAAAAACCTTGCACCACGGAGACACGGAGAAAACCACCCATATGTGTTATTATCGATTGCAGTCACGATGATACATTGAGGCTGCCTCCTTGTCTCCCCTCACCCGGCCTTTGGCCACCCTCTCCCCAAGGGAGAGGGTTTGATTTACCCCCTCGCCCTGAGGGAGAGGGGCAGGGGTGAGGGGTGTGTAGCCTTTGAAATTCCATTCTCCATCCACGAGGTACCCATGCCCACCGAAATGAGACGCTCCGTCTGCCCCTACGACTGCCCCGACACCTGCGGCCTCCTGGTGGAGGTGGAGGACGGCCGGGCCGTGCGGGTTTCCGGCGACCCGGAGCACCCCTTCACCCGGGGCACCCTCTGCCCCAAGATGCTCCACTATGAGAAGACGGTCCACTCTCCCCTGCGCCTCACAACCCCCCTCGTCCGCATCGGTCCCAAGGGAAAGGGGGAGTTCCGCGCCGCCACCTGGAACGAGGCGGTTGCCATAATCGCGGCCCGCTGGCGGGAGATTATCTCCGCCCATGGGGCCGAGGCAATCCTCCCGTACTCCTACGCCGGGACCATGGGGCTCGTGCACCGCAACTGCGGCCACGCGTTCTTCCACCGGCTGGGGGCGTCGCGGCTCGACAGGACCATCTGCTCGCCGGCCAAGGAGGCGGGGTGGAAAGCGGCCATGGGGGATACGCCGTCCCCCCACCCGGACGAGGTGGCGGAAAGCGACCTGGTGATCCTCTGGGGGATCAATGCGGCGGCCACCAACATCCACTTCCTCCATGGGGTCAGGGAAGCACGGAAACGGGGCGCCCAGGTCTGGCTCATCGACACCTACAACACCCCCACCGCCGCAGCGGCGAACCGGGTCATCCTCTCCCGCCCCGGGAGCGACGGCGCCCTTGCCCTGGGGATGATGCACGTCATCGCCCGGGAAGGGCTCATCGACAAGGCCTTCGTGGAGGAGCGGGTCCAGGGCTTTGCCGAACTGGCGGAGCAGGTTCTCCCCGATTACCCGCCGGAACGGGCAAGCGCCATCACCGGCGTTCCCGCCGCCGTCATCGAGGAGCTGGCACGGCTCTATGCCCGGGCGAAGGCCCCCTTCATCCGGCTGGGGAGTGGGCTCTCCCGCTACGGCAACGGCGCCATGACGGTCCGCACCATCTGCGCGCTGCCGGCCCTGGTGGGGGCCTACGGAAAACGGGGGGGAGGGCTCATGGCCTCCACCAGCACCGGCGCCGCCTTTGCCATGAAAGAGGTAACCCGGGAGGACTTCATGCTGCGCCCCACCCGGATCGTGAACATGAACCGCCTGGGCCACGCCCTGACGGAGCTGGCCGGTCCGCCGGTGATGTCCCTCTACGTCTACCACGGAAACCCGGCGTCGGTGACCCCGGACCAGAACGCGATCCTTCGGGGGCTTGCCCGCAAGGACCTCTTTACCGTGGTGCACGAACGGTTCATGACCGACACGGCCCGCTGGGCCGACGTGGTGCTCCCCGCCTGCTCGTCCCTGGAGACGGGGGATGTCTACCGGGCCTACGGCACCTACTGCATCCAGAGGGCATGGCCGGCCATCCCGCCGGTTGGGGAGAGCAGGTCCAACTGGGACACTTTCGCTTTTCTGGCCGAGGCCATGGGGTTTGACGAACCGTACTTCAGCCAGACCGAGGAGGAGATTATCGAGCACCTTGTAGCGATCCCCGCCCCCATGCGCGAGGGGATCGACCTGGCCCGCTTCGAGGAAGGAAAGGGGGTGGAGCTTCCCCTGGCCCCGGACGCCCCCCGCACCATCCGAACCCCGTCGGGGAAGGTGGAGATCCTTAACCACCGGGAGCCGGAGCCCCTTCCCCGGCATCTCCCCACCCACGAGGAACAGGGGGATCTCCCCCTCATGCTCATGACCGCGCCGACCCTCTTCGCCCTCAACGCCTCCTTCTACGAGCAGGATGAACTGAGGGAAAGGCAGGGGGGGATGCTCCTCATGGTGAACCCGGCCGAGGCCGAGGCACGGGGAATCGGGGACGGCGAGCGGGTGATCGCCTGCAACGAACGGGGCAAGGTGGAGTTCACCCTTGCGGTGACCGACCGGGTCCCTCCCGGCGTGGCCGTGGCCGAGGGAGTCTGGTGGTCGGAGCACGCCCCCGGCGACCGGACAGTGAACGCCCTCACTAGCCAGCGCCTCACCGACCGGGGGAACGGGAGCACGTTTTACGACACGAGGATAGAGGTAAAGAAAGCGAGATAGTAAGAAGCAAACTACCTCACCATCTCGCCACCTCGCTATTTCACTAAAGTTTTCCCAACGTCCGCCGATACGAGTATCAGGCCTTCGGTCGGAAGGCAGATCTCTGCGACGAGGGGAACGCGCCCATGGCTGACCACACTATCCTGCTGGAAAGCGGCACCAACGAGCTCGAAATCGTCGAGTTCATGCTCAATGAACACAATGAACAGGGGGAGGCGATCCCCTCCTACTTCGGCGTCAACGTGGCGAAGGTCCGGGAGATCATCCGCAAGCCCCAGATGTGGAAGGTTCCCAACGCCCATCCCGCCATCGCGGGGATGATGAAGCTCCGCGACAAGGTCATCACGGTGGTGGATCTGGCCACCACCCTCGGCAAGAGCATGAGCTGCCTCGCCCCGGACCGGGTCATCGTCCTGGAATTCAACCGGATGATGATCGGCGTGCTGGTGAACGGCGTCTCGCGCATCTACCGCATCTCGTGGGAACAGGTGGAGCCGCCGGTGCGGGCCATCGAGTCGGCCTACGTGACCGGCCTGGTGAAAATGGAGGACCGGATCATCCTGATCCTCGACTTCGAGAAGATCGTCGGCGAGATCTGCTGCATGGATATCCTCCATGAGATCGGCCATGACCAGCTCCTGGAGGGGGCCATCCTCGACCGGAGCCGACGCCGCATCCTCGTGGCGGACGACTCGACCTTCATCCGCAACAGCATCTGCTCGTCGCTGCGGGCCGCCGGCTACAACGTGGAGGAGGCGGAGAACGGCGAGGATGCGTGGAACATGCTCAACGCCAAGCTCTCCCACTGCCGGGCCGCCGGCGCCCCCCTCAGAAGTGAGGTGGACCTCCTCATCACCGACGTGGAGATGCCGAAGATGGACGGGCTCCACCTCACCTCCCTCGTGAAGAAGGATGACGCGCTCAAGGACCTGCCGGTACTGATCTTCTCGTCCCTGGCCACCGAGGATAACCGGCGCAAATGGAAGGATCTGGGGGCGCTCGACATCGTCACCAAGCCCGACCTGCCGAACCTGGTGAAGATCGCCGATGGTGTCATGAACTGAACACTGTCAGTTGCAAATTGGACAAGCCGCCCCGGTCAAAGGGGGCGGCTTTTTTTGCGTTTGGGAGCCTGCACGTTCGGAGAAAGGGCGTTCTCATTCTCCGCAGGCTACGGTAGTATGCGGTTGCCATGTACGACAAAGCGGACCATCCTGAACTCTCCCTCATCGTCCCGACCCTGAACGAGGCCGAGGGGCTCAAACGCCTCTTCGCGATGCTCTCCGCCCAGCGGGGAACCAGGTTTGAGCTGGTGATCGCCGACGGCGGCTCCACGGACGGGACGGCCGAACGCGCCCGGAAGCTGGCCGCCGCAGCCCCCTTCGCAGTGAAGGTCATTGAAACCGAGCGGGGACGAGGGAAGCAGATGAATGCCGGCGCCGCGGCTGCCTCGGGCGGCGTTCTCCTCTTTCTCCACGCCGACTGTGCCTTCCCCGATCCCCTGGCCCTGCGGACCGCCCTCGATGCCTTCACCCAGGCAATTGCCGCCGGGGGAAGCGACCGGGTGGCCGGACACTTCCGGCTCCGCTTCGACCGCATCGCCCCAGGCCTCTCCCTCCCCTACTATTTCTACGAGTGGAAGGCCCGGCTCCACCGGCCCGGATGCACCCACGGCGACCAGGGGCTCCTCCTGGGGCGGCGCTTCTTTGCCGAGGCAGGCCCCTTCGACGAGTCGTTCCCGATCCTGGAGGACGTGGGGCTGGCCGAGCGCGTCGCGGCCCTGGGGCAGTGGCTGCTCCTGCCGGCCGAGATCGTCACCTCGGCCCGCCGCTTCGAGAGGGAAGGATTGCGGGAGCGCCAGACCCTGAACGCCCTCCTCATGAACTTCGCGTCCATAGGCTGGGATCCCTTCCTGGCGGAACTGCCGCGCCTCTACCAGAGCCAGGACCGGGCCGGACGCCTCCTCCTGGGGCCGGTGCTCCGCCTCATCGCCGACCTCCTCCGCCCCCTTCCCCGCCGGGAGCGCCGGCGGCTCTGGCGCGAAACCGGGCGCTATGTGCGGGCCAACGCCTGGCAGATTCCCTTTTTCCTCGACGTGCGGCGCCACTTCCGGCAGGAGACGCCCGTGGGGGAGGGAGAGACGCCGCGCCTCGATCTCCACGACCGCATCTTCGACCGGCTCACCGACAACGGGGCCGGCCATCGGGCAACGGCGCTCCTGGTCTGGATCTGGTTCCGGCTGTCCCTCCTCAGGGAGCCCCTTACACCACCAGCCGCGCGAAATCCGGAAGAGTACGGATCGTGACCGGACCGTGGCAGATGAAGTCACCATCCACCTGCACCGCCTTGTTGCCGCCGATGGCGACGGTATCGGCATCGAAGACCGTGACCCCCGCCCCGGCGGCCCCGCGGCCGGCAGCCACCCTCAGGGCGAGCCTGAGGTAATCGCGCCGCCTCCTCCCCTCGACACAGACCACCCGGAAGCGGGGCTCGAAGAGGCTCGCGCCCCGGGCCAGGACGAAGCTCCCCCCGTAGCGGGCGGCATTGCAGACGATGACGCTGTGGCAGGAGCGGCGCTCCCCCGCCGCCTCCACCTCCATGGGCCTCCCATCCCAGGCGGAAAAGGTCCGCAGGGCCGAGAGGAGATAGGCCCCCTTGCCGAAGCGCTTCTTTTCCGCGCCAAGCACCCCCTCCACCACGAAACCGTCAAAACCGGCGCCGGCCATGAGGAAAAAGCGCCGACTGACGCCGAACCCCTCCAGCACCCCCACCGACAAGGGACGGGCCTCTTGCCGGATGATCCGGCGCACCGCCTCGTCCACGGAGCCGATCCCCAGCTCCCGGGCGCAGACATTGGCGGTGCCCAGGGGGAGGAAGGCCAGGGTAGCCTTTCCCGGCACAAGGCCGTTGATGACGCCGTTCATGGTTCCATCCCCCCCGCCCGCCACGATGAAAGGATGATCCTCCTCCGCGCAGGCCCGGGCGGCAAAGGCGGCGGCATCGTCGGGACCGCCGGTGAGGAGCACTGAGGGGGAAAAGCCGGCTGCGGCCAGGAGAGCCATCACCCGGTCGACCAATGACGCAGAATAGCTCCCCGACGTGGGATTGATGATGAGGGTGCAGGAAAGGGGCACGAAACAACTCCTTGTGAAATGGCATGTGGCGGCAGTATAGCACCCCCCTCAGGAGAGGGACCACGATTTTGATGGACGGCCGTGTCAACCGGCATTGCCGATGGGGCGTTTTGGGTACTATATGCGTCACCCATCGAACAATAGGAGGTTCTGAGATGAAACGGATCAGTTTTGTGCTGGCGGCTGCAGCGGTCGTCGTCTCCCTTGCCGGAATCAACCACGGGGCATTGGCCCAGATCGGGCCGGGAGATGGAGCGGGAACGGGAGCGGGCACGGGGCCCAAGAGGGGCGCGGGCAAGATGCGGAAGATGGACCCGGAACGGATGCTCAAACGAATGGAGGCGAACCTCGGCCTGAGCGCCGAGCAGAAGGAGAAGATCAGGCCGATTCTCCAGGAGGAGATACAGGAGATGCAGGCCATCCGCAACGACACCACTCTCACCCGGGTCCAGAAGCGTGAGAAGATGCAGGAGATGCGCGACAGGTATCACGCCAGGATCGGTGAGCAGCTAACCGCCGAACAGCGCCAGAAAGCCGATGACATGCGGAAAAAGGCCAAGGAGCGGTGGGAAAAGCGGAAAAATCGGGTGAAGGAGTGCCCGAAGCAGACGAATGACATGAAATAATACCTTCCACCGTTATCCCGCAATTGGTGAAAAAGGCCGCCCCCAGGACGGCCTTTTTTCTTTTCCTACGCTCCAGATCGCGCTCCCGCCTTGACGAAAGAATAAAATCAACTAATCTTGTTCAGTGCTTCATTTTCGGATCTGCGATAGCAACAGGATTTTTGCAGAGTGGACATCACGTAAAAACAGCAAGGGAGGAGTCGTAATGAAAGGTTTTCTAAAGGTATTGTTCGCCGTAATGGTTCTTGGCGCCCTCGTCGCCGGATGCGGGGGCGGAGGAGGGGGCGGGGGAACTACCTCACTTGATCTCATCCGCCCGGATATAACCCAGACCCTGCCAGCCAACGGTGACACAAACGTAGGAACCACCACCCCCATCGTCATCACCTTCAGCGAACCGATGAACAACCCTTCCGTTGAAAGCGCATTCTCTCTTGTGCCTCAAGGCGGAAACAGCATAACGGGCGCTTTCAGCTTTAATGGTTCCACTGCTACATTCACACCGTCGTCCCCCCTTGCCGCCAATATGACGTATACCGCCACCATCGCCGCCTCCGCGAAGGACACGGCGGGAAACAGCCTGGGAAGCGATCATGCCTGGACGTTCACAACCGGCATAGGGCCGGACACCACGCCGCCGACCGTCCAGTCATTTGCGCCGACCGGGTCCAGCGTCGGCATCAACTCAACCATCGCCATAACCTTCAGCGAGCCGATGAATACCGCTACCGCCAGCACCGCATTCACCCTGAAACAGGGAACGACCGACATTCCCGGCACCCTCAGCTTCACAGGCGCAACGGCGGTTTTCACGCCAACCTCGTTTCTTGACCCTTCCAAGACCTATACCGCCACCATCACCACAGCGGCCAAAGATCTGGCAGGCAACGGGATGGCAGCTCCCTTCACCTGGGATTTCACCACTGCCCCCCCTCCCGCGGTTGACTTAGAGGCTCCATCCGTCGTGCAGAATTCAAATTTACCGACAGGAACCGGCGTGCCCCGCGATACGCCAATATCCATCTCGTTCAACGAACCGATAACCCCATTCTACTATGGCTCCATCAACGGCTACCCGACAAAGGTGGACATCGACTACACAACCAACACCGTCACCATGAAACCCACGACCCTTCTGACAGCCAACACTCCCTACACGGTCTCCATCCGGGTAAGGGACCTTGCCGGCAATCTGATGCCTTTGTTCCAGTGGCAATTCACGACAGGTACAACGCCGCCGTAAGACTCCCGCAAGGAAGAAATGAAAAAGGGGGACGATGCAGCGCATCGCCCCCCTTTCCATTCCAACCTTTGATTTCAGCCTACCCCAGTTTCCCCTTCAGGAACTCCAACCCCTTCTCCAGGAGTCCCCCTTCGGGGATTTGCCCGTCAGGGGTGAGCTTGTCGACGACGCCGGGAAGAAGCTCGGAGAGCTTCGAGCTCAGGTCGTCCGGGGAGATACCCACCTTGGCGGCCAGGTTCTGGATGGTCTCGCTCCCGAGCCCTTCCTTGATCTGGTCGGCGTTGATGGGGAGGTTCTGACCCGTACCGACCCACGAGGAGATGATGTCGCCGAGCCCCTTGTCCTTGAAGTTCTGGACGAGGCCGCTCAGACCGCCACCCTGGCCGCCGGAGAGCATCCCCATGACCTCGCCGAGGAGCCCCTCCTGGCCCTCTCCCTGGCCGCCGGAGAGCATCCCCATGACCTCGCCGAGGAGCCCCTCCTGGCCCTCTCCCTGGCCGCCGCCCAGCATCCCTGCCGCTTTTCCAACCAACTCGTCAAGCAGTCCCATGATAATCCTCCTCTGTCCGTGATGGAGATACTCCAAAGCCTCGATCGGGTTATTGTTCCTTGCCACCCTGCTTGGGCGCCCGGTAGCCCGCCTTGATGGCCTCGGACTCGGTCATGTAGCTACCCTTCTTGGTCTTGCCGTACCAGCGGCTCCCTTCCTTGTGATAGACCTTGGAATCGGGGTTCACCCAGACCATCCCCCTGCCGGCGGGAGGTACGGCGACTTTGGCGGGGGCAGCGGCCTTGGGCATAGCCGGGGTCTTGGCGGCCGGCACGGTCATGGTGGGCTTGGGCGCAGCCGGCATCGCCGGTTTTGCAGATTTTGCAGCCGCTTTTGCGCCGCCCCCCACGGTCACGAGAGGAGAGATCTTCTCCACCGTCTTGGCCGGCAGTTTTGCCTTCGTTGAAAGCTCGGATGTGGAGGCGTAGGGACGGCCGGCCATGATCTTCTTGGCCGCCGCGGGGCCAACCCCGGGGAGTTTCTCCAGTTCCGCCTGGGTGGCGGAGTTCAGGTCAACGGGTCCAGAGACGGCCGTTGCTGCCACGCCCGCGGCCTTGGGCGCTGCGAATGCGCTGGAAAGCGGCATGAGCGCCACAAGAGAGAGCATCCCCGCACATGCTGCAATTCTTCTGATGATACCTCGCTTCATACTTCCCCCTTTCAATTCCATAATAGTCAGGCTTCGGCTTCTGCCGTGCGTATCAAAATATTACCGCATTTTCAACGGAAATCTCTAACAAATTGCCCCACGGCAGGAAAAATTCACTTACCGGTTCCTCATTTTTCCCCTTCCTGCTTCTTCTCATCCTTGTCGGAAGCGCCGAACTTCTTCATGCTTTCGATCATCTCCCGCAGCCGCTTGTCCACCAGGTGGTTGATGGTCCCCTCGGGATAGGTGCCGTCCTCCTGCCGCTCGCCGGCCTCAACGCCGGTGAGGAGCTCGATCCCCTGGTCGATGGTCTCGACGCTCCAGATGTGGAACCTGCCGTCGCGCACCGCCTGGACCACCTCGTCGTTGAGCATCAGGTGCCGCTCGTTGGATTTGGGGATGATGACCCCCTGCTCGCCGGTGAGCCCCTTGGCCTTGCAGACGGCGTAGAATCCCTCGATCTTGAAGTTGACGCCGCCGATGGGCTGTATCATGCCGTGCTGGTTGACGCTGCCGGTAACGGCGATCCCCTGCCGGATCGGTACCCCGGAAAAGGCTGACAGCAGGCAGTAGAGCTCGGTGGAGGAGGCGCTGTCCCCCTCGACCCCCTCGTAGTTCTGCTCGAAGCAGATGGAGGCGGAGAACGAGAGGGGCATGTCGTGGGCAAACTTTCCCCCCAGGTAGCCGGTGAGGATCAGGACCCCCTTGTCGTGGATGGGGCCGGAAAGTTTTACCTCCCGCTCGATGTTGACCATGCCGGCCCGTCCGAGATAAACCCGGGCCGTGACCCGGGAGGGGCGTCCGAAGGTGTGGTCCCCCAGGGAGATGACCGAGAGGCCGTTGATCTGCCCCGGCACGGCGCCGTCCACGTCCACGAGGATGGTCCCGTCGTCGAAGAGCTCCTGCATCCGCTCCTCGATCCGGTTGCTCCGGTAGATCTTCTGCTCGATGGCGTTGGCCACGTGGGAGTGGGTGACGGGGCCGCCGCCGTCCTTGCCGGCCCAGTAGCTGGCCTCGCGGATGAGGTCAGCGATCTCCATGAACTGGGAGGATAGCTTCTCCTGGTCCTCCACCAGCCTGGCCGAATACTCGATGAGCCCGGCCACGCCGCTCCTGTCGAAGGGGAGGAGCTTCTCGTTCTTGCAGTGGGTGGAGACGAAGAGGGCGTAGTCCTGCAGCACCTCGGGGGTGCGGGCGATGCGGCTGTCGAAGTCCACCTTCACCTTGAAGAACTTCCGGTAGTCGGGCTCCAGGTGGTAGAGGAGGTAGTAGATCCACGGCGAGCCAATCATGATGATCTTGGCCTGGAGGGGTATTGCCTCGGGCTTCATGGAGACGATGGTGATGAAGCGGTACTGCTCCAGGGGATCCTCGAACTTGATCTCGGCGCTGCGAATGCAGCGCTTCAGCGCATCCCACGAGTAGGGGTTCACGAGGACCTCGCGGGCGTCGACGATGAGGTAGCCGCCATTGGCCTTGTGGAGCGCCCCCGGCTTGATCATGGTGAAGTTGGTGGTGGCCGTCCCCCCCATCTGCATGATGTGCTCGGTGCGGCCGAAGAGGTTGCTGTAGGTGGGGTTCGGCTCGAAGACCACCGGCGCCCCCTGGGCGTCGTGGTTGTCGACGAATATGTTCACCTGGTAGCGCTCGAAGGAGGGCTCCTGGCGGGGGAGCTTCAGCCCCGGAATAGGTGACTGAACCGGCTGCTGGGGCTTGAAATCCTCCAGGTTGGTAATGATGTCATCCTGGACCGCGTTCAGGTACGCCACCACCTTGGGGGTGTCGCCGTACTTCTCCCGGAGGGGGTCGATATGGTGCCCCACCGAGGAATTGCCCAAGTCCCGGTCCAGTTGGGCAAGGCTCTCTTTGGTCTGCTTCTCGTTCTCCCGCACTTGGCGGAGCACGTCATTGAGCTTCTCGGTCAGTTCCTGCCCCACCTCCTCCAGCTTCTCCTTTTCCTGGTCGCCGAGTGCTTCGTACTCCTCCTGGGTGTAGTTGCGCCCCTCCTTCTGGGGAACCATGACGAGTCCCGACACGGTCCGCTGCAGGGCAAAGCCCTTCTCCTCGGCCTCGGCCTCCAGCTTTCCGAACAGCTCGTTGTTTTTCTCCTGGTAGGCCTCGACGATCGCGGATTTGTTGGTCTCGTACTCCTTGCTGTCCAGAGCCTTGGGGATGATGGTGCGCACCGCGTCGATCAGCTCCTCCATGTCATGGGCGAGCTCGGTCCCCTTCCCCGCCGGCAGTGCCAGGGCGATGGGAAGGTCGGGGCTCTTGAAGTTGTTGACGTAGACCCAGTCAAAGGGAGCCGGCTCGGTTTTGGCCTTCTTTTTCAGGATGTTCTTGATGGTGGAGGTGCGGCCGGTGCCGGCCTCGCCGGTCAGGAAGAGGTTGAAGCCGCTCTCCCGGATGTCGAGGCCGAAGTCGATGGAAGCGAGCGCCCGGGCCTGCCCCAGGGTCCCTTCCAGCTCGGGGAGGTCGTCGGTGGTGGCGAAATCGAACTGGCCGGGGTCGCAGGTCCAGCGGAGCTGCTCGGGAAGAAGTTTCCTCTGCTGAGTGACGGACATCGTGGGCCTCCTTATTCATTGCATTTGAATTGAACAAGTATACCACGCCTTCGGGATTTGTAAGGTCAGGGGGCCGGTTCAGCCGTCTCAAGGAAAGGAAGCCGCTCGTCGAGGAGGGACGGAAACCGCCCGGCCACCGAACGGCGGACGTCATCCAGGGGGATGGGGCGACCGAGGATGGCGGAGAGAGAGGTGATGGGGCAGGCAACAATGCCGCAGGGGTTGATGGAGTGGAAGGGAGTCACGTCGTTGGCGACGTTGAGGGCGAAACCGTGCATCGTCACCCAGCGGCGAACGCCGACACCGATGGAAGCCAGCTTTCCCCCGTCGGTCCAGATGCCGGTACGGCCCGGTTCGCGGCGGGCGGTGACGCCGAACTCGGCCGCCACCTTGATGAGTAATTCTTCGAGGAAACGGAGGTAGCGGTGAAGGTCGCGGCCCCGACGCCCCAGGTCGATGATGGGGTAGCCGACCAGTTGTCCCGGCCCGTGGAACGTCACGTCGCCGCCACGGTTGGTCTCCACCACCCGAATTCCGGAGTCGAGCACATTGTCCCGGCAACCGCCCCGACCGATAGTATAGACCGGCGGATGCTCCACCAGGAGAAGCGTCTCCGGCGCCGTGCCGGCAGCCACCTCGGCCGTCAGGTTCTCCTGAATGGCCAGCGCCGCCTCGAACTTCAAATCCCCCAGGTCGCGAATCATCATGCCGTGTCGGCGACGTTCGGCGGGGCAGGGGGAGTTTCGCTGCCAAGGGTGAATGAGAAGCAGGCGCCCTCCCCCAGCTTCCCCTCGGCCCGGATGGTGCCGCCGTGGCGGTGGATGACCCGTTGCACCGTTGCCAGGCCGATGCCGACCCCTTCAAACTCCTCGACGGAGTGGAGCCGCTGGAAGGGACCGAAGAGCTTCCCCACGTACCGCATGTCGAACCCGGCGCCGTTGTCGCGGATAAAATACGCTGTCCCGCCGTCCGTGTCGGCAGCACCGAATTCGATCTGCGCAGCATCCTTCTTTGCGGTGTACTTCCAGGCATTGTGGAGGAGGTTGTTCATGACCACCCCCATCAGCACGGGATCGGCATGGGCCCGAATCCCTTCGGCGATTGTGAACGTCACGCGGCGCTCGGGTTCCGACAGGACAAGATCATCGGCCACCTTGCGCGCCATCTGCGAGAGATCGAGGGGAACCCGCTTCAGGGGCTCCCGCGACAGTCGTGACAGATTCAGCAGGGCGTCTATCAGCTGCTCCATCTTGACGCTCGCCTCCCTGATCCGCTGCAGGTAGCCGAAAACTTCGTCCTTGATCTCCCCGCAGTGGTCTTCCACGATCACCTGGCTGTATCCCTCGATATGGCGCAGCGGGGCCCGCAGGTCGTGGGAAACCGAAAAACAGAAACTCTCCAGCTCCCGGTTGCTCGCCTCAAGCTGCGCCGTCCGCTCGCGCACCCGCCGCTCGAGGTCCGCGTTGAGCCGGCGGATCTCCTCTTCATTCCGCAACCGCTGGAGGGCAAGGGCCAGGAACTCCGAGATCCGACAAATGACGTCGAGATCCCGGTCGGTGTAATCTCGCGGTGGATTGGCGAGGGAAATCTGGGCGACCAGGGAGGAGGCGAAAACCACGGGCACCGACAGGAAACGATAGACCGGGATATGCCCCGGGGGCACCCCCCGGGCGGCGACATGGCGGGAAGGATCGTTGGTATAGAACGGTTTGCGCGTCGTGAGGGCATGACCCCATAGCCCCCCATAGTGCCCGTCGGCGTCGGGGGTGAAGGCCAGACTCTCCCGCAGGGCCAGGCCGTTTCCATCCATCATGTCGGTGGTGTGGTTCCGGTGCAACACGCCGGTTTCCTGTTCAATGATGCCGACAAAGCCGTGTTCGCTTTCCGTCAATTCCTTGGCTTTTTGCAGGACGATGACCGCCACGTCCCGAAACGTGGCGGAGGTGGAGATCAGGGGGGGATAGAGTTCGGCCAGGGCTGCATCGACGCGGGACTGCCAGAGCAGCTTTTCGGTCCGATCCGTCACTTTCTGCTCCAGATCCCGGAAAAGGAGACTGTTGCGGAGCACCAACGCCAGAACACCCGAAAGCCGCGCCAGCGACGCATAAACGGTGTCGAGGCCGGTACTCTCCATGACTCCCAGCAGCATGAGGACGCCGACCCGCTCCCCGCCAGCATCGAGGGGGAAGGCCAGACTCTCCCCTCCCATCGGGGCAAGGAGCTCCTCCACCGCCGGCGGTGACTCTTCGGCCGACCAGACAACGGGCCCCCGAGCAGCATGGCTCGCCACGGCAAGCTGCCGCAGAGGCTCCAGCGGGGGGAGGTCGGGAGAGACACTCACCAGTTCATACTGCGGTTCATCGGACGAATGAACGCACTGCATCAGCGCCACAATTCGCACCCCGATCAGCCCGCTAATCTGCGCTGTTATGTAGCTGCCGCACTCCGCCGGGTTTTCCGCAAGCCGCAGGATATTCTCCAACAGCTCCACGAAGAGAAAATTCAGCGATCTATGGTACGAGCTGTCAATCAACCGTCACCTTCCCGTCCTGCAAAACTGCGGCAAGCGGGCGATTGGGCAGAACTGCCGATCTCCGCCGCCGAACGAGGCAATTCCAGCAAAAAATGCACCAATCAGCCCTACACCAGCATCAGGACCGGATTCTCCAGTATCCTTTTGAGCTCCCCGAGGAACTGGGCCGCGTAGGCGCCGTCAACGATCCGGTGGTCACAGGAGAGGGTCACCCGCATGGTCTTGACCGCCACCACCTGGCCGTCCCGGACAGCCGGGCGCTCTGCAACGCTCCCCACAGCCAGGATTGCCGCCTGGGGAGGGAAGATCACCGCGGCGAACTCCTCGATGCCGAACATCCCCAGGTTCGAGATGCTGAAGGTGCCGCCGGAGATCTCATCCTGGCTGATCCTCCCGCTGCGGGCACGATCCGCAAGGCGCACCGTTTCGAGGGCGATCTCCTTCAGGGCAAGCCCCTGGCACCCCTTCACCACCGGCACCAGGAGGCCGTCGTCCACCGCCACGGCGATCCCGATGTTAACCTGCCCGTGGGTCACAATCCGATCGTTGGCAAAGGAGGCATTCAGCTTCGGATACTTTGCCAGGGCCATGGCCGACGCCTTGATCACGAGATCGTTATAGGTGACCTCGCTTCCGCTTCCCTTCAGCTCCCGGACGATCTCCACCGCCTCCTTCATGGCGATCTCGACGGTCTCGTAAAAGTGGGGAATGCTCTGCCAGGCCTGGGCGGTGACGCGGGCAATGGCGCCGCGCATCCGCGACAGGGGTTCGCCCTCGACCCCCTCCCCGGCGGCGACAGCACTCTCCGGTTTTGGTTTCTCCGCCAGGTACCGCTCCAGATCCTCCTGGAGGATTCTCCCGTCGGGGCCGCTGCCGGTCACGAGGCCCAGGTCGATGCCCCGCTCCCGCGCCATCCGCCGAACCACGGGGGCTGCCCGTTCCCCTTCGCCGCGGTCCTCTTGGGGCGGAGAAGGGGCCGTTTCCTTCTCCTCGGGAAGCTCCAGGACCCGCTCCGGAACCTCTCCCGCCGGTACGGCAGGGGGCGCTTCCGCCTGCGGCTGTGGGGCCTCTGCCGACGGCTTCGGCTCTTCCGGCGGCTTCTCTTCGGCTTCGACCGACGGCTTCGGTTTCCCCGCTGATGGGCCGGAAGATTCCCCCGCCGCGCCGATGACGCCGATCACCGTACCGACGGCCACCAGCTCCCCCGGCTTCACCCGCTGCTCGACAAGGGTTCCCGAGGCGAACGCCTCCAGCTCCATGGTGGCCTTGTCGGTCTCCACCTCGGCGATGATCTCGCCCCGCTCCACCCGGTCGCCAACGCTCTTTTTCCAGGAGACGAGGCGGCCTTCGGTCATGGTGTCGGAGAGTTTGGGCATGGTGATATCGGTTGGCATCCGTGCCTCCTTATCCTTATCAGTATTTCTGGCTCATTACATCCCGCACCGCCGCGGCGATGGTCTCAACCTGCGGGATGCAGAGTTTCTCGATCTTGCGCGAGTAGGGCATGGGGACGTCAAGCCCCGATACCCGCCGCACCGGCGCCAGGAGCCGGTCGAAGCACTCCTCGGCGATGATGGAGGCCAGGTGTCCGCCGAGTCCGGCGGCGCGCCAGCACTCCTCCACCACCACGGCCCGGCCGGTCTTGTTCACGGAGGCGATGAAGGTTTCCGTGTCCAGCGGCGAGAGGGTCCGCAGGTCCACCACCTCGCAGGAGATTCCCTCCTTCTCCAGCTCCGCCGCAGCCTGCAGCGCCAAGATGGTCATGCGCGAATAGGCGACGATGGTCACGTCCTTCCCCTCCCGCTTCACCTCGGCCTTCCCCAGGGGGACCAGTGACTCCGTGTCGTCGGGCACCTCCCCCTTGCTGTTGTAGAGGAGCTCGTGCTCCAGGAACATCACCGGATTGTTGTCGCGGATGGAGGCCTTCAGGAGCCCCCTGGCGTCGGCCGGGGTGGCCGGCACCGCCACGTGGATGCCGGGGCAGTGCATGAAGTAGGTCTCCAGGCTCTGGGAGTGCTGGGCCCCCAGTTGGCTCCCCCCTCCCCCCGGTGCGCGGACCACCATGGGGAGGCGGGTCTGCCCCCCGAACATGGAGCGGATCTTGGCCATGTGGTTCACGATCTGGTCCATGGCGAGGAGGGCGAAGTTCACCGTCATCAGTTCCGCCACGGGTCGAAGCCCTCCCATGGCCGCACCGATGGAGACCCCCACGATGGTGTTCTCGGAGATGGGGGTATCCTTCACGCGCTCCTCGCCGAATTCGGCCAGAAGCCCCCGGGTCACCTTGAAGGAGCCTTCGTACAGGGCCACGTCCTCGCCCCAGGTAACTACCGACGGGTCGCGGCGCATCTCTTCCTTCAGGGCCAGATTCAGGGCATCGCGGTAGGTCATTTCAGACATGGGAAACCTCCGGAGAAGGTTGCTTCCGCCAAAGGCGGATGTGTTTGTTGCAGTACGCACGTGAAGAAGTTCCTCTTTCTTGCCGTCAGAATTTAAGTACTGCCGGTTCGCGGCTCCTCTTCCGCAAGAGCAATCCGCACCGCTTCATCATAGGGAGTCAGCCTGAACGGAATCAGTTCGCGGATACGATTTTCCCGGCAGACAACCTCATTTGCCAGCCCTTCGATCAACGGCATGGATATGGACGGTTTAACAGGAGTTATCAGCCCGACCCAATAGGAAGAGAGTTTCGGAGTCAGCACCGGAACCGGGATAATGAGCACTCTCTTTTTCTCTATGGCGGCAAACCGTTCCATCATCTCCCGGTAGGTCAAAATCTCAGGCCCGCCGACATCAAAGGTCTCCCCGGCAGTGCGCTCTTCATGCAGACAGCCGGTCAGATAGCGGATGACATCATCGACAGCAATGGGCTGGCATCTGGTGCTGACCCAACGGGGGGTGATCATCACGGGCAGGCGCTCCACCAGCCAGCGGATCATCTCGAAGGAGGCGCCACCTCTGCCCAGGATGATTGCAGCGCGAAGAAAGGTCGTGGCAAACGGGGCTGCCTTGAGAAGATTGCCGATCTCCAGCCGGCTCTGCAGATGCTCGGAAAGGCCGCTGCCGGTCTCGCCGAGCCCGCCGAGATAGATGACCCTTCTGATGCCGGCGTTGGCTGCGGCAGTAATGAAATTGATGGCAGCGGTTCGCTCCCTGGATTCAAATCCGGCACGGCCGGCGGCCATGGAGTGGACCAGGTAGTAGACGGTGTCGACTCCGGCCAGTGCCTGCGTGAGGGTTTCGGGCTGCAGCAGATCGCCGTTGACGGCTTCCGCGCCAGGCGGGAGCGGCAGAGAGCGCCGCAGCAGGCAGCGGGGTTTTTCACCTGCCACACACAGCGCCTTGACCAGACGCTGTCCGATGAACCCCGACGCGCCGGTAACCAGAACTGTTCCTGCCATGATCCCTCCCGTTTTACAGAAAACTGAACCTGAAGCGACAACCTTAACGATATGGGATGAAATTGATGCTAGAATGTCCGGCATGAGCCCCGACAGACTGCCCGAAATCGATGCCGACAAAATTGCCTGCCAGCAGATTCTTGAGGAGGATCATTCCGTATTCTCCATCCAGTGGGTGGTGATTCCGGGCGTCTCTCCAGGCACCATCTCATCTGCCAGTCTGCTGGACCGCTACCTGCGCTATATTCAACATTGTACCGCAGGGATCATCCGTCCGGTGCAAACAACTGCCGGCGTGGAGTTCCGCCTCCTGACAAGCTCTTGGGCACTGATACAGTTTTTACCCCCACGGCACACCCCAGACGCTGCCGGGGAGAGAACGATCCTGAACATTTCCGGCGGCCTGCTGGTTGACAAGCAGGAATGCGACCGGGGTCAGCTCGAATTCATCGTTGAAGAAATTGCCGCGGGAAGCAGGCTGACCCTGAAACTTGCCGACTATTGCCCGCTGCTTCTTGGCAGCAGAAAGCCCTCGCTTTGGCGAAAATGGCTTTACCGATTCACCCAGGCCTCTATCCACAAGGTCGTCACCGTCAATTTTCTGGCCATGGTCTACCGCAGCATTACCGGAAAACCGGTACGGCGCGGGGTGGTAACTATTGTTGTCCGAAAGGGCATCACGACCTGATCTGTTCAGATCGTGCGGCTGTCGTAAGCCCAGTGCAATAATGCCTGGCGCTGTTTTCTCCGGCAATTCAGATCCCCCGGAACACAATTCAACGTCAGCTGCGCAATATGTCTTCTCATGGCTTTCCACCTGCCGATCTGCCGGGCATCATCCGCACATCTCCTCCCCATGAAGTAACGGCAATACCACTGGAACCACCCCCGGGGGTCTTCGTGATAGATCCACCCCCTGGCCCGCCAGTAGGATAATGGCTTGGAGGCGTTGACGCCGAAATGGTTCAATTCGGGAACGTGGCGTTCGTGACAGAGCCTGGCGTGGGTAAACCAATCTTCAGGAAACTCTTTCGTGCAGTCAGTCATGTACTTCCCGCCGAAAACGCCCAGCTCAAGCATCTCCTTTGGCGTCAGTTCGGGCTTGAATTCCGGATGGAAATTCATGCCCATCGGTTCTGACAGGGTATAGATGTAGTTCCTCTGCATGAGGTCGTCCACGACTACGTTTATTGGGTCCATGGTCCGTCTCTTTTCTGCTGCAGCCCCTGCGGATAGCGTTTTTACCAACCTTGCAGCAAACGAGGTGCAGGGCTCACACATGGTTGCGCAGCATCAGCTCGGCCGGATGAGGCGACAGGTAGTACTGCTGATGCAGGTAGCTCTGGCCGTACTTGCCGACATAATGCTTCAACAGGGTAAGCGGAACAATGAGGGGGACCAGTCGGTCGTGATATTCCTTGATTACCCCGAGCAACTCTTCCTTTTCAGCAGGGCTCAGATCCCGCTTGAAATAGCCCATGATATGCATCAGCACGTTGGTGTTCTTCTTGACCGTGGCATGCAGGGCAAGGGCCTTCATGAAAAGCGCTTCGTAGCGTTGGGCCAGCTCGGACCATCTCATCTCCTTGCCGTGCGCCACCAGGCTTCCCATTTCCCGGTAGATGCTGGTGCTGTGAGCCAGGATAAGCAGCTTGTGACGGGCATGGAAGGTCACCAGGCGGCCCAGGTCGGGACTGTCCAGCAGGAAATCCTTCCAGCGGCGGCAGCAGAAGATCCGCTCGATGAAATTTTCCCGGATGGCCGCGTCATTGAGCCTCCCCTCTTCCTCTACCGGAAGGAGAGGGAAATGCTTGACCACTGCTGCGGCAAACAGGCCGCTGCCGCTCCTGGCCGGCATCCCCTCATTGTAAACCTTTACCCGAAACAGGCCTGAACTGGGGGAATCTTTCTTGAAGATGAAACCGCACAGCTCTTCATCGGCCAATTCCGTGACCTTTTGCTGGCAGAAGGCGCGCATCTGTTCAGTCTTATCGATTCGGGTCTTGTTCGTCACGAGCCGGGGATGCTCGGGGTCACCCTCAAGGCGCATTGCCTCGCGAGGGACCGGCATGCCGCAGCCGACCTCCGGGCAGACCGGAACGAAGGTGAAGAACTTGCCAAGTACGTCGGTTATGTAACGATCATGCTTGTGGCCGCCGTCATAGCGCACCTTCTCTCCCAGAAGGCAGGAACTGACGCCAACCTTTATCGGTCTGTACATGGCATATCCTTGGATAACGGTATAATCGCCTCAGGCATAAACATCCTCCCACACCTCGCTATCCTCGGGCCACGGCGACTCTTCGGCAAACTTCACCGCATCGGCCAGCGTCACCAGGGCCTGCTGCCGGATACCCTCCAACTGGGCCTCGGTGGCTATCTCCTCCTCCACCAGCCGGTTCGCGAAGGCCGGGACGGGGTCGCGGCTCTTCCACAGCTCCACCTCGGCAAGGCTGCGGTATTTGCCCGGATCGGCCATGGAGTGCCCCCGGAAGCGGTAGGTGATCGCCTCGATGAGGAAGGGGCGATTCTGCTCCCGCACCCACTCGGCCGCCCACTTGATCGCCTCGTACACCGCTATCACGTCCATGCCGTAGACCCGCTCCGACGGGATGTCGTAGCCGCAGGTCCGCCGGTGGATGTCGGGGAGTGCCGAGGCCCGCGCCACCGATGTGCCGATGCCGTAGCTGTTATTCTCGCAGACAAAGAGGACCGGCAGCTCCCAGAGCCGGGCCCAGTTGAGGGATTCGTGGAAAGTCCCCTGGTTCGCGGCACCGTCGCCGAAGAAACAGGCGACGATCCGCCCCTCCTTCCGGAACTTGGCGGCAAAGGCGAGCCCAACGGCGATGGGGAACTGGCCGCCGACGATGGCGTATCCCCCCATGAAGGAGAGGTTCGGGTCAAAGAGGTGCATTGAGCCCCCCTTCCCCTTGCAGATGCCGGTCCGCTTCCCGAAGAGCTCGGCCATGACCCGCCGCGGCTCGGCCCCCCGGACGATGGCCTGGGCGTGCTCCCGGTAGGCGGAGAGGATGTAGTCGTCCCGGTGGAGGCCGGCAGTGGCCCCCACGGCCACGGCCTCCTGGCCGCTGTAGAGGTGGAGGAAGCCGGTGATGTGCCCCTTGGTGTACTGTTCGGCGCACGACTCCTCGAACTCGCGGGAAAGGACCATCTGCTCGTACATCCTGATGAGTTCGGCATCGGGAAGAATGGCGCGGAGTTTCGATTCCATGGGGACCTCGCTATCCGGGCGGGTAGTGCCCGCCCTGGGGGCAACCTCGGTAAGTTCAGCGTATTCTTTCAACCTGGGCCTGCTCCAGCAGGCTGTCGATGTGGAGCTTCATGCGCTGGGTTTCCGCCACGATCCGTTCCAGGCACTGCTCCCCCCCTTCGCCGATCTGCCCGGCGTGATCTTCCGCAAGGATGCGGCTGAAACTCTCCATGTGCCGCAGGGGGGCCCGCAGGTCATGGGAGACCGAATAGCTGAAGGACTCCAGTTCCCGGTTGGAGTTCTCGAGCTGCACCGTCCGGTCGGCTACCCGCCGCTCAAGGTCGGCGTTGAGGCGGCGCAACTCGTCCTCGGCACGCTGCCGCTCCCGGATTTGAGCCTCCAGCTGCCGGTTGGCCTTCTCCAGGTCCGCCGTCCGCAGGAGGACCTCCTGGCGAAGCTTTTCCGGTTGCCTCAGCATGAGATAGGCGAGAAGCGCCAGGATGCCGCTGATGCCGCCAACCATGAGGTATTCCACGTAAAGGAACGGGGAAGTCTGCCAACCCTGTTTCGGCGCCACGGCCAGCTTCCAGGTGCCGTTGGGGACGTCGATGGTGCTTTCCACCGGCGCCCGGAGCGGCCCGTCGGAGTGGGCAATGGATTCCCATCGGCCCGTGTCCGGGTTGAGCCTGGTGAGCTCATACCCGTACCCCCCCTTATCGAGGGCATCCAGATTGCTTGCGGCGAGGAGGTCCGGGAGGCGCATCAAGACATTGACGAGGCCCCAGAAACGCTCCCCCTTATCCGGTTCGGAAAGAAATACCGCCAGCCTGCCAACGGCTCCTACCCCCCCCTGCCTCAGCTCGAAGGGGCCGGCAAGGGTCATTTGCCGGCTCTCGATCGCCCGCAGCGCCTCGGTGCGACGGAGGGGATCGCTGAGGAGGTCGTGGCCTATGGCCTTTTCGTTGCCGGCAAGGGGATAGATAGTGGTAATGACCCCTGCCGGGGCGAGTTGGAGGCTGCTGATGCCGCCGTAGGTCCGGATCAACTCGGCGGCGAGGGCATCAAAGTCCTTAATGGAGCCGGCCTGGCGCAGGATGGCGGCAAGGGCGCAGGTGGCGGAGAGGGAGCTGGATATCTGACGTTCCAGCGAATAGGCGGCGCCCGCGGCGAGCTGGGCCACGTTCCGGCGCTGCTCACGGCAACGCCCTTCTTCCACCTGGCGCACGAAGACCAATCCGGCTCCCAGGAACAGAACGAAGAGCAGGATCGCCCCCCGTATCGGACCGCCATTCTTCATGGCCGCATCATCCTCCCCACGCCACCACTCTTCACCCCAGGGTAAAGAAGAAGGTGGCTCCACGGCCGACCGACCCCTCCGCCCAGATCCGCCCCCCGTGGCGAAGGATTATCCGCCGCACCGTGGCCAGACCGACGCCGGTCCCCTCGAACTCCGCGGCACTGTGGAGCCGCTGGAACACGCCGAAGAGCCGGTCGGCGTATCTCATGTCGAAGCCGGCGCCGTTGTCCCGGACGAAAAATAACCGCTCCCCCTCCTTGGCCTCCACCCCGAACTCGATCAGCGCCCCCTCTTTTCCCCCGGTATATTTCCAGGCATTGCCCAGGAGGTTTTCCAGGACAACCCGCAGAAGCCCCGCACCTCCCGGCGCCACAACCCCGTCGGCAATGCGGAAGGTCACGGAACGGCCAGGATCGCCCCCCTGGAGATCCGCGGCGATTTCCCGGGCCATGGCGCTAAGATCGACGCTCTGGCGAACCAGTTCGCCGCCGCTCACCCGGGACAGCTCGAGGAGATGGCCGATGAGTTCTTGCATCCGGTCACCGGCCTTGCATATCCGCATCAGGACCTGCATGCCGTTTTCGTCCAGGGAGCCGGCGTGCTTCTCCCTGAGGGTCCGGGTAAAGCCTTCAATGGTGTCCAGAGGCGCCCGGAGGTCGTGGGAAACCGAATAGGTGAACAATTCCAGTTCCTGGTTGACGGCCGCCAACTGGGAGGTCCTCTCGGCAACCCTCTGCTCCAGATCGGCATTGAGGCGCCGAACCTCCTCCTCGACCCTGGTCCGCTCCCGGACCTCCTCTTCAAGCCGGCCCCTGGCCCCTTCGAGCTCGGCCGTTCGTCTCGACACCTCGCTGCGCAACAGTTCCGGCTGGCGCTGGATCACGTAGGCGAGGCCACCGAGAGCCAGACTGACCAGGATAACCGTGGCGCCGTACAATACCTTGTCGGATACCGTGAGCCACCCCGCCGTCGGCGACACCGAGAGCACCCACCTGCCGTTGGGAACATCGAAGGTGAACTCGACCGGTTCCTTCGGCAACGTGCCTCCCCCCCGGGCAAACGCTATTCTTTCGCCGGTATTGGGGTGTACCCGGCACACCTGAAACACGTAACAGTTCTTCTCAAGGAGGCTCAGGTTGCTGGCATCCATCAACGCCGGCAATCGGATAATCACGGCGGTGAACCCCCAGAACCGCTCCCCCCCCTGGCCATCGGGAAGAAACACCGCCTGCCTGCCGACGACTGCGGTCCCCCCCTGTTTCAGTTCAAAGGGACCGTCAAGGGAAAGCCGGCGCGACTCAATGGCCCGCAGTGCCTCAAAGCTGCGAGCGGGATCCTTGAGGATGTCGAACCCGACAGCCTTTTCGTTGCCGGCCAGGGGATAGACCTGGGTTATGACCCCATCGGGCACCAGCTGGAGGGCACTGATGCCGCCGTAGATTTTGATAATTTCGGCCGCCAGAGCGTCGAAATTCTCTATCCTGCCGTTTTGCCGTAGGATCGCGGCAAGGGCGCTGGTGGCAGACAGGGAGCGGGAGAGCTGGCGCTTAAGGGAGTGGGCCGCGTTGGCGGCAATCTGGGACACGGTCTGGCGACGCTCCTGCTTTCGTTCGCGAACCAGCTCTCCGGCGATCACCGCGCCGATCCCCATGAAAAGGGCGAACACCAACAGTGCCCAGAGGGTCGCCCTGTTCAATCGCATCGGCTTTTCCCCGCTTCACTCTCCATCGTCCTCCCTTTCTCCGTCGGCCCTCTCACCTCTTATCCCTCCGACCCTCCTTTTTTCACAAAGTTCAGCGTTCCCCCGGCCAGAAGCTCCTGCCGCTGCCGGTCGGAGACCTCCAGAATGGTGACAATCTCCCGTCCGCCCACCTTCACCGGTATCTCGGCGGCGCCGGAGGCCACGAGCCTCCTGACGTCGGGGAAGACCAGGCGGTCCCCCTGCTTCACCAGGTCATAGTCGGCGGGATTTTTGAACGTGAGGGGGAGGATGCCGAAGTTCACCAGGTTCGCCTTGTGGATCCGGGCGAAGCTCTTGACGATCTTGGCCCGGATGCCGAGGTAGCGCGGCGCCAGGGCCGCATGCTCCCGGCTCGACCCCTGGCCGTAGTTCTCCCCGCCGATGACGACGCCGTTCCCCTTCTCCTTGGCCCGCGTGTGGAAATCCGGGTCCAGCTGCTCGAAAACGAACTGGCTGATGGCCGGGATGTTGCTCCGGAAGGGGAGCACCTTGTTGCCGGCCGGCATGATGGTGTCGGTGGAGATGTTGTCCCCCACGGTGATGATGACCTCCGCCTCCAGGGTCTCGGGGAGCGGGTCGAAGTCGGGGAAGGGGATGATATTGGGGCCAGTGACGATCTCCATGTTCTTCGCCTCCTCCGGCGGAAGGGGGAAGATGATGCTGGAGTCGTCCAGGACGTACTTCGCCGGGTTCTGCACGCTGGGCCACGGCATGAGGTCGCCCAGCTTGCGGGGGTCGGTCACCACGCCGAAGAGGCCGGCGGCGGCCGCCGTCTCGGGGGAGCAGAGGTAGACTTTGTCATCCTTCGTGCCGCTTCGCCCCGGGAAGTTGCGGGGGAAGGTGCGGAGGCTCACCTGGTTGGTCCCCGGCGCCTGCCCCATGCCGATGCAGCCGAGGCACCCGGGCTGGTGGATCTGGGCCCCGGCCAGGAGGAGCATCATCACCCCCCCTTCGGCCGCCACGTTTTCCAGCACCTGTCGGCTCCCCGGGTTCACGTTGAAGGAGAGGTGGGGGGCGATGCGCCGGCCGTCCAGGATGCGGCAGACGGTCATGAGGTCCCGGAAGGCGGAGTTGGCGGAACTCCCCACGAGCACCTGGTCCACCTTCAGCCCCTCGATGTCGGCCACCCGCACCACGTTCCCCGGCGACGAGGGGCAGGCAATGAGGGGCTCCACCGTGGCAAGGTCGATCTCCTCGTATTCGTCATAGGCGGCGTCCGGGTCGGCGGCAAGCTCCTGCCAGACCCCGCCGCGCCCCTGGGCCTCCAGGAACTCTCGGGTCCGGTGGTCCGAGGGGAAGACGGAGGTGGTGGCCCCCAACTCCGCCCCCATGTTGCCGATGATGGCCCTATCGGTGGCCGAGAGGGTCGCCACGCCGGGGCCGTAGTACTCGATGATCTTCCCGACCCCTCCCTTCACCGTGTGGCGGCGGAGCATCTCCAGGATCACATCCTTGGCCGAAACCCAGGGCTGGAGCTCTCCCGTGAGCTTCACCCCCCAGATCTTCGGGCAGGGGAGGTAGAAGGGATGACCCGCCATGGCCAGGGAGACGTCGAGCCCCCCGGCGCCGATGGCGATCATGGCGAGGCCGGCGGCGGAGGTGGTGTGAGAGTCGGCCCCGAGCATGGTCTTGCCCGGCACGCCGAAGCGCTCCAGGTGCACCTGGTGGGAGACCCCGTTCCCCGGCTTGGAGACATGGATGCCGAACCGCTGGGCCGCGGTCATGAGGAAGATGTGGTCGTCGGCGTTGCGGTTGTCGGTCTGGAGGAGGTTATGGTCGATGTACTGGGCCGACAGCTCCACCTTCACCCGGTCGACCCCCATGGCGATGAACTCCAGCATGGCCATGGTGCCGGTGGCGTCCTGCAGGAGAGCGTGGTCGATCTTCAGGGCGATCTCGGTGCCCGGCTTCAGCTCTCCCTTGACGAGGTGCGCTTCAAGAATTTTCGTTGCGAGATTCTTACCCATGGGAACCTCCGTGTTCACGCATGTATCGCCCGCTTCTCCACATCCAGGGCCGCCTCTTTCATGGCCTCGGAAAGGGTTGGATGGGCGTGGAAGGTCATGGCGATGTCGGCGGCGCTGCCGCCGTAGGTCATGACCGTGACCGCCTCGGCGATGACATCCGAGGCCCGGGGGCCGATGACGTGGATGCCGAGGACCCGGCCGGTGTCGGGGGTGGCGAGGATCTTCACGAACCCCTCGGTCTCGTCCATGCACCTGGCGCGGCCGTTGGCCATGAAGGGGAACCTGCCGACGCGGTATTCGACCCCGTCCGTTTTCAGCTCCTCCTCGGTCCGCCCCACGCCTGCCGCCTCGGGCCACGTATACACGATACCAGGGATGTAGGCGTAGTCCACCACCGACGCCTGGCCGGTAAGCCGCTCGGCAAAGACCTCCCCCTCCGCCATGGCCTTGTGGGCGAGCATGGGGCCGTGGATCAGGTCGCCGATGGCGTAAATCCCCTGAAGGGATGTCTGGTAATTGTCATCCACCGCGATCCGTCCCGCCTCCAGCCGGACTCCCAGATCCTCCATGCCGAGCCCCGCCGTGAGGGGACGCCGCCCCGCCGCCACCAGAACCCGGTCGCAGACGATCTCCTCCGTGGCGCCCCCCGCTTCCACGGTGACCGCCCCCTTCCCGTCCCGTTTGGCGAAACCGGTCACCTTGGTCTCCATCCGGAAAGCGATCCCCTGCTTCTTCAGGGAGCGCATCAGGGTGTCGGCCACCTGGCCATCGGTGTTGGGGAGCATCTTGGGGAGCATCTCCACCACCGTCACCTGGCTTCCGAGCCGCCGCCAGACCGAGCCGAGCTCCAGGCCGACGTATCCCGCCCCAACCACCAGGAGATGCTCCGGCACCCGGTCAAAGGAGAGGGCTTCCCGGGCGCTCACCACCAGTTCACCGTCAAAGGGCATGAACGGAATCACCGCCGCCTCGCTTCCCGTGGCCAGAAGCACCCGCTTTCCCCTGAGCTGCTGCGTCCCCTCGGATGCCGAAACCTCAACGCCGTGGGCTCCGTCCCGCGCGCCCGTGAGCCGGGCCGTCCCCTGCACCCGGGCAATCTTGTTCTTCTTGAAGAGGAAGGCAACCCCGTCGGTCAGCTTCTTCACCACGTCGTCCTTGCGGGCCATCATCCGGGCAAGGTCGAGCCGTGGCGGGTCGATGGCGATGCCGTGGCCGGCGAACCTGTCCCGGGCCAGGGCGAAGAGCTCCGAGGAATCCAGGAGCGCCTTGCTGGGGATGCACCCCTCGTTGAGGCAGACCCCGCCCAAGGCCTCCCGCTTCTCCACCACCGCGACACTCATCCCCAACTGGGCCGCGCGGATGGCGGCCACGTACCCGCCGGGTCCGGCGCCGATGACAATGAGGTCGTAAAGCTCTTCAGACATGGAATCCTCCCGGAATGATTGTAGTATCCGCTACTGAAATGCGAAGCAGGCCGGCGGAAGAACTACTTCGCTCCCGGCCGGTAGATGATTTCGAACGTCCCCCCCTGAATGCGGTTCCAGACCCCCTTGTCCGGGGAATACGCCGGATAGGCCGGGGCAATCGCCTCCTTCAGATGGGGCACGGAAAACCGGAGGCCGAACTCCCCCTGGTCGAGGATCACCCCCATCCCTTCAAGATGCGCTCCCCCATCGGCAGCGCCGCCCGAAGTCGCGGCACGGGGCGCCGCAATGAACGGCTCCAGGGAGCGGATCTCGGTGGGGCGTCCCGGCAGGGCAACCAGTTGCCGGAGCACGTCGCGGGCCCCCCCGCTCCCCTGGCGGGACGCCTTGCCAAGCCACTCCATGGCTGCCACCTTGTCAACCGGAACCCCATCGCCGGAGAGAAGGAGGAGGCCATAGGCGTACTGGGCCTCGGCATCGCCACCGGCCGCAGCCCTGGCGATCCAGCGGGCGGCTTCCTTCTGGTCCTGCTTCACCCCCGCGCCTTCGTGAAAGAGGGTGCCCAGGAAGTACTGGGCCCGGACGTGTCCCCGCTCCGCGGCGATTTTCATGAACCGGACCGATTCGGCGGGATTGCGCGCAACGCCCGCGCCATCGAGAAACATCAGGGCAAGCCGGAAGGCGGCGCCGGCGTCACCCCGTTGCGCCGCTCCCCTGGTCCGGGCAAACTCCTGTGCCGCCGGTGTTTTGCCATTCCTGCCGACCCGGGCCGATGCCGACGGATCAGGGGTGGCCAGGAGAAGGACTGCCAGCACCGTGCAGGTCACTGCGGCGGCCAATCTACCCTTCAAGAAAGAGCTCCTCGGGCTCCTCCACATACTCCTTCACCTTCTTCAGGAACCCCACCGCTTCGCGGCCGTCGATGATCCGGTGGTCATAGGAGAGGGCCAGGTACATCATGGGACGGATAACGATCTGGCCATCGCGGACCACGGGGCGCTCCTGAACGGCGTGCATGCCGAGGACGCCGCTCTGGGGCGGGTTGAGAATGGGAGTGGAGAGGAGCGAGCCGTAGACCCCGCCGTTGGAGATGGTGAAGGTCCCCCCCTGGAGGTCCGACAGCTCCAGCCGGTTGGCCTTGATCTTATCCGCGAACCCTGCGATGGTCGCTTCGATCTCGGCGAAGGAGAGCCGGTCCGCGTCCCGGAGGACCGGCACCACGAGCCCCTTCTCGGCCCCGATGGCGATGCCGACATGGTAGTAGTGGTGGGAGACGATGTCATCCCCCTCGATGGAGCCGTTTACCGCCGGATACTCCTTCAGGGCCTCCACGCACGCCTTTACGAAAAACGACATGAACCCGAGGGAGACGCCGTGCTTCTTCTGGAAATGCTCCCTGTACTTCTTCCGCAGTTCCATCACCCGACCCAGGTCCGCCTCGTTGAAGGTGGTGAGCATGGCGGTCTGCTGCCGCGCCGCCAGGAGCCGCTCGGCGATCCGCCTGCGGATGGGGGTCATGGGGGTGCGGGTGACACGCTCCGCCTCCGCCGCCGGCTCCTTCGGCTGGGGCGGTGCAGGGACCGGGAGAACAGCGGGTGCCCCAGAGGCAAAAAGGGGTGGCTGCGCGGGAGCTTTCTCTTCAACCTTTTCCGCTCCTTTCCCCTCACCCTTCAGCAGGTCGTCCACCGTCACCCGCCCCCCCCGTCCGGTCCCCTGCACCGTCTCTGGGCTGATCCCCTTCTCCTGGGCCAGCTTCCGGGCCGCCGGGGACAGGGGAGGCACCTCCTTCGGGGCTTCGGGCTTGGCAGGTGCCGGCGCTACCGTTGCCCCCTCAGCGATGATGCCGATGACGGAGCCGATCTTCACCGTGGTCCCCTCCGGCACCATGATGGTGAGCACACCGTCGGCCCCGGCGTCGATCTCCATGGTGATCTTGTCGGTCTCGATCTCGCAGACCGGCTCGTCTTTCCGGACCGCCTCGCCGTTTCTCCTGAGCCACTTCCCCACCAAAGCTTCGAAGACCGATTCGCCCACCGACGGGACCTTGATTTCCATACCGACCACCTTTCACATCCTGCGTGCGCACGTTCCGTTCGCCAGCCTGAGGCCTGAAGCCCTTTCCCCGCAGCCTACCCCCCACACCGTGCCGGCACCGGCTGCAGGCGCCAGATATCCCCGTTGTACTCCCGGATGGTCCGATCGGTGGAAAACTTGCCGCTGGAGGCGCTGTTGATGATGCTCATGCGAGTCCACCGGTCACGATCCTTGTAGGCGGCAGCGGCCCTCTCCTGGGCCATCACGTAGCTGCGGAAATCGGCGGCAACCATCCAGGGGTCGTGGGGGGTGGTGATGGCGCCGATGATCGGATCGAACAGCCCCGGCTCGAAAAGATTGAAGTGGCCGAACGTCAAGAGGTTCATGACCCGCCCCAGATCGGAGTCTGCTTCAATGATGGCACCGGGGTCGTACCCCCTGCGCATCGTCTCCACCTCTTCAGCCGTGAGGCCGAACATGAAGAAGTTGTCGTCCCCCACCTCTTCCCTGATCTCGATGTTCGCCCCGTCCAGGGTGCCGATGGTCAGGGCGCCGTTCATCATGAATTTCATGTTGCCGGTGCCCGATGCCTCCTTCCCGGCGGTGGATATCTGTTCCGACAGGTCGGTGCCGGGACAGACAACCTCCATGGCCGTGACCCGGTAGTTGGGGAGAAACGCCACCTTGAGCCGGTCCCCCACCTGGGGATCGCCGTTCACCACCTGGGCGACGTTGTTGATCAGCTTGATGATGAGCTTGGCCATGAAGTAACCGGGGGCCGCCTTGCCGCCGATGAGGACGCACCGGTTGGTCCAGTCGGCGGTATCGCCCCGCTTGATCCGGTCATAGAGATGGATGACGTGGAGAATGTTGAGGAGCTGGCGCTTGTACTCGTGGATCCGCTTCACCTGCACATCGAAGAGCGACTCCGGGTTGAAGGTGACGCCGCATTTATCCTGGACAAGGGCCGCAAGGCGCTCCTTGTTGGCCAGCTTGACTCCATGCCAGCGGTCCCGAAAGCCGGGATCGTCGGCGAATTCGGCGATTTTCCGGATCTGCTCCAGGTCCGAAACCCATCCGTTGCCGATGGTCTCGGTTATGAGCCGGCCCAGGCCCGGATTGCACCAGGCGAGCCAGCGCCGCGGCGTGACCCCGTTGGTCTTGTTGTTGAACTTGTGGGGCCAGAGCTCGTAAAAATCCCGGAACAGCCCCTGGGCAAGGAGCTGTGAGTGGAGGGCGGCGACCCCGTTCACGGAAAAACTGCCGACGATGGCCAGGTAAGCCATCCGGACCTGGGGCACCGCTCCCTCCTCGATGAGGGACATGCGGCGCAGGCGTTCGTGGTCGCCGGGCCAGCGGCTGGCGACCTCGGCAAGGAAGCGGGCGTTAATCTCCAGAATAATCTCCAGAAGGCGCGGCAAAAGCTGGGCAAAGAGGGAGAGCGACCACTTCTCCAGGGCCTCGGGGAGGAGGGTGTGGTTTGTGTAGGCCATGGTGCGGGTGGTGATCCGCCAGGCCTCCTCCCACCCCATACCCTGCTCGTCCATCAAAAGGCGCATCAGCTCCGGCACGGCGCAGCTGGGGTGGGTGTCGTTCAGTTGGAAGCAGTTCTTCTCGGCAAAGTCGCTGAAATCCCCCTTGCTGATCACGACCCAGCGCTCGATGACATCCTGGAGGCTGGCCGACGCCAGGAAATACTGCTGGCGCAGCCGAAGCGCCTTGCCGCTCTCGCTGGCGTCGTTGGGGTAGAGCACCATGGTGATGTTCTCCGCCTCGTTCTTGGCGGCGACCGATTCGGTGTAGCTGCCGGCGTTGAACTCGCTCAGGTTGAAGGCGTCGGTGGCGACCGCCTTCCAGAGCCGCAGGGTATTGACCGTGCCGTTGGTGTACCCCGGCACCGGCGTATCATAGGGAACGGCCAGCACGTCATGGGTATCGACCCACCGGACCCGGAAACCGCCGTCATCGGTCCCGTAGCGCTCCGTGCGTCCCCCGTAGCAGACCCGCTGGGTGTACTCCTGGCGCTCTATCTCCCAGGGGTTGCCGTTGCGCAGCCAGTGGTCCGGCTCCTCCACCTGGTGGCCGTTCACGATCCGCTGCCGGAACATCCCGTACTCGTACCGGATGCCGTACCCCATGACCGGCAGTTGCAGGGTGGCGCAGCTATCGAGGAAACAGGCCGCCAGCCGCCCCAGCCCCCCGTTGCCAAGCCCGGCGTCGATTTCGGCCTCGGCCAGGTCTTCCATGGCAATGCCCAGGTCCATGAGGGCCTTCGACGTTGCATCGGTGATGCCGAGATTCAGCATGGCATTACCGAGGGCCCGCCCCATGAGGAATTCCAGCGACAGGTAGTAGCCCCGCTTGCAGTCGGCATCCAGGCAGGCGTAGCGGGTGTTTTTCCAGTCCTCCATAAGGCGGTCCCGGACCGCGAGGGCCAGGGCCTTGTAGTGGTAGTGGACCGACCGGCAGAACTTGTCGCGCCCCAGGTTGTAGGTATAGTAGTGGCGGAAATCATCCATCAGGCTCGGCACGTCCCGCGGCAGGGGGGGGAGGTCGGTAAGCCCGGGGATGTGTACCGTCTTTCCTCTCTTCTTCTGAATCATCACTGCAAGCTCCTATCGGCGTTTATTTCCCTCTACTCGGCCTGTGGTACCACAACAATGCCGGATTCGGTTACGGTATATCCTCGACGGCGGTCTTCCTCATGGTCGTAGCCAATGGTGGTCCCGTCGGGAATGATGATGTTCTTGTCTATGATCGCCCTTCTGATCTTCACGTTTCTGCCGACATTGACGTTCTCGAAGAGGATCGAGTCCTCCACCATGCTGTAGCTGTTGACCTTGGTGAGCGGACCGACGATGGACCGGCGCACGACGCTCCCGCTGGTTATGCAGCCGGCGCAGACGTAGGAGTCGATGTTCATGCCGCGGCGGCCATCCTCGTCGAACACCGTCTTTGCCGGCGGGTAATTCCCCTGGTTGGTCAGGATGGGCCACTTGTAGTTGTAGAGGTTCAGCTGCGGGGAGACATGGATCAGGTCCATGTTGGCCTCGTAGTAGGAATCGATGGTCCCCACATCCTTCCAGTACCCTTTTTCCTCGGGCTTCATGCCGGGGATCAGGTTGTCGTTGAAGTTATAGGCGAAGACCCGATCCTTTTTCGCAAGCATCATCGGGATCACGTGCTTGCCGAAATCGAGATCGGCATGGAGCTTTTTCCCCTCCTGCAAAACCTCGATGAGCCTTCTTGTGGAAAAGATGTAGTTGCCCATGGAGGCAAAACAGGTAGCCCTCCCGGGAATGGGGACGGGATTGGCCGGTTTCTCTTCAAAGGCCGTCACCCGGTTGTCATCGTCAACGGAAAAGACCCCGAACCTCCTGGCTTCGGCACATGGCACCTCGAGGGCGGCAATGGTGATGTCAGCCCGGCTCATGCGGTGGTAATGGATCATCTGGCTGATATCCATCCGGTAGATGTGGTCGCCGCCGAAGATGGCAACATAGTCAGCATCGGACGATTCGATGAACCGCAGATAGTGATAGATGGCATCGGCGGTCCCCTTGAACCACTCCTCGCTCTCGCTGCTCGTCTCGGGCGATATGGCCACGAAGAACTCGCCGAGACCGGCCCATTTCCCCCATGATTCCCTGATGTGCTTCATCAGGGAATATGCCCGGTACTGGGTCAGGACATACACCTTCTTGATCCCCGAATTGAACATGTTGCTCAGAACGAAATCGATGATCTTGTACTTCCCGCCAAAGGCCACGCCGGGCTTCGGCCGTCTCAGGGTCAGGGGGGTGAGCCGCTCCCCCTTTCCACCTGCCAGAACCATCGCTATCGTATTCCCCGCAAGATTGCCCGTTACATACATGATGGTACCCTCCTTCCTCACAATGTGCATACACATGAACTGCTCGCCATAAAACGGTCAATCGCCGGGTTTGCCGGAGGAGCCCCGTCCGGGGCCCGCTCCGAGCGCTTCCTCCACAATCCGCTCCTGCTCCTCCCCGTGAAGCCGGTGGGAACCCACCGCGGGGACGTCGTTTTCCGGCCGCCCCACGTAGCGGGGCTCCGCTCCGAGAATCTCCGCCAGGTGCGGCCGGATGAAGCTCCATGCCCCCATGTTCCGGGGCTCCTCCTGGACCCAGGCCACGTCCTTTGCCTGCGGGAACCGCTCCACCATTTCCCCCAGGAGGTCAGTCCGCAGAGGGTAGAGCTGCTCCACCCGGACAATGGCCACATCCTCCCGGCCATCCTTCTCCAGCCGCTCCAGAAGATCGTAGTAGACCTTTCCGCTGCAGAGGAGAAGCCGCCGCGCCTTGTCGGAGGCGGCACCGGAGACGATCACCTCCCGGAACCCTCCCTCCGCCAACTCCTCCAACCGGGAGATGCAGCGGGGGTGGCGCAGGAGGCTCTTGGGGGTGAATACCACGAGGGGCTTGCGGAACGGCTGTTTTATCTGCCGCCGCAGGAGATGGAAGAGTTGCCCCGGGGTGGAGGGGTAGGCCACCTGCATGTTGTTGTCGGCGCAGAGCTGGAGATAGCGCTCGATCCGCGCGCTGGAGTGTTCGGCCCCCTGCCCCTCGAAGCCGTGGGGGAGGAAGAGGACGAGGCCGCTCACCCGCTGCCACTTGGACTCGCCGCCGGCAATGAACTGGTCGATGATGACCTGCCCGCCGTTGGCGAAGTCGCCGAACTGGGCCTCCCAGATAACGAGAGACTCGGGAGCCTCCACCGAGTAGCCGTACTCGAACCCGAGAACCGCAAACTCGGAGAGCATGCTGTCCCAGGCATGGAATGTGGCCCCTTCCGCCGCCACACCGGCAAGGGGGACGTGGTGCGCGTCCGTTGCCATGTCGTAGAGGAAGGAGTGGCGGTGGCCGAAGGTCCCCCGCCGGGAATCCTCGCCGGAGAGGCGGATAGGGACCCCCTCGGCCAGGAGCGTGGCATAGGCGAGGGTCTCGGCGTTCCCCCAGTCAATTCCCTCTCCCCGTTCCACCGCCTCCCGCCGTTTGTCCAGGAGGGCCGCCACCTTCGGATGGGGGGTGAAGCCGTCCGGGATGGCGGCGAGCCGGCCGGCCAGATCCCGCAGGATCTCCTGAGAAACGCCAGTCTCGACCGTTATCGGGGCGTATTCCCGCCGGTACCGCTCCCACTTCCCCTCGAAGCCCCCGGGGACGGGGCCGAGTGGTGCAGCAAGGGCCGCGTCGAGGCGCCGCCCCATGGCTGTTGCCCGAGCGTCGATCTCCTCCCGGCCGATCCCCTCCTCGGCCAACCGGGAGGCATAGAGATCATGGACCGGTGACCGATCCTTGATGAGGCTGTACATGGCAGGCTGGGTGAAGTAGGGCTCGTCTCCCTCGTTGTGGCCGTGGCGGCGGTAGCAGATGATCTCCACCACCACGTCGGCGCCGAAGGTTTGCCGGTAGTCCAGGGCAAGCCTGACCACGTGGACCGCCGCCTCCGGGTCCTCGCCGTGGACATGGAAAACCGGCGCCGCCACCATTTTGGCCACGTCGGTGGCATAGAGGGACGAGCGTGCGTCGACCGGGAGCGTGGTGAAACCGATCTGGTTGTTGATGACGATGTGGAGGGTGCCGCCGGTCCGGTACCCCTCCAACTGGGAGAGATTGAGGGTCTCGACAACCACCCCCTGGCCGGCGAAGGAGGCGTCACCGTGGATCAGGACCGGGAGCACCCGCTTGTCGCTCCCCGTCCCGGCGGCGTCCTGGCGGGCCCGGCATTTCCCCTCCACCACCGGGTCCACGGCCTCCAGGTGCGAGGGGTTGAAGGCCATGGTGAGGTGGATGGAGCGTCCCGGGGCCACCTCCCGGTCGTGGGAGAACCCCTTGTGGTACTTCACGTCGCCGTCCCCCACGATACCCAATTCGGCGTTGTCGGCAAACTCGGCAAAGATGTTCTCCAACGGCTTGCCGAAGATGTTCGCCAGGACGTTCAGCCTCCCCCGGTGGGCCATCCCCAGGATGAGGTCGGTGACGCCGTGCTCCGCGCCCCGCTCCACCGCCGCATCGAGGAGCGGGATGAGAGTCTCCCCCCCTTCGAGGGAAAAGCGTTTCTGCCCCGGGAACTTGCGGTGGAGGAACTCCTCGAAGAGGGCCGCCTCCTGGAGCGTGCCAAGGATGCGGAGCTTCTCCTCCCGGGAGACGGCGGGCCGGTTGCGGACCGGCTCCATCCGCTCCATGAGCCAGCTCCGCACGGCGGGATCCTGGATGTGCATGAACTCCACCCCCACGGAGCGGCAGTAGGTCTCCCGCAGGGTGTCGAGAATCTCCCGCAGCGTCGCCTCTTTCTTCAGGAAGCGCCGGGGATGGAAGGTGCGATCGAGATCTTCTTCGCCCAGGTCGTAGCGGTCCAGGGCCAGGAGCGGATGCTCCAGCTTGCAGGGGGAGAGGGGATCGGTGCAGGCCAGGAGGTGCCCCAGGTCCCGGTAGCGGTAGATGAGGGAATCCACCGCCGACTGTTTGGCGGCAAGCTCGGGGGGGAGGGCTTCCGCGCCGGGAATGCCCCCCCCCAGTTCGTACCCGCTGAAGAAGGCATGCCACTGGGGGGAAACGGCGGCGGGATCGTCACGCCACCGCAGGTAGAGTGATTCTATGAATTCCGGGTCGGCGCCGGGGAGAATGGTCATGGGTACTTCCTCTCGACGGGATAACGCCGAAAGTATAGCAGAGGGGGGTGGGGTTTCAAACAGAAGCTGCCAGGGACCGTCCTCCTGTCATCCAGTCTTTTCCAGCTTCAGGGAGGCCGAGTTGATGCAGTAACGCTTGCCGGTGGGGGCTGGGCCGTCGTCGAACAGATGCCCCAGATGGGCGCCGCAGGACGCGCAGTGGATCTCGGTCCTGTTCATGCCGAAACTGGCATCAGGTTCTGCCTCAATGGTTTCTTGATCTGCGGGAGATGTGAAGCTGGGCCACCCGCTGCCGGAGTCGAACTTGGCCGCGGAAGTGAAGAGTTCGGCACCGCAGCAGACGCAGCGGTAGACGCCTTCCTCGTGGCAGTCCCAGTAGGCGCCGGTAAAGGCTCGCTCCGTCCCCTTGCGACGGGTTATCTCGTACTGCTCGGGAGTAAGCCGCTCACGCCACTCGTCATCGGATTTCACGATCTTTTTCTTCATGGGATCACCTTTCCATGGCCGGTTCGCAATCCACGGAAAGGATACCACGTTCTGCCGATTCTACAGGGAGAGGGGGGTGAAGAAATCAGAGGGAGAAGTAGAACGCCGCTCCCTCGCCGGGCTTTCCTTCAGCCCAGAGATTTCCCCCGTGATGGTTGATGATGCGCCGCACCGTGGCGAGGCCGATGCCGGACCCGTCGTATTCAGCAGCGCTGTGAAGCCGCTGGAACGGCGCGAAGAGCTTGTCGGCGTAAGCCATGTCGAACCCGGCGCCGTTGTCGCGAACAAAACAGGTTTTGCTTCCGTCAACCTCCACCGTCCCGAACTCGATGACGGCCACGTTCCTTTTGGCGGTGAATTTCCAGGCGTTGCCGAGGAGGTTTTCCAGCACGTTCCGCAGGAGGTGGGGGTCTCCCTCGACCATGACATTGTCCTGAATGCGAAAGGTTGTCTGACGCTCCCCTCCCGATGACTTGAGGCCATCCGCGATGTCACGGGCAATGGTTCCGAGATTGACCCGTTCTCGCTTGAGCTCGGTCCTGCCGATACGCGACAGCTCCAGGAGGGAATCGATGATCTCCTTCATCCTCTCGCTGGAACCGTGGATGCGGGACAGCATCTCCCGAACATCTGGCCCGAGCCGGTCGCCGTGGTCTTCAAGGAGAACACCGCTGTAACCGCTGATATGCCGCAGCGGCGCGTGGAGATCATGGGAAACCGTGTAGCTGAAGGATTCAAGCTCGGCGATGAGCCCCCCGATCTCCCCTTCGAGCCCCTTAGCCACCCTGGTGGGATAGTGGTAGACGGAGACCGCCAGGCCGAAACCGACAACGGCGAAAAAGAGAAAAACGGCAAGGGTGGAGAAAATCAGCCGGTCCGATGCCGTTTCGATGACAACGGTCCCTATGGTTTGCCGGTTGAAGACGATGGGGGCCTCACTGCTGAGGGCTAATGGTCTGAAAATCGGCATTCCGTGGGCTTCAACACGCTCGAACATCGTCAGCGCTTTTCCCGATTCATCGAGAATCCTGACATGCATGATGTTTTTCTGGGGAAGGAAATCGTCAAGGACAGCGGCATACTTCTGGTTCTGGAACTTCCAGAGGGTGACATCCTCGCGGGCCATTTTCCCGAGCCGCTCCGCCAGCTCCCCGGCGTGGCACGTCGCGGTATTCATCTGTACTTCGGCTGCCAGAATGGCATAGACCGCCGGGAAGCCGATGCCGATGAGGAGCGCGATCGCCAGGGCGAGGGGATAGAGCCGGTTCGCCATCTGCTTTGCTATCGCTATATGTCCCCGCTTGCCTTCCCTCATCCTCACCTCATTCCGGCAGATAGCCATGCGTTTTCAGTATCTTCCTTCCCCTGCCGGAAAAGACGAATTGAAGAAACGACGTGCCGGTCCGGGAAAGCGTTTCCGGACGATGGACAAAGGCAAGGGTCTTGAACAGGGGGTATCGCCCGCTGCGCACATTATTGTCATGGGGTTCGACCCCGTTCAGGCTCAACATCTTCACGGGAAGCTTTTCCGCCACAACGGCGCCCCGATCGGTAATGCCGAGGGCGTCCCACGACCGCGAAAGGGCCTGATTCATCTCCTGGTCGGTGTAAAAGGTTGCCCAGAATTTCTTGTCGCGGCTGGCATCATAGGCTTCGCCGAACCCCGGGATTTTTCCCCGCAGCACGGCTAGGCCGCTGTCTCGGGGCTCCCTGGTCAGGACCACGATCGTGCGGCCGTTCTTCCACCGGTTCTTCTGACCGCGGTAGATCGCAACGATATCCGCAGAGCTCAGGTCCCGGTCGGGCACCGAAGGCGCTGCCGCAAAGACGATTGCCGTCCGTGCAAACGGCTTGAATGCAAGCCCTTTTCCAGCTTCGTCGGTCCGCAGGGGGCGGGAAACCATGCCGATCTCCACCGCTCCGTCAGCAACGGCCGTGACTCCGCCGGAAGAACCGACGCTGGGGGAAACCCGCACCTCCATGTCGGGATGGGAACGCTGGAACTCCTTGGCAAGAATGCGGACGATGGGGATGCACGTGCCGGAACCGGCCACCACAATCGGCGGGTCCTGTGCCCACGCGGACGCACCGGCCGACATCATCACCGCGACAAAAAATGTCAGCACCATCCGTTCCATCCACTCCATCCATCATCCCCCTGGACAACGCCGACCGCGCATGGTGCGCGGAACAGTGCCGATGCCAAATCTTTGAAAAGAAAAACAAATTAAAGCTTATTCAAATTTCTTGCCAACTTTCCTGAGAAGAATCGAGTTGGTCACCACCGACACCGACGAGAAGGCCATGGCGAGCCCGGCATACTCGGGCTTGAGGGTGATGCCGAGGGGATAGTAGAGAACCCCCGCGGCCACGGGGATGCCGAGGATATTGTAGAAGAGCGCCCAAAAAAGGTTCTGCTTCACCTTGGCGAGGGTGGCCCGACCGAGCCGGATGGCCCGCACCACATCCATGAGATCGTCCCGGACGAGGATCACGTCGCCGGTCTCCTTGGCAACATCGGTGCCGCCGCCGATGGCGATCCCCACGTCGGCCCGGGCCAGGGCCGGGGCATCGTTGATGCCGTCCCCCACCATGGCCGTGAAGAGTCCCTTTGCCTGGTACTCCTTCACCACCTCCTGCTTGCGGCCGGGGAGGACCTCCGCTTCGAAGCCGTCGACCCCTGCATCCCGGGCCACGGCAGCGGCCACGGCCCGGTGGTCGCCGGTGATCATGAAGGTGGCGATTCCCATGGCTTTCATGGCCGCCACGGCCGCGGCCGAACCCTCCTTGAGACGGTCGGCCAGGGCAGCGACCCCCACAGGGCGCCCCCCTGCCGCCACGAAGACCAGGGACTTCCCCTCCCCCGCCAACCGCGCCGCATCGGCCGCCAGGGGTGCAGTGGCTATCCCCGCCTCCTCCAGGAAGCGGGCATTCCCGGCCATGACCGGCTCCCCGGCCACGGTGCAGGCAACGCCCCCCCCTTCGGTTTCCCGGTAGTCGGCCGCCTCAGCCGGCACCACGCCTCGCTCCGCGGCACCGGCCACGGCAGCCTGGGCCAGGGGGTGGGTGGAGCGGGACTCGGCGGCGGCAAGGAGCGTCAGAAGCCGCTCCTCCGTTTCCCCCGGCGCCGGCACGAGGTCGGTGAGGGCCGGCTCCCCCCGGGTGAGGGTGCCGGTCTTGTCGAGGAGGATCGCCTGAACCCGGGAGATGTTCTCCAGCACCGACCCCCGCTTCACGAGGATCCCCCGGTTGAGCCCCACGCCGCTCCCCACCATGATGGCGGTGGGGGTGGCGAGCCCCATGGCGCAGGGGCAGGCGATGACCACCACGGCGATGGCCAGCTTGAAGGCGAAGAGAAACTCCTGGTGGAGCCCCCAGTACCAGACCGCGAAGGTGATGACGGCCAGGGCGATGACCACCGGCACGAAGACGCCGGAGACCCGGTCGGCGAAGCGCTGGATGGGGGCCTTGTCGGCCTGGGCCTCCCGCACCATCCGCACGATCTGGGAGAGGAGCGTTTCCTCACCGATGCGGGTCGCCCGGACCGTGAGGACGCCGCTTCTGTTCACCGTGGCGCCGGTGACCGGGTCCCCCGGCTTCTTCACCACCGGCACCGACTCGCCGGTGACCATGGACTCGTCCACGGTGGAACTCCCCTCCACCACCTCCCCGTCCACGGGGAGTGCCTCGCCGGGGAAGACCCGCACCAGGTCCCCCACCCGGACGGCGGAGGCCGGCACCTCCCGCTCCCCCTCCAGGGTCACGAGCCGGGCCTTGTCGGCCTGGAGCCGCAGGAGCTTTTTCAGGGCCTCCCTCGCCTTCCCCCGGGCCCGGGCCTCCAGGTACTTGCCGAGACGGATGAAAGCGATGAGCATGGCCGAGGTCTCGAAGAAGACATGGCCCCCGTGCTCCCCGAAGGCGCCGAAGAAGGCGAAGAGGGAGTAGAAGTAGGCGGCGGAGGTGCCGAGGGCCACCAGGACATCCATGTTGGCACTCTTGTTTTTGAGGGCGAACCAGCTCCCCCGGTAGAAGGTGAGCCCCGCCGAGAACTGGACGATGGTGGCCAGCACCAGGTTCATCCACCCCACGGCCCGGTTGTCGTGCTGGGTCATGGTGAACATGATGGGAAGCGAGAGAACGGCGCTCAGGATGAACCAGTTCCGCTGGGAGAGGAGCTCCGAAGCGGCTTCCGCTCCCCCCTGCTCCGGCTCCACCGGGGTGTACCCGGCCTCCGTCACCAGGGCGAAGATGTCGGCCTGGCCGAGGCGGGACGGGTCGAACCGGACCAGGGCTTCCTCCTGGGCCAGGTTCACCACGGCAGCGCTCACGGCAGGGTTGGAGAGAAGCTTCTTTTCCAGGTTCGCCACGCAGGAGGCGCAGTGGAGCCCCCGGACCCCGAAGCGGAGCTCCCCCGCCGCCGCTGCCCGCCGCGCCCCATACCCCAGTTCCTTCACCCGGGCCGCGATGACGTCTTCCGAGGTCGTCGCCTCGTCGTACTCCACCGCCATCTCCTCGGTGGCGAAGTTCACCACCGCCATGCCGACCCCGTCCATCAGGCCGATCTCCTTCTCGATCCGGGCCGCGCAGCCGGCGCAATGCATGCCGGTTATGCCGAACATCGCCTTACGCATCCCGGCCTCCTTCCACCAGATACCCCTTCAGTTCCACGGCGCAGATCTTCACCACCGCAGCCACCGGCACCGCCAGAACCACCCCCCAGAACCCCATGAGTTCCCCCAGGGACATGAGGGCAAAGACCACCGCAAGGGGGTTCAGGCGCAGGGTTCCCCGCATGAGGAGCGGCTTGATGAGGTTCCCCTCGATGATGACGTTGATGACGAAGTAGGCGGCGCAGACCTTGGGGATGATCATGAGGTCCCCGGTCTCGGCGTACCCCATGAGAGCCGGGGGGATGACCGCCACCATCACTCCCACGTAGGGGACCACCGACGCGAACCCGGCCACGAAGCCGTTCAGGAGCGGAAACTCGATCCCGAGGAGGTAGAGGGCCAGGGCCGACAGTAGCCCCACCAGGAGGCAGTCGAAGAACTGGGCCATGACGAACCGCTCGAGGGACTCCTTGATCCGCCTCCCCACCTCCCGGAAGGAGTGGCGCTCCCGGTGGGGGACGAAGCGGAGGATCAGATCCTTGAAGAACTGCTTGGAGGAGAGCATGAAGAAGACGAGGATCGGCGCCAGAACCAGGTTGAACAGTCCGAAGAGGGCCGCCTTCAACTCCTGGTATCCCTTGCCCGACACATCCAGGGCCAGTTTTTTCAGGGAATCCTGGGCACTGGCGATGAGCCATGTCCCCTCGTCGCCGCCGTAATAGGGGGAAAGCCGTCCCTTCCACAGATCCATGACCCTCTCCAGGTTCTGCACGTAGCGGGGGACCGCCCGGGGAAACGCCTCCAGCTGATGGTTCAGGTACGGGATAAGCGCAAAGAGTGAAAAGAACAGAATCACCGCGATGCACAGGTAGAGGATGGCGATGGCGGGGATACGGCCGAGCCCCTTGCGCTCCAGGTACTTCATGAAGGGGTTCAGCAGGTAGGCGATGACGAGGGAGGTGAGGATTGCCGAAAGGCTGTGCCGGGCCACGTGGCCCGCCAGAAGCACCACCCCGAGGGTGGCGGCCAGAAACCAGGCGATATGGGCCGCGTCCCGAGGGCGCACCTCACGCCCCTCCCGAAAGATCGCCGCGCCGCACGTGGTCTGCGACGATCCTGACCGCCGCGGCGATGGGGATGGCGAGCAGGATCCCCCAGAACCCCATGAGTTCTCCGAAGAGCATGACGACCATGATCGTCACGAGGGGGTTGAGGTCCATGGACTCCCTGAATACCAGGGGCTTCACCACGTATCCCTCAAGGAAGTAGATCACCGCGAAGGACCCGATGACCTTCAGGAGCATGAAACCGCTCTGGTACTGGACATAGGCGAAGAACAGCGGGGGAAGCGTCGCAAGGATCACCCCGATGAAGGGGAGAACCGAGGCGAGGCCTGCGAAGATGCCGTTCAGGAAGGGATAGTCGATGCCGAGAATGAAGAGGGCGATGATGGAAAGGATTGCCACGATGGCCGAAACGATGAGCTGCCCCCGGATGTAGCCGCCGACGCTGGCGTTGATCTCCCGCCCCAGGGTAAGGACCGCTTCGCGCCGGGAACGGGGAAGCCACGTGATGATCCCCGTCTTGATCTCATTCTTGTACCAGAGCATGAAGAAGATGAGAATGGGGGCCAGGGCCAGGTTGAACAGGTTGAAGACAAAGCCCGTGGCGGCCTCATAGACGCCGGCGCCCAGGCGTGCCGCCATCTTGTCGATCTGGCCGGTTGCCGTCTCGAAGAGCCAGCGCCACTCATCGTCGGCACCGGCGGGAAGGGCCTGCATCTTCCAGGAGAGGACGATCGCCTTCCCCTTCTGGAGGTAGGCGGGAAGTCCCTTGAGGAACGCCTCCCAGCGGATGCTGGCAAAGGGGACGATGAAAGCGACAAAGAAGAGCGAGAGGACCGTGAGGACCAGGTAGAGGGCGACGATCCCCCATCTGCGGCGAAGGCCCCGCCGCTCCAGGAGGACCACGGCCGGATCGAGGAGATAGGCGAGGACAAAGGAGAGGAGAAAGCAGGAAAGGGTGTGGCTGACGGCATAGCCCGCGGCTATCACGGCCGCGGCCGCAAGGAACCACATGATCCCCCTCTGTGCGGCCGGTGCTCTCTCTCCCATGGTTGCCCCCGTTCCCGTGATGCCGCCCTCGCTGGCCGGCAGGCTCCTAGAATTCCTCTTCGGCTCCGAAGAGATCATGCTCTTCGAGCCAGCGCCTGATCCGTTCCGAAATGATCTCCTCCTTCATGGCCATGAAGCGGTCGAACTCATCAGGATAGAAGGAGAGGATCTCGTCCAGTTTCCCGAAGGGCTTCTTCCCCTCGAAGGCCCGTTCGAGCATCCGCTTCAAGGCCTCGTTTTCGACCCCGCGGATGAACTCGTGGAGCAGCAGGCGCTCCTGATCGTAATCGAAGCCGGGAATATGGATGAAACGCTCGCCGCTCGCCTCCAGATCGCGCCAGAACTCCTCGTCCTCGTAGTCGGCAGGGACGGCGAATATCTCCCCCGTCTCCCGGTCGAGGAAGTACATGATCCCTTCGTCCGGATTGTCAAAGGCCTCCAGGAGATCGTCCCAGACTATCTCCACATCACGCATGAACCCCATTGCTAACCCGTCTTCCTCTCTCTATCTTTACCTTTGCAGGCCTTTTGTTCTATAGTGCCGCCATGCGCGCTATCTTCATCGCCGATGCCCATCTGCGGCACGAGGGGGACGAAAACTACCGGCTCCTCGTTGAATTCCTGACGGAACTCCGGGGAACCGTCGACACCCTCTTCATCCTCGGCGATCTCTTCGAATTCTGGATCGGCTACGAAACGGTCCCCTTCACCCACTACCTTCCCATCCTGAAAAAGCTCCGGGAACTGGCGGAAAGCGGCACGGAGATCGTCTACCTGGAGGGAAACCACGACTTCCACATGGGGCCGTTCTTCACCAAGACCCTCGGCGCCCGGGTCCACCCCGGCCCGGCCGTCGTCACCATCGAGGGGAAGCAGGTCTATCTCTGCCACGGCGACGAGGTGAACAGCCGGGATTACTCCTACCGGCTCCTCCGCATCATCCTCCACAGCTCCCTCGTCCGGGCGGCCACCCGTGTCGTTCCCCCCTCGGTCGCCTCCCGCATCGCCGAACGGATGTCCCGCGGCAGCAGGAAGAACCATGGCCGGCGGCAGCACCGCTGGGATTACCCGGCGCTCCTGCGGGAATTCGCCACCCGGCGCTTCCGGGAGGGGTGCGACGTGGTTGTCTCGGGCCACTTCCACATCCCGTTCCTGGACGAAGCCGACGGAAAGGTTCTCCTCTCCCTGGGGGACTGGCTCACCCACTATACCTACGGGGAGTGGCGGGACGGAACGCTCACGTTAAAATCCTACCGACAGACCTAAACCCCGAACAGTTCCCGATACTTCCTTACCCGCTCCTCCAGGGTCGGCGCTGCCACCAGGAGGCAGGTTTCGTCGGGGCGGTACCCCCGGCAGACCGCCGGTCGCTCATCATAGGCGGTACAGAGCCCTGTCTCGCCCAGATGCCGGCACCTCTCCCCCACCGGCTTTCCGAGCGTCGTAATATCGGGGGCAGTGCAGCAGGTGCCGCACTTCAGACACTCCATGGATCTCCCCCTTCCCGCGCCCCGATTACCGGCCCTTGGCGAAAAACGCCTCCAGAGCCTGTTCACCCAGATATGACGCCTTGATTTTCCACTTGTCCTGATTGATGACGAGGGCGGCGAGGGCAATCTGCGGATTTTCAACGGGAGCGTAGGCGGCAAACCAGTTGTAGTGTCCCTCGGGATCGGTGCCGTTGATGGAGCCGGTCTTGGCGGCTATGTTGACATTGGCGATCCGGGGGCGTCCATGGTTGTCGTGGAAGGCGCGGCGGGAGGTGCCGCTGGTGACGGTGGTGGAGAGCATCCGCGTGAGCTGGGCAGTCACCTCGGGAGCCGCGATGGAGCGGATGGTCCGGGGCTGGTGCGTATAGGTCACCTTGTTTCCGGTGTTCCTGATCTCCTCCACGAGGGAGGGGGCGAGCATGGTGCCGCCGTTGGCGATGGCCGCCATCATGACTGCCGCATGGATGGGAGAGATCTTCACTTCCCGGCCGAGGCCGGCACCCATGAGGCGCAGATCGTTGTCGGTCCGGGGGTACTCGGCCCTGCTCGGCTGGACCGGGGTGCCGGGGAGGAGGTAGTGGTTGAACCCGTAGCGCTCGGCGCAGCGCAGCACCGACTCCCTCCCTGCGATGTCGCAGGCGACACGGCCGAAGACCGGGTTGACCGATTTGCCCATGGCGGTGGTCAGGTCCATCTCCTGGGCGCCCCGCTTCGGGAGGGAACTCCAGTAGCGGGCGCTCTCCGAATAGAGCCCTCCCCGGAAGGGGACGACCGTATCGGGGGTCACTTTCCCCTGTTCCAGGGCCGCCGTGGCGGTGATGATCTTGAAGAGGGAGGCCATGGGGTAGACCCCGTAGAAGGCCCGCGCCTCCCACTCGGGAGAGACGGACGAGTGGGAAACCATGGCCAGCACTTTTCCGCTCTTGGGTTCGATGGCAACAAAGACCCCATAGGGAACATCGAACTGGGTCATGACCTCCCTGACCCTCTCCTGAATCGTGCTGTCGATGGCAAAGACCACTCTCCCCCCTTCGGGAACGGGAGCAACGAGGCGGTCGCCTTCAAGCCGGGCCTGGGGAAAGAGTCCGGCACCGAGACGGAAGGAGCTGTAAATATCCAGATCGCGGGGAAGCTTCCCGGTGGGTTGCGCCTCCTTCTGATCGCTGGAAACGGCCGTTCGCCCCGAAAGCACGGAAGAAAACACCGGGTAAGCGGCGATAAGGGCCGCCAGCACGGGAAGGAGGACCCGAAGACTTTTTTTCCGGGGCTTCGATTCTTCGAGCCTCTTGCTTTCGAGTCTTTTGAAGGAGTTGCGGGGAGGGTCTTTCCGGCGCCCGGTGAAGGCGGAAAAAGAAAAACGGCGCTTTCTCGTCAGATGTTTAAAATCTTGCATATAGGGAAAAGGGTCCGGTTACCCGAAACAGGCGTGAATACATTGAATTCATGGCGGTTACATTGCCGTCACTATATGCAAAACCCCTCCCTTTGTCAACGACGGCCCCCGTTACCAACCTCTCATGAATCGCGCCTCGACAGAGGTTCACCCGACGACGGCACACGCTCCGCCAGATCCCGGAAACTCAGATCACCCAGGGCACTCCGAACCGCCGCCTCGATGGCTTCCCAGAGCTCGTCCACGGCGGCATGGTCCTCTCCTCCCAGCTGACCGGGCAGCCCGATCCCCTGATTCCTCAGTGAGGAGAGCACCTCGCCGACCCTGATGTGCTCCAGGTCCCGGGCCGGCAGGTAGAGGGGATCATCGCCGCACCCCGCCGCCAGTATCCCTTCATCCGACAGGCATTCGAGGAGCTCCCTCACGGAACGCTCGGGCACATCGAGGTGCTCGGCAAGCCCGGTGACGCTCCAGGCCGGACGATCATCATGAAACGCCAGGGAGATCTCGTAGATGACGGCCAAGGCCAGGCGCTCCCGGGCCGCGCTGCTGATGGCGGGGGTACGCACTTCGCGCCGGAAGGTCCTCAGGTGCTGATGGGCGTAAACCACTTCCCCTCCCAGAAGAACAATGACCCAGCTGGCGTAAAGCCAGACCATGAAGACCGGCAGCACCGCCAGCGTCCCGTAGATGGCGTTGTACTTTGCCACCCCCACCTGAAAGTGGATGTACCCCCACTGGGCTCCCTGCCAGATCGTACCGGCGATAACCCCCCCCACAAGGGCCGAGCGGAAGCGGACTTTGGTGTTGGGGATGAACATGTAGAGAAAGACAAGGGCGATCCAGATGCTGAGGTAGGGAATCAGGTGAAAAAGGGCCAGCAGCGCATCGCCGAGATACGTGTATCCCATGATCCACTGGACGAACGCCTGGCTTTCAATGGTGGTGGTCGTGCTCACCGCGGCGAAAAGGAGGATCGGGCCGCTCACCAGCACGCTCAGGTAATCACTGAACTTGCGGTAGAGGGAACGGGTCTCCCGGACCCCCCAGATGGCGTTGAAAGCCTCCTCGACGTTACCGAGGAGCGTCACAACCGTGACAAAGAGGGCAGCAAGGCCGATGGCGCCGAGGGAGCCGACCTTGGTGTTGTTGATGTAGGTGACGATCTTGTCGACGATCTCATGGGAGCCGGCTGCAACCTGTTCAAGGATGAAGGGCTCCAGGGTGTTCTGGACTCCAAACCCCTTTAATACCGCGAAGGCCAGGGCAAAGAACGGGACGATGGAGAGGAGGGTGGAAAAAGCCAGGGCTGAGGCCCGGATGAGGCACTGGTCGTCCAGAAAGTCCTTGACCACCAGGGCGCCGATCTGCAGATACCGCACCAGGCGCCCCCTCACCGGGCCAAAGGAGTCAGGCTCCATCTCCCAGAGGGTATGGGTGAAAAACCCTATGATCCTGTCCACCGCCGTTTCTCTTTGCGCCATGGCTCCCGCACCGGACGGCCCTGCTTACGAAAAAGCCCACGCGAGGTGGGCTTTTTCGTGCATAAACCGGAGGCCGCTACATCTGTCCGTACTTTTCTTTTTCCCGATCCATCGCTTCCTTGCCGGCCTCGATGGCGGAGGTGATGATCGACTTCTTCTCGGCGATCAGGTCCTTGGTCTCCTCGTAGGTGTCCTTGATCTTGCCCTGGGCCTCCTTGGTGAAGCCCTTGATCTTGTCGATCGCATCATCGGTCAGATCCATGATGTTTTCCCGCATCTCCTTGCCGGTTTTCGGAGCCAGCAGGAGCCCCAGCCCCGCGCCGACCGCCGTGCCGGCCAGGAAGGAGAGGAACACCGTTCCGACGCTTATCCCTTTTTCTTCGTCTGCCATGTCATTTACCCCCTTTTCTTGATGAGTCGCTGAGCAAGAAATTTGCCTGCCGTCCTGGCGCCGGCAATCCACACCGACGAGGTTGCCGCCGCGTGGGCCACGGAGCCGACCACGGCGTTGATGGTGCGGATGTTGCGGCCCGTGTCGCCGACCGCCTCCATGAAGGTCTGGACATCCTCGCGCTTCTCGGCGATCCCCTCGGTCACCGTGCGCAGTTCAGTGAGGGTCCGCTCAAACTCCAGGAGCACCGGTTTCAACTCGCTGCCGGTACGGCTCATGAAGCCACGCAGGTCTGCCGCGGCCTTCCGAATCTCGATCAGGGTCGGGATAATGAAAGCCACCAGCACCACCAGGGCGAGGGCAATCACCACCACGGCTATTGCGGTCACAGTCATGCGGTCGATTCCTCCAGGGACGGAAAGTAGTGTAAGTATAGAAGAGGAGCGGGATAATGCAAGCATACCGTTAAGGCCGGAAGCGGGGCCACTATACCCTATCCCCGTCGGCGTTTGCAAACGAAATGCTCAGGTTTGGCGCGGAGTTTCACCTCCAGCGCCGGGGAAATTTTCATTTGACAAACCCCGGGGGGTTCCGTATTCTTTCTGGAAAATTAAATAGAAACGCATTCTTATCAAGAGTGGTGGAGGGAAAGGCCCTGCGAAACCACAGCAACCGGTCTTTCGGGTCGCATTCGAGTACGAAGGCGAACCGGAAGGTGACAGGTGCTAAATCCTGCCGGGAGGCAAAGATGAGAACGGCGCTTGACGATAGCCACAACTGTCAACAAAGCCCCTTCTCGCCACCGCGGGAAGGGGCTTTTGCTTTCGAACCATTTATTCAGGATTGACGCATGTCCGTCGGCATCGTACAGGAACAATCAGTAACCTTCGACACGGAACTCCGGCTGGAGAGCGGCCGTATCCTCGGCCCCATCACGCTGGCCTACGAGACCTACGGCGAACTGAACGCCGACCGCTCCAACGCGATCCTGGTGGCCCACGCCTGGACCGGCAACGCCCACCTGGCGGGGAAAAACAGCGAAGAGGACACGAAGCCGGGATGGTGGGACGCCATCGTCGGCCCCGGCCGGCTCCTGGACACCGACCGGTGCTTCGTCATCTGCTCCAACGTCATCGGCTCCTGCTACGGCTCCACCGGCCCCGCCTCCATCAACCCGAAAACCGGCAAGCGCTACAACCTCACCTTTCCCGTCATCACCGTCCGCGACATGGTCAGGGCCCAGGCCCTCCTGCTGGACCATCTGGGGATCGACCGGCTCCTCACCGTCCTCGGCGGGAGCATGGGGGGGATGCAGGCACTGGAGTGGGCCACCCAGTTCCCGGACCGGGTCCGCTCCGCCATCGCCCTGGCCACCACGAGCCGCCCGTCGCCCCAGGCCATTTCCCTGAACGCCGTGGCCCGCTGGGCCATCTTCAACGATCCCACCTGGAAGAAGGGGGAATACCGCAAGAACCCCAAGGACGGGCTGGCCCTGGCCCGGGGGATCGGCCACATCACCTTTCTCTCCGACGAGTCCATGTGGCAGAAGTTCGGCCGCCGTTTCAACGCCCGGGACGGCCTCTTCGACTTCTTCGGCCAGTTCGAGGTGGAGCGCTACCTCTCCTACAACGGCTACAACTTCGTGGACCGCTTCGACACCAACTCCTTCCTCTACCTGGCCAAGGCCCTGGACCTCTACGACGCGGCCTGGGGGTACGAGTCCCTGGAGGAGGCGTTTTCCCGGGTGAAGGCCCCGATCCAGTTCTTCGCCTTCACCTCCGACTGGCTCTATCCCCCCTACCAGACCGAGGAGATGGCGACCATCCTCCGCTCCCTCGGCAAACCGGTCGAATACCACCTGATCGAATCGGCCTACGGCCACGACGCCTTTCTCCTGGAACACGAGACCTTTGCGCCGATGGTGCGGGAATTCCTCGACAAGGTGGAACGTTCGGAGTAGCCTCGGGCGAACATTGCGTTGCAGTGATGCACTGCCGGGAGGTGACGATGGCGAGGAAAATCTTCATAGCGGCCACGGGACAGAACTGCGGCAAGACCACCACCAGCCTCTCGCTGCTCCACCTGGCCCGGAAGAAATACGACAGGGTCGGCTTCATGAAACCCCTGGGCCCCAAGCCGGCGACGCTGCGCGGGGTCCCCATGGACAAGGACGCGGCCCTCATGGCCCAGGTCTTCGGCCTGACAAAAGACCTGCGCTGGATGTCGCCGGTGGTGGTCTACCCCGACACCAGCCGGAAGGTGATCGACGGCGAGATCTCCACCGACGAACTCCGGGAGCGGATCCTGGAAGCCCATGCCGAACTGGAGAAGCAGTGCGACTTCATCATCATCGAAGGGTCGGGGCATCCGGGGGTCGGCTCCGTCATGAAGCTCTCCAACGCCCGCATCGCCCGGATGCTCGACGCGCCGGTGCTCATGGTGACCGGCGGCGGCGTGGGAAACGTGGTTGACGCCGTCTCCGTGGACCTGGCCCTCTTCGAGAAAGAAGGTGCCCAGGTGCGGGCCATCCTGGCCAACAAGCTGGTCCCCCACAAGCGTGAGCAGATCCTCGACTACCTGCAGCGGGCCTTCGCCGACGAACCCTTCCCCGTGATCGGCGGATTCGACTACCAGCCGGTCCTGGCCAACCCGACCCTGGACCGGGTCTCGAAGCTCCTGGACCTCCCCCTCCACGGCAACCGGCGCGACCGGAACCGGATCATCCACAACGTGCAGATCGGCGCCGCCTCCACCCAGCGGGTGGCGGAACTGCTGCGGGACTCCACCCTCCTCATCGTCACCAGCAGCCGCGACGAACTCCTCGTGACCCTGGCCAACCTCTACCAGATGCCCGAATACCGCACAAAGCTCGTGGGTCTCGTCATCCCGGGGATCATCCCGGTCAGCACCATCACCCAGCAGATCCTGGAACGGAGCAAAATCCCCTTCCTCCGCAACTACACCCACACCACCGCCGAGCTCTACCACCTCATCACCGAGGATGTCTCGAAGATCACCGCCGAGGACACCGAAAAGCTGGCCCTCATCAGGAGCCTGGCCGAGACCCGCCTCGACTTCGACCGGCTCGACGCGCTCTTCGGGCCGGCAGGCCTCACGTGATCCTGTCCGTCCCGGCACTCCCGGACGCTTGGACTTTCAGACTCTCCGCGGTATTGACAAAGGAGTCGAACGCACCCCGAAGCGGTTCCCCCTCCTCTTCGCCGATAGCGTAAGAGGCACGGAGAACTGTCTTCCCCGTGCCGGTCAGGCGGGCGATGTCGATGGGGGTGGCAGCCACCACCAGGTCGCACGGCACCGCCTCGATGGTGCGGGCCAGGTCCGCCACCTGGGCGGGGCTATACCCCATGGCCGGGAGGACCGGCCCGATGTGGGGCCAGGCCCCATAGACATCCCGCAGCGACCCCTGGGCCCAGGGGCGCGGGTCGACCACCTCGGCTGCGCCGTGCTGGCGGGCCGCAGCGAGCCCGGCGCCGGAGGGCATGGAGCCGTGGGTAATGGTGGGCCCGTCTTCGATGACCAGCACCCGCTTCCCCCTGATCCGCTCCCCTTCGGCCACCGTGATGACCGACGCCGTCCGCACCAGCAAGGCCGACGGGTTCGCCGTCCGCACCGCCGCCGCCACCGCCTCGATGGCCGCCGGCTCGGCGGCATTCACCTTGTTCATGACCACTACCCCGGCCCGGCGCAGGTTCACCTCCCCCGGATACCAGGAAGTCTCGTGGCCCGGCCGCAGCGGGTCCACCACCACGATCTCCAGGTCGGGCCGGAAGAAGGGAAGGTCGTTGTTGCCGCCGTCCCAGATGATGAGCTTCGCCTCCTTTTCCGCCCGCCGGAGGATACGCCGGTAGTCCACCCCGGCGTAGACGATGGCCCCGTGGTCCAGGAGGTGCTCGTACTCCTCCCGCTCCTCGATGGTGCACCGGAAGCGGTCCAGGTCCGCCAGGCTCTCCAGCCGCTCCACCGCCTGGGCGGCCAGGTCGCCGTAGGGCATGGGGTGCCGGACCACCACGGGCCGAATCCCCTGCTCCCGGAGGATGTCGCAGAAGTAGCGGACCACCTGACTCTTGCCGCACCCGGTCCGCACCGCGCAGACCGACACCACCGGGAGACGGCTCGGGAGCATGGTGGCGTCCGGCCCCATGAGGAGGAAATCGGCGCCCAAGGCCAGGACCCGGGATGCCGTGTGCATGAGCCGCTCGTGGGAGACGTCGCTGTAGGCGAAAACCACCTGCTCCGCCCCGAGGCGACGGATGAGTTCCCCCAGCTCATCCTCGGGGAAGATGGGTATCCCGTGGGGATAGAGTTTGCCGGCCAGTCCCGCCGGATAGCGCCGCTTGCTGATATAGGGGATCTGGGCCGCGGTGAAGGCCACGACCCGGAAGGCGGGGTTATCCCGGAAGGAGCAGTTGAAGTTGTGGAAGTCCCGCCCGGCTGCCCCCATGATGATGATCCGTTTCCGCTTCATGGCGTCCCCCTGGTTATTTCCGTTCCCGCCGTTCCCGCAACTGCCTGTTCGATCTCGTCCAGATGGCAGATGACCCCCCTCTTCCCGCCGCCGCAGACAAAGCGGAGGACCGCCTCCACCTTGGGCCCCATGGAGCCCGGAGGGAACTGGCCGGCCGCCAGCAACCGCTCTGCCTCGTCCGCATCGAGGCGCTTCAGGAACTCCTCGGCCGTCGTCCCGAAGCCGGTGGCCACCCCCGGCACGTCGGTGGCGATGACCAGAATATCCACCCCCACTTCAAGGCAGAGGCACGCGCTGGCCAGATCCTTGTCGATCACCGCATCGATGCCGTGGAAGGCGCGCCCCTCCCTGGTGACCGGAATCCCGCCCCCGCCGCAGCAGACCACGATGAAATCCATCTCCACGAGGCGCCGGATCTCCTCCTTTTCAACCACGGTCAGGGGTTCCGGCGACGCCACCACCCGGCGGTACCCTCTGGGGGTGCTCACCATGGGCCACGGGAACCGCGCAGCATCCTCAGCCGTGTAGGAGGGACCGATGGGCTTGGTGGGGGTGCGGAATGCGGGATCATCCTCCGCCACCTGCACGTAGCTGACGAGGCTCACCAGAAACCGTTTCTCACCGCCGAGGGCCAAAAGCTCGCTTTCCAGGGTCGATTCGATCATGTAGCCGATCTGTCCCTGGGTCTGGGCCACCAGGACCTCCAGGGGCATGGCCGGCACCTCCGGGCAGGACTCCTGCTGCATCAGGAGGTTTCCCACCTGGGGTCCGTTGCCGTGGGTGATGATGATCAGGTAGCGGTCCGCCAGGCGCGCGATCTGCTCCATGGGGCGCCTCAGGTTGGCGAACTGCTCCGCGCAGGTCCCCCGCTCTCCCTGGCGGATAAGGGCGTTGCCGCCGAGGGCGATCAGGAGGATGGGCCGGCTCGCGTTGCGGGTCATGGGTGCTCCCCCCGGTGGGAATTCATGAGAGTCTCTGCAATGGTACCACAGAGATGGCTCCGATGCAGGCGTCGGCATTGACAAGGGTGGGTTCGGGGGATTTACTTTAAAAAAAGGCAACTAAACACAGAGGCACAGAGACACGGAGAAATCAAAAATTCCGTTTTTCAATTCTCTGTGCCTCTGTGTCTCAGTGGTGAATTGTTTTTGTTGAAGAGGTATAGCCATGCCACCGTTCCCGCCGTATATCCCCCCCGATTTCACCCGTCCCGACCTGGCAGCCGCCCCTCCGTCCCGCACCGAGAAGGCTCCCCGCGACGGTGTGCTCCCCCCCGGCTTCCACGCCACCTCAAACCACCCGGAGTATGTCCACCTGGGGGGCGGCAGGTGGCTCCTGGCCGTCGAGAGCAGAATGGATGCGGTTCTCGTTCTTGAGGATGAGAGAGTGAGGGTGGTGGAGCCCCGGCTGGTGCGGGAAGGGGAGAGGGTCGTAGTGGGGCGCACGGAGAACGGCGAGGATGGCATCTACGTGCACACCACGGGATTCGATCTGCCGGCGGATGCGTTATCGGGCGACAAGTTCGGCTTCCGGAGCCGCGGCACCCGGGAGACCCCCTTTTCCCGCTCCTATGACGAGCTGTACGACATCCTGCGCCACGACCGCGACAACGGCTCCATCGTCTGGGTGCTGGGGCCCGCCGTGGCCTTTGACCGGGACAGCCGCGACGCCATGGCCAGCCTGATCGGCGCCGGCTACTGCCATGCCCTCCTGGCCGGCAACGCCCTTGCCACCCACGACCTGGAGGCGGCCTTCTTCCACACCGGGCTCGGCCAGGACATCTACACCCAGGCCCTGGTCTCCCGGGGACACTACAACCACCTGGACGTCATCAACGAGGTCCTGCGCCACGGCTCCCTGGAGCGGGCCATCGCCGAACTGGGGACTGGGGACGGGATCATCCGTGCCTGCCTGGAACGCCGGGTGCCGGTGGTCCTTGCGGGCTCCATCCGCGACGACGGGCCGCTCCCCGAGGTCATCACCGACTCCAGCCGGGCCCAGGACGCCATGCGGGTCCACGCACGCCGCGCCACCACCGTCATCGCGCTGGCCACCCAGCTCCACGCCATCGCCGTCGGGAACATGACGCCGGGCTACCGGGTCATGGACGACGGCACGGTGCGGCCGGTCTATTTCTACGTCGTCGACATGTCTGAATTCATCGCCGACAAACTGGCCAACCGGGGCTCCGCCCAGGCCCGGGCCATTTTGACCAACGCCCAGGACTTCATGGTCAATCTCTGGCACAACCTGCGGGGGTGAACACGGGAAATGAAATGGAATCAGCGGGTATTGACCGGCTTAGCCCCTGCTGATGTATAATATGGACAGAAAGGAGGCGGGTTGTATGAGATGCGAATTCAACGACGGACTACGGGTCAGCTATTCCGGAAAGCTTCGGATACATAAGGGCGATGAAGTAAGCGTCGCTCTGGACCGTGACGAAATACCCATGGATATCCAGGATGAGCTACTGGAAGCGGCACTCCATGAAAGCTGCAGTGAAATGCGGGATATTGCCCGGGAAGTAACTGAAACCTTCGGCACCTACGTACCTGAATAAGCACCCGCTGATACTGCCACCCAGCCGCCTTGCAATGAAAGGCGGCTTTCTGCTGCCCCAAATCCCCCCCGCCCGAACAGTCTCTACTGGTTGCTTCTACCCGCCATTGGCCGGCAGCAGAAAACAGAACGTGCTCCCTTCCCCCTGGCGGCTTTCAACCGTAATGCTCCCCCCCATCAACTCAACCAGCCGCTTGCAGATGGAGAGCCCCAATCCCGTTCCTTCGTACTTTCGGCTCAAGCCGGTGTCAATCTGATGGAATGGCTTGAACAGGCGTTCCAGATCCTCTTCCTTGATGCCGATGCCGGAATCGGCGACGCTGGTGACGTACCACTCCGATTCGCGGGAGCAACGCACGCTGATGGTCCCTTGGTCCGTGAACTTGACCGCGTTGCTGAGCAGATTCAGCAGGACCTGTTCCACGCGCCGCTGGTCGCTGACGATGCTTCCCACGTCATCCGCGATTTCCAGGATGAGGTGCAGCCCTTTTTTGTCAACCAGCCCGGCCACCGACTGGGTGACCTTCTGAAGGGACTCCCGCAGTTGGAACGGCTCAGGAGATATCTTCAACTGCCCCGCCTCGATCTTTGAGATATCGAGAACGTCGCTGATTAGGGAAAGCAGGTGGTTGGCGCTATGCCGGACCATGGTCAGCTGCTTGGCCTGTTCGTCATTGATGGGGCCCCCCAGCCCCTGCAGAAGGATGCCGGTAAAGCCGATGATGGAGTTGAGAGGGGTTCGCAGTTCATGGGACATGGTGGCAAGAAAAGCAGATTTCAGCTGGTCGGCCGCCTCGGCCCGCTCCTTGGCGACGGCAAGCTCGGCAGTTCGCTCCTTGACGAGATCCTCCAGGTTCTCCCGGTACTTCTGCAACTCTGCCTCGGCCACTTTGCGCTCGGCCAGCTCCTGCTCCAGTTGCCCGGTGCGAAGCCTGACGGTCCGCCGGAGCGTGCGGTTCCACAGGATGAACCCCGTCACCGTCATAATGACCACCACCCCCAACACCAGGCTCGAAACTTGCAGCCAAAGAGGCAGTTTGAACTGTACGTCTTCCGAGGTCCATCGTTTCAGTGATGCATAGTAGGCCGACCGGGGATCCCTTTTCAGCCCCGAGAGATGGCGGTCGATGGTGTCCAGCAGTTGGCGGGAGGCGTTCTGGGGCGCGGCAAAAAAGAAGGGAGCGGGGTCGAACATGATCGGCGTATCTTCCAGCCCGGACTCTCGCGCATGCATCAAGCCGTAGAAACGGTTGGTGACGCCGGCATCGACCGTGCCCTTGGCAATCATGTCAAACTCTGCTTTATAGTCCGGCACGGGAACGAGGATGATCTTCAACCCGAAGCTGCTTGCGAGCCTCTTGAAGGTTTCGAGCTGGATCGTCTGCTCCAGGGCGGCAACCCGCTTCCCGTTCAGGTCCAGGATCGATTGGATGCCGCTCCCCTTGCGGGCATACACTTGGGACCAGCCGGTGAGGACCGGAATCTTGTGGAAGGAGTATAATTTTTCCCGATCAGCCGTATATGCCACGTCAGGCATGAGGTCGATCTCCCCTTTCGCGAGCCGATCCAATCCTTCCGCCCAGGTGCCGTGCACATACCGCAGGGTCCACCCCTCGGTTTTCGCGATGTGCTCGATAATATCGATAAAGATGCCCGACGGCGTGCCGGATTCGTCAGTGAAGATCTTGGGGGAGTTTTCATAGACGCCGACGTTCACGACCCCGACATCGGCTCCGGCAGTGGGAATTGCGAGAGTTGAAAACGTGAACAGGGCCAAGAGGATCGCCAGGAGATGGCGTCCACATACGGCAGCGCTTCTTGTCAAAATCATATACACCCCGCTAATGAGCAATTGCCAAAAAACCGACATACGGTAAGATACAGCGAGCAATAGATCAAGCCCAAAGGACTGTATCGTGAACAACAAAATTCTCATCATCGAAGACAACGAGCAAAACCTCTATCTTCTGTCGTTCATCCTTGAGAAGCACGGTTACGAAGTCTTCGCCGCCATGGACGGGTTCGAGGGGATCGCCCTTGCCGACAGTGTCCGGCCAACCCTCATATTGCTGGATATCCAGCTCCCCGAAATGGACGGCTACGACGTGGCGCGCAAACTCAGGACCAATCCTTCCCTGGCCGATGTCCCCATAGTTGCCGTCACGTCATACGCCATGGCCGGAGACCGGGAAAAGGCCCTGGTCGCCGGATGCAGCGGCTATATCGAGAAGCCGATCAATCCCGACACCTTCATGCAGCAGGTCAAGGAGCACTTGCCGGCCTAACTGTCCACAGGAGAGAAGGCATGACTCGAATCCTGATCGTCGATGACAACGAGCAGAACCTCTACATGCTGGAGGTTTTACTCTCCGCCCATGGTTTTCAGGCACTCTCAGCGGCAAACGGAGCCGAAGCGCTGGCACTGGCCCAGGCCTCCCTCCCCGATCTCATCATCAGCGACATCCTCATGCCGGTCATGGATGGGTACGCATTCTGTCGCGAATGCAAGAAAACGGCCCAGCTGAAGGATGTTCCGTTCATATTCTACACCGCCACCTTCACCGAGGAAGAGGACGAGAAACTTGCCCTGAGCCTCGGCGCCGACCGCTTTCTCCTCAAGCCCCAGGAGCCGGATGAGATGATGCGGATTGTCCGCGAGCTGCTCGCCGTGCCGCGGCCTGGAACCGGCCTTGAGCCGGCGGAGAAGGGCCAGGAGCAGGCTGGACACCTCCAGGAGTATGGCGAAGCGCTGTTCCGGAAGCTGGAAAAAAAGATGGCAGACCTGGAGCAGGCCAACCGGGCGCTGGAACACGAAATCGAAGGGCGCAAAAAGGCCGAACAAGAGCTTCAGCAAGTGAACCGTACCCTCGAAGAACGGGTCGCCGAGCGCACTGCCCTGCTGGCAGCGGCGAACGGGCGCTTGCAGGAGGAAGTCCAGCGCTCCAGGCAGGCCCAGGACGAGATCGCCCTGCTGAACGGCGTTCTGGTGAGGCGGACCGAATCGCTGGAGAGCCTGAACCGGGAACTGGAGGCTTTCAGCTCGGCGGTGACCCATGACCTCCAGGCGCCGCTCCGGAGCATCATCGGGTACGCCAGCATCGTGCGCGAGGAGTGCGAGAACGCGGTCGACGGGTCGGTGCTGGAATATATCGGCAGAATCGAGCGGAGCGTCAACAGGATGAACGAGCTGATCGAGGCGCTGCGGGGGCTGTCACAGGCCAGCTCTGCGGCGTTGCATCCCGACACCGTCAACCTGAGCACCATCGTCCGGGAGATCATCTCCGCCCTGCAGGAAGCGGACTCGGAGCGCCGCGTGACGTTAGTCATAGCCGACGACGTGACCGCGGAGGCGGACAGGCCGCTGATCACATCGGTCATCGACAACCTGCTCAACAACGCCTGGAAGTACAGCCGGCAGAATGAAACGGCGCGGATAGAATTCGGCGCTCTCGAGGAAAACCAGGAGCACGTCTATTTCGTCAGGGATAACGGCGCAGGCTTTGACATGAAGTACGCCTCGAAGCTCTTTTCCCCCTTCCAGCGCCTGCATCGGCAGGACGAGTTCGAAGGAACGGGGGTCGGGCTGGCAACCGTCCAGCGGATCATCCACCGCCACGGCGGCAGGATCTGGGCGGAAGCAAAGGTGGCTGAAGGGGCAACGTTCTATTTCACCCTCGGTCGGGCAATGCGTGGTTAACCGGTTGCCCTCTCTCCCTCGGTTCTTCTGAATTTTCCGCCACCGGTGGCGAATCGGCTCGCCACCCTTTCCCTATTTACTCACCTTTCCCTCCTTGTTCTTTCCTTGATACCGCCTTGATTCTAAGAATTTATTTAGTAATCTTAACCAGTATGAACTCACATTATTCTTCAGGAATTGGGGCCCCACCGTGCGCGACCCTCACATGCGCGAAGAAACCTCCAAGTTCTCGGATCTGATACGGCGGCTCGCCAACGGGATCCTCGTTATCAATCTGCTCATCTATGCCTGCGCCGCGTTCTACCTCTATCGCAGCCGGAACGATCACCAGAAGGAAAACACCGTCGCGGTCCAGAATCTGGCAAGTGTCATCGAAGACAGTATCGCGGGAACCATAGAAAAGATAAACCTCTCCCTCTTTTCAGTGAAGGACGAAGTTGAAGACCAACTTGCTGCCGGCGGCATCGACAGAGCGTTGCTCAATCGAAGCATCGCCAAAATCCACTCCCGTATCCCGCAGTTCGCGGAGCTGTATGTAACCAATGCAGCAGGGGATGTGCTCTACGCCAGTACCGTGTTTAATCGGGCCAATCTTGCGGATCGGGATTATTTCGCGGAGCTCCGGGACAATCCCAAGGCGGGGCTGGTATTCGGAAGCCCCCTAGTGGGGCGCCTTTCCGGCGTATGGGTGCTGAACATGGCCCGACGCCTGAACAACAGGGACGGTTCCTTTGCCGGAATCGTCGTTGCGCCGATTACCGTCGAGCACTTCCAACAGGCTTTTTCCCACGTGGATGTCGGCAAATCCGGCGCCATAGCGCTTCGTAACGGAGCGCTTGAACTCATCGCCCGGCATCCCGACATCAAGGGAATGAACAGGAAGAAGGTTTCCGGAACATTACGGGAATTGGTCGTATCGGGGAGGAAGGAGGCAACCTACCAGACCCGTACCCCCGTAGACAATATCGAGCGTCTCTATGCCTTCCACAAGATAGGCGACTATCCTCTCTATCTGAACGTGGGGAAAGCCACGAGCGAGTACATGGCGGGCTGGCGCAAGGAATCGGCCATCGTGTCGGCGTTTCTGCTGCTCTTCTCCCTTGGCACGTTCATCTATTCCAGGGCGTTGATGCTCCGGTGGCGAAGCGAAATCAAGGCGAAGGAAGACCTGCGCGGGGCAAACGAGGAGCTGGAAAACCGCGTTCAGGAGCGGACAGCCGCCCTATCCGTCGCCAACGGGCAGCTCGCGACAGACCTTGCGGAAATACGGCGGATCGAAGCGGAGGTGCGCGCCATATCGCGCTACACCAGGAGCCTGATCGAGGCGAGCATCGACCCGCTGGTGACAATCGGCCCCGACGGCAGGATCACCGATGTGAATGCGGCCACGGAGAAAATCACCGGCCACCCACGAGCAGAGCTGATAAACACCGATTTCTCGGATTACTTCACCAATCCGGAACTGGCCCGGGCAGGGTACCGCCAGGTATTCCGCGACGGGCAGGTGCGGGACTATCCCCTGGAGATCAGGCATCGGGGCGGCCACACCACGCCGGTCCTCTACAACGCCTCTCTCTTCCAGGACGAGAACGGAACGACCATCGGCATCTTCGCTGCCGCCCGTGATATCACGGAACGACAACGGTTGGAGGAGAACCTCCGGGCGCTGAACGAGGAGCTGGACCAGCGGGTGGCGCTTCGGACCGCCGAGCTGGAGCGGGTCAACAGGGAACTGGAGTCCTTCTGCTACTCCATTTCCCACGAGCTGAAGGCTCCGCTCGCCCGCCTCGAAGGGTTGAGCGAGGCGCTGACGGAATCGGTCGCCGAGACGGATTTCGATGAATCGAGACGCCTCGCGGAACGGATCAGCGTGGCAAGCCGGTGCCTGAGGAGCGTCATCGACAACCTCCTGCTGATAACCCGGCTTTCGCATGTCCCGCTGCACATCGAATCGGTCGACCTCTCCGAGCTGGCCCGGCGGATCATGGCAAAACTGTTGGATGGAGAAAAAGAGCGGAGCCTGCTGGTAACGATTGCGCCCGGCATCGTCGCTGCCGGTGACCGTAGTCTCTTGACCATCCTCCTGGAACAGCTCCTCGGCAATGCCGTGAAATATACCGTCCATACTCCCGACGCAAAGGTCGAATTCGGCGAGACGTGGCACTCCGGCGACAAGGCATGTTTTGTACGGGACAACGGGGTGGGATTCAACATGGCATTTGCCGGCAAGCTGTTCCAGCCGTTCTGCCGCCTCCACCAAGAGGACGAATTCGAAGGGAGCGGCATCGGGCTTTCGGTCGCGCAGCGGATTATCGAACGCCAGAACGGAAGGATCTGGGCCGAGGCCAAGGAAGGCGAAGGCGCGACGTTCTATTTCAACCTCCCCCCTCCTGCATCCGAGGCTTTTTTCAACGAACCAGACACCAGCTTTGAACGGATCATCGACGAGAAAACGGCGGAAATTCGGGCAACCGGGCTCACTGCCATCGAAACGCTTGCCATCCTGGCGGATAACAACGACAAGACTGCGGGGGAACACCTCAGCCGGGTTCGATATTACGCCGGCATGCTTGCACAACGGCTCTCACAGACGCCGAAATTCCAAGCCTACCTCTCCTCCAAACCCAATTATGCCGAAGATCTTTCATCGGCATCCCTCCTTCATGACATCGGCAAAATTGCCATCCCCCGCCACCTCCTGACAAAGCCGGGCAGATATACCCCAGAAGAATTCGAGCAGATGAAAATCCATACCCTTGTTGCCGGGGACATTCTCGGCCGCGGGAACAGCTCCATCGTCACCAGGTTCGGAAGAGACAGCTATCTGGCGCTTGCGCGGGACATCGCCTTTTATCACCACGAAAGATGGGACGGATCAGGGTACCCGAAAGGCCTTAAAGGCGAGGAAATCCCCCTTTCGGCACGGATAGTGGCCCTGGTCGACACCTATGACGCCCTGCGGTCGGAGCGGCCCTACAAAAGCGCCTGGCCCCATGAAAAGGCAGTCGCGGCAATAGCCGGCGAAAGGAACTCCCATTTCGACCCCGATGTGGTGGATGCGTTTCTGGAGATTCAGGATGAGTTCAAGAGGATTGCCGATATGGACGAAGCCTGATATTGCCCCGCCCATGCCGCTCAACGCTAGACTGACCGGCCGGTTCTAGGGCCGGCCCAGCCATGAGTTGAGAAATCATCTACATAATTTTTTGGATTTTGGAGACGCGACCCCTTAGCCTTCCCCTTTTTTGGCGGGGGCTGCCGCGGTCAGTGCGGAGCATCATCGAGATGCCCTTCCCAGGAATTGGCCGACTATCTCACCGGCACAGGCATCGGCATCCTCCTGGAACAGGGTCTTCAGCAGGGCTCCCTGGTTGGCCATCATCTCGTCTATGGTGGGAGCAGACTTCGGATCATGCTTTTTGAAGCCGCATTCTCCTTCCCACAGCACCTTTCCATCTTCGACTCTTATCAGGCGGGACCGCGCACGGAAAGAGTCCAGATAGCGCTTCGGATCCTTGGGGTTTGAGGCGAGCACCCAGGTGATGGTCTTAAAGTCCATCATCATGTCACTGTCCAATTTCTGCTTCAAGTTTCCCAGATCGTCTTCTGGCAACTGTGAATCGTACGGCTGGATGTTTCGGAAGTTTTCCCTCGCGAGCAGATCAATCGACCTCGATTTCACACGGAGAACCGGGTCTTGCAGGCCGAACCCTTGAATCAGCTTGTCCCCCAGTGCCTGCGCCGACCGAATGTCGGACCAAGCACCGGTAAATAAACCCACGGGGCCGAAGTACTTCCCGATTGCCTCGCCTTTAAAACCCTCTTCGGGGAAAAAGGTGAATGCCAGACGCGGAGGGTTATGTACCGCATGAATCTTTGGGCATTGGCCGATCTTTTTCAGCTCTTCACTGGGCAAAACACTGGGGGTGCAACTGCAGATCATTGTGGATGTGGCAATCAGAAAGCAGATGACTCTGAAACGGGCCGGAATGAGCATTATCTATACCTCCTGCACTATGTTTTCCTACGGCTGTCCTTTCAATAACGCCTTGAGGGTGTGCAGCTTGACTGCACCACCACCCGATGGTTGGCCCCTTCTGTATTCTCTGCATTAAGCGGACGGTAGAGCCGCGAATTGTTTACTGGTCTGGAACAGGAGGCCTATTCAGAACATTGATCACGTCCGTAGCAATGAAAATTCGGTCCCGTTTGCGTTCAGTATGCGGCGCGACGACCCCCTTCTCTCGCATGATGTTCAAAGCGGCATTTGCCGTCGGGAATGAGGTGTTGAACGCCTCCTGGATTGAGCGGACCGTGACAACCGGGTGAGCGATGAGGTATTCAGGGAGTCGGTGGAGCAGGGCGTCGCTCCGGACGTTGCTGGTGCGAATGAGCGTCTTCCACTGATCAAGAAGGGCGGTCAAACGTTCCGCTGTTTGTATTGTCTCTCGTGCGGCCACCTGCACCCCCTCGGCGAGGAACCGGACCCAGGGTACCCATTCTCCACGCAACTGCACCGCGCCCAAAGTGTCGTAATATTCCTGCTGGTTTTCTTTGAGAAATCCGGCCAGGTAAACCGGCGGATAGCCTTCGGCAAACAGCATGAGCGGTAAAAGGAGCCTACCTACGCGGCCATTACCATCTATGAAGGGGTGGATCGTCTCGAACTGCGCGTGGACTATCGCCATGCGGATGACGATAGATATCTCCGTTTGGTCTTCCTCTGACGGAGCATAGCGCAGCAACTCCTCCAGGTCTGTAATGCAATCTCCAAGATATTCATGAGGGGGCGGGACGAATTTCGCATCGTAGATGTTTCTATGGCCGCCGATCCAGTTCTGTCTTTGCCGGAACTCGCCGGGCGTGTCCTTGTAGTCGGTCCCCTCCATAAGGTGACAGTGGAGCATCTCAATCAGTGTGCGGTCCAAAGCGGCGGACCCTCTGATGGCCACCTGTTGTAAGCCGTATTGCAATGCCTTGACGTAGTTGAGGGTCACCATAACGTCCCGTGGAAGTCCGTCGTCGCTGCCGGTCGCCTCATACTCAAGAACCTGGTCGACGTCCGAGGACGTTCCCTCAATCTGGCTGCTTCGGACGGCCTCCCGACGGTCGAGCGTCCTCGTGACAAGGTTCGGGTTGGGAAGACGGGAAGTGGAGGCCTGCACTGCTCCAAGCGCCTCGTGCGCCTTGACTACATCGCCGAAAACTTCCTTCAGTCCGAGTGTGCGAGGGGCAGGAGGGGGTACAAGCGCGGAAGCACCTGGATACTCCTTCAGGGCGACAAGCAGCTTTTGCCGGTCGGGGCTCAAATCTGAAGTTTTCATGGACACAATCCTTTAATAACGCTCGACGCTATTAAAATATATTCTGATTACCTTTAATAAGCAAGCGTGCTATTAAAGGATCGGCTTCAGAATAGACAAGGCGGGATGTCTTGTTGAGGCAGACTGGGCATGAGTTTCTGTGATCAAGCATGGTTTCTCGTGTTTTTTTCGGCCAACGGCGCGGGGGCGCAGCAGCGGAGCGTCAGCGGAGACTGCTGCCGCCTCCTGGTTGAAAGCTTCGGATTTATCTCTTGCAACCCACAGGGTTACAGTTTATATTTCTCCTATGATCATAAGCTTCCGGCACAAGGGCTTGAAAAATTTCTTCGAGACGGGCAACAAAGCCGGAATACAAGCAAAACATGCTGACCGATTACGGCTCATTTTGGCGAGACTTAACGTCGCAGCCGAACCGAAGGATATGAACTTGCCTGGTTTGCGCCTGCATAAGCTGGAAGGCGAGTATGCAGGTTTCTGGGCTGTAGACGTCAGCGGTAATTGGCGGTTGATTTTTCAGTTCGAGGGGCATGACATTATTTTGGTCGATTACCTCGACTACCACTAAGGAGCTTCATTATGATGCACAATCCGCCACACCCAGGTGAAATCATCCGCGAACTCTGCCTCAAACCACTTGGTGTTTCGGTTTCTGAAGCGTCTAGGGCACTTGGAGTCAGCCGAAAGGCGCTATCTGAGCTTTTGAATGGTCATACTGGGGTTTCGCCTGAGATGGCCATTAGGCTATCTATAGCCTTCGATACAACTCCTGAAAGCTGGCTTGCACAGCAGACTCAGTATGACTTATGGAAAGCTTGGGCGAAACGAAAGGACCTTAAAGTCGAGCGTCTGAAAGCTGCCTGAAACCTGCAGTGCATCTTTTCTCTCGTCTTTTCTTCGGCTTTTCCTCCGTTTTTTGATTTTCTCTCGCCTTTGTCAGCTTTTACCAGATTGTTGCCGTTTCCTCGTCATTTCTGTATTCCCGCTTCCTTGTTTCTACTGAATGCCAATTTGGCAGGTTCAGCCTGTCCCGCCAATTTCGGGGACCTGCACGGATTCGTGATTCGGCCTTTTTCTCTTTTAATCTTTCAACGGGGGCTGAGGCTGACCCGCCCTCGGCGGTTCTTGCCGATGGTTGGGACCGCGCTTTCAAAATCCTTTACTTTTATAACATGCGTGGTATATTTGAGTCATGGTTTTCCGACTTTCATATTACAATGAAACTGTCGAGGCGGAGCTTGATGCGTGGCCTGTTGGCTTGCGTGCTCGATTTCGAGCATTGACTATACGCATGGAAGAATACGGCCCCAACTTGGGAATGCCGCATACACGCGCGCTTGGTAATGGCCTTTTTGAGATCCGCGCCAAGGCAGAAGAAGGAATTGGAAGAGCGCTTTTCTGCACCATGGTCGGAAGGAAGATCGTTATTCTTCACAGTTTCATCAAAAAGACGGACAAAACTCCAAAACGGGAACTCGATATAGCGCTCACTCGGCAGAAGGAGGTAATCAGTCATGAGCTATAAACCGGTTTCGTACCACCCCAAGAAAAAATTGGAGAATGAGCTTCAAGACCCCGATTTCAAGAAAGCATGGGAAGCCTTGGATGATGAATTTGCCGCTCTGGATGCCCTGCTAGCGGCGCGGCGTCAGGCTGGGATGACCCAAGAGCAAGTGGCGGCCAAAATGGGAGTTTCTCAGCCCTCATTGGCAAGAGTAGAAGCGTCACTCGGTTCTCGCCGCCATTCTCCCTCCCTGGAGATGCTCCGCAAGTATGCTGCCGCTGTTAACTGCAAACTGGAGATTAAGCTGGTACCGCAGCGTTCATGACTTGTTTGAGAGGTTTAACCCGGCACTTGGATTTCTGAGTTAATCATTTTGGCGTCTGCGACGCACCTCTGTAGCAGTGCCTCAGGATCAAACCCCGTCACTGATACTAGCCGGCCCCATAGATCCATTCCTTCCACCTGGTAGCAACCAGCCGAAGTTTCTTCACAGCGGAAGAACCATCCTGCTGCCAAATCGGCTAAAGGATATTCTCGTTGAAGTTCAACTTCATTCAGTGCTTTTTTCGCATTTTTCATATTTTGTCTTTCCATCAACGGCTGAGAGCTGACCGGCCGCATTTGTTTTTGGGCCGGTCTAGCGCTTAGTTGAGCATTTTTTTACTCTGGAAACCACCAACTTTCAAAGTGTACGGCATGTTCCTTCTGTCTGTTGTCGATGATCACTACGTCACATGTGTAGGGGTTCTCAATGATTTTTGGGTCGCGTGGGTATGGTCGAGTGATTTTTAAATCATATTTAAAGGTCATCTTTGCCGAAACTATCAAATCAATATCTGAGCCACTTCTATTGACGAAATCAGCGAAAGTCTTGCAGTACCATTCAACTGATTCTTTGACTGGTGCAACTAACAGCTCTGATGGCTCCGCAGTTCCGGCCAGAAAATCAACTTCCAATTTGTCTTTACCTGTAATTCTGGCCGCACGGAGGATATGTCCCAAGACATAATCTGTACCGTGATAGTTCATAAGGCTCGTGAAGGAATGGCCCAAGTTGTGCGCTATGCTTTTGATGACTTTATAGCTTTTCATTTTCTTTCATTTCTTCCGCTCAACGTGTCGCGGCGTGACCTGCGCGGCGGTTTCTTGCCGCGTCAGTGTCTACGCCGCTGTTAGGTCTTAGTCACTCATCCAAGTGCGACGAAAATGTCCAAGCTTTTTGTCCCACCAAAAAAATGAATTTGCGCTCTCAAAGAGATAGAAGTCTATTGCTGGGACTCTTAGCTTAAGAGTCTCAGTTTCATCTTTGTCGCACTCCCAATAACCCTTGCCGCAAGCCGTCTTGTAGGTGCCTGGCTCGGCTATGTCTAGTCCCATTCTCTGCGGTGGGGTTTCTCCATTGTCCTCATCAAGTTTGAGGACTTTAGGTGGGCTTTTCTTTTTGTTCAGGTTTACGAATAGCGCCCAGCTCTTGCCGTTCACAGCTAGGGCAATGTAAGCATCATCAGGAATTCCGTCCCCGTTGAAGTCCGCTTGGGCTAAATATGGGTGAGGGTTGTCTTTTCGGAATTCTGCCCAGTCCCCAGACATATCTTTTTCAGTTGGTAAGCGCCACCCTTTGGGGACGTGGACATCTGAGGCAGCAACGGTATTGGCAGCAAGAAGGATAAGGAAAATGCAGAGTTGTATTCTCATTCTCATTTTTGTCTACCTAACGGCTTGAGGGTCTGCTGTGGAGCGTAGCGGAAACAGCAGCACCCGAGTGTTATACAGTTTCATCTCAACTGTTG
>NZ_JAHCZI010000006.1 GCF_018501225.1 Geobacter hydrogenophilus | reverse complement strand
TCTCTTGGCTATCTTTCGCCGGAGGAGTATGAGTGGAGCATGGCGTAACCCGTGTCTACTTTATCGGGGGAAGATTCTCTGCTTCGCTCCGCCGCTGCACTCTCCCACGTTATGCAAGTTACTATAAAGCAGCAACACGTCCAAAGACCAGGAGGGGTGACATGAGCAAGCCAGCAAAGAATACGATATGCCTTTGGTACGATGGAGACGCCGAGGAGGCGGCACGATTCTATGCGGAGACCTTTCCCGATTCATCTGTTGGCGCGGTGCACCTCGCGCCGGGAGACTTTCCGTCCGGGAAAAAAGGAGATGTGTTGACGGTCGAGTTTACGGTGATGGGAATTCCCTGCCTCGGGCTCAATGGCGGACCCGAGGTCAAGCACAATTGGGCATTCTCGTTTCAGGTCGCAACCGCTGACCAGGCCGAAACGGATCGTTACTGGAACGCCATCGTCTGTAACGGCGGCGAAGAGAATGCCTGCGGCTGGTGCCAGGACAAATGGGGTCTGTCCTGGCAGATTACGCCGATAGCTCTGACCAAAGCGATAACCGATCCCGACACCGCTGCCGCCAAGCGCGCTTTCGATGCGATGATGACGATGAAAAAGATCGACATCGCTGCGATCGAGGCGGCGCGGCGCGGTTGACGAACTGGAAGAACGAGGATACATGTTACTGACCAGAGCGCAAAAGGAGCCGTGGGGACAGATTGTTACCCGGCTTCTCAGTCCTGAGGGCTTATTGGTAGCGGTCACTGTAACGCCGGGGATGCGTGAGTAGTCACTATTTCTCCCGGTCCGTCAGACACATTCATAACAACCCAAAAGGAGATATCATGAAAAAAGCGTGTTGGAGCAAGGTGTGCCTTATCATTGTAGCCATGCTTGCTGGCGGGTGTGCGAGCTCTAAGCCTACCATAGGCGATACGATGCTTCTCCAGGGTGAAACTGCCCGGGAACTGTCTAAAAAGTGGACTGAGGGGAATAGCCTGCTTATCGAAGGTGAGGAGTTAAAGAAAAAAGGGCAGAAAATGATTGAGGAAGGAAAGGATAAAATTGAAGAGGCAGATGTGATGATTTCAGAGGGGAAGCGTATGATGGAAACCAGTGAAAAGACATTTGCTGAGAAATTCCCGAACATTACCCCTCTAAGATAGAGGGTGAATCGGATAGCCGGGGGGTTATTCTCCCCGGCCTCCACATCACCGTCCATGCGGGTCCGCATACGGCGATTCCCAAAGAGTGACGCGCCGTAGCCGGTCGGATTATCCCAGGGAGCGGAATTCACATCCGCGACTCTCCACCGTGGAGAAAGTTTCCGCTCACGGTTTTTCGACTTCGACAGCATCCCCCGGCCGTATCCCGCCACCGTGCACGACTCTTGCGAAGATTCCTTCCTTTGGCATCACACAGTCGCCGGCCTGGTAATAAATGGCGCAGCGCGTATGGCATTCTTTCCCGATCTGGGTAACCTCCAGCGTCGTCTCCCCTACCCTGAGCCGTGTTCCGATCGGCAGGCCGGGGAGATCGATTCCGACAGTGGTAATGTTCTCGGCAAAATCCCCCGCCTGCACCGAGAGACCCAGGCGCTGCATCTTCTCGATGCTTTCCTGGGCCAGGAGGCTTACCTGGCGGTGCCAATCCCCCGCATGGGCATCGCCGTCGATGCCATGGTTCGTGAGCAGGCGGACACTCGCCACCGGGGTCTTTCGCTCGCCTTTGTTTTTGCTGAGGCAGACTGCCATGACTTTACCCATCATTCCGGATTCTCCTTCGGACTTCGCGTCCGTTACCCGCCAATCTGCGACATGGTGAACGAATGGTTGTCGGCTTCACGCGACATGAACATGTGCCGGTGGGGTTTCATGCCGGCAACCTGGCGCAGCGTTTCCCGCAGTCCGGCGTCGTCGCCATTTTCAAGAAAAGGTTTGAGGCTCGTTGTCCCATCGTCAAACAGACAGCTCTTTACCGTGCCGGAAGAGGTGACCCTGATCCGGTTGCAGTTCTGGCAGAAATGGCTGGATATTGGAGTGATGAAACCGAGCGTTCCCGCGGCCCCGTCAATCCGGTAGTAGACGGCTGGCCCGTCAAGTGCGTCATTGGTCACTTTTTGCAGTCGGTACCGCTTTGAAAGCCGGGACAGCAATTCGTCCCCGGGAACCATGAAGGATTGCCAGTTCCTTTCCTTCAGCGTCGGCATATACTCGATGAATCTCACCTTCAACGGCTTGTCGAGGGTCATCGCCGCGAAATCCAGCACCTCGGCGTCGTTAACCCCGCGCATCACCACCATGTTTAGCTTGATATGCTCGAACCCGGCACGCTCGGCAGCGGCGATCCCTGCCAACACCCTGGACAAATCGCCGCGCCGGGTAATCCGGGAAAACACGTCGGGACGCAGCGAATCCAGGCTTATGTTGACACTTTCAACTCCGGCGTCTCTTAGCTCACCGGCCATCTCCCCCAGGAACACGCCGTTTGTGGTCAGGACGAGTTTCTTCAAGCCGGGTATCCGCTTCAGGCCGGCAAGAAATCCGGGCATTCCCTTTCTCACCAGGGGTTCCCCACCGGTTATCCGGATCTTCTCGACACCGATGTCAACTGCCGCTTCCGCAATCCGATGCAGTTGCTCATAGCTCAGGATGTCAGCGTGCGCGCGCTTTTTGATGCCAGAGGCCGGCATGCAGTACGAGCACCGGAAATTGCAGCGATCCGTTACCGACAACCGCAGGTAATTTATCTTTCTCCCATAGATATCTGACGGGGACATAGACACCTCACATATCAAACGACCTGTTCAAAAGCGTGCCGTCTACCTGAACTCCGAGGCGAGATATTATAGTATTTTGGTACCATTTTAATATTTTAACTGTCAAGACAATTCAGTGGCACAAGTCACGAAGTTGCTCTCGCGTACCATAGAGTCGCATTTTCATAGAGTTACCCCCATAACGACGAGATAAATAACAATCTGCGGAAATATCCTTGAATCCCCCGACCTATTACGGTATTATGGTACCACTTTTACCAAGAGGATCATTCAAGCACGGAAAAATATTTTTGGGCTATTTCGCACACCGGGCCACAGAAAGAGCCCCGGCCCGGTTCCAGATGCGAGTGCCGGCAAGGTCACGAATGAGCGATCAATTATCCATCCGCAACGCAAAGCCAAGCGATCTCAACGATGTAATCTCCTTGGATACAGTCACTTCCAAGACGGAAAAGGCTGATTACTGGCGCGGGATATTTGACCGTTTTGTTACCGGCGGCAAAAGCGATCGGATCTTCCTCGTGGCAGAATCGAACGGCAGAATTGCCGGATTCATTGCCGGCGAGGTTCGCGCCTGGGAGTTCGGGTCGCCACCCTGCGGGTGGGTATTTGCCATTGCCGTTTCACCGAAAGCGCGTGAGGGAGGCATTGGCCGGCGCATGTTCGACGAAATATCCGCCCGTTTGAAACAGACCGGGGTCACCACGGTGCGCACCATGGTCGATCGCGATAACAAGTTGACCTTGTCCTTCTTTCGCAGCATGGGCCTACGGACGGGCAGGTATATCGAGCTGGAAAAACCGCTCGACTAACCGAAAGGTTGCCGGCAGCCCGCTGTAATACAATGTGCATGGCAAAACTCTACATACGTTTTACCCTGGAGAGGGAATACCATGAGACTCAATAAAGCCAGCCTTTTCGCCCTGTTTGCCGTACTGGAACTGGCCAGCGACCCTGAGCGGCAATTGTCGACCGGCGAGATCGCTTCCAAATACGGCGTCTCTCCCCATCATCTCGCAAAAATCATGCGCGACCTGGTCCACGAAGGACTGGTACAGGCAGTACGCGGCGTCGGCGGCGGCTATCGGTTTTCGGGCAACATTCAGCGAACGACGTTGCTGGATATAATTCAGATGTTCGAAAATCTGGAATCCGAGCTCGATGTGCCCCACGGAAGCCCTTTAGACGTCCCGATACTTGCGGAGCTGAAGAGCATCGCAAACGAAATCGACGACCTCACCAAAGCAGTTCTGGACACAATCACCCTGGAAACCGCCCTGAAGGGCGCGCGCCAGCGGGCGGAGATCTGAACCCAGAACAGCTGAACCCTTTGCCTCTACGAACGGTCCGGCACCGTCACGTCAATCGTTTACCACCGCCCTGCCCCGCCCCTTCTTCGGTACAGAAGCCTTTCCCCTTCATTCCCCGGCACATTCATGCCGGCGGCCGAGCCTCGCGCAACGTCCTCCCCTTGCGGGGAGTCGAGACGGCTCTTGCACGAGGCCCGGCTGCCTGTTTCACACTTCCAGTGGCCGCCGGGACACTCCCTTCCTCAGGATATGTACGCTGCCAGGGCAATGGTAAGGAGCATGGTTTCCGCCGAATCGGAGCGTGACGTGAGCACGATCGGCGCTTTCGCCCCCATCACCGCGGTGGCGATCCGCTGCTGTGTGTAATAGACCAGGCACTTCCGCAGGGGATTCGCCGAGAGGAGGTTGGGCGCCATGATGATATCCGCCTGGCCGGCCACCTCGCCTTTGATTTTCTTGTACTTGGCCGCTTCCTGGGATATGGCGTTGTCAAAGGCCAGCGGCCCCTCGACAAGACACCCTTCGATCTGGCCCCGCTCTGCCATCTTGCTCAGGGCCGCAGCCTCGATGGTGTCGGGCATGGCGGGGTTGACCACCTCGACGGCCGAGATGACAGCCACCTTCGGCAGCGTGTTGCCGAGCTTGTGGGCCAGGCCGACGGCGTTTTCGATGATCTGCTTTTTCTCGTCCAGGGTCGGCTGGACGTTGATGGCGCAATCGGTGAGGAAACGGAAACCGCCTCCCGGTGCGTCGACGATCTTTTCGTAGATGGTGATCTCGCTGATCACCCTGTTGTCGTTCAGCCCCTTCTGCTTGTCCAGGATCGCCCGCATGAAGGTGGCGGTGGGAAGGTTGCCTTTCATGATGGCGTTGGCGCTTCCCACGATCACCAGCCTGACCGCCTCTTCCGCCGCATCCTTCTGATTCGGGATATTGATTATGTTAATGAGGTTCGAATCAAAGCCGGCCTCGGCCGACATGGTCTTTATCTTCCCTTCGTCGCCGACAAGGATGAACTCGGCCAGTTTCGCCTCCAGCGCCTGCTTGACCAGCTTCATCACCGTCGTTCCCTCCGGGGATACGATGGCGATTTTCTTCTTCGGCTTTTCCTGTACGGCAGCGATCAGTTCATCGAATGATTTAAGCATGTCCACTCTCCTTTTTGAATGAAGTGAAGGCTCTTCCTTGCCTTGTTGGTTTATCTTTCAAACCAACGTTTTGCAATTTTTGCTCCATTCTCGGAGCAATAGCACAGTCATCTCCAATCCGCTGGAATTATGGGATTTTTATATGCACAGCTATTCGTTATGCTCAGTGATTGGCAATGGTGGAGGATCAGCAAGGAGGGGTAAAAGCTGCTATAGACAAGTGTTTGCGGGATGCTATCAGGCGGGAAGATAGATCAGCAGGCAAAAGCACGACCATTTGATCATATGATAAAATCAAATATAACTTCGTTTTGCCTGTTAACCAATTCGTAGATTACGAACAGGTCATTCGGCATCAATGCCGACATCAACCTCGTCGCGGTGGCCCAGGCCGAGCGAATTATCGATGAAGAAGCACCGGTGCGGGACAACCTTGTACCACCGAACCTTGGCCATGGCCTCGACAATGGCCGCCGGAGCCTGCGCCAGCAGGCCGACCAGGGGGAATTTCCTCCCATAAAGCTTGCGGGCTTTTTCTTCCTCGGCACCAGAGATTTCGGTGGCAATACCTTCGATCTGCACCCCTTTGATTTCGAGCCAGTCGGAATAATCCTCCTGGATTGTCACGGCAACGCGCGCCGTTTGGGCCAAATCGAGACAATGCCGGCTCGTCGGCGATGACAGAAAATAGAGGGTATAGCCGTCGCTGGCATAGAACACCGCCGCCGCCCAGGGACCGCCGCTGCCGTTGGTGGCCACGGTGGCTACGTTGTGGTCTCTCAGGTACCTTTGCACCCGCATGCTCAGAGTGTCGTTCATCTCCGACCGCCTGTCTCCGGCTCGCCATCGTTCAGATGGCCCAGACGATAGGCGAGCTGCGGCCGGGTGAGGCCGAGCACCCTGGCAGCAGCGGAGAGGTTGCCGTTGGCCTTCTCCACGGCGGCCCCTATCAGCATGGCCTCGGCCTGGTCCAGTGTCATGCTGCCGTTCAGGACCTCGTCGTAGAGATCCTTGCCAGGCTCAGCTTCACCACGGTCAACACCCAGACTGCCGTTGCTGTCGAGGCCGAATTCCATGGCCGGATCATTGTTGCTGGAGGAAAACATCTGCTCCAACTCGATACGGGTGCCGTTGGGTGCCAGAATGACCCCCCGTTCCACCATGTTCATGAACTCGCGGATGTTGCCCGGCCAGGGGTAGGTCAATATGACCCGCATGGCTTTATCGGTAAAGCCATTGAGCTTCTTGCCGTAGATTGCGGAATACTTTTCGATGAACCTGGTGGCAAGGAGAGGGATGTCCTCCTTGCGCTCCCTGAGAGGAGGGATAGTGATCTGGAAGGCATTGAGCCGATAGTAGAGATCCGAGCGAAACTTACCCTCCCTGACCAGCTGCTTCAGGTCGACGTTGGTCGCCGCGACCAGCCTCACATCCACCTTGCGGACCTTGTGATCACCCAAGCGCTCGATTTCCCCCTCCTGCAGAACCCGCAGCAGTTTCACCTGGGCCGAGAGCGGCAGGTCGCCGATCTCGTCGAGGAACAGCGTCCCCCCGTTGGCCCGCTCGAAGCGTCCCGGCCGGGTGTTGAGGGCACCGGTGAAGGCTCCCTTCTCTACCCCGAACAGCTCTGATTCCACCAGATCGTGGGGGATGGCGGCACAGTTGATGGCGATGAACGATTCGTTGCGACGGGTGCTGCGGTCATGCAGGGCCCGGGCGAAGACCTCCTTGCCAACGCCGGTCTCGCCCAAAAGCAGGACCGTTATCTGGCTTTTGGCCGCCTGTTGCAGCATGTCATAGGCCGTCCGGAATGCCTTGGAATTGCCGACGATGTCCGTGGGTAGCTTTTCCTTCTCGTTTATGGCCGAACGCAACTGCACCACCTGGGTCTGCAGGTCGATGAGCTGATCGGCAATGGATTCCTGGTTGAAAATGCGCAGGTAGTCGGCCGCGTCCTCCCACTCCTCGATGGGTTTGCCGACGATGCGGCAGTTGTTGTCCCCCTTGCCGACGCACTCGATTTCCTTGTACAGGATCGGCCGCCCCATCAAGGCCGTGGTATAGCCGCAGGCATACCCTATCTGGCTCCAGCAGACCGGCTCCGAATGGGTTCCGTACTGATTACGGTGCCACTGCCCCTCCCAGGAGTTTTCCCAGAGGAACTCGCCGTAGAACCTGCCGGTAGTGCGGTCGGCCTCCAGCTTGAGGGTGGTAACCTTGACGATCCCCTCAAGGGTATGAAGCTGCGTGCCGATCATGAAAGCTTCGTAGTCGGTCGCCCCCTGATCCCGCCTGCTGAAGACTTCCGCATCGTGCATGCCCGATGCAAAGCCCATGCGGATGAGAAGCCCGCGCGCGCGGTCCATGCCGAGGGTGTCTATCAACTCCTTGCGCATCCCTCCCTGGGCATTGGCATGAACCAGGAGCATACGGTGCTCGTGCAGCCATATCTGGCCTGTTTCGGCGCAGAAATGCACCAGTGAGCGCAGGTCGCTGTTGGTTGCGTCACAGGCAATTTTTCGGTTACTGCGGGGTTTGGTCATGGCCGCTTCTCTTGACAGGACGACATCACGGGCTCCGTCACCGGACGATTTTGACGATAATCATCGCGACATCGTCGGAGAGAGGCCCTGCGCCTGAAAAGGCAGATATTTTCCGGAAAATCCCGTCCATGATCTCTCTGGGATGACTCTCCCGGTGTTCGGCAACGGCCTCACAGAGCCGCCCGAAACCGAACAGCTCTCCCCCGGCCCCTTCCGCTTCCGTCACACCATCAGTATAGAGGATCAGGATGTCCCCCTCCTCTACCCGGATACTCTTTTCTTCAAAACCGACCTCTTTTTTCACCCCCATGATCAGTCCGTCAGCGTCGAGTTCCATGAACGCACCTTCCGCCGAACGGTACAGAAGGGGATGGTTGTGCCCGGCGTTGGCATAGTAAAGGGTGTGGTCGACGATGTCCATCCGGATATAGAACATGCTGATCTGAAGTTCGGCCCGGGAGAGGTCTTCGTGGAGCAGGTCGTTCACCGTGTCGAGCAGCTTTGCGGGGGGGCGTGCGGTGCAGACCTTGGCGTTGAGCACGCTGCGGGTCATAGTCATCAAGAGCGACGAACCGATGCTGTGGCCGGTGACATCGGCGATGACCATGTCGATGACGCCGTTTTCCAACGTGAAGAAGTCGTAGTAGTCGCCCCCCACATGGGCCGCGGGGACGCAGCAGCAGGCCATGAGGAGCCCCGGCAGCGATGACGGGCATACCGGCAGGAACGACTGCTGGATCTCCTTGGCTATCTCCAGCTCACGGTTGATCCGGGCGTTCCTCAGGAGTATCGCCGCGGCCTTTTTCTGTTCGGTGATGTCGGAGAAACTGCCCCGGATGCCGAGATATTCTCCGCCATCGCCGAACACGGGCTGGCAGACATGGTGAATCCAACGGATGTCGCCGTCTCGATGAACGATGCGGAAATCAACCGCCCCCAGAACCTTCGCCTCTCTCACCTCGTGCCGGTGGAGGGCCACGAGCTTGCGGTCATCGGGATGAACGATTTCCCAGATCAGGCCGGGGTCGGCATTGAACGTTTCGGCGTCATAGCCGCTGATCCTCAGGCAGGACGGGGACGAATAAATGAACTTTCCTTCCGGGCTCAACCAGAATTCCCAGTTGAACGTATTGTCGGCGACGATCCGGTACTTGACCGCCGCCTCCCTCAGCGCCTCTTCCGCACGCCTTCGTTCCGTGATGTCCCGCCCCTCCGCAACGATGAGGATCGCCTTACCCCTTTCATCCTTCACGGGCTTGAGCGAAAAATCTATGTGCGTAAGTGTTCCATCATGGGTCCGATGGGTCGTCTCGTAGCGGACGAACTCTCCGCGGGAGGCGGCCTCGACTGCCCGGCGAAGCCGGCTGCGCGCTTCAGGGGAGTGCGCCCACCACGGGGTGTCCCAGAAAGGCTTGCCGATTACTTCCGATTCCTTCCCCTTTATGGAACGGTAGGCGGTCTTATTGATCTTGATGAGGGTTCCGTCCGGCTTTAGGAGCCCCATCAACTGGAACGCCTCGTCGAAGACGACGCTCAGCAGTTCATATCTCCTGCGAAACGCCTCATCGTCGAGAAGAGGCTTGTTGCGTCGAAGGATTTTCGGAAAATGTTCGTGATAGTTGGCCGGCATGATCTTTACCTCTGAACTGCCGCGATCCGAGGCGGGTTCCGTGCCGCCTCACTCCGGGGGGTGCGCCGGATCAGCGTAGGAGCCGGCCGGGCTGGTGTCCTGCAGACGCTTGAGGCGATAGGCGAGTTGCGGCCGGGTCAGCCCGAGGGCCCTGGCAGCAGCCGACAGGTTGCCGTTGGCCGCCTTTACCGCCGATTCGATCAGGGATGCCTCAACCCCGTCCAGCGTCATGCTGCCATTGGCGACCAGCGCGTAGAGATCCATCACCGGCTCCTGAGTCCCCATGCCCAGACCGCCGCTGCTGTCGAGTCCGAACTCGGGGATCGGGTCGTGGACGCCGGCCGAGAACATCTGCTCCAGCTCGATACGCGTACCGTTGGGAGCCAGAATGACACCCCGCTCAACCATGTTCAGCAATTCACGGATGTTTCCCGGCCACGGATATGCCAGGATCGCCCGCATCGCCTTGTCGGTGAAACCGTTCAGCTTCTTGCCGTGGATAGCGGAAAACTTCTCGATGAATCTCCTGGCAAGAAGGGGTATGTCCTCCTTGCGTTCCCGAAGAGGAGGGATGTTGATCTGGAAGGCATTGAGCCGGTAATAGAGATCCGAGCGGAATTTGCCCTCCTTGACCAGCTGCTTCAGGTCGATGTTCGTCGCCGCAACCAGCCTCACATCGACCTTGCGCACCTTGTGATCGCCCAGGCGCTCGATTTCCCCTTCCTGCAGAACCCGCAGCAGCTTGGCCTGCGCCGAAAGGGGGAGATCGCCTATCTCATCGAGAAACAGCGTCCCGCCGTTGGCCCGCTCAAAGCGCCCGGGCCGGGCGCTGAGCGCGCCAGTATAGGCTCCCTTCTCCACCCCGAACAGCTCCGATTCCACCAGATCGTGGGGAATGGCGGCGCAGTTTATGGCGATGAAGGACTCGTTGCGGCGGGAACTGCGGGAGTGCAGCGCTCGCGCGAAGACTTCCTTGCCCGCCCCGGTCTCACCGAGAAGCAGGACCGTTATCTGGCTCTTGGCCGCCTGCTGCAGCATATCGTAGGAGGCTCGGAACGCCCTGGAATTGCCCACGATGTCGGAGGGAAGCTTCTCTTTCTCCCCAATGACCGACCGCAACTGCACCACCTGGGTCTGCAGATCGATCAGCTGCTCGGCGATGGATTCCTTCACGAAAAAGCGGGTATATTCCGATGCGTCGTCCCAATCCTCAAGGGGTTTCCCAACGATGCGGCAATGGCCCTCCCCCATGCCTGCGCACTCTATCTCCTTGTACAGAATGGGACGCCCCATGAAGGATGACGCATAGGCGCAGGCATACCCTATCTGACTCCAGCAGACCGGCTCCGAGTAGGTGCCGTAGTATTTTTTGTGCCACTCGCTCTCCCAGGAGTTCTCCCAGAGAAACTCGCCGTAGAAGCTCCCGGTACTGCGGTCATACTCGAGGGATACCGTCGACACCTTGGCGACCCCTTCCAGCATGTGTAGCTGCGGCCCGGCGATGAACGCCTCCACATCTCCGTCCCCCCCCGCCCTGGTGCGGGCCAGCTCAAAGTCCCGCATCCCGGCCGCATACCCCATCCGACTGAGAAGCCCCCGGGCCCGCTCCATGCCGAGGGTGTCGATCAGTTCCCTGCGCAGGGAAGCCTGAACCTCGGCGTGAACCAGGAGCATGCGATGCTCATGGAGCCAGATCTGCCCGGTTTCGGCGCAGAACTTGAGGCGCGACCGCAGGTCGTCGTCGCAGGTCTCGCGAACAGGTTTGATTTTGCCGTTGAATTTATACATAGGACACCAGATGTCTCGTTATCGTTCCTGCAAATATATAACCACGTTATATCAAACTGCATATTTTGTCCATACTTTATCCTCGCGAGACCTGCCGAAGAGACGCTCAGCATCTCTCAAAAGCCCGCACATAAAGCCCATTAATACATTACAACTATTTCATGTTTTGTTTTATTTCCTACAATAACATCAGTTTTTTCTAATCCAGCAGAGAACATGCCCGTAAAATCCCGCACAGAGGGTCGCAAGGCGGGCAAAAACATTCTGAAGCCGCTACAGTCAAGGGATAATACATTTTATACCGCCACCCTTCAATCATCACGTTTCACCATTTCATCAACAACATCCCCTCCCCACTATCCGGATTTCATCAAATGATAAATCGAAAATATCCGCCGATTCGGCGGTCCCCCCTCGAATCCGGATCCGGTCAAAGCCTGTGAAGCCCCTCCACCAGCGCCCTTTCCGTCGGCCGGCATCATCAATCAAATTTTTACAACAGTGTTTGGCATATGCAGTGCTAATAGAATCGCAAACAGGCAAGAAACGCATTTTGTACAGCTATCGTATTCACCAAATGAAATAACCATGTTTTAGCATTTTCCAATCAACAACACGTAGGGACCGACAGAGTTCGAAAGGTATGGGAGCTGATCATGACAGCAATGAATGATGGGCAACAAGGGGCGACAGTTGCAGTGACGGCGGACAACGGAATGAGCGGCGTCAAGGCAACCGCAGGAACGGAAGCCCCGGGCATCGCCGAACTTGGTCTCTATCTGCTGGTTTTCATGGCCATAAGCTGGGGGATGATGTTCTTCATCCCCACGCCGTTCCTTTTTACCGTACTCCTCCCCGCTTCCTTTTACGTCCTTTACAGCCTGGTGGTTTTCTCGCCCCTGGTTTCCGGCGGGTGGCCCTTCGCTCCTCCCCTCGGCAGCTGGCGCCCGGGCCAGAGCTGGTTGAAGCCGGGGGTGGGGACGACCGCTCTCCTGGTGGCCGTTGCCATCGCCGGCCCCCTCTTCACGAGCACGATCTATCCCCGAATCCCCCTTTTCCCGGTCGGATTCTGGTGGGGGATCATCCTCTTCACGGTCACCCTCTGGTATTCCATGGTCTGGAACGGCTGGCCCCTCAACCAGAAATGTTCTCCGGCCGTGCGGGGCATCGGGGGGGGATTGATCATCCTTGTGATCACCGCGCTCCTCTGGCAACTGGTCAACCTGAGCGGCACTCCCTTTGCCGGCGCACCCTACGATCCCCGCGGCCCCTTTCAGGCTGAATGGTTCTTCGGCCTCCTGGTCTGGATCATCGTCTGGATACAGGCCTTCTCCAACGTGCTGACCTTCCAGCAGTGGCCCTATTACAAGCTCGGCGAGCCCTGGGGCCAGATTGCCAATACGGCTGCGGCCATTGTGCTCGGCTGGCTCTGCTGGACCACAAGCCTTACGTTCATGGGCCCGACCTTCTCCTTTGCCGCGGTCGCCGGTTCCATCATCGGCATGCAGAACTTCCACGGCGCCATCTTCGGCTACTACCCGTTCCAGAAGTACAGTCAGCCCAAACGGGGCATCTGCAACTTCGTGACGGAAATCGCCCTGGCCTTCGTCTGGATCGCCCTGCTCCGGGTGCTGATGCAGCCCATTGTCGCCAAGGTGCAGGCAGCGGGGCTTCCGTTCGACATCAACGTGGTATCCGTGCTCTACACCCTGCACTTCATCGCGCTGCTCACGCTCATCCACAACTTCTATTTCCTGCGGGCACCCCTCCCCCCATCCGGGCCGCCCCCTGCTCCCGAATAAGTGAGTCAATGTCGTTCCAGCCCTGAATAGAGCACAACGAACAGAGGAGAAGACGATGGCAAACCCAAGCGGCAAATATCAGGTGAAGATCCTGGGCATCGAGGACTATCAGGCCATGACGGCATGTCAGAGCGCCTGCCCCCTGGGAACCGATACCAAGCAGTACGTACGGGCCATCACCGAAGGGGATTACGAAAAGGCTTTTCTCATCGCAAGGCAGACCAACCCCCTGGTTTCCGTCTGCAGCAGGGTCTGCACCGCCCCCTGCGAAAAGTCCTGCCGGAAAGGGGAACAGGGTCACCCGGTTGATATCCGTGCCCTCAAGCGGTTTGCCTGCGACCGGCATGGCGTGGCATCGCCCCGCGCCGTCGCCACCAGGCTTGAAGAAATCTCGCGCCAGAACGGATGGGTGGGAGACCGGACCGGCAACCATATCCTGACCATGTCCGCCGCGCAAAAGGCCGGCACAGCCGCCACGTCACGAAAGTCTGCCCCCCGGGTGGCCATCATCGGATCAGGCCCGACCGGCCTGTCGGCAGCCCACGATCTCGCCCTGCTCGGCTACCGGGTGACAATCTTCGAGGCAGCCCCCTACGCGGGGGGGATGCTGCGCACCGGGATACCGGCCTTCCGCCTCCCCAAAGAGGTGCTCCAGCAGGAGATCGATGCAATCCTGAATCTCGGCGTGGAGCTGAAGCTGAACAGCCCCATCGGCGAAGACCTGACCCTGGCCGACCTCAAGACACAGGGGTACGAGTCGGTGTTTATCACCATCGGCCTGCAAGACCCCCTGCGGATTCTGAACATTGAAGGAACCGACCTGGCGGGGATCTACAGCGGCGTCGAGTATGTGCGGGATCACGAAAAGATCCGGCTCGGGAAACGCTGCCTGGTCATCGGAGGCGGGGGGGTGGCCATTGACTGTGCCCAGCACGCCGTGCGGCAGGGGGCGGAACAGGTAATGATCGCCTGCCTTGAGTCCTGGGAAACAATGCCCGCGAGCCTGACGGAACGGGAAGATGCCCAGGAAGAGGGGATCGCGTTTCACCCCGCCCTCGGCCCGCGCCGTTTCATAGGCCACAACGGGCATGTGGTCGGGGTTGAGTTCCTGCAGGTGAGCTCCATCTTCGACAGCGAAGGACGATTCAGCCCTACCTTTGTCCCGGACAGCACCACCACCATGGAAATCGATTCGGTCATCCTCGCCGTGGGCCAAGCCTCGACCGCCCCTTCCCTGGCCGGCCTGGCAGGGCTGGACCTCACCCCCAACGGCCTGATCCGGGCGGCAGAGGACATGTCCACCAATCTCCCCGGCGTTTTTGCCGGCGGCGACGTGCGCTGGCGCTTCACCCGCAATGCCACGGACGCCATTGCCGACGGACAGAAGGCGGCCCGATCCATCCATGGCTACCTCAGCGGCCATTCGCCGCAGGTGACGCGGAAGGGGTTCATGCGGCCGGTGTCGCCGGACTTCGAGAATACCCGCTGCGATACCATCGCCCCGGTACCGATCCCCAAGCGTGATGCCGGCGAGCGGGTCCGGACCAAAGAGGAGATCACCATCGGATTCGGAGAGGCAGAGGCGCGGGAGCAGGCCGCCCGGTGCCGGCGGTGCAACATCCAGACGGTGTTCGAGCGGTCGCGGTGCCTGCGGTGCGGCACCTGCGTCGACACCTGCGTGAACGGCGCCCTGAGGATAGTCAGGATGGCGGATATCCAGGGTGACGAAAATGTGGAAAAGCTTACCGATGCCCTGAAGAAGAGTGCGCCGACCCGCAGCAAGGCAATGACCGCGATCATCAAGGACGAGAGCCGCTGCGCCAGCTGCGGCATGTGCGCCCGCCGCTGCCCCGGCGGAGCGATAACCATGGCCGAGTTTTACTGTCAAGAGGAATGGGAATAGCCAACAACCTGAGTGTGTACGTGGAGACCAATCATGAGTGAATCAGCCTACAGCATCAAAGAGTCCATCATGCAGCTTCCAAGGAACATCAAGGCTTCCATTTCCCGCCGCGGAGAAGGAACGGCGGAACAGGAACGGGCCGCCGCGGTATTCGGCAACATGTTCCTCCATGTCCATCCGGTGAGGGTCCATGTGAACTCCCTGCGCGCGGGATACACCTTCGGGCTGGGACTGATCTCCTTCTACCTGTTTCTCATCCTGGTCGCCTCGGGGCTCCTGCTGATGTTCTATTACACCCCCTCCACCGAGCTGGCCTACCGGAACATGAAAGACCTCGAATATGTGGTCACCTTCGGCGTGATCCTGCGCAACGTCCACCGCTGGTCGGCCCACGCCATGGTCGCTTTTGTCTTCCTCCACATGTGCCGGGTCTTCTATACCGGCTCCTACAAGGCCCCCCGGGAATTCAACTGGGTCATCGGGGTCTTCCTGCTGCTCGTGACGCTCTTCCTGAGCTTCACCGGCTACCTCCTCCCCTGGGACCAGCTGGCCTTCTGGGCCGTCACCGTCGGCTCCAACATCGCCTCCTATATGCCCGTACTCGGGGATTACGTCCGCTTCCTGATGCTGGGGGGGAACGAGGTCGGCCAAATGGCGCTCCTGCGGTTCTATGTGCTCCATGTCGTGGCGCTCCCTCTCCTTGCGGCCACCCTGCTGGGGGTTCATTTCTGGAGGATTCGCAAGGACGGCGGCCTGTCACGGCCATCGAACGACTGAGTCCGGTTGATACGAGAGAAAGACTGAGGAGGATCAGATATGCAAGCAGCGAAAAAAGAAGAGATTTTCCCGAAGGACCCCAACAAGACCTATTCCCTGATGGCAATCGTCGACGGCGATTCCTTCCAGGTGGAAAAAGGTCCCGAAGACACGGTGCAGAGCTGGCCGCACCTCATGGTGCGCGAATTGGGGCTCTTTCTCCTGGTCCTGGCCGTGATCCTGGGCGTTTCCCTGCTCTTCAACGCCCCCCTGGAGGAGGCGGCCAATCCCCAGCACTCGACCAACCCGGCCAAGGCCCCCTGGTATTTCGTCGGAATCCAGGAACTGGTGAGCTATTCGGCACTTCTGGGGGGGATCGTGACCCCTGCCCTGATTGTGGTCTCCCTCCTGCTCCTCCCCTATCTGGACAGGAACCCGAAGGGGACCGGCGTCTGGTTTTCCCGGGACCGGAGAGTCGCCACCATCCTGTTCACCATCTTTGTCGTTGCCATGGTCATTCTCATCCTGATCGGGCAGTTCCTGCGGGGACCGAACTGGCATCTGTACCTGCCGTGGTCCAACTGACCGGTTGATACCAAACCCCTTGAAAGGAGAAGTGATATGAGTTCCGAAAACAGCACCGGCGCAACGATTCTCCCCTTCAGAACCACCGACGAGGCGGTCGACGAAGAGCGCAGAGGCTTCGTGAAAAAAATGGCGGTAACGGCCCTGACCCTGGGGGTCGGGGGAGCCGCCATCCAGAGCGCCCGTTTTTTCAAGCCCAATGTCCTGTACGAGCCCTCGAAGGCTTTCAAGGTGGGCGATCTGAGCACGTTCCCCATCGGAAGCCGCATCGTCATCGAGGGCCGGGGGATCGAGATCGTCAGGGAACGGGACGGCATGCACGCAATCTCCCTTGTCTGCACCCATCTTGGATGCCTGATAAAGCCCGTGGAGAACGACCCGGACATCGGCTACATGTGCCCCTGCCACGGCTCCACCTTTGCCCACAAGGGAGAGGTTCAAGGGGGGCCGGCCCCGAAGGATCTCCCCTGGTACGAGATGTACATGGACAATACCGGGGCTCTCGTGGTGGACACGTCCAAGGTGAACCACAAACGGACCAAACTCGCAGTCTGAGACAGGAGCAAACCCATGGAGGATAAGCAGATGGAAAAGGCGGTTTCGCGCAAGCTTACATTATTCTGCGTCATCTGCGGGGTGGCCGTACTGGTCCTTATGGGAGCGACGGTGATCCGCGACGGGGAGCGGGAATGGAAGCATTATCAGACCCAATACCGGGAGATGCTTCTGAAGATGATCAAGAAGGAGAACAATCCGACATTCTACCAGCGGGTCGAGGAGATGAAGCCCGAGATCAGGCAGATCGTCGTGGATGAATGGAAGACGGTCGATCGCTGCACAACCTGTCACCTGGGGATCGAAGACCCCCTCTTTGCCAACGCCAAGCAGCCTTTCACAACCCATCCCAATCCGGAGCTGCTGAAGCAGCATCCGGTGGAAAAGTTCGGATGCACCATGTGCCATGGGGGCCAGGGGCTGGCGACAACCTATTATGGCTCTTCCCATCAGCCCATCGACAACTGGCCCATCACCCTGGTGGCCAAGGGGCTCATGCAATCCCGGTGCGGCTACTGCCACAAGGATTTCGAGGCCATCAAGGCCGACCGCCTGATCAAGGGACGGGAACTCTACAAGGAAATGCATTGCGCCGGCTGCCACCTGATCGACGGTCAGGGGGGAAACGTGGGGCCGGACCTGAGCAACTTCGCCGACAAGGACCCGAGCAACTTCGCCTATGAGAACATTGAGGGCCCCCACTCCAAGCAGACATGGGTCATGGAGCACTTCAAGGACCCCAAGCGGGTCAGCCCTGGCACCCCGATGCGCGCCTACGCCATGAACGATGATCAGGTCGAATGCCTGACGAGCTATGTCCTGAGCCTGACCCAGCGGGGCTTCTCGCGCCCCTACAGCACCAAGGTGAAGGCTGACTTTGTACCCCACAGGGTGGATGCCCTCGTCCCGGAAGCCGGACTATCCGTCGATGCTGAGGATGAAGCCGGGAGCAACCAATGAGGAGAGAGAGAATGAACCGGAAAACCTTGTCAATCGTGGCGGCAGCACTGGTCTTCGGGATGCTCTTCGGCTCGGGAGCCCAGGCGTCGGCACCGCCGAGAATGCCTTACGTCTTCGCCATGTACTGCCTGATGTGCCACAAGCAGGGGGTGCAGATAGGCCCCGTGGGGATCTTCGACATGATGACGAAGAGCGGCAACCCGATGCACGAACAGCTTATCCGCAACAACGTCCGCTTCGGCATAAAGGCGATGCCTGCCTTCCGGCTCTCGGAAATCAATCCCAAGGAGCTGAACAGCATCGTCGCCTATCTGAAGGACGTTGCCGCTTACCGCAAAACCAATCCCGCTTACAAACCGGCGCCAGCGGAGCAAGGAGGGGGCAAGAAATGATGGAGACCGGAAGAAGAGGATTTTTCAAGCAGATTTTCACGGCCGGCGTGGCGCTGGCCGCAAGCGGAATGAGCGCGGTTCACCCCCGGAAGGCCGAGGCTTCGGTCCAGGAGCGGATCAGGGGAATCTGCCTGTACGTGCCGACCCTCGGCAAGGCGAGCGATTTCGTCGAGATGATGAACAACAACGCCCCCGGCTCCTGGACGGCCCATCCCCTGACCGGGTCCCTGACCGAGCACTATTTCACCACCAGACAGCTTTACGCAGAGGCGCAGGGCAATGCCAACACCTTTGTCGGCGTGGTTGACCCGGCCACCTTCGCCATCGTCCACGAGGCGATCGTGGACAGCGGCGGCAGCTTCCACTACGTCACGTACGAAGAGCGGGACCGGGTGACCTTTTCCGCACGGATGTAACAACAGCCGAGGAGGTATGAACAATGAGCCGTTTTATTGCGCTCCCCAAGGGAGTGTCTGAACAAACCTTTGCCAAAGCGATCCAGGAGTACCGCGCGATTCTGGGCGAGGACCGGGTACTTACCGACCCGGCTTCCCTGCAGTCCTATATGAAGATCATGATCCCGGAGACGGAGGAGCTCCACAAGCCCTCGGCCGCCATCTACCCGAGGACCGTGAAGGATATCCAGGCTATCGTGGCCATAGCCAACAAGTACAAGACCCCTCTCTGGACCGTCAGCACCGGCAAGAACATGGGATACGGTTCCGCCGCCCCGGCCACCCGGGGGCAGATCGTGCTCGATCTGAAGACCATGAAAAAAATCATCCACGTGGATGAAGAGCTGGGGTACTGCCTCGTGGAGCCGGGGGTTACCTACTACGACCTGCAGCAGTACTTCAGGAAGCACAAGATGAACCTCTGGGTCGACGTGCCGGCCCCATCGGCCATGGCCAGCCCCGTTGGCAACACGGCTGACCGGGGCGTCGGCTACACCCCCTACGGCGAACACTTCCTCGTCTCCTGCGGCATGGAAGTGGTCCTGGCCAACGGCGACGTGATCCGCACCGGCACCGGCGGGGTACAGAACTCCACCAGCTGGCAGTCCAGCAAATGGGGATACGGGCCGTATCTCGACGGCCTTTTCACCCAGTCCAACCTCGGCATCATCACCAAGCTCGGGGTCTGGCTCCTGAAGGGTCCGCCTCCGGGCGGCTACATGCCGTTCCTGATGAAATTCCCCAAGGTGGAGATGCTGGCCGATATCGTCAAGACCTTCATGCCCCTGCGCCTGGCCCAGATCATTCCCAACGCCTGCGTCGTGGTCAACGCCGGCTGGGAAGCGGCCGGCTACTTCACCTACGACAAGAACGGCAAGGGGACCAACCGGAGCACCTTCTACAAGGGGAAGGGAAGCCTCCCCCCCAAGGTGTTCCAGGAGATCATGGACAAGTTCAAGATCGGCGCCTGGAACTTCTACGCCGCCCTCTACGGCTCCCCCGAGCAGGTGGCCCTCAACTGGAAATACGTCTCGGGCGCCTTCAAGGCCAAGTTCGGCAACCAGGTCCAGATCATCACCGAGAAGGAAGCGAAGGACGACCCCATCTTCGAGTACCGCCGCCAGTTGATGATGGGGGGAAGCACCCTTCAGGAGTTCGGCCTCTACAACTGGCGTGGGGGGGGCGGCTCCATGTGGTTCGCCCCGGTTGCGGCGGCCAGGCCGTCCGAGTGCGACAAGCAGATGAGGATCGCCACCGACATCCTCAACAAGCACGGCTTTGACTATGTCTCCGAGTTCATCGTGGGATGGCGCGAAATGCACCACATCATCGACCTGCTCTACGACCGCACCCAGCCGGACGAGATGCACCGGGCCTATCAGTGCTTCGAGGAACTGCTGAACGTATTTTCCAAGAACGGTTACGGGACCTACCGCACCAACACCGCATTCATGGAAAAGGCGGCCAAGACCTACGGGCCCGAAATGCGGAAAATCCATCGCACGCTGAAAATAGCCCTGGACCCGAACAATATCCTGTCTCCCGGCAAGTCGGGCATTAACCTGGATATTCCGCTGTGAAGACAACGTAGAGGAGGTATGAGATGAGTCGTTTTCTTGCGCTCCCCAAGGGAGTTACCGAACAAGCCTTCACCAAGGCGATCAATGAGTATCGCTCCCTCCTGGGAGACGGGCGTGTCCGCACCGATCAGGCATCCCTGAAGCCCTACCTTGCGACCACGATTGCCCAAAGCGATGCCCAGCACACCCCTTCGGCGGCGCTCTACCCGACAACCGCCAGAGAGATCCAGGCCATCGTCGGCATCGCCAACAAATACAGGACGCCGCTCTGGTCGGTCTGCAACGGCGAGAACGAAGGGTACGGCTCCTCCGCGCCGGCCACGGCCGGGCAGATAGTGCTCGATCTGCGGAACATGAAGAAGATCATCGAGGTTGATCGGGAGCTCGGCTACTGCATGGTGGAGCCCGGCGTGACCTATTCCGAGCTGCAGCAGTACCTCACGGCAAACAAAATCAACCTCTGGCTCGACGCCCCGGCCCCCTCAGCCAATGTCAGCATCATGGGCAACATCCTGGAACGGGGCAGCGGCTACACCCCCTACAGCGAGGATTTCCTCTTTTCCTGCGGCATGGAGGTGGTGATGTCGGACGGAACCCTCCTCAAGACCGGCATGGGCGGCATTCCCAATTCCACGAGCTGGCAGGTGTTCAAGTGGGGGTTCGGCCCCTATGTGGACGGGCTTTTCTCCCAGGGGAACAATGGGATCGTCACCAAGATCGGCGCATGGCTCATGGGCGCTCCGCCTCCGGGGGGATACAAGCCATTCTGCATCAGGTTCCCCAAGAACGAGATGTTGCCCGGCATCATCAAGCCGCTCATGTTCCTGCGCCAGGCACAGATCGTCCCCAACGCCTGCGCCCTGGTCAACGCCGGCTGGGAAACGGCCACCCGTTTCGCCACTGATGGAAGGAACAACGGCCGTTTTGTCAACACGGCGGCCCGGGTCATTCCAGCCGGGAAACTGGTCAACCGCAACGTTGGCGCATGGAATCTCTACGGGGCCGTCTACGGCTCTCCCGAGCAGGTGGCCCTGAACTGGATGTACGTCTCCGGCACCTTCAAGCAGGCCTTCGGCAACAAGATCAGCATCATCACCGAGAACGAGGCCAAGGGGGACCCGGCCTTCGCATACCGGAAGCAGCTCATGATGGGGGGGATTACCCAGCAGAGCCCCCTGGACCGGTGGCGCCCCGGCGGCGGCTCCATGAAGTTCGCCCCCACGGCGGCGGCCCGGCCGGCCGAGTGCGCCCAACAGGCCAAGGTGGCCGCCGAGATCCTCAACCGGCACGGCTTCGACTATCTCAGCGAGTTCAGCTTTTTCTGGTATGACGCGCGGCACATTGTGGATCTGCGCTTCGACCGCACGAAACCCGAGGAGCTGAAACGGGCCCACACGTGCTTTGACGAGCTGATCAGCACCTTCACCAAACATGGCTGGGCGGTGGGCCGCACCAACACCGCCTTCATGGACAAGGTGGCCGACTCCTACGGCCCGGCGATGAAAAGGCTCAACCGCACCATCAAGAAGGCCCTGGACCCCAACAACATACTGTCGCCGGGCAAATCAGGGATCACGGCAGTTTAACGTTCAATGACCATCTGGAGGAAACAATCCATGAATCTATCAAAATCCCTGATATTGAGCATCTGCCTGACGGCCATCGTTTTCATTCACTCGGCGGCCTGGGCCTTCAACTCCAGTTCCTTCAACGGCACGGCGGATTTCTACGCGGGGGCGGCTCCCCCGCCGGGGCTCCACCTGATCGACTACAACGTCTTCATGGATATCAAGAAGATCGAAAACAAGGGACAGGGACTGGTGGACGGGAAAGGAACCCTCACTGCCATAGCTTTCCGCCCCATCTATGTATCGGAAAAGGGGCTCTTCGGCGGCAACTTCCTGATGCACTCCATCATCCCCCTGCTGACGCTGGAGGCCGACGTGAAGGCCAATACGCCCGGCGGACAGATCACCGTACAAGGACATGACGGCGGTCTCGGCGATGTCTACTTCGGGGTGGGGATGGCGTGGCACACCCCGGTCTGGCACTGGCTGACGGTACTGGACGTCATCACCCCCACCGGCAGCTTCGACCCGAACAAGCCCTGCAACGCCGGCAACAACGCCTTCATCATCGAACCGGTCGTGGCCGTTACCGGCATGTTCCAGAACGGCATGGAGGTGAACGCCAAGTTCATGTACTCCTACCACACCAAGAACAGCGACTACGTGGAAGCCGGGACGGGTATCAAGGGGTATCAGACGGGGCAGGCGTTCCACATGGATTACAACGTGAACTATGCCGTAACCAAGGACCTGAAGCTCGGCGTCACCGGCTGGCTCTGGCAGGGACTGGAGAATGACAGAATCGGCGGGCAGAAACGTGCCGACACCAAGGATTTCGAATTCTCCATGGGTCCGGCGGCCCGCTACCAGAACGGCAAGTTTGCCGTCATCGGAAAGTATGTGCTGCCGGTGGCCGCCGAGAACCGTATCGAAGCCAACCAGCTCTGGATCGACCTGGTCTATTCATTCTAGGAATTTCACAAAGATTGACACTCTTCCGGAGGGTAAAACGATGGGCGACAAGAAAATACTGATAATCAATCCAGGCTCCACCTCGACGAAGATCGGTGTCTTTACCGAAGGGAAGATGATCGTCAATCAGTCGGTGAAGCATGACGACGAGGAACTGAGGAAGTTCCCCACCATCTGGGACCAGTATGATTTCCGCCGGGATGCCATCTTCAAGGTTCTCGCGGATAACAACCTCTCCATGGGCGAGATGGACGCCATCGCCTGCCGAGGCGGCAACGTCAGGCCCCTTCCCGGCGGCATCTACCGGGTCTGCCCGAAGATGATCGAGGACATGAAAAGCGGCATCTACGGCGGCCATCCCATCAACGTGGGGGGGCTGGTGGCCTTCGACCTGGGGAACCAGTTCAATATCCCGGTCCTCACTGCGGATCCCCCCATGACCGACGAGCTCTGCACCTCGGCCCGGTACAGCGGCATCCCCCAGCTCAGCAGGCAGAGCAGCTTCCACGCCCTCAACCAGAAGGCCACCGCCAGAAAGGTTGCCGCGGAACTGGGGAAGAAATACGACGAGATGAACATGATCGTCGCCCACCTCGGTGGGGGCATTTCGGTTGGCGCCCACCGCAAGGGGAAGATCATCGACGTGAACAACGCCCTTGACGGCGACGGTCCCTTCTCCCCGGAGCGGGCCGGGTCCCTGCCGGCCGGCGACTTGGTCAAGCTCTGCTTCAGCGGCGAATACGAGAAACATGAAGTACTGAAGCTCCTGACCGGGAAGGGAGGCCTCTTTGCCTACCTCGGGACGACCGACGCCGTCGAAATCGAGAGGAGGATTGCTCATGGAGGCCAGAAGGCAGCGGAGGTCTACGAGGCGATGATCTACCAGGTGGCCAAGGAGATCGGCGCCAGCGCGGCGGTCCTTGAGGGGGACGTTGACGCCATCGCCCTCACCGGCAGCCTGGCCTACTCGAAAATGCTCGTCAGCAGCCTGAAAAAGAAGATCTCCTTCATCGCCCCGGTACACCTCATTCCGGGCGAGAACGAGATGGAGGCCCTGGCCGACGCGGCCATGAGATATTTCAGGAACGAAGAGGCGTTGTCCATCTATCACCAGGACAAGGCAGCATGACCAGAGAACTGCTTAGTTAGGACAAAGCGTCTGCTTGCCGGCAGGACCCCCCTCAGTCCCCCCTACTCTGTAGGGGGGAAGCAAGCGGAAGCGAAGCAGGGGGGTGAACAGGTGGAACTTACTCAGACGTCAATTAAACCAATAAAGGAGAAAAACCATGGGAAAACTAACTGGAAAAGTTGCGATCATCACCGGCGGAGCACAGGGAATCGGCGCGGCATACGCCGTGGGCCTGGCCAAGGAAGGGGCAAGGATCGTCATCGCCGATGTCCTTGACGGAGCCAAGGCGGTGGAGGCTGTGAAAGCAGCAGGAAGTGACGCCATCTACGTCAAGACCGACGTGAGCAGCCAGGAGCAGTGCGACGCCATGGCCAGGGCAGCCCAGGAGAAATTCGGGTCGGTGGACATCCTCCTCAACAATGCCGCCATCTTCGGCAGCATCGTCCTGAAGCCGTTCACCGAATGCACTCCCCAGGAGTTCATGAAGGTGATGGAAATCAATGTCCTCGGCCAGTTCAACTGCATGAAGGCGGTATTCCCCCACATGAAGGCCAAGGGTGGCAAGATCATCAACATCGGCTCCTCCTCCATCAACGAAGGGGTCCCCGGCATGCCCCACTACGTGGCATCCAAGGGTGCGATCATGGCCCTTACCCGCTCCATGGCCCGGGAACTGGGGGACTACAAGATCAACGTCAACACCATTGCACCCGGCTTCACCCACTCTGACGGGGGGAACAACTTCGACAAGAACAAGAAGCTGGACCTGCCGCCGTTGGAGGAACTGCAACTCAATGCCCGCTGCCTGAAACGGGAAGCGGTGCCCGAGGACCTCATCGGCCTGGCCCTGTTCCTCTCCTCCGATGACAGCGCCTTCATCACGGGCCAGATGATTGTTCACGACGGCGGATTGTCGTTCCACTGAGGACGGAGGGTACCATGAAAGAAGTGCTCGAAATGCTTGCTGTCCCCTGTTTCGGAAATCTGGCGACGGTGGATGGCGGCAAGCCGCGGGTCAGGCCCTTTGCCTTCATGTATGAAGAGAACGGCAGATTCTATTTCTGCACGGCCAGCAACAAAGAGGTTTACCGGCAGCTGACCGAAACGCCGTTCATCGAATTCACGAGGACCACTGACGATATGCGCTGGCTGAGGATCGGCGGCGAGATCACGTTCGACGAGGATATCAGGAGCAAGGAGAAATGCTTCGCCAACTATCCCATGTTGAAGGATATCTACCAGTCGCCGGACAACCCGCTTTTCAAGGTCTTTTACCTGGAGCACGGCGCGGCATCCGTTAACAGCTTGGCAGGACCGCCCAAGACATTCGAGTTCTGAGTTATAGCAGGCGAAAGTCTCCGAGCCTCCGTTGCCTACCGGGTCGTACCCCCATGGACTGAGGCCTGCAGGTCAAGCTGGAAACGGCTTGACCTCCCCTTTCGGAAAGGAGACTGGGGAAATTTCAACTGAAAGGGAGAAGAGCCATGGACAAGATCCTGCGTGTCGATATGAACAATCTGAGCACCCACATTGAGCCTGTTCCACCGGAATGGACCGCGCTCGGCGGCCGCGCCCTGACCTCCACCATCGTTGCCGGGGAGGTCATACCCACATGCCACCCGTTGGGAAAAGACAACAAGCTGGTCTTTGCCCCCGGGCTTTTGAGCGGAACCACTGCCGCCAACAGCGGGCGCTTTTCCGCGGGCGCCAAAAGCCCCCTTACCGGAACCATCAAGGAAAGCAACGCCGGCGGCTTGGCTGCCCAGATGTTCGGCCGGTTGGGAATCAAGGCCCTGATCATCGAGGGGCTGCCAAAGGGTGACAACTGGTACAGCCTCCACGTCAGCAAGGATGGTGTTTCCATCGCCCAGGAGACGGAACTGATCGGCAAGGGGAATTTTGCCGTGGTCGAGGCCCTGGAAAAGAGGCTGGGCAAGAAGACCGGCGTTCTCACCATCGGTCCGGCGGGAGAGATGAAAATGCTTGCCGCCAACATCTCGGTAAAGGACTCGGACAGCAAGCTGCGCAGCCATGGCCGCGGCGGACTCGGCGCCGTCATGGGCTCCAAGAGGATCAAGTTCATCTCCATCGACGACAGCGGTGCTCCCGGCATCCAACTGGCCGATCGGGAAAAATTCACCGCTGCCGCCAGGGTCTTTGCCAGGGCGCTTCTCGATCACCCCGGCACCGGACAGGGACTCCCCACCTTCGGCACGGCGGAAATGGTGAATATCGTCAACGAGGCAGGGGGATTGCCGACCCGCAACTTCACCTACGGCCGCTATGAGGGGCACGAAACGATCTCCGGCGAGACTATGCGTGAAACCATCATCGCGCGGGGCGGCAAGCCGAGGCATGGCTGCCAGCCGGGCTGTATCATCCAGTGCTCCCAGGTTTACAACGATAAAAACGGCAAATACGTCACATCCGGCTTCGAATACGAAACCATCGAGACCCTGGGGGCCAATGCCTGCCTCGGCAACCTGGACCAGATCGCCGAAGCCGACTACATCATGGACGACATCGGCGTCGATTCCATCGAGACATCGGTGGCCTTCGGCGTTGCCATGGAGGGGGGCGTGCTGCCGTTCGGGGACGGTGAGGGTGTGCTCCGCATGCTGAGGGAAGAGATCGGCAAGGGGACGCCGCTCGGGCGCATCCTGGGAAATGGCGCGGGGAATGTCGGAAAGGCTTATGGCATAACCCGCGTGCCAGTGGTGAAGAACCAGGCCATTCCCGCCTACGATCCAAGGTCCATCAAGGGGATTGGCATTACCTACGCCACCAGCACCATGGGGGCGGACCATACCATGGGCTATGCCGTTGCCACCAATCTCATGGGCGTTGGCGGCGGCATCGTCGATCCGCTGAAGAAGGACGGCCAGGTGGAACTTTCCCGTCACCTGCAGATCGCCACCGTCATGCTCGACTCCATGGGCCTTTGTCTCTTCATCGGCTTTCCGGCAGCGGATATCCCCACCTGCGTACCGGCACTGATGGACATGATCAACGCCCGATTCGGACTTGAGCTTACTCCCGACTGGCTCGGCGGGTTGGGGGTCACCACCCTGAAAACCGAACGCGCTTTCAACCAGGCAGCCGGTTTCACCAACAAGGACGATCGACTCCCCGAATTTTTCAGGGAGCCGCTCCCGCCACACAACGCCGTGTGGGACTTCACCGATGAGGAAATCGACGAGTTCTGGAATTTCTAGCATGGGGATGGAGGGGGGCACCATGAACATAACCGTCAAATTGTTCGCCACGTTCCGTTTCGGACGCTTTGCCGCGGCAACAAGGCAATATCCGCCCAGCACCCAGATCGGCGAGGTCATCAGTGAACTGCAGATTCCGGAGTCCCAGGTGAGCATGATCATGCTGAACGGCAGACATGCAAACCCGGATCAGCGGCTGAACGATGGCGACAGCCTGGCCCTTTTCCCCTTGGTTGCGGGAGGATAGCATGGAAGAGCTGCGCCAATCCCTTCAGGATTCGGCCCAGGACGGCCTGCTCCCCTGGGGCGCTCAGGTTGCCGCGGCAGAGCGGTTCGCCGTCTCCATTGCCCGGGCGGAGGAGGCAGCACTCTCCCTGGGCATCCTCCCTGCCCGCTACCAGCGCAACCGTCAGGCCATCGACGTTGCGCAGCAGCAGACGCTCTTCAGAAGCCGCGTGGCGGTGGTGGGGTGCGGCGGACTCGGTGGATATGTCATCGAAGAACTAGCCAGGCTGGGGGTCGGAACCATTGTGGCCATCGATCCGGACCTGTTCGAAGAGCACAATCTTAACCGCCAGCTTCTTTCCAGCCCGGACAGGCTGGGACAGCCAAAAGTGGAGGCGGCTGCCGCACGGGTAGCCGAAATCAACCCGGCGGTAAAGTTGGTTCCGGTGCAGGCGGCCTACTCGACGGAAAACGCGCGGGCACTGCTGCATGATGTCCAGGTGGTTGTGGATGCCCTGGATTCGGTTCCGACACGACTGGCTCTGGCCGACAGCTGTGACAGCCTGGGACTTACCCTGGTGCACGGGGCCATCAGCGGCTGGTTCGGGCAAGTTACCACGCAGTTTCCCGGAGACGGAACGATCCGGCAGCTTTACAGCCGGTGGGTGGAAGGCAAGGGAGCGGAGCAGCATCTCGGCAATCCGTCGTTCACCCCGGCCGTGGTTGCCAGCATAGAGGTGGCGGAAGTCTGCAAGATTCTCCTTGGAAGCGGCACGCCCCTTCGCAACCGGAAACTCAGCATAAACCTCTTGGAGATGGAATTCGAAGAGATCGTGCTTGCCGGCCTGGACAGGGCAGTCGGCACGTAAACCTACCTAAAGGAGCGAAACTATGTTCGGATTCGGCATGCCGGAAATCATCATTCTCCTCGTCATCGCGCTTGTGGTCTTTGGGCCGGCAAAGCTCCCCCAACTGGGCTCGGCATTGGGGGGAGCCATCCGGAACTTCCGGAAAGGGACGGAAGAGCCGACGGTTGTAAATCACCAGAACAAAGAAAACCATGAAACCGCCGACAGGCACGAAAAAATCTAACACAATGCTTTATTTCTCACTGTTTCCCGTTGACATGACCTCCCCTTGGAGTTATCTTGTACACAAGAGGATTTATGGAGATGATTTCATATCGGGACCACATAGTATTCTTGATCGCCAAGGCCCATCAACGGGCCCAGGGGGTCCTGAAGGGAAATCTTCTCCCCTTTGGCCTCACCCCCATGCAGTGCCTTTTTCTGGAGGCCCTCATGGAGGAGGATGGGCTTTCGGTGGGAGAGATCGGCCGGCGCATAGCCCTGGATACCGCCACCCTTGCGGGAATTCTCGACCGCATGGTCACGGCCGGCTGGGTCAGGCGCGAGACCGACTCCCAGGACGCCCGGGTGGCGCGGGTCTATCTGACGGAGAAGGCTGCGGCGGCCATTCCAGAGCTGTCAGCAAGCATTGAACGGACAAACGATGAGCTCATGCGGAACTTTTCCCTTGAGGAGAAACTTCTGCTGAAACGGTTCCTTCGGGATTTCCGGGAATAAGAACGATTTTCGTTTAACCTAACACCTTGCATACAAGATATCTGCATGGGGCAAGGACCACCATCAACGTGAGGAGATACACCTATGTACATGCCCGATTTTGAGTACCATACTCCGGAGACTCTGACCGAGGCCTGCGCGCTCTTGGACGAGCTGGGAGAAAAGGCCACGGTCCTGGCCGGGGGAACCGATGTCCTCCACAAGATGAAGGTGGGTAAACTGGCTCCAGGGCACCTGGTATCGCTCAAGAACCTGGACGACCTCCGCACCATCAGCCACGAGCCGGGGCGCGGCATCGTCATGGGGGCCTTGACCAGCCACAATGCCATCTACACCTCGCGGCTTCTCCAGGAACGCTACCTCTCCCTCCCCATGGCGGCCCACACCATGGCCTCCAACCAGATCTGCAACATGGGGACCGTGGGTGGAAACATCGTCAACGGCGTTCCCTCCGCCGACCTCCCCCCGATCCTCATTGCCCTCAACGCCTCGATCCGCCTGGTTTCCAGCAATGGGGAGCGGACCATGCCCCTGGAAGACTTCTTCCACGGCTCGGCGGAGACGGTGATCAATCAGGGTGAAATCCTCGCCGACATCACCATCCCGGACCAACCCGCCACCGGCAGCACCTACATCAAGTTCGGCCTGCGCCGCTCCGGAGCGCTGGCGGTAGTGGGGGTTGCCGTGTCTGTGACAATGGATGGGGACACCCTGCAGGATGCCCGCGTTGTCCTGGCATCGGCGGCCCCGACAGTGATGCGGGCCAGGGGGGCGGAAGATTTCCTCCGGGGGAAGAAAATCAGCGACGAATTGCTGGCGGAAGCCGGTGACAGGGCTTCCGCGGAAAGCCGCCCCCGGGACAGCATCCGCGGTTCCGCCGAATATCGGAGGAATCTGGTCGGGGTGCTGACGAAACGGGCGCTGCGCAAGGCCATTGACGAAGGACACGCATAAGGAGGTAAGTATATGCCGCAGGCAATAACCGATAAAGACGGGGTGAAGCGCTATCTAATCACCCTGAATGTGAACGGGGATGCGAAGACCGTGCTGGTAAAGGGCAACGCCATCCTGACCAACGTGCTCCGGGACGAACTGGACCTGACCGGAACCAAGAAGGGGTGCGAGCTGGGGGACTGCGGTTCATGCACCATTCTCCTGGACGGCAAGCCGGTGGATTCGTGCCTGATGCTGGCCGTTGAGGCGGACGGCCGGGAGATCACCACCATCGAGGGTGTTGCCGCCAACGGCAGGCTGGACGCCATTCAGGAATCCATGATCAACCATGCCGCCGTGCAGTGCGGGTACTGCACCCCCGGCATGGTCCTCTCCGCCAAGGCGCTACTGACCCGCAACCCCCACCCCACGGAACCGGAGGTGCGGGAGGCCATTGCCGGCAATCTCTGCCGCTGCACTGGCTACGTTCATATCGTCGAGGCCGTTCTGGCCGCATCCCAGGGGCGGACGGCGCCGGCCGATCATTAAGGAGAACAACAGATGAGCGACAATCATAAGGTCATCGGCCGCAGCGTTCCCCGCATCGACGGGCCCGAAAAGGTAACCGGCGCGGCAAAGTATACCGGGGATCTCAAGTTCCCCAACATGCTCTACGGCAAGATCCTCACCAGCCCCCACGCCCACGCCCGGATCATCTCCATCGACACCTCCGAGGCGGAAAAGCTTCCGGGGGTGAAGGCGGTCATCACCCACAAGGATGTGCCGGAGCTGAAGTACGGCCTGAGCCCGGCCCGGTGGGACGAGAACATCTTCTGCATCGACAAGGTGCGCTTCGTGGGGGACAAGGTGGCGGCGGTGGCCTGCGTGGACGAGGAGACCTGCTACCGCGCCCTGAAGCTCATCAAAGTGGAATACGAAGTGCTCCCCGCGGTGCTCGATTTCCGTCACGCCATGGACGAGGGGCAGCCCCTGGTCCATGAGGAGTACGAGCGGAACATCAACACCGAGATCCACCAGGAGTTCGGCGACGTGGACAAGGCCCTGGCAGAGGCTCACCACGTCCGCACCGACGTCTTCGTGGGGCAGCGCACCTACCAGGCACCCATCGAGCCCCACTCCGCCATCTCCATGTGGGAGGGTGAGAAACTCACCATCTATTCCAGCACCCAGTCCCCCCACTACTTCCAGTATTACATCGCCCGGGAATTCGGCATGCCCATGGGAGACGTGCGGATCATCAAGCCCTATCTGGGGGGCGGCTTCGGCGGCAAGCTGGAGCCCACGGGCCTGGAATTCGCCGGGGCGGTGCTGGCAAAACGGACCGGACGGCCGGTGCGAACCTTCTACGACCGGGCCGAGATGTTCGCCCACAACCGGGGCCGCCACGCCCAGTATATGGAGATCACCACCGGCGTGGACAAGGACGGAAAGATTTTGGCCGCCAAGGCCAACTTCATGATGGACGGCGGCGCCTACACGAGCCTCGGAATCGCCAGCGCCTACTACGCCGGCGCCCTCCTCCCCATGACCTACGAGTTCGACAACTACCAGTTCGACATGTTCCGGGTCTACACCAACCTCCCCGCCTGCGGCGCCCAGCGGGGCCACGGCGCCCCCCAGCCCAAGTACGCCTTCGAGAGCCACCTGGACAACGTGGCCGCCGACCTGGGGATCGACCCCATGGACATCCGCATCCGCAACGCCCGGCGCCCCGATACCGTCACCCCCAATGATTTCCGGGTCAACTCCTGCATGATGCGCGAGTGCCTGGAGCAGGTCAGGGAGATGTCGGGATGGGACGAAAAGAAAAAGAACCTCCCCCACGGGCGCGGCATCGGGGTAGCCACCGGCAGCTTCGTCACCGGCGCCGGCTATCCCATCTACCGCACCGACCTCCCCCACGCCGCCGCGTTCATCAAGGTGCATGAAGACGGCACGGCAGCCACCCTCTACACCGGGTCGGTGGATATCGGCCAGGGATCTGATACCATTCTCTGTCAGATGGCGGCCGAGGCCATGGGGTACCGCTACGAGCAGATGAAGATCGTTGCCGCCGACACGGAGATCACTCCGCTGGATTTCGGCGCCTACGCCAGCCGCCAGACCTACATGTCCGGCGCCGCCGTCAAGCAAGCGGGGGAAGAAATCAAAAAGCAGCTCCTCGACATGGCGTCCACCATGCTCTCGCTTCCCGCCGACGACCTGGAGTGCGAGGAAGGGGTCATCTTCTCCAAATCGCGGGAAGGAAAATCACTCACCTTCGAGGAGGTGGCGCGCAAACACTTTGTCCTCAAGGGCCCGCTCCTGGGGCGCGGCGCCTACACCCCGCCGAAACTGGGAGGAAGCTTCAAGGGTGCGGCGGTCGGCACCTCCCCCGCCTACAGCTTCGGTGCCCAGGTGGGAGAAGTCTCCATCGACGAGGAAACGGGAGAAATCACCGTGGTGGGCATCTGGGACGTGCACGACTGCGGCAAGGTAATCAACCCGCGCCTCCTCCACGGCCAGGTTCACGGCGCCCTCTACATGGGGATGGGGGAATCGGTCTGGGAGGAGGTCCTCTTCGACGACAAGGGACGGATCAGGAACGCGGAACTTGCCAACTACCGGCTCCTCACCGCCGTGGACATGCCTCCCATCCAGTCGGAGGTGGTGAACAGCTACGAACCGACCGGCCCCTGGGGGGTGAAGGAAGTGGGCGAAGGGGCCACCAACCCCACCCTGGGGATGTTTTCCAACGCCATCTTCGACGCCATGGGGGTGCGGGTGAACAGCCTGCCGCTCACCTACGAAAAAGTCTGGCGGGCGTTGAAGGAAAAGCGGGAGAAGGAAGAGACCATAGCGGCATAGAACGTGTTCTTAATGGCAGCAGGAGTCAGGCATGTGGGACTGGATCGGCAAACTCGATGAACTGCGGCGCAGCAACCAACTGGCGGTGCTGGTGACGGTGACGAAGAGCAGCGGCTCCACGCCGCGCAAGCGCGGGGCAAAGATGATCGTCCTTCCCGACGGGACCTTCTACGGCACCGTGGGGGGCGGGACTCCCGAGTACTACGCACTTGAAGACGCCCGCGCCTGCTTCGAAACCATGCAGAGCACCACGAGCAGCGTCCCCCTCAAGCAGCGGGGTGAGTTTCCCGCCTGCGGCGGCACCATGGAGTTCTATATGGAAGTGATCAACGACAACCCGGTCCTCTACCTCTTCGGCGCCGGGCATATCGGCCAGTCCCTCTGCCAGATCCTCGACGGTACCCCCTTCCGCATTCATCTCATCGACGAGCGGGAGGAGTGGATCAACGCCCCTTCCCTGCCGGGGAGCGTCATCCGCCACCAGTGCCACCACAGCGATTTCATAGAAAAAGCCACCTGGTGCGACAAGCGGACCTTCGTCGCCATCCAGACCTTCAGTGGCACCCTGGACCAGCAGGTGCTGGAAGAGGTGCTGCCGCACCCGGCCCGGTACGTGGGGATGATCGGCAGCAAATCCAAGTGGGCAAAGGTGCGGAGCAACCTGGAGGAAAAGGGGCTGGATCTCTCCTCGGTCCGCTGCCCCATCGGCCACGACAACGGCGGCAATTCGCCGCGGGAAATCGCCATCAGCATCGCCAGTCAGCTTCTTGCAACGTACTACGGGCGGGAGTGAACGACCATGAAACGGCTGACGGAACGCGTCATCATCATGAAGGGAGCGGGAGAAATGGCTACCGGCGTGGCCTGCCGGCTCCATCGGTCGGGTTTCCGGCGCATCCTCATGCTGGAGACCCCTTCCCCCCTCGCGGTCAGACGGGAGGTTTCCTTCTGCGAAGCCATCCATAACGGCAGGAAATCGGTGGAGGGGATCGAAGCGGTCAGGATCGAAAACGGATCCGCCCTGGCCGATGCCTGGGAAAAGGGGAAGATCCCCCTCCTGGCCGACCCGCAGGGAGATGCCGTCCGCAGCATGGAACCGGATATCCTCATCGACGCGACGATAGCCAAACGGAATCTCGGCATTGCCATCACTGACGCGCCGCTCGTGATTGCCCTGGGTCCCGGCTTCTTTGCCGGCAGGGACTGCCATCTGGTGGTTGAAACCAACCGGGGGCACAATCTGGGGCGGCTTATCGCCTCTGGCGAGGCGGAGCCCAACACCGGCATTCCCGGCAACATCGGCGGCTATACCAGGGAGAGGGTCCTCCGCGCGCCGGCCGACGGCCACTTCACGACCGAAAAGATGATCGGCGACAAGGTCAGCAAGGGGGATGTGGTCGGCATCGTCGGCACCAACACGGTTACGGCTCCCATCGACGGCATCCTGCGGGGGCTGATACGGCCCGGCACCCACGTCACGACCGGTCTCAAGATCGGCGATATCGATCCCCGTGGGGATGCGGCCTATTGCCATACCATTTCGGAGAAGGCCCGCGCCCTTGGCGGGTCGGTACTGGAAGCGATACTTACCGTCTACAACCAGTGAGCCATGGACCATGGAAAATTTCGCCGAAATTGTGGGGATCGGACCTGCGGGAGTGATAAGCATCACCGGCGGAGGCGGCAAGACGAGCCTCATGTTCCACCTTGCCAGGCAACTGGCCTACGCCGGCAAAAGGGTTCTGACAACGACCACCACCAAGATCCTCGTTCCCTCGGCTGAAGAGTCGGAGACGCTTCTCATATCCCGGGACCCGCAGATCATCCTCCGCCAGGCCAAAGCCCGCAGAGGCGCCGGCGTCCATGTTTCGGCGGCATCCGCCCGTCTGCCCCAGACCGACAAGCTGCAGGGGTTCCCCCCCGAGGCAATCCGCACCTTCGAGGACTCGGGAGAGTTCGACTGGGTCGTCGTGGAAGCCGACGGTGCGGCCCGCAAACCGCTGAAGGCACCGGCAGCCCATGAGCCGGTCATCCCCGGCAACAGCACCATTGTCGTCGCACTGGCCGGGCTGGAAGTGCTTGGCAGGCCCCTGGGGGAGGAGATGGTTTTCCGGTCGGAACTGGCGGGGGAACTGATGCAGATCCCCCAGGGCGAAACCATAACCGTGCCGGCCCTGGCGCGCCTTCTGGCCCACCCTTCAGGGGGCTTCAAGGGAGCGCCTCCCAAGGCGCGCCGCTTTATCTTCCTCAACAAGGCGGATACGCCCGAGCTGCAGGAAAAGGGAGGGGAAGTCGCCCTCCAGTTGAAGGAGATCGCGCCTTCCGTTGCCGAGGCGGTCATCGTGGGACAGCTGCGGCAGGAGATCACCCTGCACCGGGTATATCCGAGGGGACAGTAATGGAGGCCCGTCCCCGGGTTGCCGGGATTGTCCTCGCCGCCGGCAGGAGCACCCGCATGGGGCGGCCAAAGCAGATCCTCCCCTTCCGGGGCCGGACCGTTCTGGAATGTGTCGTCGACAATGCCCTTACTTCAGGTCTGCACCGGGTTGTCGTGGTGCTCGGCCACGAGGCGGAGGCCGTCATGCCGCTTCTTGGGCACCGGCGCGTCACAACCGTCGTAAACCCCGTGTACAGGGAGGGTCAGAGTTCCTCACTGAAGGCGGGGCTGGGGGCCCTGACCGCGGAGACCGATGCCGCCCTCTTTCTCCTGGGCGATCAACCCCTTGTCACCCCGGACACCATCAACCTCGTTATCGCCGCCTTTGCCGACTCCCCCTCCCCCATCGTCATCCCCACCTTTGAAGGCCACAGGGGGAATCCGGTCCTCTTCGGCCGGGAGACCTTCCCCCGCATCGAGGCATTGAGCGGAGACCACGGAGCCAGGGGGCTCTTCCGGGAGTATGGCGATGATATCCGCAGCATCGACGTGCAGACCCCGGCCATCCACTTCGATCTGGATACGGAGGAGGATTACCTCCGCCTGTTGCGGGAATTCCCCGCGGTGTAAGCCCGGCTCCCCCGGCTCATTGCCGCCGAAATCCTCCTAAGCGCCCCTGTTACACTTGTCAACCACGACAAAAACCAGCGCCGCCATTGGCAGTTCGCAGCCCCCTGACACTGCGGTAGCGGTTGATCCCCTCCCCATCGAGCCTTGCCTCCAGCCTGCCGCGGCAAGCCAAGTAGCGCACGTGGGCAAGGCATTCCCCCAGTGCCAGTTGCAGATCAAAGTCCGACAGGGAGAAGGGGTAGAGCACCTTCACCAGTTCGTAGGCGGATAGGTCGTTGTCGGTGCAGGAATCCAGTATCACCTGAAACCGGCGCCGATGATGGCTCTGCAACTCTTTAACCCTTTTCCTCGCCCCGCGGAAGGGGAGCCCGTGCCCCGGGAGCACAAGAACGTCGTCAGGGATTGTCGCGAGACGGTCGAGGGAGGCAAGCCAATGGCTGAGGGGGTCGTCCTCCGGGTTCATGACGCTGACCGAAACGTTGGTGGAGATGCTCGGCAGGAGCTGGTCCCCGGAAATGAGGATTTTACGCGCCTTCGAAAGCAGCAGTGCATGCTCGGGGGAATGTCCCCGGCCGACCATGACCTGCCACTCCTCGTCCAGCGGCAGGTGACCGCGATCCTGCAAACGGACGAAGGAGAGAGGCATAGGAGATATCTCGCGGGAAAAGTCGAACATCACCAGCGTCTGCGGCAGCAGTTCCTGCGGTAGACCGGCCCTCCGAAAAAATTCGGCATGCTGCCACGGCACCTCCTTCGGAAGGTCGGGCCACCCCCGCAGGGTGAAATACTCCTCGTAGGTCATGAACAACGGGACTCGCCAGCGCTCAGCCAGGTAACCGGCCAGGCCCACGTGATCCACATGATAATGGGTGCAGTACACCCCCACCACTTTCTCGCCGCCAAGGGGCCCGGAAAAAACCTCCTCCCAGATTCCCCGCGCCTCGGACGAATCGAGCCCCGTATCCACAATCAGCCACCCTCCCGCAACCCGCACCAGGTAGATGTTCACATGGTCGAGGGCGTAGGGCATCGGCATGCGCAGCCACTTTACATCCGGGCTGATGTCAACCGGCTCAGCCTTCGAGCTCGGAGGAGAATATGGGAAGGCAATGGCTTCCGGGCTCGATGCCGTCTGTTGTTCAGCCACAAATTCTTCCCTAACCGGCACTGTAAGCTTCAGTTTCTGCATTTACTGCCTCGCTTTTCATACGACAGGATCAAAGTATTTATAAAACGGTTTGCTTTCGCGTAAATTCGGTATCATAATACCAAATATGACTCAATCTGAAAACTAATATAACAGTCCCACAAATAGCTAAAACACGTTTCTATTTTCCCCCTCAAGGATCTTTAAGCATGCCAGAAAAACGTCTGCAAGCAAAGCAACGCGAGGCAGCACAGATTGAGCGGCTGCAATTCGAATCACTCCTCTCGACCCTCTCCACCACCTTTATCAACGTTCCGGTTAATGAGGTTGACGGAAAGATCGTCCAGGGGCTGCAGAAGATTGTTGAATTTCTCGGATTCGACCGGAGCACTGTTTGGCGTGTGGATCCCGATACGGGGGAGATGATCTGCACCCATTCCTACGAACTTCCCGGCATCGAGCCGCCGCTGGCTGTGATCACCCGCCCAATGGTGCCAATCTGGAATTCCATGGTAAAGTCCGGCGAAATCTTTAAGATTTCCGATATTGACGAGATGCCGGAAACCTTTTGGAAGGAAAAGCAATATTGCCGCGAGCGAGGCGGCATCCGCTCGATCATGTTCATTCCCTCACTGGTCGGGGGCGTGGTCGAAGGGTTCATTACCTTTGTCTCCTACAGTGTCATCCGGTCCTGGCCCGATGACCTGATCCAGCGCCTGCGCATCCTGTGGGAGATATTTGCCAATGCCCTGGAGCGAAAACGGGCCGATCAGAAAATCCAGAACGCACTGGCGGAAATCAGAACCCTCAAGGACCGGCTGGAAGCGGAAAACATCTATCTCCGCGATCAGATCGACATCGAATACCGTCCCGACGAGATCATCGGCCAATCGGAGGCTCTCCACACCGTGCTGCGGCAGTTGCAGCAGGTGGCGGGCACCGATTCCACAGTCCTCCTTCTCGGGGAAACCGGTACCGGCAAGGAACTGCTGGCGCGGGCAATCCATAACCTGAGCGGGCGCAGGGAACGCTCCATGATCAAGGTAAACTGCGCTGCCCTGCCGGCAACCCTCATAGAGGCCGAGCTCTTCGGCCACGAGAAGGGAGCCTATACCGGTGCTGCAGCAAGATATGCCGGCCGGTTTGAAGCCGCCGACGGATCGACCATTTTTCTTGATGAGATAGGCGAGCTCCCCCTCGATCTCCAATCGAAGCTTCTCAGAGTCCTTCAGGAAGGGCAGTTCGAAAGACTCGGCAGCACCACCCCCATCAAGGTGGATGCCCGCGTCATTGCCGCCACCAACCGCGACCTCGCCAGGGAAGTCAAGGAGGGGAGATTCAGGGAGGACCTGTACTACCGCCTGAACGTCTTCCCCATCTCCGTACCGCCGCTGCGGGAGCGCAAAGAGGACATCCCCCTGCTCGTCCGGGCAATGGTCAAGGAGTTTGCCGGCGCCTTCAGCAAATCGATAGAGAGGGTTCCGAAGAAGAACATGGATGCCCTGCTACGCTACAGCTGGCCGGGCAACATCAGGGAACTGCGCAACGTGGTCGAAAGGGCCATGATCCTCAGCAACGGCACCTCTCTGGAGGTTGATGTCCCGGAAGGTACCGCAACCATCGCGGCCAGGGCGACATTGCTTACCGAGGTAGAACGGCTCCACATCCTCTCCGTCATGAAAAAAACGGGTTGGCGCATCCGCGGCAGGAACGGCGCCGCGGAACTGTTGGGACTCAAACCGACCACCCTGGAATCGAAAATGAAGAAACTGGGTATCATCCGCAGTACCCCCTCCCCCGAAATATCGTAGGCTCTCCGAAATATCGTATACTTACCTCCTTCCCTCGATTCTCTCCATTACCTCGCATACTTAAAGCCCATCTCCCCCGTCTTTACCCATTCCTGCAGACACGGATTCATCCGATATTTCGTAGGCTCATCTTCCGCCCCTCACGTTAACAGAATGTAATTTTGTCCAACATATACGCAGTTCCGGACAGTTATAACTGTTTTTATTTAATTAAACATCCTGGAACGTCATATGCAAAACAATGTTTGTATTTATACAATCAAAACCGGCCAAACAGGAGAGCGACCCATGAATCAATTGGCGGTCAAACAGGAAAACGAATTTTTGAAACGGATCAGACACCCCGGCCTCTTCTCCAAGATCATGGATGCGGAAGATACCGTCCAGTTTTTCAAGGACGGCATGTACCTTGGGTTTTCCGGCTTTGCCGAGGGACACCCGAAGACGGTGCCGGGTCTGCTGGCGGATCACGTTGAGAAGCATGGCCTTGCCGGCAAGATGAAATTCAATGTCTACACCGGTGCTTCCATCGGAACCGACGTGGACGATCGCTGGGCCAAACTCGGCATGCTCGGCAGACGCTGGCCCCACCAGCAGGGAAATGCCATCCGCAAGGCCATCAATGCCGGCGAAATCGATTACGGCGACCGCTATCTCTCCATGTACGCCCAGGACTTCGGCTACGGCTACTACACCCTGGACAATGGCGGCAGGCTCGATGTCGGCATCATTGAGGCGAGCTGCATCACTGAAGAAGGTGGGATCGTTCCCACCCTTGCTGTCGGCATTATTGCCGAGATTGTCGAGCGGGCGGACAAGATCATCATTGAAATCAACAGCAAGATCCCCTCCCTGGAAGGGCTCCATGACTGCGTTGGTGTGGCGCTTCCCCCGGACAAGAAGGTCTACAATATCCTGAGCGTGAAGGACCGGATCGGCACCACCAGCATTCCCTGCGATCCGGATAAGATAGTGGCCATCGTCGACTCCTACAAGGACCCGGTGGGCCGCCCCCTGGGGGCGCCGGACCGCAATTCGGTTTTGATTGCCGACCACATCATCGATTTCCTGCAGTTCGAGGTTAAAAACGGCCGTCTGCCGAAGAATCTGCTGCCGCTCCAGTCCGGAGTCGGATCCATCGCCAACGCCGTCATCGGCGGGCTCCTCACCAGCCCCTTCGAAAACCTCAATGTGTGGACCGAGGTCTTTCAAGACAACCTGCTCGACATGTTCGACTCGGGCAAACTGGACTACGTGACCACCGCCTCCTTCTCCCTCTCCGATAACGGCATCAAGCGTCTGCTGGCCAACTGGGAAAAGTATACCTCGCGGACCCTGCTGCGCCCCATCCAGATCACCAACCACGCCGAGCCGGTACGGCGGCTCGGCCTGATCTCCATGAATACCCCCGTTGAGTTCGACATCTACGCCCATGTCAATTCCTCCATCGTCAACGGGTCGCGTCTACTCAACGGAGTCGGCGGTTCCGGCGACTTCATGCGCAATGCCTACCTCTCCATCATGCACACGCCGTCGACCCGGCCGTCGCAGACGGATCTCCATGGCATCAGCTGCGTCGTACCCATGGTTACCCACGTGGACCATACCGAGCATGACATGGACGTGCTGGTTACCGAACAGGGGCTGGCCGACCTGCGCGGCCTCTCGCCGCGGCAACGGGCGCAAAGGATCATCGATCGCTGTGCCCACCCGCAATACAAGCCTCTGTTGCAGGAATACTTCGACCGTTCACTGAAAGAGTGCCTGGCAAGCAACAGTGCCCATGAGCCGCACATGCTCCATAAGGTTTTCAAGATGTACCGGAATCTGGAAGAAATGGGGACCATGAGACTGGAAAGCTGGGACTGATCGCTGCCGGGCGATAGTCAGCACCGGCAATCCATACATCCACGGCTGAATAAAGAGAAGGAGTATTGCCATGACAGAAAAACGGGACAATTGGGCAGCGCTGGCCAGTATGCCGAAATTCATCACACTGCACCGGAGAAAGAAGTCGTTTCTCATCACCTTGTGGTGTCTGAGCTCCATCATGTTTTACCTCCTTCCCATCTGCGCCGGTTATGCGCCTGAATTCATGAAGGCCAGGATCCTGGGCCGGCTGAATGTCTGCTACTTTTTCTGTCTCTTTGAATTCGCCATGATCTGGGCCGTCGCCCTCATCTATACCCACAGATCCAACACCTATTTCGACCCGCTGACGAAAGAGGTGCTGGCAGATATTGCCAAGGGGGTACAGGCATGAAACATTTCCTGATTGCAATGATCCTGTGCATGACCATTTGCCCCCTCTGCTACGCCGCGCCGCCGGCTCAGGGGCCGGCAACCGCTGCTCCCGCAGTGACGGGCACCAGCGCCAAAACACCTCCTTCCCCGGCAAACGAGGTAAAAACCAATAAAGCCATTACCCTGAGCATGTTCGCGGCAATCATCCTCCTTACCGGTGCGATCGTCGTACGGGCGGCAAAGAGCACCAGGACCGCCGCTGACTACTATGCCGCCGGCGGCGGGATCTCCGGGATGCAGAATGGCTGGGCCATTGCCGGTGACTATCTGTCGGCGGCCACGTTTCTGGGCATCGCCGGGATCACCTCCGTTTTCGGCGCCGACGGCTTCATGTATGCGGTGGGACCGTTTTTCTCCTTTGTCACCATCCTGCTGGTTATCGCCGAACCGTGCCGCAATGCCGGCAAATATACCCTGGGGGATATCCTTTCGCTGCGTTCAACCTCAAAGATAGTCCGCGGCACGGCGGCCCTGTCGGCGGTGGTGGTTTCCACCTTCTACCTGCTGGCGCAGATGGTGGGGGCCGGCAAGCTGATGCAGCTGCTCCTGGGCATTCCCTACAACGTCTCCATCATCGGCGTCGGCGCCCTGATGATCCTCTATGTCACCTTCGGCGGCATGAAGGCAACCACCTGGGTGCAGATCATCAAGGCGTTCCTCCTGGTCCTGAGCGGCGTAACCATCACCATGCTCCTGCTGTGGAAATTCGGCTTCAATCTCTTCGCCTTCTACGACGCGGTCGCCTCCAGCCCCGCCATCCAGGAACACGTCCGCGGACTCCTGAAACATGCCGCCCCCCAGCCCGGTTTCGACTACGGTCAGCGCTTCCTTGAACCGGGATTGATCCTCAAGAACCCCCTCGATCAGGTGTCCCTGGGCATGGCGTTCGCCCTCGGCGCTGCGGGGCTGCCCCACATCATGATGCGCTTCTTTACCGTGCCCAATGCCAAGGCGGCCCGCAAGAGCGTCGTCATCTCCATGGTGCTCATCGGCGCCTTCATGATCATGGTGACGATCATCGGTTTCGGTGCCGCGCTCTTCATTACACCCCAGCAGATCACCGCCGTGGACAAGGGGGGCAACATGGCCGCCCCCATGATCGCCCAATACGTCGGCGGCGGCGCGGGCTCCGTCGGTGGCGACCTGTTCCTGGCCTTCGTCTGTGCCGTTGCCTTCTCCACCATCATCGCCGTGGTATCCGGCCTGATCCTGGCAGTCTCCGCCGCCGTTGCCCATGACTTCTACGTCAACGTCCTCAAAGATGGCAAGCCCGACCAGCGCGAGCAGATGAAGATCGCCAAGCTCTCCGCCTTCGTGATCGGCGCCGTCGCCATTGTCTTCGGCATCGCCTGCGAAAAACAGAACATCGCCCACCTGGTGGTGCTCGCCTTTGCCGTGGTCGCCTCCAGCAACTTTCCGGTGATCCTCTTCGCCCTCTTCTGGAAACGTTTCAACGCCGGGGGAATCGTCACCGGCCTCACCGTAGGAGCCATTTTCGCCATCGGCGTCGTCCTGGTTTCCCCTACCATGACCTATCCGAAGAAAATCGCCGCCGACGCGAAAAAAGTTGTGGACCAGTTGGAGACGAAACAGGCATCAGGGGTGGCGCTTGCCGACAAGGAACTGAAGGCCCTGGTGAAGGCACGAGCCGATTATGCAAAGAACAGGGATGGCAAATCCCTGGTTGGTCTCGATGCACCGCTTTTCCCACTGAAGAACCCTGCCATCCTCTCGATCCCGGTGGGCTTCCTGGCCGCCATCGCCGGCACCTTTCTCTTCGGCAGCCGCCGCGAGGAGGAGAAGTTCGACGAACTGTATATCCGGCAGAACACCGGTTACGGCATGGCCGATGCCAGTGACCATTGATCAACGATCATGACGGCTTCCGCCGGCTATCGGAAGCCAATCCAAACAAGAAGGAGAGTTCACATGTTAACGAAGGCATACATCCCCTACCGCGGCTACTACAGCACCCCCTTCGCCAAGTGGCAGGGAAGCCTGGCCAACGAGCATTCCATCGTCCTGGGCGCTGCCACATCGAAGCGTTTTTTCGAGAGCAGGGGCTGGGACCCGAAGACCATCGAATACGTCCTCGTCGGAAGCACCGTCTATCAGCAGCAGTGGTTCTACAGCGGCCCCTGGGCCGCGGCCATGTTGGGGGCCGAGGGTTCTCCCGGCGTGCTCATCACCCAGGCCTGCTCCACCTCGGCCTTTTCCCTCTACCAGGCGGGGATGGGAATCGAGACCGGCATGTTCAACAACGGCTGGTGCCTTCTGGCCGACCGCTGCTCCAACGGCCCCCATGCCACGTGGCCCAATCCCGCCGGGCCGGGCGGCAAGCCCATAGCCGAGGACTGGTTCATGGACAACGTCAACAAGGACCCCTGGGCCGGTGAGGCGATGATCCGGACCGCCGAAAACGTGGCCCGGGAATTCGGCATCACCCGCGAGGAGTGCGACGTCCTTACCCTGAGGCGCTATGAGCAGTACCAGGACGCCCTGGCCAACGACCGGGAATTCCAGAAACGCTACATGTTCCCTGCCGAGGTGCAGGTTTCCAAAAAGAAGACCATCACCCTGGAAGCTGACGAAGGGGTCATGGTCACCACCAGAGAGGGGCTGGCGGGCCTCAGGCCGGTGCTCCCCGACGGCGTCCTCACCTTCGGCGCCCAGACCTTCCCGGCCGACGGCAACTGCGGCATCAGCGTCACTACCCGGGATAAGGCCAGGGAGTTGAGCGCCAACCCGAGCATCGAAGTGCAGTTGGTCTCCTTCGGCTACGCCCGCACCAAAAAGGCCTACATGGCTGCCGCAGTGGCCCCCTCGGCCCGGATGGCTCTCGACAAGGCGGGAATCAAGGTGGCGGATCTCAAGGCAATCAAGACTCACAACCCCTTTGCCGCCAACGACCTGGCCATGGCAAAGGAACTGGGGCTGGATGTGAACAGCATGAACAATTACGGATCATCCCTCATCTACGGCCATCCCCAGGCCCCCACCGGTGCTCGGTTGATCATCGAGGGGATCGAGGAAGTGGTCCAGAAGGGTGGTGGCTACCTCCTCTTCTCCGGCTGCGCTGCCGGCGACACCGCCGCCTCGGTCGTGCTGAAGGTGAGCTGAGAACTGCAATCCACAACAAACGGAGCGAACCAATGCCATATCAATACGTCACCCTGAAAAAAGAAGAACGGGTCCTGACCATAACCCTCAACCGTCCCCCCACCAATCCCTTGAACGGCGAGTTCGGTATGGAGCTGTTCAAGGCGTTCAGCGACGCCGAGCAGATGGACGACGTCACCGTCGTGGTCATCACCAGTGCCCTGGAAAAGGCCTTCATCGCCGGTGCCGACATCAAAGAGATGGCGGCCCAGGGGCCGGCCGATGCCGAGAACTTCTCAAAGCTGCTACAGGGGGCCAACACTATCCTGAACAGGATGAAGAAGGTGGTTATCGCCGCCATCAATGGCCATGCCCTGGGCGGCGGCTGCGAGCTGGCCCTTGCCTGCGACTATCGCCTCATGACCTCCGGCAAGGCCCTCATCGGCCTCCCCGAGGCGGGTCTTGGCATTATCCCCGGCGCCGGTGGGACCCAGCGGCTGCCGCGCCTGGTCGGCCTTTCCAAGGCCCTCGACATCCTGCTGCGCGGCAGGACCATGAGCCCCCAGGAGGCCCTGGCGATCGGGCTGGTGGACCGGCTGATCGACCCGGACAATTTTATGGCCGACGTCATGAAATTCGCCCATGAACTGGCCGCCGGGGCGGGCAAGGCGCTTGGCTACATCAAGGCTGCCGTCCACGAGGGGATCGACCTCCCCATGGAGCAGGCCCTGGCGGTGGAGCGGAAGTACTCGGCCGAAAACCACCGGACCCATGACGCCAAGGAAGGGCTTCTCGCCTTCGTTGAAAAGAGAAAGCCGAATTTTCAGAGCAGATAACGATACATACCCAAAAGGAGAAATCACCATGAAGCTCGACGATATCAAGACGGTAGGAATGGCCGGGGCCGGCAGCATGGGGGCCGGGATCGCACAGGTGGCCGCCATGGCCGGATTTCAGGTCAAGGTGGTGGACGTGAGCGAAGAGGTCTGGGGCCGGGCCAGGAAAACCATCACCAAGAGCCTGGAGCGGATTGTCAAGAAGGGAACCATCACCGAACAGGAGATGGAGGAGATCCTATCGAGGATCAGCTTCTCCACCGACGTCGCCAGCCTCAAGGACGTGCCCTTCATCTTCGAGGCGGTCTTCGAGGACATCACCGTGAAGAAAGAGCTGTTCGCGAAGCTGGATGCGGTCTGCGGCGATGACGCCATCTACGCCACCAACACTTCCTCCATTGCCATTACCGAAATGGCGGCCCTGGTGAAGCGCCCGGCCAACTTCGTCGGCATGCACTTCTTCAACCCGGTGCCGATGATGAAGCTGGTGGAGGTCATTCCGGCCCTGCAGACCGCGGTCGAAACCAAAGACCTGGCCCTGGAGATGGCAAAAAAGATCGGCAAGACCGCCATCACCTGCAAGGATACCCCCGGTTTCGTCGTCAACCGGCTGTTCGTCCCCTACATCATCGACGCCGTCCGGCTGCTTGAGGAGGGTGTGGCCTCGGCCGAGGATATCGACACCGCCATGAAGCTCGGCTGCAACATGCCCATGGGTCCCCTGGAGTTCCAGGACTTCGCCGGCGTGGACATCGGCTACCATGTGATCAACATCTTCCACGACTACATGAAGCAGGAGCGCTTCGCCGCACCGGGACTGCTGCGAAACATGATCAAGGCCGGTTATGTGGGACGTAAGGCCGGCAGGGGATTCTACGACTATCCCGAAGAGAAGTAACAGGCCGGATACGGCGGTTGCAGCGAATTCCCCCTGCAACTGCCGTATCGAGGCTTAACCCGGATTATTCAACCGGAACCAAGGAGATTTACAATGAATGGCAACCTTCTGAATGGTGGTGAATTTTTACTGGCCGACACCGCCGGCATGGAAATATTTTCGCCTGAGGAATTTACTGCTGAGCAGAAGCAGATTGCGGAAACCACCGAAGAGTTCATGAAGAAAGAGGTCTTCCCGAACATTGACCGGATCGAAGACAAGGATTTCGGGTTTGTTGTCGAAAAGATGCGGCAGTGTGCCGACCTCGGCCTTTTTCTCGCCGAGGTCCCCGAGGAGTACGGCGGCCTGGAGCTGGAAAAGACCACCAACATGCTGATGATCGAAAAGGTCGCTCCGGCGGCATCGTTCAACATGGCGTTCAGCGGCCACACCGGCATAGGAATCCTGCCCATGGTCTACTACGGGACCCCGGACCAGAAGGAGCGCTACCTGGGGAAACTCTCGTCGGGAGAGTGGATCGGGGCCTATGCCCTGACCGAGCCGGACTGCGGCAGTGACCCCTTGAGTTCGCGCACTACGGCGGTCCTGAGTGACGACGGCAGGCACTACATTCTCAACGGCACCAAGCAGTTCATCACCAACTCGGCATTCGCGGACCTGTTCACCGTGTTCGCCAAAATCGACGGCAAACACTTTTCCGCGTTCCTCGTCGAAAAGGGGTATGAAGGATTTTCCGTAGGCGCAGAGGAAAAGAAGATGGGGCTCAAGGGCTCCTCCACCACCCAGCTTGTTCTGGACAATGTCAGGGTGCCGGTGGAGAACCTGTTGGGAGAAGCGGGCAAGGGGCACAAAATCGCCTTCAACGTGCTGAACGTGGGGCGCCTCAAAGTGGCCACGTCGACCCTGGGCATGGCCAAGGGGGCCTTTGCCGAGGCGGCTTCCTATGCGACGGAGCGGAAACAGTTCGGAAAACCGATCGGCACGTTCGGCGCCATTCAGGAGAAGCTTGCGGACATGGTAGCCGCCATCTACGCCTCCGAGACGGTGGTCTACCGGGTAGCGGGACTCCTGGACAGTCGGCTCGCAACACTGGAGCGCGATGGCGACGACTATTACGAACGCTACCAGAGGGCGATCGAGGAATATGCCGCAGAATGCGCCATTGCCAAGGTATTCTGCAGCGAACAGCTCGACATGGTAGTGGACGAAGCCGTGCAGATCCATGGCGGTTACGGCTACATCAGCGAGTATGCCGTGGAGCGTTACTACCGGGATTCGCGTATCCAGCGGATTTTCGAGGGAACCAACGAGATCAACCGGATTCTTATCCCGACCATGCTCTTGCGCAAGGCCGACAACAACGGCAGCACGCTCTGGGAGCTGGTCAGAAAGGCCCAGGCAGGAGTTGCCACTGAAACGGCCTGCACCGGTGAATTTGCCATGGCAGCCGCATCAATAGCCAGGCTCAAGCAGCTCTTTTTGACGGTGCTTGGCGCGGCGGCACCTGCCAAGGAGCATCAGGAGGTCATGCTGGCCGTTGCGGACATGATCATCGCGATATTTGCCCTTGAAAGTGCCGTGCTCAGGGCGGACAAAACAATTGCGGCGGCCAGCATGTCAAAGCAGGATCTGCTCCGGGCCGTGGTCACGGTGCTCGTCTTCGAATTGTCGAACCGCTTCCAGTCCGCCGCGACCCGCTGCTGTGCCTACGCTTTGAAAGGGGAAGAACTGATTGAATTGCTGAAGAGGGTCGCCACCCTCACCGCATGTCCGGCAGAGGGGCTCCTCGTGGCGAAGCACAAATTGGCCGATGCTGCGAAGGATGTGGGCAGGTATTCTCTCTAGGCCTTCCATCGGGAACTCCGCTGCCAGTGCACTCCAGAAGCTCTGCTGATCTTCATGGACCGGATGCAAAAAAAACGCCGGAAGCAGATTTGCTCCCGGCGTTGCACACGAAATCACTGTCCGGATAATCGGAATATGGTCAGTCGACCTCCATCGCCCCCGTCTCGGCGGCAAAAGCCAGGCCATCCACCTCGGCGGGCGACTCATCCCGGCGCGCGACCAGCAGCATGGCCAGCGCGGCTACGGCGCCGGGAATCGCGAAGGCGAGGAAGTTGGATGAGAGCGGCAGATTCATGGCCTGGAGGGCTCCCCCCAGGATCGGGCCGGCAATGGCACCGCCGCGCCCTACCCCGGACGCCCAGCCAATGCCGGTGGAGCGAATCGCCAGGGGATAGAACTGGGCCACGTAGGCGTAGAGGAGAATCTGCGTCCCGATGGTCGTGGCGCCCGCAACGGCCACCAGCAGATAGAGTACGGAGGTAGGGTTCTTGACGCCGAGCAGGCTGATCGAAATGGCGGCTATGACGAAGAAGACGGTCACTACGCGCTTCAGTTGGAAGCGGTCCCCCATCCAGGCGCCCCCCACTGCGCCGAAGATGGCGCCGAAGTTAAGAACCAGGAGGAACGCGAGGCTGGAACCGAGCCCGTAACCGGCTTTGGTCATGAGTTTCGGGAGCCAGGAACCGAGGGCGTAGACCATGAGGAGGCACATGAAGAAACAGACCCAGAACATCACCGTGCTCAGCGCCCGCCCTTCGGTGAAAAGCGCCACCAGCGGAACGTGCTTACCCTTGCCGCTCGGCATGTGGTACTGATCGCCCGCCTGGGGCCTGAAGGCCGGTTCCACCCTGGCGAGGGCGGCAGCGGCCTTTTCGTCACGCCCGGAACGGAGGAGGAAACCGATGGATTCGGGGAGGAAGTAGAGAATCGCCGGCAGCAGCAGGAGCGGTACGCCCGCCACGAAGAAGACCGATGACCAGCCGAATTTGGGGATCAGATACATGCCGAGGCCGGCCGACAGCATGCCGCCAACGGAATAGCCACTGAACATGATGCCGACCAGGGTGCTCCGCATCTTCTTCGGCGAATACTCGGTCATGAGCGCCACCACGTTCGGCATGACGCCGCCGATCCCAAGACCCGCCAGGAACCGACAGATACCGAATTCCAGGGGGGTGGTGGCAAAACCGTTGATGAAGGTCATGCCGCTGAACAGCACCAGACAGATGGCGATCATCCATTTGCGCCCGAAGCGGTCGGCCGCCGGGCCAAAGGTCATTGCCCCCACCATCATGCCGAACAGGGCGTAACTCCCCAGGGAGCCAGCCTGGAGCGGGGTCAGGTTCCATGTCTTCATCAGCACCGGTAACACAACGCCGTAGATGACGAGGTCATAGCCGTCGAAGATAATGACCAGCGCACTCCAGAACAACACCTGCAGGTGAAACCGGTTGAATTGGGCCCCGTCGATCAACTTGTGCACATCGACTTTTCTCATGCTTCTCCTCCTTGTTCAGTATTGATGGGAGTTCAGGATTTCCGCCCCACAGGCAAATGGAGCCGGAATATATTTGTAAAATAGTGTTTTGCAATAGCGCATCCAAAAGACACATGACATCAACTTTTGTTATGCCTAGATTTCCAACACCTTGAATTATTGTATATATTTTATATGCAGGTGATTTTTTGTTGAGATACACAGTTTTGTTTTTTAGCCGGCCAAAGCTCCATCGTGTAACGTTCTGAGCCGGCGTGTAAAAATATGATTGAGCGGAGGTATCTTCAGGAAGGACGTTCGGGGGATGAAGCAGAGGCAGAGGGAAAGCGGTCAGGACCTGGGCGGGACATCCAGGCCATATTCACGGATGCGCCTGTCGAGGGTGGGGCGCGAGACGCCGAGGATGGCCGAGGCCCGCTTCTTTTCATAGCCGGTGAAGGAAAGAATGTTTTCGATGTGTTCCCGCTCCACCTCCTCCAGGGACTTGATAATGAGGGGCATGCGGGAACCACCGCCTCCTCCTTCGAGCTGCAGCGTTTCGGGGAGGAGAACAGTGCCGGGCGAAAGGAGAACCGCCCGGCGGAGGGTGTTCTCCAACTCCCGCACGTTCCCCGGCCAGGAATGGTCGAGCAGGAGATCCATGGTCTCTTGGGGGACGATCTCCACCCCCTTCCCCATTTCGTGGCGCATCTTTTCGAGCAGGAACCTGACCAGCAGGCGGATGTCGTCCTTGCGCTCCCGCAGCGGCGGCAGGTCAATGCTGACCACCTTGAGGCGGTAGTAGAGGTCGTGGCGGAAGTCGCCGCTGGCCACCAGCGCGGGGAGGCTCTTGTTGGAGGCGGCGATGACCCGCACATCGGCCTTGATGGTCTCGACGCCGCCGACCCGCTCGAATTCCCGCTCCTGGAGGAAGCGCAGAAGCTTCACCTGGATCTCGGGGCTTGTCTCGGAGATCTCATCGAGGAAGAGGGTCCCCCCCTCGGCCAGCTCGAACTTGCCGGGCTTGACCCGGATGGCACCGGTGAAGGCCCCCTTTTCGTGGCCGAAGAGTTCGCTTTCCAGGAGGGTCGGCGCCAGGGCAGAGCAGGCCACGGCAATGAAGGGACGGTTGCGGAACCGGCTGTTGAAATGGAGGGCCCGGGCCACCATCTCCTTACCGGTGCCGCTCTCGCCGTTGATCAGGACGGTGGCCCGGGAGTCGGCCACGGCGCCTATGGTCTTGTAAATCTCCTTCATGGCCCGACTGCGCCCCACCATGATGTTCGGCTCGAAGGAGGGCTCGGGGGAGTCGCTGAAGGTGACCCCCGTCTGGGAGATATCGCTCATCTCGAATATCTTCTCGATGACCTCGTCGAGATGGTCGAGATCGAGGGGCTTCCCCAGGTGGTCGATGGCGCCGAGGCGGATCGCCTCGATGGCGGTCTGCATGTCATCGAAGGCCGTGATCATGATGATCGGCAGAGAAGGTTTCCGCTCCTTGATCCGGGTCAGAACCTCGAAACCGTCCATGCCGGTCAGCCGCAGATCCAGGAGCATCAGGTCCATCTGTCGGGAGAGGGCCAGCTCCACCGCCTCGGGGCCGCTGGCGGCCGAGAGAACATCATGGCCCGATTCGACGAGATGGAGCTCCAGGGTCCGGCGGATGGCCCTATCGTCATCGGCGATCAGTATGGTTCTCATGGCTGGCCTTCTCCTTTATCGCCCGGCCCCCCAAGAGGGAGGGTCACGGTAAAAACGGCACCCCGGCCGGGTTCGCTCTCCACGGACACCGATCCCCCATGGCGAAGGACGATCGTCTGGAGGATCGACAGCCCCAGCCCGCCGCCGGACGCCTTGGTGGTAAAGAACGGCTCGAAGAGCTGGTCCTGCCTGTCGGGGGGGATCCCGCCGCCGGTGTCGCGGACCCTGAGCAGCGCCATCCCGTCCCGGCCGTGGGCGGTTATGGCGAGGAGCCTCTCGCCAGGGGGCGTTGCTTGCATGGCTTCACAGGCATTGAGCACCAGGTTCAGGAGCACCTGATGAATCTGCTCCGGGTCGCAGACAAGGGTAAGCGACGTGTCGATGCGGACCTCGGACCGGATCTGCTCTTCCTCCAGGCGCTGCGCCAGAAGCTGCAGCAGCCGGGCGACGATTTCTCCCAGTTCCGCCGTCTGCAGGCGCAGGGGTCGTGTGCGGGCAAAGTCCAGCACGTCTTTCAGCAGCCGGTTGAGACGCCGGATCTCCTCCTCCACGATGGAAAAGTTCTCCCGAAGGATGCCGGTCGGGGCAATCTTCTTCCGGATCATCTGCATGTTCATCTGAATGGCCGAGAGGGGGTTCCGTATCTCGTGGGCCAGCCCCAGGGCCAGATGCCCCACGGCAGCCACCTTCTTGGCCACCAGCAGCTCGTCGAAGGTGGATTCGAGTCGGGAATGGGCCTCGCTGAGGGCCCGCGTGTGATGATTGACCTCGGCGGTGAGGATCCGGTTCCAGTTCACGAGAATTCCCATGAGCAGGGTCGCCCCACCCAGGACCGCCGCCAGCAGGGTGGTGGCAAAGGCCTCCTGCCGGTGCATGAAGGTGGACAGGAGCTCATCAACCTCCCGCTCGGGGGTGGAAATTCCCAGGGACCAGAGTCGGTTCCCGACCCGGAACGGATAGAAGCTTGCCAGCTTCCGCACCGGCTGATCGGGGATCTCCGCATCCAGATAATCGTACCAGCCGCTCCCCGGTTTCCCGCTTTTCATGGAAACGAGAAGATCGTGGAGCCGTGGCCACCGGGGAAGAAACGCCTCGTCAAAGCCGAGCCCAACCAGCCTGCCGCTCGGGCCGACGAGTATCGCCCGGTTGCTGATGTCGGCAAGCCAGGCATGACCATGCCTGCCGATGCGGATCGGAAGGATGTGCTTGCGCGCAAGCTTCTCAAAGTCGAGGACACAGCCGGCCACGCCGAGGAACTCTCCCCGCGGGCCGTAGATCCCCTCGGCCACGATGAGAGCCTTGTCCCCCCGGCGCTTCCCCCCCTCCATGCGGGTGAACGTCGAGACGTACATCTGCCCCGGCTTCCCCTTTTCCCTGGCCCAGCGGATATAGTCTCGCCAGGCATAATTGCGCCCGACCGTGTAGCTATCGGCCGGCTCGATGGCAATGGCGGTTCCGCTGCAGTCAAAGATCACAAGATCGACCACAGGAGTCGAGGCGAGGGAGCCGTAGATCTTTTTCAGGCGTTCCCCGACCTCCTCGGCCCGTTGACGGGTGACCGCCTTCCCCTCAAAGAGCATCACCACAAGGTCGAGGTTGCGCTGAAACGTGGCAAACATCTCCTCCAGGGTGTGGGAGGCCAGTTCCGCCATGAGGGACTGCTGCCGGTTGTACTGCTCGAAGAAGCGCTCCCGCGCCTCGGCGCGAACGGCGTTGGTGGTGTGCCTGATCCAGAGGAAGGCGCCGAGGGCGGTGGCGACCACCAGGAGCAGCACGACCAGGAGTTTGAGTTTGCGAAGTTGCACTTCGCCGCGTCGCCGCGTCATGGCATTACAGATTCAGCAGCCTGGCGGCATTTCCCCCGAGAATCATTTCCACCCCCTCCGCAGGCAGGGGGAGTCCGGCGATAACCTCCATGTTGCGCCTTATCTGGGACGCCCCCGGCCAGTCGCTGCCAAAGATGACCTTGTCCGTGTTGCGGGCCAGCTCCGGGAAATAGGTCATGAGCTTCGAGGGGGGGAGCCCGGAGACCTCCATGTAGAGGTTGGCGTGGAGCTTCGACAGGAAAAAGGCCCGGTCGTACCAGAATCCCCGCCCCGAATGGGCCATGACCAGGTTCAGGGAAGGGAAATCGTTGGCCACGTCGTCAAGATGGATCGGATCGCAGTATTTGATCCGGGTCCCCTTGAAGACCGAGGAGCCGGTGTGGATGAGCACCGGAATTCCCAGCTCCTGGGCAGCCTGGTAGAGGGGGTATACCCTCGGGTCATTGAGGTAGTAATGCTGGTAGGAGGGATAGAGCTTGAGGCCTCGAAACCCTGCCGTTTCCACCAGGCGGCGGAGCTCGCTCCCCAGGTCGGTGGTGAGATGGGGATTGATGCTGCAGAAGGGAATCAGCCTCGTTCTCCCCTTGCAGAAGGCTTCCACCTGCTCGTTGGAGCAGATGCCGGTGGTGATCGGGCACAACTCCGCCAGGACGCAGGCGTAATCGATCCCTTCGGCAGCCAGCAGCTCCTCGAAGGCGCCGGGGTCGCTGTAGCGCTGGATGTACGCATCATATTCCCCGGGGTCGGGCTGTGACTGCTTGATCCATTCCGTTACCCAGGGCTTGTGGTCGGCGTACACCCCGAGGTGCACGTGAAAATCGATCCGCACGGTACGGGAACTGCCACCCTGAATTTTCTGGGTCATTTCGTGCCTCCTGGTGCCGCGGACACCACCCTGCTCAACCGCTATTTATTTATTACAGTGCTTTTTCATCATTTTAACATCAAGCAAATATTCCGTCCCCACCCCGAACCGTACGGTGAGTGGTGCAGTCATCCGTTTACCCCGGCCGGCGGGGTGGGGGCGGAGTTGAGAAGCGTGCGGATCAGAAGAAGTAGTAGGCGGCAAACCGCCCGATATTCGCGGTGCCGGAGGTCCCCAGCCCCGCCAGGTTGCCGGTGCCGTTGGTGACGTTACCGTACTGGGTATTGATGTTCTGGTATTCGGCCGCAAAGCGGACTGCGGCATTTAGATCGTAGGTCACGTTGGCATAAATGGCGGAGTTGGATTTCTCGAAATTATCGATACCTCTGTAGCTGGCGTAGTTATAGGCGTTCCTCCGCCCATAGCCGGCCGTGATCCCCAGATCCTGGGTCGGATAGAAAATGAGCTGGCTGTAAACACCGTACCCCTTGGCGGCGGTCTTGTTGCCGGTCGAACCCACAACGCTTGTCGCCGTGGCGCCGATGGTGTACATGTTGGCCGCCATGTAGACCTGCCCCTCGAAGGAGGCGGTCATGGCGCGGCTCATGCCATCCTTGGACCGCAGAAGCGGCACGAAGGTATAGAAGCCGTATCCCCAGCTATCCACCGATTTACTGTTCCCCGCCACATCCTGCTTGCCGTAGAGACCAAAGAAACCTGCTGTCAGCGAGTTCATGGACATGCCATAGTACCCCGGCGCAACCCCGAGAACTTTACTGATGAGCATAGCTTGGCCGGCCACGTTTACGTTTGCCCCCCAGGAGTCGCCGCTTGCCCCCTGAAGGTTGGAATCCTGAACCGGATTCTGCACCCCCAGGACCAGCCGCAGGGCATTCTTGTCATTGAGGTTCAGCCGGTGGGTCACCCTGATCTGCGGGACCCGCGGATTGTTGGGGGCGCCGGTCATGGCCGCCTGACCGAAATCGACGGTGGAGGCGGTGGCCGGGCCGAAGATGTCATAGGCCTGTCCCAGCACCAGCTGGCTATTGGCCCAGTCCAGCGAAGCATTGGCGAGGCGAAGCCGCATGGTGGCGGTTTCGTTGGAAGAGCCGCCATTGCCATAGAAGTCCGTCTCGACGATGGCGCTGGTCTTGGCCCCGAGGAAGGTTGGTCCGGCAACCTTCAGCCAAATCCGGGACTGCCGGGCGGTGAAGATGGACTGGTCCTGCTGGGCGGCAGGGGAGCTGCTCTTGGGAATCCCCCTCTGGAGCGTGCCCATGGCGCCGTTGGCTCCCAGGTTGACCGAGTTGTAGGCATAATCGAGCTTGACGTAGCCGCCGATGGAGAGATTGAATTTGCTGGTGACCGGCGAGGCCATCTTGCCGTAGATGCCGGGGGCCACTTCACAGTTGGGCTGGAAATCGCAGTTATAGGCCGGGGCGGCGGTCTGGGGAATTTCCTGGGCCATGGCCGGCGCGGCCAACAGTAACGCGGATATTCCCACCGTGAGTCCTTTATTCTTCATGTTTCCTCCACACTTAGAGATAATCTTCAAACCGTCTCTGTTCCGTTGCGTACATGACACCTTTCACTGGCGCGCTTTATCCCTGCTCCCCCTTTCGCTACTGGATTCCCACCAGATCGGATGACTTCGCCCCTTCCCCTTCGCGGATGGTCCCGTAGGCACCGTCGGGCCCCACGAAACCGGTCACCACAAGGGTCCCGACCATGCTTCCGGGGTCGTATCCCAACCCTTTGACCACCTTGCCGCCACGGTAGATCCGCAACGGCTGGCCGATTCCGATGCCGCTTTCCCTGCCGGCGTTGATGTAGACTTTCTCCCCTTCCACCGCCACAATGCCGCACAGCCACGGTACATGCCGCGCAACTCCCCGGATCTTTTCCACCATGGAATCGAGGGCCGCGGAAAGATCAGAGCCGGGCGCCGCGCTGCTCTCCCGATGCACGGGAACCTCGATCCGACGGAGGAGAATGCCCCCCATGCCGTCGTACAGTTCCGCCGCCAGCTTCTTCCCCTCCCCCGCCGCTTCCCCGGAGCCGATGATAACGACTGCATTGAACTCCCTGGTCCGGTTGAGCCCCAGGACGTAGGCGCCACGCTCCTCCATGGATGCGGGAACCGAAAGGGCCCCTTCCGGCCGGGGCTCGCCTACAAGGGCAAAGCCGGCGCCCCTCAGCTTCTCGCCGAGTCCCGCCGCCAGATCATTTCCCCCTGCCTGCAGAACCGCAATACGCAACCGGGGCGAAACCGCCGCCGGAACCGGAGCGCTCGTCCCCTTCCCAACCACCTCCTCGTACCCCTTTTTCAGCAGTTGGCTCCCCCGGGGAATGCCGCTCTCCACGTACCGCCGGGGAACCCAGATGGTGGGGGAGGCATTGGGGGACATGGTGTAGGCCGGGTTGTCAATTTCCACATACTCTTCCGCCGGCCCGGCAGCGGTCCGGGGGCCGGCACAGGCAGTAACGGCAAGCAGGGCCAACAAGGCGAGATACCTGAGAATTCCCATTTGATGCTCCTTTCTCGATTGCAGCCGCGAGAGGCATTACGGTACCCACTAAATTTAGAACTATGTTCTACGGTAATAAAAAGGTACTAATAAACCCATTCACCGTATGGTGGATGGGATGTGAAAAAACCGGGGCAGGCATGGCGTCCTGCCCCTTGAATCATCAGTGAAAGGAGTTACTACTTTGTACGACCTGAGACTTCTGCTGCACCTGCTCTATCTGATCCGCTCAAGAGTCAGCGGTCCTGCCAGGCTGCGGGTCGTTTGCCGAGGAAGGCATTGAGCCCCTCCACGGCGTCATGGGTTGCCATCAGCTCTTCAAGGTACAGTTTCTCCACCGCGGCTATCTTCGCCTTGGTCCGCTCCAGGACGCCGATCCGCGCCGCCCGCACGGCAAAGCGGAGGGAGCTGGCGCTGAGCCCCGCCAGGTGCTCGTCGAAATAGGCAACTGCCGCCTGTTCGGGATCTTCTGCCACCACGCTGACCAGGCCGATCCGGTAGGCTTCTTCCGCACTGATGCTGCGCCCCGAGAAGAGGAGATCCTCTGACTGGGTCTTGCCGATCCGCTCCGGCAGCAGGCAGGAGGCCGCCGGGGCGAAGACCCCGATCTTGATCTCCGGCTGCCCGAGCATTGCCCCCGGCGCCGCGAAAATCAGGTTGCCCGCGGCGACCACCTCAAGCCCGCCGCCCAGGCACTGGCCTCGCACCGCAACCAGCAGCGGCACGGGGCATTCCAGCATCTGAATCACCAGGGCGTGGAGGGATTTAAGCATGGCGGCGCAGGAGTCGGGCATGTGCTCTTCAACGCTGGCGCCAAAGCTGAAGTGGGGTCCTTCCGCATCCAGCAGCACGGCCCGAAGCTTTGCACTGGAGAGATGCTCCGTGAGCGCTGCCTGCAGTGCCGCGATCATGGCGGCATCAACGATGTTCGCCTTGGGGCGGGCCAGCCGCAGACGCAACAGCGCCCCGTCTTTTTCAAGCCATACTTTGAGAGGGCTCTCGCTCATGGTCAGGTTTCCTCCTCTTATTCTTATGAGTAAGTTTCTGCTGTCACCCCCCTGCTCGCTTAGCTCGCTTCCCCCTACCTTGTAGGGGGGACTGAGGGGGGTCCTTCGGTATCAGGCGCCGTTTGACTGTTACGGAACCAGAATGGCCCGCCGGGTCAGCTTGTGGGCATGGGCTGCTTCGAAGACCTCGTTGATCTTCTCCAGGGGATGCTTCTCGATGAAGGGCGCCAGGGCTATCTTTTTGTCCAGCACGAGGCCCAGGGCCGCCGGATAGAGTTCGGTCAGGCACCCCCAGTTCCCCAGGGCGCGGGCATGGAAGGCCATGAGGTTGGAGAGGCGCAGTTCGATCTTGTCCATGGTGAAGCCCACCACCGACAGGGTCGAACCGAAGGTCAGCAGACCGTATGCGGTCTCCTGGCCCGGAACGGTTCCGGAGCATTCAAAGATCTTCCAGCAGGTTTGCGGCAATCCTTTTTCCTTCACAAAGGTCTGGATGGCTTTTTTTAGATCCTTGCCCTGGACCTGCCGGGCATTGATGGTCAGGCCGGCGCCATACTGGGCCATGGTGTCCAGCTTCGTCTGGTCCACGTCGATGGCCACGACAGTGGCTCCCATGGCGTTGGCAATCTGCACGGCATAGCTTCCGACCCCGCCGATGCCGATGACAATGGCCAGATCGCCCTTCTGAACCTCTGCCTGAACCACGGCCTGGTAGGGGGTGGTTACGGCGTCGGCGACCACGGAGATGTCCGCCAGTTCGAAGCCGGCAGCGGCAAGCTTCTTTTCATCAACGGGACAGAGGCCCCGGGCTGGCACCTTGATATGGGTGGCAAAGCCCCCCTGGATGTCGTTGCCCGGCATCTGCTGCGCGCGGCAGATGGTGCCATGGCCCGAAAGGCAGAGATCACAGACTCCGCACGGAATAACGGCGGGAATCAGCACGGCCTTTCCCTGCCAGGCCTCGGCCCCTTTTCCCGTGGCGACAACCCTGCCGCTGATCTCGTGGCCAAGGGTCAACGGCAGGCCGCTGTTCACGCGTACGCCATCGTAATAGAAGCCCAGGTCGGTATGGCATACCCCGCATCCGGCAACCTCAACCACCACTTCATTGTCTGACGGCGGAGTCGCGTCAAAATCCGCCTTAACCATGGGCTCGCCCACGGCAGTCATTGTCCAGCGATGCGGTGCAGTGCTCATTATCCTTCCTCCTCATTCCGTTATTTCGTAATAAATGCTTTAGATTTGGCAAGTTATCAGCAACGAATATGTGCAACTTAGTACTGTTTTACCTATTTCAGAACGTGTTTACCTATTGCAAGCATCTTTGCAGCTTATTCTCCGTTGCTCAGTGTTATCCGGCCTGATGATTTCGGATCTACTTCTGAAGCATCGCCGTCAAGGCCGGGGCGAACTGCAGCACATCGGCAACGACCAGAACGTCCGCCACCTCGCCGATGGGGGCATCCTTGTCCTTGTTGATGGCCACGATGAAATCCGATTTCTTCATGCCGGCAAGGTGCTGGATCGCGCCGCTGATGCCGCACGCCACATAGAGCTTGGGGCTGACCGTCTGCCCCGTGGTCCCCACCTGGTGGCTGTGCTCGACCCAGCCTGCATCCACCACCGGACGGCTTGCCCCCAGCTCGCCCCCCATGGCCTTGGCAAGGGCTGCGATGACCGGCACGTTCTCTTTCTTTCCTACACCACGGCCGGCGCTGACGATGATCTCGGCCCGGGTAAGATCCACATCCTTCTTCTCCGCCGGCTCATAGCCGACAAACTCCAGTGCCGACGCGCCATCGGCAGGCTCGATCCGCTCCAGCTGCGGAGCCCCGGAAGCGGCAGCAGCACTGAAGGCCCCTGCCTGGATGGTCAGAACGGCCTTTCCCGACTTGGGGGTCACGGTGCGCCGAAGCTTGGCATTGCAGACCCCCACCTCGAACTTGCCGTCAACGATGTCAACAATCTCGGAAATCTGGGCTGCCTTCAGGCTTGCAGCGACACGCGGCGCGAGGTCCCAGCCGAAGGACGAATGGACGAACGCGACGTAGTCGGGATTTTCCCGCTCAATCGCCGCCAGGACGATCTTCTTGTGGACATCCGGGTTATACTCGCCATATTTGCCGGCATCGGCCAGGTAGACCGTGCCGTTGACCTTGGGAGCCTCGGACTCGCTCCCGATCAGAACCATCGCCTTCTCGGCCCCCAGCTTCTCGGCAAAGGCAACCAGTTCATAGCTTGTTTCGAGGAGCTTTCCTTCACGGTATTCGCATACAAGTAGCGCTTTCATGCCTTACCCCCTATCTCACAACTGCCGTTTTTTCTTTGAGGATGCCGATGAGCTGGCTTGCCATATCGTTCAAATCCCCTTCCAGAACGATGCCGCCCCCTTTCCTGGCCGGGGGATAAACGCTGGCCGTGGCAGCCAGGGCCTCTTCCTTCAGGATGTCCACAACCGGAATGGCCTGGATTTCCTTCTTCTTCGCCTTCATGATATTGGGGAGGGTCGGATAGCGGGGAACGTTGAGCCCCAGCTGGCAGGTGACCAGCGCCGGCGTCCTGAGCTTTACCACACCCTTCAGACCCCCTTCAAGCTCCCGCTTGGCGGTAACGACTCCGTCGGCAAAGGAGAAGCCGACCAGGGTGGTGGCGCAGGAGTAGCCGAGCTGCTCGGCAACCGCCACTCCCACCTGGGCCGAAGCCCGGTCCTGGGACTGCATGCCGGTGAAAATCAGGTCAAAGCCCTTGTCCTTGGCATAGGTGGCGATGATCGAGGCGATCTGCCAGGGGTCCTTGAGGGAGACAGCCGGGTCCTGGACATGCACGCCCCGGTCGCACCCCATGGCAAGGGCCTTCTTGAGCGCCTCCACCACCCTGTCGGGGCCGATCGAGAGCACGGTCACATCGGCGGCGTCGCCCAACTGCTCCCGGAGCTGCACGGCCTGCTCGACGGCATACTCGTCGTACTCATTCATCCTGAAGGCCAGATCTGCTTCGTCATACCAGTTCCCCGAGCTGTTGGCCTTGAACCTCGACTCCATGTCCGGAACCTGCTTGATACATACGAGTACTTTCATAGAAACCTCCACGATACTTACCTTTGTTCGATAACTTCAGCCCCGTTACTCCAACGCTATCCGGTTCAACGGCGTCCCGCGAACCGTCAAATCTCTAATTTGGTATAAAAGTACTATTTTACTTTTTAACTGTCAAGCAAAAATATTCTGGACAACTCTTACACGGGAATGACAGGCTTTCGAAAAAGCTCTATGCAATAAAAACGGGAGCTTGCCCGCCGCTGGTGATTCCCTGCGTCGAAGCAAGCTCCCTTTGTTAACTGGCAGTATGGTTAGATCGACCCGTAAAGATAAAAATTATTTACATGCCGATGTTCCACACCCCCATCATTCCGATATCCTCGTGCTCGACGATGTGGCAGTGGAACATGGTCATGCCGTCGTAGTCCTTGACCGGGACGAGTATGGTGGCGCTCCCCATCTTCGGGATGATGACCACGTCCTTCCAGGCGGGTTTGGTGGTGTAGAGCGAGGCATAGTCGGGGTCGCCGCCGCTGACGGAGAGGACCTGGCACGAATTGACGTGCTGGTGGAACGGGTGGTCCATGCCGCTCTGGTTGAATATCTCCCAGACCTCGTAGGTGCCGAGGCTGGACGTGATCGTATAGGCGCGGGTCATGTCGGCGAACGAAATGCCGTTGATGTACCCCCGCCCCATCATCATGCTCAGGGTGATCTGCCGCCGCGGCAGGAGGGAAAGGTTCATGTTCAGCCGTGCCGCCGCCGGATTTACCGACGAGGGAAGGGAGTCGCCCGCGGATGTCCCGCCATAGGCGAGGGTGAGGAGCGTCACCTGCTGCAGGGAGCCGCCGCCACGGGCATAGGGGAGCGACAGCAATTTGAAATTTCCGCCCCCCTGGTCCGCCTTGACCAGAACATCGATCCGCTCTCCCGGCGCCAGGAGGATGGTGGGAAGCTTGTAGGGCTTGTCGAGGAGCCCGCCATCGGTACCCACCAGCCAGAGGGAATGCCTGTCCAGGGAAAGTTTCAGGAAACGGGCATTGCAGGCGTTGACGATCTGCCACCGCTGCACCTGCCCCGGCCGGATCGACAGGACAGGGTTCACGAGGCCGTTCACCATGACCAGGTTACCTTCCTTCCCCATCATGAACTGGGAGGTGGAGGTGTAAGGTTCCGGCAGCCCGTTGCTGATGGTGATGTCCTTGATGAGCATGACGTGGGTCTCGTAGCCGGAAAGCGCGCCTCCCGCCGCGTCATCGATCACCAGGGGACCGGCGAGCCCACCCCAGTACTGCTCGGCAACGGTGCCATGAACGTGGGGATGGTAGAAATTCAGGTGTCCCGGCTCCTCCAGGGCAAGATCGTATTCGTAATCGAGGCTCGCGCCCGGCGCCGCCGTCATCATCATGTTGTCGCCCATCCCCGAGGGAGTTACGTGGAGGCCGTGGGTATGGATGTTGGTGATATTGCGCGGGTGGCCGAGGATATTGGTGGAGGTCGTTTTCGGCAGCATGTTGACCATGCGCACCTTGAGCATCTCGCCCTTGGAGGCCCGTATGGTCGGGCCAGGGTACATGCCGTTGTAGGTGAGAAGGGTCACGGGAGTCCCGTTCAGACGAAGCTTTGCCTCCTTCACCAGAAGTTCGTAGACTCCGGCGCTGTTCTTCACGGCATTTGGTATATCAAAGAACGACGCTCCCGGCGGCGGATCGATAATCGTAGTCGTCCCACCCATTCCGCCGCCGCCCATGCCACCGCCTCCCATACCGCCACTCCCCATCATGGCCCGGACCACCCCGGCGTGAAGAGTGGCATAGGCACCGGCAACGCCGGCCGACGCCGCGGTGATGAACTTCCTGCGACTTATTCCTTTGATTTTCATGATGAATCTCCTTTACCTGAAATTTCAACGACTCTTACGAACACCGCCGAGGTAACGAAAACCCGCCCCAGAGGGCGGGTTTCGTGCTTCGCGCCGCATCGCCCGCGTGTCTTCCGCTATGGCTTGACCGGGATATACGGCCGCATCATCTCGTTGTCTTCATGGTCGAGGATATGGCAGTGCCAGACGTAACCGGGGCCGTCGGTGGCGTCGAAGGGGTAGCCGACGGAACCGCCGATCGGATTACCCTGCGGCGACCAGCGCACGGCGATCCGGGTAACCTCTCCCGGCATCATGACGACCGTATCCTTCCAACCCTGTTCGTTCGGAGCAGCCGGCACGGGTGAGCCCTGAAGATAGGGTGTAACAAGAAGATTGCCGCCTATCACCTGGTTCTGCCCGCCTATGGAGAGGGTATCCGTGAGGGCGGTGCCGTACGGGTTGGGAGGACCGTCTCCCGGACCTTTCCCTGCCGCGGTCAAAGCTGCCATCCAGGCCGACAGGTACTTGTTGGCCTGGTAGGGCTGCCGGTTCAGAATCTGGAACTGCACGAGGTGAAGGTGGATCGGGTGGGCATCGCCCGTCGTATTGATGATCTCCCAGACCTCGGTCGAGCCCAGGGTGGGCAGTTCGGTGAGCCAGTAATCGACCAGCTGCGTGCTTCCGGCAACCGGGGTATTCGTGGTGCCCATGGTGCTCTCCATGATGCCGCTCCACTTGGTGTTGTTGAGGAGCACTTCCAGCGGTCCGCCCGCCCCTAAAATCTCCCTCAGCACCAGCTGCCGCCGTTTGGCAACAGTCACGCCGGGGGCCGTGGTCCCCTTGGCGGTCACCAGCTTCACCATGGGTGTTGCCCGCAGAACACATTGCTTGCCGCTCTTCTTGGATGCCGCCGGGTCGCAGCTTCCGTCAGTGTTGCCCGTGACCGTCGTTCCCACCCTGAACTGCATGATCTGGGCGGTGGTCTGCGGGTCGGCAGACGTGCCGCTCGGGAAGGGGGCCTTGGCATTATTCATAAGGGTAACGGTTTGCCCGGCAAAGGGGGCAAAATCAACGATGATGTCGGCTCGCTCACCCGGCGCCAGCAAAAGGCGGCCGGGATGGACAATGGGAACCGGCGCATCGAGGAAACCGCCATCGGTGCCGATCTGCCAGATGGGTGCGCTGTGCAGGACGCCGTCGATGAAGGCCAGGTTATAGAAACGGGCGTTGGAGCCGTTGAGCAGCCGGAGACGATAGCGCCTCGGCTCAACGTTCTGATAGGGCCACGACTTCCCGTTCACCACGATGACATCGCCGAAGAATTCGGGAATCCAGAACGGATGAACCGTGGGGTTGGTAGGCGGGCCGTTCAGTCCCGACGGGAAGCCGTCGGGAAAGAGGAGCTGTCCGGCAGAGTCGAACTGCCGGTCCTGGATGACGATCTCGGTCTCCTGGTCGCCGGCGGGTAGACGGATGGGGTTATCCGCCCGGCCGGTATCGCGGGCGTCCCTGAGGAAGTAGAAGGCTGCCAGGCCGCCATAGACGTTGAGCCGGGTCGTGCCGAGGGCGTGGTCATGGAACCAGAGGGTGGTTGCTTCCTGGCCGTTCGGATAATTGTAGACCGCTCCGTTCGTCGGGGTTAGCGGAGCGCCTGCCGAGGTGTAGGTCCTGTAGGCCGGTCCGCGCATCCCGTTCGGCGTGAACCACTGCTCCGGTCCGCCGTCGAAGTCCGACTTGTCCTCGCCGCCATGGAGGTGAGCGACCGCCGGCACGGGACCGTTATACGGATCGAAGCACCCTGCGGCCATCGGGGTAAACATGCAACTGAGATTGAAAGGATCGGCCCAGTGGATCGCCTGGTCCACGGTCAGATACTTCTGCAGCAGCGGCGGAGTCCCTCCCGGCCCGGCCAGGTTGTTCAGATACGTCGCCGTGGCCGGGACCCCTTTCGTCGCTTCAACGGTATATCCCGGCCAGAGGGGGCCGTTGTCGTTGATCTTGTATCCCCAGACGGTTGTCGTGCCAAAGCCGGCCGACGCGGGAAGGACCTGCTGCCTGAATTCCTCGAAGGAAACCGTATAGCCCGGCGAAGCCGGCACCCTTGATCCCGCAAAGGTGGGGAGCGGGTCCCTGTACTTGGGGATGGTCTTGCCGGGCAGCGCCGTCTGGGGAACAAGGAAACTGGCGGAGGCGTTCCCGATGCCGAGCGCCAGGAGGGCAAACCCGGCTAACACCGCTCCTTTCCACAATGATTGTCCTTTCATGGCCATATACTCCTCTCTTTCGTTGTGATCCAGCGCCGAGAGCGCTTTCATATATGTCCCCATCCCTGGGGAACCGGCACTGCTGCCGGGCGCCGTTATGGCTTTGTCATGGACGTCCTCATCTACTTGCCGCCGGGACCGTTATGGCAGTCGTAGCACCCCACCATATCCCCCTTGGCATAGGCCTTCATGCCCGCGCTTGTGGTCCGCAAGCTGCGCGCGGTAAACGTTCGGGAGAGCCGGGTCCCGCGGTAGTCCTTGCCGTGGCAGACGGTGCATGCCTGCGAATCATCCTTGGCCACGGAGCCATGGGTATCCACCCACGCCGCGCCAATGGTGTGGAGCCCATGGGGTCCGCCGGCAGCGCTCGGGGAGAATCCCTGGGGATGACAGACGACACATTCCGCGATGGTTCCGGCATACCCCTGGAGATTGATGCTCTGCGCATTGTCGTTATCCTCCGAAGAGGGATATTCGGCATGGGTGGAGCCGTGGCACGCCTCACACTGCATGTTTCCGTGGGTCGCGCCCACCTTGAAGAGCGCCTGGCCGGTCGAGAATATGCTTGTCGCCTGCCGGAAGTTTCCGGAAAGATCGAAGGCCGAGGTGTCCCGCACGTACGTCCCGTCCGTGGCCTGGTAATGACAGTACTGGCATTTGGGGAGATCGATCCAGCCGGCGCGCCCCACCCCGCCCACAACGGACATGGAGCCGTGGCAGCTCTGGCATTCGAGAGCTGAGGAGCCGTCCGGATTTTTTGCGTTTCCCATGACGCCGCGCAGGCACTGGGTCGTGGAGCCGGGATGGCAGTAATAGCAGCCGGACCGGTCCATGGTCTGGCCGAGGGGCATCCCGGTAGCGTCATCCATGGCATTGACCGCATGCCACGAATGCATTGAGGTGGTGAGCTGCTTCACCCCCGCAACCCCTGTCGTCCCCAGGGCATTGGATGGGTGGCACCCCGCGCAGAGGATCGGGGTTCCGGCATCGGAGGTGGCCAGGAGCCCGGCGGGCAGATATCCTTTCTGTGCCAGGGCGTCGGCATAGAGGGGGGTTGCACCATTCTTGGTGTCGTGGAGACGCAGGATGTTTCTCCGCCAGTCCTTGACGGGATTGGCATCAAAGACCCAGTCAGGGGACGGCTGCGCCATCGGGTCTCCGACACCCGACGTGTGGCACTTGCTGCACGCCAGCTCATCGCTGACCGGCAGGACCGTGAAGGTCGTGGCGATGAGCACTCCGCGGCCGTCCCTGGCCTCAACCTTTACCATCGGGTAATAGTTGGGAGTGCCTGCATCATCACGGGGAAGGATCGGTATTCCGTCTGCCTTCCAGAATCCCGCTGCCGGATCATAGGACATGGGCGCCGGAGCGGCTCCCGGCGTCCGATTGCCGGTCAGTCCGGTATCCGCCGGCAGGGTCACGCCAAACAGGGAGGACACCCACTGCCAGAAATTCGTTTTCCCCTTGCTCGTGGAGTTAATGGAACCGCGCGTGTCGGCGGTCGCGGTGTAGGTTACGGTAACGCCTGCCGTCACCTGCTTGCCGGTTTGACGGTCGATCAACTGGGCATGGAGATTGTTGTACGGGGGGAGAATCGCGAAGACCGAATAATCGTTGTCTATGCAATGCATTCCCAAATCGTTCCAGGCGATGAGGGAATAGGGTGCCGGAGGATCGCCCGCCCCGTCTCCACCACACCCCGCGCAGACCATGGCCAACAGAAGTGCGGACAAGCGGAGTCTTGTTTTCATGGCTTCTCTCCTGACAGCGTTTAGTGTGGCAGAATCGTTCTGGTATAGATTTTATCGATAAATCCAGATGTTGGCCTTGGTGTAAATTGCTGAATATTTGTGAAATATTGCTATAGCGCGTTGCATCATTTTCCTGTATCGGCGCAAGACTGACTCATTACAGATAGTTAGACTAATTTTGAGACACTACGTATTCAGACGCAGATGCATTATTGACATTGCACGTAAACAATTATTTTTGTGTAAATAATTAATCTATACAAAGATAGTTGGTTTGTTACAGATATGCCGCAAAGGTGAGGTCAAATAAAGCAGGAGCGTCGAAATTCAGTTGGTGATATGCCGGTAATGTTCTTGAACTGTCGGGTGAATTCACTCGGATCATTGAACCCGAGCTTGTAGGCAACGGTCGAAATAGTGAGATCGGCTCGCCGGAGGAGGGTTTCCGCCTTGCTTATCTTTACCATAGTCATGAACCGCATGGGGCTCACGCCGATATACTTTTTGAAGTTGCGGCAAAAGTGGAATTTGCTGAGGTGGGCCGCGCGGGCCAGGTCGTCGAGATATAAGGCGCAGTCGTAATTGCTCTTGATGTGCATGACCGCCCGGCCGATCGCTTCGGGAAGGTCGTCGGGAAGGGTGATGGGATCGGAATCGTGCCGCTTGAGGGGAGCTCTGCTCTCCCGCTGCATCCGGCGAAGGGCGAGTATGGTTTCAACCGCATGCTGGAGCACATGCAGATCGACCGGTTTGCGGAAATACTCCCGGGCTCCTTTTCTGAATGCCTTGAGGACGGTCTCCTCGGAGCTGGAATCGGTCAGAAAGATTACCGGCAGATCGTTGCGAAGCGCTTTGATTTCTCCAAGGATGGTTATCCCGCCATCGGCGTCGGCGCCGCTGTCGAGGATGACGATGTCCGGATCACTGGGTCCGATTGCCGCGGAGAGCCCGGCCGCGGATACGAGCCGGATGCCCGCATTGTCGACTGCCAGGGAGCCATACAGGCCGGCATGGCTCGATTCGGTAACAACAACTACGGATTGGGCCAGTGACATCGCCAGACCTTTCCCATCATCAGATCAACTTGTTCTCGATAACGAAACGGGTCAGTTCCGCGTTGTTCTTCATGTTCAGCTTGCGCAGGATGTGGGCCCGGTAGGTACTGACGGTCTTGACGCTCAGGGACAGCTCGGTGGCGATCTTGCCAACCGTCTTGCCGGAGGCGATCATGCTCATCACCTGGTACTCCCTGTTGGAGAGAGTCTGGAGGAGATCCTGCTGGTTGTGGTCACTGAGACCGGATACCAGAGACTCCGCCAGGGCCGAGCTCACATATTTTTTCCCCATGGAAATCTTATGCAGGGCATCGAGCAGTTCGTTGGAAGCGCTTCCCTTGTTCAGGTAGCCCGATGCTCCCGATTTATACGCACGAAGCGCATACTGCTCTTCGGGGTGCATGCTCATGACGAGGACCGGCAGTTTCGGTTTGATGTTCTTCATCTCCGTCAGGACATCGAGTCCGTTTCTGCCCGGCATGGTGATATCGAGGATCACCATGTCGTAATCGTTGGCCTGTATCTTGTTCAGCAACTCCTTGCCGTCGATCGCCTCGTCGACAACACTCATGTCCACCGTGGTGCCAATAACCTGCTTGAGCCCTTCCCTGAAGATTGCGTGATCATCGGCTACAAGTATCCTGGTGCTCATCAACGTCTCCTTCCCTGGCTAATGAAATCCGTGCAATCACTGTGGTCCCCTGGCGCGAAGAGCCGCATATCCTCAGTCTCCCTCCAAACGCCTCCGCCCGTTCCCGCATCCCTGCAATCCCGAGCGACTGCGGATTGTTCTTCTCCCTCTCAGTTATTCCCCGGCCATTGTCGCTCACCGACAGGGTCAACCTACCGATTTTTTCCACCAGGGTCACCCGGACATGGTCAGCGCTGGCGTGGCGAGCGACATTGCTCAACGCCTCCTGCACTATCCGGTAAACCGCCGTGGACACATCTCGATCCACCTTCTTCTGGGTGAGAAGGACTGTTGTCTTGCAGCGTATCCCACTTTTCTTCTCGAATTCCTTTGCCTGCCATTCAATGGCATCGGCCAGTCCCAGGATATCAAGCATAACCGGCCGCAGTTCCGAGGAGATCCTGTTCACGGTCATGATGGACGAGGTGATCAGCTGTTCCATCGCCTGTGTCCTGGCAACAAGTTTGGCGTGGTCAAGGTATTCCTTTGTCACGAGCGACACGTTCAACTGAAGGGCCGCCAGCATCTGTCCCAGTTCTTCGTGAATTTCCCGCGCGACTACCGTTCGCTCCTCTTCCCGGGCAGACATGAGGTGAAACGAAAGCCTGCGCTGTTTTTTCAGGGAATCAACCAGCCCATCCTCCCGCTTGCTGCGGGCGATCTCCCGGGGATCCTCCCGGTCCGGAGGGGGCGACTTTCCGGACAATTCATACCAACGCAGCTTCCGGTGGCCCCTTGACACCCGCTCCTCCTCCGGAATGTGCCGGCCGGTAATGTCTATCATCGCGACGCGGCACTCGTCCCCGCAGCTGTCGCAGGCCCCCTCGAAACGAATCAGCGAGGGCTTCCCCCCTATCGGCTGTTCAATCTCGCAACTGGCTTTGCACACACTCACCATGTTCCTGAAAAATTCCGCAAAGACCGCACGCGATCCCTCGGAAACAAGCTGCTCCAATCGCCGGCCAACGAGCCTGGAACGCTCCTCCCCCAGAATGTGGGCCGCGATATGGTTGACGGTGCGAATTATTCCATCCCGTCCCAGGATAACGCCGCCAACCGGCGCATGATCGAACAGGCGATTGAATTGTTGCAGAACGTGCTCTTTCTCGGCTATGGCATCAACAAGTTCGGCATTTTGCATCTCCAGCACGTTCCTCTGCGCTTCAATTTCAAGCAGCAGCATCTCCATCTCCTTCTCTGTCCGGGATAAAAACGCGCTCGTCGAGGGAGGGAGAGGCTCCGTCACTCGTCCCAGCTCCGATTTGGCGGATACTGGCGATTTATTCTTGTCGTTGACCGTTTCCAATGGCTGACCTCGCATACTCGCTACGTCGACTAACAAGTATACCGGATTGTACCCTTTTGTCCCGTCGTCCCCCCTCCCCCATGAGGGGCGAGGGAAGAAAACCCTTTCCCGCCGTGGGAGAGGGTGGCCGAAGGCCGGGTGAGGGATGAGGCAGGGTTTGAATCAGGGCCACATTGAGAATTAAAAAACCCACAAAGAGAATAACAAGACGATTCTACAGGCGATATGTGCAGGTGTCCGTATTTTTACTAGGACATCATATGCGGAGTTTATAGGCGATTGCGACAGCTTTGTTAAGTGTTTGTCTTATACATTCAGACCACCTCGTATCACTCCTACCGTACTTCAGTCATCGGAAAATTTCTGTCTAACGATAGTACTGACTGCCGGTTAACCACACACAAATACCTATAAACCATTTCCCTGACACCTATGACAAATACAGATGGCCACCGAATAGAGCGGCGGCTGTTATTTCGTATAGTTTTATCCTAAATCGGACCGCCAGGCCAGACAGTGCGCAGCCCTTCATCGAACACCTCCGGCAAAGTTAGCATAGGCTTATTGACAGATTCCAAGAGGACTTCCACCTATGAGACTCGTCATTCCCTGTATCACTTCATTTCTCATTACGGCCGTTCTCACCCCCTTCGTCATCCGCATCGCGACTGCCTGCAGGTGCGTTGATGTGCCGGGCGAGCGACGATTGCACCGGAGGCCGACTCCCCGGTGGGGGGGGGCGGCTTTTTTCGCCGGGGTGCTCCCCTTTCTGTTTGTCGAGAGCCATGGCGGAGAATTGGCGTCGTTCATTGCCGCGTCGTTCATTCTGGTCGGCATGGGGATGGTGGATGACCGTTCCTCCCTCGACTGGAAAATGAAATTTGCCGTCATGGCGGCCGCGGCCACAATCGTCATATTCGGCGGCAACGTCACCATCAACCACATCGGAGTCTTTGGCTCGCTGGGGAAGTTGGACCTGGGGATGTTAAGCATTCCCTTCACCTACATCGGCATCATTGGCATCACCAACGCCATCAACCTCCTCGACGGTCTCGACGGCCTGGCAGGCGGCGTGTCGCTTCTGGGGTTCCTGTTCATGGGGATCGCGGCCCTCCTTGCGGGCAACGTGCCGGTAGCAGTCATCTGCTTTGCCTATGTGGGGGCACTGGGGGCCTTTCTCCTCTTCAACTTCCCCAACGCCCGAATCTTCATGGGGGACACGGGTAGCCTCTTTCTCGGGTTCTCTCTTGCCTTCGTGGCCGTGCTCCTCACGCAGGGCGCAAAAGACTCGGTGGACTCCATGTTCCCGGTGCTCGTGCTTCTCATCCCCATCTTCGACACGCTCCGGGTACTACTGGTACGGCTGCTGAAAAAGAGGAATCCGTTCCGGGCAGACAACCTTCATCTCCACTACCTGATGGTGCGCAGGAATATTGCTCCGGTAAACGTGACGCTCCTCTTCTGGGCGGTCACGGCCCTCTTCGGCTCCATTGCCCTGCTCCTCACGGACCGGCCATCGGCCTCGTATCTTTCCGTGGTGCTGTATGCCGCGTCGTTCCTGAGCCTGATCGCCGCCACCCTGACCCAGGGAGTGGAGGCCGGCATGGAAGCGAAACCGGTTGAAATCAGCTCCTACGATGCGGCCAGACAGCAGCAGTACACCCCCAAGGAAGGGACGATTACCGTCAGGCTGATGTTTGTCCTTGGCGTCGTTTTCCTGGCAACCCAAGTCTTTGCCGAGGGACCGGCCATTCTCAAGACCCAGCGGGACAAGGTCAATTACGCCATCGGCGTCAACATGGTGAGAAATTTCACGCAGCAGTCGGTCGAAATCGACCTGGACATGCTGATGCGGGGAATGAGGGACGCGCGTTCGGGCGGCAAACTCCTTATGACCGAGGAAGAGATCCGCAAAACCACGCTTGCCGTTCAGGAAGAGGTGCGAAAGAGACAGAAGATGGCCCCCATAATAGCTGCCAAAGAGGGGCAGGCATTCCTGGCTGAAAACAAAACCAAGGAGGGAGTGGTGACCCTGCCGAGCGGCCTCCAGTACAAGATACTGAAGGCAGGTAACGGCAGAACCCCCACGGACGCGGACATGGTTCTCTGCGACTACCGTGGCACCCTCCTGAATGGCGCTGAATTCGACCGGTCCTATCCTGGCCGGCCGGTGACGTTCAGTGTCAGTGAAGGAGGGGGAATCCCCGGCCTGAGCGAAGCGTTGAAACTGATGCCGGTGAACTCGAAGTGGCAACTCTTTATCCCCTCCCAACTGGCATACGGAGAGCGGGGACGGACAAGCCTCATCGGATCGCCGGTCGGGCCCAATGAGACAATCATCGTAGAGGTGGAGCTTCTTGCCATCAAGTGAACGACGTATGAAGCAATCGTGCAGGGAATTGCGCATACGGAAAGGAGAAAAAGACCATGAGAACATCAATGGCATTGGCAAGCGGGTTTTTTCTGGCAGGGTTGACGGTTGCGGCGGTGGGTGCGGGACCGAACGCCGGTTCCGGGAATCCGGATAAAAAACAGAGCGTACAGGGAAAACAGACCACCGCCCCAACCCCGAAGAAAGCCGTATTATCCAAACGCAATCAGGCCAAGATCGAAGTGGAAGAAATGAAAAAGATGAAACAGCAGTTGCAGACCGGCGGCTCGAACTAGAATCACGTACGGTTTATGCGGAGCAGGATTGCTTACACACGCAATCCAAAGGAGGATTCATGAACGGGCAACGTTTTTCAATCATTATGGGCCTGGTACTGGCCCTGGCTGCCCTTCCCCTGGGAGGCAAGCCGGCCTTCGCAGGTCCAGGGACCAGGGCAACACCGCCGGCACCTGACTACCCTGCGTCCGCAACGCCCAGCGGAGGCACGTTCTACGCCAATAGCCCCGCTGGCACCTGGAAATACACTAACGTCATGGGCACCTACAGTAGCGCTTCCAGCAATTCCGGCACCCCTCTCAGGAAGTTTGTCGACTCGCTGCCGGGACTTGGGTCCGGCGCACGCCCTGCGGGCACGGCACTGGGCGCAAACAACCTCGGGCAGTACATCCCCATTGCAGCTCCCGATACAGCCACCTACCCCGGCTCGGATTTTTACCAGATCGGCCTGCGTGACTACCGGGTACGGATGCATTCGGACCTCCCGCTCACAACGGATACGTTGGGAACCGGCACCAAGCTCAGGGGGTACTACCAGAAAAATGGCACGGACCACTCGTCGAATTACCTGGGACCTCTGATCATTGCCCAGAAGAACAGGCCGGTGCGCATCAAGTTCTTTAACGAGCTTGGCGCCAACGGCGCGGGCGACCTCTTCATACCTGTGGACACGACGTACATGGGTGCGGGAATGGGCCCCAACGGCATGGATAACTACACACAGAACCGGGCCGATCTTCATCTCCATGGCGGGCACTCCCCCTGGATCAGCGATGGGACCCCCCACCAGTGGATCACCCCGGCCGGGGAGACGAGCACTCCCTACACCTCAGGCGTGAGCTTGAAAAACGTTCCCGACATGGATGGCGGGATCGAGCCGGCCGGCGCCTCCACCTATTTCTGGACCAACAACCAGAGCGGCAGGATGCTGTTCTACCACGACCATTCCTATGGGATCACACGCCTCAACGTCTATGCCGGCGAAGCAGCGGGGTACCTCATCGTTGACCCGACGGAAGAGAACGCACTGGCTGCCGCGGGGGTCCCGGGAACACTGGGGACGACAGCGGATCTGGCGCATTTGATCCCCCTGGTCATTCAGGACAAGACGTTCGTGCCCCAGGACGTGGCCGTCCAGGATACGAAATGGAACAACCCCAAATGGGGCACCTATGGCGACCTGTGGTTCCCCCATGTCTACGAAACGAACCAATGGCCGACCAACCCGGACCTGAGCGGCGCGAACAACTTCGGCCGGTGGGACTACGGCCCCTGGTTCTGGCCCATATTCCCCGCCGCGATTCCCGGGCTGCCGACAATGAACGTATCCGGCGTGCCTGAAGGTTTCATGGATACGCCCCTTGTCAACGGCACGGCCTACCCGTATCTCGACGTGCAGCCGCAGGCGTACCGGCTCCGGATCCTGAATGCGGCCAACGACCGGATGTTCAACCTTTCTTTCTTTACCGCCGACCCCACCCTTACCCCCTTTGACGCCGTGACCGGCCTGCCGAATCCCGGGTATCAAAAGGAAGTCAAGATGGTTCCGGCAATTCCGCGACCGGCCTGCAGCGCAACCGTCACCACAAACTGCACCTGCACCGGAGCACCCGGAACGCCGGTTGGCTGTTTCCCCCCGACCTGGCCCACGGATTCGAGGGCTGGCGGAGTACCCGATCCGGCAACGGCCGGCCCGCCGATGATCCAGATAGGCTCTGAAGGCGGCCTGCTGCCGGCGCCTGCCGTGATCAATCCCCAACCGGTCAACTATGAATACAACCGCAGAAACGTGGTGGTCCTGAACGTTTCGGACAAAGCGCTCTTCCTGGGGCCGGCGGAACGGGCCGACGTCATCGTCGACTTTTCCGCCTATGCCGGCAAGACCGTCATCCTTTACAACGACGCCCCCGCGCCGGTGCCGGCGTTCGACCCGCGCAACGACTACTACACGGGCAGCCCGGATAACACCTCGTCGGGCGGCGCACCTTCGACAATGGCCGGTTACGGTCCCAACACCCGGACCATCATGCAGTTCCGGGTAGCGGCTGCCACTCCGGTGCCCTTCAATCAGACACCGTTGACCACGGCTCTGCCGACGATCTATGGGGCGTCACAGCCCGCGCCGGTGGTTCCGCAAACCGGTTATCCCGGCCCGTATAAAGCAACGGCCGATACCTATTCGAGGATATCGGACACCTCCCTGACCTTTACGCCGGTCGGCGCCACCACGCCGGTAACGATGACGATGAAGTCGAAGGCGATCCAAGAGCTTTTCACCCCCGATTATGGCCGGATGAACGCCACCCTGGGGGTTGAACTCCCCTTTACCAACGCCCTTATCCAGACGACGATCCCCCTGGGTTACATTGACCCGGCAACCGAACAGCTCAACAACAACCAGCCCCAGATCTGGAAGATCACCCATAACGGCGTTGACACCCATGCCATCCATTTCCACCTGTTCGACGTGCAGGTAATCAACCGGGTCGGCTGGGACGGCATGATTCGGCCACCCGACGCCAACGAACTGGGGTGGAAGGACACGGTCAGGATGCACCCGCTTGAAGACATCGTTGTCGCCCTGAGACCGACGGCGCCGCCGGTGCCGTTCCCTCTCCCCAACAGCGTCAGGCCTCTCGACGTTACGATGCCTCTTGGTACCACAACACAATTTACCGGCGTTGATCCGTTGACCAATACGCCGATTACCGTTACCAACGAGTTAACAAACTTCGAGCACGAGTACGTTTGGCACTGCCATCTCCTGGGTCATGAAGAAAACGACATGATGCGGCCGGTTGTATTCGCCACCAAGCCGCCACAGGGTGACTTCAGCGGTCTCGGCAAAACCGATATCGCCGTCTGGCGCCCCGGCACCACCGGCCAGTGGTGGATCAAAACGTCCACTACCACGCCCGTTGTAATAAACCAGGGAACAACTGGAGATAAGCTCGTTCCCGGCGACTACGACGGCGACAGGAAGACCGACGTGGCCGTATGGCGCCCCTCCGACGGCAGCTGGTACATTACCAACAGTTCCAACGGGACGGCCAGTACCATCAGTTACGGAACCAATGGCGACATCCCCGTTCCCGGCGACTACGACGGCATCGGCAAGACCGAGACAGCAGTGTGGCGTCCCTCCAACGGCACTTGGTATATCCTCAACAATGCCAATGGGACGCAGCGCTCCGAAAATTACGGCACCAACGGCGATATCCCTGTTGCCGGCGACTACGACGGCGACGGCAAGACCGACATAGCCGTCTGGCGTCCATCCAATGGCAGATGGTACATCAAGAACAGCGGCTCAACCACACAGACGGTCGTCAGCTACGGGGCGAACGGCGATACCCCCGTTCCCGGCGATTACGACGGCGACAACAAGACCGACATAGCCGTCTGGCGCAACGGAACGTGGTACATCAAGAACAGCGCCACCAATACCCAAACTGTCGTGAATTTCGGAACCGCCGGCGACATTCCGGTCCCCGGCGACTACGAAAACCTCGGCAGAACGGAAATCGCCGTATGGCGTCCATCCAATGGCAACTGGTACATCCTCAATCCCGTTACCCATTTGCAAACCACCGTCAACTGGGGCGCCCCGACAGACTCACCCATCAAGGTGTTCCAACCCGTCAAGTAATTGTGAAGAGTACATGGGCGGAATCGGAAAGGCCGGCAGAAATGCCGGCCTTTCCACGTTAGGACAAAGTACGACGCGGGGCTCATAGAGGTTTGGGAAGCACTAGGACAAGGTCACACCGCTCTATCAGAAAGTCTCAACAAGAAAACAGACGTACGCCGATTACACAAAATGCCGCTGAAAAATATACTTTGTTCAACAACAAAGCATTAGTTGAACCGGTGACTGAATCTCAAACCTGATGTAGGGGCGCTGCTTGCCGCGCCCTGATTGGGCGGAGCAAGCGCCGCCCCTACGGTTTATAACCCGTTGGTCGAGGGGTTATCCATGAAACTAGCTATCGTGGCCGGAATGGTGTTACTGCCGCACGTTCTGTTTGCAGAGACCGACTGCCGGATCGATGAATATCCGGATCATTACGTGGCCATATGCAACGGAGAAGAAAAAGCCGAACCGCAGGCGTCCCAATCATCGGCTTCGGATCAATCTGCAGCAGCAACACCGGGAACGTCGATTCAGACCGCAATCCAGGATCACTCAACGGATAGCGTCAACGGGTCCAGACTTGGCCGCATGTCCAAATCGCGCATAGAAGCTGCGGTTATCGCTCGTAACAGGCTTCTGCAGGAGAACGAGTGATCCGGCATATCCAAAAATCAAGGAGGAATCAGTACATGATCCGGTTTTCGCATCTGAAATGGGGTGATTGCTCGCGGAAGTCTCCCGAATTCGCACCTGTGCTTCCCTGCCTCAGGGACAATCGCGGCGCCAGGAGAAGTATCCCCATAGGAATCTGGGGATTGATCCTGCTGTCCTGTTCGGTATCCCCCGCCGTCAGCCAGGAGATCAAGGGAGAGAAGGCAAAGCTCAACTACAGCGTTGGCTACCAGGTTGGCAGCGACTTCAAGGCCAATGGCGTAGAGCTTGATTCCGAGGCCCTCATGCAGGGAGTTCGGGATGCCATCAACCAGAAAGGGCCGTCTGTGTCCACAGACGAAATGCACACCGTCCTGATCGGACTCAAGAAGAAGATTGATGCCGCTGAACAGTCAAGCAGCAGACAGAAGAGCGCCGAGTATCGCCAGGCCAGCGAGAAGTTTCTGCAGGAAAACGCCCGCAAAGAGGGGGTGAAGGTCCTGCCGGACGGTGTTCAGTACAAGATCATCCGCGAAGGGAGCGGCAAGATGCCCACCCTGAACGATGATGTCAAGGTCCACTACCGCATCTCGCGGATAGACGGGAAGGAGTTGGGCAACACCTATGACGGCGGCATTCCGAGAACCGTCTCCGTGGCAAAGGCGCTCCCTGCCCTGAAGGAGGTCCTGCCGAAGATGCCCGAAGGGTCGAAATGGCAGATCGTGATCCCCACCGCCACCGCCGCCGGAGGCCGGGATCCCCTCAATGAGCAGGGAGTCTTGATCTACGACGTGGAACTGCTTTCCGTTGTTCCGCCCCAATAGATGCGGCATCGGCTGTCTTTACTCCTCCAGGAAAGGTGGTGATCGGAAAATCAGCACGGGACGCTGTAGTCAGCGCTGAATCCATCTCTGAAGCGAAAAGCCGGGATGGCGAGCAACGGGCATGAGGCCCGGAACACGAAGGAGGCATACATATGAACGATCACCCACCATGGAAAACAGGAACCAGATTGCTTTCCGCCCTTACCTTTCTAGGTCTGAGCATCACCTCGACCGCCTACGCAGTGCCTCTGCCGGGGGGGACCGTCGACCCCACAAGCATCCCCAAATACGTCACCCCCCTGGTCATCCCCCCGGTGATGCCCACCAGTGTCGCGTCACCGGCCCCGGCAGCCAACTATGACATCGCTGTCCGCCAGTTCAAGCAGCAGATCCTTCCCGGCGGCATCTGGGGGAGCAGCTTCCCCAACCCCCTCGCTGCTGTCCCGGCAACGGTAGGCCCCTTCCCCGCCACAACGGTCTGGAGCTACGGCCGGGCATCGGATCCGCAACCCGACTCGTCGGCGATTGTGGGGGGTGCCGTAGGGGTCGCGCCGGCCACGAACTCCACCTTCAACTATCCGGCGTTTACCGTGGAAAACACCTCGAACGTGGCAACATCGGTGCGCTGGATCAACGATCTGGTCGCCGATCCGGTTGCCTGCGCGGCATCTCCCAACAAGACCGTCGCGGCCTGTAATTTCATCCCCCATCTGTTCAGCGTGGACCAGACCATACACTGGGCCAACCCGACCGGCACGGGGTGCGTCATGGCGATGACCCCCAACGGGGTCGATTGCCACACCACGAACCCGGCTCCCTACACCGGTCCTGTCCCGACGGTGACCCATGTCCACGGCGCCCACGTCATGCCTCACAGCGACGGCTATCCCGAATCATGGTGGCTCCCCGGCACTCCCGGCACAAAGGGGATTCCGGCCACCTATGTGGAGCATGGCACGAGATACGACCAGGCCAACACCGCCAACACCATTGCCGGTTCGGCCTACTTCAACTATCTCAACAGCCAGCCGGCTACCACGATCTGGTATCACGACCATACCCTCGGCATGACCCGCCTTAACGTCTATGCCGGCCCGGCCGGCTTCTGGCTGATCAGGGGAGGTGCGAACGATACGGCAGCCGGCGTTCTCCCCGGCCCGGCGCCAACCGTGGGGCAGGACCCAAACCTGACCCCCGCGACCCGCAACGCCATCCGTGAGGTGCCCATCGTCATCCAGGACCGCTCGTTCGATTGGGCCGATGCCGCCGGGAACACGCTCCCCACGTCGGTGGGGGCCACCCAGGCCAAGCTGTTTTATCCGGCCAGCCGCCTCTTCTTCGACGGATTCACCGGACCGTATATCGGCGGCACCGGCACGCCGACCGGCCCCTCGGACATCTCCCCCATACTCAACCCCGAGGCGTTCTTCAACACGATGGTGGTCAACGGCACAACCTGGCCGAAGTTCACCGTGGCGCCGACCAAGTACCGTTTCCGCTTTCTGGACGGCTGCAACTCCCGGACCCTCAACCTCTCGATGTACGTCGTAACCGCCGGCGTCGACGGCAAATGGGGCACGGCGGACGACGTCAAGACCGCCACGGAAATCCCCTTCTACCAGATCGGCGGCGACCAGGGCTTCCTGCCCAAGGTCGTCAAGATCACCAAGGGGTTCGCCACGGCGCTTCCCGGCAACGGGACCATCCCGGTGGCCGTGGCTGCGCCTTCAACCGAACAGGGCCTGCTCCTGGGACCGGCTGAACGGGCCGACGTGATCATTGATTTCACCGGTCTGGCCAACGGAACCCATGTTCGCATTTTCAACACCGGCCCCGACGCCCCCTTCCAAGGGTTCCCGGCCAATCTGGCCCTCTACGCCCCAGCCGACCCCCTCACCTCCGGCCAGGTAATGGATTTTGTCGTAGACTCCGTAGCCGTACCCGTGCTCCCAAGCGACGCAACCAGAACGGCAGTGCAGAACCTCGTCCTCCCGGCAGAGGCCGCGCTCGGGGCATCGGTACCCCAACCCCGCAAGGTTTCCCTCAACGAACTTGACTCCAACCAGGTCTGCGTGGAAGTCAATGCGCTCACCGGGGCAATCGTGCGCACGCTTTTCAGCACCACGGCCGGGGATCCGAACTTCCTGGCCAACTGCGCAAAGGCAGTGGTCGCAGCGGGTAACGTGGCATTGCCGGAAGGCCCCCGCATTACGCTCCTTGGCACGCTCTCCGCCAACGGGCTTGTTTCGGTACCGCTGAACTGGAGTGACCCTCTCACCGAACTGCCAGCTCTCAACAGCACCGAGACCTGGGAAATCTACAACACCACCTTGGATGGGCACCCTGTCCACCTGCATCTGGTGCGGTTCGAGCTGGTCAACCGGCAGAACCTGCTCGCCGGCACCCTGACGCCGAACCCTGCGGCCGGCATGACCACTCTCCCGAACCCCAACGAACTGGGGTACAAAGACACCATAATCGCCCTGCCCGGACAGGTTACCCGGATCAAGGCCAAGTTCGACATCGAAGGGCTCTATGTCTGGCACTGCCATATCGTCGAGCATGAAGACAACGAGATGATGCGCCCCTATGTCGTGCACAAAGCGCGGCTCAACGCGGATTTCGACGGCGACGGCAAAACGGACATGGCGGTCTGGCGGCCAAGCACGGGGGACTGGCTGCACTATTCATCATTCGACGGCATGACTCACACGGTTAATTTCGGAACGACCGGGGACAAACTGGTTCCCGGCGATTACGACGGTGACGGCAGGGTCGACATGGCTGTCTGGCGCCCCTCCAACGGCCACTGGTACTTCATGAACAGCACCACCGGCGCGCAGAGCACCGTAAGCTACGGGACCATCGGCGACACCCCCGTTCCCGGCGACTACGACGGCGACGGCAAGACCGACATAGCCGTCTGGCGCGGCGGCACCTGGTTCATCAAGAACAGCACCACCGGCACCCAGAGCACCCCAAGTTACGGGACCACCGGCGACACCCCCGTTCCCGGCGATTACGACGGCGACGGCAAGACCGACCTGGCCGTGTGGCGACCCTCCAACGGGACCTGGTACATCATGAACAGCGCCACCGGCACCCAGACAACCGCCAGCTACGGGACCACCGGCGACGTTGTCGTTCCCGGCGACTACGACGGCGACGGCAAGACCGACATAGCCGTCTGGCGCAATGGTACCTGGTACATCAAGAACAGCTCCAACGGCACGCAAAGCGTCATCAATTACGGAACGGTCGGCGATATCCCCGTACCGGGTGACTACGACAACATCGGCAGGACCAGCATCGCTGTCTGGCGTCCTTCCAATGGAACCTGGTATATCCTGGACCCCGTCACCGGCAAGCAACGGACCAAGAACTGGGGCGTGTCTACCGACCAGCCCGTCCAGGCGAACCAGCCGGTGAAGTAATTCTACGTAGTCCCTTGTTACCCCTCACCCCTGCCCTCTCCCCCCGGGAGAGGGTGGCCGAAGGCCGGGTGAGGGAAGGAATGTGACAAAGCAGAGGTAAAAAGCAGCCACGTTAGCAAGCAGTGAAGGCCGGCAGCAATGCCGGCCTTCCTTTTTGCGCTCCTCAATCCGTACCCCGCAAGATTCTCCTCTCAGCCCTCCCTGCCCTCCCACGCCTTCCCCGGCTATGCCTCCCGTATTCCATTAAAAATATTTTTTTTGACATTGTTTGCCCCGTTAAGGCACAAATAAATTACAAGTTCGCAACAGCATAGATACACGACAATACTCAACCATCCGCGAGGATGGGGCGGAAAGCCTACAGGGTCTCCAGCAGACAGCCGGGTTGCCGAAATATCTCACAGGATAGCGGTCCCGGCTTTTTTGTGCGCAAAAATCCGGGCAACCATCAGCACAGGGGAGGATCAATTCAGCGGATGTCAGGAGAAAAGAGACGTTGTATTCGAGGGGAAAAAAGTATCTTTCGAGGAATGGAAAAGGAGTCTGCATGCAAGTAATCAGTAAGACATCGGTGTTTTTCGCCTTCGCGATGGCATTGGCGACATTTCAGTTCTGGGGCGGCGAGGCGCAGGCATACCCCGCATACTTCACGGCCAATTGCGCCGGCTGCCACGCTTCCCCGGTAACGGCCACCTGCAATGGTTGCCATCACCACGGCCCGGTATCCTTGAAGGGGACCACCAACAAGACCTCATATGCGCCGGGCGAGACCGTATCGGTGACCATCAGCGGCGGGAGCCAGAGCGGCTGGGTAAGGGCCATCCTTTACGATCAGAATAACACGCGCGTTGCCGTATCAAACGGCAATGCCAGCGGCATGGGAAGCTCGACCACGTTCCCGGCGGTGCTGACCGCGCCGGCGCCGACAACACCGGGCACCTACACCTGGAAAGCGGCCTGGTTCGGCAACAGCTATGACACCGGCAATGCGACCGCCGCCGCCCACGGCGAAGTATCGGTGAACACCAACTCCTTCACTGTCGTCGTCCCCGCCGACACGACCGCTCCCGTGGTCAGCAGCTTTACCCTTCCCGCTACCACCACCAACCCGGTCGTGCCGGTCACGAGCTTCACCGCCACCGACAACGTGGCTGTCACCGGTTACCTGATCACCACGAGCGCCACTGCTCCGGCAGCAACCGCCGCCGGCTGGAGCGCCGCCGCGCCGGCCACCGTCAACGCCGCTGCCGGCAATAACACCTTCTATGCCTGGGCCAAGGACGCAGCGGGGAACGTCTCGCTGTCCAAAAGCGCCACCGTTACCGTTGTCGGCAAAATCATCTCCAGAGACTTCGATGGTGACGGCAAGACCGACCTGGCGGTATTGGATCCCCAAAGCTACAACTGGTTCATCCTGAACAGCGCTTCCGGCAAGCAAAGTGTCGTGAATTACGGGACTTCCGGCGACATCGCCGTCCCCGGCGACTACGATGGCGACAAAAAAGCCGATATCGCGGTATGGCGCCCCTCCAACGGCACCTGGTACATCACCAACAGCTCCACCGGCGCCCAGAGCGTCGTGAAATTCGGGACTGCCGGCGACATCCCCGTCCCCGGCGACTACGATGTCGACGGCAAGGCCGATATCGCGGTATGGCGTCCCTCCAACGGCACCTGGTACATCATTAACAGCTCCACCGGGGCCCAAAGCGTCGTGAATTTCGGAACCTCGGGAGATACCCCCGTTCCCGGCGACTATGACGGCGACGGCAAGACCGATATGGCTGTATGGCGCCCCTCCAACGGCACCTGGTACATCATCAACAGCTCCACCGGCGCCCAGAGCGTCGCGAAGTACGGGACAGCCACCGACACCCCCGTCCCCGGCGACTACGACGGCGACGGCAAGACCGATATCGCGGTATGGCGCAGCGGCACCTGGTTCATCACGAACAGCGCCACGAAAACACAAAGTGTCGTCAATTTCGGGACCACCGGCGACATCCCGGTTCCGGGCGATTACGACGGTACGGGCAGGACTGAAAGCGCTGTCTGGCGTTCAGCGGAAGGGAACTGGTACATCATGAACGGCATGACCGGCGCCCAACGCATCCTTCAGTTGGGGATACCGACCGACAAACCTGTCAAGTAAGACTATCACGTAAGATTCCGTCTACCAAGGCCGGCAGAAATGCCGGCCTTTTTTTCAGCCGGAATTGTCCCGGGCAACAGCGCATTGACCTTGATCTGACCGCAATGGATCTGAAGAAGGTCGAGGTATCGTTCGGCGATTGCGCTCCAGTCGTACGCTTCCCTGATCCTGGTTTGCGCCTTGCTCGCAAGGGCGGCCGTTTCCACTGGGGAGAGAGATTCGACCGCCTTCAGGAGAGCCGGGATGGCGGTGGATGATGAGAAATAGAAGCCGATATCACCCACAACCTCGCGGTTGAAGATATTGTCGTGGGCAATGACGAGATTGCCGCAGCCGAGTGCTTCAAGCAGCGAGGGGTTTGTCCCCCCCACCGAATGGCCGTGGAAGTACGCGGACGCATGATAGCGGAGCGCCCGCAGCTCGTCCCTGTCGTAGACCCCCCCCACGAGCCTGACGCGCGGGCCGGCCAGAGTCCGCAGATTTCTCGCGTAATCGGTGGTCACCATATGGTTGCCGGCAACGACCAGCGGAATGTTGGTTTCGTGGGCGCGGTACCCTTCGATGATTTCCCGGATGTGATTTTCAGGCTCGATGCGGGCGACCGCCAGGTAGTACCCGCCGGGCTCAAGATTCCACTTGCGCAGGAGCGAGGCGTCCGGAGGCGTGTCCGCGACCGGGGCTCCGTAGGGGATCACGCTGCAGGGGGACGAGAGGCGGTGCCGCGATTCGAGGTGAGCCCTTATCCCGTCGGCATCGGCGATGATCCGGTCGGGAACCCACGTGGACAGCCATTCCATCGTTTTGAAGTAGAGCTTTGCCGCTCCGTTCCATTTTCCCCGCGCCCATTCGATGCCGTCCACATTGAGCCAGACGTCTGTTCCCCACAATTGCGGGATCAGGCAGAAGGGGGCCGCGCCATACCCCAGCATATAGACGACGTCGTAGGAGTTTCGGGCATGCCACAGGCAGCGCAGATCGAACAGGACCGTGGTCAGGGGGCCGCAGGCGGTTGCCGGGATATGGACGAGCCTGATCCCCCGGTATTCCCCCGGCTGATCGGTGCCATTAGCCTCGCAGTAGACCGTCACCTCGGTTCCCCGGGCGACCAGGCGGAGGGCGAGCTCTTCGGCAAAGGTTTCGAAGCCTCCGTAACGTGCGGGTATCCCCCGCGTGCCGAGTATGGCCAGTCTCATGGCTGTTACCTCCCCGCTACGATAATCTGTGATATGTAGCGAATGCCGAGCCGGTGAAGCCCCTTGTCGAGGGGCGTGAGAAGAAGATTGGCCGTCCCGCGAAGCCGGTTCATGCCGCGGCGCAGGCCGGTCGTGATCCGCTCGCATTTGAATTCGCCCCCCCGCAGGCTGCTGCGGTCCTTTGCCCGGAAGAAAGTCCCCAGGTAGTGGCGGACAAGCTCGTAGGTGCTCATCTGCTCCGCGGCATAGAGGCTCTTCATGCCGAGGCCGGACAGGCAGGCGTTCAGCGATGCGATGGTGAATCTCGACAGATGGTGCGGGGGATAATCGAGGGGGGGACGCCAGCACATGTTGTTGTTGGGCGTCGATATGATGATCACACCGTCATCCTTGAGCAGTTTCAGGACCTTTTCCAGAAACGGCCTCACCTCCGGCACATGCTCCAGCACCTCGAAGAGCGTTATCACGTCGAAGCGCATTCCCCGGGCGATGCACTGGTCAACCGAAAGGGACGAGACCCGGGAACCGAGCCCGAGAGCCTGCTGCCCATAGGCCACGGCTTTGGTGTTGAAGTCGATTCCATGGGCATCGAATCCCAGGGAGAGCAGTTTTTTCACAAAGAACCCGTTGAAGCACCCCACATCCAGCACCGCCGCGTTACCCGACGGGTACCTCGACTGCAAAAAGTCCACGGCGTTCCGGTGATGCCACAGGATGAGATCCTCATGGGTGCTGGCGACCGTCAGATCATCGCAATAATCGGTGTCGTTTTCATAGAGGTGCGCGGCAATGGCGGCAGCGGGCGAGCGGAAGCTCTCGTATCCGCACTCCTCGCACCTGGCGTGGTCATAGGCGCCGTAGGGGGCAATGCTCTTCATGCTTGTGGAAGCGCAGCACGCGCATTGACGGTCATTCACTGTTCAGGCTCCCCTGGTAACGGCCGAGCGTCAGGTCGGCCAGCCACGCTGCGTCGTACTTCGTCTCACAGTATCTGCGCGACCGGCTCCTGGCGGCGGTCAGCATCTCCCCGTCCACCGCCAGGAGCTTCGCCACGAGGGACTGCTCGTCCCCTTTCCTGCACAGGTAACCATTCCACCCGTCTATGACCGTTTCCCTGCACCCGGGCATGTCGGTGGTCACTATCGCCTTGCCGAGCGCCAGGGCCTCGATCAGGGAACGGGGCGTCCCTTCCCGGTAGGACGAGGGGAGGACCACGATATCGGAGGCAATCATGTAGTCCTTGATATTGTCCTTGAACCCCAGGTACTTGACGCCGCAGTCAGCGGCATACTGCTCTATCCCCTCCTTGCTGATCCTTCGGGCGGCGTCGGCGTCCACGAGCCCCAGGTGCAGGAATGCATAGGCGTCCGGCTCCAGGGCGTTGATGGTCTTTGCCGCCCGGTAAAATTCGAAGAACCCCTTTTCCGGCACTCCCCGGGCGGGAAAGAGCGCCACCTTGCGGCCGCGCAGATCGACTCCCAGCTCATCACCCAGCATTGCCCTGGCCCGCGCGATTTCTTCCGTTGCCGGGAGCCGGTATTCGTCGAGGTCCAGCCCCGAGCCATAGGTCAACACGGCTTTTCCCGGCCCCACGAGCTTTTTCGATACGAAATACTCCATGTCGTCCGGATTCTGGAAAAAGACCGTATCCACGAAACCGAGCGCGAATTTGTACTGGGCGAGGAGGAGATAGCGCATCAATCGGGTCTTGGGATCATCGTGGACGAACAGGGAGCCGAGACCCGTTATGGTGATGAAGATCCCCTTCACTCCGGCGAGCCGGGCGGCAATCGAGCCGAAGATTGCCGGCTTGTGGGTGAAATTGTGGACCACATCCGGTTTCAGGCGCCTGACCATGGCATAGAGCGCCCTGAGCAACCGCACGTTGCTGAGGGGGGAGACCGAATGCCGTGCGAAATCGAGCTGAAGCGGGTTCACCCCCAGTGCGTTCAGGGGCTCGAAGTATCGGCTGGCCGCGCTTATGGAATCAACCTCGTGGCCGCAGGCGACCAGCCTGTTGATGATCGGCTTGCGGAACACATAGAGCGCGCCGTCGGTGTTGCAGATCATGAGCACTTTCATGGCCTATTTTCCCGTTCGAGCCACGACTGGAACATCAGCACGTCCCACAGGTGGAATTCCCAGTCCCGGCGGCCGGAAACGTGCTCCAGCCATTTTTGCCGCACTGGCCTGGGGTCCAGAAACCCTTCGCGCGCCAGCCGGGACTCATCGAGAAGCTGCTCGGCCCATTCGCGCAACGGCCCCCGCAACCACGCACCCAGCGGGATGCCGAAACCATGCTTCGGGCGCTCCACAAGCTCTTTCGGGACATGCCTGTTGAGCACCTGGCGCAATATCCACTTGCTTTGGCCGCCGCGGATCTTCAGGCCGAGGGGCAGCCTCCAGGCAAATTCCACGACCCGGTGATCGAGAAACGGCACCCGTGTTTCCAGGCTTACCCCCATCGCTGCCCGGTCGATTTTCACGAGAATATCGTCGGGGAGATAGGTGACGCTGTCCATGAGCATGAGCTTTTCCGGCATGCTGAAGGAATCGAGCCGGTTGGGTATCCGGCAGGCCGGCGCGCGGAAGGCGGATCTCCCCCCGACGACCACCGGGTCGTCCTGCTGCCAGTGGGAGATGCATATCTCGTACATCGATGCGGGGGAATCCGCCCGGATCAGTTCGGCAAGCCGGTACGCCTTGTACACGGGGGCGTGGACCCTGTCGATGGAGGGGAGATACGAAAGAGCGGTTTGAAGCCGGTCCGGCGGGAGAAACCTGATTTTGTCGGACAGGGCTCGCCGCAACGGCAACGGGCACCAGCCGATTCTCTTCCAGATCCTCTGGAGCCAGCTGTGGCGGACGTATCCCCCGAACAGCTCGTCCCCGCCGTCTCCGGACAGGGAAACCGTAACGTGCTCCCGTGCCAGCCGGGAGACCAGGAACGTGGGGATGTGCGAAGGGTCCGAAAACGGCTCATCATAGAGCTCCGGCAGACGCGGGATCACCGCCAGCGAATCACCGGGCGACACGTACAGCTCGGTATGGTCGGTTCCCAGAAGGGAGGCGATCTTCCGGGCATATTCCGCCTCGTTGCAGTCATCCTCGTGAAAACCGATGGTGAAGGTCTTCACCGGCCGGGACGAGTGGGCCTGCATCAGGGCCACGATGGTGGTCGAGTCCACCCCCCCCGACAGGAATGCGCCCAGCGGCACATCGGAGATCTGCTGCGCCAGCACGGCTTCCGTCAGGACCCGCTCAAGCTCGCGTACCGTTTCGCTCTCCGTTCCCTCAAAGGGGCGGGCATGCCCCTGCTCCGCCGCCTCCAGCAATGACCAGTATGGGCGAAGGGAAACCCCCTCCCCCTGAAACAGCTTGAAGGGTGGATCGGCGGCATCCCAGGGGGCGATTCCGCGGCCCGTGCTTCGCAGAGTAAGTATGGTTCCCGGCCAGAGCTTGTAGATGCCGCGATAGATCGAATGGGGCGTGGGAATGCAACTGTGGCGCATGAGGAGGGCAACGGCGTCGCGGTTGATTTCCGCGTCGAACCCCGGATAGGCCCGCAGCGCCTTCAGCTCCGAGGCAAAGAGGAAAACGCCCCGGCTCCAGCCGTAGTACAGCGGCTTTTCTCCCATGCGGTCGCGGGCAAGGGAGAGCGTTCTCTCCGCTTTGTCCCACACCGCAAGGGCAAACATGCCGATCGATCGCTTGAGGGTAGCCTCGATTCCCCACGCTTCGAATCCGGCCAGGAGGGTCTCCGTGTCCGAATGCCCCCTCCAGGGCTCGAACGCCGCCAGGTCCTTCCGCAGTGCCTGATGATTGTAAATCTCGCCGTTGAAGACGATCGTGAACCGCCCGGAACGCGACTCCATGGGCTGGTGGCCGGCGGGAGAAAGATCCAGGATGGAGAGCCGGCGGTGCCCTAGGCCGACACCCGCCCCCTGGTCGGACCACACGCCGCCGTCATCGGGTCCGCGGTGCATGAGGGCATCCGACATGAGCCGTGCGTTGGCCTGCATGGCGTCAGGTCCGCATTGCAGTGAAAAATCCATGAAACCGGTTATGCCGCACATTGGTTCAATGCCCTCTGCCGCCGCGCTCCCTCAGAACGAGTTGCCGGCCACGCTCTTGGGAGTCGAATTGAGAAAAGCCGGCCCGCTATACTTTCCGGAGTGGGTATTGTTCATGATGATGTCATCTCCGGAAAAATCCTTGTCTGAATACCCTGAACCAACGAGTATTTCGAACGGACGGTCAACGTCAGCATCGGAATCGAATCTGTTGCCGTAGATTTTGTTCGAGCCGACCCCGCCTGCTGTGAACGTATAGATAATTGACCCTTTGCCGTTTACCACGGCATTATTGGATATGTCGCAATAGTTAGGTCTTGTTACGGTCAGATTTATTCCGGTAAGTTTGTTTCCGGTAATTTTGGAATGCTTGAATTGCCCGTCGTTGACTATCAGAGGCACGTCTTTTACGGCCGAAACGATCTCGTTATCGATTATCTCCATGCCGTCGATTGCCCCCACGCAGTGAATGCCGTTGTTGAAGCCCGCTATCTTGTTCCCTTTGATGATGACGGCGTAGTTCAAATCCATTGAGAAGGGAGCGCTGATGGTCACGTTGATGTCGTTGCCGACAATTGTCAGGGAATCGGGCTTGAGGGGCGGCGCATCGGCACCGACCACCGCCTCCACGAGCTTGTTGATCCCCCTCCCCCTGAAAATGTTCCCTTTGAGTATTGTGGCTCCCTGGTTGGGGTCCACCGAAGCCTGGCCGAAGAGGATGTACAACAGGGGGTTGATGTTCGTCCCGCCGGAGAAGAACACCGTGTTGGTACTGAACTCGAACTTGTAGGGGCGGTACAGCTGGAGACCGTATTTGGTGGTGAAACGGTTGTCGCGCATGGTGATGTTCGCCATGCTGCCGTTGGGTTGCTCGGGAAGGATGTAATCGTAGTTCGACGCATCGTTGAGGCTTATGACGATGGGAGAGTACCCTTCCGTCGGGCCGGCGTCTCCGTTTATCACGAACGCGGAGCCTCCCCCGCCGCCGATGAGCTTGTTGTTGGTAATGAGCGAGCCGCCGTTTACCCGGCTCGATGACAGGGTGACGCCGTTGCGGCCAGGTCCGCCGACGATGGTGTTTCCTTCCACTGTCGTATCGTTCATCCTGGCGAACTGGGGAGAGGCAAGGGCAATCCCCGCCTGCACATAGTTTCCCTTGATCAGGTGATGGTTATTGATCTCCCCATCCCAGTTCGCTTCGACATCGATGCCGACTCCCGTCCCGACATGTTTGATCGTGCAATCGAGAATCTTGTTGTATTTACCCGTTATCAGGGCGATGCCGGTCCGGGCGTTGTTCTCTATGCGGCAGTTCCTGATGGTGATGTAATCGCTGCCGCCGTGGAGGGTATATCCGACGAGTATCCCGTCCAGCCGCGCGTTTATCAGGAGGCAATTCTCGACCGTGATGCGGGCGGCCTGATTCAAGGAGATATCGGCGCCCATGGCCGAGCCGTTCTGCCCGACATCGCCCAGGGTATTCCGGGCCTTGTTCCCGTCGATCACCAGATCCCTGATGATCACATCGGTCACGATATATGTCGAATTCTTCTCGTCCCTCGCCCGCACGCCGTTGTCGAACCAGGTTCCGCCATGATGGTTGAGGGTCGTGCCGATAACGTTCGCCGCGAAGTTCCCCTTGTCGTCGGCGCCGGAGCCGTTGATGCTCCGCATGTGGGCATTCGGAGGCAGCTTGAGCAGTGACCCCTCCCCCTGCCCGATGATGTTCACCCCTGTTTTGAGCTGGAGATTCGCAACGATGTAGGTGCCCCGGGTAACGAGCATGTCTCCATTGGCAACGGCGTTGATCGCCTTCTGCACCAGGGCCGATTCCTCCGTCATGCCGTCCCCCCGCGCGCCGAACCACTTGATTCGGGCGGAGCTCAAATTGACCACGCTCCCCGTGCCGCTGAAAATGCGATAGTCGCCCGCATCAGGCCTGTTCCCCTGGAAATCCAGAACTCCATTGACGCTGATCAACCCGCCGGCAGTGACGTAAATCTTCCTGTCGGCTGGAATCGTCACGCTTGTGCAACTGACCGGCGTGCTCACAAGAATGACGTTGCCGGCGGTTCTGCTGCTGGCCACGGCAGCTTCAAAGCTCGGGAAGAGTTTCACATCGAGCACTGTCGGGCTTGCGGCGAAGACCATGGGTGCGGCAATGTTAAGAACAACAGCACTCGATAGAAGTATCCCAAGCATAAGGAACGATATAGCGCTATGTCTCACGTCACACCTCTTCAATATTTCGTTCAGTTCTGGACAAGACTGACAGAGAACCGGGATTTATTTTTTGTATCCAATTGCACACCAATATGGAGCTGAATCGCTGAATTTGATCATACTCAACCCAGCTCTTTCCATCATCTCCTTAATCTCACTAGCAGTAAATCTCCGCTCCAATTGAGTGCCAAACCGGTCGAGTGCGTCTGTTCTCATGGAATAAAAACTTATCTTCCTGTATCCGGCAAGAGGGAAAGAGTCTACTGTGAAGCCAATCTTTTCCAGTAGCAAAGCGGATTTTGCAAGGGGATAATAAACAGTCAATGCAATTAGTTGAGTAATCCAATACCGAAGTCCGTAGGGAAGTCGGGAGATAATGGACCGAAAAAGCTCTGTGCACTTCCATAATTTCGCAAACCATGGCGGACGGTTGTCAAAGGCATAGTAGATATAGAGCAAGAGAGGGGCTCCACGCTTCAATTTCGAGACACAAGCTTTGATACCCTCAAAGGTATCCGGCACATGATGCAGGACGCCAAGAGAATACCCGAAATCCATCGAATTATCTTCCAACGGCATTTCATCAACACTTGCCAGATGAAATACACAATTATCCTTTTCGGATAAATTCCGTTTGGCAACTTCAAGAGCTTTTTCGCTTGCTTCAATACAGTGCAGTTCTCCAACATTGTCTGCAAACAATCTTGCCCATCTGCCGCTGCCGCAGCCGAGATCGAAGCCCTTTGATTGCTGGGTAATTATTTCAAAAGGGAATATATTGAAATATCTGTAAAACATTCCAGACAACTCTTGTTCAGGCGCCCCGGATTGATCAAACCTGCTCCATTCGTCGCCAAATCCATTCACTGTCTCCGCATTCAAATTTTTCATAAATCCTCCAACAGTGCAGATGTAGCTGTTTCTGTATTACTCAATACCTGTTGATCAGGATCAGCATCTGCAGTATTAGGTTGTCTGTAAAGGTCTGCCTGTAAACGCGTTGCTTACAACTCAAATATTTTATTCTGCGGAAGAGAGATTTTCGTGAGTCGATGAACTGCCTTATCACTTCCCTGCTTTCACCAGCCAATTCTCCGCCGTAGGTTTTCCAGAAACCATTTGCCTGGGGATAACACCCAAAAAAGCTTTGATTATTCCTGTTAATGAAATTCGAGATTCTTTTTCTAAAATCAGAAAAAAACGTTACGGTCCCACCGATAACATTGCCTTCATGCTGTCGATATTTCATTGAAATGAAATCATCGCGGATAACTGATCCGAACGCGGAAACAACGACATAGAGCCACCAGTCATGCATCATGACCTGTGGAGGCCATGCGTGTTTCAACAGCAGTTTTCGAGCGGCATCGTTAATCACAACCGTGCATCCCTGTGCGATATTCTGAACGAGGGCGTTATTCAAACCGGCCTTTCTTGCGATATTCCGCGAGTATCCCAGATGACGCAGATCAGTAGATACGTATTCCAAATTGGCACAGTAGAGCAACGGGCCGGCATTGTCGTATGTTGAGAGCACTTGTACAGCCCGCTCCACTTTGTCAGGCATCCATACGTCATCCTGATCGGCAAAAGCGACGAATTGACATTCCGGATCGGCATCCTGTAACAACCGGTAAAAACTCCCGACAATTCCGACGTTCTTATGCAAAACAAACTTTATACGATCATCGGTAGCGGCATATCGCGAAAGGATATCTGGCGTACTGTCTTTTGACCCGTCGTCTCTAATTGTCAATCTGATATCGGAATAGGTCTGTGACAGAATGCTTTCAATCTGTTCAGCAACAAACCTTTCCCCATTGTAGGTGGACATCAGAATCTCAACGCACGCTTTCATGTCTTCTCCAATAGAAATCCGTCGCCATGGCCATGAACATGAGAAACGTCGGGCTGAGCAGGACCGGATTGGTGCCCGCGGCAATGAAGAGCGACAGAAGGGCCAATCCCAAGGCTCGCTCTTCGGCCTGTTGCGAGCGGAAGAGCCGGTACGAGACCGTCAGGACGAAGGCAGTGAAGGCCAAGAACCACGGCAGCCCGAATTTTCTGATTGCATTGAGATGGTCGAGCTCGATGTTCGAGACATAGGCTCCAAGGTTCTGCGCGTAGAAAACACCCCCTGGCCCCTGCCCTATCAGGAGGCTGACCGGATTCTCCCCGAACATGGTGTACAGGGAATCCAGATAGCCGATCCGGACCTGCGCCGTTTCCGCCTCGCCGGTCAGGCTCCGAAGCAGCTCTTCGGTAAACTGCTCAAAACCGAGAACCAGTGGTGTGATCGCTATGAACAGTACTATGACTGCTGCCTTGTACCGTCTATCGCCTCTATGCATGAGCAGGAAGTACAGTGTGAACAACAGGCAGAGGGCAAAACCGGCCTTGGAAAACGCGACAACAAGTGCCAGCAAGGCAATCAGTGCGTGTATCGGCTTTGCCATGAATAAAAAGTAAACATAAACCGGCACCAGGAAAAGCGTAGCCTTTAGATAAACGTTCGGCATGAATATGTTTCCGAACGGACGATACCCGATATATCCATGGGCTTCGGAACTGAACATTCGCATGAAGATATCCGCAAAGGGACTGGTAAACCACATCAGCAGATAGAGAGCAATCACGATAACAGCCAATGAGAGCATGGTGTATAGGAATACGGAGAGCGCATAGTGCGGGCGTACTGACTGTATGACAAGAAAGAAGACGATTGACGCCGGGAAAGCTGTCATTTGGTTAATGGCAAGTGAGAGTTCAGCCCCTGCGGTCAGGCTGTGAAGCAGGGCCAGAACCGGCCACAGCAGGAAAAGGAACATGAACAGGTGGCTTGTCGGCCTATCCATGGGAAACGGCTTGAAGTGCAAAGTCAAATAGAGCAGGGCAACGGCAAACGATGCGTACTTTATTCCGAACCCCCCGCCCATGTCGTAGATATTGGCAAACCACAACAACAGGACAACACCCTGGCCGAGAAATTGGCTCCGGCATTCCGGAAAGCTTTCCTGATTCATGGCGTGAATCGATTGCGAGTTCATTGGCAGCCCGTTGGTAATGCGTGCAAGCCCACTGTCATAATAAAATTAATCGCCCCAGAATATATCCTTGCAAAAGCTCAAATACCCGTTGGAATAATTATGATATCTTCTGTTTATCAATTCATAGGTGGCTTCTATGGTTTTAATGATTTTTGGACTCTTGCAAATACTGTTACGCACTTCCAGGTGTTCTATCTTGTCGCATAATTTTGCAATGGCATAATCGTTACATCTCAGGTTCAATTGGCGTAGATGATCAAGCAACATTTCATACTTGGCGATCTGCGCATGATAATCGGTTATTGATCGTGCAAAGTTCTTATGGTCGGTAAAATTTCTTTTGACACTGCCAATCTGCTGATTGCTATGCTGACGATAGTCGATCAGATTTTTGTCAATGAAATCAATCTTCGAATAGATGGATATCAAGAGAGCTATCCACGCGTCATGGACCCATGCGACAGGTATCGGGACGACGATGTCGCGCAAGGAGGAACGAAAGGCCATGGTCGCGCCCGTGACAACATCATGATTCAGAAGCACTTCCAGCGCCCTCCCCTTCTCGAAGCAGCTTTTTTGCTTCTTCTTGAAGCGGAAGGTATCCCAGAGGGTATACCCCAAGGGTGACAGGTCGTCGCCGACCACCGCGCCATTGGAGAAGACCGCCCCCGTCAGCGGCGAATCGAGAAAAGCCCGTTCAATCAGTTCAAGCTTGTCGCGATGCCAGACGTCATCCTGATCCGACAAAGCGATAATGTCTCCGCCGCAAAGGCCGATGGCACATTCGAAGTTTTTGGTTGAGCCGACATTTTTGTCGCTTCGGGATGGTTTCACCGTGAACGGGGCTGAAGCGGCAAAATCATCCACTATCTGCGGGGTCATGTCCGACGAGCCGTCGTCGCAAATTATCAGCTCATCCGGCAGCCTTGTCTGGCGCGCAATGCTGTCCAACTGCTCCCGCAGGTACCTTTCACCGTTGTAGGTGCACAGCGCTATGGAAATCCGCGTTCTCACGGCTTGATCCCCAGGAGCGATATTTCCTCGCCTTTGCGGGGAAATACCTTGAGCAGCGCCCCTTCCGCCAAACGGAGCGACAGCATGAGAGTTTTCGTACAGAGCCCTGGCTGGGTCCCCATGACAAAGTCGCCACGCTTTTTAATGGAATGACTTCCCCAGAACAGGGCATGGGCATCGCGGATGGTTGTCCTGGCAGTAATGGAGCTAAAGCCGGCAGAGTGTGCGAGAGCCTGGAGTGCCCTGCAGTTGAAGAGGGCAAGGTGGCGTGGCGGATCGAGGTGGAGCCAGGAACGTTTGTAGATGCGGCTCCCCATCGACTCCATGTTTGGCGTTACCATGCTCAGTACCCCGCCGGGCTTCAGTATCCTGTGGCATTCGACAAGCAGGCACTTTGGGTCGGCTACATGCTCGATCACGTGACTCATTATGATGGCATCGAACTCCCTGTCCCGGTAACGCTGTTCCTCAAGGGACCCGAGGGCTACGCGCAACCCCTTGTGACGGGCGTTCTCAACCGCTGCAGGATCAAAATCGATGCCTTCGATCTCCCACCCCAGTGCGCCCATGAAATTCAGCATCTGCCCGTTCCCGCAGCCTATTTCGAGCAAGCGCCCACGGGGTTTGGCCGGCAGGTACATTACGCTGAAATCCACATCGGCCCGCCTTCCCGGGAAAAAATACATGAGGAACCCGAGCAATTTGTATCGGGACGGGACCTGACCGCCAAAGTAGCCGTACGCCAGCGACAGATAACAGTCTCTGACAAAGCGATATCCTCGTTTGATGATATTTTCGGCCACAATAACGGTGTCCTGATGGGTATAGTATGTGGCGTACGCCTTCCAGAGATCCTCTTTGAGCGGTGCAGGATCGAGCCACACAAGTCCGCATCCCGCGTTGGGACATTTTTTCAACGCCCACTCGCCAGGCACGCCAAACAGCCTGTCCCGAAGATCGACATAGAGAACATCGCCATGCTGACCGCATAAAATACAGTCGGGTTTGGGCTCGGTTCGGATGCCATTCTCTTCTGCTGCGTTATCCATAACAGGTCTCGCTATTTAGCCGATTTGAGGGCAGACAGTTTTCCCACCAGATAAGATCGTTCGTTTACCGACAGCAGCAATTTCCACCCCGCGGTCATCAAAGCAATAAGCATCACCGCAAAGATGGCGAAACTCACATCCCATTGGGGAAGCACCACGATACCCACCAGACATGCTATGGCGGCAATGGCACATATACCGGTAGTGAGGGATACGCCTGACCGGGAGGTGAAGGAGCGTCGTGTCGCGTAAAAAAGGAGAACTGAGTCGACCGCGACCCGTCCGGTCCAGGCAAGGGCGGCACCGTTAATGCCTGCGGCTTTCACCAGGAACCATAGTGCGGGAATGTAGAGCAGCAGCTCCGCAATGTGCAGTTTCGAGGTTATGTCCGGTTTGCCTACCCCTTGTAGGAACGAAAACGGAACTTGCGCTAAACAGTTTATGAAAACGCCGATCGCAAGCCACTGGAGCACGCGAAAACTGTTATCGGCAAAGGTGTGGCCAAGCCAGAGGGCAATTCCCTGATGGGCTCCCGCAACAATGACGAAAACCAGTGGGAAGATGCCCAGCAGCTGGTATTTGACGGCACGATGAAAGAGCTCGGCAGTATGGGAAGGATTCTCGGCGTGGTTTGCCGCAAACGCGGGAAAAAGAACGTTCATCAGCGCCCCCGGGATCATCCAGAGCTTTGTGATGATTTCATAGGGCGTGGCGTAATAGGCAACGGCAGTGATCGAGATGACCGCTCCGATCAGAAAACGATCGAAATAGACCATGAAGGGTCCGAGTATGTTGGATACGGTCATCCATCCGCCGAATCTGAACAGCGGTTTGATGATGCTGGTTTCCAAGACAACGCGCTTGCGTAAATCAGGTGCGATCTTGAAGCAGTAATGCAGATGAATGCCAAAGGTTATGATTCTCCCGATCAGAAGAGCGGCAATAATGGGAATCAGGTTGTTGCTGAAGGGGATAATTGCCAATGGAGCCGCATAGGAATAGGTTCCCATTGGGATACGGATGGCATTGATGATGTCGAACCGGTGATAGGCGGTGAGAACACCGATCAAAGCGGAAGTCAGGGTCACAAACGGGATGGACAGGGCCGTAACGTAGAGCGCGGATTCCGTTTCGTGCTGGAACGCCAGGGGAACCTTAAGGATGCTATGTACCAGGGGGGAGGCAATCATGGCGAATAGTAGCGCTCCTGCGGCAGAACATGCCAGTATGAGAGACATTGATGTCCAGAAGATTCCTGCGACATCCTCGTATCTATCCTTGCCGATCTTCCCTGCTATGAGTTGTGTAAGCGCCCTACCAAGCCCCATGTCAAACAGGCTAAAATAGCCAATCAGCATCCAGACAATGGTGATTACAGCAAAGCGGTCTGTGCCGAGATGCTTGATCAGAACGGGAATCGTGACAAGGCCGACGCCCATGGGGACTAGTTGGCCTACCAGATTGAGTGTGGCGTTTCTGGCAATCGAGCAACCGCTGGTGAAACTCCTTGCATTTATGACAGGCCGGTCGTTCATAGATTTGTGATATCCCGCTTTTTGTAATGACTTGAAAGGGCATGATTTTTCCAATTCAAACAACCAGAAGATGCAGTCCTTCAGGCGCTATTCGTTCTGCAGACTCAGCTTCTGCTTTTTCCAGAACAACAGCCGGCCTTTCAACTCGAACCACCGAATCTTGTCCTGCTCGGACATCCTGTCGATATGTTCGAGCACAAAGGAGAGGTAGACCGAGCAGAGGAACGCCGTAAGAGCGGCAACCAGCACGATCAGCGTACGGTGGGGTTTGCTCTTCTTCTCAGGCACTTTTGCCACCTGGAGCACCTGGAACGGCGAAACATCCTTGACCTCGGACATCTTTGCCACTTCATACTGCTTTGTGAGCAGCTCAACCATTGTCTCCTGGATCTTGAAATCCCGCATCAGCCGCAGGTACTGCTGTCCCAACTGCGGCATGCTCCCCACCGACGGAATGGCGCTGCCTCCGCCGCCATTGCCTTCGAGCCTGGCGATCTGGGCCTGCAGCCTGCCGATGGCGGCCTTGGACGTTCTCACTTCCTGACTCGAATCGGTGAACTGGCTCCGGTAAGCGGAAAGCTGCACTTCCTGGGCGGCAAGCTGGGCACGCAGTTGCGCCACGCCTTCGATGGTGGCCTTCGCCTGATCGCTTACCGATACGGCTTTGTTTTTCGACTGAAAGGCCTTGAGCGCATCCTCCGCCTTGGCAAGATCGGCACGGGCCGAGGCAAGCCGTTTTTCCAGATACATCCTGTCATTGCCCGCAGACGCCATGTTGAGCCGGACTGCCAGTCTCCCCAGCTCCTCCACGTACGCATTGGCCATTTCCGCCGCGCGCCTGGGATTCTTGTCATCCACGGCAATGGTGATAACACCGTCCTTTTTGCCCGCTGTAATGGCTACATGTTTGTCCAGCGCTCCATAGGCGTCAGTCCGGTACTTCGCCTCATAGGCTTCCATCAGCCTGAAGCGGTCGATGAGCGGGTCCCTGATGGTTTCGCCATTGAGCATGGTCATGTACACGTCGGCCTTGGAGGGGTTGCCGAGCCCGATCCTTCCGACTCCGGCCAAGCCGGCCAGTTGGCCAAGGGCGGCTCCCACACCTTCGTGGTCGTCCTCCAGCGGCAGGATCATGGACCGTGCCGTATAGAGGTTCGGCAGCAGCAGCGTGTAAATCACGGCGACAATGGCGGCAGCGAGGGTGACGCAGGCGGTCAGCCGCCAGCGCTTGATGATTACGGCCGCGAAATCGAGCAGAGTGAACACGGGTTTCGAGGTGCGGGTATCGTCAGTTGACTTTTCTGAATGCAGCATCATATGAACTCCGCGAATCCTAGTAGGCCTTGCCTTTCCGCCACCATCGCTACAGACCTGCCGCCACTATCACCCCGGCCGCAAGGGCCAGGTTGCCGAGTGTGACGGCCATGTCCTTGATTTCCCGCATCCAGGCAATTCTCTCGAATCTCTGGGGCACTATGACGGTGTCGCCCGGCTCCAGGGAGGTTGACATGAAACCGCCGAAGGTCCAGCGGCGCTGGGAATCGCTCCAGTTTATGCCAAAGGACGACTGCTGGCGGCTCAGGACCGTCCCGTCGGCGCGGACGATATAGATGTCGCATTTTTCCGCGTTTCGGGTCGGACCCCCCGCTTTTTCCAGATAGAACGCCACATCCTCATTGTTCTCGGGGATAAAGCTGGTCGGGTTATAGACCTGCCCAAGGACGCTCACGGCGTGGGGCTGCTGGGGCACTTCAAGGGTGTCTCCCCCCATGAGTTCCACGTCGGAGGCAGTGCCCTTGAACGTGTCAGGTTGTTCCAGACGGATCACCAGCCGCCCTTCCGCCTTCGCCGTCTTCAGCAGCGCCACGGACCGCTGCAGGCTCTCCAGGGCCGCCTTGGTCGCCTCCACTTCCTCCTTCGAGCTTGCGGTCGTTGCCAGCTCGGCCTGTTTTCTCAGGATCTCCTGCTCGGAGGCGGCCACCATTTCATCCATCCTCTTCTGCTGCAGCTCCCGGAGGGGCTCCCTGGTGTATTTGGCGGCGCGCAGATATGCCTTGTCCGTGAAGCCGCCGGCCCGCTCGATCAAGGTGCTCAGCTTTTCTCCCTTGTGGATCGGATAGACGCCGGGGAACCTGAACTCGCCGCGAAGCGTGACGTATCTCTCCTTTTCCTCGGCCCAGTTGGGGATTTTCCTGATGGTCACCTCGTCAAAGGGGGCGAGCACCAGGTTGTCTTTGGGGTCGCCCTTCAGGGCCTGATCCAGGTTGATGACGATGGGAAACGATGAGACCGACTCGCCGGTCTTGGATATCCGGTTGATCTCGGCATTCTTCAGATAGGCGGAGGTCTTGAGGTTGCCGGCCTCCATAAGGAGATCGCGGACCGTCATGTTGGCGAAGAGCCGATATTCTCCGGGTCGCTGCACCTCGCCGTTCACCCTGACCTTCGGCATCTCCTCCATCTCCCAGCGGGAGAAGATCCTCACCTCGTCGAACTCCTTCAGTTCCAGGTCGTGCTCGGGATCGCCCGCAAGCGCCTTGGCGACATTGACGAATATTTTCTCCGGATGGGAATCCGGCGGGTAGAGCCGGGTTATTTCCGCGGCATCCTTGTAGTATTCGGTGAGGAGATTGTCCTGGGACAGGAGCTGGCTCAGCCGCATGTGGGGCTGGAGCGCATAGATCCCGGGACGGAGCACGTAGCCGTCGAGCCTGACATGGTCGCGGAGGGTGGCGTTGATGGGGAATATCTTGACGATATCCATATCCTGGATTGTTATGCCCTGTACGATCTGATCCAGGGATTTCCCCGCTCCTTTCGGATCGATGTTGAAATCGGCAACCATCCGTTTGTCATGGGCGTCGACCCTGGTAATCTGCACCCTCTGCAGATAGCCGGTGGGAAGGAATCCTTCCGCCAGGTCAACCAGGTCGCCCAGGTTCTTTTCGTCCTTCAGTTCATAGATGGCGGGCCGCTTCACGTTTCCGGCGATTCCGGCGACCCTGCCGATGACCGGCACGAAGATGGTGTCGCCGGGCTGGAGACGGATGTCTTTTCCTTTATCCCCCTTGAGGAAAAAATCGTAGAGATCGACCGTTTCCACGATCTTCCCCCCACGCTTGATCTTGATATTTCTCAGGGTGCCGGTTTTAAGCGGCCCCCCCGATGCGGCAAGGGCGTTGATCAGGGTCGAGAGCGGGCTCAGGTTGTAGTCGCCGGGCATCTTCACTTCGCCGACCACGTACACCTTGATGACACGCAGCTTGCCCATGGTCACATTCAGGTCGAAATTCTTGTATATCTTCGACAAATGGGTTTTCAGCACCTCCGGCAGCCGCTCGAAGGTGATTCCCCACACCTTGACGCTCCCCACCCGCGGAAGCACGACTTCCCCGCTCCGGTTCACCTCCAGTTCGTGGGTGCCTTCGGCGCTCCCCCAGATGTTCAGGATGATCCGGTCTCCCGGGCCGATAACGTAATCGGGGCCCACGGGGATGTCGGCAAGGGGAGCGAAACCGGCTGCGGACGGCCTGAAGAAGTTGTACCCGAACTGCCTGAGCCCCTGTACCTCGTAAGGCTGAGGGCGGGTATTGTCTTCCGCGCCGGCTTTGGCAATAACGCTTTTTTCAATGGCGGAAAGCCCGTCCGCATCCGCGGCGGACTCTTTTGCCGTTGCCGTGTTGCCTTCTTCGGTATTTTTTCGGGAGGATGAAGCCTCTGCCGGGGGCGAGGCCTTGGCAGCCGACGTCATTGGCTGGAATGAGGGAGTAACGGCGGCCGCCGGCGACCGCAGGGCTTTCACGGGGAATGACGGAGAAAGCTCCGCGGCAAAACCAGGGAAACCGGAAAGCATTCCGGCAACACACATCAGGGACATTAAAAGTAATTTTACATTTTTCAAGGCGCCCCTCCTCTGTCGGTATAGCAGATTCCCGTCGTCGCATCTTTACGTGCTTCCCGGACTTTCAAGATATGGTGCTAATCTTACAATTTATATCTGCAATGACCACAGCACTTGGCAAATCCCTGGAGCGTATATGTCGACAGACAGAAAGTTAAGGCACATTTACCCTCAGAAGCTCCAATGAGCCCCTTGAACGCTCGGCAACCCGACGTTTGATGACATTATGAGGCGGAGCAGACCGTCAATGTATTCATGCAGAATCGTCCGACAGAGAGGGAGATCCGACGCTATCGGTACTGATGTTTGAAATGAGCTGCCGGAAGGGGCCTGCAAAGGCCCGCTTCCGGCAGTGCTGTGATGGCTTCTTGATCAGAGGTTCACGTACTGCAATGACCGTGAAGCCTGGCGCCGGACTCTACCACACTCTGCCTCCAGCATGGCAGCCAGGGGTCGCGCACGTTCTCGTGGTCGCATTAAACCCGATGCTGCTGACAACGTTTATGACTCCGTTCAGGTGAGTAGCCGTGTTCACCGTTGTGCTGCTGTAGCCAGGACCGTGGCAGGCGGCGCAACTCAACCCCGCTGTATTGACATGGAAAAGATGTTGGCCCGTCGCCGGAGGAATGGCATGGCAGCTGCCGCAGGCAGGCTGAGCGGCTGACGTCATTGCCGAAACCTGGGCCGACGGGGCGCCCTCTCCGGCAACGTTCTGGGCCGTGAGCACGTAGAAGTAGGTCGTGGCGGCGGTCAGACCGGTCTGAACGTAGGGAGAGGTAACACCGGCGATCTTGGTCCCCGTTGCCGGGGTAACGCCCGTGGTCGTGGACCAGTAGAGGTTGTACGAAGCTGCGCCGGTAACGGCAGGCCAGGTGATGGTCACCTGATTGGCGCCACCCGTGGCTGTCACGCCGGTGGGAGCGGCCGGTACGGTCACCGCGGCGGCGGGAGTGGCCGAAACCTGGGCCGAGGGAGCGCTTTCGCCAGCAGCATTGACTGCGGTCACGACGTAGAAGTAGGTGGTGCCGTTGGTCAGGCCGGTCTGTACGTAGGGAGAGGTGACGCCGGCGATCAGGGTTCCGTTAGCCGGGGTAACGCCCGTGGTCGTGGACCAGTAGAGGTTGTACGAGGTCGCGCCGGTAACGGCAGGCCAGGTGACGGTCACCTGATTGGCGCCGGCTGCGGCTGTCACGCCGGTGGGAGCAGCCGGTACGGTTGCCGCGGCGGCAGGAGTGGCCGAAACCTCGGTCGAGGGAGCGCTCTCGCCAACGGCGTTAACTGCGGTCATGACGTAGAAGTAGGTGGTGCCGTTGGTCAGGCCGGTCTGGGTGTAGGGAGAATTGACATTGGCGATCTTGGTCCCCGTTGCCGGGGTGACGCCCGTGGTCGTGGACCAGTAGATGTTGTACGACGTCGCATTGGCTACGGGAGACCAGGAGATAGTTACCTGCCCGGAACCGGCGGCAGCCGTTGGAGCGGGAGCTGACGGAACGGTGGCCGGTGGCGCTGCGGTTTCAACGGTGATCTTCGTGGCATTCAGCACGCCGTTTGCGAAAGTGCCTTCCACCTCAACCTTGACGCCGTTGGCGACCCCGGTAAGGGAAAGATTCCCCGCGTTGACCTGCGTGCCTGCTACCGTGAACGTATTGCCGGTGAGATTCTGAACGAGCCCTTCTACTTCCACGCGGCCCTTGTGAGTATCGTCGACCTCGATCCCCTCTTTGAAGGAGGAAACTTTAGTCGCCTTGAGTGTTGTGCTGGTGAATGCCGTAAGGGTACCTTCGACCTTGACGAACGATCCAACCGCGGTGCCGGCCGGCAGGGTGATGCCGGTAGCGTCAACGGTCAGGCCGCCGATGGTGAAGCTGGTGGCGGTGGGCATGGTGGTGATGGCCGCCTTCAGTTCGACGACCGTGGCCGGCGTCCAGTCGGGGAGATGCCGCTCGATGCGGGTTGCCTTGATCGTGCCGCTGGCATCCGCAAAGCCGCTCACCTGAACCATTTGTCCCGGCATGGGGGCGCTGTTGAAATCGTCGAACACCGTTGACGAATCAAACGTGATGTTTTGCCCCAGAACCGTCATGGTTTTAGCGGCACTATCCAGCGTCGCAATGGGCCCTTCGAGGTTATCGGCGAACTTGACATTCTTCGCCTTGGCATGGGTGCTGTCGCTGAAGTCCCCGTCGACCGTGACAATCATGCCGACTTTCAGCCCGCCGGCGACATCATCGGGATTTTCCATGGCGATGTTGGCGCCGGTGGTGTCGTATTCTACCCCGTTGACAAAGATGCTCCCCAGCTTGGTAATGACCCCCTTGCTGGTCCCCTGGCTGGCGACCGGTGCCGAACCGCCGCCACCTCCTCCGCAACCTGCCATGACCATCACCCACACCATCATGAATGCGGCGGCAAACACCTGGTACAACAATCGTTTTCTCATCGTGTCCTCCTTGACCCTTGGCTCTGTAACTTTGCCGACTGTTCCGTATGCGCAGAGTGAGTTCTGCGGCAACCAAGGGCAATAGTACCAGCAGCCCTCGGGCGAGGAGGTAGGAGCATGTCTGTTTTTGGATTAAGACATTCGAGAACCGGAGGCATGTCCGCACCTGCGGACTGACCGGCGTTAACTGTAGGATATCTTAGCAGGCATGCCAGGAAATGAAGATAGGAGTACGTCTGTTTTTGGACTAGGAGTTTTAGGTAGAAACAGGGTAGGAATTCAGACAAGCGCCGTGCGGCGTAGTCCTACGGGGACGGATGATCGTACAGGGGGCAAGGGAATCGAGCCGCCCCCCTACGCGACCAAACAAAAGAGCAGGGATCAAAGGCTGAAATAGAATGTCGCTCCCATCCCTTTCTCCCCCTCGGCCCAGATTTTGCCGCCATGGCGCTGGATTATCCGTGACGCCGTGGCGAGACCGATGCCGAATCCGGCAATCTCGCGGTCAGATTCGAGTCTCTGGAAGGGGATGAAAAGCTTATCGGCATCCTGTTGATCGAATCCGATCCCATTGTCACGGACAAAATAGATGAGATCGTCCTCCTTGTTGATCATGCCGAACTCGATATGGGCATCTTCTTTTTTCATGGAGTACTTCAAGGCATTTCCGAAGAGATTTTCGAGGACGATCCGCAGCAGTTCGGGGTCGCAAAAGCCTTTGACCCCCTCGGCGATTGAGAAAACCACCCGGCAGCCCGGTTGCTGCTGGAGCAGACTGTTTTTGATTTCATTAGCCATGCCGCTGAGATCCGACCAGCTTTTTTCCACGCGCTTGCGCGAGTAGAGGGAGAATTTGAGCAGGACTCCGATGAGGTTGCTCATGCGGAGAACTTCCCTGTGTATGATCCTGAGACATTTCTTCCCCTCGTCGTTCAGGGCCGCGGCGTGCATTTCGAGCAGCACCTGGGCGAAACCGCTGATGGATACCATGGGAGAGCGAAGATCGTGGGCAACCGTATAGTTGAACGCTTCAAGCTCGCTGTTCGCCATTTCCAGGTCCGCCGCCTTCCGGGCGAGGTCGTCATTGAGGCTCCGGATCAGTTCGTTCTGCCGCGCAATCTCCTGCTCCGCCCTGACAATGGACAGCACCTTGTCCAGAACGGCGAAAATCTGATGAATATCGATGGGCTTCAGGATGTAGTGGCTGATGCCGATCTCGATGGCTCTCATCAACTGCTGCGTGTTGGCGTAGGCAGTCAGGGCGATGATCTCGGTGTGGGGTCGCAACGACTTGATCTCCGTCGCCATCTTGAGGCCATCGGTTACGGGCATGTTGATGTCGGTGACGACGATCTGGGGCAGATTCTGCCTGAATGCGACAAAACCCGATTCGCCGTCTTCAGCGACAAGGATCCGCAACTCCGGGTAACGGCGTGCAATGATTGCGCTGAACATCTCACGGGTGTCCGGTTCATCTTCAACATAGAGAAGCGATATCCCTCGCTCTACCGAATCAGTTGCCATCACATTTCACCTCAATCCTGAACATTGCGCCGTCTTGAGTATTGGGACCAGCAAATAATCCAAAATATTATACCCTCCCGTCTCACCTTCCTCAACCATCTCCAATTAAAGGCCGAGTTGCATACTCCGGAAACCTCATTACAATTCAATTTCAAAGACATATTTTCAAGGAGGAAAATATGCCTGGAAATCACATGGTACGGGAACGTCCCCGCCGCGCGGGCGAGGGCACCGTTGCAGCCCTCTCCTTTCTGGAGAAAGCGCTGGCTGGGTATCATCCGCGAGATTTCGAAGTTCGCCTCTGGGACGGCACGCTTCTGGAGGCCGAAGAGAAGCCCCGCTTCACCATGGTACTCAACCACCCCGGCGCCCTCCGCGGGATGTTCCTGAATCCCAGCCAGATAACCCTCGGCGAGGCGTTCATCCGCAAGGACTTCGACATCGAGGGGGACCTGGTCGCGGCCAGTGCCCTCGGCGACTATCTCATGGGTCTCCATTGGGGGGTTCTCGACCGGTTCCGCATGGGCAAAGACCTCTTCACCCTCCCGGCAGCGGCGAAGCCGTCAGGTCCCGACCACGCCTCCGCTCATCTGTCCGGGTCCGTGCATAGCAAAAAGAGGGACAGCCAGGCCATCGCCCATCATTACAACGTCTCAAACGACTTCTACCGCCTCTGGCTGGACGAACGGATGGTCTATTCCTGCGCCTACTTCACCTCTCCCTGCGAAAATCTCGACGCTGCCCAGGAGCGAAAACTCGACTACATCTGCCGCAAACTTCGGCTGAAACCGGGAGAACGGCTGCTGGACATCGGCTGCGGCTGGGGCGGGCTGGTGCTCCATGCTGCACGCAATTACGGCGTTGAGGCTTGCGGCATAACCCTCAGCAGCCCCCAGGCGGAACTGGCCGGCGAGCGCATCCGGGCTGCCGGGCTGGGGGACCGCTGCCGGGTGGAGGTGAAAGACTACCGCGAGCTGGACGGCGCGGGAATGTACGACAAGATCGTGAGCGTCGGGATGTTCGAGCACGTGGGGAAAGCGCGCCTTGAGGAATACTTTGACCGTGCTTTCCGGCTTCTCGGAACCGGCGGGGTATTCCTCAATCACGGGATTGCCGCCGGCCAGGGCTACTGTTCAGACGACGATAACTCGTTCATTGAGCGCTACGTCTTTCCGGACGGCGAACTGCTGCCGATAGACGTGACGCTCAAGGCCGCCGCTGCCAGTGGCTTTGAAGTGCGCGACCTGGAAAGCCTGCGGGAGCACTATGCCCTTACCCTGCGCCACTGGATAAATCGTTTGGAGAGTGCTGCCGAGGAAGCTATCAGTATCGTCGGCGAGGCCACATACCGCATCTGGCGCCTCTATATGGCAGGTTCCGCCCATGCTTTCGACCGCAACCGAATCAACATCTACCAGGCAGTACTGCTGAAATCGCGCGCCGGAAACAGCGGACAGCCCTTTACACGGGCCGACTGGTACACCTGAGTATCATCGCCAAATCCTTTTCCAGCCGCAATCCCGGCCTCCTCATGACGTTTTGCAAGAGCCTCAAACAAACACAAAAATTTAGTTTGACAACAAAAAGGTATTGCAGTACCTATTTACCATAATGCGCTAGGCGACTGATCAGGATAATTCGATTTGTTTCGGCGCCCCGCGTGTCAGTCATCTGTAGCACGGATCACAGAAAGTGCTGCAGTTACAATTCAAGACCAGTCTCCGAGCCGCGGCGCCTAAAAGGTAAATCCTCATGGCGGTCCGGCCTATGGGTATCGCTGGAAACGGCGTTGCCTTCCTTATGCAAAGGGGACCCAACGGCGCGGAGGTGTGTCTGCGACGTCAAGGGGCCTTTCTATCCAGAGAGCGCCCCTTTGACGTTCAATGAGCACGATGTCGATGAGGGGGGACAGGTGCAGTCATGAACCGGCTTGACGCCATACAAATACATTTGGAGCCGGGATTGCGGGCGCTGATGGAGGCGAGGGGTATAACAGAGGAGGATGTCTGCCGGGTGCTGACGTTCGCTGAGGGGGAGAGGCGCTTCTATACGCAGAAGGTGACGGATCACAGGCTGGCCAGTTTCACCCCGGCAAAGGTCACGTACTGGGTGGAATATGGGCTGAAAGTGGATGATTATGAAATCCGCAGCGTCTATTCCCACCGCATGAAGATACTGGAAGGCTTCAACATGCCGTCAAAAAAGGAACCTGAAGAGATCGGCTGGCTCTGCGCGAAGTGTGACCTTCCGCTGGAATTGGCGGCCGTCAAATTGACATACCTTGACGAAACCTTCGTGGTCGACCTTCCCGCCTGTCCCTCCTGCCAACGGGTGCTGGTGAGCGAGGAGAATGCCGTCGGCAAGATGGCCCTTGCAGAGCAGATGCTCGAAGACAAGTAAAGCTGCTGAAGGTGGACGCCTGACAACTCATTTATTTTCGGAATTAATTGGAGGTTCGCACATGACGGACGGCGCTGAAAAGACGGTTTATTCCGCTTGTACCCTCTGCTACCACAGCTGCGGGACCGAGGTTACGGTCAAAGGGGGTAAGGTAACCGAGGTCAAGGGGCAACAGTCCCATCCGCTCAACAAGGGAAAACTCTGTCCCAAGGGACGGGCGACTCTGGAACATCTCTATCATCCCGACCGTCTCACCCACCCCCTCAAGAAGGTCGAGGGGGGATGGGAGAAAATATCCTGGGAACAGGCTTTTTCGGAAATCGGCACGAAGCTTAACGGGCTGAAGGAGCAGTACGGCCCTGAAACGCTTGCCTTCTTCTGCGGGTCCATCGGGGTTGAAAACCTGGAGATCGTCTCCCTGACCCACCGTTTTCAGGGAGCCTTCGGCACGCCGAACTTCTTTTCGGTGGAGAGCATCTGTTTCCGGATGCGGGTTCGTACCCGGCAGATGACCTTCGGCAAATACGTGGTGGAGGAGCTGGATTCCCCCCTCTATATCCTCTGGGGGCACAATCCGGCCGCTTCGGATTTTCCGCTGGCCATGGCCATCGCCGAGAACATGAAAAAGGGTTCCAAGGTGGTGGTCATCGATCCCCGACGGATAGCCATTGCCGACAAGGCGGAAATGTACCTGGCCATCAGACCCGGCACGGACGGCGCAATGGCGCTGGCGATGATCAACGTCATGATCAACGAGAAGCTCTATGACGCCGAGTTTGTGGAGAAATGGACCTACGGCTTCGACAAACTGGTCCCCCATGTGCAGCAGTACACCCCCGAGTGGGCGGAACAAATCACCTCGGTCAAAGCCGATGACATCAGGAAGCTGGCCCGGCTCTTCGCCGGCACAAAGGGGGCCGGCATCTACCATGGCACCTGCACCCAGGACCAGTGCGCCAACGGGAGCCAGACGGACCGTGCCTTCGCCATCCTGCAGACGCTGACCGGCAACATCAACGTCCCCGGCGGCTGGGTCGCCGGGCCGCGATTGCGCCTGGCGGACATCACCCTCCCCATTCCGGGCGTCCCCCTCGGGGCGGACGAGTACCCGCTTTTTCATCAGTTCTGGGGACGGACGAGCCCCTACGGCGTCATGAACATGGTCCCCGAGAGCATTCCCGACAAGATAAAGGCCTTTATCGTTGCCGGAGGCAATCCTCTGGTTACCATGCCGGATTCCAACGCCCTGCAGGAGGCCTTCGACCGGCTCGACCTGCTGGTGGTGTACGATCAGTTCATGTCCGAAACGGCCCGGCATGCCCATTACGTACTACCGTCCGCCCACCATCTGGAAGGATGGGGGCTCGGCTACAACTACAACGTCTGCCACAACCTTCCCTATCTCATGCTGCGGGAGCCAGCGGTTGAACCTCTGGGTGAAAGCAAGACGACCCTCGAGTTCTATGCAGGGCTCGCCGAGGCATGCGGTTTCGGCGAGCTGTTCCCCTGGAAGTCCGATAAGGAACTGATCGCCGACGAAGTGGCCCCCAGCGGGCTCGATTTCCATACGCTGCTGGCCAGCAAGGGGGGGGCACTGTTCGGAGAGAAGACCTACGGGCTCCAGGGACGGCCTTTCCCCACGCCGTCGGGAAAGATCGAAATTTACAGCCATGCTTTCGAGGAAGCCGGGTTCGATCCGCTCCCCACCTATCTTGAACCGTTCAAGAGCCCCCAGGGACCACGCTGGGAAGAGCTCGGCGAGAGGTATCCCCTGGTCTTGGCCACCGGGACGCGGACCCTCTACTACAACGGCACGCAACTGCACAATATTCAATCGCTGCAGAAATTCGAGCCGTTCCCCCGGGCGGAGATCGGCCCGCAGACTGCCGCGGCCTTCGGCATAGCCCACAAGGATGACGTAATCGTCGAGACGGACCGGGGTTGGGTGCGGATGAAGGCCGACGTGAACGAGCGCACCATGGAGGGCGTGGTGCTGGTCCCCCACGGCTGGGAAGGGGAGGCGAACTGCAACCGCCTGACCGACGCCCAGTGCCGGGAGCCGATCATGGGATATCCCCAGTGGAAGGGGCTCCTCTGCGCTATTCGAAAGGCCGAGTGACCGTCGCCGACTATCAAGACCAAGGAGAGACGAACCATGAACAATCAGCCATTCCACCAATTTTGCGGCACCGAGGGGTACGTGGCCTCCCGGGCTCTGCAGGATGTAGTCAACGTGGCCATCGCCCTGGAGCGACCGCTCCTGCTTAAGGGGGAGCCGGGCACGGGGAAAACGCTCCTGGCCCACCATATCGCCAAGGCGCTGGGGATGGAGATCATTCTCTGGAACGTGAAGTCCACCACCAAGGCCCGCGACGGCCTCTACACCTACGATACGGTCCAGCGGCTGAACGATGCCCGGTTCGGCGACGGCGACGTGCGGGACATCCGCCGCTACATCAAACACGGCCCCCTGGGGCGCGCCTTTGCCGGTCCGGAACGGGTGGTGCTCCTGATCGACGAGGTGGACAAGGCCGACATCGAGTTTCCCAACGATCTCCTCTTCGAACTGGACGAGATGCGCTTCCACGTCCTGGAGACCGACGAGTGGGTGAATGCCCGCCATCGGCCGGTGGTGATCGTTACGTCAAACTCGGAGAAGGAACTTCCTGACGCCTTCCTCCGCCGCTGCGTATTCCACTACATCGATTTCCCGGACGAGGAGCAGATGCGCGCCATCATCGATGTCCATTTCCCCAGCCTCTCCAGCGAGCTGATGCGGAGCGCCTGCCGGATTTTCTACGGACTGCGCGAGGTGTCGGGGTTGCGAAAGCGTCCCTCCACCTCCGAGCTCCTTGACTGGATCAGGGTGCTGCTGGCGAGCGGGGCCAAGCTCCCGGAGGAGACTGTCCCGTTCAAGTCGGTGCCGTTCCTGGGGGCGCTGGTCAAGATGGAGGAGGATCTGGATACCCTCACCCGCCACGCCGATCGTTCGGCGGACGTGCGGACCGCAGGCCACAGGTTCTTCCGCTGATGTTTCTGGCGCTCTTCCATTCCCTGCGTGCCCTCAAGGTGCCGGTCAGCCTCACCGAGTGGCTGACGCTTCTGGAAGGTCTGTCCAAGGGTCTGCACAACGACAGCCTCGACGATTTCTACTACCTGGCCCGGGGGCTCCTCGTGAAGGACGTCGCTTACTACGACGCCTTTGACCAGGCCTTTGCCTACTGCTTCAAGGATGCGCCGCTGCCTGAGGATCTGGCCACCAAAGAGAAGATCCTGGAGTGGCTTTCAAGTCCTCTGACCCAGCTCCGGCTTTCCCCGGAGGAACTCGACCGGATGCAGTCGCTCAGCATGGACGAACTCCTGAAGGAGCTGGAGAAGAGGCTGCGGGAGCAGGACGAGGCCCATCACGGCGGAAAGAAATGGATCGGCACCGGAGGAACCAGCCCATTCGGTTTCAACGGCATGCACCCGTCCGGGATCTCCTTCGCCTCCGAAAGGAGCGGCGGACGGGCCGCCATGACGGCGTTCGCCCGCAAGTACCGAAACCTCAGAAACGACCTGACCCTGGACGTGCGCCAGATCAGTGTGGCCCTGAAGCGGCTGCGTGACCTGCAGGACGTCGGCGCCGAAGAGACCCTGGACCTCAAGGCCACCATCGACAAGACCTGCAGGAACGCCGGCGAGATCGATCTGGTCTTCGGCCGGGAACGGGAGAACCAGGTGCGTCTGCTTCTGGTCATGGACTCGGGGGGCTCCATGGAACCGTTCCGGAACCTTTCGGAACGGCTCTTTTCCGCTGCCAACAAGCTGAACCACTTCAAGGACTTCCGGGCCTTCTACTTTCACAACTGCGTTTACGAGAAGCTTTATACCGACCTGGAGACGGACGAGTCCGTTCCCACCGCCGAGGTCTTCCGGGAGTTCGGCAAGAAGTACCGCCTGATCGTGGTCGGCGATGCCGCCATGGCTCCCTATGAGCTGTTCTACCACTCCGGATCGCTGGAGCACTATCACCAGAACGCAACCAAGGGGATCGATTGGCTCAGGCAGACCGCCGAGGCCTTCCCCAGGCGGGCCTGGATGAACCCCTTGCCGGAGAACAGCTGGAACCACTACGAGACCGTACCCGCAGTGGGGGGGCTCTTCCCCATGTTCCCCTTCACCCCCGAAGGGTTGGGACGGGCCGTGCGGCATCTGATGTAACCGCCGTCTTCCGCTGCTCGCAGGGGAAGGGGAAGCAACCGGCAGGAATTACAGACATAACAGAAATATTTAACTAAGAGTATTTTGTTCTTGTCATAAAATAGTAATGTAGTACCATATTACCACGGAGAACTAAGATAAGATGACCGACCTGCTAAAACACCGCGGGTAGTTCACAGATGAAAATAGAACAACAGTCTCCGAGCCGCGGCGCCTAACAGGGAAAACCCTCATGGCGGTCCGGCCTATGGGTATCGCTGGAAACGGCGTTGCCTTCCTTATGCAAAGGGGACCCAACGGCACGGGAGTATCCGTGCCGTCAAGGGGCCTTTCTATCCAGAGAGCGCCCCTTTTGTATTCCGCCGAGGCCGAACGGCACTGTGCGGAATGTTTGACCGGAAAATTTGAAACCGTCTCCGAGCCGCGGCGCCTAAAAGGGAAATCCTCATGGCGGTCCGGCCTATGGGTATCGAGGGAAACGGCGATGCCTTCCTTATGCAAAGGGGACCCAACGGCGCGGAGGTGTGTCCGCGCCGTCAAGGGGCCTTTCTATCCAGAGAGCGCCCCTTTTGTTTTATGTGCATCGGCAGGTATCGAGGAGCATGACCGGCATACCATTCAGACAACAGAGAGGGGGCAGGGATGAAATTCGAGGGAGTTGGCTGTTACCTGGAAGTGAATCTGGCGACGGGAACTATCGAACGCGTGGCACTGGACCAGGAGGTGATGAGGGAGCATCTCGGATGTCCGGATGCGCGGATCGGAGAAGCATGCGGCGGATTCTGCCAGCATTCGCTGGAGAAGTGCCTCCGCATAGAGAATTAGAAATCAGTTGTACATCTTATTAGAGGGGGAAACATGAGATACGCAGAAGCAGGCTACTATCTGGAGATTGATCTGGCCACCGGCAACATAGAGCGGGTTGCCACCGACCCCAGGCTGATGGAGCTCCATCTCGGAGGCCTGGGTACGAGCGTGAAGCTGCACTGGGACCGGGTGCCGCCGGAAACGAAGGCATTTGATCCGGAGAATCTGCTGGTGTTCAGTACCGGGCTCCTCAACGGCACGCCGGTGTTCAGCGCCAACCGCACGGTCGTTTCGTTCATCTCGCCGCAGTCGGACACCCTGGCCTATCCGATGATGGGGGGATTTTTCGCAGCGGAGATGAAGTATGCCGGGTACGACAAGATCATCTTCAAGAACAAGTCACCGGACTGGGTTTACCTGTACGTGAACAACGACAAGGTGGAAATCCGCGATGCCTCGCACCTCAAGGGGAGAGGTGCGGTCGAGACCCAGGAGCTCATCCGCAAGGAACTGGGACAGCCGAAGGCCCAGGTGGCTGCCATCGGCCCGGCAGGGGAAAACCGGGTCTTTACCGCCTCCATCGAGCAGTCCCGGTCCAGCGCCAGCAGGCTTGGCGGCGGCGCGGTCATGGGGGACAAGAAGATCAAGGCGGTCGCGGTCCGCGGCACCGGGGACGTCTTCCTGGCCCGGCCGGAAGAGTTCATGAAGGAGCTTCAGGGGGTGACCGATTACATCAAGTACCGCTGGGAGAATCCCATCAAGGATGTCATGACCATCCTTTCCGGCATCGGCTCCCCCCAGGAGATGCTCCATACCGATGAAAAGTGGCATACGGAAAACTTCGCCTGGGGCAATGCCCGCACCCGGAGAAGGGATTTCTGGACCGAGGAGATCGACGCCTCCTGGTCCAAGTCCCAGCATGCCGCGGTGAAACGGCTCATCAGCTGCTTCAACTGCCCGACCCATTGCGGGGCATTGATCTCCCATGGGGATACGCCACGGTACATGGCCAAATGCTTCGGCAAGCTCACCTATGCCATGGCAGCGTATGTGGATGACCTGGATTTTTCCTGGAAGATCCTCCAGCGCGCCACCGAGTACGGGGTCGATTCCTTTTCCACGCCCCAGATCCTCGCCTTTGCCGTCGAGCTCTACGAAGCCGGCATCCTGACCGACAAGGACTTTGCCGGCTGCCCCAAGGACAAGGAGGGACGCTTTTTCTGGCTCCTGGACCGGGTGGCCCACCGGGAGGGGATCGGCGACATCCTGGCCGACGGCGTCTATTTTGCCGCCCGCAAGATCGGCAACGGGGCCGAGGCCTTTGACCACAACACCATCAAGAAGCACGAGCAGCTCCCAGTCAAGCTGGGCACCCTGGACCCGCTCTACTTCCTCATGTATGCCACCAACGAGAAGATCAGCATCACCCAGATGGAAGGGCAGTGGCCCCAATCCGCCTTCCCCACCATGGAGCAGCGGGAGGAATTTGTCCGTGACTGGCCGCAGATCCCCGACGAGAAGTTCAAGCAGTACGTGCTGGACTGGGAGCTGAGGGGAGAAAAGGCGATTCCCTATTATCCGACGCCCGACATGTGCTCTGAAATCGTCGACTGGATGGAGATGATGCACAATATCGACGATGCCGTCGGCATGTGCTGCGGCATGTCGTCCTTCTGCCTCAAGCCCCCCTACCACATCCACAACTACCCGAAAATCATCTCGGCAGCCACCGGCATGGACCTGGACGAGGAGGGGCTGAAACAGATCGCCAACCGAAGCCGGAACCTGCACCGGGCCTACAACAACCGCAAGGGAATCACCAGGAAGGACGAAAAACCGCCTGCCGACCACTGGAAACGGCGCTTTCCCGAACTGGAGGAACAGCTCCTCTCCACCTACTATACCTACAAGGGATGGAACGAGGACGGCATTCCCACCAGGAAACGCTTGGAGGAGCTGGACCTCGGCTATGTCGCCGACGACCTGGAAAAGAGGGGGGTATTGAAAAATGGCTAAAATCAAGAAGAAGATCAGGACAATTACCGTCAATGCCGACAAGTGCAACGGCTGCCGGACCTGCGAGATCATGTGTTCCGCCTTCCATGCGGTGCCGCCGTACAGCAGCAACAACCCGGCCCGCTCCCGCATCCAGGTCATCACTAACCGGCTTGAGGACATCTGGATGCCGGTATTTGCCGGGGAGTACACCGAATCGGAATGCATGGGACGGAACAAGTACATCATCGACGGCAAGGAGTACAGCGAGTGCGACTCCTGCCGCGCCGCCTGTCCCGCCCGGGAACACTTCAAGGAGCCCGACTCCGGCCTGCCCCTCAAATGCGACATGTGCGACGGGGAAGACGAGCCGGTTTGCGTCAAGTGGTGCCTCGTGGATGCCCTGGTCTATGAAGAGCGGGAGGAGGAAGTGGAAGAACCCGACGTAAGGCAGACCATGAGCGAGATGGAAATCGGCCTTGAATCACTGGTGAGAAAGCACGGTTTCCAGAAGGTCATGGATACCTTCAGCAGATTTTCACCGAAATGATCCTCTATCAAGGAAACGCCCCTGGTCATGCCAGGGGCGTGACTTCCGGTGCCCGCTCGGCCAGGGCTGCGGCAGGATTGGAGACATGAGCACGCGTGAGCAGATACCGGTGCGGATAGACGAGGAGGTCCGGCGTCTTCTGGAGGATCGGATGATTCTCCCGGACGAGGTGCGCGGGGTCATCAACCATGCCGAGACAACCGGCCGAAAGCTGATCAATTCCGGCACGGGGCGCTTCCTTGCCTGCCACCGTCCGAAAGCGGTCACCTATTGGGTTGAATACGAGGGGGCCGGCGACGACTTTCAGGTCCTCACGGCCTATTCCCACCGAATGGTGACCAAATCGAGCGGAAGCACGTCGGAATGGGTCAAGTCCGGCAGCGACAGCGACTGGCTGTGCGGTCAATGCCAGGTGCCGCTGGAAATTCAGACCGTCAGGCTCCAGTACATGCAGTCGATTTTTCCCATCAAGCTGCCCGCCTGTTCCGGATGCGGCTTCATCCTTATCGAAGAGGAACTGGCCATTGGCAAGATGGCCGAAGCAGAGCAGGCGCTGGAAGACAAGTAGAACAAAGAGGGACGGAGATGCCATGAACGAAACTGATTTCAACTGGCCGGAGCTCTGCGGCGCCGTGGGACCGTGCATCCGTCCCGGGGGGACTGAGTTGACCGAGAGGGCTTTGAAGGTCTGCAGCCTCCCTGCGGGCGCTCTCATCGCCGACATCGGTTGCGGTGCCGGGGGAACCCTGCAGCACCTGGAGCGGAGCGGCCACTACCGCTTGCTGGGGGTGGACCGGTCGGAAGAGCTCCTCGCCGAAGCGGCAAAACGCCTCCAATCGGCCCGGCTTCTTCCGGGAAGGGCGGAAGCCATTCCCGCATCCGCGGAAACCGCCGATGCCCTCTTGTGCGAATGCGTCATCTCGATTCTTGAGGACAGGGGAGCGGCGTTTGGCGAGTTTGCGCGGGTGGTTAAGGACGGGGGATACCTGGTTCTCAGTGACGTGTTCAGGAAAGGGAACCGCGGAGAAGCATCCCTTCCCAGCCGGGAGGAGCTCCTGCGGTTACTCTCCTCCCATGGGTTTTCCCTGCTCATGTGGGAAACCCACGAACGGCTCCTCAGGGAGTTCGCCGTCCGCATGATCTTCTCCGGCCACTGTTTGCCCGAGCCGTGGGGATGCGGTAAGGGACGCACTGGCAAGACGGTCGATCGTTCCGCAATCAGCTATTTTCTTCTTGTCGCCCGCAAGGGCGGCGGAATCGGCGGTACGGCATGAATGACATTATTTTCGATCTGATACGGCTGAAGGGGAAAGGGTACTGCTGCGCCCAGATCATCGTCATGCTGGGGCTGGAGGCACAGGGAAAACAGAATCCCGAGCTGGTAAGGGCGGTGGGAGGACTCTGCTTCGGCATTGGTTGGAGCGGCGAGATGTGTGGCGCCCTGTCGGGAGGAGCCGCCCTTCTCTCCCTCCATGGAGGCAAGGGGCAAGATGGAGAGGAACCCCACGAACTCTACCCGACGATGATGTCCGAACTGGTAACCTGGTTCGCCGACGTTGCCGAAGAAGCGTATGGCGGAAGACGCTGCAGCGAGATTCTGGAGCGATGCCCTGACCGCAGCGTCTGCGGCCTGATCGTAGCCGACACCTACAGCAGATGCATGGACATCCTCGTGGGCCACGGGTTCGATCCCGGCGCCGGCAGGGGGTGAACCATATGGAACAGGCTGACCGCCATGAAACGGAGAGCGTCTGTCCCGTCTGCTTGCAGGGAATCAAAGCGGCGCGGCTGACACAGGGGAACGAGGTGTTTCTGGCCAAGGAATGCCCTGAGCATGGCTCCTTCAGGACGGTCATCTGGCGGGGCGAGCCGGCAATGTCCCAATGGCGCCGTCCCAAGGAACCGGTCCACCCGGAAGTCTGCTATGGCGACGTCGACAAGGGGTGTCCCTTTGACTGCGGCCTCTGCGCCGATCACCGGCAGATGCCCTGCTCCGTTCTCCTTGAGGTGACGCAGCGCTGCAATCTCCAGTGCGCCGTCTGCTTTGCCGATGCCGGCAGCATGAATGCCGCGGATCCCTCGCTGGAGCATATCTCCTGGCAGTTGAACCGTGCCATGGCGGCGGCCGGCCCCTGCAACCTGCAGTTGTCGGGGGGGGAGCCGACCCTGCGGGATGACCTGCCGCGGATTATCGAGGCAGCGCGCCGGACCGGGTATACCTTCATCCAGCTCAACTCCAACGGTATCCGCCTTGCCGCGGACCGGGCCTATGTCAGGCAGCTGGCCGACGCAGGGCTTTCCGCGGTTTTTCTCCAGTTCGACGGGGTTGACGACTGTATTTACCGTTCGCTGCGAGGAGAAGCGCTTCTGGAGCAGAAGCTCCGGGCAATCAGGAATGCCGGCGAAGCAGGAATCGGTGTCGTCCTGGTCCCGACGGTGGTCAAGGGGGTCAACACCGATGCCATCGGGGCGATCGTGCGCCAGGCTCTGCAGCTGACTCCCGTGGTGCGGGGCATTCATTTCCAGCCGGTGAGCTATTTCGGCCGTTTTCCGGGGCAAAGTGCCGATGCCGGACGCTTCACCCTCCCCGAGCTTATGCGAGCCATGGAGGAACAGACCGAAGGCCTGCTGAAGCTGTCCGATTTCTCCCCTCCCGGCGGCGAGCATGCCCACTGCTCCTTCCATGGCACCTATCTGTATTCTGCCGAGGGTTCATTGCGTCCCCTGGGAGCACCGGCCGGCGAAGGCTGCTGCTCCCAGGATTGCGGCAGCGGGGGGATACAGCAGACCGTTGATACCGTCTCCCGCCGCTGGCGGCTGCCGAGGAGTGTGTCAGGTGGCCCCTGCTGCTGCGGGAACCGTCCGGAGGCGACCCGGGCCGAAGGCCCGCTTGATCTCGATGCCTTTCTCGATGCAGTCAAAGGCGGAACCTTCACCATCTCGGCCATGGCCTTCCAGGATGCGGAGAACCTGGATCTGGAGCGGATCAGGGGGTGCTGCATAGCGGTGATCTCCCCAGAGGGGAAGCTGGTGCCGTTTTGTGCCTACAATCTCACCAGTCGAAGCGGAAGGGCGCTCTACCGCCCGGGAAGCGTTCGACAGGAGGAGATGCCATGAAAAGGACGCCGCTGGAGGCATGGATCGCCGGCAAACTGCCTGGTGGCGCCGGCACCCTCACGGAGCAACTGGAGCGGTATCAGCTGCGGAAACTGCGGGAGACAGTTGCCTACGCAAGGGACAACAGCCCCTTTTACCGTCATCACCTTTCCCCTTTGGGGGACAACCCCGTCACGGACCTGAGGGATTTCGCCAGTATCCCCTTTACGACCGCCAGCGACCTGCGGCGCGAGGGGACCAGGATGCTCTGCACCTCCCAGGACGAGATCGAGCGGGTGGTGACTCTCCAGAGTTCGGGCACGACCGGCCCACCGAAGCGGCTGTTTTTTACCGGCGAGGATCTGGAAACCACCATCGACTTTTTTGCCCACGGCATGGCGACCCTGGTAGAGCCTGGCCGTACGGTCATAATTTTCCTTCCCGGCACTGTCCGGGACAGCGTCGGCGACCTGCTGGCGCGAGCACTGGACAGGACCAACGTGAAACCGGTGATATGGGGGCCGGTGCACGACGCGGCAGCGGCGCGGACAGAGATCCTGAAGCACCGGAACCCGTGCCTGGTGGGCATCCCCACGCAGATCCTGGCCCTGGCCCGTGGTGACCTGGCGGGGAGCATTCCGAGGGGGTGGGTGGAGAGCGTCCTGCTCTCCACGGACTATGTCTCCGGGGCGATTGAAGAAGAACTGAAGCGGCTTTGGGGCTGCCGCGTTCTGACCCATTACGGCATGACCGAAACCGGGTTGGGGGGTGGGGTCGAATGCGAGGCCGGTGAAGGGTACCACCTGCGCGAGAGCGATCTCTATACCGAGATCATTGATCCGGTAACCGGAGTGCCCCTACCCGATGGGGAGGAAGGAGAGGTTGTCTTTACCACCCTCACCCGTCGGGGGATGCCGTTGGTGCGGTACCGGACAGGGGATCGGGCGCGTCTCGTCACAGTGCCCTGCCCCTGCGGTACCCCTTTGAAGCGCCTTGGCCGGGTGCAGGGGAGGATTGAGACCGAGGTCCTGTTGAAGGAGGGAAGGCGACTCCGGATGTCCGCCTTGGATGAGGCGCTCTTCCCGATCCCCGGTCTCCTGAATTTTGCGGCCGAGGTCGTTTCGCGCGAGGGGAGTGACCACCTGCACCTGAACCTGCATACGGTCGCGGGGGAAGAGGAAACGGTGGCCCGTGGCATACTGCCGGCTTTGATCACCGCAGACACGACCGGAGCATTTTTCAGGGATAAGCTGCTTGTACTGGGAAACATCACCTTCAGCCCCGCCGAATGGTCCGGGACCGGTGTAGCCAAACGACAGATCCTAGACAGACGGGGATTGAAGTAATTCGTCCTTTACATCATTCCACCACTCATGGGTGTCATTGGTGCGCCGGTAACGACTCATCTTCTATACTATCGTCGGCGTAAGCCCCGCGGACCTTTCGGCCTCCCTGGCAGAGCAGTTGGAACACCATTACCCATTGTGAGGCCATGGCCGCCACCTATCCCCAGGTGAGCAACCCTGGCAGAGCAGTTGGAACACCATTACCCATTGTGAGAGTCTGCCCAGAAACCATTACTCACTCCTCCCCCTTCTCCAGGGTCAGGACGTAGTAGCCGTCGGTCTCCTTGAGACCAAGGAGCTTGTGCCCCTCCCCCTTGAGGCTCCGGGGGACGTTCTTCACCGGCTCGCCGTCGTCGAGGAGGAATTCGATCACTTCGCCGGTGTCGACCATCTCCAGCGCCAGCTTGGCCTTGACGAAGTTGGTGGGGCAGGTTACCCCGCGTAGATCGACCGTTGTCATGGTGCTCACCTATCCTTTCCGATCTGGGTGGCGATAGCCTGAGGTGGAATGGTCGCGTCGACCACGAAGCCGGGGAACCGCTCCCGCAGGCGGGCGAGGAGCGCATCGGCCCCTTCGGCGCGGATCACGTCGCCGAGCCTGATCCTCCCCTGCCCTTCGGCCTTCTCCTTGTACCACTCCAGCACCGCGGCGATGAAGTCGACCACCTGCTCCTCCGGCAGGAACTCGGCAAAGAGAGTGCCGACCAGGGGGCGCCGCCCCCACTTGCCGCCGATCCGCACGGTGTATCCCTTCTTTTCCGCCCGCCAGGCTTCGGTGGGGCAGACCTTGAGGCAATCGCCGCAATAGAGGCAGTTCTCGGGGATGAAGCGGGGCTTCCCGTCCTCACCCATGGTGATGGCGTCTTCGGTGCACGACTTGTCGCAGAGGCCGCAGCCGATGCACTCTTCAACCGAGAGCACAGGCCAGATGGCCCCCTGGAAGCCGACGTCGTTAGTGGCCGACTTGGGGCAGTCGAAGGGGCAGCCGGCAAACCCTACCTTGAACTTGTGATGGCCGGTGGGGGTACCGAAGAGCTTCTCGTCTACTTCCAGGGCCGATTTTTGCGTATCCACGAGGCCGTTGGGGTTGTACTCGCAGCCGCCGCAGGCGGTGGGGACCCGGACCCGGGCGCCGCAGGAGGCGACCTTCTGGGGACCCTCACCCAGCTCGGCCACCACGGCGTCGAAGTCGCGGAAGTTGATGTTTATCAGCTCCACCGACTGGCGGACCGAGAGATGCACCATCCCCTGGCCGTACTTCTCCGCCACCTCGGCGATCTTCTTCAGCCGCCCCACCGGCAGCCGCCCGCCGGGGACCCGCAGGCGCACGGTGAAGAGGTCTTTCCCCCGCTCCTTGATAAAGCCGCCGGCCTTGAGGTTCTTCAGGTCGACGGCGGTGCTTTTCTTCTCGTCAGACATTGGTTCGTTCTCCTTTATTCCACGATCTCGATGGGCTCCGGCTCCACCACCCCGTCGGCGATGCGGAACGCTTTCACGTCGGGCTCCGCTCCGGCCAGAGAGACGATAACGCAGGAGACGCCGGGAGTGAGCGCCAGACGGATATCCTCTTCCGAGGGCCGAGCCGGGCTCTCCGGGTGGGAGTGGTAGATGGCGAGCATCCCCAGTCCCCGGTTCCGCAGTTCCTTCACCACGGCGAACTGCTCCTTGGGGTCCATCATGAAATGCTCGTTGCTCTGGTCAGTGTTGGCCATCCGGAAGATGGCCGAAACGGCGCCGTCAACACCGCCAAGCATGCCGCACGCCTCAACGGGGAAATCAGCCCGGGCGTGGGCAATGAGATCGTCATGGATCGCGCGGGGTATCGTCAGCATGGTCACTTCTCCAGGTCGCAGACGTTGAGGGCGTCCAGTTCGTCCACCAGTTCCGTCACGGTGGGGTTCTCGCCACAGACCGGGCATTTGCGGTTGCGGTTGATCTTCACCTTGCGGAAGTTCATCTCAAGGGCGTTATACATCATGATGTGACCGGCAAGGAGCTCACCTTTCCCGATCAGGAACTTGATCGCCTCGGTGGCCTGGATGGTGCCGATGACTCCGGGAAGGACACCGATAACACCAGCCTGGGAGCAGGTGGGAATCGCATCCTTCGGTGGCGGGGCAGGGAAGATGCAGCGATAGCAGGGGGATTCCCCCGGCCTGATGGTCATGGTCTGGCCCACGAACTGGAGGATGCCGCCGTGGGAGTACGGTTTTCCCGCCATGACGCAGGCGTCGTTTATGAGGAACTTGGCGGCGAAGTTGTCGGTGCCGTCGATGACGAAGTCGTAGTCGGCGATGATCCGGGCGATGTTGGCGGCGGAGATCCATTCCTGGTAGGTGCGTACCGTCACGTCGGGGTTCATGGCCTCCATCTTCTCCCGGGCCGATTCCACCTTCGGCTTTCCCACGTCGGGGGTGAAGTGGATCACCTGGCGCTGGAGGTTGGAGAGGTCAACCACGTCGGCGTCGGCAATGCCGATGGTGCCGACACCGGCCGCTGCCAGGTAAAGGGCGATGGGTGCCCCAAGGCCGCCGGCGCCGATCACCATCACCTTCCCCTCCAGGAGCTTCTTCTGTCCCTTGCCACCCACCTCTCTCAGGATGATGTGGCGGGAGTAGCGCTCGATCTGCTGCTCAGTAAACATAGTACTTAACTCCTTTTGGAACGTGGATTTTCTGCAAGGTCAAGGCGATCGAGGGACGACGCGGAGGCGTACTAAGAGGTACGCCGCACAAGGAGTCCCGAAGATCAACGCCGAGATTGCGGAAAAGCCGCGCTTCCGCCACCCATGAAGTAGAGGAATTCTACCGCATCACCGTCTTTGACTATGGTGGCGTCGAACGCCTCCCGCTCCAGCACCTCGCCGTTCAGCTCCACCGTCACGTACGCGGCCTGGGCCACCTTGAGCGCAGCCAGGAGCCCGGTTACGTTCAGGCGCTCCGAGCCATCAATCGTAGAGGGTTTACCGTTTACCGTCAGGTTCATATCGATCTCCTTCTTCTGAGTGAGTTCCGGCTGTTCACCCCCCTGCTCGCTGCACTCGCTTCCCCCCTACAAGGTAGGGGAGATTGAGGGGGGTCCACCTATGCACCTACAAACCGCCGGTAGGCGCCGGCTGCTAAATTGCTCCGAGCGCTTCCGCAAAGTCCTCGATGATGTCGTCGATGGCCTCGATGCCGACGGAGACGCGGATCATCTCCTCGCTCACCCCCATGAGGGCCTTCTCGTCGGGGCCGAAGTCGGCGCAGATGGTGCTGGCCGGGTGGATCACCAGCGTCTTGGTGTCGCCGATGTTGGCCAGGTTCTTGGCCAGCCGCAGGCCGTCAATGCAGCGGAAGGCCGCGGCCTTGTCAGCAAGGCCGAAGGTGAGGAGCGCGCCGTAGCGGCCGCCGAACTGCTTCTTGGCCGTCTCGTGCCATGGCGATGGGGCCAAGCCGGGATAGTTGACCCACGCCACCTTGGGATGGGCGGCCAGATACTCTGCCAGGCGCAGGGCGTTGTCGCAATGGCGCTCCATCCGCAACGCCATGGTTTCAATCCCCTCGGAGAGGAGATACGAATTCATGGGGGCGGGACAGGCGCCGAGATCCTTGTGAATGAGCTTTCTTGCCCGGGCGGAGAAGGCGAACTGGCGGAACTTCTTAACGAACGGCTCGAAGTGGGGGTAGCTCTCGCGCCGCCAGTCGAAGGTGCCGCAGTCGATGATGGCGCCGCCGATGGCGCTGCCGGTGCCATTGATGTACTTGCTGGTGGAATGGACGATGATGTCGGCCCCCAGCTCCTTTACCCTGCCGAGGACCGGCGTGGTGACGGTGGCGTCCACCACGAGGGGGACCCCCGCCTCACGGGCGATGGCAGCCAGGGCCGCCAGGTCGGGGACGTCGAGCCGCGGGTTCCCCATGGTCTCCACGAAGATAAGGCGGGTCCGCTCGTTGACGGCGTCCCGCATAGCCCGCAGATCGCTCGGGTCGACAAAACGGGTAGTGATGCCGTAGTTGGAGAGGGTGTCGCGAAAAAGAGAAAAGGTTCCGCCGAACAGAGAGGCTGAGGAAAGGATCTCGTCGCCGCTCCGGACGATGGTCAGCACCGCCAGGGTGATGGCTGCCATTCCCGAGGAGGTGGCGATGGCGGAGATCCCCCCTTCCAGCAGAGCCAGACGCCGCTCCAGGCTCTCGGTGGTCGGATTGTTGATGCGGGTGTAGACGTGCCCAGCCTTGCGCCCCCGAAAGATGTCTTCCAGATCCTCGGCGGTGTCGTGGGCAAAGGAGGAGGATTGGACGATGGGAACCGTCGTGGCGCCTGCTGGTCCAGGTTCAAACCCGCCATGAATCAAGAGGGTGTCGAGCCGATATTCTCGCGACATTTTCATTTTCCCCTTGCCGGTCACTGCCGGCCACGTGAAGTAAGTCACATCGAATTTGCTGCAAAATAACGGACAGATTTATAACACCAATTATGTCAACAATCTTTTGATTTACTTCTAAATATATTTATAAAAAATGGCAAGATATTTTTGACAAAACTTGTAAATTATCTAGTTATCTACAAATTTTAATATACATAAATTGTGTGTAGAATAATCATCCATCGGCGTTGTTTTCTGTAGAATATTCTCAACATACAGCTTTGCAAAAGAAGCGGCACCAAGTTGATATTTAAATATCTCGTGTTTATTCGCATAGTTGCAAACAATTCACATCCAGGCATGATTATTGGAATTCTTGAGTCAGGCGAACGACAGACTCGCAAAACAAACCACAAGGAGGACGCATCATGAAAAGGAAAGTCTCTTATGGCATCGTAGCAGCGCTGGTGCTCATGTACGGGGGAGTGTCGTATGCAGCAACATGCGGTTCGTGCGGAAATGAGGCCAAGTGCAAAGATCCGCAGGCAGTTCAACAGTTCAGGGACAAAACTTCGCAGTTGAGAAAAAGCCTGAATGAGAAGGAGATTGAACTGCACGAAGAATATGGCATGGACAGCATCGACACCAACAGGACAGCGGTCCTCGAAACCGAGATAAGGGACATGAAGAAGGAAATCCGCTCGACCGGAGAAAATCTGGGGTTTGCTCCCTGTTGCATTTCCTAGCGCCAGTCTCGGAATGGGGGCGCAAGCCCCCATTGATTCTGCTGGCAGTGCAGGATTCGCCACCATGGAGAAGGGATGAGAAGGGTTCCTAAAATTTGAGCGATGCGACAAATGCCTTGTCAAAACCCTCTATAGCAGCAAGCTCCACCACCTCAACGCCTGCCACAAGCCGGACCATCTCCGGCCGGCACTCCCGGTCGAGGAGGATTGCCTCGGCGCCGGTCTTGGAGGTGTTGCCGACGAACTCGATTTTCCCGTCAAACTCCGACGGAAGCAGGCCAAGGCTTATGAGGCTCTCGGCCCGCAGGTGGTAGCCGAAGGAGCCGGCGATGAGGACAGACCGCACCTCCCCGGCCTCGACGCCCAGATGACGCAGGAGCAGGTCGATGCCGGCCCGGATAGCACCCTTGGCAAGCTGGACCTGACGGATATCCTGCTGGGAAAGATGAACATCATCGGCAAGGTGAAAGGCCGGTTTGCCACTGATGGTGACGAGCCGTTCCCGCAGTGTTGACGGCAATGAAACCCGCTCCGTATTCACGAACCGCCCATTGGGGCCGATGACGCCCTCTCTCACCAGTTCCGCCACGATGTCGATGAGGCCGCTGCCGCAGATGCCGGTCGCCTCCCCTCCTCCGATCACGCCGATCTCCACTTCACCGTTCTCGCGCACGTGGAACCGTTCGATGGCCCCCTTCCCAGCCCGCATGCCGCAGGCGATGTTCATCCCCTCGAAGGCGGGGCCGGCAGCGGTTGAGGTTGCCCAGAGCCTTCCGTCCTTCACAATGGCCATCTCGCCGTTAGTACCGATGTCGACCAGGAGCGTCGTTCCCTCTTCGCTGTGGAGCTGAGTGGCGAGAATGCCGGCAGTGATGTCGGCCCCAACGTAGGCGGAGATTGCCGGCGGCAGGTAGACCAGCCCGGCCGGGGCGATGGCGACCCCCGTTTCGGCGGCGCTTCGGTGGCACCCGCCCGTGAACTCCACGGTGTAGGGGTATTTGCCGAGGGATGCAGGATCGACCCCGCACGCCAGGTGGATCATGGTCGTGTTGCCGGCAAGGACCGCCTCGTAGACCCGTTCTCGTGCCACGCCCACCTGGGCGACGACCGAGGCGATGAGCCGGTTGATCTCTTCAACGACGCTACCCCGCATCTCCTCCAGCCCGTCGGGGGTTGAGGCGAATCTGATGCGGGAGAGGACATCCTGGGCATGGAGGCTCTGGGGATTGAGGGCCGACGCGGTGGCGAGCTCACGGCCGTCTTCCAGGTCCATGAGGGCGGCCACGAGGGTGGTGGTGCCGATGTCGACCACCAGACCGAAGCATTCTGCCGAGATGTCGCCCTGTTCGACAGCGAGAAGTTCGTCGCCAGCCAGGATGGAGGTTTCATGGCGGTCCGGATCGTAGCGCTTGACCACATAGGGACGGAGCGTCACATCCCCCCGAACGCCGTGGCTGGCAATCTTGAGCCCCGCTTCCTTCCGCTCGGGGACTGTCACCGTCAGATCACCCAGTACCTCCGCATGGCAGGCAAGGACAGCGGAGATCCCCTCCCCCGCATCGAAGGGGCCAGAGCCGTCTGGAAGCCGGAGCGAGGCAAGGTCTCTTTCGGTCACGAGGACTCGGCACTTGCCGCAGGAGCCGGCGCCGTTGCAGGGGGCTTCGATGGTTACCCCTCCTTGCCGGGCCGCCACCAGAATGGTGGAACCCGCAGGAACAAAGATCGAACGGTCGTCGGGGAGAAAGCGGATGGTCGGCATCTCAGCGGCTCTCCTTTACCGTGCCGGTCATGGCATTGATGGCCGCCAGGCTGCTGGAGGTGCTGAGGCCGCATGCCGGGGAGATGATGTCGACCCCGTCCTTCACAAGCCGCTCGGTGGTGCGGGCCACCTTCTCCGAGTCGCCGTCCTCCAGGAGGTAGGTGCTCACGTTCCCCATGGTGGTGAGGGTCGGATACTCCTCCTTGAGGAGCCGCAGGTTCACCATGGCGTCGGTGCTGATGGCGTCGGCCCGCAGCTTCGGGACGAGAGGTTTCACCGCCTTCAGGTCGCCGCAGATGTGGAGGATCGCCGGCACGCCCGCATCGTGGATGCCGTCGATTACCTTGTTCAGGTATTCCACGGCGTACTCCTCGAAGGCCCGGGGGCCGAGGATCTCGCCGGTGGCGGTGGGATCGCCGATGCAGATGGCGGAGGCCCCTCCATCCACCAGGAGACGGGCGTAGGCAATGAGGAAATCGGCCACGTAGGTCAGCACCCGGTGGGAGTTTTCCCGGTCCTTGCGGAGCTCGCGGAGAAACTGCATCGGGTCGACGATGGAGGCGGCGGTGCTGACCGGCCCGGTGAGGCTGCCGATGACCGGCACGTCCGGGTGGGCCTTTGCCAGCCGGAGCCCCGCCTCGGCCACCTTGCGGATTCGCCCTGCGTCGAGCATCTGCCGGATGTCGCGGTAAATTACCGTGCCGACGGAGGGGAAGACCTCCTGCCTGATCTTCGGCTCGCATTCCAGGGTGCCGAAGTCGATCTCGCTCCCGAGCACCTCCGCCTCGACGGTCATGCAGAAGGGGATGCCGAAGTTCTCGAAGCCGGTCTGCTCCTGCACGTCGCGGGAGAGACCGGCCATGAGATCCGCCTCGAAGTGGGCCTCAGGGAGGGTGCGCCCGCTCTGGGTCATGACGTCGACGATGGCGGCGTTCATCATTCCGCCGGTGCAGATGACCGGGGGGCGGTCGACGTTTTTGTTGTGCAGCACGTTCAGCAGGCGTTCTTTTGGGCTTAAGCTCATATGAAAGTCCTTTCAATCAATTCACCCCCCTGCTCGCCTTGCTCGCTTCCCCCCTACAAAGTAGGGGGGGATTGAGGGGGTCAAGTCACGCAAGGTTCACCGGCCACCCCACCTCCCGCACGGTATCGAGCATGGCGCGGATATTGGCAAAGGGGGTCTCCGTGGGCAGGCTGCACCCGGAGGCGACGATATACCCTCGGGGGTTATCGTGGCCCTGGCGGATGCAGTCCAGAGTGGCCTGCCGCACGTCCTCCGGCGTCCCCTGGAGCATGACGGCCGAGGGGTGGACGTTCCCCATGAGCCGAACCCACTCCCCCACCTCCCGTTTCGCATCGAGGAGGCTCGCGTCGTTGTCGATGCTGATGCAGTCAGCCCCCGCGTCGGCCATGGCCTCCCATATCTTTGCCGTCTTGCCGCAGATGTGGAGGGTCACGCTCTTTCCCCGGCCGTGAATGAAGTCGATGAGCCGCTTCAGGTACGGATAGGAGAACTCCCTAAACTGGCGCGGGCTGATGACCGTGGAAGACGACATGGCGTCGGTGAGGCTCGGGATGGCGCCGGCCTCGATGATCGCCTCGGCATAGCGGATGCTCGTCTCCAGCGACAGCTCGCAGAGCCGGTGGACCGTCTCCGGCTCCCGGAGCATGAGGCGCGCCAGGGTCTCGGCTCCCACGAGGAACGAGGCGTTGGTGAAGGGGCAGGTGACCGCGCCGGTGACCGGCACCTCGGCTCCCACGGCATCGACGGCGATGCGCATCGCCTCCAGGTGATGGGGAAGGTTTCCGTCCCGGTGCGGGTCGGCCGGCTGCAGGCGTTGGATCTCGGCAGGGTCGGCTATGGCCGGGGCCTCCAGGTAGGCGGTCTCGTCCGCCGGGTAGTGGACCGTGGCCCCCATGGCCTCGGCCTGGGTGTAGAGGTCGGTGAAGACCCGGATGGTATCGTAGCCGAACAAGCGGTAGGCGGCCACCTGGGCCTCGGCGATGAGCCTGCCGTTGCCGCGGAAATCCCCCACCCGTGCGCCGATCACCCGCGCCGCCGTGTTCCCGACTATGGGGACGCATGGCAGGCGGTCGATGGGCTCCCCCTTGGCGTAGGCCGCCAGCCGCTGCAGCGGCGTCATGGCATCAGCGGCCATCAGGCAGCCACCGCCTCGGCCGCGGTCAGGCGCCGGGCCAGGCGAACCGCGTCGGCCGCGTTGACCGCGTAGCCGTCGGCGCCGATCCGGTCGGCGAATCCCTGGGAGATGGGACCGCCGCCGACAATCACCTTGAAGCTGTCCCGGATTCCCTCGGCGTTAAGCTGCCGCACCACCTCTCCCATGCCGTCCATGGTGGTGGTCATGAGAGTGGAGAGGGCGATGATGTCGGCGTCGATCTCCCGGGCCGTGTCGACGAAACGGGCGGGCGGGATGTCCCGCCCCAGATCGGTCACGTCGAAGCCGGAGGTTTCCAGCATGATCTTCACCAGGTTCTTGCCGATGTCATGGGTGTCCCCCTCGATGACGCCGATCACCACCCGCCGCTTCTCCGCCACCGCATCCTGCCGGATGTGGGGTTTCAGCACGTCCATTCCGGCGTACATGGCGTCGGAGCACATGAGGAGCTCGGGGATGAAATACTCCTCCTCGTCGAACAGCTCCCCTGCCCGCTCCATGCCGGCCGACAGTCCCTTTTCGATGGCCTCGTAGGCGTCGATCTTCGCGGCGACCACGGCTTCGGCGGTGGCGACCGCTTTGTCCTCGTCCATGTCGACGACCGCGGCGGCCAGTTCCTTGAACAGTTTTTCCTTCACTTCAGACATCTCAGCCTCCTTCATGAGTAATGTTTCGGCTACTCACCCCTGCTCGACCCCCCTGCTTCGCTTACGCTCGCTTCCCCCCTACTTTGTAGGGGGGACTGAGGGGGGGCACCTCATCTGTTCACCACCACCGCACTCAGCAAGTCCTCCGCCAGCCGCAATCCCCCCCGGAAGCCGGTATACCCCCGATCCAGGACCGCCCGGTTGGCCACCGGGAACGACACCGACAGGTGCGGCGCGCCGATCTGGATCGCCAGCTCCCGCTCCAGAGAGCTTCCCACCACGAAGGCCGGGCCGAAGGCGTTGTAGTACTTCTCGCCTTTGGCGCGGGGCCAGTGGCGGTTCAAGTGCCCCAGCACCTCGCTGGCATCGGTCTCGAACACGAGGTTCGTCCGGTACCCCGAGGAGAAATCGGCCACCCGCCCCGCAAGGGCCTCCCGCTCCTCGTCCTTCAGCTGGTCGGTGCAGACGGTCAGTTCCGGCAGCCACCCGAGATCGTCGACCAGGAACCGGGTCAGGGCCACGGCGTAGTTGCCGTCCCCCACCACCACGGCGTAGCGCTGGAGGTCGAGATCGTTCCAGCAGTCGGTGAGCGGTTCGAGGATCTGATAGTAGTGCCTTTTCTCCCGCGCGATGATTGCCTCCACCCGGTCGCTTTCGAGGTCGAGGGCCTGACCGACCGACCGGAGGAACTCCTCCGAGGCCGAGGGGCCGATGGGAAGCGGCAGGGTCAGATACGGGGTGCTGTGGCGATCCTCGAACTGCCTGGCCGCCTCCTGGCCGTAGATGTCGGAGACCACGATATTCAGCTCGGCCTCGCCGGCCCGGCGGATGCTCTCAAGGCTATCGACCGGGGTAAAGAAGGAATTGACCTCCAGGCCGACGAGCTCCAGCAGGTGCCGCGCCCCTTCCAGATTCCCCCGCCAGAAGGGGTCCATGTACGGCACCACTCCCCAGAGGTTCACCTTTCCCTTCACCTTCGGCAGGCCCCGCTCCAGGTAATCCTTCACCAGGGCCTGGAGCACCAGGTCGTACCCCCAGTAGGAGTTGCCCCGGAAGCCCCCGGTGATGGCGCCGATGATGGGCGCCCCCTCGTCGCGGAAATCGTTCACCACGGCGAAGATGTCGTCACCGATCATCTCCGGCACGCAGCCGGTCAGCACCACGTAGAGCCCGCCGTCGATGACCTCAAGGGTGTTCTTGATCTGCTCGCGCAGCCGCTCCTCGCCGCCGAAGACCACCTCGTTCTCCTGCATGTTGGAGCTGGGGACCGTGAGGGAGCCGCAGTACCCCCCCACCTGGAGGCCGCTGCCGCCGTTCTGGGTCCAGGCGAAGTTGCCGGCGCACCCAGAGGCGGAATGGAGGATGGGGACGCCCCCCGGCAGGGCGGTGACGGTGGCCGCCGCGCCGCCAAGAGAGCAGAGGAACCTCGGCCGTTCGACAAAATGCTCACTCATTTTCAGCCCTCCCGCGAGTGTTGAGGTAGGAAAACGGCTCGGCCCCGTACCAGTTCTCCGTGTAGGGAAGCCAGAGGTTCGCCGCCAGGTTCCGGTTGTAGGCCGGGTTCTTCAGCTGGCGGTGGAGCCGGCGGGCGATTTCGTAGGCCCCGCGGTAACCGATGTAGGCCAGACCGGTGTTGTAGATGACGTGGGTCGGAATCCCCAACTTGGCGGCGGTCATGTTGCCGTTGGCGTGGCCCAGGAAGAGGTCCGGCTTGAGCCTATTGAGGAGGTTCGCCTCCTCGAAGGGCTGCACGTTGGCGATGTCCACCACGTAGTCGGTCTTGGCCTCCTTTGCCAGCTTGCCGTATTCCTCGTCGGCGAACTCGTCGTGGTGAAAGGAGCGGATCCCCACCACCTCGAACCCGATCTCCTGGAGGAGGTTGGCGGTGGCCAGTGCCCGGAATTCGCCGGCGCTGATGAATACTCTTTTCCCCTGAAACAGGGGCCGGAATTCTTCGAGCGCCTCCCTCAACTCTGCTTCCTCCACGGCGATGAGCCGCTCCACCTGCTCCTCCGCCCCGAAGACTGCGGCAACATCCCGAAGCCAGAGGCTCGTGTTGGCGATCCCGATCGGCATGTGCCTGATGATGGAGGGCACGTCGAACCGCTCCTGGAGATAACCGAGGAAATAGTCGTCATGGGTCGGGCAGGTGCTGATGGAGAGCGCCGCCCTCGTCGCCTTCACGAAGGAATCGGGATGGGAGAAGACCGGAAAGACGTTCACCTCCAGGCCGAGGGCGGTGAGAAGCCGCTCCAGCTCCTGCTCGTCAACCCGCCCCATGGAGGAGACGTTCATGAGGTTCACGGTTCGGGCCTCCCGCTCCTGCTCCCGCAGCACAGCCAGCGCTTCCTCGGGTTTGGGATCGGTAACGCCCCTCTCCTCCAAGAGGTTCCGGCCGATGGTGTGGTAGACCGCATCGTAAGCGGTGGCCCAGATCTTCGTTTTGAACCCCTCGCAGTGGACCGGCAGCAGCTTCGCGCTCACCTGGGTCTGAAGCTTCTGGGCCACGCCGTCGATATCGTCACCGATGATCCCCGGCACGCAGCCGGCCACGATGGCGATGGTGGCCGGGCGGTAGCGTCGGTCCGCCTCGATGATGGCCTGCTCCAGCTTCGGCTCGCCGCCGCTGATGACGTCGGTCTCGTCCAGGGCCGTGGAGAGCCAGATGCCGTCCCGCGCCTTCCCCTGGCGAACCGCGCTCCCCACTCGCACGTTGGCGTTCTGGGAGTGGGTGCAGGAGCCGCATCCCAGGGCGCTGTGGAGGAGCACCACGTTGTCCGGCAGGGTGTTGAGCATGGCCAGGGCCGGCAGCAGCAGGCAGATGGAGCCCTGGGTGAAGCCCCGTTCGCCGTCGTCGATGAGGCAGCTCTTGCCCCCCTTCCCTTCGCACCGCTTCGCCAGCCCGCAGATGCTGTCCTGATGGGCGATGACCGCCTTAAGCCGGTCCTCCCGCTTGGGGGGGACCTTTTGATCGAAATAACTCATGGATTCTCCTTGGTTGCTGTTATTTGTAATTACAAGGTTCTTCTGATCGTTGCCGGAATCCCCCGCGCGCAGGGGATCAAGGTCGAGCAGTGGCCGCAGGATCCGTACCCCCACTCCTTGAAGTGATCCTTGTTGCCGTGGGTTTCGCACAGGCCGGGTATCTTGCCGGCATCGGTAATGGCCCCGGTGGGGCAGCGCTTGATGCAGGCATGGCAACTGCCGTCGACGGCGTAGAGGCAATAGCCGTAGACGTCGGAATATATCCGTTCCGTCGGCCTGAGCTTCAGGGTCGTGACGATGCTGCAGAGACGGCCCAGTACCCCTTTTTCGGTGATGAAATTCTGATGGAGCCCGAAGGTGCCCAGGCCGGCGGCAAAAGCGGCATGCCGCTCGGACCAGAACGGCAGCCAGCCGTCGGAGTCGTAACGGAGATCGATATTCGGCGCGATTGCCTTGCCGCCGTGTTGGACGGCAAAGCGGATCAGGGCGCGCCGCACCACGTTGAGAAACTTGGAACCGTTCCATTTGCCCGACGAGAACTCGATGGCGGAATAGCGCTGCTCCTTCGTGTAGTGTTTCGTTATGGCGTCGGTAAACGGCAGGAAGACGCTGATGATCGACCGGGCGCCGGGAAGCCACTCCTCGGGAAGCCGGTGACCGGGGCCGACGACTTCCGGGTCCTGGAAACGCGCGAAGAGCGGATCGTCGGCAGAGGCTATCCCGATGAGCGGCGCGTCCCAGATAGGCGAATTGTCCCCTTCCGGCAGCGCATTGCGGAAATCCGTCCTGACCAGTTGCGCGACGTACTCCAGGATCTCGTCGGTCGGGACATCGGCCGTGAAATCCGGATCGACGCTGTTCCGTGGCGCCGGGTCCGGCTGGAAAAAGAGGGGATTGATTCCCTCTTGTGGTTCACGGTTCCTGGTCTTCTTTTCCGGGTTCGGATTCGGCGACCCTTTCACGATCAACGGGTTGTCAAAGGGCTTTCTGAACCCCGGGGGCGATCCCTTGGTGAAGTCGTACGCGGTCCAGACGTAAAGCTGCTCGTAATGCTTCTCCAGCAGTTCTTCGGCAAGCTCGCGGGCGGCTTGCCCCTCTCTCAGGCGGGTCGTCCCCTCCTCAGGGAAGATCTCTCCCTCGATGAAGTAGTAGACCTCCTGGCGGACGGGAGTTGCGGCGTTGCGCAGGCTTGCCGTTCTGTCCGAGGTTCTGACCGCCAGCACCTTGCGCGGGTCCGGCCGGTAGCCGCGGAAATTCACCTGCACGATGTAGTCGGTCAGGCTTTCGAGAACCGACTGCCGGTTCAGGATGTTCGGATAGGGCTCGCCCCACTTGGGGATCTCATTGACGAACAGTGAGTTGTTTGCGGCGGCGTTATCGGACATCGTCAGCTCCCTATCGCTTGCCGATCCAGTGCAGGGCCCGGCGCTGCACCAGATCGAACAGTTCCATGATGAGAATGATGACCAGCGACATGAAGATCATGCCGGCGAGGACCTTCGGGTAATCCGAGAAGTCGGCGTAGTACTGGATGAAATGCCCCATCCCCGACTTGGCGCCGAACATCTCGGCCACGGTCAGGAGGATAAAGCTGAAAACCAGAGCCATGCCGGCGCCGCTGAAGATCATCGGCAGGGCGCCGGGAAAGACGACTTTCCGCAGCAGGCGAAAGCCGCGCAGCCCCAGGGTGCTCGCGTTGTCCAGATAGCGCGCGTCCAGGAGCACGACGCCGTGGATGGTCCCCATGAGAATCGGCCAGAAGGCGCCGGCGAAGATGATGAAGGCCGACGAGAGCCAGAACGTGGGAAGAACCGCAATGGCATAGGGAATCAGCATGGTCGGCGGTATCGGGCTTACCCCCCGGAAGATCGGCATGAGCATCGCGCGCAGTGTTGCCGAGGAACCGACCAGAAGCCCCCCGCCGATGCCGAGGACAAGGGCCAGCAGATAGCTCGGAAGCAGCAGTCCCATGGAGTTGAGAAACCCCAGCGCGAGTTTCGGGGAGGATCTCTTCAGTTCCGGCAAAATCTTCGAAAGGCCGGGAAACAGAACCGGTTCCAGCCATCCGGTCAGGTCGGTCGCAAGCTCGAACAACAGCACCAGCACCGCGAGCAGTACGATCGACCTGCCGTATTTTTTGATAAATCCTGAGATCATGTCTGCTTCACCGGTCAATTCTGTTTATCGAACCGTTTCTTGGCTTCACGGTAGTACTTGTCCTTGGGATGACGACGCAGCAGTTCCTTGAGAGCATCCCGGTACAGTTCCACGTTGATGTAGCGATTCACATCCAGGTCGCTCTGCACATAGTCAATGGACTTCATCTCGTGCCACATCTGATTCACCCCTTTGCGGTTCGGGTCGGCATGGGCCTGCTGGTGCGGTTCCAGGGTATATTCACGGGCCATGTTTTCATCGATGCCGAGATAACGCTTGTTGACGTCAACGGCGAGGGCAGGCTTCTCCCATTTGATTTTTTCCGCCTGAAGGATTGCCCTGAGAAAGGCCCGATAGGTCTCAGGGTTCTCCTTGACGGCCTTCCCCTTGACTACGATGCGGCAGCAGGGGTGCTGGGGAAAGAAATCGTTGCTCCACCCGACTATGGAGACGCCGGACTCTTTGGCTTTCAGGAGAATGGACGAAGCGCCGATCCCGACGTCCACCTTGCCTGCCTTTACCGCTTCAAGAACGGCGGAAGGATTTTTGAGCTCGATAATGTTGACGTCCTTGTTCGGGTCGATGCCCGCCCGCTTCAACGCGCCCCGCCAGACGATGTCGGCCGTGTAGATGCGCGGCGTGGCAACCGTTTTTCCCTTGAAGTCCCTGATCGACTTGATCTTGCCCGCCTTGGAAGGGAGTGCGATGACCGGGTGCCCGCCTGAGAGTTGTCCGCCGATAATAGAGAAATCTGCCCCCTTGGTGATGAAGGTCAGCGGGCCGGCCGTACCGAAGGAAATCCCCACGTCGATCTTGCCGCTGTTCAGGGCGTTAAGCCCGTCTGCCGAACTGGCAAACTGCACCAGCTCAACCTCGACCCCCTCCTTTTCGAACAGCTTCTGGTCCTTGGCCAGGAATGTCAGCACACTGCCGCCCCCCGGCGCATAGCCAACTTTGAGCTTTTGCCCTCCTGTGGCGGCAAACACGGGAACAGCCACAGCAACTGCCAGCAGCAGGGTAAGTGTGGAACGGATGATGGTTGTAACTTTCATGGAATCTTTCTCCCAAAGTGTGGTCTGTTGAGTTTAGTTCCGCCACCGGAGCAGACGCCGCTCCAGCCGCTCGGTTCCCCAGGTGATTGCGGTCACCACGATGCTGATGAAGAGGATGCCGACGATAACCCGCTGGTAGTCGGCGAAGTCGGCGAAGTTCTTCACATACCAGCCGATGCCGGAGTTGGCGCCGATCAGCTCCGCCGCCGTCAGGAGCACCAGGGAGAAGACCAGCGCCAGGGTGGCCCCGGTGCAGATGGACGGCATGGCGCCCGGCAGAATGACCCGCACGAGCAGGGTCGGCTCCCGCAGGTTCAGGACCCGGGCCGAGTCGATGAGCCCCTTGGGGATGTTGAAGACCCCATGCACCGTGTTGATGAAGATCGGCCAGAAGGCCCCAATGAAAATGACGAAGATCGAGGCCGCCCGGAAGCTGGGGAGCAGGGCGATGGCATAGGGGATGTAGACGATGGGGGGTATCGGCCCCAGCACCTTGGTGAACGGGTTCACGGCCCGGAAGAGCCGCCCCCGCCATCCCACCAGGAGGCCAAGCGGCACGGCCGTCCCCAGGGCCAGCAGGTAGCCGCTCACCAGCAAAATCAACGAATTGACCAGTCCCTTGAGCATGTCGGGAAGCTCCGCCACAAAGAGCGCCAGCACCGCCTCGGGCTGGGGGAAAAGCATCTTGTCCAGCACCTCGAACCGGGCCGTGGCCAGGTGCCATGACAGGAGGAGCAGGTAGACGATGGCCGCCACGTCGCCGGCGCCCGATGATGAACTCTTGCCCCGGAAGAAGATGCCGCGCAGCAGATAGATCGCCTCGATTGCCGTCACCAGGGCCACAAGGTGGTACGGCTTCTCCGTGCCCGGCACCGGCCAAAGGAGAGTTCCCAGCAACACGACGAAGAGCAGATTGGCTGTTGTGAGGAGCGAGTTCATAGCGTATCCGTCTTTTGGGATTGCCGCGGGGGCGGGCCGTACCCGCCCCTTCGTCAGTGTTTCTTGATGTGCAGGTCCGGGTCGACGGCACGAAAGTCCTTGTCCAACTCTTTCCATAGCTTCTCCTTCGGCTCACGCTTGTTCAGATTTGCCAGGGCCGCGGTGTAGATGCGGGTAGTGACGTGCTGCTCGATCGGCTCGTTGGATGCGATGTAGTCGGCCTTTTTCATGAAATCCCAGAACTGGACGATCGACTTCTTGTGGGGGTCGGGGCTCACCAGGAGGTGACCGCCGTAGATGTCTTTGGACAGGTCAGCCTTGTCGATCTGGACGTACTTGGACACGATGTCCACGGTCTCGTTTTTGTTGGTCTGGTAGAACTTGTAGGCGCGCAGCAGGGCCACCATGAACTTCTCGAAATCGGCCTGACGGGCCTTCAGCGTAGAGGTCAGGGCCACCTGCCGGCAGCAGGTGTGGGACTTGATGACGTCGCCCGAGTACTTGACCACCACCAGACCCTGCTTCTCGGCCATGGTGTAGTAGGGAATCCAGGTGAGGCCGGCATCAATGGCCCCCTTCTTTACCGCCTCCTGCACCGCTGCCGGCGAATCGAACTCCTTGATGGTCAGATCCTTGCGCCAGTCGAGCCCCGCCTCGTGGAGGGCGGCCCGGAAGACCACGTCGCCGGTGGCAAGACGGATCGCGCCGATGGTGGCGCCGCGATAGTTTTTCAGATCCTTGAACCGCGCCGCCTTCTCAGGCTTGGCGATAAGGGCGTGCCCCTCCCCCATCTGGCCGCCAAACAGGGTGAAGTCCGCCCCCTTGGCGATGAACGCCAGGGGCGCCGAGGTGCCGAAGGAGCCGGCGTCGAGCTTGCCGCTCCTGATGGCGGTCAGCCCCTCGCCCGAGTTGGTGAAGCGAAACAGCTCCACATCGAGCCCTTCCTGCTTGAAGAACCCCTTTTCCTTGGCCACGAAATAGAGGAGGTGGCCCGAGGTGGGAAGGTGGCCGACCTTGAGCTTCTTCAGCTCCGCGGCCTGGCTCCCCACCGCACCCAGGGCGAGGAGGGCGATGGTAACGATGAGTGCGACGATTCGTTTCATGATTGTTGCTCCTTGTCTGCTGTGTCTCAGCTTGATATTCAGACTCGTCAATTCTGCTTTCTGTAGAACGTCAGCATCTGTTGATAAATTTTATCTTTCGGTTCGCGTTTGATGACCGAATCCAGGGCCTGCTTGTAAATGTCGGTATTGATATGCCTGTCGATCGGATAATCCTGGGTGATGTAGCCGGCCTCCTGGATATGCTTCCAGAAGTCGAGAATCCCCTTGCGCAGCGGGTCGGGGTTCGACTCGGCCACCCGCTTGACATAGGTCTCGTTGCGGATGATGTCCTCGTCGATCTTCAGCGCCCTGGTATAGATCTTCACGGTTTCATCCGGGTTGGTCTTGTAGAACTTGTATGCCTTGATCAAGGCGGCAAGGAACTTGCGGTACGTCTCCGGATGGGCGTTCACCTCTTTGGTGTGGGCCACGATCCGGCAGCAGGTGTAGTCTGGATAGAATTCCTCGATGTAGTGGGCCACCTTCAGGCCGTAGTTCTTCTCGGCCAGGGAGAAATGGGGAGGATAGACAAGGCCGGCGTCCACTGCACCTTTCTTGACCGCCTCGACCACGGCGGCTACCGTTCCGAACTCAACGAATGAAATGTCTTTCTTGTAATCGATCCCCGCCTTTTTCAGCGCCCCCTTGAAGATGACATCACCGGTGGAGAGCTTGACCAGCCCGATCTTCTTTCCCTTGTAGACCTTGAGGTTCTTGCCGGAAAGCTCGGCCAGACGCTCCGGACGGGTGATGATGGCTTGGCCGCCGATCATCATGCCGCCAATGAAGGTGAACTCGCTTCCTCTCGAGATAAAGAGGAGCGGCGCGGTGGTTCCGAAGGTACCCACATCGAGCTTCTCGGCCTTCAGGGCCGCCAGCCCTTCGGCGGCGCTGCCGAACTGGAAGAGATCCACGTCAACGCCTTCTTCCTTGAAATACCCTTTTTCCTTTGCCACGAAATACAGCCCGTGGGCCGGCTCCGGCACGTAGCCGACCCGCAGTTTCGGCAGATTGGCCCCGAATGCGGTGCCGGCCAGCAACGTCAACGACAGTACGAATGCCATGATGCGTTTCATCGTGAACCTCCCTTATTCTTGTCTCGTTTCTTGGCAACGGGCGGGCAGCAATCGGGAACGCAGACCGCCTCGCTGAACAGCTTCTGCAGTACGCCGTCCTTCGTTCCGGTTCTATCCATCAGCCGGTCAAGGGCGTCGCAGTAGATCTCCTCATAAACGTGATTGGCAAGGAAATCCCGGGGCCTCTTCTCACCCTGCAGGTCATGGAAGCGCCAAAGACGCTCGATCCGCCGATAGTCGGGGTTCGGGTCGAAGTGCACCGCTCCGTGGCCTATGCCCCCAGGCTCTTTCTGCAGGCTTTGATAGGCCCGTATCAAGGCAGTGACGAGCCTGACCAGAACCTCCTTGCCGGGAGCGCGGGGGGGAGCAGCGACAGCCACCACGATACCGCCGCTTTCCTGTTCCAGAGTGGCAGCCTCATCCAGATCGGCCAGCGGGTCCGCACCTCGGGCAGTCCCTCCGCCTGCGATGATCCGCAGCTCTTTGCCCTCGGCAATCTGCCGCAGGGTCTCGCCGACAGCAAAGGCACCGGCGTCAATCCCCCCCGCCGCCAAGGCCGCGAGGCCTCGCTCCGTGTCATGGAACCGGACGAGACGAACCCTGACTCCTTCGGCGCGGAAAAACCCTTTGGAACCAGCCGCCAGGCAGAGGGCGCTGCCGGGATGCTCCAAGTAGCCGAGCCGCAGCGGTGATGACTGCGATGAAGCATCGGCCGCCGCTGTCAGGTTCAGCAGCAGCAGAATCACCCCAAGGAGAATATTCATCCCCGCCGCGGTCACGGTCAGATCCCTTCTCCGGCGGTCCGGACCGTTCGCCCCTCGTCCAGTTCGTCAAGAACATCCGCATGGAGCTCACCAATGAGGCGGTCCCTCAGGGCGATGAATTCCGGGGTGCCGTACAGTTCCTGGCGGACGCGGGGCCGGGGGATGGAGACGTCGAACACTCCTCTCACCGACCCGGGATTCAGTCCCATGACCACCACCCGGCTCGCAAGGAGGATCGCTTCCTCTACGTCATGGGTGACGAAGATGACGGTCTTCCGTTCACCCTTGTTCTGCTGCCAGAGCTGGAGCAGCAGGTCCTGCAGGCGCGCCCGGGTGATGGCATCCAGCGCACCGAACGGCTCGTCCATGAGGAGCACCGGCGAGTTGATGGCAAAGGCGCGGGCGATGGCCGCCCGCTGCCGCATCCCTCCGGAGAGAGCCCCCGGCAGCTTGTGAAAGACATTGTCCAGGCCGACCATTTCCAGATACGCCTGGGCGGTCTCCCGCTGCTCGTTCTTCGGCTTTCCGGGGAAGGCCTGCTCTAGGGCCAGGACCACGTTCTGGCCAGTGGTCATCCAGGGGAAGAGGCTGTAGTCCTGGAACACCACACCCCGGTCGAGCCCAGGTGCGGTTATCGGAGCGCCATCCAGGGCTATGCTCCCTAATGTCGGTTTCGCCAGCCCTGCCAGGAGGCGAAGCAGCGTGCTCTTGCCGCAGCCGGAGGGGCCCAGAAGGCAGATAAACTCTCCGGCCAAAACTTCGAGGTCGATCCCGTCGAGGATCGTCTGGGCACCGTAAGAGAACTGAACGTTGTTGATCGAAATCGTATGCATTGCATCACCCGTAACGAAAAAAGGCCGGGGCCGGTCCCCTCGCGGGAAACGCAAAGCCCCGGCCTCCAGTTTTTCTGGTCAGCCGTGGTAGTGACCCCCCTTAATCCCCCCTACCCTGTAGGGGGGAAGCGAGCGCAAGCGAAGCAGGGGGGTGAAAAGGCAAATTCACTTAGAAGATATTGTTAAACTTCCTGAAACAACGCCGTGGAGAGGTAGCGCTCACCGGTGTCGGGGAGAACCACCACGATCCGCTTCCCGGCGTTCTCCGGTCGCTTCGCCAGCTGGGCGGCGGCGAAGACGGCCGCGCCCGCCGATATCCCCACCAGCAGCCCTTCCTCACGAGCAAGGCGCTGGCCGATGGCAAAGGCTTCCTCGTTCTTCACCTTGAAAATCTCGTCGATCACGTCGGTATTGAGAACATCGGGGACGAAGCCGGCACCGATCCCCTGGATCTTGTGGGGGCCCGGCTGGCCGCCGGAGAGGACCGGCGAATCGAAGGGCTCCACCGCCACGACCTTAAGGCCGGGCTTGCGCGCCTTGAGCACTTCACCCACGCCGGTGATGGTCCCGCCGGTGCCGACCCCGCCGACCACGATGTCCACCTTGCCGTCGGTATCGTTCCAGATCTCCTCCGCCGTTGTGGCCCGGTGAATTTCGGGGTTCGCCGGGTTCTTGAACTGCTGCGGAACGTAGGAATTGGGGATTTCCGACGCCAGCTCGGCCGCCCTCTCAACCGCTCCCTTCATCCCCTTGGCACCGGGGGTGAGAACCAGCTCTGCACCGTAGGCCTTCAGCAGGTTGCGCCGCTCGATGCTCATGGTGTCTGGCATGGTGAGAATGAGCCGATAGCCCCGGGCCGCGGCCACGAAGGCAAGGGCGATGCCGGTGTTGCCGCTCGTCGGCTCGATGATAACGGTGCCTTGCTTGATATACCCTTTCTCTTCGGCATCCTTGATCATGGCGAAACCGATCCGGTCCTTCACGCTGCCGCCCGGGTTGAACGATTCGAGTTTCGCCACCACTTCCGCCTGGGCGCCGTCGGTAACGCGGTTGAGCCGCAGGAGCGGGGTGCCGCCGATAAGATCCGTCAAATTGCTGTAGATTCGTGCCATGTCGAGTTTCCTCCTGATTCTGGTTAGTGGGGTAAATCCCCGCGTTAGTCTTTAGCTATGCTTGTATCTCCGGTGCCGAGATATCGCCTGCCGACAATGGAGAGGGCTTCGTCGATCGTCCCTTCGATAACGAGGGGAAGGACCCGGCGGGCGATGAGTGCATCGATGGCGGTGGGGCCGATCTGGCTCACCACTACCCAGCGGCAGTCGGCCACGACATCCACAACCCGATCCAGCAGGTCATCGGAATGGGCTCTGCCGCTGCACGCAGGGAGACTCTCCCGGTCTTCAAGGTGAGACCACTCCCCCTCCCTGAATTGGTAGATGCTGAATCGCCGGGCCCTGCCGAAATGCTCGTCGATACGCTTTCCATCGCTGCTTGCAACAGCAATCATTTTCTTCATTCCGTTGCCTCCATGTGCAAAAGGCCAGGGAACAGGTTCCGTCCGAACCCTGAAACCCCGGCCTCCAGTTTACTGGTCAGCACGGCAGCTGCGGATGGTTTCCGCTGCCAGACAATATCCAATATCAGTTAAGTCTATTTATCAGATAGGCTGTAAAACAAACTAGCTAACCCAACCAGCAAAGTCAACAATAAATTTTATATAGCCTATAAAAAAAATAGTTTTTATTGTTGACTTTATTTGTGTATTTTATGTATCTCTAAAACATATAGATTTGTGACATCGAGAATTTCCCGGAAATGAAGATGTCTGAAGGATAACACCACCCGGAGAATGGGAATGTAGACGGGAGGAAACATGAACATCGTATTGATCGGGGGAATGGACCGGCTTGAAAGGCACTACATGGAGGAAGCGGAGGATTGCGGTGTTCGGCTCAAGGTATTCACCAAATCCGAGACGGGACTTTCCTCGAAGATCGGCAGCGCCGAGGCGATGATCCTCTTCACCAACAAAGTTTCCCACCGCGTCAGGAACGAGGCGCTGAACATGGCGAAAGCAAGGAACATCCCGGTACAGATGTGCCATTCCTGCGGGGTCTGCTCCCTGAGAACCTGCCTGCTGAACTGCTTGAATCCACAATAACGAGAAAGGCCGGTGCCCATTGGACGCCGGTGAAAGCGTAGCGGAAACAGCAGTACCCGATGGTTGAGCAACGCCGTCAGCTCAGTTGTTTGTTCAAAAAACCGATGATCAGGCGATTTACAATATCCGGTTGTTCCTGATGCAGGAAATGACCGGCAGAAGGGATGATATGATTTTCAAAATGTTTGAGAAAGGCACTTTCCATCCCAGCAGTAGTTTCCGCGCCAATACAGCCATCATCAGCACCATGCAGGTGCATTGCCGGAACGGGAATGGGATCGCTCAAACACTTCCGAATATCGGCCAAATCGGGCTGCTGGAGAGCGGGGTTGAACTGGGAACGATAATACCCTAAAGCCGCCCGCAGCACTGAAGGATTTCGGAACGCCTCCTTTATTTCAGCCATGACCGCTTGCGGGCAGTGCCAGCCCGGCGACCACTCCTGCCATAACTGCTCTATGAACTCAAAATCATTGTGCGCCACAGCCATCTCGGCGAGCGGCAACTGGAAAAAATACATGTACCAGGAGCGCCGCCGCTGGGTCGGATTGGTTAACAACGCCCGCCCGAAATTCGCGGCAGTCGGAACCGACATGCAGACAATCTTCGCGACTTTATCCGGCGCCATGATCGCCGCGCCACGCACCACCGCGGCGCCCCAATCATGGCCGAGGAGGGTGACCGGTTGATCCGACAGCTGACAGATCAGCGCCAGCAGATCCTGAATCAGGATAGCGACCTCAAAAGGGCCGTCGGACGGTGTGTCTGACTCGGAGTAGCCACGCAGACAGGGGGCGACCACTCGATAACCGTTTTCCGCCAGCAACGGAAACTGGTGGCGGAAGGAGATCGGCTGATCGGGAAAGCCATGCAGGGCTATGACCAGTGGCCCTTCACCTGCATCGAGGCCGTGAACCATACGGCCATTGGACTGCACTGTGAACGACCTGATAGTATCGCCCTGTTTCATTCCCCATTGTGTGCCTTTTGTTGTCATGTCCTCTGCCTCCTCAGGTGGTTTATGTCGGTTAGACGACACCGGAGGCAAAAGGTTACACATGAATCAGGAAAAAATTGCCCATTCCTTATTTCTTATCCCGTTCCTAAGCCTCTGCGCATACGCTTGGTCGGCAGCTTCCTGGCAGGTGCTCTGGTAGAGAGTGCGCAGTGCCTTCAGTTCACTGATTTCTTCCCTGGCCTGCACGGTATTCGGAGGAGGCGAAGCGACTGCTGTCTGCGGGGTAATCCACCCTTGCGACAGTCCGAAGCGAACCCACTGCCTGCACGAGCAGGTGCCTGATTTGTTAATCAGCTGACACCGGTCCTCCATGTAGCCAAACCATCGCGCCTTTGCCCGATGAAGGGCGGTTTTTACCGAACTGACCGAGCATTCGAGGATTTCAGCAACGAGCTTGTGGGGTAGGCCCAAGGTGATTGCCAAACAAAACACCTTGCGCTGTTCGAGAGGTAAACATTCCGTCAAGCTGTGCAGGCACTTGATTCTGATCTGATTGGCGAGCAGTTCGGTTTCAGGATTGTTGGCGGGATTCGGGTCGAGGATTTCTTCGAGCGCATAGCCAAGATCTTCAGTAAGCGCAGGAACAGGAAACTTGGCTCGCTGCCTCAGGTAATCATTGGCAACATTCATGGCAATGCGATAAATCCAGGTGGAAAATGCACATCCCCCTCGAAAATCACGGAAGGAACGAAATGCCCTGAGAAAAGTTTCCTGGGTTACCTCTTCAGCGTCGTGGCTATTCCCGGTGAGCCCCAGAGCCAGCTTGTACAACATTTCGTTGTTTTTGCGGTACAACTGGTCAAAAAGTTCTGCCGGATCATCGGGCATAGGGACATTCTCTTCCATTGCTGGAATCTTCATCTTTCTTGGCTCAACGGCTTGAGGGTCTGCCGTTCGGCGGCAGCACCCGAGTGTTATGAGCGCTTCGACTTATGCCAACAACCGAACCCACATTCGTTTAACCTTTGAATGAGCTCATCTTTGGAAAACTTTAAATAAAGCAGCTCAACTATTGCTTTTCTCGCCAATACTCTCAGATCCGCAACGTCGACTTCAGTAATGCTATCGCCCACACCTGTGTGTACCAGTACTGACCGCTTGTCATAAAGTGATTTTACTGTTTTAAATATCCTTGCAGATTGTAACCTTGTCCGCCCCAGAAAAACAGCTGCATTACGTGAGACTTTGTTTCGAAGCTCTTGTTTTCCGTCGTTGAAAAGGACCTCCATGCTAATCATCAAGGTCAAAAACTGTAACGGTATGCTATGCACATGATAAGATTGATCAAATTGTTGTGCGGCAAGCGCAACGTGCTTTGATCTTATATTGCTAGTGTTCTTTGCCAGAAGATCATTTGCCGTCTCCAAATCATTCTTTCTGAGAGTGAAAAGTTCCATTTCGGGGAAATGAAATGATGAGGTCATATAGTCCATTTCTGGCTCACCTTCTTCGAACGTATAAAACAGTTGAACCGGTGAAAATAACCCGCCTGACTTAACAAGCCTCAGCAGCATAATGAAGTGCTCGAGGCGCTCAGTAACTTCCTGCTCCCACCATTTGTATTTCTCATATTCCCCGCTGTCGTACCACTCTTCCTCTTTGTAATTTGAAGGCAATTCGAAAGTTTTCGTAACAGCCAAAATTTCATCCAGAGGTTTCGCGGCATGCCAATACTCGCTTTCGTACTGATTCTGGAGGAGAATTGATTGAAGTGGGTCAATGCGCTCAAGAAAATTAAAGAACTTCGCGCTTGGTTGTGCCTCTATGGCAAAATCATCGGGAAGGCGTACATGAAGGAGGCTACGATCCACGTTCCAGATCGGAGCTAAAAAATGTATTTTTTTTGTTTCCATTTTTCTCATCATAACGCGTTATTGAGCGGTTAGAGTGATGCATCTACCTGTAGATGCCCGTATCTATATGTATATGCTTACATCTACCAGTATATGACGATTATCTATATGTAGATGCTTCAGAATAAGTCGCGGGCAACAGTCCACCATTCCCGAGCGGCGCGTCATGTTAAGAAGCTAATGCAATCCTCTTTCACGGTCAAGAAATCATTCCCGCCAAAGCCCTCCTCATCCGCCCCAGCGCCTCCACAAGCAATGAGCGGCTGCAACCGAAGTTGAGCCGCACGAAGCCGGGTGCGCCGAAGTCGGCCCCATCGGAGAGCCCTACCCCGGCCTCTTCGAAAAAGCGCGCCGGGTCCGGGATGCCGGTCTCTCGGGCGTCGATCCAGGCCAGATAGGTCGCTTCCACGTGGGCCACGCTCAAGCCGGGCATGGCGTTGACTTCCGCCGCCACCAGGTCACGGTTGTCACGCAGGTACGCAACGAGCGCTTGGCGCCACTCCTCGCCATCCCGATAGGCGGCCAGGGCGGCGGTATAGCCCAGGGCGTTCACATGGGGGACGATCCTACCCATAGCCTTCCTGAAGGCCCGGCGAAGGCCGGGATCGCCGATGACGGCGAAGGAGCAGCCGAGGCCGGGGATGTTGTAGGTCTTGCTGGGGGCCAGGAGGGTGATGGTGCGCCGCGCCGTCTCCGGCGAGAGGGTGGCGATGGGGATGTGGCGCCTGTCCTCGTCCAGCACCAGGCCGGCATGGATATCGTCGGAGCCGATGACCAGGTTGTGCCGTTCTGCAACCTCTGCGAACTGCGCCAGCTCTTCCCGCGACCAGGCACGTCCCACCGGGTTGTGGGGGGTGCAGAGCAGGAGAAGCTTCGTGCGCGGGGTGATGGCCCGCTCCAGAGCCTCCAAATCGGCCACCCAGCGCCCCTCCCGCAGTTGCAGGGGAACCTTGATCAGCCCCCGGTTCGACAGCCCCGGCGCCGACATGAACGGCGGGTAGATCGGGGTAAAGGTGACGACCTCGTCCCCTGCCCCGCCCACGGCCCGGCAGAGGACGTTCAGGCCGCAGACCAGGCCGGGGAGCCAGACGATCCACTCCTCCTCCACCGCCCAGCCGTAATCGGCCAGCAGATGCGCCCGGACCGCCTGCACCAGTTCGGCAGGGGGATGGGTGTAGCCGAAGACTCCGTGCTCGACCCGCTCGTGCAGGGCCTGGATAACGGCCGGGGGCGAGCGGAAGTCCATGTCGGCTACCCAGAGGGGGATGATGTCCCGTCCCCGGTATTTGTCCCATTTTTCGCTGGCGGTGTTGCGGCGGTCGATGATGGTGTCGAAGTCAAAGCGGTGTCGCGTCATCTGTCTTCCTTTACGTGAAATATCTCGTCAACGCCGCTCCCAGACGGTGAGCTCGGCGATGCTGTGCTGGAACTTGCGCCGGGTTTCGCGGATCACGAAGGGGACGTCCCGCGGCTCGCCAACCGGCCGGAAATGGGGAGCCAGCGCCTCCTTCAGCCCGTCCAGGGTGGTGACGTTCTCCCCCGCATCCTTGTAGCCCCCCAGCCATTCCTCCTTCTTGGTGGATGCCTCCTGCCAGGTGTAGGGAGAGGTGATCACCAGCAGCCCGCCGGGATTGATCCGTTCGTGGATGGTGGTCAGAAAGCGGCGCGGCGAGTAGAGCCGGTCGATGAGGTTGGCCGCCAGCACCAGGTCGTAGCCGGTGAACTTCTCCGGCAGGTTGCAGGCATCGGCCTGGAAGAATTCGACCCGTTCGCGGATGCCGTCGAGCCCCAGGTCGGCCAAGCCGATCTCGTGGAACGAGAGGATCTCACCCTCCTCGGGGAAGGCGTAGCGCAGGTATCCCTCCTCCTGCATCCGGGCCGCCAGACGGAAAAACCGGGTGGAGAAGTCGAGGCCCGTGACCCTCTCGAATCCCCCGCGGGCCAGCTCGAAGGCGGCCCGCCCCACGGCGCACCCCAGATCCAGGGCGCGCCCCTTGGGCCGCCCCTCCATCAGGCCAAGGCATATTTCCGCGCAGGCCGCCGGGAAGTTGGGAACGCCGAAATGCTCCGCGCCGTAGTGGGCGTCGCAATACTGGGCCGCCAGGGCATCGGTCTCGTACTGGTCCTGGTGGATCTCCACCGAGGCGGCGCTCTCCACGTAGCGGAACCCGGCATGCTGGAAGAAGTGGCGGCGGAAGGCGTAGCGGGAGTCGCGGGTCGCCTCGTTGCCGGTGGAGATCCAGGAGCCCCCCTTGATCAGGTTGTGACGGGTGTCGAAGGTGGGGGTGGAGAAGTCGTCGTACCAGGGGTGGATCTCAAAGCCGTGGAAGGGGTAGATGGGGGTCTCGGTCCACTGCCAGACGTTGCCGATCACGTCGCAGAAATCGCCGAAACGGAAGCGGTCCACCGGGCAGGAGGAGGACCAGTATTCCAGGTTGATGTTCCCCGGCGCCCTCTCCCACCATGGCTGATCGGAGATGGCGGAGACGTCCCGCAGCCGGTTCCACTCGTCCTCGGTGGGGAGGCGGATTGGCAGCCCCGTCTGGTCGGACTTCCAGGCGCAGAAGGCCTTGGCCTCCAACTGGTTCACCTCCACCGGCCAGTTCCAGGGGAGGTCGATGATCGACGCCATGGTCCGCAGCTTCCAGCCGCCGTCCCCTTTCAGCCAGAAGAGCGGATGCTCGGCATCGCGGAAATTGCGCCAGTTCCACCCCTCGTCGGTCCACCACCGCTCTTCGCGGTAGCCGCCGGCCTCCACGAACGCCAGATATTCCCGGTTGGAGGTCAGGAGGCGTGCGGCCTTGAAGCCGGCCACCTCGGCCTCGTGGCGGCCGTACTCGTTGTCCCAGCCGTAGAGGGGATGATCCTTCGGCTTGCCGAGGACCACCTTCCCCGCCGGCACCGGCAGCAACCCGTTGGCCGGCGGTTCCCCGGCCTCTTGGCAGATATCCCAGAACGGGAGCTGCACCACCTGGTCTATGGGAAGCTGGCGGATCAGCACCGACGAGGTCTCCAGATGGATCCGCTCGTGCTCGATCCCCATCATGATCGCCCAGAAGGGGTCCTCCCAGGTAATGGGGAGCTTCAGCGGCATGCGGCGGATCAGGCCGTCCACCAGTTCGCGGGCCTTGTCCCGGTATTCCTTCACCGCCTGGCGGGTGGGCCAGTCATAGTGGGTGGAGTCCAGGTCGTCCCACGACATCTCATCCACCCCCACCGCAAACATCGACTCGAAGTGGGGGTTGATGCGGGTGTCGATCACCCGGGCGATGGTCAGCTTGTTGATGAAGAAGGTGGCGGTGTGGCCGAAGTAGAAGATGAGCGGATGGCGCAGCCGGTCGGCCCGCAGGTAGAAGGTATCGTCGTACTTAAGGGTTTCGTAGAGCTTCTCGTCGATGTCGAAGGTGCGGTGGAAGTACTCCAGGATCTCGGCACGCTTCTGTTCGGGATCGCCCTCGTTGAGGATGGTGGTGCGGGTATTGCGCAGTTCCATGGTCTGTTCCTCCGGCTGTGGTCTGACGTCACCCGATAAAGGATGCCAGAGCATGCACCATGGTCAAGGCCGCCCTCCCCTGTTTCACAGGATGTAGTCGGTGGAGAGGAAATGGGACTTCCGCTCCTCGACGATGGTCGTGATGATCTGCCGGTTGGTGTCGGTCTCCCGGGCCGCCACCACGGTCCGGATGGAGAAGACCCGCAGGGCATCCACGACGGACTGGGTCCCTTCGGCGGAGTTCTTCCGCCCGTTGAACGGGAAGGTGTCGGGGCTGCGCTGGCACTGGCTGTTGATGTTGATGCGGCAGACCTGGTTCACCAGCGCATCCATCACCGGGGCGATGAGGTCCGGGTCCTGGCCGAAGATGCTCGCCTGTTGGCCATAGTCGGAAGAAACCACGTAGTCGATGACCTCCCGGATGTCGTCGTAGGGAACCACCGGCACCACGGGGCCGAACTGCTCCTCGTGGTAGACCCGCATGGCAGGGGTCACCGGATAGAGGAGCGCCGGCGCGAAGAACGAACCCGCAATCTCTCCACCCCCCAAATTCACGACCCGCGCGCCGAGCCCCTCGGCGTCCCGCACCAGCCCGTCCAGGTAGGCCGGCTTCTCCGGCTCCGGCAGCGGGGTGATGGTCACCCCCTCCTCCCAGGGCATTCCGTGGCGCAGCACGTTGATTCCACGGGCCAGCTTTTCCAGGAAGGGCTCGGCGACGGAACGGTGGACGAAGAGGATCTTCAGGGCCGTGCAGCGCTGGCCGTTGAAGGTGAGGCTCCCCTTGAGACATTCAGCCGCAGCCAGGTCCAGATCGGCGTCGGGGAGGATAACGGCAGGGTTCTTGGCATCGAGGCCGAGCACGCAGCGGAGCCGGTGGGGCCGGGGATGGGCGGCGCGGAGCCGGTCGGCGACCCTGCTGGTGCCGATGAAGGCGAGCACGTCCACGTCTCCCGAGGCGAGAAGCGGCGGGACGACCGCCTCGCCATCGCCATAGACCGTGTTGACCACACCGGGAGGGAAGGAATCGCGGAACGCCTCCAACAGCGGCTGAAAGAGGAGGATGCCGAACCGGGGGGGCTTCAGCACGATGGTATTCCCCATGACCAGGGCCGGCACCAGGGTCGAAAAGGTCTCGTAGAGGGGGAAGTTGAAAGGCCCCATGCAGAGCACCACCCCCAGGGGGGCCCGACGGATCTGGCCAATGATCCCCTGCTGGATCTGGAACCGCGAGGAGGCGCGGTCAAGCTCCTTGAGCGCCTCCACCGTGTCGTGGATGTAGGACCTGGCCCGGTCGAACTCCGCTTCCGCCTCCCGTCGCGACTTGCCGATCTCCAGCATCAGGAGCCGGACGATCTCGGCCCGCCGCTGTTCCATGGCATCGGTAAACTGCCGCAGGCAGCGGATTCGCTCCGTCACCGGCATGGTCGGCCAGGCGCCGCGACCGTAGGCGTAGGCGCGCTTCGCGGCCTCCAGTGCCTCCAGGGACGCCTCCGGGGAAAGGAGCGGGGCCATCCCGATCTTTAATGGAACGCTTTCCTCCCCCGTCCTGACCCGAACCGGGGAGAACACCTCCTGGAGCGGCCCCTCCCACCGGCGCAGTTCGCCGTCGACCAGGTAGGTTTCCTGGCGGATCGGGATGTTGGACAGAAACATTTCCGGGATTTCTTCGAGTTTGGGAAATATGACGGGCATGGTGCTCCTCGGGGAAACATGGTGTGGAAGTATCACCCCCCTGCTCGCTAACGCTCGCTTCCCCCCTACAAGGTAGGGGGGACTGAGGGGGGTCCAATCAGAATGTGAAACAGCAATGTCGTTTCGCAAAGCAAAGAGACCGCACGCGGATGCATGCGGTCTCTTGCCGTAACCACTGGGGCACAGTGTAACGGGTACAGGAACCGGGTGGCAACACTTAATCAGCGACAATCGCCGGACCTCGGATTAATGACCCCCCTTAATCCCCCCTACCCTGTAGGGGGGAAGCGAGCGTTAGCGAAGCAGGGGGGTCGAAGCAGGGGGGTCGAACTTATGCTGCCTGCTCCAGAGAAAATTTGGCCGGGTCCAGAGGCCAGCGGCCATAGGTGCGGGCAGCCTCCACCAGGGCGTGGATGTTGTCCGGCGGCGTGTCGATGGGGAGGCCGCAGCCGAGGCCGAGGATATACCCCTTCGGGTTGTCCCACCCCTTGGCGAGGCATTCCCGGGCATTGGCCCGCACATCATCGGGGGTGCCCATGAACATGGTGGCCGTGGGACGGATATTGCCGAGGAGCGCCACCCGGTCGCCCACTTGCCGCTTCGCCTCGGCAATATCTACGGCGTCGTCGAGGCTCAGGACCGACACGCCGGTGTCGGCCATCTCCGGCCAGATTTTACTGGTGTTCCCGCAAATGTGGAGCGACGGCGCAAATCCGGCGACCCCGGTTATGGCTGCAGCGATCTCCTTCAGGTACGGCAGGGCGAACTCGCGGAACTGGCGGGCACTGATCATGGTGCCGGAGGCGGTGGGGTCGGCCAGGCCGATCCGGGCCCCAACCCCCACCGCTGCCGTGGCGAAGCGGATGATGCTGTCGGTGGCAAGGCGCAGTAGCCGATGCGCAAAGGGAGGATTCTTGTGGAGATCCCGCAGGAACTGCTCGGTGCCGCGGATGCCGGCGGCAGTGGTGAACGGCCCGGAGGTGGTCAGGGACAGGGGCACCTGATCGCCGATCTCCTTCAGGACGATGGCCGCCGCCTCCAGAAACAGGGGGAGCCTGCCGTCACGCTCCGGATCGGGAACCGTGAGCCGGTCCAGGTCGGACTCTTTCTTGACGACATGGTCGGCCACGTAGGGAGTGCTGTCGGGGAAGGCGAGCCTGCTGCCGATCGCCTCGGCGATGCCGGCGAGGCCTGGGCCGGTGTTCACGTTGTCCGTACCGTAAAGTCGCCAGGCGGCGATCTGTCCCTCGGCCATGAGCCGGGCGGAGTTGTTGTACTCCCCCACCGTCACCCCGATCACCCGGGCCGCATGGTCGCTGATGAGGAGGTTGACCGGAATCCGGTCGTAGGGCTTCCCCGTCAGGGCCGCCACGGTCCGCTCCTTCGCTGTCATTGTTTCGGTAAATACCAGTGTACCCACTTATCTCTCCTTGACGTTTGCAGCCAACTCTCCCAACGGTCGGGATTCTTCCGTGTCCCGCGCCGGAGCGAGCCAGAGGCCGATCAGTTTCAGAATGCCGTCCACGGCAAGAGCCATGACCGTTATCACCGCCGCTCCGGCGAAGATGCGCGCCACGTGGTAGCTCTCCTGGGCCTGGATCACCAGCCAGCCGAGCCCCGACGACGCTCCCATCATCTCGGCGGCGATCAGCATGATGAAGGCGTAGCCGGCTGAAAGACGCAGCCCGGCGAAGATGGAAGGAGCGGCCAACGGGATAACCACCGAGACAAAGAGCCGCAGCCGGCCGACGCCAAGGGACCGCGCCGCCTTGAGGATAAGCGGATCGGCGCCCCGCACGCCATTTATGGCGCTGAACGTCACCGGCCAGAGGCAGAGCCAGCCGATGATAAAGGTCTTTGCCCCCTCGCCGATGCCGAGAAAGAGGATGATGATGTGAAAGAGGACCACTGGGTTCGCCTGGGCGAAGAGTTCCATGAGCGGTTCCAGGGCTGTCTGGAGCCGGGGGAACCACCCGCCGACCACGAGCCCCAGGGGAAGCCCCAGCGCCACTGCCGCCAGAAAGCCCACCAGCGCCCGCCGCAGGCTCACGAGGGCGTGGGTTTGCAGATCTCCCCCATGCCAGAGCCCTACCACGGTTTCAACCACCGTTGAGAGCGGGGGGAGGAAGACGGGGTCGATGGCGCCGGCCCGGGGGAGGAGTTCCCAGAGGGCCAGAAACACCGCCAGCGGTATCGCCCCGATGATGGAGATATCCCGCTTCATTTTCCCTTTCCTCCATCGGTGAAGGGCTCCCACCCGTTCAGATCCTGCTCAAGCTGCTTTTCTTCCTCGATCCGTTCCGGCGTCGGCAGGCTGTGCTTGCCATGGTGGCTGTGCCCTCCCGAGACGGCTGCCAGGTTGACCCGCCGGACCTCCCACCCTCCGGCAACGAAGAGCAGTATCAGGAGCGCCGCCGCCAGGGCCGCTCCCCCCTTGCCGGGCCGCAGGACATGTCGCGCCGCTCGCCCCGTAACCGCTTCGGACGGTGCCTCGCGCCAGGCAAAAAGCGCCTGCTCCAGGGTCAGGAGTCCCCGGTTCAGGGCATAGCCGAGGAAGACGATGGCGACGGCTCCCGCGTACAGCCGTGGAATCTGAAAATTCATGGCCGAGTTGTGGACGAGCCACCCCACCCCGGCGTTCGCCCCGAGCATTTCGGCCGCCACCAGCATGAAAAAGACAAGGCCGGCGCCGATCCGCACGCCGGTGAAGAGGGTCGGCAGCGCTCCCGGAAGGAGCACCGTCCGGCAGAGGCCCCCCCCGTTGACGCCAAGGGAGCGGGCGGTTTTCACCAGGAGCGGGTCCACCGTGCGGGCCCCGGTAACCGTGTAGAAGAGGATCGGCCAGAGCGAGACCCAGCCGATCACGGCAATCTTTGCCGTTTCGCCGATCCCGAAAAAGAGGAGAAAGAGCGGCAGAAGCGTGAAGGGGTTCACCTGGCTGAGAAGCCGCAGGAGCGGTTCCAGCGCCTCACCGGCCCGGGGGGAGTGCCGCCCCAGGAGAAACCCTGCCGGCACGCCGACCGCCACCGCAACCGCAAGCCCCGAAAGCCCGCGCCAGGCACTTATCAGGAGATGGGACGCGAGGGTTCCCTCCGCCGCCAGCCTCCCAAAGGCCCCCAACACGGCCGAAAACGGCGGCGCGAAGTACGGATCGACCCAGCCGGCCCTCGGTGCCGTCTCCCAGAGAAGCAGAAAGACGGCTACGCCCGACCAGCGAAGGATGCGGTCGGTTATGGCGTCGGGAGTCCTGGCCATCCCCTACCCCATCGTCATAACGCCGCCGTGGGGGAGATCGCCTCAGCCACGGGTACTCCTGAGTGGCGCGTCGGCACTTCCTCCGGCCGGTTCTGGAGAAGCTCCCAGATCTTGTGCCGGACCCAGCCGAACTCGGCCGACGAGCGAATATCGCCGGTGTGGCGGGGACGGGGAAGGTTGATGGGAACAACCTCCTTCAGGGTGCCGGGATTGGCCGTGAGGACCGCCACGCGGTCCGCAAGGAAAACCGCCTCCTCGATGCTGTGGGTGACAAAAACGATAGTCTTCTTCGTCTCCCCCCAGATGCGGAGCAGTTCGTCCTGGAGCACCTCGCGGGTCTGGGCGTCGACGGCGGCGAACGGTTCGTCCATGAGGAGGACTTCCGGGTCGTAGGCCAGGGCCCGGGCAATGGCGACCCGCTGTTTCATCCCGCCGGAGAGTTCGTGGGGATAACGGTCCTCGAATCCCTCCAGGCCCACCAGTTTGATGAAGCGGCTGCTGATGTCGCGCCGCTCCCCCTTGGGAACCTTCTTCACCTCCAGGCCGAACTCCACGTTCCGCCGCACCGTCCGCCACGGGAACAGGGCATACCCCTGGAGGACGATCCCCCGGTCCAGAGCCGGGCCGGTGATCTTCTTCCCGTCGATATAGGCCGCCCCGGAGCTCGGAAAGGCAAGCCCGGCCAGGATGTCGAGAAGCGTCGATTTCCCGCATCCCGACGGCCCCACCAGGGCGAGGAACTCCCCGTCCCGCACCTCCAGATTTATGTTCTTGAGGGCGATGAATTCACTCGCTGCGCCCCCTTTGCTCCGCTTCAGCTGATAGATGCGGTTCAGTTCTTTAACTTCGATCTTTGGTAGCACCGGTGTCTCTGACGGTGACGCAAGCGTTGCCATATGGAGCCTCCCTGTTCATGGTTTCCGGAGGGACTGACCGTACGCGAATGCCACGTCTTCGATCAGTGCCAGCCCACCCCGGTAACCGGCGTACGTCCTTTCGATGATGAGCCGGTCGTGGACCGGATATGCCACGCTCACCAGCATGGCGTTGAGTTCACTGGCAGCGACGGCCTTTTCCCGCGAACTGGCCAGAATGAATTGAAGTGTATGTTCCTGCAGCAGATGCCTGATGCGCCACGGGTCGGTCTTGAAGACCACCCGGGGGACGACGGGGCACTTGATCCCCTCGGTAAGGTTCTTGATGATAAAGCCGCGCGACTCCTTAGGCGGGTCGTCGGTTATGACGATTATCCCGGGTTGCCAGCCGAGCTCGTTGGCGCCGTAGCGGGCAAGGCCGACCGCGGTTGGAGAATCGGCCACGATTCCCACGGGGACATTGAGAAGCAGATCCCTGGCCGTATCATCCATCCAGGAACTGGAGCGGAGGGAATTGTCTTCTTCCGCGGCAATCACCTCCTCCACCCGCGCCTCGCGCAGCTTGAGCATTCTGCCGATGATGCGGAGGAACGCGCTCGTGTCTCGCGGCCCCACCGGCACCGAGGCAAAAACGGCAAAGGGGATGCCGAAACGGCTTTCGAGCTTCTTTGCCGCCGACAGTCCGGAGGAGGCCGAGAAGACTAGGGTAAGCTCCGCCGACGAAATCCGGCGCAGGGCTTCCGGGCCATTCTCCCCAGAGAAGATGATGTTGGCTTCCACCCCCACCCTGGCCAGAATCTCTTTCAGGACACGGAGGTTGCCCCTCCAGAAAACGTGCTGGTGCGGCACGACCCCGAGGATGGTGACAAGCTTCCGCTTTCTCGGCTGTTCCACGAGAATCTCCTCGATCACCGTCTTCAGGTAACGCTCGTAGCCGGCATAGGAATGATCGGTCAAACCGTTTGATTCGGCAGGATCATCCAGCACCCCGAAATGGGCGGACTCTTCTTCGCGGCGCAATGCCCTCACGGTTCCCATTGTCTGCAACTCCTTTCTCCGATGACTTCTCTGGTCCTGCGTCACGCGTGAGAAGACTGCCTCCACCCCAACACCTTCCGTTCAACAACGCTGAAGAGCAGGTCGAGGGTCAGCCCCAGCAGCGCAATCACCACCGTGGCGGCAAAGAGGCGGGGTATCTGGAAGTTGACCTGGGCGTTCCAGACGAGCCAGCCAAGGCCCCGGCTCGCACCGATCATCTCGGCCGCGATCAGCATGAAAAAGGCGGTCCCCGACCCCATTTTCAACCCGGAGAAGATGGAAGGGGCCGCAGCCGGCAGGATCACTCGGAAGAAGAGGGTTACGATTCCCGTCCCCATGGTGCGGGCTGACTTGACCAGGAGCGGATCGATCTCCTTCACGCCGGTGATGGTGCGGAAGAGAATCGGCCAGAGGCAGACCCAGAAGATCATGGCCCCCTTGGAGAGTTCCCCGATCCCGAAGAGGAGGATAAAGAGCGGGAAGAGTGAGAACGGATTCAGTTCGCCGAGGAAGCGGAGGACCGGGTTCACGAGCCGCTCGAAGGTCCGGAACCCGCTCCCGAGCAGAAAGCCGAGCGGCACCGCCACAAGAGCCGCCGCACAGAAGCCGGCCAATGCCCTCCCCAGGCTCACGAGGATGTGACCCGTCAGTTCGCCGTTTTCCGCGAATTCTGCCAGGGTCCGCACCACCACCGTCGGCGGGGCGATGAAGGTCTCGAACAGCCCCCCCAGACGGGGAGCCAGCTCCCATGCAGCAAGAAACAGAAGGATGGATACCTTGTCGAGCCACCGCGATGCAGAAAGAATAGATTTGTTCACGTCTACCGCCGTCATTGACGCCTCCTTTTCCCGACGCCTCTTACGTTCACGCACCCCGGACCTCTTCCCTCCACCGGACAACCCGTCCCTCCAGCCAGCGGATGCCGTGGTTCAGGGTCATGCTGAAGAGGGCGATCAGGACGGCGGCCAGGAAAAGACGCGGGATCAGCGAGTTCACCTGGGCGTTGTGGACAAGCCAGCCGAGTCCCTCGCTCGCGCCGATCATCTCGGCGGCGATCAGCATGAGGAAGGCGACCGTTGCTCCGATCCGCACTCCGGAAAAGATGGACGGGAGCGCCGCCGGCAGAAGAACCCTGGTAAAGAGGGTCAGCCGGCCGCTTCCCATGGAACGGGCCGACTTCACCAGCAGCGGCTCCACCCCCTGCACCCCGGCAATGGTGGTAAAGAGGATGGGCCAGAGGCACGACCAGAAGATGATGCTGAACTTGGCCAGTTCTCCGATGCCGAAGAACAGGACAAAGAGGGGAAAGAGGGAGAAGGCGTTGATCTGGCCAAGGAGCTTGAGAAGTGGCCTGAGAAAATTCGTGAGCCGCGGAAAACCTCCCCCCAGCACGAACCCGATGGTGAGAGCCGCCGCCACGGCTGCCGCGAGTCCCTGGAAGGTGCGCCAGAGGCTCGCGGTAACATGGGAGGCAAGCTCCCCCGAAGCGGCCAGCTCCCACCCCGCCCGGACGATGGCCGAGGGGGGCGGGAAGAACTGGAAATCTATCCAGCCAAGCCGCGGCGCCGTCTCCCAGAGAAGAACCAGCGCCGCCAGCCCGTACCAGTCGAGGAGACGGTCGTTGAGCGCCAAAAGGCCATATCCCGCCTTTGCAAGCCAGGCCCTGCCGGACCGGTCCGCCGTCACGTTAGCGTCTTGCCCTTCCCCCGCTTCCGGGAGAATCCTCCCCAGGAGAAGTCCATCGGCCTGCTCATCGCGATATACACCCATGACCGTCCCTCCTTTTCCGAACCGGCGCCGCCTATGTCAGATGGCCGCCGCTACGCCCCGCACCTCGCCGGTCTCCATGGCCAGAAGCGTGTCGGCCCACTTGAACGCCCATTCGTGGAGCTCCTTATCCCCCAGGGGTGACGGTACCTTCGACTCCGTGTGGTTCCAGATCTTGTTCGCCAGGGTTTTGTAGACCTTTGCCTGTTCCGAGTCGGGGAACGCCTCGATGGTGGTCTTCCCCTGGAGTTCGCTCTGGGTCACCGTCACTGAACGGGGAACGTACTCCACCACCTGGGTCTTGGTGTTGGACACGAAGTCATCGACGATCTCGCGGGCATAGTCGGTGTTGATGGAGTTGGCGATCACCCCCCCCAGAAGCGCCCCACCGTTCTTGGAGTACTTCTGGATCCCCTTGAAGAGGTTGTTGGCGGCGTAGATCGCCATGAAGTCGGCCGAGGAAACGGTGAAGACGTGGTCGGCGATCCCTTCGCGCACCGGCACCGCAAAGCCGCCGCAAACCACGTCGCCGAGGACATCGTAGACCACGATATCCAGATCAAGTTCTTCGAAGACACGAAGCTGCTTCAGAAGCTCAACCGAGGTAATGATTCCCCGCCCCGCGCAACCGACCCCCGGAGCAGGTCCGCCCGCTTCCACGCAATATATGCCGTTGAACCCCTCGAAGATCACCTCGTTGGATTTCACGGTTTTCTTTTCCCGGAGGGTATCGAGGATGGTCGGAATGTAGCCGCCCCCCCGCAGGGTGGTGGTGGAGTCGCTCTTGGGGTCGCAGCCGATCTGGAGCACCTTGAGCCCCGACGCCGACAGCGCCGCGCTGATGTTGGAAGTGGTGGTCGATTTCCCGATTCCACCCTTGCCGTAAATTGCGATTGTTTTGACTTTTTTCTTCGACATCGTCTGTTCTCCTTTTCCTGAGTGATGTTTCAACGTCCATTTCCGTTCATCCGGAACTTCTCCGTCTTGTCGATCTGGGCAATCTTCCCTTCCTGAACGACGATGGTTATGGAACCGTACCGGACCGACCGGAGCAGTTCCGCCACCCGTTTGGCCGTATCCGGCGTAAGCACGTCATCCCGCCTTCTGACAATTATCTTATCCTGTCCCATACGCCGTCCTCCGCCTTATCAGACTGTTGATAACTACTGCGGGACCGGTCTGCGGTGTTGCCGCTCACTCAAAAGCTCAACGTACCAACGGGTACGCCTCGCATTTTCGTTTGCTTGCGCCTGGCATCCCAGCCTCCTCGCTACGTTTTTCAACAGCCTGCTAATATTGATTTATTCAACCGCCTGCCGCAGGGACAGCGCACCGTGACCCAACCCCGTCCTCACCGATCAGCCCCACCGCATCCGCCCGGCACTGGCGGCAGTTGCGGAACTGGCCGATCACCCGCTCGCCGATGGTGCGCACCTCCTCCAGATACTCGGGCGACGGCGGCGCCACATGGGCCATGTCGGCCTGGGGAATGAGGGGCATCACGTTCATGACCGCCGCCCCTAGTTCCTTCACCTTCCGGGAGATCGCTTCGATCTGGCCGTCATTCACCCCGGGGATCAGCACCGTGTTGACCTTGACCACGATCCCCAGGTCGGCGGCTCGGGCAAGGCCCTCAAGCTGATTGGCGATGAGGAGCGAAGCCCCTTCGGCACCGGAATACCGCTTCCCCTGATAGAATACGTGCGAGTAAATCTTCGCGCCGACCGCCGGATAAAGGGCATTGATCGTGATCGTGAGACTCCCGAGCCCCAGAGCGCCAAGGCGGTCCACCGTCTCCGGAAGGAGGAGCCCGTTGGTGCTGAGGCACTTCACCAGATGGGGAAACTCCCCCCCCACGAGTCGAAAAGTCTCGAAGGTCTCCTCGTTCGCCAGGGGATCCCCCGGCCCGGCGATCCCCACCACCTTAATGATCGAGCTGAGGGTTTCGCTCGCCATCACTCCTCGGACCTGCTCCAGCGCCTCCTGGGGGGTAAGGATACGGCTCGCGACACCGGGACGCGACTCGTTCACGCAATCATGCTTTCGGGTGCAGTAGGCGCACTTGATGGTGCAGCGGGGCGCCACCGCCAGATGGATGCGCCCGTTTTTGCGATGGTCCCCACCGAAGCAGGGATGCCCCTGGATATTTCGTCTGCCGCTGCAGGATGTCGCCATGGCCTCCTCCGTACGCGAAAAAAAAGAGGCCAAGGTAAAGAACCTTGGCCTCCAGTTGTCTGGTCAGCTTATTTCTATAATGTCTATTTTTTAGATAGACTATTAGTTCTTTAAAAAAATGTCAAGCCGTTTTTCACAAAAACATCGCGATTCCTAACATGACAACGTCGAACGACCAAAGCGCCCCTGTGCCGTCAATCATCCGGTAAGGCGTTCCGCCTCAGCGCCTGCGTCACCCAGCAGCGCGTCGAACCAGTCAAACGCCCTCTCATAATGGATGTCATGCCCGCCATTGAAGATCTCGAAGAAGAAGCGCTCCGCACCCGCGTCCTCGAGCTTTTCGGCCAGCCTCCAGCTTTGACGGTACGGGACGACCTCATCGTAACGGCCGTGATGCACGGACAGTGTCGCAGCCGACAGATCCTCGATGAAGTTAATCGGCGAACGGTCAAAGTATTCCCGATCGGTTGCAGGGTCATTCCCCGGCCCTCCCCCGCAGCAGGCGGCCACATGGCCGGCATAGTCCGGATTCTCGCCGTGCCAGGCCGCGAGATCGGTGATGGGCACCCAGGCGCTGACCCCTCTCCACCGCTTCGGTGCCAAGGCCGCCATCATGAGTGCCATATGTCCGCCGCCGCTGCCGCCAAGGATGAATATCCTTTCCGAATCGACGGAGTAGTCGGCCTCAACTCTCTCCACGGCGTCGAGAATGTCCCGGCGCGACAGGGGAGAGGCGCAGGCCTGACGCGCCCGTGGATTCTCGGCGAGATTGGGGCCGCGAAACTCCGGCAGAAGGAGCGCCCATCCCCGCTGTCGGCAGAACGGCAGCATGTGATGCAGCTGATTGAAACGGTTGTAGCTCCAGGTGTGAAGCCCCACCACCAGCGGCACGCGACCAGCACCGCCCGGGTGATGGAAGAGAAAATTCTCCCGCGATCCGTCAAGGGACGAAACGCTCGTAAGCTCAAGCGTATCTGAAATCCCCATAGTTTTCCCTCCCACGTTTTCAGGCACTCTAGCAAACGGGGAGTATCAACGTCAAGTTAAATATACTTAGTCTATTTGTTTAATAGTCTTTATACCCGCCAGCGTCCCAACATCTCTCCTCTTTATCCCTGAAGCTTAGAGTTGTGTGTAATCGCGCCTGTCAGTCACCGTACCCGCGCCAGCGCCTGGTCCAGGTCACGGCAGAGGTCGTCGGAATCCTCGATCCCGACGGAAAACCGAAATATCCCCTCCCCTGCAAACTCACGGTACGACGCGCGCTGTTCCGGAGTCAGATGGAACGAGGTTTTCAGGAGATCTTCCGTCGGAAGGTAGAATACGAGGCTTCGCTGATGCCCGAGAGAGACTGCGTAATGGATGATCCGGAGTTCCTCGGCCAGCACCCTGGCCGCGGCTTGACCGTCCTTCACCTGGAAGGTGAGCATCCCGGAGAAGTTCTTCATCTGCTGTTTCGCAAGCTCATGCTGGGGGTGGGAAGGAAGCCCGGGGTAGATGACGCGGGTCACCTTCGGGTGCGCCTCCAGAAATTGTGCGACTTGTGATGCTCCTTCGGCGTGGGCCCTCATCCTGAGCGGGAGGGTCGCTACCCCCCGCATGATGAGCCAGGCATTGAAGGGGCTGAGGATTCCGCCGGTGCGGATCGCAACCTTCTTGCGCAGCACCGCGAGTTCGTCGGCCGGCCCCAGAAGCGCTCCCCCGATGGCATCGCCGTGGCCCCCCAGATACTTTGTGAGGGAATGAATGACGTAATCGGCCCCGAGCGCAAGCGGCTTCGTCGCCAGCGGCGTGGCGAAGGTGGAATCCACCGCCAACCGCGCTCCGGCCCCATGGGCGATCTCCGCCACCTTCGCGATGTCCGTCAGACGCAGGAGGGGGTTACACGGCGTCTCCGCGTAGACGAGCTTCGTAGCAGGGGTGATGGCCGCCGCAAGCTCGTCCAGGTCCGCCATGTTCACCTTGGTGACCCGGACCCCCATACGAGGAAGAAGTTCGTTCGTCATCTCCGACGCCGCTGCATAGGCAATGTCGCTCATGACGAGGTGGTCGCCGGCGCCAAGGGTATGGAACAAGAGCGCGGAGATCGCCGCCATGCCGCTTGCAAAGGCGACGCACCCTTCCGCCTCCTCCAAGACCGCAAGTTTTAGTTCCAGCTGTGCAACGGTCGGGTTTCCCCAGCGCGTGTAGATGAACGGCGTCTCCTCGTCCAGCGCTTCCACGGAAAAGGAGGCGTCGGGAGGAGCGATGAAGGTGGTGGACATGACGATGTTTGGGGCCGAGGCACCAGTGACAGGGTCGGGAGATTCGCCGGCGTGAACTGCCTGGGTCTGGATGCCGATGGGATGTTCAGGTTTATGCATTGATGTTAACCTCGCGTATGGGTAATCGAGTTCACGGTTTGCCCTCCCAAATAAAATGGCCGTTCTCCCGACTTCAGAAAACGGCCTTCTCTCAATCCATTCCATGGTCACCCGCGTATGTCGGATTCACATTCCATGTTCCTCCTACCCCTTCCGCATCGCTTCGTCAACAGCAAAATCATGTGGGGAAAGCCCCTCTTGCTCTTCTTCAGATGGCAGCTCCATCCCGTACGATACCGCCTTCAAGCTCGTCGATGATCTCCCGCCAACGGAGAGACCATGCCGCCAAGGCACGTTCGTCCAGGTAGCTCGGGATTCTTGCGTCCTTTCCGCCCGCCACGGCACGGGCAAGTTTCCGGTAGACCGCCGTCACGTGCCCCTGGGGTGCCACCTCCACGAGGGGAAGGGTGCAGAACTCCCCCACCGAGATCATCATGGACCGGGGGATGTTCGCCACTAGATGGGCGCCCGTCTCCCGAATGAAGTCCCCCACCACCGACTCGAAAAAGGGACCCGAGAGGTTGTTGGCAATAACGCCGCCGAACCGTCCCTTTCCGGCTTTCAACTCGTTGAATCGCGCGATGTAATCGTTCAGAGTATGGATCGAGGCGATGTCGGCCGAGGTCACCACCAAGAGCCGCCACGGCTCGTTCGTTTCCGAGAGGAAGGAAAGGACCGTCTCGGGCTCTCCCGAGATGTCATGGATCACATAATCGAGGCGATGCCGGGCAATCTCCTCGAAGTGGCAGAGTTTGCCGAGTACCGCCGTCCCCTCCCCTTCACCGCCATTCCCCGCCTCGACGCAGAGGATTCCCCGATAGCCGACAACGCAGGCAGCACTCCCCTTCAGGCAGCCCTCGCCGCAAGCCACAAGTTTCCCCTGCCCCCGGAGTGGAGCGGTCGAGAGCCGACGCGGGTCATACCCCACATGAGCCACCCGATACCGTTCTTCCGCCAGGGCAGCGGAGATGTTCACCGCCGTCGTCGTGTTTCCGACACCGCTTCTGCCGGCTATGACGATGTGTTCAGGTGTCATGACATGCTCCTTGATTCACTTGAGCCGGATCTTCTCGTTCTTGTCGATCTGTATCACCTTCCCGTCCTGAATGACGAGGGTGACCGTGCCGAAGCGGATCTCCCGCAGCGCCGCACGGATTCTCTCCTCAAGCTCGCTGCTCCACTGTTCGCCCTGATCGATAATTGCTGTACTTGCCATGTTCCACCTCCCCTGTCAGGCTCGCCATCCCTGGCGCACCTATATCTGGTAATCCCCCACAAACCTCTGCATCTTCCGCGGCCGGGCATAAACCGTCTCGCCGACCCCAAGGGCGAGCCGGTCCGCACCGTCCCGGGAGAGTTCCGCCTCCACCGTCTTGCCGGTGCCCCGCACGAGGAGTTCCACCCGCACCGCCGGTCCCACGGCCTGGATGTGGCGCACCTCGGCTTCCACGGCGCCATCGTTCTGACGCCGCTCCACCTCGATGTCGTGGGAGCGGACATACCCCACCGACAGTTCCGGCACCGCCGCCCGCGCCTGACCCTGCTCCGACCGGCAGTGGAAGAGGTTTACGCTGCCGAGGAAATCGAAGACAAAGGGATTGGCCGGCTGGTCGTAGACCTCTGCCGGAGTCCCCACCTGTTCGATCCGTCCCTTGTTCATGACCACGATCCGGTCGGCCACCTCCAGGGCCTCCTCCTGATCGTGGGTGACGAAAACGCTTGTCACGTGGATCTCGTCGTGGAGACGCCGCAGCCATCTCCGAAGCTCCACCCGCACCTTGGCGTCCAGGGCGCCGAAGGGCTCGTCCAAGAGGAGCACCTTCGGCTCCACCGCCAGGGCTCGGGCGAGAGCCACCCGCTGCCGCTGCCCGCCGGAGAGCTGGGAGGGATAGCGGTCAGCAAGCCCTTCGAGCTGCACGAGGCGCAGGAGCTCATGGACCCGCTCCTTGATCTCCTTCTTCGACGGCCGATCCTTGCGCGGCTTCACCGTGAGGCCGAAGGCGACGTTCTGCTCCACGGTCATGTGCCGGAAAAGCGCGTAGTGCTGGAACACGAACCCCACCTGGCGCTCCCGCACATGGCGGTCGGTGGTCTCCTCGCCGTCGAAGCGGATTGACCCGGCGTCGGGTGTTTCGAGGCCGGCGATAATCCGCAGGAGGGTCGTTTTCCCCGACCCGGAGGGGCCGAGGAGCGCCGTCAGTTCTCCCGACGGCACGGTGAGGTTCACGTCGCTGAGGGCGGTGAAGCTGCCGAACTGCTTGTTGACACTGACAATCTCTATGCTCATGTCATGGTTCCTTTTGAATTGGATGGAAGGTCAGGTTATGCGTTCTCACGCATCCGCCACTCGACGAAGCTCTTGGCCACCAGGGTGACCAGCGCCAGGAGCGCCAGAAGCGAGGCCACGGCAAAGGCGGCGGCGTAGTTGTACTCGTTGTAGAGGATCTCCACGTGAAGCGGGATCGTGTTGGTGCTCCCCCGGATATGGCCGGAGACCACCGAAACGGCGCCGAACTCCCCCATCGCCCGGGCGTTGCAGAGGATCACGCCATAGAGGAGCCCCCACTTGATGTTGGGGATCGTCACACGCCAGAAGGTCTGGAAGCCGCTCGCCCCGAGGGTGATGGCCGCTTCCTCCTCGTCCTTCCCCTGGGCCTCCATGAGCGGGATCAGCTCCCGGGCCACGAAGGGGAAGGTGACGAATACCGTGGCCAGGGCGATCCCCGGCACGGCGAAGATGATCTTCAGGTCATGCTCCTGGAGCCACGGCCCGAGCCAACCCTGGAGCCCGAAGAGAAGCACGTAGATGAGCCCCGAGATGACCGGCGACACCGAAAACGGCAGGTCGATGAGGGTGATGAGGAGCTGCTTCCCCCGGAACTCGAACTTGGCAATGGCCCAGGCGGCCACTACCCCGAAGACGAGATTCACCGGCACGCTGATCGCCGCGGTGATGAGGGTCAGCTTCACGGCCGCCAGGGCGTCGGGCTCGCGGATGGCGGCCAGATACGCGCCCCATCCCTTCTCCAGGGCCTGGGCGAAGACCGCCGCCAGGGGCACGAAGAGAAAGAGGCCGAGGAAGAGGAGCGCCACGATAATGAGGAGCCAGCGGACCAGGGCCGGCTCGGTGCGGGTGCGGGCTGATTGTGCAGAGGTGCTGGACATGTCGTAGTCTCCCGGTCAGGCCGTGTGGCGCCTGCTCCATTTCTGGAGGAGGTTCACGGTGAGGAGCATCAGAAACGAGAAGAGGAGCATCACCGTGGCGATGGCGGTGGCGCCGGCGTAGTCATACTGCTCCAGCTTGGTGATGATGAGGAGCGGCGTGATCTCCGACACCATCGGCATGTTGCCGGCGATGAAGATGATGGAGCCGTACTCCCCCACTCCCCGGGCGAAGGCGAGGGCAAAGCCGGTGAGAAGCGCCGGGAGAAGCTCCGGCAGGAGCACCCGCCGGAAGGTCTGCCAGCGGGTGGCGCCGAGGCAGGCGGCTGCCTCCTCGATCTCCTCCTCCAGCTCCTCCAGGACCGGCTGCACCGTGCGCACCACGAAGGGGAGGCCGATGAAGGTCATGGCCACGAAGATCCCCACGGGGGTAAAGGCAACCTTGATCCCTCGGGGCTCAAGGACCGACCCGAGCCAACCATTGGCCGCGTAGACCGAAGAGAGGGTGATGCCGGCCACGGCGGTGGGAAGCGCGAAGGGGAGATCCACCAGGGCATCGATGAGGCGCTTGCCCGGCAGGCGGTAGCGCACGAGCACCCACGCCACCAGAAGCCCGAAGATGGCGTTCACCCCCGCCGCCGCCAGGGCCGCGCCGAAGGTGACCTTGTAGGAGGCCACCACCCGCGGCGCCGCCACCGTGGAGAGGAACTCCGGCCAGGTAAGGCTCGCCGTCTTCACCACCAGGGCCGAGAGCGGCAGGAGCACGATGAGGGAGAGGTAGAAGACCGTGTAGCCGAGGGTCGGGCCGAAGCCGGGGATGACGGTGTTTCGTCTGATTGGTTTTGTCGCCATGGTGGTTGGTCCCTTGTAAAACCCCAAGCAGGGCTGCGGATTTTGCGTCAGATCGTCGCACCCGCAGGAGAGACTGCGGAGGCGTAGCAGCGCTACGCCGCACAAAGGAGCGACGAGGACGGCGGCGAGATGGCGTGAAAGTCGCAGCCCCTACACCGGTTATTTACCCGGCCCGTAGATCTGGTCAAACACCCCGCCGTCGGCAAAGTGCTTCTTCTGGGCCGCCTTCCAGCCACCGAAGGTGTCATCAATGGTGAAGAGCTTCACGCGCGGGAAGACTTTGGCGTATTTGGCAGCAACCTTCTTGTCGATGGGGCGGTAGTAGTGCTTGGCCGCAATCTCCTGCCCAGCCGGGGTGTAGAGGTACTTCAGGTACTCCTCGGCAACCTTGCGGGTCCCCTTCCGGTCGACCACCTTGTCCACCACCGTCACCGGCGGCTCGGCCAGGATGCTGACCGACGGCACCACAATTTGGAACTTGTCCTTGCCCAGCTCGTTCACCGCCAGGAATGCCTCGTTCTCCCAAGCCAGGAGCACATCACCCTGTCCACGCTGGACGAAGGTGGTGGTGGAGCCACGGGCGCCGGAATCAAGCACCGGCACGTTCTTAAAGAGCTTCGTCACAAATTCCTTCGCCTTGGCCTCGTTGCCCCCCTTCTGCTTCAGGGCGTATCCCCAGGCGGCCAGGTAGTTCCAGCGGGCGCCGCCGGAGGTCTTGGGATTAGGGGTGATCACCTTCACGTCGGAGCGGATCAGGTCATTCCAGTCGCGGACCTTCTTGGGGTTCCCCCTGCGGACAAGGAAGACAATGGTGGAAGTGTAGGGAGAACTGTTGTGGGGAAGCCGCTTTTGCCAGTTGGCCGGGATGAGTTTCGCCTTCTCGCCGATCTCGTCAATGTCGTAGGCGAGCGCCAGGGTCACCACATCGGCCTCCAGGCCGTCGATAACTGCCCGGGCCTGTTTCCCTGAGCCACCGTGGGACTGCTTCACCGTCACCGTATCGCCCCCTTTCCCTTTCCAGTACTTAGCGAAGGCGGCGTTGTAGTCCTGATAAAGCTCCCGGGTCGGGTCGTAGGAGACGTTAAGGAGGTTCACCTCGGCGTGGGCCGCCAGAGGGGCGGCAAGGGCGAGGAGTGCTGCGGCGAGGGTGGCGATGGTTCTGATCGGTTTCATGGTCTGCTCCTTTTTGTTGTTTTAGCCTATCGATTTAGTAGTCTTAATGGACATAAAAAAACTTTGTTCTCAAATTGCGTAAAAAAGCACCCCGTCCTTCTTCTGCTTCTCCTGCTCGATACGCTCCAGAACGTCGGCCAGGGTGGCGTTGTCGAGAATCTGGGCCATGGCGTCACGCACCTCTTTCATAACGAGGCGGATGCCGCAGCTCCATTCGTCATCACACTCCTCGCACCGGGCATAGGCAGTCTCGCTCACGCACGGCACCGGTGCCAAAGGTCCTTCCAGGGTGCGAATCACTTTTCCCATGCTGATCTCCCGTGGAGATTGGGCCAGGTAGTACCCGCCCCCCTTCCCCTTCTTGCTCTGGAGCACCCCGGCATTTTTGAGAGCTAACAGGATAAGCTCCAGGAATTTCTTGGGAATTCGCTCTTCACGGGCCAGGTCCGCAATGAGAATTGGCCCCCGGTCGTACTCCCGAGCCAGGTAGATTAGCGCCTTGAGGGCGTATTTGGTCTTCTTGGAAATCATTTCTCTATAATTCCTATAGAGAATAAATACATCCTTTATTCCGTTGCGTCAAGATAAATTTATTATCAAAGAAACACCCGATTTTTCCATGTGCTGTTAGCCGGCTTTCAAGTCAGTGAAAGTTTTGGTGAAAGTCGGGGGGGAAAACATCTCTTGAACGGAAAACATCCCAGCAAAACCGCGTGAGGCCACGCGCAAAGAAAAAGAGGTTAAGCCACCGGGCTTAACCTCTTGATTTCTTTGGAGCGGGAAACGGGATTCGAAGACCTCCAAGCAAAGTTTAAAAATCCTGCAAATTCAACATATTATCTTAAATATAGCAAGTTATCTCTCTCTTCGGTGTCGTCTTAAGTCCAACAAGATTCAACCGGAGCTAGGTGATAAGAGCCAGATTGGGTACAGTGCACTAATCTAATATTGGCTCCCCAGTACGGACAAAAGTGGAGGGAAATCTTACGCTTCGCGCAAACCATATAAAATTTTAATTTTAAGTATTAAATTGATAACAATTATTGTATACTAATCCTTTGTGAAAATATTTTACATTTTGGTTGACGTTATCATTCCACAATCAGAAGTAAACATGTAAAAATTAGCCCGTTACAGGCATAGGCACACTATTTGTTTACATAAAATTGATTTTTTCTATCTTATTGAGAAGGAGGAAATAGTGGGAAATTCAAGAAGGATTGTTTTTTCTCTCGGTGTGATTTTGATGTTGCTCGCTGGCGGAACAGTTCATGGTGAGGTCATCTTGGACAACAGCCCATCAAGGATTGGGGCAACTATTTTTGGTGGTTATGGAAGCTTTAGCAACTTTCTCTCATTGCAAAGTTTTGCCGACAATATCAATTTTGTATCTGGTGCCACTATAACGGGCATGGACATCTATAGCGTTCCTTATAAGGGAACTATCGGGCAACAAGTCACCGTGCGGTTATGGGCAGATAACGGTGGAGAGCCAGGAATACTACTTGATACCATCAATACCACCATCTCAATCATTGACAATGACGGAGCAACCAGCGGGAATAACCGCAAACACGCTGATATTACACCACTCCTACTTACAGCGGACACGACATACTGGATCGGTATGACCGGCAATCCTTCAGAGATTGAACAAACTATCCTTAATAACGTTGATGATAATAAAATGACCGTATTCAATGACGGTTCTTGGTATATTTTGGGTAGGGACATGGCCTTTCGTCTCGAAGGCGACATTAACCCTAGCACCGTTCCAGAACCCTCCTCCTTTATTTTACTCGGCGCTGGCCTTGCAGGCGTTGGCCTACTGACCAGAAGAATGCGCCAGTAAATCTGTATTACTTTCAATAGAGAAAACTTTTTTTGGTGTCGTCTTAAGTCCAACAAGATTCAACCGGAATAACCTCCCAGACACCAGATTAGGTATAGTACTAATCCATATTGGTTCCCCAGCATAGACAAATCTAGGCACTGGGAAGAAAATCTAATGCCCGCTCTGTGTTTAATGCGCACGTACCCGCAATGCCGGAGAAAGCTGAAAAGGGTAACGTGGGTGCTCCGTAAATATTTCAGTTCAACCAAGTACAACAAAGTACAAAGCAGTGCATCCAATATAAACCATTAAATAATAGACATTTTTTATTGACAATCCGTTTATCAACCATTAGTCTGAGACAACTTGTCGCTCATGGATCGGCCTGAGCATACCGACAAGGGACATACTGGGCTTACTGCTGACAACAGCGGTAATTACTCGCCTGGGCCATGCACTGCCAGCTAGATATTTGACAAGGGGATAATAGAGACGAAGGGGCGTTAATGTGAGAGAGAGGCACCACAACCATTTATCCGGTGCGAATTATTTAGACGAGGTGATACCCCCCACCTTTAGAAAATGAGAGAGAGCCAGAGAGCCACCCCACACTAAACGAAAGAACAAACGGTATAGGCAAGCCACAGGCGACTTCTGACGCATCGCGTCAAAGGGGGACTTGTGGCTTTTTCTGTATCTGTACCGAATGAATCTCTGGACACTCTTCAACCATCAACTCCACTGAGCCCTGGCGGCTCGTCCGTGGTTTCCGGCTTAGCCGGTACCACGGACGGGACGCCGGGCGCCTCTCCCAGCATGGCGGAGTCTGTAACACGCCATGCGCAAAACCCACCTACCGGAAATTTCCAGTTCCTTTCCTGCGGCATTGATACCCTTGATCTGGGTCTGTTCGTGTCGTGGGACGCCAACTGGAACCGCACTAAAGAGTATCTTTCCGAGAAGAAAGAAGCTTCTCAGGGAACAACCGGCCTTCTCGACAAGACCGATATCAGCCGGGAATTCCTCCACCAGCCAAGCGGCAAGGCTCCCAATTACCGCTATCAGCTTCAGTTCCCTGAGTACCGCGTCTATATCGCCATTTCCGACAAACCCGGCACCTCCCCGAACGTCTATGTGACGATCCTGGCGGAAGCCCTCTGGCATGTGGGCCTATCGACCCTCTTGGAGTTGTTGGAGTTCGACCTTTTGAGCTTCGGCGGCACCATCGAGCGTATCCAGCCGAGCCGGTGCGACCTCTGCGCGGACTTCAGGCTGAGCCCACCCCTTACCTTTTCCCTCCTCGAAATCCTCAGGGTGTCCCGCAGTCGCAAGATCAGGATGATAACCAACGGCGGCGATCTGGAAACCTACTATTGCGGCTCCGCCTCCTCCCCTGTCCAGGTGAGAATCTACGACAAGGGGAAAGAGATTCAGAAGAGCAACAAGCAATGGTTTCTGCCTATCTGGGGCGTGGACGATCCGGAAGGGGGCTGGCGGGTCGAGTTCCAGCTTCGCCGCTCTTTCCTCCATCAGTACCGAATCACGACCCTTGACGATCTCTGGGAGAAGATAGGCACTATCTGGGCATATCTCACCGGGGAATGGTTCTCGCTCCGGTTCCCCGACAACGAGAAAACGGAACGGCGCACCATCACCCCCTGGTGGCTGGCGGTGCAGGAATGCGGGGAACGGTTCGGGGCCTTGCGGGATGCCAAGAGGACATTTTCCAGTGACAGCATGGAGCCGATTCAGCGCACCCTTGCCCACATCAAGGGACGGATGATTTCCATTGCGGCCCAAAGCGGAATCAAGGACCGCAAGGAGGCGATTAAATATCTAAGCGAGCTTCTCGATGACGGCACCGATGACGACAAGTTCCGGGAGGAATTGTCACTGGTAATGCAATAATGGCCCAAAAGCGGGAATGAAAAGTGTACCACCCTGGGACCTATGGTATCCCTCTC
>NZ_JAHCZI010000005.1 GCF_018501225.1 Geobacter hydrogenophilus | reverse complement strand
GTTGCGGTCAGCTCCTTCACCGCCACCGACAACGTCGGCGTCACCGGCTACCTGATCACCATGAGCGCCACCGCGCCGGCAGCCTCTGCCACCGGCTGGACAGCCACTGCCCCGACGAGCGTGACAGCAGCCGCAGCCGGCAACGTCACCTTCTACGCCTGGGCCAAGGACGCAACGGGGAACGTGTCTCTTTCCAAGAGCGCCAGCGTGAGTATTACGGTTGCTCCTGCGAACCTCACCCTGACGATTTCCGCCTTGGCTAACGGTTCGTACACCAACAAGGGGACTCTGAATATCAGCGGTACCGCCACTGACGCAGCCGGCATCAAGTCCATAACCGTCAACGGCCAAGCCGTAACCGTCAATCCTGATGGTTCCTTCAGCTATGCGCTGTCACTCAAGTCCGGTGCCAATACGGTAACGGTCATCGCCACTGACAATGCAGGCACCCAGAAGACCGATACCCGCACCATTACCTATGACCCGACCGCGCCGGTTCTGACGGTCTCCGCGCCGGCCGACAACAGCACGACCACCCAGTCGTTCATCACCCTGAACGGCACCATCAACGAAACCTCCACCGTCAAGGTCAGCGTCAATGGCGGCTCTCCGCAATCCGCGGTCATCAGCGGCACCTCGTATAGCGCCACCGTTTACCTGGTGAACGGCGTGAACACCATTACCATCAGCGCCACCGATCTGGCCGGCAACAGCACGACGGCCAAGCGGACGGTAACCTTCAGCGGCGGGAGCAGCAACCTCGCGCTTGCGATCACCTTCCCCAATCAGGACATTACCACCAAGTATCCGTACCTGGTCCTGACCGGGAAAGTCGTGGACTCCGAGAAAGTGACCGTCAAGATCATGATGGACGGCAAGAGCTACGCACCTGAAGTCGATGATGGCGTATTCAAGCAGCGCCTCGTGTTTACCACTCCCAAGCTGTATGCCATTACCGTAATTGCCACGGATGAGGCAGGTAACCGCAGCACGGTCGTCCGGAACGTAATTTTCCGTCCCGACTATGATCACAATGATGATTAAGTCGTACCAGCAGTGAGGCAGACAAAAAAAGCCACCCGGTCAAGGGTGGCTTTTTTTGTCCTCGGCACGACTCATAAGCAACAAGCCGGGGCTCCCATGCAGCGTCACCGGCCCCGTTCTTCCTCTCTCATCTGCCGGCGTTCCTGTCCTTGGCCTCTTTCCTGCGGCTGCTCCCTCTGTATTCTCTGCTCCTCGCCATGGGACCGCGGTGCCTGCCGCTCCTGCTGTGCCCCTTCTGGCAGTCTCCTTTGCTCCCGGCCTGCAGAGCCTCGCTCCTGAGGAGGCCGATGCGGCTGCTGCGAGCGGGGGGCATTAGATTCGCCCTGCTGTTCCGGGGCCCTTATCCGCCGTTCTTCCTGCCTTCCCTTCTGGGCAGGCACGGGAGCTTTTTGTTCTCTTTGCTGCTTCGGGGTTCTTATTCGACGTTCTTCCTCCCTCCCCCGCTGGGCAGGGGGGGAAGCTTGTTGTTCTCCCCGTGGCTGGAAGTGCTGGCGGACCGCCTTGTCGCGCGGCTGGTAACGATAATGTTCGCGGCGTATCGCCTGCTGCTGCTCCACCGTAGGATATCGATCTCCCGAATACTGCCGCTGGTAGACAGGCAGCGGGGCGCGGGAGGGGGCGGAGCTTCGCTTCCACTTGTCCCATCCTCGTCGATGCTGCTCCCATTCGCGGCCCCAGTGTGTACCCCAGCGGGGGGGCGCATCCTGACGCCATCCGCGAAAATAGGGTGGGGGATGCCGGTAGTAGCGCACGGGAATACGGAGGATGTAGACCGGAATCACGTCCGGCTCCACAATCCACCAGGGGCCGTTGTACCAGTAACTGGCATACCAGTCATCGTCCAGATAAATCCAGTACAAGCCGTCGTAGAAAAAATAGTTGGCAGCCACCCGCGGCGCGTAATAGACCGGGTAGCCCGGCACCGGCACAAGCTCCGGGTACAGCGGCAGGTTGATCCCGATGCTTACGTGGGGCAGGCCGATGCCGATGCTCACCTGGGCCGAGGCAGGGGTCCCCGAACACAACAGCATCCACAGCACAACGACTCCGTAGCTAATTTTCCGCATATCGTCCTCCATTTCGTCTGAAGCACAACAAGTTTATCCCCTGTTGCCAAGCTGTCAAACGGGACCTTCAGGCGGAACATATCGGGAAACGCAAAGACCGCCCGGAATATCCGGACGGCCTCTGTGTTCATTGCCTATGGTCGCGTCAGCGACGGATCAGAACCGCACCTGCACGCCGTAGGGGTCCTTGATCTCTACCTTGGGATCGAAATGGAGCTTATGCTCGCCCCGGTTCTCCAGGTACTTGTTCAGTTCCAGGTTGACGGTAAGGGGGACGTCGACGCCGGCCTTGGCCAGTGCCTGGCGGAGCAGGGCCTCGGCCTTGGTGGCGAAGGCGGTGGCGTCGCCCAGCACCCGCATGGCCTCGGTTGGGTTGTGGAAGCCGACGGAGTTCTCGGCGCCGATGAAGACACAGCGGTAGAAGGCCTCCTCGTAGAGGTCCTTCGCCTTGTCGTAGAGGGCCTTGTCGATCTGCTTACCCTCCGCCTGGACGGCATGGACCTTCTCGAAGAGCTTGGCCACGGTGGCGGTAGCGTAGCCTGAGCGGAGCATGAGGGAGACGATCCGATCCTGGATGGCGAAGACCTGATCCCGGAGCCATTCGGGCTTCTCGGTGTGGCACTGCATGCAGGCCTTCATGTCACTCTTCAAGGGGCTCATGACCCGGTGGTCCGAAACCTTGAAGGCCCCGACCCGGGTGTAGGGCATATGGCAGTCGGTGCAGGCTGCCCCGGCCTTCCAGTGGACGCTGTTGTTGGAGAAGAGCTCATACTCGGGATGGCGGATAAAGCCCATCTTGAAGCCCGTGACCGTTTGCGTCCACTCGCCGACGCTGGCATCGCTGCGGATCTGCTTGATGATGTTCTCGACGGAGATGTTCCCCATCTTGCTCCCCTGCCAGGGGAAGTAGACCCCCACCGACTTCTTCTCGGCATCCTTGGGGATGTTGTAGGTGACGTGGCACTGGGCGCAGACGAGGCTCCGCATCTCCTGGCGGCTTAGTTTTGCCTGGTCGACTCCCATGGTTTTCAGGGCTTCCCCGAGGGTAAAGCCGCGGGAGATCTTCAAAGTCATATCCTTGTTGTCGTGGCAGTCGATGCAGGCCACCCCCAGGGTCTTATACTTTTCGGGGATTTGGCCAAGGACATCCTTGAAGGGTTTCTTGTAGTAGTCGGCCGCCATTTCCTTCTGGAGCTTAGGGGCGTAAGGGGTCTTGCAGGTAAGGCAGACGCCTCCGGCCTTGACCCGGGCAGCGTCGATCTCCAACTGGTCCCGCACCATGTTGGCGTGGCCCCGGGGCTCGTTGTAGGCGATGCCGAATCCCCAGCCGTTGAAGAGGAGCGCCATGTAGGGAAATTCGGAAAGCTTGTCGTAGGTGATCTTGTCGGCGTCGAAGCCCCGCTTGTACTTGCTCTTGCCCGCGGGGGTCGGCTCCTCGGTCTTTTTCCACATTTCATACTCGGTGGGATAGGCCTTGCCCCAGACGGCTGGATCGATTTCGCCGTCGGGGATCTGGACCGTCTTTACCGGCTGGGCTTTCTCGGGGGCGCACCCCCCAAGGGCCAACAGGGTTGCCGTGGCAGCCAGCGCGATCATCAGTGCTACAGGGGTCAGTCGTCTCATCGTAGAGCCTCCTATAAGGTTTCCATGGCCCCGCTCCGTGTGTGGGAGACGCGGCGGTGGCATTTCCAGCATTGGCGTTCGGAGTCGATGTGGGTCACGGTGGTGTCGTGGCAGCGGACGCAGTTCCTCTGGAGCACCTCTTCTCCGTGGGCCGAGAGCCTGATGATCTCAGGCACATGCCCCGAATAGAAGAAGAGGGCGTCTTTCGCGCCATCGATGGATTTCCAGATGTAGTGCACCGCGAGGTTCTCATTGGGGAGGTGACAGTCGACGCACTTGACCCGCCGATGGGCACCGGTGTGGACCCATGCCTCATACTCGTGCTCCATGGGGTGGCATCCCACGCAGAAGTCGGGGGTGTCAGACTTGGCCAGCAACTTCGGCGGGCCGAAAAGCACGAAGAGCCCCACCGCTGCCGCGATCAGTACGCCGGTCGCCAGGTAGATGGCCTGGTTTCCGGTTCCGGTCGATCCCATATCGTTCACCTCCTTTTTGGTTATGTGCGAACTGTAATTATTTTTAACTAACAGTATAGCTTCCCATTCTTGCCTCGCAACGCTGAATTCCTTCCTCTTGACTTATGTCAAAGCGGCTAATGGAAAAATAAGTGAGGCTCGTGCGAAGCTGCTGTGGGGCTGGTCTGCGGTGTTGCCCCAGTTTGTGTTCTAACGGAAAACGAGAGAGTAATCGTCAAAGACTTTGGGGCTTTGTTCGATCGAGGCCACGACAAGAAGAGAGGTGCCACCAATGAACGAACCGCATTCCCAGCCACGCATCCACGCCTGGCGCAACCTGGTCCAGTGGGGCTTTTTCGCCTGGATAGTCGTCATCGGCATCCGCTTCGGCGCCTTTGTCCGCCACTTCGAGACGGGGGGAGCCACCCCGCTGGTCACCCGGCCGCCGGGAGTGGAGGGGTTCCTTCCCATCGGCGCCCTGGCCAGCACGAAGCTCTGGCTCGCCACGGGGACCGTCAACCCGGTCCACCCGGCGGCGCTGGTCATCTTCCTCACCATTGTCGGCATGAGCCTTGTGGCGAAAAAATCGTTCTGCTCCTGGCTCTGCCCGGTGGGGACCCTTTCGGAGGCTGCCTGGAAGCTGGGGCGACGCCTCCTCGGGCGCAACTTCCGCGTCTGGCCCTGGCTCGACGTCGCTCTGCGGGGGGTGAAGTACCTCCTCCTGCTCTTCTTTGTGAAGCTTATCCTCATCGACATGCCGGCCCTGGCCCTTTCGGCCTTTCTCGATGCCCCCTACTGGGCCGTGAGCGATGTGAAAATGCTCCACTTCTTCACCCAAATGTCGGCCACGACGGTGGTGATTCTTGCCATTCTGACCGGCCTGTCGCTCCTTTACAAAAATGCCTGGTGCCGCTACCTCTGCCCCTATGGCGCGCTCCTGGGGGTGGCGAGCTTCCTGAGCCCCTTCAAGGTTCGGCGCGATGCGGCCGGGTGCACCGGCTGCCGCGGCTGCAGCCGGGCCTGCCCATCCGGGCTTCCGGTTCATGAGAAGGAAACGGTCCGCTCCGCCGAGTGTACCGGCTGCCTCACCTGCGTGGCCAGCTGCCCCGAGCGGGACGTGCTCCGCATGGCGCCCCCTTTCTGGCGCCGGCCCCTTCCCGCCTGGGCCTTTCCGGCCCTGGTGGTGCTCCTCTTCGCCGCCGGCATCGGCACCGGCATGGCCACCGGCCACTGGAACAGTTCCCTTTCCGCCGACGACTATCGCAGGCTCATTCCAATGGTGCCATACCTGAGCCATTGACAGGCTGACGGGATTATCCCCCTGCTCGATCTGACAGCGACAAAACCTCCGGACTTGACGCAGGTCAAGGAACAGGTACCGTATTCTCACGTAAGGTAGCAAAAACAGGAGGTGGTCCCATGACAGACACAACGAACGACAAGCTCTTGCGCCTCATCGCCGAAGGAGTCCCCGACGCCGTCATATTCGCCGACCGGGAAGGAATTGTCCGGATCTGGAGCCCCGGGGCCGAGCGGATGTTCGGCTTCACCGCCGCCGAGGCGGTTGGACAGTCCCTGGATCTCATCATCCCCGAGAACCTCCAGGCCCGGCACTGGGAAGGGTACCGCAGGGTCATGGAAACAGGAGAGACCCACTACGGGACAAAGCTCCTGTCGGCGCCGGCCCTGTGCAACTCAGGCAGCCGCATCTCCACCGAGTTTTCCATGGCGCTCGTGCGCGACTGCGAGGGGGCCATGGCCGGCAGCGGCGCCATCATCCGCGACGTGACCGAACGCTGGCAGAAGGAAAAGGCCATGAAGGAGCGGCTGGCGGAGCTGGAGCGGCACGAGGCGGAGAGGAACGGCTAGGTGGAATATATCATTGCAGCACACGCCCTCTGCTGGGGGCTCGTGGCGGTCGTTGCCCTTGTCCGCAAGACGGACTCCCCTCCGACGTGGGAAGGAAACGGCCGATGAAGCGTCGGATCGTGCAGCTCTCCCGCAAGATGAGGGGGCGGGGGGGACGGCCTCCTCGCCCCCTTTTTTCACCAACAGCATCGTCCACCACCGGCAGTATCCCAAGTACTGGTGGTAATGTTGGAGGCGACGAGGGAAAATACCTTTGACTCCCCCCGTTCCCCCCTTTACAATTTCACCATGGATATCCGGCCCCTGTCAGACGTCGCCGGCGTGATCCTCGTCGGCGGCCGGAGCCGCCGCATGGGGCGCGACAAGGCGCTCATCCCCCTTGGGGGCAAACCTCTCGTGGAGCGGGTCATTGACGCCTTCCGGCCAGTATTCACCCGGACACTGCTCGTGGGCGATCGCGGCGAGCGCTTCGCATGCTACGGCCTGCCGGTGTTTCCCGACATCCATCCCGGAAGCGCCCTGGGCGGGCTTTATACCGGCTTAGTCCGGTCCGGCACGCCGTATGTTTTCGTCTCGGCCTGCGATGTGCCCTGGCCCGACCCGCAGGTGGTCGCGCGGCTCTGCTCCCTGCGGGAGGGGTTCGACGTGGTGGTGCCCCGCACCGTCGGTGGAATCGACCCCCTCTTCGCCGTCTACGGCACCGGCTGCCTCCCGGCCATGGAACGGATGCTCCGGGAGGGGAACTACCGGATCTACGATTTCTACCCCGAGGTGCGGACCCGCTACGTGGAGCAGACGGAGCTGGCTGACCTGGTGACGCCGGGACGGACCTTCGTGAACGTCAACACCCCGGAGGAGTTTGAAACCATTCGATACAGGGAGGAAGTGATGGCGATCAAGGCGCTGTCGTTCGTGGCAAAATCGGGGACCGGGAAGACGACCCTGCTCGAAAAGGTGATTGCGGAGCTGAAGGGTCGGGGCCATCGGGTTGGGGTCATCAAGCACGATGCCCACCGGTTCGACATCGACCATCCGGGGAAGGATTCCCACCGTCTCACCGCGGCCGGGGCCGACACCATGCTCATCGCCTCGCCGGAGAAGCTGGCAATGGTGAAGAAGCATGAGGCAGCACCATCCGTCGACGAACTCCTCGAAACCTACTTCGGCGACATGGACATCGTCCTGACCGAGGGGTTCAAGAAGAGCGGCCTGCCCAAGATCGAGGTCCACCGGAAGGAGCGGAGCACCACGCTCCTCTGCCGGGGCGAGGAAAACGACCCGACCCTTGTGGCCGTGGTCAGTGACGAGTCCCTGGAGCTGGACGTGCCGGTCCTGGACCTGAACGATCCGGCCCAAGTGGCCGATTTCGTGGAGCGGACGTTCCTTTCCGGGAAGTAGGCCCGGTTGACGGTAGATCGAGGAAGCCGATGAAACTCATTGACAGCCATGGCCGGAGAATCAACTACCTCCGCCTCTCGGTCACCGACCGCTGCAACCTCCGTTGCCGCTACTGCATGCCGGCCGAGGGGGTGGAGATGTTGGGCCACGGCGAAATCCTCTCCTACGAGGAACTCTCCCTGATTGCCCGGGCCGCGGTGGCCATCGGCATCGAGAAGATCCGGATCACCGGCGGTGAGCCCCTGGTCCGCAGGGGGATCGTGCCGTTCCTGGCTGGAATCGCGGCGCTGCCGGGACTGCGGCAGCTGGTCCTTACCACCAACGGCATCCTCCTGCCGGAGATGGCGGAGGATCTGCGCCGGGCCGGGGTCCAGCGCCTCAACATCAGCCTCGATTCCCTGAAGCCCGAGACGTTCCGCGACATCACCCGCACCGGCAATGTGGAGCGGGTCCTGGCCGGCATCGACGCGGCCATGGTTGCCGGCTTCCCCCCCCCGAAGATCAACATGGTGGTGATGCGCGGGGTAAACGACGACGAGGTGGTGGATTTCGCCCGCCTCACCCTCGACCACCCCTACACGGTCCGCTTCATCGAATACATGCCGGCCACCCGGGAGGAGAACTGGCAGCGGCTCTGCATCCCGGCCCAGGAGGTTCTCGACCGGATAGCCGCCAGCCACGAGCTGGAGCCGGTGGAAAGGGGGGCCATGGCCGGCCCGTCGCGGGATTTCCGCATCCGCGGCGCCGCCGGAACCATCGGGGTCATCTCCGCTGTTTCGGGGCACTTCTGCGGCGAATGCAACCGGATCCGCGTCACCTCCACCGGCATGGCCAAGAGCTGCCTCTTTTCCGACGAGGGGCTCGACCTGAAGCCGTTCCTGGGGGAGAACGCCCCGGCGGTGCTGGAGGATGCCCTGCGGCGGCTGGTGGGATGCAAGCCTGCACGGCACGGAATGGACGGGGAGAAGGCGGAGCATGCGGCCTTCTCCATGGCGAAGATTGGTGGGTAGGACTACGTTACTAACCGTGAGGTTCATATGTCTGCAAAAGTGATAGCCGTCTGCATCAGCGAGAACAAGGGTGAGCGGAAGACGCCGGTGGTGAGCGTGGAGCTTCGGGAGAACCACGGCATTGTGGGCGATGCCCACGCGGGGGAGTGGCACCGGCAGGTGAGCCTCCTGGCCGCGGAGAGCATCGAGAAGATGCGCAAGATGGGGCTCGACGTGGACAGCGGCGACTTTGCCGAGAACATCACCACCGAGGGGATCGACCTTCCCGCGCTGCCGATCGGGACGCGGCTCGCGGTGGGGGAAACGCTCCTGGAGGTGACCCAGATCGGCAAGGAGTGCCACACCCGCTGCGCCATCTACCACCAGGCCGGCGACTGCGTCATGCCCAAGGAAGGGATCTTCGCCAGGGTCATCACCGGCGGGGTGGTGAAGCCGGGGGATCCGATTGTCGTGGTCCGCGGGGGGTAATGTTACCGTTTCTCCCCGCATGTTACCCATACGTAATACTCTTTGAATCAGGCCGTTCCCTCCTGAACATCCCTGTCTGAAAAAATCGTACAAAAATAGTCAGTTGCGGAAATCCGTGGCTTTTTACCCTTTTGGTAGGCTCCTTGCTAAACGGAAGGGTGAGGCCGGTCCTGGTGTTCCGCGGCCTCTGATCGCTGTTCGAACAGGGACGTATCGAACCATTACAGGAGGTAATGCATGTGCGGGAGCAAACATCACGACAAACATCTGTGCAGCCTGAAGAGTAACGGCGAGCCCCACAGGTCCGGCACGGTCAGGGTGGAGTGCGGTCACTGCGGGGCACGGACCGATGACCCGGGAAAGGTCTGTGATCCGATAACGCGACCAGCCATAGGATGGTTCAGTAATGGTTCCGACTATCTCGACTAGACACTAACGCAACAAGGCCACTTCGCTGACGGGAAGTGGCCTTTCCTTTTCCCGTGAAACCGAACGGAACGTTGAGGAACAGGGCCATGAACGTGACTGCCATTGACGAAGCGATCGACAAATATGTCCATGAACGGATGAACAAGGGAAAGCAGCCAGCCGCGACACGATTCCTCTCCTACGCGTACCTGAAGTACGGGGGAGACGATCTGGCTGAATTCATGAAAAAGGTGGAGGGGTTGCTATGTTACTACATCGACTATCTCAAGGTCATGGGGAACCCGTTGAAAGGGCCGGAACTGGCGTGGTTTCTGTCCATGCTTGCGGTAGGCGCGGCCAGTTGCTACCTGATGAATTCGGAAGAGTTGCGGCCTGCCGGAATAGCGGTTTTTGCCGGCACGCTGGTTCATGCCGGCTCGCTTCTCTGCCATGCTGCCCGGAAATGGTGTGAGGCAGGGGTCATGATCGCCATTTACCGGGAGATCCTGGAGATTGCCGAAGGTGAGGCCGGGAGAGCGGTGTAACCTGCTCTCGTTTCCCTCCGGTCCCCGTTACCCCGTGTTCCTCAGCCCCGCGGCAATGCCGTTGATGGTGGCCGCCAGGACGTAGTTCAGCTCGTCGCTCTCTTCCCCTGCGCGCTTGCGCCGTAGCAGCTCGATCTGGATCATGCTCAGGGGGTCGATGTAGGGGTTCCGCAGCCTGAGTGAAGCGGTCAGGGCCGGGTTCTTTTCCAGAAGACGCGCCTGGCCCGTGACCGCCAGCACCATCCGCCGGGTCCGTTGGTATTCCTCTACAATCATGGTGAAAACCCGCTCTCGGACGTCCGCGTCGGTCACCAGCGACGCGTAGAGCCGGGCCAGGGGGAGGTCCACCTTGGTGAGGGCCAGCTCCACGTTCCTGATCAGGTCGAAGAAGAAGGGGAAGCGCCCCATCATGGACCTGAGGAGCTCCATCCGCTCCTCCCCTCCGGCGGCGAAGCGATCCAGGGCGAAGCCGACCCCGAACCACCCCGGTATCACGTGGCGGCTCTGTATCCAGCCGAAGCCCCAGGGGATGGCCCGCAGCTCCGCTATGTCCCGGCTCCTGCTCCGGCGCGCGGGGCGGGAGCCGATCTTCGCCAGCTCGAATTCCAGGACCGGCGTGGCCTGCTCGAAGTAGGGGAGGATATCGGGGTTGCCGGTGATCCGCTCCCGGTAGAAGGCGAAGGCGCTCCCCGACATCTCCTCCAGGGCCTCCTCCCAGGCGGGTTCGGGCCGTGTCTCCACGAGGCCGGCGCGGGCAAGGGTCTCCAGGGAGGCGGCCACCATCAGCTCCAGGTTCCGTTTCGCCAGGGACGGGTCGGAGTATTTCCAGTTGATGACCTCCCCCTGTTCGGTGATCTTGAGGGCGCCGGAGAAGCCGTCGGCCGGCTGGGCGATGATGGCCCGGTGGGTGGGGCCGCCCCCCCTCCCCACGGTGCCGCCGCGGCCGTGGAAGAGGCGCAGGCGCACCCCGCACTCCCGGGCCACCCGCTGGAGATCACGGTGGGCCTTGTGAATCTCCCAGGTACTCGTGAACATCCCCCCGTCCTTGTTGGAATCCGAATAGCCGAGCATCACCTCCTGCCGGCGTCCCCACGAATCGAGAAACGGCCCGTATTCGGGCGAGCACCAGAGGCTGCGGCAGATCCCCGGCGCGTTGCGCAGGTCTTCGATGGATTCGAAGAGGGGGACCGGCATCACCCCCGGGTCTTTCCCGTCCGGCGATGCGGCCACGCGGATGCCGCAGAGCTCCATGAGCCAGATGAGGGAGAGGGTGTCCCGGGCTGAGGAGGCGCCGCTGATGACGTAGCTCCTGATCGATTTGGGGGAGTAGCGCTGCTTCAGCTTTGCCACGGCCCGGAGGGTGTCGAGGAGTTCGGTGGTCTCGGCGGATGGTGGGGGAGGGAGGGGGTGGACCCCCTCCCCGCAGCTGCCGGCGCCGGCGGCAAGCTCTGCCACGGCTCGGGCATGGATCCGGGCATGCTGCCTGATGTCGAGGGTGTGGAGATGGAAGCCGAAGGTCTCCACCTGCCGCAGGAGCGGGTCCACGTACCGGCGGGCCAGCCGCTCCCCTTTCCCCTGGGCGAGGCTTGTGCGCACCAGCATGAGGTCGGCGGCGAAGGCTCCGGCATCGGGATAGGCGTCGGGGTGGTCTTCCCCGTCGCGGGTCTGCATGAGGCGGTGGTGGACACACCGGAGGAATTTCCGGTACGGCTCGCACTCGGGGTAGATGCCGGTTTCCGCGGCGGCTCCGGCCAGGGCGGCGACGTAGCGCTCCAAGGCCTCCCGGAGTTGTGGCGAGACCGCCACCCGGTTGGTTGACGGCGTGAGCAGTTCCTTCAGTTCCTCGACCCCGTCCAGATAGCGGGCGAGAATCATCTGCCGGGCCGATTCCAAGGCGTGCCGGGTGGAGCCGTCCGTCACGTTGGGGTTGCCGTCCCGGTCCCCGCCGATCCAGGAGCCGAAGCGGATCACGGTGGGGAAGGCGGCATCGGGGAGGTCCGCGCCGTAGACCTGGCGGAAATCTTCGGCCATCTCTTCATAGAGGCCCGCCAGGGGCGCCATGAGGGAGCCGGGATAGTGGTCGAGCCCCATCCTGATTTCGTCGGCCACCCCCTGGGGGCGGCGGCGCACCTCGTCCGTCTGCCAGAGGGCGGTAATCTCCGCGAAAATGGCCTCCTGCCGCCGGTCCGCCTCGTCGCCGGTCAGGGGGAGGAGGTCGAGCCCCGCCAGCTCCCGGGCGATCCGGCGCCGCTTGAAGAGGACCACGCGTCGCGCCACTTCCGTCGGGTGGGCGGTGAAGACCGGCATGATCTCCACCTGTCGCAGCAGATCGAGGGCCTTTTCGGCGGTTATTCCCCCGTCTCGCATCCGCATCAGGGTGCCCAGCAGGGAGCCGGGCTTCACGGGGGCGTCGGGGGAGAGCTGCGTGGCCCGGCGCCGGCGCATGCGGTGGTTGGTTTCCGCCAGGTTGGTGAGCTCGAAGAAGGTCCCGAAGGCCTTGACGATCTGATAGGCCTCGGCCACGGTCATCTTTCCCACGATCCTGACGGCCCGTTTCTGGAGCTCCTGCTCGGCGGGGTTGTCGAGGACCGCTTCCTCCTGGTCGGCGAGTGCCCGATGGCTGATGGCCAGCCGGCGGAGCTCTTCCTCGGCGTCGTAGGCAGCCGGCCCCGCCTGATCCTTTATTACCTCACCCAGCAACCTCCCGAGGGAGCGGACATCGCGCCGCAGCGGGATATCCTTCAGGGCCGGGTCCAGGGTCATCAGCTCGTTCAGCCGCGCGGCCTGATTGTCCGCCTTCCAGAACAGTTCTCGTTCCGCCATGATTTCGTTCCCCCGGGTGATGGTTGCACTCCTGTTGTTGCTTCTACGATTCAAATGTCGTGCCGCCGGGCGCGGCAAGCAGCGCCCCTACAAATGTACCCCATTTCGAGCCATAGGAAAGAACGCGAATCATCCGAATTCACGTAACCCTTCTCACCCGCCACGTTACGCTATGGAAACATCGGCGTGTGCCCGCCAGTACCCCCTGGCAGCGAGTGCTCTGAAAAAATCCCGAAAAATTGAATAGTTAAAATTTTTTATGCCGTTCGGCTCTTTTGGTATGCCGATTGCCATTATATCGGCAACCTGCTCTTCCGGATGCACGGTCTGCTGCCTGCTCTCTGTATCAGGACCGTGGCCAGACTGTCGAAATACGGAAGAGCCGTTGGCTGCAGCCGATGCAGCACTATCACAAGCTGAGCGATGTTAACAAAGGGCATGAGGAGGTCTCTATGCAGTTGACAGGACTAAAGTATGGAAGAAGGCTGCTCGATCTGGTGGAGTTTCCCGTGTCACAGGTTCTGACAGAGGATGCTTCCCACGATGAGATCAATGAACTTATCGCATCCCACGGCGGCAAGTGCATTGTCAAGCCGGTGTTCCTTGGCGGCGTGGGGAAAAAGGGAAAGGCCGGCCTGGTTCGTATCGTCAGCAACGTGTTCGATGCGATGGTTGCCAAGCGTGACCTCTTCTTTGCCGTCCATCACCAGGGGAACCGCGAGGTCCAGGCCTGCGGCGTGACCTTTGAGGGGTACGTGGCATCGGACATCGAGATCTATGTGAGTATCTCCGAGTCGAGCGAATACCGGATGCCGGTCCTCCTCCTGACCACCAAGGGGGGGGTCGACGTGGAGGACGTCCCCCCCGAGGACAAGCGGACCATCGTCTTCAACCCGGTCACCGGCGTGAAGTCGTTCCATATCAACGACGCCCTGCGGGAGCTGAAGTGCCCCCCCCAGTACATCAGCTCCCTCGTGCAGCATCTGCCGAAGCTCTGGCAGGTCTATGACAACTACGGGCTCACCACCCTGGAGCTGAACCCGATCCGGATGGGGAAGGTAAAGGGGCGCTACGTCCCCTTCGCCTGCGACATCAAGGCCTCCTTCGACCAGGACAACCCGGCCTGGAAGCGGCTCGGTTACCCGGAGGAGATTTTCTCCACCACCATCACCCAGTTCGAGTCGGAGATAAACGTCCTGCGGACCCACCAGGGGCAGAGCGACGTGACCGAAGTGAACCCCAAGGGGACGATCCTCCCCTTCATCTTCGGCGGCGGGGCCAACAGCGCGGCCACGGAGATCCTGGGGGACCGGGCCATCATCTCCTCCGACTTCGGCGGCAACCCCCCCTACGAGAAGATCAGGGCCATTGCCGACATCACCTTCAAGCACTGGCTTCCCCAGGCCAACGTGGTGCTTCTCATCGGGGGGCGGGCCAACAACACCAACATCTTCACCACCTTCAAGGCGATCTTCGATTCGCTGCGGGAGCATATCCGCCTGAACCCCAACGTCTTCGTGGTGGCGGGGCGGGGCGGCCCCATGGTGGTGGAGGGGATGGTCTACGGCAGGGACGTCCTCGACGGCCTCCGGGTCCCCTACCGCTTCTTCGGCCATGACAGCAGCATGATGAGCGTCCTGCAGCACTCCATGGAGATCGACACGTTTTTTCAGCCGAAACCTGTCGCCATGGCACCGAAGCACTTCAATGTCATAGCGGCGTGAAGGGCGCCGGGGTACGGAACGACTTCACGAAGGAGACAGCGCAATGAACTATCAAAATAATCCCTTTCCCTACCACGTCGGCGTCCAGTCGCTCCACGAGCTGGCCAACAAGCATTCCCGGGTCTGCATCATGAACATCCGGGGGACCGAGAGCTCCCTCGTCACTCCCGTGTCCCACGCCTACAGCGGCGGGAACGTGGTGGCCGGAGTCCAGTACGGCGAGTCCAGCGGAACCTTCGAGACCCCCGTGGGGGACATCCCGGTCTTCGGCAGCATCTCCGACGTCATCAGGGCCGGCATCCATTTCGACACCGGCGTGATCTACCTCCCCCCCAGCGCCGTTTCCCACGCGGTGTCGGAGATGTGCGCCCGCAACGTCAATCTGAAGCGGATCGTCATCGTGACCGAAAAGGTCTCGGCCCGAGATTCGCGCCTGATCCGCTACGGCTGCCAGAACGCCAAGGTGGACGTGATCGGGGCCAACACCCTGGGAATCGCCAACTCCTGGGACCAGGTGCGGATCGGCGGCGCCCTTGGGGGGGACGTCCCCACCCAGAGCCTCCGGAAGGGGAGCGTCGCCATCTACAGCAACTCCGGCAACTTCAGCACCACCATCTCCGAGTACCTGAAGACCGCCGGGTTCGGCACTTCCACCATCCTCAGCAGCGGCAAGGACGTCTACATCCATTTCGCCCTGGCGGAATTCCTCTACTGCGCCGAGAACGATCCCCGCACCAAGGCCATCGTGGTCTACGTGGAGCCGGGGGGATACTACGAGAAGCAGGCCCTGGACTGGATCAGCGAGGGGCGCTTCAAGCTGACCAAGCCGATCATCGCCTGCGTGACCGGGCGGTGGAAGAAGAATCTCACCCGCTCCTGCGGCCACGCCGGAGCCATGGCGGGGAGCGGCGACGACGCCGAGGCCAAGGAGATCTGGTTCGACGATTTCTTCGGGGTGCCGGTCTTTGACCCGGAACGGCCGGAGGTCTCCAAGCGGGGGGTCCGGATCGGGACCATCCAGGATGTGCCCGAGGCGGTCACCGCCTGCATGGAGCTCATGGGCGAGAATCCCGACTTCCCCTCCACGGGGGACCTGAGCCTCAAGCCGTGGTTCGTGAACGATCAGGACCTGACCATGCCCCAGCAGCTCCGGATGCATCCGGTGCGGGCCATCGCCCCCTACGGGGAGGAGATCGAGAAGTTCAACCGGCTGGTGGGGGCCCGCATCATGCGGGAACCCATGCGCAACCGCTCCGGTGCCAGCGCCATCGATCCGGCCGACTTCACCATCTCGCTCCATGGCCGCAAGCTCCTGGACCTCATCGAGGAGCCCTTCGGCGCCGTGACTGTCTACTCGGTCCTGAAGACCATGCCCGACGCCGGCCAGATGGCCGTCATCAACCCGCTCCTCAACTGGTTCGCGGCCCGGGGGAGCGAGAACATCGCCACCGTGGCCCGGGGGAGGGCCAACGGCTGCACCCCCAACGCCTCCATCGGCGCCGAGGTGCTCCTGGCCGGCAACAACCCCCTCTTCGAGTCGCTGCGGGCCACGAGCTCTTGGCTCATCGACCGGTTCTTCCACGAGACCGGGGGAGATCTCTCCATCAATGAGGAGCTCATCGAGAAGGCATGCAGCGACGGCGAGGGATTCCCCGCCGCCGTGGAGGACCCCCGTTCGGAACAGCTGGCGGAGTATTTCGGGGCACTGCTCCGGACCCACGGCCAGGAGACGATCCTGACCCGCTTCGCCCAGGCCTGTGCCGATAAGCGCCGGGCCGAGGGAGAGCCCGTTGATTCCTTCACGCTCCTCGTCTCCGCCATCCTCCTGGGGCTCGCCTGGAAACCCCTGGCGGAGCGCCGCATCGCCCGGGAGGTTGCCCAGGACCTCGGAACCTACCTGGGGCTCAACGGGATCATCGTGGGGGTCTCCCCCGTGAACCCGGAGCGGAATCCCTTCTGGCAGAAGCTCCACGCGCTCATGGACCCGACGGTTCTCTCCGCCGACTTCGCCTCCACCTGCTTCCAGGTGCTCTTCAACCGGGTCCCGGACGGGCAGGAGCTCTTCACCTTCAACGGGCTCCTCAACCTGACCGTCACCAACGGCCCGGGAACCCTCAGCGCCAAGGGGGCCAAGGAAAGCATCAGCGCCCGCAACCACATCGCCACGGCCTATGCCGGCTTCCTGGCCAACACCGGACTGGCCCACGGGGGGAACGGCTTCGAATCGGTGAGCTATCTCCTGGACATCTTCTCGGAGACCGACCCGTACCAGGGAACCCCGGCGGAGCTGGACCCGGCCCTCAAGGGGCTGGCAGCCCGAGCGACCCAGGATTTCGTGGTCCGGAAGAAGAAGGCGAAGATCGAAGGGGTGACGGAGCGGATCCCGTGCATCAACCACCCGGTGTTCCGCGACAAGCCCGTGAACCATGACCCCCGGGAGGTCTTCATCCGTGACCTCCTCAAGGGGAAGGGGATCGTCAATCCCTTCCTGGAGTTCTACCACCACCTGGTCACGGAGCTCCACGCCGAGGGGCTAACGGGCAACGTCTACTGCGTCAACGTCGATGCGGTCATCGCCTGCATCGCCCTGGACCTCCTCTGGAAGCAGCTCCGTGACGGCGAGATCGGCGGCCAGGAGGCCCAGGAGATCGTCTTCACCATGTTCCTCTACGGCCGGATGGCAGGGGTGTCGGCAGAGATCGCCGACCACCTGAGCCGGGGACAGGATCTCGACTGCCGCACCAATCCCGGTGAACTGGTGTACCTGGCGTAAGAAAGACCCCCCTCAGTCCCCCCTACCCTGTAGGGGGGAAGCGAGCAACGCGAGCAGGGGGGTGATAGCTGGAACCCACAACACATTCCAAATGGAGGTGGCTCCATGGAGGCCCTGAAAAAAATCCGCAACACCCCCGTATCCGAGTACATGCAGCGAGACGTGGTCACCATTGACGGGAGCCGGACCGTGGCCCAGGCGATTCAGCTCATCAAGGCCAGGAAGGTTGCGAGCCTCGTCGTCCAGCCCCGTAACGAGGACGACGTGTACGGCATCCTCACGGTGCGGGACATCCTCGGCAAGGTCATCGACCCGGGGGAGAACATCTACCGCGACATCTGGAACACCCAGGTGCACGACATCATGACCAAGCCGGTCTACAGCATCGACCCGACGATGCGGGTGAAGTACGCGCTGCGGATGATGAACCGGCTCGGCGTCCGGCGGCTCGTGGTGCTCCGGGGGAACGAGCTGGCGGGGATCATCAGCGAGATCGAGATTTTCCGGGCGGTCGAGGATCTGCCGGCTGTGGCCCAGGTGGCCCTGTAGCAAGAGCGTAGTCGAGGCAAGGGAGGCTGTCATGGAGCACAAATTCGACATAGTCATCGTCGGCGCAGGGGGAGGGGGGCTGTTCGCCGCCCTGGAGGCGGTGCGCACCAACCCCCGGGTCTCCGTGGCCGTCATCTCCAAGGTCTACCCGACCCGCTCCCACACCTCCGCGGCCCAGGGGGGGGTCAACGCGGCCCTGGGGAACAAGGACCGGGACGACACCGTGGATCTCCATGTCTTCGACACCGTCAAGGGGAGCGATTACCTTGCGGACCAGGATGCCGTGGAGTACCTCTGCGGCCAGGCCCCGTCGGTGGTGCGGGAGCTGGAGAACCTGGGAGCGCCGTTCTCCCGGTTTGCGGACGGCACCATCGCCCAGCGCCCCTTCGGGGGGACGGTGAAGGACCGCTGCTGCTACTGCGCCGACAAGACCGGCCACACCCTCCTCCATACCCTCTTCGAGCAGTGTCTCCGCCGGGGGGTCACGTTCTTCAACGAGTACTTCCTCCTTTCCCTGGAGCATGCCGACGGCGACTGCCAGGGGGTCGTCACCCTCAACATGGCCACCAGCGCCATCGAGGCCTTTGTGGCTCCGGTCGTCATCCTGGCCACCGGCGGCCATGCCAAGATGTACTGGAACCGCTCCAGCAACGCCGCCGGCAACACCGGCGACGGCCAGGCCGCGGCCCTGCGGGCCGGCATTCCCCTGAAGGACATGGAGTTCATCCAGTTCCACCCGACGGGCCTGCGCAAGAGCGGGCTCCTGGTGACGGAAGGGGCACGGGGCGAAGGGGGGTACCTCCTCAACCGCCACGGCGAGCGCTTCATGGTCCGCTACGCCCCCCAGAAGATGGAGCTGGGGCCCCGGGACCTGGTGGCCCGCTCCATGGAGACGGAGATCATCGAGGGAAACGGCTTCGAGAGCGATGCCGGGAGCTACATCGAGCTGGATCTGCGCCACCTGGGTGCCGAGGCCATCAAGAAAAAGCTCCCCCAGATCAGGGAACTCTCCATGCACTTCGAGGGGGTGGACCCCATCGCGGAGCCGATCCCGGTCCGCCCCACGGCCCACTACTCCATGGGGGGGATCGACGCCCATATGGCAAAGACCGCGGTCCGCGGCGTCTTCGCCGTGGGAGAGTGCGCCTGCGTCTCCGTGCACGGGGCCAACCGGTTGGGGGGGAACTCGCTCCTGGACATCCTGGTGTTCGGGAAGCGGGCGGGGCAGGAGGCGGCCGAGGAGGCCCCCCGGCGCAAGGCCCTGGGGATACCCCCGGGCGCGGTTGCGGGGATGGCCGACGAAATCAGGTCCTACGCAAATCCTGAGCGATACGAGCGTTACGGCATTCTCAGGGAGGAGATGGGGAAGGCCATGGGGGACAACGTGGGGATCTACCGGGTCGAAGGGAGGCTCCGCAAGGGAGTGGAGGAGATCCTGGCCCTGCGGGAGCGCTTCCGGCGCATCCGGCTCTTCGACACGGGGACCGTCTACAACACCAACCTGATTCAGATCCTGGAGCTCAAGAACATGCTCGACCTGGCCTCCTGCGTTGCCCTCACCGCCCTGGCCCGGCAGGAGAGCAGGGGGTCCCATTTCCGCGAGGACTTCCCCCGGCGCGACGACCAAGCGTGGCACCTCCATTCCCTCTGCACCATGGAGCGGGACGGCGATATCCGTCTCGGCCACAAGCCGGTAACCATGGGGAAATACTCCCTCGAGACAAGGAGTTACTAATGGAACGGCGAGAGGTTTCATTCCGCATCTACCGCTACAACCCCCAGGTGGACCGCACTCCCTTCTACGACAACTTCAGGATTGCCGTCGAGAAGGGGATCACCATCCTTCGCGCCCTGAACCACATCAAGGAGCACCTGGAGCCGCGCCTCACGTTCCGGGCCTTCTGCCAGGCGGGGATCTGCGGTTCCTGCGCGGTCCGCATCAACGGGGTCTCGAAGCTTGCCTGCACGACCCAGGTCTGGGACGAGCTGGGGGGGGACGGGGAACACACGATCCTCATCGAGCCCCTGAACAATCTGGAAGTGGTCCGGGACCTGGTGGTGGACATCAACCCGATCATGGACAAGCTGAAAGAGAACTACAGCTGGGTGAAACCGGCGATCCCCCAGGAGAAGATGGGGCGGAAAGAGCATATCGTGAGCGACGGGGAGTTCGAGGCCATCAACGCGGCATCGGACTGCATTCTCTGCGGCTCCTGCTACTCGGAGTGCAGCATGATGGAGGTGAACCGGAGCTACATCTCGCCGCCGGTCCTCGTGAAGGCGTTCCGCATGAACAACGACTCCCGCGACACCCTCGCCTGTGAGCGGCTGGAGCGGGTCTCCTCCGATCATGGCCTGTGGGACTGTGCCCACTGCCACAAGTGCATGGAGCACTGCACCAAGAACATACCGATCATGGACGGCATCCACCGCCTGCGGGAGGAAGCCTTCGAGCGGGGGATGACCGACTCCGAGGGGGCCCGCCACGCCCAGGCCTTCTTCGACGACATCCGCGACGTCGGCAGGCTGAGGGAGGTCACCCTGCCGCTCCGCACCAAGGGGATGATCGGGAGCCTCGGGATGGTCCCCCTGGCGGTGAAGATGGGGCTCAAGGGTCGGACGCCACCCCTGTGGGTGCGGCCGATTCCCGACATCGACCGGGTCAGCGAAATCTACAGCCGCCTGGAGGCGAGCCGGGAGGATGCTGCTGAGGCAAGCAATCCGAGCCACGGAAGGACCCCCCTCAGTCCCCCCTACCCTGTAGGGGGGAAGTGAGCGGAGCGAGCAGGGGGGTGAACAGCACGCACGTTGTGAAAGCGAGGTTCCTATGAGATACGCATATTTCCTGAGTTGCATCAACGAGTCCATGACCAGGGAAGTGGACCAGTCCCTCAACCTGTGGAAGAAGGACCTGGACCTCGAACTGGTGAACCTGGAGAACGGGACCTGCTGCGGTGGGAGCAACCTCGATTACGTGAGCCCCGACCACTTCATCATCGTCAACGGGCGTAACATCGCCCTTGCGGAAAAAATGGGGCTCGATCTCGTGACCTCCTGCAGCACCTGCCTCCTGACCCTGCGCCGGGCCAAGCATCTCCTGGACACCTCCCCCGAGAAGCGGGAGCTGGTGAATGCCCATCTGGCGGACGAAGGGCTCCGCTATGAAGGGACCAGCGACGTGAAGCACCTCCTCTGGGTCATCAACGAGGATTACGGGCTGGAGAGGCTCGCCGGCAAGGTCACCACTCCCCTCTGGGGGGTCCGGTTCGCTCCGTTCTACGGCTGTCACATCCTGCGCCCCTCCTCCCTCCTGGGGAGGGACAACCCCGCCGCCCCCTCGTCCCTGGACCGCCTGGTGGAGGCAGTGGGCGGGAGCCTGGTGGAGTACGGCTCCAGGAACAAGTGCTGCGGCTTCCATACCCTCCTGGTGGCGGAGAAGCAGTCCCTCGCCATGACGGGGAACGCCCTTGAGGATGCGCTCCGGGCCGGGGCCGACTACATCGTCACCCCGTGTCCCCTCTGTCACACCGCCCTCGATGCCTACCAGGACAGGGCTCTGTCGGGACGTGCCGTGGCCGGAAATATCCCGGTCCTCCACCTCTCCCAGATGATCGGCCTCGCCCTGGGATATTCAAAAGAGGAGCTCGGCATAGACCGCCACATGGTCGCCGCATAGCCAGTCCGATACATCCTTCAGTGGACGAGCACTTACAGCCATGGGTGCTCCTTTCTCTGGCCGGGGGACGCTCCGGCCTTTTTTCATCCGAGGCTCTTGCAAAACTATTGCGGGGGCGGTCTGCGTTGTTGCCGCTCACTCGAAAGCTCAACGTACCTATGGGTACGCCTCGCTTCCTCGCTCGCTTGCGTCTAGCATTCCGCCCTCCTCACGACGTTTTGCAAGAGCCTCATCCTTTCCCCCTTTGCCCGTTTCCTTGAGCAGGAACGAGGTAACCCTTCTTTCCCACTATGTTACCGTACGGTAACGACGGTACGGCTCCTTACCCCCTTTTTACCGTGTGCTGTATCTAGACAATGCAATATTATCAAATAGTTGCAATATTTTGTGCGGCTCGGAGTATTTGGTACGCCACTTGCCATTAGGGAGTCATGGCAAGGAATCTCGATGGCTCGTCTGGCACCCGTCCGGTTTTCGCAGGAGGTGAAAATCATGGGAAAAATTCTGGAATTGGTTGGCGGCCCGCCCGCATCGGGGAAAACCACCTACATTCGAACAAACTATGAAGCCAAGGGTAACGGGGAGTTCGTGCATCTTGATTACGACGCAATGGTCGTCAAGGAAGCGGGGAGGTCCCGCGGAGATGTTCATGAACAGGATGTCAGGGATCATGTGAGCATGGTGTACGGTCGCGAGCGCTCCGCGGTAATTTACGGCGATGCCGGGAGAGTAACGGTGGATTGGCCTTTTTGCGTGTCGAAAAGGGCTGAGGAGTACATCTCGATTGGCCGCAACGCAGGCCGTTACATTGAATGCAATTTTTTTACGGCACAGGCCACCGAAGCCTGGAAACGGTCGCTGACCCGGCATGTGGCCGGAGAATACAACGCGTTTACGGTCTTTCTGAATAAACACGCCGACATTGGAGAATCATTGAGGCCGAGCTTTCAGGACTTTCTGGAAGCCCACCGTGACATGCCGTCTTCTGTCGAAAGAATTTTCCCCCAGGCCGATGTGGCGTATCTCTGGGACAACAACGAGCGGGACTCCGTGCCGGTGCTCATCGCAACGTGCAAAAAGGGCGAAAAAATTCACGTCATCGACCAGGTCCGGTGGGACAGGTTTCAGTACAAGCGAGAGATTGACATTGATGCCGAATTCGAGGTGCTGGACAGCCGTGTCGAGGAATTCCAGGGGAAGCCGAGAACCCTCTTCAAGGTGAAGTATGCCAATGTGATACGGAGTGGGAGAGAGAAGGAGTTTTTGATTTAGCCCATTCTGGAGAACGACATAATAGTATCCCTTGGAGCAAAACCTCTGGCCCTGCCGACCCCCAAAGGTAAGGGCGGCAGAAGAGGGAACATTCATCAATAATGTTCCCTCTTCTGCATCCCCTGCAATTACCGGATTATTTTCTATTAGACCGTTGGCCTCCCCTCTACCCTTAGTCAAGAAGATGATCTCCAGCTACCAGATCCAAGAAAGCCGTCTATCTTCGTGGTATTCCTTACAGGGGCTTGATGCGGATATTGCGGAACTGCACCCGTGACCCCGGATGGTGGTTCTGCAGCCCGATATGCCCTTTCAGCGGCCGGCTCCCGTCCCCGGTGAGCTGGCTGACGATTTCCCCGTTCAACTTCACCGTAAAGTTATTTCCCTGCGCCTGGATCTCATAGACGTTCCACTGCCCAATCGGCTTCGATGCCAGCCGGGAGGCCGCCGCAAAAGTGTAGATGGCGCCGGTTTCATGGAGGGCGTCGCCAAAGCTGTTGGTGTCGGGGTTGTAGCCCCGGTCGTCAATCTGAATCTCATATCCTTTGTCCACCGCAAGCTTCCAGTCGTTTGCCGGGTCGCTGCTCCCCAGGATCGGGAAGCGGATGAAAACGCCCGAGTTGTCGAAGATGCTCGATGCCCGCCAGTCTACTTTGAGGATAAAGTCGGCGAACTCGGCCTTCGTGTACCAGAGGAGGCCGATCCCTCCCTGCGATTCGAGAATGGTGTTGCCGATGGCGTTGAACCTTCCCGATCCGGCCATCTGCCAATCCGCAAGCGAGCCGGTGAAAAGCGGGGTGAATCCCGCCTCGACCGTCGGCACGGCGATTGCCGAAGCGGTGCGGCGCGCCAGGGAGAAGGCGGTCAGGGAGGGGTTGGCGGAGCCAAGGGTGGGGAAGATGGCCGGGCCGGCAACGTACGCGTTGCCGACATGATGGAACCTTCCGTTCAGGTCGGTGACGGAGGTGGTGGAGTCGGTACCCATCCAGAGGGTGCCCGCTTCGTGGTGGGTCGTGCCGAGGCCGTCGCGGACCTTGTTGTTGGGATCATTGGGGCGGTTGTTGGTGCTGGGCGGGGGAGGCGTCGGTTGCCATCCCCCGTCGTAGAAATACTGGATATTGGCAGGGTCGTTGTTTGCCAGTTGCTGCGCCAGGGCAATCGCCGCGTCGTCCATGGCCCGCCAAAGCTGGTCATCGTCGGCGGTCTTCACCAGGTTTACCCACGCCCGCCGCATGAAGAACTCGTCCTGCTGGTCGGCAACGTTAAGGGTCAGATTCATCCAGCTCGTTCCCGCGTTCTGGGGCATGGCGTTCTTGTCGCCACCCATTTCACCGATCCCGCGCAGGGTGATGACAATCCAGTTGGGGTCCTGGTTCGCCAGGATCTGGTGCTGGAGGTCGATGTCGGGAATCATGCGGAACATGTTCTTTTCCGGGTTGGCGCCCTGCACGTCGGCGGCGGTTACCTGGAGGTGGTAGCGTCTGTTTCCTCCGCCGGCCGTTGCCGAGCCCCGGACCAACAGGGCAGCGGCCTCAAGCTGCGTTGGCGGTGTCTGCAGGCCGCTGAAAACGGAGCGCTTGATGCGGACGGTGGTGTTGCTGCGCAGGTGGGCCATCAGGTTTCGTCCCATGAGCGCCGTCGGGAACGATTCCAGGGCCAGGCGGGTCGACTCTATGGTACTCGCAGCGAGCACAACCGAACAGTCGGGTGAAAGGTTGAGGAACTGGTGCTGGCCGTTCACGTAGAGTTCGATCTGCACCACCTGCCCTCCGCTCGTGTTCAGCCTCACGACGTGGGCCCTCGGCACGACGAAGAGCCGCCGCTGTGAATCAGGCGTAGGGGCGCCCGGATTCACGTCCTCCCGGACGGCATCGGACAGGATCGGGGCGCTGCTGTATTTGTCGAAACTGAAGAGGCCGGGGGCAGGCGCCGCCCCTTGTACCGCGAGTGGTGCTTCCTCTATTGCGGTGACCGTCGGCACGCTCCCCTGCACCGCCTGGAAGCGTGAAAAGAGGGACTGGAAGAGGGGGCCGGAGATGTAGTCGGTGGTTGGATTGACTCCGGTTTCCTCTTCCACGGACGGGTAGGTGGCCCCAAGGTAGGTGACGAGCTCTGCGGGCCATTGCGCCAAGTCCGCATCGGTGAGGCGTGGCGACCAGCCGCCCCAGAAAAGGGACCTTCCCCCGACGCAGTAGGCGAGGCCCGGGAAGGATTCGGCGCTGTGCCAAGGGTTTCCCCATACGAGGCTGCGCGTCTGGGGATCATCCTGATTGAAGGAGACCCGTGCGGGGCTGGGCGCGTTAAGACCCATCTGGGTGAGGTTCTGGATATGCTCGGAGGCCAGGAACGGACCTGCCTCCAGCACCAGCACCCTCCCTCCTGCGCGGTATATCTTCTCGGCGCAATAGGCGCCGTACATCCCCGCGCCGATCACGACCGCATCGAAGGGGAGGCCTCCGTTGTTGACCGCTTCGTCCCAGGTATTGCAGATAAAGCGGCCCAGCATGTCGACCGATAAGGTGGTATTTTGGATCAGCACTGTTTCATTCACTTCCGTAAGGCGGTTAATCATGGTGTTCTCCTTTTCCCTGGAGGGCATCGAAACGACTGCTGCAAGTGTAACTTGTTAAAATGATTGTGCAACATTGAGGGACTGGCAGTGGCCGAAACCTTATGCCGGAAGCTGCGACTCCCTCCTTCAGCAACGCTCACACCCTCCGGCGCCGTCTATCATGTCATCCTCCGTGGCAACGGCCTTTTCGGATGATAAAGATTTGCTTGAGATAATTTTCCCCATTCTATTTGGGACATTTATCCACTGTTTCCGGCACTTGTTCCGCTACCTGTGCCGACCCTGAAGCAGTCTGAAGTGTATACGCGGAAAATTTGCTATTGACACGTGATTTCAGTTGGTTACGAGTGGTGCTCATTCATTGTGCAGGATGCAGAAGTGCCCAATGATACGTGACAATCCTGAAACATATCCACAGTTGCGGGTGACTTATCCACACCCGCCGTGGAAAGCGTGTGACGCACCGATTTTCATGGCCATTTTTTCATATTAGGGATTCCTTCCGCCCCGATGGTCGCCGTCGCTCACCCCACCCCGGCAATCTCGCGAAACTGCAATGCGGTTTCGGGGCCGGTGATGGGGCTGCCCTCCTCTTCCTCGTGCTTGAAAAAGACGAAAACTTTCTCCCATCGCTGCGAGCGGATTTTTTCCAGCCAGTGGGCCAGATCGGCTTGCGCGTAGTGGAAGCGGCGCAGGCGCAGATAGCCCCAATCCGCCGTGCCGATGATCTCGCCCGGCGGCTTCTCGTCGGTATCCTCCAGGCAGAGGGCGAATCCTCTTTCTCTGAGGAGATCGGCGACGCCGGCATCGAGCCAGGTGGGGCTCCGGAAGTCGAAGGCGCAGCGGGCACCAGCGGGGATGAGGGGGAGGAATTCCTCCAGGGCGGGAAGGTTCTTCCTGGCGTGGAAGCTCTTGGGGAACTGGAACAGGGCCGGCCCGAGCAGCTCCCCCAGGACCGACAGGGTCCTGAAGAAGTAGCCGGTCTCCTCCTCCACGTTCCGGAGCTGCTTCAGGTGGGTGATGACCTGGGGGGCCTTGAGCGCGAAGGCGAAATCGTCGGGAACCTGCTCCGCCCAGGGGGCGAGAACTCTCTCCGTGGGCATGTGATAGAACGTGTAGTTGATCTCCACCGCGTTGAGGCGCTGCGCGTAGAAGCGGAGCATCTCCTTGGGGGAGATCTTTTCGGGATAGAAGATCCCCTTCCATTCCTTGTAGCCATATCCGCTGGTGCCCACATGGATTTTCATGGTTTCATCCCTTCCCGCACCACTTCGCCGGCGGCCTTGTCCTCGCGCAGCCGCAGGAAAACGGGGTGCCTCATGACGCCGTCGTCGGTCCAGCCGGACAGGGCAACCTCGCAGACCAGTTCCGGCTTCACCCAGGTGGCCGGGGTGTTGGTCTTCGGCTCCACCCGGAAAGGACACTCGCCCTGGATGAGAGGGGTAAGCCGTTCGCTGATTTCCTGCAGATCCTTCGCCGAGAACCCCCCTCCCGCATGGCCGATGTAGACCAGTTCGCCCCCTTGGAACACCCCCAGGACAAGGGCGCCGAAATGCCTCCTCCCCCCCCTCGGTTCCGTGAACCCGGCGATCACCCCTTCCTGGGTGGGCTGCCTCTTCACTTTCAGCCACTGCCGGCTCCGCTTCCCCGGCTGGTACGTGCTGCGGGAATGCTTGGCGATGATCCCTTCGAGCCCCTTTTGCCCGGCGACATTAAAAAACAGGACCCCCTCCTGCCGGACGTGATCGCTGAATCTGATTCTCGGAGACGAGGGGAGGATTCGTTTCAGGAGCTCTTTCCGTGTGGTCAGGGGGAGGCCGGTCAGGTCGTGCCCTTCGAGGTGCAGGAGGTCGAAGACGTAGTAGAGGAGATGGCCGCTTCCGGATGCCGGGTAGTTCTGGAGCATCTGGAAATCGGGGCGCCCCTCCTGGTCGACCACGACGATCTCGCCGTCCAGGACGGCCTCGAAGCCCAGTTCCCGGAGCGCATCGGCCACCGGCGCAAACTTTTTCTCCAGCGGGGTCAGGTTCCGGGAGTAGAGCGAGACGTCCCCATCCCGGAGTTCGGCCACGGCCCGGTAGCCGTCCCATTTCACCTCGAAGACCCAGTCGGGGTGGTCGAAGGGTGCCTCGGCCGGAGTCGCGAGCATCGGCCGGACGCCGCGGGGCATGGGGGCAGGGGGGGCCTCCTTCAGCTCCGGGCTTTCCAGGGCCTCCCGAAGACGGATCCGCTCTCTCTTCTTCTGCCCGGATGCTTTCCCCGGGGCGGATTCGAAAACCTCCTCCAGGGTCTTGCCGGAGAACACCGAACGGTTATCGCCGAGGATGTCTTCCCTGGTGGCAAAGCGATCCTTCTTCTTCAGGAGCAGCCACGACTTTCCGTCCTGTCCCGTCTTCACCAGCGCGAATTCGCCCCGGAGCTTCTCCCCTTCGAGGATGAATTTCAGATCCCCCTTTTTCAGCCCCGCCAGAAGCGCTTTCTCGCCTTCCTCGCCATCGCCCGCGGTAGGGTGGCGATAAAAGCCCCGGTCCCAGATGATGACGCTTCCGGCCCCGTAATTCCCCTCCGGGATGACCCCCTCGAAATCCTTGTAATCGAAGGGATGGTCCTCGACCATGACGGCGAGCCTTTTGAGGGAAGGGTCGAGGGACGGGCCCCTGGGGACGGACCAGCTCTTGAGCACTCCCTCCATCTCGAGCCGAAGGTCGTAGTGGAGGGCCCGGGCCGCGTGCTTGTGGATGACGAAAACGAGCCGCTTCTCCCCGGGACGAGGCGCCGGTTCCGGCGTCTCCCCGAATTTTCGCTTGGCGGCGTATTCCTGCAATCCCATGGGCCGATCCCTCGCGAGCCGCTACAAATGGGGAAGTGTTTGCTTCTTCACCAGCACCTCCCGGAAGAGGTCCCCCGTTTTCCCGGCTCTGGCCACGGCTTCCGCGGCGGTGACATGGAACCGTTCCGGGTCGCCGCGCTCTGCCAGTCTCTCCAACTCCTCCCATGCCAGGGGGAACGAGACGATCGGCTTTTCCCGGGCCCGCAGGGAATAGACGCAGATCATCGTCTTTGTCGGGTCGTTCTGGGACCAGTTGATGAAGACCTTTCCGGTCCGGGCGTCCTTTGCCATTTTTGCCGTCACCAGGTCCGGATAGTGTTTCTGCAGGATCATGGCAACGGCCCGCGAAAACGTCTTGGTCTCCTCGAAGGTCGTTCCCTCGCGGTTCAGGGGGACATAGACATGGAGCCCCTTTCTCCCCGAGGTTTTGACATGGCCTTCAAGCCGCAGCCGGGAAAGGAGTTCCCGAAGGATCAGCGCCACCCGGGCGCAGTCGAGGATGTTCGCCCGGTCGCCGGGGTCCAGGTCGAAGACCATGGCATCGGGGATCCCGGGGGAGCCGGTCCTGGCCAGGGGGACGTGGAGTTCAAGGGACGCAAGGTTCTCCACCCACGTGAGCGTTTCCAGGTCGTTCACCAGGCAGACCGTCATCGGCTCTCCCCCCTCCAGGGGCACCTGGGCCGTTTTCACCCAGTCCGGATGGTGGGGAGGGCAGCGCTTCTCGAAGAAGAAATCCTTTTCCACCCCGTCGGGGTAGCGCTTCAGGGTCAGAGCCCGGTCCTTCAGGTGGGGGAGAATGAACGCCGCCATGCGGGTATAGTATTCCAGGACACTGGCCTTGGTGAAACCCTGGGCGGGATAGAACTCCTTTTCAAGGTTCGACAGGGAGAGCCTCTTCCCGGCGATCTCGACAAACGTGCGGCTCATGTCCCCTTCTTCACCGTGCGCATGATCTCCTCCAGGGCCGCCACCAGATCGACAGGTCCTTCTTCCACGTCCTCCTCCACGGAGGGCGCTTCCACCGGGGGCCTTTCCCGCGCTTTTCTCTTCAGGAGATCCACGATCCGTTCCCGACGCTCGTCCCCATAGTCTCCCGGATTGAAATCGGCCATCATCTTCCCGATGCTCTTCTTCATGCGGCTCTTCACATCGGCTTCAAGCGTCCCGTCCCTCGGCGCGATCTCCCCGGCGGGGAGTATCTCCTCGCGGTAATGGAGCGTGGTCAGGGCCAGCGCTCCCTCAGTGCTCCTGACCGCCACGAGGTATTCGCGCTCGGCCAGCACGAATTTCGCAAGCCCGGCCTTGTTGGTCCGGCGCATCACCTCGGCCAGGAGCCGGTAGGATTTTTCGCCCCCCTTCAGGGGAACGAGGTAGTAGGGGTGATCGAAATAGATCGGGTCCACTTCCGCCAGGTCGATGAAGTCGACGATCTCGATGGTGCGGCTCCGTTCGGGCGACACCGATTCCAGTTCCTCGGCGGTCACCGGTATGTATTGCTCGGGGCCGATCTCGTATCCCCTGACGATCTCCTCGGGAGGGACCATCGCCTCTTCCTTCGGGCAGAACATCCTCCTCGCCAAGGGAGAGAAATCCTCGCCGTGGAGGAGGCGGAACGAGACCCGGCCGGGCTCCACCGCCTTCACCAGTTGCACCGGAATCGCCACCAGGCTGAAACTGATCGTGCCGCTCCAAATCCCCTGCATGCCGTCCCCCCGTTCAGGCCACCTTCTTCAGGCTCGCCTCAAGAGCTTCCAGGAGCTTGTCCGGCGCTGTCGGCTTCAGGCGCTTCGGACGCAGAATGGCGACCTTCTCGCCCCGGACCTTCTGCTCGATGAGCTGCTGCAGCTTCTTCTGGTGCTCGTTCGCGAATTTCTCCGGCTGGAACGGCGCGGCCAGTTGATTGATCAGGTCGATCCCGATCTTCAGCTCCCTCTCGGTCAGGGGAATCTCGTCCAGTTGGAGAGAGCCAGCCCCGATCACTTCGTCGGCATGGCGCAGGGTATGGAGGCGAAGAATCCCCCCCCGTGCCTCCAGTGCCCCGAGATAGGCCCGCTTCCTCATGGCCCAGGTGCAGATGCCTGCCGCGTCCATCTCCCCCAGGGCCGCCGCCAGCTCGTTGTATCCCCGTGCAGGGAGGTCGGGCTCCAGGTAGTAGGCGTGGCCGAGAAAGAGGGGATCGATCCCGTCGCGCGTTACAAACTCGTGGACTTCGATCATCCGGCTGCTTTCGGGGGAGAGTTCCTCCAGCTCTTCCGGATCGACGATGAGGTATTTCCCTTCCTCCACTTCAAATCCCTTGATCTGCGCCTCCGCCGGCACCGGCTTTTTTTCAAGGGCGCAGATCATCTGCTGGCGCAGTCTCACGAGATCGTGCCGATGCAGGAGGTGAAACTGGATGCGATCCTCCCTGACCGCGGCATGGAGTTTCACCGCTATATCCGTATCCGCAAAATGGATAGTCCCTTTCCAGATGGTTCCCCCTGTCATACGGGTTCCTCCGTTCGCTCTGCCGGGTATCGCCATTCGTTTCGCCCTGTTACGGGCCGTGCCCGTAGGGGTAGTATCCCACGAAATGTCCCGTTGTCCATTAGGGGGGTTCCGGACGTCCGATGCACGTATGAATGAGGAATGAGGAGAATGTTTCGCGGGAGGCAGCTCGTGGATGCTGACGGGTGAACGAGGACTTTAAAGCGAGGGGAGGAGAATTGGAGGCTGCGAAGGGGACGCAGTTGATTTGTTGATTAAGCGTTGAGTTGGTCAACTAATCAACTACGCCCCCCAAGGGGGGCTAGAACACCAATAGCTGAGCTGCGGGCCACCGCACTAACAGGTAGAATATTCTACGAGAAGCAAGACCGTATCTTCCTGTCAGCTCGGCGGTTTGTTAGCCGAATTCTCCGACGGATCCTCGGGAATCTGTGCGCCGTGCCATACAGCCACGATCCATACCACGTTATTTTTTGCCCGGTAGAAAAACCGATAAGGTTTGACGATGACCTCGCGGTAGGGAATATCCGGAAACTCCGGGAGGTTTCGCCCGGAGTCGGGATACTCACAGAGCCGGGAGAGAATCTTCTCGGCCGTTTGCCGAAACGAAAACGCCGCGGACGGTTTGTCGCGGCGGATATAGGCTAATGCTCGCAGAAATTGTTCGCGGGCCGAGGGGGTAAAGATAATCTTCATGGTTGTTCTGCCAGCAAAGCATCGGCTTCGGCCATCACTTCTTCCAAACTGAAGCCGACACCTGCTTCGATTTCCTTCTCGCCACGAGCAAGCAACCTCAGGATTTCAAGTTCATGCTGTGTTTGCTCGTACTCTTTCATGCTGACCATTACGGCAGCGGCTCTTCCGCGCTGCGTAATGAACAGTGGGTCACGTGAGGCCGATACGCTTTTGATGATGCCGTTGGCGTCTCGGCGAAGATCCGATATGGGAATGATTTTGGGCGCTCTTTGCATTGGACGTACCTCCTTTTGTACGTCCAAGCGTATCACTGAAGGATTGGCTGCGCAATGCGTTTTCGGCTAACGGCTCGCGGATGACCTGCGCGGCGTTGTAAGTCGCGCCAGTGTCTACGCCGTGGTTATGTCGAAGAGAGTATCCTCTCCACAAAACCAATGAGTTTTACTCCCTTGTCAACCAAATCAATTCCAGCAGACACTCCTTCATTCGCTGTTTTAGCTCCGTCAGCTATGTCTTTGACTTTCTGCCACACCTTTGACAAAACTTTCACAGGCTCAGTGTTTTTTGCTGCCGCAAAAACCTCCTGATTCTCTATGACCTCTCCGTAAGCACTTTTAACTACCTCAGACAAGGCCTTTGCACCAATGATGGGGTAACTGTATAGTGCTTCACGGATCTTTATAATGTGGTTCTCAATGATTCGCTTCAATGGAATAGGGAGCTTACTTTCCTCAAGAAGCTTATCTAATGTTTTAACTAACTCTTGGATTTCTTGTATCTCATTCTGATCGATTTCTAGTTCTTCTTCTGACAGGATTTCAATACAGAATCTGAGAGAGAGAAGGGTGTCAGGCGAAAGGTGTGTATTATAGGAATTCCAACCTGCAGTAATTCCATGAGGAACAATTGCTGACCTTGCTTTGTTTAGATACGGAAGATACAGCGGTTGCGAGAAATCTGTTTCGTTCATTAACCGTTCTAGGACATCGATCTCTCCGTACAACTGGTTGAGACACCTAGATATCTCAAAGTTTCTTCTTGTTTCATCTGGCTCATCAATTCCAAAAACTTTTGTCCATACCTGTGCTGTAGCCTGATTCGTGTGCTGATTCACGGCATCTTGCAGTACGTGATAGACCCTAGTGGCAGTATTAATTCTGCTGGACATGCATCCTCCTATCTAATCTGCACATAACGGCTTGAGGGTGACCAGCGGCGGTTTTCAGCCGACTGGTCTAACCGAGTGTTGGGTGTTTCTTTTCGACTGGGGTAAAAATGCCTAACAGCAAGCTGATCATTGTTATTGCGATCCAGCAATAAAAATTAGGCCGCGAGCGTTTCCGATTTTCCCGCCATATCTCATTTACCAGCACATCCTGCTCTCTAAATTCTTGATCCTCTTTTGTAGGTTGATATAGTAGTTTATCCCCAGTTTCAGTGAAATATTCAACAGTCTTACCTTCGTAGGTGTATTTATCTCTCGCATACATCTTAGAAAGCTTTGACTTTAACTTTACATCATAATTGTGACTTTCAATATTTTGCCTTAATAGTTCTGCATTTGGTTTAGGTATAGTGTAATTGAATGTCATTGTAAAATATAATGTAACCAAATAGAAGGCACATATTCCAAGGCCTGCCACTAAATAAAGAATAGCAAATAATTTACGAAGTTTTTTTCTAAGCAACCTGAGACCTATAATCACAAGACTCATAGCAAAAACCACATTACCCGACCAGGAAATTTGCCCAACTACTAAATATTGCCATGTATGTTTCAGTTCTTGAAACTTTCTCCAGTCGCTTAATGTGACGATCTTGTCAGGGAGTTTTGGCAAAAAACCCTCAGCAACCGCCGCAATTATGATCATTGCGAACCCAGCAAAGATAACCCATTCACTTTTCTGTCTTACCCAATTCATATAGGTTTTTCCATTCTGTTTCACCCAACTCATTATTGAGCGGTTCACGCGCGCGTGCGCGTGAACCGCTCATCATCCCAAATAGAACATTTCTACCCATTCTTCCCCAAAATCAGCCGCCGGCCGGCTCGTCGAGGGATGCTTCCTCCTAGTCTGTTGTAGACGCCCGACTCCGGGATGTCAAACATTAAAGCCCTCATACCAAATACGGTTTACAGCCGTCTCCTCCCTCCCACCGACGTCCTGTCGGCCCCCGAGACACGTAACCTTTCTCACCCATCCGTTACCGCAAGGTAACGTCGGTTCCTCCCACGGCCATTCATTGGGCGCTTCTTTTTCTTAGCAAGTTCATATTTATCACAGGGTTATGACTTTTTGTCCCGGCAGGCGCTTTTGGTACGCCGTTTGCCATTGTCCTGTTGTGCTGTTTAATTCAGTTATCAGCCAACAGAGTGGGTTTGAGAGGCTGAAGCGCGACAGATGTAAAATGTAAAACGCGGTTTTCATATCTTGCCCTGGCGGTGTCGAGGCACGCCGGCAAGAGGTGAACGAATTCGGAAGAGAAGGGAGAATCCCATGGGGAATCACGTCTGGCGGCCGCTCTATATCGCCGTGGCCCTGATCGCTCTGGTCCTCGTAGCCAGAACGTTCCTGGTGCCGAAGGACTTCGGCATCCACGAGCGGGGGTACATGTACGGCTGGCACCGCAAGGGGAATGAGGCCGAGTGGAAGGCCGTGACGGTCAAGTACCGGACGGCCGCCTCCTGCAAGGCGTGCCACGAGGACAAGGCGGAAAGCCTGGCCCGCACCCCCCACGGGATCATCTCCTGCGAGAACTGCCACGGGCCGGCCCTGAACCACCCCGACGACCCGCCCACCCTCACCATCGACCGGAGCCGCAAGCTCTGCCTCCGCTGCCATGCGGCCCTCACCACCCCCACCAGCGGCAGGGCCTCCATCGCCGGCATCAACCCCGAGACCCACAACCCCGAGGCGGAATGCACCCTGTGCCACGACCCCCACAACCCGGTTATAAGGGAGGCTCTTGCAAAAAGTCATGAGGAGGCCGGGGTGCACGGCGCAAGCGAGCGAGGAAACGAGGCGTACCCATTGGTACGTTGAGCCTTCGAGCGAGCGGCAACAAAGCAGACCGGCCCCGCAGTAGTTTTGCAAGAGCCTCAAGGAGCCAAAGGGATGAACAGACGAGACTTTCTCAAGAATAGCATCACGGTCATCGCGGGGCTGGCGGTTCCCCTCTCGGCCCTGGAACTCATCAGCCCGAGGAAGCTCCTGGCCACAAAGGGAGACGAATCGCCGGTCCGGTGGGCCTTCCTGGTGGACACCCAGGCCTGCGTCGGGTGCGGCTTCTGCGTCAAGGCGTGCAAGACGGAGAACGAGATCCCCCACGAGACCAACATCACCCGCACCTGGGTGGAACGGTACGTGGTCACCCGGAAGGGGAAGACCTACGTGGATTCTCCCCGGGGGGCCCGGGATGGCTTCACCACGGACCGGATCGACCAGGGCGAGGAAGGGTTTCGCGAGGTCAAGGCGGAGGAGATCGAGAAGGCGTTCTTCGTGCCCAAGCTCTGCAACCAGTGCGATAACCCGGCCTGCGTCCAGGTCTGCCCCGTGGGGGCCACCTACCAGACCCCCGACGGCGTGGTGCTGGTGGACCGGAAACACTGCATCGGCTGCGCCTACTGCATCATGGCCTGCCCCTACGGGGTCCGCTCCTTCAACCCGGCCTACAAGACGGCGGAGAAGTGCACCTTCTGCTACCACCGGATCAGTCAGGGGATGAAGACGGCCTGCGTGGACGCCTGCCCCTTCGGCGCCCGGAAGATCGGCAACCTGCGGGACCCCGACGATCCCGTGACGAAAACCATCATGTCCGGACGGGTCGGCGTCCTGAAGGAGCAGTACGGCACCAAGCCGCAGGTCTACTATCTCGCCCTTTCCCGGGAGGTGAAATAGCCATGGTACACGGTGAAGCATGGACGCTGAAAGAGCTGTTCGTCTACCCCAACGAGTACATCTACTGGACCATCCAGATCGTCATGTACCCGTTCATGACCGGCCTGGTGGCCGGCGCCTTTGTCCTCTCGTCCCTCTATCACGTCTTCGGGATCAAGCAGTTGAAGGACATAGCCCGCTTCTCGCTGGTTTTCTCCTTCGCCCTCCTCCCCGTGGCCATGATACCGCTCCAGCTCCACCTCCAGCACCCGGAGCGGGGGATCGAGGTGATGCTGACCCCCCACTTCACCTCGGCCATCGCCGCCTTCGGCATCGCCTTCTCCACCTACGGGATGATCGTTGCCTCGGAGCTCTGGTTCGTCTACCGGAAGCACTTCGTGGAGACGGCCCAGGCCCTCGGCGCGAAGCGGGACAAGACCATCCCCGAGCGGGGGCAGCAGCTCCTCTTCTCCCTCCTCACCCTCGGGGCCTGGGACATCAGCGAGCAGGCCCTGGCCAGGGATGAGAAGGCGGTGAAGGTCATGGCGACGGCGGGGATCCCGGTGGCCTGCCTCCTCCACGGCTATGCAGGCTTCATCTTCGGCTCCGTGAAGGCCAACGCCCTCTGGACCACCCCCCTCATGCCCTTCATCTTCATCTGCTCCGCCGTGGTGTCGGGGATCGCCCTCTGCGTCCTCTGCTACATCGCGACCATGGAGATCCGCAAGCTCATGGTCGCCTGGAAGAGGAAGAGCGACCCGAGCCTCCCCACGCCGGAAGAGATCAGGACCGTGGAGATGTTCGAGGTCACCATGACCGCAAAATACCTGGTCCTGGCCCTCCTGGCGGCCCTGGGGCTGGAGCTCCTGGACCTCCTCTTCCGGGACTACGCCAAGTTCAGCTCGTGGGAGATCGTGCGGAGCCTCATCTACGGCAAGGATTTCGTCAACGTCTTCGTGATCCAGTACGGCATCGGCAACCTGGTCCCCCTGGCCCTCTTCCTCCTGCCGCGGCTCACCGTGCGGCGGGCGGTCGTGGCCACGCTCCTGGTCCTCATGGGGGTCTTCATGATGCGGTGGAACCTGGTCATCGGCGGCCAGGCCTTCTCTGCCTCCTTTTCCGGCTACATGCACTACGAGCTTCCCATCATCCCCCACGACATCGAGACCTTCAAGGAGGGGCTTCTGGGCGCCCTGCTGGTGGGGGTGCTGCCGTTCATCTTCTTCTGGGGGCTGAACAAGATTTTCCCGGTTTTCAAGTGCGAGGATACCCACTGAAAAAAAGTTTGGAGCCAATTTCGATTACTTGACTAAAGTCAAGGCCACAAAGTTGCAAAACGCTATTTTACGGATAAACTTCACTCAGGCTAATGTGTTGAATTAATTAGATATTGCACACGTATTCACGTAACGGGAGGAACGTCATGGCGAGAGGAATTCTCCGAACAGCAGTCAGCCGCGCATGTCTGGTTCTGGTGCTGTCCATTGCGGCGCACGCGTACGGTGATCCAGGCAAGGACCTGTTCGACAAGCAGTGTTCAGGCTGTCACACCGTCGGCGGCGGCGATTCGGGAGGGCCGGACCTCAAGGGGGTGACCGACAGGAGGTCCGAGGAGTGGCTCGAGTCGATCATCATTCATCCGGATACGATGGCTGCGACCGATCCGGCCCGGAAGGAGCTGATCAAGAAATACGGCTACGAGATGCCGACCCTCGGCATCAGCCATGACGACGCCATTAAAATCATCACCTGGCTCAAGGGCGGGGGGGGCGGCGCCGCCCAGGCGGGCGCCCCGCCGGCGGACGAGCATCCGGAAGTCGTGGTGACGCCGGCACTGGTTGCCAAGGGAAAAGCGCTCTTCACCGGGCAAAAGCCGCTGGCCAATGGGGGAGCGCCGTGCATCGCCTGCCACCGAATCTCGACCCCGGGGATCACCGGAGGGAACCTCGCCGTCTCCAACCTGAGCGCCTCCTACCAGAAGATGGGGGAGAAGGGGATGCGGGGGGCGCTCAAGGCCCTCAAGTTCCCGACCATGAAGAAGATTTACGAGAACCGCCCCCTGACCGATGACGAAGTAACGAGCCTGATCGCCCTGTACAAGGATGCCGCCCTCACTAAGAGCACACCCTCTGCGTCCTTCTTCCCCGCCTACGGCGCGGGGACTTTCGTGGTGTTCCTCGTCGGCTTGACTCTCTACAAAAGGAGGACCAGATAAATGACACAGGAAAGGCTCAAAGACGACCGTTGCGGATGCGACCGCGGCTGGGAGGAGTTCTACCGGAACCGCTGGCAGTACGACAAGGTGGTGCGGAGCACCCATGGGGTGAACTGCACCGGTAGCTGCAGCTGGATGGTCCACGTGAAGGACGGCATCGTGGGCTGGGAGCTCCAGGCCAACGATTATCCCCAGTTCGACGGCACCATCCCCAACCACGAGCCCCGGGGGTGTACCCGGGGGATCAGCTACTCCTGGTACCTCTACAGCCCCCTGCGGGTGAAGTATCCCTACATGCGCGGCGCCCTCATCGATCTCTGGCGCGACGCCCGGAGCCGCCACGAGGACCCGGTGGAGGCCTGGAAGAGCATCGTGGAGAACCCGGAATCCCGCCGAGCCTACGTGAGCAAGCGGGGCACGGGCGGCATGCGCCGGGCTGACTGGGACGAGGTGACCGAGCTGATCGCCGCCTCCTCCATCTACACGGCCAAGAAATACGGCCCGGACCGGGTCATCGGCTTCTCGCCGATCCCGGCCATGTCCATGATCAGCTACGCGGCCGGCACCCGGTTCCTCCAACTCTTCGGCGGGGTCGCCATGAGCTTCTACGACTGGTACTGCGACCTCCCCCCCGCATCGCCCCAGATCTGGGGTGAGCAGACCGACGTGAACGAGTCGGCCGACTGGTACAACGCCTCCTACATCGTCCTCTGCGGCTCCAACGTCCCCATGACCCGGACTCCGGACGCCCACTTCCTCACCGAGGCCCGCTACCGGGGGACCAAGGTGGTGGTCATGTCCCCGGACTACAACATCGCCACCAAGTTCGCCGACAACTGGCTCCCGGTGGAGCAGGGGCACGACGGCGCCTTCTGGATGGCGGTGAACCACGTGATACTCAAGGAGTTCTACGCCGACCGCCAGGTTCCCTTCTTCCAGGAGTACGCCCTGAAGTACACCGACCTCCCGTTCCTCGTGAAGCTCACCCCTGCTTCCCCTCTCCCTCAGGGAGAGGGCCAGGGTGAGGGAATCCTGCGGCAGGGTGAGTTCCTCCGGGCCGCCGAGATGGAGCGGAGCGCCTCCCTTGAGCATGCCGACTGGACCCTCTGCGTGGCCGACGGCGCCGGCACCGTGAAGATTCCCCACGGGAGCCTCGGCACCCGCTGGAGCAAGCAGGAGGGAAAGTGGAACCTGGACATGACCGACCTGGTGGACGGCTCCGCCATCGACTGCCGCCTGAGCCTCATCGGCGGCGAGACGGGGAAGGTCCGCTTCACGTTCGAGGCTGAAGGGGAGAGCATCCGCGAGGTGCCGGTCAGGCGGATCGAGACGAAGAACGGCCCGGTGACCGTGGCCACCGTGTATGACCTCCTCATGGCCCAGTTCGGGGTCTCCCGCGGCCTCGGGGGCGATTACCCCAAGAGCTACGACTCCGACAAGCCCTTCACCCCCAAGTGGCAGGAGAAGTACACCGGCATCGCCGCCGAATCCCTCATCAAGATCGCCCGGGAGTGGGCCGAAAACGGGGAGCAGAGCGGCGGCCGCAACATGATCATCATCGGCGCCGGGGTGAACCACTGGTACCACAACGACCTCATCTACCGGGCCGCCATCACCGCCCTGATCCTGACCGGGAGCGTGGGGCGCAACGGCGCGGGGCTCGCCCACTACGTGGGTCAGGAGAAGGTGGTCCCCCTGGCCCCCTGGACATCCATCGCCATGGCCCAGGACTGGGTGAAGCCGTCGCGGCTCCAGAATACCCCGAGCTTCTGGTACATCCACTCGGACCAGTGGCGCTACGACCGGACCTTCGTGGACTACTTCAAGCCGGAGACCGGCGAGCGGATGCCGCTCCACGCCGCCGACATGAACGCCAAGGCGGCCCGGCTCGGCTGGCTCCCCTTCGCCCCCCACTTCAACGAGAGCCCCTTGCGGCTCGTGGAGTCGGCCAAGGCGGCCGGCGCCCAGACCGACGACGAGATCCGCGCCTGGCTCGTGAATCGCCTGAAGAGCGGCGAGACCCGCTTCGCCATCGAGGACCCGGACGGCCAGGGGAACTCCCCCAAGGTCTGGTTCATCTGGCGGGCCAACGCCATCTCCTCCAGCGCCAAGGGGCACGAGTTCTTCCTGAAGCACGTCATCGGCGCCCCCAATAGCAGCGTGAGCGCCAAGGAGGTTGCCAAGGGGCAGGTGAAGGACCTGGTCTGGCACGACAAGGCCCCCGAAGGGAAGATGGACCTGGTGGTGGACCTCAACTTCCGGATGGACACCTCGACCCTCTACTCGGACATCGTCCTCCCCACGGCCACCTGGTACGAGAAGTCGGACCTGAACACGACGGACATGCACTCCTTCATCAACTGCCTGGACGCCGCCGTGCCGCCGTCCTGGGAGTCGAAATCCGACTGGAAGATCTTCACCCGCATCGCCAAGAAGGTGAGCGAGCTGGCGGTGAAGCACCTCCCCACGCCGGTGAAGGACATCATTGCCGCGCCGCTCCTCCACGACACCCCGGGCGAGATCGCCCAGCGGACCGTGAAGGACTGGAAGCTCGGCGAGTGCGAGCCGATTCCCGGCAAGACCATGCCGAACCTGGCCGTGGTGGAGCGGGACTACGTGAATCTCTACAACCGCTACGTGTCGGTGGGACCCCATATCGGGCACCTCCATGCCCACGGGGTAAGCTGGGAGGCGGACGACGTCCACGAGAAGCTCCTGGAAACCATGCCGACCCGGAGCTGGAACGGCAAGGCGTTCCTTGACATCGAAGACGAAAAGACCGTGGCCGACGTGCTCCTCTCCTTCGCGCCGGAGTCCAACGGCGAGCTGGCCTACCGGGCCTACCAGAACCTGGAGAAGCGGGTCGGCAAGCCCCTGGCCCAAATCGCCGCCGGGAGCCGGGACCTGCGGATCAAGTGGGAGCACGTGACCCAGAAGCCCCAGCGCTACTGCAGCACCCCGGTCTGGAGCGGTCTGGTGAACAACGGGCGCCCCTACGCCCCCTACACCCTGAACGTGGAGTACGACGTGCCGTGGCGCACCCTGTCGGGCCGCCAGTCCCTCTACCTGGACCACCCCTACTACGGCGAGTTCCACGAGGGGCTCCCCACCTTCAAGGGGAGGCTCAACCCGGCGGTCCTGGACGAGACCGAAGGGGAAACGGGGCTCGTACTCAACTTCCTCACCCCCCACGGCAAGTGGAGCATCCACTCCACCTACAGCGACAACCTCCGGATGCTCACCCTGGGGAGAGGGGGACCGGTGGTCTGGCTCAACCACGAGGACGCGGCCGGGGCCGGCATCGAGGACAACGAGGAGATCGAGGTCTACAACTTCAACGGCGTGGTGGTCTCCCGGGCATGTGTCTCCTCCCGGATCCCCAAGGGGGCGGCGGTCATGTACCACGCGCCGGAGCGGACCATCAACATCCAGAAATCGAAGAAGACCGGCAAGCGGGGGGGCGTCCACAACAGCCTCTCCCGCATCCGCCTGAAGCCGACCCTGATGCTCGGGGGCTACGCCCAGTTCAGCTACTACTTCAACTACTGGGGACCGACCGGCGTGAACCGGGACAGCTACGTGGTCGTCAGAAAGCTGAGGGGGTGAGACAATGGATGTCAGAGCACAACTGGTAATGGTGTTCAACCTGGACAAATGCATCGGCTGCCACGCCTGCAGCCTCTCCTGCAAGAACATCTGGACCGACCGCAAGGGCGCCGAATACATGTGGTGGAACAACGTGGAGACGAAACCCGGCGTCGGCTACCCGAAGAAGTGGGAAGACCAGGAGGAGTTCAAGGGTGGCTGGGTCGCCGACGGGCATAACCTGCGGCTCAAGGCCATGGGGAAGGGGCCGACGCTCCTCTCCATGTTCTTCCAGCCCAACATGCCGAAGCTGGAGGACTACTACGAGCCCTTCGACTTCGACTACGGCAACCTCTACGGGGCCAAGGGGGGGGATGACCAGCCGGTGGCCGAGGCCTTTTCCCAGATCACCGGGGAGAAGATGGCCCATATCAAGGCCGGCCCCAACTGGGACGACGACCTCTCCGGCTCCCAGGTCTACGCGGCGGCGGACGTGAACCTGGAGGACAAGAAGATCATCGAGCAGTACAGCACGATGTTCATGCAGTACCTCCCCCGCATCTGCAACCACTGCGCGAACCCCGCCTGTGTCGCCTCCTGCCCCTCCCGGGCCATCTACAAGCGGGGTGAGGACGGGGTGGTCCTGGTGGACCAGGAGGTCTGCAAGGGGTGGCGGTTCTGCACGAGCGCCTGCCCCTACAAGAAGGTCTACTTCAACTGGAACAGCGGCAAGGCGGAGAAGTGCATCTTCTGCTTTCCCCGGACCGAGACCGGCCAGTGCAACGCCTGCGCCCACAGCTGCGTCGGCCGTATCCGCTACGTGGGGGTCCTCCTTTATGACGCCGAGAAGGTGGAGCAGGCGCTCCTCAAGCCCGACAACCAGCTCGTTGAGGCCCACCGGGCCGTGATCCTCGATCCCCGGGACGAGGCGGTCCGGGAAGGCGCCCGGAAGAACGGCGTCCCGGAGCAGTGGCTGGAGGCCGCCGAGAAGTCGCCGGTCTACGCCCTCGTCAAGGAGTTCGGCCTGGCCCTGCCGCTTCACCCCGAGTTCCGGACCATGCCCATGGCCTACTACATCCCGTCCCTCTCGCCGGTTCTTTCCGCCGGGGGCGAGCTTCACCAGCTGGTGGAGCACGGCACCATCCCGAGCCGGGAGGCCCTGCGGGCCCCCATCGGGTACCTGGCGAGCCTCTTCGGCGGCGGCAACCGGGACGTGGTGGCGGCGGCCCTGGAGAAGCTCATCGCCCTTCGCATCCACATGCGGGCCAAGAACCTCGACCAGCCCACGGACGAGGCGAGCCTCGGGAAGGCAGGGCTCGACGAGGCAGGGGCGAAACGTCTCTACCGTCTCTTCACCATCGGCGGTTACAACGAGCGGAACATCATTCCGCCCCAGCAGCGGGAAGAGCTCGACTCCCACACCCGCAAGGGGGCCAGCGGCTTCGGCATTCTCAAGAAGACGGGGAGGGGGAGACGATGACTGCGGATATCTATTCATCCCTGGCCCGGATGCTCGACTATCCCCAGGAGAAAAAGAGCCTCCTGTGGGCCATTGGCACCGTCCAGGGGTATCTGGCCGGAGAGGGGCTGGAGTGCCCCCTCGACACCTTCGGGGAGTTCGTGGCCGCATCGACCCTGGCGGAGCTCCAGGAGGAATACGTGGCGACCTTCGATTTCAACCCGGCGGTCGCCCCCTATCTGGGGCACCACCTCTTCGGCGACAACCAGAAGAAGGGGGCGTATCTCATCACCCTGAAGGGGGAGTATGGCCGCCACGGCTACACCCCCCTCGGCAACGAGCTTCCCGATCATCTCCCCGTCATCCTCTGGTTCCTGGCCCATCTGGTCCGGGGCGGGGAGGACAACGCACGGAGATCGTTCATCGACCGGCACGTGCTGCCGGGGGTCGAGAAACTCTGTGACAGCTTTGCGGCATCCCGCCGGGATTCCCCCTGGCGGCCCGCGGTCGAGGCCGTCCGCCTCATCTGCGGCGAGGACTCCGCCCGGGGAGAGCACCCCGCGGACTGTGGCGATGGCGTTCTTGAAAAAAACCGCCTGAAAACGGCTGCGCATCCGGAGGTGAGCCCATGCTGAACACCGTGCTGAATACCTTTATCTTTGTGGCCCTTCCCTATGTGGCCCTGGCGATGCTCATCGTCGTCACCCCCTACCGCTATTACTCGAACCGTCTCACCTGGTCGGCTTACTCCACCCAGTTCCTGGAGCGGAAGACCCTTTTCTGGGGGGCCAACCCCTGGCACTACGGGATCATCCCCATTATCCTGGCCCACGGCCTTGGCGTTGTGGCCCCCGGCGCCATGAAGTCGCTGTTGGGGAACGTGGAGGTCCTGGTCTTCCTGGAGAGCGTGGGGCTCGGCCTGGGGCTCTTCGCGCTCTTCGGCTGCGTGGTGCTCCTGCTGCGCCGCGTCAACGCTCCCATGCTGAAGCGCGTAACCTATCCCGCCGACTGGGTGCTCCTCATCCTGCTGACCTTCCAGACGGCCACCGGGGTCTACATCAGCCTCTTCATGCGCTGGGGCTCCCAGTGGTACCTCCACACGGCGGTTCCCTACCTCTATTCGCTCCTCTACTTCAACCCCAAGGTGGAGTACCTGGCCGACTTCCCCCTTATCCTCAAGCTGCACGCGGCAGGGGCATTCCTGATCGTGGCGCTCCTGCCGTTCACCAAGCTGGTCCACCTCCTCTACTGGCCCCTCGATTTTCTCAAGGATCCACCCATCCTCTACCGCTGGCGCTCCCGGCCCGAGGGGAAGGTGGAGTAACGGCATTTCAAGGAGAACGCCATGGAAAGGCATGAGCATGAGACGGCAACGGCGGCAACGTGGGGGACCCAGGTCAGGACGCGCGCCATGGCGACCCACCGGCACAAGCAGCTATCGGTCCTGACGATGAACACTTTTGCCTTCACCGTCTGCTTCGCGGTGTGGGTGATGTTCTCCATCATCGGCATTCCGATCAAGGCCGCCCTGGGGCTGAACGAGACCCAGTTCGGCATCCTGGCCGCAACCCCCATCCTTTCCGGCTCCCTGATCCGGCTGCCGCTCGGGATGTGGACCGACAAGTACGGCGGGCGGATCGTCTTCTTCATCCTGATGCTCTGCACCATCGTCCCCATCTACCTGGTGAGCGCCGCCACGGCTTACTGGCACTTCCTCCTCCTGGGGCTCTTCATCGGCCTTGCGGGCGGCGCCTTCTCGGTGGGGATCAGCTACACCGCCCGCTGGTTCACGAAGCAGCGGCAGGGGTTCGCCATGGGAATCTTCGGCGCCGGCAACGCGGGGGCCGCGGTCACCAAGTTCCTGGCCCCCTCCCTGGTCGTGGCCTACGGGTGGCAGATGGTCCCCAAGGTCTACGCCGCGGCCATGCTCGTGACGGCCATCCTGTTCTGGGCATTCACCTTCTCCGAGCACAGCCACAAGGTCAGCACCTCCGTCACCATCAGGGACCAGCTGGCGGCCCTCAAGGACCCGAAGGTCTGGCGCTACTGCCAGTACTACGCCATCGTCTTCGGCGGCTACGTGGGGCTCTCCCTCTGGATGACCAAGTACTACATCAACGAGTACGGGTTCGACATCCGGACCGCTGCCCTGGTGGCCGCCATCTTCGTCCTCCCCTCCGGCGTGATCCGCGCCCTGGGGGGGTGGCTGTCGGACCGGTTCGGCGCCCACACCGTCACCTGCTGGGTCATGTGGATCTCCGGCGGATGTCTCCTCCTCCTCTCGATCCCCCACTTCGATGTGGTGGTCACCACGGTGAACGGCCCCGTGTCGCGCCACGTGGGGCTCAACGTGTGGGTCTTCACCTCCCTTCTCTTCGTTGTCGGCATCGCCTGGGGGTTCGGCAAGGCATCGGTGTTCAAGCACATCTCCGATGAATACCCCCACAACATCGGCGTGATCTCCGGCATCGTAGGGCTCATCGGCGGACTCGGCGGGTTCCTCCTCCCCATCATGTTCGGCGCCCTGGTGGACCTGACCGGTGTCCGGAGCACCGCCTTCATGCTCCTGTACGGCTCCACGTGCGTCTCGCTGTTCTGGATGTACCTGGCCCTGAAGAAGGAAAAAGTTCATCACAAACTGAAGACGGCAGACATTCTTGAATAACCAGCCAATTCCCATGGAAGGAGAAAAACGATGCCAACGGACGTAATGACAAGGATGGAAACGAAAAAGAATGGGTCATCCCGCGTATTGACGGAATGGAACCCGGAAGACAAGCACTTCTGGGAGACCAAGGGAAAGGCCATCGCCACCCGCAACCTGTGGATCTCGATCCCGGCCCTTTTCCTGGCCTTTGCGGTCTGGATGGTCTGGAGCGTGGTCTGCGTGAACCTCCCCAACATCGGCTTCAAGTACGACACCAACAAGCTCTTCTGGCTGACGGCGCTGCCGGGGCTGGCGGGGGCGACGCTCCGCATCTTTTACTCCTTCATGGTCCCCATCTTCGGGGGGCGCCGGTGGACCGCCATCAGCACCGCATCGCTCCTGATTCCCGCCATCGGAATCGGCTTTGCCGTGAGGGACCCCTCCACGAGCTATTCGACCATGCTGATCCTGGCGGTCCTGTGCGGCTTCGGCGGCGGCAACTTCGCCTCCAGCATGGCAAACATCAGCTTCTTCTATCCCAAGGCCCTGAAGGGGACCGCCCTGGGGCTCAACGCCGGCCTCGGCAACCTGGGGGTGAGCGCCATGCAGTTCCTCGTGCCGCTGGTCATCTCCACCGGCATGTTCGCCGCCCTCTGCGGCGATCCCCAACAGTGCGTCATCAACGGGGTGACCAAGCCCATGTGGCTCCAGAATGCCGGCTTCATCTGGGTGCCGTTCATCGCCGTCTCGGCCCTGGCCGCCTGGTTCGGCATGAACGACATCGCCAGCGCCAAGGCATCCTTCAAGGATCAGGCGATCATCTTCAGGCGCAAGCATAACTGGCTCATGTGCATCCTCTACCTCGGGACCTTCGGTTCGTTCATCGGCTACTCGGCGGGGCTGCCGCTCCTGACCAAGTCCCAGTTCCCCGGCATCAACCCGATCAAGTATGCCTTCCTCGGACCGCTCGTGGGCGCTCTGATCCGCCCCGTGGGAGGTTGGCTGGCCGACAAGCTCGGCGGAGCGCGGGTCACCTTCTGGAACTTCATCATCATGGCGGCTGCCGTGTTCGGCGTACTCTCCTTCCTCCCCCATGGCGGAGTCGGCGGCAACTTCTGGGGATTCCTCGCCATGTTCATCCTCCTTTTCGCCACCACCGGCGTCGGCAACGGTTCCACCTTCCGGATGATTCCGGTGATCTTCCTGACCGAGCGGCAGCGGGACGCGGCAGGCAAGGGGGCGGCGGCCGAGGAGCAGGCGGTGAAGGACGCCAACAAGGAAGCGGCCGCCGTCCTCGGTTTCACCTCGGCGTTCGCGGCCTACGGCGGGTTCTTCATCCCCAAGAGCTTCGGCACCTCCATTGCCGCCACCGGCGGCCCCCAGGCGGCCCTTTACGGGTTCGTGGCCTTCTACGCGACCTGCATCCTTCTCACCTGGTGGTACTATTCGCGTAAGAACGCCGAAGTCCCCTGCTAATGTCGTTTCGCAACAGGCATCCAACCAACAAAAGGAGAACACTGTGAAAAAAACAGCTATCACCATCGCCTTCGTCGCCACTTCCGCCTTTGCCGCACATGCTTTCGCCGCCGACGTGTTTGAATTCCCCGCATCCATGGGTAAGGTGACATTCCCCCATAAAAAGCATCAGGAGATGCTTAAGGACTGCAAGAAGTGTCACGAAAACGGACCGGGCAAGATAAAGGGGTTTGGCAAGGACTGGGCCCACAAGACCTGCAAGGGGTGCCATACTGAATTGAAGAAAGGCCCGGTCGGCTGCACGGACTGCCATAAGAAGTAATAGTTCAAGAGGTGATGCCATGATCTCCATTGAAGAAGCGCAACAGATCATCCTTTCCCATACGGGGCTTCTGGGAACCGAGGAGGTCCCCCTGTTGCACGCGCTTCACCGGGTGATCGCGGAGGATGTCCACGCTCCGTGGGATATTCCCGCCGCCGACCATTCGGCCATGGATGGCTACACCTTTGCCTACGATGACGTGCAGGGGGGAAGCCTCGAGGTCTGCGGCTTCCTCCCCGCCGGCATGGCACCGACGGAGCCGGTCTCCCCCGGCTGCGCCATGAAAATCATGACCGGCGCCCCCATTCCCCCCGGTTGCGATACCGTTGTTCCCGTGGAGGATGTGCTGGAGGAAGGCACAACCATTCGCCTGCGGGGGATGGTCAAGCGGGGCGACCATATCCGCTGCCGTGGCGAGGAGGTGAACGCCGGTGATCTGGTCGTTGTTTCCGGAAGCCTCTTGCGCCCCCCGGAGATCGGCATCCTCTCTTCTCTGGGGAAGACGACAGCCACCGTGTTCCGCAAGGCCCGCGTCGCGGTCCTCTCCACCGGCGACGAGCTGCTGCAGCCCGGCTCCATCCCGGAGCCGGGCAAGATCATCAACAGCAACAGCACCAGCATTGCCGCCCAGCTTCTGGAGGCGGGGGCCGAGCCGCTCATGCTCGGCATCGCCCGGGATGATCTGGAGACTACCCGTCGCAAGATCAGCGACGGGCTTCAGGCCGATCTCCTCGTCACCACCGGCGGCGTGTCGGTGGGGGACAGGGACTTTGTCCGCGAGGCGCTCCTGGACCTGGGGGGAGAGATCAAATTCTGGAAGGTGGCCATGAAGCCGGGGAAACCGGTGGCCTTTGCCATGGTCCGGGGGAAACCGGTCTTTGCCCTGCCGGGGAACCCGGTGGCGGCCATGGTCGCCTTCGAGCAGTTCGTCCGTCCAGCCCTCCTGACGATGATGGGGCACGCCCGCATCCTTCGGCCCGTGGTCCGGGGGACCCTGGAGGAGGCCATCAGGAACCGGGGAGGGAGGCCCCACTTTGTGCGGGTGTCGGTTCGCCTCGAGGAGGGACGCTACCGGCTGGCCTCCACCGGCGACCAGGGCTCGGCGCGGCTTTCATCCCTCACCAGCGGCAACGGGCTTGTGAAACTTCCTCCCGACGCCGCCATCGTCGCCGGCAGCGAGGTGGAGGTGCAGCTTCTGGACCGCCACTTCGAGATGGGGCACCCGTAAGATGGAACTGATCGACACCTATGGACGGCGGATCACCTACCTGCGCCTCTCGGTGACCGACCGCTGCAACCTCCGCTGCCGCTATTGCATGCCGGCCGGGGGGGTGGAGAAACTCGGCCATGGCGACATCCTGAGCTACGAGGATCTCTTTCGGATCGCCCGGGCCGCCGTTGCTGTGGGGATCGAGAAGATCCGGGTGACGGGCGGGGAGCCCCTGGTGCGGAAGGGGATCGTCCCGTTCCTTGCCCGGCTCGCAAAACTCCCGGGGCTTCGGGAGCTGGTCCTCACCACCAACGGCTTCCTTCTGCCGGAGATGGCAGGGGAACTGCGCCGGGCCGGGGTACAGCGGCTCAACGTTAGCCTCGATTCGTTCCGCCCCGGCACGTTCCGGGCCATCACACGAGGTGGCGATGTGTGGCAGGTGCTTGCCGGGATCGCCGCCGCGGAGGCGGCCGGGTTTCCGCCCCCCAAGATCAACATGGTGGTGATGCGGGGGGTGAATGACGACGAGGTGCTTGACTTCGCGCGGCTCACCATCGAGCATCCCTACGCGGTCCGCTTCATCGAGTCCATGCCGGCCACGAGGGAGAAAAACTGGCAGAATCTGACCGTCACGGGGGAGGAAATCCTTGAACGGATAGGGACGCAGTTCCCCCTGGAGCCGGTGGAGAAGGGGAGCCTGGCGGGGCCATCCCGGGATTTCCGCCTGAGGGGGGCTGCCGGCACCATCGGAATCATCACGGCCCTCTCCGGTCATTTCTGCGCCGACTGCAACCGGATTCGGGTCACCTCAACCGGCATGGCAAAGTCGTGCCTCTTTTCCGACGGCGGAATCGACCTCAAGCCCTTTCTGGGGCGCGAAGGTCCGAGGCCCCTGGTCGAGGCTCTCCGGCACCTTGCCTGCGCAAAGCCGGCGTGTCACGGCATGTCGATGGAGAGGGCCGAGCACCAGGCCTTTGCCATGGCGGCGGTGGGCGGGTAGGGTACGTCCGCGGCCCGGCTCCGTCTCTCCCTCCTGGAACCTGTTCCTTTCGAGTACACCTTCAGTACGTTGTGACGCCGCGGCGGCCGCTGCTCTTCCTTTGGGCCGCGCCTTCGCCATGGTCACTATCTTCCAACCCGCTCCCCCACAATCGCGCTCATGATTCGGGAAAATGTATTAAAGGCGTGTATAATAACCATAACGATTTTCAGGGGAATAAGGGGGGCTTCTCGCCACTGTCCGGAGCGATTTCTATGTATTCCATGCAGGAAATCAAAGCGCATTACCTGTTCAGCGACGAAGATGCCGAAACGCTGAAGTCGCTGTTCCCCATAGCCCAGGCAAACCGGGAGCTGATGATCGAGGACTTTTACGACTATCTCCTCGGCATTCCGGAAACGGCTACGTTTCTTCAGGACGACACGGTCCTCCAGCGGCTCAAGCTGAGCCACGGCGGATGGTTCGTCAACCTCTTCCGGGGCGTTTACGACAACCAGTACCTGCACGATCTCCAACGGGTCGGCCACGTCCATGTCAAGATCGGGCTCAACGCCCACTTCGTGAACGCGGCCATGCAGAAGGTGCGGCGTTTTGCGGTCGGCATGATCAGGGAGAACTTTCCCGACCGGGACGAGCGGCGGAAGAAAACAGAGGCGGTGGAAAAGATTCTCGACATCAACCTCGACATCATGACGGCCTCCTACATCGAGGAGGAACTGAAGAAGGTCTTTATTTCCAAACGGCTGGAATCGCTGCTGGTCAGGGCAACGGAGCGTTTCACCTACGGCCTCAACCTGATCCTGGTGCTCGCCCTGGTCGGCGTGTCCCTTTCGGTCGTTGGTCTGTTTTTCTGGGAGATATTTCATGTCTTCAGGGGCTCCGTCGAGAAAGGGATCCTGAGCGCCCTCGGTACGCTCCTCATCCTCTGGATGATGATCGAGCTCATGGACAACGAGATCAAGACCCTGAAAGGGGGGCGCTTCAACATCCAGGTGTTCATCGGCGTGGTCATCGTAGCCATTATCCGGGAAATCCTGATTTCGACGCTCCGTCACGACCCCCTGGAGACCCAGGTCTTCCTGGCCGGGACGCTGATGGTCCTGGGAGTCGTGTACTACCTGGTCGCCCGAAGCCAGCAGATATCGCCCATACGCTGAGTGGGGAGCGGGAAGACTGCGAAACCATATTTATGCTACTCTTTGAAATACAATGACGTGAGGGTGAGCCATGGGGAGTGAAAAAGGAATTGTTGATCCCGCTGTGTACCGGGCGATTCTGGCAAGTATGGGGGATGGGATCGTCTTCCTGGATACGGAGGACTGTTTCGCCTACATCAACGCGGCCGCAGAGAAGATCCGCGGCATCCGGGCGGAAAACTACCTTGGGCGCCATATCCTTTCCATCTTCGGCACCCATTCCAACCATACGTCCGAGCGGGTGCGCAAGCTGCTGGCCGCGCTCAGGAGCGGCGTGCTCCCCTTTCATGTCCATGTCATCGAGACGAGGGGGAGGATTTTCGAGAACAGCTATTACCCCATCCGCGATAAGGGAGGCAACTATCTCGGAACCCTGATGATGAGTCGCGATATCACCGAAAAGGAGCGACTCAAGGCGGAAAACCTCACCCTCCGCGAGCAGGTGCTGTCGGAGTTCGGTTGCTGCGACCTGGTGGGCTCCAGCGATGTCATGCGCCCCATCTTCCAGATCATCAATGCCGCCGCTGCCGTCGACTCCACCATCCTGATCACCGGCGAGAGCGGCACCGGCAAGGAACTGGTGGCGCGGGCCGTCCACCAGCACAGCGCGCGCAAGGATCTCCCCATGATAAAGGTCAACTGCGCGGCCCTCCCCGATACCCTCCTGGAATCGGAGCTCTTCGGCCATGAAAAGGGCGCGTTTACCGGTGCCATCAAGGAGCGCAAGGGGAAATTCGAGCAGGCCCACGGGGGGACCATCTTCCTCGACGAGATCGCGGAGATGCCCCTGGCGGCCCAGGCCAAGCTGCTCAGGGTGCTGCAGGAGAGGACCGTGGAGCGCCTGGGAAGCACCCGGGAGATAAGGGTGGACGTGCGGATCATCGCCGCCACCAACCGTGACCTACGCCGGGAGGTGACGGCGGGGCGGTTTCGGGAAGACCTCTTCTATCGCCTCAACGTCATCCCGATCCATATCCCCCCCCTGCGGGAGCGGACCGAGGATATCCTCGCCCTGGCCCGGCAGTTCCTCAACCGGTTCGCCGAGAAGATGCACAAGCCGGTCATGGAAATCGCCCCGGAGGCCCAGAAGGCCCTCCTTGAATACAGCTATCCGGGCAATGTCAGGGAGCTGGAAAATGCCGTCGAGCGGGCCGTTGCCCTCTCCCTTGGCAGCAATCTGCGCCTCGGGGATCTCCCGTCGGAGTTCACCGCTCCGCGCCCAGCCGGCGCTCAACCGCTTTCTCAGCCAGCCAGTCCCGCTTCCCTGGCCGATAGTGTTCATTCCATGGAAAAAAACGCTATCGAAGAGGCCTTGCGCTCCACTGGCAACAAGAAGGGAGATGCCGCTCGACTCCTCGGCATCTCCCGTAAAACCCTGTGGGAAAAAATGAAACAACTGGGGGTTACATAACGGAAGTGGATGGTATGGGGTCCGGAGGCTTCCATGGCATCGGGAAATATTTTTTCTTTGTGAAAATTATTCGTGGACTTTTAGGTGGAAAAGCTGGTAGGGTGTCCTATGTCCGTGGATATACCCGGACGAACTAACACAGCAGCAGGAGAAAGAAAGAACATGGCAAACGGTACGGTAAAGTGGTTCAACGACAGCAAGGGGTTTGGTTTTCTTGAGCAGGAGAACGGCGAGGACGTATTCGTCCACTTCTCGGCCATCAACGGCGACGGTTTCAAATCCCTTACTGAGGGTGATAGGGTAACGTTCGACGTCGTCAAGGGCCCGAAAGGCCTGCAGGCGGCCAACGTAACCAGGGTGTAACTGATACGAACCCTGCGAAACGAAGAAGGCCCCGGAGCAATCCGGGGCTTTTTTGTTTTTTCGCTTCAACAGGTTTCCTCCTCCCCCAAATCTCCTCGTGAAAGTATCATTCCTTCCATGAACAGGCTCGTGTCACTCCTTCTTATCGCTTTCGTCGTATCCCTTGTCTCATTCGGGACTTGGCAGCTATTTCTCGGCAATTTCGAGGCAGCTTTCTCTTCCGCTCCCTTCCTGCTGATCGTCTATCTGTTTCTCGGGCCGCGGCGTAAATAGGCCTTTCACCTGAGGCTCGTGCACAACTATTGCGGGGCTGTTGTCGCTCCCCGTTTTTCTCTGTTTCGGAGCGATTTGCATAATCCCGGAAATGGTCCGGGCGTGAGGTTGTCCTTGACTTCGATTCCCTGTCCAGTGTAAAGAGTATCCCATTAATTTTTGTATAATCGTGTAATGGGTTCCAGGGAGGGGACCACCTTTCCTTGTACAGAGCGACCCCGCCGGTATCTAGCCGGGGGGTGTTTTCGTTTGTGATCTCTCGCAGTCGCTTTGGTAAGCCATCGAGCACAGGGTCCTATTCGGTATTCAGGCGTTGGGGCGTGCATGACGCAGAGAGTTGAAGAGAATTTGCAGGCTCATACCTAATTGAAATTTCAAGGTTAGTGCTGCTTTGTTCAATAAAGATGTCACATAGATTTGAGTTCAATAATTGACTTTTCGATAAAAGCTTTTATCATGTCGTTCAAACTAATTAAATGATCTCCAGTTTGCTTGCCTATTGAGAGAAAAAAGGTGTTGCATCCGCGAGGTATGAATTCAACGTCAAGGAGGTATGGAATGAAGAAGCAAGTAGCAATTACCGTTGCCGCGGCGTGTCTGGCATTCACCGCTACCGCCCACAGTGAGAGCAACATCAAAGAAGGTGCTGTATCGGTAAGCCCCTTCGGAGGGTACACGTTCTTTGATCGTGACTCAGATCTGAAGAGCAGGCCCACCGGCGGACTCAGGCTTGGCTACAACTTCACCGAGAACGTGGCAGTCGAGGCTTCGGGCGCCTACACCGACACCAAGTACGATAATGGGAATGGAAGCTCCAATGTCTATCGTTACGGTGCTGAGCTTCTCTATCACTTCTTTCCCCAATCGCGGGTGGTGCCCTTTGTTGCAGCGGGTCTCGGCGGCGTTACCTATGAAGGCCGTGAAGGTGTTCCCAATGCCGACCGCTCCGACGAAATGGTCTCCGCTGGCGGTGGCCTGAAACTATTCCTCGCGGACCGTATTGCACTCCGTGCCGATGGCCGGAATATTTTTTCCTTCAATGACGAACTGAATCACCAGGAAGTCACTGCCGGCCTCGATTTCCAGTTCGGCGGCGGCAAGCCTGCGCCGGCACCGGTCAAGGCCGAACCGAAGCCCGAGCCCAAGCCCGAGCCCAAAAAAGTTGTGGCTGCAGCGCCCCTCGACAGTGACGGCGATGGCGTACCCGACAATCTGGACAAGTGCCCCGGTACCCCGGCCGGCGTGAAGGTGGATAGCGTCGGCTGTCCGCTGGACACGGACGGTGACGGCGTACCCGACTACCTGGACAAGTGCCCCGGCACCCCGGCCGGCGTGAAGGTCGACAGCAATGGCTGTCCGTTGGACACGGACGGTGACGGCGTACCCGACTACCTGGACAAGTGCCCCGACACCCCGGCCGGCGTGAAGGTCGACAGCGTCGGTTGCCCGCTGGATACGGACGGTGACGGTGTGCCCGACTACCTGGACAAGTGTCCCGACACGCCGAAAAATGCCGCAGTCGACAAGAACGGCTGCCCGGAGAAGGTCTGCATCACCCTGAAGGTTGAGTTTGACTTCGATAAGGCCAACATCAAGCCCGAGTTCCGCGATGAGATCAAGAGAGTGGCCGATTTCCTCAAAGAGTATCCCGATGCCACTGCGGTGATCGAAGGGCATACCGACAGCAAAGGGAGTGCGAAGTACAACCAGAAGCTCTCCGAGCGCAGGGCCAAGGCCGTCATGAAGAACCTGGTCGACGCATATGGAATCTCCGCCAAGCGTCTTTCTGCCAAGGGATATGGCGAGGCCAAGCCGATTGCTGACAACGCCACCGAAGAAGGGCGCCAGAAGAACCGCCGCGTAGTGGCCAACATCGACTGCGGGCTGAAGAAGCGCAAGTAACCGTAACAGTAACACTTGACGTCATCACAAAAAAACGCACTGCTTTCGGGCAGTGCGTTTTTTTGTGGCCTGTGGTCCTGAACGATGGCTGGATGGGCTACAAGTCCCCCGTCAGTTCCTGGAGCAGATAGACCTTCGGATTCAGCCCCTTGACGCAGGCAATGATCTCGCGCAGTCCCTTCTCGTCGATTCCTTCCTCTTGATCGGTTCCTTGGAACCAGGGGTACCCCTTGGGGAGGGGCGAGTAGGAACCGTCACGGAGAAGCGACACATCCACCATGTCATTCACCCTGCCTGCGGCCTCCCACGGGTCCCGATAATTGAACTGACGCGCCACGATATGGAGCCCCATGCCATTGGGAAAGAGGGCCTTCACCTCGAAGGAGAAATCCCGCGGCGCTCCGTAGCTGTCACTTCTCCCCTCGCGGGCAAATACCTCCGCTCCTTCCCTCACAAGGAGCTCCCGCACCGACTCGGCAGTCATTGGCGTGAATTCTTCCATAGGTCATACCTCCAGTCTAACCTCCGCCCCCCACGGCGCCGGCTTTTCACCATCCAGCGTCAGCACCCAGAGGGTAGGGAACTCCATCCGATCCGGCGCCGGACCAACGCCGTCGGTAAGGTAGATAACCGCGGCAGGGAGGGGCTTCATGGTCCGCGCAAAACTGAAAACCGGCCGCAGGTCGGTGAACCCTCCCCCTCCGTAGATTTCGGTTACCGACGCAACTCCACGGAAAGCGTCGATCCTCTGGATCCGGCTGTTGGCGTAAAGTACGGTGATGGTTGACTCCCGTCCCCGAGAGATCCGGATCAACTCCTGGGCGAAGGCCTCCCGCAGTTCGACGATATTGGTGGAATCGCTCACGTCGATTCCGATCAGGAGGTTCAGGCGTCGCATTTTTCGGACGCCGGGAGTGATATGAACAAAACGGCGATGCTCCTTCATCCAGGTGGCCTGCCGGCCCGTTCTCCCCGCCGCCGCCACGAACTGCCGGAGCACCTGGCGCCACGGGATAGGCGAGGGGGCGAGCATCCCCTCCACCACCTGCCGGATGTCGGCCGGCACCTCCCCGTCGCAGGCCCGGTAGGCGTCGCGCACCATCCCCCGCACCACTTCCTCGGCAAGGCGCACCGGCGTGGCATCGGCATCGTCCCAGATGACATGGTCGTCCACCGTCGTTACGGACTGCTCCTCCTCCCCAGACTCCTTCTTTCCCCCGGCGTCCCGGGAAGCGTTTCCCGTGCCGTACCCCTGGAGGCTTCCCGTGTCGAAGGGGTCGGCGAGGAGTGCGTAGTATTCTTCGGCCGCAAGCCCTTCCTCCAGCTTGAAGGCCCGGGGGAGGAGCGCATCGGCGGGGAGGTGCTCGATGGAGGGGTTAATGGCCAGGTCGCAGGCCAGGTCCCAGTCGTGGCTGTTTCTTCCCTTGCGGCGAAACATGTGGAGGTGGATCAGGTGCTTGATGGCGTGCTCCAGGAGCCCTTCCTGAACTTGCGGGGGCTCGGCCCCGAAGAGGGGGGTGCTCACCGCCAGGGTTGGCACCCCGTCCCGAACCGTCACCCCGAGGGGGTGGCCGCCGTTCCCTCCCTCCCGGCGAAGTCCCAGGAGGAACCGGCCGTAGAAGGGCTTTCGCTTCAGCATCCGAACAATGGCGTTTTCGATATTCCGCTTGGGCATCACATCCCCTTCACGGTGATCCAGGCGATAAAGGCGTAGCGGGCCAGTTTTCCGCTCCCCACAAGGAGCGAGAACCGGACGAACCTCACCCGGAGGATTCCTCCCACGAGGCAGAGGGGATCGCCGATGACCGGCAGCCACGAAAAAAGAAGGGACCAGGAGCCGTACCGGCCATAGAGCCGGTCGGCCCGGCGCTCCGTCGCCTCGTCGATCCTGAGGACCCTGCGCACCAGAAAGGGGCCGCCCCACATGCCGATGGCGTAGGTGGTGCAGGCTCCGAGCCAGTTGCCGACGGTTGCCACACTCACCGCCAGCACCGGGTCGTGATGCTTGAGGAGGAGCGTGACCAGAAGCCACTCGGAACCGATGGGAACCAGGGTAGACGCAAGGAAACTCAGGCCGAAGAGGGCCGGAAGGCTATGGGTTGTCAGGAGCTGCTCCATTGTGTAACCCTAGCGGAAGGGGGCGGAAAATGTCAAAGGGTTTGCATCTGCTGAAATTTGGGCTTGACATATTCTAATGGGTTGGGCGACTATACAACCCATGATCAATCTCGGCTTCTTTTCCTACGTTAACTTTTACTTTTGGTGCGGCTTTTATTTTAGGCCGTCCGCCCAGGGTAGGGGTTTGTTGTAGGGGGAGCTGAAGACACTACACACTAAACCGGAAGCCGAGGGTGGACAGAGAGACCATCCCCGGCTTTTTCAGTTTTTAAGACCAATAGCGCAGACAAGTCAAAGGCCGGGGGGAATCCTCCGGCCTTTCGTCGTTCCGGGACCACGGGGAGGAAAGGATGATCATCGTCATGAAGGCAGGTGCAGCGAAGAAGGACCGGGATGAGGTAATCAAGCGGATCAAGGAACTGGGGTACAAACCCCACGTAATCCACGGAACCACGCGGGACGTGATCGGGGCCGTGGGGGACGAGCGGGGGAAGCTGGTGCTGCAATCGATCGAGTCGATGCACGGGGTGGAGAGCGTGGTACCGATCCTCAAGCCTTACAAGCTCGCCTCCAAGGAGGTGAAGGTGGAGCCGAGCATCATTCGGATCAGCGATGCGGTGAGCATCGGCGGCAAGGAGATCATCGTCATGGCCGGCCCCTGTTCGGTGGAAGGGGAGGAGCAGATCATCGAGACGGCCAAGGCGGTGAAGGCTGCCGGCGCCCAGGTGCTCCGGGGCGGGGCGTTCAAGCCGCGCACCTCTCCGTACTCCTTCCAGGGCCTTGAGGAAGAGGGGCTCAAGCTCCTGGCCAAGGCCCGGGAGATCACCGGTCTTCCCATCGTTACCGAGGTGGTGAATCCCGAGACGGCGGATCTCGTGGCCGAGTACTCGGACATCCTCCAGATCGGCGCCCGCAATGCCCAGAACTTCGCCCTGCTCAAGAAGGTCGGGCAGCTCAGGCGGCCGGTACTCCTCAAGCGGGGCATGTCCATGACCATCCAGGAGTTTCTCATGAGCGCCGAGTACGTCATGAGCGAGGGGAACCAGTCGGTGATCCTCTGCGAGCGGGGAATCCGCACCTTCGAGACGGCAACCCGCAATACCCTCGACCTCTCCGCCATCCCGGTCCTCAAGGGGATGACGCATCTGCCGGTCATTGCTGACCCCTCCCACGGCACCGGCAACTACCACTACGTGGCCCCCATGGCACTGGCAGCCGTTGCCGCGGGGGCCGACGGACTCATGATCGAGGTGCATCCCGATCCGGAACGGGCCTCGTCGGACGGTCCCCAGTCCCTCAAGCCCAAGAAGTTCGATGCCCTTATGACGAAACTCAGGCTCGTTGCCGAGTCGGTGGACCGGGCGATATAGGACGTCAGGTACTGAGCAAAACCCTTGCGCCCTTCCCGATGCTGCGCTAGGATTGGCTGTTTTTAACCATGATGGACAGCTCAAGCTGAGGGAGGGGTACATGCACATCATTCGTCGTATGGTGGCGGTTGCGGTCGTCATGCTTGCCGTTGCCGGTCCGGTCCATGCCCGCACGGCACGGACCGCCGATCCGGGGGTGGCTGCCGAGGCAAGGCAAAGCCTGGAGGAGATCCTCGATATCTGGCGCGACGGCAATTACGCGCTTCTCTATGACCGGACGAGCGTGAACGGGCGGGAAAGCCGCGAGGGGTTTGCCCGCAAGCTGGTCAAAGCCTCCCGCCGCCCCGCCTGTTGCTGGGAGAAGCTCCAGGAGGTGACGGTGTCGGCCCGCAGCGGCGATGCCGTCACGGTTCGGGGCCGCTTCGGGCTGGACGGGGGGCCGGGAGGGACCGAATATGCAACCAGATCGGTTCGCCTCGTGCGGGAGGACGGAGTGTGGAAGGCGTCCCGGGCAGATCTCCTCTCCCTTGCCGGCGAGAAGCGCAGACGGTAGCGCCACGGGGGAGGAGCTTTCAGTGGGGCGTTTCGGTGATATAGTTGTATCCCATGAAGACGCTTGTTTTCTTCCTGATAGTTCTCGTCTCGCCGCTGTCGCTCTTCTCCGCCTGCTCGGCCCGGGGCGAGGTCCGGTCGCTTCGCCAGGAGATAACGGTCCGCCTGGAACCGGAGCGCCATCTCCTTCTCGGCGCGAGCGCCCTGGATTTAGCCCCGGGGGACTCCGGCCGGATCACCTTCACCCTTAACCAGCGGGCAGTGGTGGATGGGGTGACCGTCGACGGGCGGAAAGCGGTTTTCCGCCGTACCGGCGAGGCCCTTGGTTTGACACTTCCCGAAAAGAGCGGGACTTCGCCCCGTCGGGTCTTGATCCGCTACCAATGCACCTTCAACGATCCGGTGCCGGAGCGGCCCGTTGACAGCGAAGACCCTTCTTACGGCGTCAGCGGCGCCATAACCACTAGGGGGACCTATCTCGGCAGCGACGCCGGTTGGTACCCAGCTCCGGAGACCCTGCCGAAGAGCCGGCGCGTGACGGTCACGGCCCCCGCCGGGATCGAGGCCATTACCGCCGGTCGGCGTATTGCCCGCTTCACGGACAAGGGAACCACCTCTTCCACCTGGGAGGAGGCCCGACCCGTGGAGGGGCTCTCCCTCTCTGCCGGTCTCTACGTCATCGACGAGCGGAGCGTCGACGGCATCCCCCTCTATTCCTACTTCTATCCGGAGAACGCGGGTCTTGCGGCGCGCTACCTGGAGGCGTCCGCCGGCTATATCCGCTTCTATGCCGGAAAGTTCGGCCCCTACCCCTTCGAAAAATTTGCCGTGGTGGAGAACTTCTTTCCCACGGGCTACGGCTTTCCCTCCTATACCCTCATCGGCGGTACGGTGATCCGCCTTCCCTTCATCGTTCACACGAGCCTCCCCCACGAGATCGCCCACTGCTGGTGGGGAAACGGCGTTCTCGTCGACTACCGGCAGGGGAACTGGTCCGAGGGGCTCGTGACCTATCTGGCCGACCACCTCCTGGAGGAGCGGAAATCGGCTCGGGATGGGCGCGATTACCGCTTCCGCATCCTGGCCGATTACGCTTCCCTGGTGGGGGCTGGGGATGACTTTCCCCTGGAGCGGTTCCTCGGCCGGAAGGATTCGGCTTCCCGGGCCATCGGCTATGGCAAGGGGGCGATGCTCTTTCACATGATCCGGAAGCGGATCGGCGACGAGGCCTTCTTTGGCGCGCTTCGGAGACTCTTCCGGGAGAAGTGTTTCTCGACGGCTGACTGGGATGATTTTGTGCGGGCCTTTTCCCGCTCCTCGGGTGAGGATCTGGGGCCGTTCGTGGCGCCGTTGCTCCACCGGCCGGGTGGGCCGCGGCTTGCCCTGTCGGAGGTGGCGAAACGGCGAAGCGGTGCCGGGTGGCTCGTGACGGGAGCGATCCGCCGTGACGGCGGGGTGTATGACCTCAGGGTGACGGTGCGGGTGGCGGCAGGGGGGAAGGAGTATGACCGGACGGTGGAGCTGACGGGTGAGAAGACCACCTTCGCGGTGGCCGTGCCGACAAACCCGGAGCGGGTGGTGCTCGACCCGGAGGTGGATCTCTTCCGGATTCTGCCGCAGGACGAGCTCCCCCTCACGGTAAACCGGATCAAGGGGAGCCAGCCCCTTGCCGCGGTCGTGACCCGTACGTGCGGCGCCGATGACGAGACGCTGCGGCTTCTGCTTCGCTCCCTGGGGCATGGAGACGCCCCGCTGATCCGCGAGGAGAGCGCTGATGTCCCCGACCTGGCGGGCCGCAATCTCCTGCTCTGCGGGATACCGGCGCGGCCCGGGCTCGTGCCGCCGCTGCCGCCGGGGGTAACAACGGCGGCCGGCGGATTTGCCGCGAACGGTACGCAGTACAACGGGGCCGACGACCTCCTCTTCACGGTGCTGAACCGCCCCGGCGTGCCTGGCCGGGTGACGGCGCTGCTCCTTTCAAACTCGCCGGCCGGGGCCGTGGCGGCGGCCCTCAAGATCACCCACTACGGGCGCTACGGGTTCCTGGTCTTTTCCGGAGGGGAGAACCGGGTCAAGGAGACCCCGCGCCCCCCGGGCGGTGAGAGTATTGTGAGATTCGATCAGTGAACGGCACGGCGCTGGCAGTCACGGAGGAGTCATGAAACGTTTCGGCAGGTTCGTCGGCATCGCCCTTGTTCTGGTAGCGGCCGCCCTGGCGGCTCGGAACTGCTTCAGCCACGACCTCGTCGTGCGGCTCGCGGACCTACGGGAGGTCAGCTTCGAGCAGATGATGGGAGATTTGAGGAGGGTTGCGGTCATCTATGTGGGGGAGGTTCACGACAATCCTGATCACCACGTGCTGCAGTTGCGGATCATCCGGGAGTTGCACCGGGCCGGAATTCCGCTGGCCATCGGCATGGAGATGTTCGCCGCCGAGAGCCAGCAGGATCTTGACCGCTGGGTGGCGGGAAAAACCGACAGGGCCGCATTCCAGCGGATCTACCGCAGTAGCTGGAACCTGCCGTGGTCCCTCTATGGCGACATCCTTCTCTTTGCCCGTGACAAGCGGATTCCCCTGATAGGCCTCAACGTCCCCCGGGACGTGTCTCAGAAGGTGGCGCGGCAGGGGTTCGCATCCCTTACGGAGGATGAACGGCGGGAACTTCCCCCCAACATCACCTGTGACGTGGATGAGAGCTACATGGCCATGATCCGCCGCTCCTACTCAAGCCACGGCGCCAGCGCCAACACCTTCAGGAACTTCTGCGAAGCCCAGATGCTCTGGAACAAGTCCATGGCCTACCACTTGCTGGAATATATCAGGAAGAATCCAGGGAGGACCGTGGTGGTCATCACGGGGGGAGGCCATGCCATCAGGGGGGGGATGCCGGTTCAGGTGGACCGGGAGAGGCCGGGTCTCACGAGCCGGGTCGTCCTGCCCGACCCGGTGATCCACGATGGCCGGATCACGGCGGAGGATGCCGATTATCTCTGGCTTTCCCACTGAGGAACTACTTCATCATCGGCAGGGAGACGAAAAAGGTGCTCCCGGCACCGGGGGTGCTCTCCACCCATACCCTGCCGCCGTGGGCCGCCACGATCTCCCGCACGAGGGTGAGCCCCAGACCTGCCCCTCCAACCTTGCGCCGGTCGCTGTTGTCGACCCGGAAGAACCGCTCGAAGACCCGTTCCTGGAATTCGGGAGCGATACCGATCCCTTCATCCTTCACCCAGAAGATGACCATGTCCCTGTCGGCTCTCCCGCCGAGGGTGATGGTTCCCCCGTCTGGCGAGTACTTGATGGCGTTGGAGATGAGATTGCCGGCCACCTGGTAGAGCTGCTCCTCGTTGCCGCGCACTGGCGGGAGGTCCGGGGGGCACTCCACAACGATAGTGTGTTTCTTGGATGCGGCGGCGTAGAGGGCTGCGGCGTCATTCAGCAGGAGCCCCACCGTCACCGGCGTGATCCGGAACTTGACCATGCTCGCCTTGAGTCGCTGGAGTTGGAGGAAGTTGTTGATCAGCTCGCTCAGCCGCTCGGTTTCCTTGTGAATGGTCTGGAGGCAGTTTTTCTGCTGCTCCCGGTCCACCTCGTTCTCCAGCAGGAATTCGGTGAAGCCTATCATGGCGGTGAGAGGGGTGTGCATCTCGTGGCTCACGGCGGAGATCATCTCGTCCTTCATCCGTTCCATCTCTTTGCGTTCGGTGATGTCGATGGCGATCTCCATCCGGACGAGCCGTCCGTCGGTCCAGCGGATCGCCTTGTCGATACACTGGTACCACCGCCCGGTGATCATGTTCTTGTATTCCCAGATGTAGGGGGGAAGCGGCTTGCCGTCCAGCAGGAGTTTGTCGTTGGTGCAGAAGTCGCACGGCAGCGTCTTCCCCCCCTGGATTACCTCATAGCAGAGGCGTCCCTCCCATTTCTCGCCGAAAAGCTGGGAGCCGAACTTGTTCAGGTAGAGAAGCCGGTAGGTATCCATGTCGACAACGTAGACCAAGGCATTGAGGGAGTCGAAGATGGTGCTGATCTGGTTGAACTGGGTCCTCATGGCCTCTTCGGCCTGGCGCCGGCGCCGGCGTTCGTCGGCCTCCCGAACCTCCCGCTCGATGGCAGGCACCAGGCGCGAGAGGTTGTCCTTCATGAGGTAATCGTGGGCGCCGGCCTTCATGGCGGCCACCGCCAGGTCTTCGCCGATCTTGCCGGAAACAATGATGAACGGGATGTCGAGCCCCTGTTCCTTGACGATCTCCAGGCCCACCATGGCGCCGAACCGGGGCATGTTGTAATCGGCGATGATCACATCCCACTGCCGATCGTTCAAGAGGGTGCGCATGTCGTCGGCCGTTTCGGTTCGCTCATAGATGGGATCAACACCGCCGCGGCGCAACTCCCGAAGCAAAAGGAGCAGATCGTCCTCGGAGTCTTCCAGTATCAGCATACGTAGCTGGTGGTCCATGGGGGGTCCTGTTCCCGGCAGGGTCTCCGGGGCGATGGTTGTGTGGTGATTATTCCATTTTGCATGTCAATTCTAACCTCCCTCACCCTTCGGGTCAATGGGCGCGTTCAGACCCTTTAACCTTGACTTTTCAACGGCATACCGGTAACGTTAAGCGTTTTTTCGGCCTTTGCGCTGCTGATTTTTCGGTCGATTACCCCGTTGTGGAGGACGTCCATGGAATATAAGAACACCCTCAATCTCCCGGTCACCGATTTCCCCATGAAAGCCAATCTTCCCCAGCGGGAGCCTGAGATCCTCGCCGGCTGGCAAAAAAGCGACCTCTACGGCAAGCTCGCCGCGGCGGGGAAGGAGAAGCCCCGCTACGTCCTCCACGATGGCCCCCCTTACGCCAACGGCCACATCCATATCGGCCATGCCCTCAACAAGATCCTCAAGGACATCATCCTCAAGAGCAAGCGGATGCAGGGGTTCGACGCCCCCTATGTGCCGGGGTGGGACTGCCATGGCCTCCCCATCGAGCTCCAGGTGGAGAAGAACCTGGGGTCGAAGAAGCATGAAACCACCAAGCTCCAGATGCGCAAGCAGTGCCGGGAGTACGCCGGGAAGTTCGTGAAGATCCAGCGGGATGAGTTCGAGCGTCTCGGGGTCCTCGGCGACTGGGACCGCCCCTATCTCACCATGACCCATGACTACGAGGGGATCACCGCCCGGGAGCTGGCCCGCTTCGCCGACAACGGCGGCCTCTACAAGGGGAAGAAGCCGGTTCACTGGTGCTCCTCCTGCGTCACCGCCCTGGCCGAGGCGGAAGTGGAGTACGCCGACAAGACCTCCCCGTCCATCTACGTGAAATTCCTCCTCCAGGATGACATCAGCGCCTCGGTGCCAGTCCTGGCCGGGAAGAAGGTGTCGCTGGTCATCTGGACCACCACCCCCTGGACCATCCCGGCCAACCTGGCCGTGGCCCTCCACCCGGAGCTTGAGTACGTGGCCCTGGAGACCGGCGGCGAGGTACTCGTGGTGGCAGAAGGGCTCAAGGACGCTTTCATGGCCGCCACCGGCGTGCAGGGGAGCGTCGTCGCCACCTTCCGGGCCGACATCCTCTACAGGAAACGGTGCAGGCACCCCTTCTACGACCGGGATTCCATCGTCCTCCTGGGCGAGCACGTGACCCTGGATGCCGGTACCGGCTGCGTCCACACGGCGCCCGGCCACGGCCAGGAAGACTACGAGCTGGCCCTCGTGGAAGGGCTCGACATCTATAATCCCGTGGACAACCGGGGGCGCTACATCCAGAGCCTGGAGTTCTTCGGCGGCCAGTTCGTCTTTGACGCCAACGCCAGCGTTATCGAGAAACTCCAGGAGGTGGGAGCCCTGGTGGGGCAGGGGAGCGTGGAACACTCCTATCCCCACTGCTGGCGCTGCAAGAAGCCGATCATCTTCCGGGCTACCGAGCAGTGGTTCATCTCCATGGAGAAGAACGACCTGCGGAAAAAGGCCCTGGAGGAGATCGATCGGGTCTCCTGGGTGCCGAAATGGGGGCGCGAGCGGATCCACGGCATGATCGAGAACCGCCCCGACTGGTGCATCTCTCGCCAGCGCTCCTGGGGGGTCCCCATCACCGCCTTCTACTGCACCGAGTGCGGCGAGATCCTGGCCGACGGCAAGACCATGCACCACGTGGCCGATCTCTTCATGGAAGGGGGAGCCGACCTCTGGTACGAGAAGGATGCTGCCGAGCTTCTGCCGCCGGGGACCGTCTGCCCGCAGTGCGGCAAGAGCGCCTTCGAGAAGGAGATGGATATCCTGGATGTCTGGTTCGATTCCGGGGTTTCCCACGCTGCGGTCCTGGAAAACCGCCCCGAGCTGGGCTCGCCGGCCAACATGTACCTTGAGGGGAGCGACCAGCACCGGGGGTGGTTCCACTCGTCGCTCCTGGCCTCCGTCGGCACCCGCGGCACCGCGCCGTACAAGGAGGTCCTCACCCACGGCTTCGTGGTGGACGGCTCCGGCCGCAAGATGAGCAAGTCCGTGGGGAATGTGGTGGCTCCAGAAGAGGTCATCAAGAAGTACGGCGCCGAGATCCTCCGCCTCTGGGTGGCGGCCCAGGATTACCGGGACGACGTCCGGATCTCCCAGGAGATCCTGACCCGCCTGGCCGAGGCCTACCGGCGGATCCGCAACACCTGCCGGTATCTCTTGGGGAACCTCTACGACTTCGACCCGGCCACCGACATGGTCCCCTTCGGGGAGATGACCGAGCTGGACCGCTGGGCCCTGCACCAGCTGGAGGTGCTGAAGGAGAAGGTTTTCACCGCCTACAACGAGTACGAGTTCCACATCCTCTACCACGCCGTGAACGGCTTCTGCACCGTGGAGATGAGCTCCTTCTACCTCGATATCATCAAGGAGCGCTACACGAGCAGGAAGGATGCCCCGGAGCGTCGCAGCGCCCAGACGGTCATGTATCTCGTGCTCGAATCCCTGGTGCGGCTCATGGCACCGGTCCTCTCCTTTACCGCCGACGAGGTCTGGGGGTACATGCCGAAGCGGGCCGAGGCGAGCATTCACCTGACATCCTTCCCGGAGCCCTGCCCCGAGCGCAAGGACGAGGCTCTGGTGGAGCGCTGGGCGAGGATCATGGCGGTGCGGGGGGAGGTCTCCAAGGCCTTGGAGCAGGCCCGGGTGCAGAAGACCATCGGCCACTCCCTCGACGCGGCCGTGACCCTGGCGGCCGAGCCCGAACTCCTTGCGTTCCTGAAGGAGTATGCCGGTGAATTGGCGACGGTCTTCATTGTCTCGCGGGTTAATCTGGTGGAGGAGATTGCCGGCGGGTTCGTGGAGGCCGACGGGGTGAAGGGGCTGAAGATCGGCGTTGCCGGCGCCCCGGGCGAGAAGTGCGAGCGGTGCTGGCACTATGACGAGGAGATCGGCGGCGATGCCGAGCATCCGACCCTTTGCCCCAAGTGCGTTGCGGCGGTCAGATAGAACCATGAGGCCCAACTACCGCATCTTCTCGGTTGTCACGGCAACGTCCCTCGTGATCGACCAGGCGACCAAGATCCTCGTGGACCGGACCATGGAGCTCTACCAGTCCATTCCGGTGGTCCCCGGGCTCTTCAGTATCACCTACATGCGGAACAAGGGGGCGGCGTTCAGCTTTCTCTCGAATTTCGACTATCGCCGCCCCTTCTTTATTGTGGTCACGCTGGTGGCCATGGTGGCCATCGCCATCACCTTCCGCAAGCTCCGGGACGAGCAGCGCCTGGCAGCAGTTTCCCTTTCCCTCATCTTTTCCGGTGCCGTCGGCAACCTCATCGACCGGGTGCGGCTCGGCGAGGTGATCGACTTCCTCGACGTCTACTGGAAAACCCACCACTGGCCCGCCTTCAACGTGGCCGACTCCGCCATCTGCGTCGGCGTGGCGCTCCTCGCCCTCGACATGATCCGGGACGAGCGGCGCCAGTCCAAAGATAATTAGAACCGCTGCCGCAGTGCCAGGTGGAAGGTCACGTCCGGCGCGGTTTTCACGTTCAGATCCTCGGAGAGGGCGATATCGAAGAAGGTCCGCTCCGTGAAGGCGAAGGAAAACCCTCCCGTCATGAGAAGCGAGTCATTGTTGATTTCCCTCAGCTCGCTCCCCTTGTAGAGGGAGGAATGCCAGGTGGTCTGCACCGTCAGGGCCATCCAGTCGAGGGGGCTCCAGCCGAAGCCGAACGTCCCCATGGCCGCCAGGTTCCGCTGCTGGTCGCCGAGCACGTCGCCATCCCCCATCACCGTCCCGCCGGCGTTGGCGAAGAGGGTCAGGTGCCCCCAGTCGCCGAGCCTATAATCGTCGCTGGCGGCGAGCCAGAGGGCGAAGTCGACGCTCCCGCTCCCCCGCAGTTTGCCGCTGTCGCCGGTGGGGAGTTTCAGCGCTCCCCGCAGGGCAACGCGGCGGGGGGCCGCAGCCCCGTCATCGTAGAGCTGGATTCCCCCTGTCAGGCGGATATCGCCGATACCTGCATTGCTGTCGTCGATCCTGAACCGATCGGCACCGTTCGTCTCGTACCGGTAGATGAGCCGGTCCCGGGGAGCGTATTCCCTCCCGCCGTTCGTGAACCCGAAGGCTTTGTGAAACCATTCGATGAACCCGTCGAGGAATCCTCCCGAGTGGGCGATGAAGGGGATCTCGATGCCTGCCTCGACGCCGGGAACAAGGCCGTAGCGGAGGTCGAGGGCGAACCGGTAGGTCTCACCGTCGAGGACGACTCGCTCAGTTCCTTTTGCATCCACGGCGTAATTGTTGGCCAGATCGGCCACGGCGGAAACCTCGCCTTCCCTCGACGCCAGGATCCTGGCGTTGTCCGGCACCGGCAGACCGTGGATCTGTACGAGTGGCGCCATGTTCCCTGTCCGGAAGGGCCTGACTTCCATGCCGCGGGCAACCGTACCCGTGAGCAGCAGTGCCAGCCCTGCCATGGCCGCGCCTGCCCATGCCCGCCACGTTCCTTTCCGTTTCTCCGATCTGCCGTTCATTGCCATACCTGGCCCCCCTGCGGAACAACGTAATATCAACGGCTGCCCCGTCCCTGAGATTCAATAACTATCTTGAACTGGAATGCGCATCTGCGCTAAGGTGAAACGTTATCGCCATCGTAGTATACCAGATTTGGAGACACTCATGACGCCTGCCAGCGGCAGACAGAACATTGACCCCCGGAATGCAAACCGGCGCAGAGACAAAAATCCATGGAAAGTTGTCGTCATAACGCTCGTTACCCTCGGTGTTGTGGCCCTTCTCGCCGTGTTCGGCTATGTCACCTATCTCTACGCCTCCCTGCCGAAGGTTGACCGCCTTGCCGACTACCGGCCTCCCATCGTTTCCCAGGTCTTTGGCGATGATGGCAGCCTTGTTGGGGAGTTTTACCTGGAGCGGCGCATCGTCGTGCCGGTGGAGAAGATTCCCCGGAAGCTGATCCAGGCCTTCGTGGCGGCCGAGGATTCCAACTTCTACCAGCACAAGGGGCTCGATTACCTGGGGATCGCCCGGGCCGCGGTGAAAAACCTCCTCTCTATGCGGAAGAAGGAGGGGGCGTCCACCATCACCCAGCAGGTGGCGAAGTCGATGCTTCTCACCTCCGAGAAGAGTTTTGCCCGCAAGTTCAAGGAGGCGATTCTCGCCACCCGCATGGAGAAGATGCTCTCCAAGGACGACATCCTCTACATCTACCTGAACCAGATCTATCTGGGGGGAGGCGCCTACGGGGTCCAGGTGGCTGCCGAGACCTACTTCGGCAAGAACGTGGAGCAGCTGAGCCTGGCCGAGATGGCCATGCTCGCCGGGCTTCCGAAGGCCCCCAACTCCTACTCTCCCATCAAGCACCTGGACCGGGCCCGGGAACGGCAGGCCTACGTCCTTGAGCGGATGGTGAGGGAGGGGTACGTGACCCAGGCCGAGGCGGACCACGCCCGGGCGACCCCCATCGTGGTCAGGTCCATGAAGAAGGTAAACAGCGAGCAGTCGGCCTATTTCCTTGAGCACATCCGGATCAAACTGGAGGAGACCTATGGGATGGACCGGCTCTACAAGGAAGGGCTGAAGATCTACACCACCATGAATGCCGAGATGCAGAAGGGTGCCTTTGACGCGGTGGTGAACGGCCTGAAAAACGTGGACAAGCGCCAGGGGTTCCGGGGAGCGGTCAAGTACCTCGGGGAAACTGAGGTGGACAACTTCAGCAAGAAAGTGGAAGACGGGATCGATACCGCTTCCCTCAAGCAGGGGAGCACCTACCAGGGGGTCGTCACCGCTGTGGACCCGGCAAAGGGTGATGCGACCGTGCGGGTCGGAGACCGTACCGGCACCATCTCCCGCAAGAACATGGCCTGGGCCGGCAAGGTGCAGCTCGTGAATGCCTGGGGCAAGCAGGAAGGGAAAGGGAAAACTCTGCCGCTCGGGAGCGTAGTTTTCGTTTCGGTGCTCACCCCTGATGTGAACAAGCAGGGGGCCATCTTTGCCCTGGACCAGGAGCCCGAGGCCCAGGCGGCGGTGGTGGCCCTCGATCCCCTGACCGGTGCCGTGAAGGCCATGGTCGGCGGGTATGATTTCCGCAGGAGCCAGTTCAACCGGGCCGTCCAGGCGAAGCGGAATCCCGGCTCCGCCTTCAAGCCGATCATCTACGCCGCCGCCCTCGACAAGGGGCTCACGGCCGCAACAACCTTCGACGACTCTCCCGTCGAATACGAGGGGGGCGGGGACAAGGCCTGGAAACCGAAAAACTACGACAACATCTATCGGGGCATCGTGACCATGCGCGAAGCACTCACCAATTCCATCAACGTGGTGAGCGTCAAGATCCTGGAGCAGATCGGCGTCGGCGCCGCCATCGACTACGCCAAAAAGCTCGGCATCACCTCCCCCCTGGCCGCGAACCTCACCCTGGCCCTCGGTTCGTCCAGCGTGACTCCCCTTGAATTGACCTCTGCCTACGCCGTATTCGCCTCGGGAGGGTACCGGACGACGCCTTACTTCATCACTAAAGTGGAGGATGCCGACGGCAAGATTTTGGAGGAGACGGCGCCGCCGGTCATTCCGACCTTCACCAACCAGAGCACGGCCACCCTCACCAACGCCGACCTCCCACCCGCAACGGGTGCCGTTCCCGGGGGGGGAGCGGTGCCGGCCATTGCGCCTGAAACCGCCTACATCATCACCAATCTCATGGAGAGCGTCGTCACGAGCGGTACCGGCCAGCGGGCCCGGGCACTGGGCCGCCCCGTGGCCGGAAAGACCGGCACCACCAACGACATGAAGGACGCCTGGTTCGTGGGCTATGTGCCGCAGCTGGTGGCAGGGGTCTGGGTGGGGTATGATCAGGAGCGCTCCCTCGGAGCCGGAGGGTCAGGTGGCCAGGCGGCTGCACCCATCTGGACCGAGTTCATGCAGCGGGCCCTGGCGGGTATCCCCGTGAAGAACTTTACCCAACCTGCGGACATCACGTTTGCCACCATTAATGTTCGCACCGGCCGCCTGGCCCGGGAGGGGAGCCCGGGGGCGATCCAGGAGTGCTTTGTCGCCGGTACCGAGCCCACGGCGTACGATGGCGAGCAGGATATACCCGCCGCCGAAGAAAATGCCAGTGATTCCGATGGGTTGCCGGAATGGGTGCGCGCCGGGCGTCTGCCGCGGCGGTCCGAAAGTCGCTAATCCCTTGCGGGGCAACGGTTTACGGTCCATGAAAAAATTATTTTTCTCCAAATAATCCCTTGCAATGTGGAAAATTCTGTCTATAGTATTCGCCAGAATTACCTTAACAAGGAGGGTTGATCATGACCAAAGCTGAACTTGTGGATGCCGTAGCGAAATCTGCCAACCTCACCAAGGCTGCCGCCGACAAGGCGGTGGGCGCCGTAATCAGTGCCGTGAGCGATGCCCTCAAGAAGGGCGACAAAGTGACCCTGGTTGGATTCGGGAGCTTCGAGGTGTCCACCCGCAAGGCCCGCACCGGCCGTAACCCCCAGACCGGCAAAGAGATCAAGATCGCTGCTGCCAAGGTTCCCAAGTTCCGCCCGGGCAAGGCTCTCAAGGACGCCGTTGCCGCCAAGAAAAAATAATTTCCGCGCGTCCCCCCAAGGGGAGACGTTGCTGATACAATCATACATGTGATAGGAAACCCCGCCGGTGCGGGGTTTTTTCATTTTTGAACCCTTGGGGGAAAGCTCCGGAGGGTCTCTCATTTCAGGCCGAACGACCAGGTGCCCTTGTCAACGGCCCCTATCCCGGTTACAGTCTCGTCTCAGGAGGAAGATGCCGCGATGACCCCTGCCCTGGAGCCACCACCGATGCCTCAACCGGTACGACGCCGTACCCTTGCGTGCATTCTGGCAGGCGTTGCGCTCTTCATCCTCTTCGTTCCCGTCGCCTTCAAGCTCTATCTGACCTCGCCCCAGGCGGCCAGCCATCTCTCCCGCCTTCTCACGGACTCCCTGCGCTCCCCAGTCACCGTTGCCGCCCTGGAGACCCGCGGCGGTACGGTCGTTATTCGGGGCCTTTCAGTGGCCAATCCCCCTGGCTTCTCCGCCGCCCCTCTGGCTGTCGTCGACACCCTTGCCATTACTCCCCGCTGGTTTGGGCTCCTCTGGGGTGACCGCAGGTTCAGGCGCATCGAAATCCGCGGAGCGAGGGTTGTCGCGGAAAAAAACAGGGGCGGGGTTTGGAACGTGGCGGAACTGCAGCGTCGGTTGCCGAAAAAGAAAGCTCCCGCTGGGGAGACGCGAATCGACGAACTGATACTCAGCTCCTGGTCGGTGACCGTGGAGGGACGGAGCGTTGCGGGCATTGCATTCCGGATCAGGGATCTCGCCACGCGGGGGGCGACCGATTCACGACTGGATCTGGCCTTCGCAGACGGTGCCGGCAACCGCTACCGGATTGAGGGGAGCGCCCGTCCCGGTCCGACGTCCGCCTTCGACCTGGTGCTCACGGCCCCTTCCCTGACCCTTGCGCCCCTTGCTGATGTGATCAAGCGCCCTGAACTGTCCCTTGAGCAGGGGACCGGCGCCCTGCGGCTCAGGGTGGCGCTTGAGGGGGGAGTTCTCAGGGCGGACGGGACCATGGACTTTGTCAAGATCGCTGTCAGGGGTAGAAAAGGGACTCTCCCCCTTGCCGGTCGCGTGGGCCTTCAGGGGGACTATGATCTCCGGCGGGACGAGGCCCACGTTGCAAGCCTCGCCATAACCCTTGCTGATCTCGCAACGGCCCGGGTTGCCGCTATTGTGAGCGGGGTGCGGAAGGAGCGGGCTTTTTCCGCCGATGTCAGCCTGGACGAGATGGATCTGAAGCGCCTTTCCCCCATGGTCGCCGCCATGACAGGGCGCCCTCTTTCCCTGGCCGGGGAGGTGGGAAGCCGGAATCTCCGTATTGCCGGCGACGGTGCCCGGGGGATGACTGCCATTGAGGGGGGCGTCGTTGTCCGGGACGCGGCGGTTTCCCTTGGCGGTCGCCTCCTTGTCAAGGGGGTGGAAGGGATAGCTTCCCTGGCGACGGCCCCCGGGGGGATCCTTGCCAAGGGAACGTTCTCCACCCCGCGAAATACGGAAGATGCCCTCGTCGAGAAGATTGAGCTTCCCTTCGCCCTGCTCCTGACACCCCGGTTCAAGCCCCTGGATGTCCAGGTGCCGTCACTGGCGGCCCGCATCATGGGGGTGCCGCTCACCGGGCATCTCAGTTTCAGGCCTGCTGCGCAGCGCCCCTTGCTTGCGTCGCTCCGGGTTCCATCCACGTCCCTCGTGCTCCTTTCGCCCCATCTGTCGCGCTACGGTCTTCACCCCACCAGCGGCACAACCTCTCTGACTCTCGACCTCCAGGGGAAGGGGGCGGCGGATTTCGATGGTGAAGCCGCCATCCGGGTCGATTCCCTGGCGGCTGACGTGCAGGGGAAGCGGGCCATCCTCGGCACAGGGGAGGTACACTCCCGCTTCAAACGAAGCGGAGAGCATCTGTCTGCCACGGGTACGGCTCGGTTCGACGGGGCGGAATTCAACGGGAACGGAGGACGAATCAGCACCACCTTCTCCTTTGCAGACCGGGCCCTTACCCTGGAAGACGTCAGGGGGAGTCTCGCCGCAACAAGTATCTCCGCCGGCCGCGCGACCCTGACGCTTCCGGCCGTGAAGGCGGGAGCTGCTCCGGAGCCTCGCCCCCTCTTCCTCCAGTTGACGGGCGGAGCAGTCCGCCGGGGCGATGTCGAGGCAACGGGCCTTTCGGCCTCGCTTCGGGGCAGTCTCCATGCCGATCCCAAGGGCCGCTGGTTCGAGGGGGAAGGAGCCGTTTCCGCCGAACGGCTAGCCCTCCGGGGGGCCCCGGTGGGGGCGCCGTCGCTTCGGATCACCCTGTCGCGGAGCGCAGGGGAGGTGGAACTTGCTGGAAAACTCCTGGAAGGAGCACTGAGCGGTCGGGCATCCTTCGATCCCCGCTCGCCTGCAACGGGCGCCTCCTTTTCCCTGGGGTTGAAGGATGGGAAGCTGGCGCTCGCGAGGACGCTTCTTCCCGGAAAGCAGCCGGTAGCCTTGGCCGATGGTTTGGTATCCGGAATCGTCGCCGGTTCATTTGCCCGCGCCGGCGGGCTGTCGGCCCGGGTCGAGTTCAGCGCCGACGGCGTCGCCCTGGCGGGGGAGGGGGGGAAACGCCTTCTCTCGGGCGGGGGAGCACGTCTCACCGGTCGGGTGGAGGGGGAGCGGGTCGTATTGCAGGAGAGTTCCGCCACCTTCGGAGAGGGGGCCACCCTCCGGCTGCGGGGGGAGATGGAGCGGGTTCTCTCGCCCCAGCGGGCCGGGCGTCTCGCCTTCTCCCTCCCCACGACTCCCGTTGACCGCCTCATCGATCCGGTAGTGAACGCACTTCCCCGTTTCATCCAGGAGGCGACCGTCGCGGGGAACGCGGCAGCCGAGGGGACCGCCGTGCTGAAAGGGAAGGAGGGAAGCGTCGACGGTACTCTCACCCTCACTGGGGTGAGCCTCGACGTCCCGTCCCAGAAGCTTCTGGTGAGCGATGTGCGCGGCACCGTCCCCTTCTCCCTTGAGTCCTCCCCTGGCACGTACCGGCGAGCCCGGGACGACGTGAAATTCACCAAGGAGAATTTTACGCGACTTCTGGAGCGGTTCCGTCAGACACCGACGGCTGATCAGACCCTGACGATCGGCAAGCTCCGTTTCGGTCCCCTGGAACTGGGAGAGACGACGGCATTCCTGCGGAGCGCCAATGGAGTCGTGGAGCTGACCTCCCTGCGTTCGGGCCTTTCGGGAGGGGAAGTGCTCGGCAGGGGGTTCGTTGCCATGAAGGGGGGGCTTGCCTACGGCTGCGATATCCTGGTGTACGACCTGAGCCTGCGACGTTTCTGCGATGCCATCCCGAAAATCAAGGGATATGTCTCGGGCCGCCTGGACGGAATCGTGAGTCTCCAGGGCGCGGGGAAAGAGCTGGCGGGACTTGATGGCGTTACCGATCTCTGGGCACGGAATACGAAGGGAGAGACGATGCTCCTCTCCAAGGAGTTTCTCCAGCGGCTCGCCGGCAAGAAACTGAAGGGCTTTTTCTTCCGGGACGACCGCCCGTTCGACCGCGGCGAAGTGAGCGCCTACCTGGAGGATGGCTATCTCACCTTCACGATTCTGGACATTTCCCATACGAACCTGCTCGGAATGCGGGATCTGAGCGTCACCGTGGCGCCGGTTCAGAACCGGATCGCCATTGACCACCTCTTCAGCGCCTTGAAAGAGGCGGCGACCAGGGGGAAGGCGGTCTCGCGGGGAGACGAGGCCCCTGCGGCCGAACCCCCCGTCCAGACCGACTTCCAGTGGCGTGACTGAGGAACACGCACTTGCGCTCCCATCTCCGGGCAGATGTGGTATAGTACCGGCAGTACCTTGCGAAACGAGGAGGAATCCATGAAACGAACCATCATGAAAGCTCTGCTGGCAGGACTTTTCGGCATGCTTGCCGCCTGCGCCATCATCACCGTCAATGTCTATTTTCCCGAAAAGGCGGTGAAGGAGGCCTATAAATCCCTTGACGAGATGCTCCTGAAGCCGGGGGAAGAGAAGCCTGCCCCAGACGGGCAGAAGCCAGCCGAAGAAAAACCGGCGCCAGTGCCAGGGCCCCAGAGCAAACTTCTGAAGGGGTTCTCCTCCTTTGCCCTGGTTGGGGAGGCCTTTGCCGCCGATAACTACGCGGATCAGCTGGCCATCGAGATTTCCGGCATGCCTGAGGTGCTGAAGGCCTATGACGAGATGAAGGCGCGGCTTCCGCAGTTGGACCTCCTGCGGGACCGGGGCGTGGTTGGGGAGACCAACCAGGGGCTCGTGACGGTCCGCGACAAGGGGAAGGCCACACCCCAGGACGAGGCCCTGGTCAAGGTGGAGAATGGGAACCGCAAGACGGTCATCACCGCCATGGCGCGGGCGATCCTGAAGCTCAACAAGCAGCCCGAGTCCAAGGCAGCCATCGGCCAGGTGCTCCCCAAGGCGGCTGCCACCTATGCCGATGCCAAGCGGGAGGCGGCAAAGCCGGGGTGGTGGACTCAACTTGCCAACGGGAGATGGGTCCAGAAATAGGAAGAGATCGATATGCGTCGGACGAGGAGGGCGGGGAAGATATCCCCGCCTTTTTTGTGTCAGATGACAACCGTATGGAGGTCGCGCTGCCGGTACCGCCACCAGAAGGCGACGGCCCTCGCGTACCAGTCGATGACGAAGACCCCCCAGACGGCGTAGAGGGAGAGGTGGAGCCAGTCGGCTGCCACCCATGAGAGGAAGACCCGCACTCCCCACATGGTGCCGAGGGTCACCAGGAAGACGTAGAAGGTGTCGCCGGTTCCCCGCAGGCTCCCGGCGTAGACGAAGGAGAGGGCCAGGGGGACCTGGGCGAAGGCCACCAGCCGCAGGAAGACGACCCCCTTCTCGATGACCGCCGGGTCGTGGGTGAAGAGCCCGATAAGGGGCCCGGGCACCGCCAGAAACATGACCGCCATGGCTCCCATGACCATGACCGCCAGGCGCAGCGCCTCACGGTGACTGATCCGCGCCCGGCGGTATTTTTTTGCCCCGAGGGCCTGTCCCATGAGGGTGGCCGCGGCGATCCCCATGCCGGCCCCGGGCATGAAGGAGAGGGACTCGATGGAGAGCCCGATCTGGTGGGCCGCGTAGGCGGCGGTGCCGTAGCTGATGATGAATTTCGAGTAAAAGAGCTGCCCTCCCTGCTGGGCGACCCGCTCCAGGGCCACGGGCCACCCCACCCGCCAGATGCGCTGGAAGAGCCCCGTGTCGGGGCGTCCCACCCGGATATAGCGGAGCCTCATGGCCTGGATCAGGAGGTAGAAAAAGCCGATGGCCTCGGAGGCGTTGATGGCGATGGCCGCGCCGGTCACCCCCATGGCGGGGAGACCCAGCTTGCCGTAGATGAGGGGCCAGGCCATGAGCACGTGGAGGACATTCACGAGGAGAATGGCGGTCATGGGGGTCCGGGTGTTGCCGGTGCCGTGCATGACTGCCGAGAGGATGTTGAGCCCCGTGGTAAAGGCCAGATAGAGGAAGACCAGCCGGGTGTAGCCGGCGGCCAGGTGGAGGACGTCATCCTTCGCGCCGAGAAAGGCGGCCAGATCGCCGCTGAAGAACCACCCCAGGGTCGAGGCAACCGCCGTCATGGCGGCGCAGGCGAGGCAGGCGGCAAAGGCGGCCCGGCGGGCTTCCCGGCGCTGTCCCGCTCCCCAGAGGTGGGCGATCACCACCGTGGTGCCGGTGGCAAGCCCCCAGAAGACCGTCATGGTTACGAAGACGAGGAGTTGGCCGAGCCCCGTGGCCGCAATGGCCGCGGCCCCGAGCCCCCCCACGAGGAAGATGTCGACGATGGCCACCAGCCGCTGGAAAAGCGACGAGAGGAGGACCGGGAGCGACAGGTTCATGACATTGCGGCGGATGGAGATCCGCTTTTTCCGCTCCCTGAAGTGTCGTGCCGTAAATCCTCTTCCCTTCATCCCGTATTCCCTACCCCCCCCTCTGTCAGTCACGGTGCTCTTGTCTCGCGGCCCATATCATCAGACCATCGTCTCTTTCCGTGAACGTCATGCCTTCGCCTGGGACTATGCGGTTCTCCCCTACGATTTGCAAGCGCTTTTTGCGCGGGGCCCGGGCTGGTTGCCCCAACAAAATGGTGTCGCGCAGGCTAGGCTGACGCGGAACAAGAGTGTATCAGCAGGAAAATAAATTGTGAACAAATAAATAGTATGCTATTTATATTGAATGAACCTGTCTGACGAAACCATCGGTCGCAGTAACCTCTTTTATCGGCTCGGCCTCCTGACACGGCACTGGCGCCAGGTCCTGGATACCGAGTTCCAGTTCGCCGGCCTGACCGACGCCACCTGGCGCCCCCTCCTGCACCTCCATCTCCTCGGGGATGGGACTCGGCAGAAGGATTTGGCGGCGTCGATCGGCATCGAGGGGCCCTCCCTCGTCCGTCTCCTCGATACCCTCATCGCCAAAGGGCTGATAGAGCGTTCGGAAGATGTCACGGACCGCCGGGCGAAGCTGCTCAACCTGACTCCCGAGGGACGTGTGATCGTGGCTCGGATCCAGGAAACGGTGACGGCTTTGGAAAACGATCTCCTTAGCCCCTTCAGCGACGACGAGATTGCCCGGGTGGCGGAATTCATCGAGCGGCTTGAATCCACCGTGAACGGGGCCCGGCGGAGGGGAAAGAGATGATGCGCCGCGCAGTCCTGCCGATCCTGTGGCCGAGCCTCGCGCCGTGGCGGGACTCCAGGGGAGCCCCATGCCCTATCTGAGATTCAAGGGATTCGACGAGGGCTTTCTCCGGAAGCTGGGTCCCCTGGTCGTGGAGGAGTTCTCCCGCGTGGCGGCCGTTCCGCAGGAAGTGGTCAAGATCGAGCTGCTGAACATCGTGCAGATAACGGCCACTCCCCGCTCGCTGGAGATATTCATCTTCCCGCGGGAACAAAAAAAACATGATGCCATCGCGGCAACCCTCGCCGGCATCCTTGGCCGGTACGGCTACGACGATGTGCATATCTTCTTTGTCCTTCTCTCCCCGTCCCTCTACTACAAGGAAGGGATCCCGCTCAATAACGTCAGCTGGCTTCCCTGATGAACGCATGCCGTGGAGGCTTTTCACTGCTTACCGCGAAAGGAGTCATTATGAATCTCGAAGGTAAAACCGTTTTGGTTACCGGTGCCAACGGTGGCATCGGCGGAGCCCTTGTCAGGGCACTGCTGGACAAGGGCGTTGCCAAGGTCTACGCCGCCGCTCGGAGTACCGACGCCGTGGCTGAATTGGCCCACGGTGGTGACGACAGGGTTGTCGCGCTCCGCCTTGACGTGACCCAAGCAGCAAGCGTGGCCGGTACGGCGGAGCAGTGCCGGGACGTGGACCTGCTCATCAACAACGCCGGCGTCAACCGCTGCACGGGGTTCATGGGCCCCAGCGCCCTTGAGGACGCCCGGTTGGAGATGGAGGTCAACTACTTCGGCACCCTGGCCATGTGCCGGGCCTTCGCGCCGGTGTTGGCTTCCCGCGGCGGCGGGGCCATCGTGAACGTTTGCTCCATCATCGGGCTGGTCAATCTCCCCGTCAACGGGACCTACAGCGCATCCAAGGCCGCGGGGCACTCCCTGTTGCAGGGGCTCCGTGCCGAACTGGCACCCGAAGCAATCCGGGTGATCGGCGTCTATCCCGGACCGGTGGACACGAAGATGACGGCGGGGCAGGAGATGCCCAAGGCAACGCCGGACCAGGTTGCCGCCGCGATCCTGGCAGGGATAGAGAAGGGGGATGAGTACATCTTCCCCGACCCCATGTCTCAGCATGTCCATACCATGCTTGAAAAGGACTCCCGGCAGGTGGAGAGGGATTTCGGGGCGATGGCCGGCTGACAGTTCTGAAATGCCATCTAAACGCAAGAAAGCCGCAATTCCGTGGAACTGCGGCTTTCTTGCGTTTGTGCTGTATAGCTTAAGTTAAAAGGGTCCGACTAGAAAGGAATATCGTCATCCGGGTTGAACGCCGGCTCGTCGTAGGCGGGACCGCCGCCAAAGCCGCCTTCCTGGCCGCCGCGTCCGCCGGAGCGTCCGCCGCCCCCCTCCCCCTTGCCGCCGAGCATCTGCATCCGCTCACCGACCACCTCCGTGCTCCAGCGGTCGCGGCCGTCCTTGTCCTGCCACTTGCGGGTCTGGAGGCGCCCCTCGATAAAAACGGTGCGCCCCTTGGCCAGGTACTCGCCGGCGATTTCCGCCTGGCGGCCCCAGAGGACCACGTTGTGCCATTCGGTCTTCTCTTCGAACTCGCCGTTCCTGTTCTTGAATTTCTCGCTGGTGGCGATGGAGAAGCTGGCGACTGCCGTGCCACCGGGGGTGTAGCGGACCTCGGGATCCTTGCCGAGATTGCCGATGAGCATTACCTTGTTGAGACTTGCCATAGGAGCCCTCCTTCGGGGCGTTGATGTATGCCGAAAACCGCTGCAGTGTATAGGAATAGAGGGGGCTCTGGCAAGTTATATTTGGTTTGACGAAGTGGGGAAAAAGTCGTAAGGTTAACCGGATTTGCTTCTGGAGTTGTTGATGCTTAACGGTTTGATTTATTTGGCATTTTTTGTGCCGCTCACCGCCTTTTTCAGCGTGCTCGCCATGCTCGGCGGGCTTGTCGATTCCAAGGGGGGATTGGCCCACCGGTGCGCCCTTGCCTGGGGCCGTGCCGGCCTTATGATGGCCGGGGTCCGCCTTCGGGTGAGCGGCGCGGAGCAGGTGCCGGCCGGGGAGCCGGTGATTTTTATGGGGAACCACCAGGGGAATTTCGACATCCTCGTCCTTTCCCGGGCCATCCCGCGCCGTTTTTCGTGGCTGGCCAAGGAGGAGCTCTTCCGCATCCCGCTTTTCGGGACCGCCATGCGGCGGGCCGGCTACATTCCCATCGACCGGAGCGACGGGCGGAAGGCCCTGCGGAGCCTCGATGCTGCGGCAAAGAGGATCAGGGCCGGGGCCAGCGTCATCGTCTTTCCCGAGGGGACCCGGACCGTCGACGGATCGCTCCTCCCCTTCAAGAAGGGGGGCTTCATCCTGGCCGAGCGGGCCGGCGTCCCGATCGTCCCCTTCACCATCAACGGCAGCATGCGGGTAAACCCCCGCAATACCTGTAAACTTGTCCGCGGCGCGGAGATCTCCGTCCGGTTCGGCGCACCGATACCGACTTCCGGCAGCGGAGCCCTCAAGGGACAGCCCCTTATGGACCAGGTGCGGGACTCCATCCAGGACGGGCTGGAGCTTTAGGATGCAACTATTCTCCATTGCACTCATCGCCGTGGGGTTTGTGGCTCTGGCCTGGGGGATGCCGGCTGCTCACCGGCTGGCAACGCCGTGGGATATTCTGACCGCCTTTGCCGCGCTCTGCGGTCTGGTTGCCCTCCTGCTTGGCACCCTCCTTGCCGTTGTGCCGGGATTTTTCGGATAGAGACCTGTGATCGAACGGACCAAGAACATCATTGCCAACGTGACGGTAATCGCTGTCATTTCCCTCATCCTCATCGGGGGGAATACCTGGTGGCGGCAGCGTACCCAGTTCCAGCGGGGCGAGGCGGCCCTGGCCGGCCGGGACTATCTGGCCGCCATCGCCGGTTACGAGGCGGCAATCCACATGTACACGCCGGGAAGCTCCCTCGTGGAGCGGTCGGCACGGCGTCTTTGGGATATGGGTGGGGAATTCGAGCGGGTCGGGGACCTGGATCATGCCCTCATCGCCTACCGGTCCCTCCGGAGCTCCTTCTACGCGGCCAAGTGGCTTGCGCAGCCAGGCCGGGAGTGGATCGAGGGGTGCGACCGAAAGATTGCGGAGATTCTCGGCCGGCAGGGGTATCCCCCGCCCGCCCCGAGGTAGGTGCCATGGAAACTGAGCAGAATCAGCCTACCGGTCTGCGCGTCATCCCCTTGGGAGGGGTGGGTGAGATCGGCCTCAACATGATGGTCTACGAGTATGGCGACGACATCATCGTGGCCGACTGCGGCCTCATGTTCCCCGAGCCCCACATGCTCGGCATCGATATCGTCATCCCCGACATCACCTACCTGCGGGAGCGGGCCGACCGGGTGCGGGGGATCTTCCTGACCCATGGCCATGAAGACCACATCGGAGCCCTTCCCTACGTCCTTCCCGAGCTTTCTGTCCCCATTTTCGGCACCGCCCTCACTCTCGGCTTTGTGCGGGAGAAACTGAAGGAGTTTGACCTCGACAGTTCCGCGGACCTGAGCGTGGTGAAGCCTCGCGAGTCGGTAACCGTCGGCCCCTTCAAGGTGGAGTTCATCCGGGTCTCCCACTCCATCGTCGACGGCTGCGCCCTGGCGATCCGTACCCCCGAGGGAGTGGTGATCCATACCGGCGACTTCAAGATCGACCAGACCCCCGTTGACGGCGAGCTGACCGACCTGGCCTCCTTTGCCCGCTACGGCTCCGAGGGGGTCCTGGCGCTCTTCTCCGACTCCACCAACGTGGAACGGCAGGGGTACACCCTGTCGGAGCGGCTGGTGGGGGAGGCCTTTGACGAGATATTTCCCCGCTGTCCGGGACGGATCATCGTGGCGGCCTTTTCCAGCAACATCCACCGGGTGCAGCAGGCAGTGGAGTCCGCGGCCCGCTGCGGCCGCAAGGTGCTCCTGAACGGCCGCTCCATGATCGCCAACGTGGCCATTGCCCGGCAGCTGGGGTACCTGCGGATCCCCGACGATGTGCTGATCGACCTCCGGGAGATGCCGCGCCTTCCGCCGGAGCAGGTCTGCATGATCACCACCGGCTCCCAGGGGGAGCCCATGAGCGCCCTGACCCGCATCGCCATGGACGACCACAAGCAGATCAAGCTGGAGCCGGGGGACACGGTTATCCTCTCCTCCCGCTTCATCCCGGGTAACGAAAAAACCATCTCGGACCTCATCAACCACCTGTACCGGCGGGGGGCCGAGGTCTTTCACGAGAAGGTGTCCGAGGTGCACGTGTCGGGCCACGCCTCCCGGGAAGAGCTGAAGCTGATGATCAACCTGGTGCGGCCCAAATTCTTCGTGCCGGTCCACGGCGAGTACCGGCACCTGGTGAAGCATGCCCGGCTGGCCCAGCGGGTGGGGGTCCCGGAGGAGCGCTGCCTCGTGGTTGAGAACGGCGCGGTGATCCGCTTCGCCGACGGAGCGGCCGAGGTGGCCGGCAGCGTCGCGAACGGCCGGGTCTTCATCGACGGCAAGGGGATCGGCGACGTGGGGGAGGTGGTCCTCAAGGACCGCAAGCACCTCTCCGAGGACGGGATGGTGGTGGTCATCATCTCCATCAACCCCCAGACGGGGGAGATTCTCTACGGTCCCGACATTGTCTCCCGCGGGTTCGTTTTCGAGGACGAGAGCCAGGAGTACCTGGACGAAACGAAGAAGATAGTTCTGGATCTCCTGGCCGGGATGTCGCCGGAAGTCCTCAGGGACTGGAACGAGGTGAAGCAGGAAGTGCGGCGCATCCTGAGACGTTTCTTCAACAAGACCATTGAGCGGCGGCCGGTGATCCTGCCGCTGATTATAGAGATGTAGGAATGGACGAACAGATCGACAAGAAAGAAAAACTGAAGAAGGAGATCCAGGGGATGGCCCTCGGCGCGCTGGGGCTCTTCATCCTCATTGCCCTTGTGTCGTTCAATGCCGGCGACCCCTCGTCAAATACGTACAATTCTGAAACAGGGGTTCACAATTTCGGCGGTAGATTGGGAGCGGAGCTTTCCGACCTTCTCATCCAAATCGTTGGGCTTGCTTCTTATGCCGTCCCAACGGGTATGCTCTATCTTTCGTACAAGCTTCTGCGCTTTAAGGAATTGCGTTGGAAAAATTATAAGGCGGTTGCCTTTATTACGCTGTTGATCTCATTGTCGGCATTGTTCGGATTTTTTAAGCCCGACACGGTCTTTCTTGGTCAAAAAGTCCTCACCGGCGGTGCCGTAGGTACTAAGACGGCATCGTTCCTCAAGACCTACTTCGGCATCCCCGGGGCCATCCTCATCATTCTCCCCCTCCTGGCCGCGTCGGCCATGGTCCTGTCGCGCTTCTCCTTTGTCCTCTTCGCCGACTGGTGGTTTGCGAACCTGAAGGAGCGCTGGGCCCGACGTCGGGAGCGGCAGGAGCTGAACCGTCAGCTCCTCGATACGGGGGAGAAGCCCGAGAAGAAAAAATCGCCGGAAATCAAGCCGGTCCACGTGGCGGTTCCCCCCTCGCCGCCGGTCCAGAAGAAAGAGGAGAAGAAGGAAAAGGCCAAGACCGCCCCACTCCAGGAGGCCTTTGACTTCATCAAGGCGGAAGGGGACCACCGCACTCCGCCGCTGTCGCTCCTCGACACCCCTCCCCAGACAGAGAAGCGCCTCGACCGCGACATCCTCACCATGAACGCCCGGCTCCTGGAGAAGAAGTTCAAGGATTTCGGCATCGACGGCGAGGTGGTGGAGATCTGTCCCGGCCCGGTCATCACCATGTTCGAGTTCGCCCCGGGCCCCGGCATCAAGGTGAGCCGGATCGCTTCGCTCTCCGACGACCTCTCCATGGCGCTCCAGTCCATGTCGATCCGGATCGTGGCCCCCATTCCCGGCAAGGGGGTGGTCGGCATCGAGATCCCGAATCGGGAGCGGGAGACGGTTTTCCTCAAGGAGATCTTCAACGGCGAGGAGTTCCACGGCAGCAAGATGAAGCTCCCCCTGGCCCTGGGAAAAGACATCGCCGGCGCCCCGGTGGTGACCGATCTGGCCAAGATGCCCCACCTCCTGGTGGCCGGCGCCACCGGCTCGGGCAAGTCGGTTTCCATCAACACCATGATCCTGTCGCTCCTTTACACCGCCACCCCCAGGGACGTGCGGGTCATCATGGTTGACCCGAAGATGCTGGAGCTCTCCATCTACGAGGGGATTCCCCACCTCCTCCTTCCTGTTGTCACCAATCCCAAGAAGGCTTCCCTGGCCCTCAAGTGGGCCGTGGAGGAGATGGGACGCCGCTACCGCCTCATGGCCGACAAGGGGGTGCGGAACATCGGCTCCTACAACCAGTGCCTCGAAAAGGAGGAGAAGGAGGCCGAAGAGCTCAAGGCCCAGGGGACCGTGGTGCTGGACGAGGTGGTGGACGAGCCCGCGGACGACGAGGAGGCGATCCAGCAGTTCCTGGCCAAGCAGGAGGAGCTTGAGCATGGCCACCTGCCGTACATCGTCGTCATTGTGGACGAACTGGCCGACCTCATGATGGTGGCCGGCCGGGAGATCGAGGAGTCCATCGCGCGTCTGGCCCAGATGGCCCGGGCCGCGGGCATCCACCTGATCCTCGCCACGCAGCGGCCGTCGGTGGACGTCATCACCGGCCTCATCAAGGCCAACTTCCCGGCCCGGATCTCCTTCCAGGTCTCCTCCAAGATCGACTCCCGGACCATCCTCGACACCAACGGCGCCGAGTCCCTCCTGGGGGCCGGCGACATGCTCTTTCTTCCCCCCGGCACCGCCAAGATGCAGCGGGTCCACGGGGCCTTCGTCTCCGACGCCGAGGTGCAACGGGTGGTGGACTTCCTCAAGAAGCAGGGGAAGCCGGTCTACGACAAGTCAATCCTGGAGATGAAGGAGGAGAGCGGCTCCGGCAGCGGCGACGACGAGGACATGGTGGACGAGCGGTACGACGATGCTGTCGCCCTGGTGGCCGAGACGCGCCAGGCCTCCATCTCCATGGTCCAGCGGCGCCTGCGGATCGGCTACAACCGCGCCGCGAGAATCATCGAGCGGATGGAGCAGGAGGGGATCGTCGGGCCGTCCGACGGGACCAGCAAGCCCCGGGAAGTCTTCATCAACAAGATCTGAGCCGTCATGAACGACTACCTTCTTCCCCTTTTCATCCTCAATCTCATCCTCACCCTTGCCGACGCCGCCATCGGCTACCACGTGGCCCCGGCGTTGATGCGACGGTTCACTCCCGATCCGGAAACGGCGGAGCTGTCGGTCCGGGGGATGCGGACCATGCTCGGGGGGGTGGTGGCCCTCTACATGTTCTTCAACTGTCTCGGCTACTTCCGGCAGAACGGCGTCATGGTCGTGGTAGTGACTGTCGTCGTGGTGGTGGATATGGTGGCGCAGTTGGTGGTGCGGCGGAGGATCGGGAAGGGGTAGGGTAGGGGCGAAACTACTGGGAAAGACTTGAATACTTTGAACGCGACGGGATTTCCCGCCGCGTTTTTTTATGCAGGCAGCCGGATGTTCCTACTCCTCAAGCCTCCCCAGGAGCCGCAGGAGACCGTCGAGGATGGTGAGGGGGTGGGGTGGACAGCCGGGGATGTAGAGGTCAATGGGGATGAGACCGTCGGCGCCGTTGTGCACATCGGGGGAGTCGATGAAGGGGCCGCCGTTGATGGCGCAGGCCCCGGCGGCGATGGCGATTTTCGGCTCGGGGATCGCTTCCCAGGTTTTGAGGAGGGCGAGGCGCATGTTCTCGGTCACCGGTCCGGTGATGAAGATGCCGTCGGCATGGCGCGGTGAGGCAACGAACTGGATGCCGAAGCGCCCCAGGTCGAAGCCGACGGTGGAGAGGACGTTGGTGTCGGCCTCGCAGGCGTTGCACCCCCCTGCCGAGACCTCCCGGAGCTTGAGGGAACGCTCGAAAAGGGAACGCCTCGCCTCGTCCAGGGGGGCGGCGAGCCTGCGGATCTCTCCGGACCGGACGATGAGGTCTTCCCGCCGGTTCACGGCCAGGCGATGGTCGTTCGTGAAAGAAATGGCTCCGTGGGGGCAGGCGCCGGCGCATTCAGGACAGAAGAGGCACTTCCCCATGTCGAGGGAGAGTCGTGTCCCGGCCCCCGGTCCCTGATCCCCGGTTCCGGCCTCTATGGCTCCGTGGGGGCAGGCGTTGGCGCAGTCGGCGCACCCGACGGGACACTTTTCCGGATCCAGGAGGGGGGCCCCCCGGAAGAGTTCCGGCAGTTGCGCCGGCCCGGCGGGGTAGGCGATGGTTCGGTGTCCCTGGTGACGTCTGGCGAATAATGCCTTGAGCATGGTACGCCTCCCCTGTGGGGACCTATTCCGTTGCGGCCCCGCTGTAGCCGAGTTTGACGGAGATGGTTTCGGCGGCTTTCTGGGCCAGGGGGACCAGTTCCGTGGCGACGCGTTCGTCGGAGAACCTCATGGTCGGCCCTGAGATGATGACCGCCCCGACCGTTTCAGTCCGGTAGTCGCGGATGGGGGCAGCCACCCCCCGGACTCCGATTTCAAGCTCCTCGTTGTCGATGGCGTAGCCGGCGGCGGCGATTTCTTTCAGGTGCTCCCGGAGCCGGGTGGCGTCGGTGATGGTGTTGGGAGTGAAAGGGACCAGTTCCTTGCGGGCCAGGTAGCGCTCAAGCTTCGGTTCGGAGAGGGAGGCGAGCATCACCTTCCCGGCGGCGGTGCAGTAAGCGGGAAGCCGGGAACCGAGCCGGGAGACGACCCGGACCGTGGCGCGGCTTTCGACCCCGTAGAGATAGATGCTCAGGTTTTCCTTAAGAATGGAAACGTAAGCGGTTTCATCGCACTCCCTGACCAATTCCTCGAGAACCGGTTTTGCATAGGGAAGGAGCGCCATCTGGCGGATCATGGTCTGGCGGATCTCGAGGGTCTTGAGTCCGAGCCGGTAGTTGCCGGTGACCCGATTCTGTTCCACGTACTCCCGGGCCTCCAGGGTAGCCAGGAGCCGGAAGACGTTGTTCTTGTGGAGCCTGAGCCGCTTTGCCAGTTCGGTTACGCCGAGCTCGGACACCCCTTCTCCGTGGAACTGTTCCAGGAGATCGAGTGCGTGTGAAACGGCGAGGATCATGTAGTCGGACTTGTCTTTTTTCTGCACGGGTTGCCTCTGTAGGGTGGAGTGAAAAAGCAAACCCATCTCTTATATCACAAATCAAACCCGCAGTAGGAGAGATTAAAACTCTTGTTGCAGAGGGGGAAGTCGGAAATCTGCTGATTCCGCAGGGCCAGGGCGAGTCCGGTCCAGTTGTGGAACGACGGGTCGACCACCTTGTAGCGGGCAAAACGGCCGGTGCCGTCGGTGATGGCAACGTGGCAGATCTCACCCCGCCACCCCTCGGTGAGGGCCACGGCCACACTGTCCGGCGCAGGGGTGGCGGTATTTTTTACGGATGCACCGCCCGGCAATTGGCGGAGCTGCTCCGCCACGAAATGGAGGGAAGCCTCTGCCTCGCGCCAGCGGACGTGGGCCCGGGCAAAGACATCGCCGCTTTCCTCGACGGCCACGGTTACCGGGCTCACGCCGTAGATGCCGAAGGGGGTATCCCGCCGCACATCCCGGTCGATACCGCATGCCCGGGCCGCCGGGCCCACGAGGCCGATCTCCCGGGCCGTCTCCTGACTCACCTTTCCCGTTCCCTCGAAGCGGGCCATGACCGACTGGGTATCCCAGAGGAGCCCCACCGCATTTTCCAGATCGTCGCTTGCGGCGGTGAGCCGATCAAGGATTTCACCCGCCTGCCGCTCGCTCACGTCGAAACCGATGCCGCCGGGGCGCACGATCCCCCTGCCGAAGCGGCTCCCGCAAAGGTGAGCCGTCATGTTGAGGAAATCCCCCCTGATGCGGCCGCAGAAGGAGGCGGTGGGAAGATAGGCCACATCCCCGGCCAAGGCTCCCAGGTCGCCGGCGTGGTTGGCGAGCCGTTCCAGTTCCAGGGCGATGGCCCTGATGATCTCGGCCCGGGCCGACGGAACCGTTCCCCCGAGGGCTTCCATGACCATGGCATAGGCCAGGGCGTGGCCGATGGTGGTGTCTCCGGCGATGGTCTCCATCTGGAAGAGGGTTTTCGGATGGGGGCCCTTCAGGAAACCCTCCTCCACCCCCCGGTGCTGGTAGCCGAGGGCAATCTCCAGGCTGAAGACCTCTTCGCCGTGACACTGGAAGCGGAAATGCCCCGGCTCGATGATCCCGGCGTGGACCGGCCCCACCGCCACCTCGTGGATCTCCTCCCCCCCCACGCGGTAGTAGTCTGAGTCACCCACCACGTTTTCTCTCCCTTTCCGTGACGGCATGAAGGGGTGGTGGAACCGGACCGGTTTGGGCCAGGGGTGGGCCTCGGGGGTGATGCCGCACTGTTCGGCGATCTCCCGCTCGAAGAGGTGGAGTTGGGGGACGAGACGGCAGATGGAGGGAAAGGCCATTCCCGCCTCGGTTCGCATGAGCCCCAGAAGCCCGTCGTTGGGGGCGGCCATGAGGCACCAGAGGGTGGCGCCGGCATCGGTGGGGACCCCGAAACAGGAGGCGACCCGCCATCCCCGGTCGGTGGCGTCGATAATATCCTGGAGGAACTGTTCGAGGGGGAGGAGCGGCACCGAGGCCACCGGCACCGCCTCTCCGTTGCGCAGGCAGATGAGGGAGAAGGTGCGGGTCATGGCACGTTTCCTCCGAGAAGGGCCGCTCCTTCCGTGATGAGTCGGCTGAGTGGTTCCGGTATCCAGAGGCCGAGCATGAGGACGACTCCCATGAGAATGAGCGGCGGCACCACCGTGAGGAAGCGGTCCCGGTAACCGGTATGTTCGATGCGGCTCGATTCCCCCATCACCACCGGCAGAACCGTGCGCGCCATGCCAAGGAAGATCGCGGCCAGAAAGAAGAGGATGAGGCCGCCAATCCACTCTCCTCCTTGGGTCATGGCGCTGGAGATGATGGAAAATTCGCTCACGAAGAGGCCGAAGGGGGGAGAGCCGGTGACGGCGAAGAACCCGGCCAGGAAGAGCCCTCCCGACCAGGGGAGGCGCCGCAGTGCCCCCCGCACCTGCTCGCACCGCTTGCTGTTGTAAGAACGGTGGATATTGGCGGCGGCCAGGAAGAGGACTCCCTTCGTGAGGCTGTTGTTCACCAGATGGAGGAGTGCCCCGGCCAGGGCCCCTTTGCCGAGCCCCAGGGCCACGGCCAGGATTCCCACGTGCTCAACGCTGGAGTAGGCGAGCATCCGCTTGAAGTCGGCCTGGCGTGCCATGAAGACGGCGGCCGTGGCCATGGAGAGGAGGCCCATGAGAACGAGGGCGTCCCGGTGGAAGGTGGTCCCGTTGGCCGCCATGCAGACCTGGTAGGCCCGCAGGAGCCCCACAAAGGAGCAGGTCACGAGCCCTCCGGCCAGGAGCCCCCCCACGAGTCCCGGCGCTTCGCCGTAGGCATCGGGCTTCCAGGTGTGGAGCGGCGCGAGCCCCATCTTGGTTCCGTAGCCCACGAGGAGAAACACGAAGGCCGCCTTGAGCCAGGCGGGGGAGAGAAGCCGCGCATTGGCCACCAGGGGCTCCAGGAGGAGCGTCGGCTCGATGCGGGCCACCACGGTGGAATAGGCCAGGAAGAGGAGCCCCAGGAGCGCCAGGGCGATCCCCACGGAGCAGATGAGCATGTACTTCCAGGTGGCCTCGATGGAGCGGGCGTTGCGGTTGAAGTAGAGGAGGGGTGTCATGGTGAGGGTGGTCGTCTCGATAGCCACCCAGAGGAGCCCCAGGTGGTGGGCGAAGGCCACCAGGGTCATGGCTGAAAGGCAGACCGGCAGCATGGCGCAGAGGAGGCGGTTTGGCCGCTCCCGCCGGTAGGCGAGATACTCCACGGCATAGAGGCCGGACGCGAAAAAAAGGATGCTCACGGAGAGGAGCACGAGCTTCCCGATGGCGTCCAGGTGGAGCCATCCCCCCGGCGAGGGGGCCGCGGGGGAGAGTACTGTCTCCAGGGTCAGGGCCAGGTGGAGCGCCCCGGTGATGGGGAGGGTCCAGGGGCGGCCCCTGTCCGAGGGGATGAACCATGCGGTGAGGGCTCCCAGAAGCGGTATGAGCAGCAGGCCGGCGACCATGTCCTAATCCCTGAGCGTGGTGAGCCGCGACGTGTCGATGGACGAGAACTCGCGACTGATCTGGTTGATGATGATTCCCATGACGAAGATGCCGACGATGAGGTCCAGCAGGACCCCTGCCTCCACCATGACCGGCATCGCCTCGGTCAGCAGCAGCCCGAAGAGGAAAATGCCGTTTTCCAGCATCAGGTAGCCGATCACCTGGGAGATGGCCTTGCGTCGGGTCACCAGCACGATGAAGCCGGTCAGGAGCGTGGCTATGGCCGCCGGCACGAAGAGGAGTCCCTGGTGCTCCGGAGCCAGGGGGAGGCGGGCGGCGAAGACAAAGGAGAGCCCCGTCGTGATGGCGCCGATGAGGAGCGTCGGCACATACCCCAGGTAGGGTTCCATCTCTCGGGATATCCGTGCCCGGACAATGGCGCCGGTCAGAAGCCACGGGATGATGATCCCCTTTGCCAGGATGAGGCCGCCGGTAATGACCACCAGGTGCCAGGAGAACGAGTGGATGAGGACCGGGAGGATGCCGAGGATGACCCCTTGGAGGGCCACGGCGCGGATCGCCACGGCCAGGCGCCCCGAGCCGAGGGCAGCGAAGTTGATGAGCATCACAAGGACTATGAGCTGGTCCACCAGGGAAGTCATGGTCTACCTCAGCACCAGGAGTAGCGAGAACGCCGCCAGGATACAGGCCGCCGCCAGCATCTGGGGGACCTTGGGGAGCCGAAGCCGCGCCATGACCGATTCCACCATGCCGATCCCCACGGCCAGCATCAGCATGGCGATCACGAAGAGGACCCAGTCCACCAGGGGGATGCCGGTGGCGTAGGGGAGGGCGATGTCGGTGAACAGGGCACCCAGTACGAAGAGCTTCAGGGCCGCCCCGTAGAGGATGGCGCCGAAGAGGGGGCCACTGTGGTCGAGCACCATCACCTCGTGGATCATGGTCAGTTCCAGGTGGGTATTGGGATCGTCGAAGGGGACCCGGCAGTTCTCGGCCAGGAGCACGATGAAAAGGCTTCCCACCAGGAGGAGGAGCGATGCGCCGGCCGAAAGCCAGGAGGTGGCGGCAGTCCCGGTCAGCATGGGGGTCAGGGAGAGGGAGCCGGAGAGCCGCGCCAGCACCGCCAGGGAGAAGAAAAGGGCTGGCTCGGCCAGGCAGGCGAAGGTGGCCTCCCGGGCCGCACCCATCCCCTCGAAGCTGGAACCGGTATCCAGGGCCGCCGCCGTGGTGCAGAAGCGGGCCAGCCCGAAAAGGTAGGCGAAGAGTATCATGTCGCCGCTGAAAGAGAGAGGGGGGCGGTGCTCCCCGAGGGGGATCAGGAGCGAGGCTGCAAGCGTTGCCGCCAGGCCCACCACTGGTCCCGCCCGGAAGACCCAGCTCGTGGTGTCGCTGAAGACCGACCCCTTGCGCACGAGCTTTGCCAGGTCATAGTACGCTTGAAAAAGCGGTGGACCGGTGCGGCCTGCGAAGATGGCCTTGGTCCGGTTGATCACCCCGAGCAGCAGCGGCGGCATGAGCAGGGTAATCAGGATATGGATAACGGCGTTGACCATTCCCTTCCCGCTCCTTTTAATAGGCCCATGCCAGCAAGAGCGCCAGCGTCACGAAGATGTAGAGGATGTAGAGGTGGAGCCGGCCGTGCTGGAGCTTGCGGGCCAGGGAGAACCGTCGGTCCATGGCGGCGAGGAGCGGCGCCATGACCAGTTCCAGCACCGCTTCGGGAACATGGCTCGAAAAGGCGCTCTTCCCCGGGAAGAGGCCCTGAACCTGGGGCGGGTGAACCCGGGGACGGAGCACTGCGGCGAAGAGGTTCACGAACATCTCGGCAAAGGAAGAGGCGGTGTACTGCATCCGGGCAGTGGGACGGGCAAAGCCGCAGTCCCAGGTGCCGGCTCTCCCCCGAGGCTGATCCGTTACCCGCTTCCAGAGCCAGGCGCCGATGCCGAGAATCGCCAGAAGAAGGACGAGCCCCATGAGGGTGATCCAGCCGAACGGCGCTGCTTCCGCCAGCCGGATGCCGGCAAAGGGAAGCTGGGGGCTCCAGGCAAAGAGAGCCGGCTCCAGAAGGCGCGGGAGTGCCACGGGGAGGAGGCCAATGGCTGCGCAGAGTATGGCAAGGAGCAGCATGGGCCCCCGCATGGCCCACCCCGGCTCGTGGCATCCGGCCGCGTCGGCCGACCGGGGCTGTCCCAGGAAGACCGTGCCGAATACCTTCACGAAGCAGAGGACCGCCATCCCCCCCACCATGGCCAGGGCCGGCGCCGCCAACCCCAGCAGGGGGGCCGCGGCCCCTTTTTCCTGCACGAGGCCGGAGAAGAAGCCGAGATAGACGAGAAGCTCACTCACAAAGCCGTTCAGGGGGGGAAGTCCGCAAATGGCCACGGCGCCGGTGAGAAAGAGGGCTGCGGTCCAGGGCATCCGTCGGCCCAACCCTCCGAGGCGGTCGATCTCCCGGGTCCCGGCCTCGTGAATCACGGCACCGGCCCCGAGGAAGAGGAGGGACTTGAAAAGGGCGTGATTCAGGACATGGAGGAGCGCCCCCCCGAACCCGAGGACCACCAGGAGCGGCAGTCCCGCTCCCCTGCCGATGAGGGCAACGCCGAGCCCCATGACGATGATGCCGATGTTTTCGATGCTGTGGTAGGCAAGAAGCCGCTTCAGGTCGTGCTGTCCCACGGCAAAGGCAACCCCGAGGATTCCCGACACAATCCCCGCCATAAGAAGAACCATTCCCCACCAGGGCGGGACCATCCCGAAGAAGGAGAGGATGCGGACTATGCCGTAGATTCCCATCTTGATGAGGACCCCCGACATGAGGGCCGACACGTGGCTCGGTGCGCTGGCATGGGCGCCCGGGAGCCAGACGTGAAGCGGCATCACCCCCGCCTTGAGGCCAAAGCCCAGGAGAGCGGTCACGAAAATGGCGGCCCCAAGGGGAGTTGTTCCGTCCAGTGCCGTTGCTGCGGGAAATGAAAAGGAACCGGCAGTCGCTTTCAGCAGGGAGAAGCAGGCGAAGAGGGTGAGGGTGCTTGCGTGGGTTGCCACGAGATAAATGAGGGACGCGTCGCGAACCTCCTGTTCCAGGTCGTCGGTGGCGAGGGCAAAGTAGGCGGAAAGGGCCATGATCTCCCAGAAGATGAGGAAAAGGACTCCGTTCCGGGCTAGGGGGATGAGTGTCAGCGAAGAGGCGAGCATGCCGAAAAAGAAGGTGAGCCGCGGTGCCGTGCGGGGGTGGTGGCTGGCGGGCCAGTAGCCTGTGCCGTACACGGCGCAGCACGCGCTAACAATGAAGACCGGAAGAAGGAAGAAGGCGGAGAGCGGGTCGATGCCGGCCTCAAGGGGCCCGAAGGGGAGCGAGCTTACGAGGGTGTAGGAGGCGGTCCGTTCGGTGAAGAGTGTTGCCAGGGCACCGATGATTCCCAGGATGGAGCCGAGAACGACGGTGAGGGAGGCACATTTCTGCCCCCAGTCCAGCTTCTTGGGGAGGAAAAGGCCCGGAATGCCCGACGCGCCGATCAGGAGCGCGCCGGCTATGACCAGGCTGACAGGATTGTCAGGCCCTGCCGTTGATGCTTCCATGGATGGTCTCCGGGAGAGGCGGAAGCGCTGTGTGTGGTCGCAGCACTCGCGGTGTGACGCCATTTTACTGGTGCATGCCTTTGCGGACTATACGTCCTCAGGGGAACTGCGTCAATAGTCAAGTGGAACCTGCCGCTGACGATGAAGGCGCGCAATGGCAGGTGAGACAAGGTTTTGCTTGGGGGATATCGTTGGGATGGATTTGCGATAATTCCTGTTGACAAAAGAGGAGGAATCGGATTACTTATAAATCTGTACGACCTCATTTTTGTCCATTGGAAACATCCCCGGCGTTCTTTCATTCCTTTACAAATCAGGCGCTCCACTCAACACCATAATCAACGCGCGTCGCTATTCGGAAAAGTTACGACCATTCGATTACATAAGAGCACAGATTCCACGTATCCACAAAAGGTGCGTCTCCGCTTTCGTTACGTTCAGTCATCCAATGAATAACCCCGACAATGAGCCCGCCATCATTCAGCAACTATTCCGTTGCGCCCGTCCACAGGAGAACCGATGAATCTTCAGGAGCTTAAAGGCAAAAAAATCAATGAGCTTGCGGCAATCGCCAAGGGCCTCAACATCGAGGGTGCCTCAAGCCTGCGCAAGCAGGATCTGATTTTTGCCATCCTCAACGCCCAGACCGAGAAAAACGGCATGATCTTCGGCGAGGGGGTCCTGGAATGTCTTCCCGACGGCTTCGGCTTTCTCCGGGCGCCGGACTACAACTATCTGCCGGGGCCTGACGATATCTATGTTTCTCCTTCTCAAATCCGCCGGTTCAACCTCCATACCGGCGACACCGTTTCCGGCCAGATCCGCCCCCCCAAGGAGGGGGAGCGCTACTTTGCCCTCCTCAAGGTGGAGACGGTCAACTTCGAGCCCCCCGAGGTGGCTCGGGACAAGATCCTCTTCGACAACCTGACCCCCCTTTATCCTGACGAAAAGCTGAAGCTGGAGACCACGCCGGATAATATGCCGATGCGGGTCCTGGAGCTCGTCTCTCCCATCGGCAAGGGGCAGCGGGGACTCATCGTGGCGCCGCCCCGAACTGGCAAGACGATGCTCATCCAGAACATCGCCAACTCCATTGCCGAGAACCATCCCGAGGTCTACCTGATCGTCCTTCTCATCGACGAACGCCCCGAGGAGGTTACCGACATGCAGCGTTCGGTCCGGGGGGAGGTGGTTTCCTCCACCTTCGACGAGCCGGCCACCCGTCACGTGCAGGTGGCCGAGATGGTCATCGAGAAGGCGAAGCGCCTCGTGGAGCACAAGCGGGACGTGGTGATTCTTCTGGACTCCATCACGCGCCTCGCCCGGGCCTACAACACGGTGCTCCCCCCCTCCGGCAAGATCCTTACCGGCGGCGTGGACGCCAACGCCCTCCAGAAGCCGAAGCGCTTCTTCGGCGCGGCCCGCAATATTGAAGAGGGGGGGTCCCTTACCATCATCGCCTCGGCCCTGGTGGACACCGGGAGCAAGATGGATGAAGTCATCTTCGAGGAGTTCAAGGGGACCGGCAACATGGAAGTCCACCTGGACCGCAAGCTCGTGGAGAAGCGGACCTTCCCGGCCATCGACATCAATAAGTCCGGAACCCGCAAGGAGGAGCTTCTCGTGGAAAAGGGCTCCCTCAACCGCACCTGGATCCTCCGCAAGGTCCTCCATCCCATGAATGTGGTGGACAGCATGGAGTTTCTCCTGGAGAAGCTTTCCGAGACCAAGAGCAACCAGGAATTCCTCGATTCCATGAGCAAGTAGGCGTCCCGTGCCCCTCTGCGGGGTGACGGAAAAAAGTCTTGAAAAAAAAGAGTCCGTTTGTTAACGTTTTAACTTTCCGACAGATCACATGGCACCGGGGCAAAGGCCCCCAAGGAGGACGATATGAAAGAAGGGATTCATCCCAAGTACAACGAGGTTACCGTGAAGTGCGCCTGCGGCAACAGCTTCCAGACCCGTTCCACCAGAACCGAGATCTCCACCGAAATCTGCTCTGCCTGCCATCCGTTCTTCACCGGCAAGCAGAAGCTCGTGGACACCGCCGGCCGCGTCGAGCGCTTCCGGAAGAAGTACGGCATGCAGTAACAGGCCCCCGGCCTTGCGGATTTGAGCGGAAGGGGATTTTGTCCATGGCGAAATCCCCTTATCTGTTTCTTGAAGCGCTGTATCCAAATCGCCTCGTGAAGGGACTTCATGAAGGTTACCCTGCTCCAGCACACCCCTGATCCCGAAATGGCCGTTGCCCTCGCCGCGCGGCTCTGTTACTCCCCCATCGGCATTGATGAGCTGAAGGAGCGTCTGTCGCGTTCCGACATCTCCGCGTTTCTCGACAAGATCATGTCGCTGGGACACCAGTCGGTGCTGGAGCATGCCTCCTTCACCTTCGGCATCGAGGGGATATCGCGGGCCACGAGCCACCAGCTCGTCCGGCATCGGATCGCCTCCTACTCCCAGCAGTCCCAGCGCTACGTGACCCATACGGAGCAATTCTCTGCCGTGATCCCCCCCTCCATCGCGGGGCGTCCCGATCTTGCTGCCCGCTTCAAATCGCAGCTGAAGGCGCTCCACGATACCTATGCCGAACTCTTCGAGGCTGGCATCCCGGCCGAGGACGCCCGCTACATCCTCCCCAACGCCGCGGAGACGAAGATCATCATGACCATGAACGCTCGGGAGCTTCTCCACTTCTTCGGCCTGCGCTGCTGCGAGCGGGCCCAGTGGGAGATCCGGGCCATGGCCGTGGAGATGCTGCGGCTTGTAAAGGGGGTCGCCCCCACCATCTTCCGGGATGCCGGCCCCGGCTGCGTTGCCGGCCCCTGTCCGGAAGGGACCATGACCTGCGGCAAGATCGTCGAGGTCAGGAAGAGATTCAAGGAGATGTACGTATGACGAGGTGGTTCCGGTTGCTGCTGGTGCAGTTGCTCCTCCTTGCGGAGCGGATCAATGTAGGTGGGCAGGCTGTTCTCGAAGGGGTCATGATGCGAGCGCCCCGTTCCATGGCCATCGCGGTCCGGCGCCCTTCGGGCGAGATAGCCGTCAAGCGGGAGGAGGTCCCCCCGCTCTCGGAGCGCTTTCCCATCGTGAAGCTCCCGATCCTCCGGGGAGCGGTTGCCCTCTTCTCCTCTCTCGTTATAGGGCTCAAGGCACTCAACTTTTCCGCCAACGAGGCGCTGGCCGAAGAGGAAGAGAAGGAAGAGCTCTCCTCCTGGGCCATGGGTGGGACCATGGCCGTTGCCCTCGGCTTCGGCGTCCTCCTCTTTTTCGTTCTTCCCCTTTACCTCACCAAGCTCCTCGTCCCGGTCATCGGCCAGTCCAACATCGTGTTCAATCTGGTGGACGGCATCATCCGCGTGGCGGTCTTTCTCCTCTACATCGTCTCCATCTCCCGCATGGGCGACATCCAGCGGGTTTTTGAGTACCACGGCGCCGAGCACAAGACTATCTTTGCCTTCGAGGCCGGGGAGGAACTGACGGCGGCCACGGTGCAGAAGTACAGCCGTCTTCACCCCCGCTGCGGCACGAGCTTTCTCCTCATCGTCATGCTGGTGAGCATCGTCATATTCTCGCTCATCCCCAAGCTCTGGCCCTTCTGGATGAAGGCCGGGGCCCGGGTGGTGCTCCTGCCGGTCATCGCCGGGGTTTCCTATGAGTTTCTCAAGTGGAGCGCGAAAAACGGCCAGCACCCCCTGGTGCGGCTCATCATCGCCCCTGGCCTGGCGCTTCAGCGGCTCACCACCCGCGAACCCGACGACAGCCAGGTGGAGGTGGCGATCCGTTCCATGGTAGAGGCCCTGGAAGAGAATGGCGGCTACAAGGACGACCGGCTGGTGGTTTGATACGTTTCCGATAGTTTTGATTTTTGTTTCTGAAGGATTGCGTTGATGTTTGACAAGATAGAAGAACTTGAAATCCGGTACCAGGAGCTTGAATCGCTTCTGGCCGACCCGACGGTGATCGCCAACCAGCCCGAGTTTCGCAAACTCTCCCGGGAGCACAACGACCTGACCGGCCTGGTCGAGGCCTATCGTCGCTACAAAAAGGTCCTTGCCGAGATCGATGGGAACCGGGAGCTTCTGGCCGACCCGGAGATGAAGGAGATGGCCCAGGCGGAACTGGAGGAGCTGGAGCGGCAGAAGGAGGAACTGGAGGGGGAGATCAAGCTGCTGCTCCTCCCCAAGGACCCCAACGACGACCGCAACGTCATCCTGGAGATCCGTGCCGGCACCGGCGGCGACGAGTCGGCCCTCTTTGCCGGCGACCTCTTCCGGATGTATTCCCGCTTTGCCGAGCGCAACCGGTGGAAGGTGGAGATCCTGTCCGCCTCCGAGTCGGAGAGGGGGGGCTTCAAGGAGGTTGTGGCCCTTATCGAGGGGCAGGGGGTCTTTGCCAAGCTCAAGTACGAGTCGGGGACCCACCGGGTCCAGCGGGTGCCGGAGACCGAGGCCCAGGGGCGGATCCACACCAGTGCCTGCACCGTTGCGGTTCTCCCCGAGGCCGAGGATATCGAGGTGGACATCAATCCCGTGGACCTCAAGATCGACGTCTATCGTGCCTCCGGGGCCGGCGGCCAGCACGTCAACAAGACCGAGTCGGCGGTCCGGATCACCCACCTTCCCACCGGCATCGTGGTGGAGTGCCAGGACGAGCGGAGCCAGATCAAGAACCGGTCAAAGGCCATGAAGGTCCTCAAATCGAGGATCCTGGACGGCCTCCAGCAGGAGCAGAACGCCCGCATCGCCGCCGACCGGAAGCAGCAGGTGGGAAGCGGGGACCGGAGCGAGCGGATACGCACCTACAACTTCCCCCAGGGACGGATGACCGACCACCGGATCGGTCTTACCCTCTACCGGCTCGACGCCCTCATGGAAGGGGACATCGCCGAAGTCGTGGATACGCTCCGGGCCCACTACCAGATGGAGGCCCTCAAGGCCCAGGCCGAAGCGGCCTGATCCGCACGGACCGGAAAGGGTTCCATGACGGAAAAGCCTGAAACCTGGACCATCCGCAGGGTCCTTGATTGGACCAGGGGATACCTGGCCGACAAGGGGGTCGAGAACGCCCGACTGGAGACTGAGTGGCTTCTCTCCGCTGCCCTGGGGCTCGACCGGGTGGGGCTCTACGTCAACTTCGACAAACCCCTGAACGCCGAAGAACTGTCGGCGGTCCGGGGGCTCGTGGCGCGGCGGGCCAAGCGGGAACCTCTCCAGTACGTCCTCGGTACCCAGGAGTTCTGCGGCCTCGAATTTGTCGTGACGCCGGCGGTGCTCATCCCCCGCCACGACACCGAGGTGCTTGTGGAGGAGGCGCTCCGCCGTGCCCCCCACGCCGCCACGGTCCTTGACATCGGCGTCGGGAGTGGCTGTATCGCCGTTTCTCTGGCAAAGAACCTGCCCGATGCCCAGGTGTGTGGGGTGGAGCAGTCCGCCGGAGCCATCGCCCTGGCCCAGCAAAACGTGGAGCGCCACGGCGTCCGGGTGATCCTTTACGAAGGATCCCTCTTCGAGCCCTTCGCAGACCAGCGGTTCGACCTGATCGTCTCCAATCCTCCCTATATTCCCACCGCCGACCTGGATACGCTCCAGCCGGAGGTGCGGGAGTACGAGCCCCGCGCCGCCCTTGACGGCGGTGCCGACGGCCTTGATTTCTACCGGATCATCGTCCCAGCCGCACTGGAGCACTTGAGCCTTGGCGGCTGGCTCATGGTCGAGTTGGGGATCGGCCAGGCTGAGTCGGTGCTCGAGATGTTTGAGAAGGCCGGTTTCACCGATTGCTTTACGGCCAAGGACCCCAACGGCATTGACCGGGTGGTCGGCGGACGGATTCCGTAGGGACGTGATTCATCACATTCTGGGCGCAATACTTTGCACCCCCACATCAATTTCAGAGGCATTCCATTGGACAAGCTGATCATCAAAGGGGGAAAGAAACTGACCGGTGACGTATCGGTCAGCGGCTCCAAGAATGCAGCCCTCCCCATCTTCATTTCCACCATCCTCGCCCCCGGGCTTAACGAGATCCGTAACGTTCCCTTCCTGCGCGACATCAATACCACCATCAAGGTTCTTGAATCCCTGGGCGCCGTGGTGGAGGGGAACGGCAACATCGTTCGGATTGACACGACCCACGTGAACAACGTGGAGGCCACCTACGACCTGGTTAAGACCATGCGGGCGTCGGTCCTGGTCCTGGGGCCCCTCCTGGCGCGCCACGGCCGGGCGCGGGTCTCGCTCCCCGGCGGCTGCGCCATCGGTGCTCGCCCCATCAACCTCCACCTCAAGGGGCTTGCGGCCCTCGGGGCCGACATCCGGCTGGAACACGGCTATGTGGAGGCCAAGGCGAAGAAGCTGAAGGGGGCACGGATCAACTTCGACATCGCCACCGTGGGGGGGACCGAGCAACTCATGATGGCGGCGGCCCTGGCCAAGGGTGAGACGATTCTGGAGAACGCCGCCCGGGAACCGGAAATTATCGATCTTGGTGACATCCTGAACAGAATGGGGGCAAAGATCGAAGGGGCCGGCACCGACACCATCCGGATCACCGGCGTAAAGGAGCTGGCTCCGGTGGCCCACGACGTCATGCCCGACCGGATCGAGGCCGGCACCTTCATGGTGGCGGCGGCCATCACCGGTGGCGACATCAAGATTCACAACATGAAGCTGGAGCATCTGGATGCCCTCGTCTTCAAGCTCCAGGACGCCGGCGTGGAGATCATCAACCGCGACAACGTGGTGCGGGTGAAGGGGCCCCGCCGTCCCAAGGCCATCAACATCAAGACCCGCCCCTATCCCGGGTTCCCCACTGACATGCAGGCCCAGTTCATGGCTCTCATGTGCGTGGCCGACGGGGCGAGCGTCATCAGCGAGAACATCTTCGAGAACCGCTTCATGCACGTCTCGGAGTTGCTGCGCTTCGGTGCCGACATCACTGTTGAGGGGAACACCGCAACGGTGAAGGGGGTGAGGAAACTCTCCGGAGCGCCGGTCATGGCCACGGACCTCCGGGCCTCGGCATCGCTGATCCTGGCAGGGCTTGCCGCCGACAACACCACCGAGATCTCCCGCATCTACCACCTGGACCGGGGGTACGATTCCATCGAGAAGAAGCTGGCGGGCCTCGGTGCCGACATCAAGAGAGTAAAAGAGTCATGAGCGACTTCCTCACCATCGCCATCCCCAAGGGACGGATCCTCGAAGAATCCGTCGCCCTGTTCGGCAAGATCGGGATCGATTGCACCGAGCTCCTCTCCAACAGCCGGAAGCTCATCTTTGAGAATTCCGAACAGCGGATGCGGTATATGATTGTTCGGGCCACCGATGTCCCCACCTACGTGGAGTATGGCTGCGCCGACCTCGGCATTGTGGGGAAGGACACCCTCATGGAGCAGGAGAAGGACCTGTACGAGCCCCTGGACCTCAAGTTCGGCTACTGCCGGATGATGGTGGCGGAGCCGGTGGGGCTTGCCCGGGACGACGATCCCTCCAGTTGGAGCAACATCCGGATCGCCACCAAGTACCCCAACGTGACCGAAAAGTACTTTGCTGGCAAAGGGGTGCAGGTGGAGATCATCAAACTCTATGGTTCCATCGAGTTGGCGCCCCTGGTGGGGCTCTCCGAGCGGATCGTGGACCTCGTTTCCACCGGCGAGACTCTGCGCCAGAACGGCCTTGTGGAGGTGGAGACCATCGCCGAGATCACCACGCGCCTCATCGTCAACCGGGCGAGCCTCAAGACCAAGCACCCCCGGATCACCGAGATCATCGAAGGGCTGGAGAAGCACGTATGAAATTCCTCGATATCAGGGATACGAACTTCAATACGGAATTCGCCGCCATCCTCGCCCGGGGCGAAGAAACCGGCCGCGAGGTGGAGCAGGTGGTCCTCGACATCATCGCCGATGTCCGTGCGCGGGGTGACGAGGCGCTCCTGGAGTACACCCGGCGCTTCGACCGGCTTGAGGCCGATTCCGTGGCCACCCTCCAGGTGACCGAGGACGAGATCGAGTATGCCTTTGCCCGGATGAAGGACGAGGAGATCGCGGCCCTCAAGTTGGCGGTGGAGCGGGTGGCCCGCTTCCACGAAAAACAGAAACAGGAGACCTGGCTCTCCACCGGCGAGCCCGACATCCTTCTCGGCCAGATGGTGACGCCACTGGAGCGGGTCGGGATCTATGTCCCCGGCGGCAAAGCGAGCTATCCCTCCAGCGTCATCATGAACGCTGTGCCGGCCCGGGTGGCGGGCGTTGGCGAGATCGTCATGGTGGCCCCGACTCCCGGCGGCGAGATCAATCCCCATGTGCTGGTGGCGGCGCGGCTCTCCGGCGTCGACAGGATCTTCCGGCTCGGCGGCGCCCAGGCGGTGGCGGCCCTGGCCTACGGAACCGCGACGGTGCCCAAGGTGGACAAAATCACCGGCCCGGGGAACATCTACGTGGCCACGGCGAAGAAGCTCGTCTTCGGCCAGGTGGGGATCGATATGATTGCCGGCCCCAGCGAGATCCTCGTCATCAACGACGGGAGCGGCACCCCGGCCCACATCGCCGCCGACCTCCTCTCCCAGGCGGAGCACGACGAGCTTGCCTCATCCATCCTCATCACCACCGACCGCGGCTTTGGCGAGCGGGTGGCGGCGGAGGTGGAGCGGCAGCTGGCGGAGCTTTCCCGGGAAACCATTGCCCGGAAATCGTGGGAAACCTACGGCGCGGTCATCGTGGCCGGCAGCCTCGATGAGGTCATCGCGTTCAGCAACCGGATCGCCCCGGAGCACCTGGAACTGGCCGTGGCAAACCCCTTCGATCTCCTGCCGAAAATCAGGAACGCCGGTGCCATCTTCCTCGGTCACTTCACTCCCGAGGCGGCGGGGGACTATCTGGCCGGCCCGAACCATACCCTTCCCACCGGCGGCACGGCCCGGTTCTTCTCACCCCTGTCGGTGGACGATTTCGTGAAGAAGTCCTCCATCGTCTACTTCAGCGAGAGCGGGTTGAACCGCCTGGGGCGCGACATCGTCCGGATCGCCGAACTGGAGGGGCTGGAGGCCCACGGCAGGTCGGTGAGCGTGAGAATGAAGGGGGAAGGAGAGGTCCGGAAATGATTCCACTTCGACAGAACATCGCCTCCATGAAGGGGTACATTCCCGGTTACCAGCCGCCCGATATCGCCTCGTGGATCAAGCTGAACACGAACGAAAATCCGTATCCGCCGTCGCCGGCGGTGGTGAAGGCTATTCTCGAGGAACTTGGACCGGACGGGTCCGCCCTGCGCATCTACCCCAACGCCTCCAGCCAGAAGCTGCGCGAAGCGGCCGGAGAACTGTACGGCTTCGACCCCTCCTGGATCATCATGGCCAACGGCTCCGACGAGGTGCTGAACAACCTGATCCGGGCCTTTGCCGCCGAAGGGGAGGAGATCGGCTACGTTCACCCCTCTTACTCCTACTACGGCACCCTTGCCGAGGTCCAAGGTGCCCGGGTACGCACGTTCGGCCTGACCGACGACTTCCGGATCGCCGGTTTTCCAGATCGTTACGAAGGGAAAGTCTTCTTCCTTACCACCCCTAACGCACCGCTTGGCCCCAGTTTCCCGGTCGAGTACATTGACGAGCTGGCCCGGCGGTGTGCCGGTATGCTGGTACTGGACGAAACCTATGCCGAATTTGCCGAGTCCAATGCCTTGGAGCTGGTGAGACGGCACGAGAATGTGGTGGTGACGCGCACCCTTTCCAAGAGTTATTCCCTGGCCGGCATGCGTATCGGCCTCGCCATTGCCCGTCCGGAGGTGATCGCGGCCCTGGACAAGATCCGCGACCATTACAATCTCGACCGCCTGGCCCAGGCGGCCTGCGTGGCCGCGCTCCGCGATCAGGCATATCTGGCGGAATGCTGCCGCAGGATCCGCGAGACGCGGGAATGGTTCACCGCTGAACTGCGCTCCATCGGCTACGATGTCATCCCCTCCCAGGGGAACTACCTGTTTGCCAGTCCTCCCGACCACGACGGCAAGCGGGTCTACGACGGGCTCTACGCCCGCAAGATCCTGGTCCGCCACTTCTCCGACCCGCTCTTGGCCCATGGGATGAGGATCTCCATCGGCACGCGGGAGGAGATGGAGAAGACCCTCGCTGCCCTGAAAGAGATTGGCTAACTTCGATCCCCACGAGGAGGGTTCCATGTCCCGGAAAGCCACCATCGAACGCGTCACCAAAGAAACTCAGATCAAGCTCACTCTGGAGATCGACGGGGCGGGCGAGGCGAAAATCTGCACCTCCGTGCCGTTTCTCGACCATATGCTCGACCTCTTTGCCCGTCACGGGCTCTTCAACCTCCAGGTTGACGCCAGGGGGGACATCGACATCGACTTCCACCACACGGTGGAGGATATCGGCATCGTCCTCGGCCAGGCGCTGAAGGAAGCCCTGGGCGACAAGAAGGGAATCCGGCGCTACGGCCAGGCCAGCGTCCCCATGGACGAGACCCTTGCCAGCGTGGCGGTGGACATTTCGGGCCGCCCCTACCTCGTCTACCACGTCGCGCTTCCCAAGGTGAAGATCGGCGAGTTCGACGTGGAACTGGTGCGGGAGTTCTTCCAGGCGGTGGTCAACAACCTCGGCGCCAACATCCACGTGAACGTCATGTACGGCGACAACGTCCACCACATGGTCGAGGCCTGCTTCAAGGCCTTCGCCCGGGCCATGGATCAGGCGACCCAGGTGGATCCCCGGATCGTAGGGGTCATGTCGACGAAGGGCAAGCTCTGATATGGCAACAATCGCGATCATCGACTACGGCATGGGGAACCTCCGCTCGGTCCAGAAGGGATTCGAGAAGGTGGGGTTCGAGGCGGTGGTGACCGCCGACCCGAAGGTGGTCCTGGAGGCGGAGAAGGTCGTCCTTCCCGGCGTGGGGGCCTTCCGGGACTGCATGCGCAACCTGGAGCAGGGTGGGTTCGTGGAGCCGATCCTGAAGGTGATCCGGGACGGGCGCCCCTTCCTCGGTATCTGCGTTGGGATGCAACTTCTCTTCACCGACAGCGTGGAGTTCGGCCTCTACCAGGGGCTGAACGTCATCCCCGGACACGTCCTCCGCTTCCCCGAGGGGATGCGCGAAGGGGGCGAGGAGCTCAAGGTCCCCCACATGGGGTGGAACCAGCTTTCCATCAAGCGCCGTCCGCCGGCGTTCGCCGAGGTGGAGGACGGAGCTAACGTCTACTTTGTTCACTCGTTCTACGCAAAGCCCGATGACGAGGGTGTCGTTGCCGCCACGAGCGGTTACGGCATCGAATTCTGCGCCGCCCTCTGGAAGGACAACATCGTCGCCACCCAGTTCCACCCCGAGAAGTCCCAAGCGGTGGGGCTGTCCATACTCAAGAACTTCGGAGAGATGAAGTGATCGTCATACCTGCCATCGACCTCAAGGAAGGAAAGTGCGTCCGCCTCGAACAGGGGCTCATGGAGAAGGATACCGTCTTCTGCGACAGCCCGGCCGACCAGGCCAGGGAGTGGGAGCGTCAGGGGGCTGAGCTCCTCCACATCGTTGACCTGGACGGCGCCTTTGCCGGTGAGCCGAAGAACCGCGCCTCCATCGAGGCCATCGTCAAGGCCATCGCCATCCCGACCCAACTGGGGGGCGGTATCCGGGACATTGCCACCATCGAGGCGTACCTCTCCCTCGGCATCGGCCGGGTCATCCTCGGCACCGCGGCCCAGCGCAACCCGGCGCTGGTGGAGGAGGCCTGCCGCCTCTTTCCGGGGCGGATCGTGGTCGGCATCGACGCAAAGAACGGTATGGTGGCGGTCCAAGGGTGGGCCGAGGTCACCGGTGTCACGGCGGTGGATCTGGCGAAGCGGTTCGAGGGATACGGCGTCGCCGCCATCATCTACACTGATATTGCCCGGGACGGGATGATGCAGGGACCGAACATCGAGGCGACTAGGGCACTGGCCGAGGCGATCTCGATCCCGGTCATCGCTTCCGGCGGGGTATCGTCCCTCAAGGACATCGAGAACCTCATGGCCATCGAGGCGAGCGGCATCGCCGGCGCCATCACCGGCAAGGCGGTCTACACCGGGGCCATCAATCTGGCCGAGGCCGTGGTCCTCACAAAGCGGGGAGGGGCGTAACATGCTGACCAAGCGGATCATTCCGTGCCTCGACGTGAAGGGGGGGAGGGTCGTTAAGGGGGTTCAGTTTCTGGAGCTGCGCGACGCCGGAGACCCGGTGGAGATCGCGGAGGCCTATGACCGTCAAGGGGCCGACGAGCTCACCTTTCTCGATATCACCGCCTCATCCGACGAGCGGAGCATCATCATCGACGTGGTGCGCCGTACCGCCGAGCGGGTCTTCATGCCCCTCACTGTGGGGGGCGGGGTCCGGACCGTGGACGATATCCGCAATCTCCTGAACGCCGGGGCTGACAAGGTCTCCATCAACACCGCGGCGGTCCACCGCCCTGAGTTCGTGCGGGAGGCGGCGGAGCGCTTCGGCTCCCAATGCACCGTGGTGGCCATCGACGCCCGGCAGGTGGCGGGAGAGAACCGCTGGGAGGTCTACACCCACGGCGGACGCAACCCCACCGGCATCGACGCGGTGGAGTGGGCCCGGCGGATGGAGGGGTACGGCGCCGGCGAGATCCTCCTCACTAGCATGGACCGGGACGGCACCAAGGACGGCTACGACATCCCCCTGACCCGGGCCATTGTCGATGCGGTCTCCATCCCGGTCATCGCCTCCGGCGGGGTGGGGAACCTGGAGCATCTCCACGACGGCTTCGTGAAGGCGGGAGCCTCGGCATGTCTTGCCGCCTCCATCTTTCACTATAAGGAGTACACCATCGGCGAGGCCAAGGAGTATCTCCGCGGGCGAGGGGTCCCAGTCCGACTATGAGCGAACGAGACGATATCCTACAGGCCGTCTATCAGGTGATCCAGGAGCGCAAGAATGCCTCCGCCGATTCCTCCTACACCGCATCGCTCCTCCAGAAGGGGATCGACAAGATCCTCAAGAAGCTCGGCGAGGAGGCCACCGAAGTGGTCATTGCCGGCAAGGGGGGAAAGCGGGAGGAGATCGTCTACGAGACTGCCGACCTTTTCTTCCATGCGCTGGTTCTCCTCGGCTATTACGACATCGCCCCCGAAGAAATCTATGCAGAACTGCGCCGTCGCTTCGGAACTTCGGGCATTGCCGAGAAAGCGTCGCGGCCCAGGGAGTGAAAACCTCCTGAAAAAACGAAAAAAATATTGACACAGACACGGTAGCCGCATATTATGCATGGTCTGTGAAAAAATATCCGGCCCACGTACATTTCTTCTATAAGCCCAAGTGGCCACTTTACATAGAGGAGGGAGGGGAATATGCATGCCGGGTGTCAAGGTAAAAGAAGCTGAGCCTTTTGAGCTTGCACTGAAGAAGTTCAAGAAGCAGTGCGAGAAGGCGGGGATCCTCTCCGAGGTCCGTAAGCGCGAGCATTACGAGAAGCCGAGCATCAAGAAGAAGAAGAAGGCTATCGCAGCGCGCAAGCGTGCCATGAAAAAACAGCGCAAGATGATGGACTAACCAGGGACTTCCATGCTGCGGGACAGGCTGAACGACGAGATGAAGCAGGCCATGAAGGCCCGGGACGATATACGGCTTTCCGTTATCCGTCTCATTCGCTCATCGGTCAAAAATCGTGAAATCGAGTTGCGGCACGAGCTTGCCGATGGGGAGATAACGGAGGTTCTCTCCACCTTGGTCAAGCAACGCCGGGAGTCGATCCGGATGTTTGGCGAGGCCGGTCGGGCCGATCTCGTCGAGAAGGAGGAGAAAGAGCTGGCAGTGCTTCTCACCTTCCTTCCGCAGCAGCTTTCCCGCGAAGAAGTGGAGGCGCTGGTCGTGCAAGCCATCGCAGACAGTGGAGCCCAAGGCCCGAAGGATATGGGGAAGGTCATGAAAGCCATCATGCCTCACGTGACCGGCAGGGCTGACGGTTCCCTGGTCAGTGTAGTGGTGAAAGAAAAGCTTGCGTAGCGTTGCGCTCTTTTTCTGACATCACAATACTACTATGAGTTATGGGGGCGATTCTCTGGATTGCCCCCTTCTTCTTTTGCCCGTTGTTAAGGTTACGAGTTCGGCATGAGCCTCCTCGATATACTGCTCTGGGCCGTTTTGCTGGGGTTTGCGGCAAAGGGGTTCATGAAGGGTTTTGTCCGCGAGGTCTGCTCACTTCTCGGGTTGGTGACCGGAGGGTGGGCGGCCTTTACCTATTACCAGACCGCCGGCGCGTTCCTGGGGAGTGTTATTCATCTTCCTCCACGGGTGGCGTCCGCAGTGGCATTCCTCTGCATCCTCCTGGCGATCGGCCTCCTCTTCTTTCTCGTCGGACACCTTCTCACCGTAATCTTGAAAATCGTCCTTCTCGGAGGGGTCAACCGCGTCGGGGGAATTGTCTTCGGCCTTTTGCAGGGAGCGCTTCTTCTCAGTATTGTCCTCTATCTGGCCAGTTTCCCTCCCGTTCCCCACGGGGTACGGAGCAGGATAGCCGCATCCGGCACGGCCCGGGCCTTCGCCAACTGCGGCAAGGACATTGTGACCGGCTGGCGAAAGAATACTGTTGAGAAACGGCCGGCCGGAGAAAATCGGACTAAAGATGTCATTGATCCCCGACGATAAGATCAGGGAGGTCCGGGAACGGGCCTCAATTCTGGAGGTGGTGTCCGATTACGTGAGCCTCCGGAAGTCGGGGGCCAACTACCAGGGGCTTTGTCCCTTCCATGGCGAGAAAACCCCTTCCTTCAACGTGAATCCGGCCCGAGGAATCTTTCACTGCTTCGGTTGCGGCGTGGGAGGGAATGCGATCACGTTCATCGCCAGAATGGAGGGGCTCTCGTTCCCCGAGGCGGTGAAGTTCCTTGCCAAGCGGGTGGGGGTTGAGATCGAGGATCGTCCCGTTTCCGCTGCGGAAAAACGGCGCCTGGACGAGCGGGAGGAACTCCACGGCATCATGGAGCTGGCCGTGGGCCTCTACCGCGAGGCCCTCGAACGGAGCGAAGAGGGGGGGGCGGCGCGACGCTATCTGGAAGGGCGCGGTGTGGATCGGGCCACGGCAGAGGCGTACCGCCTCGGCTTTGCCCCGGACCGATGGGACTTCCTGGCCCGTCATCTCCAGCATCGCTCGGTGCCGCTGGAACTGGCGGAGAAGCTAGGTCTGGTGAGACGTCGGGACGGGGGCGGGTTCTACGATACTTTCCGAAACCGGCTTCTCTTTACTATTACCGATATCCATGGCCGTGCTATCGGCTTTGGCGGCAGGGTTCTCGACGACTCGCTGCCCAAATACATCAATTCCCCCGAATCGCCCATCTACCACAAGAGCGAGGTCCTCTTCGGCGTCTCCCTCGCCAAGGGAGCCATGCGGGAGACGGCGAGCGCCATCGTGGTGGAGGGGTATTTTGACCATTTGGCCCTCTTTCAGGCAGGGGTCAGGAACGTGGTCGCCACCTGCGGCACGGCCCTCACCGAGGGGCATATCAAGCTTCTGAAGCGCTACGCGGGGAAAGCCTATACCTTGTTCGACGCTGACAGCGCCGGACGGAAAGCGACGCTGCGGGCCATGGATCTCTGCCTCGATGCCGGATTCCCCGCCCATGTGGTGGAACTGACCGCCGGGGAGGATCCGGACAGCTTCATCCGGAAAGAGGGTGCCGAGGCGTTTTCGGCCCGTCTGGCAAAAGCGCGTCCGGTGGTCGATTATTTCTTTCGCCAGTTGGTGCGGGACGAGGATACCGGTACTGTCGAGGGAAAGGTGAAGGTCATCGATGAGATGGCCCCGCGGTTGGCAAGGGTCTCCAATGCCATCGAGCGGGAACTCTATGCGCGGGAAATTTCCCGGGTTCTCGGTGTCGATGTCCGCTCCCTCGCGCGGAAGATCGGCGGGTCCTCGGCCTCCGTTGCTCCCCGGGACGACAGGAGTGCCGCTCGGCCTCGCCGGCAGCAGGGAGCTTCTCCTGAGGAGATGCTCCTCTCCCTCATGGGGCGCTATCCCGAAGTTGCTGAACGGGTAAGGAACCATGGCGTAGCACGTATCTTCGGCCCACAGCTTCTTCCCGTCGCCGAGGCAATACTGGAGCGTATCGGAGCCGGGAAGCCAGTCGAGTGGGGTGAAATTCTCGATCTGGTTGAAGGGGCAGAGGAGCGGGGCCGTATCGCCGCATTTCTTGTCAACGACGACCATCTGGCCGACGTTGATGTCCACAAGGCCTTTGATCAGTGCCGCGCGGCTCTGGAGCGGAACTCCCTCGGCCTGATGAAGGAGTTGGCTCGGGAACTGGCGGCGACCGATCCCGATAGTCCTCGCTACCGGGATCTCCTGGCTGAGATTGATGCCTTGCGAAACCGTAAATCGCAGTTATCTTAATAAGAACAGCGTGCAATGAGGTGAATTTGATGGCCAAGAAAAGTTCGGACGAAGTTAAGCAGCAGCTGGTGGACATCGGCAAGGAGAAGGGATTCCTTACCTATGACGAAGTCAACGACGTGCTGCCTCCCGACTTCTCAACGGAGCAGATTGACGATGTAATGAGCATGTTCGGTGAGATGGACATCGACCTCGTCGATTCATCCCAGAAGGTCAAAATCCCCAAGATGAAGCTCGACCTCGAAGAGGAAGAGGAGATGGAGGGGGAGCAGGAGGAGATGGAGTACGAGCCGGGGGTCCTGGGGCGCACGAGCGATCCGGTCCGGATGTACTTGCGGGAGATGGGGTCTGTGTCGCTTCTCACGCGCGAAGGCGAGGTTGAGATCGCCAAGCGGATCGAGGAAGGGGAGCGCGACATCGCCCGTGTCATCCTTACCACTCCTATTACGGTCAAGGAGATAATCGCCCTTGGCGACAAACTCCGCAAGTTCCAGATAAGCGCGGCCGAGATCAGCAAGGAAGTTGAAGAAGAGGAGCTGGAAGAGGACGAGGAAGACGTCCAGGCAAATCGCGTCCTCTCCATTATCGACGAGATCCGGGATCTTGACGTGAGGATGGAGGCCATTGCCGAAGAGCTCGACGCTGAGGGCGTTGCCGCGAAGCGCCAAAAAGAGCTCCACGCCGAGCAGCAGGAGATCCGGGAAAAGTTCGCCGATCTCGTGAAGTCCCTTCGGCTCAAGGATCGTCACATCACCAAGATTGCCCAGCGTCTCAAGGAACTGTCGGGCAAAGTGGAAGCCATTCTGACAGAGATTGCGGCGGTTGAAACCGAAGCAGGCATCAACGGCGAACGCCTCAAGGAGATTGTTGCCAAGGGCGACGAAAAGGCCAAGGGGCTCAAGGTAAACTTTGAGGATGCCCAAAAGCTCGATAAGAAGATCCGCGCCGCTGAGAAAAAGCTCAAGAAGCTGGAGCACGAGTCGGGCTTCAAGGCCCAGGAACTGTCCGACGCCCTCCACGCCATCGACCGGGGCGAGGCCAAGGCGAAGCTGGCCAAGTCCGAGCTGGTGGAAGCGAACCTGCGGCTCGTGGTCTCCATCGCCAAGAAGTACACGAACCGGGGTCTCCAGTTCCTGGACCTGATCCAGGAGGGGAACATCGGCCTCATGAAGGCGGTGGACAAGTTCGAGTACCAGCGGGGGTACAAGTTTTCCACCTACGCCACTTGGTGGATCCGTCAGGCCATCACCCGCGCCATCGCCGACCAGGCGAGGACCATCCGGATTCCGGTCCACATGATCGAGACCATCAACAAGCTGATCCGGACCAGCCGCCAGCTAGTGCAGGAGATCGGCCGGGAGCCGTCCCCCGAGGAGATCGCCGAGCGGATGAATCTTCCCCTCGACAAGGTGCGCAAGGTCCTCAAGATCGCCAAGGAGCCCATCTCCCTCGAAACCCCCATTGGGGAGGAGGAAGATTCGCATCTGGGGGATTTCATCGAGGACAAGGGGGTCGTTTCGCCCCTTGAGGCGGTCATCAAGGCCAACCTCTCGGAGCAGACCTCCCGGGTCCTCTCCACCCTCACCCCCCGGGAGGAGAAGGTGCTCCGGATGCGTTTCGGCATCGGCGAGAAGAGCGATCACACCCTGGAGGAAGTGGGGCAGGATTTCGAGGTTACCCGGGAACGGATCCGGCAGATCGAGGCCAAGGCCCTGCGGAAACTCCGGCACCCGAGCCGGGCCAAGAAGCTCAAGAGCTTCGTGGAATAGCATCCGCGAACCGCAGTAATGAGAGCCGCGTCGGCATCCGGCGCGGCTTTCGCATTGTGAATCATTCATAGTGTGGGGAGCTATGGCTAAGGAGAGCAAGGCGCCGGTCACGGCTGCGGTGCGGGCGTTGCGCGCCGCGAAGGTTCCATTCACCGACCACCTCTATGCCTATGAGGAAAAGGGGGGGACCGCCGTCTCCTCCCGGGAACTGGGGGTGGACGAGCACGCCGTGGTGAAGACTCTCATCATGGAGGACGAGGCGAAAAATCCACTAATCGTCCTGATGCACGGGGATCGCCAGGTTTCCACCAAGGAACTGGCCCGGGTTCTGGGGGTGAAGGGGATTTTTCCCTGCTCCCCTGACACGGCCCAGAAGCATACGGGATACCTCGTGGGGGGGACCTCTCCTTTCGGGACCCGCCGCCGGATGCCGGTCTACATGGAAGAAACGATCCTTGACCTGTCCTGCATCTACATCAACGGCGGCAAGCGGGGATATCTCGTGGGGATTGATCCCCGTGACGTGGTGAAGCTTCTCAATCCGACCCTTGTGCGGGTCGCCATCTGAGGAGGAGCCCATGGACCTGCAGGAGAAAGTTCGCGTTGCCGCCGAGGCGGTGAAGCATGCCGATGCCATCGTCATAACCGCCGGTGCCGGCATGGGGGTTGATTCGGGACTTCCCGATTTCCGTGGAGACGCCGGGTTCTGGAAGGCGTATCCCCCGTACCAGAAGCTCGGCATTACCTTTGTGGGGGCCGCGAATCCCGACCACTTTGAGCGGGATCCGGCTTTTGGCTGGGGGTTCTACGGCCATCGGACCAACCTTTACCGGGCCACGGTCCCCCATGCCGGCTTCGACATCCTGCGGGAATGGGTCGAACGGTTCGGCCTCGATTATTTCGTGGCCACCTCCAACGTGGACGGCCAGTTTCAGAAGGCCGGGTTTGCCGACGATCGTATCTTGGAAGTCCACGGCTCCATCCACCACCTCCAGTGCACGACGCCCTGCACCATGGCCATCTGGGAGAACCGGGAGACTATTCCGGTGGACGAGGCGACCATGCGGGCTGGGCACGTCCCCCGCTGCATCCACTGCGGCGCCGTGGCTCGCCCCAATATACTCATGTTCGGCGACTACGGCTGGGTGAGCGACCGCTCGGCCCGGCAACAGCGGAACTTTGACGAGTTCCTCGCCGACATCCGGGGGGGGCGTCTGGTGGTGGTCGAGATGGGGGCCGGCACCGCCATCCCGACTATCCGTTATCTGACCGAGGAACTTGGTTCCCGTTCCGATGCGCTGGCCGTGCGGATCAATCCGCGAGAGCCCCAGATCCGCGCGCCACACCTCTCCCTCTCCTGCGGTGCCCGGGAGGGAGTTGCCGCCATCAACGCCGTTCTTGCGGAGGAAACCCCTTGACGATCATCAGGAGAAAAGCAGCGGCCGGACCCTTCGACGGCGAGCAGTCATTCTTTGCCACCACCGCCAAGGGGGTGGAGGAGGTGCTGGCTCGGGAGATGACCGGCCTCGGCCTCGGCGGAGTGACCATGGAGAAGGGGGGGGTCCGTTTCACGGGGGATCTTTCCGCCTGCTACCGGGCCAATCTCTGGCTCAGGACTGCGAGCCGCATCCTTGTCGCCCTGACCGAATTTCAGTGCCACTCGCCGCAGGATCTTTACGACGGGGTCCGTGCCCTCCCCTGGGACCGCTATCTCACCCCTGACACGACCCTTGCCGTTGAATGCGTGCTGCGCGATTCGGCCCTTACCCACTCGGGGTTTGTGGCCCTAAAGACCAAGGATGCCATCGTCGATACCCTCCGGGACCGGTTCGGACGCCGCCCCAGCGTGAATCCCAAGGATCCCGATCTCCTGGTTAATGTCCATTTGGTCCGCAACCGTTGCACCATCAGTCTCGACAGCTCCGGCACCGGACTTGACCGCCGCGGGTACCGGACCGAGGCCGGCGAGGCTCCTCTGCGGGAGACCTTGGCCGCGGCCCTTGTGCTTCTCACCGGTTGGGATGGGACGGTTCCCTTGGTCGACCCCCTCTGCGGCTCCGGGACGATCCTCATAGAGGCAGCCCTCATGGCTTTGAACCGCGCGCCCGGGCTTGTCCGGGAGCGCTTCGGGTTCCAGCGCTGGCCTGCCTTTGATGCCACCCGTTGGCGGCGGCTCCTTGAGGAGGCGCGGCAGACGGAACGGACAACGCTTGCCGTGCCCATTCTCGGCAGCGACCGTCTGGAGGATGTTCTTGCCTTAGCCCGTGGCAACAGTCGCCGTGCCGGCGTCGATAAGTTCGTATCCTTTGAGGCGCGGGACCTGCGAGAACTCGTTCCGCCTCCTGCGCCGGGAGTCATCCTTACGAATCCTCCCTACGGACGGCGTCTGGGTGACGAGGAACAACTGAAATCCTTTTATCGCCAGATCGGCGATGTTTTCAAACAGCGCTGCGCCGGTTACACTGCCTGGCTCTTCACGGGGAGCATTGGCCTCGCCAAGGAGGTAGGACTCAAGGCTTCCCGCAGGATTGCTCTTTTCAACGGCCCCCTCGAATGCCGACTCTTGAAGTATGATCTGTACTGAAGGTCCCGATTGGGAAACGGAGCGAATTTATTGGCTTCATCTCCAGCTCTCCTGTCGGTTGGTACGGAAAAAACCTTGACACGTCGCGCCCCTTTGCGTAGTATCGAATCTTCGTTTTCGGGCCTATAGCTCAGTTGGCTAGAGCAACCGGCTCATAACCGGTCGGTCCCAGGTTCGAGTCCTGGTGGGCCCACCACCCGAAATTTGTCAGGATGAAGCAGGGGATGCCCCGAAATCACCGGTCAACAACGACCACTCATACTGTTTCAAAAAGGAGTGCGGCCCGAAGGGTGGCACTCTTTTTCTTTTACCACGAATGATTACGCCAAAAGTCTCGGATATAGTTGGAATTGTTAATAAAATAGCTCCGCATGACCTCGCCGAAGAGTGGGACAACGTGGGGCTCATGGTGGGGAATCCGTCGGAGCCCGCTACCCGGATCATGGTGGCCCTCGACGGCACTCCGGACACAATCGATGCGGCAATCGCCGACCGATGCCAGCTTCTCCTCACTCATCACCCCTTCATTTTTCGTCCCCTCAAGCATATTTCCTCCGCAGACCCCATCGGACGTCTCGTTCTGAAAGCCGCAAGCCACTCCCTGGCAGTTATCTCTCTCCACACCAATTTCGACATCGCCTCTGGCGGGATGAATGATCTCCTGGCTGAGCGCCTCGGCGTCAGCAACTGCCGGCCGTTAAAAGTGACGACCTCAGAAAGTCTCGTGAAGCTTGTCGTGTTTGTACCAAAGGGACACGAGGAACAGGTGCGGGATGCCCTCTTTCTCTTCAGCGGCGTTATCGGCGCCTACCGTGACTGTTCCTTTCAGTGTGCCGGCACCGGCACCTTCAAGCCCCTGGCGGGCGCGCAACCGTTCATCGGCCAGGTGGGAACGCGGGAATACGTGGAGGAGTCGCGAATCGAGGTGCTTCTGGAGAAGCGGAACCTTTCGGCAGCCGTGACCGCCCTGGTCAAGGCACATCCCTACGAGGAACCCGCTTTTGACCTCTTCCCGCTCCTGAACAGGGGGCCAGAGCAGGGACTAGGCAGAATCGGCGTCCTTGCGGAGGAGACTACGGTCAGTGCCTTTGCCGACGAAGTCAAAGGGCGCCTCGGTCTTGCCGGCGTGCGGTTTGTCGGGGATGGCGCTCGTCCCGTCAGGAAGGTGGCACTCTGTGGCGGGAGCGGCATGTCGCTGCTGCGTGACGCCCAGCGACAGGGCGCGGACGTGCTGGTGACGGGTGATGTGAAGTACCATGAGGCCCGCGATGCCGAAGCCCTTGGCGTGGCCATTGTCGACGGGGGGCACTTCGGCACGGAGGTACTCATGGTGGAGAGTGTAGCGAAGCGGATGGCGGTGGAACTCGCGTCGCGCCGTTTCGAGGCAGAGGTTATTCCCTTCTGTGGGGAGCGTGATCCGTTCACGTGGCGATGACGGTATCGCTCTGACTGTGAAGGTAACATACTGGGTTAAGGGAGGTTGATGGGGTGCGCAAAAATCTGTTTATGCTTGAGGAGTTGCAGGAGCTTGACTTGAAAATCGACGGCCGTCAGGGAGAGCGGCAGGCGCTGCTCGATCAGATGGCGGAACTGGACCAGCAGGTGGAAGAGACGCGGCTTGCAGTGGAGGCGAAGCGGGGCGAACTGGCACTTCTCGATGAGGAGAAGCGGGGGCTTGAAGCGAGTCTGGCCACGGAGGATGAGAATATCGCCCGTTCCGAGATGCGCCAGAAGGAGATCAAGACCCAGAAGGAGTACCAGGCAGTGGTCAAGGAGATCACGGCTGCGCGCAAGCTCAAGGCTGAGCTGGAGGAGCAGGTACTTCAGAAATCGGCCCAGGCCGAGGAGTTGACCGCCGACATAGCCGCCCGTGAAGCCGATCTGACCTCTCTTGAGGAAAACATGGCGAGCCGCAAAGCGGAAATCCAGGAGGGGCTTGACCGGATCGACCGGGAGCTCGCCGCCGATGCGGCTGCCAAGGAGGCAACGGCAAAGGCGATCCCCGCCTCCCTCGTCAAGCGTTACCTGGCCCTGCGTGAGCGGCGCCAGGGGATTGCCATCGTGGAGGCGCGGGCAGGCAACTGCTCCGGGTGCAACATGAATCTCCCGCCGCAGCTCTACAACAGCCTCTTCCGAGGGGATGACCTGGTGCTCTGCCCCCACTGCCAGCGGATGTTGTTTCTGCGTCAGGACGTTCAATAGTCCTGGCACAGTTCAAGGTTTGGCCGAAGCAGAACAGATGACCGCTCTCCGTCCGCGGAGGGAGGAAAGTCCGGGCTCCACAGGGTATGGTGCTGGATAACGTCCAGCGGGGGCGACCCCAGGGATAGTGCCACAGAGAGAAGTCCGCCCGCTCCGGCGGGTAAGGGTGAAAGGGTGAGGTAAGAGCTCACCGGGTCCGGCGGTGACGTCGGATGCCAGGTAAACCCCACCAGGAGCAAGGCCGAATAGGGAAGCGTCAAGGACGGCCCGTCCGTGCTTCCGGGTTGGCTGCTTGAGGCCGTCGGCAACGGCGGTCCCAGAGGAATGGTCATCGCCCGCCAAGGGGTAACCCGCGGCGGGAACAGAACCCGGCTTATGGGCTGCTTCGGCCAATTATTTTTTTCAAAGAGTATTCCATGAACGATCGTGAGCGCTGGGACTGTGGCATCGCCGCCGTCTCTGCCGACTATGCCGCCTTGCCGTCGGCCCTGCAGGGAGAGGTGAAGACGCTGGCCACGGCGATCAGGGAGGCCAGGAGGGAGCTTCATTCCCTTGCCCAGGAGATGGGTAGCGGGGGCATCTGTGCATCCTGCGGTGGCCAATGCTGCCTGCGGGGAAAGTACCACGTCACTGTGGCCGACATCCTGGTCTTTTTGGCAGAAGGAGAACCCCTCTTTACCCCGCGCTTTAACCGCGATGTCTGCCCCTATCTCGATGACTGCGGCTGCATGATGGCGCCATCCCTCCGCCCTTTTCCCTGTATTACCTTCAATTGCGAGCGGGTCGAAGAGCTGTGGGAGCCGGAACGGATTGAGGCTTTCTATCGGGGCGAGCGGCAGCTCAGGGCCCTTTATGGGAAGCTGGAGCAGCTTTTTGCCCACCGTGCCGGTGCGGCGCGAAGGATGGCGATCCTGGGATACAACCATAATCTGGAAAGGTGTGCCAATGGCGACAACGATCAATGATCTCGTGTTGGTTCATATCGACAGCAAGCCCGGCTTCTACGCCCGGATCGAGGACATTTCGCCGGATGTCAAGGCTGGTTGGTGGCGGGTCAGGCTTCTGGTGTTGACGGTGCCGCTTGAGATCTATACATGGATTCTTGAAGAGGCGCAGATCAACGGCGCCCCTTTCACCATGGGAGGAACTCCTATCCGGATGGAGAAAGTGGTCTCTCCGGTCCAGGGAGATTCTGCCTCTGCCCCTTCTCCTCCGCAACCCTCCCCCGCTCCCCCTGAAGAAGAAAAAGATCAGGGTAAGGGGGGAAAAGTGGTTTCTCTTCTTGATCGAAAAAAAGACAAGTGATTCATGGGGGCTTGGCCCCCTTTTTCCCTCCGGTTCATGCCTCTCTTTTCCACGTTGCATCATTCCCCTTCCGAATTATTCGCTTAAGTGATGTTAATTGTTGGTTTTTTTGTTGCCGAGCCGTTGTTGCCGACAGGGGACCCGGTGTTTCGGTTCACCGTTGTCATGCGTATGGTAACGTGTTGAAAAATATGGATAAAAAAACACACAGTGCGGGCCGGTTTTGCCTTGACAACCCCCGGGGGGGTCGGTATGATTTGTGCCACGAAGTGGTAAATTGTGGTAAAATGTGGCAAGGGGTGAGCGGGAATGTTCCGGGGGATCTACGAGACAACCATCGACGCCAAGGGGCGGACGAGCCTGCCGGCCAGGTTCAGGGATGTGCTCGTGGAGAGCTTCGGTGATGAGCGCTTTTTTGTCACGAATTCGGTTCCCGTGGATCTCGGGGGCGGGGTTTATAGCTCGGGACTCCTTATATTCCCCTATCAGGAATGGTTCCTCTTTGAGGAGTCGTTTCTGAACGGCAAGGGGCTTACCTCGGCTCAGCGCAACAGCATCATGCGCACTATCGTTGCGCCGGCGGTCGAATGTTCGGCCGACAAGCTGGGAAGGGTGCTGGTGCCCCCACATCTTCGCAAGAATGCGGTTCTGGAGCGGGAAATCCTGTTTGTGGGAGCCATGAAAAAAGTGGAAATCTGGAGCCAGTCAGAATGGGATAAGGTGCGCGCCCATGACATGAAGGCGTTCCCCTCGGACTCCGAGGCGGTGGCGGAGCTGGGTCTCTAGTGGCGGAGTTCGGTCATCTGTCGGTCATGCCGACGGAAGTGCTTGCCCTGCTCTCCCCCCGGCCGGGCGGAGTCTATGTGGATGGGACCCTGGGAGGTGCCGGCCATGCCCGGATGATTCTTGAGGCGTCTTCGCCCGATGGCGTTCTGGTTGGGTTCGACCGGGACCCGGAGGCTCTGGTTGCTGCCCGGGAACGGCTCTCCTTCTACGGGGACCGTGTTACGTGCATTCGTTCGAATTTTGCAGCCATGGACGAGTCGCTTGCCACGCTGGGAATTAACGCCATCGACGGCTTCCTCTTGGATCTCGGTGTTTCATCCCACCAGCTTGATACGGCGGAGCGTGGATTTAGCTTTCAGGTGGATGCTCCCCTCGATATGCGGATGGATTCGGAAACCGGCGAGACTGCCGCCGACCTGGTGAATGAACTCTCTGCAGACGAGCTGGCTCGACTAATTCGGGAGTATGGAGAAGAACGGTGGGCGAAGCGGATCGCCGCGTTCATTGTCAAGGCGAGGGAGCAGCACGGACCCATCAAGAGTACGCTTCAGCTGGTTGATTGTGTGAAGGGGGCGATTCCCCGGGCAGCGTGGGAAGAGCGGATCCATCCGGCCACGCGGACGTTCCAGGCGCTTCGCATTGCCGTGAACGACGAGCTCGGAAGCCTGGAGCGGGGCCTTGTGGCCGGTATCGAACGTCTGGCCCCGGGGGGGAGGGGGGTGGTGATTTCGTTTCACTCCCTTGAGGATCGGATCGTCAAGACCGTTTTCCGCCGCTATGCCCAGGGATGCACCTGCCCGAAAATGCTACCCCGATGTGTATGCGGCAACAAGCCCCGCGTCCGCATCCTTACCGGAAAGCCGGTAATGGCGGGAGGGGACGAAGTGGCGACAAACCCGAGGGCGCGGAGCGCCAAGGTGCGGGCAGTGGAAAAGCTGTGAGAGTTATTGGAGGGAGTATGGCGCAGGCGAGAACCGATTTTACCAAGGTGGCGGCACCGAAAAAGCTTGAGGCGATGTACGCCCAGAGGGGGGAGATGTTTCCCTTTCTTCTGGCGGTCATGGTTTTGCTGACACTCGTTTCGGTTTTCCATGTGTGGTCCCGGGTGCGGGTCATTGACTTGAACCTGGAGATCGCCGAGGCCAACCGCTTCCTTAAGGAAGCCCAGGAAGAGCAGAACAGGTTGCGGCTCGAGGTTGCATCCCTGAAAACTCCGGCCCGGATCGAGGCCCTTGCCAAGGGGGACCTCGGCATGGCGCTCCCCACTGACCAGCAGGTGGTGGTAGTGAAATGAGGTACGACGCGGAGAAATGGATAACTCTCCGTATCCGCTTCATCGGGGGGTTCTTCGTTCTCCTCTTTGCGTTGACGTTCTGCCGTGCCTTTTACCTTCAGGTGATCAAGCGCGATTACCTTCTGAAGCTCGCCGATCGGCAGCACCAGAAGATTATTCCCCTTACGCCGGTTCGCGGGACGATCTACGATGCGAATGGCGCCGCCTTGGCAGTTTCGGTTGAGATGGATTCCTGTTATGCCGAGCCAAAGTCCATGGAGGACTTGGGCTCGGCTTCGGCGCAGTTGGCGCCAGTCCTTGGCATGCCAAAGGAGTCGATCCTGAAGAAGCTTCAGGGGAACAAGAACTTCGTCTGGCTCCAACGGCGGCTTACCCCTGATGTGGTGAAGCGAATCCGGGATCTGGATCTCGAGGGGATCGGTTTCGTCAAAGAGACAAAGCGCTTTTATCCCAACTCAGAGGTGGCTGCCCACGTGATCGGGTTCACCGGCCTGGACCCCGAGGGACTGGAGGGGGTAGAACGACGCTATGACTCCACGATCCTTGGTGGAACCGGCTATCTGGTGACAGAGCGGGACGCCCTGGGACGCAATGTGGCCCTCAAGGGGACGGTGATCCAGAATGGAGCCATGGGGCACAACGTCACTCTTACCCTGGACAAGAACATCCAGTATATCGCCGAGAAGGAACTGGCCCAGGCGGTGGAAAAAAGCGGAGCCCGCGCCGGTACCGCGCTCGTGATGGATCCCCACACCGGCAAGGTGCTGGCCATGGCAAATTATCCGACCTTCAATCTGAACTCCCATGCCTCCTACTCTCCGCAGGTATGGCGTAACCGCGCCGTTGCCGACAGCTATGAGCCCGGTTCCACCTTCAAGACCTTCCTGATCGCCGCCGCGTTGGAGGAAAAGGTGATCCGGCCCGGCGACGGCATAAATTGCGAGGGAGGAAGTTACGCGATCGGCGGAAGGACAATCCACGATACGCACAAGTACGGCCGGCTCAGTATCGCCGATGTCCTCAAGTATTCCAGCAATATCGGCGCCGCCAAAATCGGGAGCCGCCTGGGACCGTCACGCTTGTACACCTACCTGAAGAATTTTGGAATCGGCGACAGGAGCGGGGTTGATCTGCCCGGTGAAGTGGGGGGAAGCCTGCGGCCCTGGAGCCAGTGGTACGGCATTGATCTCGCCACCATTTCGTTTGGTCAGGGTGTGACGACATCGTCCCTGCAACTGGCCTCCGCCGTATCGGCCATTGCCAACGGCGGGGTTCTCATGAAACCCTATCTGGTCGAGAAAATCACCGACAGCGAAGGGAACGTGGTCACATCTTTCGAGCCACAGGTGCGCCGGCGGGTCATTTCCCCTGAAACGGCCAAAACAGTTTCCCGGATGATGGAAGGGGTTGCCGCCGAGGGGGGGACCGGAACCAATGCCTCGGTTGAAGGCTACCGGGTTGCCGGCAAGACCGGCACTGCCCAGAAAGTGGACCCGGTTACCCACGGGTACTCCGCCACGAAACGGACCGCGTCCTTCATCGGATTTGTCCCCGCAGACCGTCCCCGAATCACCATTCTTGTGGTGATTGATGAGCCGAAGACAAGCCCCTATGGCGGTGTGGTGGCCGCTCCAGCCTTCAGCAGCATCGCCTTGCAGACCCTCTGCTACCTTAAAGTGCCGCCCGACACCGTCGTCAGGAGCAAGCCGAAGGCGGTGGAGGCCAAGGCAAATCCGGAGGCTGTGGAGGCCGCCGAAGGGGCGATCGTCGAGGAGGGAGAGGGGATTGTGATGCCCAACTTCCGGGGGATGAGCATGCGCCAGACACTCAAGGTTATGGAAGAAAAGGGGCTCAACGTACGTCTTCACGGAAGCGGGCGGGCCATTGAGCAGAGCCCCCTTCCCGGGCACCGGATCAAGCCCAGCGACCAGGTTTGGGTCAAGTTTGCGCCGACGGCATAGCAAGGTTGGCTGAAGAAAGATGGAAATGATCACGAGTAAATTCTACGGCGAGGGAACATGAGACTGGAAGATCTGGCACGGGTCATTAATCCCTCTGAAACGGAAGGAACTCTGGCGCTGGAGATCGAAGGGCTCTACTGCGATTCACGGCAGGTGCGGTCCGGCGGTCTCTTTTTCGCGTTGAGGGGAGTGGCGACAGACGGCCATGATTACATTGCCGCCTCGCGAGACCGTGGCGCAGTTGCCGTGGTGGTGGAGGATTCGTCGCGGGTCCCCGAAGGAATGACCTGGCTGAAGGTCGATGACGCGCGTCTTGCCATGTCCCGCGCTGCCGCAGCCTTCTGCGGCAACCCCACCGATGGTATTCCCGTGGTCGGTATCACGGGGACCAACGGCAAGACGACCACCACGTACCTGGTGGAGGCCGTCTTGGCCCGAGCCGGCATCCCTGCGGCGGTTCTCGGGACCATCAGCTACCGCTTCGGTGACAAGACTATCCCGGCTCCCCACACAACTCCCGAGTCGGTAGATCTGCAGCTGACCATACGCGATCTGGTGGACCGGGGCGCCCAAGGTGTGGTCATGGAGGTTTCCTCCCATGCCCTTGAACAGCGGCGGGTTGACGGATGCCGCTTCGATGTCGGCGTCTTCACCAATCTCACCCGTGACCACCTGGACTATCATCGGGACATGGAGTCGTACTTCGAAAGCAAGGCGCGGCTTTTTACCGAGCTTCTGGCAGCGGACGACATGAAACCCCGACGTGCCGCGGCCATTAACGTTGACGACCCCTATGGTGCCCGACTTGCCCGTGACGCGGTTGCGCCGGTGGTGAGCTACGGTCTGTCTCCTTCGGCCCTGGTCCGGGCCGAGACGGTCACCTTTTCTGTCGATGGAATCTCCGGTACCCTCGCTACCCCGCTTGGTACGATACCATTTCACTCGCGGCTTCTGGGGCGGTTCAACCTCTACAACATCCTGGCGGCTGTGGCGGCTGGCGTGGCCCTGGGACTCTCCCTGGATGCAATTCGCGGGGGAATCGAGGGGGATGTCCGGGTCCCAGGACGCCTTGAGCGGGTTGATAACGACCGTGGGGTAATGGTGCTGGTCGATTATGCCCACACAGGCGACGCCCTGGAGAATGTCCTGAAAACCGTTGCCGAGATCGCCGCCGGCCGGATCATCACCGTATTCGGCTGCGGCGGAGACCGGGATCGGGGAAAACGGCCCGTCATGGGGGAGATTGCAGGGCGTTTCAGCGATCTATCCATCGTCACCTCCGACAACCCGCGAACCGAGAATGCCGGAGCGATCATCGGCGAGATTCTCGGGGGCATCCGTTCGCTAGGGCTCCGGGAGTATGGGGCGGAAGAACTCACCACCGGTTTCGCTGCCAAAGGATTTACCGTGGTGGAATCGAGACGCGAGGCAATCAGGCTGGCCGCCCGCGTGGCATGTCCGGGGGATGTCGTGCTCCTTGCTGGCAAGGGACACGAGGACTACCAGATTATCGGGACGACGAAGCACCACTTCGACGATCGGGAAGAGGCTGCTGCCGCTTTTCGGGAACTGTCATCCAAAGGACAGGGATAGCGTGTTATTCTCTCTGGCAGACATACGTAAGGCAACGGGAGGCACCCTCGTCGGCGAAGGGAAAACTGCCGGCGTGGAGGGGGTGTCGACCGACTCCCGTACGGTTAAGTCCGGCGAGCTGTTCGTGCCGTTGCGGGGTGAGCGGTTTGACGGTCACGATTACCTCAGCGTTGCCTGCGATCGCGGGGTGCGGGTTGTGCTTGCGGAGCACCAGTGGCTGGAGAAGAACGAACTTCCGCCCGGTGTCTCCGCCATCGCCGTTGACGATACCCTGAAGGCCCTTGGCAATTTGGCGACTTTTCACCGGCAGCGCTTTGCCATCCCGGTGGTGGCCGTGACCGGGAGCAACGGCAAGACAACCACCAAGGAGATGCTGGCCTCTATCCTGGGGCAGACCGGTCCCGGACTCAAAACAGAGGGGAACCTCAACAACCTGATCGGGCTTCCCCAGATGCTTTTTCGCCTCGATACCTCTCATCGTTGGGCTGTTCTGGAGATGGGGATGAGCGCCTTTGGCGAGATCGACCGTCTGGCTGAGATTGCCTGTCCGGATGTGGGGATCATCACCAACGCCTATCCGGCCCACCTGGAGACCCTGGGGAGTGTCGAGGGGGTGGCGCGGGCCAAAGGAGAGCTATTCCTGCGGCTCCCCGCAGAGGGGTGCGCCGTGTTCAACGCCGACGATCCCCTTATCGCCCGTTGTCCCTCCCCCGAGGGAGTTCGTCGTGTTTCCTTCGGGCTCCACAACGCCGATGTCACTGCCGAGGCGGTCGAGAATCTTGGGCGCAATGGCCAGCAGTTCATTCTCCGGCTTCCCACAGAATCGGTTCCGGTCACCCTGCGGGCCTTCGGTCGTCACAATGTCGCCAATGCCCTTGCCGCTGCCGCGGCTGCCCATGTCCTTGGGGTTTCCGCCGAGACCATAGCCCGGGGGCTGGGAGAGTTTTCACCCTATGCCAGGAGGTTCAACCTGGAGGAGGTGGGGGACGTCATCCTCATCGACGACAGCTACAATGCTAACCCCGCCTCCATGGCGGCAGCCCTCACCACACTGCGGGAGATCCGCGAAGGACACAGGGCGGTGGCGGTTCTTGGCGATATGCTCGAGCTGGGCGAAGGGACCGAGGAGGCCCACCGCCAGCTGGGACTTCTGGCCGCCACCTGCGTCGATCGTCTCTATGTGATGGGGGGAATGGCCGGCATTGTTGCTGCTGGAGCCCTGGAGGGAGGGCTCGCGGACGATGCTGTTACGGTTGCCACGAGCCACGATGCCATCGTGGCGGACCTGCGGCGGACCACCGCGGCGGGCGATTTTATTCTCGTGAAAGGTTCCCGGGGATTGGCCATGGATCGGGTCGCGGAAAAGATGCGTGAAGTCTTTGCCGCGTCCCTCGGGAAGGGGGCCTCGGCCTAATGCTCTACCATCTCCTTTATCCACTGGCGAGCGACTTCAGGATCTTCAACGTCTTCAAGTACCTGACGTTCAGGACCATCTACGCCGTCATCACCGCCCTGCTGGTGTCGTTCATTCTTGGCCCCTGGGTCATCCGGAAGCTGGAGGCGCTCCAGGCCCGGCAGGTTATCCGCACTGACGGTCCCGAATCCCACCTGAAGAAGTCGGGTACTCCCACCATGGGCGGGATTCTCATCCTCGCATCCATCGTGATTCCGACGCTTCTGTGGGCCGACCTGACGAACCGCTACGTCTGGACCACTCTCTTTGTGATCGTGGGGTACGGGCTTATCGGTTTCACCGACGACTACAAGAAAGTGGTGGAGAAAAACCCCAAGGGGCTCTCCCCCCGCCAGAAGATGGCCGGCCAGTTGCTGATCGCCGGCATGGCGGTCTGTTTCCTGGTTTTTGTGGTGAATATGTCGACCGAACTCGCCTTCCCCTTCTTCAAGCGACTCCATCCTGACCTTTCCTGGTTCTATATCCCCTTTGCCATGCTGGTCATCGTGGGGGCGAGCAATGCCGTGAACCTGACCGACGGCCTCGACGGTCTGGCCATCGGTCCCGTGGCCATCAACGCAGCAACCTATCTGCTGTTTACTTACATAGCCGGCAATGCTAAACTATCCAGCTATTTGCAGACCCCCTATGTCCCCGGTGCCGGCGAGTTGGCTGTCCTCTGCGGAGCCATGGTGGGCGCGGGGATAGGCTTTCTCTGGTACAACGCTTACCCCGCCGAAGTCTTCATGGGGGACGTGGGCTCCCTCTCCCTCGGCGGCGGGCTCGGGACCCTGGCGGTCATCACCAAGCAGGAGATCCTCCTCGTCATCGTTGGCGGGGTGTTCGTCGTTGAGGCCCTGTCGGTCATCTTCCAGGTGGGGTCCTACAAGTACCGGGGGAAGCGGATCTTCCGCATGGCCCCCATCCACCACCACTTCGAGCTCAAGGGTGTGGCGGAGCCGAAGATCATCGTCCGGTTCTGGATCATCACCATTATCCTGGCCCTCGTGGCGATCTCGACCCTGAAGCTGAGATAGCATGGATATTTCGGGAAAGAACATACTGGTCGTAGGCCTTGCCCGCACAGGCGTGGCGGTGGCCCGCTTTCTGGTGCGAAACGGGGCGCGGGTAACCGTGACCGACCTTCGCGACGAGTCCGCCCTGGCTGGCCCCCTCGGGGAGCTGGCAGGACTTCCCGTGCGGTACGTGCTGGGCCACCACGATGAGACCGATTTCGCTGCTGCCGACGTGGTGGTGGTGAGCCCCGGCGTCCCCCAGGAGAGCCCCTACCTCCAGGCGGCCCGCAGGGCCGGACGCGAGGTGATTACCGAGATCGAACTGGCATCCCGGTTCGTCACCGCCCCCGTGGTGGCCATCACCGGGACCAACGGCAAGACCACCACCACGACCCTGACAGGGGAGATCTTCAGCGCCTGCGGGTTCCGGACCTTCGTGGGGGGGAACATCGGCAATCCCCTCATCGAGTTGATCGAGGGAGGCGAGGCGGTAGAACGGGTGGTGGTGGAGATCAGCTCCTTCCAACTGGAATGGATCAGCTCCTTCCGTCCGCGGGTGGCGGTGCTCCTCAACATCACCGAGGACCACCTGGACCGCTATGCCACGTTCCTTGAGTACATCGACGCCAAGGTGCGGATCTTCGAGAACCAGCAATCGTCTGATTTCGCGGTGCTGAACGTGGATGATCCCATCGTGGCCGGCATTGCCGGGCGGGTTGCCGCGACGGTATTCCCCATGAGCCAACAGCGGGAGCTTGCCGAGGGGATCTTTCACCGGGACGGCGTCATCACCTTCCGTCACGGCGGGCGTGAGGAGTGCTTCCCCACCGCCCGGTTCCGGATCACCGGAGTCCACAATATCGAAAACATCATGGCCTCCCTCGCCGCGACCCTCCTCCTGGGGTGCGACGCAATACAGGCCCTTGCGGCCGTCGAAGGGTTCGGCGGACTCCCCCACCGGATGGAGCTGGTTCGGGAGTTGGCAGGCGTCCGTTACTACGAGGACAGCAAAGCCACCAACGTGGGAAGTGTGGAGAAGGCGCTGGCCAGTTTCAATGACATCACCCTCATTGCCGGAGGGAAGGACAAGGGGGGGTCGTACGCACCCCTGGCCCCCCTGGTGACGGAGCGGGTGCGGCACATGGTCCTCATCGGCGAGGCAAAGGAACGGATGGCCCGGGAACTGGGGGGCCTTACCGACACCCGCATGGCCACGACCCTTGAGGAAGCGGTCGAGCTGGCAGCGAGACTCACGGAATCGGGAGGGGTGGTTCTCTTCTCGCCGGCCTGCTCCAGTTTCGACATGTTCCGCGACTACGAGGAGCGGGCCCAGCGTTTCCGCGCGGCCGTAAACGCCCTCGGCACGGGAGAGCGCCCGTGAACCTGAACTTCAAACTGAACCTGAAAGAGATCGAGCGTTACGACTTGGTCATCCTCCTGATGGCGGTGGCCCTCACCTGCTTCGGTGTGGTGATGGTCTACTCGGCCTCTTCGGTCATGGCCACCAAGAAGTTTCACGACGGGTTCTACTTCCTGAAGCGTCAGGGGATCTACGCGCTGATGGGGTTCGCGGGCATGGTGCTCGCCATGCGGATAGACTACCGGCAGTGGCGGGAGTATGCCGTTCCGATTCTCCTCGGTTGCCTGCTGCTTCTCTTCCTGGTCTTCATTCCGGGAATCGGCGGCGCTGCCAAGGGTGCCTCCCGCTGGATCAGGTTTCCGGGCTTCAACTTCCAGCCGTCGGAGCTGGCCAAGATGGCGCTGATCATGTACATGGCCTATTCCCTCGACAAGAAGCAGGAAAAGGTGAAGTTCTTCTCCACCGGCTTCGCCCCCTACATGGTGCTCCTTGCCATCCTGCTGGCGATCCTCCTTAAGCAGCACGACCTGGGGGCTGCCCTCACCATGGGTGGGGTAGCTATTCTCATGCTCTTCGCCGCCGGCACCAGGCCTCGCTACATCCTCGGAATGGTGGTGCTGGCGCTGCCGTTCCTCTACTTCCTCGTCATGAACGTGGACTATCGGCGCCGTCGCATCCTGGCATACCTGAATCCCTGGGAGGATCCCACCAACACCGGCTTCCAGATCATCCAGTCATGGCTCGCCTTCGGCAATGGCGGCATCATCGGCCAGGGGCTCGGCGAGGGGAAACAGAAGATGTTCTTCCTCCCCGAGGCCCACACCGATTTCATCCTCTCGGTAATTGGGGAGGAACTGGGGCTCATCGGCGTCATCGTCATCGCGGCCATGTTCCTGATGCTCGTGCTTCGGGGGGTGCGGGTGGCTCTCATGGCCCAGGACCCCTTCGGGCGCTTTCTGGCCTTCGGGATCGTGACGCTGCTCGGCATTCAGGCCTTCGTCAACATGGGGGTCGTCACGGGGCTTCTCCCCACCAAGGGACTGGCGCTGCCGTTCATCAGCTATGGTGGCAGTTCCCTCATTGTAACGCTCTTCGCGGTGGGGATTCTCCTCAACGTGTCAACCCGGATGAAGGGGACGCCATGAGACTTCTGATCGCGGGCGGCGGAACCGGGGGGCATCTCTTTCCCGGCATTGCGGTGGCCGAGGAGTTCCTCTCTCGCAAGAAAGGGAACGAGGTTCTCTTCGTGGGGACCTGGCGGGGAATCGAGGCACGGGTATTGCCGAAGCTGGGGTACCGGCTCGAATGCATCACCGCTGCCGGCATTCGTGGCAAGGGGAGCGTCGCCCGGGCCAAGGGGCTTGCCAAGTTCCTCTACGGCTATGCCCAGTCCCGGAAGATCCTCAAGGAGTTCAAGCCCGATCTGGTCCTGGGCGTGGGTGGGTACGCGTCTGCGCCGGCACTGCTGGCCGCCCGGGGAATGTCGATTCCGCGCTTCATCCACGAGCAGAACGCGATCCCCGGCTTCACCAACAAGATGCTTGCCACGGTGGCCGAGCGGGTCTTTATCTCTTTGGAAGAGTCACGGAAGTTTTTCCCCGAGGAGCGGACGCTGCTGACCGGGAACCCGCTCCGTCGCCAGATACTGGAGCAGGTTGCCCTTGCCCCTCAGGAAGAACGGGCCGATGATGCCTTTCACCTCCTGGTCTTTGGCGGAAGCGCCGGGGCTCACCGGATCAACCTGATCATGGGAGAAGTTCTGCCCTATCTGGAGGACGTGAAGGAGAGGCTGCGGATCACCCACCAGACCGGCGAGAATGATCTGGAAGATGTGACCTCGGTCTATGAGGAACAGGGGATCGCCGCCGACGTGGTGGCGTTCATCGATTCTATGGCCGATGCCTACCGTTGGGCCGACCTGGTGGTCTGCCGGGCAGGGGCCACCACCATCGCCGAGATAACCGCCTGCGGCAAGCCGTGCATCTTTATCCCGTATCCCCACGCCGTGGACGACCACCAGCGTCGAAACGCCGAGGCGCTCCTCAAGCGGGGGGCCGGATTCGTGATTATCGAGCAGGAACTCTCTGGTGAGGTGCTGGCGAAAACCATCCGGGATCTCATGGTCGACCCGGCGCGGCTGAAAAGCGTCGGAGAGGCGGCCCAGGGGCTTGCGCGACTCGATGCGGCCCAGGTGATCGTTGACGAAATGATGACAAGTCAAAGGAAAGAAAAATAGATATGTACGGAAAGATCGAGAAAATCCACTTCGTCGGTATCGGTGGCATCGGCATGAGCGGCATCGCCGAGGTGCTCCTGAACCTGGGGTACAAGGTGTCCGGCTCCGACCTGAAGCAATCGGAAACCACCGACCGCCTTGCCTCCCTCGGGGGGGACATCCGTTTCGGCCACGCCCGGGAAAACCTGGCCGATGTGGACGTGGTGGTGACCTCCACGGCGGTCCACGACGACAACCCCGAGGTGGTGGAGGCCAAGCGGCGCATGATCCCGGTGATACCCCGGGCAGAGATGCTGGCGGAACTGATGCGGATGAAGTACGGGATCGCCATCGCCGGCACCCACGGCAAGACCACCACCACCTCCATGGTGGCCACGGTCCTCACCCACGGCGGCATTGACCCCACCATCGTCATCGGCGGCAAGCTCAACACCCTCGGCACCAACGCCAAGCTCGGCCAGGGGCAGTTCCTGGTGGCCGAGGCCGACGAGTCCGACGGCTCGTTCCTGAAGCTCTCCCCCACCATCGCGGTGGTGACCAATATCGACGCCGACCACCTGGACTTCTACACCGGCGGCATCGAGCAGATCAAGGATACCTTCGTCGATTTCATCAACAAGATACCCTTCTACGGTCTGGCGGTCCTCTGTCTGGAAGACCGGAACATCGCCGAGATACTTCCGCGGGTGAAGAAGCGGTTCGTCACCTATGGCCTTTCGTCCCAAGCCGACATCCGCGCTACCCACATCCGCCTCGAAGGGGGAACCACCTCCTTTGTGGCCCACTACAAGGGGTACCGGATGGGGGAGGTTTCCTTCGCGATGCCCGGTGCCCACAACGTGCTGAACGCCCTCGCGTGCATCGCCGTGGCCATGGAGCTCGATGTTCCCTTTGCCCAGATCCAGGAGGGGTTTGCCAAGTTCGGCGGCGTGGGGCGGCGTTTCCAGGTAAAGGGAGAGGTGAACGGCATCACCGTGGTTGACGACTACGGCCACCATCCGGCGGAAATCCGGGCCACCCTGGCCGCGGGCAAGAGCGGCTGGCCCGATCGGCGGCTCGTGGTGGCCTTCCAGCCCCACCGCTACAGCCGGACCAAGGAGCTCTTCGCCGAATTCGTCACCTGCTTCTACGATGCCGACGTGCTGGTGCTCACCGACATCTACTCGGCCGGCGAGAACCCCATCGAGGGGGTGACGGCGGAGCGTCTGGCGGAGAATATCCGCAAGCACGGACAGCGGGATGTGACGTACATCGCTGATCGGGAGGCGCTCCCCGACCACCTGGTCCAGATCGTGAGGCCCGGTGACATCGTCCTGACCCTCGGCGCCGGCAACATCTGGCAGACCGGGGAGGCCCTGCTCCGGAAGCTGGAGACGGCAGAGGGATAGCTCTTTGAACGACGAACTGTACGCCCGTCTCCGTGCATACGTGAGGGGGGAGACCCTGCGGGATGAGCCGATGGCGCGCCACACCTCGCTTAAGGTGGGGGGAGCCGCCGACTTCTTCGTCATCCCGGCTGACCGGGATGATCTCGCGGCGCTCCTGGCGCTTCTGGCTGAAACCGGTACCCCCTACCTGGTGGTCGGCGGAGGATACAACCTCCTGGTACGGGACGGCGGCATCCGGGGAGTGGTCATTTCCCTCGCGCGCCTGGATGAGATGACCCTGCTCGCCGGTGAGAAGGTGATGGCCGGGGCCGGAGTAACCAACCGGCAGCTCGTGCAGCTGCTGCGGGACAGGGGGCTTGGGGGGCTTGAGTTTCTCTGCGGCATTCCCGGCACGGTTGGCGGCGCCCTGGCCATGAACGCCGGAGCCCACGGCGGAGCGGTGGTTGACCGAGTGGAGGAACTCCTCACCATCCGGGACGGGGAGATGCTGCAAACCGGCCGCGACGGCCTCGATTACGGCTACCGATTCCTGAGGCTTGCGCCTGGCGAGATTATTGTTGGGGCAACCTTTCGCCTGGATCCGGCCGATCCCGATCAGATCGGGGTACGGATCGCCGGTTATCTGGAACACCGGGCCGCGAGTCAAAAAGTCGGCTTTCCCAATGCCGGGTCCTTCTTTAAAAATCCGGAGGGGACCGCTGCTTGGCGGCTGATTGACGAAGCTGGGCTTCGGGGAGAGCGGGTGGGGGGCGCCCAGGTGTCGGAGGCCCACGCTAACTTCCTGATAAATCGGGGGAGGGCGACGGCTGCCGATTTTCTTGCCTTGGCTACCCGAATTAAAGAGGCAGTAAAACAACGTACCGGCATAGCTCTTGAAGAAGAGGTCAGGATTGTCGGTGAAGGGTGATTAAAGAACCGCTTCCAAGAAGCGCTCAGGCGAAAACTCGATGACCAGTGATGAACTGAAAACCAAGAAGATCGGCGTGCTTATGGGAGGGCTCTCGGCGGAACGGGAGGTCTCTCTCTCCAGCGGGGGAGCGGTGCACAAGGCGCTTCTGGCCCGGGGATATGACGCCGTTGCCATTGATGTGGACCGCGATCTCCCCCAGGTTCTCGTCAGGGAATGGATCGACGTGGCCTTCATCTGCCTTCACGGCCGCTACGGCGAGGACGGGGCGGTCCAGGGGGTGCTGGAACTCATGGGAATCCCCTACACCGGCTCGGGGGTCCTTGCGAGCGCCCTGGCCATGAACAAGATTTTTGCCAAGCAGGCCTTTGCCGCCGCCGGCCTCACGATAACCCACCACCGGGTACTCGTGCGGGGCGAAACCTTCGACCCCGTTTCGGCCGGCATTGATCTCCCCGTGGTGGTGAAGCCCTCCCAGGAGGGGTCGTCGGTAGGGGTGAGCATCGTGAAGAAGGCTGAGGAGCTTTCCGCCGCTTTGGAGACTGCGTTCCGCTACGACAACGAGATTCTGGTGGAGAAGTTCGTCAAGGGGCGGGAGATCCAAGTGGGGATTCTCGACGACCGGGCCATGGGAGCCATCGAGATTGTGCCGAAGAAGGAGTTCTACGACTTCGAGGCCAAGTACACCGACGGCATGGCGGAGCACATCTGTCCGCCGGTGCTTCCCGCCGACCTGTACCGCAAGCTCCTCGCCGAAGGGGAGAAGGCCCACCGGGCTCTGGGGTGCGCCGGGTACAGCCGGGTAGACTTCCTGGTGACCGAGGGGGGTGACTGTTTTCTCCTTGAAGTGAATACCCTGCCGGGGATGACGGCCCTGAGCCTCCTGCCGGAGATTGCCCAGAAGGAGGCCGGGATCGATTTCGAGGAGCTGGTGGAGCGGATACTTGTTTCAGCTTCTTTGAAGATCGGTACGGAAAACTAGGAGCGACTGCTAATTGTTGTCGATTTCAGAATTCTGATTCACGGACGTCCATGCGCGATCTACACGTAAAAACACGAATCCAGCCGGCCCAGAAGAGCCGCAACCGGGTAAAGAAGGAGCGGAAGCCGATCAACTGGCGCCCCCTCATCACCTGGGGGAGCCGGGCCGTGCTCGGCGCGCTGGCCGTGGCGGTCGTGGGGGGCGCAGGCTACAAGGGATACACGTTTGCCTCCCGGTACGAGATGGCGGTGCTTCAGGTGGAGGCCATCGAGGTGTCGAAGTTGAGGCACCTGACCCGTGACGAAGTTCTTGGACAGGCTGGGGTGAGAAGGGGCGATTCCATGCTGGGGCTGCGGTTGCGCCGCATCGGCGAACAACTGGCCAAGAACGCTTGGATAGAGAAGGTGCAGGTGCGCCGCTACTTCCCCCACACCATCCGCATCGAGGTGGTGGAGCGGGAGCCAGTGGCAGTGGTGAACATGGGGTTCCTCTACTACCTGGATGCCAAGGGGGAGGTCTTCAAGCCCCTTACCCAAGGTGACAGCCTCAACTTTCCGGTCATAACCGGCATCACCGAGGATGACCTGGCCCGGGATCCCAAGGGGGCCAGGGAGATGCTTACCGGCGCCGTGGCCCTCATGGATATGCTGAAGAAGGGGAGTGCCTTTACCCTGGCCGATGTTTCGGAGATTCACATCGACAAGGGATTCGGACTCACTCTCTTCACCGCCGGTGGCGGCGTGCCGGTACGGCTTGGCAAGGATGGGTACGAGACCAAACTGGCCCGTTTTGCCACGGTCTATGGGGAACTGAAGACGCAGATGACGGCAGTTGAGTACATCGACTGCGACTACCAGGACAAGATCATCGTCAAAAAAGGATAAAGCGGGGGAGGGGGAAACACTATGTCGGCACGAAGGGATAACCTGATCGTCGGACTCGATATCGGCACAACGAAGATCTGTGCCATTGTCGGCAACGTTACCGAGGACGGCATCGACATCGTCGGGATCGGCAGCAGCCCGTCACGGGGGATGCGCAAGGGTGTCGTGATCAATATCGAGAGCACCGTCGAGTCCATCAAGAAGGCGGTCTCCGAGGCTGAACTCATGGCCGGCTGCGAGATCCGCTCCGTCTATGCGGGGATCGCCGGAGGCCACATCAAGGGATTCAACTCCCAGGGGGTGATCGCCATCAAGAACCGCGAGGTGACCTCCGAAGACGTGAAGCGGGTCATCGACGCGGCCAAGGCAATCGCCATCCCCATGGACCGGGAGGTGATCCACATCCTTCCCCAGGAATTCATCATCGACGACCAGGACGGCATCCGCGAGCCCCTTGGCATGAGCGGGGTGCGGCTCGAAGCCAAGGTCCACATCGTGACCGGCGCCGTGGCCAGCGCCCAGAACATCGTGAAGGCCTGCAACCGGGCCGGCCTCGACGTGGCCGACATTGTCCTTGAGCAGCTGGCCTCCTCCGAGGCGGTCCTGTCGGCCGACGAGAAGGAGTTGGGGGTGGCCCTGGTGGACATCGGCGGCGGCACCACCGACATCGCCATCTTCGTGGACGGTGCCATCAAGCACACCTCGGTCCTTTCCCTGGGGGGGAACCACCTCACCAACGACATCGCCGTGGGACTCCGGACTCCCATGGCCGAGGCGGAGAAGATCAAGCAGAAGTACGGCTGCTGCATGGCGTCCCTGGTGGGGAAGGAAGAGACCATCGAGGTGCCGAGCGTGGGAGGCCGCAAGCCGCGGGTCCTTTCCCGCCAGCTTCTGGCCGAGATCCTGGAGCCGCGGGTGGAGGAGATCTTCACCCTGGTGAACCGCGAGATCATGAAATCGGGCTTTGAGGACCTCATCGCCTCCGGCGTGGTCATCACCGGCGGCACCACCATCCTCGAGGGGATGCCGGAACTGGCCGAGCAGGTCTTCAACCTGCCGGTGCGTCGCGGCATGCCCCAGCAGATCGGCGGCCTCGTGGATGTGGTCAACTCGCCGGTCTACGCAACAGGGGTCGGGCTCGTGGTCTACGGGAGCAAGAACGTCGGCATCCGCGAGTTCCCCACGGCCCAGACCGACGAGAACCTCTTCCGGCGGGTCTCCCGGCGGATGAAGGAGTGGTTCGGGGAGTTTTTCTAGTCACCGGAGCGTATTGTTCGCATTCATGTTTTGTTCTGTATTGCAATGACAACCAAACACATCATGAAAGGAAAAAGGGGGTAGGGTATGTTCGAATTCGACGAAAGCATCGATCAGTGTGCCAAGATCAAGGTCATCGGCGTCGGCGGCAGCGGGGGGAATGCGGTCAACACCATGATCGAGAGCCAGGTCGGCGGGGTTGACTTCGCCGTGGCCAACACCGACGTGCAGGCCCTGCGCATCTCCAAGGCGCCCATCAAGATTCAGATCGGCCGGCAGCTCACCAAGGGGCTCGGGGCCGGTGCCGATCCGTCCCGGGGGCGCGAGGCGGCCCAGGAGGACCGGGAGCAGCTGGCGGAAACTCTCAAAGGGGCGGACATGATCTTTATCGCCGCCGGCATGGGGGGCGGCACCGGCACCGGCGCAGCGCCCATTATCGCCGAGGTTGCCAAGGAAGTGGGCGCCCTCACCGTCGGCGTGGTCACCAAGCCTTTTTCCCGGGAAGGGAAGCAGCGCCTGGCCAAGGCCGATGACGGGATTCGAGAGCTAAAAAAACACGTGGATTCCCTCATCGTCATTCCCAACGACCGGCTCATCGGGCTGGCCGGCAAGTCCATGTCGATCCTCGACGCCTTCAAACCGTCCGATGACGTGCTCCGCCAGGCGGTCCAGGGCATCTCCGACCTCATCACCACCAGCGGCTTCATCAACGTGGACTTCGCCGACGTGAAGGCCATCATGAGCGAGCGGGGCATGGCCATGATGGGAATCGGCATCGCCGCCGGCGAGAACCGGGCGGTTGAAGCGGCCCTGCGCGCCATCTCCAGCCCGCTCCTGGAGGACGTGGACATCTCCGGCGCCAAGGGGGTGCTGGTGAACATCTCCGGCTCCGCCGCCATGACCATGGACGAGTTCGAGGCGGTGAACCGGACCATCCACGAGAAGGTCCACGAGGATGCCAACATCATCATCGGCGTCACCATCGACGAGACCCTTGGGGAGCAGCTCAAGGTGACCGCCATCGCCACCGGGTTCGGCGACCGTTTTGACGTGGAGAAGCAGCGCCAGGAGTTGAAGTCCGTCACCCCCCCCGGCACCCGCCAGGAGGTGAATCGCGAGATTCCCACCTTCATCCGCGAGAAGCAGCAGCGGGAGCCCTCTTACAGCCGCCAGAAGGGGTTCTTCTCCGATGAGGAGGACCAGTACGACATTCCGACGTTCCTGAGGAAGTCGGTTGATTAGTTGACCGCGGTGCGTGCCGTAGGGGCCCTTTGGCCCTGCGGCACGCACCTTCCCCCTTTGTTTCAGTCATTGCTTTCAATTTCAATTTCCCGGCTCCCCACTTACCCCCTCCAGGGGGGCCGGGCCTTTTTCCCCTTTCTGAAACCTCTTCCTCCGTGATACCTTCTGTCAATGTCGTGGAAAATTATTGAAAAATATCGCCGGATCCTGGCCCAGGAAGAGGGGAGTTCACCCAAACGGCGTGGCGGGAAACTGACCGTCTGCCTCGTCTATCCCAACCGCTACGCCGTGGCCATGAGCAACCTCGGCTTCCAGGCGGTCCATGCACTGCTAAACGCCGAGCCCGACATCCTCTGCGAACGGGCTTTCCTCCCCGATCAGGACGACCTGCGGGAATACCGCCGCAGCGGCACCCGGCTCCTCTCCCTGGAGTCCCAGGAACCCCTTTCCTCCTTTGATATTATTGCCTTCTCGGTTTCCTTCGAGAGCGACTACCTAAACATCCCCGTCATCTTCGACCTGGCCGGCATCCCGGCCCTGGTGGCGGAGCGGACTGGGGCCCATCCCCTTATCATGGGGGGCGGGGCGGCCCTCTTTCTCAACCCGGAGCCGGTGGCTGATTTCCTGGACCTCATTGTCGTGGGGGAGGGGGAGGCGATCCTGCCGGCGCTTCTGGACTGCATCCGCGCCGAGGGGATTGGCGACCGCGCAACGTTTCTTGCAGGAGTGGCGGAACTTCCCGGTATCTACGTGCCGTCTCTCTACGCGACGGAGTACGACGGCGCCTGCCTGCTGTCGCGGGAGGCGAAGGACGGGGCGCCGGAGCAGGTGAAGCGCATCTGGATGGCCGAGCCCGACGGGCGGGCCACCGTGTCCGAGATTTTGACGCCCGGCACCGAGTTTTCCGACATGTATCTCGTGGAGGTCTCCCGGGGGTGCGGGCGGGGATGCCGCTTCTGCGCCGCCGGCTTCATCTACCATCCCTACCGGCAGCGCTCCTTCGATGCCGTGAAGACCGCCGTCGCCGAAGGGCTTAGCCACCGGCGCAAGATCGGGCTTGTGGGGGCGGCTGTGTCGGATTTTCGGGAGATCGGTGAACTGTGCCGGCACATCCTGGCGGAGGGTGGGACAGTGTCGGTGTCGTCGCTGCGAATCGACCGCCTCGACGAGGGAATGATCGAGGTGCTCAAGGCGAGCGGCCACAAGACCGTGGCCCTGGCCCCCGAGGGGGGGAGCCAGCGGATACGGGACCTCATCAACAAGAACCTGACCGAGGAGCAGATCCTAGCCGCCTGCGATCTCCTCATCGGCCACGACATCCTGAACCTGAAGCTCTACTTCATCATCGGCCTCCCCGCCGAGACCATGGACGATCTGGAGGAGATGGCCATCCTCATGGGGAAGATCCGCGAGCGGGTCATTGCCGCGGCGCGGAAAAACAAGCGGCTCGGTGAGATCATCCTTTCCGTGAACCCCTTTGTCCCCAAGCCGTTCACCCCGTTCCAGTGGTGCGGCATGGAGGAGATCCCCTCGCTTGAGAAAAAGCTCAAGTACCTCCAGCAGGCGGTCGGGAAGCTCTCCAACGTGCGGCTCATCGCCGAGAGCCCCAAGGACGCTTGGCTCCAGGCCCTTCTCTCCCGGGGGGACCGGCGGCTATCCAGTTTTCTCCTCCGCGCCGCAGAGCTGGAGAGCTGGAAGCGGGCGGCCCGGGAATTTCCCGTCGACACCGACCTCCTGGTCCACCGGACCATTCCCCTCGACGAGATGCTGCCGTGGGATGTCATCGCCAGCGCCGACGCCGAGCGGCTCAGACGGGAGTATCGACGAGCCCTTGGCGGGTAGGAGCTCTATTCCCGCACCTCCAGCCTGTTCACCACCCGGTCCACCCCGAAGACGTACCACGTATCGGCCTCGGCCATCTCCTTCTCCTTCGGCTTGGGCACCACCCCCTCCAGGGTGACGACGCAATCGCGGCAGCTTACCCGGATCTGGGAGGCGTTGACGAAGGGGTCCTTCTCCAGGACAAGACGGACGGCGTCGATCACCTCGTCGTCGTTGTCCTCCTCGGGTGGGGAGACCTCCAACCCGTTCACCACGTCGCGGCTCCCCGGCACCCACCAGGCCAGGACCCCGGCCAGGCGCTTGTGGGAAAGGCTCCCGACGGTGCCGTTCAGGGTGACAATGCCATCGGCCACCTCCACCTCCATGACCCCGGTCGGCTCCCGCGGGGCACTGCGCACCGTTTCCCAGGTACCGAAGGAAAAGGCACGGATGGCGTAGTCGGCGAAGGCCGGCTCCTGGACGAAGGCATCGCAGACGTGGTTGCGGATATCCGCGTCCTCCATGGTCTCGGCAGGCTCCACCCTCAGCCGGTCCACGATCCCAGCCACGCCTGGCTCTGCGGCGGCCAGTTCCAGGGCAAGTTTCTTGGCCGCCACGCTCTCCGTTACTCCCTCAAGGGTCAATATCCCGTCGTCGATCTCCATCTGAAGGGGATAGGCGTGGAGATTGATCCGGGGCTCCCGTTCAAAGGCGGCTTCCATTCTTCTCAGCATCTCTTCGGTCGGTTTCATCGGCGTGACCTCCTGTGCGGCCATTATCCGCATCCTTCGTGTTTCGTTACCCTACCTAATACCGGTAGCCGAACGTGCGGAAATGGCTCTCGGTCCCGTTTTCTCCCGTTACCCGGTCAGACGCCTCGGAGGCGAGGAAGACCGCCAGCCGCGCCACCCGTTCGGGCGGGAGAAGCTCTTTCCGATCCTTCATGGCCGTGAAGTCGGCGAAGACATCGGGACCAAGAACCGCCGGCCCGAGGCCGCGGATATCCTCCTGCATCCGGGTATCCATCACCGCCGGGTTGAGGCCGTTTACCTGGATGTTGTGGACCTTCAACTCCTCGGCCAGGTAGCGCGTCATGTGGATGAGCCCCGCCTTGGCGATGGCGTAGGCCCCGAAGGGGGAAATGACGATCTCGCCCAGCCCCGAGACGACGTTGATGATTTTCCCCCGCTCCTGGCGGATCATGTGGGGGACGACCTCCCGGGCAAAGAGCCAGGGGCCGGTGAGATTGACGGCCATGGCGTACGCCCACTCCTCCGGAGCCACCTGATGGAGGGTGCGGACCGGGCCGATGACTGCCGCATTGTTCATGAGGATGTCGACCGTTTCGAACGTCTCGACCGCGGTCTCCACCACCCGCCGGACGTCTGCGGGGTTCGCCACGTCACCCTCCTGGATCACCACCGTTCCCCCCGCTTCCATGACGAGCGTCGCGGTCTCCTCCAGTTCCTTGGGGGTTCTGCTCATGATCACCAGATCGGCACCCTCCCGCGCCAGCGCCATAGCCGAAGCGCGACCGAGACCTCGCCCTGCGCCGGTTACGATCGCTGTCTTTCCCTTGAGACTCATCGCCACCTCCCTGCAGCCGTGACCGTCCGCGGATTGCTTCCAGTTATTTTACCATTTTACCCGATTTTGCCGATAATTCCCGGGCGCACAGAGGGAAGTTCCTGAAAGGTTGGCAAGGTCTGTACATGCATCACTTCCTGTATTTTGCTCAGCAAGTGGTGGACAGTTGACTTTCACCCCCTGTTGAGTGAATAAAGTAGAGAGTAATTGACTCTGCACTGAAGCTATTGGTTAAGGACCCCACCATGCCCACCTACATCGAACCCGTCTTCCGTCCCCCCAGCGAGGCCCGCAGCCTGATCTTCCAGATCACCATCGGCTGCTCCCAGAACCACTGCGCCTACTGCGGCATGTACAAAACGAAGCGCTTTGCTCTGAAGCCGGTGGAAGAGGTTTTCGCAGAGATCGACGGCATCCCGGCCCGGTACCGTCTCCATGTGGATAGGGTCTTTCTGGCCGACGGCGATGCCCTGGTCTACCCCTTCGGGGGGCTGTGCGCCATTCTCGACCGGCTTGCCGCCACGTTTCCGAACCTCGCGCGGGTCGCCTCCTACGCCTCGCCCAACAGCCTCACCACCAAGAGTGTGGATGAATTGCGGGTGCTACGGGAGAAGCGGCTGCGGATCGTCTACTTCGGGCTGGAGTCGGGGGATGACGCGACGCTTGCGGCGGTGAACAAGGGCTTTACGGCGGAGAAAATGGCGCAGGAGGCGTGCAAGGCCCGGGAAGCGGGGATGAAGCTGTCGGTTACGGCCATCCTGGGAGTGGCGGGCCGGGGGCGGAGTCTCGATCATGCGCGGGCCACGGCCGCCTGGGTGAACCGGGTGAATCCCGAGTTTTTCTCGCTCCTCACCCTCTTCCGCCGCCACAATGAGGAGTTCATCGACACCCTGGACCAGTGCACCCGCCGGGAACTGCTGGCCGAGGCCCGGGAGCTGTTGACGCACCTCTCCCCCCAGCGGACCATTCTCCGCTCCAATCACGTCTCCAATTTCCTGGAGCTTGCAGGGAGCTATCCCAAGGACCGGGAGCGGCTCATCGCTTCCGTAGAGAAAGCCATTGCCCATCTTGAGGGGATTCCGGGATACCTAGACGAGGTGCCGGAGTATGGGGAGGAGTATTATTGACGGAGAGAGGTACTGGATGCTTTGCATTGCGCTTCATAACTACTCCGGTATAATCAAATCGGCTCTTCACTCAGGAAAAAAGGGATTGTCATGGCTATCAGGCAGGAGCACTACGAGAGAATTAAGGAAATGGCGCAATCCTACGGTGCCACAAGGGTTATCCTTTTCGGCAGCGCCGTCGAAAACCCCGAGGGAGCGCGTGATATCGACATCGCCTGTGACGGCATTGAAGGTTGGAAGCTCTATGAGCTTGCCGCACGGCTCGAGGATGAGCTCCAGACCCCGTTCGATGTCGTGCCGTTGAGCCCCCCGAACCGCTTTACGCAACTCGTTGAGAAGAGGGGGCGGGTGCTGCTGTGACTGCCGATGAGTTGAGGGAAGAGATCTCTATTGAGCTTGAGTTGATGGAAGGTGTCTGCAGCGAGCTTTTTGCCTTACGCCGGGACGTGGCTGAACGCGAGGCAACGGTTCGGGAGAAAACGGCTGCGGCGGCGTTCCTTGCCCAGTTTTACGGGGGAGTCGAGAACATCCTCAAGCGAGTCTGCAGATTCCACGCAATTGAGTTGCCGTCAGGCGCCACATGGCATTCTGAGCTGTTTCGCTGGTTTTGTGCTCCCTCGCGCCAGCCCCTGCCGGTTCTTTTCGAAGATTCGTTGGCCCGTGCCCTTGCTCCCTACCGCAAGTTCAGACATATCGTTCATCACAGTTACGGGTTTCAGGTGGACTGGGAGCGAATGGTGGAAGGAATCGACAATCTGGAAGAAGTGTTTGACATGTTCAAGGCTCGTCTGGCTGACTATTTCACCACTATCTGATTCGGCGTTGTCCGCAGTCGTTCTCTCCCCGTCAAAACCTTGACCGATACATTTCAAAATGCCGTACTTATGACCTGCTATGGGTCTTATCGGCACGACCGCGCAATTCTTTAGGCATTTCCCTCCGCTACCGGCAGTACTTTCTCCACGGTTTACCCACATTTCTCCCTCTCTATCTGGCACAACGGTTGCACATTTACGGGTGCGCCCAAAAAGGGCTTGAATTTTCAAGGAGATTTTACCCTATGGCACACCCGGCGGCCGGAGCTGTGGATCTTCAGCCAGCAAAAAGCAACTCGGACATCTACATGGCCGTGGCGCTCATCGGCGTCTTGGCCCTGATGATCGTGCCGCTGCCGGCGATCCTGCTCGATATCTTCCTCGCCGCAAACATCACCATCGCCCTGGCGATCCTCCTGGTGGCCCTCTATACCCAGCAACCCCTGGATTTCTCCGTCTTCCCGTCGGTACTCCTCGTCACGACCCTCTACCGCCTCGCCCTGAATGTTGCCAGCACGCGGCTCATCCTCCTCCACGGCAACGAGGGGACCGAGGCCGCGGGGCACGTGATCAAGGCCTTCGGCCAATTCGTGGTCGGCGGAAACTTCGTGGTGGGGGCGGTCATCTTCCTAATCCTCGTCATCATCAACTTTACGGTCATCACCAAGGGCGCCGGCCGGGTGGCAGAGGTGGCGGCCCGCTTTACCCTGGACGCCATGCCCGGCAAGCAGATGGCCATCGACGCCGACCTCTCCTCGGGGCTCATCAACGAGAAGGAGGCCCGCCGCCGCCGCTCACGGGTGTCGCGGGAGGCCGACTTCTACGGCTCCATGGACGGTGCCAGCAAGTTCGTGCGGGGGGACGCCATTGCCGGCATCCTCATCATGCTGGTTAACATCATCGGCGGGTTCATCATCGGCGTCTGGCAGAACGGGATGTCCCTCGAAGCGGCCCTGTCAAATTATACGCTCCTGACCATCGGCGAGGGGCTCGTGGCCCAGATTCCGGCCCTTGTCATCTCCACTGCAGCCGGCATCATCGTGACCCGTTCCGCCGACGAGAAGAACTTCGGCCACGAGATCACGGGGCAGTTCCTCAACTATCCCAAGGCCTTCTACGTCTCCTCCGGGGTTCTCTTCGCCTTCGGCCTCATCCCGGGGCTTCCCCACTTCGCCTTCTTCCTCCTCTCGGGGCTGGCTTACATGGGTGGGCGCATGGCCAAGGAAGCTCCCCAGGTGATGGAAGAGGAACTGGCGGCTCTTCCTGCCGCAGCCGAGGCGGGGGAAGCGGGAGAGCAGGCGGCGATCCGTCCCCTGGACATGCTGGAGCTTGAGGTGGGATACGGGCTGGTCCCCATGGTGGATGCGGCCCAGGAGGGTGAACTCCTGGAGCGGATCCGCTCCATCCGCCGCCAGTACGCCCAGAAAATGGGATTCGTGGTGCCACCGATCCACATCCACGACAACCTGCAGCTGAAGCCCCACGAGTACAACGTCCTCATCAAGGGGGCCAAGGTGGGGGGAGGCGAGTTGGCCGGCCAGTACCTGGCCATGGATTCCGGCGCCGTTGCCGCCCAGGTGGAAGGGGTGCGGACCACGGAGCCGGTCTTCGGCCTGCCGGCCATCTGGATCAGGCCCGAGGTGAAGGAGCAGGCCCAGCTCTACGGCTACACCGTGGTGGACAGCACCACGATCATCGCCACCCACATCAGTGAGATCATCAAGAAGCACGCCCACGAGATGGTGGGGCGCCAGGAGCTCCAGCAGCTTCTGGACAACCTGTCGTCCAGCTTCCCCAAGGTGGTGGACGAACTGGTTCCGAACCTCCTCAACCTGGGGACAGTGCTCCGAGTCATCAAGAACCTCCTGCGCGAGGGAGTCTCGATCCGGGACCTCCGGACGATCCTGGAGACCCTGGCCGACTACGGTGGGCTCACCAAGGACCCGGAGATGCTCACCGAGTTCACCCGCCAGGCCCTGGGGCGCTACATCGTCGACCAGTACAAGCGGGACGACGAGACCCTCTGCATCATCAGCCTCGACCGCCGGGTGGAAGAGATCGTGGCCGAGGGGATCCAGCCGTCGGAGCAGGGGAGCTATCTGGCCATTGAGCCGAACACTGCCCAGGTGATTCTCTCCGGCATCAGGCAGGAGATCGAGAAGTTCAACCAGGCGGGGACCAACCCGACGCTTCTGGCGTCGCCGTCCATCCGGCGGCACGTGAAGAAGCTCACCGAGCGGTTCGTCCCGAACCTGGCGGTGCTGTCGCACAACGAGATTCCGTCAAACGTCAAAATCCAATCGTTAGGGGTGGTGACGCTCAATGCTGGTTAAAACATTCGAAGCAGTGGATATGTCGGAAGCCCTCCGCAAAGTCAAGGCAGAGCTTGGCCCGGATGCCATGATCATCTCCTCGAAGAAGGAGAAGCGGGGGGGGATCCTCGGGTTTTTCTCCAAAGAGGTGGTGCAGGTGACCGCCGGCATCGAGATGAAGCCTCGGCAGCCGGCGCCCAATCCGTACCGGGAGGCCCAGGAAGAGAACGTCTCTGCCAAGGAGATGATGGAAAGCTCCATGCTGGCTCCCCTGGCCCGGGAGCTGAAGGACCTGCGGGAGCGGGTCGAGGTGCTCACCCGCAGGGAGGCGGCCGCCAAGGCCCAGGCAGCGTCCCAGGCTGTGCCTGCCGCTCCCGTGGTGGAGACGGTCGTCCCGTCGGCCCCCGCCGACTCCGTGCCGAAGACGATCCAGAAGCAGGATCTGGAGGAGATGAAGAAGCTCCTCTTCAAGACCCTGGCTGCAAAAGAGGCCGGCGAAGGGGTAACCCCCGCCGAGAAGGCTGAAGTTCTCGCGAAGCCCGCGGCGGCTCCGGCCGACGGCGGCAAGGGGGGCTTCAGGGGGACGCTTCGCGTCATCATGAGCGAGCTGCACCGCAAAGGGCTGGAGCGTGGCGCGGTGCGGGCGGTCATGGAGCAGGTGGAGCCCGAGGCCAAGAAGGGGGGGACCGTGGAGGCGCTCCGCTCATTCCTTCCCAATGCCTTCACCTCCGTCATCAAATGTGCCGGACCCGTGGCCTTCAAGAAGAACAGCCCGCGGATCGTCGCCCTGGTGGGGCCCACCGGGGTCGGCAAGACCACCACCATCGCCAAGCTGGCAGCCCACTACGCCCTGCGGGAGAATCACCGGGCCGCCCTCATCACCATCGACAATTTCCGGGTCGGCGCCGTGGAACAGCTTAAGACCTACTCCCGCATCATGGGGGTTCCGGTGGAGGTGGCATCGACGCCGGCGGAACTGGAGGCGGCCATCGAGCTCCACTCCGACAAGGAGCTGATCCTCATCGACACGGCAGGTCGAAGCCACAAGGATAACGAGAAGATCGAAGAACTGAAGGGTTTCCTGGAGTCGCGGTTCGCCATCGAGATTCACCTCTGTCTCGCGGCCACCACCCGTGACCGGGAGATCCTGGAGGTGGTGGAGCGGTTCGGCATCCTTCCCATCTCCCGCGTCATTTTCACCAAACTAGACGAGAGCGAGAGCTACGGCACCATCGTCAACGCCCACCTGCGGACCAAGTTCCCGCTCTCGTACTTCACCACCGGGCAACGGGTGCCCGAGGATCTGGAAATAGCAACGCCCGGCAGGGTCGCCGGGCTTGTCCTGGGGGAGATCAAGGAATGAACCTGACAGCGACCACGGGAGACCAGGCCGACAGCCTGCGGCAACTGGCCACCTCCGTAAGCAAGAAGCGCAAGGCCACGGCGACTCGTGCCCACGACGGCCAGAACCAGAAGGGAATCAGGGTCATCTCCGTGACCAGCGGCAAGGGGGGGGTCGGCAAGAGCAATGTCGTCGTCAACCTGGCCCTGGCCCTGGCCAGTCGAGGGAAAAAGGTCCTGGTCATCGACGCGGACCTGGGGCTTGGCAACATCGACGTTCTCCTTGGACTGACTCCTGACTGGACCCTGAACGACGTGTTCTCCGGGAAGAAACGGCTGGAGGAGATCATTGTGGAAGGCCCTGGCGGCATTCGGATCATCCCGGCCGGGTCGGGGCTCCCCGATTTCACCTCTCTGGGGCTCCAGGAACGGGTCAAAATCATGGAAGAACTCGATGCCCTGGAGGAGGATTTCGACATCCTCATCGTCGATACCGAGGCGGGAATCTCCGACAACGTGGCCTACTTCAACACCGCCTCCCAGGAGATCGTGGTGGTGGTCACGCCGGAGCCCACTTCCATCACCGATGTCTACGCCCTCATCAAGCTTCTGGCCACGCGGCATTCCGAGCGCTACTTCAAGGTGCTCGTCAACATGGCCCGGGATACCGACGACGCCCTCCAGGTCTTCGCCAAGCTCTCCAACGTGACAAGCCGGTTTCTTGACATCTCCCTGGACTATCTGGGGTGCGTCCTGCGGGACGACGCCATCCTTGAGGCGGTCAAGAGCCAGAAGCCGGTCATCGAGCTCTCGCCCGACTCCCCCGCCGCCGGCTGTTTCACCACCCTGGCCCGGCGGATTTTGGAAAACGGCGGCGAGCGGCGGCTCAAGGGAAACGTGCAGTTCTTTTTCAGGAGATTCCTCGGCGCCGAGGCCGAAATGGAGAATCTATGAACTGTCTGGTAAAGGCATACGAGCAGGAGGCTCAGCGTTCGTCGGCCCAGTCCCGCGACGAGCTGATTGTCACCCATCTCCCCCTGGTGAAATTCCTGGTGGGACGGATCGCAACCCAATTACCTCCACATCTGGACCAGGACGATCTCATGAGCGCCGCCGTTATCGGTCTCATTACCGCCGCCGAGCGGTTCGACCCATCCCGGGGGGTCCAGTTCAAGACCTTTGCCGAGCAGCGGATCAGGGGGACCATCATCGACGAGCTCCGTTCCCAGGACTGGCTCACCCGGTCCCTGCGGGACAAGTTCAAGAAGCTGGAGCGGGAGTTCGTGATGCTGGAGCACCGGCTCGGCCGCAACCCCACGAGTGAAGAGGTGGCCAAGTCCCTAGAAATCAGCGTGGACGACTACCACCAGATGCTGGAGGAGATTCACCTCCTCTCCTTCGTGAGTCTCGACGAATCGTGGGAGGACGAGGACGGCAGCCCCTTCGGGCTTCTGGATATCCTGGAGGACAAGGGGGTCGAGAATCCCCAGAGCCAGCTCATGGCCCGGCAGATGCTCGATACGCTCACCGAGGCCATTGAGGGGCTCCCCGAGAAAGAGCGGCTCGTGATCACGTTTTACTACTACGAGGAACTGAACCTGAAGGAGATCGGCGCGGTACTGGATCTGTCCGAATCGCGCATCTCCCAGCTCCACAGCCAGGCCATCGTCCGTCTGCGGGCGAAGATGAAGAACATGAGGTGAAACCATGAACAGCGGCATCTATTCGGCACTCACGGGGAACGTCGCGGCCATGAAACGGCTCGATGTGCTGTCCAACAACCTGGCCAACGTCAACACCCCCGGCTTCAAGAAAGACCGGATGACCTTCGAGAGCATGCTCCAGACAGTGGGTGCCCAGCCCCGTCCCGGCGGCGGCACCGATGCGCCGGTCTTCGCGGAGACCACTTTCTTCACCGACTACTCTCCCGGTTCCGTGAGGCAGACCGGCAACACCTTCGATCTCGCCATCGATGGCGACGGATTCTTCGCCGTCACCACGGCCGACGGCCAACGGGCCTACACCCGCCAGGGGAATTTCCGCCTCGATTCGACCGGCCGCCTCGTGACCGCCGACGGCGCCCAGGTGGCCGGCGGCATCGTTATTGCTGGAGGAAAGGTGGACATCAACGGACGGGGCGAGATCTTCGTGGACGGAAGCCAGGTGGGACGGCTGGAGGTGGTCGATTTCCCCAAGCCCTATGCCCTCCAGAAGCTCGGCGGCGGGCTCTTTGTGCCGGCCGACCCCCAGGCAACGCCCAATCCGGTGACCGGTGAGAAGGTCAAGCAGGGGGCCATTGAGGAGTCCAACGTGAACACCGTCCAGGAGATGGTGCAGCTCATCGAGACGAACCGCTACTTCGAGATGTGTTCCAAGGTGGTCAAGGCCTACGACGACTTGACCGGCAAGGCAGCCAATGAAATCGGCAAAATCTAGGGACCCGGGACCGGGGATCGGTAATTCGTAGGGGCGGGCTGCGTCCGCTCAGGGCGCATGCAATGCGCCCCTACAGGGTACACGGAAACAATACAAGGAGAAAAACATGATCAGAGCACTGTGGACGGCGGCCTCAGGGATGCAGGCCCAGCAGACGAACATCGATGTCGTCGCTAACAACCTGGCCAACGTCAACACCGCGGGGTTCAAGAAGAGTCGGGCCGACTTCCAGGATCTCATGTACCAGAACATGAAGACCACCGGGTCCCCCTCCACCAACACCACGCAGGTGCCGTCCGGTATCCAGATCGGCCTCGGCGCCAAGCTGGCGGCGGTCACCAAGATCTTCACCATCGGCAACATCAACCAGACCGGCAACGAGCTGGACATGGCCATCGAGGGGGACGGCTTCTTCCAGATCCAGATGCCCGACGGCACCACCACCTACAGCCGCTCCGGCGCCTTCAAGCGCGACAGCCAGGGACGGGTGGTCAATTCTGACGGCTATCCCCTGATCCCCGAAATCGTCATTCCCAACAACGCCACGGCCATCAATGTCGGCAATGACGGGACCGTCTCCGTGTCCCAAGCGGGCCAGAAGAGCCCCACCAACGTGGGAAATATCCAGCTGGCCATGTTCTCCAACCCGTCGGGGCTCCTGGCCATTGGCAAGAACCTCTTCCAGGAGTCCGACTCCTCGGGCAATGCCACCACCGGCACGCCGGGCCAGAACGGCCTTGGCACCACCGCTCAGGGCTTTCTGGAGATGAGCAACGTGAGCGTCATGGAAGAGATGGTAAATATGATCACGGGGCAGCGGGCCTACGAGGTGAACTCCAAGGCGGTCCAGACCGCCGACGAGATGCTCCAGACGGCCAACAGCCTCAAGCGGTAAGAAGCGTCGCTGACGCGATACCCCTCACCCCCAGCCCCTCTCCCCATGGGAGAGGGGCTGGGGGTGAGGGGACACAGGATGTGAGATGAAACAGGTAATAGCGGTACTCATTCTCGCAGTGGTTCTGGTTTCGACCGCCATGGCCTCCCCGGCTACCCAGACAATCCCCAATGCCCGGGTGAAAGAGGCCGTCGCCGAATTCGTTCGGCAGAAGACCGAAGGCCTCGGCATGGAAACAACCCTGAAGCGGATCGGCTTTCAGGGGGACCTGAAGGTCCCCGCCGGCGAGGTCAGTTTCGAAGTGGCTGCCCCGAACCGGTGGGAAGGGTGGGGGAAGGCGAACCTGGCCGTCATCGTCCGGGTGAACGACCGGGTGGAGCGGAACATCTCCGTTCCCGTGGAGGTGGAGGCCCTTGGCGACACGGTGGTCGTGCTGCGGGCACTGGAGCGGGGCGATGTGATCGGCCCGAACGATGTGACGGTGCAGCGGCGCGACATCTCGACCCTCACGGGGCGGGTCTACCGGAGCGCGGACGAGGTGATCGGCAAGCGAGCCCGGATGCCGGTGCGCGCCAATATGCCGCTGCGGGGAGACCAGCTCGAAAAGGTTCCCTTGGTCAAGAGCGGCCAACTCGTCACCATCCTCGTCGAGAACCAGGCCATGCGTCTCACCGCCACCGGCAAGGCCAGGAGTAACGGGGCCGAGGGGGATATCGTCATGGTCCAGAACCTCGGTTCCCTCAAGGAAGTGCCGGCGCGGGTGATAGACGCGGGAACTGTTCAGGTAGACTTTTAGGAGTACGTCAGTGAACCGATTGGCAGTGTCAATACTTTGTCTCACCCTGGCAGGCTGCGCCATCGAGAAGGCGGAAGTGAGAACCCCTTCCTTCGATGAGCAGCTCCCCGCACCCCAGCCCACCTATGCCAACGGCTCCATCTGGCAGGCGGCGTCGGCGGGGCTTGCCGAGGACCACAAGGCCCGCAGGAAGGGTGACATCATCACCGTGGTGATCGTAGAGAACGCCAGCGCCAGCAAGCAGGCCACCACGGACACGAACCGCGACGCAAGCATTTCGGCAAGCATTCCCTACATGATGGGGCTTGAGAAGCAGAAGCTGATCCTGGGCAAGCTGACGGGCGCCGATCTCGGCAATCTCCTGGGGGCCAGCACCAGTTCAACCTTCGGGGGAAGCGGCGCCACCACCCGGAAGGAAAACCTTGTGGCCACCATGAGCGCCAAGATTATCGACGTCCTCCCCAACGGCAACTTCCTCATCGAGGGGAGGCGCAACGTGAAGGTGAACAACGAGGACCAGATCATCATCCTCCAGGGGACCGTGCGCCCCCGGGACGTTTCCCCGGACAACACGGTCAACTCCAGCCTCATCGCCGATGCCCGCATAACCTACACCGGCGAGGGGGTCATCAGTGACCGGCAGCGGCCTGGGTGGTTGATGAACATTTTGGATTATATCTGGCCCTTCTAGTGGAAGGAAGTGCGCCTTTTCCGCAATCTCTGCGTTGGCCTGCGGAATTTCCTTGTGCGGCGTACCGACGGGTACGCCTCCGCGGAATTCCTTGGCCGCCTTGACCTTGCGAAAAAATCACACTTCCGGAACCGGCATTTTTGGGAGCGGAAGAAAAACCATGCTTAAACGAATCATCTGCATAGCAGCTCTTTTGCTGGCCCTCCCCCAGATGGCCCTGGCGGTCCGGATCAAGGATATTGCCAGCTTCGACGGGGTGCGGGAGAACCAGCTCATCGGCTATGGCCTCGTGGTGGGGCTCAACGGCACCGGCGACAGCGATCAGACCAACTTCCCGGTCCAGACCTTGGCGAACGTGCTGGAGCGGATGGGGGTCACGGTGAACCGCAACGACATCACCGTGAAGAACGTGGCCGCCGTCATGGTGACCGCCAACCTCCCCCCGTTCTCCAAGCAGGGAACCCGGATCGACACCCTCGTGTCGTCCATGGGCGACGCCAAGAGCATCGCTGGCGGCACCCTCCTCATGACTCCCCTCAAGGGGGCCGACGGCCGCGTCTATGCCGTGGCCCAGGGGGCTGTCCTGACCAACTCGTTCTCCTACGGAGGGCAGGCGGCATCGGCCCAGAAAAACCACCCAACCGCCGGGCGCGTCACCAACGGCGCCCTGGTCGAGTTGGAACTCCCCAACGTGCTGGCCGACCGGGGACAGCTCCGCCTCAATCTCCACCAGCCCGATTTCACCACAGCCACCCGCATCGCCCAGGCGGTGAACGGGCGTTTCAAGGGTGCGGCCGCGGCCACCGACCCCGGCGCGGTCATGATGACCCTCCCTGAGGCCTACCAGGGACGGGTCGTGGAGTTTGTGGCCGAGATGGAACGGCTTGAAGTGCGCCCCGATGCCTTGGCCAAGGTGGTTCTCAACGAGCGAACCGGAACCATCGTTATTGGCGATAATGTCAGAATATCGACAGTGGCGGTTTCCCACGGGAACCTCACCCTCTACATCAAGGAGAGCCCCAAAGTCTCTCAGCCTGCATCCTTCAGCAGGACCGGCGAAACGGTCGTGGTCCCCCGCACGGAGATCAAGGTGAACGAGGGGGGCGGCGGGCTCGCCGTGATGAAGGAGGGAGCCAGTATTGGCGAGGTGGTCCGGGCGTTGAACGCTCTCGGTGTGACTCCCCGGGACCTGATCGGCATCCTTCAGGCAATCAGGGCCGCCGGCGCCATGCAGGCCGAGGTGGAAGTCATATAGAATCAGTCGCAGGTTCTTTGGCATGCAACATGCTGTGAAGAATGCGAGGACCCGTGCCTCGCATTTTTTCGCTCAAGTTTCCGCGGATTTCGCCGAAAGGAAGAGTATGCAGACCTCCATGCCTCCCGATACCCTCGCCCAGGAAACCGACGCCTCCCGTGCCCGGCAACTGGCAGCCCGGGGGAACAGCGCCAAGGCCGCCCGCAAGGTGGCCCAGGAGTTCGAGGCCATGTTCGTCGGCATGATGCTCAAGTCGATGCGCGACACCGTGGGGAAGGACAAACTCACCGGCGGCGGCAAGGGGGAGGAGATGTTCCAGTCGATGCTCGATCAGGAATATGCCACTGCCATCGCCACGAGCCAGGGGGGGATCGGGCTTGCCGCCATGATCGAGAAGCAGCTTGTGCGGGAGCCGGCGCCCCGCAGCGAAAAAGCGCCGATTACGGTTCTGAAAGGTAAAGAGAATAAATGACAGCAATCAACGATGTCGTATCCTTTTCCAGCACGGCTGCCGCGCGTGCTGCGGCCGTGGAGAAGCAGCCCGCGCCGACGCAGGCTCCTGCCGCCGGAGCGGTTCAATCATCCGACCGGGTTGAACTCTCCCTCGGCAAGGTGCAGGTGGAGCGGTTGAAGCAGATCGCCCCGGCGGAGGAAACTGTTCGCGCCGACCGGGTGGCTGCCCTGAGGCAGCAGGTGGCCGGCGGAACCTACGGGGTCGACAGCCGGCTTGTCGCCAGCAAGATGCTGGCCCTGTTCCGCTAGGACGACGGAGGAGACAAATGTCGCAAGGCATGACGAATCTGGTGGATGTGCTCCACGCCCGCAGGGCGAGCATGGAGGAGATGGTCCAGCTTTTGGCCCGGGAACGGGAGGCGATCATCGGCTGCGATACCGAGCGGCTCCACGAGGCGACATCGCGCAAGCTTGAGGTGGCTGCCGCCATGGAAGTACTCGACAGTAACTGCCGACAGTTGATGACCGGGGAAGCGGAGCGGCTCGGGCTGCCGGCCAATGCCACCCTTACCCCCATCATCGGCCGGTGCACCCCAGACGAACAGGCTGAACTCACCGCTCTGCAGAAGACCATTGCGACCCTTGCCGCTGAGATCCGGCAACTGGTGGACGAGAACCGGCGCTTCCTGGGGAGTTCCCTTACCACCATCAACCGGTCCCTCGCCTTTTTCCAGAGCCGTTTCACCGTTTCCGAGACCTATGGCGGCTCCGGGCAGATGGTGGAGCGGGGCACCAACTCAAGTTTACTCCGCAGGGAGATCTGACCCATGGCCATACAGAGCCTCCTCGACATCGGCAAGAGCGGTATCCTCGCCCAGCGGCTCGCACTCGAAGTGACGAGCGAGAATATCACCAACGTCAATACCCCCGGCTACTCGCGTCAGACCACTGTCTTCCAGACCGGCATCGTGACCGAGGAGCGCGAATTTCCCCTCGGGACCGGGGTGAAGGTGGCGGAGATCCAGCGGGCCTACGATGATTTCCTCCAGACACAACTCAAGACCGAAGGCTCTACCAGCGGCTGGAGCTCCACGGTCCTCAACGCCATGAAGCGGGCCGAGCAGCTCTTCAACGAGTTCACCGCCGATGGTCTCGGCAAGTCGATGCAGGAGTTCTTCAGCTCATGGCAGGACCTGACCGCTAACCCCCAGGGGCAGCCCGAGCGGCAAGCGGTTCTGGCCCGGGCCCAGCAGCTTGTGGATCAGTTCCACCGGATCAATAGCTACCTTACCGACATCAAGCGCGAATCGAACCAGTCTCTTGAGGGGATCACCTCTGATATCAACAATGACCTGACCCGGATTGCCTCCCTCAACGATCAGATCAAGATGATCGAGATCCGCGGCGCCCGGGCCAACGAGCTGCGCGACCAGCGGGACCTGCTGGTGCGGCAACTCTCCGAAAAAGTGGGGATCACCTACCTGGAGGACACCGACGGCTCCATCAACGTCAGCCTCACCCTTGGCCAACCGCTGGTGCTCGGCAATAAGGCCGCCACGCTCTCCCTTGAGCCCGATGCCGCCAATAACGGCTTCTACAAGATCATGGCCGCTTCCCCCGGGGGGAACACCTCTGTCGATATCAGCACCATCGCCGGCGGCCCCGGCAACACCCAGGGGACCTTGGGAGGTACCCTCCAGGTGCGCGATTCCCTGGTCAACGGTTTCCTGTCCGATCTGGACGAACTGGCATCTACACTGGCGACGGAAGTCAACAGCCTCCATTCTGCAGGCTTCGGTCTCAATAGTTCCACGGGGCTTGATTTCTTCACCGCTCCGGCAGCCACGGCCGGCTACAGCGGCCTCGGGGGGATTGACCTCGCCATCACGAAAACCGCCGATATCGCTGCGGCCAATACCGATCCCGCTACGGGGGGGACCGGCAACAACCTGAACGCCAGGGCCATCGCCGGCATCTACGACAAGGTGCTTGCCACCTCCGGCGGCACCATGACGATGGAAGGCTTCTACAACTCCCTGGTGGGCAAGGTTGGCGTCGCCGTGCAGGATTCCGAACGGAAATCAACCCTGAGCGAAGGGATCATGAAGCAGCTTGAAAACCTGCGGGAATCCCAGTCGGGGGTATCCCTGGACGAGGAACTGGCCAACCTCATCAAGTACCAGAAGGCCTACGAAGGCGCCGCAAAGCTGATCAACGTCGGCACCGAGATGCTGGATACGGTCCTCGGCCTCATCCGCTAGCGGGAACGTCCGAGTGCGGGAACGGAGAAACAACCCATGCGCGTAACCCAGAACACCACGGCAAACCTTGTGACGAACAACCTGCAGGTGATCCGCAGAAGGACGGAGGATCTCCAGCAGCAGGCCTCCACGGGGATCAAGGTGAGCCAGCCGAGCGACGACCCGGTGACGGCCCAGCAGCTACTCAACCTCAAGGCACGGGTGGCCGCCGGAGACCAGTACGGCAGGAACATCTCCAACGGCATCGCGTGGCTCACCATGGGAGAGTCGGCCATGTCCGAGATGGGGAACGTCATTACCCGGACCAAGGAGCTTGCCCTCCAAATGGTTACCGGCACCAATAACCCTGATGCTGTCACCGCCGGCATCAACGAGCTGAACCAGCTGAAGCAGCAGTTCATATTGCTGGGCAACACCCAGATCAACGGCAAGTACATCTTCGGCGGATTCAAGAACGACACGGTGGCATTCGATACCTCCGGCAACTTTCTCGGCACCGACGATGCCATCATGGTAGAGGTGGATCGGGGCGCCCCGGTCCAGATCAACTACTCGGGCGCTGATCTCCTCCGGGGAGGGAACCCGCCGGGGAGCACCGGTACCGATATCGTCGCCATGTTTGATAATCTTGCCACCGCCTTGAGCACCAACGACATGACGACCGCACGGGCGCAGTTGGATGAGCTCGATAACGGACTGTCCCAGGTTCTTTCCTTCCGCACCGATATCGGCGCCAGGAGAAACCGCCTTGATGCGGCCAATGGCGTCATCGAAGAAATGAAGTTCAGCATCACCAAGATCATGTCTGATAAACAAGACGTGGACCTCATGCAGGTCATCAGCGATCTGTCCAAGCAGCAGACGGCTTTCGACGCGGCCATGGCGGCTTCGGCGAAGATTTCTCAGGTTTCGCTTCTCGACTACCTCAGGTAAGAGAGGGAGCGCCAGGAGGGCATATGTTGGTTCTAACGAGAAAAATGGGCGAGACGATCACCATCGGCGACCAGATCAGGATCAAGGTGGTGGAGATGAAGGGAAACCAGGTGCGGCTCGGCATCGAAGCGCCGGGCGACATGCGCATCTACCGGGAGGAGATATACCTCAAGGTTCAGAAGGAAAACCAGATTGCCGCCACCTGGAACCTTGACGATCTTGAGCAGGCTGTCAATTTCGCCGCAGGCCAGAAGGAGTGACCGACGTGAACATAGCAACTTCCCGATTTGGACAGATAGAAGTCAACGACGACAAGATAATTACCCTCCCCGATGGGATGCCGGGCTTTGCCGAGACCCGCTTCACGCTCATCAATCCCGAGCGGCACGCGCCGTTCTGCTGGCTCCAGTCCCTCGACAACCCCGATCTTGCCTTCGTCGTGGTGGATGCCCGAGAGACCTTTCCCGACTACGCTGTTTCCCTCACCTCTGATGAATATGAGCGGCTGGCCCTCGACAATAAAACGGAGGTTATCGTCCTTCTCGTGGTGACGCTCGCCTCCGATCCCGCCGCCATCACGGTCAACCTCCAGGGGCCGATTGTGCTCAATCCCGCGCGGATGCTCGCGAAACAGATTGTCCTCGAAGGGAGCAGGTTTCCGACCAGGCATCCCCTCTTCGGAGCGGCTGAAGCCGATAAAAATGCAGGCGCCTGTTGTGCCCCCTAAGTTTTTTTGCCGGCTAACGTGCTGTAATGAGAGCCTTCCGTCACAATCGGAAGGCTTTGTTTCGCAAAAATAAGGTGTTACGAAATTTTTTTCTAAAGTTTTTTCCGCACCCGCCGATACCTTAACTAAAGGCAGCAAGCGCAAGGAATCCCGCCGGCCATCGCCGGGGCCCAGGCGGAACATGACGGGATTGACCGAGCGCACACATTAAAGGGGTACGGAAACCCCAAAACAAACTCACGGAGGATTCAAAAAATGGGACTCACAGTCAACACTAACGTAGCCGCCCTGAACGCCCAACGTAACCTCAACCTGACCCAGGTTGGCCTCAACAAGTCACTCCAGCGCCTCTCTTCCGGTCTCCGGATCAACAGCGCCGCCGATGACGCCGCCGGTCTCGCCATCTCCGAGGGGATGCGGGCAGACATCCGTTCCATGAACCAGGCCGTCCGCAACGCCAACGACGGTGTCTCCATGGTGCAGGTAGCTGAAGGCGCCCTGAACGAGGTGAGCAACATCCTGGGCCGTATGCGCGAACTGTCAACCCAGGGCGCGAGCGGCACCCTTTCCTCTGCTCAGCGTTCGTACATCAACAGTGAATTCGGCCGCCTCGCTTCTGAAATCACCCGTATCGCCAATGCGACCCAGTTCAACGGCATCAGCCTCCTTGCTGCCGCAAAAACCATTGACATTCAGGTTGGTGTCAAAAACGTCGCTGCCAACGACCGGATCGCCGTCTCCCTCCAGGCGATGGATGCCGCTACCCTGACCGTCAACACCGCCGTCAACACCTCTACTCTGGCTCAGGCGATGCTCGACACCCTCGATACCGCCATCCAGACGGTCTCCCAGCAGCGCGCAAGCCTCGGTGCCGCCCAGAACCGGTTCCAGTCGGTCATCGCCAACCTCCAGGTTTCGGTGGAGAACACCTCGGCCGCCGAGTCCCGGATCCGCGACGTAGACGTGGCCGCCGAGTCCGCAACGCTTACCCGCGGCAACATCCTGACCCAGGCCGGCACCGCCATCCTGGCCCAGGCAAACCAGCTGCCGCAAAACGCCCTGCAGCTCCTGCGGTAACAAAAGACAGTACAATGATGGTAATGGGGGAGGCTTCGGCCTCCCCTCTTTTTTTGTATTCTGGCCGCAAGATTCGATGGGTAAGATGACACGTAATTATTTTCTAAAATTTTTTCTAAAGTTTTCTTTTCCCCCGTCGATACCATAACTAAAGGGGTACGGAAACCCCAAAACAAACTCACGGAGGATTCAAAAAATGGGACTCACAGTCAACACTAACGTAGCCGCCCTGAACGCCCAACGTAACCTCAACCTGACCCAGGTTGGCCTCAACAAGTCACTCCAGCGCCTCTCTTCCGGTCTCCGGATCAACAGCGCCGCCGATGACGCCGCCGGTCTCGCCATCTCCGAGGGGATGCGGGCAGACATCCGCTCCATGAACCAGGCCGTCCGCAACGCCAACGACGGTGTCTCCATGGTGCAGGTAGCTGAAGGCGCCCTGAACGAGGTGAGCAACATCCTGGGCCGTATGCGCGAACTGTCAACCCAGGGCGCGAGCGGCACCCTTTCCTCTGCTCAGCGTTCGTACATCAACAGCGAATTCGGCCGCCTCGCTTCCGAGATCACCCGTATCGCCAACGCGACCCAGTTCAACGGCATCAGCCTTCTTGCTGCCGCAAAAACCGTTGACATTCAGGTTGGTGTCAAAAACGTCGCTGCCAACGACCGGATCGCCGTCTCCCTCCAGGCGATGGATGCCGCTACCCTGACCGTCAACACCGCCGTCAACACCTCTACTCTGGCTCAGGCGATGCTCGACACCCTCGATACCGCCATCCAGACGGTCTCCCAGCAGCGCGCAAGCCTCGGTGCCGCCCAGAACCGGTTCCAGTCGGTCATCGCCAACCTCCAGGTTTCGGTGGAGAACACCTCGGCCGCCGAGTCCCGGATCCGCGACGTAGACGTGGCCTCCGAGTCCGCAACGCTTACCCGCGGCAACATCCTGACCCAGGCCGGCACCGCCATCCTGGCCCAGGCAAACCAGCTGCCGCAAAACGCCCTGCAGCTCCTGCGGTAACAACGGGCAGTATAATTGATGATAATGGGGGGGAGGCTTCGGCCTCCCCCCCTTTTTTGACATTCTGGCCGCAAGATTTAATTCAAGTTTTTGACGTTCATGCCGATATTCTTAGTAGAAGAGATGTGATTCCCGATGGCATTCCAGGGATGGAGCCTTGAGACTCTGCATGCCGGTGAATGGTACCGTAATTGCAGAGCCACACAGAGGAGGAACTGGTCATGGCAGACATTAATTTCAGCGGATTGGCAAGCGGCATCGATACCCAGTCGATGATCACGCAGCTTATGTACCTGGAGCGCGCGCCCGAACGACTCCTCCAGACAAAACAGAAAAAGCTCCAGAGCCAGATCGACCTGTACAAGCAGATCAAGGACTCCTTGTCCGAGCTCCAGAAGTCGGCTCAGAGCATCAAGACCAGCTCCACCTTCAAGGGGCTCAAGACGGATGTAGGCGACAGTTCCGTCCTGACGGCATCGGCGTCGAGCACCGCCATGGAGGGGGTCCACACGGTCGAGGTGACCGCCCTTGCCCGCTCCCAGCGCCAGGTTTCCATCGGCTATGCCAGCAATTCATCACTTACCTTCAATACCGGTTCATTCACTATTGATGACGGAACAGGGACTGTCAAAACGGTGAATATCGCCGAGGGGCAGAACTCCCTCAACGGGATTGTGACGGCCATCAACGAGTCGGGGGCCAATGTCACTGCCTCCATCATCAACGATGGGTCCGGCACGCCGTACCGTCTGGTCGTTACCGGCAAGGATACCAAGAATTACACCGTTGACTTCAGCGGCCTCGCAGTACCGCCGGCCGGCGGTACCGGCGCCCTGGCGCCGACGCTTCTCGGCGTCGGTGATCCGACCTACCAGGCCGGAACCCCGGCCAGCTTCAAGGTCGACGGCGTGACCATCACGCGCACGTCCAACACCGTCACCGATGTTCTGCCGGGTGTCACGTTTAGCCTCCTCAAGGAAGGGGCAACCACCTCGGTTACCGTCTCCAATGACACGGATGACGTAACCAAAAAAATCAATGACTTCGTCAAGGAATTCAACGATGCCGTGACGCTCATCAACAAACAGTCGGTCTATGATTCCACCGGCAAGACAACCGGCGCCCTCTCGGGAGACGCTACCCTGCGCACCGTCCAGAGCCAGTTGCAGCGGTTGGTCACCACCTCCGTTTCCGGAGCGAGCGGTGCGTTCAAGACTCTTGCGTCGATCGGCATTACCACCGACTCGAAAACAGGTAACCTGTCCGTGGATTCATCCAAACTTGCGGATGCCCTGAAGAGCAATTTTGACGGAGTCGTCGATCTCTTTACCCACAACGGCGACAAGACGGGCCTGGCGGACAATCAGTACGGACTTGCCCAGCAGTTTAACCTGGTTCTTGACCGGGTTACCCACAGCTACGCCGAGGGGTCAACGAACAACGGCCTCATCGAGAGCAGGATTTACGGGCTCAACAAATCCATCACGGATATCGACAAGCAGATTGACTCCATGGAAGACCGCATGGTGCAGCGTGAAGCGGTTCTCAAGCAAAAATTCTCTGCCATGGAGAGCATGATCAGCAGGCTGAGCAGTCAGGGGAACAGTCTCCTCAGTGCCATCAGCGGCTCCATTATGGGCAGCTAGCAGCATTCGAAGAAGTTCGGCTCCAGCCAGGAGGTTTACAACAAATGGTAACAGCGTTCAATCAATACCAGGACACCCAGATAACCACGGCAACACCGGAGAAGATTCTCCTGATGCTCTACGATGGGGCCATTAACTTCACGCGCATTGCCCGGGAGAGGATGGAGCAGGGGGACGTGGCCGGGAAGGCGAAATTCATAGGCAAAGGGCTGGCGATCGTCACCGAGCTGATGAATACCCTGAACCATGACGTGGGGGGCGAAATATCGCAGCGGTTGGAGCAGCTCTATATCTACATCATTGATGAGTATACAGCTGCCAATGTCAATAACTCCGTGAAGTCCCTGGACAATGCGCTCAGAATTCTCACGATTCTGCGGGATACGTGGGCCGAGGCAGTCGACATCTGGCGCAAGGAGCGTGTGGCGGGCGGCGCACCTGAACTGCGGATGCCGGCGCAGGCAGCGGTTTAACTCATGGATTTTTCAGAACAGTCAAAGCTTGCTTCCGAAGCTGAGGCTCTATTGAGACAATTACTCGAGGAGGCGTTAAGCCTCCTCAAAAATTTCGACACCTCCACCAACGATGAATTCGAGGAAACGCTCCGGAGGCGCGAGGTCATCTTGGAGCGTTTTCATGCCCTTGACAGGCTGATGAAGTGCCAGCAGGGGGATATGAGCGCAAAGGAGTGGGCTCTGCTAGAGGACTTCAGGCGTTCGCGGGAGGATCTCATCAAAAAGATCCTGGAAACCGATTCGCTGGTCGTTGCCCTGGCACGGGATCAACTTTCCGTCATCAAGGGAGACCTGGCCACGCTGGTCAAAGGGAAAAACGCTCTTCATGCCTACGAAGGCGCTTCTCTGGTACGGTCCCGTACCTTGAGTGATTCCGCTTAGCGCCGGTGTCAGTTTCTCGTTGTTAATCCCTCAATTATCCCTTCTCCCTTTCAACTCACGATCGATCATCATCATCAAACCATCCTGTATCGGTTTCCTGCATCACCAGAACCCGTTGGCTCCATCGGCAGCATGATTCAACTCATATTCTAAAGTCTTGCTCGGCTCGAAGGGCTCTTTCCGCGCCCTTAATGCCTGCTCGCTTCAACCGACCATTTCACGGCCCTCGAAACGGCGAAGTCCCGCGGCATTCACCGCGGGACTTCGCCTTACAAATACTGCGTCATATCCGCCGCTCAGGGGGACAGGGTAAAGAGCTTCGACGCGCTTCCCTCCAGTGTGGCGGCTGAGCCTGCGTTACGTATAACGGCCCTGATGGAGTAAGTGTTTGGTGCCAGCCCTGCCGTGTCCCACGTCCAGGCGTTGTTGGCGCTGAAATCCTGCTTTCTTGTCCAGACGCCGGCCTCCATCATCTCGAAAGCATATTCGTAGCTGCCGGTTCCGCCGCTTCCTGTGGCGGTAAAGGTAATCTGCGTCCCTACACGTTGCGGGCTTGTCGGGGCGACGGCCAACGTTACCGTCGGCTTGGGCGGAGAGGTGAGCACATAGCTCATTTGCGCGGAGGACTGCGACGCTGCCGTTGAACCCACGTTGCGTATCAGAACCTTGACGGTATAGCCCATGTACTTTTTGCCCGTGGTGTCCCAGGTCCAGGTGTTGGCGCCGCTGTAGGGCTGAACGGTAGTCCAGACCCCGTCGTATACCTGGAACGAGTACTCGTAGTTGCCGGTTCCGCCGCTGCCGGTGGCAGTGAACGTGATCTGGGTTCCGACGAGTTGTGGGCTAGGCACGCTTGCCGCGAGCGTTACCTTTGGGGTAGGTGGCGTGGTCAGGGCGTAGTTGAGCGTTACGCTCCCTTCCGATGCCGCGGTCGAACCGGCGTTGCGAATGAGCACGCCGACCTGGTACGTTGTGGCGATCTTCCCGGTTGTGTCCCATGTCCACGTATTGGCGCCGGAGTATGTTTGCATGGTCTTCCATGCGCCGCCCTCATATATCCTGAACTCGTATTCGTAGCTGCCTGATCCGCCGCTGCCGGTGGCGGTGAAGGTGATCTGGGTACCTGCAATCTGCGGACTTGCCGGAACTGCCGCCAGCTGCACGGTCGGCTTTGGCGGTGCGGTAAGGACATAGTTAAGCAGCGCCGTACCTTCCGACGCGGCGGAGGAACCGGCATTGCGGATCAGTACCTTGACGGAATACGTGGTAGCCACTTTGCCCGTGGTGTCCCAGGTCCAGGTATTGGTGCCGCTGTAAGCCTGCATGGTCTTCCAGACGCCCCCTTCCAGGACCTGGAATGAATACTCGTAGCTTCCGCTACCGCCGTTGCCGGTGGCGGTGAAGGTGACCGGGGTCCCTGCCACCTGCGGGCTTGCAGGAGTCGGGTCAAGCTGCACGGTCGGTTTCGGTGGTGCCGTGATCACGTAGGAAAGCGCGGCAGATGCTTCCAGATCGGCCGTCGAGCCGGCGTTGCGTATCAGTACCCTGATCGTATAGGTCGTGAGGGTGATCCCGGTGGTGTCCCATGTCCAGGTTGCGGTGCTGCTGTAAGGCTGCTTGGTATTCCAGGCACCCCCCTCCATGATCTGGAATGCATACTCATAACTCCCGGTGCCGGCGCTACCGACTGCGGTGAAGGTGATCTGGCTCCCGACCACCTGCGGGCTGGCCTTGTCACCCGAGAGCTTGACGGTCGGCTTGGGGAGAGCCGCGAGCGTGTAGCTGATGAGAGCGGAATCCTCGTCTACCGTTGAGCCGGGGGTGCGGATCAGGGCCTTGACGCTGTACGTTGCGGCTGCTTTACCCGTCGTGTCCCACGCCCAGGTGTTGGCGGTTCCGTAGGCTTGAACCGTCTCCCAAACGCCGTTGTTGAGCATCTGGAATGCATATTCGTAACTACCTGTCCCGCTGCTGCCGGTGGCGGTGAAGGTAATCGACGTTCCTGTCGGTTGCGGGCCGGCAGGATTCGCTGTGACGCTCACGGTCGGTTTCGGCGGGAGCGTTATGGAGTAGTCCAGATAACTGGAGCCTTCCACATCCGCCGTCGAGTTTGCGTTGCGGATCTGTACTTCCACCCGATACGTCCCTACGTTTTTGCCAGTTGTGTCCAGGACGAAGGTGCTGGGGGTTCCGTAGGTCTGGGCGATGCTCCAGACGCCACCATCCAGGATGCGGAACTGATACTCGTAGCCGCCGGTGCCGCCGCTCCCCGTGGCGGTGAAGGTCACCTGAGCCCCGACCACCTGCGGGCTGGCAGGATTTGCGGTCAGCTGCACGGTCGGTTTCGGCGGAGCGGAAAGTATGTAGCCTAAGGACGCGCTCCCCTCGGAGTCAGCCGTCGAACCGGAGTTGCGGATCAATACCTTGAGGGAATAGGTCGTTATGGGGCTCCCCGTGGTGTCCCAAGTCCAGGTTGCGGTGTTGCTGTACGCCTGTTTGGTCTTCCAGACGCCCCCTTCGATGAGTTGGAACGCATACTCATAGCTGCCAGTGCCACCGCTGCCGGCGGCAGTGAAGGTGACCTGGGTCCCCACCACTTGGGGGCTGGCTAGAGAGGCCGACAGGGTAACGGTTGGCTTTGGTAGGGCTGAGAGGCTGTACACCAATGAAGCAAAACCTTCAGAGGCCGCTGTCGAGCCGGCGTTCCGGATCAGCACCTTGAGGTTGTATGCTGCGGCCGCCTTGCCCGTGGTGTCCCATACCCAGGTGTTGAGGCTGCTGTAGTCCTGAGCGGTTTTCCACACCCCTCCCTCCATGACCTGGAAGGCGTACTCGTAACTCCCCCTTCCGCCGCTGCCGGTTGCCGTGAAGGTGACGGAGCTGCCTACCTGTTGCGGGCTCGGCAGGCTGGCTGCCAACGTGACAGCCGGCTTGTCGCTGACGAACAGAGCCGTTACGGTGCAGTCGGCTGTCACCGGCCCGGTGGTGAAGGTGTCACCCGAGAGGGTGCCGCCACAGCCGCTGGCGGATGCGATCATGTAACCGGTTGAAGGGGTGAGGGTGAAGGATGTGGTTGTCCCTTCAAGGACGGTCTGGACGCTGCTGGGGGAGATGGTTCCGTAGGCCGGGGCCGCAGGGGTCACCTTCCAGTAGCGCGGGGCTGCCATCGTGGTGAACGAGACCACGGTGCTTTCGGACTGGTTGCCGGTGGTGTCGGCCGAGATGGCCTTGACATAGTATGTGGTCTCAGCTGCCAGGTTTGTGAGCGTAATGTCATGGGTTTCCCTGAGCCCCGGCGTTGCCGACTGGCTGTTGAGCAGGTCGGCGGCCAGGCCGAAGGCTACCTGGGTGGTGGCCGGTTCGCCGGTGGTCCAGCTGATGACCGCCTGGGATTCGGTGATGCCGGAAACCGTCGGCGTGGTCATGGTCGGGCCGGTCGTGTCAGCGGTTCCCTTGGTGGTGAAGGTCCAGACCGAGCTTGTGGCCGGGCCGTTACCCTTCGGATCGTACGATACTACGTAATAGGCATAGGTGGTGGCGGGCTGGAGGTTGGTCAGGACCACCACATGCTCCTTGAGGAACTTGGTTTCCCCCTCGAAGTTGTCCATGGGCTGACCCTGGATGCCGAAGTAGACGCGGGAGTCGGCGGCCCGGTCGGTGCGCCACTTGATGCTTGCCTTGCTGTCGGTGATCCCGATGGCGGTGGGGCCGTCGATGATCTGCGGCGCGTCCGTATCCGGCGGATTGAGGGTGGAGAAGCTGACCGGAGCCTTGGCGGTGGCGCCGTCAACGCTGGAGGAGATGACCGTCGCGGTATAGGGAGAGTTCTGCGCGAGATTGGTGACAGTCAGCTGGTGCAGCTTTTCCCGCTTGGCGTCGGAAACGCGCATCGTGCCCGGAACGCCTGCCGTGGAATAGTCGATTGCCGAGTCGGCCGGGATATCGGTTTCCCAGGAGATGGTGGCCTGATTGTAGGAAAGGTCAACCACATCCGGCCCTTTGGTGATGACGAGGGACTTGGCCTTGGGAAGCGTGTCGGTGGTGAAGGTGAGGATCGTGCTCACCGTTGGGCCGTTGCCGGCGGCATCCTTGGAGCTGACGCGGAAGTAGTAGAGGGTGCCCTGCTCAAGGCCGGTGAGGGTAATGGTGTGATGGGTGACCAGGGCAGCTTTCCCTTCGCTGCTGCCGAGCGTATCGGCTTTGCCGAATTCCACGAGACTGTCGGCGGGCTCGTCGGTGCGCCAGAAGATGACCGCCGACTGGTGGGTCGTGTAGACCACCACCGACCGCTCAATAATGACAGGGGGCGTGGTGTCAGGTGTCGCCAGGGTCTTGAACGTGGCCGGCTGGCTCAGTACCGGGCCGTTGCCGAGGGCGTCCTTGGAGGAAACGGTATAGGTGTGCAGGGCGGAGGGTTTGAGGCCGGTCAGGCGTACCGAGTGCTCGGTGACCAGACCCGCATCCGCGGTGACGCCGTAGGCGACGCCGTCATTGTAGGAAACGCCGCTGGTGGCCGGTTCGTCGGTTTTCCAGAGGATGGTGGCTTCCGTGTCGGAGATGTTGATCGCCATGGGGCCTTCGACGATCAGCGGCGCCGTGGTGTCGGCTGCGGCCAGGGTTTTGAAGGATACGACGGCGCTGGTGGTCGGGCCGTTCCCCTTCAGGTCCTTTGCCGCCACTTTGACATAGTAAAGGGTGTCAGCGGCAAGGCCGGTGAGAGAGAGCCGGTGGCCAGTCGCCTGCGTCGCATCGCTCTTGGTAGTGCCGGGGTTGCTGGTCAGGCCGTAGTAGAGGGTTCCCGTTGATGGTTCGTCGGTAAGCCACCCCACGACAGCGCTGCCCTGGGTTATGGACGTGACGATCGGCCCTTCGAGGATGGTCGGTGGCGTGGTGTCGGCAAGCTGCTTGGTGCGGAACGAAGCCACGGGGCTCGCGACAGGGCCGTTACCGCTGACGTCGGTGGCCGCCACGCTGACATAGTAGGTGGTATCGGCACTGAGTCCGCTCAGGGTCTGGGAGTGGTTCGCTCGTGCCGTTGCGATTGCAACCCCTGTTGCCGGCGGGTTAGCAATGCCGTATTTGAGGGCTGCCGTGGTCGGTTCGCTGGTCTGCCACTCGACCACCGCCGAGGTGTTGGTGATCGCTGAGACGGCGGGGCCGGAGACGATCACCGGCGGCTTCGTGTCGGGAAGGTCAAGGATGATGTTCTGGAGCAGATCCGTCGAGTAGTTCAGGCTCCTGAGCATCTGCGACGAGAATCCGCTGCCGGTCGGAGGCGTGATGTTGATGGAGTAGCCGTTGTAGGGCGGCAGGTAGAGGATGTATGTGCCACTGGCATCGGAGGTGGCCGATTCGTAGTTCAGGTAAAACCCCGAACCGCTGATGTATTCCGCCCTTACGGAAACTCCGGCAATGGGGACGCCGTTACTATCGGTTGTCTTTCCTGTTATCTTGACTGTCGAGAGGTTCAGGTCCTTGGTTGTGTTGGCTGAGAACGACTGGTTGTATAGGTAGTAGCTTACGCTTGAAGCAACATGGTTGACACTACCCTTGGATGCGCTGACCTGGATGTCGTAGGCGCCCGGAGCAACAAGTGCCGTGTACAGACCGTCCGTTCCCGAGGAAACTGACTTCGCTGTTGTGGATGTGCCGGCATACCTGAAGTATATGGTTGCATTTTGAACGGCCGTCCCGTCGGAACTGGTCACCGTTCCGGAAACGGTTACCGCCGAACTCAGGGCGAAATCCTTTACGGTGTCCGATGTAAAATTCTGCCCGGTGAAATTGGTCGGTGCGAGGACCGTATTGCCGGTCGGCGGGGTAGCGGTGATGAGGTAATTGCTGTATGGCGGCAGATAGAGGGTATATGAGCCATTTGCGTCAGAGGTGGCGGTTTCGTAGTTCAGGTAGAAGTCCGCGCTGCTGGTGTATTCCGCTCTGAGGGTAACACCGGCGACGGCTACTCCGTTGCTGTCGGTGGTTTTCCCTGTCACCTTGACTGTCGAGAGGAGAAAATCCTTGGTGGTGGTGGCTGAAAATGACTGGCTATAGAGGTAGTAGCTTACGTTTGAAGCAATATGGTTGACACTCCCCTTGGATGCACTGATCTGGATGTCGTAGGAGCCGGGGGAGAGAAGTACGGTGTACGTGCCCGTCGTTCCCGAGGAAACTGACTTCGCTACTGTGGATGTCCCGGCGTATCGGAAGTATATGGTTGCATTTTGAACGGTTGTCCCGTCGGAGCTGGTGACCGTCCCGGAGACGGTTATTGCCGACCTCAGGGCGAAATCCTTTACGGTATCCGAAGAAAAATTCTGCCCGGTGAAGTTGGTCGGTGCGAGGACCGTATTGCCGGTCGGCGGGGTAGAGGTTATGAGGTAATTGTTGTATGGCGGCAGATAGAGGGTATATGAGCCATTTGCGTCAGAGGTTGCGGTTTCGTAGTTCAGGTAGAAGCCCGAGCCACTGGTGTATTCCGCCCTGAGGGTAACACCGGCGACGGCGATTCCGTTGCTGTCGGTGGTTTTCCCCGTTACCTTGACTGTCGGGAGGAGCAGGTCTTTGGTGGTGGTGGCCGAAAATGACTGGTTATAGAAGTAGTAGCTTACGCTTGAAGCGACATGGTTGACACTCCCCCTGGATGCACTGACCTGAATGTCGTAGGAGCCGGGGGAAAGGGAGGATGAGTAGGCACCTGAGGCATCGGTGACGATCTGTTTTGCGACGGTGGAGGTTCCTGCGTACCTGAAGTACACGGTAGCTCCCTGCACCACGGTTCCATCCGAGCTCTTGACCGTTCCTGAAACGGTGATGGCCTGCTGCATCAGCACCACGTTCTGGGTGACGTCTGCGCCGCTGACCGCGATCCCGTTTACGATCGACTGGCTGAAACCGCTTGCCGAGGGGGGGCTGACGTTCAGATTGTAGGTGCCGTTGCCGGTCGAAAAGCCGTAGCCGCCGCTACTGTTCGACGTGGTACTCGACAGGTTGGCGAAGGTCGCCGCGTTGATCAGGTCGACTTTCGCGTTGGGGAGCGGGTTGCTTCCCCCATAGATAGTTCCCTTCAACTGGTAGGCGAAGGCATCCGAGCCGAGGGCAAGGATCACGAGAGCGATCACCGCCATAAGGCCTGTCGCAGCGTTGTACAATCCGCGTTTCATACCATCCTCCTCGAAAAAAACGGGTACGGGTTCCGAATGTAATTAAAGTAAGGGTTGCAATACCAGGGCGGTGTCGCCCGATGCGATGATTCTTGCTGGCAGTGTGACAGGGATGAATTCAGCGCCTCCGGGCTCTTTGGCGGTGATGAGGGCGGCCGAAAAGTCATTCGTCGGGAAGAGGAAGTAACCGTTATTGTCGGTGGAGAGGGCAAACTCATAGCGGCTGTCCACGAGTATTGACACCGAGAGGTTTGCGGCGGGCCTGCCGTCGGGGTAGCTGATCCGGACTCCTCCTGCCAGACAGGGTGAAGTCAAGAATACGGCAAGGATAAATGTTGCACAACTCACCAATATCATTGATTTTTTTGCTTCCATGACAACCTCCTTGCCGCGAATAAAAAAGGCCTGCCATCTATTGAATAGATATACGGCAGGCCCGTTCTTGCGCCATTTCGACAGCCCCTCTATCCTGCACAACACAGGATGGTAGCTTTGTGCCGCCTGGTTACCCAGGGTTTACCATTTCGATGGCTTGCAACGTTTCGATTGTCCCCTGGCAGGTGCGGTCAGGGGTGGTGATTCGTTTTGTAAATTAAGGTCTTAGTTCTTCTATCGGTGACGTTTAACAAAACTTGAGAAAAAAATGCACGGCTTTGCTACGCCGTGCATTTTGTGTGGAATGAGCCGTCAGGGATGCTCCGTCAAGCGGGAACGGGTGCTCCCAGTTCCTGCAGGATGGTCTTGGCCGCGCTGTTGTTTGGGTCCTTTGCGATCACTTTCAGGAAGAGTTCAGTTGCCGGCTCCTTCAGCCCCGCCTCTTTGCAGAAGAGGCCAAGGGTTACCAGTGCGGCGACGTCATCGGGCGCAAAGCCCAGATAGCGGTTATAGGCGTCGAACGCCTCCTCGAAGCGCCCAATGGCCTTGAGCAGGTCGCCATAGGGCGGGAGATAGGAGGGCGATACCCCTATGAGACACTCCATGGCCAGGAGCGAGTTCTCCACGTCTTGGCACTTCATGGCAAGGGATGCGAACTGTAGCAGCGCATCTTCAGTCAGCATGTGCGGCGGATCAGTGAACAGGTTCTCGTAGTGGGAGACCGCTTCCTGGGGAGCATCCCGCAATTCCGCCAGGAGACCGTTGATGAAATGGAGATAGGGGAGTGCCTTCTCCTGGTCGGGGTGCTTCTGGAGCCCACGGGCCATGGTTTCCAACTCCGCGCGTTCGCCTCGCGTGAAGAGGAGCAGCGCCTTGCTGCGGGTATGGATGAGATCGTGAAGCTGTTCCAGGAGCTTGATTTGTGATGTCTCCTCCTCGGTCATGGAACGGGTGAATTCCGCCTCCAGTTCCCGCACCTTTTCCGGCTCGGCTGATGCCAGGGCAGCAGCACGTTCGGGATGCCGATGACGCCAGACATGGAGCCGGCCGAATTGCTGGTCCTTTTCCCACTGAGAAACCAGCATGCCGAAATCGGGAGAATCCTTTTCCTCTTCCAGACGCGAAGAGATCCTTTCCGTAGTGCTCTCCAGAATTTTGATCAGGTTTTCGGTCCCTTCGACGTATGTTTCGTAATACTGACGGGTTGCTGCCTCGACTTGCTCATCGGTCATTTCTTCAGCCCGTGATGCTCCCTTGAGGCTGACGAGGAACCGCTTGATGCCAAACTGCTTCACCAGTCTGGTGTAGTCGCCGAGACTCTGGTCGAGTCGACGTTCGATCTTGTCCATCTGGATCTTGTGCCGAAAATCCTGCTTTTTGCCGTTTCGTCCGAAGAGCCCGTCGCAGTGCCGGAGGGCTTCGTTGCACAGATTGAGTATTTCCTGCAGCTTGCCCCGTACGCGGGAAAGTTCCTTGATCATGGCCCTGTAGTGGGTAATGCGATCTTTGGATGTCGCTTGGGGGACAAGGGCCGAGAGTATGTCACCGGGGGGCGAATCGGCACCGGGGAGCTCGAATTCGTCGAGGGGCTTGTAGTCCACAAGGGGGATTTTGGCGGCATCGAGCGAGCAGTTGTAGATACGGACGCCGAGGTTGCGGGCCCATTGAGCCTGAACCGTCATCTCGTCGAGGGATTCCAGGTATCCGCGGTTGGAGTCGGCATAGGCGCCTCCGTACGTCTCGACACGGGGAGCCACCTGGCCCAAGTCCGGTCCCACCTTGTTCTCGTTGCTTCCGGCGGCGTGGGTCTGGCCTTCCGCGGAGAAACAGAGATTGACGCCGGCGAGAATAATCGTCGTGCATCCCAGATTGACCGCCAGGGAAAGGCCGTAGTTGCTGACGGTGGGGCCGCTGAACGGAAGCGTGTTAACGTTCAGCTCCGTTTTCCAGGGGAAAAGGTGGTTGCTGTATACCGACGTTCCTCCCCACTGGCTCAGGAGGAGGGAGGATACGTGGTGGCTGTTGACCAGGATGGGGGGATTGGGGAGGTCGGCGAAGCGGAGCATCTCGCGGCTTACGTCGAAGCTTATCCTCTGGAGGTCCACCGACACCACAAAGTGGGGGACTATCCCTTCGTCGAGCAGAATCCTGCTGATCCGTGACACGGCAATAACCACGAGCCGGTCACGGTTTTCCCTGACCCAGGGGAGTGCTGCATTGAGAGATGGCCCGCCGGCCAGGACAATTGCCGTTCGGCCGGGAAAAACATTGCCGAGGACCGTGGAGACGGCGACCCGGTTTTCAGGGAGGTTTTCCAGCTGTTTCAAGATGTATGGGGCACAATTGTTGGCAACCTGTATCCGGTGGATGCTTTTCATGAGTTCCTGGTTGATTGCCCAGGAAAGGCTTCTGTATTCCGGCAGATTGGCATCGGTTGCGGCGAGAGAGTCGAGAAAGAGGACTGCATCGAGAAAGATGAAGTCACTTATCTGGTATTCGCGGGCCTGTTGCTGCCACGAGTCGGCGGTCGTTACCGAAATTTCGGCCGGCAGGTTGTCCAGCAGGCCCGTTCCTTCCAGGGCACTGAGGACTTCGGGCAATTCGATGAAAAGAAAGCGTGATCCTGTCGGTATCCCGGACTTGGCGATGTGACGGACCAGCATCCCGGAATCTGTGCCGATTATGATGTTGAACTGGTATTCGGCTGAGAATTTTTCCCCAAAGTGCGAGCGGTAGAGGGCATCCGAGCCGATCCTGTTGAAGGCATTGCGATTGACGGCGTAGAGATAGCGGTCGCCGAATTGGTTGGTCAACAACGTTCCGAGGGAGTGCCCGGCAGTTTCCATGGTGATCCTTTCGTGCTCTATTCGTTGCCCAGCAGGTTCCAGTCGATGGGGGTTCCCTTTTTGATGTCCCGGGAAGCTTTCCTGCCAAGGAAGAGTTCCAGGTATTTCGTCGGCAGCCCAAGACCGGGGCGGATGGCTTTCAGGTTTTCCGGGCTGAAGACTTCTCCCTGGGCAATGTTGCGTACCACGTAGAGGGAGCGGCGGAACTTGAGCGACGGCACCTCCCGCTCCGTGGGGCCGTAGCTGATGGAACCGAGTGCCTGCCAGGCCCTCACAGTTTCCTCGACCAGCATCTTCATTTCATGGGGTTCCAGGGAAAAAGCGGAATCAACCCCACCGTCGGCCCTTGACAGGGTGAAATGTTTCTCGATGACCGTTGCGCCCAGGGCCACTGCCGCGACCGCCACCCCTGTCCCCATGGTGTGGTCGGAGAGTCCTGCCTCGCAGCGGAACAGATCGCGCAGGTGGGGGATGGTGCGGATGTTGGTGTTCTCCGGCGTGGCGGGATAGGTGCTGGTGCACTTGAGGAGAATCAGGTCCTGGCAGCCCGCTTCCCGGGCTGCGCGCACCGTTTCGTCCAAGTCGGCCACGGTCGCCATGCCGGTCGAGATGATCATCGGCTTGCCGGTGGCGGCAACCTTGCGGATAAGCGGCAGGTCCGTGTTCTCGAAGGAGGCGATCTTGTAGCAGGGGACCTGGAGCGATTCGAGGAAGTCGACGGCGGTTTCGTCAAAGGGGGTGCTGAAGCAGATGAGTCCCCGTTCCCGACATCGGTCGAAAATGGGCTTGTGCCACTCCCAGGGGGTGTAGGCCTCCTGGTAGAGCTTGTAGAGCGACGTTCCCTGCCAGAGGCTGTTGGGGTCGCTGATATGGAACTCCCCCTCATCGCTGTCGATGGTCATGGTGTCGGCGGTGTAGGTCTGGAGTTTCAGAGCATGGGCTCCCGCGTCCGCCGCTGCATCGACGATGGCCAGCGCCCGGTCAAGGGACTGGTTGTGGTTGCCCGACATCTCGGCGATGATGAATGGCGGCTGGTCCGGGCCGATGGCTCTGTTGTCGATAACGATCTGACGCATCATTGGTTACCTGCTTCCGGTTTAAAGGGGGTGAAGTTCTGCTTGTGGGCTTCCCACTGCTCCCTGAACAGGGCAAAGGAGAGGATGTCGTGGTAGCTGCCGTTCTTTAGTACGTGCTGCACGAAGTGCCCTTCCTGAGAGAATCCGAGCCGGCGGTGAAAGGCAATGCTTGCTTCGTTGAAGGCAAACGCCTCGCCGATCACCTTGCGGATGCCGAGGGTCCCGAAGATGTGGTCCAGGCCGAGATATCCCAGTGCCGTACCGCTGCCGCGGGGGGCATCGGCTTCTCCGATGTAGAAGCCCCAGTGGCAGGTGCCGTTGCGGCGGTCGATGCTGGTGACGTTCACCACCCCCAAGGGACGGCCATCCACCTCGAAGATCAAGGTTCGGGCCGTGTCGTTCGTCCCGAGGCGCTCGAACCAGGCCGCGTGCTCCTCCGGGGAGATGATATGGTCGGTGTACATGAACGCCCTGATCCGCTCGACATTGCGCCATTCCAGGAGCTTGTCCAGGTCGTCCCGCCCCACGGGCCTCAGGATGCACTGGGAACGTTCCAGCATGATCCGTCTCCTTCTTCGCAGAATGCCCTGATCAAGGGGCTCTCTTCCCGCGCCGTGCTGCTCCTCATAAGCTCCTGTGCCCGGATTCCCATCTCCCGCACCGCGCCGGGATTGCCCACGGCCCATTCCAGTTCCTCTACAATACGGTCGACGGTCACGTCCTGGTGCCATCCCAGGTTGCGCAGCGCTCCGGCCCCCGCAACGGCCCGGATCACCTCCAACTGGTTCTGGGCAAGCACGATGGCGGCAGCCGGCAGGCCGAGAAAACACCGTTCCCACGTGGCGGTCCCTCCGGCGCCAAAGGCAAAGTCCGCTTCGGCCATCAGCCGGGCCATGGTCGGGACCTGGCAGTGGAACGTCACGCCGGGAATCGTGGCGCACTGCTCCCGAATCTCTTCCCGGCGTGGATTGGATGCGCCCACCACCACATTGACTGAAAGTTTCTTCCCCTTGTAGCGGGCGAGGGCATCGAGAGTCTTCCCGGTTTCATTGGTGCTGTCGCTGCCGCCGAAGAAGACGAGCACCCTGGTTATGGTGCCGTTTCTTTCCAACAGGGAACTGCGCGCGGCAATAAATTCCGGCCGAAGCAAAGCATGGCGCGGGCCAAGAAAGAGGCGGCAGGTCTCAGGGACGAGTCCCCGATAACGATTCTCGAGGTCGACGTAGTAGTTTTGATCCAGGAGGAGATCGCAGTCGTGGGGCCGATCCGCCAGATCATCGATGACCATGATCTTTCCCACATGGGGGCGCATGCGGGACTCCCATGCCGCATCGAGGAAGTAGTGGTCGACGACCAGCCAGTCCGGTCTCAGTTCCTTGAGAATCTCCTCTGTTCCGGTGTCATCCTCCTGGGGAGACAGCCGAAACGCACGGAAGCCCCGCGCCTCGATGTGGTCGCAAAGGTGTCCATCCAGTTCCCGGCAGAGGAACGATACACGAGCGCCATGATTGGCCAGGCTTTCGGCCAGGGTCAGGCAGCGCATGACGTGGCCGGTCCCTATCTGGACCGACGCATCGGTTCGCATGATAATGGTCTGGTGCTTGTCAGCCACAACACATCGTCCGAATCATGAAAACAGCGCCCGGTACATCCGTTCCGCCGTCTCCCAGTCCTCGGGGGTGTCGATGTCCTGCACGAGGTAGCGCGGGATGAAGACCGGCACGGCATCGCGGGAGAAAAGTTTCTGTTCGCCAAGGTACTTCTGGGTATCGGCCCAGTAGAACTGTCCCGCATCGTGGTAGGCCTCGCCCAGGTCTTGGGAGCGGCGATCACGGTTTTCGGGCCAGATCATTTCGAGGCGGCCGTTTGTGGTGGTGCGAAGGGCCCTGAAGATGGAATAGGCAAAGGAGGTTACCGAAAAGGCCGTCGTCGCCTCCTCGCGATAGAGCGCCTCCAGCCCCTGTCGCAGGAACTCGCTTCTGACAAAGGGGGCGGTGGCGTAGATGCAGCAAAAGGCGTCGGGGAGTTCTCCCCTCTCCTTCAGCCACGTCAACGCGTGGAGCAGAACCGCGTCGGTCCCCGCAAAATCGTCGGCCAGTTCCGCCGGGCGCATGAAGGGGACCTCCGCTCCGTAATCACGGGACACCTGGGCAATCTCCTCGTCATCGGTGGAGACGATAATGCGCTCGAAAAGCCCTGACTCCCGGGCTGCGACTATGGAATGGGCGATCATCGGCCTGCCGGCGAACGGCTTGATGTTTTTGCGGGGTATCCGCTTGCTTCCTCCCCGGGCCGGTATGATGGCGACATTCATTGAATCGCCTCCTGCACCGCGGCGATGACCCGATCCTGATCCTCTGCAGACAGCCCGGCGTAGAGGGGGAGGGAGAGTGCCTCACGGTAGTAGGCTTCTGCCGCGGGGAAGTCTCCGTCCTTGAATCCCTGAGCCCAGTAATAGGGCTGGGTATGCACCGGTATGTAGTGCAGATTAACCAGAATGCCCCGTTCCCGGAGTGTCTCGAAGACGTGCCGGCGGTTCTGGCCGATGCGGTCGAGACTGAGGCGGATCACGTAGAGATGGAATGCCGAATGGGTATCCGGCTGCTGCCAGGGGAGGGTGAGCGGCAAGGGGGCCAGCGCTTCGTTGTACCGTTTTGCCAGGTGGTGGCGCCGCTCCACGAACTCTTCGAGCCGCGTCATCTGGCTCACCCCCAGGGCCGCCTGGATGTCGGTCATCCGGTAGTTGAAGCCGAGCTCGATCTGTTCGTAGTACCACGGCCCATGGGACTCTCCTTTCATGAGAGCCGGGTCGCGGGTGATGCCGTGGCTGCGAAGCCGGAGCAACCTTTCGTGCAGTTCGGCGCTGTTGGTGAGGACCATCCCCCCCTCGCCGGTGGTGATAATCTTGACGGGGTGGAAGCTGAACACCGTCATGGTGGAATGCCGGCAGTTCCCAACCGGTTCATCCTTGTACCGTCCGCCGATGGCGTGGGAGGCGTCCTCAATGACAATGAACCCGTACCGTTCGGCGAGGCGGGCGATGGCTTCCATGTCGCACGACTGCCCCGCGAAATGGACCGGAATAACTACCTTCGGCAGTTTCCCTTCCCGTGCGGCCCGCTCCAGTTTTTCCTCCAGACGTTCGACGCTCATGTTGTAGGTGCGGGGATCGATGTCCACGAAGTCTACTGTCGCGCCGCAGTACAGGCCGCAGTTGGCAGAGGCGACGAAGGTGTTCGGGGATGTCCAGAGGATGTCGCCGGGGCCGAGCCCCGCTGCAAGGCAGGCGATGTGAAGGGCTGAAGTGGCGCTGTTCACTGCCACGGCATGGGCGGCGCCGCAGTAGTCGGCCACGGTCCGTTCGAAGCGCTCCACGGTCGGCCCCTGGGTGAGCCAGTCGGAGTTGAGGACGTCGACGACGGCCTGGATGTCGGCAGGGCTGATGCTCTGGCGGCCATAGGGAATCGGGGTACTGCTCATGCGAAGTCGTCCTTGCGGCGGTTGATGTCAGGGTTGAGATGGGTGTAAATCAATTCCTTCAGTTGCTCGACGCTCAACCAGTCGGTATTGGTGCCGCTGTTGTAGGCGAACCCGTCGCCACAGTGGCGTCCGCCGAAGTGGTTCGCGAACTGCTCGGTGTCCCAGAGAGGCATGGAAGGGAGAATGACGAAGTAGTCCTTGAACTCGATGGTGTTCAGGGCGTCGGTGGTGGTGATCATCTCCTCGTGCAGTTTCTCCCCTGGCCTGATACCGACGATCTCGATCCGGCACCCCGAGTCGACGGCCTTGGCCACATCCAGGATCCGGTAGCTCGGAATCTTGGGGACAAAAATTTCCCCTCCCCACATGATGTCCAGTGCCTTGAGCACCAACTCGACCCCGTCTTCGAGGGTGATGTTGAAGCGGGTCATCCGCTCGTCGGTGACCGGAAGGACCCCTTCGCGCCTCTTTTTCAGGAAAAAGGGGATGACGCTGCCGCGGCTCCCCATGACGTTGCCGTAGCGGACCACGGAAAACTTGATGTCTTTCTTCCCCTTGAAATTGTTGGCCGCCACGAAAAGTTTATCAGAGCAGAGCTTTGTTGCACCGTAGAGGTTGATGGGGGCCGCCGCCTTGTCGGTTGAAAGGGCCACCACCTTCTCGATTCCCTGCTCGACGGCAGTTTCGATAATGTTCTGGGCGCCGAGGATGTTGGTCTTGATGGCCTCGAAGGGGTTGTACTCGCAGGCGGGCACCTGCTTGAGGGCCGCGGCGTGCACAACGATGTCGATCCCCTCGAAGGCCCGATAAAGCCGGTCTTTGTCGCGAACATCACCGATAAAGTAGCGAATCTGGCGGTACCTGTCGGGCGGGAACTGCTGCGCCATCTCGAACTGCTTCAGTTCGTCCCGGGAGAAAACCACGACCCGTTTTACCCCGGGATACGATGCGAGGATTGTCTCGATGAACTTCTTGCCGAATGAGCCGGTGCCGCCGGTGACGAGGATTGATTTTCCTGTAAGCATGTCCGCTCCGTAGGTTACTGCAATTATTGGGGTGATCCTCTGGATTGTGGCGCAACAGAGTTTTTGTTGTTAGTTGGCACTGCAAGGAAAGTGCCGTCAAGTATGTGTCAAAAAACAGAGAAGAAGCGATGCGGATGCCTGAAAACCGCCTGTTTGTTGAAGGGATTTTGCAGTGGAGGATGGCCGGGATTATTGCTTGGAGTGGGGAGTGACTGAATTTTGACTCTCGATGGGCCAGTGGAGTGATCAGGATTAGTATCTCTTGACATGAGATGACAAGTATGGAACTAAAGAAATGTCGTCTGATGCCGATACAATACGGTATGATATGAATCCGGTGACACGGATTGCTAGAATTTTAGTTTGCCCTGAGGATCGCTGTCGATGTCGACTGACTACAGCAATTACTTTGAAGAGCTCCAGAAGATCAATATTGCCATCCGTCTCGGCGGAGGCGGGTCCTTCGACGGGACCGCCGCCATCACCTCCCTGAAGGGGGATCTTGCCTGGCTCGAACTGTACGGCAACGAACAGCCTCCCCGTGGCGCGGTGCAGACGGGGGCCGAGGCGTGGGTATCTGTCTGGACCGGCGGAGCACTGTGCCGTTGCGACGCCCGGGTGGAGACGGTTCGCGATGACCGTCAGTTTTCCATCCGGCTGGTTGGTGAGGTCAAGGAGACCCAGCGGCGGGAGTACTTTCGGCTCGACGTGTCGCTGCCGGTGCTCTACAAGGTGCTCGATAATGTTGCCCCCGAGGATGCGGAGGCCGACTGGAACTCGGACCGGCGGGTATTCTGCCGCCCGCCCGAGATAGTGCCGACTGCCGACGGCCCGAAGGTCGTTGATTGGGATGGGGAGGACGTCCCGCCAGTGCGGACAAACCTGAGCGGCGGGGGGATGCGTCTGCGGGTTTCCCGTCTGGTGGAATCGGGTACGCTGGTAAGGTTGACCCTTTTCCTGCCGCTTCCTCAGCCCCGGGCAATCTACGTGGTCGCCGAGGCGCTCCGCTGCCAGGAGATAACCCTGAGCAGGGAGCCGGGCCAGCACTACTCGATGTCACTCAAGTTCGTCATGATCGTCGACCGGGACCGGGAGGCGATTATTTCCTATCTTTTCAATGAGCAGCGGCGCGAGCTCATGGCAAAGAACGAGCGGGTTCGATGAAGGGTGGGCAGGTATTGTCGCTTGCAGACAAAAGGGCCGGGAAGAAATCTCCCCGGCCCTTTTTCTTTTCGTACCCGCTATAAGAAAATCAGCTGTCGCTACGGTTTTTGCGTCGTTTCCGGCTCCGCCTTTTCCCCTTCGCCCGAGAGGAGCACGATATCGACCCGGCGGTTCTTTGACCGCCCTTCGGCGGTGGCGTTGTCGGCAATGGGGCGATATTCGCCGAAGCCGGCGGCCGAGATGGCGGACGGCTGGAAATCGTAGGATTTGGTCAGGAAGTGGACGATGTTGGTGGCCCGTGCCGTGGAGAGTTCCCAGTTGGAGGGGAAGAGGGCAGAGCTGATCGGCATGGTGTCGGTATGTCCTTCGACCCTGACCGCATTGGAATAACCGGCCAGGGATTCCGCCACCTTGGCGAGAAGGGGATAGGCGCTCTCACGCACGATGGCGCTTCCCGAATCGAAGAAGCCCGCCTCCTTGAGGCTCACTACGAGCCCTCTCTGGGTGATCCCCACGCTGACCTTTGCCTGTGCCCCCTGTTTGACCAGATAGGCCTCCATGGCCGCCTTGATGGCCCGGAAATCCTTTTCTTCCGCCCGGGCTCTTCCCCCCATCTTCTGTCCCTGACTCCGTCCCTTGTTGAGGAGGTCGGGGGTGATAGTGGGAATGATCCGGAGGTCGGTGGAGTCGATCACCACCGGCTTGGCCGCGGAACCCTGGATGGTGGTGAAGCCGAAGGATTCCCGCAGGGACTGCATCACCTGCTCCACCTTCTTCTTGTCCTGCTGCCCCATGGCGTAAAGGGTCACGAAGACCGCGAAGAGGAGAGTGATGAAGTCGGCGTAGGAGACGAGCCACCGTTCGTGGTTGGGTTCCTTCTCGTGTTTCTTGGGTCTGGCCATGGGCGATTACTTCCCTTTCTTCTCGCCGCCGCCCTCCTGGACGAAGGCCTTCAGCTTCTGTTCGATGAAGTGGGGGTTTTCGCCGTTCTGGATGGCGATGAGCCCTTCGACGATCATGCTCTTGCAGATGAGATCTTCCTTGATGCCATGCTTGATCTTGGTGCCGAAGGGGAGGCAGACGATGTTTGCGGTCATGAGGCCATAGATGGTTGCAACGAACGCGACGGCGATGCCCGCCCCCAGCTTGGAGGAGTCAGACAGGTTACCCATTACGTGGATGAGGCCGAGGACGGCACCGATGATACCGATGGTGGGGGCGTAACCGCCGGCCGCCTCGAAAAATTCGGCGCTCTGCTTGGCGTGCTCTTCGTAGTAGGTGATTTCGATCTCCAGGGTTTCCCGCAGTTTCTGGGGATCTATGCCGTCAACCACCAGCGAGATTCCTTTCTTGGTAAAGGCGTCTTTGACGTTCTGGGCCTCCTGCTCAAGAGAGATGAGGCCGTTGCGTCGAGCTTTTGCCGCGTAGCCGATAATCTCCTTGATGACCTTTTCCGGATCGTTATGGGGAGGGAAAAGAACTTTCTTGATGTCCTTTGCCGCGCCGATGATTGTCTTCAGGGGGAAGCTCACGAAGGCGGCGCCGAAGGTGCCCCCGAGCACGATGAGTGCGGCGGTGGGCTGAATGAGGGCACCGATGTGGAGCCCCTCCAGAAGCGCACCGCCGAAGATGGCCCCGAAGCCCATTACCAAACCGATGATTGTTGCTATATCCATGCGTTAATGGTCCCGTAAGAAGATTAATTGTAGTGGGTTTTGCAAGATTCAGTCCTCAAGCATGCAGCAAAGGCGGTAAACGGCCATCTTCTTCCGGAAGAGGTACTTCTTCCCCTTGCCCGGATTGGCACGGTGGAGCACGAGTGCCTTGAAGGTGACAATCTTGTCGACGATGGCCGGGGTCTTTTCGAGAACCAGGTACTTCTTGCCGTTGACAAGGGTGATGTGGGTGTCGGGGGTCTCTTCGATGGTCTCGATGAGATCGGGATTGACGAAGAATTCGCTTCCGTCGAGGCGTGTCAGCTTGATCATGGGGCACCTTTGGTCGAGAAGGGATCGTGTCGGCTCTCTCTTTCCGTTTCGGTTGTATTGCAAAATACTTTAGAAAAAGCCATGCACTAGGCAGCAACTGTCATGCCATGCTGGGGGCGACAAATATGCATAGTTTATCGGTATTACTAAAAAATTGCGATTTTTCGGGGTGGTAGAACGTTGTGGAAGCAAAAAAATATTCAAGATTTGGCTGGTCCAACCGATACGGTGCATAAGGGATATCAGCAGTCAAGGAGGAACCCCATGAACGTGGAATTTTCCAATGTGGCCAGGGTATTGCCGGGCGGCGCAACTGTGTCGGAAGTGGTTAAGCCCCAGGCAGAAGAGCGAAACAGGGAAGCTGCAGTAAAGGTCGAACTACCGAAGACGGCCCTGAAGGAACTGTCGCCCGCGGAGCAGGAAGAACGGGTGCAAGCGGCAGCCGACAAGATCAACGAATTCATCGAGGCGTTTACCAGCGATCTCCAGTTCACCATTGACAATGATACCGAAAAGGTGGTGGTCAAGGTTGTGAATCGCAAGAGCGGCGACGTGATCAGGCAGATCCCGTCTGAAGCAGCTTTGAAAATAGCAAAGGCCCTTGATGAACTTAAGGGGCTGATAATCAGGGAAAAAGTCTGATTTCTTCTGAATGGCCGTAGTTTCGCGGTTGCCGATCCGCCTGCCAGTGGCGGAAGTGGTGACGTGCGTCTTTGTGTCTTTTCGGTGTCTGTTGTCGGTCGTTAATTTTTGTCAAATCTATGACTTGAGTGTCAAGCTCCCTCCTTTCCAATCTCTCCCTGTAAATTCATCTTAACACCTTTGACGAATCCTTTAGTCTGTTTTGTCGTTAAATGGCAGGTATTCTCAGCGCGATACTGTTCGTCTTTTTTTGCTAGACAGAGGGTGAAATACAATTTTATTTCTATAAATCAATATGATGCAAAAGTTTTTTCTGTTGGTGTCGATAAGATATTAGGAGCAAATAGTTTTACGAGTTGTGGTGAAATAACTGGGTTACCCATGGACGGGACTTTTCATTGGTTAACGGAGGTCATGCCATGGGAGTTTCAAAAAAAGTTGCCGCTTGGGTCAGTCGGGCACTTCCTGCCGCCGTGTGCGGCATACTGCTGGCCACAGCATCAATGCCGGCCGTTGCCATGCAGTTGCCGCGGCCGGGAGAGATCGAGCAGCTCAAAGCGTCGGGCGAGTTTGAGAACCGCCGGAAGTTCGCCGATGAGGTCGGCAACAACAAGATCGACCCGGAACTGGTCAAGAGGGCGGTCAACAAGGCCAAGCGCAAGGCGCTCCAAGCGCAAGGATTCGCCCCGAGCGACGTGGACCAGATGGCCGGCACCTACGCTCCGCCTCCCGCCTGGACCGGCATGCCGACCACGGGGACCGTGAAGATCTTTGCGCTCCTCATTGATTTTAACGACTACAATGCCCAAACCACTCAGGCCAACGTGGACAGTGTGCTGTTCGGCTCCGGCAACCCGGCTGATGCCCCCTACGAGAGCCTTGCCGCCTACTACAACCGTTCCTCCTACGGACTCCTTACGTTCTCCGGTGCGACGCTCGGCTGGTATCGTCCGGCTTATAACCGGAGCACAGTTGCTCAAACCATCACCGGCCGCGAGAACCTCATCAAAGAGGCGCTCAATTACTTTGACGCCCAAGGCCACGACTTCTCCCAGTACGACAACAACGGCGATGGCAAGATCGACTACTTCCTCGTGATCTGGACCGGTCCGGCTGGCGCTTGGGCGTCGTTCTGGTGGGGCTACGCCACCTCGTTCTCTGATTCCAGCTATCTCCTCGACGGAAAGCGTCTCGGCAAGTATTCCTGGCAGTGGGAGGGGAGCCCCTACGGGCAGCAGTTCAAGCCCCTGGTCACGATCCACGAAACCGGCCATGCCCTTGGGCTTCCCGACTACTACGATTACAATGACGCCTCGGGACCGAAGGGGGGCTTGGGGGGCCTCGACATGATGGACCACACCTGGGGCGACCATAACGCTTTCAATAAGTGGGTGCTGGACTGGCTGTCCCCCACGGTGGTTGCGAGCGGCAGCCAGACCATAACCCTCAACCCCTCTGCCACGTCGCCGGATGCGGTCCTCATTATGCCAGCAATCACCTCCGGCGATCTGTTCGATGAATATTTCATGGTGCAGAACCGCTACCGCACCGGTAACGACAGCGGCATTCCCAACGACGGACTCCTGATCTGGCACGTTGATGCCACCCTCAATGCCGGAGGCACCAATTACGTCTACAACAACTCTGATTCTTCCCACAAACTGCTCCGCCTCATGGAAGCCGACGGATTGGAGGAGATCGAGAAAAACCTCTCCTACAATTCTGCCGATGCCGGCGACTTCTATGTGCCGGGCATTGCGTTTGGTCCCGGGACGGCTCCCTCCAGCAGCAGTTATGCGGCATACAACACCGGTGTCAGTGTCTCCAACATCGTCCGCTCCGGCAGCCAACTAACAGCCACGTTCAGCGTTAATGCTGCAGTCCCGAGTGGTTCCGTGAAGATCAACGGTGGCGCGGTGCTCTGCAATTCGTCCACGGTTACCCTGACCATGACGGCGACCGGGGGAAGCGCCCCCCTTTCCCATATGCGCTTCAGTAACGACAACAGCACCTGGAGTGCGTGGGAACAGTATGGGAATTTCAAATCCTGGACACTCTCTTCCGGGGATGGCGCGAAGACGGTCTATGTGCAGTTCCGAAACCTCTACAGTCTTGATTCCGACATTAATTCCGCCACAATTACCCTGGATACTACAGCGCCTACGGCCGTGATCGTGGCCAACGGTTCCCTTGGAGGCGTGATCAAGGCATCGACCTTCGGCTTCAGCGTGAGCGGCGTTGCCGGCTACAGGTACAAGATAGACGCGGGCGCCTGGTCCGCGGAAATCCCCGGCGTGACCGCCATGAATATCGTCGGCGTAACCACCGGCACCCATACCTTGTCGGTCGTGGGCAGGGATGAGGCCGGAAACTGGCAGTCGACCTCGACGCCCACCTCCCTCAACTGGACGACGGACGTCACCGCCCCGACCACTACCGCTTCTCCGGCCGGGGGAACCTACACGTCGGCTCAGACCGTAACCCTGGCGGCCAACGAGACGGCCACCATCTACTACACCACCAACGGTGCCGTCCCCACCACCTCTTCGTCGGTGTATTCCTCCCCCATAACCGTGACCCCGCCGGCCACCCTCAAGTATTTCGCGGTCGATCCAGCGGGGAACGCGGAAGCGGTCAAGACCCAAATCTATGCCGTGCCGGCCGGCGTGAAGCTGACCGGTGTCCCCACTGCCTTGACCAAGCTGACGAGTGCCACCGTCGGTGTGACCGGCACCTATGTGACCTACAAATACATTTTCGACGGCGGGACCGAGTCGGCCGAGATGCCGATCACCACAAAGATAGCCAAAACCGGCCTTGCTGCGGGGAGCCACACCCTCTCGGTGCGGGGCAAGACGTCGGCAGGCGTCTGGCAGACGGCGCCGACCACGGCCACGTGGACCATTGATCTCACTATACCGGCGACCACTGCGTCTCCCACTGGCGGGATTTATTCCATGGCACAGTCCGTAACCCTTTCCGCCAGCGAAACCGCTACCATCTATTACACCACCAACGGCACCACACCGACCACTGCGTCGCCCAAGTACACGGGAGCAATCCCGGTCACCAACACGATGACCATCAAGTATTTCGCCAAGGACGCCGCCGGCAATACCGAGACGGTGAAGAGCCAGACGTACAACTTCCCGCCGACGGCTACCCTTACAGGCGTTCCCGCTTCCCTGACCAAGCTGGCCACCGCCCTCATCACGGTTGGCGGCCCCGGGGTAACGGCGTACCAGTACAGCCTTGACAGCGGAACCACCTGGTCGGCCGAGACGCCGGTCGCCACCAAGATTTCCCTTTCCGGCCTCACGTCCGGGGTGAAGACTCTCCAGGTCAAGGGTAAAAATGGAGGCAGCGGTGCATGGCAGATTTCACCCATCACCGCCACCTGGACCGTGGACACGGTCAAGCCGGTCACGAGCGCGTCGCTGGCCGGTGGGACCTATGCTGCGCCACAGGCGGTGACCCTTTCCGCCAGCGAAACGGCAACCATTTACTACACCACCACCGGGTTGACGCCTACCATCGCATCGCCGAAATACACGGGGCCGATAGCAGTAAACGCCACGACGACCCTCAAATTTTTTGCAGTGGACACAGCCGGCAACATCGAGACGGTGCAGAGCCGCCTCTATACCTTGCCGCTGGCGGCAGTGGTGACCGGCGTGCCTGCCGCGCCAACCAAGCTCACCTCTGTTTCACTGACCGTGGGAGGGGCAGGGGTAACCGCCTACAAGTACAGCATCGATGGCGGTGCGCAGTCGGCCGAAACCCTCATCAGCACCAAAATCGCCAAAACCGGTCTGACGGCGGGGAGCCACACCGTGTCGGTATATGGCAAAAACGCAGCCGGCACGTGGCAAAGCACTCCCACCACCGTCAGTTGGACCATTGATCTGGTCAAGCCGGTTACGACGGCCTCGCTTCCTGCTGGTACCTACGGCTCGCCGCAGACAATCACCCTCTCGGCGAACGAGACGGCGACCATCTACTACACCACCACCGGCGTTGCGCCTACCGCGGCGTCACCCAAGTATACGGGCCCGGTGACGGTCACGACGACCACGACCCTCAAGTATTTCGCCGTAGACGCCGCCGGCAATGCCGAGGCCGTAAAGAGCGCCGTCTATGCATTGCCGCCGACCACCCTGATTTCCGGCGTACCCTCGGGGACAACCGCGGCCACCACCGCCACTCTTGCAGTCTCCGGCGACTTTGTGACGGCCTACAAGTACAAGCTGGACAGCGGCGTCTGGTCGGCCGAGATTCCCGTTGCCCAGACCCGCAGCTTCGTGGGGCTTGAAAGCGGCACCCATGTGCTTTCGGTCATCGGGAAGAATGTGGGTGGCACCTGGCAGGACGCGGCGGCGGCCACTGCGGCGGTCTGGACGGTTCAATAGACCTCTGTGCCCCTGAAACACGAAGAGGGAAGCCATCAGGCTTCCCTCTTCGTGTTTCAGGAAAGAGTGTTAATCATTCAAGAAAGAAACTCTTGTTCTCCTCAAATGTTTCCTGGAACACTTCCACCGCCTTTTCGACGGATTCCTTGGTGTAGCCTAGGAGCATCGCCTCCGGTGAGTGCGCCAGGTCCAGTTCCTCGTCGGCGTCCCGGTCGCCGATGCCGAGCTTCTTGCAGAACTTGTTGGCCAGACTCGCCGTGGCGGTGAGGAAGAGGTCGTACTGGTCGGTGATGGGGGCGCTCTCGAACTGGTGGTGGTACATGATGGCGGTGGAGAGTGCCTCCGGGAAATTCCACTTCCGGATGACCAGTGCCCCCACTTCGGCATGGGAGTAGGGGTAAACGCTCTTCTCCGCCTCCGCGAAGGGAATCCCTTCGTTGTAGCAGCGCATCATTACCCCCTGGAACTTCTGGGGGTCACGGTTGCTCATGATGGTCTTGCCCAGGTCGTGGAAAAGCCCCACCAGAAAGCCAGTTTCCTCGTTGATGAACCTTCCCTGGGAGGCGATGACCCTTCCCGCCAGGGCCGCGCCCACGGAGTGTTCCCAAAGCATTTTCTCCGTGAGGCCGAACCGCCTGTTGAGCTGCTTGAGCGATGCGGCGATAACAAGGCTCTTCAGGGTCTTGAAGCCCAGGAGCATGATGGCGGCGGAGAGGGTGTTGATCTGCCGCTGGCAGCCGTAGTAGGCCGAGTTGGAGAGCTTGAGGATGCGTGCCGCCACGGCCGGGTCGGAGGATACGGCCGTGGCCAGCTTTTCGATGGTGACGTCCTCCTGCTCGATCAGTTCGATGACCTTGGTGGCTACCACGGGGATCGTCGGGAGGTCGACGGCGGACATGATGAGGGTTTCGAGTTCTTTGTTCATGGTATATTACCTGTCGCGCGTGGCGAATGTGCGGCGAAAAAAGTCTCTCCCCGTACTCTGCAAATACCTCGCCCATACCTCTATCCGATTGCGCGGAACTCGCCGAGATGGTATGACTGTACCCGGCACCAACGAAGCAGTGACAGGGAGATAACGGTGAACGTAACAAACGCGGAATTCGTCACGAGCGGCACCAGGCCGGCCCATTACCCCCCGGCGGAGCTCCCGGAGGTGGCCTTTGCCGGCCGCTCCAATGTCGGAAAATCGTCACTTATCAACGTCCTCGTGAACCGCAAGGGGCTCGTCCGGACCAGTTCCACGCCTGGCCGGACCCAGCTCATCAACTTCTTTCGGGTCAACGGAAGCCTCATGCTGGTGGACCTTCCCGGCTACGGCTTCGCCAAGGTTCCCCTGGCCGTGAAAAAGGAGTGGGGCCCCATGGTGGAGACTTACCTCTCTACCCGTCCCAACCTGGGGTGCGTGGTGCTTATAGTCGACATCCGCCGGGTCCCCACGGAGGAGGACCAGTTGATGCTCCAGTGGCTGCGGGCCTACGACATTCCAGCTCTTGTGGTGGTGACCAAGTGCGACAAGGTGTCCAAGAACGAGCGTGCCCGGCAGGCGGCGGTCATTATCCGGACCCTGGGGCTCGCCCGGGACGAGATGGCTTTCTTCTCAGCACTCTCCAAGGAGGGGCGCGACGAGGTATGGGCCCGGATAGAGGCAATTCTGGCTGCCGGCCAGGAGGAGCAGGAGGAGTCGGGCGAGTGAAGGACCTGTTTCAACCGTTGACTTTCTACCCCCCCCTCTGCTAGAACTATCGGTACAACACAATACATTTAGCGTTCAGGTGCTTTTGCCATAGGGTGAAAGGTAAAAGGGAAAAGGGTGCGAATCCCTTGCTGTCCCGCAACTGTAAACGGTGATGAAAACCGCAACGATGCCACTGACTGGTTTCCATGGTGAAACCCCGGGAAGGCGCGGCGAGTAAAGTGATCCGTGAGCCAGGAAACCTGCCTGACCGTCAGCTTGACAGGACCTCCGTGGAAGAGGCTCCGAGGCCCGGCGTTCGGCTTTTCACCGGTTTTTGGACCCCGCTTTCCTTCAGGAGGCGGGGTTTTCATTTATGGCGTCAGTGATTTTCATAACCGGGGGAGCCCGCAGCGGCAAGAGCCGGCTGGCCGAGCGCATTGCGGGCGGGTTCGGCGCCCCCCTGGGCTACCTGGCCACCGGAACCGCTGGGGACGGGGAGATGGCGGAGCGGATTGCCCGCCACCGGCAGCGGCGGGGTGACGACTGGACCACCATCGAAGAGCCGCTTGATCTGACCGGGGCGCTCCGGGAAAACGACGGCCGCTTCAGCGCCATCCTCGTGGACTGTGTGACCCTCTGGCTCACGAATCTCCTTCTTGCCTGCGACGATCCTGCCCGGTGTGTGGTGCGGGTCAAAGAGTTGACGTCACTTTTTCCCCACCTCACGACCCCGCTGGTCCTCGTCTCCAACGAGGTGGGGATGGGGATTGTTCCCGAGAACCGGCTTGCCCGCCAGTTCCGCGACTTGGCCGGCGAGGCCAATGAGATGATCGCCGCCGCGGCCGGCGAGGTTTACGTAACCTTCAGCGGACTGCCGCTGAAATTGAAGTGAATGTGTAGGGGCGCTGCTTGCCGTGCCCTTATGCGGTTGAAGAAGGGCGCAGCAAACAGCGCCCCTACGATAATCTTGAAACGAGGTACTCTATGACTCTGCTGACCGAAACCCTGTCAAATATCCGTCCCGTGGACGCCGGCCTCATGGCCCAGGCCCAGGCGCGGCTCGACAACAAGACCAAGCCCATCGGTTCCCTCGGCCGCCTGGAGGAGTTCGCCCGGCGCTACGTGGCCATTAGCGGGAGCCTGGACCCCTCCACGGCGAAGAAGGCGATCTTCACCTTCGCCGCCGATCACGGGGTTGTGGAGGAGGGGGTTTCCGCCTTCCCGAAGGAGGTGACGGTCCAGATGGTATTCAACTTCCTCAAGGGGGGGGCCGGGATCAACGTGCTTGCCAACCACGTGGGTGCCGATGTCCTCGTGGTGGACATGGGGATCGACCATGATTTCGGCGACACCCCCGGCCTCATCGGCCGCAAGGTGGCCCGAGGTACCCGCAACATGGCGAAGGGGCCGGCCATGACCCGGGAGGAGGCCGTGACGGCCCTGGAAGCGGGGATCGAACTGGCCCGCGGCTGCAAGACCGACGGAGTTGCCATGGCGGGTACCGGGGAGATGGGAATCGGCAACACGACGGCGGCATCGGCCATCATCGCCGCCTTCTCCGGGAAAACCGTTGCCGACGTGACCCACCGGGGAACCGGCATCAATGACTCGGCACTGGCGAAGAAGATCACGATCATCGAGCAGGCCCTTGCCGTGAACCGCCCCGACCCGAAGGACCCCATCGACGTCCTCGCCAAGGTGGGGGGGCTGGAGATCGCCGGCATCGCCGGCCTCGTCCTCGGCTGCGCCGCCAATCGGATTCCGGTGGTGGTGGACGGCTTCATCTCCACGGCCGGCGCCCTCATTGCCTGTGAGCTTTGCCCCACGGTGAAGGAGTACATTTTCGCGGCCCACGAGTCGGTGGAGATCGGCCACCGGTTCATGCTAGAGCGGATCGGCGCGGAACCGATCCTCGATCTGCACCTGCGCCTCGGCGAGGGTACCGGAGCGGCCCTTGCCATGGGGCTCATCGACGCGGGAGTCAAGATTCTGAAAGAGATGGCCACTTTCGCGGAGGCCGGCGTGGCGGAAGGGGAATATTGAGACTCTATTTCATCGCCCTCCAGTTCCTGACCATCATCCCCCTGCCGTTCACCCTCCGCTGGGAGGAGAACGACCTGGGGCGCTCCATGGCGTTCTTTCCCCTGGCGGGGCTCACCATCGGGGGGGGCCTGGCCGGGGCTGACTTTCTCCTGGCGGAGTTTCTGCCGCGCCCGGTTGAGGACCTTCTCCTCGTGGCGCTCCTGGCGGCCATGACCGGGGCGCTCCACCACGACGGGCTCGCCGATGTCTGCGACGGCCTGGCTGCCCGGGGGAGCCGGGAACGTTTCCTGGCGGTGATGAAGGATTCGCGCATCGGCGCCGTGGGGGTGGTGGGGCTCGTGCTGGGGCTTCTCCTCAAGTACCAGGCCCTCTTGGCCCTTTTCCCCGAGGTGAAGCGCCAGGCACTCTTCTTCTTCCCGGCCGTGGCCCGCTTCGCCCAGGTGCAGATGACCGTGGGCGCCCGGCGGGCACGGGAGGACGGCCTCGGCGCCGCCTGCATCGCCGGCGCGGGCGTGACACAGCTTCTGGTGGCTGGGGCCATAACTCTTGTTGCAACGTATTTCCTTCTCGGCATGAAGGGGATCGGTTGCTGGGCGGTCCTCTCCCTCTTCACGGCCGGGACAAAGGTCTGGTCCCACCGGCGCCTCGGCGGGGTGACCGGTGATGTCATCGGCTGTGCCAGTGAGTTGAACGAAATTATCTGCCTGCTGATTATTGTGGGCATGCAGAGGATGTAAGGAAAGCGACATGACACCAAAAACACGGATCCATCTCATCCGCCACGGCGAGGTTGAAGGGGCCGGCCCGGTGCGCCGCTACAACGGCCATACTGACGTGGGGCTCTCGGAACGGGGGCGAAGCCAGTATCACGCCATCAAGGAGCGCTTTGCGGACGCCCCCATAACGGCCCTTTACACGAGCGATCTCCGGCGCTGCGCCTGGGGGGCCGAGGTGCTCGGCTCCCACCTGGGGCTCACGCCGGTGCGGAAACCGGAGCTGCGGGAGATGGGGGTGGGGATCTGGGAGGGTAAGAGCTGGCCCGAGCTCATGGAACAGTATCCTGCAGAGTGGCAGGCCCGGCTCGACGACATCGTCAACTACCGGGTTCCCCAAGGGGAGAGCGTTCTCGACGTGCACAACCGGGTGATGCCGGTCATCAATGACATCGTGGAGCGTCACCGGGGTGAGGAGATCCTCGTAGTGGCCCACGGCGGGGTGAACCGGATCATCCTCCTCAACGCCATCGGCGCCCCCCTTTCGAGCCTTTTCGCCATCGAGCAGACCTATTGCTGCCTGAACATCATCGACTACTTCGCCGACGGCAACACCGTCGTGAAGCTGGTGAACGGCTGACGTCATGAAATCAATCATCATCGCAGCGCCCCACAGCGGGTCGGGCAAGACGACCATCACCCTCGGCATCATGGAGTGCCTGAAGCGGCGCGGACTCACGGTAGCCCCCTTCAAGGTGGGGCCCGACTTCATCGATCCCGGTTACCACCGCCTCATCTGTGGCCGTCCCTCCGTCAACCTGGACGGCTGGATGTGCGGAGGCGACTTCGTGCAGGAGACCTTCTTTCACCACGCCGCTGGCGCCGACATCGCCGTCGTCGAGGGGGTCATGGGGCTCTTTGATGGCATCGGCGGAGTGTCGGACGAGGGGAGCACCGCGGAGGTGGCGAAGCTCCTGGGGGCGCCGGTGGTCCTTGTGGCGGACGCCAAGGGGCAGGCCCGCAGCGTCGCCGCCCTGGTGAAGGGGTTCGCCGATTTCGACCCCGATGTGAGGGTCGTGGGGGTCATCTTCAATAACGTGGCGAGCGATACCCACGGCCGCATCCTGCGGGAGGCAGTGGAAAGCCATCTCCCCGACGTGCGGGTTTTGGGGTGCATCCCCCGCGACGAGAGCCTCTCCATCCCCTCGCGGCATCTGGGGCTTTTCACCGTTGATGAGAACCCCCTCCCGGTGGAGTTTCTCGACCATCTGGTGGAGGTGGTCCGGGAGCATGTGGATCTGGGGATGCTCTGGAGCGTGGCCACTCTTCAGGGGGCGTCCGATGTAAAGAGGCGGCAGGATGCGCCGCGTCAGGGACCGGTCCGGATCGGCGTTGCCCGCGATGCCGCTTTCTGCTTCGTCTACGAGGACAACCTGCGGCTCCTGCGTGAGGCCGGCGCGGAGCTGGTGGAGTTCTCTCCCCTGGCCGACAGGGAGCTCCCCGACGGGGTTGCGGGCCTCTACCTTCCCGGCGGGTATCCGGAGGTTTTCGCCGACGTCCTGGCAGACAACACTCCCATGAAGGATGCGGTGCGCGGGGCGGTGGTCGGGGGGATGCCGGTCTATGCCGAGTGCGGCGGATTCATCTACCTCTCCCGGGGGGTGACCGGCATGCGGGATGATCTGGAGTCGTTCCACGAATTTGTCGGCATCTTTCCCATCGCCACCCTGATGCTCCCCCGCCGCAAGGCTCTGGGGTACCGTGAGGTGGAGCTTGCCGCGAACTCCATCATCGGCCCCGTCGGCACCATGGCCCGGGGGCACGAGTTTCACTATTCCGAGATGGAGGCGATGCCTCCCGAGGTGGAGCGCCTCTTCCGGGTGCGCCGGGCCGGCGTCGACCTGGGAACGGAAGGGTATCGCCATCTGAACTGTCTCGCCTCCTATATCCACCTCCACTTCGGGAGCTGCCCGGATATGGCGGAGGCGTTCGTGAACCATTGCCGAAACTACGCACAAAGGAGCCATTCGTGAAAACCCAGATCGAAATCGCCCGCGAGGGGACCATTTCTCCCCAGATGATGGCCGTTGCAGCCGAAGAGCACGTTTCCCCCGACTATGTCCGGCAGATGGTGGCCGAAGGGAAGATCGTCATCCCCGGCAACCACAACCGCAAGCCGCGGGCCGTCGGCATCGGCAAGGGGCTGCGCACCAAGGTGAACGCCTCCATCGGTACCTCCTCCGACATCATCGACTACGAAGCCGAGGTGCGGAAGGCCAAGGCGGCCCAGGAGGCGGGGGCCGACACCCTCATGGAACTCTCCGTGGGGGGTGACCTGGACCGGGTGCGGCGGGAGGTGATCGCTGCCGTGGATCTTCCCGTGGGGAACGTCCCCCTCTACCAGGCCTTCTGCGAGGCGGCCCGCAAGTACGGGGATCCCAATAAACTGGATCCGGAGATGCTCTTCGACCTGATCGAAAAGCAGTGCGAGGACGGCATGGCCTTCATGGCGGTCCACTGCGGCATCAACCTCTATACCATTGAGCGCCTGAAGCGGCAGGGGTACCGCTACGGCGGCCTCGTCTCCAAGGGGGGGGTCAGCATGGTGGCCTGGATGATGGCCAACAGGCGGGAAAACCCCCTCTACGAGCAGTTCGACCGGGTGACTTCGATCCTCAGGAAATACGACACGGTCCTTTCCCTCGGAAACGGGCTGCGGGCCGGCGCCATCCACGACTCCTCGGATCGGGCACAGATCCAGGAGCTCCTCATCAACTGCGAGCTGGCGGAGTTGGGGCGCGAGATGGGGTGCCAGATGCTCGTGGAGGGACCGGGACATGTCCCCTTGGACGAGGTGGAGGGGAACATCCAGCTCCAGAAGCGGATGAGCGGGGGCGCGCCGTACTACATGCTCGGCCCCATCTCCACCGACGTGGCCCCGGGCTTCGACCACATCACCGCTGCCATCGGCGCGGCCCAGTCCTCCCGCTACGGCGCCGACCTCATCTGCTACATCACGCCGGCCGAGCACCTGGCCCTTCCCAACGAGGAGGACGTCCGCCAGGGGGTGAAGGCGGCGAAGATCGCCGCCTACATCGGCGACATGAACAAGTACCCGGAGCGGGGCCGGGAGCGGGACAAGGAGATGTCCAAGGCCCGCCGAGACTTGGACTGGCAGAAGCAGTTCGAGCTGGCCCTCTTCCCGGAGGATGCCAGAGCCATCCGCGCCAGCCGCACCCCCGAGGACGAGGCCACCTGCACCATGTGCGGCGACTTCTGCGCCTCCCGGGGGGCGGGGAAGCTGTTCGCGGCGGATCTGCGTGGGGATAAGATTTAGCTCAGATAGGCTGTTAAACACAGAGACACAGAGGCACAGAGAAAAAGCTAAAGCAACAGTGCAACAGCTCGGTATATTTATGCAAAGACAACACGTCTATAAAATGAACTCGGCTTATGGGATTTTCTCCGTGTCTCTGTGTCTCTGTGTTGGATTACTGCTTTTCAGCGCTTCCCCCGCCCACGCCATGCACATCTCCGAGGGAATCCTCCCCTTTGGCTGGGCGCTCCTCTGGTTCGCGGTGGCGGCGCCGTTTCTGGCAGTGGGGCTTCGGCGCCTGAACGAAATGTCGCGTGACGATCTCTCCACGAAGCCGCTGGTCGGGCTCATGGCGGCAGTGGTCTTCATCATCTCCTGCATGCCGATCCCGGTCCCCAGCGCCGGCACCTGCTCCCACCCCTGCGGCACGGGCATCTCGGCCATCCTCGTGGGGCCGTGTGTCTCGGTGGTCATCGCCGCCGTGGCGCTTCTCATCCAGGCGCTCCTCCTGGCCCACGGGGGGCTGTCGACTCTCGGCGCCGACATCGTCTCCATGGGGGTGGTGGGCTCCTTTGCCGGGTGGTTTGTGTTCCGGGGGATGCGCCGCGCAGGGGGAAGCCTCGCGGTGGCGGGTTTCGCGGCAGGGCTTGCGGCCGACTGGGGCACTTACCTCGCCACATCGGGTGAACTGGCCGCCGGAATCAGGGGAAGCGAGCCCTTCATCCCCCTGTTCCTGAAGATCGCCGTAGCCTTCATCCCGACCCAGCTTCCCCTGGGGATTCTCGAAGGGGCCATGACCGCCGGCATGGTGGTGCTCCTTTCCCGCAAGCGGCCCGATCTGCTGGTGAAGATGCGGGTGCTCAAAGCGGAAGAGGTGGCAGCGTGAGGTTTTTTTTGCTGATTGCGGTACTCTGGTGTGGTGTAGTGTTGGGCGGCTGGGCGGTCGCCGGCGACAAGTGGCCGGGGGTCGACGAGGCGGTGGTGGAGAAAATCGCCAGGGAGCAGGGGCGGGGGGCCCGTACCCCTCTCATCAATACCGACCAGGGTGACCTTCTCCTTTTTGTTTTCCTGGCAGCCGGAGCCGTTGGGGGATTCGCGGCTGGATACTGGTGGCGGATGCTCATTGCGGAGAAGAGGGGTGAGCGCCAGGGGCGTGTCGCTTCGAGGCGGGGGGGATCATGAACATACACAGACTCTCGCACCCCATGGCCTCCCCCCATCCGGTTACCCTGCTCGACCCCCGCGTGAAGCTTCTATCCGCAGTGGCGCTCCTCGTCATGGTGGTGAGTTGCACGGGATTCGCCTTTCCGCTCCTGGCGGCGGCACTGGGCCTTGCCCTCTGCCTCTGGCTGCGGGTGCCGGTGCGGCTCATCCTCGTGCGGTTTGCCGAGCCCCTCTTCATCGCGGCGGTGGTGCTCATTCTCAAGACCTTCGTTAGCGGAACAGATTCGCTTTTCAGCTTCCATCCCTTTGGCCTGGAGATCGTGGCCCACCGTGACGGCCTCGCGGAAGGGGGCGCCATCGCGGCCCGGATCGCCGGGGCCGTGGCGGTGGTGGCAGCAGTGGGATTCGCTACCCCTTTTACCGACCTCATGGCGGCGCTCGCGTGGCTGCGGGTCCCCCAAGGGCTCATTGACGTGGCCCTCTTTGCCTGGCGCTACCTCTTCGTCCTCTTCGACGATGCCCAGGTGGTCTACGCGGCTCAGCGGAACCGCCTCGGCTACGCCGGTTTCCGGCGGGGGTTGCGCTCCTTCGGGATGCTGGCCGGCGCTTTGGTAATCAAGGCCTTCGATACGAGCCAGACCATCACCACCGCCATGGTGCAGCGGGGGTACGACGGGAACCTCCCCCTCCTGAAACATCGGCCGTTCCGGACCGGCGAGGTGGCGGCCTCGGCCCTCTTCGTGGCGGCCATGGGGATGCTGCGGTGGCTGTAGCGCGCCTCTCCGTGGATATTCGGGCCTTCACCTACCCGGACGGCACCCGGGCCCTGGCCGACATCCGGCTTGAGGTGGGAAGGGGGGAGTTCTGCGGCATCCTCGGCTCCAACGGGTCGGGGAAGACAACCCTTCTCAGGATCATGGACGGTCTCGTCAAGGAGTACGACGGCCAAGTGCTCCTGGACGGCCGGGACGTGCGGAAACTCCATCCCCGGGATATCTACCGGACCGTGGGGCTCGTCTTCCAGAACCCCGACGACCAGCTCTTTGCCCACACCGTCTTCGAGGACGTGGCCTTCGGCCCCCGCAACATGGGGTTTGGGGAGCCGGAGGTGAAGGGGCGGGTCGAGGAGGCCCTTGCCGCCGTGGAGATGGTCGAGCTGGCCGGCAAGAATATCCATGCCCTCAGCTACGGCCAGAAAAAGCGGGTCTGCATCGCCGGGCTCCTGGCCATGGGGCACGAGGTGCTCCTCATGGACGAGCCCACTGCCGGCCTCGACCCCATGGGGGAGTACCGAATGATGGAGCTCCTGACGCGGCTTAACCGCGACCAGGGGGTCACCGTCGTCATGGCGACCCACTCGGTGGACCTGGTGCCACTCTTCCTCCACCGGCTCCACATCCTGAGCCGGGGGAGGATCGTTCGGAGCGGTCTCCCCGAGGAGGTCTTCACTGCCCCGGCGGAGCTGGAGAGCGTTAAGCTCCGGCTTCCTCACATTGCCGACCTGATCCACCGGCTGAAGCACGAGGACGGCCTTCCCTTCCGCCGGCTTCCCCTCACCATCGGCGAGGCGCGGCGGGAGATCGTTGAAGTACTGGAAATGAAAAGGAGCAGTCCATGAAAACCGCAATCCTATTGATGGCCCACGGGAGCCGCATCCCCGAGGCCAACGACGCCGTGCGGGAGATCGCCGCCATGGTGAAGGAGATGACCGGCTACGACATCGTGGAGGTGTCGTTCCGGGAACAGCACCTCCCCAACATTCAGGAGGGGATCGACGCCTGCGTGGCCCAAGGGGCGAGACGGGTGCTCCTGATGCCCTACTTCCTCTTCGTGGGTGCCCACGTCCAGGAGGACCTTCCCGAGGAGATGGCCCAGGCCCGGGAGCGCTACCCCAAAGTCGAATTCGCCATGGGGCCGCACCTTGGTGTTCACCGCAAGCTGGCCGAGGTGGAAGTGGAGCGGATCGCCGAGGCCCTCACCGCCACGGGGTGGCACTGATGTCGGTCCATCTGGCCCCTGAAGAGATCGAGGCCGAATCGTTCCGCATCATCGACGCCGAGGTGGGGCCACACCCGTGGGGGACAGCAGAGTGGGCGGTGGTGCGGCGGGCGATCCACACGAGCGCAGACTTCGACTACGCCCGCTCCATGGTCTTCTCACCCCAGGCCGTGGCCCGGGGCATGGCGGCCCTGCGCAAGGGGCTGGGGATCGTCACCGACACCACCATGGCCCTGTCGGGGATTGCCAAACCGCGCCTTGAGCGCTTCGGCATCGGCGCCGCCTGCTTCGTGGCCGACCCGGAGGTGGCCCGGGAGGCCAAAACCCTTGGAGTGACCCGTTCCATTCTAGCCATGCGCAAGGGGGCGGCCGACAGGGGCAACGGCATCTTCGTCATCGGCAACGCCCCCACGGCCCTCTTCGAGCTGCTGCGCCTCATCCGGGATGAGGGGGCGCGGCCGGCGCTGATCGTGGGGCTTCCCGTGGGGTTCGTGGGGGCCGCCGAGAGCAAGGAGGCGCTCCTGGCCCTGGAGGAGGAATTTCCCGACATCCCCTTCATCACCAACGGGGGACGCAAGGGGGGGTCCAACGTGGCCGCTGCCGTGGTGAATGCCCTGCTGATTCTGGCTGAGGAGGCGGAATGAGGAAGGCCAACAAGCGGATTACCGACTTTTCCATTCTGATCGAGCTGCTGAACGCCTCTCCCGTGGGACACCTCGGAACCGTGGGGCGCGACGGCTGGCCCATGATCAAGCCCCTGAACTTTGCCTGGCACGAAGGACGGATCTACTTCCACTGCGCCCTGGAGGGGGAGAAGCTCGACGACATCCGGCACGATGAGCGGGTCTGCTTCGAGGTGGACCTCCCCATCGCCTACGTCAAAGGGATTCCCGACAACCCCTGCCGGGCCGAGTACCTCTACCGCAGCGTCATCGTCCGTGGCCGGGCGCGGTTCGTCACGGAGCCGGCCGAGAAGGTCCTGGCCCTTGACGCCCTGATGCGAAAGTACGAGCCCGGCGTATCCTTCGCCCCCTACCGGGAGGAGAAGCTCGCCATCACCGGCATCGTCCGGATCGATGTGGAGGAGATGGTCGGCAAGGAAGAACTCGGCAAAGGGGAGGTGCGGGACAGGGCCCTTGCGCTCCTGGCAAGCGGCCAGTCGCTTCCGGCGGTGCTGGAGTAGGTGGTGGGGGAGCCGAAGCTTCGCCACGGCTACACCACCGGCGCCTGCGCCGCCGCCGCCGCCAAGGGGGCAGCCCGGATGCTCCGGGAGCAGTGCATTGTCGAGGAAGTGGAGCTTGTCCTTCCCCGGGGGGAGCGGGTCGCCTTTCGCCTCCAGGGGCAGGAATTCGATGACAGCGCCGCCTCCTGCTTTGTGGTGAAGGATGCGGGGGACGACCCCGACGTGACCAACGGCGCCGAGATCCATGCCCGGGTCCGGCGTGAGCCCCTGAACCGCTCCGGCGCCCGGACCATGATCTTCGTGGACGGCGGGAAGGGGGTCGGCACGGTGACCAAGCCGGGGCTCGGGGTGGGGGTGGGGAATCCGGCCATTAACCCGGTGCCGATGCGGATGATCACCGAGGGGGTGAAGGAGGAATTTTCCGTCATCTGCCTTCCCCAGGTTCTCCACGTCACCATCTCCATCCCCAACGGCGAGGAGCTGGCGAAGAAGACCCTCAATGCCCGCCTTGGCATCGCGGGGGGGCTCTCCATCCTCGGCACCACCGGCATTGTGCGCCCCATCTCCGCCAAGGCCTGGACCGATACCCTCGATGCCGCCCTGGACGTGGCCCGGGCCTGCGGCTGCGAAACGGTTGTTCTCTCCACGGGGAGGACCAGCGAACTGGTGGCCCAGAAGGCGAAGGCCCTTCCCGAAGAGGCCTATGTGATGATGGGTGACCACGTGGGGTACGCGCTCCGGGCCTGCGCCCGCAAGGGGGTGCGTCACGTTGTCCTGGCGGGGCAGTTCGCCAAGCTCCTCAAGATTGCCTGCGGCCACGAGCAGACCCACGTTTCCTCCTCGGAACTGGATCTGCAAATGCTTGCGGAGTGGCTCCAAAAATCGGGTTCCCGGTCCCCTGTCCCCGGTCCCTGGTCCCGCTACAACACCGCCCGCCAGGTGCTGGAGGAGTCGGGACACGATCGTGCCATCATGGAGCTCGTCTGCCTCCGGGCCCGGGAGGCAGCCCAACGGCTGGCCCCTTCCCTCGACATCAAGGTTTTACTGGCAGGGTACGACTCAACGGTGCTATATTTCGGGTAAAATTTCGGCATGGAGTAGCTTCGCCGAGGAGAAAACCATGACGCAGCCCCGGATCCCTATTCCCCGAGAGAAGGTCATAGAGTTCTGCCAGAAATGGAAAATCACGGAGTTTTCCCTCTTCGGCTCGGTCCTTCGCGACGATTTCCGGCCCGACAGTGACGTTGACGTCCTTATCTCGTTTGCCCCTGACGCGGCTTGGAGTCTGCTCGACCATGTGGAGATGCAGGACGAGCTTCAGTTGATCTTCGGCAGGAAGGTGGATCTTGTGAGTCGCAAGGGGATAGAGCGAAGCCGGAACGAACTGCGGCGAAAGGCCATTCTTGAGTCCGCGGAGATCTTCTATGAAGCCGCGTGACTTGGCCTCGCTCGTGGATATTATCGAAGCGGCCCACTTGGCCCAGAGTTTTCTGGCTGGAATCGATAGAGACAACTTTGATTCGAATCTGCTGGTTCAGTCTGCCGTCGTACGCCAGATCGAGGTCATGGGAGAAGCTACGAAGCGTCTCTCGGAGACATTCCGTAGCGACCATCCCCAAGTTCCCTGGCGTAAGATCGCCGGCATGCGGGATATTCTGATCCATGCCTACGACCATGTGGACCCGGATGAAGTCTGGAACGCCGTGACGGTTGCCATGCCCGGGCTCCTCGGACAGCTCGAACTGCTCCTGAAATCACAACGGGCGGAAGGTTAACAAAGGAGGTTCCCCATGCCTCACCAGAAAATCTACCTTGTCGGCGCAGGCATCGAAGGGTGGGAAGGGTTCGGCGCCAAGGCCCTGGAGGTCATCGGCAAGGCCGAGCTCCTCATCGGCCACAAGCGCCACCTGGACATCTTCTCCGACTTCACCGGGAAGAAGCAGGAGCTGGGCGACCTCTCCATCCTTCTGGAGCAGCTTAAGAGCACCGACAAGCGGACCGTGGTCCTCGGCTCCGGCGACCCGAACTTTTTCGGCATCGCCCGGTTTCTGCTCCGCAACCTCCCCAAGGAGCGGATCGAGATCTTCCCCAACGTGACGAGCGTCCAGTACGCCTTCGCCCAGATCAAGGAGCCGTGGGACGACGCCATCTTTGTCTCGGTCCACGGCCGGGGGCTCAAGGGGGCGGTGGACCGGATCGTGGCCGCCGAGAAGGTGGCGGTCCTCACCGATAAGAACAATACCCCGGCGGTCATCGCCCGGGAGCTCATCGCCCGTGGTGCCGAGGGGTACGAGGCGTGGCTCTGCGAGAACCTGGGTCTTCCTGGCGAGAAGTTCACCAGGACCGACGTGAAGGGGCTCCTGGAGCTGCCGGCTGCAGAACTGAACATCCTCATCCTCATCAAGGCGTGGGAACCCCAACTGGCCCAGTACCCGGTCATCGGCATCGACGACGACGAGTTCGCCACTGCCAAGAAGCTCATCACCAAGCAGGAGGTGCGGGCGGTGACCCTGGCGAAGCTTCGGCTCCAGGATGACCTCGTCATGTGGGACATCGGCGCCGGGAGCGCTTCCGTCTCCATCGAAGCGTCGAACCTGATGCCCAACGGCAGGATCTTCGCCCTGGAGAGGAACCCCCAGTACCTCGGCTTCATCCGCGACAACCTGAAGAAATTCGTGGCCCGCAACGTGACCCTGGTGGAGGCCTTCGCCCCCGAGGGGCTCGACGATCTCCCCGATCCTGATCGGGTCTTCATCGGCGGCTCCGGCGGCATGCTGGAGGAGATCATCGATGCCGTGGACCGGCGCCTCAAATCCGAGGGGGTCATCGTCCTCAATGCCGTGACCCTCGACACCCTCACCAAGGCGGTGGAGTTCCTGGAGGACCACGGCTACACGGTGGAGGTGGCCTGCATCAACGTGGCCAAGACCAAGGGGCTCACCGAGTACAAGATGTTCGAGTCCCACAATCCTGTCTATATCATCACCGCCTGGAAAGGCGAAGAGTGAGCGGCTTCGCCAAAAGTCCATCTCCGTTGTTGCTCAAATCCATCGTCACTGCGGCGTACCATCGGGTACGCCGCATTCCTCAGGCTTCTCGCGCCTAGGACTGGAGCTTTTTGCTGTGCCGCAAGAGTCAAAAACAACTGCAAGGATTTACGCCGTGGGCGTCGGCCCCGGCGACCCTGAACTCCTGACGAGAAAGGCCGAGCGGATCATCCGTTCGGCCGCCGTCATCTGTGCTCCCACTGGCGCGGCCGATGCGGCCAGCTACGCCCTCTCCATCGTGGAGGACCTCATCGACCCCTCCCGCCAGGAGGTGCTTCCCCAGGTCTTTCCCATGCGCAAGGACCAGGAGGGGCTCGAAGCGTTCTGGGACGAGGCGGCCGCCCAGGTAGCCGCGCGGGTCCGGGCCGGGAAGGACGTGGCCTTCATCACCATCGGCGACCCGTTCCTCTACTCCACCTTCCTCTACCTCTACCGTATTTTCCGGGAGCACTATCCGGAGATCCCTGTAGAGATCGTGCCGGGGATATCCAGCATCAACGCCGCCGCGGCCGTGGCCGGGGTTCCCCTGGGGATGGCCGCCGAACGGATCGCCATCCTCCCCACCACCTACGAGGACGACGAACTGCGCAGGACTTTTGCCGACTTCGATACCGTCATCCTCATGAAGGTGAACCGAGTCTTCGACCGGATTTACGCCTTGCTGAAGGAGTTGGGGCTGGAGCGGAAAGGGGTATTCGTCCGCCGGGTCGGTTCCGCCGACGAAGAGGTGGTCTTTGACCTGGAGCGGTTCGTGGGGGAGAAGCTCGATTACCTGTCGCTCTTGATTGTGAAAAAGTAGGAGCACTTAGTGACCATCGTTCATTTTATCGGCGCCGGTCCCGGCGATGCCGAACTCATAACCGTCAAGGGTGCCCGGCTTCTTCGTGAGGCGGATGTAATTGTCTACGCCGGGAGCCTCGTGGACCGGGAACTGGTGCGGGCCTACGCCCCCGATGCGGAGGTGTGCGACTCCGCCTCCATGACCCTGGAGGAGACCACGGCGGTCCTGGCCCAGGCGGTGGCGGACGGGAAGCGGGCCGTGCGCCTCCATACCGGCGACCCCTCCATCTACGGGGCCATTCAGGAGCAGATGGCGGAGCTGGACCGGCTCGGCATCGGCTACGCCGTGGTTCCGGGGGTGACGAGCGCCTTTGCCGCTGCCGCCACCCTCAGGCAGGAACTGACCCTGCCAGAGGTCTCCCAGACGGTCATCATAACGCGGCTTGCGGGGCGGACCCCGGTGCCGGAGCGGGAAAAGCTGTCCGAAATCGCGAAGATCGGGGCGACCCTCGTCATCTATCTGTCGGTCTCCATGGTGGAGCAGGTGGTGGCGGAGCTCCTGCAGGGTGCCTACACCCCGGCCACGCCGGTGGCGGTAGTGGCCAAGGCCTCGTGGCACGACGAGCAGACGGTGGAGGGGACCCTGGCCGACATCGCCGGGAAGGTGCGCGAGGCGGAGATCGGCAAGCAGGCGATCATCCTCGTGGGGGATGTGCTGAAGGCGCGCCGGGAGGGGCTCGCTAGCAAGTCGCTCCTCTACGACAGGTCGTTTTCCCACGAATTTCGGAAGGGGATTGTCACGTAACGCCCCCTGTCCCTTCAGCGGCTTGAGAGGCATTCATGCGCATCGCCATCATCGCCATAACCCGCAACGGTGCCCGGCTCGGCACGCAGCTGCGGGACGGGCTCGGCAACGGGGAACTGTACGTCCTCCAGAAGTTCGTCGGGCAGGCGGGGAAGGGGGCCGTGCCGTTCACGGGTGAGCTGAAGGGGCTTGTGGCGGAACTCTGGCCCGCCTTCGACGGGTTCGTCTTCATCATGGCCGCAGGGATCGTGGTCCGGATGGTGGCACCCCACCTGGCTGCCAAGGATGTGGACCCCGCGGTGGTGGTGATGGACGACGCCGGCAAGTTCGCCGTTTCCCTCCTTTCCGGGCACCTGGGGGGCGCCAACGAGCTTGCCTGCCGCTGCGCCTTCGTGGCCGGCGCCCGGGAGGTGATCACTACGGCCACCGACGCCAACAACCTCCCCTCCTTCGACATGCTGGCCAAGGAGGAGGGGTGGGCCATCGACGACCTCTGCCGGGTAAAGACCCTGAACGCGCTCATCCTGGAGGGAGAGGAGATCGCCGTGGTGGACCCCACCGACCGGGTGCGGACCGCCTTTCACGGCACGGCCCGGCTCACCTTCCACGATACCTTTGTGGAGGCCCTCCAGAGCGGCGCCAAGGGTTTTGTCTTCGTTACCAACCGGCGGCTTCCCCCCCAGACCCAGGCGGACAGCCTCCTCGTTCTTCGCCCCCGCAACCTGGTCCTCGGTATCGGTTGCAATAGTGGCACCGAGGCCGGGGAGATCGGGGAGGTGGTTGGTGTCCAGATGAAGCGCCTCTTCCTCTCCCTAAAGAGCGTCGCCTGCATCGGGAGCGCCGAGGCCAAGCGGGAGGAGGCGGGGCTCCTGGACTTTGCCCGGGAGCACGGTCTGCCGCTCCGCTTTTTCGGGAGCGAGGAACTGAACGGCGTCTCCGTGCCGTCACCCCCCTCGGCCCATGCCCTGGAGGCCATCGGCGCCATTGGCGTCGCGGAGCCGGCCGCAGTGCTCGCATCCAACGGCGGGCGTTTGCTGCTGCAGAAGATCAAGAGCGGCAACGTGACGCTCGCCATCGCTGAAATCCCCTAAGGGACATGGAATCAACCAATATACCGTTTTACGTCTCATCTCCTGGCCATCTTTGCCGCTCCCTCAATCGCAAAATCCTCGACGTAGCCCTGCTACGCCTGCGGTTTTGCTCAATCAGGAACGACAAATCTGACCCGAATCTGAGCGCAAAACCTGGTATATCGGTTGATGCCAAGTCCCTGATTCGAGGTTCCAAATGTCCAAGCTCTACGTCGTCGGCATCGGTCCCGGCGACCTCGACCATATGACCTTTCAGGCCAACGAGGCCCTCGACGCCGCCGACGCGGTGGTGGGGTACAAGACTTACCTGGACCTGATCGCCCCCCTCATCGCCGGGAAGGAGATCGTTTCCTCCGGCATGATGAAGGAGGTGGAGCGCTGCCGTGAGGCCTTGGACCTGGCCGCCTCGGGGAAGACCGTGGCCCTGGTCTCCAGCGGCGACGCCGGCATCTACGGCATGGCGGGGCTCGCCCTGGAACTGGCGGCGGAGTTGGCCGCCCCCCCCGAGATCGTGGTGGTTCCCGGCGTTTCGGCCGTGCAGGCGGCGGCAGCGGTCCTCGGCGCTCCCCTCATGCATGATTTCGCCGTCATCTCCCTCTCGGATCTCCTGACTCCGTGGGATCTCATCGAGCGGCGGCTTGTGGCTGCGGCCGCTGCCGATTTCGTGGTGGCCCTCTACAATCCCCGGAGCAAGGGACGGGTGCAGCAGATCGAAGAGGCCCGGCAGATCCTCCTCTCCACCCGGCCCGCCGATACACCGGTGGGGATCGTCCGCAATGCCCTGCGGGAGGGGGAGGAGCGAACCGTCACCACCCTCGGAAGAATGCTCGACCACCCCATCGACATGTTCTCCCTGGTCATCGTGGGGAACTCCGCCACCTTCGTCGATCCGGCGGGACGGATGGTGACGCCGCGCGGCTATAGGGCCGCATCCGGCGACGCGGGTCCGGAGAAGGGGGAGAGGAAGAAACTGGAAGCCGTCACGCCGTTGCCGGTCTTGAATTCCGGCAAGGCCGTGATGGTGGTCGGTACGGCTTCCGATGTGGGGAAATCGGTTCTCACGGCCGGCATCTGCCGTATCCTCAGGAACCGGGGCCTTCGGGTGGCCCCCTTCAAGTCCCAGAACATGGCTCTCAACTCGGCGGTCACCCCCGAGGGGGGGGAGATCGGCCGGGCCCAGGCGGTGCAGGCGGCGGCCTGCGGCATCCCGCCCCACACGGACATGAACCCGATCCTCCTGAAACCCTCCTCCGACACGGGGAGCCAGGTCATCGTCGCGGGTGAGGTGGTGGGGAACATGTCGGTGCGGGACTACCACGCTTACAAACCCAAGGCTTTCGAGCGGGTACGGGAAAGTTTTGACCGCCTCTCCGCGGCCCACGACGTCGTGGTCATCGAGGGGGCCGGGAGCATCGCCGAGATCAACCTGAAGGCCCATGACATCGCCAACCTGAAGGTGGCCGAGATGGCCGGGTGCCGGGCAATCCTCGTGGCCGACATCGACCGGGGCGGGGTCTTCGCCCAGATCGTGGGGACCCTGGAGCTTCTGGAACCCCCTGAGCGGGAGAGGATTGCCGGCATCGTCATCAACAAGTTCCGGGGGGATGCCTCGCTCCTGACGCCGGGAATCGAGTTCGTGGAGAAGCGGACCGGCGTGCCGGTCCTCGGTGTAGTCCCCTGCTTCAGTGGCTTCCGCATCCCCGAGGAGGACAGCGTCGCGCTGGAGAAGCGGGGACCGGCAAGCGTGGGCCGGGGGCCGGGAGAAAAGCTGAACATCGGGGTGGTGAAACTGTCGCGGATCTCCAACTACACCGACTTCGACGCCCTGGAGGCGGAGCCCGACGTGCGTCTCACCTACGTGGAAGGGGCGGACCAGCTCCGGGGGCTCGACCTCCTCATTATCCCGGGGAGCAAGGCCACCACCACCGACCTCTACTTCCTCATGGAGCGGGGGCTCTTCGAGGCGATCCGGGCTTTCCGGGGACCCATCGTCGGCATCTGCGGCGGCTACCAGATGCTGGGGAAGCGGGTTTCCGACCCCCATGCCGTGGAGTCGGGCATCCGGGAAGCCGAGGGGCTGGGACTCCTGGATGTGGTGACGGTGATGCTGGAGAAAAAGGCCACCCACCAGGCTCGGGCGGAGCTGCTGCCTGCGGGGTACCAGGTGGCTCCCCGCTGCCGGGGGGAGCTGGAGGGGTATGAGATCCACATGGGGGAGACGATCCTCGGGCCAAGCGTCCGCCCCTTTGCCCGGGCCACGGAGCGGTCGGGGCGGACGGTGGAGGTGCTGGACGGCGCCGTCTCCTGCGACGGCCGGGTCTTCGGCACCTACCTCCACGGCATCTTCGACAACGCCGGGTTCCGCTCTGCCTTCCTCAATAAGCTCCGGCGGGCCAAGGGACTTGAGGAGCGCCCCGCGGCTGAAGCGCAGGAGGATCCCTTTGATCTTCTGGCGGCCCACCTGGAGAAGCACCTGGACATGGAGCGGCTTCTGGCTGTCTGCGGGATTGCCCGGTGATCGAGGCCTGGGCGATTGTCCTGGCTGCGGTTCTGCTCGATCTCCTCTTCGGCGACCCCCGCTGGCTCCCCCATCCGGTGGTGGCCATTGGCAAGCTGATCGCGGTGCTGGAGAAACTCCTGCGGCGGCTGGTGACAAACGAGCGTGTCGGCGGGGTCTTGCTCCTTCTGCTGGTCGTCGGCATAACCGCCGGCGCCGCCTGGAGCCTGGTGAATGGTGCCGCCCTCATCCATCCCGTGGCAGGAGCCGTCGTGTCGGCCATCCTGGGGTGGACCTGTCTGGCGGCCCGCTCCCTCCACGGGGAATCGAGGCTGGTGGCCGATGCCCTGATGAAAGGCGACCTGCCGGAGGCCCGACGGTATCTCTCATACATCGTGGGGCGGGACACGGCGGAACTCCCCGAGCCGGAGATCTGGCGGGGCGCCGTGGAGACCGTGGCCGAGAACACCTCGGACGGAGTGATCGCCCCGCTCCTCTTCCTCATGGTCGGCGGGGCGCCCCTGGCCCTGGCCTACAAGGCGGTCAACACCCTCGATTCCATGGTGGGGTACAAAAACGAGCGGTATCTCCGCTTCGGCTGGGCCGCGGCCCGGTTCGACGACCTGGCAAACCTTGCCCCGGCGCGGCTCACGGGGCTCCTCATGGCCCTCGCTGCCTCCCTGGTGGGGCTCTCGGGCATTAACGCCTGGCGGATAATGCTCCGGGACGGCCGCAACCACTCATCCCCCAACAGCGGCATCCCCGAGGCGGCCGCCGCCGGCGCCCTGGGCGTGCGGCTCGGGGGAACCAACGTCTACTTTGGCAAGCCGGTGGCGAAGCCGACCATCGGCGACCCCCTCAACCCCCTTGATTCAGCGGCCTGGCGAGGGGCCGTGCGACTTATGTACGGCGCAGAGGGGCTCCTCCTCCTTGGGTGGGGGGCCATTGCGCTTCGAGGTGTCACTGCTCCATGAAAGAGATATTCGACCACGGCGGCACGGTCTTCGCCGTCGCCCGTCAACTGGGCGTTTCCTCCGATGAGATCCTCGACTTTTCGGCGAGCATCAACCCCCTCGGCCCCCCGGCAGGGGTGCGCAAGGCGGTCGCGGCTGCCTTCGACCGGCTCGTCCACTACCCTGACAGTGGGGCCACGGAGCTGCGGGATGCCCTGGCTCGCCACCATCATCTTCTTCCCGAAAATATCTGCGTCGCCAATGGTTCTACTGAGCTTATCTACCTGATGCCGCGGCTGACAGGCGGCAGACGGGGGCTCATCGTCGCCCCCCCCTTCTCCGAATACGCAAAGGGCCTCTCCCGGGCCGGGTGGGAGATCGACTACCTGGACCTCTCACCGGGAAATGGCTTTGCCCTGTCGCTGGATGCCCTGGACCGACGGTTGGCGAGTGGCTGCGATCTCCTCTTTCTTGCGAACCCCGGCAATCCGACGGGGGTGCTTATCCCCCGCGATGTCGTTGCCGAGGTCATCCGCCTCTGCCGCCGCCACGGGATCTTCCTCGTTCTCGATGAGGCGTTTATCGACTTTTGCGAGGAGGAATCGGCCAAGGATCTCGTGGCCCAAGGGGGGGGCGTGGTGCTCCGCTCCATGACCAAGTTCTACGCCATTCCGGGGCTGCGGCTCGGCTACGCGGTGGGGAGCGAAGAGGTGATCGCCCGGCTGGCGGCTCTGCGGGAGCCCTGGAGCGTCAACACCCTGGCCCAGGCCGCGGGCCTCGCCTGCCTGGCCGACGGGGATTACCCGGCCCGCACCCGCTCCCTCGTGGAGGCGGAGCGGGTGCGGCTCGACGCCGGCATTACCGCGCTGCCGGGGCTTGCGGTCTATCCTTCGGCGGCAAACTACCTCCTGGCGCGGCTCGACGCCGGCCCCACGGCGCCGGAGCTGGCCGCGTGGCTTCTCGCCGAGCGGGTCCTGATTCGGGACTGCTCCTCCTTCCGGGGGCTTTCGGACCGGTTTTTCCGAATTGCCGTACGGGGGCCTGAGGAAAACGGACGGCTTCTGGAATTGTTGGGGAAAATTTTCGGCTGAAACAGCGGTTTCAGCCCCGCTTGCCGCTCTGGAGGATCACCACCCGGCAGCCGGGGAGCGCCAGCCGCAGGCGGTCGAGCCCCCCGTCGGTGACCGGGGCGTTGCTGATGGTGAGGGAGCGGAGCCGCGGCAGGTATTTGAGGGAGGCGAGCCCGGCGTCGGTGACCCGGGTGTCGTAGAGGTAGATTCGTTCGAGATTTTTCAGTTCCAGGAGATGCACTATCCCTTCGCCGGTTATCCCTTCGCCCGACAGGTAGAGTTCTTTTATGCCCGTGAGCCGCAGGATGTGGGTCAGGTCGTCGTCGGCAATGCCGTAGAGGAAGCAGGCCTGGAGGTCGTCGGCCTGGAGGGTTCCGAGGAGGTCCAGGTCGGCCACGGCCCCTTCGCGCACGTCGAGCCGCAGCCCTTTTCCCGCCGGCACGGCCACGTCGCCGGTTGCCTCGCCGAGGCGCTTCCAGTCGAGAAAGCTCCCCGAATTCCGCTCGCGGACGAAGAGGGTGCCGAGGAGACGGTCGGCGGGAAAGCGGACGGTGCGGAAGGTGCCGGTTGGTGGTGACGGAGTGACGGAAACTGCCTCTGGGGCGTTGTCGGAGCGTCGTTCGCGTCCCAGTCCGTTCAGTGCCCTGCAGGTGGCAAGAATCTCGGCGTCGAGCCTCGACGCCATCTCGGCAATGATGTCGCGACCCCGCCACCGGGCGTCCTGTACCCGCAGGGTCAGGCGGTAGAGATCGGTGTTCCGGAGCCGGGCCATCTCCAGCTCCACCCCCCTGATCCGCTCCACGAGTCGGCCGATCCGTCTCGTCACCAGGGCAAGCTCGCCCGCGGTGCCGACGGCCACGGCGGTCTCGGGGGAAAGTTCCCACTCCTCCAGGATTGCCTGGAGGGTGACCCGGTCCTCTTCGGCGTAGGCCCGGTTCGCCTCGGCCATGAGCTTCTGTCGGCGCTTGCGCTCCTCGTCGGAACCGGCAAAATCGGGATGGATCGCCTTGGCCACCCGGCGGTAGACATCGCGGATTCCCTCGCTTTTCCCCGTTGCCACGGCGCCCGGCTTTACCCGGGGGATATACTCGGACTCCGGTTCTTCGTCCCGGAAACCGTAGTGCCGCCCCCCGCCAGCATCCCCCGTTTGGCTCCCGGAAACCTCTGAACGGGCCTTGGCAAGCTCCTGGCGCAGCTGATCCAGTTCCCGGATCCGGTCTGCCATCTTCACGGAGTAGAGCGTTTCAAACTCCCGGATCTCTTCCCGAAGGTCTTCCAGGTCGTGCTCAAGCCTTGCCAGACGCCGCTCCAGGGCGTGGAACTCCCGCCGCTTGCGCTCAAGCTCCAGCTCATCCGTGGTTGGTGTCCGTTTGTATCCTGCTTTCATGAAAACCTGGAACGTTGAGAGTTCGGTTAGGGGTTGAGAAGTGCCCGCTCGAGTTCGGGGGAGAGCCCTTGTTGCCCCGGGGCGGGGTACTGCTCCCGCTCCCAGAGGAAGAGGCCGGTGGTCTCGTCGAAGGTGCGGACCGGCGCACTCCCCGGCAGCGGCATGATGGCGTACTCGGCGGCGAAGATGGTGCATCCTTCCAGGGCGTGGCCGCCGAAGACCTTCCCCTCCTCGTCGGAAAGGGAGAGGTGGAGATGGACAAAGGGCTTGCCGTCCCGCAGCGATATGTTCCCCATGCCGGACACGATCTCAAGGGGTTTGGCGAAGGGGATCTCCCGGTAGGTCTTGCTCCACTGGTCGTAGAAGCCGAGTTTTGCCCTCTGGAGGGCGCCGACCACCTGGATGGCGCCGGCCCGGATGCCGTTGGCGCGGGCCGTTTCGGTGAGAGCGTCGATCAGGTCCGCCTGGTGGGGGAGCTTGCCCATGAACATGCCGTACCTCCGTGGGGGCCGCCGTCGGCGGCTGACTTTGGTCACTGTAGCCCATCTGCCAATGGGAGTCAACGGAGGGATTCCCCCTTGACAAGGGGCGGGTGCGGGGTATTTTAGAGCGGCAACCACCACGTGTTGTCACTGCTTCTGCTGCCGCTTTCGCCGGCGGAAAATGAGGGTTCATGAGACGCATTGCAATGATGGTTTTGATGCTGGTTCTGGCGACGATCGCTTCCGGGTGCCGGAAAACGGAGGAGCTGGGCACCGGCAGGAGCGGCAAGCTCCGGGTCGTGGCCACCATCTTCCCGGTCTACGATTTTGCCCGGGCCGTGGCCGGGGACAAGGCCGAGGTGACGCTTCTCCTCCCTCCCGGCATGGAGCCCCACAGCTTCGAGCCCCAGCCCGCCGATATCGTGCGGGTGAGCCGGGCCGACCTCTTCATCTACACGAACCGGTACATGGAGCCGTGGGCCGGGGAGATCGTCAAGGGGGCGGGCGGCGGGAAGCTCACCGTGGTCGATGCGAGCCGGGGGGCGAAGTTCCTTAAAGTGGGAGAGGGGGAAGACCGCGACAGCCATGGCGCTGGAGGACACAACCACGGCGGCGAGGGGATGGACCCCCACCTCTGGCTCGATTTCACCAACGCCCAGCTCATGGTGGATACCATCGCCGCGGCCCTTGCGGAGCGTGACCCGACGAACCGTGCCGTTTATTTGGCCAATGCCGCCGCCTACCGCGCCAAGCTGGCCGACCTGGACGAGCGGTACCGGAAGGGGCTCGCCACGTGCGCCACACGGACCATCCTCCATGGCGGCCACTACGCCTTCGGCTATCTGGCCAACCGCTACGGCCTCCGCTACCTGTCGGCCTACGCCGTTTCCGCCGACGCCGAACCGACCCCGGCAAGGCTGGCGAAGCTCGTGAAGCAGGTGCGGGCCGAGGGGCTGAAATACATCTTTACCGAGGAGCTTCTCGACCCCCGCACCGCCGAAACCATCGCCCGGGAGACCGGCGCCTCCATCCTCATGCTCCACGGCGCACACACCGTTTCGAAGGCCGACCTGGACAAGGGAACCTCCTTCATCTCTCTCATGGAGAAAAACCTGGCGAATCTTCGGGAGGGGCTCCAATGCCGGTAGGGGTGGTCACGGTCCAGGGGCTTTCCCGCGCCTACCAGGGGGTCGACGCCCTGCTCGACGTCTCCTTTGCCGTGGAAAAGGGACGCTACGTGGGGATCGTCGGCCCCAATGGCTCGGGGAAAAGCACACTGATACGCTGCCTCCTGGGGCTTGCCCGTCCCGACCGGGGGCGCGTCGACCTCTTCGGAACCCCCCTTGGCTCCTTCGACCAGTGGCAGCGGGTCGGCTACCTCCCCCAGGGGCTCCAGCACTTCAATCCTCACTTTCCGGCCACCGTGGCCGAGGTGGTGGGCCTCGGGCTCCTGGCCGGCCGTCGCTTTCCCCGCAGCATCCGCCGTGAGGACGCCGGGGCCGTTGACCGGGCCCTGGAACTCATGGGGATCGGCGGCATCCGCAACCGGCTCATCGGCGAACTTTCCGGGGGGCTACGGCAGCGGGTGCTCCTTGCCCGGGCCATGGTGAACGAACCGGAGCTCCTCGTTCTGGACGAGCCCACCACGGCCCTGGACCCGGAGACCCGGGAAAGCTTTTACCGCACCATTCAGGACCTGAACCGGGAGCGGGAAACCACCGTCATCCTCGTGACCCACGACAGCGGAACCATCGGCCGCTACGCGTCGAGCCTCCTCTATCTGGACAAGCGGCTCGTCTTCTACGGCGGTTTCGACGACTTCTGCGGTTCGCCGGAGATGTCCGACTTTTTCGGTTCCCACTCCCAACACCTGATCTGCCATCGGCATCAAGACGGAGCACCCCGGTGACCTTCCTCGACATCTTCCACTACGACTTCCTCCTCCGCGCCCTCGGGGCCGGCTCCCTCATCGCGGCCCTCTGCGCGGTGCTCGGGGTGTTTCTTGTCCTGCGCCGGCTGTCGCTCATCGGCGACGGCCTTGCCCACGTCACCTTCGGGAGCGTGGCCCTGGCCCTCTTTCTCCGCTTCCCGTCGGTCTACGCGGCCGTTGCCGCCATACCGGCCGTGCTCATGGCGGCCCTGGGGATATTGAGGCTGGCCGAGCGGGCGCGGATCTACGGCGACGCCGCTATCGGCATCGTCTCGTCCCTGGGGGTCGCCACCGGCATCATGCTGGCGAGCATGGCCGGCGGCTTCAATGTGGACCTCTTCAGCTACCTCTTCGGCAACATCCTCTCCATAAGCCCCTTCGAGCTGGGGCAGACGGCGGTTCTCTTCGTCATCGTCTGCCTGACGGTGGTCTTCTTCTATCACGATCTCTTCGCCATCGCCTTTGACGAGGAGCTCGCCCGCACCTCGGGAATCCGGGTCGACCGGATCAATGCCGTGCTCGTTCTCCTTACGGCCCTCACCGTGGTCCTGGCCATGAAGGTGGTGGGGATCATGCTCATCTCGGCGCTTCTCATCCTCCCGGCGGTCACGTCGCTGCAGATTGCCCGGGGGTTCCGGACCGCCATCCTCCTCGCCGTGGTCCTTGGTGTCCTGTCGGTCGTGTCCGGGATCGTCATCTCCTTCCTCGCGAATCTCCCTGCCGGCGCCACCATCATCCTGGTGAATTTCACCCTGTTCCTCATCTCCTTCGGGGTGCGGAAGCTGCGGAAGTAGCGCGAAAAAAAGGTTTCCCTCCCGGACAAAGTAGTCTATCATCCTGCCGTTTTGAGTCCAGCCGCAGGAGAAGAAACCCATGGGCGAAACCGTCAGATTCGGCATCTCCATCGACGATAAACTGCTGGAAAATTTCGACCGCCTCATCGAGCAGAAGGGGTACATGAATCGCTCCGAGGCGGTCCGCGACCTGATCCGCGCGGCCCTGGTGGAGCTCAAGTGGGAAGGGGGCGAGGAGGAGACCGTCGGCACTGTGACCCTCGTCTACAACCACCATGTCCGGGACCTCTCCGACAAGCTCACCGAGCAGCAGCACTCCCACCACAACGAGATCGTCTCGGCCCTCCATGTCCATCTGGACGCCCACAACTGCCTCGAGGTCCTCGTGGTGCGGGGCAAGGCCAGGGAGGTGAAGAAGATCGCCGACGAGTTGATCGGCGTGAAGGGGGTCAAGCACGGCAAGCTCGTCATGACCACCACGGGGGAGGAGCTGCACTGATACCCTGAGTAGTCAGAATCCAGAAGTCAGAATTCAGAGGGTAACGTCTTCCGACTCCTGAATTCTGGCTCCTGCATTCTTGTCCGTTCCTATGCGTTGAAAAATTGGGTGCGTTGTGCTCTAATCTTCCGGTGGAATCGAACGTCTTCATAGCCCTCGGGTCGAACCAGGGGGATCGGGAACTGAACCTGCTGCGGGCCGTGGCTGAGATCGGCAAGCTGGCCCAGACCCGCATCACGGCCCTCTCCGGCTTCTACGACACCGAGCCCGTCGGGCCGGTGGACCAGCCCAACTTCCTCAACGGGGTTCTGAGAGTCGAGACAGCCCTCTCTCCCCGCCATCTCCTGGTGGAACTGCAGAGGATCGAGACCGAGGTGTTCAGGAGGGTCCGCGATGTTCAGTGGGGACCCCGCGCCATGGACCTGGATATCCTCCTCTACGGCGATCTCATCCTTGAAGAGGAGGGGCTTGTCATCCCTCATCCCCGGCTCCATGAACGGCGCTTCGTGCTGGTCCCCCTGGCGGAAATCGCCCCCGGCCAAATCCACCCCAAGCTCGGGAAACGGGTGGATGAATTGCTTCGGTCGCTCCCTCCCGGCGAGCGGGTGACCAGGGTATAGGAGAGTTTTCCAATGCGGCTGATTATCATGCTCATCCTGATCTATGTGGGTTTCAGGATCGTGCAGGGGCTCATGCACAAGAAGCAGGACGAAAAACCGACGGCGCCGGAGCCGGAAAAGGAAGAAACCTTCCAGGACCCGGTCTGCGGCGTCTACGTGACCGAGGATGACGCTGTCATCGGCCGCCACGAGGGAAAGCGGATCCATTTCTGCTCCATGGCCTGCCTGGAGAAGTACCGGGCGAGCCTTGAGCATGCGAGCACCACCCATAACCAATCAAACCCGGAGGAACACAAATGAAGTTTTTCATCGACACCGCAGATGTGAATGAAATCCGTGAGGCCCACGAACTCGGGCTCGTGGACGGCGTCACCACCAACCCCTCGCTCATCGCCAAGTCGGGGCGAAAGTTCGAGGAAGTCATCAAGGAGATCACCGGCATCGTTGACGGCCCCATCTCCGCCGAGGTGGTCTCCCTGGACCACGACGGCATGATAAAGGAAGCCGAGGAACTGGCCAAGATTCACAAGAACATCGTCATCAAGCTCCCCATGACCCCGGAAGGGCTCAAGGCCTGCTCCACCCTGACGAAGGAGGGTATCAAGACCAACGTGACCCTCATCTTCACCGCCATGCAGGCCCTTCTGGCCGCCAAGGCCGGCGCCACCTACGTCTCCCCCTTCGTGGGGCGCCTCGACGACATCTCCCAGGACGGCATGGGGATCATCGACGACATCAAGACCATCTTCGACAACTACGGCTACACCGCCGAGATCATCGTGGCCAGCGTCCGGAACCCGATCCACGTCCTGAACGCCGCCCTCATCGGCGCCGACATCGCCACCATCCCTTACTCGGTCATGCTCCAGCTGGCCAAGCACCCCCTCACCGACGCCGGCATCGAGCGGTTCCTGAAGGACTGGGAGAAGGTGCCGAAGTAAGATCTTCATGCTTCGGAGTGAAAAACCCCGACGGCGGAGTGCTGTCGGGGTTTTTTTGTGAGAGGCGCTTCTGAGACCTTCTCAAGGGTTCTGGAGTTGCTGTAACTCTTTCATCCAGAACACCATCGTATTCTCGGTGACATTGCCGTCAAGGTCCGGCCAGGGAAGGGTAACCCTCAATTCCGGATGTCTTGTAAGTCCGACCCTGGTCAGGAGTCCGTCGATGGGGTGATAATCGCTCGGCCTCAGAGGATGGTCTTCGGGTCGTTCAATGGTTGCGCAGGCCAGGTGGTGATACCTCCCCAAGGCGCGGACGTGATCCTCAAACTCCTTCAAAAGGCGCGAGCCGAGCCCCTGTCCCCGATAGGCCGGGAAAAAAAGCACTTCACCAAGGTAGTAGATGGTGTCCAGGGAGAAGGGGCTGCCGGCGAATGATGCCGTGAAGGAAGTCGGTTCCCCGCTCAAGGGGATCCCGGTGACGGCGCCGATAACGGCATCCCCGTCCCGGACCACGAACACGCAGGCGTCCGGCGCTTCGGCGTAGGCCTGCAGATATTTAATCTCGATTTCCCGGGAGCCCTGGTAGAGGTAGGGAAATTCCTTGAATATCGTGATCCGGAGCCGGGCGATTTCCGCAAGGTACGGTCTGACCGCCGGGCCGACGAGCAGTTCCCGCTTGAATTTCCCCCAGTCCATTCCTATCCCTCTCCAAACCGGTGAGCAAAATCCCCGTAATCGCACGTGATCTCCTCTCCTGGCTGGATATCGCGCGCAGCTACCGAGTAGTCACCGTAGGAAAGCTCTGTTGGCTCATTTGCGTGGTTCGTAAATCTGGCATCGTCTGAACAGAGCACATACCTGTTCAGTTCCGGGTCGTAATGACCGTAGTGGTGAACTTGTGCCTGAACCGACGGGGGGAAGCTTTGCAGTTCCTCTTCTGTAAACAGGCGGTCGAATCCGGGAACAAGTTTCCACGTGACTGTCCCCTTGGGAATAAATTCCTGGGCAATCAAACCAAATCCGTGAATTTTGCTGATTCCCACCCTCGCATGTACTAAGAGCACGATTTCCCCTTTCACAATACTTGAAGGACTTAAACAAGAGATCTATCCGTCCGGGATACGTCCTTTTTTTCTATTGATCAGATTCCCGGCGTATAGCTGATCCGCAGCACGTATTCCCTCCCCGGGCCGGGGAGGGGGGCATGGCCGCCGTTGTAGGGCTGGATGAATTCGTGGTTTGCCCCGAAGAGGTCAAAGACTCCGAGGCCCACATCCACACCCTTCCAGAAGGCGTTGCGGTAGAGGAGGTAGAGGTTTGCCACCAGTTCCGGGTCGTGGCGGCTCACTTCCGGTTCGCCCGTGTCCGGATTGGTGCGGTCGAAACCGTAGCGGTCCCCCACGAACACCAGCGTGGTGTTCAGGTTGAGGTTCCGTGTCACCTTGTAGCCGGCGTCGAGGGTTACCTTATGGGCCGGGAACGCCAGGAAGACGTCGTCATGGCCCGGCACCCGGAAGAGGTCGGAGCCCGTTTTCGTGGCCCGGTAATAGGAGTAGCGCAGAGCCAGGTGTCCCCAGTCATCCCGGAATTGGTACTCGGCCTCCACCCCTTGGGTTCCGATGCGCCCCTCATTCTTGTAGGCATCCAGGCTGTTGACGAAATCGTAGTAGTAGTTGATGGGGTGATTCATGCGGATATCGAAGAGGTTGACCGTCACATGGTTGCGGGAGTCGAACCGGTGGCTTGCCTCCAACTCCAGTACGTCGGCCGTTTCGGTCTTGAGCTTGTTGCCCGTTTTCAGGGCTGCCGACGTCTGCTCGATGGTCGGAGCCCGGAAAGCCCGGTTGTAGATGGCCTTGACGGTGGTGTCTCCAAAGCTGCGGGCAAGGCTGAGGCGGGGGACGACAGAGGGATCGTATTCGCTGTGCTTTTCGAGGCGTACTCCCGCCGTGATGTTGACGAGGGATGTCTTGAGGAGCCATTCGTTGTAAAAGGCGTAGCGGCTGAAATCGATGCTCTGCTCACCATTGGGGAAGAGGTATTTCCGTGATGGCTCGTTCCCTCCGTAGCGGGCGTATTCCCATTCATAGTCGGCGCCGAACAGGGTGCTTGCCCAGTTGGACAGGTCCCAGTCGGCCCTGAGCTTCAGACCGTACTTCTGGACGGTTGGGTCATAGTAGGTTGCGTCGCTCACCGGGACCCCCGTGTTGCGCCAAGGCTGCTGGATGGTTGCCTCGAAGAGCGGTGTCAGGCGCAGGTTGTCGGTGATCTGGGCCTGGTAGGAGACCTGGCCGAGGGCAGACGTGAAGCGGACGCGGTAATCGTAGGGGAGGACACTGCCGTACCCGTCGCGATGGGTGATCAGGTGGTTGTCATAGAGAAACCGGGCATCAAGGTTCCCCTGCCGGTATTTCAGGCCGACGCTCCCCGTCTGCAGGTCCGAGTCGTTGCGCATGTCCCACTGGTTTCCGCTCTGGTCCGTATAGGTCCCGGCGCTCCTTTGGGCGAGTTCCCCGAACAGGGAAATGCCGAAATAACCGTTTTCTCCGACGTTCGCGCCATATTTCGCGGTAAGGTTCTGGCGGGCGAACCCCCTGTCGAAAAGGCCGGTGGTGGACGAGGCCTGGACCCCCGGCACCTCGGCCCCGACCTTGGTGATGACGTTGATTACCGCCAGTTCCGCAAAATTGCCGTACATGGCCGAGCCGGGACCACGGATGATCTCTATCCTCTCGATCTGTTCCACGGGGAAATGGCTTCCGAAGGGGACGTTGCCGTACAAAAGATCGTTGAGGCTCATGCCGTCGATGGTGAGCTTTGCCCTGGCGTTTTGTGCGACGATACCCCTGAACCCTATTACAACCGTATTCCATATATCCCCCCCGAACTCGAACCCCGGCACCATCCGCAGGACGTCGACGAGGTCCCGGGCGCCGGACAGTTCTATCTCCTCGCGGGTGATGACGCTCACGACCGCCGGGGCCTCGCTCGGCAGGGCCGGCTTTGCGGATGCCACCGTCACCTCCATCTTCAGCAGATCGTCCAGGGAGAGTCCCCCATTCTTTTCCGTACGGGCAGTCTCCGTCGGCGGCTCGGCTCCATGGGCGAGGGAGCCCGTCAGGAGAAGCACCAGGGCAGCCAGGAGTCTAGAGCGCAGCATCGTAATCCCTTTCTTTCGATGGTTTGGGTATGGTGATCGTGAAGAGCGAACCGGCCCCCACGTGTGAATGAACCGCGATGGTGGCGTTGATGCACTTGGCGAACGCCCGCGAGTAGGGGAGTCCCATGCCGGAACCGACGATGCCCGGATGGTCCCCCTTCTTGAACAGATCGAAAACCTTCTCCAGTTCCGCCTCCGCAATGCCGATGCCGGTATCCCGCACGCTCAGGGTCCATTCATGTTCGGTTTCCCTGCCGGCGATTTCGATTACCTTCTCACGGGAGTCCCTGGTGAACGTGACGGCGTTCTCCATGAGATGGGAGAGAATCTGCTGCAGAACCGCGGGGTCGGAGGTGATCCGTTCCGGCACCGCTGCGATGTCCAGGGTGATGCCCGCCTCTTCGATCCGGGGGAGGAAGTCGGCGACAACGTCTTGCAGCAGAGGGGGGAGTGCGAACTCCCGGGGTCTCGCCTTCAGGGTGCTGATCTGGGAGATGTTCACGACCGCCTGGTACATGGTCTTGACCGACGATACCGATTTCCTGAGGATATCGAGGCTGAAGTCGGTTTCTCCGCCGAGGCTTTCCTCCAGGGCCGCCGCGTCTTCGGCGGTCATCATGGTCTCGTACTTGGCCAGGACCCGATGGGCAGCGGCCACGGAGGCTGATACCTCCTCCACGTAGCAGGTCAGGTTCAGGATCGGCGTCCGGAGGTCGTGGTGGAAGATGTGGACGAAGTTGCGCAGGTCCTCGTTGATCTGCTCCAGATTGTGCGTGTGATTGGCCAGTTCCTTTGTCCGTTGCTCCACCTTTGATTCAAGTTCGTCCCGGTTGCGCTGCAGTTCGTCGTCCCGCAGACGGATCTGTTCGAGCATCTCGTTGAAGCTCTCGGTCAATACGCCGATCTCGTCGGCGCTCTCGACCGGAATCCGGATCTGGTAGTTCCTGCTGGCGGATATGGTGTTGGCGGCCGTGGTCAGGTGTTCGATGGGGTCGATGATCGAGCGCTGCTTTCTCGTGATGACGGCCCGGCCGATCAGGAACGAGATGACGAATACCGCTCCCAGGGCTGCAACGATCCAGAGGATGCGGTGATAGAGCGCGGTCAGGTTGTAGCGGATGGTGAGGGTGCCGAGCTTCCGGTTGTGGTTGATGTCGTCGGTGGCAACGACTACGCTGCGAAAGTCGAAGTGGGTCAGGTGAAAGGATGTGGCCTCCGGGGTCAGGGGCGGCTGGTCTGTGGCAGAGGCGACACCGTTGCGCCTGTAGGTGGCGAAGAGTTTTCCCGCGGCATCGTGGACCGTCGCGGCATCTATGCTCCCGTTGCTGGAGAGGGCGGAAAGGAGGGCATTGGCAGCCTTGGCGTCGTCGAACATCAGGGAGGCTTCGATGTTTTTAGACAGGATCTCTCCCTCGGTGGTTGCGGCCGCGATGAACTGGGACCGGTATTCCCCGGTTGCGATGATGCAGAACAGCACGATGCTGCAGAGAAAAGCCGCTGCCGTTGCCTGCCGGTAGATGCGGCTGAACTTCTGCTCGAGCGGGATGTCGCGAAAGGGGGAGCGTGTCATTGATCAGTAAACCTTTTTTGCCAGCGACAGGAGCCGGGAGTCGATTTTTATCCTGCCGGCTTCCGCAGCCTTGGTGCTGATATCGAAGGCCAGCTTCTTGTCTCTCAGATAAACGTGAATGATGCCCCCCTTTTCGATGAAGCGGTCGCCCCCCCCCACGGAGAGCACGCGCTTCTCCCTCGCCTCTCTCAGGAGAAAGTTCTCCCCGCGCACGGCATGGTTTTCCACGAAAAGGACATCGCATCCTTCCAGATCCCTGTTGCCGTCCAGGTTGCGCAGCCGCACTCTGGCATCCAGCCCCTTGAGCTGGATGTAGGAGCGGACTTCCGAGGAGAGCTCTTCCGACGCTGCCATGCAGACCCCGTAGGTGGCCTGTTTGGGTCTTCCCGGCCACTCGACGTAGCCGAGAACGTTCACGACGAAGAGGGCCTTGAGCTTTTCCTCGGTCACTTCCTCGCCATGGGCATAGGGACCAGCTGCCAGGGAGAGGGCGCAGAGGAGGAGACACGAGCAGAGTATGCGGAGAAAGTAAGGGGAAACCATGGGTGCCGGTGAATTACCTCAGACCACGAGGGTCTTGGGGAATGCCACGTGAAAGGTTGTCCCCGTTCCTTCCTGGGATTCGAACCAGATGCGGCCCCGGTAGCGTTTGAGGAGCGCCCTCGCCAGGGGCATGCCGACGCCGTCGCCGGGGATGTCCAGGTCGGTGGCGCGCCTGAAGAACATGAACACCTTGTGCCGGTTGTAGTCGGCAATGCCGATGCCGTTGTCGCGTATCGAGAAAATCACTTCCCGGTCATTTTCACCGGCTTTGATCGTTATGGCTCCGGGACGGGAGGGGTCGAGATACTTGACGGCATTGTCGAGGATGTTGCTGAAAATCCGCTCGGCCACGGTTGGGTCGATCATCAGGGAGGGAAACACCGCTTCCATGGAAATTTGGCAGTCCTTCTGCCCGATCCGGTGGCGCATGGAGGTGAGGACGCTCCGGATGAGGCCGGCCATGTCCACGCGCTGGTCGTTCAGCGGTATCCCTTCCAGCTTGGAGAAGACGACCAGCAGATTGACCAGACGTTCGACCCGCTTCGCGCTTGATTCCACAAAGCCGATGGCTTCGAGCATCTCTTCGCGATACTGGGTGAACAGCGCCTCGGATTGCGGGGAGAGATCCGGGGCCTTGCTGATCTGCCTCATGAAATTTTCGGTCAGGCCCCGCAGTTCGCCGGTGAAGCCCTTGATACTCACCACAGGCGAGCGGAGATCGTGGGAGACGCTGGAGACGAACGTCTGCAGTTCCCGTTCGGAGACCTCCAGGCGGGATTCGATGGCGGCAAGGGTCTGCGCCACCTCCGGTATCTCTCTGCATTCGATCAGTTTCACGATGTAGCGGTAGGGGGCGAGGTTCTGGCCGAGCACGGGGGACACGACGGCAAGCAGGGACAGTCGCGCCCCGGAAGCCTTTCTCAGTTCCACCCCGCTGAAGGTCTCCATGCCGGCAATGCCGGGGGCTCCGACTGCGCAAAGGACGACTTCATGGAAGAGGCGGCCGGTGACCGCATCCGCCCGGTAGCCGGAAAGGAGGGTGAACGCCTCGTTTGCCTCGATGATCTTCCCGTCGGCCGCCACCACGAGGGTGGGATGTGTGCTTCCGCTGCCGGACATCCTCTAGGGAAGCCTCATCATCGTGAGGGTCGCGGCGAGGAAGTCGATCGTCACCTGGAAGGCCGTGTAGTCCATGGGCTTGACCAGATAGAGGTTGGCCCCCTCCCGGTAGCATCTGCGTATCTCGTCGGGGTGGTCCGTTGTCGTGAAGACGATGACCGGGACCGCGGCAGTGGCCTCATTCCCCTTGAGGCGCCTCAAGACCTCAAAGCCGTCAATGCCGGGCATGTTGATGTCGAGGACAACGAGATGCCGGTGAAGGTCTTCCGGGGGGGTCCTCTCGAAGTACTCCAGGGCCTTGCGTCCCGTGTCGAAGGGGAGGATCTCCACGTCGGCGCTTTTCATGAGGTTCTTGGTGATGAGTCTCGTATGGCCCGGTTCATCCTCGATCAGGATGAGCTTCGTCTTGGTGGCGCCCTGCTGTGTCATGGCGGTTATCTCTCCCCTGCTGCGTCAGTGCTCGGGCTTTTCCGCCGGTGCCGCCGCACGTAGGCCGCCACCAGCACGACGCTGAAGATGATGACCCCGATCAGCGCCTGGTGGGAGTACTTCATGATGAGCTCCCGGTTTTCGCCGATGACGTAGCCGATCCAGGTGAGGATCGTCACCCAGAGGAATGCCCCCGCAACGGTGTAGAAGGCGAATTTCCCGTGATGCATTCCGGCGAGCCCTGCCGGGAGCGAGATCAGGTGCCGGACCACGGGAAGGAGCCGGCCGATGAAGGTTGAAATCTCGCCGTGCTTATGGAAGAATGTTTCAACTTTCGCGAACTTCTCTTCGGTGATCCAGACATACTTTCCGTATTTCAGAAGCAGGGGCCGCCCCAACCAGTGGGCGGCAAAGTAGTTGACGTAGGCACCCACGAGGCTCCCCACTGTCCCCAGGAGGATGGCTACCCAGATGTTCATCTCCCCCTGCTGGGCCAGGTATCCGGCAGGCGGCATCACCAGCTCGCTCGGTATGGGGATGACGGAGCTTTCCATGGCCATGAGGATGAAGATGCCGGGATAGCCCATGGTGCCGATGGTGGCTAGAAGCCAGTCGATGATCTGTTGCATGGGAAAATGTCCTTCCGCTGGGTTGGGTAAAGCACAAATTTATAGCACATTTCGGGTCGCTCAGGCCAGAAAAAGCAGGAGAATCAATGGATAAGCAGGTTTACGTGGTTGGACACCGAAACCCCGATACCGACTCCGTCGCCGCGGCCCTGGCCTACGCGGCCCTCAAAAACCGCCAGGGGCAGACGAATGTGACCGCTGCCATGGCCGGCGAGCCGAACCCCCAGACCCGCTACATTCTGGAAAGGCTCGGGATCGAGCCGCCGGTCTACCTGGCCGACGTCCATCCCAAGGTCTGCCACGTCATCAATCGCCAGCCGGTGACGGCCGTCAGCAGTACCCCCCTGCGGGATGCCTTGGGGATCTTTCACAAGCACGGCATCCGGGTATTGCCGGTGGTTGACGAGGGTGGCGCGCCGCTTGGGCTCGTGTCGCTCCTCAAGCTCTCGGAGAAGTACCTGGTGGCCGGCTCCGACCGAAAGCGGGGGGTCGACGCCTCGCTCCGCACCCTGGCCTCCTGCTTGGATGGCACCTTCCTTACCGGCGCCCCGACCGACGAGGTGGAGCACCTCCATCTCTTCATTGGCGCCATGCTGGAGGAGTCGTTCTCGAGCCGCATTGAGGGGTATGACCCCGCATCGCTCCTGATCATGACCGGCGACCGCCGCAGCATCCAGCAGGCGGCCATCGAGCGGGGGGTGCGACTCCTGGTGGTAACCGGCGGCTTTCCATTGGCCGAAGGGCTGCGGGCGCGGGCGCGGGAGCAGGGTGTGACGGTCATCTCCACACCCCACGACACCGCCACCGCCGCCGGCCTGGCCCGCCTCTCCACCCCTCTCTCCCACTTTGTGGAGGCCAGGTTCGAGAAGATCGGGGTGGCCGAGCCCCTGGAGCACCTGCGCCTCAAGCTTCTCCACTCGGGGGAGCCGGCGGTGATCGCCGTGGAGGAGGATGGCACCATCGCCGGCGTCGCCACCAAGTCGTCGCTCCTGGCGGAGATTCCCTACTCCCTCATCCTCGTGGACCACAACGAGCTGGCCCAGTCGGTGCCCGGGGCCGAAGTGGTGGAGATCCTGGAGGTGATCGACCACCACAAGCTGGGGAACCCCCCCACCAACCAGCCAATCACCTTCATGGCGGCGCCGGTGGGGAGCACCTGCACCGTGGTGGCCTCCCTCTACCGGGAGCGGGGGATCGAGCCCGACCAGAAGATGGCGGCGCTCCTCCTGGCCGGGGTCCTGTCGGATACTGTCATCCTCAAGTCCCCCACAACCACTAGCCGGGACCGGGAAATCGTCCTGTGGCTCGAAGAGCGGGCCGGCCTCGATCACGTGGCCTTTGGCAAGGACATCTTCTCCGCCTGCGGCGGCTTCTCGGCCCACGGTACGCCCGAGAAGGCGATCCGGGCCGATTTCAAGCATTTCACCGCCGGCGACACCCTCTTCGGCGTGGGGCAGGTGGAGGTGGTGGGCTTTGACGAGTTCTTCGACCTGAAGGAGACCCTCCGGGAGACCCTGAAGAAGGTGAAGGAGGCGGACCGGCTCCATCTGGCAGGCCTCATGGTGACCGACATCTACAGCGAAACGACGCTCTTTCTGGCAGAGGGGAAGAACGAACTGGCCCACATCATGGGGTACCCCCAGGTGGAGCCCCACCTCTACGAGCTGAAAGGGGTCATGTCCCGCAAGAAGCAGATGGTGCCGCATCTCTTGAAAGTCCTGGGGAAGCTCTAGAACGATGAATTTTCTCGAACGTCTGAACAGCGAAGTCCTTGTGGGGGACGGTGCCATCGGCACCATGCTCTATGCCAAGGGAATCTCCCTCGATGCCAACGTGGAGCACCTGAACCTGGTGCGGCCAGAGCTGGTCCTGGAACTCCACCGGGAGTACCTGGCCGCCGGGGCGAAGGTCATTGAAACCAACACCTTTGGCGCCAACTGGACGAAACTCGCGGCCATCGGCCTCGATAAGCGGGAGCGGGAGATCATCCTGCGGGGGGCCCGGCTGGCCCGGGAGGCTGCCGAGGGATCCGATGCTTTCGTGGCCGGCTCCATGGGGCCCCTGGCGAGGGTGAAGGGGGACGAGCGGGAGCTTTCCCCGGGCGAGACCACGGAGATTTTCCGCCGACAGGCCCTGGCCCTGGCCGAGGGGGGGGTCGATCTCCTCATCCTGGAGACCTTCACCGATCTTGCGCAGATCCTCTGTGCCCTGACAGCGGCCCGGGAGACGGGGCTCCCGGTCGTGGCGAACATGGCGTTCCTGGAGAACGGCCGCCTTGCCGGCGGGGCCGACGTGGAACGGGCGGCGCGGGAGCTGACCGACGCGGGCGCGGACGTGGTGGGGGCCAACTGCGGCGCCGGCCCCCTGGAGGTCCTCGGCACCATCCGGCGCATGGCCCGGGCCACCGGGCTCCCCATCGCGGCGTACCCCAACAGCGGCTTTCCCGAGTACGTGAACGGCCGCCACGTCTATCGCACGACCCCCGACTACTTTGCCGAACGGGCTGCCGAGATGGTGGCCGCCGGGGCGGGGCTCGTGGGGGGGTGTTGCGGCACCACGCCGGAGCATATCCGGCACCTTGCCGAGAGGCTGGCAGGGCTGCGCCCCGCGGTCCGGAGCGTGGTGGCCCCGGCGGTTGCGTTCGAAGAGCAACGGGAAGAGGTTGCCGCAGCCGAGGGTTTCCTGGCTCAATGGGGTAAGGAGCCGATAGTCACCGTGGAGTTGGATCCCCCCAAGGGATTCGACTGCGGGAAGATCGTCGAGGGGAGTCGGGCTCTGAAGGTGGCCGGCGCCGATGCCATCAATATCGCCGAAAACCCCCTGGCCCGCATTCGGATGGGGAACATTGCCCTGGGGCATCTCATCCAGCGGGAGGTGGGGATCGAGGTTATTGTCCACGTCACCTGCCGGGACCGCAACCTCCTGGGGCTCCAGTCTGACCTCATGGGGGCAAGCCTCCTCGGTATCCGGAGCATCCTCGCCGTCACCGGCGACCCGGCCCGGATCGGGGAGCAGGCCGGGGCCTCGTCGGTCTACGACCTGAATTCCTTCACCCTCATCAAGCTCCTGGCCGACCTGAACGCGGGGGTGAACGCCCTCGGCAACCCTCTTGGCCGGGGAGCCGGGTTCGCCATCGGCTGTGCCTTCAATCCCAACAGCCAGCGGATGGAGGTCCAGGCGGAACGCCTCGCCAAGAAGGTTGCCAACGGGGCCCGTTTCGTCCAGACCCAGCCCCTCTACGACCTGGCACGCCTCGACGAGATGCTGGAACGGACAGCCCCTCTGGGGATCCCGGTGCTGCCGGGCATTTTGCCTCTCGTGAGCGAGCGCAACTGCGAGTTCCTCCACAACGAGGTGCCGGGGATCGTGATTCCCGAGGATATCCGGGCCCGGATGCGGGGGAAGGAGAAGGACGAGGGGGTCCGGGAGGGGCTCGCCATCGCCAGGGAGTTTATCGATGCTGCCCGGGAGCGGGTCGGCGGCTTCTATCTCATTCCCCCCTTCGGCCGTTACGAGATCGCCGTTGAACTGGTGCGGCACATCAAGGGGGAATAACGGTTTTCCGGGCTGTTATCACAGGAGGTACCCATGCGTATCCAGCGAGTTGTATCGTTTTTTCTTCTGCTTCTTTTTCTTGCCGGCTGCCGCAACACCTATCTGGTGGCACAGCGGTTCGACGAAAGCTCCCGGGAATACGACCGGCTGGTGCGCTGGCAGGAGCACGAAAATGCCTGCATGAGCTTCGCAGCTTCCGCTATCGCCGATGAATGCCTCACCCGGGCCAAGGCGGCCAAGGGGGTCTCCATGGCCGATTACCGGGTGAAGGGGGTGGATATGGATCCGGAGAAGGGGACGGCGACGGTGAGGGTGGAGATCGACTATTACATTCTCCCGTCCACCCGGCTCAAGACCCTGGAGGACGTCCAGCAGTGGCGCTACGAGGAGGTCGACGGGAAGGAGCGCTGGCGCATCGTGACGCCGCTTCCCGAGTTCAAGTGATTCGTATCATCGCGGTGTTTCAATGTGGGCAATAATGTGGTAAACAGTAAGGACTACCAGGCGTAATGCCAGACACCAAAGGAGCGCACCGTATGTCAGACAAAAACACCGAAACCGCTGCTATCTTGGCCTTCTTCGCCGGCGCGGCCCTTGCGGCCGGTGCCGCTCTCCTTCTTACCCCCAAGACCGGCCGTGAAGTCAGGGAAAAGCTCGGCGATGTCACCGAGGATGCGGTCGGGAAAATCCGTTCGGCAGTCCGCGAGGCGAAGTACAAGGTCGCCCCCAAGGCCAAGGACGAGCCCGGAGATATCGAAGGCGGCAGCTGCTGGATATAGGAAGTAACGACGCCCCGCTCCACCAAAGGAGACGGGGCGTTTTCGTATGCGGTTCCGGAGTGGATTTTCAGGCAGATTCGTAGTCGACCGCCACCACCGATGACGATACCGTTTTCATGTGGGGGATCACCTCGCCGGCGTGGTAGGGGTGGACCTGGTAGGCCTGGAGGTCTTCCATCGAGTCGAACTTGGTCACGAGGGCCAGATCATAGGAGCGCTCGGACCTGACCACGTCAACCCCCACTTCCAGGTGACGGAGCAGGGGGATTTTCCCCCCCATGCTCTCCAGCTTTTCCCTCGTTGCGGTCACGTTGGCCGGCGTGGGATCGTGGAGCTTGAAAAAGACAAGGTGGGTTATCATCGTTTCATTCCTCCCTTAATTCCTGTCACGTATTTCCTTACTGTAATCAGCCGCTGCCACCATATCACAAGCGGCGTCCCATTGCCACCGCGGGCGTGTGGTCCCGATTTTTCATGGTAGAGTTGTAGCCAATACATCAGGCAAAGGAGGTGCCGTCATGGTGAAGTTCTACGATCCGAAGGACCGGGCCGACCAGGCCCGCGTCGAGGCTATCCTTAGAGGCAGGGGGATCGAGTATTTTCTGCTGCCCGAGCCCCAGGAGGGAATCGGACCGCAGCAGATTCATGTGGCTGAAGAGGATCTTCCCACTGCGGAGGAGCTGTTGCGGAGGGGATGAAAAAAACGGCCCGCCGTCGCCGGCGGGCCGGAGTCTCCGTGGTTTTAACGGGATTACTGCTGTTGCGGAACGATGGTAATCTCGACCCGGCGGTTCAGGCTGCGGCCCGCTTCGGTGCCGTTGTCGGCAATGGGCTTTGTTTCGCCGAAACCGATGGTGGTCATGCGGGCCGGGGCCACGCCGCGGGCAGCCAGGGCGTTCTTGACGGCGGCGGCGCGGCGTTCGGAAAGCTCCTGGTTGAGAGCAGTGCTTCCTGTGCTGTCGGTATGGCCGGCGATGGTGATGGTCGTTGCCGGGTACTGGGTAAGAACCTGGGCCACACGGGTGATCTCGTCGTTGGCTCCCGGTTGGAGGATAGCCGAGTTGATCGGGAAGAGGATGTCCGATTTGAAGGTGACGGCAAGGACGTTTTGGTCGCGCTGGACGCTGGCACCCTCCACATTGGAGACGGCCTGACGCATGGCGGCTTCCTGCTTGTCCATGTAGTTGCCGATGGTTCCGCCGGTGAGGCCGCCTGCCAGAGCGCCCGCAGCCGCGCCGATGAGGGTGGACTCCGTGTTGCGTCCGATCGCTTGGCCGAGCCCCGCTCCGACCGCTGCACCGACACCGGTTCCTATGGCGGCACCCTTCTGGGTCCGTGTCATGGGCTGAGAACAGCCGGTTATGGTCGCCACGGCGATGGTAAGAGCGCAGAGTGCAGTCCGTTTCATTGATTCCTCCCTGGTGAATGAGATAGTGGTTATTATTAATGAGGAAGTATAGCACATCGGACGGGAGAGGCAACCGTGAAGGGGAAGCGTCTGAGTTGTTGACGGAGTCTGTGGAGGGATGCTGCGTCTGGAAGGGCGCGCCCCCTTCCCGGCAGAAAATGAGGGGGCGCTGCGCCCTGGTACTCGCTATGCTGCACTCTTTCCGGGAGCGGCAACCACCTTATCGGGTTGCCGTACCTCTTCCTCCTCGATGATGGAGGCAAAGCGGATGATCCCCGGGATCAGCTTGAGCGTGACAATGAGCGAGGCGAACCCGAGGAATCCGCCGGCAAGAAAGCCGTACTCCTCGGCTTCGGGTGCGGCAACCGGCAGGGCGTAGGATGCCACACTCAGGATGACGAGAAGGACGATAAGCAGAACGGCAAAACCAAGTCCAAGATTTTTCATGACTGCCTCCTTTTCGCTGCCGGGGATCACTTCTTATTAGTCAGGGCCAATCATAGCACCGGTTATTGTGTTTACAATATGCCTATTTTTTTCATACGCCACTTTTTCTGAGGAGTTAAATGCCTATTTATTGGGCGGATTCGTGGCAGGCTCAAGTGGGGAACGACTGGTCAAGCAGACGGTCTTGGTCGATACGAAAATCGCAGGGACAATCGAGGGTCCCTATCCGGGATGCGCCCGCTTTACATGCCGATTATCGGCGCTATCCTTTATACGCAGGAGGTGCTGCACTGTTGCAGCCTCAACCAATTTCAGGGAGGATGGCCATGAAACTAAGTGCACGAAACATGCTTCTCGGAACGGTCAGCGGTATTACCAAGGGAGCGGTGAACGCTGAAGTCTCTGTCACCCTCAAGGCAGGGACGCCGGTCACCGCGGTCATCACCAACGCCAGCGTCGATAACCTCGGCCTCGCCGTCGGCAAGGAGACCTATGTCATCATCAAGGCCAGCTCGGTCATCATCGGCTCCGATCTCCACGACGCCAAGGTGAGCGCCCGCAACATCATCTGCGGCACGGTTGTGAAGGTGATTGAAGGGCCGGTCAGCGCCGAGGTGGACGTGGAGATCGGCGGCGGCAACACCATCAGTGCGGTCATCACCCATGAAAGCGCCAGGAGCCTCGGCATCAAGGAGGGGGGGCATGCCTGCGCCCTTTTCAAGGCTTCGAGCGTGATCCTTGGGGTAAGCTGACACTCTTTGGGGAAATGTACCCGTCCATGCCTAAAGAGTGTGCGTTTCCCCTTTTGTTTGCCCATCGTTGTGTCATTTGTGCTATTACGATTCGGTCGGGCTTGTAGTATTATTCCTGAAATGACGCGGTTTCTACCGCCCATCGCCGGTCGGCATCACCCTTGCGAGGGTGAGGGTACGCATCGGAGACTCGGCGGCAGCGGCACTGCGCCGGGGAAATAGGTCCCAAGGAATATGAATTTTATGCGCATGAGAGTGAACACCCTTTTTCTTGCCCTTGCCGGCACCCTATTCCTCGCTCCGGCGGCCTTTGCCGCCGAGGTGAAACTCTCCGTGGCCGCCAGCCTGAAGGAGGTGGTCAACGACATCACGACCGTGTACGGGAAGAAGAACCCCGGTGTCACCTTCCAGAAGAACTATGGCGCCTCGGGTGCCCTGGCCAGGCAGATCGAGCAGGGGGCACCGGTCGACCTCTTCGTCTCGGCCAACCGGGAGTGGATGGACTACCTGAAGCAACGGAAGCTGGTGGCCCGTGACACCATTGGCACCTTCGCCTTCAACACCCTCGTCTTTGCCGGCACTACGAAGCAGTCGGTCTCCGGCATGAAGGACGTGGTGAAGCTGCAGCAGATAGCCATCGGGAGCCCCAGGAGCGTGCCTGCCGGCGAGTACGCGGTGGAATCGCTACGGGCCGCGGGGGTCGAGAAGGAACTGGCCGGAAAGCTCGTCATGGCCAAGGATGTGCGGGAGGCCATGAAGTACGCTGAATTGGGGGAGGTGGACGGGGCCTTCGTCTACCGGACCGACGCCCTTCTTCTGGGCAAGGCGGCGAAGATTCTCTTTACTGTTCCCCAAGGGCTCCATGACCGGGTTGCTTACCCCATGGCCCTCACCGTGGCCGGTGCGGAAAAGAAGGAAGCCCGGGAATTTCTCCGCTTCCTCATGTCGGTCGAGGCACGGAAGATTCTTGAAAAATACGGCTTCTTGGTGAAATAATCCCTCCATGCCCACCTTTACACCCGCAGACCTGGAAGCAATCCGCCTGTCGGCCAAGGTCGCCGTGGCAGCGACTATCGTGTCGCTCCCCTTCGGCATTGCCGTGGCCTATGTGATGAGCTACCTCTCATTTCGGGGGAAGACGGTCGTGGAGGTGCTCCTGAACCTGCCGCTTACGCTCCCGCCGGTGGTGATCGGCTATTTGCTTCTGCTGCTGCTCGGCAAAAAGGGATGGCTCGGGGGGATGCTGGACGCCGCGGGGATCAGGGTCGTCTTTACCTGGTATGCGGCGGTGATCGCCTCGGCGGTGGTGGGGTTCCCGCTCCTGGTCCGCTCAATCCGGATTGCCATGGAGTCCATCGATGAGCGGCTTATCCAGGCCTCCCGCACCCTTGGCGCCCGGTGGTACGATTCCCTCTCCACGGTCATCTTGCCCCTCTCGCTGCGGGGGATCGTGGCGGGCTCCTCTCTCATGTTCGGCCGCAGCCTCGGGGAGTTCGGCGCCACTATCATCGTTGCCGGGAATATCCCCGGAGTCACCCAGACCATGCCCCTGGCCATCTACGACTACGCCAGTTCCCCCGGCGGCGAGAAGGCGGCCCTGGCCCTCTGCCTCGTGTCGGCGGGGCTGTCGCTGGCAGTCCTCTTCCTCCACGAATACCTGGGAAGCCGCGTGACGAGGAGGAGCTGAAATGGAATTGCTGGTGAGGGGCACCAAGACCTTCGGGGCGTTCCACCTGGCGGCCGACTTCACCGTCGCGGGGAACCGCATCGGCATCTTCGGCGAGTCGGGGAGCGGCAAGTCGACCTTGGTGAATATGCTTGCAGGGCTCGAACATCCCGACAGCGGCGAGATAATGCTGGACGGCGAGCCCCTCTTCTCAGCCGACCGCCGCATCAACGTGCCGCCGGAGCGGCGGCGGGTGGCCCTGGTCTTCCAGCACCCCCACCTCTTTCCCCACCTCTCGGTCAGGGGGAATCTTCTCTACGGCTGGAAGCGATGCGCCGTGGCGAACCGCCAGGTGGGGCTCGACGACATCATCGACGTTCTGAAGATCGGCCACATTCTGGACCGGGGGGTCACCAACCTCTCCGGCGGGGAGAAGCAGCGGGTCGCCCTCGGCCGGGCGCTCCTCTCCAACCCCCGGCTCCTCCTCATGGACGAGCCCCTCTCGGCCCTGGACGACACCCTTCGCTTCCAGATCATCCCGTACCTGCGGGGGGCCTGCGAAGCCCTTGCCATCCCGTACCTCTTCATATCCCACTCCCTGGTGGAGATGCAACTCATGGCCGAACGGGTCATCGTCTTCAGCCAGGGGCGCCAGGTGGCGGACGCCACGCCGGATGACCTGGCCCGCAGCCGCATGGGGGAGAGCCCCGTGGGGTACATCAACCTCCTGCGGCTCACCGATCCCCGCGATAATGACGGTCTTACCTCCTACGGCTGGGCAGGGAACCGGCTCTTCCTCACTGCCCCGCCGGGGGAGGGAGAACTTCTCTTCGAGCTCTCCTCAAAGGACATGATCCTCTTCAAGAAGCATCCCGAGGCCATTAGTGCCCGTAACCTTCTCTGCTGCACAGTAACTGATACCTTCGGGGCGGGACGGAAAGCGGGGGTGGAGCTCCAGTGCGGCACCGGGCGGCTGGTGGCCGAGGTGGCCGTCGAGGCGGCCCGGGAGCTGGAGCTGGCCGTGGGGAGCGAGGTCTTCGCCGCGGTGAAGGCATCGGCCTTCCGGCGGCTGGGGTAGGGGCAGCGCCGGTTACGATTTTTCCGTAGCGTTGCAGGAGCAGGAACAGGAGCACGCCATGCCGTCGGCCTTTTCGAAGGCCTCACGCCCCTCCCGGAAGGAGAGCCAGGCAATGGCCAGGGAGCCGAGGGAATCGAGATACCCGATGCCGGTCAGTTCAAAGCCGGCGCTTGCGGCCAGAAGGGCCACCGACAGCAGCAGGCAGGCCCGGCTGCAGGCGGCGTCAGCCAGGATGGCCGGCGAGTTGAGGGCCTTTCCCACGGTTGTTTTCTGCTTGATAAGAAGCCACATGAATGAGATCGAAACCAGCGACACCATGATCCCCCAGACGGTGGTCTCCGGGCGGTGGCCGCTGTAAATGCTGAGAGCCGCCGTCGCCACGAGGCCCGCCGCCAGCAGGTAAAAGGCCCCGCCCGTGATCCGCAGCGCCCGCTGCTCGAAGGAGTCCCGCTTCTCCTCTTCTCCCCGCTGAAGCCGCCGCACCATGTGCCAGATCCCCACCCCGGAAATCACCTCCACAAAGGAGTCGAGCCCGAACCCGAAGAGGGAGAGAGTCTCGTCCGCCGCGCCGAAGCCCACCGACACCACCCCCTCCACGATGTTGTAGACGATGGTGATGATGGCCAGAAGCGCCGCCTTCCGGTAGAGTTCCTGGAGCCGAAGGAATTTGTCACACAGCATGCTTGGTAGTCTCCTTTAATCTTTGGTTCAGAATGCCCGCCAGATGAACCAGGCACCCACGGCCGCGATGATGAGGCCGCTCACCCGCTTTCCCCAGAGGGAGGCGTTGGCCAACCCCCGCGAGGCGGCGAAGGCCTCCACGAAGCCGGTGAAGGTGCCGGCCGCGAGCATGAGGAGGCAGTGGCCGAGGGCGTAGGTGAAGAGGAGGAGTGTCCCGTACAGGATGGTCCCCTTCAGGGCAGCGAAGGAAAGGATGGCGAGGAGGACCGGCGTGGCGCAAGGCGATGAGGCGACCCCGAAGAAGAGGCCCAGGAGGAGCGCCCCCACGAGCCCGCCTCGTTTAGGCCTGAATTGCGGCAGCGCCGGCAGGTTCAGCTCATAGAGCCCCAGCATCTGCAGTCCCATGGCCACAGCCACGACGCCGACGGCCACGTACCACCACCCTCCCACGGTGCCGAACATGGTCCCCAGGAGCGCCGCCGCTGCGCCGAAGATGGTGAAGGTGAGCGACAGGCCGATGATGAAGGCCAGGGAATAGAAAAACGCCTTCTTCCGGTCCCCCTCAGCATACCCCCCAACAAACCCAACCACGAGGGGAATGGTGGCAAGGACGCAGGGGGAGGCCGACGAGAGCACCCCCCCAAGAAAGGCTGCGCCGAATGCCAGGAGCGGCTCTGTCGCGACAATCTGCTCGATGTTGTCGAGGAAGTTCACCGTGCTCCCAGGGCCTTCAGTTCCTTGACAATATCGGCCTTTTCCATAAAGCCCATGTGCCGCTTCACTTCCTTCCCCCGGCCGTCGAAGAATATCTGGGTCGGGATCATTTGTACCCGGAACCGTTTTGGCGCGGCCTGGTTCTCGTTGACGTCGATGAACAGAACACCGGCCTTGCCCCGGTATTCCGTTGCCAGGGATTCGAGGATGGGCGCCATCCTTTTGCAGGGAATGCAGTACCTGGCCCCCACATCGATGATCGCCGGCTTGCCCGAGGCAAGGGTCTGGTTGATGGCGGCATCGCTGGCCGAGGGAAGTTCCGCCCGGGCGACGGTTGCGGTGAGGAGAAGGAAAAGGGGGGCGAGAACGCGCATCAGAGCATCCCCCTGATCTCTTCCGGCGAGACCGTTTTGCCGGAGAATTTAACAACACCGTCAATCACCAGCGCTGGCGTCGACATCACCCCGTACTTCATGATGGAGGGGATATCCTCGACCTTGACCACCTCCGCCTCCTTGCCGCTCATCTCGACGGCCTTCTTCACGTTCTCGTAGAGGGTCTTGCACTTGGCGCAGCCAGCGCCGAGAACTTCGATTTTCATGGGCGACCTCCTTTCAGTGCTTCTACAGTATAGCGTTGAACAGATATCCTACCATGGTGATGGCCACGGCAACCGTGCCGAAAAAAACCCCCAGGAGCCGATTCTTGAGGACGTTCTTCAGGATGATGGCTTCCGGCAGCGACAGGGCGGTGACCGCCATCATGAACGCGAGCACCGTCCCCATGGCCATCCCCTTGGCGGTCAGGGCCTGGACGATGGGGATCACCCCGGCGGCGTTGCTGTAGAGCGGCACTCCGAGGGCCACGGCCACCGGCACGGCAAAGGGGTTGTCGCGGCCGGCCCATCGGACAAGGAAGTCCTGGGGGACGTAGCCGTGGATGAAGCCGCCGATGCCGATGCCGACCACCACGTAGGGCCAGATCTTCTTCAGGAGTCCGATGGTATACTCCCGGGCATAGGCGAACCGCTCCGGCCAGCTCTGCTCGGCTATCTCGGCGTTCCCCACCTGCATCTCCCAGACGTAATCCTGGACGTACTTCTCCATCTTCAAGCGCCCGATGACAATGCCGGCAACGATGGCCACCAGGAGCCCCATGCCGATGTAGATCAGCGCGATCCGCCAGCCGAACATTCCCCAGAGCATGATGAGGGCCACTTCGTTCACCATGGGTGACGAGACGAGGAACGAGAAGGTGACTCCCAGGGGAACCCCCGACTCCACGAAGCCGATGAAGAGCGGCACCGCTGAGCAGGAACAGAAGGGGGTGACGATCCCCAGGAGCGCCGCCATGACGTTACCCACGTATTCCCGTTCGTGGGAAAGGATGCGCTTGGTCCGCTCCGGCGGAAACCAGGAGCGGACGATGGCCACGACAAAGATGATGACCGTGAGGAGAAAGAATATCTTCAGAGTGTCATAGATGAAGAAGTTGAGGGCATCGCCCAGGTGGCTGCCGGGGGTGAGGTCGAAGAGATCAAATATGAGGTAGTCGGCGAACGGTTTGAACATCACAGGCTCCGTGAATGAATGACTAAACGATCACGCAAATTACCCTTCCTGCAGCCCGATGGTTCTTCTTTTCGGCAAATGGCAGGGTCATTAGCTGAGTTCCTGAATCAACTCGCAGACTTTTTCGGAAAACTTTTCGTGTTTTTGTAGCTGCACCTTCCTGACCTTCTCCGCCATCCGCACCGCGTGACAGAGTTCCGCTGCGGTTGCGCCAGCCTCACGGGCTGACTTGAGGTGGTAATCCAGTCAATCGGCGCAGCCTGAGCCCACCGAAGCTCCTATGGCGACGAGTTCCAAGGTTTTCCTGTCCAGAGACATTTTCTCCTCCTTGCAATTGGTGACTTGACACTCCTTCATGGTTCCCTCCCTGAGAATTTCATTGATTCTACCCGCATCCTCATGCAATGGCCCGGAACCAGCGCCGCTGGAACCAGAACGCCACGTTTACCAGCCCGATCATTACCGGTACCTCCACCAAGGGGCCGATGACCGCCGCGAAGGCCGCGCCCGAGTTGAGGCCGAAGACCGCCACTGCCACGGCGATGGCCAGTTCGAAGTTGTTGCTGGCCGCGGTGAAGGCCAGTGTTGTGGTCTTCGTATAGTCTGCCCCGAGCCGTTTCCCCATCCAGAAGGAGATCAGGAACATCACCACGAAGTAGATGAGGAGCGGGATGGCGATCCGCACCACGTCCAGCGGCAGTTGGACGATGAGGTTCCCCTTGAGGCTGAACATGACCACGATGGTGAACAGCAGCGCCACGAGGGTGATGGGGCCGATGCGGGGGACCACCTCCCGGTGGTAGCGCTCCTTTCCCATGACCTTCACGCCGATGAGGCGGGTCAGAGCCCCGGCGATGCAGGGGACACCCAGGTAGATGAAGACGCTTTTGGCGATCTGGCCGATGCTCACCTCCACCACGCTTCCCGAGAGGCCGAAGAGGGGGGGGAGGACGGTGATGAAGAACCAGGCGTAGACGCTGTAGAACAGCACCTGGAAGATGCTGTTGAAGGCCACGAGGCCGGCGGCGTACTCGGTGTTCCCCTTGGCCAGCTCGTTCCAGACGATGACCATGGCGATGCAGCGGGCCAGACCGATCATGATGAGCCCTACCATGTACTCGGGCCTGTCGGGAAGGAAGACGATGGCGAGCGCAAACATGAGCGCCGGTCCGATGAGCCAGTTCTGGGCGAGGGAGAGGCCGAGGATCTTCTTGTTCTTGAAGACCTCGGGCATCTCCTCGTACTTCACCTTGGCGAAGGGGGGATACATCATGAGGATGAGACCGGCGGCGATGGGGATGTTGGTGGTCCCCACCTGGAAGCGGTTGATGAACTGTTCGACACCCGGCACGAACCAGCCGAGTCCCACCCCAAGGGCCATGGCGGCGAAGATCCAGAGAGTGAGCCAGCGGTCGAGGAAAGAGAGGTTTTTCGAGACATGTTCCGTCATGATGAAGTTTTCTCCCGATACATTTTGTAGGGGCGAATCGTGTGTTCGCCCAGGGCAAGGGCGATCACAAGGATCGCCCCTAGGGGGTGGTCAATAATTCGAGCAGCGCCTTCTTCATTTCGTCCCGCACCCGGCGGAACTCGGCCATGATTTCCTCTTCGGTACCCGTGGCCCGTGAAGGGTCGTCGAAGCCCAGGTGCTCGCGCCGGACCCCGCCGACAAAGAGGGGACACTTCTCGGAAGCACCACCACAGAGGGTGATGACCCGGTCAAAGGTCTGGCCGTCGAATTCAGAAAGAGTTTTGGAGCGCTGGCCGGAGATGTCGATCCCCATTTCGGCCATGGCCCTGATCGCCCGCGGATTGACGGCGGTTGCCTCTGTGCCGGCGGAACTGGCCTCCCACCGCTCGCCAAGAAAATGGTTCACCAGCCCCTCGGCCATCTGGGATCGGTTAGCGTTGTGGGTGCAGAGAAAGAGGACGCGCTGTTTCATGAAATCTCCTGTCTGGTGCATATGCGGATAGGCGGATGGAATCGTGCAAAAAAATCAGGCGCAGCGATTCCCTTGGCCAAAGCCGGCGAGACGTTCACGGTCGGCAATGGCGACCGGTTCCGTGGCAAGGTACCGTGCCAGGAGGGTCTGGAGTTCTCCGCGGGAGGGGATGTCGGAGGTCGCCAGGGAATAGTAGACCCAGACCCCTTCCCGGCGGTCGTCCACCCAGCCGGCGTTCTTGAGTTGGGCCAGGTGCCGCGACACCGTGGACTGGGGGAGCTCCAGGGCCGCCATGAGGTCGCAGACGCAGAGCTTCTCCTCCGCCAGGAGGAGTGCCAGGATCCGGAGGCGGGTTTCGTCGGCCAGGGATTTGAAAAAACGGGCTGTCTGTTTCATGGGGAAAATATATCCGGATAAGCGGATGGAGTCAAGGAAGTATTCCGGGCTTATTCTTCACCCTCGACCGGGTTTTCCAGGCTTAAAACCCCGGCGCTCTCGTCGTAGGCGAAGATCTCGGCGTTGCGCCCCCATTCGATGACGACCCGCAGGACCCGCTGGGCCTCGTCCTCGCTCAGGTAGTCCTCCAGTTCCCGGAGGAAGCGCTCTTCCGGGGCGCGGTTGCCGGGGCGCTCGTCGAGCACCCGGCGGATGTGGGCCGCCAGCGACACCCGGCGTACCAGGTGCTCGGCGAAGATCTCCTTCTGCCGGAGGATGTCGGCCTCGGCGAAGCTCTTCCCCGAGGGGGTGAGTTCCACGTCGCCAGCTTCAACCCGCGCGAACCCGAGGATTTCCAGGGCCTCCAGGAGCGGGAAGAGGTGGTCGACGCTGAGCCCCTGATCGTCGGCGATTTCGGGGAGGTCGGCCCGACCCCGGTAGGGCTCACGGGCCAGGGCGTCGATGAGGCCGGTGAGGCGGGAGACTGAGGCGTCGGGGAGGCGGTGGCCGAGGGGGACCCCTTCGGGGCGCGTTACCCCGCGAGGCCTTTCGGTCATGAGGGCGTAGACGTCGTCCACGAGCTTGCGGAAAGCAGGGGCTTCCCGGTCCCGGGGGTGGGGAAGGTGGACCGGGACCTCGGCGACGATCCGGCCGGGGGAGCTCCCGAGGATGACGATCCGATCGGCCAGGAGGACCGATTCCTCGATGTTGTGGGAGACGAGGATTATGCCACGGGTCGGTATGCGCCGCTCGATCCAGAGTTCGATCAGGTCGGTGCGGAGGGTTTCGGCGGTGAGGACGTCCAGGGCCGAGAAGGGTTCGTCCATGAGGAGGAGGTCGGGCTCCACCACCAGAGCCCGGGCAAAGCCGACCCGCTGGCGCATCCCGCCGGATAGCTCCTTGGGGAAGGCGGATTCGAAGCCGTCGAGGCCGATCAGGTCGATGGCCTCCAGGGCGCGGCGGCGCCTTTCCGCCGCCGGAACCCGGCGGGCCAGGAGGCCCAACTCCACGTTTTCGAGGACCGTGAGCCAGGGCATGAGGGCGAAGGTCTGGAAGACCATGGCCACCCCCTCCACCGGACCGGTGACCGGTTTTCCCCCGTAGCTGACAGTGCCGCCACCGGGGGCGACAAGCCCGGAGATGATCCGCAGGAGAGTCGATTTCCCCGAACCCGAACGGCCCAGGAGCGCGACAATCTCCCCCTCACCCACGGCGAGGGCTACTCCGTCGAGGACGAGGTGCTCATCACCCTCGGTCTTGCGGTACGATTTTCTGATGCTGTCGAGCCGGAGCAGTTCGGCGGACGCTGAAGTTGTCATGGGCGGTTCCTAGTCAAGGCGATACCTGGTCTGGGCCAGGAGGTAGAGTCTGCGCCAGAAGAGGCGGTTCAGGCAGACAACGAAGATGCTCATTACCGCGATGCCGAGAATGATGTGGGGGTAGTCCCCCTGCTCGGTCCAGCGGGCAATGGCCGAGCCGAGGCCGGTGGCGGTGAGGGTGGTGGGGCCCCAGCTCACCATCTCGGCAACGATGCTCGCGTTCCAGGTTCCCCCCGAGGCGGTCACCAGCCCCGTCACGAGGGAGGGGAAGATGCCGGGGAGGAGCAGCCGCCGCCAGAGCTCCCACCCAGACAGCCCCAGGTTGGTCGCCGCTTCGCGCAGGTCGTTGGGGATGGCGGAGGCGCCGGCGATGACGTTGAAGAGGATGTACCACTGGGTGCCGAGGATCATGAGGGGGGCGGTCCAGATTTCGGGATTGAGCCGGAAGTGGACGATGAGGACCACCACTACCGGGAAAAAGAGGTTTGCGGGGAACGCGGCCAGGAACTGGGCCACCGGCTGAACGCGTGTCGCCCACCGGGGATTGAGCCCTATCCTGACCCCCACGGGGACCCAGAGAAGCGAGGCCAGGGCGAGGAGGACCGTCACCCGCGCCAGGGTAGCCAGGCCCAGCCCGAAGACGGAGAGCACCTCGTGGAGAGGGATGACGCTCACGAAGGTTGCCAGTTTCCAGAGGCCGTAGAGCGCAGCCAGGGCGAAGATCGCGTTCCAGGCGAGATCGATGGTCCTCTGTATTTCTGGCCGGATGGGGCGCCTCGACCGGCGCCGGATGCGGCGGGGCCGGGTAAAACGTTCTGCAAGCTGTGCCGGCAGCGTGCCAACCAGATGAAGGAGCCGGCCCATGAGCCGCGTCCGGGTGAAGATGGTGAGAAGCCACGATTCTGGTGGGGCTCCCGATTCGGTGAGCTCCACCCGGAATTTTTCGGCCCATGCCACGAGGGGGCGGAAGAAGAGCTGGTCATAGAGGAAGATGACCAGGGCCATGGTCGCCAGGGCCCACCCTATGGCGCCCAGGTCCTGCCGGTGGATGGCGAGCGCCATGTAGGAGCCGACGCCGGGGAGGGTCACGGAGGTCTTCCCCACGGTGATCGCCTCGGAGGCCACCACGAAAAACCACCCCCCCGAGACCGACATCATGATGTTCCAGATGAGGGGGGGAACGCCGAAGGGGGCCTCGACCCGCCAGAATCGCTTCCAGGGGGAGAGGCCGAAGATGGTGGCCGCCTCTCCCAGGTCCCGGGGGACGGTTTTCAGCGACTGATAGAAGCTGAAGGCCATATTCCATGCCTGGGAGGTGAAAATGACAAAGATGGATGCGGCCTCGACCCCCAGGAGGCTCCCCGGGAAAAGGGAGATGAAGCCGGTTACGGTCACGGAAAGGAAGCCGAGGATCGGCACCGACTGGAGAATGTCGAGGGCCGGCACGAGAATCGGGCCGAGCCGGCGGTTTTTGGCTGCCAGGGTTGCGTAGGTGAGGGTAAAGGCGAGGGAGAGGCAGAGGGCCGCACCCATCCTGATTACGGTCCGCAGAGCATAGTAGGGGAGGTGCCACGGATCAGGGGAGAGGGAGGGGACCGTCTTCCCCGGTACATAGGGAAGGGCCATTTCTCTGCTTCCCCAGGCGAGGAGCGCGATGATGCCCATGACAAGAAAGAATGCCGCCAGATCCCAGGCATTGGGCGTCGTGAGCTTTCCGCGGAAGTTGTCGTCGGTGGTGAGGGGCTGCACGGGCTACCTTTCCTTGTCACGGGGAGGATTTTCTCAGTTGGTGTCGGATGCTGCAGGGTGGCGAATGTCGTGTCGTCGTTATACCGTCTCTCCCGTGTGAGTGGCGGGAGCAAATCGTGATTCATCGGCGGCGGCTCCACCGCTTTCCGATGGGGCGAGGTGGGGCCTGAAAATCCAGTAGAGCCCCAGGGCCGAGAACCAGCAGATGGCCGCGGACCAGACCGCGTGTGAAAAAAAGTGGGCACCCCGTGCCATCTGGGCATAGCCGTAAATGGTGCCGAGTGCGAATCCCGTCCCGAGGCCAGCCCGGGCGATCTTGATGCGGCGGTCCCTCAGGGCGAAGTATATGGCCATGAGGGAAAAACCTCCGGCGGCGTGTACCGCCGGAAAACAATGGCCGTTGTTGGCGCCGGGGGGATTTCCCTCGAAGAGCCGGGTATAGGGGACCGGCCCGCCGTAGCGTTCCACGGACCAGGGACAGTGGCGGCCGGATAAGCCTCTGCCGACGGCGACGAGGCAAATGCCAATGCCTATGGCCATAGCCAGGTAGAGGACAGCCCAGCGGAGGGGGCGCAGCCGGACAACTTGGAACGACAGGACCCAGGCGATGAAAGAAAGCGATGCGACCGCCGCGATCAGGTCACGCCCCCGCTCGTGGATGAGCCACTGGGCCCACCACGAGTACCGGGCTGGCCAGGTACCGGCAGTGAAATCGTAGAAGCGGTCAGCCAGGACCAGGTCCACGTGGGTAATCTCGCAGGCCGTGGCCGCGAAAACGAAGAGGAGAAGCGGCACTATCCCGTGACTGAGCCAGAATGGGGCATCAAGGGGCGCGGTCGTACGTGTCTTCATGGTCAGGGGAGCCTGTTGAGCCTATTTTTGTAAATATAGTTCGCCCCCTGGTACCAGGCAAGGGCTTTTTGGAGGGACTGTTCATCCATGGGGAGCGGCTGGGTGTCGCCGCTGCGGCGGTCGAACCGGGCCAGCGACGCCCCTTTCTGGGGGCTGAGGATCAGGAGCCGGTCACCCTCGATGTAGCCCAGCTTCTGGTAAGTGGAGATGAAGGCCCGTTCGGGCTGCGTGTCGGCCTTGAGGATGTCGCGCCCCAGGAAGTCGGTGGTGTAGCTCATGTTGAGGAGCCCGAGCACCGTGGGGGCCACGTCGATCTGGCCCATTATCCGGTCCACCTTTCCCGGCTTCACGTTGTGGGGGGAGTAGACAAGGAGCGGGATCTCGTACTTCTTCACCGGCAGTTCGGTCTTGCCGGCGCTGCCGGCGCAGTGGTCGGCGATGAAGACGAAGATCGTATCCTTGAACCAGGGCTCCTTCCGGGCCTCTTCGATCAGCTTTCCGATGGCGTGGTCGGCGTATTTCACCCCTCCGTCACGGCCGGTCTTGGAGGGGATGTCGATCCTCCCCTCCGGGTAGGTGAAGGGGCGGTGGTTGGAGGTGGTCATGACCATGCTGAAGAAAGGACGCCCCGCTTCGTAGGACTGGCGCCCCTCCTTGATGGTCTTGCGGAAGAGGTCTTCATCGCAGACGCCCCAGATGTTGGCAAAGGTGATCTCGTCCTTGGCAAAGCTGTTGCGGTCGACGATGTCGAAGCCGTTGCCGGAGAAAAAGGCGTTCATGTTGTCGAAATAGCCATAACCCGCGTAGATGTAACGGGTATCGTACCCCTTCTCCTTCATGATCTCGCCCCAGGACCTGAACCCGCCGTTGTTGGGGCGTTTCACGATGGACGTTCCGGGGAGCGGCGGAATCGAGAGGGTGAGTGCTTCGAGTCCCCGGACCGTCCTCGTGCCGCTGGCGTAGAGGTGGGTGAAGAGGAGGGAATCCCTGGAGAGGCGGTCGATGTTCGGCGTGAGCCCCTTGGCGTTGCCGAATATTCCCAGATACTCGGCGCTCAGGCTCTCCTCCACCACCACGATGACGTTGAGCCGCTTTTCCTTCCCTTCGCCCCTGATCTGCCGGGTCATGCGGGGGGCGGGTGTGGCGTAGTTGTTGTTGCGTTCTTCTACCTGGTCTCTGAGCCGGGCCAGCATCTGCTTGTCGTCGCGGGTCACGTAGAAGCGATTGAAATCGAGTTCGTTGTTGCGGAAGGCCGCAAACAGGCCGTAGAGGCCGTTGCCGGCCAGTTCGTTGGCGTAGCTGTTGGCAGAAATCTCCGCGCCCGAGATGTTCACGAGGAGGAGGGCCGCCAGGGGGGCCGCAAGGAGCGTGGCGCCGAGGCGGCGGTAGCGGCCGGTAAAGGTCGCGGCGGCGGCCCGGTCGATGGCGGAGCGGAGGAGAAAGACCACGACCAGGGAAACGGCAAAGATTGCGCCGAGAATCGGCATAAGGGGATACGACTCGCGGATGTTGCCGATTACCTCATGGGTGTAGATCAGGTAATCCACGGCAATGAAGTTGAAGCGGGTCGAGAACTCCTCGAAGAAGAAGTACTCGGCCACGGCACCGAAGATGAGGGCGTAGAGGATGACGAAGAGGGCGGTGCGGACCACCCAGCGGTGCCCGCTGCTCCCCACGAGCCGCCGGGGGGCGACGATCAGGTAGAGGGCCGCCGGGATGAGGAGATAGGCGAGGGCCGCCGCGTCGAAAATGAACCCTGTCCCGTAGGCCTTTGCCACCAGGGGGAGCGTGAGCCCCGACCCCTTGGGGACCATGGCGAGGAGAATGGTGCGGGTGACGGTGGAGATGGCGAGGTGGATGAATGAAAAGAGGGTGATGATGCCAAAGGTGCGGCGAATGGTCATTGGGGCTCCGCTGACAAAAGGGATTTATGCGTTAGCCGAAGATTTTACCGATGGAAACCTGACCGGACCATGACGGGAAGATGACAATTTCGTCATCTTGGAATGTTACGATGGTGCTGTGATTGCGGGGAAGTGAAGCGTCACGGCGGTTCCCCGCCTCGGTTCGCTGGAGACTGAAACGCCTCCTCCGTGGAGATCCATGATGGAGCGGACGATGGCGAGGCCGAGGCCGGTCCCCTGGGCATTGAGGGCGCGGGCCTCGCTGCTGCGGTAGAATCGGTCGAAAATCCGGGGAAGGTCGTCCGGCGCGATGCCGATGCCGGTGTCGGTGACGGTGAGGCGGGCTGAGCCGTCGTCGTCCCGGATGCAGGAAACGGTGATCGCCCCTCCTGCGGGGGTGTAGCGGATGGCGTTGGAGAGCAGGTTGCCGACGGCCCGCTGGAAGAGGAGCGGGTCGGCATGAATCTCACCCCGGCCGGAGCAGGAAATGGTTATTTCCTTCTCTTCCGCCAGGGTGCCGTAGAAGTCCAGGAGCAGTTCCAGTTCGCCGCGCATGTTCAGGGGGATCGGCTCGATCCGTTGCTCGGCCCTGGCCAGGAAGAGGATGTTGTCAATCAGGCGCGAGAGGCGCTCGTACTCCTCAAGGCTCGACTCGATGACCCGCCGGTACTCTTCGGAGGAGCGGACCCGGGAGATAGCCTCCTCGGCCTCGCCCCGAAGGATGTTGATGGGGGTGCGGATCTCGTGGGCCAGGTTGGCGGAGGATGCTTCGAGCCGGTCGAAGGACGTTTCTAGGCGGTCGAGCATGCCGTCGAAGGCGGCGGCGAAGCGGGCCAGTTCCCGGGGCCATACCCGGGCACCGAGGCGTTCGTCTAGGGTTGTTATGTCAATGCGGCCGGCCGCACCGGTAATCTCTGCCAGGGGGCGGAGGCCCCGGCGCACCACCACGGCACTGAGAGCGGCCGAAAGGCAAATGCCGGCCAGAAACACAAAAGCCATCTTCTTCTTGTATCCCTCCAGGATCTCCTCGTCGTCGGTCACGTCGAGGGCCACCTGGATAACGCGGGATGAAAGCCCCTTCTCCGACGTTCCCCAGGCGGAGTTCAGCAGATAGATCCGCCCGTCCGGGACGTGGAGCTTTTTGCCTTGGCCGATGGCGCGGGAATCCCGGGCTGGCGGGGGGAACTGGCGGGCAGGCACGATGCGGTCCATTCCCCGTGTCTCCATGACCACATTTCCCTGCCGCCCCATGATTCGAACCAGGTAACGGGTGTCCTGCCGCATGGCTCCTTCCCAGTTGACTTCCTGGTCAAGATGGGCGGAGTCGTCGGGGTGGCGGGCGATGACCGCCTCGATCACCCGTATCTTCTCGATGATGAAGTTGTTGTCCTCGAACTCCAGGTCGCTTGCCAAGGCAAGAAACTGGAAGACGATGACAAAGAGGAGAACACACGTGGTGGCCAGGGTGGAGAGGATGGTGAGCCGTGCGGTGAGGGAGAGTGTCTCCGGGCGGGTTCCTTCACGCGCCGTCGAGGACATAGCCTGCTCCGCGGACGGTGCTGATCAGCTTCCGCTCGAAGGGGTCGTCGACCTTGCGCCGCAGACGGCGGATTGCCACATCGACGATGTTGGTGTCGCTGTCGAAGTTGATGCCCCAGACCTGGTCGGCGATGAGGGTCCGGGAGAGGACCTCCCCCTTGCGGCGGAGCAGGAGCGACAAAAGGAGAAACTCCTTGGTGGTGAGGTCGAGGGGGGTCCCTCCCCGCCAGGCCTTGTGGCCCACCAGGTCCATTTCCAGGTCGTCGGCCCGCAGTCGTTCCGGCTGCCGTGCCGGTCCCCGGCGGAGGATGTTGCGGGCCCGGGCCAGCAGTTCCGAAAAGGCAAAGGGTTTCACCAGGTAGTCGTCGGCCCCCAGTTCCAGGCCTCGCACCCGGTCCTGGACCGCGTCCCGGGCCGACAGGTAGATGACCGGCACCTCGCTCCCCCCGCGCCGCAGCTCTTCCAGCACCGACCAGCCATCCCGGCCGGGGAGCATTATATCGAGGATGACGAGGTCGTAGGCCTCGGTGCGGGCCAGGTGGAGGCCATCCTCGCCGTTTTGGGCCGTGTCCGCCGAGAAGCCGTTCTCAGTGAATCCTTTCTGGAGGTAGGCGGCGGCCTTTTTCTCGTCTTCTATGATCAGGATGCGCATGGGGAGCCGTGGGGGTGACGCCGGTTGGTAGTCAGTGAAATTTCTGCCAATTTTAGCGCCTGCCCGGAGATGTCGCAAGTGATTTAACAGGTGCGCAGTGGCGCCCAAAAAGAGACGGCCGGATACAGAGACCCGGCCGTCGAGGGGTGATACGGTTAGTTTGAGGGATGCGGACCTACTTGCCGAAGTAGCCGGCAATCTCCCTGTCCATCTTGTCGATGTGGCGAATGAGCCACTGAATCATCATCTGGTTCGTGGAGATGACCAGCGTCAGGCCGGCCCCCTCGTCCCTGAATTTTCGTTTCAGCTCTTCGAGTCTGCGGACAAACCCTTGGTGCTGCTGCTTGTGCTCCAGGTAGTCCCGGTAGTCGCACAGACGCATGATCCGCTCCTCGGCGGTGAAATGCGTCACCACGTACTCGTCCAGGAAGGTGAAGAGCCGGAGCACTTCCTCATTTCCCTTTCCTTCGTTGCAGGCATTCAGCAGGTCGTCGAAACGCCTGAAAAGCTCCTTGTGCTGGGCGTCTATCTCGTCGACCCCGGTAAGCAGGTCGTCGCGCCATACTATTGCCATGTCGTCTGGTCCTCCTTGTCTGTAAGCGGCTGCTTACATGACTTTTCGTCCATTACCGGGGAAACTTTAACATTTCGTGTCGATTCAGCGCCGCTCCGTCTTTATCACGGGGATGCGGAACCGCCTTCCCACAATGGTGCGGTGCCGGTCCCTGAGTTCCGCCAGGGTGCCGTCGAGAAAAGAGGTGAGTTCCGGATCGTTGTGACCTGCCAGGTATGCATCCACGAGCTTCCCCATGTATGCGTTGAACTTTCTCGTGGAGCTGCCGTGGGCGAAGTTTCGACCCGGGAAGCGGCGGATGTCGCCGTCGAAGGCGGGGGAGATGTGGTAGAGCTCGTGGAAGACGGTGATGAGCTTTTCCCTGATGGGGAGGTCGAAAAAGCGGGGAACCAGGAAGTAGATGACGTAGAGGATTTCCTTTCCCCGGTGGGCCACCGACGGCATGGTGCTCAGGTAGGTGTGCCGTCCCCGCCGCCGTTCTGCAGTCTTCATCCCGCCGGGGAACCGGAGGGGATGGATCTTGGCGTAGGTTCCCCGGATGCCGCCCCCCCGGGTGGAGGAGATGCAGATGAGGAGCTGGGCCGGGTCGATGTGGGCCAGCTCCGGGACGTGGCCCGTGACATGGCCAACGAGCCGCTCCAGTTCACGGGTGAGATTGAGGACGGTCCCCCCCATGGCGCAGGCAGATTACTTCGCCTTGAACTTGTGGCAGAAGAGGCAGCGCATGGGGCCGTCGGCCGGTTTCACCGGGTGCTTCTTGGGGAAGGGGATGCCGCCGGGCCCCTCGAAGTGGCACGCCGGGCACTGGGCGTCCAGGTCGATCTTGGAGGCGCCGCTGTTGAATGCATCGTAAAACTTCTTGTGGTTGTCGTCGAAGGGAACTTTCTTGGTCTTGACCTCGCCGGAGATGGCCCAGAAGGTGCCGAATACGGCGATGATGAGAATGATGAAGAACCAGTCTTTTTTTGCCAACTTCATGAAACCTCCGTTTTTTGCAGACCTTGAACCCTAGCTGCCGGTCCCCGTAAATGCGCAGCCGATGGCCCCGTTGTGCTGGGGATGCTCCGGCACGATCACCGCGAGTCCCGTTTCCCCTTCCAGAAGGCGCACCACGCCTTGGTTGCGGGCCACGCCGCCGGTAAGGACGATGGTCTCCGAGGCGAAGCGCTTGAGCATCGGCATGACCCGCTTGACCAGGGTCTGGTTCACTCCGGCGCAGAGCCGCTCCACGGGATGCCCCCGGAGGATCTGGCCGATGAGCTCCGACTCGCCGAAGATGCCGCAGGTGGCATCGAGCTTCACCGGGTCCTCCCAGTGGGAGGAGAGTTCATCCAGTGACAGCTCCAGGATGGCCGCCATGTTCTCCAGGTAGCGGCCGCTGGAGGCGGCGCACTTGTCGTTCATGACGAAGTCGGCGAGCTTTCCTCCCCTCACCAGAGCCACCTTGGTGTCCTGTCCCCCCATGTCCAGGAGGGTGAAGTCCCGAAGCCCCGTCTGGAGGAGCGCCCCGGCCACGTGTGCCCGGATCTCCGAGATGACCCGCGCTCCCCTGAGGGCGAGGGTGTTGCGGCCGTAGCCGGTGACCACCACCGCTGCCCCGGCCAGTTCGTCGGGGGTGAAGATGCCGCTGGCCGCCAGGTCCAGTTCCAACTCGTCCCCCGCGAGGCGGCCGTAGCGCTTGTAGAAGGTGACGGTGTCATGGTCCGCCAGTCGCACGATCCGCTCCCCGTCCAGGAGGGCGAACTTGGCCTTTCTGCTTCCCAGGTCGATGCCGATCTGCATGGTGCGTTACCCCGCCAGCATTTCGAGGAATCCCTCGATCCGGATCTTGGTACGGGCGTCCAGGGGGGTCGGCTTGTCCCCCTCCAGGGTCAGGATGGGGAGCGGCACCTTCTGGCGCACGATCATGTCCTCGATCTGCCGGAAACAGAAGGACTGGACGTAATGGATGACCGCGTCCACCTTGCGTCGCTCCAGTTCCAGGAGGATGTCGGCGAGCCGGTGGAAGATGTCGTAGGGATAGGTGTAGGCCCGGTACTGCTCCACCATGTCCACCGTGTCAAAGGGCATGGCGAACTGGCGCTGGGTCTCGTTGAAGACCACCCGGGCCCCCAGGCTCTCCGTGAACTGGTAGAGGTCGTCGAAGATGGGGGGGACCCCGATGTAGGCGAGCCGCAGCGTGTCCTTAAAGGGGATGCGGTTTTTCGCTTCCGCCAGGAAGGTGTCCACATCGGCCTCGAAGCGATCCGGATCGCTGTTCATGTCCGAAGTGCAGACCTGGTAGTAATGGTTCTCGGCGCCGGTGACCCGATTCTCCTTCCAGGTGAGGCGGTCGATTTCTCGCACCTTCCGCCGGATGCGCCCGAGGCGCTCACGGGAGAGGTTCACCGCGTCCCACCCCACCCCGAAGTGGCGCATGAGCTTCTCGATCTCGAAGCGGACGCTCTCGGTGTCCCGGTCGTGGGGGTAGGCAAAGGGGACCGTCTCCACCCCCTTCAGGGAGAGCACCTCCATGAGTGCCCGGGTGTTGCTGCAGTCCCCCTCGGTCACGGCCACCAGTTCCTTGATCCCTTCCTCCAGGACCGCGGCGTAGATCCCCTTGATCCAGCCGCAGGTGCTTCGGGGGAAGCCGTCCACCTCTGCCTCCTCGATGAGTTGGTGGCTCCGGGGGCTCGTGATGAAGACGTTGTTCAGGTCCACGGGGACCTTTTCCGCCGCGAGGATCACTTCCAGCGGGATGGTGGTGGTAAAGCCGACACGGTGCACGGGGCTACTCCGATTTGATGAAGAGGAAATAGATGAGGAAGCCGCCGATCACGAGGCCGCCAAAGGCAAAGGGGAGGGTGGAGCTGAGGGATAGTTCATCCCCTCCGCCGGTGGGGAGGGTGAAGCGGATCAGGAGCGCGATGGAGACTACGGCGAAGAGGAACGCCAGGACTCCCTTGGAGCGTTTGATGACGGCATAGAAGACCAGAATCGCGAAGATGCCGATGATCCAGGGATTTTCCATGGCACCCTTGAGGGTGAGGTTCTTTATGAAGGTGACGATGTTCTGGGTCTCGAAGGGGGTGAGGGCTTCCTTACCCTTGTCGAGCATGTCCTGTTTGTCCATGGGGGCTCCCGATGGTGTGGGGTTGCTGTTGGATGTCTGATCTATATAGCAGATTTTGCACGGAAAATGAAGCGTTCAGCTGTTGGTTTCCCAGGGGGCAAATGCCTTGACATTTTGTCGACGGCTCACCTACTATATATATTTTTTATTATTCCAACAACCGAAAGCACCGGCCGTTCGGGTCGGACCGGAGATGCGCGGAGAAGAAACCTTGCCCTGGAAAGCCATTGGCATCTTTGACTCGGGGGTCGGCGGCCTCACCGTCCTCAAGGAGATCATCAAGGCCCTCCCCCAGGAGGACACCATCTATTTCGGCGACACGGCCCGGGTTCCCTACGGGACCAAGTCCCCGGAAACCGTCACCCGCTACAGCCTCGAAATCGCCTCGTTTCTCGTGCACCGCGACATCAAGCTCCTGGTGGTGGCCTGCAACACCGCCTCTGCCTGCGCCCTGGAAGCCCTGCAGCAGACCCTCTCCATCCCCGTGGTCGGCGTCATCGAGCCGGGGGCCCGCCGGGCAGCCGCCGTCACCCGCAGCGGCAAGGTGGGGGTCATCGGCACCGAGGGGACCATCCGGAGCAGCGCCTACGCCAAGGCCATCAAGCGGATCAACCCCGAGGTTGAGGTGGTGACCCGGGCCTGTCCCCTCTTCGTTCCCCTGGCCGAGGAGGGGTGGACCGACAACGAGGTGGCGCACCTGACCGCCCGCACCTATCTGTCTGGTCTGCGGGAGGCGGGGGTCGACACCCTGGTCCTCGGCTGCACCCACTATCCCCTTCTCAAGAAGATCATCGGCGAGACCATCGGCCAGGAGGTGAAGCTCGTGGACTCTGCCGAGGAGACGGCCCGCACCGTGGCGGAGATCCTCCGGGGGCGGGAGCTCCTGCGTCCCACCTCCGAGCAGGGAAACCACCACTACTTCGTGTCCGACGTGCCGGCGGGGTTTATCCGGGTCGGCAACCGGTTCCTCGGGGGCAAGCTGGGCGACGTCTATCAGGTGAGCCTCGACGCGGAAAAGGAATAGGAACCCATGAAGAGAACCAAGCCCCACAATCGGGAGCAACTCGTGCTCGCCGCCTTCCTCATCGCAGCCATTGTGTTCGGCCTCCTGTTTTTCGGCAAGTACCAGGCGAGCCGTGACCTTCCCACGACCAAGCCGGAGCCGAAACCGGTGGGCACCGTCCAGGTGACTCTCTTCTTTGCCACTCCCGACGCCGAGGGGCTCGGCCGCGAGGGACGCCAGATGACGGCCTGCGAATCCCTTCCCGAGTGCGTCGAGTCCCTCGTGGACGAGGTGGCCAATGGCCCCGTGGGGGACCTCCATCCGACCCTCCCCCCCAATGCCGTGGTGCGTGATGTGCGGATCGAGGGGGAGACGGCCGTGGTGGATTTCGGCGACGATCTCCTGAAAGGGCTTCCCGGCGGAAGTTCCTCTGAGATGGCCGCGGTCTACTCGGTGGTCAATACCATCTGCCTCAACTACCCCCAGATCAAGGGGGTCAAGTTTCTCGTCGACGGCGCAGAGGTTGAGACCCTTACGGGACACCTGGACCTGCGCCTTCCCATTCCCCCCGATTTCTCCCTGGAAAAAAATGACAAAAAGGTGGCGACGCCATGAAAACACCCTTCCTGCAGGCGATAAAAGAACGGGTCCTGGTCCTTGACGGGGCCATGGGGACAATGCTCCAGGAGCGGGGGCTGCGCCCCGGTCAGTCTCCCGAGGAACTGAACCTCACCATGCCCGAGGTGGTGGCCGGCGTCCACCGGGAATACCTGGAGGCCGGGGCCGACATCATCGTCACCAACACCTTCGGCGGTACCCGCCCCAAGCTGGAGCACTACGGCCTGGAGGAGAAGGTCCGGGAGATCAACGCCCGGGCCGTGGAGATCGCCCGGGAGGTCTGCGGCGACCGGGCCTACGTGGCCGCCTCCATGGGGCCCACGGGGCTCTTCGTGGAACCGGTGGGGGAAGTGACCTTCGACGCCATGGCAGGCTTCTTCCGGGAGCAGGCCGGGGCACTCATCGAAGCCGGCGCCGACCTCATCACCCTGGAGACCTTCCTCGACATCAAGGAGATCCGGGCCGCGGTCATCGCCATCCGGGAGCTCTCCCCCACGATCCCCATCATCGCCCAGCTCACCTTCGACAACGAGGGGCGCACCGTCCTCGGCACTCCTCCCGAGGCGGCCGCCGTGACCCTTGCGGCGGCCGGGGCCGACATCGTCGGCGCCAACTGCGGCCTCGGTCCTGACGGCATCTGCGCCGTCATGGGAGCCATGCGCGGGGTGACCCGGGTTCCCCTCATCTCCCAGGCCAATGCGGGGCTCCCGAAGTTGGTGGACGGCAAGACTGTCTTCCCCGGCACCCCCGACGACATGACCGCCTTCCATGACCGGATGCTGGAGTTGAACGTGCGGGTCATCGGCGGCTGCTGCGGCACCACGCCGGCCCATATCCGGGCCATCAAGGAAGCCCTGGCGGACCGCGACCAGTCGTGGCGCGACTGCGGCCCCCCGGCCGGGGTCACGTTCCTGGCGAGCCGCACCTCCGTCGTCGCCCTCGGCGGGGGCCTTCCCGCGGCCATCATTGGCGAGCGGATCAACCCCACCGGCAAGAAGGCCTTTGCCCAGGAGCTGCGGGAGGGGAAAATCTCCACCATCCGCCGCGAGGCAATGGAACAGACGGCTGCCGGCGCCCATCTCCTGGACGTGAACGTGGGGACCCCGGGGATCGACGAGCCCGCCGCCATGGAGCGGGCGGTCTTCTGCGTTACTGGCAGCGCCGCCGTACCGCTGGTCCTCGATTCTTCCGATCCGGCGGCCCTGGAGCGGGGACTCAAGGCGGCCGATGGCAAGGTCCTTGTCAACTCCGTGAACGGCGAGGCGAAGAGCATCGAGCGGGTCCTCCCCCTGGTGAAGAAGTACGGCGCCGCCGTCATCGGCTTGGCCCTGGACGAGACCGGCATCCCCGAGACGGCCGAGGGGCGCCTGGCCGTGGCGGAGCGGATCGTGGCCGCTGCGGAAGGACGCGGCATCTCCCGCAACGACGTGGTGATCGACTGCCTGACCCTCACCGTGAGCGCGGAGCAGAAGCGGGCCATGGAAACCCTGCGGGCGGTGCGCCTCGTGAAGGAGACCCTCGGCTGCCCCACGGTCCTCGGCGTCAGCAATATCTCCTTCGGTCTCCCCCGCCGTCCCCTTATCTCCTCGGCCTTCTTCGCCATGGCCTTGGCCGCGGGGCTCGACGCCGCCATTGTCAATCCGAAAGAGGAAGAGATGATGGCGGCCTGGCGTTCGGCCATGGTCCTCCTGAACCGGGACCCCAGCGCTGCCGCCTACATCGCCGCCTATGCCGGAACGGCCGCCGTCGCCCCCGAGCCGGCAGTGTCCGGCGAGTCCCTCGACATTCGAGAGCGCTTGAAGCGTGCCGTCATCACCGGCGACAGGGAGAATATCGTTGCATTGGTTGAGGAGGCGCTGGACCAGGGGCTCGAACCGCTCCAGGTGAGCAACGAAGGGCTCCTCCCCGGCCTGGAGGAGGTGGGACGGCGCTTCGAGAAGAACCTCGTCTTCCTTCCCCAGGTGATGCAGTCGGCCGACACGATGCAGGCCGCCTTTGGCCGCCTCAAGGAGGTCATGAAGGGGGCTCCCGCCGCCAGCCGGGGAAAGATTCTCATGGCAACCGTCGAGGGGGATATCCACGACATCGGCAAGAACATCGTCTGCACGCTCCTGGAGAACCACGGCTTCGAGGTGATCGACCTGGGGAAGAACGTCCCTGCCGACCGGATCGTGGAAGAGGCCCGGGGATTGGGGGTCGATGCCGTGGGGCTCTCGGCCCTCATGACCACCACCATGACCGAGATGGAGAATGTGATTGCGCGGCTGAAGGAGGCCGGCATCCGGACTTTTACCATGGTGGGGGGGGCGGTGGTGACCCAGGAATACGCCGACGAGATCGGCGCCGACCTCTACGCCCGGGACGCCATGGAGGCGGTGGCACGGATCAAGGCGCTGCTGGAGAAGTAGGCGTAACTGGCCGACCCGCCTGGGTATTTTCAGTCCTTGCAACCGTGGGGCTATCCGTGATAGTTTTAATCGGTTACGTCATTTGACGGACAGGTGCCCCATGGTCGTCGGATTCAATCACAACGTCATGTACAAGGGAGAGGTCTTCCACGTCCAGACCGAGGACAGCGGGATCGCCAATCCCCACATCATTACCCTCATCTATCGGGAGGGGACGATTGTCGCCTCCCGTAAGACGAGCTACGCCGACATCATCAAGGTGGACCATCTGGAGCGGGTAGTCGAAGAGCTCATGAAGGAGCAGCACAAGGGGATGCTCCGGCGGCTCAAGAACGGCGAATTCGACGCCCGGGCCTTCCCTCCGACTACCCCTCCGGCCGCGCAGCCCGCGCCGAAGCCCGCCGCCGCTCCCGCCGTACAGCCGAAGCTCCACCCCAAACCACAGGAAAAACCGTCCAGTCTTGACGAGGTCATCCTCGACTTTCTCATGACGGACGACAAATAGACTATCAATCATGGAAAGGAACATCGTGGACAGCGAAAAGATTGCCCAACTCCAGGAGAAGGCCCGGCAACTCCGGGTCGACATCGTCAAGACCCTCCACAAGTCCCAGTCGGGGCACACGGGAGGCTCCCTCTCGGCCATCGATATGGTTACGGCCCTCTACTTCCAAGTGATGAAGCACAATCCGGCCGACCCGGCCTGGCCCGGGCGGGACCGTTTTGTCCTCTGCAAGGGGCACGCGGCCCCGGCCCTCTACGTGGCCCTGGCCGAGGCAGGGTACTTCCCCAAGGAGGACCTCATGACGCTGCGGCGCCTGGGCTCGCATCTCCAGGGGCATCCCGACAGCAAGCAGACTCCCGGTGTCGAGGTCTGCACCGGTTCCCTGGGGCAGGGGCTTTCCATGGCCAACGGCATGGCCCTGGGGCTTCGCCTTGACGGAAGCTCAAGCCGCGTCTACGCCATGCTCGGTGACGGCGAGCTCCAGGAGGGGCAGGTCTGGGAGGCCGCCATGGCTGCCGGCCACTACAAGCTCGACAACCTCTGCGCCCTGGTGGATGTGAACCGACTCCAGATCGACGGCGAAGTGGCCAAGGTCATGGCCGTGGAGCCGGTCACCGACAAGTTCCGGGCCTTCGGCTGGAACGTGATCGACATTGACGGCCACGACATGGGAGCCATTGTGGCCGCCCTGGGACAGGCCGCCGGGGCCAAGGGGAAGCCGACCGTAATCGTTGCCCGCACCGTCAAGGGGAAAGGGGTTTCGTTCTTCGAGAACAAGGCCTCCTACCACGGCGTTGCCCCCAGCGACGAAGAGCTTCCCAAGGCCATGGAGTGCCTGGGTGAACAATGTTATTTGTAATGCATGAATGTCGTAGGGGCGCTGCTTGCCGCGCCCATCTCACACAGGGCGCGGCAAGCAGCGCCCCTACATGACAAAAAGAAAGGACATTGACATATGAGCACCATGATCGCCACCCGCGACGCTTACGGGCAGACCCTGGCGGAGCTGGGGGAGGAGAACAAGAACATCGTCGTCCTGGACGCCGACCTGTCCGGTTCCACCAAAACTTCCATTTTTGCCAAGAAATTTCCCGAGCGCTTCTTCAACATGGGGATCGCCGAGGCCAACATGGTCGGCACCGCTGCCGGCCTTGCCGCTGCCGGGAAGATTCCCTTCGTTTCCACCTTCGCCATCTTCGCCGTGGGCCGGGCCTGGGAGCAGGTCCGCCAGTCGGCTGCCTATCCCAAGGCAAATGTGAAGATCGTCGCCACCCACGGTGGGGTGACCGTGGGCGAGGACGGAGGCTCCCACCAGTCGGTGGAGGACATCGCCATTATGCGGGCCGTGCCGAACATGACTGTCATCGTGCCGGCAGACGGCCCCGAGACCGCCAAGGCGATCCGCGCCGCAGCCGCGTACAAGGGGCCGGTCTACGTGCGGCTCGGCCGCAACAAGGTGCCGACCGTCACGGCCGAGGAGACTCCCTTCGAGATCGGCAAAGGGGTTCAGTTGGCCGACGGCACGGACCTCACCTTTGTCACCACCGGCCTCATGACCGCCCAGGCCCTTGCCGCCGCCGAGACCCTGAAAGGCGAGGGGATTTCCGCCCGGGTGGTGCACCTGGCAACCGTGAAGCCCCTGGACGGGGATATCCTCCTGAAGGCCGCCCGGGAGACCGGCGCCATCGTCACCGCCGAAGAGCACTCCATTGTCGGCGGGTTGGGAGGTGCCGTGGCCGAGTTCCTGGGGGAAAACTCCCCCGTTCCCCTGAAGCGGGTCGGGGTCAACGACCGCTTCGGCACCTCCGGCAAGGCAGAGGAACTCCTCAAGTACTTCGGCCTCATGCCGGCCGATCTCGTGGAGGCTGCACGGGGGGTTGTCGCCCGAAAGGGGAAGTGAGGTGGCGATGGAGCTCCCTCGCTCCTCTCTGCTGACGTCCTCCGCCGGTTTCACCTATATCGCCGCCCTCATGATCATCGTCATCATGGGGATCATGCTCGGCATCACCGGGCAGACCTGGCGGACAAAGATGAAGCGGGAACGGGAGACGGAACTCCTCTTCCGGGGAGTGCAGTATCAGCGCGCCATCCGGCGCTGGCACCAGTACGACGTGACGGAGGGGAAGCCGCTCAAGACGACGACGCAGGCTGCCCGTCCCCTCAATGATCTGAAGGATCTCCTGAAGGACCCCGGCTCCCTGTCCAAGGAGCGCTATCTGCGCCGGCTCTTTACCGATCCGTTCACGGACAAGGAGTTTGAGGTGGTTCGCAATCCACAGAAGGGGATTATTGGAGTTCACGTCACCGAAGAGGATGAACCCTTTAAACAGGGGAACTTTGACAAGGAACTGGAAGGGCTCGATCAGAAAAAAAAGTACAACGAGTGGGTCTTTGGCCTTCCCGAAGCCGTGACCCCAACAGCCGGCAAGGTCACGCAGGGCTCCCCCGCCAGTGCCGGCGCAGGCGCTTCGTCGGTGCCGTGATCCGTCACGGCATCGCCCTTCTGGTGGAGCGGCATGCAGCTGATTGATATCAGCGCAGCGCGGTTGCCCTTGCAAGGATTTCCCGGCTCCGCCACCCCGGAGGTAGGTTGATCTTCAAAAGCCTGACAACGAGAGTTATCGTAACCCTGGTCGGCCTCCTCTCCGTGGGAATCGGTACCTTTACCTACCTCAATCTCAAGCGGGAAAAGAACCAGCTCATCAAGGCAACCCGCGAGAATGCCTACCTTCTTCTCGACACTATCGAGCGCAGCATCTACAAGTCCATGAGCGTTGGGGACACCCAGGATGTGCAGGTCATCCTGCAGATGGTGGGCCACAGCCACAGCAAGCTCATTGGCGTCAGGATATTTCATCCCCAGGGGATCGTCCTCAAGTCGTCCCGGCCCGAGGAGGTGGGGATGCCGGTTCCTGACGGGGATTACCAACTCTTTATCAATAACCGCAAGGAAGGGGTTTACGCCAGCGACGCCTTCGGGGAGGTCCTCGGGGTTATCAAGCCGATATACAACGATGTGCTGTGCCAACGGTGCCACGGCACCAAAAAACGGCTTATCGGGGTTCTCAACGTCAACTACTCCCAGGTAGAGACCAACCGCCGGATTCTCGAGGCGACGCGGCTTTCCCTCGTCTCCACCGGGGCGGTCATTCTTTTCTGCGCGGCAGCCATCTCCCTCGTCATCGTCCGATTCGTCCGGCAACCCCTGAACAACCTCATCGGCAGCATGGCGCGGGTGGAGGAGGGAGACCTCTCTGTCCGTATAACCCCTATGGCCAATGACGAGATCGGCCGGCTCATCGTGAGTTTCGACTCCATGGTCGGCAAGCTCGACAAGGCGAAGAGGGAACTGGAAGAGTACCACTTCCAGCAGATGGAACGGGCCGATCGTCTGGCCTCGGTGGGGGAAATGGCTGCGGGGATCGCCCACGAAATCAAGAATCCCCTGGCCGGCATCTCGGCGGCAATGACCATCATCCGTCAGGATTTTTCCGACGATGATCCCCGCAAGGAGATCATCGGAGAAGTGGTCGAGCAGGTGAGCCGGCTCGACAAGACCGTGAATGATCTCCTGTTCTTCGGCAAGCCTACCCCCCCCGAACCGACCTATGCCGACGTGAATACAATCCTGCAAAAAACCCTCCTCTTTGCCCTCCAGCACAAGGGGGGAAAGAATATCGCCAAAAGCCTGGATCTTGCCGATGGCCTTCCGGAAATCTTCGTGGATCCAAAGCAGGTGCAGCAGGTATTCCTGAATCTGATCCTTAACGCCATCCAGGCCATGCAGGCCGACGGGGGGACTCTCACCGTCGGGAGTTCCCTGGTGGACCTCGACGGCAAGAGGTGGGTGCGCGCCACCATCGCCGACACCGGCCCCGGCATTCCGGAGCCGATCATCGGCAAAATCTTTACCCCCTTCTTCACCACCAAGGCCCAGGGGACAGGGCTTGGGCTCGCCATCTGCCACAAGCTCATCACCCAGCATGGCGGTACCCTTTCCGTGACCAGCGAGGACGGCAAAGGAACGGTGTTCATCATCGATCTGCCGGTGGCGTACGAGGGAGAGGTGCGGGGAAAAGGGGTATAGTAGCCGGAGTCGCCAGGTTTTATGCTGGATTATGATTCCTGGCTCCTGTATTCTTTCATCAAGTAGTGTCGAATATCCGCTTGGTTACGATAAAGGAGCAGACGTGAGAAAGACGAAGATTCTGGTTGTCGACGACGAGCACCTTATTCGCTGGTCCCTGGAGCAGAATCTTAAAAAGCAGGGATACGAGGTGGTTTCGGCAGGTAACGGAGAGGATGCCCTGCGGATCGTCCGGGATGAGCAGCCGGACCTGGTGCTGCTCGATATCCAGCTCCCCGGCATCAGTGGTCTGGAAGTTCTGGCAAAGATCAAGGAGCACGACGAGGAGATCATCGTGATCATGGTCACGGCCCACGGAGCGCTGGAGACGGCGGTTCACGCCATGCGGCTCGGGGCCTTCGACTATATCAACAAGCCCTTCAACCTGGACGAGATGGCCATCGTCATCCGCAAGGCCCTGGAAACCTCGGACCTGCGCCGGGAGGTGCAGCGGCTGCGGGGCGAGCAGGCAAAGAAGTTCGGCTCTCCTGACATCATCGGTTCGAGCCGCCACATGAAGAACGTCCTCGACATGATGGAGAAGGTGGCCAAGAGTGACGCCTCCACGGTTCTCGTCCAGGGGGAGTCGGGGACCGGCAAGGAGTTGGTGGCCAAGTGGGTTCACTACAAATCGGCCCGGGCCGAGCGCCCTTTTGTCGCTATCAACTGTGCGGCCGTGCCGGCGACGCTCCTCGAAAGCGAGCTCTTCGGTCATGAGAAAGGGGCCTTCACCGACGCCAAGGCGATGAAGAAGGGCCTTTTCGAGCTGGCCGACGGCGGCACGGTCTTTCTCGACGAGATCGGCGACATGGAGATGGGGATGCAGGCCAAGCTCCTCCGCTTCCTGGAGGAACGGACCTTCCGCCGCATCGGCGGCACCAAGTCGTTTTCCGTCGATGTCCGGATCATCTCCGCCACCAACCGCGACCTCATCAAGGCGATCGAGGAAAAGAGCTTCCGTAACGATCTCTACTACCGCCTCCAGGTGATCCCCATCTACCTCCCCCCCCTGCGGGAGCGGCGGGAGGATATCCTCACCCTCACCAGCCATTTCATCGAGCTGTTTAACGCCGAGTTCAACAAGCATGTCACTGGCATCTCCAAGATGGCGGAGAAGCTTCTGCTCGACTACACCTGGCCCGGCAATATCCGCGAGCTGAAAAACGTCATCGAGCGCGCCATCATTCTCGGCAATGACGAGACGCTCCTCCTTGAGCACCTGCCGCTGGAAATCGTTGCCAAGGCCTCCTCCCAATCCGCGGGGCTCACCACCTTCAAGCTCCCCCCCGAGGGGATTGACATTGAAGAGGTGGAAAAAGAGCTTATCCGCCAGGCCCTGGAAATCTCAGACTGGAACCAGTCCAAGGCAGCCAGGAAGCTCAATCTCGGCATTGACGCCTTCCGTTACCGGATGAAGAAATTCGGGTATCTGAAGTAGAAGTAACCTTTCTCTTTACCGCAGTTTTGTTATTTGACGGATTCCCGGCACCTTTTCGGAGTTGCCGGGAACCTCATTCCCTCCATTTTTCCACGAAATTCTCCTCCCTGTAGTCAAAAAATCGTCTCCGGACAAAACCCCCATTGGTGTGAAGTGGCGGAAAGTGAACCACGGCACAGGATTAGGGGTTTCTGTATGAACCGGTCTATGAAACGACGGTGGTGTCTCCTTTGGGCAGGTGTGTCAAATGCTTGATTCGTCGAGTGTTTGGCACCGTTATTGCTCCTTCGAGTACAGGAGCGCCAGGTGCGAATCGACAGAGAGTCCCGATTCGACCGGCTATCCGCACTATGAAAGTGGAGGCATTACCATGTTACACAGATCGCCTAAACGAATGGCGGCCATTGCCCTCCTCCTGGCGTGTCTGGTTATTTCGCTGACAACGGTGACATTTGCCGCCTCAGCGCCAACCATTCAGATACAGAACCCAATGGTTGAGGGAATTCGCTCTCCGCTGCGGATTGCATCGGATTCGATGGGTGGCGTGTATGTCTCCGATTCCCTTGCAAAGGGAGTTCTTAAATACGACGCAGTTGGCCATTTGACGCAAATTGTCAAGACTGCCGCACCTCCCCAGGGGGTTGCCGTCGCCTCTGGCGGAACACTGCTCGTGGGGCAGGGAACCTACGTTTCAATGTATAGCGCCACCGGCCAGGAGATTGGGAAACTCGGCGCCGGCGAGGGGCAGTTCAAAATGGCCGATGGCATCGCCGTGGACGACGACGGCTCCATTTATGTGGTCGACTGCCTCGATAACAGTGTGCAGATCTTCAACGCCGCCGGCAACTTCGTGAAAAAATTCGGATCATTCGGCACCACGCCGGGCAAATTCTCCACCCCCAGCGGCATTGCTTTCGAAAAGGTTTCCAAGCAGGTGGCAGTTGTTGACACGCGAACCGGCCGAATCCAGTTTTTTGACAAAACCGGTACCTATGTACGAACTATTGGGAGTTTCGGCACGAGCCCCCTCCGCTTCACTGCCCCCCAAGGTATCTCCTTCGAGTATTCCAGCGGCTCGACGCCGGTTCTCAGGCGCATGTACGTGGTCGATACCTTCCAGAGCACCGTGCAGGCCATCGACCCGGCGGCCACGCCGGTATTCCTTTCCTACATCGGTACCTACGGAAGCGGCAACGGCAAGCTGATGGTCCCCTCCGACGTCCTCTTCGATCAGGCCAGCGGCCGGCTTCTGGTGGTGAACGGCTTCGGCAACGTGTCCGTGTATGGTGTCGATGGCGGTGGCGTTTCCGTTGCCGTTGACCTGATTCCGCCGGCCCTCACCATAAACCCGGTCATCTCCCCCTTCATGTCCCCGACCCTCGATCTTTCGGGCACCGTGGAGGCGGGCGCCCGGTTGGCCATTGCAACCGGCGGAACCACGACGGTCGGCGCCATCTCGTTCCCGACCCCCACCACCTGGCAGACGACGTTGAGCGGCTTTGCCTCCGGAGGCACGACCATTACGGTGACTGCCCGCGACGCGGCAAACAACGCCACCACCCAGTCGGTAACGGTGAGCTATCTGCAGTCGGGACCCATGCTGACCATGGAACCCCTTCCCACCTTTACCGCCGATACGTTCCAGCAGCTGTCCGGCCTGGTTGATCCGGGTTCGGTGGTAACCGTGACCAACGCCACAACGGGTGCCAGCGCCAAGGCCCTGGTATTCGGCAATACCTGGAGCTATCGGTTGCCCCTCGCTGCCGGCGCCAACAGCATCACCGTCAAGGCGGAGCAGTCCATGAGCGCCGCCACGACGGTGAGCGCCAAGACAACCCTTGACGCAATCCCGCCGGCGCTTACGGTCTCGGCCCTGGCCGACGGCAGCTACACGAGCGGACAGGTCCAGAACATCCAGGTGATGGTGACCGATGCCAACCTCGACGTTGTCACCCTCAACGGGCAGCAGATTGCCCCGGTGAACAACTCTTACAGCACCGCCGTTACCCTCAAGCCGGGCCCCAACGTCATCATGGCGGCTGCTGTTGACCTGGCCGGGAACGTGACAACCGACATCCGGACCATTATCTATGACGGAACCAGGCCCGTGGTCTCCTTCACCACTCCTGCCGAGGGCACCTATGTCACCTCCGACCATGTGGCCGTGAGCGGAACAGTCGATGAGACAGCCGTTGTCACGGTTGCCGGCCTGCCGGCCCGCATGGACGGCACCTCCTGGAGTGCGGACGTTCCCCTCGTCCCGGGAATGAATACCATCGACGTGGTTGCCGTTGACCTGGCCGGAAACGTCGGCTCCGTCAAGCGGACGGTCACCTACGACACCGATTCCCCGGCCCTGGTGGTCAGCGCCCCAAGCCAGGACGTTGTCACCAACCGGCCGACCTTTGGCTTTGCCGGCAGCGTTACCGATCCGAGCCCTGTGACCCTCACCGCCGAGGTTGATGGCACGCCCGTTGCTGTAACCGTGACCGACGGGTCCTTCACCCTTGCGGCAACCTTTGCCAACGAGGGGAGCCATGCCGTCACCTTCGCCGCCACCGACGCCGCCGGAAACGTAAGCCGCGTGACGCGGACCGTAATCTATGACGGCACCGCGCCGGCCCTTACCCTTGACGCGGTCACTACTCCCTATCCGTCGGTGCTGACCGGCACGGTGGAAGCGGGTGCGGCGGTCACCGTGGAGGACCGCAACGGTTCCGCCGGCACGGTTACGGTCAGTGGCGAAAAGTGGAACGCAGCGCTGGAAGTGGGGGCCTACGATGCCGCCTCCCTGGCTGTGCGCGCCACCGACGTTGCGGGCAACAGCACGGTCCGCAGTCTCGTGGTCAACGTACCCGACGGCGACCTGAACGGCGACGGCGCGGTAACGGTCCACGACGTGATTCTGGCGCTCAGAATGTTCACCCGGCAAATGGTGCCGAAGGCCAACCAGTTGGCCCACGGGGACATCGGCCCACTCTATCAAGGGAAGGCAAAGCCCAACGGGGTCATCGACCTTGTTGACGCAATACTGATCATGAGAAAGGCCCTCGGCATGCCGAGCTGGTAGAACCCCTCGGGGTGGATGCAGGACGCAGCGCGGCGTAAGGGATTACACGCAACGAGGTTTTCAAGATGAAGAAACGATTTCTGGCAACAGCGGTAATGGCGGCCATCATGGCCTGGGGAGCGATTGTGAACGCAGGAAACCAGAACATACGCTGGACGGTGCACAACCTCTCCAGTACGCTCCCGGCGGGCGCTACCCTGGACAGGCACTGGTACAGTGACAGTTCGGCCAATGGCGGCACCGACCAGGTCTGCATCTTCTGCCATACGCCCCACCATGCCCAGCCGGCCCAACCCCTCTGGAACAAGGTGAACCCGACCCAGGCGTTCAACATGTACACCTCGTCGTCCACCCTTTCCAGCGTGGCGAGGAAGGCGACGGCTCCGGGTCCCGAATCGCTCCTCTGTCTCTCGTGCCACGACGGCCGGACCGCCATTAACGTCATTCATAACGGCGATGTCGGTGCGGATGCCCTGCCTGCTGACGGTGGCAGGAAGGTGATCAATATGTCCGGATGGGGAGGCTATAACGCGGAGAATCCCAATCATCAGGCTCTGGCCATGGAAATTACCCTGTTCGGTACCCCTTACCGGGCAAACCTGGGGAAAACCGGAACTGATGGGGATGCGCGTTTCGCCGGCACCAACCTCATGGACGATCATCCCATCTCCTTCTCCTATGCTGCGGCCCAGAGCGAAAAGGGATCGGCTGTGCTCAACTCCATAGAAAGCGCGAAGAGCGCCGGATTGAGATTTTTCGGTCCAAACCGGGATCGGATGGAGTGTTCCACCTGCCATGACCCCCATGTGGACTCCGGTCTCGGTTATGACGGGCTGCCGACGGGGAGTGGTGGCAACAACGCTCTTCGGCCGTTTCTGGTGCGGGATAATGTGGGCAGCGCCATGTGTCTGGCCTGCCATAATAAATAGAATGCAATCGTGAATGTTCAGGAGCGTGCCATGAACGGAATGACGATGAAGACCTTGGTCGCGATCATAGTCGCGTTGGTCGTCCCTGCCACGGTGTGGGCCATTGAGATGCCCCACGAGGTCGGCTCCGTCAAGGGGTACGTCTGCAACAGCTGCCATTCGACCCACAACACCCTTGGCTCGACGGGATTCAACAACGTCTGCCAGACCTGCCACAAGCCGGGTGATGCCTATGGCCAGAAAAAACCGTTCCGGGATGCCGATTTCGCCAACCCCTTCCGCACGTACACCAGTGCCCGTCCCGGCGTCATCTACCAGACATCCCACACCTGGGTCGGCAAGGACTATGCTCCCAAGGCCGGGGCGATTCCTCCCGCCGACCCGGCGCTTACCAAGAACATCGTGGCCGGCAGCATTGTCTGTGCCCGGTGCCACGCCATTCACTATGTCTATTCATCGGCCAGCAACACCAAGCCGTTCCTGCGGGTCCGCAACGACAACGACCGGATGTGCCTCGACTGCCACCGCCCCCGCAGCACTACGGACCATACCCTGGGTACCCACCCGGTCACCATGAATTACGCTGACAAGGCCGCGGCACGGCCCGATGATTTCTATGCCACGCCCCAGAACAGCAACCCGGCCAACCCCACCTCGGCCATGAGGATGTCCCGCAACGGCGCGGTGGTCTGCACCACCTGCCACGGCGTCCACTACACCGACTCCAACAGTCGGACCTTCGACAACGCCTCCAGCGCCCGGATGGGACTTCTCTCCACCTCCCGCGGCTTCCTGCTCCGCACCGACCTGAAGGGGGCCACGGTTACCGACCGGAACATCTGCACCAACTGCCACAAGTCTGCCAACGATCCGGCCAACACCAACGCCAGGGTCAAGAACCATAACGGCACCAAGAATCAAAACGTGCAGTGCGCCGACTGCCACGGCGGCCACGTGGATGCTGCCGACGGCACAACCCCCAACGTCTTTCTCATCAACCGCTTCATGAACATCTCGACCCAGTACGGCGCGGTGCGCAATGCCAAGGTCCTGTATCAGTACACCTCGGTTTCCCAGAAAAACTACAACAAGGATTCATTCGGCGTCTGCGTTGCCTGTCACCCGGCGCTGCCGCCCACCATCAGCACACACCTGACGAGCACCAACGCTGCGGACTGCCGCTCGTGCCATACCCACTCCCAGGGGTTCTCGGCCAACTGCACCCAGTGCCACGGTTTCCCGCCCCAGGCCAACGTGGCGTCCGGACCGTCGGGGTACGCAAAGGACGGTGTCCGCGACTACAGCACGTCAGGGGTCTTCAAGGACGAGTCGTCCACCCCCCACATCAGCCATGCCGGCGGCGGCTCCAACTACAGCTTTGCCTGCGACGACTGCCACAAGGGGTTCAGCCACAATACCGGCAGCTTCCAGGATGTCTACCTGAACAGCGCTGGCACCAAGGCCGCCGGCAACGGCGCCACCCCCGCATACAACGGCACGGGAAGCGGCACCTGCTCCACCACCTACTGCCACTCCAACGGCAATGGCGTTTACACGTCACCCACCTGGGCCAACGGCAAGAATACCATCATTGGGCTTGCACCGGCTGCCCGCTGCGGCAGCTGCCACAGCGCCACTCCCGTCACCGGCGCCCATAACCGCCACGTCTCTGGCGGCGGCAGCGGCAAGAGTTACGGCTGCGTAAACTGCCACGCCTCAACGGTGAGCGACAATACGACGCTCTTGGCGAGCGCCCGCGCCAACGGCGGTGCCCACGTGAACACCGTGAAGGACAAGCAGTTCTCCGGTTCCGTCGGCGGGAAAGCCCTCTCGGGAAGCGACTGTTCCACGGTCTACTGCCACAGCAACGGCAAAGGGGCCGCTCCGGTCGTCGCCCCGGTCTGGGGAAACCCCGCGTCGGGTCAGTGCGGCGCATGCCACCGGGCCACCGGCGGTTCTCCCATCAACTCGGACGGTCACACGGCACACCTCACCGCCGCCTACGGCCCGAACTTCGATGAAACGGTCATCGCCTCGTGTCAAAAATGCCACACCTATACCGGCGAACTTGACTCGACCCACGTGAACGGTGTCATTGACGTGGTGGCCGCCAACTGCACCACCAACTGCCACAAGCAGAGCGCCGTCTGGACCGGCGGCCGGGTCACCTGCGAGAGCTGCCACACGGTGCCCCTGTCGGTGATCGACGGCAAGACCGCCCCGGAAAAGCCGAACTTCACTGCCAGCGGCCACGGCAAGGCTGGGGCAAATTATGATGCGAGCCGTGCCTGCTCATCCTGCCACGACGCCAACAGCGGCCACATCGATGGCATCTCCGGCAACCAGAAACGGACAATCGGCGCAAACGACAACACCCTCTGCGCAGTCTGCCACAACGACGCGGCCAAGGTGCCGACCGTAACCAAGCGCGGCGTAAACACCCACGCCACGGCCAAGGGTACCTACGACATGGACTGCAAAGTCTGCCACGACGTCCACGGCACCGGTAACCGGGGTATGGTCCGCACCAAAATCACCTTCGGCACCCTTACCTCAACCATCACCTACGCCACCACCGCCGATCTCGTGCAGCTCGTTCCGCCGTACCGCGGCGTCTGCCAGAGCTGCCATACCGCCACCGCCCACTATAAGCGTGGCGTCAACGAGGGGGCGAACCACCCGACAACGAACTGCCTCAACTGCCATTCCCACAAGAACACCTACGCCTTCAAGCCGAGGGCCTGCGACGAGTGCCACGGCTATCCGCCGGCACCCAAGGGCTTCGTGGCGTCCCAGGCCACCTACTCGTCGGCCAAGCTCGAGAACTACTCGGGCGGCGGCGGTGCCCACGTGAAGCTGGGCCACCTCATGGCGAACATCAGGCCGACCCAGGGCTTCACCCCGTGCCTCGCCTGCCACAGCGACGGGCCGGCGGCCCACATGGGCGACGACACGATCTGGACTGGCGGCAGCACCCAGTCGAAGAAGGCGCCGGTAACGGTGAAGGTGGATCCGACCTACAAGTTCAACGCCACCAAGGGCCAGTGGTACTCGCAACAGGCGCCCGACAGCACCGGCAGTTGCTGGAACGTCAGCTGCCATTTCCAGCCGACGCCGCGCTGGTCCAACGACAAGTAGCATTCGAGAGGGGAGTCCCCTGAAGGGGTGGCGATGAGCTACCCCTTCTTTCTTTATATGGAGTTGGGTTCCAGCATGCCTGATGTTGGGTAATGACTGCTTGGACGGATAGAGTCCATTTGAGGAGGGCCAAAAAGCTCTCCTCTTTTTTTGCCTGCCGAACTCATTTTTGCTGGTTCCTCCTATTTTGTTGATTTCTATAGGTAATTTCTTATTAATAGGTGCTCTGAAATAATCTTGCTTTCTCCAACTCCCTCAGTTAAATAGGGTGGTAATTTATAACGCCGTTAACTAGTGCCCAAAAATGGCACCTAAATTGCCATAGTAAGAGGCATTGTTGCCATGGGATTGTTTTGCTCTGGTTTGGTAACTGCCCTAATATATTGATTGGAGGGGGTTGTTCTATGGTGAGAAGATGGCTTGGCGTTTTTGTTGGTGCCGTTATTTTGCTGAGCGACCCCGTGATTTCGCGGATAGATGTTTCCTGCGCCGCAACGGGTCCTCCGTAACCTTCCAGAAGGCCGCCGGTGCCGATGCAGCTCGGGGCGGCGGCCCGAGCCCTACTGCAAGCAACCTAACAAAAATCGGCAATTAATTTAATAACCTGGTCGGGAGCAAAATCATGCAAAATTTACTTGTAGCGGTGTTGTTTGTCTTGTTGACGACAACAGGGGCAATGGCGGTTACATCGCCACACACGAGTCCACTGGGCTGCTACACCAACAGCCCGACTGGTTGCCACACGCTTACGTCCAACGGTGGCGGTGGTTTTACCATTGATCTGTCTGATACGGTTGGCGTCAATAACCTCTGCTTAAAATGTCACAACCCGCAATTGATGACTAAATCCTTCACCCCGGGAGACATTGCAAATCCCTTCGGAAGCACGACCCTTCCGAACTACACCTCGGTAAGGAAGCAGACCTCCCACAACTGGGCTGCGCCTGCCAATGTGCCTGCTGCTGGTGCACAGCAAACACTTCTTGCCACCACTGTACCTAACTATCCCTCCTATGCTATCGGGAAGGGAGTCATCAACTGTGTAATCTGTCATGACCAGCATGCTGTGCAAGGGAATAAGCTCCTCAGGGGCGATAACTCCATGGACCAGCTTTGCTTCGACTGCCACCGGTCCCGCAATACCACTGACGTGACTAAGGGGACGCACCCGGTCACGGTGGACTATGCCGCCACGGTACAAGCTCATCCGGACGAGTTTTCTGCAACTCCCCAAAATGCGAACTCCGCCAACCCTACCTCTGCCATGAAACTTGCCAACGGTCAGGTTGTCTGCACGACCTGCCACAGCGTTCATTTCACCGATTCCAACGCGCGAACCTATGATAGCTACACCTCGTCCACCTTTGGCCACCTGTCGTCGTCCCAGGGGTACCTGCTACGTACCGACATGCGTGCGGGAACGGCGAATGTAATTAATATCTGCACCAACTGCCATACGGGTAAACTGGCCCACAACCGCAAAGGGCAAAACATCCAGTGTGCCGACTGCCACGGCGGTCACGTCGATCCGGGTGACGGCACCAGACCCAACGTCTGGCTCGTGCGCCGCTACATGAACTACTCCGGTGGCATGAAGCTTGATTCCTACCGTCGGCAAGTTTTAAACCAGGATGCCGGTAGTCTGAGCAACTTCGCCGGTTCGTTCGGGGTCTGCCAGGCGTGTCACCCCGTGCCTCCTCCCGGCGGCAGCTACCCGGCTGAGCATGCCAGCACCGACCCGAACGTCTGCCGTGGCTGCCATGTCCACAACAGCACCGACGGTTCCTTCTCGGCGAGTTGTACCTCCTGCCACGGTTTCCCTCCCCAGGCAAATGTCGCCGGCGGCCCTCTCGGCTACGCCAAGACGTCAACTTACAACTACGCCACCTCTCCGTCCTTCAAGGACGAATCCATGACTGGCCACTTGGCCCATGCGGGCAAGGCCCCCTATGCCTTCAGCTGCTCCGAGTGCCATAAGGGTAACAAGCATGCCACGGGCAACTTCCAGCAGGTGTTCCTCTCCAGCGCCGGTACCCTTGCCGCAAGTAATGGAGCGTCACCTGTCTACAATGTCAACGGGACCTGCTCCAATGTCTACTGCCACAGTAACGGTGCCCCCGCCGGAGGGGGGACGGTTTACAAGTCGCCGGCATGGGCGAATGCCAAGGGTTCCATCGTTGGGACTCCCGGCGAGTGCGGCGCCTGCCATGATGCCTCCCCTGCGACCAATGCGCACTCGGGCCACCTCAACCCCACCTATGGCTTCAAGTGCTCCTACTGCCATGGGGCAACGGTCAACGACGCCAAGGCCATCATCAATCTCGACAAGCACGTAAACGGTGTCAAAGATGTAATGTTCACGGGAACGGCGACCATTGGCGGTACCGGTTCCTACGACTCCACCGCCCGGACCTGTTCGAACCTCTACTGCCACTCCAACGGGAATCCGAACAATCTGGTTTACGCCAATCCGGCGGCCTGGACCTCCGGCGCCAACTATGGCTGCAACGGCTGCCACGGCACGAGCAACCCCATCGGCGCACCCGACTACGCAAACGGCGGTGCGGGACTGAGCACGGCGAACAGTCACGCCGCGCACACACGCGGTGCTGCGAATACCATCGTCTGCTCCAACTGCCATTACGCTACGGCCAGTTCGACCGCGGGCGGAATGCTGGTCGCCAACTCCCAGCACCTGAACGGCTCGGTAACGGTCGTTTTCAATCCGGCCGTTGCCGGTCCCAATGCCGCTTGGGATCCGGCCACCGGCACCTGCACCAATATCGCCTGCCATGGTGGGGCTGCGGCGCAATGGGGAAGCACCGCTGCCTGTCTCACCTGTCACGGAATATCCGTGCGGGGACGTGCTGCCATAGGTCCGCAGTTTAGTGCCAATTCCCACCACGTCCAGGCTGGCACCGTAACGGCCACCCACTGCTATCAATGTCATTGGGAGGCAAACAGCGACGGTACCATCAACCAGACCTATCACCACTCCAATGTTCAGGGCGGTCCGGTGGAACTGGTCATCTATGGGGCTGGTGAGCGGCCTACCCAGTACGCCATCAACTCGACGGCAGTTCAGTACTCTGCCGCCTTAGGCTCACGGACCGAGATGGCGAAGATCAACAGCCACTGCCTCGGCTGCCACAGTGACCAGAACAATACCACCCAGCCCTTCGGCGACGGCAAGACGCCGAACAGTTACGCTTGGGACAAGTCCAGCATCGGTACCAAGTACGGTGACACTGGAACTACCCCCTGGGGCAAGTACAGCGGAGGGAACGTAACCCCGAAGAGCACGGTCACCAAGGCGTTCTCCGCCCATGGCAACGCCCCGGCCAACATGGGTGGCTGGGACACCAAGGAAACGTGGACCGACCGAAAGGCTACGGCGATTGTCCTTTGCTACGACTGTCACAACTCCCACGGCTCCACCGTCAATGGGCCAACCACCAGCTACGCCAGCGCCACCACCAATGGCGGCATTCTTAAGGATACCGTTGCCGGCACGGGAGGATACAGCGTGACCTACCAGCCGAAAGGCGGCGGCACTGCCGCGGATCATAATGCATACAACCCGGGAGCAGGACTCTGCTTCGACTGTCACCTGACCAATTCAGTAACGGAAAAGCCATGGGGGTATGGCGCATCCTTTGGCTCCACCCAGCAGATCATGGGGTACTGGGATTCGGCCTATTTCGGCACCGGTACCTTCGGTAGCGCGTTGCGGTATCCCTACAAGGGAACCACCAATAACTATGGTGGGCATTTCGGAGCATCGTCTTCCCTCTCCGCCACACCGGCGCATCCCATCGGCGGGCTTTGCACCCCCTGCCATGATCCCCACGGCGTCAGCCCGACACTGGGTGCCAACAAGCAGTACGGGATACCGCTTCTCAAGGGGACCTGGTTGACCACCCCTTACAAGGAGGATGTGGCAACCGCCGATAACCAGGCATACGAGGGCATGGCAGGTGGTGGCGGTCGGAGAGGGCCTTCGGTCAGCTCCAGTGATCTGGCTGCCTACAAAGCGGCAACAAACAATTCCTACCACATCGATCAGAATACCTTCACTTCCGGTGGCACCATCAAGGAGACGCCGGAACAGTTTGCGGGGCTTTGCCTGAACTGCCACACAAAAACTGCACTGACAAACGGAACGACCCACACTTGGAAGAGCAAGGACCGTATTCACGAATCGGTCAAGGGATGGAAAACAGCCGACAACACTATCCAGCATACCTACTCTTGTTCCAAGTGCCACGCACCGCACAACGCACGGCTGCCGCGCCTGATGGTCACCAACTGCCTCGACTACAAGCATAGAGGCAAGGTGGCAAACAATCCCAATCCCGTGACTTCGGGGAGCGGACGTAACGACAGGGGCAATGGTGGTGGTCACATGCCCGGCATCTTTGACGGCGGTGAAGGCGGCAGAGGCGGTTGGGGCGGTTGGGGCTCAGATGGTTGGAGCGGCGGCAATTCTTCAACGCTCTCTGCCACGAAGTGTCATGACGATTACGATTCCAAGCAGCAGTGGAATACGAAGACACCGTGGACCACCGGCAACACGTCAGGCGGCGGTACATCCTCCACGCCCAGCGTCCCAGTCTTGATTGCCGAGCCCAAACTGATCTGCTCGTCATCCTGTCCAGTGACCCTGCAGTGGAATGCCTCAACCAACAACAATGCGGGCGGGGCCACCCAGTACCTAGTCCAGGTGAGCACCAGCTCTTCCTTCTCGACAGTGAAGTACACATCGGGATGGATCTCAGGGACGAGTTGGTCCGTCACGCTTGCGACCGGTACGACCTATTACTGGCGGGTCCAGGCCCGGGATACGAGTCAGACGACCCTGGTCTCCGCTTGGTCGGCGACCGGGACGTTTAAGGCGAGCAGATATTGATGGTTTGTTTGAAGTTCTGGTCAGGCTGAATTGCCTGTGTAGTGAAAAAATGCGCTTGAGCGATGGCAGCGGAAACGGGTAGTATATGTCCGACTTCACGTTTCGCTGTCACTTGAAGTGATGTGGTGTATGAAGAATATAGCGTAGTTATCACTATCGCCCGGCCAGGAAAGGAGGTGGGGTAAACCAATGAAAAAAAACAAGTACATTCGTCCGAGAATCGTAGGGAATGCTGTGGTTCATCCCTGCTGACAGACCCGGGAGTAGCTCATGAGGCACGGAGCAGATAGTGTTCCGTGCCTCTATTTTATTGAGGAAATATAGGCGTCTATGACATCCCCCAGGAGTTTGAATAAGGCTTTATCGTTTTGCTCGATTCTGATGCTTGTGCTCTGTGCTGTTTCTGCGCCACGGAATGCAGCGGCCGGCGTAATTGGAGCGGATACGGTCTGGCAGGGTGAGGTCAGCGTCACGGATGATATCCTGGTCCCCGCTGGGGTTACCCTTACCGTGCGTCGCGGCACGACCGTCAGGGTGGCCGCCGCGGAGAGTACCAAGACCGATCCGGAATACCTCTCACCACTAACCGAGATTACCGTCAGAGGACGGCTCGTGGTGGAGGGGACCGATGCAGCGCCGGTGCTTTTTTCGGGGGAAGGGAAGAAGACGGGAGAGTGGGCCGGCATCATCGTCGACCACGGCACCGCCACCCTCTTGGACTGCCGAATCACCGGCGCCGATGCGGCAATCACCGTCATCGACGGCATCCTCCGGCTCAAGGGGGGGACGCTCCAGGAGAACCGGTACGGCCTCACTGCCCAGGGGCGCACGAGCGAGGTCACCGTCGAGGAGAGCAGGGTGACCGGGAACGATTACGGTCTCTTCACCCTCCAGGGCGCCCGGGTGGTGACCCGGGGGACGACGGTAGCCGGAAACCGGAAGAAGGATACCCATGCCGCCGTGGCCCGGGAGGAGTGGCCGGTAAAGAGCCTTGCGCCCGTCGCAGGGCCTCCCGTGGGGAGGCGGTACCGGGATGAAGTGCTGAGGGGCGAGACGGTCTGGCAGGGGCGGGTGCAGGTGGACGGCATCATCCGGGTGCCCGAGGGAAGCCGCCTGGTGGTCATGCCCGGGACGATCGTCGAGTTCTCCAAGAAGGATACCAACGGCGACGGGATCGGAGAAAACGGCATCATGGTCCAGGGGCGCCTCGTGGCCAAGGGGACGCCTCGGCTTCCCATCGTCTTCCGGTCTGCCGAGGCCGGCAAGGCCATGGGTGACTGGGACTCCATCAACATCATGAACAGCGCCGGAGCCCAGAACATCATCGAGTACTGCCGCATCGAGCACGCCTACCGGGGGCTCCATTTTCACTTCTCCAACGTGGCTGTCAACGAATCGGCGTTGAATGACAACTATCGGGCCATCCAGTTCCAGGAGTCCGTCGTCGCCATGACGGGGAACACCCTCTGCGGAAACCGCAGCGGTGTCCAGGGGAGGGATTCGCGGGTCCTCTTCACCGACAATCTTGTCTGCGCCAACCTGATGGGGGGGAATTTCTTCCGGACCGAACTCACGGCCCGGGGGAACCGCTTCGTCGGCAACGCCAAGGAGGGATTGCGGGTCCGCGAGGGGGTTGCCGCCATCACGGAGAACCTCTTTGACGCAAACCGCTACGGTTTCCTGGTGGCCGACACCTTCTACGGCGAGATCAACCGCAACAGTTTCACCAACAACCTGGAGATCGGCATCTCCATGAAGAACGTCGACAACCTCCAGGTGCGGGGGAACGTCATCGCCGGCAACGGCTTCAGCGGACTCATGGTCCAGGATGCCCGGGCGGTCATTGGGGGGAACCTGATATCCGACAACGGCGAACGGGGGATCGGTGTTCAAACTTTTGACGGAGAAGTCAGCGGCAACAGTTTCATCCACAATGGCCGCTACGCCATTGACCTCGACGGGAAGAAGGATCTTGCCGCTCCGGGCAACTGGTGGGGGGGGGACGATCCCGAAAAGGTGATCCTCGACCGCCAGGACGATCCTGCCAGGGGAGTGGTCCGTCACGACGGGGAGATGAGCGAGCCGGTACCGTTCGCCTGGCCGCTGCCGTCCCTGCTGACCGATATCACCTGGCGCGGGGCCATGACCGTGGAGCGGCCCGTAACGGTGCTTCCCGGAGCGGTCCTGAGTGTCGCGCCGGGCACGACGGTGCGCTTTGCCCCCGAAGCCGGTCTTGCGGTGCGGGGAAGGCTTCTGGCCAAGGGCACGGCGGACGCGAAGATCACCTTCACCTCCCTGACGGGAAACGAGGCCTCGGCGTGGGACGAAGTGCTCCTTGAATACGCCACGGGGAGCGAGATCACCCACTGCGTGTTCGAGCACGCCACCTGGGGGGTCCACAGCCACTTCACGAATCTCTCGGTGAAAGACTCCCTCTTCTCGGGCAACTACGGCGGCATGCGGTTCCGGAGCGGGCCGGTGCGGATCGAGCGCTCCACCTTCAGGGGCAACACCATCGGCATCAGGTCCTACATCGGCAATGCGGTGATAACCGACAACACCATCACCGGCAATGAAACGGGGATCTTTGTCCGGGAGAAGGGGGGAGGGCTCGCCATTTCCCGGAACAACCTCGCCGGCAACAGCGGCTATGGCATTCGGGTCGGCGATTTCAACGACGAGGATGTGGATGCCCGGGGTAACTGGTGGGGAGATGGCGATCCTTCCGCCGCCATCTTCGACGGCCGGAATGAGCCGGGGATCGGCATCGTGCGGTTCGAACCCCATCTCAATGGACCGGTCGCGGCCGGCGTCGGAGCAACGCCATGATGCCGCGGGTGATGCTTCTCATCGCAACCCTTCTCTGGTGCTGCGTCGCTCCGCTCCTTGCGGCCGAACCCTCAACCATCAAGGCGACGATTCTGGACGTGGCCGGCAAGCCCGTGGCTGGTGCCAAGATCTTTGTCTACGACAGTGCCGATACGCGGCGTCCTGCCGATTTCATTTCCTCCCCGTCCGACCCCAAGGGAGAGATCATGCTCCAGGTGCCGCCGGGACGGTACTGGGTGGTGGCGAGGCTAAAAAAAGACGGCACCTACGGCCCCCTCATGCCGGGGGATAAGCATTCGGGTGAACCCTCGATCCTCGAACCGGCCGCCGGCGAGGTGCTCGCAAGCGAGTTCGTGGTGGCCGACATCCAGGATGTGGGGCGGAAGAAGCAGACCGTGGAGGCCGAGTCCCTTGTCCTGCGGGGGAGAATCGTCGATGGGAGCGGTAAGCCCGTTGCAAACGCCTACGTCTTTGCCGGGAGGACGAGTGCGGTGGGGGCGGTGCCCGAGTTTCTCTCGACCTGGAGTGACGGCAGCGGCGCCTATACGCTCTACCTTCCCGCAGGGGGGCGCTATTTTGTGGGGGCAGCCACGGCGTTTCCGCCTGATGGGCCGGTAAAGGGGCTTCGGGAGGTCGTACCCGAGGCGGGGAAAACGGAAATTGTCACGGATGTGACGCTTCCGGTACAGTAATTGAATAGTTGTCTGGCATGGCCCTATGGAGCCTGACCAGTTTACAGACAGAGGGTTGATGATGAAACAGATATGCTTGGTGGCCGTTGCGGTGGTATTCGTCGTGTGTGCAAACCTGAGCAATGCCTGCGTCGGCAGAACACTTCACATTGGCGTTGCCAACACGGCAGGTGACAGGATGCTGGCGGAAATGGTCTCGACCATGATCAGCGAGAGGACGGGGACCTCCGTGAAGGTGGATACCTTCAGGAATGCCCGGGAGGTCTATGATGCGGTGCGGCAGCGGAAGGTGAACATCATCATCGAGAGCCCGGAACATGCCCTCGCGGTCCTTGGCAAACCCAGCGAGCCCAACGGGAAAAAGGCCTTCGAGATCGTCAAGGGAGAGTACCGGAAAAACCTGAATCTCGCCTGGCTCGAACCGTTTGGCATAGCCCAGGGGTATGCGCCGGTCCTGACCATTGAAACCCTCGAAAATTATCCCGCTCTCCCGAAACTCCTTGCCAAGCTTGCCGGCGCCCTGAACAACGATGCCTATGCGCGATTGCTGAAATCATCGGACTCCGGCGACAAATCCCGGAAGGCGGCGAAGGAATTCCTGAAGGCCAAGAAACTTATCTGATAGTTGGGTTACTCACGTTGACTGACATGATCACCCGGGTGTACCGATTCCTTGCCTCCACGGAAGTTGCGGTTGCGTTGTTCCTGGCGGTTGCCCTCCTGGCGATTCCCGGCACCTTCACCGAAAACAGAGCCCTCTATTCCCATCCGGCGTTTCTCTGCCTCCTGGGGACACTGGCCCTGAACCTCGTCCTCTGCACCGTCCGCCGCTTCCGCTCCATTTCGGTGCCGGTATTGATCCTCCACCTCGGGGTGCTGGTGGTGGTGGGTGGTGCCATCGCGAGGGTGTTCGGTTACGTGGCGACCGTCAACGTCTATGAGGGGACCACGGTGGATACGGTCTACCGGTGGGACCTGAAACAGGATGCTCCCCTCGGCGCGGCGCTGACCATCAAGCGGATCAACCGGGAGTATTACCCCGTTCCGGTCCAGGTGGGGGTCCTCAGGGGGGCGGTGAAGGATTCCCTCCACACCCTGAAGACCGGCGAGAGTTTTGCGGTGGGTCCCTACCGCGTAACGGTGGATTCCCTCGAGTTTCCCGCCGAGGTTCTCAAACTCTCCGTTTTTCAGGAGGGAAGAGTGGTGGGCACCTGCGATACGGCGGGAGCAAGCACGCTTCCAGCCGGTTTCCCCTATGCCTTCAAGTTCGTGGCGTTTCAGAATCCGGTCCTGAAACGGTTGTGGGTCGACGTGTCCCTTTCCGGCAATTCCGCTCCCCTTGCGTCCGGTACGGCAGAGGTCAACGCTCCCTTTGTCTGGAACGGACTCTATTTCTACAATACGCAGGTTGATGTGGATAAGGTGGGCATGCCTTTTGCTGGTATTCAGGTGGTCCGGGATCCGGGAAGGCCCTTTGTTTTCGCAGGCTTCGTCATCATGGGGCTCGGGGCGATTCTGTCATGCGCCCGGCGGTTGAGGAAGGAACACCAGAAGAGAACGGTTTAGGATAGTCGACAGGGACGGGGCTCAATGGCACTAAAACTATTCGGATCAAAGCCCAAGGAGGCGTGCGAGGTTCACGGGCACCATGCGGGGTCGGGAAACCGGATGCTGATCGCCATGATCCTCATCTCTCTCTCCCTGGTGGTGTGGCACGTCTGGGTCACCGGCACGGGGGGGCGCCCGGCACTATCCGACGGCGCTCCGGTCTCGTTTCCCGTGCTGCTCGGAAGCGAGCTCTGGGACCTGTTTTTCAGCGAGCACGGCGTCATGGCCGAACTCCGGGATGTGCTCCCGTACTTTCTTGTCGGCATCCTCATTGCCGGGTACCTCCGCACGTACAAAATCGCCGTCAAGCTCCAGGCGTCCCTCCGGAAATACGGGGTCCTGAGTGTCTTTCTCGCCTCCTTCGTGGGGATCATCACCCCCCTGTGCGCCTGCGGCACCGTGACCACCGCCATCAGCCTCCTGGTTGCAGGGATACCGTTGGCTCCGGTCATGGCCCTCATGGTGACCTCGCCGCTGCTGAGCCCATCCACCTATCTTCTCACCCTGAACGATCTCGGCCCCGAGTGGACCGCCATCAGGACCATCTCCGCGTTCTCCATGGGTATCTTCGCCGGTCTCGTCACCCACTTCCTCAGCAAGCGGCCCGGGTTCCGGAAGAATGAGATCTTCATCGAGGGTGCCCTGGTCAGGGGTGATTTCCACGACGAGGATTACCCCGATGAGCGGTTGCGCTGCAACTGCCGGCGCAAGTTCGGCAACCGCGTCGCCGTCAGGACCGGGAACACGTTCCTCATCTTCCTGGCAAAGTCCGTGGAAATGCTCTGGGTGGTGGGGAAATACGTCATCGTCGGCGTCATCATCGGGGCCGTGGTCGAGCGGTACATGCCCCAGGAGTGGGTCTACCGCTTCTTCGGCCGGAAGGATCCCCTCGACATCCTCTGGGTGACTCTGGCGTCGGTGCCGATGTTCCTCCATCAGATCAGCGCCTCCAGCATCATCCATCACATCAAGGGTTCCCTGGGGGGGACCCTCGACGCCGGCGCGGCCCTGGCATTCATGATCGGCGGGCCGGTCACCGCGGTTCCCACCATGGTCCTCTTCTGGAGCTTCTTCCGGAAGCGGGTCTTTTTCCTCTACATGTTCGTCTGCCTCTCCGGAACGCTCCTCATCGCCTATACCTTCCAGGCTCTCCTGTTCACTCCCGGCGTCGATATCGGCAACCCGCTGCTGAAGGGGGTCGCGTCGCTGTCGGGGGGAGAGGCCGCCGCCATTGTCAAGCATGACACCAACGTGCGGATGGTCATGGACCCGGCGGGCAAGGGAATTGTCGCCACGTACAGCAATGCGGTCGAGGGGTGGGGGGGCGTCGTGTTCGACGGGGGGAAGGGGCGTTTCACCGCCGCCATGGACAACCGGCATGACAATCGGACGTACATCGGCAATATTGCCGACTGGCTTGCGGAGAACTCCTTCGCCGCGTCTTCCACCAGGATTCTCGTCTACAGCCTCGGCAGCGGTGCCGGCGATGACGCTTCGCTCCTGGGGGAAAAGGCCTTGGCCGAGTTGGGGAGCAAGGGGTACACTGTCAGAAGGGCAGGGAGGCGGGATGTCCCGCACCTCACCGAGGGGCTGCTTGCCGGCTACGGCCAGGTATGGCTCTTCTTCGCCGACGCTGCCGCTGGGCTGAACGATGCTGAGGTGAAACTGCTTGTGGACTTTAATGCAAAAGGTGGGGGCGCCCTGATCGTGCCGTCCCGCCCGCAGCCCGGTGACGCGAGCCTTCGGGGAGCGAATGCCCTTGCCTCGCGCTTCGGCGTCACCTTCGCTGGCGTTGCCGACAACGGTCCGGAGGTGCGGGTCTCCGCCGCGTCGGCGGTCCTCAACCGAAGCGCCGAGTGGCTCGGCTCAGTTCTGAAGCTCGTAAAGAAGGCCTGACGCGGGTGCCGCGGGCACTCCTTATTTCCAGGATGAAACCACCAATTCAGGAGGAATGGCATGAAATCACAGGTTCTTGACGTCCAGAAGCTTAAGAAGTTCACTGACGAAAAACGCCATCAGGAAACCATCTGGTCCGATGACCACGCCCGGGTGAGCCTCATCTGCATGAAGCCGGGCCAGGAGATCATCACCCATACCCACCACGGCAGCCACATCTGGATGGTGATGGAAGGGACCGGCGAGTTCCTCTCCGGCAAACAGGTCCAGACCATCACCACGGGGCAGATCGTCATCGTTCCCGCCTTCGAGGACCACGGCATCCGGAACGGCTCCCCTGAGAACCTCGTCATCGCCTCCATAACGGGGCAGGGAGATTAATACAGGAAGGCAGGTAGGCAGGATGCAGACGATTCATCGCAACCCCAACGTCATGTGGCGCGAAGAGGCCGATGCCCTGGCCCGGGTTCAGGAAGCCCTGGACCGGGGGGACGAGGTGGAGGAGACCGGGACTTCGGTCCTCTTCTCCGGGGGAGTCATGCTCTCCCTCAACTTTCTGGGGACCGAGATCTGGAAGCTCTGCGACGGCCGGACCATGGACGGCATCGTGGCGGAACTCCTCCCCCAGTTCGACGTGGAGGAGGCGGTGCTCCGGGAGGATGTCCAGGCCTTCCTGGACGAGCTGGCCGCCAAGGGGTTCATAACCTATGCAGAATGAGATTGTCCTTGAGGCCCCGCTCACCATCAACTGGGCCATCAACAACAGCTGCAACTTCGCCTGCCGCCACTGCTACAGCCGCACCGACACCCATGAGGAAATCCCCCGGGACGTCCTTCTGGCCTGCCTGGAGAAGGTGGCAAAGGCCGGGGTCTTCTCCGTCAACTTCGGCGGTGGGGAACCCCTTCTCCATTCCGGCCTCCTGGAGATCGCCCGCCACGCCAGCGGCCTGGGGCTGCGGGTATCCATGAACAGCAACGGCTGGCTCATTGACCGGGAGACTGCCAGGGCGCTCCGGGACGCCGGGTTCACCAAGGTGGGAATCAGCATCGACAGCCACATTTCCGAGATCCACGACCAGTTTCGCGGCGTTGCCGGGAGCCACGGCCGGGCCGTGGCGGCCCTGGGGCACCTGGCAGAGGCCGGCATCACCACCTCAATCTCCACGGTCATCTGCCGGATCAACCACACCGCCATCGACGACCTGGTGATCTTTGCCCGGGAGCAGAGGGCAGGGCAGCTCAACTTCCACAACTTCAAGTGCTCGGGACTCGGCCTTTCCCACAAGGACGAACTGGATCTGACGCCCGGAGAGTGGCAGGAGTTCTACCGCCGCGCCCTTGCCGCCAAGGAACGGGAGAAGGGGCTCGACATCTCCCTGGACGACCCGATCATCGCCCTCCTGGGTGCCCGCGACGCCGGAAGCCTCGTCAAGGGGAGCGTCTGCGGCAAGCTCTCCCTCAACATAAAGGCCAACGGCGACATGACTCCCTGCGGATTCATCCCCATTGTCATCGGCAATATCGTCCGTGACGACCTGAAGCAGGTCTGGCGCGATTCGCCGGTGCTGGAGAAGATGCGCAACAAAAAAGCGACGGGAAAGTGCTCCGGTTGCAGCAAGTACGAAGACTGCCTCGGCGGCTGCTCCGCCCGTGCCCTGGCCCTCACCGGCGACCTGAACAGCCCCGACCCCCACTGCTGGGCATAAACTCCGTTCATCCCCCCGTCGAATCAAGGATGATTCATGGAACTGGCATCACCCATCACCATCTACTGGGACCTCCCCTCCGACGCCGACGAGCCGTCCGGGCTCTTGGCGATCGCCGCCGACATCATCGCCTGCCGGCCCCTCATGGTGTGGATCACCGGCACCGCGCCGACCCTCCCCGACGGGTTCACGGGGGTGCTGGAGCAGTTCCGGGAAGGGTCGGTTTCCGTTATTCTCACGATTCCCCGGGGGGCCTTTGAGAGCGCCCGGGGCTTTGGCGAACAGGGACTGGTCAGGGAGCTGCTTCTTGCCGTTGACCGTGTGGATCAGCTCGATGCCGAGGAATGGGCGGAAACCGCATCGGTGGGGATATCCTTCGCGGTGACCTCACGGAACTGGCGCGAGCTCCCCGACCTGGTGCGCCAGTGCCCGGGTTATGGCATCACCCGACTTGTGCTCCCCATGCAGCGACTCTATGGCGACGAGCCCCCTTTCTTCCTCACCGTACGGGAGCAGCAGGAGCTGGCGGATGCCCTGGACTCAGCTGCTGGAGCGTCGAAGCTTACGCTCACCATTCACGATCCGTTCATCTGGCGGGCATTCAATCCCGGTGTCCCCTTTCCCCAGGGGGGGTGCCAGGCGGCAAACACCATGATCGCCATCGCTCCCGACGGCGGTGTCTACCCCTGCCCCACGCTGCCGGTCCGCCTCGGCACCGTCGGCGAGGCGTCCCTCCGGGAGATAATCGCCTCTGCGGCCAAGAAGGAGTTGCGGCAAAAGCTCCTGGAGCATCCCGGCGCCTGCAGGGAGTGCAAAGAGCTGGCGGAGTGCCGGGGGGGATGCCGCGGAAGGGCATACGTCGTGCATCAATCGCTGGAGGGGGAAGACCCCGCATGCTGGTAGGGGCGCAATGCCTTGCGCCCGATTTGGGCGTATGCAATACGCCCCTACGCCCGACGTTGCGCCCGTATCGCCGCCAGAAATCGACAACCGCTTCAAACATAGGAACCATCCAATGATACGTTCAACCCTGACACGCCTTTTTCTGTTCTCCCTTCCCCTGCTCCTCCTCGCCGGCTGCAAGGCAGAGGGAAAGAGGCCCGTCGTGAAGATCGGCTACATGATCTGCAACAACGAGGCAGAGACCATGGCCCGCTTCGTTCCCCTGACCCGTTACCTGTCCGATAAATGCGGCGTCGACTTCGTGGTGGTGCCGGTGGATACCCACGACTTCGAGAAACGGTTCAAGGCCGGTGAATTCACCTTTACCCACTCCAACTCCCTCATCTATGTCATCCTCCACGAGAACGAGGGGGTTGAATTGCTGGCTTCGGAGAAGCGGGGCAAATTCGGCTCCCGCTCCGCCGGGGCCCTCATCGCCCGCAAGGGGAGCGGCATCGAAAAGCTCGCCGACATCCGGGGGAAACGCCTCGCCTTCGGTCCCATGCTGGCACCCACCGGATATCTGGCCGAGTACGACCTGATGCTCTCCGCCGGCATCAACCCGGAGCACGACCTGGGGACCTATTCCATCCCCCCCGGTTCCTACAAGCATGAAAAGCTCATCTATGGCGTCCTCTACGGCAAGTACGACGTGGCAGCCGCGCCGGTCCTCGACCTGGAAACCATGACCCGGGAGGGGAAGATCGCTGCCGACGATTTCGTCATCCTCGCCCAGAGCAAGCCGATCCCCTACTGCACCTTCGGCGTGGCCAAGGGGACTGATCCGGCCCTGGTCAAGAAGGTGAAGGAAGCGCTTCTGGCCCTGAAACCCGACGACACCGCCGAGGTGGACGGCGAGCGGCTCAAGGTGCTGAAGGAGGCCTGGATCGACGGCTATGAAGAACTCCTCGACAGCGACTACGACCCGATCCGCGAAATGGCGAAGCGGGTCAACATGCCGCCGTATCAGAAATATTAACGCCAGGCTCCTGCGTGCCGGCGTTTTATCAGCAAGTAAGTCAGACAAAGGGACCCCCCTCAGTCCCCCCTACTCTGTAGGGGGGAAGCGAGCAAAGCGAGCAGGGGGGTGAACAGGTTTAGCAGAAACACCATGCTCAACGACACCTTCGACAAAATAACCTGGCTGCTCCTGGCCGTCGTCATCGCGGCTCTGGCAGCCCTTCTGGCCATGAACCACGGCGCGGGGGACGGCAAGGCCGCGGGTCTCGGCAAGGCGGTGGAGCGGGAGATGGCCTACCGCGCCCGCATCGAGCTGATCGGCAAGCTCTACGGCCCGGTGGAGGAGTTGCGCAAGGCGGGGAAAAACCAGGAGGCACTCCTGAAACTGGACGAGCTGATCCGGAAATACCCCGGGGAGGCCCACGGCCATATCCTCCAGGGGGAGATCCTCCGGGAGATGGGGGCACTGGACGAGGCGGTGGCATCCTTCGAGGCAGGGGTGAAGCTCAACGGCGACTACGTGGACGCGAAGAGCCCCCTGTCTCGGCGCGGCACGATCCAGGGGCTCGTGGACGAGGGCCTCAAGAGTGTCGGCGGACGGGCCGCAGCAAATCCCGGCAACCGGAGTCTGGCGGCGTCGCTGCGCAGGGTCAATTACCTCAAGAGCCGGCTGGCCGGGGGGTGCGAGTGATGTTGCGCGACCGGCATTTCTGGATGGTGGTGGTTGCCGGGCTTCTCCTGGGGGGGCTCGGGGCGCTCCTGGCGGTCTGGGGGAACCCGGAAAACTCGGGGATCTGTGTCTCCTGCTTCATCGAGAACAGCGCCGGAGCCCTTGGTATGCACGACAATTCCCGCATGCAGTACCTGCGCCCCGAACTGATCGGCTTTGTCCTCGGCGCCATGGCCAGCGCCCTCCTCTTTCGCGAGTTCCGTTCCCGCGGCGGGAGCGCTCCGTTGCCGCGGCTCTTCGCGGGCATTTTCCTCATGGTGGGGTGCGGCGTCTTTATCGGCTGCCCCATCAAACTCTTCCTCCGGCTGACTGCTGGGGATCTCACTGCCGTCGCCGGGGTCGCGGGGCTCGTGGCCGGGGTCTGGGCAGGGCTCCGGGGGCTTGCCAACGGGGTTGAGCTTGGTCAGCCGAGCCGGGGCCAGGGGCATGGCGGCCCGCTGATACCGGTCTTTTTCATCCTTCTCCTCTTTTTCCTCTTCGTTCGTCCCGGCTTCATCCTCTTCTCCACCCAGGGGAGCGCCGCCCAGCATGCCCCCGTCCCCATTGCCCTGGGGGCCGGCGTCGTGCTCGGTGCTTTGGCCCAGCGGAGCCGCTTCTGCATCACCGGGAGCATCCGGGACGTCTTCCTCATGGGGAAACGGACCCCCGCCCTCTGGGGGGTGCTCGCGTTCCTCGCCGCAGCGGTCGCCGCCAACATTGCCACCGGGAGGTACAACCCCGGCCTCCTTGGCCAGCCCGGCGCCCACCTGGAACACCTCTGGAGCTTTCTCGGCATGGGTCTCGTGGGGTGGATCTCGGTCCTCATCGGCGGCTGCCCGTTCCGCCAGCTCATCAAGGCCGGCGAGGGGGACGCCGATGCCGGTCTCGTGGTGGTGGGGATGTTCATCGGCGGCGCCCTGGTGCAGTCGTGGGGCATCGCCGCCACGGCGGCCGGTGTCTCCCTGGCGGGGAAGGTGGCGATCCTCGCGGGGTTTGCCTCCATCCTTGCCACATCCCTCCTGTTCCGCACACGGAGTATCTGAGCGGACGTTGGAATCCCGTCAAAAGGCGACAGCCGTCGCACGTCTTCCCTTTTTTTGACACCACAACTCAATTTATTGTCTTGGCAGGACGACACGCTAGTCGGTTCCTTGCGGGACGGAGAATGATTGCTGCATGTTTTGGATATGTGGAATAGAACTTGCTAATTTAAAATTTGCAAGAAACTACCGTGTACCTAGTGCATGCCGTGGTGACGTTTAGAGGCAGGGAGGCCGAAAGCAGGCAAATTAGCGGGTAATGCTGGAGGCATGATATGAAGCCAATAATAGCGGCACTGGCCGCCATGATTTCCGCGACGCTTCTGACGGTAACCATCGCCGGTGCCTCCATGCAGTGCTATGACTGCCACGGGACAAGCTCAATCGGGGATTACCGTCCCGTCGACGCCGCCTACCGCAATATCTCTACCGGCGGCTTCCGGGGGAACCACCAGACCCACATGGGAACCGGAGCCTCTTCCGCCAACTGTGCCCTCTGCCATGGCGGTGGGGTAACATCCTACCTGAACAGTCACCGCAACGGCCAGGTCTCCATCGCCGCAAACATTAATAATTCTCCCGCCACCGGCACCTACAGCCGCGGCACCTCCTTCGCCCAGAGCACGAATCCCACCCTTGGCACCTGCGCCACCGTCAACTGCCATTTTGAGGCCGCTACCCCCACCTGGGGAGCTGACCCCGCCCTGACCACGTGCAGCACCTGCCACGGCGCGGCGCCGGCCGACGGGAGCCATCCCGCCACATCGGGAAGCGGCAAGAAACATGGCGACTACTACGGCCTCACCACCAGCTCCTGCGCAAAGTGCCATCCCGACCACACCGCCGAGGCGAAACCCTTCGCCCATGCCACGAGCGCCGGCAACCGCGCCCTTGTCGTCGCCTTCATCACCGCGCCCAACAGCGGCTTTGGTCGCTACACCGGCAATACAAACTACCCCAATTACCTTCCGAGCCAGAGTCCGCCCCGCAACGGCACCTGCAAGAACCTCTACTGCCACAGCCCGGGGAACAAGGCGAGCAACGTTGACCTTCCCAACACCACCGCCACCTGGGGGGGAAGCCTCACCTGCAAGGGGTGCCACAAGGCGGATATCGCCTCGGGGAGCGTCATAACGAGCGGCAGCCACCAGAGTCACGTAAACGGCATGGGCATCGGCTACACCCAGATCAAGTGCGTGAAATGCCATGGGGCCACGGTCAACTCCAGCATGACGATCGTCAATACCGCCAATCACGTGGACAAGCAGGTGACGGTCGCCTTCAACAACACCTCTTCTGCCGCCAACGGCTCCTATAACGGCCAGCTTGCCAAACCGGCCACCCCGTCCACCAAGGTTCCCGGCTCGGCGACCGGCCAATGCACCACGGTCTACTGCCATTCAAGCGGCCAGGGGGATGGCGGCACCTGGCCACCCACCTACCAGACCCCCACCTGGGGAACCGCCAGCACCGGCCAGTGCGGCACCTGCCACGGCATCCAGACAAAACACGACGCAACGGGCTTTGGCTACGGAACGCCGACCCCCATGACCACCGGCAGCCACACGAGGCACCTCGTCTTCCAACTGGGGACCGGCAACGTCAGTGCTGAGCGCAAGTGCGCCGCATGCCATTCCTACACGCTTACCGGCTATTCACCCAACGCGTGCAGTTCCGCGTCCTGCCACACCGGCATGGTCCAAAAGCATGCCAACTATGAAATCAATGTGGGGATCCCCGACTTTTACGGGGCCACGGCCACCTACAACACCGCAAACCTCACCCCCGGCGCCGGCTACAGTTCCTGTTCCAACGTCTACTGCCACTCCGACGGCAAGGCGACCCCCACTGCCTACGCCACTCCTACCTGGGGGAACGCCGCCAGCGGCTCCTGCGGCACCTGCCACGGGGTGACGGCAGCCGCTCCTCCGGCCTCCACGCCCCACGTGAAGCACGTCGGATCGGCAAGCGTCTATCTTTACAAGTGCGCCCTCTGCCACAGCGGCAAGGTGCAGGTCACGGCCAACTCAACCGTTGCCCCGGCCTTCACCAACCTCACCACCCATGTCAACAAAATGCGCGACGTCAAGTTCGACGCCACGAGCCCCTTCGGCACTTACACGTCCGTCACCCAGAGCTGCCGCAACGTTTACTGCCACAGTGTCGGCAACACGAATGTTACCGCGGGAGCCCTTCCCGGGGTTTACGGCGGGAAAATCTATACACGTCAGACGTGGTCCGGTACGCTTTCCTGCAACGGCTGCCACGGACGTTCAACCGCCAGCGGCATGCCCGACTACACCAATGGCGGTGTTGGGACCACTGCCAACACCCATCCCAAGCATGTGACGGACTACAGCATCTCCTGCGGCGAATGTCACAGCAGAACGACGAAAAACGGCACCACGATCAGGACGAACTCTCCGAGCATCCACGTCAATACCTCGCGTGAAGTCTTTTTCAACCTGAGCAGCAACCTGTCCAAGCTCGGCTCCTACGACGCCGGCCAGAAAAGCTGCAGCTCGGTGGGGTGCCACAGCAACGGCAGAGGAACCTATCAGGTGGCCACATGGGGCGAGGCTGACGACTGCGGCTACTGCCATCCGCTTGCATCCCTTGGGGGAGCCCATGCCAAGCATGTCGATTTGACACAGGTGGTGATGTTCTACACGTACACTGCCAACAGATCCACGGCCGACGGCTACAACTTCGGCTGCTCCACCTGTCATCCCCTTGTGAACTCCAGCCACGTCATGGGCGGAACAATCGTGCTCGATCTGCGGCCGGGCATTGCCAATGTCGGCACGCTACGGGCCAAGAACAGAAATACCATCACTGCGTCAGGCCCGGCAGGGACTGCCAACGGCGGCACCACCGCCGACTCGGTATCCGGCAGTGTCGTGAAATGCCTCAATATCTACTGCCACAGCAACGGCTACGCCTCTAACCCGGTCTACGCCACCACCCCCAACTGGTATGGCGGCACCTTCGCCGGCGACAAGTGCGCCTCATGCCACGGCAACTCGCCGAATAGCACCATCGCCGGCTCCCCCGCCCACTACAACGCCGACTTTGCCGGTCCCGGCAATGCGGGGGGCCATGTGGTCGGCATCCATTACGACAACATCTTTACCGGCACCGTCGGCCAGGCCACTCCGGGGGCCCTTGGCACCAGCAGCCACGGCAACCCGGTGACCTCCACCAGCTTCAACTGCGATACGTGTCACTTTGCAACGGTTGAAGCGCGCAGCAATGACAAAAACGTGGTCTGCGTGGCCTGTCACAACGGCGCCAATCTGAGGGGTGACGCAACCATCGCCAACCATGCAACCCACGTCGACGGCACGCCGACAATCCAGTTTGACGCCATCCAGGTCCGCTCCAAGGCCCAGATGAAGGTGCAGATGAACTACACCACGGCCTTCACCAGGGTGGGGGGCTACAAGACATCGGGCGCCTACGACATCGCGAAGACGCCCCTTGATACGGCGACCATGTGGAACGGTGCGACTAAAACCTGCTCCAACGTGTCGTGTCACTTCAACAAGCCGATTTCGTGGACCAATACCGGCACGGCGTACAAGTGCCGCATCTGCCACGACGGTATGTAGGTTGGGAGCCGGTCTGTCTGTTGCGGACAGGCCGGCAGCACTGTCATTGCATCCAGCACAGCTTTCTTGCATAGAGTGAGGTCGTTATGGGAAAGGGTATATCTACAAAAAGCGGCGGGCGAACAATCTGGTCCGGGACAAGCCTTGTTGTTGCCATAACAATGCTTCTCTGCATGTGCATCGGCCAGGAATGGATCGCTCCCGCCACTGCCGATGCGGCGATTGCTGCCACGCAACTGACAAGCGCCAGCAGTAACACCGGGGCCACCTCCTACACCACGGCATCCATCAGCCCCACCGGCAACAACCTGGTGCTGGCCTGGGTCGCCAACTACCGTTCATTCGGGTCGGCCAGCACCCCCACCATGAGCGGCAACGGGCTCGCCTGGACCCAAGTGGCCACCCTGAACGTCAACGGCGCCACGACCCATCGCCTGACCCTCTTCCGGGCCATGGGCGCCTCCCCCACCACCGGCTCGGCAACCATCAGCTTCGGTGCCACGAGCCAGACCAACGTGAGCTGGAGCATCATCCAGTTCAGCGGGGTCGATACCTCCGGCACCAACGGCAGCGGCGCGGTTGTGCAGAACGCCATCAATTCGGCGACCAGTACCACCTCCCTGACCACCACTCTGGTGGGGTTTGATTCAAGCCTCAACGCAACAGCAGCCGGTTTCATGGTCACCGCCACTCCCGTCCCGACGGTCGAGGCGGGCTACACAGGCTGGTCGGCCTCCTCCACTAACACCTTCCTGAGGAGCGAGTTCAAGGCCGCGAATGACACGACGCCCAGTGCCTCCACTGCCGCCGCCCATAACTGGGCAGGCATCGGGGTGGAATTGCGGATCGCCAACGATTTGACCATTGGCAACGGCACGAACCCCGGTAACGCCAGCGCCTACCAGAACAGCATCGACAACGCCATCAACAGCTTCACCATGGCCATGTCCACGGAGACATCCCAGGTTTCGGCCCTGACCCTCACCAGCACCAACTCGGCCAGCACCAACGTATCGAATATCAAGATCTACCGTGACGCCGGCACCATCGGCACCTACGAGGAGGGGACCGATACCCTCATCCCCACCACGCTGTCGGGCCAGAGCGCAACTGCCGCCACCCTCACCTTTACCACGCCGGAGGATGTCACCACCTCGGCCCAGAACTATCTCATAACCTACGACATGGCAGGCGGAGCCACGGTGGGGAACACCATGACCGCGCGGGTGACCGCCGCAACGGGGAGCGTGGGAACCCCGACTTACAGCGACAGCGGCTCCGCCACCCTGACGGTGGCCACCGGCAACCTGACGGTGGGCAACGGCACCAACCCCGCCAGCGCTAACGCTTACCTGAACAGCACCAACAATGCCATCGACGCCTTTGCCCTTTCAGTCTCCGTCGGTACCGGCAAGGTCAGCACCCTGACCCTCACCAGCACCAACTCGGCAACCACCAACGTATCGGCCATCAGGGTCTACCGCGATGCCGGCACCATCGGTACCTATGAGGACGGAACCGATACCCTCGTGCCGACCACCATCTCCGGCCAGTTGTCAGCCGGCGCCACCATCACCTTCACCACTCCGGAAAGCGTAACCACCTCGACCCAGAACTATCTCATAACCTATGACATTGCCGGGGGAGCCACGGTTGGCAACACCATGACCGCCCGGGTAACGGCTGCTGCCGGAACCGGTCTCGGCACCATAAGCTACAGCGACAGCGGTTCCGCCACCCTCACCGTCGCCACCGGCAACCTGACCATCGGGGCCGGCACCAACCCGGCCAACAATGCCAGTTCCTACCGCGGGAACCCCTACGGCGTTGACGGATTCACCCTTTCCGTCTCGGCCGGCGTCGGTCAAATAAGCACCCTGACCCTTACCAGTACCAACTCGTCCACCACCAACGTCTCCAATATCTACGTCTACCGGGACAACGGCGTGATCGGCACCTTCGAACCGGGCATCGATACGCTGGTTCCGTCTACGGCTTCCGGCAGAACCTCAACAGCGGCTACTCTGACGCTTACGAACCCGGAGACGGTGACGACCACTCCGACAGACTACCTCATCGTCTACGAGATCGGCAATTCAGCCACCGTCGGCACCACCCTCACTTCCCGCGTCACCGCGGCGACCGGCACCGGCCTCGGGACCAAAACCTACAATGACAGCAGCTCCGCAACTCTGACAGTTGCCCAGAACAACCTGACCGTCGGCAACGGCACCAACCCCTCCAGTGCCAGCGCCTACCGCGGCTTTACCTATGCCATTGACGCCTTCACCCTGCAGATGTCAGCGGCAAACAGCACGGCTACCACGCTGACACTCACAACAACCAACTCGGCAATGACCAACGTTGCGGCGATTTATGTCTATTCCGATGCCGGGACCATCGGCACGCTCGATGGTTCCGACACCCTGATCCCGTCGTTGGTTTCGGGCCGGACCGCCACGACTGCGACCATTACCTTTGCCACGCCGGAACCGGTCCTTTCCGCCTCGGCCAAGACATACCTCATCGTCTACAAGATCGCGGATGGAGCGACGGTCGGCAACACAATGACCGCCCGGGTCACCGGGGCCGATGGTTACGTCGGCGTACCGACCTATAGCGATACCGGTTCCGCCACCCTCACCATCGCCCAGGGAACCCTGACGGTCGGTAACGGAACAAATCCGGCCAATGCCAACGTCCCCCAAGGCTCCACAAACAAGGCGATTGACGGCTTCTCGCTGGCCATGTCCGTGGGAGCGTCGGGGAAAGTTTCGACCCTCACCCTGACCAATACGAACTCCGCCGCCACAAATGTATCGAACATCACGATATACAGTGATGGCGGGACGGTGGGAACCCTTGACGGGTCGGATACGGTCGTCCCGAGCACGTACACGATCACCTCGGCAACCGCCGCCACCATCGAGTTCGAAACCCCCGAGACGATCACCTCCGTCGCGAAGAACTATCTGATCGTCTACGACATCGCCAACGGAGCCACCATCGGCAACACCCTCAGCTCCCGTGTCACCGCTGTGACGGGAGTCGGCCTCGGCACCCCCACGTATAGCGATGCCGGGTCTGCCACCCTCACCGTAACCGCCGGCATCTGCACAAGGAGCGCGCCGAGCGTCACGGTGGACACCGGGTCGGCACTGACCTACGGCTACACCCGGGAAGGGGCCTCCAAGGTGTATACTCTCACCGTGTCCAACAAGGACAACCTTTTCTGTTCCGATTCCACCTTCACCCTGGGGATCGGTTCCGAAACCGGTACTACCGGCAGCTTCAACCTGCCATCAATCCTCGGCGTCACCTCAACCGGCCCGCTGTCATGGGGCACTTCCTACAGCACCACCTTCACGGTGTCCGCCAAATCGACCGGCGTGATCCCGGACAACATCACCTCGACCATCAACGTGACTGACGCCGCCAATCATGCCGCCCAGCCCGGATCAGCAGTGGTGAAAACCTATGTCAACGATCCGATGATGCACAACAGCATCACCACCGGCTCCGCCAAGTGGTCTGGATCCTGGGGGATCACCGGCGGGCAGTACGGCGCGTTCGATTGCACCACCTGCCATGTGCCGAAGAGCACCAACATCGCCCGGGTAAAAACAACGGTTGCAGCGCCGGGCGGCGCGGTGGTCTTCCAATCCAAAAACAGCACCAACAGCTTCGCCACTTACTCCGCGGCCACGTCCTCCTCTCAGCGGATCTGCGAGACCTGCCACACTGCCACCACGTATCACCGGGGGACCCTGGCGAGTATCGTCAGCCACGAAAATGAGGCCCAGGCCCGTGACTGCTCCGTCTGCCACAGCCACAAGAAGGGCTTCAAGCCCATAGGCGGCTGCACTAAGTGCCATGCCTACCCGCAACGCAACAGGGTGGCGGTGTTCGGGCAGTTCACCGCCGGCAATTCCCACCATATACAGGGTGTTACCGTCACGGACACCCTCTGCTATCAGTGCCACTGGGAGGCGAACAGCGACGGTACCGTCAACCTCACCTATCATGGCGGCTCGAAAAATACCGCCTATCCGGTGGACCTGGTCATCACGAAGGGCTCGCGCCCCACGGTATTCAAAAACCTGTCATCGGCCGTCCAATACACTGCCAACGGAACCAGGACCCAGATTGGCTCCATCAATAACCACTGCCTCGGCTGCCACAGCGACAGCGGCAATGCCCTGCAACCCTTTGGCGACGGCAATACCCCCAAGCAGTACGCCTGGGACGGCACCAGCGTCAATGCCCGCTATTCCCAGGCCGGCAAAACCGCATGGGGCAAATTTGCCAGCAGCTCGAACAATGTTACCCCGAAGGATACGGTCACCAAGGCCTTCTCGGCCCACGGCAAGGCAGACAAGAACTCCCGCGGCTTCGGCCATGACGTTGCCGGGGCAACCACGGAAGACTGGGGAAACAACAGCGGCGACGTGAGTGTGGCCTGCTATGATTGCCACAACTCCCATGGCTCCAGCGCCGGGAGGGCAGCCAACGTCAGGACGAGCAACTATTCCAGCGCCACCGGCAGATACAAGGGGGCGCTCCTGAAGGAGACCATTGCTGGCAAGGGGGGGTACACCGTCAGCTACAAGCCGATTGGCGGCACCGGCACCAACCTCGCCTATGAGCCGGGGGCTACCCTCTGCTTCGATTGCCACAACAGCGCCGCTGCCGGGACTGCCCTCAGCAGGTCCGCCGGCTACAGCGCTCCATGGGGGTACAGCGGCACCTATGGTTCGACCAAGGCGATCGCGGGATACTGGGATACCCCCTATTTCGACAGCGGCACCTTCCCCGCCACGGTCAGGTATTCCTACAAGGGAGGCAACGGCTCCAACAAGGGGGGACACTTCGGTAAATCATCCCCCATGAATACGACCCCCATGGGTCAGATCAACGGCCTCTGCACGCCGTGCCACGATCCCCACGGGGTCAGCCCCACCATTGCCAACCAGACCTATGCGGTGCCGCTTCTGAAGGGGACGTGGGTCACCTCTCCCTACCGGGAGGATACCGCTCCCTTGGCCGTAAACGAGCAGAGGGGCGGCTCCAGGAGTCACAGCCCGTCGAGCCCTGCCTACAGCGCGGCCAGCACGCCGGGCTACAACCTCGACCAGAACACCTTCCAGCCGGGGAGCACCTACTGGGCCTTCAGTGCCGCAAGCGGACTGCAGACCCTTGCCGACACCCAGTTTGCCGGTCTCTGTATCCAGTGCCATCCCAAGGCCGACATCGGCCCCGGCACCAGCGCCAATACCAGCGCCACCTGGAAAACCATGGATCGGGTCCACAATACGGTCCAGGGATGGGGCTCCATCGGCGGGAACAACACCAACCAGGCCCACGCCTACACCTGCTCCAAGTGCCATGCGCCCCACAACACCCGTCTCCCCCGGCTGCTGGTGACCAACTGCCTTGACTTTAAACACCGGGGGCAGGTTGCCTCCGGCGCCACCTTTGGTGCGTGGTCCGACAGCGGTTCCAGAGGGAGCGGCGGCGGCCGTGGTCCCATGGGAGGTGGTGGAGACGGGAATGATCCGCAAGCCTCCACTCAGGGTCCCTGGTTCTTCAGCAAGAACAGTCCGCCTGCCCAGAACCAGACCTCCAATATCCGGACTTGTCACAACGTCTCCACGGCAGGGGGAGCAGGCACCACCGATTCGTTCCAGCTCTGGAACACCAAGACGCCGTGGTAGCAGGAGGAAACGAAGGCCTTGATGATTTTCGTGGGAAATATGCCTGATACATGTGCCGCCGGCGACGTGCGGAGAAAGGAGAAGGGGAGATGAAAAAGCGCACCTACGTGAAACCACGGGTGGTCGGTTCAGCTAATGTTCATCCCTGCTGAAAACCGATGTGTAGGGCGAGGTGGGACCAGAAGTAGTCCCGCCTCGCTTTTTTTGTTGATGGTTGCCTCGGCTGTCATGGGGTATCCTCTTTTGTAGTAGCGGCACAGCATGAGATTCAGGAGGTGATGGCTATGTTTGGACGGATACACAGGGGATTGATCGCGTGCATGGTTGTGGTGATCGCGCTGGTCGTGGCCGTGCCGACTGCCCGGTCGCAGGAGGTCAGAATCGCCGGGGGAGGCGTCCCCGTTAACGACATCCTGAAACCCCTTGCGGAGCCGTTCAAACAGGCGACAGGGACCACGCTCGTGGTCATCAGTGAGAAGAGCGCGGAGGCTCTGCTCCAGAAATTGATGAACAAGTCCGCGGATGCGGTCGCGACCAGCCTGCCGTCGGAAGAATTCCTGGGGGGAGCGAAAGCAATCGTGAAGCTCGGGAAAGATTCGCTACGGACGACCGTGATTGCCCAGACTCCGGTATCCGTTGTGGTGGGAAGGGATAACCCTGTGTCCAAACTTTCCCGCGATCAGTTGAAGGGAGTCTTTGCCGGCACAATCCGAAACTGGAAGGAACTCGGAGGGGAGGATAAACCGATTCGCATCATCCGCCCCTGGGGGTATCCGATCATGAGCGCCTTTCGCCACCAGGTCATGGATGCAGAGCAGTACGCCTCCACAATGACCAGATCACGCAGTTGGGAAGACGCCCGCAAAGCGGTCGGCGATGCAGCCGACGCCATCACCATCCTTCCCGCAACGCTGGCGGACCAGTCGGTCAAGAAGCTTGAAACCCCTGAAATTCTCCAGTCCGATACGATACTCACCGTGGGGGACCCTTCGCCGCTTGTACAGAAATTCATTGATTTCGCCCGTGGAGAAGGCCGAAAGCGTATCATCCTGAACCATTGAGCACCCCTGGATGCCATTTGAATCAACGGCACGCATTGGGCGCGAGCTGTTGATCTGGCTGCAGACTCGCGGTTAAGAGCAAGATAAAGAAGTGCCCCCCAAGGCCGTACGCCCCCCTCATGCCCGCCAAATAATCATACATTAAAATTGTATCATATTAATTTCTTTGAATTTTTTCCTTTCGGGCGGTGTTCCTCCGTTTCTTGGCACCGCTCTTGCCATTAATTTCATTAGAAGAGCTAGGCGTAAAAAAGCGTAGCATGGAGCGAGGTGCGCTTCAGGGAATCATGCGAGTGATTCAAACGGGTTGAGCCTGCAATGAAATGAGTCGCCGTAAACGGTGTGCGATATATTGACACTGGATTACGGTTATTTGACGGGTTGATGCCGAAAATTTGCCTTTCCCTTGAATGTGCGGATGCGGTGTGCTCACCATGAACAGGATAAAGATGTGGGGGAAGTTATGTGTGCGGTGAATAAGACAAAACGAAGCAATAACGTTTTGACGGTGTTCGCAACGTCCGCTCTTGCCGGACTGACGGCTCTCTTCCTCCTCATTCCCGCCGGCGCGGCTGTCGCCGGAACCATTACCAGCTGCTCCGGCTGCCACGGCATGCCGCCTGAGGACGCAACCTTCCGCAATATCTCCACCGGCGGATTCGCCGGCAATCACGGCACCCACGTCGGCGCTCCCGCCGGTGCCGGCGACTGTACCAGGTGCCACAATAATTCCGGGTATCTCAACAGCCACCGGGACGGCAAGATCCAGCTGTCGTCGAACATCAATACCTCGCCGGCTCCCGGCGGCGGCCAGTACAAGGTGTCCGGAACGGCAATCACCTTCAGGAACCAGACCTCCATTCCGGTTCCCGGCGCATGCAGCAATGTCAACTGCCACTTCGAGGCGACAACTCCCTCATGGGGATCCCCGGCATTCACCTCTCCGGCCGATTGCAATAAATGTCACGGCGCCCCGCCAAACGGCGGAACATCGGGCGCGGCCGGCAGCCATGCCAGGCACGACCAGTACTATGCCGGAGCCGCCAACTGCCAGAAGTGCCACTCGAACAACGCAACCTTCCAGCATGCCACCAGCGCGGGGCACCGCAATCTGAACATCAGCTTCGCCGCCGCGCCCAACAACGGCAGCGGCGCCTATTCCGGCGCCCTCAACGATTACCTTCCGAGCCAGACCAATGCGTTCGGAACCTGCACCAACCTCTACTGCCACAGTAACGGCCTTAAAGCCATGGGCAACTTCTCCACCGTTACCACCCCCACCTGGGGAACTCCCTTGCCCGCCAACTGCACGGGGTGCCACAAGTCCAACAACGCCTCCGGCACCATCATGGCCTCAGGCAGCCACAGCCGCCATGTGAATGCGGCCAAGTTTTACACCATCGGCTGCGAGAAGTGCCACGCCGCCACGGTCAACAGCACCATGGCCATTGCGGACACCTCCGTCCACGTCAACAAGAAAGTCAACATCAAGTTCAACAGCCTGACGACGGCAACGAACGGCACCTACGGAGGCCAGGCCACCCCCTACGCCAAGGATCCCGGCACGGCCTACGGGCAGTGCAACAATGTCTACTGCCATTCGAACGCACAGAACGATGGCGGGGTCGGCATAACCTACAAACAGCCGACGTGGGGCAATGCGGGAAGTGGCGCCTGCGGCACCTGCCATGGCACCAGCCACAGCTTCGCGGCCGAGATCACCACGGGGAGCCACACAAAGCACCTGGCCAAATCCCCCTATTCCGACCCGACGGCCTGCATTGTCTGCCATAACGTCGGCGGTCTGCCGTTTGACGGCAGCTGCAACAATTCGTGCCACTCCGGAACATCAAAGCACACCGACGGCAAGATCGATCTCATATTCCCGTCGAATTTCGGTGCCTCGGCGGTCTACAACGGCAACCCGAGGCCGGGCAACGGCTACAGCACCTGCTCCAATATCTCCTGCCACTACAGCACCACCACACCGACCTGGGGAACGTCAACACCCATCAACTGTGTCGGCTGCCATACCCTTGCCATACTGCTGGCCAGCGGCGCCCATGCCAAGCATATCAGCGCCACCGTCGCGCCGACCCTGTACAACTACACCGCCAACCGCTCAACAGCGGCTGAATACAATTTCGGCTGTTCCACCTGCCATCCCGTCAGTGCAACCAATCACTTCAATACGGTCATCAACGTGACCCTCAAGAAGGATGAGGCCGGGGTGGGAAGCCTCCGCGCCAAGAACAGCGCCACGGCGGTCGGCATCAACGTCGCCAACAGCGGCATCATCGGCACGTCAAAGACCAGCATCAGATGTACCATGGCCTACTGCCACAGCAACGGCAACGCCGCCAACCTGATTTACGCCACCACGCCGGACTGGTACGGCGGCAGCTTCACCGGCGACCGTTGCGCCAACTGCCACGGCAACGCACCTAACAGCACCATCGCCGGGTCCAAGTCCCACTACAACAACCGCTTCCTCGGCTACACGGGCACCCCCGGCGGCCACCAGATCGGCATCCACGCCATGGGGATTTACAGCAGCCCCAGTGCGCTGGCCAAGGCAGGTACCACCGGACGGAGCAGCCACGGCAACGCGGCCACCGCCACCACCATCAGCTGCAACATCTGCCATTACCTGACGGTCACCACGGCCAGAAACGATGAAAACCCGGTCTGCAAGACCTGCCACTATACCGGCAACACCGTGGGCGCCCTGGCCGGAAACCCGGCCGCCATCGCGGACCGGTCGAAGCATGTCAACGGGACGGTCGACGTGGCCTTCAACCCGGTCAACATGATCTCCAAGGCCCAGGTCCGTCAGAAATACTACGTGACCCATGCCTACAGCAGCGTCTGGAAGCGCAACGTCGGCTACAAGGTCTCCGGCTCCAACGACTCGGCCAAGGCGCCCTTCAATACCGCCACCATGTGGGACGGCTCCACCAAGACCTGCTCCAACATCGCCTGCCACAACGGGAACAGCGTGAAGTGGAGCGACAACAACGGCGCCGTCGAGTGCGTCAGCTGCCACGGGTCGCTGTAGGGGTGTGTTAATTGCATTGTAGGGGCGCACCGACGTGCGCCCTTGATCCAGCGCATAACAGGGCGCACGTCGGTGCGCCCCTACAATAGAATTTCTTTCCACTTACTGCACGAGGTAACGATATGGGAACGACACTTGCCAGGAAAATCAGGGGAATGAGTTTGTGGACGAAGATCGGCATCGTCTTCATGCTGCTCACCGGCTTCCTCGTGTACCAGGGAGTGTTCGAGCCGCAGTTGCTGAACTCGGCCACCAAAACCTACTACTTCACGACGGATACTACGTCGGTGAATCTGGGCGCCGACGGCAACACCAACACCACCAGCACCCTGAACGGCAAGATTTCCCTGAAGACCGGAGTCTACGCCACCTCGCGCAGCGTTTCCGCCGCCTCCAACACCACCGCCCAGAGCATGCTCAGGGCCTACAGCCCGGCTTACACCTCCAAGCAGACCCTGACCGCGCCGGCGGTCACCATCGGGGTCCGCGACCGCAACGGCACCGCCAACACCATCAACTGGTGGGCCGAAGTCTATGACTACAACCCGGCCGGGACCGCCAACAACGGCGTGCTGCTCTGGACCTCAAACACCGTGGAGGCGCATCCGTCGGTCCAGACCCCCCTGGACCTGACCTTCGCCAACCCCCAGCCCAAGGATATCGACACCGGACACCGCTTGAAGGTGGTCATCAAGTGTCAGATGTCTAACACCGCCTCGTCGGCCCGCCTCTACTGGGGCAGCTCCACCAATTACTCCTTCTTCACGGTGACCGAGGCGAACTACGTTGCCAATTCCGTGACGGTCACCAACCTCGCAGACTACTACAACGGCCAGCTCACCTCCGTCACCCAGGGCGACAAAAACGTGCCCATGCTGCAGTACGATCTCTACTCCAACGTTGCTGGCGGCGCCACCTGGACCGGCGGCAAGCTGGACAGGATCGGCACCAATGCCACCACTTACCTCAACGCGGACGAGCCGGGCGACGTCTCCTTTTCCATCTACAAGGATGCCGATGGTGACGGCCTGTTCGAGGCAACGGATACCCTGGTCGGCGGTCCGTACAACTTTACCCAGCTGACGGGTCAGACCTACGCCCTGACCACGGCCCAGACCATCACGTCGACGCCGCAGCGTTATTTCGTCGTCTACACTGTCCTGCGCACCGCAACCCCCTCCACCACCGTGGGGGCCCGCATCGTCGACGGCAGCTTTTTCACGGTCGCCGGCGCCGCTGGCGGCGTGCAGAACGTCACCAGTACCTCCTCGTCCACCCCCACCATTCAGTACGGCGGCGTTGCCGTCTCGAAGGTCTACAAGGCCGACTGGGATGCGGGCACATCCCTGGCCGGGATTGCCGAATCGGGCGGACCGCTGATCACCGACTCGGCCTGCATTGTCAGGAACACCGCCGGCTCGGGCTTCCCCCTCGTGGGCCTGCTCAACTATCCGGCCCACACCTGCACCAGCGTCGCCGGCCAGGGGTATTCCACCACCACGGACCAGAGCGATTTTATGCGGCTCTATTTCGGCGGTACCGGTTATGCCTCGGCCATGAAGACCATCAAGGGTACCTCCTTCACCTATCGGGTCTACGCCCCGAGCAGCGGCGGCACCGTCACCCTGCAGCTCTTCTATGTGACCTCCGGCGGGGTTCGGGTCAATGCGCCGATCACCTCGAAATACACGATACCCTCGTCGTCGAGAACTTCCAGTCAGGTGATTACCTCCTCCCTGGCCGGACAGGATTTCAGCAATGTTCCCCAGGGGGCGCGGCTCGGCATCCAGGTCGGCGTCACGGCCAACATGCGGATCTGTCTCGGCTCCGCCAACGGCCTGACCGGCAGCAGTGCCGGCGCCAACCTGACCGTCCAGGAAACAGCCGCCGAGAACGAGAACGTGGACGTGGGGAACGGCGTGGCGATCCCCGACGCCAATGTCTATGCCTCCGACACCGGCAAGGTGCTCGATGCCTTCACCCTGACCTCGGCCAAGGCCAAGACGGTCACCGGCGTCACCCTGACCGGCAATGCCCTGTTCACCAGTACCAACATCAAGAACGTACGGCTCTATCGTGATCTCAGCACTGCCGGCACCATCGGGACCGTTGACGGCACCGATATTCTGGTGGCCACGGTCCCCGGTTCCAGCATCAGCGGCAACAGCATCAGCTTTACCGGGCTCTCCGAGAGTATCACCGCCAAGGTCACCCGTTACCTGGTTGTTGTCGATATCGGCGACACCCCCAACGTCAACGTGATCGTGAAGGCCCTGGTCAGCGGCGTCACCGTGGCCACCACCGGCATCCTGGGGAATAATACCGACAGCGCCTCAGCCACCCTGACGATCCAGCCCACCACCACCCTGACCAATGGCGCGGCCGAGCCACCCAGCACCATCATCAATGCCAGCAGTGCGGCAACAAAGATCGACGCCTTCGGGATCAAGACCAACGGCGGGATCAACGACCAGATCAACACCGTCACCGTTACCCTGAGCACCACCTCGTCAGTGCCGGCCGGGGAATACATCTCCGACTTCGTGTCGAGGGTGGAGATCGTCAACAGCGCCAATACGGTCGTCTACGGCTATCTGACCGCGCCGACCTACCGGAACCTCGACCAATGGCAGGTGGCCACCGCCAACCTTAACGCCACCGTCGGCACCACCGAGTGCTACGTCCGCGTCACCCCCAAGACCAACCTGGGCGAAACCTATGTGGTGAAAGCCCAGGTGACTTCCCTGACCCATCTCAGGACCATCAACAGGCTAGTGCTGGGGGGAGACACCTCCAGCGCCTCCATCACCCTTGACGGCGCCCCCCCCACCAATCCGGGCAACTTCGTCGCCACCACCGGCACGGCGGGCACCGACATCAGCCTGAACTGGGATCCCTCCACCGAAGCCAGCGGCAGCGCCATCACCTACACCCTCGTCAGGGGGCTTGGCAACGCCCCGGCGCCCAAGGACTGCACGCCGGTGGCCGGCAAGGTGTTCCAGGTCTACAAGGGGGCCTATCCCGGCACCAACCCGGAAGTCTACGAAACCGGCCTGGAGGAAGGGCAGAACTACAGCTACCGCGTCTGCGCCACCGACTCGGTCGGCAACATCAGTACCGGCTCCACGTCCCACGCCACCGCCGGCATCGTCAACCGGTGCAACCTGGCGCCAACCATTGAAGTCAAGCCAAGCGCCTCCTATGTGAAGGCGGGGGAGACGGTGGAGATGACCGTGGCGGTCACCAACAACGACACCGGCGTCTGCGGCAGCGCCAGCACTTTCCATCTTTCCACCGTCGGCACCCCCAATACCGCCGATTTCGACGCACCGGTCTTCACGGAGAATGACTTCGTCCTGCCGACCAACAAGGGTTCCAAGTACCTCAAGCTGCGGGTAACCGCCAAGGCCGGGGCGCCACAGATGGCGATGGACCATTTCTCCGTCAAGGTGGACAAGTCCGGGGCCTCCGCAGCCACTGTCCAGTATCCAGACCCGATGCACGTGGTCGTCAACAAGTATGGCACCATGATGCACAGCAGCATGCAGCTCGGCACCACCAAGTACGGCCAGTGGGGGCTCGATTACACCTGCGCCACCTGCCATAACCCCAACTCAACCAACCTCAAGAGGGTCAGTAATGTAATAGCCACCCCCACCGGCAACCGGTCGGTGGTGTTCACCACCATTTCGGCGGCCGAGAGCGTCACCTCCGGCGTCATGGGGAACGACAAGCGCCTTGGCACCACCAGCACCAACGTCTGCGAAGTCTGCCACCACAACGCCCGGTTCCACCAGTACAGCTCCAGCAAGGTGGCCTGGAACACCCACAACAACAGCGAAGACTGCATGCGCTGCCATGACCACCGGATCGGCTTCAAGACCCTGGCCGACGGCCTCTCCTGTACGGACTGCCATGGCTATCCGCCTGCCACAAAGAACCAGCTGGTCATTCCGCCCACCAACGTCCTCTATCCCTACGTGAGCGGTGACGACGCCGGCGCCCATCCCAAGCACAATGACCGCAACGTCAAGTGCCAGACATGCCACAGCAACGCCAACCACATGACGAGCGCCCAGCCGAACACGAAGCTGAACATCGGCTTCGGTATCCAGAGCAGCAACTTCTCGGGCTTCAACCCGAACGTCCGCATCGCCAGCGGCACCCTGAAATCCGTCGATCCGGCCAACAACTTTGTCTATGAGGCGGCCCCCGGAACAACCATTGCTCCGGCCTATGACAAGATCATGACCTGCAGCGTCTACTGCCACGGCTACTGGAACGGCAGCTACACCACGAGCGGCGGCTACAACACCGAACCCGCCTGGAGCGGCACCACCCAGACCGGCTGCGGCTCCTGCCATGGCGCCAGCGGCACGCAACCTCCCCCCACCGGCAGCCACAGCAAGCACGCCGGCACCCGCCAGGGGTATGGCAACGGTATCTCCTGCACGGTCTGCCACGGCTACCGCAACTACTCCTCCAGCGCCGTCCACATCAACGGCAATGTGGAATGGGACCTTTCCACCATCACGACGAGCGCCACCTACAAGGGGGCCAACAAGGGGAGCACCGGCGCCCTGGCTCCCTCCGACCCGGCTAGCTACGGCAGCTGCAGCGCCCTCTACTGCCACAGCAACGTCCAGTCGGCAAACGGCACCGCCGGCCCCACCTCCTACGGGACCCCCACCTGGGGAGGGACGGTCACCTGCGGCAGCTGCCACACCCACTCCGCCACCGGCGGCCATGTGAGCGGCGGCCACAGCCAGCACACGGCGCCTCCCGACGTGGAGGGCTTCGACTGTCGCATCTGCCACGGCAACGGTGGCGACGCCAATCCCCTGAACCACGCCAACGGCAAGATCAATTTCATGTTCAGCGGCCTGGCGGACAATACCCACTACTCCTACAGCTCCGCCAAGACGCCGGGCTCGGCGCCGTACGGCACCTGTTACAACAGCGACTGCCACGGCCGCAGGACCATCACCTGGGGACCGTCCACCGCCACCCCCCTGTGCGACAAGTGCCACACCACCAACCCGGCGCCCACCGGCTTCTACGGCACCGCCGGGCCGAGCGGCACCAAGGCCAACACCGATCCGTACGTGGGGGCCCACTTCCAGCACATAACCTCCATGCCGTACAAGCTTTCGGCCAAGCTCGACTGCTCCCAGTGCCATCTCAAGCCGACCAGCCCCTACAGCCCCGGCCACATCGACAACGCCCTGCCGGCCGAGATCAACTTCGGCACCCTGGCCACCAGCGGCACACAGAACGGCTACTCCAGCGCCGCCCATCAGCCGTCCTACAACTACGGCACCAAGCAGTGCAGCAACGTCTGGTGCCACGGCGCGGGCATGAACTCCAACGAGGGGACCGGCCCCTACGGCTCCATCGGCCCAGAGGCGCAGGGCCTTGACGGCGGCACCCTCGGAGCTCCGGTTCCGGCCGTCTGGAACTCCCCCTACCTGGCAACCGCGCCCGACAAGTGCCAGACCTGCCACGCCACGCCGCCGCCGGCCCCCGAATCGGGCTACCAGCATTTCGACGACGACACGGGCGCGCCCTACGCCCGCACCAAGTGCACCAACTGCCACCGGCATCTGAACGCCGATGCCACCGGCTTCAGCGATCCGACCAAACATGTGAACGGCCAGATCGACAGCTGCAACAACTGCCACGGCCGGCCCCCCATCGATAACGGCACCCTGACGAAGCCCGCCATCGGCGCCCTTTCCGAAGGGATGGTCGGCGCCCACCAGGCCCACCGCCTCAACCCGGCCATCGGCAACGACTGCAACGCCTGCCACTACAACTACACCTACGCCATGCCGAGCTACCGGCTTGAAATCGGTTTCCGAGCCTACGGCAACAGGGTCACCAAGGGTGTTTTCTGGGGGATGACGACCCTCCCCAGCACCGGGTACTCGCAGCCCATCGTCTACTTCTCCACCTGGACCAGCACCAAGGTGCGCCGTACCACCGATACCGCCAAGGTCAACACCTGCGAGAACATCTACTGCCACGGCGGCGGCACCAACACCCTGGCGGTCCTTGGCGGCGGCAGCAACACCAAGCCCAACTGGGAGGGAGGACCGTCCCAGGCTACATGCGGAAGCTGCCACGGCGTCACCGGCGAAACCTACAGGACCAGGGGGTCCCACGGTGCCCACGTGGGGACCCTGTGGGGCGAGCCGAAGCTGGCCTGCGCCAACTGCCACGGCCTCAAGGAGAACAACTATCACGTGGACGGCAAGGTGGAGTGGGAATTCTACTCCAGCGCCAAGCGCATGAACGACGCCGCCCAGGCGGCCGGCTACGCGGGCACCTTCGGATACAAGCCGGCCGGCGGCTCGTCCTTCGCCGCCAGCGGCGCCGTCAACAACCTGGCACCCAGTGCCAGCTACGGCACCTGCCAGGTCTACTGCCACAGCGACGTCTCCGACAAGACCTTCAAGATCCCCACATGGGGCGGCGCGCCCATGACCTGCGACAGCTGCCACAGAAACCAGACCTCTGCCGGCAGATACTCCGGCCTCCACCAGAAGCACGCCGCCAGCTCCGTCAACGGCGGCTATGCAATCGAGTGCACGATCTGCCACAACGGTTCCGGAGCCGGCAATCCGCTCCATGTCAACGGGAAGGTCGATATCATCTTCAACTCGACCGTGGTAGGCGCGGCTGCCACCTATGACAGCGCCCAGAAGAAGTGCTTCAGCATCCTCTGCCACGACACCACCGCATCGACCGGCCCGACCTGGGTAGTGGGCTCCACCGACGGCAGGTACCAGACCGGCGCCTACCAGGCCACCTGCATCGGCTGCCATAGTGGCAATGTCGGCGGCCGGGCCGCCGTCGCGACCCAGTTCGCCGGCGAGTCCCACCATATCCAGGGCGTGGCCATGAGTAATGCCTACTGCTACCCGTGCCACATGGAGGCCAGCAACAGCGCGGGCGTCGTCAATACGACCTACCACGACAGAACTCCCGGCAAGACGGTCGACCTGGTCATCTGGGGCGCCGGGGCGCGGGGCGCGGTCTTCACCAAGTACACCGCCGCCGGCAGCACCACTCCGGCCCGCAAGCGGGCGGAATACGCCAAGATCAACAACGTCTGCATCGGCTGCCACAGCACCAAGAACAACGCCACGCAGCCCTTCGGCACCGCCGGCGACACCAGAACGCCCAAAACCTATGCGTGGGACGACTCCAGCATCTTCAACCGGTACAGCTCCATTGCCACCACGCCGTGGGGCAAGGTGACCGGCAACAACACGGTCACCAAGACTCTCAACAAGGCCTTCTCGGCCCACGGCAGCGCCACCGCCAACCAGCGCGGCTGGACCGTCGGCAACGGCACCAACGGCGAAACCTACGCCAATACGGCCAATGGCGCCGTCAATGTCCTCTGCTTCGACTGCCATAACTCCCACGGCACCGACGCCAGCGGCGTCATGAGCAGCTACTCCAGCGCCACCGGCCGTTACAAGGGGGGCATCCTCAAGTCAACCGGCAACGGCGTCGGCGGCTACAGCGCCGACTACATCCCGACGGCGGGGGGCGATTCGACCGCGCCCAACAAGAACGCCTACAATGCGGGCGCGTCCCTCTGCTTCGACTGCCACAACAACAAGACATCTTCGGCAACCGCGCCATGGGGCTACAACGACACCTTTGGGGCAACCGCGCCCATCTACGGCTACCATGACAAGCCGTACTTCGGCAATTACTCCACCTTTGCATCGACGGTCACCTATCAGTACAAGGCCAACAATGGCGATAACAAGGGTGGCCACTTCGGCCCGTCGTCGGACCTGTCCACCGCCGTGACCCAGCGTACCTTCGCCAACGGCATCAAGGACAATCCGTACTCGGCCGGCGTTTCCTCACCCATCAACGGCCTCTGCACCCCGTGCCACGACCCCCACGGGGTCAGCAAGAACACGACCTACGTGAGCGACCGGGCCTATGGCGTGCCGCTCCTCAAGGGGACCTGGGTCACCTCGCCGTACAAGCAGGATGCGGCTCCGGCCAACACCAACGAGCTCCGTGGCGGCGGCAACCGGAAAAGTGGCATCAACGTCGGCAGCACGCCGGGTTACCGGATCGACCAGAACACCATGGGCGTTGCATCCGGCGCACCGCGTGCGAACTGGACGTGGCCCGGCACTCCCAAAACCCTGCAGCCGCAGACCGACGCGCAATTCGCCGGCCTCTGCACCGGGTGCCACGCCAAGGCCAACCTCAACAATACGGCGGCGGCTGCCAACAGCAACTGGAAGACCATGAAGCGGGTCCACAACACGGTCAGCGGCTGGGCCACGGCCAGCGGCGGAAACACCAACAATACCGTGCATGCCTTTACCTGCTCCAAGTGCCATACGACACACAACGCACGGCTGCCACGGCTCCTGGTGACCAACTGCCTGGACGCCAAGCACCGGGGACGGGTCGCGTTGAATGGCGACACCGTCAATGCCGGAACAACGGCGGCCGGCAACAACCAGAGCAGCGGCTCCAGCGGCGCCGGCGTCGGCCGCTTCCCGCAGGGTGGCGGCGGCACCGGGTCGCGACCCGACAGTACTGCCGGCAAGTGGTTCTTCGGCAAGGGAATCGAGACCAAAGTCATTGCGACCGAGTCCAATACTCAATGCCACCAGAGTGCGACAGCCGGCGGCGCCACGTTCACCAACTACACGACGCAGCGCTGGAACAGCAAGTCGCCATGGTAGGAGCAGACACTAACGGAGAGAGCACCACAGCGTGCGGAAAGGAGATGGTCCCATGAAAAAGCGCACCTATATCAAACCGCGGGTGGTCGGTTCGGCTAATGTTCATCCCTGCTGATTCCTGATCCGACACAACCGGACAAAGGTGGGGCCGTCAAGGTCCCACCTTTGTTGTTTGGGGGTGGGCGACCCCACCCAGTGGGCTGCCTCTGTACTGATGGTCGTCCCAAAGGAGAATCCATGCTAATTAGGCTTTTGCTCCTGGTCACTGTTGCCTCCTCGCTGACGTTGCCGCACGTTGCCCTTGCCTACGACTATGACCAGGAAGGGACCAACAAGCTGATGATGCAGCTGATCGCCGATGTCGGCGGGCACGACGCCGTCGCCAAAAACAGCGGCAAGACGTTGCGCTGCAGCCATGGCGGAACCCGGAAGATCACCATCGCCCGCGGGAAGGAGAAAACCAGCTACCGGGGGGAGTACCTGAACTGCAACCAGAACGGCTCCATCCGGGACGGGATTTTCGAGATCGAACTGCAGGGGGATGAGGTCCTGAAGAGTACGGCCCGGCGCTCGAAAAACGGCGAACTGTTCGACGCCGCCATGGAGGGGGATACGGCCCGGGTGGGAAAACTGATCAAGGCGAAGGCCGACGTCAACTACTCGGAGAGCATCGAAAACAGTCAGGGGGGAACCATCGAACAATGGACGCCCCTCATGTCGGCGGTGGCCCGGGAGAGCCGGGAGTCGGTGGGGATGCTCGTCAAGGCCGGAGCCTGGGTCAATTACATGAACAGCCTGGCGGTGAGTCCGCTCTGGATCGCGGCAAACAGCGGACAAACGGATACCGTGAAGTTTCTGGCGAAGCATGGCGCCTATCTCAACAACTCGAACCATGAGGATGTGACGCCGCTGATGGCGGCGGCCATGAACGGCCATCTCGATGTGGTGAGATTCCTGGTCGGGGCGAAGGCGAAGATGAATGCGGTTCACAAGGATGGCGATACCGCACTGATGTTTGCCGTGGCCCGGAACCATACGGACATTGCGCGGTTCTTGATCGATGCCGGTGCCGACGTCGCTATCCGGAACCGGTTCGGAGTAACCGCGCTGATAATCGCGGCTGCCGAGGGAAACGAGGAGATTGTCAGAAGGCTGCTGGAGAAGAAAGCGGATACCTCTGCACGGACCACTGACGGAAAGACGGCGCTGGACGTGGCGCGGGCCAGGGGATTTACGGCGATCGCGGCGTTGCTGGAAAAGGGGATATAGGAGCGCACTTCATTGCGCCCGACCGTTACCGCAAGGCTTTTTTCGGATACGCCGCGAACATTGCCGCCACGGTCGGATTCCTGCGCAGCGTTGCCGCTAATTCCCCCAGCCCCTCCCGGTCGCAGAAATCCAGGGCCGTGTAGATGGCGCGGGCCGTCTCCTCGTTGACGACCTCCGCATAGCGATTTCTCTGCAGACCTGCAACGGCTTTGGCCAGTGAGTCCCTCGCAGCCTTCCGGTCGCCGAGAAGCAGATACATCTCGGTAATGAGAAAGCGTGTCGGGAACGGGCCGTTGGCGGCTTCGTCCTTTTCATACCAGGCTATGGCCTCCCGCACCCGTCCCATCCGCCGCAGGCAGTGGCCGTACTGGAACAGGCCGTTGGCCATGGCGGGGTTGGCGGCAAGCCCGGCCAGGTAAAATTTTTCGGCAGCGGCGTAGTTTCCCCCGCTGTAGTGGTAGGTTCCGATGTAGGGGAAGAGGGTGCAGTAGCGCCGGTCCCGGGCGCAGCTCTCCTGGGCGGCCCGCAGGGCGCTCTCCGGGTCGTTCCTGAGGGTGTGGGCGAGTGCCCGGTAGGCCGCGAGCGATGCTTCCGGGTAGCGAGGTTCCCAACTGTCCAGCAGCGCCAGTATCGCGGCGGCATCGGTGCCGCGATAGTCGTTGTCCACCTGCTGAAGGAGGGTGAGCCGCTCGGCGGGGTCTGCATTGATCATTTCCGGTTTTTCGAGGATCGTTCCGATGGTGTCCCCCACCCAGCGCAGGTGCGGCGGCAGAAAGTCGCCGTTGACGGAGTAGCTGACAACGGCGTCCATGATCCGGTACTTCCTGGCGTAGAGGGCCGTGAACAACTCGTGGAGCGACGGCAGGTAACTCTTCTCGTGGACGGTGGAGTAGGGGGGGAAGAAGTCGGTGTCGATGCTCAGCAGAAGAGGGGAGCTGATGTCGGGGAGCGATTTGATGTCGCAGACCGTCAGGGGAACGCCGTGGAAGGTGCCGCGGAACTGTCTGTCGTGCAGGGAAAAGGACTGGATTTCCTGCTCGTTGAATTCGTAATCCTTCAGGAACCGGCGCATTTTCGCGTCAGGGTCTGCCATCGAGAAAACATCGAACGGTATGACCCAGTAAACCTCCCGGAACATCCCCAGGCGTCCGCCGGCATAGATCCAGTTGCCGATATGGTAGAGGCCGTTGTCCCCCATGCCGGCAGCCCCCCTGAAGCGCCGCCAGTCCCTGTTCCGATGGATGCCGCGCAGGGCTTCGATTTTCTCCTCACGCATCCAGCGCATGTCGTCGTGGGTGTCGATGTTGATCAGGACGGCGTCGCGTATCCCCTTTTCCGCCCAATGGGCCAGGGCCTCGCAATGATCTTCGACCATCAGGGGGGACGTGATCGGGTCCCTGCCGAGGACTAGCTCAGATGAACGGCACCCGTGAAGCTGGGTCAGGGCAAGGAGCTGCAGGGACAGAAGGATGAATTCGCGTCGCGGTAGTGCCGGCATGGCCATGGTGTGGCAGTCACCTTTGGATGGATTTTTGCAGAGAGGTGGTGAGCGGAAAATTGTGTCGCCGGTGAACGGCACTTGCCGCCAACCGCGCTTGAATGGTACGTTCATTTACCATACCAAAAGTGTCGGTTACGGACATGATTTTGTTGTCACGCAGGGGAGAGACGTTCTCGATAAATCAAGCGGGTACCGCCAGGGGGGGTGTCGTGTATGAAGATTCCGTTCGCAGTTCTGTGCCTGTTTGCTGTCAGTATTTCGGTGCTGCCGATGCATGCCTCTGCCGCCGAACGGGGCGTGGTAAACCTGGTAAAACCACTGCAGCCCCAGCCACCCATTGATGCCGTTGAGAACGAAGTGGATGATATGGTCTGCGAACAGGGCTTTGTGATGCAGGAGGACGGACGCTGCTGTGCCGAGGGGACGGATAACGGCATGTGGGCCGATGTGTGTACCCCGACCGGCACCGTTGAAGGACAGGTTTTCAACTATAATGAGATTCCCCACTATTGTCCCAGCTCCGACATGTTCATTGTCAGCGACAGGAACCTGAACTGGTTTTCCTGTGCGGACAGTGATTCAACGGCCATGTACACTGCGGCAAAGGGGTTCGAGGGGTGCCAGTTCTGCCGGGATCATGGCTATGGCTGCCTGATCAGGATTAAGCCCTGGGGGACGGTGGGCTGCATTCAGGTTGGTGACAGCCAGGGGGACGGCTGCATCGAGGCCGGCACCTGTGCATTCGGAAAGTAAGGGCGCGATGGCTCGCGCCTGACCGACGGCAGAAGCCAAGGAAAGGGTTTGATGGCTACAATTCTGGTAACGGGGGGCGCCGGGTTCATCGGCTCCCACGTGGTGGACGAGCTGCTCAAGAGGAGGCATTCGGTCGTGGTGCTCGACGACCTGAGCGGCGGCAGCCTTGACAACGTAAATGGCGGGTCGACGTTCGTACATGGTTCGATCCTCGATCTTCCCCTGCTCGAAGGGCTCTTCGCGGCCCACCGTTTCGAGTACGTGTTCCACCTGGCCGCCTACGCCGCCGAAGGGCTGAGTCACTTCATCAAGCGCTTCGTCCATACCACCAACCTGATCGGCTCCGTGAACCTGATCAATCTCTCGGTGAATTACAGCGTCAAGTGCTTCGTGTTCAGCTCGTCGATCGCGGTGTACGGGGCCGGGCAGCTTCCCCTGGCCGAGGATATGACGCCCCTGCCCGAGGATACCTACGGCATCTCCAAGTATGCGGTGGAGCTGGAGCTGGCCGCCAGCAAGAGGATGTTCGGCCTCGATTCCATCGTGTTCCGTCCCCATAACGTGTACGGTGAGCGCCAGAATATCGGCGACGCCCACCGCAACGTGGTGGGGATCTTCATGAACCAGATCATGCAGGGACGCCCCGTGACCATTTACGGAGACGGCACCCAGACACGAGCGTTCAGCCACATTTCCGACGTGGCGCCGGTCATGGCCGCCTCCATCGACAATCGGCGGGCATACAACCAGGTTTTCAATGTCGGCGCCGACCAGCCGTTCACCATCCTGGAGCTGGCGCAGGTCATCGCCCGCGAGATGGGGGCGAATCCGGACGTAACCTTCCTCGAAAAGCGGGACGAGGTGCTCCACGCGGTAAGCAGTCATGACAAGCTGCGGCGCTTCTTCGATGTGCCCGAACCGCTCCCCCTTGCGGAGGGGATCCGCAGGATGGCACACTGGGCGAAGGGCGTCGGTCCCCGGCTCGCCCGCACCTTCGGGGGTGTGGAAATCACCAAAAACCTCTCGCCGGTCAGGGATTGATCTATGTGGAACGAGCAGACAGTGCAGGTCATCTTCCCGGCCTTCAACGAGGAGGAGGGGATCCGCCGGGCCATCACGGACTTTTATGGCACCGGCTTCGTGGATGAGGTGATCGTGGTCGACAACAAGTCGACCGACGGGACGCGGGAAGAGATCCTGGCGACCAGTGCGACATATCTCTTCGAGGAGCAGCCCGGCTATGGCGCGGCTCTGACCAGGGGGCTCAGGGCGGCAACCGCCGACATCATCGTGACCTGTGAGCCCGACGGCACCTTCTCGGCAAAGGACCTCCTCAAGCTACTGATCTACTCCGACGACTACGACGTGGTCTTCGGCACCCGGACGTCGAAAGCGGCCATCTGGTCCGGGGCCAACATGAGCTGGCTCCTGAGGATCGGCAACGTGGCCGTGGCGAAGCTCCTGGAGTATCTCTTCAATGGTCCCTGTCTGACCGATGTGGGGTGTACCTTGAAGCTGATCAAAAGGGACGTGCTGAAATCGTTCGTGGACCGGCTTTCGGTGACCGGCTCCCATTTTCAGCCCCAGTTCATGATCATGTGCATCCGCGTTTCCCAAAAGGTCATCGAGATCCCGGTGGAATACCTCCCCCGCACCGGGGTCTCGAAGATTACCGGCTCGTTGAGCAAGGCGGTGCGGCTTGGCTGCACCATGATCCTCTTCATTCTGAAAACCCGCGTTCAGACCCTTTTCCCGCGATGAACCAGCCGATGGCACGAAATCAGAAGATCGACTACCTGCTGCTGATCCTCCTGACGGTGGGAATCTACGCCCGGACCTTGGGGCACGAGTTCCAGATGAGCTGGGATGACAACTGGTACATCGTCTACAACGATTCGATCCAGGGGTTCTCCTTGCAGAACCTGAAGACCATCTTCTCCTCCATCTACCAGGCCAACTACGCGCCGCTCCAGATGCTCTCCTACATGCTCGACTACAGCCTCTGGGGGCTTGAGCCGGGGGCATTCGCCCTGACCAACTTCGTTTTCCATGCCCTGAACGGAGTGCTGGTTTACCGGCTGCTGTACAGCCTCCATGGCGAGCGGCTCCTGGCCCTGGTTGCGGGCGCCTTGTTCCTGGCCCATCCGCTGCAGGTGGAGTCGGTGGCCTGGATCTCCTGCCGCAAGAACGTGCTGTCGCTCTTCTTTTTTCTCCTTTCCTGGGAGGCGTACCGGCGCTACCGGACGGCCGAAACGGGCCGGGGTGCACTCTCCTACCTCGCCTCGCTGGCGGCCTTCCTTTTGTCGCTCATGGCAAAGTCCACCACCCTGGTGCTGCCGGTGATCCTCGTGCTGTATGATCTCTGTTTTCCCGAAGCCGGCAGGCGTCTGCGGCTCAAGGACAAGATCCCCTATGCCGTTGCCGCCCTCGTTTTTGCCCTGGTATCCATGCACGTTCAGACCCACGATTTCCAGGGGGGGATCCGCGAGCCATACCACGGCGGCAGCCCCCTGGCCACCTTCTATACCATGCTGCCGGTTTTCTGCCTCTATCTGTGGCGGATGGTGTGGCCGGCGGGCCTGAGCGCCATTTACGATCCCCCCGTCCACACCTCGCCGGACGGCGTCGTCATCGGGGCAGCCCTTGTGCTGGCTGCCGTTGCCTGGGGCGGGGTTCGCCTGTTCATGAGGGATCGGCGGCTCGGCTTCTGGTTCCTCTTCTTCTGGATCGGGCTCCTTCCCTTTGCCCAGATAGTCCCGATCTATTGGCTGATTACCGACCGCTATATCAATGTCTCCATCATCGGAGGCGCCGCTCTGGCGGGAGCCGGCACGGTTTTCCTCCGCTCACGGCTGGGCGCCGCGGGGAAACCGCTCCTCTATCTGTCTGTCACGGTCTGGATTGCCGCTCTTACCGTTGCCTCCTACCAGCGGGTCGGCGTCTGGCGCACTTCCCTCACCCTCTGGAGCGACGCGGTGGCCAAGCTGCCGAATACTCCCCGGATATGGGAGCATTACGCCGAGGCTCTCCGAGGCTCCGGGCAGGTAGATGCATCCCGGCGGGCCTACGAGCATGTCCTGGTCTCCCAGCCGGCCAACGTCTCGGCGCTGGCCGGCCTGGGGGATATCTGTACCGAGGAAGGGGACCTGGACAAAGGGCTAGTCCTCCTGAACAGATTATTGAAGATCAAACCGGACCATGTCATGGGCTGGGCCAGCCTGGGCACCAACTACCTGAAGCGCGGGAACTATGCCGAAGCGGAAAAGGCCTACCTGCGGGCACAATCCCTGCAACCGGAAGCATGGCAGGTGATGGTGCTGCTGGGGAATCTCGCCCAGGCCCGGGGCGATGCGAAAATGGCGCGTCAATTTTACGGACAGGCAGAGTCAAGGAGCCGGGGCAACGCCGAGATTGCCTATCGGTTCGCCTGCGCCGAGGCCATGGCGGGTGATCTGGATGCCGCCTTGGCTTGGCTGGAAAAAGCGGTGCAGCGGGGGTACCCCAAGGCCCGCTCCCTGGCCGGCGATGAACGGCTGTCACCCCTCTGGGGTGACCCGCGCTTCTACTATTTGCTGCAACGTTACTCCCTTGAGTAGCTGAAATGAGGTGACACCATGATGGCGAGAATGATCTTTTCCTGCCTCGTCCTTGTCTTATCGGCACTATCCGTTTTTGCCGCGGAAGGCTCCGGAACCATCACCGGCAAATGGATCACGAAGGAATATGGCCCCATGGCCGGCGGGCAGGTGCTGCTGTTTAACACGGCGAACGGCCCCCCGCCCGCAAGCCACAAGTATCTGCGTCTCCCTGACCAGGGAACCGCCATCGATCAGGAGGGAACGTTCTCCGTGCAGCTTCCTGCGGGGAGGTACTACCTGGTCATGCGCAAGCGGCTGGACCCGACCAGCGCCGGACCGCCCCGGGAAGGGGAACCGCAGTACTATGCCCGGGACAAGAACGGAAATCCCAAGGAATACGTGGTGAGAGCCGGCAGGACCACGAACATCGGCACGATTACCACGGCTACTCCCTATCGGAAACCAAAGCCCGCCGCTGCGGACGGCACAACCGGGGTCGAAGGGACCGTGACCGACAAGCAGGGACAGCCCGTGGCCGGTATCCGCGTCTTCGCCTATGAATCAGCGGAAATGAAGGGCATGCCGCGCAATGCGTCCGGGGAGACCGGTGCGGACGGCAAGTATGTGCTGGTCCTGACCAGGAAGGGAACCTACTATCTGAAGGCGCGTATCCACTATGGCGGTGGCAAGCCGGAAGAGGGTGAATTCATGGGCGTTTACGGAGCGTCGGGGAAGCCGGACTCCGTTGCCGTTGAACAGGGGAAGATGAGCAGGGGTGTTGACATCCAGGTTGAGCGACTCAGTCGGCAGCCGGGGCAGCAGAGAGTCGTGCCGTGATTATGCGCTCAGGTTGGCGCTGGTAGGTCCGTGTAGGGGAAGGATGCTCGTGGCACGTTCATGGAAGTCATATCTGGCACTCTTTGCGCTCGTCGGGGGAGGCTTTGCGGCGGGGCTCGCCCTGGGATATCGGATCTTCGCCTGTCCGCCCGGGACGCGGCAGCATTCCCACACCCATATGGCCGGCTACCGCTTCACCAGCCCCCTCCTCGACTGCGAGATAGTGGCCGACAGGACCGCCGGCAGCGAACTCCAGCCGTTCAGGTACAAGGTCAGTGAGCTCATCGCCCGCCGGACCGAGGCTGGTGACGCCGACCATGTGGCGATGTACTTCCGTCACCTGGAAAGCGGCGCTTCCTTCAATATAGACGCCCAGGAAAAATTCATCCCGGCCAGCCTCCTGAAGATTCCGGTCATGATCGCCTGGCTGAAGCGGGCCGAACGGGACCAGACGGTGCTCGGCCGTACCTTCCGCTACGACGGCGCCACCGACTGGTCCGCCCCTCAGGCCATCAAGCCCCGCAAAACCCTTACCCCTCACGCCTCTTACACGGTCGACGACCTCATCTTCCGTATGATCGCCTATTCTGACAACAACGCCTGGCGGCTTCTCCTGGACAACATTGACACCCGGGAGTTGGACGCCATCGTCGCCGACCTCAACGTGGATTTCGATCCCAGCCAGGCGGCAACTGACTCCATGTCGGTCAAGGCCTATTCCTCCTTCTACCGGGTCCTCTACAATGCCACGTATCTCAATCGGGAGATGTCGGAAAAGGCCTTGCGGTACCTGAGCAGCGTCGACTTTCGCGACGGCATTCTTGGCGGGGTTCCGGCCGGTGTCACGGTGGCGAGCAAGTTCGGCGAAAAGACCCTTGAGGAGAGCGGCATCAGAGAGCTGCACGAGTTCGGCATCGTCTACCACCCCCGCGGAGCCTACCTCCTCGGCATCATGACCAAGGGGCATGACTTCGCCCGCCTGGCATCGGTGATCCGCGAGATTTCCCGTGTCGTGTACAGCGAAGTGTCCAGTCAAAGGGTGATGCGAGCAGAATGATGAAGTGAGGCAGTGATGCATTCCCGCAAAAAGCAGTTACATCAAGTGCCGCAGTTGTAGTAGAGTATTCTGATGCTCAAGCGTTTCTTCCTTTCCAGAAAAACCGTTATATCCCTCATTTTTCTCATGCTCGGTGCGATCCTGCTGGGCTACACTTTTCCGCAGCGCTTCCTCATCTCTCCGGTGGAGCTCGACAAGTGGCAGATGGCCAACCCGTTCCTGGCGAAGCTGTCCCGCTGGTTCGCCCTCGACCACCTCTACACCTCTCCCTGGTTTACGGTGCTCCTGGCGTTTTTCCTCGTTTCGCTCTGCTTCTCCACTTGGGAGCAGTTCCGGATTGCCCTGCGCAAGACCCGCGAAGGGGGCGCGGGAGGGGAATCCTTCGAGACCTCCGCCGGCACCGCCGAGCTTGCCGCAGGTCTCCGTTCCCTGGGCTACCTGAAGGTCGGCGGCAGGGACGGCGCCATTCGGTATGTCCGCCATCCGTGGGGATACTGGGGTAATTTCCTCCTCCACCTGGGGATTGTCGTCACCATTGCCTCGTCGCTGGTGATCCTCCTCTGCGAGAAACGGGCGGTGGTGGAGCTGAACGAAGGTGAAGTGCATCGGCCCGGCGCGGCGTGGGCCAAGGAGGAGCGGGGGCTTCTGGCCGGAAGGCTGGTCCTTCCTGAGGCGGTCCGGCTCGACATGGTTCTGCCGGAGTTCTACGATAACGACAACCTGCGGCAGCTGAACACCCGTTTCAGCTTTATGGATGGAGCCGGTAAGTCAACGTCGATGTCGATGCATATCAACAAATCCGCCTGGTACCGAGGGGTGCGGATTTTTCAGGGGAAATCCCACGGCAAGGCGTTTTTCGTGATGTTCAGGCGGGGAAACGAAGAGCATGGCGAGATTTTTCACTTGGATCAGCCTCCCAACCGGAGGACCCCGTCCTATAAGAATTTCGTTCTTCCCTGGCTTCCAGGCGAATTCAAGACAAAATTTTACGGGGATGCCGCACAGCGTTCCCCTGACGGGAACGATCCCCTCTTCGCCATGCGCCTCACGGATGGGGGAAAGGTTACTGCGGAGCTCTCCATGAAGGTGGGGGAGACAGGGCGATTCGGTGACTATACGGCCCAACTGGTGAAGGTCGAGCGCTGGGGGGGACTGATCTTTATCGACACAACCGGAATGGGGGGGATCTTCTTCGGTTTCTTTATCCTCTGCCTTGGGGGCGCCCTCAGCTACCTCTGCCCGCCGCGGGAATGCTCTCTGACTCCCTCTGCAAACGGAGTTCGGGTATCCTGGCGGGCGACGCGTTTCGAGCGGCTCTACGGCGATGAGTTTGAAGAGCTTCGGCGCCGGGCGGGAGTTGCTTGTTCCGATGCCTGACCGGTAGAATCATTTACACATGAGGAGTGCCACGACCATGATGAAAAAATGCATTGCGATTCTCCTGCTGGCCGCTGCGGCGGTTTCCTGCAGCACCGTCGATACCCGGGAGGCAGAGCAGGTGAAGGAGACGGTGAAGCGGTACAACGCTCAACTGGCCCAAGGATACGCGACCATGAACATGGCCGGCCTTGCCCAGGTGGCCGAGGAGCCCCAGACCGCCAAAGTCTACTTCCATATGGCCGCCCTCGGGGAAGGGCGGATACGGATGATGTCGGAGCTCAAGGATATCTCCTTCAAGGATATCCGTTTCGCAGCCGCCACCTCCGCCTCCGTGAAGACCCGTGAGGTCTGGGATTTCCGGCACGTCAACATCGATACCGGTAAGGTTCAGAGGGACGAGAAGGGGTTCGTCTACCAAATGAAGTACCACCTTGCCAAAAAGAACGGTGCCTGGTGGGTTCGGGATGCTGCCGCGGAGGGCGAGGAGGGGAAAAATGTCGCCACGAAGGCTGCCCCCGCCGTGCCTGGTGCCGGTAAAGGGAGTGAGCGGTAAATCTCGGCCGACAGCGTCCGGTGCATATTGACGCGATTCATTCAGTGAGGTGCATTTTTCCATGGAAAGCTATTCAACAATCACCATAATCCACTGGGTGGCAGTGGTCATCTACGTGCTCGCCACCATCTTCAACGTATCCGGCCTCATGTTCCGCAAGGAGCGGGCAACAACTATCAGCTATTTCCTGGTGGGTGCAGGGCTCCTGGTTCACGGCGTCGGGATCCTCTGGTGGTGGAAGATCGTGGGGCACGGCCCCTACATCGGCCGGTTCGAGGCCCTTTCCTCCAATGCCTGGGTGGGTCTCTTCCTCTACATGGTCATCGCCCACTTCGTGCCGAAGATCCGGCCGGCAAGCATCGTGGTGTTTCCGGCATCATTCCTGATGATCGCCATCGGCATCTTCTTCGAGCCCCAGGTGAAGATGTTGCCACCCACGCTGCGGAGCGTCTGGCTCGTGCTCCACGTGGCCTTTTACAAGATTTCTCTCTGTACGCTCCTGGTGGCCCTGGCCTTTTCCATCTTCTTCATCCTGAGGAAGCGTACCGGCATCCAGTGGCTCACCCGGCTCCCCGACATGGAAACCATGGATATCCTCGCCTTCCGCTTTGCCGGTTTCAGCTTCACCTTCTGGGCCATTGCCATGCTGGCGGGGAGCATTTGGGCCTACGAATCGTGGGGGCGCTTCTGGGGGTGGGACCCCATCGAGACCTGGTCGCTGATTACCTGGGTGGCCTTCGGCATCTACCTCCATCTGCGCCGCTTCTTCGGACTCAAGGGGGAAGGGGCGGCGTACCTCTACATCCTCTGCTTCATCCTGTCGCTTCTCTCGCTCTTTTTTACGCCGCTGATCGATTCGTCGGTCCACTCGGAGTACTTCCAGTGACCGCCCCGGCAAGCGGCCATATACTGGACCGCCTGGAACGAGAAGGACACACTTCTATTAGAGGGAAGGATACCCCTTGAAAGACTACTCACTCGAATCTGACTTTGTCCAGCAACTGGACCACGACATTCTCTCCTACGTGGAGCGGGGGCTTGAGAACGACGACGAAGCAGGGTTCAATGTCCTGGCGCTCCGTTGTTTCGATCTCCAGTTCAATACGGTGGAGCCTTACCGCCGGTTCTGCATCGACAAGGGGAAGGAGCCGGGGAAAGTGGAGCGGTGGGAAGATATCCCGGCGGCCCCCTCCATGGCCTTCAAGAAGTTTGTGATGACCTCGTTTCCGGCGGAGCGTGCAGAGCAGCGCTACTTCACCAGCGGCACCACCGATCCCATGAACAAGGGGAAGATCCTGCGGGACAAGGGGGGAGTGGCCCTTATTAACGCCGCCAACGGGCTACTCACCAGGCAGTATGTGTTTCCCGACGTGGACCGCATGCGGATGTTCCTCATGGTTCCGTCCCCCGAGATCGCGCCGGGTATGGGGATGGCGGTGGGGTTGGACGTGGTGCGGCGGATGTTCGGTACCCCCGACAGCCGCTATCTCATCGGACGCCGAGGGCTCGACCTGGAGTTCCTCCTGTCGGTGATCATGGAGGCGGAGCGGTCTGGCGAGCCCATCGTGATTATTGGATCAACCGCGGGTTTCGTCTACTTCATGAAGGCCTGCGAACGGGACGGGGTCCGGTTTCGGCTCCCCTCCGGAAGCCGCCTCTGCGACGGGGGGGGGTATCTGGAGCAGTTCGGGGAGTGTTCCCGGGAGGAGTTTTATCTCAAGTCCAAGGAGATCCTCGACGTGGACGAGCACCACTGCGTGAACGTCCTCGGCATGGGGGAGGTGAGCACCAACTTTTTCGACAATGTCCTGAAGGACCACCTGGCAGGCCGCCCCCTCCAGCGGGCCAAGGTCATCCCCCCCTGGACCCGGACCCAAGTGGTGGATGTGGAAACCCTCCAGCCGGTCCCCGATGGCGATTCCGGGCTTCTGCGCCACTACGATCTCGTGAACCGGGGCATGGTGGTTGCGGTCCAGACCGATAACGTGGGGTTCATGACCCCCGGCGGGTTCGAGATCGTCGGTCGCTGGAAGAAGACCTCCCGGGAACTGGAAACCGAGGCCATCAAGCATGCCCACGGCCCCCGCTTCATGACCCCGATCATCGAGTTCCTGTTGAAGCGCAGCCTCAAGAAGGTGGGAAAACTCCATGAAAAGATTGTTCGGACGAAAGAAAGCCATTAAGGATCCAGACGAGAAGATTACCGACGCGATGCTCGGAACCGGCGAGGCCATGTGCACCTGCGCCGCCCTGGTGGCCGACATGATAGTGGATGCCGGCCAGGAGGGGGAATCGGTCTCGGCTCTGCTGCAGAAGGTGAAGCAGGAGGAAGCGGTTTCCCCCGAGTCTTCAGAACCACCCTCGAAGGAGCACCCGTGACCGAGAAACTGAAAAAAGTCGCCGTTATCCTGAACGGCTTTCTCCACGACTTTGCCGCCGGCATCTGGCTTGCCGCAATCGCCGCCATCGCCCTCATCCATCGGATGCACCAGGCCCAGCACCAGGAGATCGTTGCGGTCCTCAATCGTTTGGAGCATATCTTCTTCTGGGCGAGCGTCGTTGCCATGGTGGTCATCATGGCAACCGGCGCGGGGCGGACCTTCACCTATGTCGACAACTGGTACGGCGTTGACGCCGAACGGGTCCGCCGCCGGATGCTCATCGTCAAGCACGTGGTCCTCTTCTCGGCTTTCGGTGCCGGCTACTTGGTTGTCTATCCGTTGGTATTCCACTGACGGATATCATACCTCTCACCAGATTCTTTCCTTTCCCCTCCCTGTTCCGCCATATGCCCGAGTGCTCCGTGAAGTCGCGGCGCACTCGGCTGGTACCCCGTTAAAAAGCTTGCGTTTTATAAACAGAATGTGTAGAAACTAATGTCTTTTGGGGGCGGCCCGATTCTTGCTTTTTGTCTGGCTCAGTTCCCAACCTCGTCGAGGAGAAGTAAATGAAAATCAAGAGAATAGCCCTCATTACCCCCCCCTACCACGCGGGCGTGGTGGAGTCGGCCGGCACCTGGCTCAATGTCGGTTTTGTCTACATCGCCGGGGCACTCAGAGCGGCGGGGTATGAGGTGGATTACTATGACGCCATGTCCCTGTGGCACAAGTGGCCCGACATCCAGAAGCGGATCGAGGCCTTCCGCCCCGACATGATTGCCACCACCGCCTATACCGCCTCCGTTGTCGAGGCGGTGAAGCTGCTCCGGTTCGCCAAGTCCATCAACCCCCGCATCGTGACGGTGCTCGGCAACGTCCACGCGGCTTTCTGTTACGACGAGGTTCTTACCCACGACCACGACGCCGTGGACTACATCGTCAGGGGGGAAGGGGAGGAAACGCTCCCCATGCTCTGCCACTGCCTCAACGCCGGCGATGACCCGAAGAAGGTCCTCGGGATCGCCTACTGGCGCGACGGCGGGGTAATGGTTACCCCCAAGGCCCCGTACATTCACGACCTGGACAATCTTCCCACGGCCTGGGATCTGGTGGAGTGGCCCATCTACACCTACCGGGCCAAGAAGAACGCCCGGCTGGCCATCGTCTCCTCTTCCCGCGGCTGCAAGTCCCAGTGTTCCTTCTGCTCCCAGCAGCTCTTCTGGGCCCAGTCATGGCGCGCCCGGAGCGCCGAGAACTTCGTGGCCGAGCTGGAGATGCTCCACAACGTTCATGGCGTCCAAGTGGCCATGCTGTCCGATGAGCTTCCCACCTTCGACCGGCAGCGGTGGGTCCGGATTCTGGACCTCATGGTGGAGCGGGAAGTGCCGGTGAAGCTCCTCATGGAGACCCGTGTGGACGACATCCTGCGGGACGCCGACATCATGGACAAGTACCGGGAAGGCGGCGTCGAGCACATTTATGTGGGGGTCGAGGCGGGCAGCCAGGAAACCCTCGATCTCTTCAAGAAGGATACGGAAGTTGCCCAGTCCAAACAGGCCATCGACCTGATTAACGGGGCCGACATCGTTTCCGAAACCTCCTTCGTCCTCGGCATGCCCGACGACACCCCCGAATCCATCGAGCAGACCATCGAGCTCGCCAAACACTACAACCCAGACATGGCGTTTTTCCTTGCCATCGCCCCCTGGCCCTATGCCGAGCTCTACCCCGAGCTCGAGCCCTACGTGGCCACCAAGGATTACCGCAAATACAACCTGGTGGAGCCGGTCATCAAGCCCAAGAATATGACCATGGAAGAACTGGAGCGCCAACTGGGGAAAGCATCCCAGAAGTTCTTCATGCACAAGTTCCAGAATCTGGACAAGCTCTCCCCCTGGAAGCAGGAGTTCATGCTGTCGGTCCTCGATCTTCTCATCAACCACTCCTATTTGGCCGGCCAGATGAAGGCAATGCTCAAGGAGGGGAAGGAAATGCCGGCGGAGGTCAAGGCGCTGCTGAAAACGGTCAGCCAGCACAAGCATGTCCCCCACCAGACGATAGCGCCCATTCCGTGAGTTATTCTCGGCTCACTGTGCCGAACGAACTCTGGCATGTGGAATGCTAAATAGACATTCAGTTGCAGCAAAATGTTTGAAATCAGTATGGGATGTTTAGGGTTGTGCCGTCAAAGCACGGGGCCACCCCGTTATAAGGCGTCGTTTCCCCTCGGAGTGTCAACCACCGGTATTGGTTTTTAGATAAACAGTCCATTAAAGGAGGAGAAAGGGAGTGAACATGTACATTAAATTGAAAAAGCTGTTGCCGACGCTGATGGTGGCGGGGGCGATGGCGGTTGCGATGCTCCTCGGAACGGGTGCATCGAACAACGCCATGGCGCTGACCACGGCCGACTGCCGTGGCTGCCATACCCCCCCACTGCCCGACACTATTGCCACTATGCACCATAGTCGGGCGAACACGAATGGATACAGTTGTGACTACTGCCACAAGACTGTTTCCAACGGTGCAGGTGGTTTCGTTCTGCTCGATGTCTATAACTGCGGATCATGCCACTCCCTGGTTGACCACGCTGCTGCCCACGACAAGGTGTCCACCGCACCCGATTGCGCACAGTGCCACACCCTCACCGTGGTGAATGAGCACCTCTCACGCACTTCTACCTGTGCCACCTGCCATAGCAGCACGAAGCCCGAAGTGCAGAATACCATCGCGACCGGCATGGGACCCAACGGGCAGCCGGTCAACTGTCTCAACTGCCACATCAGCATCAATCACATCGCACAGCACGACAAGGCTGTCCCGTCGGCCGAGTGCGTTTCCTGTCACGCCCAAGGGGTTGTCTACGAGCACCTGAACCGTACGTCCACCTGCGCCACCTGCCACCAGAGCACCAACCCGGCGGTGGTGAAGGCGATCGCCGACGGCCGCGCCGGGACCACGGTCAACTGCGTTTCCTGTCACGGGGCGGTCAACCACATTGCCCAGCACGACAAGGTCACGGCTAACGTGGACTGCGCCCAGTGTCACAATCTGGGAGTGGTGAACGAGCACCTTTCCCGCACGTCCACCTGCGCCACCTGCCACTCCAGCACGGTTCCGGCGGTGCAGCAAACCATCGCAACCGGCAAGGCAGGCACGGTGGTTACCTGCTCCAACTGCCATGTCAGCGTGAATCACATTGCCCAGCACAACATGGTGGTAACGCCAGCTGACTGCGCGGGGTGCCACACACAAGGAGTTGTCTACGAGCACACGAA
>NZ_JAHCZI010000050.1 GCF_018501225.1 Geobacter hydrogenophilus | reverse complement strand
GCGCTCGTGGTGATCAGGTAGCCGGTGACGCCGACGTTGTCGGTGGCGGTGAAGGAGCTGACCGCAACGGTGAGGCTCGTGGCGGTTGCCGGGAGGGTGAAGGCGCTCACGACAGGGACGGTGGTGTCGGGAAGGGTGACCGTCACGCTGGCGCTCTTGGCGAGCGAGACGTTCCCCGCCGCGTCCTTGGCCCAGGCGTAGA
>NZ_JAHCZI010000004.1 GCF_018501225.1 Geobacter hydrogenophilus | reverse complement strand
TCCCAGAAACCCACGACGGCATTCACCATGAGGAGGACGACGATGATTCCAAAATCCTCCCAGTGCCCCACGAGCGCAGAGAGCAACGCCGCCGCCTCAATCATCCATGGGATAGGCCCCCAGAAGAAGGTGAGGAGTTTCCGGAAAGTGGAGAGATCCTTTTCCTGGAGTTCGTTGTAGCCAAACGTTTCGAGGCGCCGGGCAGCCTCGTCGGGGGAAAGTCCTTCGGGTGAAGAGGAGAGCCGGTCGAAGAGCTCGGCAAGGGGAATCGTTTGCAGCGGACGGTCCTCAACGGATTTCGCAGGGTTGTGGTTCATTCTCCGCAGTCCTTTGCGTGCCTTCATCCTGATAACTGATGGGTCAGGCTAAAGGATATCCCGTCCCGTTCCACTGGCAACCGCCCGGGCGACTACTTTCCTCGCACTCGATCCGTGTTACACTTGTAGCAGGAAAGGCGTTCAAATTTACTGACAGAGGTGAAAAGCATGGAAGATTTCAGGCGTATTCTCGTGGTGAGCAGAATGACCACCTACTGCCAGGAGGCGGTTCACTGCGGCGTGTCTCTCGCCCGCAAGTATGGCGCAGAACTCTTTCTTATCCACGCAATTCACAATCCGTTCGGACTCGAAGGATGGAACCTTCCAATCGTTTCTCTTGAGAAGGAATACGAGACGATGATGCGGCAGGCCAAGGAGGACCTGGACAGGATTCTGGAGAAGGAACGAAGCGAGGGGCTCTTGGTGACCGAGCTGATCAAGAAAGGTGAGCCGACCAAGGAAATTCTGAAGGCCGTGGAGGAGCTGAAGATCGATCTCCTGATCATGCTCTCCCACGAAGAGTGGCGCATCGAGCACTTCCTGTTCGGTCGAAGCAATGAGGAGATCGTTCGCAAGATGCCCTGCTCGGTCCTTCTCGTCAAGAAGGAGCCCCAGCCGGTAAAGTGGTAGCGCCCTTGCCAGTTCGGGGTGAAACTACGATCGATGGCAAGCAAAGAGGCCGTCTCCCGCTCATGGGGGGACGGCCTCACTGGTTCTTCGGCTCCATTGATTCTCCTCGTGCCGGTGCCCGATCTCCTGGGCGCGGCGGTTGCCGTGCGTTCTAGCGGCTCTTCACTTCAGCTTTTTCACCGAAGCTCTCCTTAACCCCTTTGGCCATGCCGAGCATGGTGAGAACTGCCGGTACCATCTGGGCCACGATGATCAGGGCGCAGAACCCGATGAAAATCCACACGAACACGCCGCTGTTGTCTTCCCGCGCTCCCGATGCCGCCAGGGCCGACGTTACGCTCCCCATTACCAGTGCCAGTGTGCTGGCTGCAGTTCTCGCTCTCATGGCCGTCTCCTTTCTCATCTATCTTCGTATTGTGCCGGTCTCTGACCGGGTTGTTCCCTTTGACTCAGCCTACCGGGCACCCGCCTCTTCCTTGCCCGAGAAGAGCCCCTTCACCATGGAGCCGAGCAGGATAATCGCCGGAATGGTCTGGAAGGCGATGACGGCGGCGCCCAGGGTCAGGAACAGCGGGGCGAGGAATCCCCCTTCGTCGGCGGCTGCACCGCTGGCGGCAAGGGCAGAAGAAGCGGTGGCTATCGTGACGATCAGTGCGTTGGCTATGGCTTTCATGGCATCCTCCTTGTTTTCCGGTGCTAACTGATTGCTTTTGTCTTTTACATAGCATTGGACGTGCCAGGAGCATGAAAATTTATTATTATTTTATAACATCATGAAATTGCTGAATAATTAATTGATGCATCAGGCAACAGGGGGAGTGCGGAGAAGGAAATCGTATAGGGGGGGCATACAGACTGGGGAGGAAAATCTCTCTCTCCCTGAAACACATCAGTGTAACAGCCTGATATTACTCATCACTAAACCTCGTACCGGGTGCATATAAAAATAATGCGTCTTAAGAAAAAATTCTAACTCCTCACCCATGGCGCGAGACGACGGCCGCAAGGTCGGCCGCCAGGAGATCCACGTCCGCCTCGGTGGTCTCCCAGGAGCACATGAAACGGGCCCCGCCGGAGCCGATGAAGGAATAGAAGTGCCATCCCCGCTCCTGGAGGGCGGCGGCCACCTCAGGGGAGAAGTCGGCGAAAACCGAATTGGCCTGGCGCGGGAAACGGATTCCCACGCCGGGAATCTCCCGCAGGCGGGCCTCAAGCCTGGCGGCGCAGGCGTTGGCGTTGGCCGCCCGGGTGAGCCAGGCGCCGCTCTCCAGCATGCCGACCCAAGGGGCGGCCAGGAAACGCATCTTGGAGGCGAGCTGCCCCGCCTGCTTGCAGCGGTAGTCGAATTCGCAAGCCAGGTCACGGTTGAAGAAGATGATCGCCTCCCCCACCGCCATGCCGTTTTTGGTGCCGCCGAAGCAGAGGACATCCACCCCCGCTTTCCAGGTGAGTTCGGCAGGGGCCGCGCCAAGAGTGGCAACGGCGTTGGCGAAGCGGGCCCCGTCCATGTGGAGCTTCAGATCGAGGCGCCGGGCCAGATCCCCCACGACCCGAAGCTCCTCCACCGAATAGAGGGTCCCGAGCTCCGTGGCCTGGGTGACGCTCAGGGCCTTGGGCTTCGGGTAGTGGATGTCGGTGCGGCGCTTCACCGTGTGCTCCACGGCCTCCAGGTCCACCTTGCCGTGCCCGCCGGAGACGAGGAGGATCTTGGTCCCGTTGGAGAAGAATTCGGAAGCTCCACACTCGTCGGTCTCCACGTGGGAGGTCTCGTGGCAGATGATGCTGTTGTAGGAGTGGCAGAGGGAGGCCAGGGCCAGGGAGTTGGCGGCGGTGCCGTTGAAGACGAAGAAGACCTCGCAATCGGTCTCGAAGAGATCCCGCAGCAGCCGGCACGCCTTCTCCGTCCAGGGGTCATCGCCGTAGGAAGAGGCGTATCCCCTGTTGGCGGCCTCCATGGCCTGCAAGGCCTCGGGGCAGATCCCCGCGTAGTTGTCGCTGGCGAACTGGTATTTTTTGACCGTATTGTCTCCATCTGTCATCGGCACTCTCCATGGGGCCGCGCGGACGCGGACACCCTGCTTTTCGGAAGAGAGTATACGGACACGGAAAAATAGTAAAGAGCGGACGAAACGCACAAGAAACCCCCGCCTTGCACGGGTTGATTTGTGTGCTACACTCTCAGCTACTCCGGCAGAACAACCCGCCCGGTTCTGCGTTCGAGGCGGGAACGCCGGGGAGGTAGCGGCCCATGAACATTTCCCTGGTCTTCCCCCCCTTTCATCTCCAGTCCCTCTACAATCTCCCCCCCCTGGGACTCATCAGCCTCGCCACGGTGCTTGCTGAGGCGGGGCACCGTGCGGTCATCCGCGACCTGGTGCTGGCCCTGCGGCAGGGAAGCCTCGGCATGGGAAAGGAGCTGTACGGGGAGGCGGCACGGTTGATCCTCCGGGACGATCCGGACCTGGTCGGCTTTTCCGCCCAGTGCACCACCTTCCCGGCAGTCGTCCGGATCGCCCGGCTCCTCAAGGAACAGAAGCCCGACCTGCGCATCGTGGCGGGTGGTCATAACGTCTCCTTCCTCGATGTCCCCGCCCTTGAGCGCTTCCCCTGGATCGACGCCGTGGTCCGGGGCGAAGGCGAGGTGACGTTCCGGGAACTGGCTGCCTCCTTCGCAGCCGGCAATGATCCTATGGAGGTGACTGGTGTGACGTGGCGCCGGGGCCCGGAGATCGTCCGCAACCCCGACCGGGAGCTGATCGCCGACCTCGACACCCTTCCCCTCCCCGACTACACCCTCGTCCCGCCCCTGGCCCACTACCGCAACGCCTGCGGCATCCCCCGGAGCATCGCCATCCTCGAAGTGGGGCGCGGCTGCCCCCACCGGTGCGTCTACTGCTCCGAGTCGGTCATGTGGCGGCGGCGGACCCGGACCTTCTCCATCCCCCGGCTGATCCGGGAGATGGAGGAGCTCCACGACCGCTTCGGCGCCGAGTGCCTCGTCCTCGCCTACGACCAGTTCACGGCGGACCGCCGCTTTGTGGAGGAGTTCTGCACCCGGGTCATCGAGGCCCGGCTGAACCGCGTTCCCTGGTACTGCATCTCCCGTCTCGACTCCCTCGACCGCCCCCTCCTCGACCTGATGCGCGAGGCGGGGTGCGAGTCCATGTGCTACGGAATCGACTCCGGCTCCCGCAGGACCCTGGCGTTCATCGGCAAGGAGATCGACGAGGGGATCCTCTACCAGAGGGTGCGGGAGACCACCGAGGCGGGGATGATCCCCACCCTGAGCTTTGTCATCGGCTTTCCCGAGGAGGAGCGCGAGGATATCGACCAAACCCTCTTCCTCGCCCTGAAGGCAGGGGTCCAGGGAAACAGCACCCCCCTTGTGCAGCTTCCGACGGTTCTGGCCGGGACCGAGCTCCACCGGCGCTACAGCGACCACCTCGTCAGGGAGGTGGACACCTACTTCTCCCTCGGCCTCGAATTCGACCATGGCCGCCGCCTGACCGACGACGAACGTCTCATCGATTCCGACCCCTTCCTCTTCAGCTCCTTCTACAACCTCCCCTGCGCCGGAGTTCCCCTGGCGGAGCTGGACCGGATCGCCCGGTGGTTCCCCCTCATCCTCAACAGCTACCCCAAGTCGTTCATTCTCCTCTCCCTGGCCCTCAGCCGGCCGCCCAGCGGCCTGTTCCGGGAAATCCTCTCCCGGCTGGAGGGGGAAGGGTGGCGCGAGGATGACCCTGCGGCCGAGAGCGCTTTCCTTGAGCGCTTTCCCCGCCATGCGGAAGGGCTCATGGCCGGGAATGCCCCGTGGCCCCACTTTGCCGAGGTCGTCACCTATGAAACCCTCGCGCTCAGGGCGATCAATCACCGTTCGCCGGACGGGGCTGGTCAGGACACGGAGGACCCCCGCGGGAAGGGGCGGCCAGTGCTCCAGGAGGATGTGACGGTGTCCGAATTCCGCCGGAACCTGCCGGCGATCATCGCCGACCTGAAGAGCGGCATCTTCAGGGAGTCCTACCCCCCGGAGCCGACGCTCCTCATCTTCTATCCCTCCGGGGAGAGGCTTGAGGTGATGGAGATCAACCGGTTCGGCAAGGATTTTCTCCTCCTCTGCAACGGCTCGGCCACCTGCGAGGAGATCGCGGCAACGCTGTACGGAGAGTACGGCGACGCCATGGATACTGGCGCGTTCAGCAAAGAGTGCACGGACGCCCTTGCCGTGTTCACGGAGATGGGAATTGTCCGCGACGGTGCGGCGCCCGCCCCCTGACACGCTCTTCTCATCCCACGGAAAGGAGGTGATCCCCGTGTTGAAGATCAGGAAGATCGAATCAAAAGCCATGTCGACGGCTGCCTGTCACGGCCCGGCGTGCCATTCGCCGGCTTGCCACTCTCCCTCATGCCACTCACCCGCATGTCATGCCCCTGCGTGCCATGCCCCGGCCTAGGAAATGATCGCTGCAGTTTTCCGAGCGGGTTGACGTCATGGTCTGCCCGCTCTTTTTCGTTCCGCTGCTGCGGAACCGGAGCGATTATGTCGTTACATCCCGCAGAAACGATAAATGAACCGCCACGCTTCCCGGTCGTCGACGGCCACGTTGATCTCGTCTACGACCTGATGCGCCGTCACTCCGGAATCCCCTTCGAGCAGGTGGCCAACGGGCAGGTAACCGCCTCGTCCCTGGCACGGGGAGGGGTGCGGGTGCTGGTGGCTGCCCTCTACTGCGCCGACAGCCACAACGGCCCTGCGAGCGCCGCCCGGGAGATGCGGCGACTTTACGACTACGCCCGCCGTCACCTCGGGTGGTTCTCGCCGCTCCGAAGGCCCGGAGAAATGGCGGCAACCCTCGGCGGGAGCGGCCCCCCCGGCATCATCTTTCTCGTTGAGAACGCCGACGCCCTGCTGGAACTGGGCCTGGACGAGGCGAGGCGCTGGGGGGTGAGGGCCGTGGGGCTGACCCATGCCGGCAGGAACCGGCTGGCCGACGGCAACGGCGTTACCGACCCGAAGGGGCTGACCGCCGCGGGGAAAAGTCTGCTGAGGAACATCGCCGGCTCCGGCCTCATCCTCGACGTGGCCCATCTGGCCGAGCCCGGTTTCCGGGACGTGGCTTCCCTCTTCACAGGCCCCCTCATCTCCTCCCACACGGGGCTTCGCTCCTTCTGCGACCGCCCCCGCAACCTCTCCGATCCCCAGGTGGCCGAGATTGCCCGCCGGGGAGGGATGGTCGGGATCGCCGCCGCCCCCGAGATGCTTGTTCCCGAAGGAACGGCGACCCTCGACGACCTCTTCCGTCAGGTGGACTTTGTTGTCCAGCGGCACGGCCCGGAGGCGGTCGGCATCGGGAGCGATTTCGGCGGGTTCGACGGCACGGCAAAAGGAGCGGAGGACCACGGCGGCCTCCCCCTCCTGGCGGAGCGTCTCCTGGGGGCGGGCTATCCCGCCGGGGCGGTGGGGCTCATCATGGGGGGAAACTGGTTTCGGATCTACGGGGGAGCTTCCGGAAAATCGGGCGGAGCTGAAGCCGGCATCCTCTCCGTGATCGAGGAGCGGGAAGAATTCCTGCAGGAACTTCACAATCGCGACCTTACCCGAGCAACCCCGGAGGGGACCCTGGGGGGCGACCCGGCGGATAACCAATGAGGAGTGCAATGATAACGTTGATACGATGAAAAAATATGGGGCCGTGGCCCTCCTTGAGCTATCGCTTCTGACCGGATGCAAGCACCAACCGATCTCCCATTCCCATCTCCACCACCCGTACCTCCATCAACACCTCCATTGATCCCGAACCATGAATTCATTCCCTTGTAGCGAAGATCCCTGATTTGTCCCTTAGCAAGCTGGTTAACCAATTATGAAATTATTCATCAAGGTTAAAGTATTCGGAAACTTTGCCGAGATATGTAATGAAGTCATCAACCCTCAAGGAGGTTGCCTATGTTATTGAGAAGGGTCACCTGCGCGGTCGCGTTTGGAGTGTTACTGGCAACAGGGGGGGCATTCGGCGAAGAGGCAAAAAAGATCCAGGACAACTCGTTCCTGCTGGAGGAGGCCTACAACCAGGAGGACGGCGTCGTCCAGCACATCCAGGCCTTTCAGTACATGAAAGGGGATACGTGGGCCTATACGTTCACTCAGGAATGGCCCGTGCCCAAGCAGGCGCACCAGCTTTCCTACACGATTCCCGTGCTCAAAAATGCCTCGCCCGGCCGGGAGTCCGGACTGGGTGACGTGCTTCTCAATTACCGCTACCAGGCAGTTATGAAAGAGGGCATCGCACTGGCGCCCCGGTTCTCGTTCGTTCTGCCTACCGGCGACTACAAAAGGGGTTTGGGAAATGGCACGGTGGGATACCAGGTTAACATGCCACTCAGCGTGGAGCTCTCAGACAAGGTGGTTACCCACTGGAACATGGGGCTCACCTTCACGCCGAACGCCAAGGAGGCGGGCGGCGCCAAGGCGGATACGGTGTCGCTTAACTACGGAGCCAGCGTCATCTATCTTCTGACGGAGAATTTCAACCTGATGCTTGAGGCGGTGGGGGGCTCCAGCGAGAGGGTTGAGGCGGACGGTTCGACAACGCATGAGGACTCGTTCTTGATCAACCCGGGATTCCGGTACGCCTTCAACTTCAAGTCGGGGCTCCAGATCGTTCCCGGCATCTCGTTCCCGATAGGAATCGGCCCTTCAAGGGGGGACTACGGGGTGCTCACCTACCTCTCCTTTGAGCATCCTCTTTTCTAAGAGGGGCAAAAGAGGGGTGCTTATGGCACCCCTCTTCCATGTCGGAAAACGGAGAGGCCAGCGACCTCTCGGTTCCCGTCATTGCCGGGTTAAGTAACTATTCCTGGGAACGTCTTTACCCATCAAATGGCCTCGCCATCGAGCACAACGCGCAGCGACCTGATTCCCTCCTTGAAATCGGTGACGCTGTAGTTCCAGGGACGGCTTCGCGGGGGTGTTGTTCCGTATCCCGGCTCCAACACGAGGGTGTTGCTGCTCCCCTCGGAAAGGACGATCTTCCTCTCGGTGGCGATATTGTCGGCAGGAAGGGCAATCACCACGCGGTGCGCGCCAGCCCTGACGTACAGGGTCCGCGTAAACCGGTACCTCATCCCCTCCCCTGCTTCCGAGTCGCGGAGGCCTACGGGTTCGCGGAGTTCCGGACGCGGGTCGCCCGAAAGCACCGCGACTTGGCCGTCGATATTTATGAGCAGTTTGTATCCCGGAGTGCCGTGGATGTCCTGCTCCGAATAGATTCCCGGTTTATGGGTCTTGAGTGACGACACGACCCGCAACTCGGCGCAGCCCGATGGCAGAAGTTGTCCCTGTTGCTTTTCGACGAATACGTTCTGTCGCGTGGCGAGGCTTGCGGTTTTCGCCAACTCGGCTGTTCCCGCGCATCCCCCCAGGCAGACAAACGCGAGAATGGACAGTGCTATTAGGCAGATTCTGTTCATGGCTTCTCCATCCGAATGAATTTGGCTACATTTCCGCTTCGACTTTCCTCTTCTCGAACCAGCCGTACACCGCCGGGATGATCAGCAGCGTCAGCAGGGTCGAGGTAATCAATCCTCCCACAACCACCGTTGCCAGCGGTTTCTGGATCTCCGAGCCGGTGCCGCTGGCCAGGAGCATCGGCATCAGGCTGAAGATGGCGATGGAGGCGGTCATCAGAACCGGCCGCAGGCGGTCGACTGCCCCCTTCCGGATTGCCTCCCCGAGTTCCAGCCCCTCGTCCCGCAACTGGGCGATGCGGGAGACCAGCACCAGACCGTTCAGCACCGCCACCCCGAAGAGGACGATGAAGCCGACCGAAGCCGGAACCGAGAGGTACTGCCCGGAGAGGAAGAGGGAGAAGATGCCGCCGATGAGCGCGAACGGCAGGTTGCAGATCACCAGCAGCGCCAGGCGGATCGAGCGGAAGGTGACGTAGAGAAGCAGCAGGATCAGGCCGATGGCCGCCGGCCCGATGATCATCAGCCTGTTCATGGCCCGCTGCTGGTTCTCGAACTGGCCCCCCCAGGTGAGATAGTAGCCGGCGGGGAGTTTGACCTGCTCCCTGATCTTCTGCTTCGCTTCGGCCACAAAACTTCCCATGTCCCGGCCAGAGACGTTCATCTCGATGCCGATCCTGCGGACGCCGTCCTGGCGGCTGATCTGCACCGGCCCCTCCACCATTTTTACCTCGGCCAGCTGTTCCAGCGGTATGTTCATCCCCGATTTGGTGGTGATCAACAGGTTCTTGATGGTTTCCAGCGAATTCCGTTTTTCCTCCGGCAGCCGGACGGTGATGTCGAAGCCCCGGTTGGCTTCATAGAAGGTGGAAGCCGCCTTGCCGGCCACCGCTATCTCGATGACGTTCTGCACGTCGCTGATGTTCAGACCGTAACGCGCAATCTTTGACCGGTCGATGGTGACGGTAAGGTATGGCTGGCCGGAGACCTTTTCCGTGTTTAGATCGGTTCCTCCCCTGACGGTCGAGAGAACCTTGGCGATTTCGGCGGATTTTTCATTCAGAACGTTGAGGTCGTCGCCGAAGAGCTTGACGATGAGCTGGGCACGGGTTCCGGCCACCAACTCGTCGATCCGGCACTGAATCGGCTGGCTGAAGCCGAAGCTGATGCCGGGGATGCTCTCCAGCGCTTCGCGCATTTCGTTGGTCAGCTCTTCCTTGGAGATATCCCGCTTCCATTCGCTCTTCGGCTTATAGACCCCCACATAGCCGGTCTTGTCGGGACCACGGGTATCCAGGGCGACGCCGGTCTGGCCGGTTCGGCCGACGATGACATCCAGCTCGTCGAACTTCTTCAGCTTCGCCGCTGCCTGCTGGTTGACCTCCATCGCCTTGGCCAGGGAGACGCCGGGGAGCATGGCGATATCCATGTCGAAGGATCCTTCGTCCATGATCGGAATGAACTCCGATCCCAGCCTGGTCATCAGGAACAGCGAGACGACCAGCAGCCCTCCGGCGATGCCGAGGACCGCCTTTTTCTTGTTGAGCGCGTACTCCAGCAGCGGCAGGTACTGCTCCTTGGCCCAGGCCATGATCCTGCTGTCTTTTTCCTCCTCCGGCTTGAGAAACAGGCTGCAGAGCACCGGAATGATGAAGATGGAGAGAAGCAGCGACGAGAGAAGCGCAATAGACACCGTGATGGCCAGGGGGCCGAACATCTTCCCTTCGATCCCCTCCAGGGTCAAGATCGGGATAAAGGTGAGGGCGATGATCAGCTCGCCGAAGATACTCGGCTTGCGCACCTCCATGACCGCCTTGAGCACCGTGGCGAGCTTGGGGTGCGGGTGCCCCTCCTCGCTCAGGTGACGCTGCACGTTCTCCACCTGAATGATGGTGGTGTCGATGATCATGCCGATGGAGATGGCTAGGCCCCCCAAGGACATGAGGTTGGCGGTGATGCCGGTCAGCTTCATGACGATGAAGGTGGCCAGAAGCGACAGCGGCAGCGCCAGCAGCACCACGATGCTCCCCCGGATGCTGTTCAGGAGGAGATAGAGGACGATCAGGACGAGGATGGAGCCTTCGATGAGCGCCTTGTTGACCGTGCCGACGCTGGCCTTGACGATGTCGCTCCGGTCGTAATAGGGGACGAGCTTGACCCCATCCGGCAGCATGGTGCCCTCGTTGATCTCCTTCACCTTGGCGGCCACCCGGGCCACCACCTGGCGGCTGTTTTCGCCCCGAAGCATCATGACGATGCCCCCCACCGACTCCTCGCCGTTCTTGGTGGCGGCCCCCATCCGCACCGCCTCCCCCACCTTCACCTGGGCCACGTCCCGCAGATAGGTGGGGGTTCCCCCCGTGGATTTCAGGACGATGTTCTCGATATCGCCCAGCGACTGGATCAGGCCGACTCCGCGCACGATGTACTGGTCCGTCCCCCGCTCCAGGATGTTGCCGCCGACGTTCTCGTTGTTGCTGCCGATGGCGCTGTAGACGTCATCAACGGTGACGCCGTACTTCACCAGCTTCTCCGGTGATACGAGCACCTGGTACTGCTTGAAGTAGCCGCCGAAGGAGTTGATCTCGTTCACCCCGGCCACGCTCTTCAGCTGGGGGGTGATGATCCATTCCTGAATGGTGCGCAGGTTGGTGAGGTAGGCCCGCTTCTGCTCCGGGTCCTGGGGTGCTTTCCCCTCCAGGGTGTACTGGTAGATCTCCCCCATGGCCGTGCCGATGGGGCCCATGGCGACCTCTACCCCCTTCGGCACTTTCTCCCGGGCCTCGGCCAGCCGCTCGAAGACCAGTTGGCGGGCAAAGTAGATATCCACATTGTCCTTGAAAACGATAGTGACGATGGAGAGGCCGAACTTGGTCACCGACCGGAGCTGCTCGATGTCCGGCAGGCCGCGCATGGCCATCTCGATGGGATAGGTGACGTTGCGCTCGATTTCCTCAGCGGAGAGGCCGTCGGCATGGCTGACCACCTCCACCTGGATGTTGGTCACGTCCGGAAAGGCGTCGATCGGCAGCTTGAGGTACGAGTAGAAGCCGAAAACGACGATCACTAGTGCAGCGAAAATGATCATCCCCTTCTGCTTCAGCGTATATGCGATGAGTTTTTCAAGCATGGATGGCTGTCTCCTCAGTGTTGGTGCCCTTCGATTTCACCTTTTTTGAGTTCCGACTTCAAAAGAAAAGATCCCTTGATCGCGTAGCGTTCACCTTCCTTGAGGCCAGAGAGAACCTCCACCATGCCGCCCGATGCGCGCCCCAGCTCCACGGGGCGTGCCGCGAATGCCGCATCGCTTTCGGCAACAAAGATCAGTTTCCTGCCGTCCAGCTCCTGCACGGCATCCTCGGGCACCGCCAGGACCGGCGGCGCATCCGCGGCGAGCGCCAGTTCGACGGTGGCGAACATCTCCGGTTTCAGTTTCCGTCCCGGATTGGCCACCTCGACCCGCGCCTTCACCGTGCGGGTCGCTTCATCGACAAAGTCGGCGAGATAGGTTATGCGCCCTCTGAACTTCTGGTCGGGAAAGGCGGCGACAATCACTGTGGCGGGCTGGCCCCGGCGCACCTTGGCCAGGTCTTTCTCGTGGATGTCCACCAGCACCCAGACCGATGACAGATCGGCAATGGTGTAGAGGCTTTTGGCGGGGTCGGCCAGCTCGCCGACAATGGCGTGCTTCTCGGTGATGATGCCGCTGATGGGGGAGCGGACCGGCAGGAGCGGCTTCCTGTGGTTGTCTCCCTTGAGGTCGGACAGCGCAACGCCGTAGAGGGAGAGGCGCTCCTCGTCGGAGTGGAGTTCGGTCTGGGCGATTCTATAGTCGGTCTCGGCCTGCAGGATGTCCTTCCTGGCCGCGATCTTCTTATCCACCAGGGTCTTGATTCGGTCCATGCTGGACTGGGCCAGGGCCAGCCGTGTCTTTGACTGGTGATAGCGGCTGAGGGCCTCGCCAAGCTCCACACTGTCCAGGGTCACCAGCTGCTGTCCGACGGAGACGTTGTCCCCCAGCGAGGCCCTGACGCTGACGACCTTGCCGCTGATGCGGGGAGAAACGTGGGCGATCCGGTCGGCGTTGGCTTCCACCTTGCCGGTGGCGCTGATCACGCCCGGGAGGCGCTGCATCTGAGCCGCTGCGACCGCCACGCCGCTCTGTTTCTGCACCTCGGGGGCCATCCTGACGAGCTTCTCCTCGCCATGCTCGTCATGGCCCTCGCCCCCCTCTTTCTCTTTAGAATGTCCCTTCTCGCCCTCATGCCCCCCCCCCTTTTCTTCCTTGTGACCTGCTTCCTCATGTTCGGCGTGTTCGCCGCCACCCGTCACGGAATTGGTCAACCGGTAGGCAACGCCGCCAGCAAGAGCCAGGGCCAGAATGAGCCCGATGATGATTCCCTTCTTGTTCACTGCGCACCTCCACTGGTTTTATTCTGAAAGTCGACCCCGACCGATGCTTCGAGCCGCGCCAGAGCGGTCTGCCGGTCGGCAAGGGCGGCGAGGTAGCCGTCGTTGACCTCGATGTATTTCTTCTGTTCCTCAATGACCGCGAGGATACCCACCTCGCCCAGCTGGTACGCCTCCTGAACGAGCTGCAGGTTCTCTTCTAGCTGGGGGAGAATGCCGGTAGCGTACAAATCGAGAGCCTTGTCGGCCATGGCGAAACGGGCGTAATCCCCCTCGATCTCCCTGGCCACGCTCACGCGGGCAAATTCCAGGCGGTTTTCGGCGCCCTGCTTCCCGGCACGGGCCTCGCGGATCCCTGCCTGGTTGCGATCAAAAACAGGAAGCGGGATCGAAATCCTCACCCCCAGGAGGTTGTCGCGGCTCTTCTCCTCGGCGACGCCGGTGGCATCCACCCTCCGCTCGTGGGTGTAGCCGAGCCCGAGGACCACATTCGGAAGACGCTCGGCTTCGGCCAGTTCCACCTCGGCCTCCCCTTTGGCCCGGGCCGCTTCGAGGTTTTTCAGATCGGGGCGCTTCTCCAAGGCAAGGCGCGTGAGCTCTCCGGGAGCGATCCCAAGCGGCTTTCGATCGGGAGTGACGTCGAAATCCACGTCCTCGCCAACTGCGAGTCCCAGCAGCATTCGCAGTCTGGCCAGGAGGGGATAGTGCCCGCGCTCGGCCTCGATCTTCCTCCCTTCACTCCGCGCCAGCTCCACCCGGGCGAGGTTAACCTCCATCTCCGGAATGTCCCCCGCGGCCAAACGCTCCCGCGTAATCTCCAGGAGCTTGCCGTTGAGGTCCATGGCCCGCTGGGCCAGCTCACGCCGCTTTTGCGCCAGCATGAGCTCGAAGAACGCGCTCTTCACCTCCAGGGTGAGTAGCCGCTCCCGGTCGGCAATCCGCTGATGGACCGCCTCCGCTTCCCGCTCGGCGACGCTTCGGCGTTTGGCACGCTTGCCGCCGGTCAGGAACTCCTGGGAGAGTCCGATGGAGACGGCGCCCTCGCCCGAGCTGCCGGTCAGGGCGCCGGTATCGCCGGAGAGTTCCAGGGTTGGGTTGGGGAAGAGGACCGCGCGCTCCAGACCGGCCCGGGCCACCTCCTTCTCGGCGCGCAGCGCCTTCAGCTCGCCGTTGTTTGCCAAGGCACACTCCACTGCCTGGGAAAGGGTAAGAGTTCTGGTTTCAGCAAAGGCGTTGCCTCCTGATACACAGATGGCGGCCAGGAGCAGCAGGAGCACCCCCGGCATGGGAACTGCTCGTTTCACGGCAGTACCTCCTTGTCGGCAATTAGTTTGTTGATATGGTTGCAGTTGCAAATCGTCGCAGCATTACGGCGTCCACGGAGCAACGACGCACGTATCCCGGGACGATGCAGGAATCGATTAGGCGGTCAGCGGATCAGGCGAGATTCTGGGGAGGAACGAACTTGGGAAGATAGACGTCGGGTGGTGCGGTGTAATGCTCGACAAACGAGAGGATGCGGAAAGAGGGAGAATAATGAAGCTGGAGTGTGTCCCCGGCAATGGGGGCATGGCAGGGACAGGAGAAGCACCCCTGGCAGTGGTCGCTGTCGCTGTCGCCGTGGCCGGCGTCGGGGCAGCAGGGAGCATCCCCGTGGAGGTCAATGGCCGCGGCTTTCTTCCCGTGGATGGCGTGGAGATCAGCGCCGTGGCAGACGCCCCCCCCCAGGGCAATGGAGACCATCACCAGCAGAAGGACCAGCGCGATGCTTTTTGTGTGAAGCGGGAAACCCATGGGAAGCTGCTTTCGTCGCAATGTTTTTTTGAGACTATAGGTAAACGGCATCGGCTGTCAACCGGCAATCAATGGGGGCCACATCAGGAGCGGTACAGGCGTTGTTTGATCTTTTCAGTCCCGTTGCATCATGGTGATACGGAACTACAATGATTGTACTGATACGGCAGCCGAAACGACGGCAAGGAGCACACCATGCTGAGCAGCGAGCTGAACGCACGGATCATCGAACGCGGCAAGGAATTTTTTACCAGCATCGCCGGCGAGAAGCCCTCCCTCTTCGACAAGGGGGCCTGGATGGGGAAGGCCATGGACTGGAGCATGCGGAACGACCAGTTCAAGGTCCAGCTGTTCCGGTTCGTGGACGTGTTCCCCTCCCTCACCACCAGCAGGCTCCTGACGGAGCACATCCGCGAGTACTTCGGCGATGAGGGGGCAATGCCCCCGTTCATGGCCACGGGTGCCAAAGTGGCGGGGATGCTCGGCTCCTTCGGCGGCGCCGTGCTGAACCGGGTGCTCACCTCCAATATCGAGGATATGGCCCGCCAGTTCATCGTGGGTGAGACCAGGGCGGAGGCGGTGAAGAACCTGGAAAAACTCCGGAAAGACGGCTTCGCCGCCGTGGTGGATGTCCTCGGCGAGGCGACCCTTTCGGATGAGGAGGCCGAGGCCTACACGAACACCTACCTGGAGCTTCTGGAGACGCTGAAGAAGGAGCAGGAAAGCTGGAAGGGACTGCCGGGCACGGGGGGCGATCCTGATCTCGACTGGGGCCACGCCCCCAGGGTGAACATCGCGGTGAAGCCCACGGCCCTCTACTGTCTCGCCAATCCCCAGGATTTCGAGGGGTCGGTTGTCGCCATCCTGAACCGGATGCGCCGCATCTTCCGGAAGGTCATGGAGGTGGACGGCTTCCTCTGTATCGACATGGAATCGTACCGCTTCAAGGACATGACTCTGGAGGTCTTTCGCCGCCTCAGGCTGGAGCATCCGGGCTATCCCCACCTGGGAATCGCCCTCCAGGCGTACATGAAGGATACGGACCGGGACCTGGACGGCCTCCTGGCCTGGGCGAAGGAGCAGGGGTGCCCGATCTCCATCCGCCTCGTGAAGGGGGCCTACTGGGACTACGAGACCGTCAGGGCACGGCAGAACGGCTGGGAGGTGCCGGTATGGACCATCAAGGCCGAAACCGATGCCGCCTTCGAGCGCCAGGCCAGGAAGATCCTGGAAAACCACGCCGTCTGCCACTTCGCCTGCGGCTCCCACAACATCCGCACCATTTCGGCGGTCATGGAGATGGCGAAGGAGCTGAACGCACCCGACGACCGCTACGAGTTCCAAGTCCTCTACGGCATGGCCGAGCCGGTCCGCAAGGGGATTCTCAGGGTGGCGGGGCGCATCCGCCTCTACTGTCCCTACGGGAACATGGTGCCGGGGATGGGGTACCTGGTACGCCGGCTCCTGGAGAACACCGCCAACGAATCGTTTCTGCGCAAGAGCTTTGCCGAGGATGCCCGGATCGAGCAGCTCCTGGAAGACCCGGCCGTGGCGGCGGAACGGGAGCGGGGAGACCGGGCCGCCAGGCCGCAAAAGGATCGGACGGGCCCCGGAGGCCTCCCCTCCTTCGAGAACGAGCCCATGGTGGACTTCACCCGGCCCGATCACCGCGCCGCCTTCCCGGACGCGCTGGTCCGGGTGCGGACTCACCTTGGAAAAACCTATCCGCTTCTGATCAACGGGAGGGAGGTCCGGACCGCCGACCTCATGCCGACCGTGAACCCCAACAACCCCTCCGAGATCCTGGGGCAGATCTGCCAGGCCGGGACAAAGGAGACGGGGGATGCCGTCGCCGCGGCCAAGGCCGCCTTTCCGTCGTGGCGCGATACCGATCCCCGGACCCGGGCCGACTACCTCCTCAAGGCGGCCCGGATAACCCGCACGCGGATCTTCGACCTCTCCGCCTGGCAGATCCTTGAAATCGGCAAGCAGTGGGACCAGGCCTACGCCGACGTGACCGAGGCCATCGACTTCCTGGAATACTACGCCCGGGAGATGGTCCGGCTGGGCGGGCCCCGGCGGCTCGGCCACGCGCCGGGGGAGCTGAACCACTACTTCTACGAGCCCCGGGGGGTGGCCGCGGTCATCGCCCCCTGGAACTTTCCCCTGGCCATCAGCACCGGCATGGCGTCGGCGGCCATCGTCACCGGCAACTGCGTGGTCTACAAACCGTCGGGGCTCACTCCCGTCATTGGCTGGCAGCTGACGGAGCTCTTCCGGGAGGCGGGGCTTCCCGACGGGGTCTTCAACTACGTGCCGGGGCGCAGTTCCGTTATGGGTGATTACCTGGTGGATCACCCGGACGTGAGCCTCATCGCCTTCACGGGCTCCCTGGAGACGGGCTTGAGGATCAACGAGCGGGCGGCCAGGGTCCAGCCGGGCCAGGCCAACGTGAAGAGGGTCATCTGCGAGATGGGGGGGAAGAACGCCATCATCATCGACGACGACGCGGACCTGGACGAGGCGGTCCCCAACGTGCTCCTCTCGGCCTTCGGGTTCCAGGGGCAGAAGTGCTCGGCCTGCTCCCGGGTCATCGTGCTGGACGCCGTCCATGACCGGTTCGTGGAGCGGCTCGTTGCCATGGCCCGGGCCACCTCGGTGGGCCCGCCGGATAACCCGGCCCACTCCATGGGGGCCGTGGCCGACGACAACGCCATGAAGAGGATCCGGGAGTACATTGAAATCGGGGAAACAGAGGGGAAACTCCTCCATGAAGGGCCGGTGCCGGCCGGCAACGGGTACTACGTCCCCATGACCATCATCGGCGGCATCCGGCCCGAGCATCGCATCGCCCGGGAGGAGATCTTCGGCCCCGTGCTGGCGGTGATGCGGGCCAAGGACTTCGATGAGGCCATCCAGTGGGCCAACGCACCCCGGTTCGCCCTCACGGGGGGGGTCTTCAGCCGCAGCCCCGAGCACCTGGCAAAGGCGAGGCGGGAGTTCCGGGTGGGGAACCTTTACCTCAACCGCGGCATCACCGGCGCCCTCGTGGAGCGCCAGCCTTTCGGCGGCTCCCGCATGTCAGGGGGAGGAACAAAGGCGGGGGGGCCCGACTACCTCCTCCACTTCATGGACCCGCGGGCGGTGACCGAAAACACCATGCGGCGCGGTTTCGCGCCGAGCGACGAGGAGAGTAGTCAGCTCTAATACTCAGAAAGAGAAACCCACCTTAAGCCCGATATGGTGCGCCACGGAATCGGGCTGGAAGGCGCCGGAGGCTACCAGGACCGCACCGGCGGAGCCGGAAGATCTCTCCACCCGCACCGTGTCGGATTGGCCGAATTCCATCTGCTCGTAGAAGACGCCGATCGTCCACTGCCCGAATGTGGCGCCGGCTTCGGCGAAAGCCGACGGTTTGTTCTTGGGCTCGGTGACAAAATCGTTGTACCCGTCCGAACTCCAGTCGGTATGGACGCGGGTGTACACGGGGAGGGTGACTCCTCCTTCGGCAAACAGATGCTTCGTCGCACCCCGCACGCCGATCCTTCCGTAAATACTGTTCCAGTCCTCGACCGACAGGGATCTCAACCAGAATTTATGGCCCAGCACGGCAAAGGGCGAGACCGAAAACGCGTCCCCCGCCTGCAGCTTCAACCCCACCCGGACCTCTTCGACGGTTCCGAAATAGGTCGTATCCCCCTCAAGGGGTGCCCAGGTCCCCACCTGGAATCCCTGATAATCGATGTTGCCTCCCCAGACCTCAAGAGACGGTCGGATGAACATCCTCTCCCCGACAAAGCCGGTGTAGGCAATGCCGGCACCGCTCACAAGACCCCTTTCCCTGATAATCCCTTTTCCGCTGACGGTTTCCTTCCAGTCAAAGTAGCCGCTCTTGAGAAAAACTTCGGTCTCTCCTGCCCAGGCGGAGGAGGTCAGACACACGAGCACACACACCATGATAACCAGCCGCATACGTTTTCTTCCTCTCCATTTCTTCCAGTTTCGGGGCCACCGAAATTTTCGGTCACCCTGAAACTCTCTTCGACAGAGGAGGGGAAATCTTTAGGAATAATTCTAAAGGGTTGCATGGTGCGGAATGACTGCGGCCTCCCCCCGGAAACGCCGTTCTCAAGCCATTTCAAGAGGGACGGGTAGCGAACAATCCCGGGATCAGGAACGCCTATCGGGGAGAATGGCCCGCCGATTGACACCCACTCCTTCGCTGTTAAAATGTGACCATAGCCGACCGTTCCGACCAATCTTCTTTCCAGGGGGTGGCGCGGATGCTCATACGGGTCAGATATCAGGACAACACCTACGACATGGTGAAGGCGTGGCGCCTTGAGGAGTACATCGCCACGGGCAAAATTTCCGCCTTTCACCGGGGCAACGAATGGGTGGCCGTCAGTCGCGACCAGGTCCGCCACAGCGGCGACCCATCCTATGGCGGCCCCGAACGGCGCCGGCGGGAAAATAACCTCTCCCGGGTCGCCTGACCGGAATTCGCCCATGACCGGTGCCCAGGGGCACCGTTTGCATTCTTCCAGCCCGGCCGACAGAGAACTGTTCCGCCACACCCAGTTCAGACTACGCAGTGCCTGTCGGCCCCTGCACGGGAGGCGGCCCATGGACGGTGAGCAGCCGACCTTCATTTTCGAGCTCCAGAAGGAGCTTGACGCGATTCGGGAAAACTTCAGGGCAACGGCATCTCCCGACGTCGTTACCGCCATGGAGCGGTCTGCGGAGGAACTCATCCGCACCGGGATTGTGGAACGGGCACTGCACGTGGGCTCCCCTGCACCGGATTTTGCCCTCCCCAACGCCGTGGGGCGGGAAGTCCGCCTCTCGTCAGTCACAGCCCGGGGTCCGTCGGTAATCACCTTCTACCGCGGAGCCTGGTGACCCTACTGCAGCCTGCAGTTGCGGGCCTATCAGAAAATCCTCCCTCAGCTCAAGTTACTGGGGGGAGAGCTCCTCGCCATCTCTCCCCAGACCCCTGACAAGACCCAGGCGACCCTCCTCAAGAACTTCCTCGAATACGAGGTTTTGAGCGACGTGGGGAACCGTGTCGCGCAACGTTTCGGCCTCGTCTACCCGGTGGGCGCCGAGGTGCGGCGGATTTACCAGGGCTTCGGCGTCGACCTGGCCGAGTACAACGGCGACGACTCCTGGGAACTCCCTCTCCCCGGCACTTTCGTCATCGACCGGACCATGACCGTCCGGCTTTCCTTTGTGGATGCAGACTATACCCGGCGCCTGGAGCCCGCCGCGATCCTCGACACCCTCCGGGCCATGCGGGATGAGGGGGGTATTCCGTGATTACTACGCTTCTGGAAGGAAACCGGCGCTTCGTGGCCGAAACGTTCGAGAAGGAGAAGGAGTTGTTTGTCGAACTGACGCGGGGGCAGAAACCGACGGTTCTCTGGATCGGTTGCTCCGACTCGCGGGTGCCGGTCAACACCATCACCCAGACCAAGGCCGGCGAGGTCTTCGTCCACCGCAACGTGGGGAATATCGTTGCCGCCAACGACTGGAACCTCTCCGCTGTCCTGGAATTCTCCATCAATCATCTGAAGATTCCCGACATCGTCATCTGCGGCCACTACGGCTGCGGCGGCATTCAGGCCCTCGACGAGGAAAACAGCGACGACAAGTACATCCCCATCTGGCTCATCAACGCCTACAAGGCAAAGGAACGGGTCGATGAAAAGCTCCGGGCGCTGCACATCGACATTCCCCATGAGCAGCGGATGAAGCTGATCGTGGAGGAGAACGTCCGCCTCCAACTGGAGCACCTGCGCGAATACCCCTTTGTCCGCAGGGCCGTGGAAGAGGGAAAACTGACCCTTAACGGCTGGGTCTACGACATGGGAAACGGCGAGATCAGAATAGTTGCCACCGAGAGTGCGCCAAAGATCGGGAAGGGGACGTGCAGCATTAAAATAAAATAACGCTGTTATATTTTTCAACAAATTTGCAAGCCAGCCTATTGCAATAGCCTTTCACTACTTATACAATCAACAAAACACAACATCAAAACCGGTTTAACGATCAGCTTTTCCTTCAACATCTCTCAAGGAGGCAACCCGGTGAAAAGTCATGTCTGGCGCCCCCTGTTCGTAGCTCTCGGTCTCGTCATCCTCATCCTCGTTGCCAGGGCCTTCGTGGTTCCCGCGGATTTCGGCATCGGAGAGCGGGGCTACATGTACGGCTGGCACCGCAAGGGAAACGAGGAGGAGTGGAAGAAGGTCTCGGTCAAGTACAAGACCAAGGCCTACTGCAAGGAATGCCACGGGAAGAAGGTGGAGAGCATCGGCCGCTCCCCCCACGGCGTCCTGCAGTGTGAAAACTGTCACGGCCCGGCCCTGGACCACCCGAAAGACCCGCCAACCCTCACCATCGACCGCAGCCGCAAGCTCTGCATCCGGTGCCACGCCAAGCTCGTCACGCCATCCAGCGGCAGGTCGAAGATCCGAGGTATCGATCCCGAGACCCACAACCCCGAGGCCGAATGCAGCCTCTGCCACGACCCCCACCACCCGAACCTGGAGGAGTTGAAACGCCATGAATAGACGCGAGTTTCTCAAGCGGAGCATGGTTGTCGTGGCTGGCATGGCGGTGCCGGCGGCGGCCCTGCACCTCATCGACCCGAAACAGCTTCTGGCGGCGAAGCCGGACCTCCGCTGGGCCTTCCTGGTGGATGCCTACAAGTGCGTCGGCTGCGGCTTCTGCGTCAAGGCGTGCAAGCTGGAGAACGAGGTCCCCTATGAGGCCAATGTCTCCCGCACCTGGGTGGAGCGCTATGTGGTGAAGAAGGACGGCGAAGTTCTGATCGACTCCCCCAAGGCGGCCCGGGATGGCTTCACCACGAAGAAAATCGAAGTGGGGGAAGGGAAGTTCCGGGAGGTGAAGGACGAGGAGATCGAGAAGGCCTTCTTTGTGCCGAAGCTCTGCAACCAGTGCGAGAATCCCCCCTGCGTCCAGGTCTGCCCCGTGGGGGCCACCTACTCCACCGCCGACGGGGTGGTGCTCGTGGACCGGAAGTGGTGCATCGGCTGCGGCTACTGCATCATGGGGTGCCCCTACGGGGTCCGCTTCTTCCACCCGGTCCACAAGACAGCGGAGAAATGCAACTTCTGCTACCACCGAATCAGCAAGGGGATGAAGTCGGCCTGCGTCGACGCCTGCCCCTTCGGGGCCCGGCAGATCGGAAACCTCCGGGACCCCAATGACCCGGTCACCAAGGTCATCATGACCGAGCGGGTCGGCATCCTCAAGGAGGAGTACGGAACCAAGCCCCAGGTCTACTACATCGGCCTGTCCAAGGAGGTACGCTAGCCATGCTGCATGGGGAAGCCTGGACCGTCAAGGAGCTCTTCGTCTATCCCAACGAGTACATCTACTGGACCATCCAGATCGTCATGTATCCGTTCCTCACCGGCCTCGTGGCCGGGGCCTTCGTGCTGTCGTCCCTCTACCACGTCTTCGGAGTCACGAAGCTGAAGGAGATCGCCCGTTTCTCCCTGGTCTTTTCCTTCGCCCTGCTCCCCTGCGCCCCCATGCCGCTCCTCCTCCACCTCCAGCAGCCCCAGCGGAACCTCAATGTCCTCATGACCCCCCACTTCACCTCGGCCATCGCCGCCTTCGGGATCGTCTTCCTCACCTACGGGATGATCGTCGCCTCGGAACTCTGGTTCGTCTACCGTGGTTACTTCGTCACCACCGCCTTGAAGCTGCGCCAGAAGCCCAATCGCACTCTCTCCGAAACCGTCCTCATGAGCCTCTACTCGATCCTCGTGATGGGGGCCTGGGACGTGAGCCACCACGCCCTGGAGCAGGACGAGAAGGCGGTGAAGATCCTGGCCGCGGTCGGCATTCCCGTGGCCTGCTTTCTCCATGGCTACGCCGGCTTCATCTTCGGCTCGGTGAAGGCCAACGCCCTCTGGATGACGCCGCTCATGCCGGTCATCTTCATATGCTCGGCGGTGGTCTCGGGGATCGCCCTCTGCATCCTTACCTACGTCATCACCATGGAGCTGAGAAAACTCATCATTACCTGGCGGCGGAAGGAGAACCCCTCCCTCCCCTCCCCTGGCGAACTGGGGGGGGTGGAGACCCAGGTGGTGACGATGACCTCCAGGTATCTCATCATGTTCCTCATTCTCGCCATCACCCTGGAGCTTCTCGACCTGATCTTCCGGGGGTATACGGCGGTCAAGTCGTGGGACATCCTCCGGAGCGTCATCTACGGCAAGGACTTCACCGCCATCTTCATCCTCCAGTACGGGCTCGGAAACCTGGTCCCCTTCATCCTCTTCCTCCTGCCGGGTCTCACGGTCCGCCGGGCCGTGGTCGGGACGATCCTCGTCCTCTTCGGGGTCTTCATGATGCGGTGGAACGTGGTCATTGGCGGCCAGGCCTTCTCCGCCTCCTTTGCCGGGTTCATGCACTACCACATGCCGATCTGGCCCCACGACATGGAGACCTTCAAGGAGGGGCTCTTCGGCGCCCTCATGGTGGGCTCTATCCCCTTCGCCCTCTTCTGGCTCCTTTCCCGCATCTTCCCGATCTTCGACCTGAAGGAGAGCCCACCATCTTCTTCTCGGCACTAAAAAAGGGCGGCACACAGCCGCCCTCCAACAGAAACGTAGTCTGAATCTCCGCAACCATCGCTGCGGGCACCCTTTTCGACCTTACGCCAAGGTTTTTGCTTCCCCTTCGACGATCTCGATGATCTCCCGGTAGATGGCGATCATGACCCCGATCTCGCGCCACTTCTTCGCAACCATCCGAAGCAGAGAAAAGGCGTGGACCAGTGTGCCGGAGAAAATGAAAATTCCGGCAGTGCGGGTCTCCTCATTTCCCATCATGTAACAGGAGACAACCCCCACCGTGATCATGGAGGCAAGCCACGCCAGTTCCGGCCCCTTGAAGGGGTTTTCCATGAGCGTCAGGAAGTCAACATAGTAGCGGGAGAGCCCCCGCACCTTCTTGAGGAATTCGGTCAGCTCGTCCCCTGCATATTTCAGGTATGCATAGGCGATAAACCGGTCCGTAGCCGACTTCTTCCCTGTTTTCATCCGTTCGTTCACGTACTTGTCAATGGCCTCATCGATGACTGTCGTGTCCATAATCCCACCCCTCTGTCTACTTTTCCCTCTTGTGCGTCTAACGAGTCGGGATAATTCCCCGCAATGCTGGCTATGCAATGAATGGCGTTTTGCATAGATTAATCTACACAAATCGTGCCAGCAGTTACACACTCCGCATCCATGGGCTTTTGCTCAGTAGTTACAGGCAGTTCGGACAACGCTTCACATGTGTATATTATTTTACTACGCTTTCGTATTTTGCAGCGTATCAGGCTACATTATATTTCTATTATCCTGCGGATCGTTACGCGGCGGGCATTTGCAGATGGTGCGAGGATGGTGTCGGGGAACGGAGCATTTTGCAGCGATGCGAAGTGCCCCGTCACATTTTCGTAGCGCTGCAAAAAAGGAGGGAGGTTTCGAAAGGGCGGCCAGGACCGCCCCTCCGAAAATGATGCTAATTGAAGAAAAATCTTACCCCGACGGTACTGGCAACGCCGCTCGGGTCAAAATTTCCTGATCTGCCTTCCGCCGACATGTCGACCTCGGGGGCAATAACTCCCTTGACCTCGGCGTTCAAAACAAGCTGCCTGGTGACAAAGTAGTCAACGCCGCCGTTGATATGTACCCCCACGCCCGTGTCCACATGGGCCTTTGTTCCCGAAGGACGAGTATAATCACTCAGCAGGACGTCGAGTCCCCCCCCTGCGTAAGGGACGAACTTGGACTGCGGCAGCAGGAAACGATAGTGCCCCCCCAGGGAAATGTTCACGACCTCAAAGTCTCCCTCGTCCCCCCCCGAAACCCGGTTCGAGCCGAATTCGGTATGGGTCACCTCGATCTCAGCCGCCACGTTGTCGGTAATGCCATAGATCACCCCTCCGCCGCCGATGAATCCGACATCCGTCTCCAGCTTGCGGTCATCGAAATCACTCTCAGCGGGGACAATGAATCCGAGCCGCCCCGTGATGCCAATCCTCCCCTTGATGCTGTCGGCCAGGGCGGTGCCGCTGATGCCGGCAACAGCCACAGCAATCCCTGCCACAATCAACAATCGCTTCATCCCTTTCTCCTCCTTGATCAGATATGCTGGCGAACCGTCCTCACGCCATGTCGATGACCGCTTTCACGGTCTTTTCTATTCCCTCGGCCGACTCGGATATGCGGTTGGCGAGCATGTAGGCAGGGGTACTGACAATTCTGTGTTCCCGGTCCACCACAAATTCCGTCACCGGGCACGTGACATGCTCACTGCCGGTTTCGGCAATGGCCGCCGCAGTGCCGGCATCGGTCCCGATGGTCAGCTTCGGCCTATAGTCATGGCCAAGGGTTGCGGCAATCAGTGCTGGGGCGATGCAGATGGCCCCAATGGGCTTCTTCGCAACGGCCATCTCCCGTATAAGCCTCGCCACCTCGGGATGAATGGAGGCACTTGCCCCTTTTTCAGCGAAATTGCAGAGGTTTTTTGCTGCCCCATAGCCGCCGGGGAAGATGACAGCATCCAGGTCGACAGCCGCAATCTCAGCCACGTTCCTGATTTTGCCCCGCGCGATCCGGGCCGACTCCACAAGGGTATTGCGGGTAGCGCCGGTCTCCTGGGAGGTGAGATGATTCACTTCGCGGAATTCCATGTCGGGAGCCAGACATACCGCCTCGGCACCATTTCGGTCAATGGCGAGCAACGTAAGAACCGCCTCGTGAATCTCGCTACCGTCGTAAACACCACAGCCGGAAAGTACAACACCAATCCTCTTCATGCATTCCCTCCTTGTTCTCATTGTGGGGGTGGCGGAAGCCGAACGTATCTGGCGTGAATTGCAGTAATGGGGAGTCACCAAAGTGTAATCCCACTCTTCCCTCTCCGCAAGGGCGATTTTGCGCGCAGTGGATTGTCGTGAACAGGAGGAAAGGGGTTGCAGGAAGGAGATTAGAGGGGCGATGCCTGACGGGCACCTTTTTTCCGTTTGCGCAGATCGGCGAAAAAACCGCTCAGAATCGTCGAGCACTCCTCTTCCCGCACCCGGGGAGTGAGTTCAACCCGATGATTGAGCCGACGGTCATCGGAGAGGTCGTAGAGGGAGCCGGCCGCGCCACCCTTGGGGTCATGGCAGCCAAAGACCACCCGGTCAAACCGGGAGAGAATGACGGCCCCCATGCACATGAGACACGGCTCCAAGGTCACGTAGAGAACGCATCCCGTAAGGCGCCAGCACCCGAGTCGCCTGGCAGCCTGGCGAATGGCTATCATCTCGGCGTGGGCCGAGGGGTCCTGCTTATTTTCCCGCAGGTTGTGCCCACGACCGATTACTGTGCCATTTCTGACAACGACAGCTCCAATAGGGACCTCGTCCCGGGCAGCGGCCTTTTCCGCCTCCCGCAGGGCCTTCCCCATCCAGTAGCTGTCGTCCCGCACTCCCTCGGCTTTACGACGAACCATCCGGTCCGGTTCCTCTCCGTCGGTTATTGATACTGAACGTACAAGGGCTTCGGATCCAACAGGAGCACCTCGCGAGGGGTCATCATCGGGTCTCCCTTCTTGGTGTCATTGTGGTAGAAGAGCTTGAACCCCGTATACTGGACCGGCTCTGCCACGATATAGTCGGCGTAGGAATCGCGCTTCAGTGAAGGTGCACCCCAGCCGTCCATGTGCATGACGATCTGCACTTCAGGTCGGAGGGTGATTTTGCGTGCATTGGTGACGCCGTTGCGGGTAAAGCGATGTACCGTCAGCACCTTGGGAGGGAGGTTATTGGTCTTTACCAGACGGCTGAGATACTCGGTGACGTAGTTGATATCGGCAGCATCGTAGGTGCCGATTTTCGTCCCCGGCTTCGCCCCGCTTTTGACAAGGTTAAATTCGGGATCGATTCCCAGATGAACGTCGGGATTTTTCAGGATCCACTCGAAGCGCGGCAGAAGCGTCCTGATGTTCTCGTGCCCCGTCTGGATATCGATGAACATGAGGGCATTGGCCTCCCGCGCCCAACCATGCACCTGATTCACCACGTCATCCGGCATGACCATCCGGTATTTGCCGCTCTTGCCAGGGCCACCCTGGGCTACCACTGCAATAAGATGAAGGGCCGGTTGCACCGGCTTCGAGGGGTCAGCCTTTTCCCATCGGGACACCTCTTCCTTCAAGCGCCGCAGCATGTCATCCTTCGGATGCTCGCCCAGTGCCCCCATCCTCTTTGAAAGCGGATTTCCGTAATAGGCAACGATGCGCCTAGCGGGAAGGATCGCCCCCGGCAACGGGTTGGGGCTCTTCACGGGCCATCCGGCCTGTGCGGCCACCTCGGGGTTCTCGCCGGTCCGGTACCGGTTCTTCGGCGTGGCAACTCTCGAGCTGGAAACAGGTTTAAAGCGCGGTGCCTCTGGTTGGGGAGGAGGAGCAACCGTCATCTTTCCGTCAATCGCCGTTGGTTCCAGTGTCTCAACGGAACGACTGTTCTCCTGTTGTGCCTTGTTGAACTTACATCCTGGCAGAACGGGCAGCAGGAAAAGAATACCGCACGCCGCAACGGCAACAATCCGGCGCCGCATGTATGGGATAACGAATTTCACATATGACTCCATCAAAAGAACTGTAGCTGTGAACAACTCACAATGATAAGATTAGCAGGTTTCATACCATTTCGACCACATTCATCGCACAGTCGATCCCCGCTGCCGGGTGGGCGACCCACGCCTGAAAAGAAGAGGGGTTACGGCTCTTGCCGTAACCCCTCGTGTAAAAATGGCGCGCTCGAAGAGATTCGAACTCCTGACCCCCAGATTCGTAGTCTGGTGCTCTATCCAGCTGAGCTACGAGCGCGCATGCATTAACTGGCGGGAATGAAATCCACCAGCGTAAAACCGTACTTGGGATGACTGAATGAATGGGTCGTCGGATACAGCGAAAAAAGCCATCCCTTGAAAACTTCTTTTCCACCTTCAAGGATCCGAATCTGGGCTGCCGGGTTTTTCGGCTCATTGGACTGGGACGTCAGCGTCGTTCCATCCATGGTAAATTGGGGGAGGAACGTGTCCACCGCAATGGTAAGGCCCGAACCGGGAATTGCAAGCTGAGAGCCGATATTTACCGTGTAGACGGTTTCCTTGTTGTCACCCTTATCCGTGACGGCGATCTTGACCGCTTTCCACTTCCCTTTGACGCTTTCAGGGACGACAACTACCGATTCTTTCTTTTTTGTTGCCGCCTCCCCATGGGGGGATGCCATTCCCTCAGGCTTTGCTTCTTCCTTCTTGCTGCAGCCAGCAACCGCTGCCATTACCATGGCAACTACCACAAAGAGCCTGAAAACCGACCCCACAAGGCCTCCTAAATCCGAATCGCGCCGGCACCGCCGTCGCGCTGTCAACTGGCGGAGAGAGAGGGATTCGAACCCTCGATACCGGTTTCCCAGTATACTCGCTTAGCAGGCGAGCGCCTTCGACCTACTCGGCCATCTCTCCCTTAAACTCATATCTGATAATGGCGGAGGAGGTAGGATTCGAACCCACGGAACTTTCGTTCAACGGTTTTCAAGACCGCCGCCTTAAACCACTCGGCCACTCCTCCGGGAGTCCAACCGATCCAACCTAATTATCCGCCATACGTAGCCACACGGAACGTTCTGTTTAGCATACTTTCCGGGGTCACGCAATTAATTTTTTCACCACTCCTAACGGCCGATGCTTGAACATCCTCCCATATAGGGCCTCAACACCTCGGGAACCACCACGGTACCGTCCTCCTGCTGGTAATTCTCAAGGATGGCAACCAGGGTCCGGCCAACAGCAAGCCCTGAGCCGTTCAGGGTATGGACGAATTCGGGCTTGGCCTTGTCGTCCTCACGGAAGCGTATCGATGCCCGGCGAGCCTGGAAGTCCTCGAAGTTGCTGCATGACGAAATCTCCCGGTAGGTATCCTGGGCCGGGAGCCACACCTCGATGTCATAGGTCTTGGCGGCCGAGAATCCCATATCGCCGGTGCAGAGCTCCACCACCCGGTAGTGGAGACCGAGCTGGCGGAGCACCTCCTCGGCATTGGCAAGAAGCCGTTCCAACTCCACATAGGAGGTGGAGGGATGGGTGAACTTGACCAGTTCCACCTTGTTGAACTGGTGCTGGCGGATCAACCCCCGCACGTCCTTACCGTAGGAGCCCGCCTCCTTCCGGAAGCAGGGGGTGTAGGCGGTGTAGGAGATGGGGAGATCACTCCCCTTCAAAATCTCCCCTCGGTGGATATTGGTTACCGGCACCTCGGCGGTGGGGATCAGGTAGTAGTCGGTGTCAGCCAGGCGAAAGAGGTCTTCCTCGAACTTGGGGAGTTGGCCGGTGCCGGTCATGCTTTCGCGGTTGACCATGAACGGCGGGAGAGTTTCCTCGTAGCCGTGCCGCTCCGTATGGAGGTCGAGCATGAAGTTGATGAGCGCCCGCTCAAGCCGGGCACCGGCACCGCGGTAGAGGGTGAAGCGGGCGCCGGTGAGTTTGGCCCCCCGCTCGAAATCGAGGATACCGAGACCTTCCCCCACCTCCCAGTGGGGCTTCGGAGTGAACCCGAAGCGGGGAGGCTCGCCCCACTTCCGCACCTCCCGATTGTCGGCCTCGGAGGCACCGACCGACACCGATTCGTGGGGAATATTGGGGATCGTCAGGAGGACCGCCTGGAGTTCGTCGTCGACCCCCCGGAGCTCCTCATCGAGGGCCTTGATTCTGGCGGAGACTTCGCGCATCTCTGCGATGCGGGGCTGGGCCTGGCTCTTGTCTTTGATCCTGCTGATCTCTTCGGAGGCGGCATTGCGCACCGCCTTGAGGGATTCGGCTTCGCGAAGGAGCTCGCGACGGCGGGAGTCCAGCTCCCGGAACCGGTCCAAGGTCACCGCGCCACCCCGGGTGGCAAGACGCTGTTCGACAAACTCGAAATTTTCCCGCAGGTGTTTGGGGTCAAGCATGGATAAGTCCTTTACTTTTCAGGCATTAAAGCTATAGTTCTTAGCATCCGTATCCCCAAGAGTCAACCGTTTTCCCCCTCGGAGCTCCCATGCGCCAAGTCCGGCTTATGCTTGCCGCCATCGTCACCCTCCTTGCCATCCCAGCCTTCGGCGCCGAGGGAATCGTCATCACCTGCGTCGGCGACATCATGCTCGCCGGCAGCGCCACACCGACCCTCTCCCGGTCGGGATACGACCACCCCTTCGCAAAGACGGCCCAGGAGCTTCGGCGGGGCGACATCGCCATGGGGAACCTTGAGGCCCCCCTCACGCGGCGGGGGAGCGAGTTCAGGGACAAGACATACCGCTTCCGGACAAACCCCATCGCCGCTGCAGCCTTGAAACGGGCCGGCTTCTCGGTCCTCACCCTGGCCAACAACCACATGATGGATTACGGGGATGAGGGGCTCCAGGACACCCTGGCTACCCTCTCCCGCCACGGCATTGTCCACACGGGCGCCGGGGAGTCCCTGGCCGAGGCCCGCCGGGAGGCGATGGTCCTTGTGCGGGGGAAGCGGGTCGCCTTCCTCGCCTATTCCCTCACCTTTCCGGCGGAGTTCTTTGCCGGCGCGAACCGGGCCGGTACCGCCCCCGGCTACGCGCCTTACATCCGAGAGGATATTCGGCGGGTGAAGACTGAGGCGGATTACGTGGTGGTCTCGTTCCACTGGGGGGCGGAGCGGGCGGAGTTTCCGAAGCAGTACCAGATGGAGACTGCCCGACTGGCCATTGATGCCGGCGCCGACGCTATCATCGGCCACCATCCCCACGTGCTGCAGGGACTCGAATTCTACTGGGGAAAGCCGATTCTCTACAGCCTCGGCAACTTCGCCTTCGGCAGCCGGAGCATCGCCGCCGACCGGAGCGTCATGGCGCGGCTGACCCTATCCGATGACGGGTGCGCGGTGGACTTGATCCCCCTGAACGTTCTCTATGGGGAGACCCGCTACCAGCCCGGCATCCTTTCGGGGCGCAAGGGAGCGGAGGTTATTGAGCGGCTGAGCCGGCTGTCGGAGCCCTTCGGCACAGTGATTTCCGGGTCAGGCGGGCGCTTCAGGGCAAGAGCGTCCGGAGCCGACCAGCGCATCGCTGCCCGCTGACAGAGCGGAAAGGAAGCGCGTCATGCGCCTGTTCGTGGCAATCGATCTTCTGGACGAGGTCAGACAGTCGGTGGCAGACATCTGCCGGGGAGTCACAGGAGTGCGGTGGCTGCCGCCGGACCAGCTCCACCTGACCCTCCGGTTCATCGGGGAGGCGGACGATGCCGTCAACGCGGCGATCCGCCGCGGCCTGGCGGAAATCACCTCTCCCCCCTTCCCTCTTTCCGTCCAGGGGGTGGGCTGCTTCCCTTCCCCCCGGCGCCCGCGGGTTCTCTGGGTGGGACTCAGCGGCGGCGACCCCCTCAAACGGCTTCAGCAAAAGGTAGAGGCAGCGGTAGTGACGGCCGGAATCCCGTCGGAAGAGCGCCCCTTCTCCCCCCACATCACCCTGGCCCGACTGCGGGAACACCGGGAGGGAGACGTCGCCTCCTTTCTGGCGCAACATGCCTCCTTCCACTGCGAACCGTTCACGGTCGACGCATTCCACCTCTATTCGAGCATCCTTACGGCAAAGGGAGCCATCCACCGGCGCGAGGCGAGCTATCCCCTTGCGGGGTGAGCGGGATCAGTTGAAGAGCAGGAAGAGAGAGCTGAACAAAAAAGCGCGGCCGCCATCCGGAGGGGATGGCGGCCGCAGTCGTTGGCGGGTCAGCTGAAGAGGTCCATGACCTTGTCGAAGAAATTCTTCTTCATGGGGTGGGCATCCTCGCCGCTGATGCGGGCGAATTCTTCCAAGAGTTCCCGCTGGCGCTTGTTGAGGTTGGAGGGGGTTTCCACCTTGACGACCACCATCTGGTCGCCCCGGCCGTATCCCTGGAGTTGGGGAACTCCCTTCCCCCGCAGCCGGAAGATCCTCCCCGACTGGGTCCCCTCGGGGACCTTCATGGAGACCTTACCGTCGAGGGTCGGCACCTCCATCTCGCACCCCAGGGCCGCCTGGACGAAGCTGATGGGAATCTCGCAGATGACGTCGTTCTCCTCCCGGGTGAAGATGGGGTGCTCCTTCACGGCAATGGCTATGTAGAGATCGCCGTTTCCTCCCCCCTTGGCCCCCTGTCCCCCCTCGCCGGTCATCTTGAGGCGGGTGCCGGTCTCGACCCCGGCGGGCACCTTTACCGAGAGGGTTTTGGTGTCCCGCACCATGCCGTTCCCCCGACAGGTGGGACACGGGTTCTCCACCACGCGTCCCTCGCCGTTGCAGTGGCTGCAGGTCTTGCTGACACTGAAGAACCCCTGCTGGAACCGGACCTGGCCGGCGCCGCGGCAGGTGGGGCAGACCTTGGGCTCGGTGCCGGGCTTGGCGCCGCTGCCGCCGCACTCGCCGCACCGCTTGCCGAAGGGGACCTGGATCTCCCTCTCCACGCCAAAGGCGGCCTCCTCGAAGGTGAGCTCCAGGTTGTACTGGAGGTCGTCCCCCCGCCGTCCCCGGCTCCCTCTTGGACGCCCCCCGAAGATATCGCCGAAAATGTCGCCAAAGATGTCTCCAAAGGGGGTTCCGGCGCCAAAGCCACCGAAGCCGCCGGAGGAAAAGCCCCCTGCCCCGAGGCCGGCATGGCCGAACTGGTCGTACTGGGCCCGCTTCTGGGAGTCGGAGAGGACCTCGTAGGCCTCCGTGATCTCCTTGAACTTCTCCTCGGCTTCCTTGTCCCCGGAGTTCTTGTCCGGGTGATACTGGATTGCCAGCTTGCGGAATGCCTTTTTGATCTCGGTATCCGACGCGTTGCGGTGGACTTCGAGGACCTCGTAGTAGTCGCGTTTTTCTGCCAAGGGATATCCTTTGGGGCAAACGGCTCAGGGCCAGAGACGGCAGGGTGATTCAGCTTCCCCCTGCGCCCCTGGCCCTTCAGCCTTCAGCCGGTGATGTTTGATTACTTCTTGTCGTCCTTCACTTCTTCAAAGTCGGCGTCAACCACCTTCTCGCCACCCTTGGCGCCGGTATCGCCGGCGGCCTCGGCACCGGGCTGCGCCGCACCCTCGGCCTGGGTCTTGGCGTAGACCGCCTCGGCCAGCTTGTGGGATGCCTGGGTCAGGGCGTCGGTGGCCTGCTTGATGGCGTCGACGTCGTCCCCTTCCATGGCCTTCCTGAGGGCTGCCACGGCCTCTTCGATCTTTTTCTTCCCGTCGTCGCCGATCTTGTCGCCGTACTCCTTGAGGGACTTCTCGGTGGAGTAGGCCAGGGTGTCGGCGTGGTTTCGGGCCTCGATCAGCTCCCGCTTCTTCTTGTCCTCGGCCGCATGGGACTCGGCCTCCCGGACCATCTTGTCGATCTCCTCCTTGGAGAGGCCCGAGGAGGCGGTGATCCGGATCGACTGCTCCTTGCCGGTGCCGAGGTCCTTGGCCGACACGTGGACGATGCCGTTGGCGTCGATGTCGAAGGTGACCTCGATCTGGGGGACGCCGCGGGGTGCAGGCGGAATGCCGGTCAGTTCGAAGTTGCCGAGAGTCTTGTTGTCGGAGGCCATCTCCCGCTCCCCCTGGAGGACATGGATGGTGACCGCCGGCTGGTTGTCGCTGGCCGTGGAAAAGACCTGGGACTTCCGACAGGGGATGGTGGTGTTCTTGTCGATGAGCCGGGTCATGACGCTGCCGAGGGTCTCGATACCCAGGGAGAGCGGCGTCACGTCCAGCAGGAGCACGTCCTTCACGTCACCCCGGAGGACCCCGCCCTGGATGCCGGCGCCGATGGCAACGACTTCATCAGGGTTCACCCCTTTGTTGGGGGCCTTGCCGAAGATCTCCTGGACCCGCTTCTGGACGGCCGGCATCCGGGTCATGCCGCCCACCAGGATCACCTCGTCCACCTCGGACGGGGAGAGTCCGGCATCCTTGAGGGCGGTGCGGCAGGGGCCTTCCAGCTTGTCGAGGAGCTCGGCGCAGAGGGCCTCCAGCTTGGCCCGGGAAAGCTTCATGGTCAGGTGCTTGGGACCGGTGGCGTCGGCGGTTATGAACGGCAGGTTGATGTCGGTCTCCATGGAGGAGGAGAGCTCGCACTTGGCCTTCTCGGCCGCCTCCTTCAGGCGCTGGAGGGCCATCTTGTCCCCCCGCAGGTCGATCCCCTGCTCCTTCTTGAACTCGTCGGCGATCCAGTCGATGACCCGCTGGTCGAAGTCCTCGCCCCCCAGGAAGGTGTCGCCGTTGGTGGACTTCACCTCGAAGACCCCGTCACCCAGTTCGAGGATGGAGATGTCGAAGGTACCCCCCCCCAGGTCGAACACGGCGATCTTCTCGTCCTTCTTCTTGTCGAGGCCATAGGCCAGGGCTGCAGCGGTGGGCTCGTTGATGATCCGCAGGACGTTGAGCCCCGCGATCTTGCCGGCGTCCTTGGTGGCCTGGCGCTGGGAGTCGTTGAAGTAGGCCGGCACGGTGATGACCGCGTCGGTGACCGTCTCCCCCAGGTAGTCCTCGGCGGTCTTCTTCATCTTCTGGAGCACGATGGCCGAAATCTCGGGAGGGGAGTACATCTTGCCCCGCACATCCACCCAGGCGTCGCCGTTGTCGGCCTTGACGATCTTGAAGGGGGAGATGGAAATGTCCTTGCGGACCTCTTCGGTGTCGAACTTGCGGCCGATGAGGCGCTTGATGGCGAAAAGGGTGTTCTCCGGGTTGGTGACCGCCTGGCGCTTGGCCTGCTGCCCCACCAGCCGCTCGCCGCTCTCGGCGAAGGCCACCATGGACGGGGTGGTGCGGCTTCCTTCGGAGTTGGCTATGACAACGGGCTCCCCCCCCTCCATGATGGCGACGCAGGAGTTGGTGGTACCCAGGTCGATACCGATGACTTTGCTCATGTAACTGTTCCTCCTTTAGTGTGTCTCTGAGACAGAACCTAGTTATCGCCCCGGCGAAAAGCAAGGGGGCGACGAAAAAAATCTACTTGGATACCGAGACCATGGCGGGACGGATCAGCCGCTCGTTCAGGAGGTACCCCTTCTGGAAGATCTCCACGACGCTGTTGCCCGGAACATCGGCACTATCCACCTGGCACATGGCTTGGTGGACCGCCGGATCGAAGGGGGTTCCCTGTTCGGCTTCCACGGCCGTGACTCCGAACTTCTTCAGAGTGGACTGGAGCATCCCCAGGGTCATCCGGACCCCCTCGATGACCGCCGAGGCACTCTCCTCGCTGACATGATCCAGGGCCCGTTCCATGTTGTCCACCACCGGGAGGATCTCCATGATGAGGCTCTCGTTGCCGTACTTGAGAAGCTCTTCCTTCTCCTTCTGGGTCCGCTTCCGGTAGTTCTCCAGATCGGCCCGCTCCCGGACGAACTTGTCCCAGTTGGCGGCCGCCTCGGCCTCCTTGGCGGCCAGGGCCTCCTCAAGCTCCTTCACCCGGTCGGCGCCGGCGGCGGGAGTCGTTTCGGGCGTCGGTGCCGAGGCTTCGGCGACAGGCTCTTCGGTATGGTGCGCTCCCCCGTGGGAGCCGTGCTTTTTCTTGTCCACGATGGTTGTTCCTTTCTTCTCTACTCGTCTTCGAGCAGCTTGCTCACGAGCTTCGCGGTGTAGTCGACGATGGGGATCACCTTGCCGTACCCCATGCGGGTCGGGCCGATCACCCCGAGGACGCCGAGGGTGTTTTTCCCCGACACATAGGTGGAGGTGATGACGCTCAACCCCTCCATGTGGTTCAGGTGGGTCTCGGAACCGATGAAAATCTGGACGCCCTGGGCCGAGATGCAGCGGTCCAGGAGATTCACCAGCTGGTTCTTCTCCTCGAAGGCCCGGAAGACATCCTTCATGCGCCCCACATCGGCGAATTCAGGCTGATCCAGAATATTGGTCTGCCCCTCCATGAAGATCTGGGCGCTACCCTCCACGATGGTCTGTTCCGAAAGCCTGAGCGCCCGCGAGAAGAGCGTGTCGTAGAGGACCTTTTCGTTCCGCATCTCCTCCAGGATACGGGTCCGCACCTGGGCGACGGGAAGCCCCTGGAGAAGCTCGTTCAGGTAGTTGGACATCCGGACAAGGTCGGCCTCGGCGAACTCTTCCTCTGACTCGATGAGCCGGTTCTGGACCGCGCCGTTATCGGCCACCAGGATGGCCAGGATCCGGCGCCCCCCCAGCTTCACGAATTCCATGTGCCGGAGGGTGGTGGAGGAGAAGCGGGGAGCGAGGACAATCCCCATGTAGTGGGAAACCGACGACAGGAGCCGGGTCGTCTCATGGAGGACCGCTCCCATGTCGCGCCCCGCGCCGGCGTAGCGCTTCCGTATCCGCTCCCGTTCGGCCTTGTCGATGCATCCCACCGCCAGAAGGGAATCCACGTAAAAACGGTACGCCCGGTCAGTGGGAACGCGGCCGGCGGAGGTGTGGGGCGAGGTAAGGAGTCCCATCTCCTCCAGATCGGCCATGGCGTTGCGAACCGTTGCCGGCGACAGGTTGAGCCCGTGCCGCCGCGTGACGGCCCGGCTACCCACCGGCTCGGCGGTCACAATGTAGTCCTCGATGATCGCCTCAAGGATCTTTTTATTGCGCTCTGAAAGCCCTTCTCCCATACCGACCCCACAAAGAAGATTAGCACTCAGAGTTGGTGAGTGCTAACGGGGTAAAGGTAACAACGCCCCTCTTCTTTGTCAAGGAGATTTCCGGAGATTTCCGGCAGCGGGAACCGGTCAGAGAAAGGCCGCAAAGACCCGGTTTGAGAGGATTACCCCCCGGCGGGTGAGGCGCAGGCGCACCCCCTCGCGCACGAGGAGACCGGCGGCGCAGAGCCCCTCGATGGCGGTGCCGTGGATCTCCATGAGGGGCCGGCCGAATTCCTCCCGAAACCGCGCTTCCTCGATTCCTTCGAGCATCCTGAGCCCCAGGAAGAGCCACTCGGCCATGGCGTCCTCTTCCGCAAGAAGGGTAATGTCCGTCTCGGGCAGAACCCCATCCGCCAGAGAGCATCCGTAGGTGCCGAGGTCGTCCGGGTTGCGCCAGCGAAGGCCGGGGAACGGCTCCCGCAGGAACGAGTGGGCCCCGGCGCCGAACCCGAGATAGTTCCCCCGCCGCCAGTAGACCTGGTTGTGGCGGGAGCGATGTGCCGGCAGGGCGAAGTTGGCGATCTCGTACTGTTCGTAGCCGCCCTCTGCCAGGAGCTCCGCCGTTTCCTCGAACATAGCGGCGGCCTCATCCTCGTCCGGAAGCGCCAGCTCACCCTGATCCTCCAGGCGGGCAAAGGGGGTCCCCTCCTCCACCGTGAGGCCATAGGCCGAGATGTGCTCCGGACGAAGGGCCGCCGCCAGCCGGAGCTGGTCCCTCCAGTGGCCGAGGTCTTGGCCCGGGAGGCCATGGATGAGATCAATGCCGATATTGTCGAAGCCAGCCCGGCGAGCCTGGACGAAAGCGTCCTTCGCTTCCCGGGCCGTATGGACCCGTCCGAGTCGAGCCAGCATCCGGTCGTCGAGGGACTGGACGCCGAGGGAGAGGCGATTCACCCCGGCCGCCCGGTACCCCGCGAGGGAGCCAGCCGTGACGGTGCCGGGATTGGCTTCGAGGGTGATCTCGGCCGCGGGATCGAGCCTGAACAGGCGGATGGCGCAATCGATGATATTCCCGACAAGGTCGGGCTCCAGCAGCGACGGGGTCCCTCCTCCCAGATAGAGGGTGGTGGCGCGCAGGGGAGATGCCAGCGCCGCGGCCCGGAGTTCCATCTCCCGGAGGAGAAGCGCCGCGTACTCGCCGGTCGCGAGGGGGGCTTCGTCCGTGGAGGCGAAGGCGCAGTAGAGGCACTTGCGCACACAAAAGGGGATGTGGATATAGAGGGCGGTCGTATCGTCCATTTGTGCCGATGATACGCCACCTTCTGAGCGGAAGTCCAAACTTCTTTGGTTGAAAATGGCCCGGGATGCCGCTACACTAAACCCCGTTTGGCAGACGCACCCCAAAGTCCCGAAGGGAGATCGGCATGACGCGTACTGTGAAGGCAGGAGCCGTCCAGTTCACCATCAAGGTTGGCGACGTGGATGCCAACATGCGGTATGTGGAGGGGGCGCTGCGCCGCCTCGCCGCCCAGGGGTGCGCCCTGGCGGTCCTCCCCGAGATGTGGGATACGGGTTATGCCTACCGGGAGCTGAACGAGCTGGCAACGCGGACCCCCGAGGTGGTGGCGGAACTGGGGCGGCTCTCCCGGGAGCTGGGAATGGTGATCGTGGGGAGCATGCCGGAGCCCCACGGGGAAAAGGTTTGCAACACCGCCTACGTCCTGGACCGAGGGGAACTCCTCGGCTTCTACCGGAAGATCCACCTCTTCTCTCTCATGGGGGAAGACCGCTCCCTGGACGGCGGCGACCGCTGGCTCGTGGTGGACACCAGCGTAGGGCGGATCGGCGTCTTCATCTGCTACGACCTCCGGTTCCCGGAGCTGGCCCGACGGCTGGCAGTGGAGGGGGCGGAGATCCTCGTGGTGCCCGCCGAATGGCCCAAGCCCCGGGACGAGCACTGGAAGGCGCTCCTGAAGGCCCGAGCCATCGAGAACCAACTCTTCGTGGTGGCGGCCAACTGCTGCGGGATCCAGGGAAAGCTGGACTTCTTCGGCGCGAGCCTCATCATCGGCCCCAAGGGGGAGCACCTGGCCGAGGGGGGGTACGAGCCGTGCGAGATCAGCGCCACTCTCGACTTCGGGGAGATGGATTCCTGGCGCCGGCAAATTCCCTGCTTCGAGGACAGAAAGCCCGAATTTTACTAGGATTATTTCGTTCCGCCCGCTGCTGTCGTCCGGAAAACGGTTGACGTGGCAGCCGGCCGGGACTATTGTTCAGCCAACGCGCATCTCATTAATTTAACTGCCGGAGGTTCATGCCGTGTTACATCTTGCGGGAACCGGTCTCGTCGTCAAGCTCGTCCTCTGCATCCTCGTCTTCTTCTCGGTGGTCTCCTGGGCCATCATCTTCTTCAAGCTCCTCCAGGTCTACCGGGCCAACAGCGAGTCGGAGCGCTTCCTGGATTTCTTCTGGAAGACCAAGCGGTTCGACGGCATCAACTCCCAGCTGGACCGCTTCACTAACTCACCCCTGACGGTTCTCTTCAGCGAGGGGTACGGCGAGCTGAAGCGCCTCGTGGAGAAGGGTGACCAAAAGGAAGAGCTGGACGTCATGAGCACCGAGCTGGGGGGTATCGAGAACATCGCCCGGGCCCTGCGTCGCGCTACCACCTCGGAGATCACCCGTCTGGAGAAGTACGTGACGTTCCTGGCCACCACCGGCTCCACCACTCCTTTCATCGGCCTCTTCGGCACGGTCTGGGGGATCATGACCGCCTTCAAGGGGATCGGCGAGACCGGCTCGGCATCCCTGGCCGTCGTGGCTCCGGGCATCTCCGAGGCCCTCATCGCCACCGCCATCGGCCTGGTGGCCGCCATCCCCGCGGTCATGGCCTACAACCATTTCCAGTACAAGATCAAGGTCCTTATCGCCACCATGGACAACTTCTCCACCGAGTTCCTGAACATCGTCCAGCGGACCGTGACCAAGAAGTAGGAGCAGACCATGGAAATCGGCAGCAGAAACAACGGCGACCGCGGCACCATGTCGCAGATCAACGTCACCCCCCTGGTGGACGTGATGCTCGTGCTCCTGGTCATCTTCATGGTGACGGCCCCCATGATGCAGCAGGGGGTCCAGGTGAACCTCCCCAAGGCGGAAACCAAGGCCATGGCCACCCAGGAGGAGGCGGTGGTCGTCTCCATTGACCGGAGCGGCAAGGTATTCATCAACGCCACGGAGGTGGCTCCGGGAGACCTGAAGGCGAAACTGACCACCATGGTGGCCAACCGGACCAAGAAGGAGGTCTTCCTCAAGGCCGACCGGGATGTCCCCTACGGTGATGTGGTGCGGACCATGGCTGAAATCAAGGGGGCCGGTATCGAGCGCCTCGGCATGGTGACGGAGCCCGCCCCGACAAAATGAGCCACACCCGCCAGTCGAGAGATACCGGGCTGGGGTGGGGTCTTGCCACTTCCTGCGTTGTCCACGCCTCCCTCGCCGCCTTCTTCCTCCTCTACCGCTTCTCCCCCCCTGCTCCGCTGGAGGCCCCCGTCTACTATGTGGACGTCGTGAACCTGCCGGTGGCATCCCCCCGAGCCGGGAGCCCCGTGACAGGGGGAAGCTCCCTCCCCGCAGCGTCGCCCCCCCCGCCGAAGCCCGCGGAGATGGCCCTTCCCCGGAAACAGACCCCGGCAAGGGCTGCTGCCCCGAAAAAGGCAACCTCATCCCGGGAGAGCGATGCCAGCCAGGCCTTCGAGGAACGGATGGCCAAGCTCCAACGGGCCATCGACGAGCGGCGCCAGGAGGCGGCCATCGACGCTCTGCGGCGCAAGACGGCTGGGAGCGGCCGCCAGCCGGAGCGGGTGGGAACCCCCGGCGGTACCGGGCAAGAGGCGGGGAGCGACTATGCGAGCTATATCCAGTCACGGCTCACGGACGCCTTCCAGTCCACCATCGCCCACCAGAGCAAGACGCCGGAGGTGATAGTGAAACTGACCATCGACGCCGGAGGGCACATCGCGCGGAAGCGGATCGAGCGCTCGAGCGGCGACAAGATCTTCGAGGAATCGGTCTTCAAGGCCATCGCCCGGGCCGAAAAGACCTTCGTACCGCCTCCGGGCGGCGGCGAATTCGAGTACGGCTTCATCTTCAGACCACAGGGAGTGGGAAAAAAATGACACGACGTCTCCTCATCCTCTTCACCATCATTCTCTGCATGGTCCCGACACTCCTCCATTCCCAGGAAGGGTATCGGGAAGTGACGGCGGCGGGAGCCCACAAACTGACCCTTACCGTGGACGCCCCTCGGCGCCTCGGCGGCTCCGAGGCTTCCCAGGTGGCCCGTGAGACGGCTGAAGCGCTCCAGTTCGACATGGTCCTTGCCGGCCCCTTCACCGTCACGGCTCCCCCCGCTTCCGGGGCCGCCGGCGGCATCAGGCCGGGAGAGTTTGACTTCACGCCATGGCGGAGCGCCGGGGTCGACCTCCTGGTCAGGAGCGGCTATACCGTTGCGGGGAACGCCATGACCATGGAGTTCCGCCTCTACAACGTCACCCAGGGGAAGGAGATCCTGGCCAAGCGGTACACGGGCCGTCCCGGAGATGTCCGGAGAATCGCCCATACCTTCTCCGACGACATCATGGCCGCCCTGACGGGGGAGCGTGGCCCCTTCACGGGAAAAATCGCCTTTGTCTCCACCCGGGCCGGCGCCAAGGCGATCTTCCTCATGGACTATGACGGCCACAACGTTCAGCAGCTCACAAAAAACCGCTCCATCAACCTGAACCCCGATTTCTCCCCCAACGGTAAGGAGATCATCTTCACCTCCTACCGCCAGGGGAACCCCGACCTTTTCCGGCGGGAGCTCTTCACCGGCGCCGAGGCACGGATCTCCTCCTACCGAGGGATCAACGCCACCGGCGCCTGGTCCCCCGACGGCAAGATCATCGCCCTTACCCTGAGCAAGGACGGCAACTCGGAGATCTACACCATCTCCCGGGACGGGAAGAACCCACACCGGCTCACCAATACCAGCGCCATCGAGGTTTCCCCCGCCTGGTCCCCTGACGGCCGCAAAATCGTCTTCGTCTCGGACCGGCTCGGCAAGCCCCAGATTTTCATCATGAATGCCGACGGCACCGGGGTCCGGCGCCTCACCACCAGCGGCAGCTACAACGTGAGCCCCCGCTGGTCACCCAAGGGTGACCGGATCGTCTACAGCCGCCAAGAAGGGGGGTTCCAGATCTACGCCATCAACCCCGACGGGACCAACGATACCCGGCTCACCAGCGAGGGAAGCAACGAGCATCCCCGGTGGTCTCCCGACGGCCGCTTCATCACCTTCAGCTCCACCCGCGGCGGCGGTGAGGGGATCTACGTGATGAGGGCCGACGGCAGCGGCCAGACCCCGGTTTCCGGGGGGAAGGGGAGGGACTCCCATCCCACGTGGTCGCCGCGTTGGTGAGGCAGGTCTTGAAAATGAAGCGCTGTTCTCTATAATGAACGGAGATATTGGCGGCCGGCCGGACCTCTTTCCGGCGGGCGATTGTCTATCACAAAAGGAGAAGATGTATGCGTAGAAGCACCTTTGGTCTCGTTGCCCTGCTCTGTTTCGGTCTCGTTGCGGCTGGTTGCGCCAAAAAGGAGATGGTGAAGCCGGAAGAGGCTGTACCGCCGGCCGTTGCCCCCCAGCCCACAACACCGGTCAAACCCGTAGTTCCGCCGGTGAAGGAGGAGCCCATTGCGGCCCAGCCCATCCCCGAGGTCCCTGTCAAGACGGAAACCCTCCAGCCGGCCACGGCCCTTGACACCGTCACGGCGACCCTGGATCGGATCTTCTTCGATTTCGACTCCTTCGTCCTCTCCCAGGCCGCCCGGGATATCCTCTCCAAGAATGCGGAGTACCTCCTCAAGAAGCAGCCCAATGCCCGCCTCCTGATCGAAGGGCACTGCGACGAACGGGGATCCGACGAGTACAACCTGGCCCTGGGGGAGAAGCGGGCCAAGGCGGCCCGTGACTACCTGGTGACCCTCGGCGTCGCCGCCAATCGCCTTTCCATCATTAGTTACGGTGAGGAGAAGCCCCTTGATCCGGGACATACCGAAGAAGCCTGGGCGAAAAACCGTCGGGCCGAATTCCTCATTGTCAAATAGGGTTATCGTCCAGGAAAACGGGAGGGGAGCCGGCAACGGCTCCCTTTCTCTATTGCCGGGCACTAAGCTATGGAGGTGTCGATGAAAATCGTACGGAATATATCGCTCGTCGTGCTGCTGGCCCTGTCGGGATGCGCAATGCGCAGCGACCTGGAGACGGTGCAGCGGGACAACGAGGAACTGAAGACCCGTATCTTCCGCCTCGAGAAGGATCTGGGAGGGGTGCGGACGGAGACCAAGGCCGGCATCGAGACAACCCTGCAGGACTTCGAGAAGGAGCGCGCCGGCGCCCGTAAAGGGCTTGCGGACCTCCAGGCATCCATGGACGCCATGAAAGTCGACCTCCAGGTAATGGCCGGGAAGGTGGACGACCTCTCCCTTGCCGCCAAGAAGCCGGCCGAGGAGGTGAATCTCCTCAAGGAAGACCTGGAACGGCGCCTTTCTTCCCTGGAGGAACGGCTTGGCGCGGTGCAGAAGAAGGTGACGGACATGGAAACGGCCCAGGCCAAGCCCCCCGAGCCCGCGACTCCCGAGGCCCTTTACCAGAAGGGGCTTGACGCCTACCGGAGCGGCAACTACGCCGGGGCCAGAGAGGCCTTCGCCCGTTTCCTGGAACAGCACCCGAAGCACGAACTGGCGGTCAACGCCCACTACTGGTCAGGCGAGGCCTACTACGGCGAGAAGAAGTACGAGCAGGCGGTCCTGGAATTCCAGGAGGTGATCAAGAATTATCCCGGCAAGGAGAAGGCCCCTGCGGCCATGCTGAAACAGGCCGCAGCCTTCAACGAGATTGGCGACCTGAAGAGCGCCCGCTATGTGCTGCGAAAACTCATCGACGAGCACCCCTCCACCGAAGAGGCGAAGCGGGCCAAGGAGAGGCTCAAGGCCCTCAAATAGCAAAAGGCGGGTGCAAGCCCGCCTTTTTCATTTCCGGCATCTCGTATCAGGCCATCTCAAGCCGACTTCGCCCCGCCGCCTCCCCTGGAGGCAGTCTCCGTTGCCCCGTCCTCATGGGCCTTCACCTCGGCAGCCAGGTCCCGCTTCGGATCAGCAGCAGCCTGGGCCTCTTTCTCGGCTGCCTCCTTCTCGTCCAGGTTCCTGACCTCCTCGGATAAATTCCGCTGGAAGTCGTCGGAGGCCCGCTTGAACTCGGCCAGGCCTTTCCCCAGGGACCGGGCGATGTCGGGGAGCTTCTGGGGACCGATGACGATAAGGGCGATGACAAGGATGACGATCAACTCCGGCATGCCGATTCCAAACATATTCGTATACCTCCCATGACAGCGGTCGGAGCCTCCGGCCCGCCGCGAAACACCTTCTCTTCCGCGCTCAATCCTGACCAAATGAATGTAAAAATAATAGAGTGTGGGCCGATTCGTGTCAAGCGTACCATGCCAGGGCACGGTCCGAGACCGGGCAAAGGGTTTGACATGTGACCAAACGTTGATTTAGTATCATCCAATTTCGCCCGTATACGGGAAAAGGGGAAAGGAAACACGCCCATGCAGGCCGATACCATCAAGCAGGAAATCAGGCGGCTCCTCAAGGAGCGCAACGCCGTCCTCCTGGCTCACAACTACATGCGGGACGAGGTGCAGGAAATCGCCGACATTACCGGCGACTCCCTGGGGCTCTCCCAAGAGGCGGCCAAAACCGCTGCGGACGTGATCGTCTTCTGTGGCGTTCACTTCATGGCCGAGTCGGCATCCATCCTCTCGCCCCAGAAGACGGTGCTCCTGCCGCGCCTCGACGCCGGCTGCCCCATGGCCGACATGGTGACGGTAGAAGGGCTCCAGGAACTGAAGGCCAGGCATCCGGGCGTGCCGGTGGTCACCTACGTGAACTCCTCGGCGGCGGTGAAGGCCGTGAGCGACATCTGCTGCACCTCAGCCAACGCCGTGAAGGTGGTCAACTCCCTCCCCGACCGGGAGGTGATCTTCGTCCCCGACCGCAATCTGGGCCAGTTCGTGGCCAAGCAGTCGGACAAGACCTTCCACTTCTGGGACGGCTACTGCCCCACCCACGAGCGGCTCAAACCTGACGTGGTGGCGCGCCTCAAGGAGGAGAACCCCGACGCCATCTTCGTCTGCCACCCCGAGTGCAACCCGGCGGTGGTGGCCCTGGCCGACCACGCCTGCTCCACGAGCGGCATGTACGACTTCTGCCGCAAGAGCCCAGCCAAGCGCTTCATCATCGGCACCGAAGCGGGAATCCTCTACAGACTCCGTCAAGAGAACCCCGGCAAGGAGTTCATCCTCGCCTCGCCAGCCCTGGTCTGCCCCAACATGAAGCTCACCTCCCTGGAAGACATCCTTGCCGCCCTCACGACCATGGCGCCGGTGGTGCAGGTGCCCGAGGAGATCCGGATTCCTGCCAAGCGGGCCCTGGACCGGATGATCGCCATACCGCGGGACTGAAAAGCGGGGGCCGGGACCCGTGACCGGAACAATCCAATCTGTAGAGGTTTTCCAATGATTCGTTCATTTCAGGGGATGCAGCCCCAGATCGACCCTACCGCCTTCATCGCCGAAACCGCGGTCGTCATCGGCGACGTGACCGTGGGGGCCGAAAGCAGCATCTGGTACAACGTGGTGGTCCGGGGGGATGTGAACTTCATCCGGATCGGGGCCCGGAGCAACATCCAGGATCTCACCATGCTCCACGTGACCCACAAGAAGCATGCCGAGGACCCCGGCGCCCCGCTTGTCATCGGCGACGACGTGACCGTGGGACACAGCGTCACCCTCCACGGCTGCACCATTGAGAACGGCGCCTTCATCGGGATGCAGGCCATGGTCATGGACAAGGCGGTGGTGGGTGAAGGGGCGCTGGTGGGGGCAAGGGCCCTCGTCACCGAGGGGACCGTCATCCCCCCCCATACCCTCTGGGTAGGCGCGCCGGCCCGGTACAAGCGGGATCTGACCCCCGACGAGATCGCCTGGCTCAAGCGTTCGGCCGGCAACTACGTCAGGTATTCCCGCGAGTATCTGGACGACAAGCCGTAGCGAAACGGCCTCCGCAGTCAATGAAAAAGCCGGCGTCCCTCCGTGGGGAGCCGGCTTCTGTCATGGTGCGGCAGGGGAAATGCTCAGAATTTAAAGAACGTGAACCGTTCGGCCGTAGCGGATCGCGTTGCATCGTCCAGTGCCATTGCCTTTGTCACCGTGCCGGCCCCCCTCCCCTCTTCATCCTCCGTCAGCACCGCCACGCTCCGCTGGTCGCTACGCTCCATGACCGCATTGGTGAAGAGCCCACCCCGAAGGTTTGCGCTTACCAGCGCCGCACCCCGAAGGTTGGCCCCCACGGCGTAGACACCCGTCAGGTCCGCCCGCTCCAGGTCGGCCCCTTCCAGATTCGTCATGAAGAGACCGGCCCCCGATAGCTTGGCCCCCTTGAGGCTCGCACCCCGCAGATTGGCCATTTCGAGGGATGCTCCCCGCAGGTTCGCCCCGTCGAGCCGGGCACCCGCAAGGTTGGCCAGGTAGAGGTCGGCATTGGCCAGGGAGGCGTTGCGCAGATCAAGGCCAGCCAGGTTCATCCCCCGCAGGTTCGCTCCCGACAGGTCGCGGGTCGTACCGAGGACCTCGCGCACCTCCGCCGGACCGGGCCGCCATCCCCCACCCCGCTTCGACTCAACGGCCACAGCCGGGGCAACGGCTTGGGCCGCAACCACCGTAACCGGCTCGGCTTTACCTGAAACCGCTTTCTTGTCCTCCTTCTTTGCGGTGCGGGTCACCTTTGCCCCCTTCGCAACCTTCTTTTTGGCGTGGCCGCGCCCGCCGACACCCCGCCTGCTCACGAGGCGCACATACTCGGCATAGGGAAGGGCCGGCTTCGCCGGAGTAGAGGCGGCTGCTTCATCAGATGCCGATTTTTTTCCTCCAGCAGAGGCGGCGGCCGGCATTTCACTGCCAACGGCGACAAGGAACGTGGTAATGACGGCCGGAATTCCCAGACAACGAAACAGGCGGTGCTTCATGGACGGCATTCCTCTCGAACGAAGTTGAACGGGGCGGACCTGCCCATGGCAGACACTATTCCCCCCTTTTTCCGTATCGGACATTTTCCACTGATCTTGAACATTTTTTCGGAAAAATGAGAACCTTTGCCCCCTAGTGCCCCATCCGTCAAGGAATCCGAAGGGATGGCAGCCTTGCCTTTTCACAACCGCGCTGGTATCGTTCAAGGGCACCCTCACGACGTAAAGGAAGACGTAAATGCCCCCCGCTGACATCCAGCTCATCAACCGGATCGCCGACCGCCTCGCCCCCGAAATCGGCAGGGTCACCCTCACCGGTCTCGGCGGATCGGCCCCGGCCTATCTCCTGGCCAGACTCCTGGCAACGGTGGAGCGCCCCCTCTTCGTCATCGCCCCCGATGCCGACAGGGCCGTCGAAATCTGCACCGAGCTCCGCTTCTTCAGCGGACGTCCCTCGGACATCCTCTCCTTTCCCGCCTGGGATGTGGCACCCTTCGAAAAGGGATCGCCCCACGCCGACGTGACCGGACAGCGGCTCGCCTGCCTCCGCCGCCTCATGGACCGCAAGATGGCCGCCGTGGTGACCACCCCGGACGCCCTCAGGCAGCGGGTGCTTCCCCGGACGGTTTTGGACAACGCATCCCTCTATTTTCTCCCCGGGGAGGAGAGCGACCGGGAGGATTTTCTCGCCAAGCTCGTCACCCTCGGCTACCTGAACGTCCCCCTGGTGGAGGACCGGGGTACCTTCGCCGTGCGGGGGGGAATCGTCGACATCTTCCCCCCGGGGTTCGAGCAGCCGGTGCGGATCGAGTTCTTCGGCGACTTCGTGGAGACCATCCGCGCCTTCGACCCCCTCAGCCAGCGCTCCCTCGCCCCCCTGGAGGAGCTCCTCCTCCTCCCTTCCCGGGAAATGCTCCTGACCGAGGAAGTGCTGAAGGCCGCCACTCCCCGTATCAAGACCCGCTGCGACGAACTGGAGATCTCCCCCGTGGCCCGGCGGGAGCTTCTGGAGCAGCTTCAGCACGGCCTCTATCCGGCCGGGGTGGAGTGGCTCCTCCCCCTCTTCCACCCGCGGCTGGAGACCCTCTTCGACTACGCCGGCGACGCCGTCCGGGTGATCCTGGACCCGGCAGCCCTGGCCGAGGAGAACGAACGGCTCGACAGCGAACTGGAGACGGCCGAGGCCCAGGCCCGGGAGCGGGGAGACCTCTTCGCGGCGCCGGCAGAGTTCTTCCTTTCGGCCCTGGAAACGGCCGCGGGAATCGATGCGGGGAGGCTCGTGACAATCCCGTACCTGGCAGTGGCAGGGGAGAGTGACGATGGCGCCCCCATTGCCGTGGACGTCCAAGAGAACACCGACCTCAAGGTGGATATCTCCTCCGACAGCGAACGGGTCCTGAAGCCTCTGGTAAACCGGCTCAACGGCTGGCTGGAGGAGCGGCAGCGGGTGATAATCGCCTGCCACCAGCGGGGCCAGGCCCAGCGCCTCTACGAGCTCCTCTCCCACTACCCCCTCCCCCTGAACGTCTCCGACCGCCCCTTCCCTGCCGAACGGGAACGGGACGACGGCAAGGTGGACGTGGTGATCGGCGAGCTCTCCCGGGGGTTCCGCCTCCCGGAGGGGAAGCTCATCGTCATCGCCGAGGAAGAGATCTTCGGCCGACGCCAGAAGCGACGCGGGGTCTCGGAGTTGCGCAAAAAACAGATCATGACGTCGCTGGCCGAGCTGAAGCCCGGCGACTACATGGTCCATCTCGACCACGGCATCGGCATCTACCGAGGCCTGCAACACATTTCCCTGAGCGGCTGCGCCGGGGACTTCATCCTCCTGGAGTACGCGGGGGGAGACAAGCTCTACCTCCCCGTGGACCGGCTGAATCTCGTCCAGCGCTACGTGGGGGCCGAGGGGATCGAACCCCGGGTGGACAAGCTGGGGGGGACCTCCTGGGAAAAGGCCAAGGGGAAGGCCCGGGCCGCCGTCCAGGAGATGGCAGGAGAACTGCTCCAGATCTACGCTGCCCGCCAGCTCCACGAGGGGCATGCGTTCTCCCCCCCCGACGACCTCTACCGGGAGTTCGAGGCCTCCTTTGCCTACGAGGAGACCTCGGACCAGATGTCGGCCATCATGGACGTGCTCGGCGACATGACGAGCGCAAAACCCATGGACCGCCTCGTCTGCGGCGACGTGGGGTACGGCAAGACCGAGGTGGCCATGCGGGGGGCCTTCAAGGCGGTCATGGACGGAAAGCAGGTGGCGGTCCTGGTCCCGACGACGGTCCTGGCCCAGCAGCATCTGGAGACCTTCCGGACCCGCCTCGGCGCCTACCCGGTCACTGTGGAGATGCTCTCCCGCTTCCGCACGCCTAAGGAGCAGAAAGAGATCCTGGAGAAGGTTAAGAAAGGGGCCATCGACGTCATAATCGGCACCCATCGCCTGTTGCAGAGTGATGTCTCCTTCAAGGACCTGGGGCTCCTCATCGTGGACGAGGAACAGCGCTTCGGCGTCACCCACAAGGAAAAGCTCAAGAAGTACAAGGCGGTGGTGGATATCCTGACCCTGACCGCCACCCCGATCCCCCGGACCCTCTACATGTCCATGATGGGAATCCGGGACCTCTCAATCATCGACACCCCGCCCGTTGACCGGCTGGCGGTGAAGACCTTCGTGGCCCGCTCCTCCGACGACCTTATCCGGGAGGCGGTCATGCGGGAGCTGCGCCGCGGCGGGCAGGTCTTCTTCGTCCACAACCGGGTCCAGTCCATCATGAACTGGGCCGAGCACCTGCGCCGCATCGTCCCCGAGGCGAAAATCGCCGTGGGGCACGGCCAGATGGACGAGGGGGAGCTGGAGAAGGTGATGCTCGGCTTCATGCACGGGGAGACGAACCTGCTGCTCTGCACCACCATCATCGAGTCGGGGCTCGACATCCCCAACGCCAACACCCTCATCGTGGACCGGGCCGACACCTTCGGCCTGGCCCAGCTCTACCAGCTCCGGGGGCGCGTGGGGCGCTCCAAGCAGCGGGCCTACGCCTACCTCCTCATCCCCGGCGAGGGGGCCATCTCCTCCGACGCCCGGGAGCGGCTCAAGATCATCCAGGAGCTGACGGAGCTCGGGGCAGGCTTCCGGCTCGCCACCCACGATCTGGAGATCCGCGGTGCCGGCGACATCCTCGGGGCCAAGCAGTCGGGGAACATCGCCGCCGTGGGCTTTGACCTCTATACAGAGCTCCTAGAGGAGGCGATCCAGGCCTTGAAGGGGGAGGAGCGGCTGGAGCGGGTGGAGCCGGAGATCAACCTCCGTATCCCTGCCTTCGTTCCCGAGGATTACGTCAAAGAGCCCAACCAGCGCCTCATCATCTACAAGAAGCTGACTCAGGCCGAAAACGAAGAGGAGGTGGACGAGGTGATGGCGGAGCTCGTGGACCGCTTCGGCAAGCTCCCCCTGGCCGCCACCTACCTCCTGGAGGTGATGAAGCTGCGGATCCACTTCAAGCGGCTCCTGGTGACCATGGCGGAGTTCGACGGGAGGCGCCTCTCTCTCACCTTCCACCAGAAGACGCCAGCCACCCCCGACACCATCATCGGACTCATCCGTTCAAACCCGAAGCGATACCAGTTCTCACCGGACTTCAGGCTCACGGCGGAGCTTGTCGACACCTCCTTCGAGGGGGTCCTGGAAGAGGCCAGAAATCTCTTGAAAAGGCTTGGGTGATGTGCTAGCTTCCGCAAGATTCTTCAATACTTAATGGACCTGAAAAGGAGTTTCAACGTGAAACGAACAGCGGTTCTGACGATCCTCTCGGCCACCCTTCTGGCGGCCCCATTCACCGGCTGCAAGGGGAAGACGGAAACCGGCACGGCCTCTGCCCCTGCAAAGAAACAAGGGGAGGTCATCGCTGAGGTTAACGGCGACACCATCACCACCGGCGACTTCCAGAAGGAGCTGGAAAACCTTCCCCCCTACCTGAAGCCCATGGCCGACACTGCCGAAGGGAAAAAGGAACTCCTCGATACCATGGTGGTCCGGGAGCTGATCCTCCAGCAGGCCAGAAAGGATGGCCTGGACAAGAGTCCCGACGTGGCGGCCAAGCTGGAGGAACTGAAGAAGCGGGTCGTGGTGGAGGCGTTCCTCAAGAAGAAGGTAGAGGAGCAGGCCAAAGTCTCCGACGAGGAGATGAAGAAGTTCTACGAAGAAAACAAAGACAAGTTCAAGACTGGTCCCCAGGTCCACGCGAGCCACATCCTCATGAAGAGCGAGGACGAGGCCCAGAAGGTCCTCAAGGAACTCAAGGAAGGTGGGAACTTCGAGTCGCTGGCCAAGAAGCATTCCATCGACTCCGCCGCAGCCAAGGGAGGCGACCTGGGGTGGTTCAGCAAGGGCTCCATGGTCCCAGAATTCGAAAAGGTGGTCTTCGGCCTGAAAGAGGGGGAAACCTCCGGCATCGTCAAGACCAAGTTCGGCTACCACATCATCAAGCTGACCGGCAAGCGGCCGGCCGGCATCCGTACCTTCGACGAGGTGAAAGAGCAGCTCAGGGCGGCCATCCTCCCCAGCAAGCAGCAGGAAGTCTTCCAGAAGCTCAAGGATGACATCAAGAAGGGGGCCAAGGTCACCATCAAGGAGGACGTCCTCAAGGGAATCGGAGGCGCCGCGGAAAAACCGGCGTCCGCGGGCACTGAGAGCGCTCCGGCAAAGAAGACGGAAACGAAGTAAGCGCACCGGGGCTGCCGGCATCAACGTCGGCAGCCCCGTGCCCCCTCCCCAACGGAAACCATGATTAAAACCCTCATCACAGCCACCCTTGTCCTTATCGCCACCCTTCCCTCACCGTCATATGCCGAGGTGGTCAACCGGATTCTTGCCGTCGTCAACGACGAAATCATCACCTCCTACGCGGTCGAGAAGGAAAAGGCCACTATCCTCAGGGAGGCGGAGCGCCAGCAGCCTCCTCCACCCCCCGAGTCCCTCGTCCATCTGGACGAGACGGCCCTCAACCGCCTCATCGACAAGAAGCTCGTGGAGCAGAAGGTCCGGGAGCTGGACATCAAGGTAAGCGAAGAGGAAGTCCGGCAGGCCATCGAGGACGTGAAGCGGCAGAACAAGCTCTCCCAGGAGTCCCTCGTCTCGGCCCTGGCCAATCAGGGGCTCTCCTTCGACCAGTACAAGGTCCAGATCCGCGAACAGCTGGAGCGGCTGCGTCTGGTGAGCCAGGAGGTGCGGTCGAAGATCCAGGTCGGCGAACGGGAGATGCGGGAGTACTACGAGGCGAACCCCGGCCGGTTTGGCGGCGAGGAGAACTTCCGTGCCCGCAACATCTACTTCAAGCTCGATGAGAAGATGCCGGCCGACCAGGTGAAGAAGATCATGACCACCGCCCTGACCGTCCTCCACGAGGCCCGTGACGGCAAGGACTTTGCCGAACTGGCCCGCCAGTACTCAGACGACCCTGCGGCAAAGAATACCGGTGGCGATCTGGGAACCTTCCGCAAGGGGGACATCCTCCCCGAATTCGAGGAGAGCCTCACAAAGATGAAGCCGGGCGAGGTGAGCGACCTCATCTATGTCTCGGGGGGGCTCCACATCGTCAAGCAGGAGGCACGCTTCGCCGGCACACCGAAACCCTTCGAGCAGGTCAAGGCCGAAGTGGAGGACATCCTCTACCGGAAGAAGTCGGAAGAGCGCTTCAACCAGTGGGTGGCCGACCTCCGCAAGGGGGCGGCCATCGAGATCAGGCAGTAGCTCGGAACTCGGGACTAGTAAAAAAGCCGGTGCAACAGTGCATCGGCTTTTTTTGTTTCTTCCAGCCCCCAGTCCCGAATTACGAATCCCTCGGCCTTTACAGCCCCTTGCCCCTCAACTCCTCCACCAGGGCCTTCTGCTCCGGGGTAAGGCTCTCGGGCACCGTCACCCCAATACGCACGAAAAGATCTCCCTTTCCCGACTTCCCCATGCGGGGGAAGCCGAGCCCCTTGAGACGGATCTTGGTCCCCGGCTGGATGCCGGCTGGTATCTTGATCCGCTTGGTGCCCTCCAGGGTCGGCACATCGAGGGAGGCGCCGAGGAGGGCGTCGGTAAAGCGGATCTTCCGCTCCACCACGATGTCATCCCCCTCCCTGGTGAAATGGGGATCGGTTCCCACCTTGATGATCAGGTAGAGGTCGCCGGTGGGTCCGCCACCGTGGCCAAAGCCCCCCTTCCCCGCTACCCGGAGCCGCGCGCCGTCTTCCACTCCGGCCGGTATCTTGACGGCGAGCTCCTCCCGCTTCCCGTCTCGCATGAAGGCCACCCGCTTTTCGCCGCCGTCATACGATTCCCGAAACGTGACGGGAACCTCCATGGTGAAGTCCTCGCCCCGCCGGCGACCGCCACCGAAGCCGAACCCACCCTGTCGGAAACCGCCTGCGCCGCCGAAGATGCGGGAGAAGATGTCGTCGGTGCCGAACCCCATGTCCTTGAAGATATCCCCCACGTCAAACCCGCGGAAGATGTCCTCCTGGCTGTAGCGCTGGTGGAAGCCGCTGGAGCCGAACTGGTCGTACTGGGCCCGCTTCTGGGGATCGGAGAGGACCGCGTAGGCCTCGTTGATCTCCTTGAACTTGTCCTCGGCCCCCTTGTCGCCGGGATTTTTGTCGGGATGGTACTTGACGGCCAGCTTCCGGTAAGCCTTCTTGATCTCCGCTTCGGTGGCCCCCTTCTTCAGGCCGAGCACCTCGTAGTAATCCGTATGCGCCATCTGAAAATCCTTTCCGTAGGTCTTCAAAGAATGTAAGCGCTCCCGGGTACCCTGTCAACGGTTCAGCTGGAGAAGGCTCCATGTTTACTTTCTTGACAGCTGCCCATGCAGGGTCTATCAATGACCAGAGTGCATCCATCTAACGGCGAGGAGCAGGGATGAAAAAAGTTATCGTGGTGGGGGGCGGCATCTCGGGGCTCGCAACCGCCTTTGAGCTGCGTAATAAAGGTGCAGAGGCGGGCATCGAGTTGGATGTGACCCTGCTGGAAAAGGAAGAGCGGGTCGGCGGCAAGATCTGGAGCATCAAGGAGGAGGGATACCTCTGCGAGTGGGGGCCCAACGGCTTTCTGGACTCCAAGCCCCAGACCCTCGACCTCTGCCGGGACCTGGGCGCCTCGGAGAGGCTCCTGCGGAGCAACGACAACGCCCGCAAGCGCTTCATCTACACCGGGGGCGCCTTGAACCGGCTCCCGGAAAACGGCCCCATGTTCCTCAAGAGCAGGCTCATCTCGTGGCCCGGCAAACTTCGCCTCGCCATGGAACCCTTCATCCCGAAGCGGACCGACGGGGCCGACGAAACCCTCGCCTCCTTCGGCCGCCGGCGTCTCGGCGAAGAGGCCCTCCAGAAACTCATCTCCCCCATGGTGTCGGGGATCTTCGCCGGCGACCCGGAAACCATGTCGTTGCGCTCCTGCTTTTCCCGCATCGCGGAACTGGAGGATGAATACGGCAGCCTCATAACAGCCATGATCAAACTGGCGAAAAAGAAGAAGCAGGAAACGGCTCAGGGAAAGGCGGTATCGAGCGCCGCCGGCCCCGGTGGAGTCCTCACCTCCTTCCGGTGGGGGATCCAGGAGCTGACCGACATCCTGGCGGAGCAGCTCGGTTCCTCGACCGTGGTTACGGGTCAGCCTGTGACGGGCCTGACTAGGGGATCGAGTGTCCCGTGGCGGCTGAAGACGCCAACCGTCGACATCGACGCCGACGTGGTGATCCTCGCCTCGCCGGCCCATGCCACCGCCGGCATCGTCAGCGGCGTGGACGCCGCCATGGCCCAGGTGCTGGGGGAGATCCCCTACGCCTCCATGACCGTGGTCTGCTTCGGCTACGAACGGGAGCGGATCGCCTACGACCTGAACGGCTTCGGCTACCTGATCCCCAAGGAGGAGGGGATGAACACCCTCGGTACCCTTTGGGATTCCAGCATCTTCGAAAACCGTGCCCCCGAGGGTAAGGTGCTTCTGCGGAGCATGCTCGGCGGCGCCTGCTTCCCCGAGTATGTGCAACTTTCCGACGCGGAGGTGATGCAGCGGGTGAAGGCAGACCTCAAGGCGACCATGGGAATCACGGCGGACCCCTCCTTCATCAGGATCTTCCGCCATCCCCAGGCCATCCCCCAGTACACCGTCGGCCACGGGAAGCGCCTGGCAGCCCTCCAGGAACGCGCCTCTGCCCTCCCGGGGCTCTTTCTTACCGGCAACTCCTACCGCGGCATCGGCCTCAACGACTGCGCCGCCGCCGCCAACCGCACCGCCGACGAGGTGGTGGCCCACCTGAAGGGCCGATAGTTAAGGCTTGAATATTCAACGATCACATTCTATTCTCCCGTGCCCCGTACGGGCATTCACACCAATCCCCAGGAGGAAGACCATGAAAAAGACCTTGCTGACCCTGACCGCCTGCATCACCCTCGGCGCCTTCGCCGGTATCGCGTCGGCCGCCGATTACACCGTCCCCTCTCCCTCTGCCGAGCTCCAGAAGAGGGAGGATAAGGCAAAGGAAAAGGTGCAGAAGAAGGAAAAGGCCGCGAAAGAGAAGCTTTCAGAGAAGGAAAAGAAGGTCTCCGACAAGCGGGCCGACGTAAAAGAGCAGGTTGAAAAGAAAAAGGCCAAGGCCTCTGAAAAGCACGAGAAGGTCAAGAGCACGGTGAAGCAGAAGAAGGAGAAAGCCAAGCAGATGAAAGAAACCGGGAACAAAGAAGTGCAGGACTTGAAAGAGATAAAGTAACCGCCACGGCGTACGACGCCAGTCTTCGGGGGGGCCGCGCCAGCAGCCTCCCCGTTTTTGTTTTTGCCTAGCAAGGGCTCACGCTACTTGTAGTTCTTCCTCCGGAAGAGCCCCGTCTTGAGGGACACGATCCGGTCCAAAAAGAGGATCCCGTCCAGATGGTCCATCTCGTGCTGGATGGCGACCGCCTCGAAGCCGCTGGCGGCGATCTCCCGCTCCGTCCCCTCCCCGTCCCGGAACCGGACGGTGATGGCGGTGGCCCGCTCCACGTCGCCGGTGTAGTCGGGGACGCTCATGCACCCCTCCCGCATGATGGCCGCGCCCTCCCGGTGGACGATCGCAGGGTTCACCATGACAAGGAGACCGTGGTTGTTCTCCTTGCCGTGACGGCTTCCGGAGACGTCCACCACGCAGACCCTGAGGGTGACGCCGATCTGGGGCGCGGCGACCCCGACGGAGCCGGGTCCGGCACGCATGGTGTCCAGGAGATCGTCGATGAGCCCCCGGATCTCGTCGTCGATGGTCGTGACGGCGTGGCTCACCTTCTTGAGAACGGGATGGGGATAGCAGAGGATGGGCTGTGCGGGCATGGCGTCAGAGGGAAACCGGCGTGATGGATCGCACCGAAATCTCCACGTTCAACTCCTTCTTGATCTTGTCGAGCATCGCCGTCACGTCCTCCACGGCGATACCTTCCGGCAGGGCCGCCTCCAGCATCAGGACGTAGACCGGCTCTTCCTTGGTGCCGATGAGCTTGGTATTGAGGTCGGTGATATTCACCTTCCGTTCGGCCAGCTCCTTTGTCACGCGGTAGATGATCCCGGGCCGGTCGGAGCCGTAGACCGAAACCATGCAGAGCTCCCCCCCCGGCGCCTGGTAGGCCACCTCGTCGGGGGAGAGGGTCCGGGCCGCCACCGTGAGCCCCATCTCTTCCGCAACTCCCCGGAACTCCTCCAGAATCCTGCTCTTGCTGAAAGGTTTCTCATGGGAGACAATGAGAATCATGGAGAACTCCCCCCCGAGCATGGTGGAGCTGGAATCCTCGACGTTGCACCCCAGCCGGTAGAGGACCCCTGCCGTTGCTGCCACGATGCCGGGGCGGTCTTTTCCCACAACAGTGACGGCGTAGTGGGCAAGGGAATCCGTTTTCTTCGTGCTCATCATGGAAAGGGTCTCCTTCGGTGATCGGTGCGCTATTCCGCAGCGGTTAGGCGTCGACTCTAGCAGATGGCGTCGCCAATGGCAAGGTGGCGGATGTGGTTCTCATGGCCAGGACTTCACTCAACCGGCCGAACGATCATATTGAGCACGAAACTGACGACGCTGAAGACGAGTGCGCCCAGAATGGCGCTCCCGATGCCGGCGATGCTGAATCCCGGGACGATCCAGGCGGCCAGGGCAAAGACGGCGCCGTTCACCACGAGGGTGAAGAGGCCGAGGGTGAGCACCGTGATCGGCAGGGTAAAAAAGGAGATGATGGGCCTGAGCACCGCGTTGAGGAAGCCCAGGACAAGGGCCGCAACGAAGAGATTACCGGTACCGGCGATGCTGATGCCGGGAACCAGGCGGACCACGGCAAAGAGGGCTACTGCGTTGACAATCAATTTAAGGATGATTCCGAGCATTGTGTGATGCCTCCTTGCCGGCCTTTCAGCTGGCCCCATTCGTCGATCGGAGCGCCCCGATGAGTTCCTCGGGAAGCCGGCGGGGCTTCATCCCGGGCCGGACGCAGACGAGGGTGACGCGCCCCTCCACAAGGGTCTTTCCGTCTTCCGCCCTCACTACCCGCTGCCCCAGGGAGAACGAGGTCTTCCCCACCTCAAGCACCTCGGTTTCCACCCGGAGGAGGTCGTCGAGCACCGCCGGCGCCCGGAAGTCGACCTCCATCCGCACTACCGGGAAGACGGCACCTTCGTCGGCCAGCTCCCGCACCGACAGGCCCCGCCGGCGGAGGAATTCGCACCTTCCCCGCTCGAAAAAGCCCAGGTAGCGGGCATGGTAGACCACCCCTCCGGCATCGGTGTCTTCGTAGTAGACGCGAAACTCCATTATTTCTCTCCTCCGACGGCAAAAAAAAGAGGCCTGGGGCCTCTTTCGGATCGGCAATAGACGGCGTTACTTGAATTTCAGGACCACGTTGTGGATCTCACCGGTGTCCTGGTCCCGGAGCTGCAACCGCAGTTCCCGCGCCGTGTCAGCCTCAGCGGGGAAGAAGAGGAAGCCGCTGGCAATGCTCCCGGCCGGGATCGTCTTCCCCTCAAGGCCCTTGGCTCTGATATCGTTGATGATGGTCCGCTCCCGCTCTCCCGAGGTTCCCCCTTTAAGCCCACCGGCAACGGCGCCACCGGCGCCACCGATGGCAGCTCCCTTGCCGATTGCCTCGCCGATGCCGCGACCGGAGACGATGCCGACGGCGGCGCCGAGGACGGCCCCCCCCACGGCACCGAGAACGGCACCCTTTCCTGTCTCGCTCCCGAAGAAGGAGGCAAACTGTGTCGACTTCTCGATCCGGTCCACGGCCACCGCGTTAGGGACTACCTGGAAGTAGCGGTTCTGGTCGTTCACCAGAAAAGTCTGGCCGGATACGATCTCAAGGTTTTTCCTTCCCTGGTTGGTCATGACGATCTGGGCTGGAATGAGGCCGCTCCCCTTGATATCGAAGCCAAAGGCATCCTGGGCTGCACCGCTGTCGGCAAAGGCCTCGCCGCCGATGGTGACGCCGCTCACCACAAGCCGGTTCACATAGTCCTCGGCGGGCCGAAAGCCCACGTACTGGCTCCGGTAGGGGGTGCAGGCCGAAACCAGCATCAGGGGGACAAGCAGGGTGGCACCGTTCTTGAGCATGGCATGCTTCATGGCGTGGTCACTCCTTTTGTGACAATGTTAATGGCGTTGTGAAAAGAGTATCACCCTTCGCTCCCGTCGCAATCGTTTTCCGAGGCCGATTGTGCCCAAAAAAGCGGCACCCACATTTTTAATGTGACGGGTTTTTTAAGACAGAGACAGGGTAATGGCTACCTTATACCCAAAAACCGTTTACACGCAAATTTAGAGCACCTAAACCCAAAAGTGCCTATGAAGCGTTTTTTCGTCCCATGACGATGAGGCTTCGCTTGTCGCCGGAAAACGGAAGAGGAAATTCCATTACCTGACGAATCTCCACGCCAAGGATCTCCAAGGCGGGACCGGACGTCTCGGCCTCCTCGCGGCCCGCCTGCCCCTTCATGGCGATGATGGTGCCGCTGGGGGCGAGAAGGGGTAGCGCCATATGGACAAAGGTGGGGATGTCGGAGAACGCCCGGGAAACAACCCAGTCGAAGTGGCCGGCGAACCGCCCCGCCAGTTCCTCCCCCCGGGCATGGATCGCCTGAAAGTACGAAAGCCCCAGGAGCCTCCCCACATGGCGTTGGAAGATGATCTTCTTTTCCACTGCGTCAACTGACACCGCTTCGCTCTTCGGATGAAGGATGGCAAAGGGGATGACCGGAAAGCCGCCGCCGGACCCGAGATCCAGGAGCCGCCCCCCCTTCCCGACCGCGCGGCAGAGAGAGAGGGAATCCACGAAGTGCTTGAGGGCGATCTCCCGCTCGGTGGTGATGGCGGTCAGGTTGATCTTGTGATTCCACTTCCGGAGCTCAGCGGCAAAGAGGGCAAATTTCCCCAGTTGGGCCGACGTGAGTTCCACGCCCAGCTGGGTCGCTCCGCGCATCAGGAGGTCCTTGGCTTCCTGGTCCATGCTACCCCCGGGCCTTGAGGGCAAGAGACAGAATACCCACCGCCGCCGGGGTCACCCCCTGGATGCGGGAGGCCTGCCCCAGGGTGTCGGGACGGAATTTGGCCAGCTTCTCCCGCACTTCGGCCGAGAGGCCGGGGATGGCACCATAGTCGAATCCGGCGGGAATAGGGGTCCCTTCCAGCTTTCGGGCCCGCTCCACCTGGTCCAGCTGCCGCTCGATGTACCCCTGGTACTTGATCTGGATCTCCACCTGCTCCCGCACCGCCGGCGGCACCTCCGCCGCGTGAGGGTCAATGCGGCACAGTTCCTCGTAGGTTATATCGGGACGCCGCAGGAGTTGCTCGTACGTGAGCGCATTCTGGAGAGCAGTCAGGGAGAACGTGGAAAGGAAGTCCGGATCCGCCTCGGAGGGGAGGAGTTTCGTTCCCTTGAGCCGAGCAAGCTCGGCTCCGATCCGCTCCCGTTTCTTCTGGAACCGTTGGTACTCTCCTTCCGCAACGAGCCCCACGGCGTGGCCCCGCTCCCGGAGCCGCAGGTCCGCGTTGTCCTCCCGCAGAAGCAGCCGGTACTCGGCCCGGGAGGTGAACATCCGGTAGGGTTCCCGGGTGCCAAGGGTCACGAGGTCGTCGATCATGACGCCGATATAGGCCTCGCTCCGGTCGAGAACCAGGGGATCATTTCCCTGCACCCGCAAGGCGGCGTTGATGCCGGCCATGAGCCCCTGCCCCGCAGCCTCTTCATACCCGGAGGTGCCGTTGATCTGACCGGCGTGGTAGAGATTGCGGACGAGCTTCGTCTCCAGGGACGCATGGAGTTGGATCGGATCCACATAATCGTACTCGATAGCATAGGCGGGCCGCATGATCTCCACCCGCTCCAGCCCCTCGATGCTCCGGTAGAAGGCCCACTGGATGTCGATGGGAAGCGACGTCGAGAGCCCCGAAGGGTAGTACTCCACCGTGTCTCTTCCCTCGGGCTCCAGGAAGGTCTGGTGGCGGTCCTTTTCGGGGAACCGGACCACCTTGTCCTCGATGGAGGGGCAATAGCGAGGGCCAATCCCCTCGATAACCCCGGCATAGAGGGGCGAGCGGTCGAGGCCCGAACGAATGATATCGTGGGAGCGGGGGTTGGTGTACGCAATGTAACACGGTACCTGGGGCTGGCCGATCCGATCCGTGGAAAAGGAGAAGGGAACCGGTGGGTCATCACCGTGCTGGGGCTCCAGGCGCGAGAAGTCGATGGTGCGGCCATCGAGGCGGGCCGGGGTGCCGGTCTTGAGACGCCCCACGGCGAAGCCCAGCTCCCGGAGCTGGTCCGACAGCCCCACGGACGGCAGATCCCCTGCCCTCCCCCCCGGGTAGTTGGTGAGCCCCACGTGGATGAGTCCGCGCATGAAGGTGCCGGTGGTAAGGATGACGCTGGCGCCGCGATAGCGAACCCCCACCCTGGTGTCGACCCCCCGCACCACTCCCCCTTCGACCACGAGGCCGGTCACCTCGGCCTGTTTGAGGGAGAGCCGCTCCTGCTGCTCCATGACCTGCTTCATCCGGAGACGGTAGTGCTGCTTGTCGGCCTGGGCCCGGGATGCCCGGACCGCTGGCCCCTTGCGGGTGTTGAGGATGCGGAACTGGATGCCGGTGGCGTCGATGTTCTTCCCCATCTCGCCGCCGAGGGCGTCGATCTCCTTCACCAGGTGCCCCTTGGCGAGCCCGCCAATGGCTGGGTTGCACGACATGAGGGCAATAGCGTCCAGATTGATGGTAAGGAGCAGCGTCTCGCACCCCATGCGGGCCGCCGCCAGGGCCGCCTCGCAGCCAGCGTGGCCCGCCCCCACCACGATGACGTCGTACTGTTTATCGTAGTCGATGAATTCCATCTCTTGCGTATGACCTCAACCCTGTTTCACAGGAGGCGATAATGGATACGGTATCCCAGCAAATTAATCAGTGGCAGCAAGAAGTTAACCACGATGTTTCACGTGAAACATCCAGCGCCATGATACCCGTTACAGACCCTCTTCGTCAAACCTACTTCCCGATACAGAACCGCTGGAAGATCATGTCGAGTATATCATCGGGGGTAGTTTCACCGGTGACCTCCCCAACCGCATCGAGGGCGTCCCTCAGATCAACCGCCAGAATTTCGAGTTCGTGGCCTACGGCAAGGTTTTCGAGAAAGACGACGATTCTACCTCTAGCCTTTTCCAGCGCGTCCCGGTGACGGGCCTGGGAGAGGGCAACATACTCCCGGCTGTCAATGGCATGACCGTGGATGAAGGTATCGAAAATGGCCTCGCGCAGGTCGTCTATGCCGGCCCCGGTGGCGGTGGAGATTGGCACGTTGCGCACCCCTTCAAGGTCGCCGGGGAGACAAAGGGAAGCAGGGAGGTCGCTCTTGTTCACTACGACGATGGAGCGACGACCCGCCAGGGCGTCGAGAATCATCCGGTCATCGTCGTCATAGGGGCGGGAGCCGTCAAGGACGAAGAGAATCAGGTCGGCCTGGGGTATCTTCTCCAGGGTGAGACGGACCCCCTCCTGTTCGACAATGTCCTCGGTTTCCCGGATACCGGCGGTGTCCAGCATCCGGAGCGGCAGACCCCGGACGTTCACCACCTCCTCTATGATGTCGCGGGTGGTGCCGGGGACCGACGTGACAATGGCCCGCTTCTCCCGCAGGAGCGTGTTGAGGAGGCTCGATTTCCCCACATTGGGCTTGCCGGCGATGAGAACCGAGACACCTTCCCGGAGCACCCTCCCCTCGTCAAAGCCGTCGAGAAGTTCATCGATCCGGGCGAGGGCCTCCCGGGCCCTTGCCTCGATTTCACCCTGGGTGGCGGAATCCACTTCCTCTTCGGGGAAATCGATGAATGCCTCGATAAGGGCGAGACCATGCCGAAGGCTACCCTGGACCGCATCGAGCCGCTCGGAGAGGCGCCCTTCCCGCTGGTGCTGGGCCAGGGAGAGCGCGGCCTCGGTCTTGGAGCGGATCACGTCGATGACCGCCTCGGCCTGCACCAGGTCGATCCTGCCATTGAGAAATGCCCGCCGGGTGAACTCCCCCGGTTCGGCCAGACGCGCGCCGCACCGGAGCACCGCGTCGAGAACCCGTCGGGTTACCAGATATCCCCCGTGGCACTGGATCTCAAGGACATCTTCCCGGGTGTAGGAACGGGGTGACACCATGAGGACCGCCATGACCTCGTCGACGGAGTCCGCAGTATCGGGATCCATCACCATGCCATAATAAAAACGGTGACTCTCAAAGTCACCGTTCTCATTGCCTCGCCGTACGATCCGCCGGGCAATGGCAGGGGCATCGGGACCGCTCACGCGGATAACGCCGATCCCCCCCTCCCCTACCGGCGTACCGATGGCCGCTATGGTATCTTCCACGTACATGGGAGTTTCTACTTCGCCTCGGAGGCAGCAATACTCTTGTTGATGTAGGACTGCTGGACAATGGTCAGGACGTTGTTCACGAGCCAGTAAAGGACGAGCCCCGACGGAAAGTTCAGGAACATGAAGGTGAAGACCACCGGCAGGGCCATCATCATCTTCTGCTGCATGGGATCCATCTGGGACGGCGTCATCTTCTGCTGGATCACCATGGTGATCCCCATGATGATGGGAGTCACATAGTAAGGGTCCTTGCCGGCGAGATCCTGGATCCAGAGCATGAACGGCGCATGCCGCAGTTCGATGGAAAACATGAGGGCCTTGTAAAGTGCGAAGAATACCGGGATCTGGACAAGCATCGGGAGACATCCGCCCACCGGATTCACCTTGTGGGCCTGATAGAGCTCCATGATGGCCTTGTTCATGGCGTCACGGTCGTTCTTGTACTTCTCCCGCACCTCCTGCATCTTCGGCTGAAGCTTCTGCATCTGCTTCATGGACTTGTAGCTGGAGTGGGTAAGGGGATAAAAAAGAATTTTAAGGATCACCGTGATGATGATTATGGCGATTCCGTAGTTGTGGACGTACTTATAGAAGAACTTGAGGCTATGGAGGAGCGGCTTGGCGAGCATGGCGAACCAGCCGAGGTTGATGGCCCGCTCGAGACTGTTCCCTTGAGCCTTGAGAATATCAAGGTCCTTGGGACCGAAGTAGAGGCGATAAACAACGGATTTGGACTCGCCGGGGTTCAGGGAGGTCTCCGGCGCGGTGACGGTGTCCTCAAGCATCCCCCGGGGGGTGCTGCGGACAGCGGCCGAGGCGATGCTCCCCCCCTGGGCCACGACAGCCGAAAGGAAATACTTGTCGGCAAAGCCACTCCAGAGAGGCGCACTGTAGCTCTTCCCCTGGCCGACCAGGTCCTTGATCTTCTCCTCCGCAAGCTTGTCCTGGGCAAAGGTCACCGGTCCGAACGTCTCAAGCCGGCTCTCTTTTGCCCGGGGGACCGCCGGATAGGTCATGACTGTCTGGAAGGCCGCGCCAACCCGGGCTGTTCCAGAGTTAGTCGCCTGGTAAGTCATATCGATGCCGTAGTTCCCCCCCTGAAAGGTATAGACCTTGCGGACTGTGACGCCGGCAGGCGAAATCCAGGTGAAGGCCAGCTCCTTCTTCTCCCCTGCTCCGACGGTCAGGGAGTCGGTGCTCGGCACGAAGAGAGCGGACGGATCGAGGCCGATGCCGGAGGCTCGGGTAGAGAGAGTGTAGGCGGACGGATCGCGCTCGTCCACCAAGGTGACGGGTTTGCCATTGTGGTCGGCGGTTTCCCGGTACTTCTTCAGGACCAGACGGGTCAGACTACCCCCCTGGGTCGAAAAGACCGCCGTATAGTCGGGTGCCTCGACGGCAATCTCTTTCTGCTGGGCGCTGACCGCTGCCGTGGGAACAGGCGAAAGGGGCGGAGCTGCTGCAACAGTCGCCTGGGTCGCAGCGGGTGCGGGAGTGGTCACCGCCTGCTGGGGGGACGGCGCCGGTGCGTCCTTCTTCGGCGGGGGAAACAGGGCCGAGTACCCGTAGAAGAAGATAATAGAGAGTATAACTGCGATCAAAGCCCTTTTTTCCATGTCAGCTCCTGATGGATGGTTACTTGACGGGATCGTAGCCACCGGGGTGGTACGGATGACACTTCATGATCCGGACGGCACTGTACCACAGACCCTTGAGAAGGCCGTGCCGCATGAGCGATTCCTTGGCGTAGGTTGAACAGGAGGGATAAAAGCGGCAGGTGGGCCCGGTGAGGGGCGAAAGGTAGCGCTGGTAGATGCCGATGATCTGAATGAGAATCTTCAGCATGATCGTGTTATGCCCGCGAGGCGCTCCACAACCCGGTCCAGTTCCTTGCAGACTCCCTGGTAGTCGAGCTTGTCAGCTCCCCTTCGGGCAATTATGTTGATGTCGAGGGGAGGAAAGAGCGCCTTGTGCAGTCGATAGTACTCCCGCACAAGGCGCTTGATCCGGTTTCTGGTTACCGCATTGCCTACCTTGCGGCTTACGGTGATGCCAATACGACAAGCTGTATCAGGCCCCGCTGCCCAAAGAACAAGGAAGCAGGGGGTGCTGATTTTGCGCGCACTCTCCGAGAGCCTGAGAAAATCGACTCTTTTGAGCAGGCGCTCGTCTTTGGTAAACGTGAACAGAGGAATTCCCCCGCTCCATCGGTCCGCCTCCAGGCGTCGGAAGGCAAACGGAGGATTATTTGCCGGCGATGGTCACCGCAAGACGCTTGCGCCCCTTGGCACGGCGACGCTTGATGACGAGCCGGCCGTTCTTGGTGGACATGCGTACACGGAAGCCGTGGGTGCGCTTCCGGGAAGTGTTGCTGGGCTGAAAGGTCCTTTTCATATGCTATCTCCCTGAATCAGTGTCTCTTTAGCTGATATTGCAAAGAGAGTATCTTTAATCACAGCAACCTTTGTCTGTCAAGTACAAATTTACCTCTACACGGTACATTTGGCCTTGCAAACGCCCCTCTCCTCTGCTAGTCTCCTCTATCCTGAGGCTACATCCAGCCTGTCCAGAATAGTAGCTTTTCCACTTCCAATACCTCAATTTATCAACAAAAATCCAGTTATTCACACCTGTTGACAACCATGTGTATAACTGGTCCCCGAGACTACCCTCTATGGAAGACGTTTGGCTCCAGGCACAATCCAATCTGGCCAAGGTGCTCACGCACCAGACCTTCACCACCTGGATAGAGCCAATCAGGTTCGCCGGAGCCCATAAGAATACTCTCCTCCTGGAGGCCCCCAACCAGTTCATCAGGGACCGGGTCAGGGAGAGCTATCTTCCCATGATCCTCGAATCGGTCCGCTCCCTCACTGACTCCCACTTCCAGGTTGAACTCCAGGTGGCGGCCCGGCAACAGGAAAAGGCAGCGAAAAGCCCGCGCAAAAGCCGCACAGAGGATGAGCTCGGGCCCGTTGAGACGGAAAAAAGCGCGCCCGCCGAATTTTCCACCAATCTGAACACCAAGTATACCTTCGACACCTTCGTCTGCGGCGGGAGCAACCAGTTCGCCCATGCAGCGGCCCTGTCGGTGGCCAACAACCCGGCCGGCAAGTACAATCCGCTTTTCATATACGGCGGCGTGGGTCTGGGGAAAACCCATCTCCTGACGGCCATCGGCAACCAGGTCCTGGTCAAGAACCGCAAGGCCCGGGTCTGTTTCTACACCTCCGAGAAATTCATGAACGAGCTCATCAACTGCCTCCGTTACCAGAAGATGGAGCAGTTCAGGAACAAGTTCCGCAAGATGGACCTCCTCCTCATCGATGACATCCAGTTCATCGCCGGCAAGGAACGGACCCAGGAGGAGTTTTTTCACACCTTCAACGCCCTCTACGAGTCCCACAAGCAGATCGTGGTCACCTCAGACAAGTTTCCCAAGGACATCCCCGGCCTGGAGGAGCGGCTCCGCTCCCGCTTCGAGTGGGGGCTCATCGCCGACATCCAGCCCCCGGACACCGAAACCAAGGTGGCCATCCTCAGCAAGAAGGCCGATTCCGACGGCATCCGCCTCCCGGACGACGTGGCGCTCTTCCTTGCCTCCAGCGCCAGCACCAACGTGCGGGAGCTGGAAGGGATGCTGATCCGCCTCGGGGCCGTGGCGAGCCTCACGGGAAAGAACATCACCCTCGACATGGCCCGGGAGGTCCTGAAGGACATCATCGTCGACAAGACCAAAGAGATCACCGTGGAGATGATCCAGAAGTATGTGGCCGACCACTTCAACATCAAGGTGGCGGAGCTGAAGTCGGACAAGCGCCTGAAGGCCCTGGTGGTGCCGCGCCAGATCGCCATTTACCTCTGCCGTGACCTGACCAAGGCCTCGTACCCGGATATCGGGGAAAAGTTCGGAGGGAAGGACCACTCCACCATCATCCACTCGGTGAAGAAGGTGGACAAGCTCCTCTCCCAGGATTTCGAGCTGAAAAGCACCATCGAGACCCTGCGCAAGGGACTGTTGAACTAAAGGGGACAACTCTGTGAATGGAGGGGCCGTTTGTGGACAACCTTCCAGTCCTTGACTGTCCGCTCCGGGATAACCCCGCAGCCGTCAACAGGGGAGCCCCGAAAAAAATTGTGTTGCTATCGTGAGTTATCGGGTTATCCCCGGATCCACACCCCCTATTGCTTCTACTAAGCTTAAAAAAAGCATAACCATACTAATCTGCATCTGTTGACAAGGAGGAGAGATGGAATTCAAGATCGACAAGGAAACCTTCTCCCGGGCTCTCCAAAAGATCCAGGGAATCGTCGAAAAGAGGAACACCATGCCGATCCTCTCCAACGTCCTTATCGAGGCCCATGCCGATCGAATCGAGCTGACGGCCACGGACCTGGAAGTGGGGATGAAGAGTTCCTACGAAACGACCGTCACCCGGGAGGGACGAATCACCGTCTCAGCCAAGAAGCTCCATGAGATCGTCAAGGAGCTCCCCGAGGAGGTCATCTCCTTCGCCACCAAGGAGAACGACTGGGTGGAGATCCGTTGCGGCAAGGCCCACTTCAGCATCGTCGGCCTCTCCCCCGAGGAGTTTCCCTATTTCCCCAAGGTGAACGAAGAGAGCCTGATCCGGATCGAAGGGGCGCTCCTGGCCGACATGATCGAGAAGACCGCCTATGCAATCTGCTTCGACGAGACCAAGTACAACCTGAACGGCACCTTCGTGAAGGCCACCGTGGAGGACGACCGGCCGATCCTCAGGATGGTGGCCACCGACGGCCATCGCCTCTCCATCGCCGAGAAGGAGTTCCACGGGGCCGTGGGGCCTGAGATGGCCAAGGGGGTCATCTTCCCCAAGAAGGGTATCTTCGAGCTCAAGAAGATCTGCGAGGAAGCAACGACCCAGGAACTGGCCCTCGGCTTCATGGACAACAGCGCCGTCATTAAGAAGGGGAACACCGTGGTGGTGATGCGGCTCGTGGACGGTGAATTCCCCGACTACACCCGCGTGGTGCCGGTCGCCAACGACAAGATCGTGACGGTTGCCCGGGATCCGTTCCTCCACTCCCTGCGGCGGATGTCGATCCTCTCCAGCGAGAAGTTCAAGGGGATACGGATGGAGCTCAACGGTGCCCAGATGGTCATCTCCTCCAGCAACCCGGAACTGGGGGAGGCATCGGAGGAGTTGGAGGCTTCCTATAGCGGCCCTCCCCTCTCCATCCGCTTCAACGCCAAGTACCTCCTGGATGTCCTGGCGGTCCTCAGCGAGAGCGAAGTGGCGCTGGTGCTTCGGGATGAGCTATCGCCGGCCATCGTGAAACCGGCCGCGGTCGACGGTTTCACCGCGGTGATCATGCCGATGCGCCTGTAGGAAACAGTAACCGGCAGCCACGGAAGGCGAAGGCCCCTCCCCGGGAGAGGCCTTTTGCCGTTCTTTCGGCTATAGAAACACCATGTTCGTGACGAAGATCCAGATCAGTTCCTTCCGGAACATAGCCGCAGCGGAAATCCGCTTCAACCGGCGCTTCAATGTCCTCCACGGCGCCAACGGCCAGGGGAAGACCTCGGTCCTGGAGGCCATCTACCTCCTGGGGACCATGAAGTCGTTTCGCCTCGCCAAGACCCCTGATCTCGTCACCTGGAACACCCCCCATGCGCTCCTGCGGGGATGGGCCGAGCGGGACGGGGTCGGCAGGGAGATCGCCCTCTACCTGGGGAAGGAAGGCCGAAAAGCGAGGGTCGACCAGAAGCCGGTGACCCGTCTTGCCGATTTCTTCGGCAACGTGAACGCCGTGGTCTTCTCCCCCGAGGAGATCGCCATGGCCCGCAGCGGCCCGGATCTCCGGCGCCGCTACCTGGACCGGGCCATATTCAGCGGGGATCTGGGGTACCTGCTCCTCCACCACGAGTACCACCGGCTCCTCAAGCAGCGCAACGCCCTGCTGAAGCGGGGAAGTCGCGAGGGGCTCGATATCTGGACTAATCAATTGGCCGAGGCCGGGACCCGGCTCATGGTGAAGCGGATGGGGTACCTGGCCGAGATAGAGCCGCTGGTCCGACGGTTCTACCGGGAGATTGCCGGGGGAGAAGAAGAGGCGGGGCTTGCCTTCCGTCCCCACCTCACGGCCCCCGACCAGGTGGCCCGGGAGGGAACAGACGCGCTCCTGGCCCTCTTCGGGGCCCACGAGGCCGAGGAGCTCCGCCGGGGAACCACCGTGGTGGGCCCCCACCGGGACGACGTGGACTTCGTCCTGAACGGCCGGGTGATACGCACCCACGGCTCCCAGGGGCAGCAGAGGAGTTTCGTCCTGGCGCTGAAAATGGCAGAGATCGAGTACCTGGAGCGGCTCAATGGGGCACCGCCAGTGCTCCTCCTGGATGACATCTCGTCGGAGCTGGACCCCCAGCGCAACGCGAATCTCATGGCCTTCCTCCGGGAAAAGCGGATGCAGGTCTTTATCACCACCACCGATGTCTCAACCCTCCGCCTGGAGGGGATCGCAACCCACGCGTCCTTTCACGTTTCACGTGGAACGGTGACGCCTTCATAGAGGGAGAAGTATGGCTGACGAACTGACTAACGACTACGGCGCGGACAAGATCAAGGTACTGGAGGGACTCGAGGCGGTCCGCAAGCGTCCCGCCATGTACATCGGCTCCACCTCGGCCCAGGGGCTCCACCACCTGGTCTACGAGATCGTCGACAACTCCATCGACGAGGCCCTGGCCGGCTACTGCAACGAGGTGAACGTCACCATCCACCTTGACGGCTCCCTTACGGTGGTGGACAACGGCCGCGGCATCCCCACCGACATCCACCCCACGGAGGGGAAGCCGGCGGCGGAGGTGGCCCTCACGGTCCTCCATGCGGGGGGCAAGTTCGACAACACCTCCTACAAGGTCTCCGGCGGTCTCCACGGGGTCGGGGTCTCGGTCGTGAATGCCCTCTCCAAGAAGCTGGAGCTGGGAATTCGCCGCGACGGCAAGGTGTACCACCAGTCCTATGCCTTCGGCGCCCCCCTGACCCCGCTGGAAGTGGTGGGTGAGACCAAGAAGCGGGGGACCAAGATCACCTTCCTCCCCGACGACACCATCTTCGAGACCACGGAATTCTCCTTTGACGTCCTCTCCCAGCGGCTCCGTGAGCTTGCGTTCCTGAACGCCGGGGTCCGGATCACCATCGCCGACGAGCGGGAGGAGGGGAAACACCACGACTTCCACTACGAGGGAGGCATCGTTTCCTTCGTGGAGTACCTGAACAAGAACCGGACCGCGCTCCACCCGAAACCGGTCTACTTCAAAGGGGAAAAGGCCGGCATCGAGATGGAGATTGCGTTCCAGTACAACGACTCCTACGACGAGAAGGTCTTCTCCTTTGCCAACAACATCAACACCCACGAGGGTGGCACCCACCTGGTGGGGTTCCGGGCGGCCCTCACCCGCTCCATGAACACCTACGCCGCGGCCAACGAGCTCATGAAGAAGGAGAAGGTATCCATCTCCGGCGAGGACCTGCGGGAGGGGCTCACGGCGGTCATCTCTGTGAAGATCCCCCAGCCCCAGTTCGAGGGGCAGACCAAGACCAAGCTCGGCAACTCCGAGGTGAAGGGATACGTGGAATCCCTCATGAACGAACAGCTGGCGGTCTTCCTGGAGGAAAACCCCAAGATAGCCAAGGACATCATCGGCAAATCCATCGAGGCGGCCCGGGCCCGGGAAGCGGCCCGCAAGGCCCGGGAGCTGACCAGGCGCAAGGGGGCCCTGGACATCTCCAGCCTCCCCGGCAAGCTGGCCGACTGCCAGGAGCGGGACCCAGCGCTGTGCGAACTGTATCTCGTCGAGGGTGACTCCGCCGGCGGCTCTGCCAAGCAGGGGAGGGACCGGAAGTTCCAGGCCATCCTGCCCCTCAAGGGTAAGATACTCAACGTGGAGAAGGCCCGTTTCGACAAGATGCTCTCCTCCCAGGAGATCGGCACCCTGATCACGGCCCTGGGGACCGGCATCGGCAAGGAAGACTTCGATGTGGCCAAGCTCCGCTACCACCGGATCATCGTCATGACCGACGCCGACGTGGACGGCTCCCACATCCTGACGCTCCTCCTCACCTTCTTCTTCCGGCAGATGCCGGAGGTGGTGGAGCGGGGGCACCTCTACATCGCCCAGCCTCCACTCTACAAGGTAAAGCGGGGGCGCAAGGAGCTCTACCTGCGCAACGAGGCGGCCATGCAGGCATACCTCCTGGAGGAGGGGACCGAAGATATGGTCCTCTTCCTGGAGAGCGGCGAGAAAACCTACAGCGGCAAGCAGATTATTCCGATCCTCAAGCAGCTGGTGGAGTACCGGACCATCCTGGACAAGGTGGTGCGGAAGGGGATCAACGAGGAGCTCATCCGGGTCTTCCTGCGGCTTGGGGTCAAGGCCGGCATCGAGGACATGGAGCAGTTGGTGCCGTTCCTGGCGAATATCTCCCGGGTCTATGAAGGTGGCGATTCCAGCCCCCTGGACGACGGGCGGGTCATCGTGCGGCTCGGCAACCTCCGGATCGCCCTCGACCAGCACACCCTCGACCTTATCGGCTCCTACGAGTACGGGCTCCTGGTGGAGAGCTTCCGGAAGGTGCGGGAGATGTTCGGCGACGGGCGGGCCATGGTCTCCAGCGAGGGGAAGGAGCTCTTCTCCACCACCATCGGGCTCGACCTCCTCTCCTTCTTCATGGACAGCGCCAAGAAGGGGCTCTCCATCCAGCGCTACAAGGGTCTCGGCGAGATGAACCCGGATCAGCTCTGGGAGACCACCATGGAGCCCACCAACCGGACGCTCCTCCAGGTGAAAATCGAGGACGCCATCGAGGCCGACACCATCTTCACCATTCTCATGGGTGACCAGGTGGAGCCCCGCCGGGACTTCATCGAGCAGAACGCCCTGAACGTGTCGAACCTCGACATCTGATGACCGATACTACGTGGAACTATCCGAGGAACCATAATGCTTGAACATACCCTGAACAAGACAGCCGTCAACATCGAAGACGAGATGAAGCGCTCGTACATGGACTACGCCATGAGCGTCATCATCGGCCGGGCCCTCCCCGACGTGCGGGATGGCCTCAAGCCGGTGCACCGGCGCTGCCTCTACGCCATGTACGACATGGGGAACGATTACAACAAGCCCTACAAGAAGTCGGCCCGGGTGGTCGGTGACGTGATCGGTAAGTACCACCCCCACGGCGACACGGCGGCCTACGACACCATCGTACGGATGGCCCAGGACTTCTCCCTGCGTTACCCCCTGGTGGACGGCCAGGGGAACTTCGGCTCCGTGGACGGCGACTCCCCGGCAGCCATGCGCTACACCGAGATCCGGATGGAGCAGCTGGCCCACGAGCTTCTGAACGACCTGGAGAAGGAGACCGTGGACCTGGGGTTCAACTATGACGGCTCCCTCACGGAACCTTTGGTCCTCCCCTCCAAGTTCCCGAACCTTCTGGTGAACGGCTCCTCCGGGATCGCCGTCGGCATGGCCACCAACATTCCCCCCCACAACCTTTCGGAGGTGATCGAGGGGATCATCGCCACCATTGCGAACCCGCACATCAGCTTCGAGGAGCTCCTGGCCCTCATCCCCGGCCCCGACTTCCCCACGGGCGGGTTCATCTACGGTAGAGAGGGGATACTCCAGGGGTACCGGACCGGTCGCGGCATCGTCCAGATGCGGGCCAGGGCCAGCATCGAGACCCACAAGAAGACCGAGCGCCAGTCCATCATCGTCACCGAGATCCCCTACCAGGTGAATAAGGCGAACCTCATCACCAAGATCGCCGAGCTGGTGCGAGAGAAGAAGCTGGAGGGGATCAGCGACATCCGCGACGAGTCCGACCGGGACGGGATGCGGATCGTCATCGACTTGAAGAGGGACGAGAATCCCCAGGTGATCCTCAACCACCTCTACAAGCAGACCCAGATGCAGACCTCCTTCGGCATCAACATGCTCGCCATCGTGGCGGGACGGCCGCGGGTCCTGACCCTTCGGGACGCCATCGGCCACTTCATCGACCACCGCCGCGAGATCGTCACCCGGCGCACCATCTTCGATCTCAAGAAGGCCGAGGCCCGGGCCCATATCCTGGAAGGCTACAAGATCGCCCTGGACTGGCTCGATGCGGTCATCGAGCTGATCAGGGGGTCCAAGACCCCGGCCGAGGCCAAGGAAGGGCTCATGTCGGGCCTCTTCTCCGACGAGGAGTGGCTCGGGAAGATGGGGCTCACGCTCCCGGCCATCCACAGTCAGTACCAGAAGCCGGTCCGGCTCACCGAGGTCCAGGCCCAGGAGATCCTGAACCTGCGGCTCCACCGCCTCACGGGCCTGGAGCGGGACAAGATCCTCCAGGAGTACGACGATATCCTTAAGTACATCGCCCGGTTGAAGGAGATCCTCGCCTCCGAGGCGGAGATCCTCAAGATCATCGTGGGTGAGCTTCGGGAGCTGAAGGAGAAGTTCGGGGACGAGCGCCGCACCGAGATCGTGGACCGGAGCGCCGAGATATCCCTGGAGGACACCATCGTCGAGGAGGACGTGGTGGTCACCGTCTCCCACACCGGCTACATCAAGCGGACCGCCGTCTCCCAGTACCGTTCCCAGCGCCGTGGGGGGAAGGGGAAGACCGGCATGAAGACCAAAGAGGAGGATTTCGTCGAGCACCTCTTCGTCGCCTCTAGCAAGGACTTCATGCTCTTCTTCACCGACGCCGGCAAGGTCTACCAGATCAAGGTCTACGAGATCCCCGAGGGGGGCCGGGCCACCCGGGGCAAGGCCATCGTCAACCTCCTGAACCTCCAGGAGAACGAGCAGATCACCGCCATCCTCTCGGTGAAGGGATTCGACGACGAGCGGAACATCCTCATGGCGACCCGTCTTGGCGTCGTGAAGAAGAGCCCCCTGCGGGAGTACGCCAACATCCGGAGCGGCGGCATCATCGCCGTGAACCTGGACGAGGGGGACAAGCTCATCGCCGTGGCCCTCACCGACGGGCGGCAGGATGTCCTCCTGGCCTCCAGGAACGGCAAGTCGATCCGCTTCCACGAGGATGATGCCCGTCCCATGGGGCGCGTATCCCGCGGGGTGCGGGGGATGACCCTGGAGGACGACGATGTGGTGATCGGCATGGAGGTCATCAACCCGAGCGCCACCGGCTCCACCATCTTCACCGTCACCGAGAACGGCTTCGGCAAGCGGACCGAGCTGGACGAGTACCGGGTCCAGTCCCGGGGCGGTAAGGGGATCATCACCATCAAGACCACCGAGCGCAACGGCTGCGTGGTGGACATCATGCAGGTGACCGACGAGAACGACCTCATGCTCATCACCGACCAGGGGAAGATCCTCCGGATACCGGTGGCCCCCTTCTCGGTCATCGGCCGCAATACCCAGGGGGTCAGGCTCATGACCGCCGAGCAGAACGAGCGGATCGTGGCCGTGGCCAAGCTGGCCGAAAAGGATGAGGGAGACGAGGGACCTGACGGCGGCGACGACCTTCCCGAGGCGGAGGTTGTCGAGGAGTAGCCGCGACGGACAGCGACCCGAGACCGGATTATGCGTATTTCCGGTCCTGGTCCCTGGTCCCCGGTCCCCGCCTATGAAAAGTAATCGCAGCATCGACACGAGCCTCCGGGAGCGCCACACGATCCTGAACCTCCTGGAGGAACTGACAAAAGAAACCGTCACCACCGACGAACTGACCAGGATCGGCACCACGCTAAGGGCGGCGGGACGCCGGGCCCTTTCTCCCCTCTTTCGGCGCATCTGGCGGGAGAAGAACGACGCGGTCATCTCCCGCTACACCACGCTCCTCAGCTTCTTCGAGGATGACGGGTGGCTGGAGCAGCTGATCCAGGTGGTCCTCACCCGGAAGGACCTGGAAGGACCGGCCCGGTCGGCCCTCATCCAGGCACTGGCCGGCTATGGGGTGGACGTGTCCGCCCCCCCCTTCGCCCAGGCCGTGGACGGGAACGGAGGCTCCCTTCGGCTTGCGGTTCCCCGGCTCCTTGACCGGGGGGAGGAAGGGCTCATCGTTTTCATGGAGGAGTTCGCCGCTTACGGCCTGGAGGCCCAGAAGGCCATCGTCCGGGAGCTTTGCTTTGTGGACGACCCCCGGGTGGTGGATCTCTTCGGGGTCCTCCTGGCGTTCGATGAGCCGGATACCCACCGGGAGATCATTGAGACCCTGGGGAGGGTCAGATTCCCCGGGGCTGCGCGTCTGCTTCGGCGTTATCTGGCCGAAGCGCCCGAAGAGCACCGTTCCCTGGCCGAGCGGAGCCTGCGGAGGCTGGGGTTCCTGGGGGTCGACGCCGGCGCCGGCGGAGCGGAACCGCAGCTGCCGTTCCATGCCACGTGGGCGAGCCCCCCCGATGCAGCGGGACTCAGCTGCCTCCTGGTGGCGCGCTGGACGGCGTCCGATCGTCTCGACGTTCTCTTCATGGAGCTCCACGAGACCGACGGGATGCGGGATGCCTGGGGATGGAGCGGCCTGACGCCGGACGAATACGGGGATATCGTGCGGGAAAACGCCGTGGAAGAGACCCTGGTGACGGTGGACCCGGGCTACGCGGCCGATTTGGTCGGGGATGCCCTGGAGCGGAGCCATGCGAGCGGCTTCTACCTCCCCCCCGAGTTCTACGTGCGGCAGCGGATCCTGTCGGGGCTCGACGTGACCCCGCGTCCCTACGTCCCCTCCTTCGGGGGGATGGAACTGGCCGGGGCGGATCGCCCGGACCTCGTGGCCGGGAGCGCCGGGCTCCTGGACGACTGGTTCTTTGACGGCTGGTTCTTCTTCGACAGCCGGACCCGGCTTCTGGCCGATGAGCTGGAGCGGTTCGGCGACGAACCCTTTGCCCGGGAGGACGAGGCGGCCGTCGACCGGTTTCTGGAGCAATGGTGCCGCCAGGAAGTGGCCCCCCGCGTGGAGCGGATCGTCCGGCGGCTCTTCCTCACGGCCGACCTCATGGTCCGCGCCGGCCGGGAGGAGCACCCGGTGATCCAGACTGTGGCCTGCGCGGTGAGCCTCTCCCGGGGGATCATCCCCCTTCATCGGCACCCCTTCCTGCGGCGCTGGCTCCTGGAACTGATCGGCATGGTCCGGGAGGCCCGGGCCGAAGGGTACCAGTTCCCCCCCACCCCTTGGGACGACGAGGACGGGGAGTGGGACTGAGAAAGTAAACAACATGAGCGAGGGACTGTCCATGGGCGAGAAAATCGGAGTCATCGGCGCGGGGAGTTGGGGAACGACCCTGGCAAATCTTCTGGCAAAGAAGGGGCTGGACGTCACCCTCTGGGCCTATGAGCCGGAGCTGGTGGCGGAGATGCGGGCCACGCGGGTCAACACCCTCTTTCTCCCCGGCATGGAACTCGCTGCCGGCCTCGCCTTCACCAACTCCCTTGAGGAGGCGGCTGCGGGGAAGGATGTGCTGGTTCTCGTCTCCCCCTCCCAGGTCATGCGGAGCGTCCTGATCCAGCTCGCTCCGCTCCTCCGGCCCGGCGTTACCCTCGTGAACGCCTCCAAGGGGATCGAGCTCGATACCCTCATGACCATGGATCAGGTCTGCGCCGCCGTCCTTCCACCGGAGGTCGCCGGCCGCTTCTGCGTCCTCTCGGGCCCCAGCTTCGCCCGGGAGGTTGCCCAGGAGATGCCCACGGCGGTGGTGGCGGCATCCGCCGACCCGGAGGCGGCTTCCCTGGTCCAGCGCCTCTTCACCGCCCCCTATTTCCGGGTCTACACCAACAGCGACGTGGTTGGGGTCGAGATCGGCGGGGCACTCAAGAACGTCATCGCCCTGGCTGCGGGAATTTCCGATGGTCTGGGGCTCGGCCACAATACCCGGGCCGCCCTCATCACCCGGGGGCTCGCCGAGATGAACCGCCTGGGCCGCGCCATGGGGGCGGATCCGGCCACCTTCGCCGGGCTCGCCGGCATGGGGGACTTGGTCCTCACCTGCACCGGCGACCTCTCCCGCAACCGGACCGTGGGGATGAAGCTGGGCCAGGGGATGCGCCTTTCCGAGATACTCGGCGAGATGCGGATGGTGGCCGAGGGGGTGAAGACCGCCGAGTCGGCCTGGCGTCTCGCCGGCCAGGTGGGGGTCGACATGCCCATCACCGAGAAGGTCTACCAGGTGCTCTACGAGGACAAGCCGGCCCGGCAGGCGGTCCTTGAACTCATGACCCGCGACCCGAAGGCCGAGCGGGGATAGGAACCCGAGTCCCCACACCCGTCGGAGGGTATGCCATGAACCTGCGCCTCACGATCAGGAACAAGCTTTTTCTGGCTACCCTCCTCATTCTCTTCATCTCCTACGCCATCCTCATCCAGACAACCGTCACCAGCATCAACGCCTCCCTTGAAGACAACCTGGCAAAGGAACTTGCCGAGAACCTCCGCTACGCCAAGGATCAGTACTTCTCCCGGGCAGAGCACCTGAAGTACGCCCTCCTCCTCCCCGCCTCCGCGCAGACGGTGCAGGAGCGGGTCAAGAGAAGGGACAGGGTCTGGCTCCAGGAGACGGTACGGCGCTGGAAGACCAGCCTCCCCTTCGCGGAGCCGTTCCTCTTCGTGGACCCGCAGTTGAAGGTCATCGCCGGTGGTGGCGAGTCGGTGCCGGAGAATGTCCGCGAACTGGCTCCCATCGTGGAACGGGCGCTGCGGGAAAAACGGCCCGTTTCCGCAACCGAGCTGGTAAGCGACCGTTTCCTCTGCAGCGTCGGGATCCGCGACTTCTGCTCCCGTCCTCCCTACGGAGACGGAAGCGTCATGATGATAACCGTCGTCGTTCCGGTACTGGCCGTGGGGGGAGAGCCCCTGGGCGCCATCGTGGCCGGGGAAGTCATCGACCGGGACGTGAAGCAGCCGGCCGGGATTCAGGAGATTTTCGGCAAGCAGGTGGTTGTGGCTGTCATCCGCGGCAATAGGCTTGCCCCGGCCGGCGTCAATCCCGCCTTCCCCTACCCCGCCGCCATCGCCCCCGACATCCTCGACAAGCTGGAGCGGGGGCAGTCATTCGGAGGCGACGTAACCATCGGGGGAAAGGCCTACAAGACCGCTATCACACCCCTTACCAACAGCCGCGGAGACTACGTGGGTTCCCTCTACGTGGCCCTTTCCCGGGACGATTTAAAGGGAATCCTCGGCGACAGCCTCAGGAATATCCTCGTATCCGCCGTCATCGGCATCGTACTCACGTTCCTGACGGCTTTCCACGTGGCCCGCAGGTTGACCATGCCCCTGAACGCCCTTGCCGGTGGGGTGCGAAAGATCGAGAGCGGGGACTTGCGGCAGCGGGTGGAGGTAACCACCGCCGACGAAGTGGGAGAGTTGGGCGAAGCCTTCAACCGCATGGCCCGAAGTCTGGAGGAGCGGGACCGGACCATCCGGGCCACGGCCCACGAACAGGCGGAGCTGAACCGCAAGCTCCAGGAGATGAATGAACATCTCGAAGAGAACGTGAGCGAACGGACAACGGCCCTGCAGATGGAGATGGGGCGTCTTGAGGCGATTCTCACCGGCATGGCTGAAGGAATTGCGGTCACCGACCGGGAGGGGAAAGTCATCCTCTTTAACCCCGCGGCCCAGCGGATCTTCGAGATGGTTCCCCCCCGGGTACTGGGGCATACCCTGGAGGAGCTCTGTGCCGGCGGAGAGTTCTGTGCCCTCGCCGATTACGTCCGCACCATGAAAGAAACCGATGACCTGACCCCTCGCCGGGACGTGGAAATGTCCATGAAGGGGAAGAAACTCAAGATCAGCCTTTCACCTTTCTGCGACCAGGGGGGAGCCTTGGCCGGCGTTGTCATGTCGGTGCGCGACGTGACCGGGGAAGAGGATGTGGATCGGGTAAAGACCGAGTTCATCTCCACGGTGTCCCATGAGCTCAAGACCCCCCTCACCTCCATCAAGGGGTCGCTCCAGTTCATCCACGACCGGGGGAAAGGGTTCGGCGGGATGGAGGGGGAGCTTCTCTCCGTCTGTCTCCGCAACACTGACCGGTTGATCCGGCTCGTGAACGATATCCTCGACATCGCCCGGATCGAATCGGGACGGCTGGAGTTCGTGCCGGAGTCCCAGGATGTGCGAACCCTGGTCACCCACTCAATCGAGGAGCTGGCAGGGTTTGCCCTGGAGCACGACGTCGCCGTCGAGAACCGGTGCGGCCAGGACCTCCCTCCCATCTACGGGGACCGGGACCGTCTCGTGCAGGTTCTCACCAACCTCCTCTCCAACGCGATCAAGTTTTCACCCCGGGGGGAACAGGTGGTGGTGACGGCGGAGCGGACCGCAAACTACGTGGCCATATCCGTGGGCGACCGGGGGCGGGAGATCCTGTGGTCGGATCGGGGAAAACTCTTCAAGAAATTCCAGCTGCTCGACAATTCGGACCGCCGTCAGCACGGCGGGACGGGCCTTGGGCTTGCCATTTGCAAGGAAATCGTCGAACATCACCACGGCAGGATCTTTTACAACGAAGGGACCGGGGGGGGGAACGTCTTCACCTTCACGGTCCCCGTCTATGAGGAACAATCATGAATAACGTCAAAATCCTCATCGTCGACGACGAAGCGGACATCGCCCTCATTCTCAAGCTTCAGCTGGAGGACGCCGGCTACCGCACCACCCGGGCCCGGGATGGCCTGGAAGCCCTGGAGATGCTGGCCCGGGAACACTATGACCTGATTCTCCTGGATATCCGCATGCCCCGCCTGGACGGCATCGAGGTGCTGGAGCGGATCCGGCAGGAGTGGCCCGAGCTGGTGGTGGTGATGATGACCGCCCACGGCAGCGAGGACATCGCCGTTGAGGCCATGAAGAAGGGGGCGGTGGACTATATCTCCAAGCCCTTCTCCTCCGACGACATGAAGAAACGGGTGGAGCGGGCCATCGAGTACAACCGGACCCGGCTCGAGAACGAGCGGCTCCAGCGGGAGGTGGAGGAAGAGCGCCGCAAGATGGAGGCGATTCTCCAGGGGATGGCCGAAGCCCTCGTGGCCGTGGACCGCCAGGGACTCGTCATGAGCATCAACCGCACTGCCGCGGAACTTTTCGGGGTTGATGCGGCCGCGGTCCATGCCCGCCCCGTGGAGGAGCTCCTCTCCGCCGCCATCCCGGCCGACCGGCTCCCCTGCCGCGTGGTGCTCGCCACGGGAGAGCCGTGCCTCGACGTGGCCTACGACCTCCGCCTGCCGGACCGGATGGTGCCGGTTCTCTCCAGTGCCGCCCCCCTGGCGAACGCCGCCGGCGAGATGATCGGGAGCGTGGAGATCATCCGCGACATCTCGGCCCTCAAGGCCCTGGAACAGGAGCGGGAGGATTTCGTCAGCATGCTCTCCCATGACCTGAAGACCCCCATCACCGCCATCATTGGCTCCATCGACCTGGTGAAGGAGGGGCGGCTCGGTCCGGTGAATCCGGAACAGAGCATGTACCTGGATGCCGCCGTGGAGAGCTGCGCCGAGATGGTGGACATGATCGACACCCTCCTGGATGTCCACCGCTTCGAGGCGGGGCGGATGGTGACGACCCTTGTGGAAGAAGAGCTCGGGCCGCTCCTGCAGCGGACCGTTGGCAGGTTCGAGCCGGTGGCCCGCCACAGCGGGCTCGAACTCACCCTCTCTCTACCCAGCACTCCGGTCACCTTCCTGGTGGACCGGAAGCAATTCGGGCGGCTCCTGGGCAACCTCCTCTCCAATGCCCTGAAGTTCACCACTGATGGCGGCATCGAAGTACGGGCTGAGCTGCCGGATAACGTCGCGGCGGCCGCACAGGGTATTACCCCCGGCGCCTACCCGACCGAGAGTCTCCCCCCGGAGGGACGATACCTTCTCGTTTCGGTGAGCGACACGGGGGCCGGGATTCCGGTTGATTCCCTCGTCACCATCTTCGACCGCTTCGTCCAGGCCCGCAACCGCAAGATGGGGAAGTCGAGCGGCACCGGGCTCGGGCTTGCCTTCTGCCGCAAGGTCATGGATGCCCACCGCGGCTTCATCTGGGCTGAGAGCGAGCCTGATAAGGGGAGCACCTTCCGGATGCTCTTTCCGCTGGGGACCGACTGACCACTGACCGGGAGAACCTCGCCCATGAAACTGCCGTACCGTACCATGCCTCTCAGGATCGCGGCGTACTATGCCCTCTGTGCCGGACTCTGGATCCTCCTGTCCGACCGGTTCCTCGGGTTTGCCGTGCGGGATCCCGACCTCATCACCAGCCTGGCAACGGCAAAGGGATGGCTCTTTGTGGCGGTGACCGCCCTCCTCCTCCATGTGGTGGTCCGGCGCTTCGTCGATGAGGTGATGCGCCGGGAGGAACTTCTGCGGGAGCGCAACGAAGAGCTCTGCATGGCGGAGGAGGAGCTCCGCCAGCAGCTGGACGAGTCCGAACGGGCCCAGCAAGAACTGCGGGAGAGCGAGGAAAACTACCGGCTCCTCTTTTCGAGCAATCCGCATCCCATGTGGGTTTTCGATCTGGAGACCCTCGCCTTCCTGGAGGTGAACGGATCGGCTATCCAGCATTACGGATACAGCCGCGAAGAGTTTCTTGCCATGACCATCAAGGACATCCGTCCCCCCGAGGATGTGCCGCAGCTCATGGATATCGTGAAGCGGGTCGACAGCGGGCCTCACCGGGTCGGCGTCTGGCGCCACCGGAAAAAGGACGGCACGATCATCTCCGTGGAGATCACCTCCCACACGATCGACTTCGCCGGAAGGCGAGCGAAGGTGGTCCTGTGCAATGACGTAACGGAGCGGATCAGAGCGGAGGAGGAGATCCTGCGACTCAACGCCGAGTTGGAGCAGCGGGTTCAGCAACGGACCGCGGAACTGGAGCAGGCCAACCGTGAGATGGAGTCCTTCAGCTATTCCGTTTCCCACGACCTGCGGGCGCCGCTGCGCCACATCGACGGGTTCAGTCGAGCGCTCCTGGAGGACTGCGGCGACCGGCTCAATCAGGAGGGGAAGGGATACCTTACTCGGATCTGCGCCGCTGCCAACCGGATGGGGCAGCTCATCGACGATCTCCTCCAGCTGGCCTCCGTGAGCCGCAGCGAACTGCAACGGCGCCCCGTCGATTTCAGTAACCTGGCTCGGACCATAGCCTTGGAACTGAAGCAGACAGACCCGGAGCGTGACGTGGACTTTACCATTGCCAGCGGGGTTCAGGCCGAAGGGGACCCTCTTCTTCTGCGAGTCGTGCTGGAAAACCTCCTGGGAAATGCCTGGAAATACACGGGGAAGAATCCCCACGCCGCCATCGAGTGCGGGGCAGTCGAGGGGGAGGAGGGACGGGTCTACTTCATTCGGGATAACGGGGTCGGCTTCGACATGGCCTACGTGGGCAAGCTTTTCAGCCCCTTCCAGCGGCTTCACGCTATGGACGAGTTCGAGGGGACCGGCATAGGGCTGGCCACGGTGCGCCGGGTGGTGGAGCGGCACGGCGGTCGTGCCTGGGCCGAGGGGACAATCGGCGCAGGCGCCACCTTCTTCTTTACCCTGGGAGAATCTCACCGCCTTGCGAACGGCGACGAAGGATAAGCGATGGACGATATGAAACTGAGGATACTGCTGGCGGAGGACTCCGAGGAGGATGCCTTTCTGCTTCTGCGGGAGCTGGAACGGGGGGGATACACGGTGGAGTGCGAGCGGGTGCAGACCCGCTCCGCCATGAAAAAGGCCCTGGTCTCCCGGCAATGGGACATGGTCATTTCCGATTACCGGATGCCCCGGTTCTCCGCGCCCCAGGCCCTGGAAACCCTCAAGGAGAGCGGTCTCGACCTCCCCTTCATCATCGTCTCGGGCAAGATCGCCGAGGACATGCTCGTGGACGCCATGCGGGCCGGCGCCAACGATTACTTCATGAAGGGAAACCTGTCGCGACTCATTCCCGCCATCGAGCGGGAGCTGCGGGAGGCGGCCGAGCGGCGCATCCGGCGCCGGGCCGAGCGGGCCATCCGCCAGGGGAAGATGGAGTGGGAGGCGGCCTTCGACGCCGTCTCGGACCTGGTCGTCCTCACGGACCTCTACAGCACGGTCATCCGCTGCAACAATCGGGTGATCGAGGCCTTCAACGCCACCTACAGCGACATCCTGGGGAGGAACATCACCGAGCTCTTCTACGGGAACACTGACGCAGAGGAGAGCGTTTTCGTCCAGTGCATCGATCTCAAGGCCGACAACGGGGATGTCCGCTTTCCCAAGCTCACGGGATGGTACAAGGCCTCCTGCTTTCCCATGCACCCCACCGAAAACGAACACGGCTTCGTCTACGTCATCGAGGACGTCACCAAGCGGAAAAAAATGGAGGAAGAGAAGGAGCTGGCCACCCTGGAGCTGCTCCGGAGCCTCCAGGCCCTCAAGGAGAACCTGGAGGAGATGAAGCGGGCCAACATGGAGCTGGGACGCCTGAACGCCGCCAAGAACACCTTCATCGGCATGGCCTCCCACGAGCTGAAGACCCCCCTCACCTCCATCATCGGGGGGTTGCAGTTCCTCCTCCACTACAGCGGCCTGGAGATGACCCCCGAGCAGAAGGAGATGATGGAGTCGGTCTACGAGGGGGTGACCCAACTGCGAGGGATCGTGGACGATCTCCTCTCCATCTCCCGCATCGAAACCAAGGGGTTCGCTGTCACCAAGCGGATGGTGAACCTCCTCAACCTCTGCCGCGAGGTGCGCCAGACCCTTATTCTCCCCCTTTCTGAGCGGGACATCGAGCTCTCCATCGCCGAGGACACGTGCAGCATTCCGGCCGACGAGGGGTTCTGCCGGCTCGTGACCCGGAACCTCCTGGAGAATGCCATCAAATTCACCGCGGACGGGGGACGGATTACCATCAGCGGCGAGCTCACCTCCCTGGACGACCTCCTCCCCCAGGCCGATTCGCTCCGCTGCTTCTACCGGGAGTTTCCCTCCAACATCGAGGGGCACCCCGCCTTCTACCGCCTCGACATTGCCGACACGGGAATCGGCATCCCCTCCGAGGAGCGGGTGCGGATCTTCGAGAAATTCTACGGCGTCGGCGACCTCGCCTACCACTCCTCCGGCAAGACCGGCTTCATGTCCAAGGGGTCGGGTCTCGGCCTCTCCATCGTCAAGGGGATTATGGATGCCCACGGCGGCATGGTCTGGGTGGGGGCGGGTGAGAACGGCACTGGCAGCGTCTTCTCCCTCCTCTTCCCCATGGACAACACCTGCGTCATCCCTCGCGTGGTCGGACGGTAGGCCCCGTGGCATCGGCTCTCTCGCTCAACCGCCTCACTAAGCGCTTCGGCTCCCTTACGGCCGTGGACTCCTTCTCCCTGGAGGTGGAGCGGGGAACCATCTTCGCGCTCCTGGGCCCCAACGGCGCCGGGAAAACCACCATCATCCGGATCCTCACCACGCTCCTTCGTCCCGACGCCGGCACGGCCCAAGTGGAGGGGTTCGACGTCCAGCAGCAGGGAAAGGAGGTGCGGCGCCTCATCGGCGTGGTCCCCCAGGAGAACAACCTGGACCGCTACCTCACGGCCCGGGAGAACCTGGTGATGCAGGCCCGGCTCCACGGCATGGGAGCCGCCGAGACCAGCCGGCGGGTGGACGAGCTCCTGGAGCTGGTGGGGCTCTCGGGGCGGCGCAACGACTTTCCCGACACCTTCAGCGGCGGCATGCAGCGGCGCCTCGTGGTGGCCCGGGCACTGGTCCACCGGCCCCGGGTCCTCTTTCTCGACGAGCCCACCACCGGCCTCGACCCCCAGTCCCGCCGGGCCGTCTGGGAGTACGTCGAGTCCTTGAAGGATTCCATGACCATCTTCCTCACCACCCACTACATGGACGAAGCCGATGCCCTCTGCGACCGGATCGTCATCATGGACCACGGCCGGCTGCTCGTGGACGGGAGCGCGGCCCGGCTCAAGGAGCGGATGGCCCACGCCCACTGCTACGAGATGCAGTTCCGGGCCAATGCCGACCGCTACGAAGCGATCCTGGCAGGGTTACCCTTTGTCCGCTCCCTCCAGCGGACCGGCGATCTCTTCCGCCTCTCCCTTGCCGGAGAGGAGTTCCTGAAACCCCTCATGGACGCCGTCGGCACCGACGACATCCGCAAGGTCTGCCCCCGGGAGCCGACCCTGGAGGATGTCTTCATCGAACTGACGGGGCGGGAGGTGCGGGAATAGTGTTCAAAGGCGCCTTCTCCATCTGGAAGCGGGACATGCTGGTGCTCCGCCGCAGCCTCTTTTCGGAGCTGGTGGCGGTGGTGGCATCCCCCCTCACCTTCTACCTGGCCTTCGGCTTCGGCCTCAAGGGGTACATCGCCAACGTGGAGGGGGTTCCCTACACCGTGTTCATGGCGCCGGGGCTCATCACTATGACCGCCGTCTCCGCCGCCTTTGACGAGAGCGCCTGGAGCATGTGGTTCCACCGCAAGGTACAGCGGACCATCGAGGCGTACCGGGTCACCCCCATCACGGTCTATGACATCGTCATCGGCAAGATTATCTCCGGCTTCACCCAGGGGGCCCTCAAGGGAGTGGCAGTGGCTACCGTCATCTTCCTCCTGACCGGGGTCCGCTTCGACCCGGCCCACCTAGCGGGATACCTCGCCTTCATCGCCCTCGGCTCCATGGTCTTTTCCTGCGCCGGCACCGTCTGCGGCACCCTCATGGACAAGCCCGAGACCATCGGCAAGGTTCAGGCGGTGGTCATCATGCCCCTCATCTTCCTGTCCGGGGTCTTCTTTCCCGTCTCCTCCTATCCCGAGGCCATGCGCGCCGCCGTCATGGCCATCCCCACCACGGCCCTCTTCGAGGGATCGCGCCGGGCGCTCCTGGCGGGTTCATTCGACGGGGGGCTCATCGCCATCCTGGCCGTGACTGCCCTGATCGCCTTCACTGTCACGGTGGCCATCTTCAACCGGAAGATGGCGGAGTAGCCTCCATCTGCGCTAAGCTAAACTTCTTGTGCTGCCGGCGTTATTCATAGTAGGATTTACAGGATTGTCACACGAACGGAGAACCCATGGCCGAAGAATTCATACCTAAATGGGTTGCCTGGGAAACCACCCAGAAGTGCAACCTCAAGTGCGTCCACTGCCGCTGCTCGTCGGATTTGACCTCCTCCGAAGGGGATTTCACCACCGAGGAGGGGAAGAAGCTCCTCAAGGAGATCGCCGATTTCTCCAAGCCGGTGGTCGTCCTTTCAGGGGGCGAGCCCCTCATGCGCAAGGACATCTTCGAGTTGGCCGAATACGGTACCTCCCTGGGGCTGCGCATGTGCATGGCCACCAACGGAGCACTCGTTACCGACGAGATCTGCCAGAAGATGCGGAAGGCCGACATCAAGATGGTCTCCCTCTCCCTGGACGGCAGCACCGCCGCGGTCCACGACGACTTCCGCCAGTGCCCCGGCGCCTTCGACGGGGTGGTGCGGGCCGCGGAACTCTTCCGCAAGCACGGCCAGAAGTTCCTCATCAACTCCTCCTTCACCAAGCGAAACCAGCACGACATCGCCAATACCTTCAAGGTGGCCAAGTCCCTCGGGGCCACTGCCTGGTACATGTTCATGATCGTCCCCACGGGGCGTGGCGAGGAGATCATGAACGAGCTCATCTCCAAGGAGGATTACGAGGAGATCCTGGAGTGGCACTACCAGCAGGAGAAGCTGGAGGACGAGATCCTCATGCGCCCCACCTGCGCCCCCCACTACTACCGGATGGTCCCCATGAGGGCCAAGGAGGAAGGGGTCAAGTTCGAGCGCCGGTCGCTGACTTTCTCCACCGGCGGCGGCAAGGGGTGCATCGCGGCCCAGACCATCTGCCTCATCGACTGCTTTGGCAACGTGAAGCCCTGCTCCTACTTCCACCGCACCGCCGGCAACGTGAAGGAGACTCCCTTCCGGGAGATCTGGGAGAACTCCGAGATTTTCAAGGATCTCAGGAACTTCAAGGCCTACAAGGGGAAGTGCGGCGAGTGCGAGTTCATCAACGTCTGCGGCGGCTGCCGGGCAAGGGCCGACGCGGTGTACGGGGATTACATGGCGGAAGAGCCGTTCTGCAATTATGTGCCGATACGCCTCCAGAAGAAGGCGTAGGTAGGGAGGAACGCGATATTTACGCCATCTTGGCGCCGTCCTCGTCACCCCGTTGTGCGGCGTAGCTGGGCTACGCCTCCGCCGGGGTTCCTGCGGGTGCACCAATCTGACGCAAATCTCACGTTCCTGGTTTTGAACTGCTTTCAATTTCCAAGGAGGATTTTCTATGAATAATCGTTTTCTCGACGCCTGCTGGGGGAAGCCCGTTGACCGTACCCCGGTGTGGCTCATGCGCCAGGCTGGGCGCTATCTCCCCGAATACATGGCGGTGCGCTCCAAGTGCACCTTCCTGGAGCTCTGCAAGACCCCGGAGCTGGCCGCCGAGGTGACCATCCAGCCGGTGGATATCCTGGGGGTCGACGCGGCGATCCTCTTCTCGGATATCCTCACACCCGTGGAACCCATGGGGCTCAAGCTCGATTTCGTCCCCGGCCCGGTCTTCGAGACCCCGGTCCGGACCATGGCCGACGTGGAGCGGCTCCGGATCCCCAACCCCGAGGAGGATGTCCCCTACGTCCTGGACACCATCAAGATCCTCCGCAAGGAGCTGGCCGGCCGGGTCCCCCTCATCGGCTTCGGCGGGGCGCCGTTCACCCTGGCCTGCTACATGGTGGAGGGGAAGGGGTCCAAGGACTGGGCCACCATCAAGCGGATGATGTATGCCGCCCCGGAGGTCTACGCCGCCCTCATGGAGAAGGTGACCATGATGGACATGGAGTACCTGAACGCCCAGATCCGGGCCGGTGCCCAGGCGATCCAGATCTTCGACACCTGGGGCGGGGTCCTCTCCCCCACCGACTACGAGAAATTTGTCCTCCCCTACACCCGGAAGCTCATCAACGGCCTGAACCGCCAGAACACCCCGGTGATCCACTTCGTCAAGGGGGCCGGCACCATGCTGGAGACGGTGCAGAAGGCCGGCGGTGACGTCATGGGGCTCGACTGGCACGTGAACCTGGGGAAAGCCCGGGACGTGCTCGGCCCGAACATGGCCGTCCAGGGGAACCTGGACCCCACGGTCCTCTACGCCCCCAAGGAGGTCATCGAGGCGGAGGTGAAGCGGGTTCTCGACGAGAACGCCGGCCGTCCCGGCCACATCTTCAATCTGGGGCACGGCATTCTTCCGACGGTGCCGCCGGCGAACGCCATCCACATGGTCGAGTGCGTGCACCGGCTGTCCCAGAAGTAGGAGAAGCGAGGAGACGAAATAGAAAAAGGGAGCGAAGGATGCTCCCTTTTTCTATTTCCCGCTGAGAAAGAGGCCCCATGAACGATCGCATCACCGACCTGGAGATCCACGTCACCCACCTGTCGCGCACCGTGAGTGAGCTGAACGACGTGGTGTTCCGCCAGCAGCAGGCCATCGACCGGCTGGAGGCGGAGCTGAATGGGCTCCGGGAGCAGGTTCTGGCCGAGGCCCCGTCGCCGGTGAGAAAGCCGGAGGACGAGGAGCCGCCCCCCCACTACTGAGCTGCGGGATGAACATCCTCAGGCTCCTCATACTCGGTGCGGTGATCTACGCAGCCTACGGGGCGCTCTGCTACCTCCTCCAGCGCTCCCTCATGTACCCCGGTCGGGCCATTGACGTTGCCGGCCAGCCCCCCCGGATTCCCGGCATGGTCCCCCTTTACCTCGATACGGGCTTCGGAAGGGTAGATGCGTGGTTTCTGCCGGCACCGGGGATAAAGGCGGGACAAACGGGGCCGGTGGTTCTTGTCTTCCACGGCAACGGCGAGGTGATCGACTTTCTGCCGGAGGAAGCGGAGGACTTCCGGGCACTGGGGATGGGGGTGCTTCTCGTGGAGTATCCGGGGTACGGGCGTTCAGGGGGGAGTCCGTCGGAGGAGAGCATTACCGCGGCGGCGGTGGCTGCCTACGATGCCGTCATCGGCCAGAGGGGGGTGGACGCCGGCAGGGTGGTTGCCTTCGGCCGGTCCCTGGGGGGCGGGGCGGCCTGCGCCCTCAGCCGGCAGCGCCACCTGGCGGCCATTATCCTCCAGTCCCCCTTCACTTCGACCCGCCCCTTCGCCCGGCGGATGCTCCTGCCGGGATTCCTGGTGCGGGACGTCTTCGACAACCGCCACGCCCTTGCCGCTTACAGCGGGCCGGTCCTCGTCCTTCACGGGATCCACGACGACATCATTCCCGTAGGCCACGGCCGGGAGCTGGCGCGGACAGCCCGGCGGGGGCGGCTGGTGGAGCTCGCTTGCGCCCACAACGACTGTCCCCCCGACCGGCGGGTGTTCCTGCGAACCGTGGCCGGATTTCTCCGGGACGAGGGGATCACCGGTCCTCTTCCTCCTTGACCGACCCAGGGTTATGAGGTATCTGGATGGGAGCGCCACAAGGCCTGACCACTACCGCTAACGAGGCGACCATGTCAGAAAAAACCGCAGTGCTCCTCCTGCAGATGGGGGGCCCCGACTCCCTGGACGCCGTGGAGCCTTTCCTCGTCAACCTCTTCACCGACCGGGACATCATTCGGATCGGCCCCTCCTTTCTGCAGCCGTTCATCGCCCGGCTCATCGCCAGGAAGCGGGCCCGGCCTGTGGAGCTGAAGTACGAGGAGATCGGCGGCAAGTCCCCCATCCGGGAGCTGACCGAGGCCCAGGCGAAGGCCCTGGAAGAGGCCCTGGGGGACGGGTACCGCTGCTTCACGGCCATGCGCTACTGGAAGCCCACCACCGTGGAGGCCCTGGCGGCCATCCGGCGGGAGGGGATCACGCGGATCATCGCCCTCTCCCTCTACCCCCACTACTCCCGGGCCACCACCGGATCGAGCATCAACGAGCTGAAACGGGTCCTGGGGCAGGCGGGGGCCACCTTCGACATCACCTACGTGGACCGCTTCTACGACCATCCCCGCTACATCGAGGCCCTGGCCGAGAAGATCCGGGAGGGGCTCGACGCATTCCACCCCCTGTCCGAGGTGCAGATCCTCTTCTCGGCCCACTCCCTCCCCCAGTCGTTCATCGACAAGGGGGACCCCTACCTCTCCCACATCGAGGAGACGGTGCGGCTCGTCATGGAGCGGTTCGAGGGAATCACCTACCACCTGGCCTTCCAGTCCCGGGCCGGGCCGGTCAAGTGGCTGGAGCCCTCCACCGAGGAGATGCTGGAGCACCTGGCGGCCCACCAGGTGAAGAACCTTCTCATGGTTCCCCTCTCCTTCGTGTCGGACCACATCGAGACCCTCCACGAGATCGACATCGAGTACGCCATGCTGGCCCACCGGCTGGGGTATGCCAAATTCCGCCGTTCCCCCTCCCTGAACAGCTCACCACTCTTCATCGACTGCCTGGCGGACCTGGTGCGGAAAGCGGGGACGTGAGCGGAATGGAACACGAGACAAAAACTTGCACCGTCTGCGGGAATGACTTCACCCCCGGAGTGGAGCGCACCCCTTACGAGGAGGCCGGTGAGTGGCTGGCGGCGGAGCTCTGGAACGACGCCGGCACCCTCTGCCCCCAATGCCTGGACAACCGGGCGAAACTCGCCATGATGTACGTTATCGACAGGTGAACGGCTATGGAACAGACAACCATTGACGGAATTTCTCTCACCCTGGCTGGCCCCGTGACGCTCCCCCTCAAATGGGTCGGCCAGGATGAGCTCCTCCAACAACTCCTGGCCGCCTGGATGGTCATCGACGACCGGGACATCCCCTTCAACCCCCGCCTCATCGGCAAGCCGGGCGTGGGAAAGACCACCCTCGCTTATGCCGCAGCGAGGCGGCTGGGTCGCCCCGTCTACCTCTTCCAGGCCACCATGGATACCCGCCCCGAAGACCTCATCATCACCCCGGTCATCGGCCCCGACGGGAAGATCCAGTACGCCGCGTCATCCCTCGTCTCCGCCATGGTGAAGGGGGGAGTTCTCATCCTCGACGAGGGGAACCGGATGAGCGAGAAGGCGTGGGCTTCCCTGGCGCCGCTCCTGGACGACCGGCGCTACGTGGAGTCCATCATCACCGGCCTCCGGGTGCCGGCCCACCGGGATTTCCGGATCGTGGTCACCATGAACGAGGACGCCTCCACCTTCGAGGTCCCCGAGTACATCCACTCCCGGCTCCAGCCCCAGATCTTCATCGACTTCCCCGAGGCCGACGAGGAGTTGATGATCCTCAAGGAAAACCTCCCCTTCGCCCCGACCCGCATCCTCAAGTACGTGGTCGACTTCCTCCAGCGGGCCCACGCCGCCGACGAGCTCTACTCGGTCCGCGACGGCATCAACATCGCCCGCTACGCCCTCAAGATGATGGCCGCAACCGAAAAGGACGCCGCCGAACTCCTGCCGCTGGCCGTAGAGCGGGTGCTGGGGGACGAGGCGCTGCGGTACCTGGCGTAAGCCATGCCCCATCGCCTCCACCTGGAACAGTTCGGCCCGGTCCACGCCCTCCCCGTCCTCCACTACCGGATGGAGTTCGCCTGGCTCGTGCGCGAGGCGGTGCACCGGGTGAAGCCCGACTGCATCGCCCTGGAGCTGCCGCCCACCCTGGAGGCTCCCTTCCTGCGGGGAGTGGCGCGCCTGCCGGAGGTATCGGTGCTCCGCTACGGCACCAGGGCGAAAAAGGGGGAGGAGACGGTCTATCTCCTCGTGGAGCCGGCGGACCCCCTGGTGGAGGGAGCGCGGCTCGGCCGGGAGCTGGGGATTCCCGTGGCGCTGGTCGATGTGGACACCGACTCCTATCCTCTCCACCACGAGCCCCTTCCCGACCCCTACGCCATCCACCGGATCGGCCTCACCCCCTACTATGAAGAGTACGGCAAGGGAGCGGCTGCCCTCCCCCACGGTCCCGAGGACCGGCGGCGGGAGCAGGGGATGGCCTTCCGGCTCCGGGAGCTGGCCCGGGAGCATGGGCGCATCCTCTTCATCTGCGGTATGTTCCACCTGGAGCGGGTGAAGGAGGAGTTCGGCCGCCCCCAAGCCGCCCCCCTGGAGCGGGTGAGGCGCGAGAACGTGGCCCTCTTCAACCTCCACCCCGATTCCTGCCGGGAGATCCTCGGGGAGTTCCCCTTCCTCTCGGCGGTGTACGAGCTGCGCCGGGGCCCCCTCCCTCCTGAGCTTGTGGATGGCGCCGCCACGCTCCGCAAGCGGTTCAGCGCCCTGGAGCTCATCGCGGGGGGGAAGCGGGAGATTCCCGAGGAGGAGCTTCTGCGCCACGCCGTGGAGCGGAGCGCCCGCCACGCGGGGCGGGAGGGGGAGTTCCCGGACCGGCAGCGGATCATCTTCCACCTCTTCCGGGAGGCGGCCCGCCACTACCGGCAGGAGACCGGCGAGCAGGTCCATCTCTGGCAGAAGCGGGCCTTCTTCCGCTTTGCCCGCAACTACGCCCTCACCGGAGGCATGCTCCTCCCCGATCTGTTCCAGCTCCTGGCCGCGGCCCGGGGGTGCATCGACGACAATTTCGCCTACGCCTTCTGGCGCCTGGCCACCCACTACCCTTGGCAGCGGACCGACGCCGACCTTCCCACCATCGCCATCTCTCCCGAGGAGATCTGGGGCGGCGCCCGCCGCATCCGCTTTCGTCCCCGGCAGAAGCGGCAGAAGGGGCTGTCGCACCTGGGGTTCCTGAAGCGGAAAAAGGAGAAGCGCCCCGGCGAGTGGCTGGAGGGGTTCGACAACCCCTCTATCTGCTCCTACCCGCCGGAGGATGTGGTGATCGAGGATTACGGCCGGTTCCTGAAGAGGAAGGGTGCCATGCAGCTCTCCGAGGAGCTCTCCCGCACCGAGCCCTTCACCGCCTCGCTCCTGGACGGGATCGACATGCGGGAGACCCTGCGTAACCTGACCGACGGCCGGATCTACGTGCGGGAGAACCAGCGGGCCAAAGGGGGCGTCGGCGGGGTGGTGGTGATCTTCGACGAGGACCGGGACAACCGCAGGTTCCCCTACCGGATGACCTGGCTCGGGGAGCACGACCAGGAGTCGGACATGGCCTTCTACGCCACCTCCCCGGCCGACAACATCGTGGGCCCCGGCATCTGCCGCTGCGAGTATGGAGGCTTCCTCCTCTCCTACCCTCCCCGGCGGATGATGGACGTCTGGCACGACCCCGACTACGCCTTTGCCCGCACCAAGGCCGAGGTGCTCCTTTTGGCTGCCCTGGACTACTCTCCGGAGAAGCATGTGGTCTACGCGGCGCCGCGCCCACCCCGGAGCATGTTCCGCCAGCTGGCGGCCCGCATGGGGAAGAAGATCGTCTACATTCCCCTCGGCTCCCTGTCACCGGTGAAGCTCAAGGGGCTGCGGGTCCTCCACATCCTCCATGGCCACGACAAGCGGGAGATCGCGAAGGACTATGTCTGGTGACTCTCCTTGTCTGCGGCGGCCGGACAGGTATACTAGAAGCAATATCAACGGCCGGAGGCATGCATGTCCTGGTTTGCCAACCTGAAGATCAGCACGAAGTTCAACATCATCCTGTCGCTCCTTCTGGTTTTCATCTTCCTGGCGGCGGCCTTCTTCGTCTACCATCGAGAAAGGGCGCTCATCGACCGGATCGCCGTGGACAACGCCCGGAGCATTGCCCGGCAGATCATCGAGACCCGCGACTACATCTCCAGCGTGGTGAAGGGGGAGCCCAACGAGAACTACAACCTGGTCCCCCAGGTGGTGGCCACCAACGTGGCCAAGCGGTTGACCAAGGGGAGCAACTACTACGTGCGCCAGGTTTCGCTCCGGTACCGCAACCCCGACAACCGTCCCGATCCGTACGAGGAAGAGATGCTCAAGCTCTTCGCCTCGAAGAAGAGCACGGAAACCTACCGCATCGTCAGGACCGGAAAGGAGCGGAGCTTTCGCTACATGCTCTCGATGGTGGCGGAAAAGAGCTGCCTCGAATGCCACGGCCGCTACGAGGATGCGCCTCCCTTTGTCCGGGCTCGCTTCCCCAAGGGGCACTTCTCCTACAACTACAAGGTCGGTGAGGTGATTGGCGCCGTGTCGGTCTCGATCCCCCTGGCCGACCTCTACCGCGAGGCCGGGACCAACTTCAGGCTCGACCTGGCCACGCGGGGGCTCACCTTCTGCCTCATTATCCTCGTGATGGGATTCCTCGTCCGGCGGACTATTATCGACCCGCTCCGGAAGGTTTCCGCCTCCATTACCCATGTCACCGCCACCGGCAGCTTCGGCGACCGGATTCCCCAGCGCTCCCGGGACGAGATCGGCGAACTCGTGGCCGCCTTCAATGGCATGATGGAGGAGTTGGACCTCAAGACCCGACAGCGGATGGAGTCCGAGGACCGCTACCGCAATGTCCTGGAGATGGCCCAGTCGGCCATCGTCACCTTCCTGGCCGACGGCAAGCTCATCATCGCCAACCGCCGTGCCGAGGAACTCTTCGGGCTTCCCAAGGGGGAACTCCTCGGTGCAACGATCTACACCTTCCTGGCCGACAGCGACGGGGTGCGGGACGGCATCGCGGCATACCTGCGCGACGGGACGGGGGGAGTGGTTGGGGAGACGACTTCCCGGAAAATACGGGACGTCAGGGGGGGGATAACCGAGGTTGAGATGGCCCTCTCCGTTTCACGGTCGGACCATAATCCCCTCTTTACGGCAATCCTGAGGGAGCACAACCAACACACGGCCTACTGAAAGGTTTCGGCACAAAAGGGGGGAGACGCACAGTGCGCTCCCCCCCTTTTTTTCATCCCTCCACCATGCCGTTGGCTTGTAAGGGCCTCACAGCGAGTTCCTTACAGGTGGCAGGCTCTGTACCGCTTCAGGCAAATCCCACATGATGGGGCAGCACACCACGGTAGAAAGAGCCCCCGTCTTACGTAAATGTTCCGCTGGGGCATATCAGCCTGACGAACATGGTAGAGAGATTTCTAATATTTATGGCCAGTTTAGCGCCCTCTCCCGGATAAATCAAGAGGCTTTTTCTCTGCCTCCATCGACTCCGAGGAACGCGTTCAGGCGCCTGATTTCCTCCATGAGGACGTCGAAACCGTGGAAGGTCAGGGACTGGGGACCGTCGGAGAGGGCCTTGTCCGGCTCCGGGTGTACTTCGATCAGCACGCCGTGTGCCCCGGCAACCAGGGCCGCCTTGGCCATGGGGGCCACGAGGCTCCGTTTTCCCGTGGCGTGGGAGGGGTCCACCATGACCGGCAGGTGGGACATCTCCCGAATGAGGGGAACCACTGCCAGGTCGAGGGTGTTGCGGGTGGCGGTCTCGAAGGTCCTGATTCCCCGCTCGCAGAGGATCACGTGAGGGTTCCCCTCGGCCAGGATGTATTCGGCGGCGGCCAGGAACTCCTCCAGGGTGGCGCTCATGCCCCGCTTGAGGAGGACCGGCTTGCGGGTGCGCCCAAGCTCCTTCAGGAGCTCGAAGTTCTGCATGTTGCGGGCCCCCACCTGGAGGAGGTCGGCGTATTCCGCCACAAGCCCCACCGTGTCGGGACTCATGACCTCGGTGACGATGGGGAGTCCCGTCGCCTCCCGGGCCTTGGCCAGGAGCTTCAGCCCCTCTTCCCGCATTCCCTGGAAGGTGTGGGGACCGGTGCGGGGCTTGAAGGCGCCCCCCCGGAGGAGATCCGCTCCTGCTTTCTTAACCGCCCGGGCGGTCTTCAGGATCTGCTCCTCCCCTTCCACCGCGCAGGGGCCGGCCACCACCACTGGCCGTTTCCCCTCGCCGATGGAGACGTCGCAGACTCTCACGATGGTGTTGCGGGGATGGAAGTCGCGGGAGACGAGCTTGTAGGGCTTGGATACGTGGATCACCTCCTGGACCCCGGGGAGGTCCCGGATGGTGGTGTCGTCCACGTACCCCTTGTTGCCGAGGACCCCGATGGCGGTCCGCTCGCTCCCCGGAATCGGCGCCGCCGTAAGCCCCATGGTTTCCACTGCCTTCACAACCGCCTCGATCTGTTTCGGACCAGCCTTGTGGTTCATGACGATCAGCACGCGCCCCTCCCTGTCCAGGATTGCAGTCTTCCCATGGGGGCAACGATACCAGAGGGGGAGGCGGGGGTCAACGGTGCCTTGCTTTTTCGCGGGCAATGGGTAGAATGGATTCCCCGGCCACAACGAGCGGCCCATGACGCGAAAAAGCATCGGGAGGACCCATGAAGCTCAAGGAAGCGCAGATCGCCCGGCTGGCGGAGCAGGTGCTGGAGCGGCTCACCGCGGCGGGGCTCATCACCCTCAAGGCCGAGCGAGGGGTGGTCCTCGACCGGATCAAGAAAGCCATCGCCGCCGACGCCAAGGGGGAAGAGGATCTGGAGCGTGAGGCCGAGCGCCTCCTGGAGCAGACCCTCCGCTCCATGGGGGGCGGCGTCGGCATCGACCGGCACAAGATGTTGAAGATGATCAAGGAGCGGCTGGCCAAGGAGAAGGGAATCGTCATCTGACCTTGCCGGTCGGAATGGAGTACGAAAAATGAGCATTTCCGAAGACCGCATTTCCCATCTGGCCCACCGGATCCAGGACCGGCTCTGGAAGGACGACGTCGCCGATTTTCCCGACGAGCGGCGCTCGCTGCAGTGCATCAAGGAGGCGGTCTCCTCCTTCTTCGCGGTGACCGGCGAGGTGGATGCCGCCGTCCGCAGGAAGCTTGCCTCCTACGCCCAGGCAAAGGTTCCGGGGAGCCGGGAGTACGAGGTGCTCTATCAGAAATTCTACCAGGAAGAGATGGCGAAGCGGAAATGGTGAGCCTCTGCGGCAGATTGACACGCGCGCTTGTTTATCCGGCGCTTTTGGCCCTCGTCGTTATGGGACTGGCCGGGTGCGGACCAAAACCCCAGATCAGCGTCTCCCCCTCCTTCCGCCCCGCCTCCGACGTGGAGACCGCCTACGTGGTACCCTTTGCCGGCGCCCTGGTCCCCGAGGAATTCTCCGCAACGGTCTTCAACGATTTCGTGGACCAGCTCAACGGCCGTCGGCGCGAGACGGGGATCCGCTCCTTCGCCATCCTCAAGGACGAGGTGAGCGTGGTGGACCCCGGCTGGCTCGCCCGCCAGTACTACATCTCCGGCGACATCTGGAGTTATGTGGAGGACTCGGGGTGCTGCTCCACCAATATCCGGGTCAAGGCCCGGGTCTATGTCCATGAGCCCGGCAAGAGCATTCCATCGGTGGAGATTTTTGTCCCCATGGAGAGCTTCTTCGATCACGACCGCTCCACCATCGACCGGGAGCGGGGCCGACTCGCCCGGGCCCTTGCCCGCGACCTTTCCCAGAAAGTCCTTGAGGCCCTGGCGCCGCCACGTCCCTCCGTGTCTTCTTCCCCCTGAAATTTTTTTTGCGAATGACCTTGATTTTTGTCCGGGGGGTGACTATAGTTACTTCGCGTTAGCACTCAGCTGTATCGAGTGCTAATTTTTTTCGATGAAATATCGTGAGCATACTCATGGAAGAAAGGAGAAGCAGCAGATGAAACTCAGACCGTTGCAGGACCGCATCCTCGTGAAGAGAATCGAGGAGGAGCAAGTTACCGCCGGAGGGATCTTCATCCCCGACACCGCCAAGGAGAAGCCCCAGCGCGGAGAAATCGTGGCCGTGGGCAATGGCAAGAAGACCGAGGATGGCAAGGTGATCCCCATCGACCTGAAGGTGGGCGACAAGGTGCTCTTCGGCAAGTATGCCGGCACCGACATCAAGGTCGAGGGAGAGGACTTCCTCATCATGCGCGAAGACGACATCCTCGGCGTCATCGAATAGAGTGGCTGGCTTCGCCAAAGGTCCATCTGCGGCGTTGCGTTCGTCGCGGCACGCTCAACGTACCGATGGGTACGCCTCGCGCCCCGCTCCTCACGCGCCTTGCATCGGGAGCCTTTGGCTGTGCCATGAAACAGCACAGGAACAACATACGAAAACGAAGAAATAAATAGGGAGGAACGAGTAACATGGCCAAGATTATCAAGTTCGATCAGGAAGGGCGCAACGCCATCCTGAAAGGTGTCAATACCCTCGCCGACGCCGTCAAGGTGACCCTCGGCCCCAAGGGGCGCAACGTCGTCATCGAGAAGTCGTTCGGTTCTCCGCTCATCACCAAGGACGGCGTCACCGTCGCCAAGGAAATCGAGCTGGATGACAAGTTCGAGAACATGGGCGCCCAGCTGGTGAAGGAAGTCGCCTCCAAGACCTCCGACGTTGCCGGCGACGGCACCACCACCGCCACGGTCCTCGCCCAGGCCATCTACCGCCAGGGCTCCAAGCTGGTGGCCGCCGGCCACAACCCCATGGAGATCAAGCGCGGCATCGACCAGGCTGTCGAGGCCATCGTGGGCGAGCTCCAGAAGATTTCCAAGCCCATCAAGGACCACAAGGAGATCGCCCAGGTCGGCACCATCTCCGCCAACAACGACAAGACCATCGGCGGCATCATCGCCGAGGCCATGGAGAAGGTCGGCAAGGAAGGGGTCATCACTGTCGAGGAAGCCAAGGCCATGGAGACCAGCCTTGAGACCGTGGAAGGGATGCAGTTCGACCGCGGCTACCTTTCCCCCTACTTCGTGACCGATCCGGAGCGCATGGAGGCTTCCCTCGAGAACGCCAACATCCTGATCCACGACAAGAAGATCTCCAACATGAAGGATCTCCTCCCGATCCTTGAGCAGACCGCCAAGAGCGGCCGCCCGCTCCTCATCATTTCCGAGGACATCGAGGGGGAGGCCCTGGCCACCCTCGTGGTCAACAAGCTCCGCGGCGTCCTCAACATCTGCGCCGTGAAAGCCCCGGGTTTCGGCGACCGCCGCAAGGCCATGCTGGAAGATATCGCCATCCTCACCGGCGGCAAGGTGATCTCCGAAGAGCTCGGCTTCAAGCTCGAGAACGCAACCTTTGACATGCTCGGCACCGCCAAGCGGATCACCGTTGACAAGGACAACACCACCATCATTGACGGCGCCGGCGTCGAAGCCGACATCCAGGGCCGCGTGAAGCAGATCCGCGCCCAGATCGAGGAGACCTCCAGCGACTACGACCGCGAGAAGCTCCAGGAGCGCCTTGCCAAGCTGGTGGGGGGCGTTGCCGTCATCAAGGTCGGTGCCGCCACCGAGACCGAGATGAAGGAGAAGAAGGCCCGCGTCGAGGACGCCCTCCACGCTACCCGCGCAGCCGTTGACGAGGGGATCGTCCCCGGCGGCGGTGTTGCCTACATTCGCTCCCTGCCGGTTCTTGACGGCGTTTCCCTCCCGGTGGAGCAGCAGTTCGGCGTCATCCTCATCAAGCGTGCCCTTGAGGAGCCGATCCGCCAGATCGCCCAGAACGCCGGCGTTGACGGCTCCATCGTCGTCGACAAGGTGAAGAACGGCGCCGACGCCTTCGGCTACAACGCCGCCGAGGACGAGTACACCGACATGCTCCAGGCCGGCATCATCGACCCGACCAAGGTCTCCCGCTGCGCCCTGCAGAATGCCGCATCCGTGGCCGGCCTCATGCTGACCACCGAGGCCATGATCGCCGACAAGCCCAAGGAAGAGGCAGCCATGCCGGCAATGCCCGGCGGCATGGGCGGAATGGGTGGCATGGGCGGCATGATGTAAATCATTCCGGCTCATTCCGGTTGAACATGAAAAGGGGAAGGACTTCGGTCTTTCCCCTTTTTCTGTTTCCGGCCTTTTGCCATCCTGTTGCTATAGAGTGGTTAAAACATAACGCTCTGGAATGGCGGCATATTCATCGAGAAAAAAATACTGTGCCGGTCTTGGCTGCCCGAAAAAATGTGTATACTTAATTAGCGCCAAGGGTTGCCCCGCGACCCGCACTTTTCGGGCTGGTGAAGACGCTCTTCGCCTGCCCGCGTTCCGAGGGGGGAGAAAACGATGAACGGTACCGGCACCGTGACGCTTCGCGATCACATCGCTGCGGTCAAGGAGGGGAGACGCCGCTTCGAGAATGCCTTCCAGGGGGTGACCCGGATGATCCTGGAGCAGGGGGTCGACAAGGTTGTGGTCAATGGCCGCACCACCTACGATTTCCGGATCTTCCGCACCGGCCGCAAGCACCCCGTCGGCATGTACGACGAGATCAACAGCTTCGTCTCCTTCGTGAAGGATGCGGCCGAGGGGGGGTCCTCCAAGGAGATGGCCTTCGTCCTGGTGGGAGAGCCGGGCAACGGCAAGACCTTCTTCGTGGAGTATGTCTGCGGCCGCTACCGGGAGTTCCTGGCGAAGCCCGAGAACCGGCGCCATTCCTTCCGTTACACGGGGATGGCGCAGCTGGGGAGCTACGGGAAGATCGACATTATCGAGTCCCAGACCTACGAGGATCCCATGGTGCTCGCCATGAACCTCTTCGAGTCACAAGACGAGGCCACGGAGTTCCTGGCCCGGGAGTTCGGCTTCACCGACAAGGAGCTTCAGCAGCTGGCCGACAACTACCGCCCCCTGGGGGCCTGCTCCAGTTACATCCTCAACGACATCCGCACCTTCACCGGCGGTAACATCGAAGAGATGCTGAAGTTCATCGAGGTGATTCCGGTCCCGCTCACCGAGACCCTCGGAACCGTCACCGGCAAATACGCGGCCAAGGACAAGATCACCTCCAGCGCCGTGGACCTTCTGGGTGAAGAGTCGATCCAGCGGCTCCTCCACATCACCGACATCAACAACCCCTACCGCTTTGATCTCCGCCGCGGCGCCCTGGCCCGGGTGGCCGGCGGCGGCATCCACTTCTCCGACGAGATCTACAAGAACAAGAAGGACTTGGTGCAGGTCTACCTGGGGGTCATCCAGAACCGGGTCATCGAGATCGACGGCTACCGCTGGCCCATCGACACCCTCATCATCGCCACCAGCAACAACGCCGAGTTCAACCGCTACCTCTCCGAGAAGGAGGAGGCTCCCATCATCGACCGCTGCCGCATCTGCTACGTCTCCCACAACACCAACTACCGGATGCAGGAGCAGCTCACCACCTACGCCATCGGCGGCGAGACCAAGACCACCCTGAACCGGGAGGAGCTCCACCAGGACCCGAACCTGAACTACGCCTCCTGCGTGGGGGTGGTGCTCACGCGGCTTCCACGCTCCGAGAAACTCACCCCCATCGAGGCCATGAAGCTGGCCGCCGGCGAGATCGCCGGGGAGAAGAGCCTCAAGACTCTGGCAGAGGTGGTGGACATCCTGAGCCAGGAGCAGGACGTCACCAAGCGCTTCGGCCAGAAGGGGCTCGGCCAGCGGAACCTGGGGCGGGCCGTGCAGCTCCTCGTGGAGAGCTCGGAGACCAACGAGGGGCGCTGCATGGTGGCTTACGACGTGTTCAAGTCCCTGGAGCGGATCGTCCTCGACTACGTTCCCGACCAGAACGACCGGGCCAAGTACCTGGAGGACCTGAAGATCGCCAAGGGGCTCTACCGCGAGCGGATCATGACCGAGATGTTCAACGCCTACATGGATGAGCCTTACGCCGTCAAGAAGGACGTCATGAACTATGTGAACATGATCATCGGCATCGACGCGGAGAGTCTCGGCCCTGACCGGATGTGGAAGTACAAAGATCCCCAGACCGGCGAGCTGAAGGCCTTGAAGATCGATGAGCGCTACGTGAAGAACGTGGAGGACCGTCTCGGTCTCAAGACCGACGAGCAGCGGGAGAGCTTCCGTACCTCCATTCGCAAGATCTACGGCCAGAAGATCTCGGTGGATCCCACCTACGACTTCATGGACAACCTGGAGCTGGTGAAGGCGGTGACCGATGTGCGGCTCAAGAGCGACATCGCCGGTGCCGGGAGCCTCATCGGCGCCCTTGCCAACCGGACCAACGAGGAGAACCAGAAGCTCTATGACCGGATGGTTGACACCATGCTGAAGAAGCTGGGCTACTGCCGGACCTGCGCCCAGAAGACGATAGAGTACTTCTGCACGCAAGAAGACGAGATATAGAAACGCGTCCGCAATCTCTGCATTGATCTTCACGATTGCTTGTGCGGCGTAGCACTGCTACGCCTCCGCGCAATCCTTCGAGCGCCTTGACCTTGCGACATTTTGCCAAAGGCAAATTGGACATCGAATGATGCCCGCAGGGTGAGGCCAGAGGCCGAATCAAAAATCCACGTTTCTGAATGGGTCGGAACCATAATGAAAACCGACGATTCCAAACCAATTGAATTGTGGAATATCTCCTCCCTTGCCCCCGAGCCAGAAGGGTCCTACACCACCCGGATCCGCTCTCTGGACGAACTTCTGGAGCGGGACCGGCTTCGGGAAGAGGATGGCTTTCCCCGCAAGATCCGGATCGGCAAGCTCATCAAGCCGGGCAAGGGGAAACAGGAGAAGTTCGTGGTGGTCCCCACCACGGTGGAAGAGAAGTTCATGCACGATCGGGCCCCCACTCCTCCCGAAGAGGAGGAGCCCATGGGGGGGACCGGCGACGAGGCGGAAGGGGATATCCTCGGCGAGCAGCCGGTTCGCCCCGAGCAGGGGGCGGGAAGCGGCACTGCTGGGCACGGCGGCGGCGAGGGGCATGAGTTGGAGTCATCGGCCTACGACCTGGGGCGGATTCTGACGGAGCGGTTCAATCTGCCGAACCTGAAGGAAAAGGGGAAGAAGAGCTCCTTCTCCCACTACACCTACGACCTCACCGACCGCAACCGGGGCTTCGGCCAGATCCTCGAAAAGAAACAGACCCTCAGGCGGGTCATCGAGACCAACATCGCCCTGGGGAACATCGACGATGTTACCAACATCGACACGACCCGCCTCCTCATCGACCCCCGTGACCGAATCTTCCGGATCCTCTCCCGGGAACTGGAGTACGAGTCCCAGGCTCTCGTCTTCTTCGTCCGCGACTATTCCGGCTCCATGGAGGGGAAGGCGTCGGAGGTGATCTGCTCCCAGCACGTGCTCATCTACAGCTGGCTCCTCTACCAGTTCGCCAGGCAGGTGGAGACCCGATTCGTCCTCCATGACAACGACGCCCGGGAGGTTCCCGACTTCTACACCTACTACAACCTCCGGGTGGCCGGGGGAACGAGGGTGGCAGCGGCCTACAAGATGGTGAACGACATCGTGGAGCAGGAGAGCCTTGCCAAGGATTACAACATCTATGTCTTCCACGGCACCGACGGCGACGACTGGGACACCAACGGCGAGGAGACCATTCCCGAGCTGCGGCGGATGCTCACCTATACCAACCGGGTGGGGATCACCATCGCCGAGCATAACGCCTACGGCTCCCGCGGGGCCACCGAAGTGGAGCGGTACCTGAAGGGATCGGGGCTCCTGGATGAAAAGCCGGAGTTTTTGCGCATGGATGTGATGGGCGAGGATGCCGACGAAACGCGGATTATCGATGGGATCAAGCGTTTGATTTCGTAGGAATTTTATGGGGTAGGGGCGCTGCTTGCCGCGCCCGTCATCGGATGCAAGGGCGCGGCAAGCAGCGCCCCTACACAGAACATTCATTATGGAACTCATCGACCAGCATACGAAAACAATCATGGAAGGGTGCAAGGAGCGGGCCCGCGATGCCGGCTTGCGCTTCTCCGACGAGACCCTGGAGTACATCGTCACCAACCGGGACATGCTGGAACTCCACCCCAAGGTGATGATCCCGACCCTCTACGACTACTGGGTCCATGACGTGGAACTGCTCAGGGAAAAGGGTAAGTACGAGCTCTACCCCAGCAACCCTTACGAGACAGTCATCAACACCCGGCCTCCCATCTCCTTTTACAACGACAACAACCCCGACTGGCTGAACGTGATGATCTTCTATCATGTCCTGGCCCACATCGACTTTTTCCAGAACAACCTTTACTTCCGCCACACCTGGGAATACGACCTGACCGGGAAGGCCCTGGCCGACAAGCGGCTCATCACGCGGCTGCGCTCCGAGCACGGCCGGTGGGTCGACTACGTCATCGAGTTCGCCCGCGCCATTGACAACCTGGTGGGGTACTTTGACGGGCTCTCCCACCTCTTCCGGCAGGACCGCCCCGCCTTTTCCAAGCGGCTTGACTACTACTTCGACGTCTTCCTCCAGGAGGTCAAGGGGGTGAAGACCGCCGAGTACGTGAAGGAGATCGAGCGCTACAACCGCTGCAAGCGGGAAGTGGGTGAGATGTGCGAGGAGAGCTTCTTTGCCGACGTGGTGGCGAAGCATCCGGAGTTCGAGGCGTTCTATCTCAAGGGAACCAGGGAGAAGAAAGAGGAGCGGCTCGATCTCCTCCAGTTCCTCATGGAGCATTCGGAGTTCCTGAACCAGGACGAGAACCTGTGGATGAAGTCAGTGCTGGAGGTGATCCGCTCCACGTCGGTCTACTTCCAGCCCCAGATCCGGACCAAGATCATGAACGAGGGGTGGGCCAGCTACTGGCACGAGGCCCTCTTTCTCACCGACGACCGGATCAAGGGGCACGAGGTGGACTTCGCACGGGTCCACTCGGGGGTCACCTGCCTTCACCGGGTGGGGCTCAATCCCTATGCCATCGGAATGCGGCTCTTCCAGCAGATCGAGGAGGGGGCCGATCAGGGGCGGCTCTCCCTGGAGTACCAGCGGCTGGCCGACAGCCATGCCCGGAAGGAGTTCGACCGGGCAACCGGCACGGGGCGCGATGTTATCTTCGCGGTGCGGGAAAACCTCTGCGACTTCACCTTCATCAACACGTACGTGGACCAGGACTTCGTCAACCGCCACCACCTCTTCGTGGTGGGGAAGCGCCTGAATGCGGAGCGGACAGCGTGGCAGTACTATGTCAAGAGCCGTAAGGCCGAGGAATACCGGGGCATGCTCCAGGACTCCCTCTACCATCCACCCCGCATCGAGGTGGATCGGACAAAGGGGGGAGGGAAGACCCTCTACCTCAACCATCTCTTCGAGGGGAAACCGCTGATCTCGGACTTTATCGCCAACACCATGCTGGGAATAGAATTCCTCTGGGGGGGACCGGTGAAGCTGGAGACCAGCGAAGTGGCGTCGGCTCCTCCCCAGGAAGCGGGCGCGCCCCGCGGTGAAGGGGAAGCGCCGAAGATCCACTGGCGCCGGCACGTCTACACCATGGAAAACCGGACACTTTCCAAGACTCTCGTGTGAGCGGAATAGACCCATGGACACCATAAGCAGGGCATTACATCACATGGACCGGATCGCGAACGAATGGGAGCACCTGGCCCCCATTCCCTTCGAGGAGTTCCTGAAGATTCTCGTGGCCAATCCCACGCGGGTCATCCGCAACGTCTTCCAGGTCTTCCATGACATGGTCATGAGCCACATCGACATCGGCGCCGACGAGTATCCCGACGACCCCGAGTCGATCCATTTCATCCCCTATGACTGCCGCCGCCTCTTCGTGGAGGGGACCGACCATCCCTTCTTCGCCGACCGCCTCTTCGCCAACCGGTTCGTGGGCCTCGTGGAGGCCCTGAAACGGGGTTCCCTCCAGAACAAGATCTATGTTTTCGAGGGGCCGCCGGGAAGCGGCAAGAGCACCTTCCTCAACAACCTGCTCCTGAAGTTCGAGAACTACGTCAATACCGAGGCGGGGATACGCTACGAGGCGGTCTGGCGTCTGGACCGCCAGGCATTCGGGGGGTTCACCCGGCACGAGACGGCGGTGTTTCTCGACAAGCTTTCCAAGCTCCTGGAGGAGCACGACTTCAACCAGGATGAGCTCCTGGCGGCGGAGCACGCCCTCCATCCGGGGGATGACTACGTGGAGATCCCCTGCCCCTCCCACGACAATCCCCTCCTCGTGATTCCGAAGCAGCTCAGGCGCCAGTTCTTCGACGATCTGTTCAAGAACGACGAGATGAAGTGGCGTCTCTTCACCGAGAAGGAGTACGAGTGGCTCTTTCGCGACACCCCCTGCACCATCTGCAGCTCCCTCTACCAGGCGCTCCTGGCCCGGCTGAAAAGCCCGGCCGCGGTCCTCGGCATGCTCCACGCCCGCCCCTACCGCTTCAATCGTCGCCTCGGCGAGGGGGTCAGCGTCTTCAACCCCGGCGACAAGCCGATGCGCAACAGCGTCTTCACCAACGAGATGCTCCAGAGCCGGATCAACGCCATCCTCAAGGACAGCAACCTGGTGAAGTACCTCTTCTCCGAGTATGCCAAGACCAACAACGGCATCTACGCCCTCATGGACATCAAGGGGCACAACACCGACCGGCTCATCGAACTCCACAACATCGTGAGCGAGGGGGTCCACAAGGTGGACGACCTGGAGGAGAACGTCGATTCCCTGTTCCTGGCCCTCATGAACCCCGAGGACAAGAGCAACATCGAGGGGTACCAGTCGTTCCTGGACCGGATCGAGTACATCAAGATACCCTACGTGCTGGACCTCAACACCGAGGTGGAGATCTACCGCAACACCTTCGGCAAGCATATCGACCACAGCTTCCTGCCCCGGGTCCTCCACAACTTCGCCCGGATCATCATCGCGTCGCGCATGGACGAACGCTCCTTCGCCATGCACGAGTGGATCCCCGAGCCCCACCGCTACAGCACCTTCTGCGATTTCAACCTCCAGCTCCTCAAGATGGAGATCTATACCGGCTTCATCCCTCCCTGGCTTTCGGAGGAGGACCGCAAGCGCCTCACCGCCAAGCGGCGTCGCCAGATTATTGCCGAGGGGGAGAGCGAGGGACACAGGGGGTTCTCCGGGCGCGACGCCCTGAAGATCTTCGGCGAGTTCTATTCCACCTTTGCCCGCAAGGACAAGCTGATCACCATGACCATCCTCATCGCCTTCTTCACCAAGGTCCACCCGGAACTGGGAAAGCAGCTCCCCAACGGCTTCCTCGACGCCCTCAGGGGGCTCTACAATTTCACCATTCTCCAGGAGGTGAAGGAATCCCTCTACTACTACAACGAGGAGCAGATCTCCCGGGACGTTCAGAACTACCTCTTTGCCATCAACTTCGAGCCCGAGGTGGACGAAACCTGCACCTGGACCAGGGACAAGCTCCACATCAGCGAGTCGTTCTTCGAGGGAATCGAGAACCGCCTTCTGGGGAGCAATGGCCGCGACCGGGAGCAGCGTCTCGCCTTCCGGAAAGAGATCCAGCGGGAGTACGCCGCCCACACCCTGGCCCAGGAGATCCTCTTCGAGGGGAAGGGGATAACCGCTACTCGTCTCTACCGGACTTTGTTCGACAAATATGTCTTCAACCTGAAGGAGAAGGCCCTGGACCCCTTCCTGGAGAACGTCAACTTCCGCCGCGCCATCAAGGATTTCGGGAAAGAGGAGTTCAAGACCTACGACAAGCGGATCCGCGACGACGTCACCTTCCTCGTCAACAACCTCTGCAGCAAGTTCCGCTATACTAAGAACGGCGCCAAGGAAGTCTGCATCTACGTCATCGACAATGACCTGGCCAAGGCGTACGGCAGCACCTGATGAACGGCTATCCCCTGATTCAGCCGAAGGGGATCAGTTCGATGATGGTAACCTCGGGGGGGGCCAGGAAACGGAGCGGCGGACCCCAGGTGCCGCTGCCGCGGCTCACGGAGAGGGCTGACCCGTTCGCCAGCCGATAAAAGCCGTCCATGTAGGGATAGGAGAGGCGGACCAGGAGCCCGAAGGGGAAGAGTTGGCCGCCGTGGACGTGGCCCGAGAGTTGGAGGTCGAAGCGTCCAACGGTCTCCCCGTCGATCCGGGGGCGATGCTTGAGAAGGATGGTGAAGCGGTCGGCGGGGAGTCCCGCCAGGACGTTCCGCTCGGCATGGGGCGGCGAAGGGGTTGCGGGGTCGTCGACCCCGGCGATGTTCACCACCCCCCCGGCGGTCACCCCCTCCCCCCGCAGGACCGTAAATCCTCCCCTGCGAGTGAAAGCGATGGCCTGGTCGAGACCGACGTAAACCTCGTGGTTGCCGGTTACCGCGAACTTTCCGTACCGGGGCGAGAGCTCAGCCAGGGGTTTTTCCAGAGCCGACAGGTCGTTGATCTGTCCGTCCACCAGATCCCCCGTCGAAACGACGATGTCGGGCCTGGCCTCCCTGACCTTGGCCAGGATATTCTCAAGCCGTTCCTTCCGCACAATCAGACCCAAATGGACATCGGAAATTTGCGCTATCGTCAGCTTCGGGATAGTGGCGGGAAGTTTAGTGGTGGGGATAACGATCCGCCGGGACCTGATGTGCCCCGCCTCCATAGAGCTCGACAGGCATGCCAATACCGCGTAGGCTGCGGCGATGCCGAAGGCGGCCCTCTTCCCGATGATCAGGAGAGACGGGTCGCGCTGCAGGAGCGCTCCTCCCCCCTTGAGAACGAGGTGGAAGAGGTCCATGGCAAGGGATGCGGAGAAGAAGAAAAAGAGGAGACCCATCCAGAGATAGCCGGTCCAGGCCAGGAAACGGGCCGTGAATTCCCACCCGTGCCGCTCGGTGATACGGACGAGGACCGGCGCGAGGGCCATGAGCGCCAGGAAAAGGGCGAGGGGTGCCCCTATGGATGGGCCGAAGCCGAAGGCCCCCCGCGCCTTGATGAAGAAATAGGCGTGGGTGCCGCCGTAGACCAGGAAAAAGACGAGCAGAAAGAGGTTCACGACGGTTTATTACTCCCGGCTGGCAAGGAAATGGGGCGCAGACGTTCTTTCGGCGCGCATCCTAAGGCTCCGGATTGTCGCAGGACGGGCACGACTGCTCGCCACTTTCCGGATCAATTTCCAACTCCCCGCCGCACACCTCGCATATCCCCTCGGTTTTCTCTCCCGTTGCCCACGTGCGGTAGGTCTCCCCGAATCGCTTTGAACCTTCCATGTGTGTACCCTCCGTTTCGATGCGCAGAAGATAAGGTACCCTGTTCATGCTCCGCAAACCTGATAATTGTATCACGGAGCGGCAGCGTGGCTATGGCGCCGTTCGACTCCCTGCGGGGAGGATCGGTTTTCCTCTCAAGAAAGCGGCGGGGGATGCCGATAAGAGCTGTGAGTCCAAAAGGTTAGGGACCAGGCACAGGAGGCATCCCATGAATGTCGACAATCGGATTGCCAGGGCCGAAGCGCTGCTGGCGACGATTCCCGAACTTCCAACCGTCCCGACGGTTATTGTCAGCATTGTACAGAAACTTCACGACCCCGAGGTGGACATTCAGGAGATTTTGGACCTTCTCCTCATGGATCAGGTGCTGACGATCCGACTTCTGCGGCTGGTCAATTCCCCCTATTACAGCACCATGAAAAACATCGTCTCCCTGAAGGAGGCGATCGTATATCTGGGGCTGGATCACATCAAGGAGGTCATCTACACCTGCTCGATCATCGACCTGTTCAGGGAGGGGAAGGGGGTCATCGATCGGGCAACGCTCTGGTCTCACGCCCTTGGTGTCGCCTTGGTCTCCAAAAGGATCGCCAAAAAGGTCGGCTACGCCGAACCGGACAATGCATATATTGCCGGGTTGCTCCACGACATCGGCGAGGTGTTCCTCAACTACTATCTCGAACCGATGTTTGCCCAGATCGCCCAGAGGGCCAAGGCAGAGGGGCATTCCTTCCACGGGGTCGAGTCCCTGTTGCTCGGCACCACCCACAGCGAAGTGGGCCACGTCATCGGCAAACGGTGGAATGTTCCGAAATTCGTGACCGATGCCATGCTCTACCATCATGATCCGACCCACGCTCCCCAGGATGATGCCGACCTCGTCTCCATCATCGCCGTCGCTGACCAGTTCTGCCGCTGGCGGAGCATCGACTACGGCGGGTATGAGGTGAGCGAGGGGGGCGAGACCGAGTACGGGGCATGGCTCCGCATGGCCGAGCACTTTCCCGGCATCGACGCAGACGCCATTGAGACGATCCTCCGAGACCTAGACAACGCCATTGAAGACATCCGGCTCCAGGTGGAATCGATCTTCCTGTTCATCTGAGAGTTCGCTGCCTGGCCATCGCAGGGTATCACGATGGTCCGTTCAGGCCGTCCCGGGGGCGCCAAAACCGGCCGATCAGCAGATGCACGATCTTGCGGGCGAGGAAGGCAAAGACAAGGAGGAAGATCACGACCACTCCCAGCATCAGAAGGGGGTGTGTCAGGGCGACCAGGGAGCCGCCCACGGCGAACAGGTCCTCCACCAGGCTTGCCCCGATGTTGCTGATGGGTTCCGGGCTCTGGTTGAGGATCACGCGGGTGCCCGCCTTCGCCGAATGGGCGGTGAAGCCGATGCCGCCACAGGCGAGGACGATCGCCACCTGAATCCACGGGTCATAGTTGCCGATAACGGTGTACCCGAGCACCGCGGCGCCGATCGGGCGGATAAAGGTGTGGATCCCGTCCCAGACCGAATCGACGAGGGGAATCTTGTCCGCCAGGAATTCGACAACGAAACATGCCGCCGCAACGGCAAGCACCCGCCAGTCGGCAAGGACCGAAAGCCCTGCGAGGCCCTGCGGGAGATGGAAGGAGCCGAACCGCAGGGCAAGGCCGATGGCAAGAATTGTCGTGTAGAGCCTCAGTCCCGAAAAGAGCGCGATGCCGGTGGCCGTCCCCAGCAGTGCCAGTATATCCATGGTGAATCATCCCAGTCCGAACGGCAGTTGTGTTCTCCTCTTCGCCAAGCCCTGACTCTCGGGTTTCATTCGACCACTTCGAGCAGGCCTTCCATGCCCTTTTCCCGGTGGCTCTTGAAGAAGAGAAGTTTTTTGGTGCAGTACATGCTGTATTTGCCCCTCTTGACAGGAGTGAATTTCACGATTTTCGGCTCATCCCCCAGGGTGACATCGAAAACGATCCCGGCCTCCGGCGAGTTCATCGCGATATTGTGAGGAACCATCCCGGCCTCTTTTCGTACCTTCAACTCCACCGGCACGTTCACCTTGACAACGATATGGCCCGGTTTGAAGAAGTAGCTCCCCCCAACGATTTCCACATGCTGGATCCCGTCGCTGCCGATGGCGGCAAAGTAAGGTTTTTCCTCCTCCTGGGAAGCGGCAGCCGCAAGGCTGCCGACCGCCAGCATCATCACTATGGCGATAGTTTTTTTCATTGAAGGACTCCTCTGCCGCAGTTTGTAAGGTAATTCTAAGGCGCGAGGCGTGCTTGTCAATGGAAGGGAGGGGATTGGAAGTATTACATCTCCACCCGCGTCACGACACCCTGGAGGCGGCTGGCCGGCAGCTTGTGGAACTGGACGAAATTGGGGGTGAGCTTTTTGAAGACCGAGAAGACCCGCCAGATGGGGTTGCGGGTGGAGATGTCCTCGACCCCGTAGAAGATGACCTTCTCCTGGATGCCGTTCGCCTTGAGGAGCGCCTCGATGTCCACCACCTCCATGTACCCGGCCTCGATCCGGAAGGCGTCGAGCCCCGGCCCGATTCCCTTTATCAGCTCGGTGTCGACCCCCAGGGGCTCGTCGGTGATGACGAGGGAGATGAAGACGTTGCGCTCGTAGATGATGTTGCTCCGGATGATGCAGTGGACCACGTAGGGTGGGACCACGTCGGAATCGCGGGTGAAGAAGAGGCCGGTCCCCCGGATGGGTCCCTTGGCGTAGATCTGCTCGTAGGAGATGAGGAAGGTCTCCAGGTCGAGGGGTTTCAGGGCGTGGTAAAGGGAGCGCTGTCCCCGGGTCCAGATGATGATGGTGACAAAGGGGATCGACGCCAGGATCAGGGACCAGTAGGCCCCGTGGGGGATCTTGGAGAAGGTGGAGAGGAGGTACGCTGCGTCGATGAGGGTGATCACCAGGGCCACCAGGGCCCGCCACTTCTTGGTGGTGTGGGCGAAGACGATGATCATCATGATGCCGGTGATGGTCATGGAGCCGGTGACCGCCATGCCGTAGGCGGCGGCCAGGTTCTCGGACTTGCGGAAAAGGAGCATCACGAGGATGACCGCCACCATGAGGGACCAGTTGACGGCGCCCAGGTAAATCTGGGACTTGATTTCCCGGGAGGTGTAGTCGACCCGCATGAGCGGCAGGAGCCGCGTGGTTATCCCCTGGTAGACGATGGAGAAGACCCCGCTGATGATGGACTGGGAGGCGATGATGGTGGCCATGATGGTGAGGATGAGGAACGGGATGTAGAGGGCCGGCATCTGATCCCGGACCATGCCGAAGAGGAGGTTCTTCGCCTCCGGGTGGGTAATGGCGAAGACCCCCTGCCCCAGGTAGTTCAGATAGAGGGCCATGAAGACAAAGTACCACGACTTGACGATGGGGCGGCGCCCCAGGTGTCCCATGTCGGCGTAAAGGGCCTCGCCCCCCGTGGAGCAGAGGATCACCTCGGAGAGGACGAAGTAGCCGGCCAGGCCGTTCTCCCGGAAGAAGGTGAAGGCGTGCCATGGATTGATCGCCTCCACGATCTCGGGCATGGAGAGGGCGGAGACGACGCCGGTGACGGCCAGGGTGCTGAACCAGACCGCCATGATGGGGCCGAAGGTGCCTGCCACCCGGTCGGTCCCCTTGAACTGGACCGAGAAGAGGCCGATGGCGATGGCGGCGGCAATGGCGACAAGGGTTCCGGAGGAGAGTCCTTCGAGGCCGGGGATAAGGAGGAGCCCCTCCACGGCGGAGAGGATACTGATGGCAGGGGTGATAACCCCGTCACCCAGCAGGAGCGATACCCCCACGAAGGAGAGAAAGCCGGCAAAGGCCACGAGACGCCCCGTCTTCACCAGCTTCATGATGATCTCCCGCAGGACGATCTCTCCCCCCTGCCCCTTTCGCCCCAGGCTCATGGCGAGCCAGGCGTACTCCATGGTGACGAGGATCGTCATGGTCCAGAAAACCAGCGACAGGATGCCGAAGACGTTCTCCCGCGTCGGCTGGGTCAGGGTGAAGATTACCGTCAGGGTGTAGATGGGGCTCGTGCCGATGTCGCCGAAGACGAGACCGAGGGCCTTGACGATTCCGCCCAGTGAGACGTCTCCCTTATTCTGGTCCACGGCCGGTCCCTTTCACGGTTACATCTCCACCCGCGTTACGACACCCTGCAGCTTGCTGACCGGCAGCTTGTTGAACTGGACGAAGTTGGCGGTCTGCCGCTTGATGGTTGAGAAGACGCGCCAGATGGGGTTGTTGGTGGCGATGTCCTCGATGCCGTAGAAGATGACCTTTTCTTCCACACCCTTCTTCTTGAGAAGCCTTTCCATATCAACCAGCTCCATGTAGCCGGCATGGATCTCGAAACTGTCGAGCCCCGGCCCGATCCCCTTCGTGACTTTGGCGCTGACGCCAAAGGGCTCGTCGGAGCGGTTCAGGGAGACGAAGACGTTGCGTTCGTAAATGATGTTGCTCCGGATGATGCAGTGGATCACATAGGGGGGGACCACCGCCGTCTCCCGCACGAAGAACAGCCCGGTGCCCGGAATGTTGTGCCCTTTGGCGTAGATTTGCCCGTAGGAGAGAAGGAACGTCTCCAGGTCCAGGGGCTTGAGCGCCCGGTAGAGTGCCTTTTGCCCCTGGGTCCAGATGATCATGATGGCCAGGGGGATCGAGGCAAGGATCAGTGACCAGTAGCCGCCGTGGGGGAGCTTGTGGAAGTTCGCCGTCAGGTAGACCAGATCGATGAGGGTCACCGCCAGGGCGATGGGGACCTTCCACTTCTTGGTGGTGCGGGAGAAGATCATGGTCATCATGATGCCGGTGATGAACATGGTGCCGGTGACCGCAAGGCCGTAGGCGGCGGCCAGGTTCTCAGACTTCTTGAAGATGAGCATGATGAAGATGACCGCCACCAGCAGTGACCAGTTGACGGCGCCGATGTATATCTGGGATTTCAGGTGCGTGGAGGTGTAGTCCACCTTCATGAGGGGGAGGATCCGGGTGGTTATCCCCTGGTAGACGATGGAGAAGACCCCGCTTATGAGGGCCTGGGATGCGATGATGGTAGCCATGATGGTGAGGCAGAGGAAGGGAATGTAGAGAATGGGCGCCTGGCTCTTCACCATGGAGAAGAGGATGTTGGTTTCGTTGGGGTTTCTCAGGATGAAGGCCCCCTGCCCCAGGTAGTTGATGACCAGGGCGCAGAAGACGAAGTACCAGGCCCGGATGATCGGCTTTCGCCCCAGGTGCCCCATGTCGGCGTAGAGGGCCTCGCCGCCGGTGGCGCAGAGGATGACCTCCGAGAGGATGAAGAACCCGGCCATGCCGTTATGCATCAGGAAGCTCACGGCATGATGGGGGCTCACCGCGCTGACGACCTCCGGAGTGCCGGCGATCGACACGATCCCCGACAGAGTCAGGGCACCGAACCAGATGACCATGATCGGCCCGAAGGCGCCGGCCACCTTGTCGGTCCCCTTGAACTGGAAGATGAACAGGATGAGGGCGATGACCGCCGCAATGAGGATCAGGATCCCTTGGGCGAGGTTTTCCCATCCCGGGATCAGCCGCATCCCCTCCACGGCGGAGAGGATACTGATGGCCGGGGTGATGATGCCGTCCCCCAGCAGGAGCGAGACCCCCATGAAGGCAAGAAAGCCGACGAAGGCCACCTGGCGCCCCGATTTGAGGAGCCGGACCAGGATTTCCTTGAGAACGATGGTCCCCCCCTCCCCTTTGCGGCCGAGGCTCATGGCGAGCCAGGCGTACTCCACGGAGACGAGGATGATGAGAGTCCAGACGATGAGGGAGAGGATGCCGAGGACATGCTCGGCGTCCGGTTTCGTCAGGGTCATGATGACCGTGAGGGTATAGATGGGGCTCGTGCCGATGTCGCCGAAAACAAGCCCCATGGACTTGATGATTCCGCCCCAGAATGATTCTGTGTGTTCCTGCACCATCCGTGCATCCTCCAAGGCTCGCGAGCCGGTGTCGGGCATCGGGATGCGAGCCAATGTATACAGCCGGCCCCTTATATCACTTAGCACACGGCGGCACAAGCGCAAACCGGCTTCCGTTCCGGCCATTCTCCTTGACCTTCTCTCCCCCCTTCGGGTAGTCTGAAGGGATGCATAAACCCTATGAACATAAGAAAAAACCGGAACTTCTCGCCCCGGCCGGCTCCCTGGAGGCCTTCTTTGCCGCCATGGAGAAGGGGGCCGACGCGGTCTACGCGGGACTCAGGGAGTTCTCGGCCCGGGCCAAGGCGAAGAACTTCTCCCTCCCCCAGATGGAGCGGATGGTGGCCTATGCCCATGGCCTCGGCCGCAAGGTCTACATCACCCTCAACACTCTCGTGAAGGAGGGGGAGTTGCCGCAGCTCGTGGAGACCCTCGCCGCCCTTGAGGCCATGGGGGCCGACGCCGTCATCCTCCAGGACCTGGGAATTGCCCGCCTCATCCGGGGCCACTTTCCGGGCCTTCCCCGCCACGCCTCCACCCAGATGACCATCCACAACCTTCCCGGCGCCCGGATGCTCAGGGATATGGGGTTCGAGCGGGTGGTCCTCGCCCGGGAGCTCCACCTCGACGACATCCGTCATATCAGCCGCGAATCAGGGGTTGAGATCGAGTGCTTCGTCCATGGCGCCCTCTGCTTCGCCATCTCGGGGCAGTGCTACTTCTCGTCGTTTCTTGGCGGCCACAGCGGCAACCGGGGGCGCTGCGCCCAGCCGTGTCGCCGCCACTACCGCCATCGGCAGAACGAGGGGTACTTCTTTTCCACCAACGACCTCTCCACCGTGGACCTCATCCCCGACCTGGCCGCCGCCGGGGTCGCGTCCCTGAAAATCGAGGGGCGGATGAAGTCGGCCGAGTACGTGGCGAGCGTGGTGGAGGCCTACCGCCTCGTCCTCGACGCCCCGGAGCGCAAGCGGGCCGAGGCGGCGGCCCGGGCCAAGGAGATCCTCAAGTTTTCCTTCGGCCGGGTCCCCACCAAGGGGTTCATGGCCTCCCGCACACCCACCGACATCGCCATCCCGACCCTCCGGGGCGCCACCGGGCGTTTTCTCGGGGAGGTGAAGAGCGTGCGGGGGGACCGGCTCACCTTTGAAACGAAAGACCGCCTCTTCGTGGGGGACCGGGTCCGGGTGCAGCCCAAGAGCGACATGGCCGGCAAGGCCTTCACGGTAAAGGATATCTTTGTGGGGAAGGAGCGGGTGAAGTCGGCCAGGGAGCGGAGCATCGTCACGGTGGTCTCCCCCTTCGCCTTCAAGGCGGGGGACGCGGTCTTCAAGGTCTCCTCCGAGACTGCCTTCACCATGAGCGAGAACGCCTGCCTAAGGCGCCTCGACGCCGTAAAGCCGGGGAAGATGCCTTGTTCCCTTGAGCTTTCCCTTGCCGGGGAGACCCTCCGCATCGGCGCCCGGGCCGCCGGTGTCGAATTTACCGCCGAGTTTCCGGTCGGCCTTCTGGAGCCCTCCACCACCAGCGACATGGCAGGGGTCCTCCGGGCCCAGTTCTCCCGCACCGGCGAGACCCCCTTCGAGTTCCTGGGCCTTGACGCCCCGGGCTTCCCCTCGGTCCTCATCCCGCCGGCCCGGCTCAAGGATATCCGCCGCGACTTCTATCGCCGGCTGGGCGAGAAGGTGGCCGCCGGCGCTGCCCAGCGCCGGGCCGAAGCGCGGAAACGGGCCCTGGCCTCTCTGGTCCCGCCGGGGCACCCGCGTCGCGAGGCAAAGAGTGAGGTGACGGTCCGGATCGAGCACCTGCGCGATACGGCCATCCTCCGCCAGCAGGGGGTCGACGCCGCGATCCTTCCGGTTTCACGGGCCAACATCCACCAGGTTCCCCTCACGGCGCGCAAGCTCCGGGGGGACGAGGGGCGGATCATCTGGCACCTCCCCTTCGTCATCTTCGATGCTGAAATCCCCTTCTACCAGGAGGCGATCGCCCTCCTCACGGGTCAGGGGTTCCGCCGCTTCGAGCTCTCGAACCTCTCCCACTTCCCCCTCCTTGCGGGACGGGACGTGGAGCTCTCCACCGACTACCGCCTCTTCTCCCTCAACACCCAGGCCCTCATGGCGTGGCATGAGTTGGGGGTGACCACCTCCACCCTCTACATCGAGGACGACGTGGAGAACATGGCGGCGCTCCTGGCCGCGCCGGTGCCGGTGCGGCGGCGGGTCCTGGTCTACGGGGGGGTGCCGGCCATGACCACCCGCATCGCCATCAAGGGGGTGAAGGGGGATGCCCCCCTGGTCTCCGACCGGGGGGAGGAGTACGAGGTGACGGTGCGGGGGGACCTCACCACCATCACCCCGGCGGTCCGCTTCTCCGTCACCCACTTCCGGGGCCGGCTCCAGGAGGCGGGGTGCGGCTCCTTCGTGGTGGACCTCTCCCAGGCCCCCCGGGAACGGTGGCGCCCCATTCTCGACGCCTTTGCCCGGGGCGAGGGGGTGCCGGGGACGAGCGAATTCAACTTTGTCATGGGATTGGTATAGATCATGGGAAACAGCACCGACTCGATCATCACCGACTATCTCGTCCGCGTCATCACCAGGGACGGCAGCATCCGGGCTCTCGCCTGCGTCACCACCGGCCTCGTGGGTGAGCTCTGCCGCCGTCACGGCACTTGGCCCACCGCCTCGGCGGCCCTGGGGCGCGCCGTGACCGGCGGGGCCCTCATGGGAGCGCTCCTGAAGACCGGCCAGCGGGTGGCCCTCCGCTTCGAGGGGAACGGCCCCCTGAAGAAGATCCTCGTGGAGGCCGACGCCAACGGCGCCGTCCGTGGCTGCGTGGGGAACCCGGAGGTGAGCCTCCTGCGGGAGGACGGCAAGCTGGACGTGGCCGCCGCCATCGGCCAGGCCGGGCTCCTCACGGTCACCAAGGATCTGGGGCTCAAGGAGCCCTACACCGGGACGGTGCTTCTCTACACGAGCGAGATCGCCGAGGACCTCGCCTACTACCTGACCGACTCGGAGCAGGTGCCGTCGGCGGTGGGGCTCGGGGTCTTCGTGGAGCCGGCCGGCGCCATTGCCGCAGCCGGCGGGTTCCTCATCCAGTCGCTTCCTCCCCACAACGACGAGGCGGTGGACCGGCTCATGGAGCGGATCGGCGCCATGCCGCCGGTCACGGAGCTCCTCCGGCAGGGGAAGAGTCCCGAGGGGCTCCTGGAGTACCTCTTCGAGGGAATTCCCTACGACACCCTGGAGAAGCGGGCACTGGCCTTTGTCTGCTCCTGCAGCCGGGAGCGGATCGAGCGGGTCCTCATATCGCTTGGGCGCGACGACCTCGCCTCCCTCCTGGCCGAACAGGGTGAGACCGAGGTGACCTGCGAGTTCTGCCGGGAGCGCTACCATTTCGGCCGCGATGACCTTGAGCGTCTCCTTGCCGGGATTTCGGCAATGTAGCGCTCGTCCTCGCAAATTCCTCCGCCGCGGGTATACTTTTTCGTGATCCCCACGCAGCGGAGGCCATCCATGACAATCCACGACATCACGGTTCCCCTCTCCCCCGACCTTCCCGTCTACCCCGGCGACCCGCCGGTCACCTTCGAGCCGGTCACCCGCATCGCCCGGGGAGACACGGCCAACGTCTCCCGCATCACCATGACCACCCACAGCGGCACCCACCTGGACGTGCCGGGCCACTGCCGCGACGGCGGCGCCACCGTGGACCACCTTCCCCTCTCCCTTCTCATGGGGAAGGCCCGGGTGCTGGACGTTCGCGGCGAGCGGGCCATCGGCCGTCGTGAGCTTTCCCGTCTTCCGGTGCGGGGGGAGGAGCGGGTTCTCTTGCGGACCGACAATTCCCTCCTCTGGGACCGCCCAGGCTTCCAGGACGATTTCGCCCACCTCACCGAGGAGGGGGCAGCGTTTCTCATCGAAGCGGGAGTCCGGCTCGTGGGGATCGACTACCTCTCCATCGAGGGAATCGCAAGCGGCATCACCGTCCACCGGATGCTCCTGGACGCGGGGGTTGTGATCCTGGAGGGGATCACCCTTGCCGAGGTGGAGCCGGGTGAGTACGAACTGGTCTGCCTTCCCCTCAAGATTGCCGGCGGGGACGGCGCCCCGGCCCGCGCCATCCTCCGGGGGAGGGAACCGAAGGGGGGAGAAGCCCCCTTCGACCCCCACACGACCCGTTGGCCCGTGGCCTGACAGGGGGCGCCATGGCAGGATCACGGAAGATCGTCAGCGCCCGGGAACTGGACCTTCTGCGCCGCCTTCTCCGGGAGCGGACCGAGGAGCTGGAGCAGGCCAATGAGCGCCTCTTCATGGCCAACCAGGTGAAATCCGAGTTCCTTGCCCACATGTCCCGGGAGTTCCAGCGTCCCCTGGACCATATCATCGATTTCGCCTCCTGTCTCCGCGACGGCGCCATGGGAGAGGTGAACTCCGAGCAGCGGCGTGGCCTCGAAGCCATCGTCATACGGGGGATGCGGCTCCAGCGGATGCTCCAGCGGGTTCTGGAGCTCTCCGGGAGTGACCTGGGGATGGCGGTTTTTCTCCCCAAGGAGTTCCCCGTGCAGGATGCCCTGGACCGGGTGGTGAAGCGGCTGCGGGAAACGGCCGAGAAGATGGGGGTTGCCATCGACGTCGGCTGTGTGAATGGTCCGGGCACCCTCATGGCCGACGAGGGGAAGTTTTCTTTCATTGTCGAAGAGTTGACCACCAACGCCCTCAAATTTTCTCCCAGGGGATCCCGGATCACGGTGCGTCTGCGGGACGTGGCCCCCGGAGGCGTTGAGGAGCAGTTTTTGGAAGTGGCGGTTTCCGACCAGGGTCCGGGAATTCGGGAAGAGGAGCTGGGGCAGATATTCAAGAGCTTCGAGATGGGGAGCGGGGCGGTTGCCACCCCCGGGAGCCTCGGGCTTGGCCTCGCCCTGGTGAAGCACTTCGTGGACCTCCACGGTGGGCGCATTGCCGTGGAAAGCCGGGCCGGCGAGGGGAGCACCTTTACCGTGCTCATTCCCAAGGGGAGGGGTTCCTTCCGCCTGGTCCGCACACCGCGGGTGCTGGTGGCAGGAGTTGAAGGGGACCTACTCATGCCCCTCCTGGCGCGGCTCCGGGAGGAAGGGTACGAGCCCCTCGTCGCCTCGGGGGGGCGGGATGCCCTGGACAAGGGGATTTCCATGGCCCCCGACCTCTGCATCCTTGGCCTCTCCCTCAACGAAGTGGGGGGGATCGACGTCTGCCTGAGGCTCAAGGCCCACGAGCGGAGCAAGCAGATCCCGGTCATCATAACCGCTCCCTACTCCGACCGCTCGGCAAAGGTGGGAAGCGCCCAGGCGGGGGCCGACGGCTTCTTCGTCCTGCCGGCCGAAATGGAGGAGCTTCTTCTCAAGGCCCGCAGCCTTATTGCCCAGAAGCTCAACTACGATTTCCTCAAGCGCAATTATGAGATTGCCGCCAGCGAGGCGTTCACTGACCCCCTCACCGGCCTCTTCAACCTGCGGCAGTTCTGGCTGAGCCTCGAACACGAGCTGGCCCGGGCCCGCCGCTACGGCAGGCACTGCTCTCTCGCCATGATCGACATCGACTTTTTCAAGCAGTACAACGACCGGCACGGCCACCTGCGTGGTGACGAGGTGCTGAAGGAGATCAGCAAGCTTTTTATTGCCAGCATCAGGAATTCTGACATCGCGGCCCGCTACGGCGGAGAGGAGTTCGTGGTCATCATGCCTGAAACCGGCCGCGACCTTGCCCTCATCGCCGGGGAAAAGCTGCGGCGGGCCGTGGCCGAGCACCCCTTTCCCCTCCAGGAGACCCAGCCGGGCGGTGTCCTCACGGTGAGTGTCGGCATCGCCACCTTCCCCGATGACGCCGCGACGGCCCGGGAGTTGGTGGATGCGGCGGACCAGGCCCTCTACCGGGCCAAGGGGCTGGGAAGAGACCGGGTGGAGAGCCGGGCCTTGTAGCTCTGTGGCGCCCCGGAAGGCGAGTGGTATACTGGAACGTGTAAAAGTACTGCAGGCGATTGGGCGGAAGGCAGGAAGCCTTCCGGGAAAGGGGTGTGACGCCTATGGCAACTCCACGTGGATCAGCGCGGTTTGGCGTTGAAGAGCACGGCAAGAGGGCAGCCCGCAGCACGGATGTCTACCTGCCGGCTGAAGGTAAGGAAGAAGCGGTGGTCTGCACCGGGTGCAAGGCTGCCTTCTGGGGGAAACGGTGGTTCAACGAGGGTGACGAGGGGGCAAAGCTCCCTGCCGGTCACGTGCCGGGAAAGGTGGTCTGCCCGGCCTGCCAACGGATGAAGGACAATAATCCCGCTGGGGTCGTCACCCTGTCCGGCGACTACCTCCTCAAGCACGAAGAGGTGATCCTGAACGCCGTCAAGAACGTCGAGGCGAAGACGCGGGCCAAGAATCCCCTAGCGAGGATCATGGAGATCGGCCAGGAGGCGAATGTCCTCACCATCCGCACCACCGACGAGAAGCTGGCGGAAAAGCTGGGGAAGGAGATCTACAAATCCCACAGCGGGAAGCTCGGTCTCCAGTGGAGCCAGGATGAGAGCTTCGTCCGGGTGAACTGGACACGCTGACACGAAAAAGGGCGACGGGAACGTCGCCCTTTTTCGTCAGTCGATATGAATCAACCCCTGTATCAATGAGATGCTCCGGCCAGTGCAGGCTTCGCGGAAGGCCTCATCGGGGGGGGCCTCGACCGTGATCGGGATTCCGTTGGCCGCGGTAAAGGACATGGCCCGGCAGTGGAGCATCATCCGCGGTGCCTTCTCGCCGCCGTAGGTGGTGTCGCCGACGATGGGAAGACCGCAGTGGGCCAGGTGGACCCGGATCTGGTGGGTGCGGCCGGTGAGGGGGCGGGCCTCCACGAGAAAGCCGCCGCTCCCCCGGGCGATGACCGTGAAACGGGTCAGTGCCCCACGGCCCGGGGTGGCCACCCCGTAACGGGCGCTCCCCACCTTGGCGATGGGGGCGTTGACCTCCCACTGGTCCGATTCCGGCTCGGCCGCAACAAGGGCCCAGTAAACCTTTTCCACCCTCCCTTCTTTCAGCTGGGCGGAAATGTGGGCTGCTGCCCGCTTTGTCTTGGGAAAGATCATCACCCCCGAGGTCCCCCGATCGAGACGGTGGATCACCCGGGCCGGCTCCTGGCTCCCGAGGGTGCGCAGGTAGAGGGTGACCGCATGCTCCACGGTTCCCTTGAGCTGGTAGGGGGTCCGCTGGCAGTTGAGCCCGGCCGCCTTGTTCACCGCCAGGTAGTCGTCGTTCTCGAAGAGGAGGTCATCACGGGTGTAGGCCAGCTCCTGGTAGCGCTCCGGCTCCATGACGCCGAGGACGATCTCCTCCCCGGCCCGCAGCGTGCGGGAGGCGACCCGCACCATGGCGCCGGCCACGGCGCATCCCCCCCAGTCGATGATCTTGCGGACCCGGGTCTTGGAGAGCTGCGGGAAGAGCCGCACCGCCCCGTCGTCGAGACGCATCCCTGCCTCTCCTTCTCCTGCCCGGCCGGTGAGGATCATGGCAACCCAGCCTTGGCCCGGAAAAGGGCGATGATAGTCTTGCTGTCGCGGATGCGGCCGTCCGTCGCCATAACGAGGGCCTCCTCGAGGGGTATCCGCACCGTTTCAATCTCCTCGTACTGCTCCGGGTCGGCCTCCCCCTGGGAGAGACCAGTGGCCAGATAGAGATGGATCGCCTCGTCAAAAACTCCCGGCGAGGTGAGGATGACACCGAGGGATTCGAGCCGGGTCGAGGAGAGCCCCGTCTCTTCGGCCAGCTCCCGCATGCCGCATGCCGCCGGCTCCTCTCCCGGATCGAGGCGGCCGGCCGGGATCTCAAGCAACGTTGCATCCACCGAGGGGCGCAGCTGCCGGATGAGGGTAACGGTCCCGTCGTCGTGGAGCGGCAGGACACCAACCCCTCCCGGATGGCGTACAACCTGGAACGTGTGCCATCCCTTGTCGCCTATCCGTACGTCCATCTGCTCAATGTCGACCACCAGCCCCTTGAAGGGTGTGGTGCGGTTGCGGGTGTCCATGGTATTTCCACCTTTCAGCAAATGAGCCGAGCATATCACTAAGCGGGGAGAGAAGGGAAGAAGGGTCATGGCCGCTTCAGGCGTTTAATTTCTCAAGAAAAGGGATATGTTACCGAAATAGTACTTTGTAATGATGAACTTTGCATAGAGAGCCCCATGGGACGAATGAGCCTCAAAACCAAAATAACAGCCTTCGTGATGCTCATTATGTCTACCTGCATCCCCTTGGCCGCTCACCTCACGCTCTCTTTTCTCGAGAATGAATTCGCTCGCGGCGTGGAGGCCCAGCAGGCCACTCTCGTGACGAGGCTCGCCAAGGACCTGGACGACAAGCTCGTGGTATCCCATGATGCCCTCGCCTCAGCGGCCCGGAGCTGCACCGCCGGCCACCTTGCAAGCAGCCGGAGGGCGCGGGAATTCCTGGACACGCTGCCGGCCCTCGGCTCCATCTTCGACAACGGGGTGTTCCTCTTTACCGCCGACGGGAAGCTCCTTGCCTCCACCATCGAAGAAGTCATCCGGCCCGACATGGACTTTTCGGACCGCGAGTATCTCCGTGCCACGGTGGCAACGGGGAGGCCGTATATCTCGTCTCCCTATATCTCCCGGCAGCCCCACCGGCACCCGGTGATCATGTTCACCGCGCCGATATTCAGCCTCGACGGCCGCCTGGTGGCGCTCCTTGGCGGCAGCATGGATCTCATGAAGGAGAATTTCCTTGGTTCCCTGTCCGATGCGAAGGTGGGGCGCACCGGATACTTTTATCTCTTCACCGCCGACGAAACCATCATGACGAACCCCCATCGGGGGACCATGCTGAACCGTGGCCTCCCCCCGGGGCTGCAAAGCCTCTATGTCCGCGGTGCCGACGGTGGAGTGGTTTGCGGTGAGACGATCAATGCGAAGGGGGAGCGCGTCGTCACGACAGTGAAGCGGTTGGGCGCGGCGCCGTGGATGCTTGCAGCCGATTACCCGGTGGCCGAGGCCTATGCACCGATGCTGGCCACTGAACGTTCGGTCCGGACCTGGATCATCCCCGCCGGGCTCCTGATCGCCATTGTCGTCTGGTTGTTCATGCGTCATCTGATGATGCCGATGCTCTTCCTTGCGGAACAGATCAGGGGGATTGAGGAAAGCGGCACCTACCGCAACGTGCTCATACACTCCGGCGACGAGATCCAGGCGGTGGCCGACGCGTTCAACAGCCTCATGAACCGGCTTCACGAGCACGAGGAAAAGCTTGTCCTCCTCTCCACCCGTGACTCCATGACCGGCCTTTACAACCGGCGCTTTTTCGAGGCTGAGATGGACCGGATCGACCGGGGGCGCCACTTTCCGGCCAGCGTCATCATGGTCGACGTGGACAGGCTCAAGTGGGTGAATGACACCCTGGGGCATGCAGCCGGAGACCGGCTGATCATCGTGGCGGCACGGGCGCTCCAGGAGGCGTTTCGGGCAGAGGATGTGGTGGCGCGGGTGGGGGGGGATGAGTTTGCCGTGATTCTCGAAAGTGCTGACGAGGCTGCTGCAGCAGAGGCTCTGGAGAGGATACGGAGAAGCGTTGCCGCGTGCAATGGCGAGACCGCAGAGTTCAGGCTGAGCCTCTCCCTTGGCGCCGCAACGGCGAGCACCCCCAGTACCCTGCGTGATACATGGCGCCTGGCCGACCGAAGGATGTATGAGGACAAGTCCCTCCGTAAAGCCGGGCTGGAGGCGGGGTGAATCGGGGTGGTTTACAGGGCGCAGCGCAGCAGCTTCACGCCGTCCTTGAAGAGGATCTCAACCTTGTTGGGCTTGGTGACGGTCACGACGATGCCGATGCCGAAGACGGGATGGGAGACGACCTCGCCGGTGCGGAAGGGGCGGTCCATGGCATAGGGGGTGGCCGTGTCCGGGTCGACCCCTTCTATGCTCAGCTCCCACTCCGACGGACCCTTGGGAATCGGCTCTCGGCGGGGACGGCCCGCCGATGGGGTGCGGGACGTGGAGCGTTGAGACGCGGAACGCTCAACCGGCTTCTTTTCTTCTTGGGGTTGGTGGTAGTTGTGCTGGCCGCCGCAGGTGTTGCACTGGACCCGGACAATCCGTTCCCCCACCATCGCCACGATGGTGTGGTTCAGCACCGCCCGGCACCGGGTGCATTTTGCCTCGACGTTATCTCCTGCTGAGCGCTTCCTGACAATCATGCTTCCACCTCACTTTGTTACCCCCGAAAGGGACGGCGTTTATAGCACTTTGCCCCTGACGTGTCAAGGGAGTTCACCCTGCTGTCGCGCACGTCGGTATGGACCTGGCGGCCGCAACAATGCTATGCTTTCACATTGCGGTAGTGAAGCTCAGTACTTCCAGGATGCATACGAGGTGTAACGCACGTCATGAACGTCGAACAGATGAAAACCGTCCTGCGGGAAATCCTGACCAGGACCGACCTTACCCCCTGCGTGGTGGGGCACCGGGGGGTGGGGAAGACCGCCGGGATCGTTCAGCTCTGCCGGGAGCTGGGGAGCAGCTACGTACCGCTGCGCCTCGGTCAGATGGAGGTGGGGGACCTGGTCGGCATCCCCTACCGGGAGGGGAAGGTGATGAACTGGTCCCGCCCCTGCTGGTGGCCCGCCGATGACGAGCCGGCCACGGTCATCCACTGCGACGAGCTGAACCGGGCCCAGCAGGAGGACACCCTCCAGGCCATCTTCCAGTTCGTGGAGCCCCCGGCCGAGGGGATGCGCCGGGCTCTCCACACCCACTCCCTCCATCCGAAACACAAGGTGGTGGTGACCATCAACCCCCCTGACGGCACCTACCAGGTGGCGACTCTGGACCGGGCCCTCATCGACCGGATGGTGATGCTCTACGTGGAAACCGACTACCACTGCTGGGCCGGCTACGCCGCTGCCCGGGACCTGGACACTGGCGTACGCCACTTTCTGGCCGCCAATTCCATGTTCCTCGCCAGCCAGGGGAGCCCCCTGGAGATGGATGCGGAGCCCACGGAGCGGGGATGGGAGATGGTGAGCATCCTCCGCAAGAGCTGCCGCTTCCCCAGGGACCTGGAAATGGAGATCTACGCCGGCATCGTCGGTAAGGAGGCGGCCATTGCGTTCCTGCACTGGTGCGCCGAGAACACCCGCCACCCCGTCACCGCCGTCGAGGTCCTCAACGGCTGGGACGGGGTGCGGGAGCGCCTTGAGGCCCAGCGGGACGACCTGCAGGCTTCCACCATGGGGGACATCGTGGCGACCCTCACCAGTGATCCGCGGCTCGGAGCGGAGCAGGAGGAGAACCTGGTCCGCTACATCGACATCCTTCCCCGGGATATGCGGTTCGGCCTCGTGAAATCGCTCCTGAAGATCCCCTCCGTGGCCCAGGCCATCTCCCAGGACAAGTACGACGCCGTCGTCTTCGACGCCATCCGGACCATCAGCGCGGAAGCCCCATGACCACAATCACACCCCGGCTTACAACCCTTCCCAACGGCCTTCGCGTCGTTGCCGTGGAGATGTCCCACCTCAACTCGGCGGAGATCGCCGTCTACCTTCGGGTGGGGGGCCGCCACGACAGCCGCGAGAAGGCGGGGCTCGCCCACTTTCTGGAGCACATGCTCTTCCGCGGCACTGCCGAGCATCCGTCGAGCCTGGAGCTGGAGGCGGACTTCGAGGCGATCGGCGGCTGCATCAACGCCGCCACCGATGCCGAGACCACCTGCTACTACACCCGTGTCCACCCTGATCACGTGGCCGAGGGGCTGAGGCTTCTGTCGGTCATGCTCCTCTCTCCACTCCTCACGGGGCTCGAGATCGAGAAGAAGATCATCACCGAAGAGGCCCTGGAGGATATCAACGAGCAGGGGGAAGAGGTTAATCCCGACAACCTGGCGAGCCGGCTCCTGTGGCCCGGCCACGGGATCGGCATGCCCACCATCGGCTATCTCGACACCATTGCCGGCTTCACCGAGGAGGACCTCCGGGTGCACATGGCCCGCCACTATGTGCCGGAAAACGCCGTCGTGGTGGCGGCGGGAAGGGTTTCTGTCGAGGAGGTGTTTGCCGCTGCCGGCCGGGCCTTCGCACCCTGGAGCGGTCCCCCGGCCCCCGTCCAGGAGTCGGTCTCCGATGTCCAGGACGCTCCGGTTTCCCTGTTCGTCAAGGACTCCGACAGCCAGGTGAACCTCCAGCTTGCCTTCCGGAGCTTCCCCCGGGAGGACCAGCGGCTGGCCGCTGCCCGGCTCATCCGGCGCATCCTCACCGGTGGGGGGTGCTCCCGGCTCCACCTGAACCTGCGGGAGCGGCTCGGCATCGTCTATTCGGTGGACGCCCAGCTTGCGGCCTACGACGATACCGGCTGCTTCGCTGTGGAGCTCTCTACGGCTCCGGAGAACCTGGCCGTGGCAGTGACGGAAGTGCTGCGCGAGACCCTGCGCCTGGCATCGGAGCCGGTGGGGGACGAGGAACTGGGCCGGGTTCGGCAGGGTTATTTCTTCGACCTGGATTACAGCAGGGATGCCACCTTCGACATGCAGGTGCGCTACGGATGGGGTGAGCTCATGGGGATGGTGCGGAGCATCGAGGAGGACCAGGCCGAGGCTGGCGCCGTGGATGCCGCGGCGGTCATGGCCACGGCCCGGGAGCTCTTCTCGCCGGCACGGCTCAATCTGGTGGCCGTGGGACCGGTGAAGGCGGCGGTCAAGCGGGAGATTGCCGGCATTGTCGGGCGGTATGAGGCGGAGTTTCGGTAACAGCTCCTTAAAATTCAGAATTCAGGAGTCAGAATTCAGGAGAAAAGCGGCTCGTCCATTAGGTTCAATAGCTCATTCTGTATTCTGACTCCTGGCTACTTTCTTCTTGTCACTTCGTCTCAATCACCCGCGCTTTGATCTTCCCCACCACCCCGGCGATGGCCGCCAGGTCATCGGGGCCCTCACCCTCCACCAGCTTCACGTGGGTGGCATCGACGGGAACCTGTCCGAAGGTGGGGTCCACCTGCAGCCACCCCCCATCCACGTAGCTTTCGGCCCAGCTGTGGTAGAGAAATCCCTTCCCTTCCAGATAGGCGAGACCCGAGACGAACCGGGTCGGAATCCCCGCGGCACGGGCGAGGGATGTATAGAGCCGAGCGTGGGACTGGCAGTTCCCCTTCCGTGATTTGAGGGTGTCGAGGGGTGAGGGGGCGTCGGTGACAGCGTCCTCCACGGTGGCTGCCACCCACTGGACGAGCTTTTCCACCTGCTTCCGGGGGATCGTCTCCTGGCCAACCACTTCCCTTGCGTGGGCAATGATGTCGGGATTATCCGCCGGGAGCCGGTCCGTGGGCTCCGTGTAGCGCGTTCGCTCCGGCTCGGCAAGGGGCGAGGCGGCGGTCTTTGCCGGCTCCACCGTGAACACCACCGTTCCGGCATCGGTCCGGCGGGCGGTTTGCCCCCCTCCCTGGATGATGGGCATGGAGGAGGGAATCCCGTCAAGCTCCATCACGAGCCGAGTCAGGCTGGCCGCGTTGGCAAGGGGGGGATCGACCCGCACGAGGCTGAAGTCGAAAATAAGGTCCCGACGGGAGAGGGCCGCGGAGGCGATGAACTGCCGGGTGCGCCCCTCATCCTCGGCCACCGTTTCCACGAGGCCGTCCCGCACCGACTCCCGTATCGTGTTCCCCGCGGCGTCCACCCAGATGTCGTTGTCAACGAGGGGGAAAAGGTCGTTGCGGAGGTGGAGGGCGCGGGCCCCGTCCGGGAGGGGCTCGAATCCCATGACCGTCACGGTCACCTTCTTCACTTTCACCGCCTCCACATCGAGCATCTGGACCTGGAGGCGCTTCCCCTTGGCGGTTCCCTTTACGAGGGGAAGGATGTTGAGGACCGGCGGCGGGAATACGGGACCTTTCGCCGCCAGGAGCTTCTCCTTCCTTTCGCCTCCCGCATTCACAACCACCTTGACTCCCTTGGGTGTCGCCTCCCCGGTAACCCCCATGAGGGTCCCGTCAATGACCTGTTCCACCGCGAATGACCTGAGAGAGAGGTCGGGCCCCACGACATAGCGTTCCCGGGAAGATGCCTCGCGGGAGAACCCCATGACGACCATCTTCACGCTCCCCTCGGCCGTGATCTCGTACCCGCCGTCCTTTGCGGTGATGTTCTGGTGAGCGAAACCGGTCCGCTCGTTTCCGAGAAAGATGCCGAACCACCGTTCCCCCGTGGGAGGCTTTTGCAGGGTAGGGGCTTTGGTTTCGGCGTTGACGGAAAGCGCCGTGATGAGAACGAAAAAGAGGATGCCGAGGCTCTGGGAAAAAAGGCGTGTGAGGCGCATGGCGTGGGGTTACTCCGTGAAGAGCGGCTCCTTGGTCGTTTCGGGACGCTCCTCCTTGCGGTCGAGAGTGCAGCTGTTCCGGGTGGCAGAGGGCTCGCCGGCCGTCGCTCCCTCGTCCTGGCGCTTGAGCAGGAGAGAGGCGAAGTCGAGAATCTCCTGCTTTCCGGCAGGATTCAGACGGCGAAATTCAGATACGAGGCGGTGTTCATCAAGGGTGAGGTCCATGGAGAGCTCCTTTGGTGGAATTGTCGGAAAATCGGCTGAATCTGAAGAGGTTATACCATAAACGGCAGAGGGGAGCAATTGGACGCAAGGGGAGGCTCTGGTGGGTAAAAGGATGAAAAAACTTTGTATATTAATTAGTTAGAAATATTTTTTGTTGCAGGGGTGGCAGCGGCACGGTATACTATAGATGAAAGAATTGCGAGGGTCGCAAGGCCCTCATTATGCCCTAGTTGACTTTCCCTCCTAGTCGCTAGGGTGTTTTTTTGCCTGCTGGTGTGTCAAGTGTGGCACAGTGTGCTTCGGGTGTGTCATTGGTTGCACAGGGAGGCGGGCCTGATATATGATTGAGCGGTGGATCAGGCGACCAACAGAGTGTAAGGCATAACGTTCTGAGCTGGGAGAACCATGGAACCGATCATTACCGTAAAAGAGAAGTGCCGTAAATGCTACTGCTGTGTCCGGAGTTGCCCGGTCAAGGCGATCAAGGTGGCCAAGAGCTACACCGAGATCATCGTCGACCGGTGCATCGGCTGCGGCAACTGTCTCAGCAACTGCCCCCAGCAGGCAAAGATGGTGGCCGACAAGGTGGGGGTGACCGAAAAGCTCCTCTCCTCGGGGGAGGAGGTTATTGCCGTGCTCGGGTCCTCCTTTCCCGCCTTTTTCCATAATGTTACCCCCGGCCAGTTGGTGGCGGGCCTCAGGAAGATCGGCTTCGCCGAGGTCCACGAGGGATCCTATGGGGCCGAACTGATTGCCGACGATTATGCCCGGATCACGTCGGAAAAGGGGCACCCCCGTATTTCGTCCCACTGCCCTGCCATCGTCGATCTCATCGAGCGCCACTACCCGAAGCTCGTGGGGAACCTTGTGCCGGTAGTATCCCCCATGGTGGCCATGGGGCGGTATCTCAAGGGCACCCTGGGGCAGCATGTGAGGGTCGTCTACATAAGCTCCTGCGTTGCCAACAAACTGGAAACGCAGACCCAGGAGACCCGCGGCGCCGTCGACATCGTTCTGACCTACCGGGAACTGGAGGGTATCTTCCGGAGCCGCCAGATAGCCCTGCCGGCCCTTGCCGACGAGCCCCTCGACGGAATGAGGCCGGGAGCCGGCCGGCTTTTCCCCATTGCCGATGGGACGTTCCGGGCCTTCGGCATCCCCTTTGATCCCCTTGACACCGAGATCGTCGCCGCCTGCGGCGAGGTGAACGTCATGGGGATCATCAATGACCTGGCCGCCGGCCGCATCTCCCCCCGGATCGCCGACCTCCGCTTCTGCTACGACGGTTGCATCGGCGGCCCCGGCAGAAACCGGGCGCTTACGGAGTTTTACCGCCGCAACCGGGTCATTGCCCACTTCAAGCAGGAGGTCCCCTGCCGGACGGTCCCCAATTCCCTCCTTGAGGCGGGGAGGGTCTCCTTTGGCCGCAGCTTCGCCAGCAAGTACGCGAAACTGGAGGCTCCCAAGGCAAACGACGTCCGCAAGATCCTCAACTCCACCAACAAGTTCACGGTGAAGGACGAGCTCAACTGCCGGGCCTGCGGTTACCGCACCTGTCGCGAGTACGCCGTGGCAGTCTTTCAGGGGCTCGCGGAGATCGAGATGTGCCTCCCCTACAACCTCCAGCAGCTGGAGGAGGACCGGGGGCGTCTCATCCAGAAGTACGAGCTGGCGCGGCGGGAGCTGGAACGGGAGTACGGTGACGAGTTCATCGTGGGCAACGACCGCAAGACCCTGGATGTGCTCGGCCTCATCAAGCAGGTGGGACCCACCCCTACAACGGTTCTCATCCGGGGGGAGTCGGGGACCGGCAAGGAGCTCACCGCCCGGGCGATCCACCGCTACAGCAAGCGCAACGACAAACCACTGGTCACCGTCAACTGCACCACCATCACCGACTCCCTCCTGGAGAGCGAACTCTTCGGCCACAAGCGGGGAGCCTTCACCGGTGCCATAGCCGACAAGAAAGGGCTCTTCGAGGCTGCCGACGGGGGGACGATATTCCTCGACGAGATCGGCGACATAACCCCCAAGCTCCAGGCAGAGCTCTTGCGGGTTCTCGATATGGGAGAGGTGCGCCCCGTGGGGGGAACAGCAGCAAAAAAGGTTGATGTGCGCCTCATTGCCGCCACCAACAAGAACCTGGAGCAGGGGGTCAGGGAGGGGTGGTTCCGGGAGGATCTCTACTATCGGCTCAACGTCTTCACCATTACCATGCCCCCCCTGAGAAGCCGCGTCGAGTCGATTCCCATCCTGGTCCACCACTTCATGGACAAGGCAAGCACCAAGCTCAACAAGCGGATGGTCGGCATCGAGGACCGTGCCGTCAAGGCACTCACGAAGTATCCGTGGCCCGGCAATATCCGTGAGATGCAGAACGTCATTGAGCGGGCCGCTGTTCTCACCCATGACGGCGTGATCCGGGTCGAGAACTTTCCCCTGGCCCTTTCTGAGGGGCTTGAGGAGGGGTTCGCCACGGGGCTCGACATCCACGCGGCATCGTTTAGATCCGAGCGGGAGCAGCATATGGGGAAGCTGGAGAAGAAGCTTATCCAACGTTACCTGACGGAGGCCAACGGCAATATTTCGCGGGCGGCGAAACTGGCGAACATCCCCCGGCGGACTTTTTATCGGCTTCTCGATAAGTACCGCCTCAGGGAGCGGGATGTTCGCTAACTCATTGATGGCGCGGCGTAAACAAAGTGTGCACTTTTGGCCAGTTGTGTGCCACCAATGACACAATTGTGTATACAGAATATTTTATTAATTTAAATCAATGTTTTAAAAATGCAATAATTTTAGTCTGTTGCGATGGGGTTGTCGATTCTCATGTTTTGGCATGCAAATGGCAATAGTGTTGTCTCATACGATTGAACGTAACCGAGCACACTATACACGGAGGATAACAAACCATGGGCAGAATGAGAGAGAATCCGCGGTACAACGTCATATCCATGAGAATCAGCGACGAGGAGCGTGATCGGCTCCAGCAGATAATGGATGCAACCCAGAAGAGTGTCTCCGATATCATGCGCGAGGCCATGGAGATTTTTGCCGTCCAATTGCAAAAGACGGAGCAGCCCCACCACCAGAAGGCCGCCTAAGAAAAAAGGGCCGCAAGAAGCGGCCCTTTTTTCTTAGCAGGTCGTGCCAAAGGGTCACAGGGGATGGGCCCCATGGCAATGTTTCGTTATTTTACCTTCCAGGTTGTCCCCTGGGGGGAGTCGAGCAGCATGATCCCCTTTGCGGCGAGATCGTCACGGATTTCGTCGGCGCGTTTGAAGTCCCGGCTTGCGCGGGCCGCAATCCGTTCCGCGATCAGCCGTTCGATCTCCTCGGCGGTGATGGGAAGCTCCGCAGCCTTGCGCTTTTTGAGCCGCTCCGCGAACGCACGGGGCTCGGAGGTGAAGATGCCGAGCACCGCCCCCACCTCCCGGATTCGATCCCGCGCCTCTGCCAGGAGGTCGCGATTGCTCCCTCCCGTTCCTTCCCCCAGCACCCTGTTTGCCGACCTCACCAGATCGAAAACAAAGCCCAGGGCCTGGGCCGTGTTGAAGTCATCATCCATGGCTTCGCGGAAACGCTCGGGAAAGGTGGCAGCCTTTTCGGCCAACTCCCTGTCAGTCTCTTCCGTCGTACCCTCCGCTCCTTTTGTCAGATTCTCATCGATTCCCGCAAGGGTCCCGTAGATCCGCTCCAACCCCGCCTCGGCCTCACGAAGGTTTTGGTCCGAGAAGTCGATGGGGGAACGGTAGTGGGCCGAGAGGAGGAAGAACCGGAGCACTTCGGCGTCGTACTTCTCCAGCACCTCCTTGATGGTGAAGAAGTTCCCCAGGGACTTGCTCATCTTCTCGGAGTTGATGTTCACGAAACCGTTGTGGATCCAGTAGTGGGCAAAGGGCTTGCCGTTGGCCGCCTCGGACTGGGCGATCTCGTTCTCATGGTGGGGAAAGACCAGGTCCTTGCCGCCGCCATGGATGTCGAAGGTCTCCCCCAGGTACTTCATGCTCATGGCCGAGCACTCGATGTGCCATCCCGGCCGCCCCTGGCCCCAGGGGGACTCCCAGAAGGGCTCACCCGGCTTGGAGCCCTTCCAGAGGGCGAAATCCATGGGGTGGCGCTTCTTCTCCCCCACCTCGATCCGGGCCCCGGCCTGCATCTCGTCCAGGTTGCGCTTGGAGAGCTTCAGGTAGGGATCGAACTTTTCCACGCAGAAGTAAACGTCGCCGTCCGCCGCGTAGGCATACCCCTTGTCGATGAGGCGGTTGATGACGTCGATCATCTCGGCGATATGCTCCGTAGCCTTGGGCTGGTGGGTGGGGAGATCGAGCCCCAGGGCCGCCATGTCCCGGTCGAACTCGGCGATGAAGCGCTCTGAGATGACGTTGTAGGGAACACCTTCCTGGTTGGCCCGGTTGATGATCTTGTCGTCCACGTCGGTGTAATTGCGGACGTAGGTAACGTCATATCCCGCGTGGCGCAGGTACCGGTAGATCATGTCGAAGACCACGTTGGCGCGGGCGTGGCCGATGTGGCAGTGGTCGTAGACCGTGACGCCGCAGACGTACATGGAGACCTTCCCCGGCACGAGGGGAGTGAATTCTTCCTTGGTTCCGGAAAGCGTGTTGTAGACGCGCAAAGACATGTACTACCCTTTCATCTCGTTATTTCTTGGTCCACGAATCCCGCAGGGTCACCGTCCGGTTGAAGACCGGCGCCCCGGGGCGGGAATCCCTCAGATCGGCGCAGAAGTACCCCTGCCGCTCGAACTGGAAGCGGTCCTCGGCCTGGGACGCCGCCAGAGAGGGCTCCAGACGGCAGCCGCGCACAACCTCCACCGACGCCGGGTTCAGCTGCTCCTTCCAGTCGTCGCCCGAGGGGTTGGGGTCGGTGAAGAGCCGGTCGTAGAGGCGCACCTCCGCCGCCACGGCATGGCGGGCCGAGACCCAGTGGATGACCCCCTTCACCTTCCGCTCGGAGCCCGGAAGACCGCTGCGGGTCTCCGGGTCGTAGGTGCAGCGGACCGCGGTGACGGTGCCCTCGGCATCCTTTTCCACGCCGGTGCACTTCACGATGTAGGCGCCCCTGAGGCGTATCTCCTCCCCGGGGGAGAGGCGCTTGAATCCCTTGGGGGGGATCTCGGCAAAATCATCCCGCTCGATGAACAGCTCTTCGCAGAAGGGGACCTGCCGGCTCCCCAGCTCAGGTTTCTGGGGATGGTACGGGATGGTGAGCTCCTCCGCCTCCCCTTCCGGGTAGTTCTCGATGACGAGCCGCAGGGGCCTCAATACCGCCATGACCCGGGGAGCCCGCTCGTTCAGGTCCTGACGGACGCTCTCCTCCAGGATGCTCATGTCGATCCAGCTGTCGCTCCGCCCCACCCCGATGGTCTCGCAGAAGTTCCGGACCGCCTCAGGGGTGTACCCCCGCCGTCGAATCCCCATGATGGTAGGCATGCGCGGGTCGTCCCAGCCGGAGACGTCGCCGTCCTTCACCAACTGCAGGAGCTTGCGCTTGCTCATGACCGCATAGGTGAGGTTCAGGCGCGCAAACTCGTACTGGCGGGGGCGGTTGGGGACCGGCAGGTTGTCCAGGAACCACTCGTAGAGGGGCTTGTGGTCCTCGAACTCCAGGGTGCAGATGGAGTGGGTGATCCCCTCGATGGCGTCGGACTGGCCGTGGGCGTAGTCGTACATGGGATAGATGCGCCAGGCGTCACCCACGTGGGGGTGGGAGGCGTGGATGATCCGGTACATGACCGGATCACGAAAGTTCATGTTGGGGGAGGCCATGTCTATCTTCGCCCGGAGCACCTTGGCGCCGTCGGGAAACTCCCCGGCCCGCATCCGGCGGAAAAGATCCAGGTTCTCCTCCGCGGAGCGGTTGCGCCAGGGGCTCTCCTTCCCCGGCTCGGTCAAGGTGCCGCGGTGGGCGCGGATCTCGTCGGCCGTCAGGTCGTCCACGTAGGCCTTTCCCTGCTGGATCAGGTGCTCGGCCCACTGGTAGAGCTGCTCGAAGTACTCGGAGGCGTAGTAGAGATGCGTCCCCCACGAAAAGCCAAGCCACTGCACGCTCTCCTTGATGGATTCCACATACTCGGTTTCTTCCTTTACCGGGTTCGTGTCGTCGAAGCGGAGGTGACAGCGGCCGCCGAACTCCTTTGCCAGGCCGAAGTTCAGGCAGATGGACTTGGCGTGGCCGATGTGGAGATAGCCGTTGGGTTCCGGGGGGAAGCGGGTAACGATGGTTTCGCGTTTGCCGCTCTTCAGGTCCTCCTGAACGATGGTGCGGAGGAAGTTGGCGGCGTGGGTCGTTTCGGTTGACATGAACTCAATCCTTTGGACGTGATTTCAGGGGGGCGCTACGTGCGCTCCATGAGGACCACCGCATAAGCGGCTATCCCCTCGCCTCGGCCGGCAAAGCCAAGTTGCTCAGTGGTAGTGGCCTTGACGTTGATCCGATCGATCTCAGCGGTGAGGTCTTCGGCGAGATTCGCTCGCATCTCCGGGATGAAGGGGGCCAGCTTGGGGCGCTGGGCCACCATGGTGGCATCCACATTCCCGAGGACATATCCCTTCTGGCCGGCCAGGGCCATGACGTGGCGCAGGAGCTTGCGGCTGTCGGCCCCCTTGAACTGGGGGTCGGTATCGGGAAAGTGCTTCCCGATGTCCCCTAGGGCCAGCGCCCCGAGGATGGCGTCGGCGATGGCATGGAGGAGGACGTCGGCGTCCGAGTGTCCCAGGAGCCCCCGCTCGTAGGGAACATCAACCCCTCCGAGGATCAGTTTTCGCCCCTCCACGAGACAATGGACGTCGTAGCCGTGCCCGATTCTCATTGCAGCTTCTCCTTGATGAACGCTTCTGCCAGAACCATATCCTCCGGCGTCGTAATCTTAACGTTGCGGTAGTCCCCCAGAACGATCCGGACCTGTCGCCCCAGCCGCTCCACGAGCATGGCGTCGTCGGTGCCGAGGAACCGCTCGGCGTCGGCCACCTCGTGGGCTGCGCGGATGACTCCGTAGCGAAAGGCCTGGGGGGTCTGAGCGAGCCAGAGGGTCTCCCGTGGCGGCGTGGCGGTGATGATGCCGTTCTCCACCATCTTGACCGTGTCCTTGGCCGGCACCGCCACCAGGGCCCCGTCGTGCTCACGGGCCACGGCAACCGCCCGGTCGAGGATCTCTTCCGTGACAAAAGGGCGGACCCCGTCGTGGATGAGAACCACGTCGTCCTCCCCCACCGTTCCCTCCATGTCCCGCAGGCCGTTCAGGACCGACTGCTGGCGCTCGGCCCCGCCGGCAACGATGCTCCGCACCTTCGAAAAGCCGTGCCGCTCCACCACCTGCTCGCGGCAGAAAGGGATCTCGTCCGCTGGAATCACAACGAAGATGCCGTCCAGCAGGGGGGAGCGCTCGAAGACTTCCAGGGTGCGGGCAAGGATCGGCATCCCGTCCAGGAGCAGATACTGCTTGTTGATGGAGGCACCCATCCGCTTGCCCATGCCTGCCGCCGGAATCAGGGCGAAAACTGCCATGTGTCGACCTCATGACGGGCCGGTGCGCTGCGGGAGCAGCCGGCCGGAATTACCCGATTATACAAAAGGATAGGCAAAAGACCAGACAAAAGTCACGCCACAACGGCAGGAGTTCCTAGCCGGCAAGACTGCTGAGGGCTGCGGCTATGAACGGGATATCGTCATCCTGGAGGGTGCGGACATCGAGGAGGAACCGTCCCCTGTGAATGCGGCCGGTGACCGGAATCTCCATCCCCCTGAGCCTGATTTCCATCTCCTGGGGAGAGATGCCGTCGGCCTCCACGGCCATGAGGGTCGTTGGCAGTTCGAGGAGGGGATAGGCTCCTCCCCCTACCTGGGAGATGCCGCTGGTGAGGGTGAGCCGGATGTCCGGCGGGGATGCCCGACGGATGCGTCGCGCAAAGCTCCGGGCACGGGTTGCCAGTTCCGCGGCCGACGCAGTGAGCATCCGAAGGGTCGGGATCTCGGCCAGGGCCTGCCGTTCGTCCCGGAAGAGGCGGAGCGTTCCTTCCAATGCAGCCAGGGTCAGCTTGTCGATCCGCAGTGCCCGCAGGAGGGGATGCTTCGTGAGGGGGGCGATGAATTCCCTGCGGCCGACGATGATCCCGGCCTGGGGGCCGCCGAGGAGCTTGTCGCCGCTGAACGTGATGACGTCGACTCCCGCCTTGACGAATTCCTGAACCGTGGGCTCGCCCCGGATACCGAAAGGAGAAAGATCCAGGAGGCAGCCGCTCCCGATGTCGGCCATGACCGGCACGGAATGCTCTTTGCCGATGGCGACAAGCTCGGCGGCGGACACCTCGGCGGTAAAGCCGACCACGGCGAAATTGCTGGAATGGACCTTGAGGAGAAGCGCCGTCTCCGGCGTGACGGCCTGGCGGTAGTCGCGGGGATGGGTCCGGTTGGTGGTCCCCACCTCCCGGAGTATGGCGCCCCCCTGCCCCATGACATCGGGGATGCGGAAGGATCCCCCGATCTCCACCAGTTCACCCCGGGAAACGATGACCTCCTTCCCGGCAGCCAGGGCCGACAGGGCAAGAAGCACGGCGGCGGCGTTGTTGTTCACTACCAGGGCCGCCTCGGCGCCGGTCAGTTCGCAGATAAGCCGCTCAACATGGCTGTAGCGGCTTCCCCGCTCGCCCCTGTCCAGATCGAATTCGAGATTGGAATACCCGAAGGCGATCTCGTCGAGGATGGGTTTTACCCGCTTCGACAGGGGAGAACGCCCCAGGTTCGTATGGATCACGACACCAGTCCCGTTGACCACGCGCCGCAGGCTGAAGGCTGTTGAGCGGGCAACTTCCCGCTCGATTCTCGACGTCACCGCAGCTTCGAGCAGTTCCTCTTCCCTGAGAGAGCCGTTGCGGGCGGCGGTGCGGAAGGCGTCAAGAACAGACCTGACAGCGTTGAGGACGGTCGGGCGGGGGTGAACCCCGAGAAGGACCTTTGTCCCATCCCATTCGAGAATTTTGTCAACTTTGGGGATACGCGCAAAGAGCGTCACAGGGGCATCCTCTGTCTGGGGAGGTGGGAGGTTGTGGAACAAGAAACCTCAGTACCAGATCGGTGCCGGCCTGTCAAGGCCGCCCCGTGACAGGGAAAAGGAGGAGTTAGAGGTCGAGATGGAGGGCAGCTGCACGCTCAGCCGGTTTGAGGGGGGGCGCTCCGTCGTTCTGCATGAGAACCTTGCCGCCGTACTCGGCGTTTTTCCGGACGAGGACTTCGGCCTTATCGGGGTCCCGCTTGAGGAAGGCCTCGATGATTTTGTCGTGCTCCTGCACCGATATTTTCATCCGTCCGGGTAGGCTCAGGGACGCGTAGCGTAGGCGCTGGAACTTGCGAACGAGGTTCGTGATCAGTTCGTAGAGCTTTTCGTTGTCGGCTGCCTTGAGGAACAGGTCGTGGAAGTCGTTGTGGATTCGAAAGAAGTGTTTTACGTCGCCATCGTTGGCCATGTTCCGGAGACGGTCGTTGATGCTGCGGAGTCTTTCGATATCTTTTGTGGAGAGTTTTTCGCAGGCACGACGGGCCGCGTACCCTTCGAGGATGCTCTTGATGGCGTAGAACTCCTCCACATCCCGGGGGGAGAAGGAGGTTACCACGGCACCCTTGCGGGGGATAACGGTCAGGTATCCTTCCGATTCCAACTGGCGGAACGCCTCGCGGATCGGCGTGCGGCTGATGCCGAAACGCTCGGCAAGATCGGGCTCGGCAACCTTTTCCCCCGGCTTGAGGGCGCCGGTCATGATGGCGTCGCGGATGGTTTCGAGTATCTTCTCCCTGAGGGTCAGGTGTTTTTCCAGCGGTTTTTTCATTGGATCACTCCGGTGGAGGATGGTTGCTTATTGTATACAGTATACAAAGATTGTCAAGCAGGAGTTAGCGGGGCTTAAAAAAAAGAAAAAGAGCAGTTCATGGCCCGGTTACGCTCTTGCCAAGGAGGCAGGTCCGATAGTATCTTGGGTCCGGAAGAGAGACCATGGACCCAGTACGCCATTTTAAAATTTCCATAGCTATTCTGCTGCTGCTCGTTTCTGTCGGGACGGTCGGCTTCATGGCCATTGAGGGGTGGCAGTTCCTCGACGCTCTGTACATGACGGTCATCACCCTCGGCACCGTGGGCTTCAAGGAGGTCCACGACCTGAGCAGTGCGGGGAAGATATTCACCATCGGGCTGATTATTTTCGGGGTGAGCGTTCTCGGCTACATCGTCGGCAGTCTCGCCCAGATCATGTTCGAGGGGCAGATACAGCGGATTATCGGGAGGAAGAAGGTGGAACGAAAGATCGAGGCCCTGCATGACCACTACATCATCTGCGGTTTCGGCCGGATTGGCGCCCTCATCTGCCGGGAGTTCGCTGCCAAGCCGCTTCCGTTTCTGGTCATCGAGAAGCATCCGGAGGTGCATGAGAAGCTGCACCAGGAGGAGTATCTCCACATCCGGGGCGACGCCACCGAGGACGAGACACTGCTGCGGGCAGGGATCAAGCGGGCCAAGGGGCTGATTTCGGTGGTTACCTCCGATACGGAGAATGTCTACATAACGCTCACGGCCCGAGGACTCAACCCCGACCTGTTCATCCTGGCCCGTTCCGGCGAGGAGGGGTCCGATATCAAGCTCAAGCGCGCCGGGGCCAACAAGGTGGTGTCACCGTACCTCATCGGCGGGAGCCGGATGGCCCAGGCGATCCTTCGCCCCAACGTGGTTGATTTTATCGAGATCGCCACGGGCCGGGAGCACCTGGATCTCCAGATGGAGGAGATTCAAATCCCGGATAAATCGGCCTTTATCGGCGAAAATCTGGTCACTTCCGGATTTCGCAAGGAGACCGGCGTCATCATCGTGGGGATCAAAAAGGCCTCGGGTAAAATGGTTTTCAACCCGAATCCCCACACTAAGATAGAGGCACTCGACACCCTCATCGTCCTCGGCGAGCCGGTGGCCATTGCAAAGCTGGAGCAACTGGTCGCCTGCGAATCATGCGCCGATACGATCATCAAAAAACACCGAAAAGAGCACCCTGATCATGCATAATCACGTCTATGCCCACGTCCCCTATCCGATGCTGGCGGCGAACCTGCCGACCATCATCTCCCGACGCATCAGCCCTGAGATATTCTTCTCCGGCGATACCCTTGATTCCCTCGTCCCCGAGGAAGTGGGCGCAATCGCCGGGCGGCTGGCCGAGGCGGGGCTCCGTTGCACCTTTCATGCGGCTTTCATTGACCTGAACCCGGGGTCGGTGGAGCGCCTCATCCGCGAGGCGACTATGCACCGCTTCGGGCAGGTGCTGGATGCGGCGCAGATCCTCAAACCCGACGTCATCGTCTTTCATCCCGGCTATGACAAGTGGCGCTACGGCGAGAGCCAGGACAAGTGGCTTGGCCACAGCATCGTCGCCTGGCTGCGGGTGCTGGAGCGGACCGAGGCCCTCGGCACCACCATCGCGGTGGAGAATATCTTCGAGGAGGAGCCGTCGACCCTGAAGGCGCTTTTTGAGGCCATCGATCATCCCCGTTTGCGGCACTGCTTCGACGTGGGTCACTGGAACCTGTTCCACACCGTGGGGATGGAGAAGTGGTTCGCTGAACTGGGTTCCTTCGTGGCCGAGGCCCATATCCACGACAATTTCGGCAAGCGGGACGACCACCTCCCCCTGGGGGAGGCGGCCATCGACTTCGGCCTCTTTTTCTCTCTCATGGAGCATTACGCTCCCGATGCCGCGTGGACCATCGAGGCCCATTGCCGCGACGCCCTCGACCGGGCGCTGGTCGCCATCGAGAAATACCGCAAGTGAACGAGGCCCGCGCAAGCGGGTCTTTTCATGGGGCTACAGAAGCTCTACAGGTAGGGGGAAAAGAGCTTGGCAACCCCGTCCCGCAGCCTCTCCGGCAGGGGGCGGCTGTCCATCTGCTCGAGGCTTACTTCGCGGGAGCGGGCCAGCACGCCGGCAACATGCTTTGTCAGGGTTCCGGCGAATTCCCGGTCGTAGATCTCCAGGTTCAGCTCGAAGTTGAGGCGGAGGCTGCGGGGATCGAGATTGGCGGAGCCGATGAGGCTCCAGAGGCCGTCCACAATGAAGAGCTTGGTGTGGACGAAGGGGGGAGGTTGGTAGAAGACCCGGATCCCCTGCTGGAGGAGCTCCCAGAGGTAGGCCCGGGAGGCCCAGTGGACAAAGGGGAGATTGTTCTTCTCGGGGAGGATGAGAGTCACTTCCACGCCCCGCAGGGCAGTGGTGACAAGGGCTGCCACCAGTGCCCGGTCGGGAATGAAATAGGGGGTCATGATCTGCACCTGCCGGGTGGCGCAGGAGAGTGCCCCCATAAGGATCAGAAAGAGCTTGCGGAACTCCTTGTCGGGGCCGTCGCCGATGGCCCGGGATATGGCGTGCCCCGCCGCGGGGAGGGGGGGAAAGTGGCGTCGGCTGTCCAGGAGCTCTCCGGAAACGAAGTACCAGTCCTCCAGAAAGATCTGTTGAAGCTCGCCCACCACCGGCCCTGCGACGGTAAAGTGCAGGTCCTTCACCACCGTCGGGAGCGGCCGCTCCACCATGTGGCGGTCACCGATGTTCATTCCCCCCGTGAACGCCCGTTCCCCGTCGATAATCAGCATTTTCCTGTGGTTGCGCAGATTCATGTAGAACCCCTGCCTCAGCGGCAGGAAGCGGGCGACCCGGATGCCGGTCCTCTCCATGAGGGTTCGGGCACGGGGGAAGGAATATTTTTCGCCGAGGCCGTCGATGATGACCCGCACGTCGACTCCCCGCCTCGCGGCGTCGGCCAGGGCATCGATGAAGCGGCGACCCGCGGCGTCCGAGTCGAAGATGTAGGTGGAGAGGTGGATCGACCGGCGGGCTCCGGCGATGGCTTCGAGCATGACAGGATAGGCACCTTCGCCGTTTACCAGGGGGATGAACCGGTTTCCCGTCACGAGGGGAGTGCTCACCACCCGGTCGGCCAGGCGGCGGAGCTCGCTCAGGTACTCGGCGCCGGGGGGGAGGGCCGTGGCGGTGTTCTGGTCGAGGGTCGATGTGAAGAACTCGGGGTCGGCCAGGCGCCGGCCGCTTTCGAGCCATGTACGGGCGCGACGGAAGATCCGGTTGACCCCCATCCCCCAGTAGAAGAGGGGGCCGAACAGGGGGATGGTGAGGCAGGTGACGATCCACCCTAGGGAGGAGCGGGGATCGCGCTTCATGATCAGGGCGTGCCCCGCGGAAAAGAGCGAGAGGGCAATGAGGGCCGTTATTCCCAGTGCTAAGGCCAGTTCGTCGATCACATCACCTCTCCATGACAAGATACACAAAACCCGCGGCGGGTCGGCCGGCACACGTTAAGGGTAGCTCACCGTCCGGTCAAGTCAAGGAGCAGACCGGAGCTGTTTCTTGAGGTTTCGGGCGGGAATTACTATACTCAGAACCACTACAACGATAAAGGAATTATCCGTGACGAGAAGCAATCCGCGCCGAACGGCGCTCGATATCCTTCTGCGGGTCGAACGGGACCGCGCCTTTGCCGAGCAGCTCCTGGACCGGGAGCTTTCCCTGGGGACCCTTACGGGGCCCGACCGGGGGCTTCTGACTGAGCTGGTCTACGGGGTGCTCCGCCGCCAGGGAACACTCGACTTCCTGGTGGACGCCTTTGCCGCCAGCCGCAGCGGCAAGCTGGAGCGGGCGATCCTGGTCATCCTTCGGCTCGGGCTCTATCAGCTCTTCTTTCTGGACCGGATCCCCGCCTCGGCCGCCGTGAACGAATCGGTGAACCTGGCCAAGGCCGTGGCGCCCCGGGCCGCGGGGTTCGTGAACGCGGTGCTGCGCCGGGCCGACCGGGAGCGGGACTCCCTCCCCTGGCCCGATTGCGGGGCTGACCCCGCTGCCTACATCGCGGTGCGCCACTCCCATCCCCGCTGGCTCGTGGAGCAATGGATCGAGCAGCTCGGCATCCCGGAAGCGGAGGCCCTTGCGGTCGCCATGGCCGAGCAGGCCCCCCTCTCCATCCGGGTCAATACGCTGAAGACCACCCGCGAGGCCTTCGTGGAGGAGCTTGCCGCCGCCGGGGTCACGGCTGAGCCCACCGTCTGGGCGCCCCACGGGGTGCGCATCCTCTCCCGTACGGCAGTCACCACCCTTCCCGGCTTTGCCGAGGGGCTCTTTGCGGTGCAGGATGAGTCGTCGCAGCTGGCGGCGTTTTTTCTCGATCCCCAACCCGGCGAGCGGATTCTCGACGTCTGTGCCGCCCCTGGAGGCAAGGCCACGTACCTGGCCCAGCTCATGGAAAACCGGGGAGAGGTCCTCGCCTGCGACATCTCGGCCAAGAAGCTCCGTCTCGTAGCCGAGGCCGCGGTCCGGCTCGGCATCGGCATCATCCGCACCATGGCCGGCGACGCAACGAAGCCCGGCATCGGTGCCGACGAACCTCCCTTTGACCGGATCCTCCTCGATGCCCCCTGTTCGGGATTCGGTGTCATCCGCCGCAATCCTGAGGGAAAGTGGTGGAAGACCCCCGACGATCTGGCCCGTCTCGCCGCCACCCAGCGGAACATCCTCGCTGCCGTCGCCCCGAGGCTCCGGTCAGGCGGGGTCCTCCTCTACTCCACCTGCTCGACCATGGTGGCGGAGGACGAAGACGTCGTGGATGATTTCCTTTCCCGGCACGAAGATTTTGTGTTAGAAGATTTGAATGCCATTTTCCCCGATTTTTCCGGACAATTCACCGGTCGGGGGCATTTCCGGAGCTGGCCCCACCGGCACGGCATGGATGGTTTTTTCGCCGCCCGGCTCAGAAAGCTCTAGCGCGTGGAGGATGCAATGAAGAAGATAGCGCCATCAATTTTGTCCGCCGATTTCTCCCGGCTCGGCGACGAGGTCAGGGCCGTGGCAGCCGCCGGGGCCGACTATATCCACGTGGACGTCATGGACGGGCACTTCGTGCCCAACATCACCATCGGTCCCCTGGTGGTGGAGGCGGTCCGCAAGGTAACCGACCTCCCCCTCGACGTGCACCTCATGATCGAAAACCCCGACCGCTACATTCCCGATTTCGCCAAGGCCGGCTCCGACATCATCGTCGTTCATGCCGAGGCATCGATTCACCTCCACCGGACCATTCAGCTCATCAAGTCCCTGGGAAAAAAGGCAGGGGTATCCCTTAACCCGGCCACTCCCCTTTCGGTCCTGGAGTATGTCCTTGACGAGCTGGACCTGGTCCTCCTCATGACCGTCAACCCCGGCTTTGGGGGGCAGTCGTTCATCGAGGCCTGCCTGCCGAAGATCCAGGCCCTGCGGGCCATGCTCGACCGGCGGGGATGCGATGCCGAACTGGAAGTGGACGGCGGCGTTAAGATCGACAACATCGACCGGATTGCCCATGCGGGAGCCAACGTCTTTGTGGCCGGGAGTGCAGTTTTCGGAAGCAAAGATTACAAAGAAACAATAAAAGAGCTAAAGCGCCGGGCAAAAGAGCCGATACTGTAACTACGTGCCATGCACATTATTCGGCAAGTGTTATAAATGACAGAGTCGGTTGCACGCGAGCAGAGTGATCTCCCCGGACGGATCAGGGCCGCCCTGGCAAGCCGGAAGCGGGTGCCGCTGGCGCAGGGGCCAGTGCCGGCCGCCGTCCTCGTCCCTCTCTTTCTGGAGGGGGGAGAGTACCACATCCTCTTCACCAAGAGGACGGAGCACCTGAACCATCACCGGGGAGAGATTTCCTTCCCCGGCGGGGTACACCACCCCGACGACGGGAGCCCCCGCGAGACGGCCCTGCGGGAGACCTGGGAAGAAGTTGGCATCAGGCCGGGGGATGTGGACGTGCTGGGGGAACTGGACGATTTCTACTCCATCCACAACTACCTGGTGACACCGGTGGTGGGTATATTCCCTCCCCACTACCCTCTGCGGGTGAACCCGGACGAAATCGAGCGGATCATCACGGTGCCGCTGACGCATCTCCTCAGACCCGAAATTTTCCGGGTCGAGGACTGGAACTGGAAGGGGCGTACCCATCCGGTCTATTTTTTCACCTACGAAGGGGACGAGATTTGGGGGCTGACTGCGGCCATCCTCAAGCAGTTCCTGGACCTGACGTTCCGCCGGTAGCAACCGGAGCAGGTGAAACCGAGTAGCCGTGCGCTACGGAGCATAGGGCAGAAATGAAGAAGACAGTCTTGGTTATCGACGATTCGGATACCCTGCGGGAGGAGATCCTCCGGACCCTCAAAGGGGTATCCCTTTTCGACACCTACCTGGAAGCCGCTGACGGGCTTGACGGGTTCAAGGTACTCCTCAACAACCGGGTGGATCTGGTCCTCTGCGACCTGGAGATGCCGCGGATGGACGGCTTTCGCTTCCTTACCATGATGCGGGCCCGGGAGGAGTTTCAGGACCTGCCGGTCATCATCCTGACGGGGCGTGAAGACCGGGACACGAAGATCAGGGGCCTTGAGCAGGGGGCTTCCGACTTCGTGACCAAACCCTTCGACACCGGGGAACTGGTGGCCCGGGTGCGGGTCCAACTCAAGATGAAGGGGCTTCAGGACGAGTTGAAGCGCTCCAACGAGATGCTGCGTACCCTCTCCATCACCGATCCCCTGACCCATCTCCACAACCGCCGCCATCTCATGGAGATGGTGGACAAGGAGTTCCAGCGCTCCTCCCGCAAGGGTGCGCCCCTCTCCCTCGTCATCCTCGACATCGACTACTTCAAGAAGATCAACGATACCTACGGGCACCAGGAGGGGGACCGGGTCCTCACCATCCTGGCCGACATCGTCCGAAGGCGGCTTCGGAGCTACGACCTCGCGGCCCGCTACGGGGGGGAAGAGTTCGTGCTGCTGCTGCCGGAAACCCCAGTCCACGAGGCTCTCTCCATAGCTGAACGGTTGCGGCTGGAGGTCCAGGAACATGTCTTCGAGGGAAGCCTCACAGGGCTAGTGATAACCATCAGCCTTGGCGTGGCCACGTACCCGTCGTCCCGGGTGGAGAGCATCGATTCGCTCTTCAGGCAGGCCGACGAGGCCCTCTACCGGGCCAAGCAGGGGGGACGCAACCGCGTTGAGCTCATGGCCGGGGCAAGCATTGAAAAAGGGGTGTCTTCAGGCGCTTAGGTGCTCGTTACTGACTGACGGGATTATGATGCCGGCCGTTCCGTGACGTGGCTACGACAGAAGAGGTGGAGCCCGCAGCCGGGGCAGAGGGGGCGCTTGCGGCAGTGGCGCTTGCCGTGCTCCACGATGAGGGCGTGGTACTCGTTGAAGAGCCGGACGTCGGGCGGCAGGTTGGCCATGAAGAGATCTCGCACCTCATCGTAGCCGGCCGACCCGTTCAGAACCCCCAGGGCCGCGAAGAGACGCTTCGTATAGGCATCCACCACGAAGGTCGGTTTCCCCCCCGCGTAGAGAAGGATCGAATCAGCGGTCTCCGGGCCGATCCCCCGCACCCCCAGCAGTTCCTCCCGCAACGTTTGCCAATCCCCCGCGAACATCCGTTCCAAGCTTCCGCCGTGCCGCTCCCCGAGATACCCAACGAAATCCTTGAGCCGGAGGCTCTTCACGTTGTAGTACCCGGCCGGCCGGATGGCCTCCGCAAGGGCGTCTACCGGCACGTCCCGCAATGCCTCTGGGGAGAGTAGCCCCTCCCTTTTCAGGTTCCCGATGGCCTTTTCCACGTTCCCCCAGTTGGTGTTCTGGGTCAGGATTGCGCCGACGCAGACCTCGAAGGGGGTGTCGGCGGGCCACCAGTGGCGGGGGCCGTAGACGGCGTGGAGGATGTCGAAGATCTCCATCAGGACCGCGTCGAGCATCAGGCCGCCGCCCCGCCAGGGGAGTCCCCCCCCAGAATCCGTTCGTAAATCCGTCGCACCGCCTCGGTGGTCTCCTCGTACTCACGCATGAGGAGGTCCCCGGGATGCCGCAGCTTGGGGTCGTAGCCGAGGCGGCGGGCCAGCTTGTCCAGGTACTCCCGGGGACCCCCCAGGTCATTGATGGAGTAGTCGTGGATGAGGCGGAGCCGGTTTTCCAGCCGGCGGAGGAACTTGTACCCCCCCTGGAGCGTCGCGAACTCCTCCTCGGTCAGCACGCCGCAGAGCCGCATCGCCTTCAGGGCCAGGAGCGTGTTGGTGCTCCGGACCTCGGGGAGGTTCACCCCGTGGCAGAGCTGGAGGTACTGGACCATGAACTCGATGTCCACGATTCCCCCCCGGCCGGTCTTGATGTTGTAGCTCCCCTCCTTCTCCCTGGCCAGCTCCACCTCCATGCGGGTCCGCAGCCGGTGGATCTCTTGGCGCACCGTTTCGTCGGCGCCGAAGCCGTAGACCGCCCCCCGGATCACCTCCTCGATCTGGCGCCTCAGGCGCTCGTCGCCAAAGACCACCCGCGCCTTGGTGAGGGCCTGGCGCTCCCAGACCTGGGCTTCCTCCCCGTGGTAAGTCCGGAACGACTCCAGGGAGGTGACTAGGGGACCGGCGTTCCCCGAGGGGCGGAGCCTGGTGTCGATCTTGTAGACATACCCCTCGCGGGTGGGGGTGGTGAGGATGGAGATGATCTTCTGCCCCAGCTTCGCGAAGTACTCCCGGTTGGAGATCTGCTTCTCGCCGTCGGTCTCCCCCTGCTCATCGTAGATGTAGATGATGTCCAGGTCCGAGTGGTAGTTGAGCTCGTTCCCCCCCATTTTCCCCATGGCCACCACGGCGAAGTGGGCCTGGCGCAGGTCGCCGTCGGCGTCCCGGTACATGGGTCTGCCGAAGCGGACCAGCTCCTTCTTGGCCATGCGGCAGGCGGCGGAGAGGCAGACCTCGGCGAGGCCCGTGAGTTGATAGGTGAGTTCCGACTGCCCTAGCTTGCCGTAGATGTCGGTGAGTCCGATCCGGAGGAATTCCTCGTTGCGGTACCGCCGCAGGATGTCGAGACGTTCCTCGTAATCGGCGGCCGCGGCGAGCATCCCTTCCAGTTCCCCCTCCATGGCCTCCCGATCCTTGATGAAGGAGGCGTAGGAACGGGAGACGAGGCTGTCCAGAAGTTCGGGGTGGCCGATGAAGATCTTGGACAGGAGTTCCGAGGTGGCGAAGAAGGAGACCAGAAGCTTCAGTATCTCCCGATTCTCGGCCAGGAGGGCGTAGAAGGAGGAGCGGGAGCCCACGGCGCAGAGGAACCGCTCCAGGTTGGTGAGGGCCATGTCCGGATCGGGAGAGGCGAAGATCTCCTGGAGGAGGAGCGGTGATATCTGCTCCAGGAGCCGCCGGGACCGCTCGGTGAGATGGGCCCGGGGAGGGCCGTCCCGCAGCAGCAGCAGGTTCTCGTAGGCGGCGTCCACGTTCTCGAAGCGCCGCTCCGCCAGCATGTCCTTGATGAAGTCCGGGTCAGCGCCCCGGTCGAAGAAGTAATACGTCTCCGGCCGCACCTCCTCCTTAAGCTTCTCGTCCCGGGAGAGGAAGAGCCCGCCGTAGATGGCCGAGACCCGTTCCCTGTGCCCCTCCAGAACCTCCCTGAACTTAGCCAGGCCGTCTTTCCGCAGGTAGCCGCAGCGCCGGGCCAGGGCCAGCATCTCGTCGTCCTTCTTGGGAAGGGAGTGGGTCTGGCGCTCCTGGACCACCTGAATCCTGTGCTCCACGGTGCGGAGGAACCGGTAGGCGTCGGCCAGGGCCGCGGCGTCCTCCTCGGCAATGATGCGGCCGTCCTTCAGCGTTTCCAGTGCCTTGAGGGAGTTCCGTTCCCGCAGGGCCGGGTTCTTGCCGGCGTAGACGAGCTGGAGAGCCTGGATGAAGAATTCGATCTCCCGGATGCCGCCGCGCCCCAGCTTGATGTTCAGCTCTCCCTCCTGCTGCCGGGCCAGGGAGGCGTCGATCTTTTTCTTCATGGCCATCATATCCTCGATCAGGTTGTAATCGAGGTACTTGCGGTAGATGAAGGGCTCGATGGCGGCCAGAATCCGGTTTCCCAACTCGATGGAGCCGGCCACGGGGCGGGCCTTGAGCATGGCGGCCCGCTCCCACGACTGGCCCCAGTACTCGTAGTAGGTGGCTGCCGAGCGGAACGAGCAGGCCATGTCGCCGCTCTTCCCCTCCGGCCTCAGCCCCAGATCGACCCGGAAGACGAAGCCGTCGGCCGTCACCTGGGAGACCGCCTTGCTGATCATCTCCCCCAGCTTCACGAAGAAGGCGTGGAGCGTGATCCTGCCCGTTGTTCCTCCCTTGCCGTCGGGAATGCCTGCCGTCTCCCCCTGGTCCGAGGAGTAGAAGTAGATGAGATCGATGTCCGAGGAAAAGTTCAGTTCCCGGCCGCCGAACTTCCCCATCCCCAGGATGGTGAGCTCCGCCTCCCGGAGGCCGTCGGGGGTCTCCATGAGGGGAAGACCATGCTCCGCCACAAGCTTTTTCCGGGCCACGTCTTGGGCCACCTGGAGGGCTGCGGCGGCCAGGGACGACAGCTCCCCGGTCACCTCTTCCAGGGGGGCGACGCCGGTCAGGTCCCGGGCCGCGATCCGGAGGATTTCCATGAACTTGAAGCGGCGCAGGAGCGGGAAGAGGGTGGTGTAGTCGGTATCCTTCGGCACCTGGGAGCGGAGTTCCGCCAGCATCTCCGCCTCGCTCCGGCGGATTGCCATCGCCTTGCGGATGAAGAGGTGGTGGAAGTAGGAAGGGTCCCGGCAGAGGATGTTGACCAGGAAGGGGGAAGAGCCGCAGATGGTGAGGAGTTGGGAGAGACCGTCCCGTTGGGAGCAGACGGCAAGGATCTCGTCCCGGTCCGCCACGCCGCTTACCCGCTCCAGCCCGTTCAGGGCCATGTCCGGCAGGGGGGTGGCCAGGGAGGCGACGGCGATGCGACAGACGAGGCTGTCGGGAAAGACATGCTGGAGGAGGCGCAGGTTCGTGGCCGAACGGGCCGCGTAGGTGAATCCCTCCTCCTCCAGGAGCGCCACGAAAAGCTGGTCGTTGTCGATATCGGGGGAGGTGCCGATGGCATCCTCCAGGCGGCGGACGAAGGAATCGGTATGGTTCATGGGGTCACGAGGGCCTTGAGCTTCGCCGTGTAGTCGCCGGTGATCACCCCCTTCTCGGTGATGATGCCGGCGATGTAGCGGGCCGGCGTCACGTCGAAGGCGGGGTTGCGCACCGCGATTCCCTCCGGGGCCACGGGGAGCCCCTGGAGGTGGGTCACCTCCCGGGCGTGCCGCTCCTCGATGGGGATCTGGTCGCCGTTTTCGAGCGACAGGTCGAGGGTGGAGGTGGGGGCCGCCACGTAGAAGGGGATGTTGTTTTCCCTGGCCAGGACCGCCACGCTGTAGGTGCCGATCTTGTTGGCCGTGTCGCCGTTGGCGGCGATCCGGTCGGCCCCCACCACGCAGCAGGTGATCTCGCCGTTCTTCATGAAGAAGCCGGCCATGTTGTCGGAGATGAGGGTGACGGGGATGCCGTCCTTCATGAGCTCCCACGCCGTGAGCCGCGCCCCCTGGAGCCAGGGACGGGTCTCGTCGGCAAAGACCTGGATGTTCTTCCCGGCTTCGTGGGCGGCCCGGATGACTCCCAGGGCCGTGCCGTAACCGGCCGTGGCAAGCCCGCCGGCATTGCAGTGGGTGAGGACCGTGGCCCCCTCGGGAATCAGGGCCGCGCCGTGGCGGCCGATGGCCTTGCAGAGCTCCAGGTCCTCCTCCTCGATCCGGATCGCCTCGGCCTTCAGGATCTCGCGCACCTCGTCCAGGGACCGGTCACTGTGCTCCGCAGCCACCCGCTTCATCCGCTCGATGGCCCAGAAGAGGTTTACCGCCGTGGGGCGGGTCCGGGCCATGACGTCGCAGACGTTGTCCAACTGGCGCAGGAACGACTCGGGGGTGTCGGCGATGATCTCCCGGGCACCCAGGGCGACCCCCATGGCCGCGGCCACGCCGATGGCCGGCGCCCCACGGATGATCATCCCCCGGATTGCCTCGGCCACGCTCTTGTAGTCGCCGTACTCGCAGTAGACCTCCTCGCCCGGAAGCCGGGTCTGGTCTATCATGATCACCTTGTCGTCGCGCCACTCTATGGTTCGGAAGGACATGGCTACTCTCCCTTCAGCTTCTTCATCAGCAGCTCGTTCACCACCGCCGGGTTCGCCTTCCCCTTGGAGGCCCGCATCACCTGGCCCACGAAGAAGCCGAAGACCTTTTCCTTGCCGCCGCGGAACTCCTCCACCTGTCCCATGTTGGCGGCCATGATCTCGTCGATGATCGTCTCGATGGCGCCGGTGTCGGAGACTTGGACGAGACCTTTCTCCTCCACGATGGCTTCCGGGGCCTTGTCGCTTGTCCACATCTCGTCGAAAACGGTCTTGGCGATCTTGCCGGAGATGGTCCCCTTTTCGATGAGCTGGAGCAGCGCCGTGAGGCGCTCCGGCGTGACCGGGCATTCCCCGATCCCCTTTCCTGCCTCGTTCAGGGCTCGGGTCACCTCACCCATCACCCAGTTGGCGGCCCCCTTGGCCGGGGCGCCGGCGGCGATGCACGCCTCGAAGTACTCGGCCATCTCGCGGGTGGCGGTCAGGACTTCGGCGTCGTAGTCGGAAAGCCCCAGGTCGGAGCGGTAGCGGCTGCGTCGGGCCTCGGGGAGTTCGGGGAGCGAGAGGGCCACGTCGGCCACCCAGTCGTTGGAGATGACCAGCGGCACGAGATCGGGGTCGGGGAAGTAGCGGTAGTCGTGGGCCTCCTCCTTGCCGCGCATGGAGCGGGTCTCGCCGGTGTTGGGGTCGAAGAGGCGGGTCTCCTGGACCACCTTCCCCCCCTCCTCGATCAGCTCGATCTGGCGCTCGATCTCGTACTCGATGGCCTGCTTCACGAAGCGGAAGGAGTTCACGTTCTTGGTCTCGGTGCGGGTGCCGAAGGTTGCGGACCCCACCGGCATGACCGACACGTTGGCGTCGCAGCGGAAGCTCCCCTCCTCCATGTTGCCGTCGCAGATCCCGAGATAGACCACGATCTGGTGGAGCTTCTTGAGGTAGGCGACCGCCTCGTCGGCGCTGCGGATGTCCGGCTCCGAGACGATCTCCAGGAGCGGCGTGCAGGCTCGGTTCAGGTCCACGCCGGAGCCGCTCCCCAGGCCGGGGATGTCGCTGTGGACGAGCTTGCCGGCGTCCTCCTCCATGTGGATGCGGGTGATGCCGATCCGCGTCGCTTCCCCCTCCACCTCGATGTCCAAGTGGCCGTTCTGGCAGATGGGGAGCTCGAACTGGCTGATCTGGTACCCCTTGGGGAGGTCCGGGTAGAAGTAGTTCTTCCGGGCGAAAACGCTGCGTGGTGCGATCCGGCAGTTGGTGGCAAGACCCGCCCGAATGGCGAACTCCACCACCTTCCGGTTCAGGACCGGCAGGGCGCCGGGCATCCCGAGGCAGACCGGGCAGGTCTGGGAGTTGGGGCTGGCGCCGAACTGGGTGGAGCAGCCGCAGAAGATCTTGGTGTCGGTCTTCAACTGGACGTGGACTTCAAGGCCGATGACGGCTTGGTAGTTCATGGAGATCTCCGAAGAGTTAGAGTTGGGCTGTGCGCTGGTGCCACGCCGTGGCCTGCTCGAAGGCATGGGCGGCGCGGATGATGGTCTCCTCCCCGAAGGGGCGGCCGATGAGCTGGAGGCCGATGGGGAGCCCGGCGGCGCCCATGCCGGCGGGGACGGAGACGGCGCAGGTGCCGGCCAGGTTCACCGGGATGGTGAAGATGTCCGACAGGTACATCTTGAGCGGATCGCTCGTCTTCTCGCCGATCCTGAAGGCCGGGGTCGGGGCCACCGGTGTGAGGATGGCGTCGACCTTCTCGAAGGCCTTGAGGAAGTCCTGCATGATGAGGGTGCGGACTTTCTGGGCCTTGAGGTAGTAGGCGTCGTAGTAGCCCGAGGAGAGGGCGTAGGTGCCGATCATGATCCGCCGCTTCACCTCGGCGCCGAACCCTTCGGCGCGGGTCTTGCGGAACATGTCGATGAGGTTCGCCCCCCCTTCGGCCCGATGGCCGAAGCGGACCCCCTCGTAGCGGGCCAGGTTGGAGCTCGCCTCGGCGGTGGCGATGAGGTAGTAGGTGGCCACGGCGTAGTCGGTGTGGGGGAGCGAGATGTCCACGAACTCGGCGCCGAGCCCCCGGTAGGTCTCGATGGCCTCGTCCAGTGCCTTCTTCACGTCCGGGTCGAGCCCCTCGATGTAGTACTCCTTCGGAAGGCCGAGCTTCAGCCCCTTCACGTCGCCGGTGAGGGCCTTGGTGTAGTCGGGGACCGGGAGGTCGATGCTGGTGGAGTCCATGGGGTCGTGGCCCGCCACGGCACCGAGCATCAGGGCGCAGTCGGTCACGTCACGGGTCACGGGGCCCACCTGATCCAGGGACGAGGCGTAGGCGATGACCCCGTAGCGGGAAACCCGGCCGTAGGTGGGGCGAAGGCCCACGCAGCCGCAGTGGGAGGCGGGTTGGCGGATGGAGCCGCCGGTGTCGGTCCCCAGCGTCGCCGTGGCGGTACGGGCCGCGATGGCCGCCGCCGAGCCGCTGGAGGAGCCGCCGGGGATGCACTCCAGGTTCCAGGGGTTCTTCGTCGGGCCGAAGGCGCTGGACTCCCCGGAGGAGCCCATGGCGAACTCGTCCTGGTTGAGCTTCCCCACGATGACCGCCCCGGCCTCCTTCAGCTTTGCCACCGCCGTCCCGTCGTAGGGGGGGACGAAGTTGCCGAGGATCCTGGAGGCGCAGGTGGTGCGGATCCCCCTGGTGACGAAGATGTCCTTCAGGGCGACGGGGATGCCGGTGAGGGGGGCGATATCCCCGGCGGCGATCCGCCGGTCCGCGGCCTCCGCCGCCGCCAGGGCTTCCTCGGGGGTGACCGTGATGTAGGCGTTCACCTTCGGGTCCACCGCCTCGATCCGGGCGAGCATGGCCTTCGTTGCCTCAACGGAGGAGACTTCCTTCCGTTTCAGCCGTTCGTGCAGTTCGTGTATGGTCAGATCAAAGAGTTCCATGGGGTCTCCGATGCGTGCGATTTTACTTTTCCGTCTCCCTCCCCGGGGAGTTGTTCGTTATGGTGGCGCTCGTCTCCAATGAACCGTGGAAGCTGGAGGTGAAGCAACCGGCGAGAAGAAGCGCGGCGGCAAAGACGAAGAGGCCGAACAGAAGCCGGTGCGCCGGCATTCTCACTCGATTACCTTCGGCACCCGGAAGAACCCTTCCACCCGGTCCGGGGCATTGGCCAGGGCGCTTTCCACGCCTATGGAAGGGCGTACCGCGTCGTCCCGGAAGGCGTTTTCCACCGGTACCGCATGGGAGGTGGGGATGATGCCGCTCGTGTCCAGCTCGTTCAGCTTTTCCACATAGGCGAGGATGGCGTCCATCTGGCCGGTGAAGGTCTCCGTCTCCCCCGGTGTCAGCTCAAGGCGGGCCAGGAGGGCGACGGCATCGACTTCGGCTTTGGTTATCTTCATGGGAAGGTCTCCGTGGGGCGCAACAGGTGAATTGAACGGTATTTTGTAGCACGGATGGGGTGAAATGACAAGCAGTGGGGGGAGGGGCCGGCATGCGCCGGCAGCCCCTTCCGGCGGCGTCAGTCCAGGAGTTGCCCCGCTTCACTGGCGGCACCTTCCTGAACCGGTGTCAGGAAATTCAGGGGGCGGATGAAGTGACCCCGCCACCACCGGTGGCCGGGGGGAGATTGCGGATGATGACGTCGTACAGCTTTTCTGCCCGAACCGGCTTGGAGATGTAATCATTCATCCCCGCCTCGCGGCAGACGTTCTCGTACTCCTTAAGGGCGTGGGCGGTCATGGCGATTACCGGCGTGGCCTGATCGATGCCCCCCTCTGCCCCGCTCCGTATCACGCGGGTCGCCTCCAGGCCGTCCAGCACCGGCATCTGGATATCCATCAGTACCATGTCAAAACGCTGCCGTTTCATGGCGCTCACCGCTTCGCCGCCATTCTCGACGGCAACAACCTGGCACCCCATACTCTCCAGGAGGAGCCGGGAGACTTTGAGGTTCACGGGGTTGTCCTCGGCGAGAAGCACCTTCACCTCCCGGTCAAACCTGCGCATCCCTCCCTGTCTGGTTCCTTTGTCCACCCGGCTTTCCCGGCAGGCAGCCTCGATGGCAACGGCGAGCTCCCTCTGTTTCACCGGTTTCCTGACGACCTGTGATATGCCGTGCAGCCGGGCCTGTTCCTCCAGGTCGTCATAGGCCGATGAAACAAGTATGATAGGAATCGACGCTACCCCTTCGGTCTCCCGGACCGCGCGGGAGAGTTCCAGGCCGTTCATCCCCGGCATCAGGTAGTCCACGATGGCCAGGTCGAACGATGTGTCGGCCTCGGCCGCCGCCAACAAGCACCGTAGCGCCTCCTCTCCCGATGAAGCCACCTCGGCACGGGCATCCCACCGGGTGAGCTTTTCCGCCAGGATGCGGCGATTTGTCGCGTTGTCATCCACCACGAGGACATGCATGGCCGACACAGCCGAACAAGGTTCCGGAAGGCACTCCCGCCGGGAAGCGCAGACCCCCACCCGGACCGTGAACCGGAAGGTGCTCCCGACCCCTACGGTGCTCTCCACGGAGATTTCTCCCCCCATCATCGACACGAGGGCGCGGGAAATGGCGAGCCCCAGCCCCGAACCCCCGTATTTTCTGGTGGTGGAGCCGTCGGCCTGGGTGAACGACTCGAATATGAGGGAGAGCTTGTCGGCGGGGATACCGATGCCGGTGTCCGAAATACTGAAGAGCAGCTCTACGCGGTCGTCCGTGCCGGATGACGGGGCGCGTTGTTCCACCTTCAGGACAACCTCCCCCCTTGCAGTGAACTTGATGGCATTGTTGAGGAGGTTGATCAGCACCTGCCGCAGGCGGATCGGGTCGCCGGTAAAGCTCTCCGGGAGGTCCTGGGCCATGTCCAGGATCAACTCCACCGCTTTGCCGTGGGCCTGCGGGGCTACCACGTCCATGGCCCCCTCCACCGTCTTCTGAAGGTCGAAGGGAACCTCCTCCAGGGAGAGGCGCCCGGCCTCGATTCTCGAGAAATCCAGGATGTCGTTCAGGAGCCCCAGCAGGTTCTCGGCCGACGAACCGATGATCTCCAGGTTCTCGCGCTGGGAAGGTGAGAGGGGGGTTTCCAGGGTCAGCTCAGTCATCCCGATGATGGCGTTCATGGGGGTCCGTATCTCGTGGCTCATGTTGGCCAGAAACTCGCTTTTCATTGTGCTGGCTGATTCCGCTTCGTCCCTGGAGCGCTTCAAGTCGTTGACCATCCGCTCGATGGTATGGAGCACCTGATGGGTCTCATCATGGCATTCGCTATCCACCACCGCCATATCATGCCCCAGGGCGGTGGCAGCACAGCAGAGTGCCTGTCTGAGGGGGCGGTTAATGCGGTACGCTGCATAGGCGGAAAAAACTACGGAGAGGAGCACCGTCAGCAGCGCACCCGACAAGATCCGCGCCTCGAGCATGGAGATTTCATCATTCAGGTCGTCAAGGTATATGCCGCTTCCCAGAACCCATTGCCATGGTTCGAAGAGGGCAACGTGAGAGACCTTGTGGATCGGCTCCTGATCGCTTGGACGGGGCCAGAAGTAGTCGATCTCTCCCTTCCCCTCCCGGCGCACAACGTCGTTCATGGCCAGGAAAAAATGTTTCCCCCGGGCGTCGGTAAGGCGGGAGAGGTCTTCCCCTTCCAGCTCGGGGCGCATGGGGTGCATCACCATCCTGTGTTGCAGGTCATGGACCCAGACGTAGCCGTTGACATCGTAGCGCAATCCACGCAGGGTTTCCTTGGCCAGTCTGCGGGCCTCTGGTTCGGAGAGCTCCCCCCGGATCTGGAGGGAATTGTAGTGGGCGGCTATGGAGCGTGCCGCCTCCACGACATTGCTTGCATTATCCGTCCGTTCGCGGACCAGCCGTGATTCCAGAAGCGGAAGGAATAGCCCGAGGAGCCCTGCTATCATGACAAATACCGCAACTGTCGATATGAGGAATATCTTCGAGAAAAGTCGCCAGTTGCGAATTCGCCAGGTTTTGAAATTCATGGTCCGCAGCAGTCCTTCTGCCGGAAAATGGAAGGCGTCAATGGGATTATTCGTCGGGGGGTCGTGCCGGTCTCCGGCACCGCGCGTGGTGCCGTTTATTGTCTTTTCGGCATGAAAAGGGCTTCCTTGAGAATTTTCTTACCTCGGGGGGCTAGAGTATCGGTTCCAGCGGCAGCGACTTCCAGAGGCGCAGCCTGTTCCGCTTGGCCGCCGCGGCATGCCGGTCCGGGTTGTCCGTGGCCGGGTTCCAGCTGTTCTCCGGAAGCATGTCCCGCTCGATCCGCTCCTCCACCCGGCGGGCTAGGGAGGGATTGCGGACCAGCACCCCCACCTCGGTGTTCAGGTTGGCGGAGCGGGGGTCCAGGTTGAAGGTGCCGACGAACAGGGTCTCGCCGTCGATCACCAGCGTCTTGGCGTGGAGGGCGAAGGTGGGGGGCTTCTCCTTCAGCTTCGGATAGCGCTCGATCAGTTCCTTCCGCACGGCAGGGTCGGGGCGGAACTCCCGAATGGCGATCCCCGCCTTCAGGAGCCTGCTGCGCTGCTTGCGGTAGCCGCTGAAGGCCTGGAGATTGTCGGTGGCGGCCAGGGAGTTGGTCACGATCCGCACCTCCACCCCCCGCTTGATGAGCCCCCGGAACAGCTCCAGCCCTCCCTCCGGCATGACCAGGTAGGGGGACTGGATGGTGACCCGCCGCCTGGCCTTGCGCACCGCATCCACCAGGGCCGCCGTGCTCCGGCCGCCCCCCTTCAGACCCTCCCGGCCGCTGTTCTTCCCCGGAAGGTCGGAGATGAAGCGGGCCTCCTCCCAGACCATCTCCCGCAGCAGGCCGTCGAACCTCCGGGGGAGGTCCTGGAGCGCCTGGCGGACCTCCGGGGCGAAGTTCTCCGGCTTCCCGGCATAGGCGTGGAGGCCGGCATAGACCTTGCCGGTCCGCTCCGGCGTCATCTTTTTCAGGGGCTTCTTCAGCAGCCTCTCCACCGGCACCGCCAGGGGGCTCTCCCAGAACCGGGCGAAACTGGCCTCCGCCTCGGCCACCGCCGGCCCCATCATCAGGATGTCCCGGTCCCGGAAGGTGTATTCCTGGTCAAAGTCGTAGTACTCGTCGGCCATGTTGCGGCCGCCGGTGATGCCGACCATCCCGTCGAACAGGGCGGTCTTGTCGTGCATCCGCTGGTTCACGGAGCGAAAGCCGGTCATCACGTTGGCGAGCCGCTTTGCCTTCGAGGTCCCCACGGTCATTTTCGGGTTGTAGATCCTGATGTCGATGTTGGGGTGATGGGCCAGGGCCAGGAGCGATTCCGGCGGCGCGTCGATGAGGAGGTCGTCCACCAGCACCCGGACCCGCACCCCCCGCTCCGCCGCCCGCAGCAGAGCCTCCGAAGCCAGGATGCCGATGTTGTCGCTGCTCCAGATGAAATACTGCACGTCGATGGTCTTCGAGGCGTGGTCCGCGAGCCATGCCCGGGCCAGGAGCGACTCCTCCCCCCTTTCCAGGACATAGAGGCCCGTTTTGCCGGGATGGGCCGCCAGGAGGGGCTGGATGCTCCGGGAGAGGGGGGGCGCGGCCGGGCCGGATTCGGCGGCCGACAGGGGCCGCAGGCCGGGAACGGCGGTGAGGATGAGCAGGGTGTATAGGATGATAAGCCGCAGATATCGGATCATTACAAAGCACCTCGGTAATGCAATCGCGCGTCCTGTAGTTCTTATCCTTGAACGGGCATGGCTTTGACCTGCCGGGTTTTAGGGCAGGTCGTAAGCCTTGTTGAGTCGTCAATTCTTTCCTTTTTTTTGATATTTGGAGCTTTGACTCTTCTGCTACTAACGACCGAGATGCTCCGGGTTGATATCCTGCGGTATTGCACTCTTATAGTTCGCAGGGTCAATACCTTCTCTCCAGTTGGCGCCTCGCTCAGCGAAGATGTTCCAGGGAAGCAGATAGGCGTCAGAGACTGCGCCATCTCTGACTACCAGTATCCGCAAGTCGAACATGCAATCTTGGTCCAAGTATCGCCTAGACAGGTCGGCCTTTACGAGGGAGGGATCCACCCGAAGGGGATCGGCACTTGTCTGGTACACTCGTACTCGCGTGAAGAATGGCTGTCGTTGGCCAAAAAGCGGAAGTCCGTGGAGGGGTTCAATCTCATCAAGGTCGCGTCGCAAAGTCTTTTCGCGATACTCATCAAATGCCCAAGCCCCTCCTATGTAGTTCAAAGTTGACACCATCGTGAGGACGAGCTTTCTAAGGTGGTGCGCACTGATCTGCACAGGCACGCCTACAACGCCATGCTTCGAAGTCGACACTTGGATTGAGCCATCGATTGAGGCGAAGTGTCTGTCATGAATGATCGTTCCGCGCAGAGGTTCGAGGGTGCGATAGAGGCCAACGAGTCGCTCCTTCAACCATGGACGACATTCAACGAATGGCGGAAAGACGATGGGCTGACTGAGGCGGTCTATCTTCTGCTGGAATCGAAACGTAGCTCTGCCACCGTTCCTCTCGATAACCCAGTCGATAAGCATGTCGAGAAGCTTGAAGGACGATACGAATATCAACGGTGCACCAGCTGAGAGAAAGCCTGGGCGCCAATCGCCAATGATGATATTTCCGCAAGCGAATCCGTAACATGCCGATTCATTCTGGTCGAGCGGGTACACAATGCCGTCCGGCCACTCCCGGAATAGGTCTTGTTCGGCAATCGCGTACACGGCTTCGAGGAGCCAGGTTTCGTACTCCGTTCGCTTCGCGAGGGTGCGCAGAGCGCTCTGGTCATAGTTTGGCAGGGAGCTCACGATTGTTCTCCAGTCCGGCTAACTCGTTTTTGACCGGTTCACGCGCGCGTGAACCGGTGATCTACCCTATTGGAACATTTCTCCAGGGAGAGACTATTCCGTCTACCTCTCCCTCACCCGCATCAGCTCCGCCATGTGCGCCACGGGCCGGTCGGTGACAGGTTTGCCGTCGTGGTAGAAGCTGACCAGTTGCAGGTCGCCACCCTTGAAGGCGCGGATTGCCACGTCGTCGGGGCTGAAGGTGGCCCTGCCCAGGGATTTCTTCGTGGGCCAGTCGATGCCGCTGTAGGAGAGGTAGACCAGCTTTGAGCAGTAGACCCGCTCCTTGGATTCCACGTCGAAGTTGAAGTCGTAGGGCTTCCCCACCTGGCGCAGGGCCTGGATGATGATCCTTCCCCGCTCTTCCGGGCCTGCCGCGCCCTTGCGCAGGATGCCGAGGCTGTCCACGTTGAGGAAGTGCTCCAGGGTGTTCATCTCCACGCCGGAGCGGAGCGCCTCCACCACCAGCCGCCCCTCGCGGATCTCGTCATGGTGGCGGGCCACCACCGGATTGTCCCAGATCCCCAGCTCCTTCAGCTCCGCCTCGCCGCCGACCCAGACCGCCGCATGGCCCCAGTAGCCGGGGATCAGCTTGTCGGTGAGCCGGAAGGGGGTCTTTTCCAAAAGGATGTCGCCGGCTCTGAGGGTTGCCGAAACCTGCTGCGCCACGTCGTTCCGTTTGGCCAGCTTCCCCTTGCGGGTCTCTACCAGCCCCACCGTATTGCCGAAGAGCATGCTGAAAAGGTTGACGCCCTCCCGTTCAAGGCCGGTGAGGGTGTCGGTGGTGGCTGCCCCCAGGAAGCCCAGCTTGCGGCCGATCACGTAGAGGGGCGATACCTTTTTGACCATGGTGTACGAGGGGCTTTGGGCAATGAGCATGGCGAGGTAGGCGGTTTCCGAGCCGTCGCGAAGGATGGCCGGATGCTTCTTTGATTCGTTCTCGAAAAACGAGATAGCCCGCCGGACCCGCTGCCGGTTGGCGATTGAATTGTAGTTGAGGGTGACCTTGGAGAGGGCTGCGCGGGTTACGGCGTAGCCGGGGTCCTTTTCGTTGAGGATGCGGCGCAGTTTGGCGTCCCCCTCGAAGAGGGAGACCGCCAGCAGGTAGTTGTCGTAGAGGACCAGGGCCGAGGCGAGGGATACCATCACCCCCTTGAGGCGGGCCTCTTCGGTGATGCCCGCCCTCCCCAGTTCGGTGGCCGAGGCGTCGAGCCAGCATTCGTGGCTCTCGGCCACGGCCAGCATCTCCTCCCGCAGGGCCAGGTGCTCGTTGATCCCCTGGTTGAGGAGCGCGATGTCGTCGCCGGTGAGGGGCTTCCCCTGATCCACCTTGGTGCGGACCGCGTTTCCTACCTTGATGGTCTCGGCCCGCAAGGCCAGTGCCCGCTCTGCCAGGGTCCGGAAGGCAGTCACTTCCTGATTGATGGAGCGATCAACCGCTGGCTGGCCACCGTTGTGAGCCTCGGCCAGGTGCTCGCGGCAGATCGCCTGGTGCTGGGCCAAGACCGGGACGGGTGAGAGCATGGCTGCCATGAGCAGCACTGCGGCAGTGATGCGCTTCATTTGATCTTCCTTTTAACGGTAGGGGCGGCGCTTGCTCCGCCCAATCAGGGCGCGGCAAGCAGCGCCCCTACATCAGGGTTAGAATGTTTTCTGCTCAAGAAATTGCCGATAGTGTGCCAAACTGGCTGCGAATCGGAATTGCCAGTCTTGTCGCTGTATTACGATTTCGACGCACCGCCCCCGCTGGTTCATGTTTGAAATCTGGTTGACATTTTGTGTATGGCACCTATACATCAAATGCATGAATGCCATTAAAACCATACTGGCAACGGAGCGGGATTTCTTTGCCAAGGTGGCTCGGGCCGCCTTTCTCAATCCCTTTGGCGAGAGCCGCGACGAATTGGACCTGCTCCTGGCGGGTACGGCTGCCGGCGACCGGGACGTGCTTGCCGCCATCATCGACCGAGTGGCCGAGCGGGTTGCCGTCCTGCAGCGGGAGCTGCGGGGCAATCTCAACCGCCTGCCGCCCCCTGACCGGGAAACGGTTCGGACCGTGTTCCTCTTCGACCTGTTTCACCGGTTCCTCGACTCCTTCGACCGCCTCATCCGGGAGCAGGCCGCGGCCGGCGACACCCCCTGCCCGGTCCCCTTTGCCGGCGGCTTCATGGCCGCCTTCGGGGAGGCGGGCTTCTCCGAGGCCGAGAGCCGCCGCTACCTGGCCCTCTTCTACCAGCTTCGGCGCGCCTTCTATTTCATCCGGGAAGGGCTCGCCGGCTCCAGTCCCTCCCTGCGGTTGGTGCGGGAGCACCTCTGGCAGACCCTCTTCACCCACAACATGCGGTGGTTCGACCAGTACCTCTGGGACCGGATGGAGGACTTCTCGGTCCTCATCCTCGGGGAGACCGGCACCGGCAAGGGAGCCGCGGCCGCCGCCATCGGCCGGTCGGGCTTCATCCCCTTCGACCCGAAGAGCGGCCGCTTCAGCGAGAGCTTCACCCGCAACTTCCTGGCGGTGAACCTTTCCCAGTACCCGGAGGGGGTGCTGGAGTCGGAGCTCTTCGGCCACAAAAAAGGGGCCTTCACCGGCGCCATCGACCACCACGAGGGGGTCTTCAGCCGCTGCACCCCCCACGGGGCCATCTTCCTGGACGAGATCGGCGAGGTGTCGCTTCCGGTGCAGGTGAAGCTCCTCCAGGTGCTCCAGGAGCGGAGCTTCTCGCCGGTGGGGAGCTACCAGCGGCTCCGCTTCAGCGGCCGGGTCATCGCCGCCACCAACCGGGATCTGAACCGCCTTCGGGAGCAGGGAGAATTCCGGGATGACTTCTACTACCGCCTCTGCTCCGACGTGATTACCATCCCGCCACTACGGCAGCGGCTCCAGGAGCGACCCGAGGAACTGGGAGAGCTGGTGGCGGGAATCCTCAGGCGCCTGACCGGAACCGCGCCGGAGCGGGAGGTGCAGGTGCTGCGCAAGGCCATTGAGCGGGAGACCGGGAAGAATTATCCCTGGCCGGGAAACGTGCGGGAGCTGGAGCAGGCGGTGCGGCGGGTGTTGGTGACGGGGCATTACCGGGGAGAGGAGAAGTCGGCGCCGTCCGGCGCGACGGAACAGTTCCTGGCGGATGTGGCGGCGGGGGGGCTCGATGCCCAAGGGCTTCTGGCCGGGTACTGCCGCATACTCTACGCGCAATGCGGCACCTACGAGGAGGTGGCCCGCCGGACCAACCTGGACCGGCGGACGGTCAAGAAATACTTGCAGCAGTGATCATGGCAGGACCCCCCTCAATCCCCCCTACCCTGTAGGGGGGAAGCGAGCGTGAGCGAAGCAGGGGGGGTGATGCTCCAAAGCGATCAGACCCGCTCAAGCCCCGCAAATCTCACCAGCAGCTTCTTCGGCCCCACGGAGTTGAACCAGACGATCACCTTCTGGTCGTCCCCCTTTCCCTCGATCTTGCGGATGGTGCCGACGCCGAACTTGCCGTGACGTACCTTCATGCCGAGCCAGATGCCGCCGTCCTCGGGCTCATCGGGAATCACCTCCACGTCGTCGAAGTCGGGCTCGATCTCGGTCTCGAAGATGGCCGCCAGGTTGTGGCGCGCCGGTTCGGAACTCTGAATTTCTCGCTCCATCCCCCGTCCGGCGCTAAAACCGAAGGAGGACTGGTACTCGTCCTCCAGGTCCAGGAGGTCCCGGGGGACGTCGGCGATGAAGCGGGACGGCATGTTCACCTGGTCCTGGCCGAAGAGGCGCCGGCGGCGGGCGTTGGTGAGGACGAGCCGCTCCCGTGCCCTTGTCATACCCACGTAGCAGAGGCGCCGCTCCTCCTCCATGGCCTCGGGGTCGTCCAGGGAGCGGACGTGGGGAAAGAGCTTCTCCTCCATGCCGATCATGAAGACCACCGGGAATTCGAGCCCCTTGGCCGCGTGCAGGGTCATGAGGGTGGCCGACTCCCGCTTCCCCTCCCCCCGCTCCAGGTCCGACACCAGGGCCACCTGCTCCAGGAAGGCGGCCAGGGTCTTTTCGTCGCTGGACCGCTCGAACTCCTCCATGGCGGAGCAGAGTTCCTGGAGGTTGTCGAGGCGGTCCTGGGCCTCGTCGGTCCGCTCCTCCTTGAGCTTGGCGGCATAGCCGGTCTCGTCGATGATGCGGGAGGCCAGTTCCGACAGGGGGACTGTCCCGGCGAGGCCGGCGAAGCGCTCCATGAGGGCCATGAAGCCGGCGATCTTCCCCCGGGGGCCGGTGGTGAGGAGCCCTCCGGTGGCCGCCTCGCTGAAGGCGTCGTAGAGGATGATCCCCTTGCGGAGCGCCAGCTCCGCCACCTTGTCCACGGTGGCGTGGCCGATCCCCCGGGCCGGGACGTTGATGACCCGCTTGAGGGACACCTCGTCGGCCGGGTTCACGAGGACCTTCAGGTAGGCGAGGATGTCCTTCACCTCCATCCGCTCGTAGAACCGCATCCCTCCCACCATGTGATACGGGATGCCGTCGGCCACCATGGCGTCCTCGATGACCCGTGACTGGGCGTTGGTCCGGTAGAAGACTGCCACGTCCCGCAAGTCCCCGCCGCGCCGCACGTGCTTTTCGATCTCACGGCAGACGAAGCGGGCTTCCTCCCGTTCGTCGCTAAGACGCCGGTAGACGATGCTCTCCCCTGCCGGGTTCTCGCTCCAAAGGGTCTTGGCCTTGCGCCCCCGGTTTCTGGCCACCACGGCCCCGGCCGCGGCCAGGATGTTCCGGGTGGAGCGGTAGTTTTGCTCCAGCTTCACGGTGACCACGCCGGGGAAATCCTTCTCGAAGTCGAGGATGTTCCGGATGTCGGCCCCCCGCCAGCGGTAGATGGACTGGTCGTCGTCCCCCACCACGCAGAGGTTGCGCCGCTCCCCGGCCAGAAGCCGCACGAGCCGGTACTGGATCGGGTTCGTGTCCTGGTACTCGTCCACGAGGATCCAGCGGTACTTGTCCTGGTACCGGGCCAGCACGTCGGGGTGTTCCTCGAAGAGGCGCACCGTCAGCATGAGGAGGTCGCCGAAATCGAGGGCGTTGCACTTCTTCAGCCGCTCCTGGTAGGCGCCGTAGACCCGGGCGAGCATCTCGCCGGTGTAGTCGCCGGTGGGGATCTCCTCGGGAGGGATGCCCCGGTTCTTGCAATCGTCGATGGCGGCGGCGAAGGAGCGGGCCGGGAAGCGCTTCTCGTCGAGACCGAGGCCGGCGATCACCTCCTTGAGGAGCTTTTCCGCGTCCTTGTCGTCGTAGATGACAAAGGAGGAATCGTACCCCAGGTGGTGGATCTCCCGCCGCAGGAACCGGGCGCAGGTGGAGTGGAAGGTGGCGATGAGGGGGGCCTCCCCCGTCCCCACGAGCCGTTCAACCCGCTCCCGCATCTCGCCGGCTGCCTTGTTGGTGAAGGTGACGGCCAGGATCTGCCACGGGGGAACCCCCCGCTCGCGGATGAGCCAGGCGATCCGCTGGACGATGACCCGGGTCTTCCCCGAGCCGGCGCCGGCAAGGACCAGGAGCGGCCCCTCGCCGTGGAGAACCGCCTCCTTCTGGGGCGGGTTAAGATTTTTCAGAAGGTCCATGGGATTACCTTTTTGCAGCAGGTTGTTGAAAAACAGCCATCTCGCCGCCGTCCTCGGAAGCCGCCGTGTGCGGCGTAGCGCCGCTACGCCTCCGTGGGGCTTTCTGCGGGTGCGACGATCTGACTATTTTGGGGCCTTGGATCAACGGTCCATATTTACGGCCGGACGGAATTTAGTCAAGACTATGTTTGTGGTATAGTTGCCGGGTCAAACATCTATCCAGCCACGGATTCGAGGAGGAGCGACGATGAAACGGTACTGCACCATCCGGACACCCCTGGGCGACATGGTGGCGCTGGCGGAGGGGGACGAACTGAGCGGGCTCTGGTTCACGGATCAGAAGTACGTGCCGGAGGATGCCGGAGACCGGGGGCTCGACCCGGATTATCCCCTCTTTGCGGAACTGCGCCGGCAACTGGCCGCCTATTTCGCCGGAGAGCTCCGGGAGTTCCGCCTGCCGCTGGCACCCCGGGGGACCCCCTTCCAGATGGCGGTCTGGGAGCTTCTCCGCACCATCCCCCCGGGGACGACCACCTCCTACGGCGCTCTGGCTGTCCGCATGGCCCAGGGCCGTGGGGGGCGGATCACGTCGGCCCGGGCCGTGGGGAGCGCCGTGGGGCGAAATCCTATCGACATCATCATCCCCTGCCACCGGGTGATCGGGGCGGACGGTACCCTCACCGGCTATGCCGGCGGGCTCCAACGGAAGGCTGCCCTTCTGGCCCTGGAGAGGGGCGATGGGCTGCCGCAGGGATGATCGCGGAAGGCGCGCGATAGCGCCAACCGGTTCCCCTTCCGCGAAAACTGTGCTAGGGTGGGGACATGTCGATGGATGCACCCGAACAGGATATCACGAGTCACGAGGCAACACCCCCCCCCCACCATAACCGCACCAAGGAGGCTGTCCGCGCCATCAAGTGGCGGCTGGGGTTCGCCCTGTTCGCCCTTGTTGCAGTTCCGGTCCTCGTCCTGCCGCGCCGCCTGGCGGTGGGCCTCGGCGCGGTCGGGGGACGGCTTACCTTCATCCTTATGGGGAAGCTGCGGCGAAAGACCGTGGCGCACATCGAGAGCGCGTATCCCTTTCTCGCCACCCTGGAGGGGTGGGACCCCGCCGCCGGAACGCCGGAGGAGATCGCCCGCCGCACCTTTGCCAACATCGGCCGGACTGCCGTGGAGATCATCAAGATCTATTTCGGCCAAGGCCGGGAGCTTGTGGACCGGACTGAACTGCGGGGGCTTGAGAACTACCGGCGGGCCAAGGAGCGGGGGAAAGGGGTCATCTTCATCACCGGCCACTGCGATAACTGGGAGCTGGTGGCCCACGCCTTCGGCACCAACGCCGACGGGATGGCCGTTGTGGCCCGGCGGCAGAAATTCGAGCCCCTGACGCGGTTGCTGGAGAGGCTCCGCAACCGGCATGGCAACAGTATCATCTACGCCAACGGCGCAGCTCGGCAGATCTTTTTCCGGCTCCGGAAAAACGAGGCCATCGGCCTCCTCATGGACCAGTCAGTCCCTTTCCACGAGGGGGAGCTGGTGGAGTTCCTCGGGAAAAAGGCCTGGACCACCACCATGCCGGCCCTCATGGCGGCCAAAACCGGAGCCGCATTGGTCCCCGGCTTCGGCTACCGGGAGGGGGATCGGCATGTGGTGGAGTTCTTCCCCGAAATACCCCCCGATCCTTCCGGCGATCCCATCGCCACCACCCGCCTCCTGAATCGCGCCATCGAGCAGTACATCGCCCGTCATCCCGACCAGTGGCTCTGGGTCTACAACCGCTGGAAGCGGGTGACCCGGGAGCAGCAAGGCTAGGCCGGCCGTCTTCCGGCGGCGTTCCGCAGTTTCTCCATATCGAAAATCACCACCCGGCTCCCCTCCACCTCGATGAGCCCTTCCTCCTTCAGCTTCCGGAATGCCCGTGACAGGGTCTCGCTGACCGTGCCGAGACGCGATGCCAGTTCCCCTTTTTTCATATCCAGGTCCAGGTAGGTCTTTCCCTGGAACGCGGTGGACTTGCGCTCGGCCAGTTCCACCAGGTGGGCGGCGAGCCGGGCCGGCACTTCGGCAAAGGTGAGCTCCTCGATCTGCCGGGCGAAGCGGCGGAGCATGAGGGAGAGGGAGACGATGAGGTTCAGGGAGAAGCGGGGGTTCCGCTCCAGGAGCCCCATGAACCCTTCCCGGGGGAAGAAAACCGCTTCCCCCTTTTCCGTGGCCCGGGCCTCGGCCGGGTACTTCCCGTCGCCGAAGAAGGCCGCCTCGGCAAAGGTCTCGCCGGGGTGGACGAAGTGGAGGACCTTCTCCTTTCCGTCGGGGGACACCTTGCAGAGCTTCATGCTCCCCTGGGCCAGGAGATAGAAGCCGGCGGCCGGCTCCCCCTCCGAGAAGAGGCTCTCTCCTCGGGCAAAGGGGCGCCGCGTGGCGATGGCCGCCACCTCGGACAGGTGTTCGTTCTCCAGGCCGGAGAAGAGGAGGGATTTTTTCAGGATTTCGGCTATTTCCATGAAATGTCCTTTCAGTCGGAAGCTGTGGCGCGTCCGCCGGCTTCGAGGGTCCTCCGCACCATGTGGCGGAAAAGTTCCTCCAGGCCGGCTTGGACGGCGGGTGATTCGATGATCCCCAGGGCCCGGGCAATGGCCTCGAAGGTGGCGAGCCCCTGGGGGTGGTTCTCCCGGCGGATTCCCCATTGAGTGGGAGGTCCTTCGGGGAGTCGCACCATCTCGGCGTGGCCGAGGCCCGGGAGCCGCCGCCCCATGCGGGATGCCTGGCGCCAGGTGCCGTCCGGGACCACGAGGGTGACGGGGCGATGGTCCCGCTCCAGCAACTCCCGGGACAGGACCGGCACGTCGTCGCCGGGATAGAGGAGGAGGATCCGTCGCTCCGGGGTTGCCAGGTCGCTCAGGTCCAGGAGGGAGTCCCGCTCGCCGTGGATGCGGATCTCGCTGTTGGGGAGCGCCGCCAGGGCCAGGGGGCCGGTGGCAGTTGGCTTCGGGTATTCCCGGTGGTGCATGACGAGGACCACGCGGGTCGCCAGCTCATACCGGGGAATGGCCGGGCAGACGCACCGCTCCAGGTGCATCCGGCAACGCCCGCACCGCTCGCTTCGCTTCGATCGGGTTCCCATTATTCAGCGTCCTACGAGCTCTCTCACCCGGCGGGCCACCTGGGGCGGGGTGAAGCCGAACTCCTCGGCCAGGACCTTTTCCGGAGCCGAGGCGCCGAAGCTCTCCATGCCGATGAAGAGGCCTCCCGGGCCGAGAAGTCGCCACCAGAGGCCGCCGTGCCCCGCCTCCAGGGCCACCCGGGGGACGCGCCCCGGCAGGAGCCGGCGGCGGTATGCTTCGGGCTGGGCCAGGAAGGTTTCGAGGCAGGGGACCGACACGACCCGGACCGTCACCCCTTCGCCAGCCAGGATGTCAGCCGCGGCCAGGGCCAACCCCACCTCGGAGCCGCTGGCCATGATGACCGCGTCGGGCGTTGCTCCGCCGGAGAGGACCACATACCCCCCCTTGGCGAAGGTCTTCGCGTCCAGGGGTTCCTCCCGCACGATGGCCGGCACCTTCTGCCGGGTGAGGACGAGAGCCGTGGGGCCGTCGGTGCGGCGCAGGGCCGCTCCCCAGGCCAGGGCCGTCTCGGGTCCGTCGGCGGGGCGTATGACCCGGAGGTTGGGGATGAGCCGCAGCGACGAGAGCTGCTCCACCGGTTGGTGGGTGGGGCCGTCCTCCCCCAGGAAGAGGGAGTCGTGGGTGAAGACGTAGACCGCCTGCTGCTTCATGAGGGCCGCAAGCCGGATGGCTGGGCGGCAGTAGTCGGAGAAGACCAGGAAGGTGGCGCCGTAGGGGATGAAGCAGCCGTAGCGGGCCATGCCGTTCATGACTGCCCCCATGGCGTGCTCCCGGATGCCGAAGTGGAGGTTCCGCCCCCCGTAGTTCCCGGCGAGGACCGACGGGGAATCCACGATCCGGGTGTTGGTGGAGGGTTCCAGGTCGGCGGAGCCGCCGGCCAGTGCCGGCACCGCCGCGGCAACGGCCTGAATCGCCTTCCCCGACAGGGAGCGGGTGGCGCCGGTGCTCCCCTCAACGGCGGCCAGGAGCCGGGCCTCCAGGTCCTTAGGGACCGCTTTTAACCACATGCCGTCCCAGAGCCGGGCCTTGTCGGGGTTGCGGCGGCGCCAGCGGCGGAACTCGTCCTGCCAGGCGGCGTGGGCCGCGATAAGCTCGTCCCGGCGCTTGTCGCAGATCTCCCGCACCCGCTCCGGCACATGGAAGAGCTCGTCGGGCCAGCCGAGATTCCTCCGGGTGGCGGCCGCCTCCTCGGCCCCGAGGGGTGAGCCGTGGGCGGCGGCGGTGTCGTGCTTTCCCGGCGAGCCCTGGGCGATGTGGGTCCGGGCGATGATGAGGGAGGGGCGGTCCCGCTCGATCCTTGCCCGCCAGAGGGCCTCACCCACTTGGCCGATATCGTGGCCGTCCACCTTCTGCACGTGCCAGCCGAGGGCCGTGAAGCGGCCGGCCGTATCATCGGAAAAAGCCAGGTCAGTGGACCCCTCGATGGTGATCCGGTTGTCGTCATAGATATAAACGATGTTGCCGAGCTTCAGGTGTCCGGCCAGGGAGGCCGCCTCCTGGCTGATCCCCTCCATGAGGTCGCCATCGCTGACGATGGCATAGACCTGGTGGCCGCACGGGTCGAAGCGCTCATCGGCAAAGCGGGCCGAGGCCATCCGGGCCGCCAGGGCCATGCCGACCCCCATGGCGAATCCCTGCCCCAGGGGGCCGGTGGTCACCTCAACGCCGGGGGTGTGGCCGAACTCCGGGTGGCCGGGGGTGCGGCTTCCCCACTGGCGGAACCGCTTCAACTCCTCCAGGGGAAGGTCGAAGCCGAAGAGGTGGAGGAGGCCGTAGAGGAGCATGGAACCGTGCCCCGCCGAGAGGACGAAGCGGTCCCGGCCGGCCCACTCCGGGTCCGTGGGGGCGAAGCGGAGGTGGGAGTGCCAGAGGAGGAAGGCATAGTCGGCGGCCCCCATGGGGAGTCCCGGATGGCCCGAGTTGGCCGCTTCTACGGCGTCCACCGCCAGCATCCTGAGGGTATTGGCGCCGAGACGGGTGTCGTCGGTGGTGAGTGATGGTGCTGACATGATGGTGTCCTCCCTGACTTTTTGGTTATAGGCTTCTCAAACGGTCGTGGTCGGGTACACTGTTTCAGAAGGAGTTCCGACAATGCCCGACACATACGATCTCGTCATCCTCGGCTCCGGCTCCACCGCCTTTGCTGCGGCTCTCCGGGCCCAGTCCCACGGGGCGCGGGTCCTCATGATAGAAAAGAGCGCCCTCGGCGGTACCTGCATCAACTGGGGGTGTGTGCCGAGCAAGACCTTGATCCACGCCGCGCTATTCTATCAGGAGGGGAGGCTGGGGGCAAGGCTCGGCCTTGGAGAGTGCGGCGGATCCGTTGCCGCGGAGCGACTCATGGCCCGAAAAGACCAGGTGGTGGGGTATCTCCGCAGGACCAAATACCTCGATATCCTCCAGAATGTGCCGGGGCTGGAGCTGGTGAAGGGGACCGGCCGCTTCCTGGGTCCCGGCAGGGTTGAGGTGGGGGGACGGGAGATCCGGAGCGCACGGTTCCTCGTGGCCGTGGGGGGGGATCCCCGGGTCCCGCGGATTCCAGGGCTGGAATCGACCCCCTTTCTCACGAGCCGGGGGGCGCTCCTCCTCAAGGCCATTCCTCAGTCCCTTGTCATCATCGGCGGCGGGGTCATCGCCGTGGAGCTGGGGCAGATGTTCCGTCGGCTCGGCACCCGGCTGACGATCGTGGAGCACGGACCCCGCATCCTGGGACCGGTGGAGCCGGAACCGGCCCTGTCGGTGCGCGACGTTCTGCGGGAGGAGGGGGTGGAGATCGTCTGCCGCGCGGCGATCTGCTCGGTGTCCGGGGACGCCGCCGGGGTGCGGGTGGAGGCGGAGCGGGACGGGGAGCGGGTGAGTTTTACCGCCGAAAAGCTCCTCCTGGCAGTGGGGACTGCGCCTGCCACCAAGGGGATCGGCCTGGAGCTGGCCGGGGTGGATACCGATCCGCGGGGCTTCGTGACGGTGGACGAGCGGATGCGGACCACGGCGCCGGGGATCTGGGCCGCGGGCGACTGCATCGGCGGGATGATGATCGCCACCGCGGGCGCCCGGGAGGGGATCGTCGCGGTGGACGACATGCTGAACCCCGGCTGCGGCTGCACGTTCGATCCCCTCACGGTTCCCATGGCCATCTTCACCGACCCGGAGGTGGGGATGGTGGGGCACACGGAGGAAGGGGCGAGGGCCGCCGGATTCGACGTGGCTGTGAACGTGATGCCGGTGGCGGCAATTCCCAAGGCCCACGTGACCGGACACACGGCCGGGGTCATCAAGCTGGTGGCGGACAAGGTCACGGGCCGCCTCCTGGGGGCGCATCTGGCCTGCCACCGGGGGGCGGACATCATCAACGAAGCGGCCTTGGCCATCCGCCTGCGGGCTACGGTGGAAGACCTGGCAAATGCGTTGCATGTCTATCCTTCGATGGGGGAGGGGCTGAGGCTCTGCGCCCAGGGATTCAGCAGGGATATCAGCCGGTTGTCGTGCTGTGCCGAATAGTTGTTCTACGCGTGTCGTGACGGGGCGGACCATGGAGAAGGGCGCAAAAAGTACACACCTGGACCCTGAATTGTCACGGCGTCTCCACCGGGCCCTCACCTGCGGCAAGGAAGAGCTCTTCGAGGCCATCCTCGACTCCTCCCCCGAGGTGCTCCGGGCGGCCCTCCGGAACCCGGCCCTGGACGGCAACCACCTCCTCGCCCTCCTGGGGCGCCGGGACCTGACGGAGGAACTCCTCAAGACCGTGGCCGGCCTCGATACGGTGGCGGGGAACCATAACCTGACCGTGGCCCTGGTCCAGAATCCGGGGACCCCGGCCGGCGTGGCCCTGTCGCTCCTTCCCCGCCTCTACCTCTTCGAACTCGTGACCCTCAGCGAGCTTCCGGGGACCACTCCCGACCAGCGGCTGGCTGCGGAGCGGGCCATCATCCAGCGGCTCCCAACCACCCCTCTGGGGAACCGGATCACCCTTGCCCGCCGGGCCAGCGCGGCGGTCCTGGACGCCCTCATGAAGGAGGGGGACGTGCGGGTGGTGGAGCCGTGCCTCGCCAATCCCCGCCTCAAGGAGGCGTCGGTCTTCCAACTTGTCTCAAGCTCCCGCTCCTCCTCTGAAGCCATTGCCGCCGTGGCCCGACACCAGCGCTGGGCGAACCGTCCCAACCTGAAGGGGGCCATGCTCAAAAACCCCCGCACTCCCACCCCTCTCTTCGTCACCCTTCTTGCCGGCGCGCCGGCCATGGAGCTTCGGAACCTGGCTGCCTCGGGCCGCCTCGGGCAGGAGCGAAAGCGGCTTATCGGCGAGGAACTCCGGCGGCGGGGATTCTGACACCCTCCTACTCATACCAGCGCCGGATGACGAACGTCTTCTCTCCCCTCCCGTTTTTCTCCGCGAACCGGTCCGCAGGCACCCTCTTTCCCATCACCTCGGCCAGAACCTCCCGCAGCGGCCTCACCGCCACGCCGTCCCGCTTTCCCGGCACCGGACCGAGGCGGCTCTCGATGGTCCGCTCCCGGTCGAGGACGATGATCACGTGTCCCTTCCAGACAATGAGGTCCAGGGGCTCCAGACGCTGGCTGATTTCCTCCGCCGTGAGCCCGGCAATGGGGACCCCCCGGCCGTAGCTGGCCAGCGCGCTCGTGTTGCGGGGGGTGACGCCGTCGGTGGCCTCGTAGAGGAGCCCCGAGCAGTCGAGCCCTCGCAGCAGCCAGCGACGCTCCGTCTCGACGGAGAGTATTTTCGCCGGGGGAAAGAGGCGGACCATGTCCGGTACCCCCGCGCGGACGTTTCCTCCCCAGACGTAGCGGCTTCCCCGGCTGGCCAGGAGTCGGGCGATGATCTTGTCGCGGGAAGGAAGTTTCCGGGCACGGGGATGAGGCGTTTCGTCCGTGAGGCGCACGAAGCGGTCATCCACAAAGTAGCCCGTAGTGGTCGGGTAGGGGTAGTCGTCGGTGGTGACCCGGTGGACCACCGATCCCCCTCTGCGGAGCGTCTCCTGAACCGTAAAGGCCGTCCCCGGCAGGGCGATGAATTCCAGTTCCCGAATCTGTCCCTGGCGGTCGGTACGGACGGTTCCGCCGTCCCGGCCGCCGAAGACGCCGGGAAAATCCGGGGTATTGAGTACCGGCGCCGGCAGCACCGCCACGGCGTAACGCGGCGTTTCGGAAGCTTGAGCGGCAACAATCATCACGAGAACGAAAAAAGCCGCGGCTGCGGCCCACCACCTGTACATTGAGCTCCCTTCTTCGACCCCCCTGCTTCGCTTACGCTCGCTTCCCCCTACAAGGTAGGGGGGACTGAGGGGGGTCCTTCCCTGGGCCGACGTCCGTGCCGGCAAAATCCGTCCCCTCACGCCACCACAGTCGCCCGGCACAAAAAACAACACACAAAAATTACCTGAGAAAGTACTGGTGCATCGCAGCCCCGGCCAGCCAGACACCGAAGCTGGCCGCTAGGACCAGGGGCAGGGGGAGCTGGCGCCGGAAGAGGAACAAAGCAACCACGAAGAAGAGGACCGTCGGGATTATCCCCCAGAGGACCCCCTTCGTGTACCCCTCCATGAGCCGGTAGTCTCCCGGTGTGTCGGACCAGAGCCAGAGCAGGACGAGGAGGCTCGTGAGGGGCATGGTGGCGATGAGGCCCCCGAGGCTCGGGAAGCGCCTGCCGATTTTGGCGCAGGCGATGATGATGGCGAGGCTGATGAGGGCCTTGATGACGGTCTGCAAGGGGGCTCCGTTCTAGAGAAGGATTGCGGCGGCCAGGTCGAAGAGGGGGCCGGGCCAGATGCCGAGGATGATGATGGCGAGGGCTGCAATGCCAAGGGAGAGCGCCTCCGCAACGGTGGGGCGTTGTCTGGAGCCCGCCTCATCCGCCTGTTTCATGTAGAGGTTCACCACCACCCGCAGGTAGTAGTAGGCCGATGCCGCCGCCGTGAGGATGCCGATGATCGCCAGGGGCGCCTCGCCACCCTTGAGGGCCGCGAAAAAGATGGCGAACTTCCCCGCAAAGCCCACCGTTGGAGGAATTCCCGCCAGGGCGAGCATGGCCACGGCCAGCACCACCCCCTGGAAGGGGCGATGATAGCCGAGCCCCCGCAGGTCATCCACCTGTTCCAGCGGCGTTTCTCCCTCCAGGGAGGCAAGGGCGCCGAAGGCCGCAAGGCCCATGGCTCCGTAGGCCACGGCATAGAAGGCCGCCGCCTCGTATCCCCGTCCCCCCGACAGGAGCGCCAGGGCCACGTACCCCATCTGGGCCACGGAAGAGTAGGCGAGCATCCGCTTCACGTTGGGCTGCAGGAGCGCCGCCAGGTTCCCGACGGTCATGGAGAGGAACGCCAGACCCCAGAGGGGCGCCCGCAGGGGGCCGATCCCCCCCAGGGGAGGGAGGATGAGGAGGAAGAGGGCGATGGCTGCCCCCTTGGAGCCCGAGGCGAGGAAGGCCACCACCGGCGTCGGCCCCCCCTGGTAGATGTCCGGGGTCCAGAGGTGGGCCGGGGCAAGGGATATCTTGAAGGCGAGCCCCGCCAAGAGGAGCCCCCATCCAGCCAGGGCGATTCCCCCCCCGGCTGCCGAGGCGGCCACGGCCCGGCCGATTTCCAGGGTGCCCGTGGCCCCGTAGAGGAGCGCGATGCCGAATGCCACAAAGGCCGCCGACACGGCCCCCATGAGGAGGTACTTGAGTCCCGCTTCCCCCGATGCGGGACGGTTATGGTCGTAGGCCACCAGGATGTAGAAGGCGAAGGTCAGGGCCTCCAGCCCCAGGAAGAGGGTCAGGAAGTTGGCCGCGCTCGCCACCACCCCCATGCCGAAGGCGCCGAAGAGGACCGTGGCCGGGTACTCCTCTCCCTTCAATCCCTGCCGCGCTGCGTGGTCGTGGGCCAGGAGGAGCGACAAGCCTGCCGTCACGGCGAAAAAAGCCAGAAAGAAGCGCGCAAAGGGGGTGAAGGTAACCCCCAGGGTCGGCGGCGCCATGGGTTGCGGCGGAGCCAGAAGCGCCCAGAGGGCCGTGCCGGCGCAGGCTGCGACGCCGATGGCGGTGCCGCACCGTCCCGGCACGATTGCCCCGAGCATGAGCACGAGGACGCTGCCGCAGGCGAGGATCAGAAGAGGGATGAGGGTCCAGAGCTCGGTTGTGGTCATGGCGCCGTCCCCGTTAGGAGCGCCACCGGCACCTTGAGGATATCGAGGAGCGGCTTCGGATGGACGCCGATAGACACGCCGATCAGCGCCAGCACCGCCAGAAGCGCCCCCTCCCGCAGGGTCACGTCCGGCAGTTGCAGGGGCTGCCGTTCTGTCTGGAAGAGCACCTCCTGCACGAGCCTCACCGTGTAGATGAGTGGCAGCACGATGCCGATAAAGGCGATGGCCGCTGCCGCCGGCGTAGTCCGGAAGACCCCCGCGAGGATCAGGAACTCGCCCGTGAAGTTGTTGAGCCCCGGCAGCCCCGCCGAGGCCATGGCGAAAAGGAGAAAGAAGAAGGCGAGCTTGGGCGCTTTCCCCCACACCCCGCCGTAGGCGGCGAGCTCCCGCGTATCGGTCCGCTCGTCCAGCATTCCCACCAGGGCGAAGAGGGCGCCGGTGGTGACGCCGTGGTTCACCATCTGGAGGATGGAGCCCGACAGGGCCACCGGGCTCCAGGAGGCGATCCCCAGGGCCACGAACCCCATGTGCCCCACGCTGGAATAGGCCACCATCCGCTTCATGTCCTCCTGGGCGTAGGCGATCCATGAGGCGTAGAGGATGCCGACGACGGCCAGCACGGAGAGGAGCGGCGTAAACCCTCTGGCCGCCTCCGGGAAGAGGGGGTAGCCGAAGCGGACCAGCCCGTAGGCCCCGGTCTTCAGGAGGAGCGCCGCCAGGATTACGCTCCCGGCCGTGGGGGCGTCGGTGTGGGCATCGGGGAGCCAGGTGTGGACCGGGAAGAGGGGGAACTTGATGGCGAAGGCCAGGAGAAAGGCCCCGAAGAGCCACGGCGCCGCGGCGTGGGCAATGGGGGCCTTGGCCAGGAGGGGGAGGGCGAAGGTGTAGGTGCCGGTGGCGTCGCCATGGATGAGGTAAACCCCGATGATGGCCAGGAGCATCAGGAGCGATCCCGCGAGGGTATAGAGGAAGAACTTAACCGCCGAGTAGATGCGGCGGCCGTGCCCCCAGATGCCGATCAGGAAGAACATGGGGATCAGCATCACCTCCCAGAAGAGGTAAAAGAGGACGAGATCGAGGGCGAGGAAGACCCCCATGATTCCGCTTTCCATGAGGAGGATGAGGAAGTAGTGGAGCGCGGTCCGCTCGGTGACGGCGCGCCACGACACCGCCATGGCCACCACCGTGATAAAGGCCGTGAGCGCCCCCATGAGGAGGCTGATCCCGTCCATCCCCAGGAGGTAGCGGATGCCGAACCGCTCGATCCAGGCCGCATCCTCCCAGAGGAAATACCCTGCCGGCGCCCCCGGCGCCGTCGGCATCCCCGGGGCGGTCACGAGGAGCCATCCGGCCAGGGCCAGTTCCGCCACGGCAAACCCCAGGGCGATGGGGCGAACCGCTGCCCGGCGGCTCCAGACCGGTGCCAGACAGAGGCACCCCGCCAGGGGGAGGAAGATGAGGATTGTGAGGATCGGGTAAGAGGTCACGATTGCGTACCTGTTTTCTGCAGTTCAGCACGGCGCCGAGCCTTTGTCTTCTCCCCACCGTCGTCACAGCTCATCGCGGAAGCGAATCAGGAGATAGAAGCAGGCGCAGCAACCCGCCGCCATAAGGATATCACGCAGCCACGGAATCGGCTTCTCCAGCATGGAATAAATGAACGGATCGAGCAGGGCGCTCGTCAGGAGCCCGACGGCGCCCCACGAGAGGAGCTTTTTCACGAAGTACCTTTCAACGTCAAAGTTTTCCGGCCAAACCACGTCTTCTTCGTGCCAGCAAGGGGTGCTTCTGTCGCTATCCCGGTCAGGGAAAACGAATTTCGAGCAGGGTCATGTCGTCATCAAGGCGCACCCCGCTGGAATACTTCAGCAAAGCCTCGTGCAGCCGCTTGAGTACGATCTGCTCCTCCGGGTATCCCTGTGAGCGCAGGATGCCGAGCAATCCTTCCGTTCCCAGCATGCGCCCGCTGGCACTGCTGATTTCGACGGCCCCGTCGGTGAACATCAGCAGGGAGTCCCCGGCTGCACACGTAAAGTCACTTTCATCGTAATCGACGTTGTCGATCATGCCGAACGGCAGCCCGTGAGCCGGCACCTGTTCTGCCCTGCCATCGGCCCGCACCAGAAGGAGAGGCGGCCCGCCGGCAGATACGATCCGCATGCTCCTTTCCGCCGCGTTCAGGATGCCGCAGACAGCGGTGGCAAAGGACTCGTCATGAACGACCCTGCACAGTTCGCCGTTCAGGATGCCGGCAAATTCCGCCGGTTGCCTGAGGAGCTGGTAGTGACGGCTCCAGAGCGAGCTCAGGTGCATGGTGTAAAGGGCGGCAGCAACGCCGTGCCCCATCACGTCGGCGAGGAGAAAGCCGTAGTGGTCGGCATCCAGCTGGCGGATGGCGAAATAGTCACCGCCGATCATGTCGTAGGGAAGGTAGAAGGGGGAAAAGCTGAACCGGCTGTCCTGCGGCAGATTGTGATCCAGGGAGAGGGTCTGAATCCGCTTGGCCCGCTCCAGATCCGCAAACGGTTCCGAAAAATCGAGGAAGGTTTCTATCCCCCCGATCACTTGCCCGTTTTCATCATGGAGCGGGGCAACGTACACCGCCATCGGTTTGCGCTCTCCGGTTCTGGTTTGGCCGATGACGATGACGGGAGCACTGCTCGCCTGGTCGGTGACCATGCAGCGATACAGAGGGCAGAACTCCTCGCCACACAGGCTGCGGCCGTCCTTGTCCACGTGGCTCAGGATGTTGTCCATGCATTTTCGGCCAACCACGTTCTCCGGGCTCCAGTTGGTGATCCGCTCGGCGGACTTGCTCCAGTAAACGATCCGGCGGTCGGTATCACAGACGTACAGTCCTTCGTTCACGGAGTCCAGGATCGAAAGCTCGATCGGGAAATCAGTCATCAGCATAGGTACCCTCCGCCAGGGGCGCGGCATTCGAAGGCCGGTGCATCCAACGAGAGCAGGGCGCACGGCGAAGCGAAGCGGAGACCGCCTGCTGCTCCGGGCTTTCTACCGGCGCAGGTTTGTCGTGGCCTTGTTGTGAGCTCTCTTCCTTAATAAAGTTGTTCGGGATTTCCCGGCAAAATCTCGATTATAGTTCCCGTCGGAGTTCCTTCTCTATTGTAATTTTGAATCTGCCCTGTCTTTTCATCAAGAAACAGGTTACGACAACCGCTCTCCCATTTGCTGGTGTTCCAACTGGAGCAGAGCTGGCCTTCGTCAGTGATCTTCCAAGTACCGGAGACTCGCCCGCCAGCTTCGCCCGTCCCATACACGGTTCCTGTTTCCTTCCAGAACACGACGATCTTATTTCCTTTTTTGGTAATGAGGCGCGTGGTGTTACCAATAATCGTTTTCCTGATCTCGGTTGCAGAAAGTTGTTTTCCGGTCGGTTGTTCAGCAAGGGCAGGTGATCCTGCCAATACTAAAATGTAGATCATCAGTCCTGCCAACCCGAGTATTCCTTTCATGATAATGTCTCCTTTTGGATGAAAGACACCAGAAACACAGCCGGAGCATGGCTTGCGAATGCACCGACCAGTGCGACAAGGCTAAAGGTAATGCTCCATGCCTTGATGGTACGACCATCGAAATCATCGATGACCTTTTGAATGTGCAGGTACTCCCCGCGTGCGTGAACCGGTGATCTTCCCAAATGGAATACTTATCCCGCAGGTTGGCACCACCAGCGTCGTCCAAACTGTTGTGGTCCCCTAGCCTACCCATCCCCACGCGAGCCACCCGAGGATCAGCGCCAGTCCCGCCGCGAAGCTGAGGAGGTAGACCGACACCCGCCCACAGTTCCACCGCGCAAGCCCTTGGCCCGTCTTTCCCAGGCCCTCGGCCAAACGATCGAGGGAATCGTCGATCACCCCTTCGTCCACCCGGCGCCAGAGGAAGCCTGACAGCGCTTCGTAGGGGCGGATGAAGAGGAACCGATAGAAATTGTCCGCGTACCAGCCGTTCAGGAGGAAGGCGGTGATCCCCCGGGGTTCCGCGGCGGCCGCTTCGATTCGGGCCGTGCGCCGTATTCCCCCGTAGCGGAGGTGGGCTGCGGCGAGGCCGGCGAGGGCCACGAGGGCGGCGGTTGCCTCCACGGCCATCTCCTCGCCGTGGGAGAGGTGGGCCGTCTCTTCGGTGAGGGCCGTGGCCAGGAAGCGGCCGAGCCAGCCGTCGGCCAGAAAGGCGGGGAGGTGGATGAACCCTCCGAGAAGCCCCAGGATCGCCAGGGGGAGGAGCATCGTCTCCATGATCCGGGGGGTATGGTGGATCTCCTTAACCCCGTCGCCGCCGAAGACCAGGTAGACCATCCGGAAGGTGTAGAAGGAGGTGAAGAGCGCTGCCGCAAGCCCCAGGGCGAAGAGTCCGCCGTAGAGGAGGCCCCCCTTGGCCCAGACCGCTGCCAGGATGGCATCCTTGCTGAAAAAGCCGCCGGTGGGGGGAAGCCCGGCCAGACAGGCTGCCCCGGCCAGGAAGGCCCAGAAGGTGACCGGCATCCGCCTGCGCAGCCCCCCCATTTTGAAGATGTCCTGCTCGTGGTGGAGGGCCGTGATGACGCAGCCGGCCCCCAGGAAGAGGAGCGCCTTGAAGAAGGCATGCTCCAGGAGGTGAAAGGTGGCGGCGGTGACGGCGCCGGCCCCGACCCCGAGCATCATGTAGCCGATCTGGCTGATGGTGGAGTAGGCCAGGACCCGCTTGAAGTCCCGCTGCACCAGGGCGCACGAGGCGCCGTAGAAGGCGGTGACCGCGCCGGTGACGGCCACGGCCGCCATGACCACGGGAGCCGCGTCGAAGAGGGGCGACATCCGGGCCATGAGGTAGATCCCGGCGGTGACCATGGTGGCGGCGTGGATCAGGGCCGACACCGGCGTGGGGCCGGCCATGGCGTCGGGGAGCCAGACCATGAGCGGCACCTGGGCCGATTTCCCCATGGCCCCGGCCAGAAAGAGGAGCCCCAGTGCGGTGATGACCCCAACGGGCATCAGGAACCCCATCTGGTTGATCTGGCTGATGGATTCGGTCCGAAAGAGTTGGAAGCACCAGACGATGCCGATGCCGAAGGCGGTGTCGCCGATGCGGGTCACGATGAACGCCTTGCGGCCGGCGGTGGCGTTCTTGGGGTCGTCATACCAGAAGCCGATGAGGGCGTAGGAGCAGAAGCCGACCCCCTCCCATCCCAGGTAGAGGAGCGGCAGGTTCTCCGCCAGGATCAGGACCAGCATGGCGAAAACAAAGAGGTTCAGGAGGGCGAAGAACCGGGCGTAGCTCGCGTCTTCGGCCATGTACCCCACGGCGTAGAGGTGAATCAGGCCGCAGACGAAAGTGACCATCACCATCATCACCAGGGAGAGGGGGTCCAGGTAGAGGGTAACAGGGGCGGAAAAATCGAAGTCCGCCAGCCACGAAGCCAGCTCCACCGTGACCGGGGCCCGGTAGGCCGCAAAGGCCAGGGCCGCGCAGGCAAAGGCCCCCCAGACCGCGGTGCAGGCCAGGGCCTCGCACGCGCGGCGGGGGAGTTTGCGCCCTGCGAGGGCGTTGACGGCGCCTCCCAGGAGCGGCAGGAGAAGTATGAGAGTGAGGTAGAGTTTCATCCCTTCAGCTCGCTGAACTCGTCGGCATCCACCGTACTCTTGCGCCGATGGAGGTAGACCACCATGGCCAGGGCCAGGGAGACCTCGGCCGAGGTGAGAGCCATGATGACGAGGGAGAAGACCTGGCCGTCGGCCATTCCCCATCGGGCCGCCCCTCCCACGAAGGCGAGCATGGCGGCGTTGAGCATCACCTCGATGCCGATGAGAAGCATGATCAGGTTCATCCGCCAGACCAGGACGCAGACGAGCCCCAGGGCAAAGAGGATGCCGGCCAGGATCAGGACGTGCTCAAAGGGGACGATCATAGGTCACTTGTGAGTGGCATCCTTGACCGCATCTTTGGTTTTGTCGGCAGCCTTTTCGACCGCCTCTTTGCTTTTATCGACGGCCTCGCCCACCTTTTCACCGGCCTTCTCGACAGCCTCCTTGCTCTTTTCAGTTGCCTTGCCAAGTCCTTCCCCGGCCTTTTCCACGGCCTTGTCAAGCTGTTTTCCCGCCTTCTCGGCCGCACCTTCCTCCTTCTTCTTGCACCCGACCGCGGACATCGCCACTACTGCAGCCAGCAGAACAACCATTCCCTTGAGATGTTTCATGCCATTCCTCCTTGTTGATATGCACCGTGCCGCCCGTTCGGCACGAGTGTTCCTATCGCTTCCGTGCCAGGTAAAGCGCCCCGACGAGCGCGAAAAGGAGTTGCATCGAAATGACTTCCACCGCCACGCCGTACTTGCCGAAGAGGGCCAGGGCGAACTCCTTGACGCCGATGGCTTTTCCCGGTGCCGAAATCGCCGGAGCGCGGGAGACGACGAGTGCCAGGGCCGACGCCAGGGTCACGGTGCCGAGGGCAAGGGCCGGCCACCACTCTCGGATGCCGGGAAGCCGGGCCCGCTCCGGATGCCCCAGGTCGAGCATCATGATGACGAAGAGGAAGAGGACCATGATGGCGCCGGCGTAGATGATCACCTCGAAGATCGCCACCACCGGCGCCCCGAGCAGGAAGAAGATCACCGCCAGGGCGAAAAACGAGGTGACGAGGTAGACGATGGCGTGCACCGCGTGCTTTTCCGTGATGGCGAAGGCGGTGCCCGTGACCGTCACGGCGGACAGGATGTAGAAGAGTGCCGATTCCATATCGGATAAAATCTACCATACCGAGGGTAAATTGCAGAAAAAAAGGGGCCTCTCCCGGCGGTTTTCTGCCGAGGAGGCCCCATGCGTCCATTCCCCCTGGAGGGAATTTCAATCCGGCATGCTGTTTTACTTGTAGTAGCCCACCGCGCAGACCTGGTCGTCCACCCTTGTCACGAAGCTCACCTTGGGCACCGGGTCAGTGCTCCCGGGACGGGGCCACATGTAGGAAACCTCGCTGATGGTTCCCTCCTTGGCAACGGCGTACATCTCCTCCCCGAGGGGCTTGCCTGCCTTGTCCTTCAACTCTTTAAGGCTTTTCCCCACCAGTTTCGGATGGGCGGTGAAGTTGCCGTCGGCCCCCCCGCAGAAGGGATAGAGATCCCGGTCCTTGAAGCCCCCTTCTCCCTTGGTGAACTTGGCCAGGGCGTCGGCCTTGTTGGCCTTGATGGCGGTCACGGCCCGCTCAAGCATGGCCTTTGCCTCTGCTGCGGTCCCGAAATCTCCGGCCAGGGCCTGGGATGCCACGGCAAGGGTTGCCATGACCATGACGGCGAACAGACGGATACGATTCATGCGACTCTCCTTTCTCTTCCTGAGATAAAGCCCCCTGTTGGGCGTAAACCACGGTGTCTGCCTGCAAATTTTAAACGCATTATTCCTCGGTCGCTATGTATCGTAACACCTAAATATCATAAGGATAGGCAGATGTAAACCATTGTTTCATTTTCGTGTGATTGCTGTTGGCGTGACGCGAGGATGGCGTACGGAAGAGAAGGGAGGGGGGTGAGATCGATCCGATGTCAGGTGCCCAGACTGGAAAGAGGGGGTGTCACGGCATGAGCCCCCGCGCATCAACCGGTTCCTCCTCCCGCTCCCCGGCGCCCCGTGGCTGGGCGACGCCGATGCCGGCATGGCGGTAGAAGTTGTAGGCGGGGTCCTTGCCGCAGCCGTCGATGAGGAGGTCTTCCTTCTCGTAGACCAGTTCCATGATGTCCCGCTCGCAGATTTCGTAGTCGGGGGTCATCTGGATGGCGAGGGTGGGGCAGGCCTCGGCGCAGAGGCCGCAGAATATGCAGCGGGAGAAGTTGATCCGGAACCACCGGGCGTACCGGCGGCCGTTCCCGTCCTCGGCCGCCTCCATGGAAATGCAGTCCACGGGGCAGGCGGCGGAGCAGAGGTAGCAGGCCACGCACCGCTCGCCCCCGTCGGGGTCACGGGTGAGGACGATCCTCGCCCGGTAGCGGGGGGCGGGGGTCCGCTTCACCTCGGGGTATTCCACCGTGACGCTCCTGCGGAAGATGTGCTTCCAGGTGACAAAGAGTCCGGTGGCGATTGCTTTGAAGTCGGTGATGATGGGCATGGTCGCAACAGAGGGGCGAGGCATCCCCCGCCCCTGCGGTAACGTCTCCTCGCGGGATCAGGCGTTTCCAGCCTTGGCCCGCTGGGCCTTCGTTATCAGATCCAGGGTGTCGGGGTGTCCGTTCGCTTCCGCATAGGTCAGGGCGGTGTTGCCGAGCTTCATCTTGGCCAGGGGGTCGGCGCCGGCCGTCAAAAGGGTTTCCACGCACTCGTTGCATCCGTAGTTGGCCGCCAGCATGAGGGGGGTATGCCATTCAATGTCTCGCGGGTCCACTTCAGCCCCCGCCTCCAGCAGAGTCTTGATGGCCGCAGCCTTGCCGTTGGCCGCCGCGTAGTGCAGGGCCGTCTTCCCCTTCTCGCTCCGTGCTTCCATGTCGGCGCCGCGGTTCAGGAGATCTCTGATCGTCTCGGCGTCCCCTGTCTTGGCCGCCTCGATGAGCGGCGTATGCCCATGCTTGTCTTTGGTATTCACGTTCTCAACCATGACACGTCCTCCTTTGAATGAGTTCACTTCTCCGGGACAATGACCAATGCGTGAGTAATACCTTGATGCGTGCGGACTACCCGTTCCCCTCCTTTCCGTGGAAAATGTTCGGCGCTCCGTTAGCGGAGCATCAGTATCCAGCCGGTGACAAGAATGTTGACCAGCGCCAGCGGCGTCAGCACCTTCCAGCCCAGGTGCATGAGCTGGTCATAGCGAAGCCGCGGCAGCGTCCCCCGCATCCAGATGAAGAAGAAGGCGAAGGCGAGGGTCTTCACCGAGAACCAGGCGAAGGGGGGGAGCCACGGCCCGTGCCATCCCCCCAGGAAGAAGGTGGTGGCCAGCCCGCCAAGGACGATGATGTTGATGTACTCCCCCACGAAGAAGAGGCCGAAGCGCATCCCCGAATACTCGGTGTGGAACCCGGCCACCAGCTCCCCCTCCGCCTCGGGGATGTCGAAGGGGATCCGCTTGCACTCCGCCGCGATGCTGATGAGGAAGATCGCGAACGCCAGGGGCTGATAGACGATGAACCAGATCCCCTCCTGGGCCCCCACGATGTCCGAGAGCCGGAGCGACCCGGCCAGCATCACCGTCGGCACCAGCGACAGCCCCATGGAAAGCTCGTAGGAGATGAGCTGGGCCAGCCCCCGAATAGAGCCCAAAAGCGCGTACTTGGAGTTGGACGCCCACCCCCCCAAGGCCACACCATACACCGCAATGGAGGAGAGTGCCAGAAAGAAAAGGAGCCCCACGTTCAGGTCCGCCACCTGGAGCGGCACCTCCCTGCCGAAGAGCTGTAGCGGCGCCCCGAAGGGGATCACCGCGAAGGTGAGGATAGCCGGGATCGCCGCCATGGCCGGGGCCAGGTAGAAAAGCCACTTGTCGGCCCCGGCGGGTCGGAAATCCTCCTTGGTCAGGAGCTTGATGAGGTCCGCCAACGGTTGCAGGAGTCCAAACGGCCCCACCCGGTTCGGCCCCTTCCGGTCCTGGATCCAGGCCAGAATCCGCCGCTCGGCGAAGACCAGGTAGGCCGCCAGGGTCAGCACCACGAAGAAGATCAGGGCGATCTTGGCCAGGTGGATGGCTATGTCGAGGGCTATCGGTGACATTCGGTGCGTTCTTCCTACGAAGCCTCTTTCATGTAAGGAAGCTGGAAGTTGCCCGCCACGATGCCCGGCACCGTTATGTCCTCGTCCAACTCTTCCCAGCGCAGTGCATACCCGTTAAGCCTGAGGGCGACATTCTGCAGCTGTTCGTCCGTGGCCCGCGAAAGAATTTTGAACCGGTCCGCCGGAAAGCCGATAATACGTCCGTCGGTAAGTTCCAGAAAGACGGTCCGCTTCTCGACCCATACCCGGATGGCAGCGGGTTCAGGTATTTCGATGCTATTAGTGGTGGTATTCATAGTATTTCTCCTTGAGGTAGACCTGGTGCTCAAAGACCAGCCGTTCTATTGCCCGCACGACTAAGGGCGGAACACCCTTGTTACGGGCAAGCACGATAGGGTCGAGCCAGAATTTGCATTCCCCTTCGGGCGTTTCAACATGAATGTGCGGCGGCTCGTTCCGTTCGTCGGAATAGAAATGGAAGCGAAAGGAGCCTATTCTCAAGATGGTTGGCATGGTGGCAAATCCTTTTGGACATCAATAAAGCAGCCTGTCCCCTTTTCAGTGTTTGTCGAGGGCGAAGGCGGTCATTCGGTCATCTCTGTTTCGCTGCCTGTCGTCTCAGCCTGTCAAGTTGCTCGGTCACCCTCAGCCGGCAAGGTTTGCGATTGGATACTACGCAAGGCTCACCAGGTTTGCGTGGCAGATTCGATGGTAACGGCCAATGTGGCTCGTAACCAGTTGAACTTCGCCTTCATAAAGTCAAAATCCGGGCCGGAAGTTATGAAGGCCGCCTTGCCCTTGATCAGGAAACCGGCGCCGGGACCGTGCAACCCCGCAACCTTGCTGCTTCCCAAGGTGATCAGCACATCGGGATTATAGGCAACGTTGGCTTCGGTCTTATGCATGTATCCCGCAGGAATGAACAAACGCCCGTCTGGCGATATCTTGATATAACCATTCCACGTGTTGACCATATGGGGACCATCCTCTCCCAAGGTCGCAATGGCGACAACTCCGTCCTGTTTCATGATTTCCAATAGTTTTTCCGGGATCATTGGCATAGTCTCCTGATGTTGAATTTGTTGTCTTGCATAACGGGGCTGGCTCTCACCGGCTACCGGAACGTAAAGCGTGGAGAGGAGTCAGTGTGTAGGGCCATGTTGGGCACTCACTTTACTTTTTCGATTTATTCACATAAGACCAAAGTATCCATAAGGGAATCATGACTATGAGAGAGTACGGCGTAATAAATGCGTACAAAATTGGACTTTGAGCGTCAGGATGCCTGTACATGTCAATTTGCACATACCAAAACCACGCGGCGAATCCTGCGGCTCCGATGCTATTTACAATGCTTGCTGAATTCGTTTTGGTTTTTATAGCCAAGATCAAGTTAATAATTCCAGCTCCATACGTGAGCACTGGGAGCATAATGAAGAAAAATATTATCCCAATAGGACGCGCCCATGACATTTGAACGATGACTGGTACGACAATGGAAACCAAGCATATCAAATTGACAACCGTTGCTGTAGTTTTCGGGTTCATTTTTCTCCTGCTCATCTACCCAAATGGAACATGTATCACTCTTTCAGCCTCACCCCGTCCCCCTCCGGGTCGAGTCCCCGTAGCGCTTCCCACCGCCCCCCAAAGGGGTCAGTCTCTGCTTCCCCTCCGCAGCGCTTGATGAGTTCCGCCACGATCCGCCACGCTGGCCGGGGTTCTCCGCCGGGGGGGGCGCTCCGATGGACCCGGGGCGGGTGGAAGGGCGCCGGCTTGTCCGGTGAGGCGTGGAAGCGGGCCGGGAGCCCCCGGATCGGCAGGCCGGGAACCATTGCTTTGCGGAAGCGCTGTGCCCGCCCCTCGTTGTTGACGAAGGTGCCGTCCATCTCCACCCAGGCGGCGGTGGGGAGGACCACCTGGGCCCGCCGGAGCGTCTCGGTGGGGAGCCAGTCGGCGGCAACGACCAGGGGAACTTGCGCCAGAAGCTCCTCCGGGATGTCTGCCTCCACGGCAATGATCCCCTTCACCTTTCCGGAGCCCACGGCCTCGGCCAGGGTGACCGCTCCGTGCTCCCTTGCCAGGAGCCCTGCCCCGAAGGCGTTGGGGCCGGGGAGGAGGCAGGCGATCTTTGCGTCGGCCCGGGCAAGGAGCTCGATGGCGGCGCGGGTGCTGTTCCTGGTCCCGCAGATGACCACGGGCCGTTCGAAGATGGCCAGGGGAACCTCTTCGAGGATGCTGAGTTCGATGGCTTCCATGGAGACGGTACGGGCCTGCCCCAGGGGGGCGTGCTTCCCCACCAGGAAGACCGGCGCGCCGTGGCGCCAGGCCTGCCGGACCGCCAGAAGCATCATGGGCCCCTCGTCCCGGAGGTCCGCTTCGAGGATGACCACGCAGTCGGCCTTGCGCACATCCGCCATGGAGGAGGCTTTGTCGCTGGCAAGGAGGTCGACTGCCGCGGCGACCCGCTCCCCCTCCTCCCTGTCGGCGAAGTAGCAGAGGTGCCCCGCGCCGAGGAGGTCTGCCAGGCGCGCCAGAAGGATGTTCCCCTCCAGCGCGAGCCGGGGCGAGCCGACCACTGCGAGGCTCCCGGGGCCATACAGCTCTTCCAGTTCGCTGACCCGCACCATGAGGGCGTCCAGGGCCGCGTCCCACGTAACCTCTTTCCCGTCCACCAAGGGCGCCCGGGGGCGCGCCGGGTCGTTCACCGGGGCATTGGTGAAGCGTCCCCGGTCGCAGATGAAGGGGCCGTTCACGGCGGGGTTCTCCCGGGCAATGGTCTTCAGGAGCTCCCGGTAGCGGGCCGCCGGCACCGTGTTGCAGCCAAGGGAACACCAGGGGCAGACCGACGGGGCCATCTCGTAGTCCCAGTAGCGGGCCCGGAACCGGGCGGTCCTGTCGGTGAAGACGCCGGTGGGGCAGATGTCCACGAGGGTCCCGGAAAAGGGGGATTCCAGCTTTCCCTCCTCGAACCGGCCGTAGTAGACCCGCCGGGCGCTCCCCAAGACCCCGAAGTCGCTCCCGCCGGCGTATTCTTGGTAAAACCGGACGCAGCGGTAGCACTGGATGCAGCGGTTCATTTCGTGCTCGATGTACGGCCCGAGATCCTGGTTCACGTGGGTCCGCTTTTTCCCCTCGAAGCGCCGGATGCCATGCCCCCCAGCCACGGTGTAATCCTGGAGGAGGCACTCGCCTCCCTCGTCGCAGACCGGGCAGTCGTGGGGGTGGTTGGTCATGAGCCACTCGATGACGAGGCTCCGCATCTTCAGGGCCTCGGGGTCGGTGGTGGAGACCACCATCCCGTCCTGGGCCGGGAGCATGCACGACATCTGGATCCCCTTCACCGGGCCGTCCAGCATCTTCACGGCGCAGAGCCGGCAGGCCCCCACGCTTCCCAGGGCCGGGTGGTAGCAGAAGTGGGGTATCCAGATCCCGACGCTCTTGGCCGCCTCCAGGACGCTGGTGCCGGCGGGGACCTCCATCGGTATGTGATCGATGACGAGCTTGGGCATGGTCTCTCGCTACAGGATGATCACCCGGGGCTGTTCCCGGTCGTACTGGAGCGCCATGACGAGGCTTCCCCAGCCGAGGGTGATGATGATGCCGATGCCGAGAAGGAGCGCCCCCACGGCCATGAAGATGCCGCCGATGAGGACCGCCAGGAGCCAGCCGACCAGATCCCCCTTGATGGCTTCAAGGCTCCAGCGGAAGGCATCCATGAACTTCATTCTCCGGTCGATGATCCCGTACATGCCGGGGGTAACCACCACCGCCAGGACGAATCCCGCCACCTGGCCGATGCCCGGCACGTGGTTAAGGGCGAACTGGGCCACGAGCACGAGAAGGAGGTAGACGAAGAGATCGCCGAAGCAGTCCCAGGCCCGGAAGATGTCCCCCGCCTCGGCCTTTTCCCCCCGGGCCACCTTGAGGATCGCCCGGATGTAGCCGGCCAGGAACCCCACGTTGGCGATGGGGATCCAGCACACCAGCACGAAGACCAGGGAGAGGATGAGCAGGTTGCCGAAATTCCCCGTCCAGAGCCGCGTGGCCCGGGTGACGAGCCCGCCGAAGTCGTCCGTCGGTGTTGCCATTGCCATCATTTCCCTCCCAAGGGGCAGCGCCCCAGAACAATGTGCTCCCGGATCTCGTCCTCGAAGAGCCGCAATAGTCCCTCCACCGGCCCCATGGCGCCCGGGGCCAGGGGGCAGAAGGCGTAGTTCAGGTACTGCACGTGCTCCCGGAGGATGCCGATGTGCTCCTCCCGTCCCTCTCCCGCCTCGATCCGGGCGAGGACGTCCTGCACGAAGGGGAGCCCCTCTCGGCAGGGGGTGCACCAGCCGCACGATTCCCGGGCGTAGAACGCGACCAGGTTCAGGGTCGCCGCCACCATGCAGGTGTTCTGGTCGAAGACCACGATGCCGCCGGTGCCGAGCCGCGACCCCGCCTTGGCCACGGTGTCGAAATCCATGGGGACATTCCAGTGGGCCTTGGTGAAAAACGGCGTGGACGCCCCGCCCGGGATGCACGCCTTGAACTCCCGGCCAGGGAGCATCCCGCCGCAGGGGCCGTCGATAATCTCGCCCAGGGTCATCCCGAGCGGCAGCTCGAAGCAGGCGGTGTTGTTCACGTGGCCGCTCACGCAGAAGAGCTTCATCCCCGCCGCCTCGGGAATCCGCGCCAGCCCCTTGAACCAGGCCGCGCCGTTGGCCACGATGGCCGGGATGTTGGCCAGGGTCTCCACGTTGTTCACCACCGTGGGGCGCCCCCAGAGCCCCTTCACCGCCGGGAACGGGGGTTTTGCCCGCGGGTTGGCCCGCTTTCCCTCCAGGGCGTTCATGAGGGCGGTTTCCTCGCCGCAGATGTAGCGCCCGGCGGACTGGTGGACGTCCAGCTCCAGGGAGAAGCCGGTGCCGAGGATGTTCTCCCCCAGGAGCCCCGCCGCTTTCGCCTCGGCGATGGCCCGGCGGCAGTTCTCCGCCGCCTCCTCGTATCCCCGCCGGATGAAGATGAAGGCGTGGGCCACGCCGATGGCGTAGGCGGCCAAGGTCATTCCCTCTACGAGGGAATAGGGGTTCGCCTCCAGGAGCACCCGGTCCTTGTAGGTCCCCGGCTCCATCTCGTCGCAGTTGCAGATGAGGTAGCGGGGGCCGGGGATGTCCCGGGGGACGAAGGACCACTTCTTTCCCGTGGGGAAGCCGGCGCCGCCGCGCCCCCGCAGGCCTGAGTCGATCACCACCTGCTGGACGTCGTTGGGGGACATGCCGGCAAGGGCCTTCTCCAGGGCCGCGAAGCCCCCTTCGGCTCGGTACTCGACAAAGGTCACGCACCGGCCGGGGCGGTTATGTCGGAAGAGGGGCTGTTCCATGGGGATTTTGTGTAAACTCCTGCTGTTCACCCCCCTGCTCGCATTGCTCGCTTCCCCCCTACAAGGTAGGGGGGACTGAGGGGGGTCCTGGTCGGCGCTTAGTGCTAATCCAGCAGTTCCTTCAATACCACCGCGTTGTTGTGCTCCTCGTCCTTGGCTGCGAAGAGCAGGGTCACCGTCCCCTCCCTCGCCAGTTTCCGAAGGCGGTCCAGAAGCTCCGCGTTCGCTCCCAGTTCCCGCCGGTAGCTTGCCCGAAACTCCGCCCACCGCTCCGGATCGTGGCAGAACTGCTTCCGCAACTCATTGCTGGGGGCGATCTCCTTCAGCCATTCGTCGAGCCGCGCCTCGTCCTTGGCGATCCCCCGGGGCCAGAGGCGGTCCACGAGAATCCGTGTCCCGTCATCCGGCGCCGGCGGGTCGTATATCCGCTTGAGCCTGATCATTGCTTTACTTGAAGGTCTTCAGGACGTACTCCGCGATCGCCCTCGCTTCCTTGTCGCTCACTTCCTTTTTCTCGAACTTGGTCATTCCCGGGCCGGGGTTGCGCATCTTGGCGACGATGTCCTTCCAGGTCTTGACTCCGTTGGCCTCCAGGGTCGCTTTCTTCAGGGTTTTGGCGGAATTGACGATGTTGCCGCCGTCGGGGTGGCAGGAGGCGCAGTGCTTCTGGAATTCCTTGGCGCCGTCGATCTTCTCCCCCTTCCTGGTGTCGGCGAGGCCGGCCGTGGCGAACGCCGCCGTGGCCAGCAGGCTGATGGAGATGATAATTCCCTTTTTCATACGTTCTCCTCCTCTTGTGGTGTGCCGGGTCCTTCCGGCACGGTTGCCGCGGTTTCCCGCGCTTTACTCAGGATTTCCTCCCCCCGCTCCGGCGTCACCCGGCCGTACAGGGTGTCGCCGATCATCAGCGTTGGCGCCTCACCGCAGTTGCCGAGGCAGCAGCAGGGAAGGAGCGTGAACATCCCGTCCGCCGTGGTCCCTCCCGGTTCGACGCCGAGCTTCGCCGTCAGGTGCGCCATGAGGCTCTCCCCCCCCATGGCCCAGCAGGAGATGGAGTCGCAGATGTGGACCACCCGCTTACCCACCGGCCGGCGGTAGATCATCTCGTAGAAGGTGGCCAGTTCCTCCACCTGGAGCGGCGTCAGCCCCAGAAGCTCCGCCGCCGCCTCCGCCGCCTCGTCGGTGAGCCAGCCGTAGTGCCGCTGCAGCTCCTTCATCACGTCCACCGCCGCCTCGCGGTTGGTGACGGCGTGGGCGATGCGGGCCGCAAGCTGCTGTTTCAAGGTGTCAGGAATCATTCTATCCCCGTCAGCCGGCCGCCATCGGCCAGTGTCCCCCCAGTTCGGTACGCACCCAGTCGGCACAGGATCTGGCCAGGGAGACGGTGACTGTGGGATGTTTGCGGAAGGTGAGGGTCGTCACCTCCCGCAGCTTGAGAACCTCTTCATCGCGGACTCCAACCAGATCGCTCCAGGGGAGGCAGAGTGGCGAATGAAAGGGTTTGAAGAGGGCGACCGGTTCGAGGCGGAGGCCGTACTGGTCGACTCCCACAACGAGGGCGCTCCGGTACTGGGCAAATCCGCGCAGCAGGCCGCTCACTCCCCGGTGAACCTTCCCCGTGTAAGGAAGAGGGTTCCCGTAGTCGGAGGCGAGCCGCCGCCACCCTCCGGCCTTGGACAGCAGATAACAGACTAAAAGCCAGACAATGGCCAACACCAGCAGAAAAGTGCCGAGAATAGAGGCTAGAACTTCCACGAGTTCTCCTGCATGTTCCATAGCCATCACTTTCCTACCGGTCCAAGTCCGCCAGCACGAAGTCGATGGACCCGATGATGGCGAGAAAATCCGCCACGAGCCACCCCCGGCTCATGAGGGGGAGGGCCTGAATGTGGGGAAAGCTCGGGGTCTTGATCCGCACCCGGTATGGGACGTTGAGGCCGTCGCTCACCACGAAGTAGCCGTTCTCCCCCTTGGGGGCCTCGATGGCGCTGTAGTTCTCCCCCTTGGGGGGCGCCATCCCCCGCGTGGCGTTGATGAAGTGGTGGATGAGGGACTCGATGTCGTGGAGCGTGTCCCGCTTCCTGGGGAGGACATAGCGATAGTCGTCGGTGATCCAGCGCCCGGCGGGCATCTCCCTCCAGCACTGCTCCACGATGTGGAGCGACTGGCGGATCTCCTCGACCCTGATCCGGTAGCGGGACCAGCAGTCCCCCCCCTCCTCCGTGGGAATCTCGAAGTGGAAGTGCTGGTAGCCATTGTAGGGGATTTTCTTCCGCAGATCCCACGCAAAGCCGCAGGCCCGCAGGTTCGGGCCGGTGATCCCCCACTCCATGGCCTCGGTCTTCGTAATGACACCGACCCCCTTGAGCCGTGCCTTGAAGATGGGATTTTCCTTCAGCAGGTCTTCGTACTCCTTGAGCCGCACCGGCATCCAGGCGAGGAATTCCTTCACCGCCCCGTCCCACCCCTCGGGGAGGTCCTCGGTCACGCCGCCGATCCGGAACCAGGAGGGGTGCATCCGGCCGCCGGTGACCATCTCGATGATGTCGAAGATCTTCTCCCGGTCGGTGAAGGTGTAGAAGACCGGAGTCATGGCCCCCACGTCGGCGGCAAAGGTGCCGAGCCAGACGAGATGGCTGGCGATCCGGAAGAGCTCCGCCAGCATGACCCGGATGGCGATGGCCCGGTCCGGGACGGTGATGCCGCAGAGCCGCTCCACGCTGTTCACGTAGGCGAGGTTGTTCTGGACCCCGGCCAGGTAGTCGATCCGGTCGGTGTAGGGGATGAACTGGTTCCAGTGCTGGCGCTCGCCGATCTTCTCGGCCCCCCGGTGGTGGTAGCCGATGTCGGTGTCCATGTCGACGATCTCTTCGCCGTCCAGCTTGAGGATGAAGCGGATGATCCCGTGGGTCCCCGGGTGCTGGGGGCCGAGGTTGAGGATGAGGGTCTCCTCGTCCACCCGGTCGAAGAAATCACTGGCCGGCAGGGCCTGGTGGCGCCGGGCGTCCTCCGTAGTGTAGGGGGCCATCTCCGTGGCCCTGAAGGGGTGCTCCTTCCGCAGGGGATGTCCCTCCCAGTCCGGCGGCATGAGGATGCGGCGCAGGTTCGGGTGGCCGGCGAAGCGGATGCCGTACATGTCGAAGGCCTCCCGCTCGTACCAGTCGGCAGCGGGGAAGACGGTTGTCACGCTCGGAAGCTCCGGGGTCTCCCCCGTTAGTTCCGTCTTGATCCGGAGGTGGCCCGGTTGGTCGAAGTTCAGGAGGTGGTAGTTGACGGTGAAGTCCTTGAATCGCTCCCGCTCCCGGCGGCACGATTCGTCCACGCAGGCCACGTCCTCCAGGCGCCGGAAGGGGGCGTCTCTTCGCGACTTCAAGTGCCGCAGGACGTCCGGGACCAGTTCCGGCGGGCAGCGGTAGGTGAGCATGTCGGTGGCGGCCTGCTCCACCGCCACCCGGTCGCCGAAGATCGTCTCCAGCTCGCCGGCAAGGCCAAAGTCGGGGTAGTCGTGCCGCGGCGCCGGGGGGCGCCACATCTCGTCGGAGCGGGGCATCCAGAAGTGGGGGTGTTGGACTGAGGTCCCCCGGATGGCGATCCCCTCCATCCCCGTCCCCCGGGTGTCGCGGGATTTGGTCACCCCGTCCACCAGCACCGGCCGGGTGGTCCCCTCGGTTCCGCCAGCCATGTGAAGAACTTTGCGGGCGGGGCGTTCCTCCCGTTTGATCTTCTCCTGCAGGAGCATCACCCCCTGGAGGAACGCCTCGGGGCGGGGGGGGCAGCCAGGGACGTGAACATCCACCGGGATGATCTGGTTCACCCCCTGGACCACGCTGTAGACGTCGTACATGCCGCCGGAGTTGGCGCAGCTTCCCATGGAGATGACCCACTTCGGCTCGGCCATCTGCTCGTAGAGGCGGAGGATGGAAGGGGCCATCTTCTTGAAGACCGTGCCGGCGATGACCATGAGGTCCGCCTCCCGGGGGGTCCCCCGGAGCACCTCGGCCCCGAAGCGGGAGATGTCGTAGCGGGAGGTGAAGGAGGTCATCATCTCCACGAAGCAGCAGGAGAGGCCGAAGAACATGGGCCAGAGGGAATTGGCGCGCCCCCAGTTGATGAGGTCGTCGAGACGGGCCAAAATTATGTTGTTCTGTGAGATTTCAGCCTCTTCCATGGCCCCTCCGTTCTCTTGAAGGACCCCAGTCGAGGCCTCCCTTTATCCAGAGCCAGACTAGGCCCAGGAGGAGGATGACGATGAAGAAGGTGATATGGACGAGCCCCGCCAGCCCCAGTTCGCGCCAGGCCGTGGCCCAGGCGAAGATGAAGGCCGCCTCCACGTCGAAGACGATGAAGAAGATGGCGATGAGGTAGAAGGGGACCGGATAGGCGAGGCGGGCGCTCCCCGTGGGGATGACCCCGGATTCGTAGGGGAGTTCCTTGTTGCGGTTGGTGGTCTTCGCGCCGAGCCACCAGGCTGCCAGGAGGAGCACACCGATCAGGACGGTTGCCGCAAGGGTGTAGAGCGCCAGGGGAAGAAACTCGGGCGGCAGGGTCGGGAAGAGGGAATGGTTTGTGGCGGCGGCTTGCTGCATTCTACTCTCCGTGATGTCGAGTGAAATGCCAAGTTCACACTCTAGCGCAAGAGGAACTCATGTCAACGGTCGTAACGGTCGCAGCAAGGGCGCGACAAGCAGCGCCCCTACCGCTTTTGCAGGTAATCCAGCACCTGGGCCGGATGGGCGTCGGCCTTGGCCACCTTGGTCCAGTGCTTCATCACGGTGCCATCGGGGCCGACCACCACCGTGGAGCGGATAACCCCCAAGGCGGTCTTGCCGTACAGGAGCTTATTGCCGAAGGCGCCGTAGGCGGTCATCATTGTGGTGTCGGGGTCCGAGAGGAGGGTGAAGGGGATCCCCTGGTCCCGGATGAATTTGTCGTGGGCCTTGAGGCTGTCCTTGCTCACCCCCAGGATGCCGATGCCCAGTTTGTCGAATTCCGGCTTCAGGTCACGGAAGCCGTTGGCCTCCTTGGTTCAGCCGGGGGTGCTGTCCTTGGGGTAGAAGTAGATGACGGTGGTCTTCCCTGCATACTCGTTCAGGGAGTGCTTCTTTCCGTCGCTCCCCTCCAGGGTGAAGTCGGGAGCGTGTTTGCCTTCCAGCGACATAAGTCTCTCCTTGGTGGATGGTATCCGGTGAGAAAAACAGTTTACCCCGTTTCAGGCGTTTGTCATCCCCCCAGTGCCGTTCAGGAGGGCCGCCACCTCCTCGGCATAGACCATCTCCTCCTCGGTGTGGACCACGTAGACCGCCACGGGGGAATCGTCGGCGCTGACCCGCTCCTCCCGGTCCACGGAACGGGCCGCCCGGTTCCGCTCCCGGTCGAGCCGTATGCCGAAGATTTCCATGTCGGCGAGGGTCTTCTCCCGCACGAGCCACTCCCCGTCCCCCGAGGCGGTGCTGAAAACCACGGCGTCGAGCCGGCCGAGGGCTGCGGCGTAGCCGCCGATGTGCTTTTTGAGGCGGTAGGCCTCCATCTCCAGGGCCAGGAGGCACCGCTCGTCCCCCTCCGCGGCCCGGGCCAGGAATGCTGCCCGGTCCAGCTTCAGTCCGGTGATCCCTGCTGCACCGCTTCGCTGGTTGAGGATCCGGTCCATGTCCCGGGGGGCAAGCTGCTCCTCCTGCATCATGAAGGGGGGGATGCCGGGGTCGATGGAGCCGCAGCGGGTCCCCATCATGGTTCCTTCCAGGGGGGTGAGCCCCATGCTCGTGTCGATGGAGCGTCCCCCCTCCACGGCGCAGAGGGAGGTGCCGTTGCCGATGTGGACGGTGACCAGGTTGCAGTGGGCCGGGTCGCGCCCCAGGAGGGCCGCACCCCGCCGTGCTGCGTAGCAGTGGGGGGCGCCGTGGAAGCCGTAGCGCCTCACGCCGTGCTGTTCATACCACTCCCAGGGGAGGGGGTAGAGGTAGGCGTGGAGGGGCATCGTCTGATGGAAGGCCGAGTCGAAGACCGCCACGTGGGGGGTGCGGGGAAGGGTCGCCATGGCCCCCTCGATGCCGGCCAGGTTCGCGGGAATGTGGAGCGGCGCCAGCTCCTCGAATCCCCGCACCGCTGCAATGACGTCGGCGTCGATGGTGACCGACGAGGTGAACTGTTCGCCGCCATGGGCAACCCGATGCCCGACGGCGGCAATCTGCCCGACCCGGTCGAGGGGGCCTTCCAGGGGATGGGTGAGGGTGGAGAGGATGAGGGCCACGGCGGCCCCGAAGCTTGGGCAGTCCGAGTCCAGATGGTAGGGGTCCCGCCCCGGTACTTCCATGATGATGAAGGAATCGCCCAGCTCGATCCGGTCCACGTCCCCCCGGGCGAGGACGGTTCGCGTTGACCAGTCGAAGAGCTGGAAATGGATTGAATAGCCCCGGCAGTTCAGGATCAGGATAATCATGGGTCTTCCTGTCTTATGGGATTGGTGCCCGGCTACCCCCAGTGGATGCAGGTAACCGGGCAGGCGTCAATGGCCTCTTGGATCTTCTCCTCGGCGGCTCCGGCCGGGTCATAAACCTCGGCCAGGTTGTCGTCGTCGAAGCGGAACACCTCGGGGACCGTCTCAACGCAGAGACCGCAGCTGATGCAGACATCTTTTTCGACGTAAACGTTGCGGGCCATGGCTCAACCTCCGTGCTGTGCGGCCCCTCTCCCTCGGGGAGAGGGGGCAGGGGTGAGGGGAGGGGACGTGGAATATCCCCCTCACCCGCCCTTCGGGCACCCTCTCCCATAGGGAGAGGGAATTGTATCACTCCGTACTCCGGGGGGTAACAATATTTTTTTCCGGCACGATCCTCACAAAGCCGCCCCTGGCCGCGGCCATGATTTTCTCCACTGCGTCGGCTTCTTCTTCCTGGTGGGAGTGGAGCAGCTCCCGGTGGTATTTGAGCAGCAGTTCTCCAATGGCCGCCACATCCTCTTCCTCGATGTCGCGGATCTCCACCCCGGCTCCCCTGGCCAGGCGCCGGCGCAGGGCCTCGCGATCGAGCCCCGCGGCACCGTCCAGGTGGCAGTAGACCACCCCGCCGGTCATGCCGGAGCAGATCCAGGGGCCCGGGTCCCCCAGGACCACCACCCGGCCGGCGGTCATGTACTCGAAGGCGAAACCCTTGAGGTTTGCCCGGCAGGCCATGTCCCCCCGGCTGTCGTCCAGGGGCTCCCGGATGCGGGAGCCGAAGACCACGTCGGCCCCGGAGAGGCGGATGCAGGCCCGGCTGTCGGCATCCCCCTGGATGAGGAAGGTTCCTCCCTGGGCGCCGTAGGCGAGCCCCTTGCCGACGGTTCCCCCCACCCGGCGCCCTTCCCGGTTCTCCCCCTTGAGGATGACGATCCTGCCGCCGGAGGCGCACTTGCCGACCCCGTCCTGGGTACCACCTTCCACCCGGATGTTGATCCGGTCGATGGAGAAGGCGGCGAGGCCGTTGCCCGGGATGGCGTCCCGGTGGAAGTGGAGGAGGGCGTTCTGCTCGGGACGGAAGCGTCCCGCCGCCACTCCCCGCACGTAGGCGCCGGCCAGGTGGGTGCCGATGGCCCGGTCGGAGCTGGTGGCGCTGTCGTCGTCGTAGCGGACCCGCTCCTCGCCCTTGGCAAAGGCGTCGGTCACGAGCCCGGAGACGAGGGAGGTGAGGTAGTTGAGGGGTTTGCGGATGATCCGCACCTCGGGCTCGAAGGGGGTGGCCTCGGCGGTCTGGGCCGGCCGGACAAGCTCCGTCAGGTCGAGGCGGTCGAGCCCCCGGGCCTGGGCCAGGAGGTCGCTTCGCCCGACGAGATCCTGGGTCCGCCGGAAGCCGAGCTTGGCGGTGAGGATCCGGATCTCCCGGCTCATCCCCCGGAAAAAGGTGCACATGTAGATGACCCCGTTCTCCAGGACGCGCGGCACGAACCGCTTGAGCCCCTTCGCTTCCGCCTCTTCCACGGTTTCGATCTGGGTGGCGATTCCCACGTGGCAGGTCCCCAGGTGGCAGCCGCGGCAGGCGGTGCAACCGATGACCACCATGGCCATGGTGCCGAAGCCGACCCGGTTGGCGCCGAGGAGCATCAGCTTCACCACGTCGCGCCCCGTGCGGGCGCCGCCGTCGGCCCAGATCTCCACCTTCTGCCGCATCCCGGCCGAAACGAGCGCCTTGTGGGCCTCGGAGACCCCGATCTCCGCCGGAAGCCCCACGAACTTGATGGCGTGCTTTCTGGCTGCGCCGGTGCCGCCGTCGTAACCGCTGATGGTGATGATGTCGGCCCCGGCCTTGGCGACCCCCAGGGCGATGGTGCCGATCCCGGCCACCGCCGGCACCTTCACCGAGATGCGGGCCAAGGGATTGGCGGTGCGGAGCTCCTCCACGATCTGGGCCAGATCCTCGATGGAGTAGATGTCGTGGTTGTTGGAGGGTGAGATGAGGCTGACCCCCGGCGTTGCGTGGCGCGCCGCGGCGATCTTGGCCGTCACCTTGAATCCGGGAAGGTGCCCCCCTTCGCCGGGCTTGGCCCCCTGGCCCACCTTGATCTCCAGGAAGTCGGCGGAGTTGAGGAACGCCATGTTGACCCCGAAGCGCCCCGAGGCGATCTGCTGCCCCCGGTTCTTCCGGTACTGGCCGAGCATGTCGGCGATCTCCCCCCCCTCGCCGTTCATGCAGACGATGTTGAGCCGCCGGGCCGCCTCGGCGTAGATGCGGAACGGGGTCTCCCCCTGGGAGCCGAAGCTCATGGCCGAGAAAAGGATCGGGAGGCTGTGCTCTCCGACGGTAGCGTTCACCTCGTCCGGGTCCACGGTCAGCTCCGGGGTGTAGCGGAGATCGAGCAGGTGCCGGATGGCGAGCGGATTCTCCGCCTCGTACTGCTGGATGAGGCGGGAGAGGTCGGCGTAGGTCTCCTCCATCTTGGCCACGGCGCCAACCATCTTCCAGATTTTCGGATAGAGGCGGAACTGGACCGGCACCGGCTGCTTCTCGCGGCTTCTGGCCACGGCGGTGCGGGAGCGGTTTTCGGCCTCCAGCCGCTCCAGGGTGAGCCCCCCCTGACCCGAGCCACAGAAGTTGGGGGTCTCGAAGATTCCCGCCACGTGCCCGCAGAGGCCGATGGAGGCGAAGTACTTGCCGTAGCCCCCGATCTCGTGGGTCCCCATGGTGGAGATCACCTTCTCCAGCCCCTTGACGAGGACCGAGAGGAGGTTCCGGACTCCGGCCGTGTCGCCGGCCCCTTCCCACATGAGGTAGGGGCAGAGGGCGTCGGCCCCCATGCCGAGGGCGAAGATGAGGTCGTGGAGGCTCCGGAGCGCTCCGGAGCGGACCACCAGGGATGCCCGGCGCCGCAGGCTCTCTCCGGCGGCGTCGGTGGTCTCCTTGAGCCCCTTGTGGAGGAAGGCGATCACCAGGAACGGGTCGATGAAGCTCTTCCCCTGCCCGAAGCAGTCGCTGTCGTCCAGGAGCAGAAGCTGGGCACCCCGCGCCACGGCGCCGACTCCTTCGGCGGTCAGCCGCACGATCGCTTGGTTGAGGGTCTCTCCGGTCCCCATGGCGCAGGAGATGACCCGGCACCGCCCTTTCCCCTCGCCGAAGGCGGCCACGACCCCCTCCAGGGTGGCGGTGCCGAACTCCCAGGCCACGGCTGCGTCGTCCGGCTCGGCTCCGGCGCGGCGGCCACCGGTCAGAAGCGGCACCTGAAGAGCCACCCCCGGCCGGGCCGGACCCCGGAACTGGGGGCGGGGCCCCAGGTAGACCCGAGTGGAGAAGTGCTCCGCCTCCCGCTCCCGGTCGATGGCCGGGTTGGTCACCACCGCCACCTGCTCCTTGAAGTAGTCGGAGAGATTCTGGCGCTGGTTGGAGAGGGAGGCCAGGGGACCGTCGTACCCCAGGGACGCGATGGGGTCGGAGCCGCTCTTGGCCATCTCCCGGAGGTTGGAGAGGTCGCTGGATTTCCAGGCAAAGGCCGACATGAGGTTGTCCTGGTGGAGCCGGGCGTTACGGCTGAAACGGGCCGACAAGGCGGGAGTTGTAACCTTCGGCTCGACCCCGGTCGCCAGGGCCTTTTCCTGGGCCGGAAGGTTCGCCCGTTTCCGGAAGCTCTGGTAGACCTCCTGCCGCAGGGCCGGATGGTCCATGAGCTCCACTGTCCGTGCCGCCGCGATCCTGACCCCCACCTTCTCGCCCGGGGCCAGGGGCTTCGGGTCGGCCAGGATCTCCTCGTGGGGGACCACCCCCAGTTCCGAGGAGGCGAAGATTTCCTTCGTCGTCTCTCCCACCCAGAGGGGGCGCAGCCCCATGGCATCCACGCTGAAGACGCAGAGCTCCCGGTGCCGGGCGATGATGGCCGCCGGCCCCTGGGCGCTCGCCTTCAGGAAGCGGCGGAACCAGGTGTACATGGAGCGCAGTTCCGGCGCCATGCCGTCCATGGCGCTGAAGATGGGGGGGAAGACCACCTCCATGGCCTCGAAGAGGGTGAGGCCGTAGCGGAACATGAGCCCCTCCAGGGTCCGGTTCAGGTCCTGGGAGTCGGAGCCGTCGGCAAAGAGGGGGATTCCCATCATCCGCGCCTCCTCCCGGAGCCGGGCGATGGTGTTGATCTCGCCGTTGTGCCCCAGGAGCGAGAAGGGCTGGGCCCGGAGCACCGTGGGGAGGGTGTTGGTGGAATAGCGGCTGTGGCCGATGGTGAGCGAGGAGAGGAATTCCCGGCGCTTCAGTTCCGGGTAGTAGCGGGAGAGAAGTTCCGGCGCGCCGTGGACCTTCCAGGCCGTGACATCCGCCGAGAGGGACGCCACGTGAACCGGGAAATCCCGTTCGATGGCTGTCTGGAGCTCGAAGAGGAGAGCAGGCACGGCCACCTTCTCCGGACAGAGTACCGCCACCTGCCAGAAGAGGGGTTCCCCCTCCCGGGCGCGGCTGGAGAGGACCTCGCTCCGGACGATGCCAGGACGTTCCACCAGAAGCTGCACCCCGGCCGCGGCGAAGCGGGCGAGGATTGCCTCCTGGATCTGCGGGTCGGCCGCAGTGGCCTCTTTAGGGAGGAGGAGATGCCCCACCGCGAAGCCGGCGGCCTCGGCCAGGTTCGGATCATGGCCGGCGCCGGCCAGCACCTCCCGCCAGATCATGCGCGGGATGTCGGTCAGCACGCCGCAGCCGTCACCCTCGCCGTTGATCTCCCCGGCCCGGTGCCCCATCTTCACGAGGGCCTCGATGGTCCGCTGGACGTTGCCGTGGGTGGGGCGTGCCTCCTTGTTGATGTAGCAGATGATGGCGCAGGCGTCCCGCTCGGGGGGGACGAGGCCGGAGGGGTCGATGGGGTGGTTGGTCATGGGAATCTCCATTGGGCGGAATAGGGGCGCTCCTGTAGTCGGTCGGCAACTTTACCGCAACCGGTCGAACAGATATTCGAGCCCGTTTACCTTGATTTCATAGACGGCGCGCAGCATGGTGCCCAGCTTCCCTTCGGGAAAGCCCTGGCCGGCGAACCAGACGACATAGGGTTCCGGCAGATCGATGAGGCGGCGCCCCTGATATTTGCCAAAGGGCATCCGCATGGTGGCCAGTTCCAGCAACTGTTCGTGGTCGTGGGAAGGATATGGTTCCATTGTTTCCTGTATGGTGGATCAGAGGTGCCGGCCGATGACTGACGTAAAGCATGGTGGCGCTTTGATCCGCAATTCTAACGGCAGCGGTTTCACCGCTGTTGCGCTTGGTTGAAACCCCTCAATTGGCATTTAACCCATGTGTTCGGGTCATGAGGACATTTTTCCAATGCGACTCTCTGCGTAGCACATCTTCTCGACTAGCGTTAATATCTGCGATTTCAAGAATAGAAAAACAAAAATGATTGGCTCGTTCCAGTCCATGTTCGCTCAAAATTTTACGAAGTTCTGAATTCCTTCCGTGACCATCGACCGCGTAGCACGACCACCGCTGCCAAATCCCACCCTCCCCAGACGCACTTCCTACGTAGAGTTTTCCTGACGCAGTATCAGATATAAGGTAAACCCCTGCCACATTAGATAACGCTGTGCGCCAAGACTCAAGTGACTGTCGGACAATCAATTCCAACTCTCCCATTGTAAGACTGACTGCTCTGAAGCCAGGAAATTCACCGATTGTCAATGGTTCAGCAAATATCTCACTCAAGGTGATCTGCTCAATCCAGTTTTCTCCATTTAGGTATGACTGACGGCCCGGGCGAGAAAATGAAGCAACGATACGTCCATTCATTTTAGAACAGTTTTTATCCTCATTAAGATTGTAGTAGTGGAGCAGACTTTGTTGTACCCATTTAGCACCACTCGATATATGGACCCCTGCAAAAAGCCATTTGTCGGCTCCCGGCAGGCTAATTAAGGAGACGACAAATTTACGTTCAAAGTTCCTACGTGTTTGCCATCGTTGCCATTCATCGAAATCACCCGCTAAATAAACGTCAAGTGGGTTTTCCTCACCGTTCCAAGTGGCGAGATGAACCTTAGACTCACTTGGTGTAATTTTCGGATTCAATAATGATAGAAGATCAAAAATGCGCATAGATTTCCTTCGTTTCGTTTCAACTCCCCATTCTATTTTTGCTCCAGCTAATCGCTTCACGATATGAAGCGATTACAGCCTCTTTTCGCTTCACGGAAAGAGGAAAGTTTTCTTCTCAATCCACATCACGATGGGGCGACGCTCCTGATATTGGATCCATCAATTACTTGCTTGTATTTAAGCGTTTTCCGTATAAAAATACAAATATGAAAAAGATACGGAAAAAATACCATTGGATCGATATAGGAGAAGATGCCAGGCGCCAATATGTCGATGCGCTGGCAACGTTCACGGCCTGGGAGGATGCCCGAAAAGCCGCTTCCGAAGTACGTGGAGGCATGTATTGGAAACGGCAGGGAGAAGCGGAATACTTGATTCGGACTTCCCCCGGCAACGCCCAGAAAAGCCTTGGCCCCCGCTCCGGGAAGACGGAACAAATCTACCAGAATTTTACCGCCCGGAAAACCGAGGCAGAGCAAAGGCTCTCAGACCTTACCAGCGCGCTCGAGCGACAACAGCGGATGAACCGGGCGCTTTTTGTCGGCCGGGCGCCTCGCATCCTCATCGACATTCTCAACAAACTCGCCAAAGAGGGGCTGTTGGAGTATTTCACGGTCATTGGCACTCACTCCCTCTATGCGTATGAAGCCGCAGCAGGCGTTGGCTTTGGAGACGCGGCGGCATTGGCGACCCAGGACATCGATCTTCTGCTGGATACCCGGAAGCGCCTGAGCTTTATTGCACAGATGAACTCTGTGGGTTCATCGATGCTGAAGCTGCTCCAGAAGGTGGATTCCACCTTCAAAATCCGTGACGACCAGAAATACACTGCCGTCAACAGCAAGGGCTTTGAAGTCGATATCATCCGAAGGGAACCGAAGGATGGCGATCCCCACCCGCTGCGGCTGACTGAGGAGGATGATGAGTTATATGCAGTGCCGGCGCGCAATGCTGGTCTGCTGCTTGATGGGCCTCGCTTTTCGGCGATGATCGTGTCCACGACCGGCCACATGGCACGGATGAATACCATTTCTCCCGTGGCCTTTGTCAGATTCAAACGATGGATGGCAGAGCAGCCTGACCGGGACACGATGAAGCGCCAAAGAGATGTCCTTCAGGCCAATATGGTCGAAGAACTGATCGCCGAATACCTCCCCCACCTCCAGCAATAATCAGGATTGTGAATCCGTGACGGCAACCGCACCACTTCGTTCAAGCGGGTAAATCCTCGCTTTGCCCCTGCATTAATCTCCTTCTCGCTACCATCCCGTCAGCCTCTTCCACCCGCTCCCGGCTAGGTCCACGAGCCCGTCGATGGTCCGCTGGTAGAACTTCTTCACCGGCATCCGGTTGAGGAGGATCTGGCCGTCGCTTCGCTCAAGGCTGATCCGGTCGCCGGGGAGGAGCTTGATGAGCTGCTGGTAGTTCTCCCCGGCGATGCCAAAGAGGAAACGGTAGCTCTTTCCGCTTGCCGCCCGGCAGGAGACGATGGTGATGATCCCCTCGGGGTCGCCGGTCTTGTAATCAAAGCGGGTGGTGGCGGTGACGAAGGTCCCTTCCACGACGCCGGTTTCGGCCAGGAGGGCGTCGACGGTGACCTCCTTCGGCTTGAGCTTGCCGAGGGAGGGGAGCCCCCACGGCTTGTAGGGTTCGTGGGGACGGCGCTCGTAGTGGTCGCTCCGCTCCAGGAGGATGACGATGTTGTTGTTGATGGGGCCGCCGATGGAGTGGGATACGCCCGCCTTGAAGCGCCCCTCGCAGATCATCTTGTGGTTCTCCACCACTTGGATCATTCCGGTGGCCCCCAGGGGATGGCCCCGCCCCTTGAGGCCTCCGGTGAGGTTCGTGGGGAACATGCCGTTTTCGCCGGTGCAGGCGTCGTCCAGGAGTGAATCGAGGATGCGCCCCCGGGGGACGAAGCCGAGATCAACCATGTTGATGGGGCCGAAGCCGTTGAAGGGGTCGTGCATGTTCACGTGAATCTTCCCGGCAAAGGTGCGGATATCCTTGATGCCGGCCATGCCGTAGGCTTCGGCCGCGGCGGCCACGGTGGCGGGGAAGGAGTGGAAGTAGTTGCGGTCGGCGATGGTGGGGATGTCGGTGGCGCTTCCGACACCGCTCACCATCACTTCCTGGGGATCGGCGGTGAGGATCACTGCGGCCACGCCGTCGGACATGGGGCAGAAGTCGTGGTAGCGCAGGGGCCACCAGTAGCGGTAGTTCTTGCCGTTGACGATCTGGCGGTAGTACTCCTCCAGGGGGATCTCTTTGTTCAGGTGCGCGTCGGGGTTCTGGGCGGCGTAGCGGTGAGCCCGCTGAGTGAGCAACGCCGAGAAGGCGGTCCATTCGTCGATGGAGAGGCCGTGCCGCTCCAAGAGGGCCCGCGCCACCAGGGCCCCGCAGGCGGGCATGCTGAGGCCGAACTCTGCCTCGTCCTTGTCGATGACGCCTGCGACGATGCGGGTAGCCTCGGCGGTGGGGGCGTCGCTCATCTTCTGGATGCCGATGGCGAGCACGTGGTCGCAGCGGCCCGAGGCGATCTGAAGGTAGGCGTTCTCGAAGGCCGAGGCGCCAGAGGAGGAGGCGGTATCGATGAGGACCGACTTGGCCCCGGAAACCCCTACGACCCCGGCGATCTTGGCGGCGGTGTTGTCGACGCCGGAAAAGGCCACGGGGCTCTGGGAGCCGACCACCACCGCCTCAATGGCGCGGGGCTTCACGGGCGAGCCGTCGAAAACCGCCTTCGCCTTTTCGGCCAGATCAAGGAAGGAGAGCTGTTCCCGATGCCTGCCGTCGTAGCGCCCCACCGGCGCCATGTACGAGGCGGCGACATAGACTCTTCTGGGGGTGAATGCGGGGTGTCTCATGGGGGCTCCGTTTCGCGGGAGAGATTGTGACCCTGTCCATAAAGTGTAAACGACGATTGCCGTTGAGCAACCGGCAGCAAAAAAGCCCGAGCGGTAAGGCTCGGGCTTTTTGCTGCCGGTTGCTGATTGTCGTTACTGTGCCGGTTTCGTGTCGATGGGGATTTCGCGTACCGGCGTCGGCTCCGGCAGAACCACAGTCTCCGGTTGCGGAGCGGGAGCCGGCTGTGCCGCCGGGGCCGGTGCCGCCGTGGATGCCGGTGCAGGCTGGTAGACCGGTTGCGGCGCAGGCTGGGGTTGATAGGATGCCGGCTGCGGTGCGGGCTGGGAGCCCCCCTTCTTCTCGTCTCCAAAGAGCTTGATGGGGGGCTTCAGGAGTTCCACCATCTCGTCGAAAAGGTGATAGTAGGGGGCAGTGGCTTTCCGCTCCCGGAACAGGAGGTCCTTCTCCTTCTTCCCCAGATACCGGGTAAGGCCGGGTATGGTCTTGAACTTTACGTTGACCCGGTCATCCATGTTGGCGGCCCCTTCGTCGAAGTCGGGGTACTGGAGCTCGGCGAGGACCGGCGTGGAGGGGCTGCCGGCACGGAAGTTGGGGTCCTCCCAGAGGGTTGCGCCGTTGGCGTCGAGGACCTGGGCGGACACGGAGAGGACGTTGTAGTCGGAATCGAGGTATTTGACCAGGTTGCTGGAGAAGATCCGGTCCCGCATGGTGAGGCCGCTCACCGTCACCAGGAGCACCGCGTCGACGTTGTTCTGGGTGACCAGGGTCCTGATTTCCTCCGGCTTGAAGAATTGCTTGTTGTAGACCACGCCGGCATCGTCGCGCCGTTCGGCCCGCAAGAGCAGCGTGCGGTAGAGTTCGTCGGGGGCGGCGGCATCCAGGAAACGGACCGAGAAATAGGCACCGGATTCCTTGATCATTTCCGCCAGCTCCTTCTCGTTCTTCCGGTTGTATTCCCGCACCAGGGTAACGAGGGTGTCCTTCTCCGGATGCCGGATGTCGGAGTCGGCGTCCATGAAGATGGGGGCCACGCCGAGGACCTTCACCTTCTGTTCGTAGTCTGCCCGCGGGATGTTGAAGGGGTCGTGGGCGCAACCGAAGGCGGCGAGGGCGAGGGCCGCGAGGATAATCCACTGTACGATCCGTTTCATCGTTTCCTCCTGAATCGATTTAAGACTGGTGATGCAATCCCTTTTAAATGTCCCGGTTATACCAGAACGGTACCTGCTTGACCACCCCTTTCGCTCTCAGCGGACCGGCGTCCATATCACGGTGCAAAAAAAGAGACGGGGCTTTTCGCCCCGCCTCCCGTTCATCATCATGGCCGCTGATCAGTGCTTCTTCGCTTCTGCCCGCAGGCGTTCCGCATCCTCCTTGATCCTGGCGGCGGCCTCCTTCACCTTGGCCCAGCCATACCAGTGCATGTAGTCGGGGTTGGCGTGGAAGGCTCCCTGGAAGGCCCGCTGCCGGTACTCCAGGAAGATCAGGTAGAGCTCCTGCTCGGCCGCGCTCTTCGCCTCGTAGAACTGGAGGAGGTCGGGAGCGTACTTCCAGCCGGCCGGCTTCTTGAGGATGCCGTCGTCGTAGAGGCCCTTCACGGTCCGGATGGAGTCGGCGAAGATCTTGTCCACTTCGCGGATGATGTCGTCGCCCGCCTTGAGGTTGGCTTCGGCGTAGCTCTTGGAGTGGCACTTGGAGCAGACGTCGATCATCTTCTTCCGCTCCTTGTTGAAGTCCTCCTTGGTGAGTCGGGCGATCTTGGCCGCCTTCACCGCGTCGAAGCGCTCGGTGGGCTGCCCCTTCTCGTCGAGAACGCCGATGGCCTTGAGGATGGTCACGCGGTTGTCCCACCACTCCTTGTCATCCTCGGGAACGCGCAGCGCCAGGAAGCCCCAGGCGGTCATGACCCCGTGGTTCCCGTCGGGCATGTGGCAGGTCTGGCAGGTGGGGGCCCGGCCGGTGGTCGGCTCGATCTCCCAGATGGTGCCGTGCTTGGAGGTCTGCCACATCTCCCACTGCGGGTGGTCGAAGCCCATGTGGCAGGTGCGGCAGGCCCGCGGGTCCTGGGCCTCCTTCACCGAGAAGGTGTGGCGGGTGTGGCAGGAGTCGCAGGCGCCGGTGCCGTACCGGGTCAGGTCGGCCATGGGCTTTTCGCCGACCTTGTGGCAGGCCGAGCACCCCTTGAGGTCACCGCCACCCACGGCCGAAGGCTGGTGGTTGATCATCGGCATCGCCTTCATAGAGACCCAGGCCAGGGCGTGCTTCCCTTCGCGATATTCCTTGACCCGCTTCTCGTGGCACTGGGCGCAGGTCTCGGGGGTGGGAAGCTTCACCTTTGCCACGTCCTTCTCCGACTGGTGGTCAGAGCCGTGGCAGGTGGAGCAGTCCAGTGTCTTCCCCATCTTGCCGGAGAGGAACTGGGTCACCACCCCCGGCGTTACCTTCTCGTGACAGCTGATGCACTTCGACTTCTGGGCCGCTTCCGTTGGCGCCGCCCGCAGCCCCAGGGATGCAGCGATCCCGAGAACGGTCACGACGGCGGCGATGCTGTACCGCGCGATGAGTCCCTTCATCATTTTCCTCCTTTGCCTGCCAAATGGTTAGTGCTGCTGGCGGCATTCTATTAGCAAATGTTATCACTTCCTTGACGCAGGTCAAAAAGCGCGGAACGGTTCGGTTCTGCGGCGTGCTCCGGCTTCCCTTCTCCTGGCGAATGTGCTATAGCCGAACCCTATGAAATGGCTCCTCATTCTTTCGGCAGGACTTTACCTCTTCGGCGCCTTCAGCCGCCCCTTCTTCGCGGCCGGACTCGCGGCCGGAGCGGCCTACCTGGCCGTCCGGGGGATCGAGCTGGGCCGGCTCCCCCTGGTGGGGCCCCACGACACCCTCGTGTTTTTCTCCGTTTCCATCGGCCTTATGGCGCTGCCGTTCCTCTTTTCCCCGGTACTGCGGCAGTTGTCTCTCTTTTCCTGGGGTATGGGGTGCGCCGCGGCCTTCTTCGGGCTCATGGCCCTGCTCTTTCCCGCCTTCGCCATGCCGCTTCCTCCCGTTCTCCGCACCCTCTGGTTCGAGCTCCATGTGGCGCTGGCCTTTTTCTCTTACGCCCTCTTCGCCATTGGGGCGGTCCTCGGGGGCATCTTCCTGGCCGGGGGAGAGCGGCGGATTCTTGATCTCCAGTACCGGGCCGCGCTGGTGGGGTACACCTTTTTCTCCGCCTCCATGGTGTCGGGGGGGATCTGGGGATACTTCGCCTGGGGTACCTACTGGCTCTGGACCCCGAAGGAGTTCTGGACCTCCATCCTCTGGATGTTCTATACGTTCTGGCTCCACCTGCGGCTCCGGGGAACGGGGGGCGACAAGGCCCTGGCCTGGAGCGGCATTGTCGGGTTCGCGGTCGCTCTCTTCACCTACCTGGGAGTGAGTATTTTGATGAAGAGCTCCCACAGCTTCTAAAAGGCCTGAATCCGTGACGGCTACCGCACCACTTCGCTCCGTCGGCGCGCTAGCCGTCACGGATTCAGGAAAGGGTATGCCGCGTATCGTATTTAGTGGCCCCGTTATTGCATTGGTGATCCCTGCGGTCACGTCGGGTTTTTCGCGATGATCAAGAGAATCTACGATTTTTTGGCCTCCCTCTCCCTCGGCCTCTGGCTCATGGGGGGAGTCATGGTCCTTCTGGCGGCGGGTTCGTTTGGCGGGGAGGATACAGCGTCCCTGAACGAGATGCCCCTCTTCGCCTGGCTCGGCGCGGCCCCCTTCTCCGCCTCCTGGTGGCTCTGGGGAACCCTTGTCCTCCTGACCCTCATGGCGGTGAACACGCTTCTCTGCAGCGTGGAGGCGATCCGGAAGCGCTACGGCAAGAGCGGGCTCCTGGCTCTCCTGGCACCCCAGCTCATGCACGCGGGGTTCCTCCTCATCGTTCTGGCCCACCTCCTGAGCGCCAAGGGGGGGGAGAAACAGGCGATGCAGCTCTTCGAGGGGTCCAACCTCCGCTTTGCCGGCGGGAGTTTCGTAATGGTGGACGCCATCGAGGTGGAAACCGACCCCCGGGGGATGCCGGTCGATTACCGGGCCCGGATGCGGGTCGTGGAGCAGGGACGATCAACGCCGGTGACGGTGCGCCCCAACGAGCCCCTCTTCCACGAAGGAATCGGCATCTACCTGAAGCAGGCAGCGCCGTTCCCGTTTCCAACCGCCTATGTGGAGATCCACCGGGAACCGGGCGCGGGGTGGGCCCTGGCAGGCGCGCTTCTCTTCACCGCGGGGAACGTCATGCTCCTGGCGGTGCGGCGGGAGCGGCGAACGGCGTAAATAGCCGTTGCGGCGAAGGATTGTTGTGGTAAGATGGATAGCCTGGCGGCAAAAACCGGCTCTGCCGGATGCATGGCCCGTTTCGGAACACATTGGGAGGATATGGATGGGACAGGGAATCAGGACGGCAGTTGTCACGGTCACGGCAATAGCGGCATGGGGAGCGGGGAGCGGGGTCTTCGCCGCCGGAATCGATGACGGCTCGGTGACCGCGCCGAAGCTCGCCGACGGAGCCGTCACCTACCGGGCCATCGTCCCCGGTGCCGTTACCAACAGCAAGATCGTGGACGGCGCCGTCACCGACGAGAAGCTCGGCTTCGGGGCGGTGACCACGCCGAAAATCGCCGACGGCGCCGTCACCGACGCCAAGATCGCCGGACCCATCGCCGGCCACAAGGTCGGCCGCCACGGCCACGACGCCGCCGACATCGTGCAGGGGACCATCGACGCGGCCCGTCTCCCCGTGGGGACCGGCCCCAACACCGTTGCCGCCGGCGACCATACCCACGAAGGGCTTCTCAGAAGGCCCGCCGAACTCATTACCGTGGCCCTGAGCGGCGGCGACTTCGCGAATCCCATCGACGCCCTCAATTCAATCACCGACGCCTCCGCCGACAAACCCTACCTGGTGAAGATCATGCCCGGCACCTACGAGCTGGGGATCGCCACCCTGGTCATGAAGCCCTACGTGGACATCGAAGGCTCCGGCGAGCTGACTACCCGGCTGCGGGGGAGCGCCGCCGATGCCGGCGTAGTGGCTGGGGCGTCCATGGCCGAACTGCGGAACCTCTCTGTTCAGGCCAGCGGCACCGAGGGGACCATCGTCGGCATCTTCAACGGGAGCGCCGCGCCGCGCATCGCCCACGTGACCGTCACTGCCGAGGGTGGCAAGGGGGCCTACGGTATCTATAACCTCATGGCTGCGCCGCTCATCTCCGACGTGACCGTCATGGCCGGGGGAAGCGACACGGCCTTCGGCGTCTTCAACCTCCACTCCTCCCCCGTCGTCAGAAACTCGGCCATCAAGGCGGGGAACGGCATCTACAGCTACTATTCCGGCACGGTGACCGTGGAGGGGACCTCGGTGAATGCCTCCCTCACCACCCTTTTCACCGACGTCGGCGCCACGACCCTCGTGGCGAATTCACGCCTCACGGGGGGGCGGCCGGCGTCCAACGGGATCATGAAGTGCGTCGGGGTCTACGACGGGAACTACGAGCCGGTCTCCTGCCGCTGACAGGTTTTTTCAGTACCGCATCCTCACCCGGTAGACGAGGGTTGTTTCACCATCCTTGGGCACCGACACCTTGAACACGGCGCTGAAGGCGTCCCCCTTCTCGTGGGGGTGAGATGACGAGAGCATCTGCCAGTCGCCGGGGACCGGTTCCACCACCTTCACGGTAATATCCTCCTTCTTGTGGTTGCGGAGCTTTATCTCGAAGGCCGCCTCGTAGGTGTCGCTGGCCACTTTCTTCCACTCGGTCTGCTTCCGCTCCCCCACCACGTCGAAGGCGTCACCCAGCTTCACCCGCACCGTTTCCTTCTCCGGGGTGTGGTCGATGGTGTCCTCCCCCACGAACTGGAGGCTCCCGCCAGCATCCCGCTTGTAGACCCGCACGACCCCCTTGGGAAGTGGCATCCCCAGGTTGTGCTCCTTCCGGTTCTCCATCTCCACGAAGACCCCCACCTTCTGTTTCACGGCCTCGCTGGCGGGGCTGTAGTAGTAGAAGCTCTCCCCCTTCAGGAGGAATTCCTTCTTCACCGGCACGGCATCGGCGGTCACCAGGTTGATCTGCTTGGTCTGGTTCTCCTTGATGGTGGAGGGGCGCTGGAGGGTATAAAGGTGGTACTCGAAGAAGGCCTCCTCCTGGAACTGGGGGGCGGGGGCCATGGCTTCGGCCCGCACGGATTTGGCAAAGCGGGTGGGCTGCTCCTGCACCCGGTTCACGTCGCCGGCCACGAGCTTGAGGGTGGCGTTGCGGTAGGCGGCGCCGCTCCGGTTGTCGATGGTGACCCATCCGGCAAGGCTGGCCCGGTCGTCCTTCTCGCTCAGGGTCACCACGTAGTCGGCCCGCCAGGAGATGCCGCCGGTGAGGTAGGAGGCCTCGATGGTCCGCTTCTCGACTGCAGCTCCCTCCAGGAGCCAGACCAGGGTCGGCCGGGCGATGAGGTCGTCGGGGACGCCGGGAAAGATGAGGCGTCCCGGATGGCCGAAGGTGATTTCGTCGCCGATGCGGTAGACCGGCCCGCCGTTATTGGAGAGGAGCGTGGCGGTCACCACCTCTTCCCGCTCGGTGTAGGGGTTCTTCTGGTGGAGCTTCACCTCTTTCCCCACGTACTTATCCATGAGCTTCTGGGGTGAGAGGAGGTCGTACTCGTAGTTCTGCTCCAGGACCCGGAGTTCCCCGCTGGAGAGGGACGCGATGGAGACGCTGGTGGGGATGATCTGGGCCGCCACGTCCATGAAGCGGAGCTCGCCGTTTCCCGGGGCAAGGCGGATCTCCCGGCGGTCCTTCACGAGCCCCAGGTTCTGGTTGTAGATGGTGAGGGCGATTCCCGTCTGGTCCGCCACGGTGGAAACGGTGGGGGCGGCGGTTGCGGGGAGGGGGAGGAGAAGGGAGAGGAGGGCGAGCAGGGGAAGGAAGCGATGTCTCATGGCATACCTCGCGTCGTGGTTTGTTGCGGACACAGGAGGGTATACCACAAAAAAGGGCGCCCGTCAGGACGCCCCTTGTGAAACGTGTGTGCTTGCGTGCCGGCTATTTGACGGCTTTCACCGACGTGATGACCACCGGCGTCATTGGGAGATTGGCGAAGACCATGTTGAGGCGCTGGGTGGGGGTGGCGACGATCTTGTCCACCACGTCCATCCCCTCGATGACCCTGCCGAAGACGGCGTAGCCGAAGCCGTCCGGGTTCGGACGGTTGAGACCGTCGTTGTTCACCACATTGATGAAGAACTGGGCCGTGGCGCTGTCCGGGTTGGCGGTACGGGCCATGGCGATGGTGCCCCGGTCGTTTTTCAGGCCGTTGCGGGCCTCGTTCTTGATGGGGGCCTTCGTTTCCTTCTGCTTCCGGTCGGCGGTGAAGCCGCCCCCCTGGGCCATGAAGCCGGGGATGACCCGGTGGAAGATGGTGCCGTTGTAGAAGCCGCTGTTCACGTAGTCGAGAAAGTTCTTGACCGATACCGGCGCCTTGTCGGGGTAGAGCTCGATCTTTACCGCGCCGAGGGTCGTCTCCATGAGAACCACGGGGTTCTTGGCCTTCTCGGCCTTTGCGGCGGCATCGGCATTGCCGGCGATGAGAAGCACGCTGAAGAAACCGCAGATAATCAGGGCCAGGATGATCCGTTTGAACATGGGGTGTCTAACCTCCGAGAGAGATTGCAAACCGCATAATTATAATGAGAATAAGGCCTGCACGTCAATCATTTCATCTCTTTCCGTGTCAGGGCTTGCGGAGGACGATGGTTACGTACTCCTCCAGAATCCGCCAGTCGTGCTCAATGCAGCCGAGGTTGCGGAAGCGGCGCTGAATGTCGAACTTGTCCTGGAGGGGAATGCCGGAGAGGATGAGCCACCCGCCGGGGCGGACGAGGGACACCATCTCGTCGGCCAGGGCCAGGTGGATGTCGGCGTAGATGTTGGCCAGGAGGAGATCGTAGGGCTCCCGCCCTACCGATCCCAGTTCGCCGCAGACGGTGAAGATCCGCTCCTCCATGCCGTTGAGGCGCACGTTGGCGGCGCACGACTCGGCGGCTTTCGGGTCGATGTCCACCGCCACCACGCTGGCCGCCCCGAGGCGGATGGCCGCCACGGCCAGGATGCCGGTGCCGCTCCCGAGATCGAGGCAGCGCATGCCGGCGATGCCGGGAATCCGCTCCATCTCTTCCAGGCAGGAGGCGGTAGTCTCGTGCTCGCCGGAGCCGAAGGCCCCCTTTTTCCCCATGATGAGGGGAAGGCCCGCTTCCGGGTCCACGGGGTGATCCTCCGGCACGATGGTGAACCCCCCGATGGCGAAGGGGGTGAAGATGCGACCGTACATAAAAGATGCCTCCCTGCCGGCGTGATGAAAGGGGAACCATACCCCAATTTGCCGGCGAAAGGAATAAACAAAAGGTTGACTTGACGGGTGATAGTGCGGAAAATTGTCTAGTTTTACATACGATTTCCCATGGATTGGCATTCAGGAGGATAGACTGTGCAAATACAATTCGGAACCGACGGCTGGCGCGGGGTCATTGCCCGGGATTTCACCTTCGACAACCTCTCCCGGGTGGCCCAGGCCACCATGGAGTACCTCCTCCGCGAAGGGCTCGCCCCCCGTGGGCTCGTGGTGGGCTACGACCGCCGCTTCCTCTCCCGGGAATTCGCCGATCGGGTGGCGGAGATCGCCGCAGGCAACGGCATCCGGGTCTGGCTCACCGCAGGCTACGCCCCGACCCCGGCGGTCTCCTGGGCGGTCCACGAACTGGGGGCCGGCGGCGGCGTCATGATCACCGCGAGCCACAACCCCCCCGCCTACAACGGCTTCAAGGTGAAGGAAGCCTTTGGCGGCTCGGCCCGCCCTTCCACCACGAAGATCCTGGAGGAGATGGTGGCAGCCAACGACGCCGCTGGCCGGGAAATCAAATCCCGTCACCTGGCCGAAGCCCTGGCCGACGGGAGCGTCACGACATTCGATCCGAAGGAAGGGTATTTCCGGCAACTCTCCCGCTACGTGGATCTGGAGGCGATCCGCAACGCCAACCTCCCGGTGGTGGTGGACCCCATGTACGGCGCCGGCGCCGGCTTCGTCCCCGAGCTCCTTCCCGGAGTCCGGGAGATCCACGACGACGAGAATCCCTCCTTCGGGGGACAGCCTCCAGAGCCCACGGAAGAGCACCTGACGGAACTGGCGGCCCTGGTGGCGAGCGGCCCGTACCGGATCGGGCTCGCTCTGGACGGCGACGCCGACCGGATCGGCGCCGTGGACGAGACCGGCGAGTTCTTCTCCTCCCACCGGATCTTCACAGTGATCCTCCGGCACCTGGTGGAGCGCAAGGGGCTCACCGGCGGGGTGGTGAAGACCGTCTCCACCACCCGCATGGTGGATCTCCTGGCGGAAAAATTCGGCCTCCCCCTCTTCGAGACCCCCATCGGCTTCAAGCACATCTGCGAGCTGATGCTCGACCACGATATCCTCATGGGGGGGGAGGAGTCGGGGGGGCTCGGCGTGAAGGGGCACATCCCGGAGCGGGACGGCATCCTCATGGGGCTGCTGCTCCTGGAGGCCATGGCCATGAGCGGCAAGGGGGTCAGGCAGCTCCTGGACGAGACCATGGACGAGATCGGCCGCTTCTCCTACCGCCGCATCGACCTCCCCATCGCCGACGCTCCCAAGGAGGCACTCATCGCCCGGCTGAAGCAGGGTGGGATCGCCGCCATCGCGGGGCGTAGCGTGGCGCGGGAGAACTTCCGAGACGGCTTCAAGTTCATCTTCGGCGACGGCTCCTGGCTCCTGATCCGCCCGTCGGGGACCGAGCCGGTGCTCAGGCTCTACAGCGAGGCCGGCGATGCGCAGATGGTGGAGGAGCTGCTGGCTGCGGCCCGGGAGATAGCTGGAATCTGAAGGCGGCGGGAGAAAATGACTCCTTGACCGTTACTTCCCTTGCATCTACAATCGCTGCAGTGCGCTAACCGCGTGATAGTGAAACAGGAAATGGTGCAGTATGATTAAGGCATACCTCCGCGCGGAAGATTCATTCAGATCGGTGTCCGTCGAGCCCGATGAGCTTGTGGACCTGGATACCGGCTCCCTCATCTGGCTCGACCTCCTCTCCCCCTCCACGGACGAGCTCGCCACCGTGGAGCGAAGCCTCAAGATCGAGCTTCCCACCCGCCAGGAGTCGGAGGAGATCGAGTTCAGCTCCCGGTTCTGGGAGGACGAAAGCGGCATCGACATCAACACCTACTTCCTGGTGCGCCAGGATGAGAAGTTTCACAACGAAACCGTCTCCTTCATCCTCCGGGGGAACTTCGTGGTCACCATCCGCTTCAGCGACCACCGCATCTTCACCGAGTTCTCCCGCAAGCTGCGGCTGAGCCCCCGCTCGTTCCGGGACGGAGCGGATATCCTGTCGGGGATCCTCGCCATGCGGGTCGACATGGACGCCGACACCCTGGAGGCCCTTTCCCGGGGGATCGCCAGCCTTGGCCGCCGCGATCCCCACTCCTTCGAGAATCCGACCGAGTACCTCTCCCACATCACCGACTACGAGGATATCAACATCACCATCCGGGAGAACCTGACCGACAAGCACCGGGTCCTGTCATCGCTCCTGAAGAGCGCCTCCATCTCCGAGAACCTCAAGAAGGAGTTCAGCATGATGATGAAGGACGTGAACTCCCTCGTCATCTCAGCCAATTTCAACTTCGAGCGCCTCGACTACATCCAGAACCTGTTCCTCAACCACCTGAGCGTGGAGCAGAACAAGGTTATCAAGATCTTCACCGTCATGTCGGTGATCTTCCTGCCACCCACCATGATCGCCAGCATCTACGGCATGAACTACAAGCACATGCCCGAGTTGGAGTGGGTCTTCGGCTACCCCTTCGCCCTCACCCTGATCATCCTCTCGGCGGTGCTCCCCCTCTACGTCTTCAAGAAGAAGGGATGGTTGTAGCATGGCCCGCAAGTCCCTCCCCCCGAAGAAAACTGTCCCCGAACCGGTGACGGCGGGGTGGGACGCGGCCGGCGACCTGACATCCCCCGAGCTCTACCTGAACCGGGAGCTCACCTGGCTGGAGTTCAACCGGCGGGTTCTCCACGAGGCCGAGGACGAGCGGACACCGCTTCTGGAGCGGGTCAAGTTCGCCGCCATTGTCAGCAGCAACCTGGACGAGTTTTTCATGAAGCGGATCGGCGGCCTCAAGCAGCAGGTGGGGGCCGGCATCCAGAACCTGACCGTGGACGGCCGCACCCCCCGGCAGCAGATCGAGGAGTGCTACGCCGTGGTGCGGGAGCTGGGGGAGCGCAAGCGGCTCCTCTTCGGCGAGCTCCTGACGCTTTTGCGCCCGGCCGGCATCCAGATCCTCGGCTACAGCGAAATCTCCGCCCGGGAGCGGAAAGATCTCCGCGACTACTACATCCGCAACATCTTCCCCCTGGTCACTCCCCAGTCCATCGACCCCGCCCACCCCTTCCCCTTCATCTCCAACCTCTCCCTGAACCTCCTCGTGACGCTTCGCTACCCCCGGGAGCGGGAGACCTCCCTGGCCCGGGTCAAGGTGCCGGTGGGGGCCGGGATTCCCCGGTTCCTCCGGGTGGGGGACGCCCACCGGTTTGTTCCCCTTGAGGAGGTAATGCAGCACAACCTGGACCTCCTTTTCCCGGAGATGGAGGTGGTGGCCTGCGAGTTCTTCCGGGTCACCCGCAACGCCAACACCGAGCGGAACGAGGAGCAGGCCGATGACCTCCTCTCCATGATCGAGTCGGAGCTCCAGGACCGGCGCTTCGCTCCCATCGTTCGGCTGGAGGTGGCTGCCGGCATGGGGGCGGTCCACCGGGGGATGCTCGCCGCGGAGCTGGAGCTGAACGAGGCCGCCGACGTCTTCGAGGTGGAGGGGATGCTGGCCCTTCGGGACCTGTTCGAGATCGCCGGCCTCGGCTACCCGGAGCTGCACGACCCGCCCCACCACCCGGTCGACCACCCCCGCCTCATGACCGATCGGAACATCTTTCATGTGATCCGGGACGCCGGCGCCATCCTCCTCCAGCACCCCTACGACTCCTTTGCCACCTCGGTGGAGCGGTTTCTCTTCGAGGCGAGCGAAGATCCCAAGGTGCGGGCCATCAAGATGACCCTCTACCGGACCGCCTCCGACAGCCGGATCATCGACTGCCTGGTGAACGCGGCGGGGAACGGTAAGCAGGTGGCGGTGGCGGTGGAACTGAAGGCCCGCTTCGACGAGGCGGCCAACATCAGGCTTGCCGAGCGGATGGAGGAGGCGGGGATCCACGTCACCTACGGCGTCGTGGGGCTCAAGACCCACTGCAAGGTGATCCTCGTGGTGCGGCAGGACTACGACGGCCTGAGGCGCTACGTCCACGTCGGCACCGGCAACTACCATCCCGGCACCGCCCGGCTCTACTCCGACCTGGGGCTTTTCACCAGCGACGAGGCCATGGGGCAGGACGCCACCGAGCTCTTCAACTACCTCACCACCGGCTACACCCCCCGGCGCAACTACCAGAAGCTGCTGCCGGCGCCGAAGCACCTGAAGCGGGCGCTCCTGGCCAGGATCGAGCGGGAGGCGGACCTCCACTCGGAGAAGAGCCCGGGGCTTATCCAGTTCAAGATGAACGCCCTGGAGGATGCCGACGTCGTGGCGGCCCTCTATCGTGCGGCCCGGAAAGGGGTGCGGATCGATCTCCTCATCCGGGACAGCTGCCGCCTGCGGCCCGGCGTTCCGGGGCTCTCGGAGACGGTAAGGGTGGTGAGCGTGGTGGGACGGTTCCTGGAGCACTCACGGATCTACTACTTCCGCAACGGGGGCGACGAGGAGTACTACATCGGCTCCGCCGACGCCATGAAGCGGAACCTGGAGTACCGGGTCGAGGTCATGGCGCCGGTGGAGGCGCCGGAGTTGCGGAAAGAGCTCCGGACAATGCTCGACGTGCAGCTCGGCGACCGGCGGAGTGCCTGGGATATGCAACCCGACGGCGGTTACGTGCAGCGGATGCCGGGGGAGGGAGACGACCCCCGGGGAAGCCACGAGATCCTCGTCGCCCTGGCCGAAAAGCGCCGCAAGGCCGGTGCCCGCCTCAAAAAGAAAAAGGCCCGGGGGGTAGTCCGGCGTCCTGTCCGGTAACTCCCTCGGGCCTCTATTCATTAGTTTCCCTCTCGCCCCTTCCCCTCTCCCCTTGGGAGAGGGTGGCCAACGGCCGGGTGAGGGGAAATTAGCTCCTTTCCTCAGTCCCTGTCCCTGTCATCCCACCGGCCGCGGCCTTCCTTGCGCCACTCCTTCTCTCGCCACTTCGCTTCCTTCCACCGTGCCTTCTCTTCCCGACGGGCATCGCGCCACTCCCGCTCGGGGCGGAAGCTCCGCCACCGACCATGGTCGTCGTTGCACCAGCGGCGGTAGTCCGTGTCCCGCTGCTGGCGGATCGTCGCCACCGGGTAGCGCCTCAGTTCCCGCGGAAGGGAGCGGTACGCCACCGTGGCCCACGGCCCCCGGTAGGAGGCGCCGCCGTACCAGACGCCGTTGCGGCTCAGGTAGTAACGGTTCCCCGCATAGAAGAGGTCGTAGGGGGTGTCCATGGCAACGTAGAAGCCGAGGGAAGGGGAGAGGACGAATTGTGGGGGCTCGGCGATCACCACCGGTTGCGGAGCCGGCACGTAGACCGGTTGAGGAGCAGGCGCATAGACCGGCTCATAGCGAGGGGGAGGGGCCGGGGCGTACACTGGCTCGTAGCTCACCGCCACCGGTCGGTTCCCCAGGTTGATGCCGATGCTGAAGTCGACGTTTCCGGCGTGGGCGGTCCCCGTCAAGGCGGCGAGGCAGGCGATAGATGCGATAATTTTGCTGGTCATGGTGTTTCCTCCTTTCATGGTAAGGCCACGTTCGGTCATGAAAAAAGCCGGGGCCTGCATATCCTGTTGAGATATTTCGGCGACCCGGCTGTCTCGGGGAGACCCTGTAGGCTTTCCGTCCCACCCTCGCGGATGGTTTAGTATTATCGTGTATCGGCGGCTATGCGGTTGTTGGTCTTGCTCTGGAAAGAGCAGAGAGCGTGCCAACACGACAAGAGGGAGTAACGTGCCGTTACTTCTCAGAAATTTCCGGATAGCCGGATTGGCGGGGAAGAAGGGGTCCGCCTCAAATCTGGGCGCGACTGCCCGATTTGGGGTGGAAAGCGCCTATAGCTTCACCTTGCGCCACACCTCCGCCACGGTGCCGATGATCCGCGTCTCCGGGGCGGGGGTGAAGGGGGAGTAGGTGGCGTTGTCGGGGGAGTAGACGATATCGCCGTTCCTGAACCGATACCGTCGCAGGATCGCCTCGCCCCACCGGTTGGTCACCAGGACCACTTCGCCGTTCTGGGGCTCTTCCCCGGGCCTGAAGATCACCAGGTCGCCGTCCCGGATGGTGGGGGCCATGAAATCGCCGTAGGCGACAATGGCATAGCATCCCTCAGCTACCCCCGGCAGGGCCACGCGGTCGCGGATTTCGTCCTCCCCGACCCGGTGGGGAAACTCAGGCCCTATTCGCTCCAGGAGCGGGATTCCTTCGCTACCGGGAGGAGTTGGGGGCTGCCCGGCGCGGCGCGGCGTCCGGTACATTTCTCCCTCTCCCGAGGCGAGCCATGACGGGTTTATTTCATAGAGATTACAGAGGGCGATCAGGAGGGTGTCCGAAGGGGTCTTCTTCTCCCGCTCGATGCCGCTGAGAAATCCCTGCACGATCCCGAGGGAGTCGGCAAACTCCTTCTGGGTCAATCCCTTGTTTATCCGGATTTCCTTGATCCGTCTCCCCGTGGATGGGGTCGGGACGATGGGGGAAGCAGCCATAAAATATCTCTCCGATAAAAAAATATTTCTGGATGAAAAATAATCGTTGACAATATATTTCTTTGGAATAATAATAAAATTACCAGGGAGATAAAAGGCATTCCTGGTACCGGCCATCAGGAGGAAATATTTCGAGAAAAATCGCCCTTAACGCAAACCTATCATGGTGAGCCAGGGGGGGCAAGGATAAATTGCTGGGAGATAGTGACCTCCTCCGTCAATGGGGGAGAAGGGAAGGCCCGCGGCAGGCGGGCGGGGAGGACGCCATGAAAGGGGCACACGGACGGTTTTGCGAGGTTTCACAGCTTCTTGCGGGGGATGCCCGGGGAGGACAGCTTGCCGATGATCTTCTGAATGCCTGTTTCGACCATGTGCTGCCGGAGGATGGCGGCGAGGGGAGCATGAAGACCCTGGCCCACCTCATGGCGGTGCTGGATCGGTTCAATGCCTACGTGCAGCGAGAGGGGGGAGAGGGGCTTTTTGTCGGAACACCGGAAGAGGTCGCGGTCTGGGCCGAAGACCTCACCCGGCAGATCTGGGAGAACCGCCCCAACTGACCGGCTAGCCCCGGTTTATTGGGGACAGCCAGTGCGCGTCTCAACGATTCGATGTTATGCCATGGGTCGGCCGAAGGGCCGGCCTTTTTTTATTCCGTTCCGTGCTATAGTATTTTTCTGCCCGGACGTCCCCGGGCCCAATCACCGCACACCGAAGGAACCGGAATCCCATGGCACACGATACCATCATCGTCAAAGGCGCCTGCGAACATAACCTCAAATGCATCGACGTGGAGATCCCCCGGGACAAGCTCGTCGTCATCACCGGCATCTCCGGCTCGGGGAAATCGACCCTGGCCTTCGACACCATCTACGCCGAGGGGCAGCGCCGCTACGTGGAGTCCCTCTCGGCCTATGCCCGCCAGTTCCTGGAGCAGATGGAAAAGCCCGATGTGGAATCCATCGAGGGGCTCTCCCCCGCCATCTCCATCGAGCAGAAGACCACGAGCCGCAATCCCCGCTCCACCGTGGGCACCGTCACTGAGATTTACGACTACCTCCGACTCCTCTTCGCCCGCGTCGGGCACCCCCACTGCTACCAGTGCGGCAAGGAGATCACCTCCCAGACCGTCTCCCAGATGGTGGACCAGATCATGGCCATGGCCGCGGGGACGAAGCTCCAGCTCCTCTCCCCTATGATCAGGGGGCGCAAGGGGGAGTACCGGAAGGAGCTGGCCCAGCTCCGCAAGGACGGCTTTGTCCGGGTCATCGTGGACGGGGCGCAGTATGAGCTCTCAGAGGAGATCCCCCTCGACAAGAACAAGAAACACGATATCGACATCGTGGTGGACCGGCTCATCGTCAAGGAGGGGATCGAGCGGCGCCTGGCCGACTCCCTGGAGACGGCCCTGAACCATGCCGAAGGGGTGGTGAAGGTGCAGGTGGTGAACGGCGAGACAATCCTCTTCTCCGAGGCCCTGGCCTGCATCGACTGCGGCATCTCCTACCCCGAGATGACCCCCCGGATGTTCTCCTTCAATAACCCCTACGGGGCCTGCCCCGACTGCACCGGCCTCGGGACGCGGATGTATTTCGACCCGGAACTGGTGGTGCCGAACCCGGACCTCTCCATCCGCGACGGGGCCATCGTGCCGTGGGAGAAGCGGCTTTCCGGATGGTACCACCTGACCCTGGATGCCTTGGCCAAGGCCTACAAATTCGATATCCTGACCCCCTTCAAGAAGCTGCCGCAGCGGGTCCAGGACGTGGTCCTCCGGGGCTCCGGCGGGGAGAAGATCGAGTTCTGGTGGGAGGAGGACGGCGGTCGCCGCCACACCTACACCAAGGAGTTCGAGGGGGTGATCCCGAACCTGGAGCGGCGCTACCGGGAGAGCGACTCGGAGCAGGTCCACGAAGAGCTGGAGCGGTACATGAACGTGATGCCGTGCCCCACCTGCCAGGGGGCGCGGCTGAAGAAGGAGGCGCTCCACGTGAAGGTGGCGGGGCGCGACATCCGGCAGGTGACGGCCCTCTCCATCAAGGACGCCCTGGAGTTCTTCGCCTCTCTCACCTTGACGCAGAAGGAGGAGGAGATCGCCCGCCGCATCCTGAAAGAAATCCGGGAGCGGCTCCACTTCCTCGTGAACGTGGGGCTCGACTACCTCTCGCTGGACCGGGCCTCGGGGACACTCTCCGGCGGCGAGGGACAACGGATCCGGCTCGCCACCCAGATCGGCTCCAGCCTCGTGGGGGTCCTCTACATCCTGGACGAGCCCTCCATCGGCCTCCACCAGCGGGACAACGGCCGGCTCCTCCAGACCCTGAAGCACCTGCGCGACATCGGCAACACGGTCCTCGTGGTGGAGCACGACGAGGAGACGATCCTGGAGGCGGACCACGTCCTCGACATGGGACCCGGCGCCGGCGAGCACGGCGGCCGCGTAGTGGCCCAGGGGACCCCGGCGGAGATCATGGCGAACCCCGCCTCCCTCACCGGCCGCTACCTCTCGGGGGAGCTCGCCATCGCCGTGCCGAAGAAGCGCAGAAAACCGAAGCGCTTCATCACCATGGTCGAGGCCGCGGAAAACAACCTGAAAGATGTCACCGTCGACATCCCCCTCGGGGTCATGACCTGCGTCACCGGGGCCTCCGGGTCGGGGAAATCGACCCTGGTCATCGACACCCTCTACAAGGTCCTGGGCCAGCGCCTCTACAAGAGCCGCGAGCGGGCCGGGACGGTGAAAGAGATCAGGGGGCTGGAGCAGCTCGACAAGGTCATCAATATCGACCAGTCCCCCATCGGCCGCACCCCCCGCTCCAATCCCGCCACCTACACCGGCGTCTTCGCCGACATCCGCGACCTCTTCGCCCAGCTCCCCGAGTCCAAGGTGCGCGGCTACAAGCCGGGGCGCTACTCCTTCAACGTGAAGGGGGGGCGATGCGAGGCGTGCTCCGGCGACGGGATCATCAAGATTGAGATGCACTTTCTTCCCGATGTCTATGTCCAGTGCGAGGTCTGCAAGGGGGCCCGCTACAACCGCGAGACCCTTGAGGTGACCTACAAGGGGAAATCCATCGCCCAGGTTCTCGACATGACCGTCTCCGAGGCGCTCCGGTTCCTGGAGAACATCCCGAAGATCAAGACGAAGCTCCAGACCCTGGAGGAGGTGGGGCTCGGCTACATTCGCCTTGGCCAGTCGGCCACGACCCTTTCCGGCGGTGAGGCCCAGCGGGTGAAGCTCGCCAAGGAGCTGGCCCGCCGCGCCACGGGACGGACCATCTATATCCTCGACGAACCGACCACTGGCCTCCATTTCCACGACATCGCCAAGCTCCTGGAGGTGTTGAAGAAGCTCGTGGAGGGGGGAAACACCATCGTGATCATCGAGCACAATCTGGACGTCATCAAGACCGCTGATTGGCTCATCGACCTCGGTCCCGAAGGGGGTGACCGGGGGGGCGAGATCATCGCCACCGGCACTCCCGAGGATGTGGCAAAGGTGACGCGGTCGTATACGGGACAGTATCTGCGGAAGATGCTGTGAGATGCCGTGAAAATCCGCCTTAACGTGGCGGATTTTCACGGTAATTAGCTGTGCATGGTAAAGAGAGGGAGAACTACGTTTCTTCGGCAGGTATCGCGACAGGTTGCACCCGCAGCCGCTTGTAATAGAAGTTTTGCCCGTAGAGGACCGCCGCTGGGTTGTGGCCCGTGACCCGGTCCTTGCAGACGAGCGTCGTTACCGGCGCCTGGGAGTGCTTGGTGAAGAGCATGTCGTGCCCCACGCAGAGGCCGACGATGATGTTCATGTGGGTGCCGCAGCGGTTCAGGATTTCCGCCTGGGCGATGGGGTTGCAGGCCGGCTCGAAGGTGCCGGGGCGGACCTTGTCGGTCTCCTCCAGCCCCAGCTCCAGCTTGTCGATGCTCCCCGATTTGCAGCAGACGCTTGCCGGCTCCAGCCCCTGGGCCTCCAGGATGGCCACGAGCTGTTTCGTCTCCTCCAGGAGGCCGATGCAGGTGGCGATGCCTATTTTCTGCCATCCCATGAGCTTCGCCAGGGCCACGGTGTCCTCCACCCGGGTCCAGCGGGCCACCACGGCCTCGCTGCCGGGCATCTTCTGGTAGCAGAGCCCCTCTACTTTTGCCGCCACCCGGGCAAGGCGGGCGTCGTCGCTGTCACCCCGGTACTGGGCGAAACTCTCGTCGATGAGTTCCGATGACGTCTTTGACGGGCAGTTGGCCGGCTGGCCGGGGCGGTTTTCCGGGCTGCTCCAGCAGTTGGTGGTGCCGCTCTTCTGCCAGACTGCACTACAGTTCGCGCAGGAGGGTATCGTTTCGTTATCGGCCATGGTCATTGCTCCTTCATGAGGACATAGGGGCTGATGATGAGGGTGCTGAAGCGGGCAGCCTTGTCGGCGTCCCATATGGCGATCTGGCTGTCGCTCGGCTTGGACAGCTTCCCGGATTCGATCCAGGCACCCACGGTGACTGTGTCGTCCCGGGCGATTCGCTCGCCCACCTCCGCTATTTCCAGCTCCGGTGCAACGACGATCAGCCCCCCTCGCTCCAGATGGGCCCGGAGCCAGTTCCACTCCGCCACGTCTACCTGAAGCGCCAGTTCTTCCTTGGTTGGTTTCACGTCTTCTCTCCTTGTCGTCTTGCTCTCATACCATCCGTGGTGCAGTTACGACAGGATACCAGCATCGGGCGAAAAATCAAAAAAAGTCCGCAACAATAAACTCCAAGTCCAGGTTCAGGCCGAATGGCAGGGTCACGAACCCGCTGCCACGGACTGGGGACCGCCGATCGCCTGGTAGAGTGCCATACAATTCCTGAGCCGGTTCAGGCGGACGGCGGCAAGGGCCCTTTCGGCGTCACGCCGGCTCTCCTGGGCGTCGAGCCACGGCTGCAACGCCGTCGATCCCGCGCGATACCGGATCTCGGCCAGTTCCTCGGCCTTTTTGGCCAGTGCCAGGGACTCTTCCAGCTGCATAACCTCCTCTTCGGTGCGGGTGCGGGCCGACAGGGCGTTCTCCACGTCGCTGAGGGCCGAGTAGAGGGACTGGCGGAAGGTGACCACCGCTTCCTCGTACTCCGTTTTCGAGATCTCCTCGTTCAGCTTCATGGTGTTCCACTGGATGAAGGGGAGGGTCACGCCTGCCCCCAGGGCGGCGTACGGATTCCGCAGCAGATCCAGCAGGCTGGTGCTGCTTGTGCCGAGGGTGCCGGTAAGGGTGAAGCTCGGATAGTAGCTGGCACGGGTGGTGTCGATGCTTGCCAGGTATTTCCTGAGCCTCTGCTCCGCCGCCCTGAGGTCCGGACGTTGCCCGAGAAGGCTTGCGGGGAGACCGGCTGCAACTGTCGGAAGCGACCCATCGGGCAACCGTTGCCGTTCCGGCACGCTGTTCTCCGGCGCCTGGTCGAAGAGGATCGCCAGGGCATTGCGCGCCTCGGTCCGCTGCTGCAGGAGTTCCGTCAGTTGGGCTTTCTGGGCGGCAACGGTCTGACGGGCCTGGGTCTGGTCGAGGGCGGAAACGGCGCCGGCGCGGTATTTCACTTCCGTCAGGTCCCAGATCTTTTCCGCGTAGGCGATGCTCGCCTCGACGGTGGCGATCCGCTCGTTCAGGTAGGCAATCTGCCAGTAGTTGGTGGCGACCGTGCCGATCAGTGACAGGGCGGTGCTCTGGCGATCCGACTCGGTCGCCTCGGCTTCCCATCTGCTGGTGTCGCGGGCGCTGGACAGTTTGCCCCAGAGGTCCAGCTCGTAGCTGGCCGTGCCGGTGACGCCGCTTGTCTTGGTATTGACGTGGTTCTTCAGGTCACGGGTGATGCTGCTGGTGGCCCCCACCGATACCGATGGCGTCAGGTTGGTGCCGGTAAGCCGGGCGGAGAGCTGGGCCCGCCTTACCCTGATGGCGGCGGCAGCGAGGTCGTTGTTGGTTTTGAGAGCCCGCTCGATCAGTTCGCTCAGGGCCGGATCGTTGAAATCCCGCCACCATTGCTCTCTGGCAGCAACGGTTGTTCCGGTGATGCCCGTCTCCTGCCATTGCTGGGGAAGAGTCACATCCGGACGGGTATACTGGCTGCGGGGGAGGAGGCCGTTGCAGCCTGCCAGGAGGAGCATCATCGGCAACGCGAGGGTGTATTTGTACTTGGATACCGTGTTCATACGTGTGCTTACTCCCGTGCCAGCGCTTCGATCGGGTCCAGCCGGGCCGCGTTGCGAGCCGGGAGAAAGCCGAAGACGACACCGATCAGTGTTGAACAGAGAAATGCCAAGACAATGGACATGACGGAAAACTGCATGGCGAAGCTGCTCACGAACAGGGAGAACACCTTGCCGACTCCCCAGGAGCAGACAATGCCGATCATTCCCCCCATCAGGCAGACCAGGACCGACTCGATGAGGAACTGCTGCATGATGTCCTCCTGCCGGGCACCGACCGCCATCCGGATGCCGATCTCGTGGGTCCGTTCCGTCACCGACACCAGCATGATGTTCATGACGCCGATGCCGCCGACGATGAGGGAGATGACCGCAATGGCCGAGATCATCAGCTTCAGGGTGGTGGTGGTCTTGTTGATGGTCTTCATGATGCTGTCGCTGCTGTTGGTGTAGAAGTCCTTGCGGCCGTGCCGCTGGGTGACCAGTTTGGTGATGCTCTGCTCCGCCACCTGGTTGGAGATGCCGTCTTTGACCCGCACCGAGATGGAACTGAAATACTGCTGTCCCAGCAGCCGGTTCATGGCGGCGCTGTAGGGGATCCAGACCTCAAGGTTCGAGCTGTTCCCCATGGGGCCGTCCTTCTCTTTGGTGACGCCGATGACCCTGCAGGGAAGTGAGCCGATAAAGAGCACCTTGCCGATGGGGTCTTCCGTGGCGAAGAATTTCTTGCGGCTGTTCTGGTCGATCACTACCACCTGGGCCTGCTGTTTCACCTCATCGGTGCTGAAGGCGATGCCGTCGGCAATGTCATACCCCTTGACCCGGAAGTACTGTTCGCTCACGCCGTTCACCGAGGCATTGGCGGTGATGTTGCGGTAGCGGAGGAGCTGGCTGCCGCCGGTGGCGGGGGAGGCGCTGTCCACGTACACCTGGGCCTTCAGCGCCTCAAGGTCTGACGGCACGAGGGTCTGGATACTGGCGGCGTCCTCGTCCCCCCAGTCCTTGCCGGGGTTGACGTCGATGACATTGGTCCCCATGGCGCTGATGTCCTTGATGACCTTCTGCTGCGCCCCCTGCCCCAGCGCCACCACCGAGACCACGGAGGTGATGCCGATGATGATCCCGAGCATGGTCAGGAGGGTCCGCATCCGGTGGGAGAGCATGGCAACCCAGGCCATTGTGAAGGCTTCGGCAAAACGTCCCCAATTCGCCTGGAGGAAGTTGACCGACTGTTCGGCTGAAACCTTTGCCGGCAGCGTGGCAGTCGTTGTCGCCTGACGTTCCGGGTTGGCCTGATCACGGACAATCATGCCGTCGCTGATCTCGATGATCCGTTCGGCATGAGCGGCCACTTGCTGGTCGTGGGTGACCAGGATGATGGTATGACCATTGGCATGCAGTTCATGGAGAACCGCCATCATCTCCTTGCCGCTTTTGCTGTCCAGGGCGCCGGTCGGTTCATCGGCCAGGATGACGTCGCCGCCGTTCATCAGCGCCCTGGCGATACTGACCCGTTGCTGCTGGCCGCCGGAAAGCTGGTTGGGGCGATGCTCGCATCGCTCGCTCAGGCCGAGGCGCTCCAGGAGTTTGCCGGCACGTTCCTGCCGGGCATGCTTGTTCACCCCGGCATAGATCGCCGGTATCTCGGCATTCTGGGCGGCGGTGAGATGCGGCAGCAGGTGATAGCGCTGGAAGATAAACCCGAAGTAGTCCCGTCGCAGCCTGGCCAGGTCATCATTTGACAGGCTGCTGGTCTCCCGTCCGTCGATCCGGTAGCTCCCCTCGCTGGGGCGGTCCAGGCAGCCGAGGATGTTCATCAGCGTGGATTTCCCCGAACCGGAGGCACCGACAATGGCCACCATCTCTCCTGCATGGATGGTCAGGTCGATCCCTTTGAGGACGTCGACCTGCTGGTCGCCTGTCGAGAAGCGGCGCACCAGGCCATGTATTTCAAGGAGCGGCTTCCCCATGGCTACCGTCTCCCCGGAGGAGGCATCTTGTTCGGGTCGGTCTTCGGCAGATTGGAACTGTCGCCGAGAACCACCTTTTCCCCCTCTTTCAACCCGTCCAAGACCTGAATCTGCACATTGTTGGAGATGCCGGTGCGGATCGTCCGGGGTACCGGCTGTTCGCCCGCCAGAACCAGGACTGTCGTCTTCCCGTCTTTCTGCTTTTCCCCGAGAGCCGCAACCGGGACGCAGAGTGCCTGCCTGGCCTGATTCAACACCACCGCCACTTGGGTGGTCATGGACACCTTGAGCTTGTTGTCGGGATTCGGCACCTCGAAGAGGCCGTAGTAGTAGATTGCCGAACTGGAGCTGCCGGTACTGGAGCTGCCGGTCGTTGAGGACCCGTTTACCGGACCGGGTTCGATGGCCCGCAGCTTCCCGTAATACCGGGTATCGCTGTCCCCCAGCAAGGTGAAGTAGGTCGGCAGTCCCGGCTTGACCCGGGTCACATCCGCTTCGGAGATCTTGGCCTTGACCGTCATGGTGTCCAGGGTGGCCAGGGTCAGGATCGTCGTGGCCGTCTGGTTCGATACGACAGTCTGCCCCTCTTCGGTGTCGATGGAGATGACGGTCCCGTCGATGGGGGCATGGATACGGGTGTAGCCGAGGTTTGCCCTGGCCGTATCGACCGCAATGATCGCCTTCCTGATCTGGGCCTCCAGGGCGGCGATGTCATGCCGGGTGCTCTCCAGTTGGGCTTGCGCACTCTCAAGGTCGGCCCTGGAACCGGCATCCTTGGCGTTCATCTGGCTCTGGCGCTGAAAGGCCAGTTCATACTGCTTCAGTAAGGCCTGTTTCGATCGTTTCTGTGCCTGCAGGTTGTCGACCTGGGCTTCAGCGTCCCTGAGGGTGTTCTGCGGAAGCACCGGGTCGATTTCAGCCAGCAGTTGCCCCTTCTTCACCGTGTCTCCCAGGGCGACATGGAGGGTCTTGAGTTGTCCAGTGACCTGGGCCCCGACCGCCACGGTCTTGAATGCCTTCAGGATGCCGGTGGCGAGGACGCTTTCCTCCAGATCCATGCGGGAGGCCGGTGCGGTGATGTAGGTGATCTTCTGCGGTGCAAAGAACTTCCTGGCGGCAGCCACCCCCGCCGTCACCAGGAGAATGACTATGATGCCGATGATGATGTTCTTCTTCTTGTTGGGAGAATTCATGGCTTTCTTCCTTTGCTGCGGATTGCGTTGATCCCGGCCAGCGCGAACGTGACCACATGGTCGGCAAAGGCCGTGATGTCTTCGATTATTGCCGGCATCTTGTCGTCCCTGGTTCGCCTGGCGATCCGCTGCATCACCATGGGATGGACGCACATGCTGATGATGCTGATCTCGCAGTAATGGACCTGTTGCTCGGTAGCCTCCGGTCCGAGCAGTTCGCGGACGAGGGCGAGTGTCTTCTGCCGCATGGGGATCATCTCGGTCTTCATGACTTCCTGCAAGAGGCCGGTAGGGTTCACCAGCTCCATCTGGGCAATGAAGAAGTCCCTGTTGTTTTCGTCGGCAATCCGCTGAATCAGGGCAGTAAGCTGCCCCCGCAGCCGTTCTTCGGCGGTCGCGGTTTCGCTGACCCCCCCATCCATCGGGTAAGCCTTGAGCGACTCGGTGAGCGAGTGGCGCCATGCCTCCTGATAGAGGGCTTCCTTGCTGCCGAAGTGATAATTGACGGCGGAGATGTTCGCCTCGGCCCTGCTGCAGATCTCGGCCACCGTGGCATCACGGAACCCCTTTTCGATAAAGACATCGCCTGCCGCCGCCAGCAGTTTTTCCCGGGTGCCTCCCGACTTCTTCCTGGACATAATGCCTCCACAAAACAAAACGAGTATTTCAAATGTTAATTTGAAATACTCGTTTGAATTAGTCAAGGGAATATTTGGGGGAGCAATCCTTTGTGCCGACTGGCGTCTACCGTTCAAACTCCGGCAGGTGCCCCCGGTGCTTGAGGGGGAGGTTCTGCCGCTGGAGCTTCGGATTGTGACGCTCCGCGATGGCAAGACGGTCGAAGTAGCGCTGCCAGAGATCCCGGAAGAGCTCTTCCCCGGCGGAGAGGGGGAGGGGACCGGTCACCTCAAGAGAGGTCTCGGCCCACTTCCGGCGGGCCGGGTCGAAGACGACCGCCTCTCCCCGCCGCGGGTCGTGGATGATCCAGCGCTGGTCGGCAAAGCGGGCTGCGAAGTGGGGGGCGATGAGGGGAAGGATCCGGTGGTCCGGCTCCATGGCGGCGTACCAGACACCTCCTTCCAACTGCTGGAACCGGACGAGCCCCTTGTAGCGATGGGCCTCGCGCCCCACGGCCCGGGCCAGCTTCCAGACGGGGATGACCGCTTCGTGGGCCAGCATGGCGCCGAACCGCGGCCCCGTCGCCAGCCCTAACTCCAGGTAGCGGAAGAGGAGGATTTCCCGGCCGGGCTCGCAGGAGTGAAAGGCATAGCGGAGGGTCTGCAGGGCGCCGGAGGGGAGGGTGCGGCTGATGAGGCGGTAGAGTTCCTCTGCTCGGTCCCGGTCGGTCGCCACCTCCTCGATAGCGGCGAAGAGCCCCTGTTGTTCCGGCTCCCGGTCGGTGATTGCCTCGGGTTTGATGCCCCGTTCCCGGGCCAGGGCCACGGCGGAGAGAAAGCCGGCAAAGGTGCCGTCGTAGCGCAGGATCACAACTCCCCCGTGATGGAGGACTGGATGTCAATTGCAGTGGCGGCGTCGAAGAGGGAGGGCTGGCTCCAGCGGATTTTGGCGGTGGCGCGCTCCGTGAGCCGCAACCGGAGCCCCGCCGCGTCCGGGGCAAGATCGGCCCCGAACCGTCCCCGGGCGGTGATGAAGTAGCGGGCCCGCTTCATGACTACCCCGAGCCGCGCCAGGTCATCCAGGGAGAGGTGTCCTCCTCGTCGCGCCCCGACGATCCGCTGGGCCGACCGGACCCCGATCCCCGGGACCCGTAGGAGGAGTTCCAGTGGTGCCCGGTTCACCTCCAGGGGGAAGAGGTGGAGGTTCCGCAGGGCCCACCCCGCCTTGGGGTCCAGGGCCAGGTCCAGGTTGGGGCGCTCCTCATCCAGGAGTTCGCCGGCGGCGAAACCGTAGTAGCGCATGAGCCAGTCGGCTTGGTAGAGGCGGTGCTCCCGCACCAGGGGCGGGGTGCCGATGACGGTGGGAAGCCGCTCATCGGTGTTCACCGGGATGAAGGCCGAGTAGTAGACCCGTTTCATGGCGAGGCGCCCGTAGAGCCCGGCGGCCAGGGAAACGATCTGTAGGTCGCTCTCCCCGGAGGCGCCCACGATGAGCTGGGTGCTCTGTCCCGCCGGGGCAAAGGGAGGGATCTTTCGGGACACCTTCCGCTCCTCCTTTGTCTGGACGATGAGCTCCCCCACCCGTTTCATGGGCGCGACGATCGCCTCCCGCGACTTGTCCGGGGCCAGAAGCTTCAAGCTTTCCCGTGACGGCAACTCCATGTTGACGCTCACCCGGTCCGCCAGGCGTCCCAGGCGGTCAACCAGGAGGAGGTCGGCGCCGGGGACCACCTTCACGTGGATGTAGCCGTTGAAGCGGTGCTCCTCCCGCAGGATGCGGGTCGCCTCGATGAGAAGCTCCATGGTGTGGTCCGGGTCCTTCACCACGCCGGTGGAGAGGAAGAGTCCCTCGATGGCGTTTCTTCGGTAGAAGCCGATGGTAAGCTCTGCCACCTCGGCAGGGGTGAGGATCACCCGGCGGGTGTCGTTGGAGCGGCGGTTCACGCAGTAGGCGCAGTCGTAGATACAGGCGTTGGTCAGGAGGATCTTGAGGAGCGACACGCAGCGGCCGTCGGCGGTCCAGCTGTGGCAGATGCCGCACTGGGCGGCGTTGCCGATGCCGCCTTTGTTGCGGCGCGAGCTGCCGCTCGATGCGCAGGAGACGTCGTACTTGGCGCCATCGGCGAGGATTTCGAGTTTTTCCGCAAGGGTGAGTTCGGGCATGGTGCTCACTGTTTCCCGTCAGAATAATCAAGGCCCGGGTAATCCTACCCCGGGCCTGTGACGGAATGCGTCGCTAATGTATCGCCTCAGAGGGAAAACGCCCGGCTTTCCCGCTCCACCTTGTCCACCACGCAGTAGATTCCTCCCTCCTTCATCCCCGGCTTGAAGCAGCCGTTGCAGGAGATGCAGCGGGCCCGGCTTTCGTCCCCCTCTTCCCAGCGGCGGGGGAGGTTGGGCTCGCGGATGAGGGGGCGGGAAAGGGAGACGAAGTCGGCCTCTTCCCGACGGATCACCCCTTCCACCAACTCGAAGGTGCGGAATCCCCCCACCACCATGACGGGGCAGGAGACCACCTGCTTGACCCGGTAGGCGAGGGGGAGGTTGTAGGCCTCCTGCTCCCGGGTCTCGATCCCCTGGCGGACCGGAGTCTGGCCGCCCGAGGCAGGTGTGCCGCCGGAGACCTCGATGGCGTCGATCCCCTCCTCATCCAGCATCCGGGCCACCAGAACCGCCTCTTCCAGGTCGAGACCTCCGTTCAGGTTGTCGGAGCCGTTCAGCTTCACCATGACCGGGAAATCCTTCCCCACGGCGGCACGGACGGCCTGGGAGATCTCCAGGAGGAAGCGGCACCGATTCTCCAGGGAGCCGCCATAGCGATCGGAACGGCGGTTAGTGAGGGGGGAGAGGAACTGGTTGATGAGGTAGCCGTGGGCGGCATGGAGTTGGACCGCGTCAAAACCCCACTCCCGGGCCCGTACGGCGCCGGCGGCAAAGGCTGCCACCAGTTCCGCAATTTCGGTTTCGGGGAGTTCACGGGGGAGCTCCGGGTACTGATCGATTTTTACGGCAGAGGGGGCCACGGGCTGACCACCGGCCGCCCTGGCCGTGGTCTGGCCGCCGCAGTGGACCAGCTGGAGGCAGATTTTGCCCCCCTCCCGGTGGACCGCCTCGGCCAGGAGCTGCGCCTCGGGGGCAAAGGAGTCCTCATGGATACCCAGCTGGCCCGGCAGCTGCTTCCCGTCGGGGCGAACGAAGGCATAGCCGGTGATGATGAGACCCACCCCGCCCCGGGCCAGGGTCCCGTAATAGGCGGCCAGTTTCTCCGTGGGATGTCCCCCGTCGCGGCACATTCCCTCCCAGGTGGCGGAGCGGACCAGCCGGTTCCGGAGTATCAGGTGGTTGATTTTCGTCTCGTCGAACACTTTGCGCATGAAACCCAATCCTCCGTTAGAAAATTTCGAAAAATTTCCCGGTCCCCAGCTTGTGGACCTTCATGAGGTTCGTGGAGCCCCGGGCCTCCACCGGCACCCCCATGGTGATAACGATGACGTCTCCCCTGCGGTACCCGGCAGAGAGGAGGGTCGACTCCACGGCCGCGATCTGTTCGTCGGTGCCGGTCATGGTCCCGATGGGGAACGGCTTCACCCCCCAGTAGAGGGAGAGGCGCCGCCGGGTCTCCAGGGACTGGGTGAAGGCGATGATGGGAAGCGGCGGCCGGAACTTGGAGATGAGGGCCGCGGTGCTCCCCGACTGGGTCATGACCGAGATAGCCCGGGCGTCCACGGTGACGGCGGCGCGGCAGGCGGCCTCGGCCACCGCCTCGGCGATACTCGGATTGTGACGCCGCAGGGGGGCATGGCCTTCCACCTGGGCGTAGCGCTCCACGTCCAGGGCCACCTTGTCCATGGTCCGCACCGCCTCCAGGGGGAACCGCCCCGAGGCGGTTTCTCCCGAGAGCATGACCGCGTCGGTCCCGTCCAGGATGGCGTTGGCCACGTCGGAGGTTTCGGCCCGGGTGGGACGCGGGTGGTCGATCATCGATTCCAGCATCTGGGTGGCGGTGATGACCGGCTTCCCCGCCTCGTTGCAGGCCTTGATGATCTTTTTCTGGAAGAGGGGGACCTTTTCGGCGCTGATCTCGACCCCCAGGTCCCCCCGGGCCACCATGACCGCGTCGGCCACCCTGAGGATGCTCTTGAAGTTGCGCAGGGCCTCGGGTTTCTCGATCTTGGCCACCACGGGGATGTGGGCGTCCCGCTCGAAGAGGATCCGCTTGAGCCCCTCCACATCCTCGGCGGTCCGGACAAAGGAGAGGGCGATGTAGTCGACCCCCTCGGCCAGGCAGAACTCCAGGTCCCGCAAGTCCTTCTCCGAGAGTGAGGGGGCCGAGACATGGACTCCGGGGAGGTTGATCCCCTTCAGGTCCTTGAGGGTCCCTCCTTCCACCACGGTGCAGCGGACCCGATTACCCTCCACTGAATGGACCTTCAGCTCGATGAGCCCGTCGTCCATGAGGATGCGGGAGCCGGGCTTTACGTCATGGGGGAGGGCCTTGTAGATGGTGGAGATGAGTGCCGGGGTGCCGATCACCTCGTCGGTGGTGATGTCGAGCTGATCCCCCTTCTTGAGGGGGATGGCACCGTTCTCCATGCGGCCGGTCCTGATCTTCGGCCCCTGGAGGTCGCCGAGGATGCCGATCTCCTTTCCCCGGGCGGCCGAAAGACGCCGGATGGTGGCAATGACCTCCCGGCGCTGGTCATTGGAACCGTGGGAGAAGTTGAGGCGGAAGAGGTCGACTCCCGCCTCCATGAGCTTTCCGATCATCTCCGGCGACGAGCTGACCGGCCCGAGGGTGGCTACGATCTTGGTTTTGCGCGTTAATTTGTCCATGAAATCGATATGGTTCCCTCAGTGGTGGAATTTTCCGATCCGCCCCTTGTGGGCCGGAGTAGGCGATTTGTGGCATTCGAAACAGGGGAGTTCGTCCACCTTCCGGATGTCCAGGGGAGAGGACGGTTTGGCGGGTTGGGGCATGGTATACCCTTCGGTCTGGAAGTAGGGGCGGTCGCGCTCGTCGGAGAGGATCGCCGGCTGGTAGGCCACCTGCCAGTTGGCGCTGATGGGGATCGTGTGGCACTGGTCGCAGCCGCCAGGGGGGGGGATGCTCTTCCAGGACGTGAGCATGGCGCATCCGGTGGTCAGAACGGCTGCCAGGGCAACGAAGAGAAGGGGAGCTGTGCGCATGTGATCGTACTCCGTGGCGAGATGGAAAAACAGCAAAGAATAGAAAGAAGAATAGCACAAAGGGCGGGCAATACAAACATGAAGAACAGCCCACTGATGCTTTGGACCAGATGCTTGACCTTTATTGCCGAATACTATAGGCTCCTTGGTAACTAGTTGAGAGAAAAGACAATTTCCTCTCATGAAGCCACCAAGGACAGGAGGCCGTTTCGACATGTGCACCACCTGCGGTTGCGAAACCGATACCCATCACCACCATCACCACGACCATCACCACCATAATCACAGCGAAGGGAAAGAAGCCCACAAGATCGCCGTCGAGCTGGACATCCTCGCCCGCAACAACCGCTTCGCCGCCGAAAACCGGACACTCTTCGCCGCCAAGGGGATCTTCGCCCTCAATCTCGTGAGCTCCCCCGGTTCGGGGAAGACCACTACCCTGGAGCGGACCCTGAAGGACCTGTCCGCCCGGTATCGCTGCGCCGTCATCGAGGGGGACCAGCAGACAGACAATGACGCCGTCCGCATCGCTTCCACCGGTGTGCCGGTGAAGCAGATCAACACCGGCGCCGGCTGCCACCTGGACGCCCACATGGTGGGCCACGCCGTTGAGGAGTTCGACCTGAACGCCCTCGATCTCCTTCTGGTGGAGAACGTGGGGAACCTGGTCTGTCCCGCTTCCTTCGATCTGGGGGAACACCACAAGGTGGTGGTCCTCTCGGTGACCGAGGGGGAGGACAAACCCCTCAAGTATCCGAACATGTTTCATGCCGCCGACGTAATGCTCCTCAACAAGGTGGATCTCCTCCCCTACGTGGACTTCGACGTGGAGAAGTGCAAGGAAATGGCCCGTCGCGTGAGCCCCGGCATCACCATCTTCGAGATTTCCAGCCGCACCGGAGAGGGGATGGACGCCTGGTACGGCTGGCTTGCCGGCTGCATCGCCGCTGTGAAGGGATAACGCCGCGCTTCGTCCCATGACTGACGTCATCCGCACCAGGATAACCATCGAGGGGATCGTCCAGGGGGTCGGCTTCCGTCCCTTCGTCTTCCGCCTTGCGGAGCACCATGGCGTTGCCGGTTGGGTGCGGAACACCACCGCCGGGGTCGTCGTGGAGGCGGAGGGGGATGCCGGGCGACTCGCCTCCTTCGTGGGTGACCTTACGGTGAACCCCCCCCCTCTGGCTGTCATCGCTTCGATTGCAACCGAGGGGATCCCGCCGGCGGGGGAGACCGCCTTCGCCATCCGCTACAGCGAGGGGAGCGCCGGGCCGGTGCGGGTGGCCCCGGACGGCGACGTCTGCCCCGATTGCCTCCGGGAGCTCTTCGACCCCGCCGACCGCCGCCATCGCTACCCCTTCATCACCTGCACCAACTGCGGCCCCCGCTACTCCCTCATCACCGCCATCCCCTACGACCGCCCCAACACCACCATGGCCCCCTTTCCCCTCTGTGATGCCTGCCGGGCCGAGTACGAGGACCCCCGGGACCGCCGCTTCCATGCCCAGCCGGTGGCCTGCCCGGACTGCGGCCCCCGGCTCAGGCTCGTGGACGCCGACGATCGGGACCTGCCGGGGGATCCCGTGGAGGAGGCTGCGGCGCTTCTCTCCCAGGGGAAGATCGTGGCCGTGAAGGGAATCGGCGGCTATCACCTGGCGGTGGACGCCCTGAACGACGGTGCGGTGCGGGAGCTGCGCCGCTGCAAGGCCCGGGACGAGAAGCCCTTCGCCCTCATGGCCCCCGACCTGGCGGCGGTGCGGACCTTTGCCCTTCCCGACGCCGTGGAGGAACGGCTCCTGGTCGCCCCCGAGCACCCCATCGTGCTCCTGCGGCAGCGCCCCGGCAATCCCGTCTCCCCCCTGGTGGCCCCGTCCAACGGCTACTTCGGGACCATGCTCCCCTATGCGCCGCTCCACCATCTCCTCCTGCGGGGCCGGTTCACGGCCCTGGTCATGACGAGCGGCAACCTCTCCGACGAACCCATCGCCTACCGGGACACCGAGGCCAGGGAGCGGCTCGCGTCAATCGCCGATGCGTTCCTGGTCCACGACCGGGAGATCCATACCCGCACCGACGACTCCGTGATCCGGGTCTTCCGGGGGAATCCCCTCTTCCTGCGCCGGTCCCGGGGGTATGTGCCGCGGGAGGTGCGGATTCCCGTGGAGGTTCCGGCCGTTCTCGCCGTGGGGGCCGAGCTGAAGGGGACCGTCTGCCTTGCCCGGGGGGACCGGGCCGTCATGAGCCAGCACATCGGTGACCTGAAAAACGCCGCCACCCTCGATTCTTTGGCGGAGACGACCGCACACCTCCAGGGGCTCCTGGAGATAACCCCGGAGCTTGTGGCCCACGACCTCCACCCCGACTACCTCTCCACGGCCTTTGTCGAGGGAATGGTGGGGCTGCCGCGTATGGCGGTCCAGCACCACCATGCCCACCTGGCATCCTGCATGGCCGAGAACGGCCTCGACGGGGAGGTGATCGGTGTCATCTTCGACGGCACCGGCTACGGCACGGACGGCACCGTCTGGGGGGGAGAGTTCCTCGTGGGGGGGTACGGGGGCTTCTGGCGTGCCGGCCACCTCCGGCAGGTCCCCCTTCCCGGCGGCGACGCCGCGGTGCGGGAGCCGTTCCGCATGGCGCTCTCCTATCTCCACGACGCTTTCGGCGCCGGGCTCTTCGACCTTTCCCTTCCGTGGCTTGCTGATGTTGCCGAGTCGGAGCGTCCCCTCTTTCTCCGGATGCTTGAGCGGCGGATCAATTCTCCCCTTACCTCCAGCTGCGGCCGGCTCTTTGACGCCGTGGCGGCCACCATGGGGGTGCGGGCAAAGGTTTCCTTCGAGGGGCAGGCGGCCATGGAACTGGAGGCCCTGGCCGAAGGGTGCGATACGGCGTCCCTGTACCCCTATGCCATTGTTCGCAAAAACGGCGGTGCCGAGATCGATTTCCGGCTCATGGTCCGGGCTCTCGCGGAGGATGTGTCCGCTGGCCGGCCGGTGGAGGAGTTGGCCCGGGCCTTCCACAACACCCTTGCCGGGGCGGTAACGGACCTCTGTGCCCAGATTCGCGCTGTGGACGGCCTGGACCGTGTCGCCCTCTCCGGGGGCGTTTTCCAGAACAAACTGTTGACGGAAGGGGTTTTCCAGACCCTGACCGATCAGGGATTCCATGTCTACACCCACCGGCTTGTTCCTCCCAACGACGGGGGGCTGGCCCTGGGGCAGGCGATAATCGCAGGATACGGAGCACGAAAAGGAGAATAGGATTTATGTGTCTTGGAGTACCCATGCAGGTGGTCAGCATCGGCGACGGCAACATCGTTGCCGAGATCGACGGAGTGAGGAAGGAAGCGAGCCTCATGCTCCTCGATGAAGAGGTGAAGGAAGGGGATTTCGTCATCGTCCACGCGGGCTTTGCCATCTCCCGCCTCGACGAGGAGGATGCCCAGGAAACCTTGAAGCTCATGAGAGAGGTGTTCAAGCCGGAGGACATGGCATAGAAACGCGGCTTTTCCGCAATCTCGGCGTTGATCTTCAGGATTGCTTGTGCGGCGTACCTATAGTACGCCTCCGCTCAATCCTTTGAGCGCCTTGACCTTGCGAAAAATCCACGTTTCTGAGGAGAAACGTATGAAGTATCAGGACGAATTCCGCGACCGCCATGTGGTGCTGGGCCTTGCCGCCCGGATCAGGGAGCACGTGACCGGGCGCACGGAGCCCATGACCTTCATGGAGGTCTGCGGCACCCATACCATGTCGATCTATCAGTACGGGCTCCGCACCCTGCTTCCTCCCCAGGTGCGGCTCATCTCCGGGCCGGGCTGTCCGGTCTGCGTCACTCCCAACGAGTACCTGGACCGGGCCGTGGCCCTCTGCCGGCTCCCCGGTGTCATCGTCGCCACCTTCGGCGACATGGTCCGGGTCCCCGGCTCCACGTCGTCGCTCCAGGAGGAGCGGGCCCGGGGGGCCGACATCCGGATCGTCTACTCTCCCCTGGATGCCGTCGCCATTGCCGCCAGGAATCCGGAGAGGCGGGTGGTCTTTCTCGGCGTCGGCTTCGAGACCACGGCCCCGGCCATCGGCGGGAGCATCCTGGCGGCGAAAAGACAGGGGCTTGCCAACTACTTCGTGCTGGCAGCCCACAAGACCATGCCGAAGCCCATGGGGGTCCTCTCCGCCGACCCGGACCTGAAGATCGACGGCTACATCTGCCCCGCCCACGTAAGCACCATCACCGGGCCGGACATCTACCGCTTCCTGGCCGAGGAGTTCCATATCCCCTGTGTCATCACCGGCTTCGAGCCCGCCGACGTCATGCAGGGGGTCGAGATGCTGGTCCGCCAGGTGGTGGCGGGGGAGAGCCGGGTGGAGACCCAGTACAGCAGAGTGGTACGGCCCGAGGGGAACCGGAAGGCCCAGGAGGTGATCCGGGAGGTATTCACCCCCTGCGATGCCCCCTGGCGGGGCATCGGAGTCATCCCGGGGAGCGGCCTGCGGATCGCCGACGCCTATGCTGCGTTTGACGCCGAGAAGGCGATTTCCGTGGCGGTGGAGGAGACCCGGGAACACGCGGGATGCCTCTGCGGCGAGATCCTCAAGGGGAAGGTGACCCCGGCCGACTGTCCCCTCTTTGGCGGTGCCTGCACCCCCGAATCCCCCGTGGGGGCCTGCATGGTCTCCTCCGAGGGAACCTGCGCGGCGGCGTACAAGTATGGCCAGTGACCAGAGACAAAGAAAAAATGACTGTTCGGAGAATCCTGTGAACAAAGACCTTATCCTTCTGGGCCACGGCAGCGGCGGGAAGCTTTCCCACCAGCTCCTGGACGACCTCATCATACCGACCCTCTCGGGCATTCCCCTAGCTGGCCAGAACGACGCGGCAGTGGTGGAGCATGGCGGCCAGAGGCTCGCCTTCACCACCGACTCCTACGTGGTGGACCCCATCTTCTTCCCCGGCGGCGACATCGGGTGCCTGGCCGTAAACGGCACCGTGAACGACCTGGCCATGATGGGGGCACGCCCCCTTTTCATCAGCGCCGGCCTCATCGTAGAGGAAGGGTTCAGCCGGACCGAGCTGACCGAGATTCTTGCCTCCATGCGGGGTGCTGCCGATGCCGCCGGGGTCAGGATCGTCACCGGCGACACCAAGGTGGTCCCCAAGGGGAAGGCTGACCGGATCTTTATCAACACCTCCGGCATCGGGGCCGTGGAGCACGATTTTACCATCAACGGCGCCAACGCCCGGGCCGGCGATGTGGTCATCATCAACGGCACCATCGGCGACCACGGAATCGCGGTCATGGCCAGGCGGGAGGGGCTCGATCTCCAGGCCGCCATCCAGAGTGACTGCGCGGCCCTGAACAGTCTCGTGGCCGAGATCATCGCCGCGGGGGGGGAGGCGGTCCATGTCCTGCGGGATCCGACCCGGGGGGGGGTTGCCACGACCCTCAAGGAAATCGCCCTTCAGTCCGATAAGACTATTACCCTGCGGGAGGATGCTCTTCCCGTCAACGGGGCGGTGAAAGGGGTCTGCTCGATCCTCGGTCTTGATCCCCTCTACGTGGCCAACGAGGGGAAGCTCCTGGCCGTGGTGGCTCCCGAGGCCGCAGAGGGAGTCCTGGCCCGCATCAAGGGGCATCCCCTTGGGAAGGATGCGGCAATCATCGGCCACGTGGCCGAGGGGGGCGCACGGGTGCAGATGGAAACCGCCGTCGGCGGCATGCGGGCCGTGGAGATGCTGGCCGGAGAGCAGCTTCCCCGCATCTGCTAGCAGTCAGCATCCCTCAACCGGTTCATTTTGTGCTATCTTTTATGGATTGTTGAAGTATCTACGGGGGGGAAACGTCATGCCTGACTATCACACAATGTCTCCTGGGCCGGCCAACGGCCCGGTGACCCTCATGTTCATCGGCGGCGGAAGCCGCTGCCCCGCGTTCATCGGCGCCCTCAAGGCGGTGGAGGAGTTGCGGATTCCCGTGGGAAAAATCATCGGCGCCTCGGGGGGAAGCATCGTAGCGGCCCTCTACGCTGCGGGGTATTCCCCCGATGAACTCCACCGCCTCTCCCTTGACACCGACATCGGGTCATTCCGGGACTTCTCGCCCCGGGGCGCCCTGGCCGGGATGGGGGTCTGCCGGGGGGACGCCCTGGAACGGTGGCTGGACGAAAAGCTGGGGGGGAAGCATCTCGGTGACGGCTTGCGCATCCCTCTCGGCGTCGTTGCCACCGACATTCTCAACCATACCCCCCATCTCCTCTGCGGCGACAATCACCCCGACCTGAAGGTCTCCGCCGCCGTCCGCTTTTCCATGGGGATTCCCCTCGTTTTCGCCTGGAAGAAATACTCCCACCGGGGGCGGGACTACGTTTTCATCGACGGCTCCCTCATGGCAGGGATCATCGAGGGGCAGTGCGCCGATGCGGCGCGCACCCTCACCATCAAGACCTTCGCCAAGCGGAGCATGAGCCGGCCGGCCTCGTCAGTCCTGAGCCTGCGGCGTTACGGTTCCGATCTCCTCTCCATATTCTACGGCGCCATGGATCGGGAATTTCTCAAGGGAGGGAGGTGGAAGGACACCATCACCATCCACTGCGGCACGGTTTCGCCCCTCACCTTCTCCCTCAGTTCGTCGGAAAAGGAATTCCTCTGCGAACAGGGATACCACCAGGTGGCCAAGTACCTCCGCTACAAGGGAGGGTTCTGACGACGACAAGGTTTCCGTTGTATCTGCCGGAGAGTTTCTGTTAGGATGGCCTCATCCCTCTTTTTTGCTAAAGATTGCGCCGCGCCTGTCGATAGATATAGTGTTACGTGTCGAGAGTGACCAAGGGAGGAAATGGGGTGGAAAAGAGAAAGTTCGAGCGGGTTGACCTCCGCACCGAGGCCGTTGTCCGTCATCGGGACCTGACCTTCAGGGGCGAGGTGGAGAATCTGAGCCTGAAGGGGCTCTTCGTCAGGACCGACCAGAAGATTCCCCTCCATGAGAAAGTGGATGTGGCTATGTTTTTCCATGGCTCGTCGTCGGAGCTTTCCTTCAGCCTTGAGGCCAACGTGGTGAGGGCCACCGACGATGGGATCGGCCTCAATTTCCGCAAGATTGACATCGATTCCCTGGTCCGCTCCGACGTGTTGTCATCTGCCGGCGACCGCCAGCAGGTTATCGAGGAGTTCTATGGCTATGCAGAAAATAACGACGCGGCCGAGGATGAAAAGCTGAAAAACCCCCTGGCCGCGCCGTAGCAGACTCTCTATCAGTCCACCGGGTTTCCCTTGGTGACCGCATCGAAAACCGACATGAGCGAGTCGGGCGTGTAGGGGCAGGTCCGGTTCTTGGTGGTACCATCAGCCAGCGTCTGCTCCCAGAAGATAACCTCCTCGCCCCCTTTTTCCCCCCGCGATACCCCTTTCGGGTCGAACTCCTTGAGCACATTCCACATCTGGTCCACGGTCAGGAGTTCGTAGCTGGCGAACTCGTCGCCGCTCCCCACGCTGGCGAGGAAGCTGTCAACCAGTTCGTAGTCGACAAAGTCGTTCTCCTTCCGGCACCACTTGATGAACGGTTGGTTAGCTTTCCTCCCGTCTCGAATTTCCTTTTCAATCTCACGTCCTGTCATGTTTCCTCCTCTTCCGCTGCCCGGCCATGTCAGCCACACATTGCCGGGAGCAATGCTGGTTCGTGGCGTCTCCCGATCCGTGCCTTTCCTGGCTGGCGGCAATAATGTTGTATAGTAATAGTATAGCACTTTTGTGAGATGTCACCGGATGCGCGGAGCGAAAAGTGCTTTCTCGCTGGCTCGTAATTTGCTTGCCTGTGAACGGGAGCTTTTCGCCCGTTGAGGTGAGGATGGTCAGTGTGTCATGAACGATTTGCACCGTGCCTTTGATCTGTTGCAGCTGAAACCCGGCGCGAGTCCCGCGGAGGTAAAACGTGCCTTTCGCGACCAGGTTGCAGCGTGGCATCCCGACCGGTTCTCCGCTGACCCCGTCATGCAGCGGCGAGCCGAAGAACGGCTGCGTCTTGTCATCGAGGCCCATCGGTCAATCGTTTCATATCATGAAACGCATACATCGGGAGAGATGACGGCCGACCATCGCGAGCAGGAGGATGACCGGGGCCTTTCTCCGGCGGCCGGGAGCTTTTTCCGCTTGGTCCCGAATCGCGTATTCTGTGTCGTGGTGTTTGGCTGTGCCCTGCTGGGGCTGCTCCGGCATGGGATGACGAGCAACGCCTGGATCTACGGAGTCGAGATGGCGCTTGTACCGTCCCTCTTCTCCCTGGCCTACAATCTGGCGGGCCGCCGCAATCTGGCGGTGAGGAATCTCTATCTCGGCTTTTGCCTCTGTGCTCTGGCAGTCGTCGTGGTGGACGGCGCCATGATCGGTGTGGAGCGGTCTGCACCGGCCGGGGAAGGGGAAGTCTTTTCCCCCCGGGGTAATGACGGCGGAGCCGTTGGGGGGGGGTGGCCCCTCCCCGGGGGAGGCAGGGGCCCCGTTGGCGAAGGTCTTGCGCCGGCTTCCCATGAACCGCCTTCTCCGAGGGCGCCGGCCCTCCCCCTCGCGCCGGTGGCCCCCGCGGCTCCCCATGCGCCCGCAGCCCCGTTGGCGCCATTGGCTCGCTGAGCCGCGACTCTCTATCACGACGCGCCGCGAAGGCGCACAAAATCAGGAGGTAAAACGCACCGTATGGCGCTTAGACTTGGAGAAATGCTGGTCAAGGCAGGCCGGATCACGCCGGACCAGCTTGATGAGGCCTTGAGGAGCCAGGTCATCTTCGGCGGACGGCTCGGAACGAACCTTATCGAGATGGGATGTATCGACGAGGAGGAACTGGCGGGGGTCCTGAGCGAGAAGCTGCGTGTCCCCTGCGTCGACCCGGACGAGCTCATGAACATCCCCCCTGCCATTATAGAGGCGGTGCCGCTAGAGGTGGTGGAACAGTTCCAGGTGGTCCCCCTCAGGTTGGAGAACCGGCGGCTGTTCCTCGTCATGGCCGATCCGTCCGATCTCCCCGCCATCGATCAGATAGCCTTCCGGACCGGCCATGTCATCGTGCCGCTGGTGGCCCCGGAGATCAGGCTCCTGATGGCCCTCGAAAAATACTACGGCATCAAGCGGGAGCTTCGGTATCTGCCGGTGTCGAAGGGATTGGGGGGGAGAAGGGTCTGCAGCTACCAGCCGAAACCTGCTGACGCGGCCATGGCTGCCCCGCGCGAGGTGATCGATTTTTCGACGCTCCCCGCGGAGGGTGAGGAATTTTTTCCGTGGGGAGAGGGGGGGTACGACACTCCCCGGATCGAAGCCGCCAAGCGGCACACCATCGACACCCTCTCCCGCGAGCTGGTCGATGCCCCTGATCGGGATGGGGTGGCGCGAGCCCTCCTGAACTACGTGGGTCAGGAGTTCGATCGGGCAGCGCTCCTCCTCGTCACCCGGGATGCTGCGGTGGGATGGATGGCCCTCGGTGACGGGAAACCGGTCCCCCGGTTCGAAGAGTTGCGGATCGGTCTCGACGAGCCGTCAGTGCTGTTGTCGGTGACCAAGGCCAGGGTCTTCTACCGTGGCCCCGTGGCCGGCACTCCGGCAAACCTGAGGCTGCTGAAGGCCCTGGGGGGGGACGAACCCGAGGGGATGATCCTTGTTCCCCTAGTCATGAACAAGCGGGTGGTGGCCATCCTCTGCGCCGTGGGAAGGCTGGAGCTTCTCGGCGCCAGGCAGGAGACCCTCCAGGCCGTTGCCCGCAAGGGGGTTCTAGCCTTCGAGGTTCTCATCCTGAAGAACAAGATCCTGATGACATGACGGGAAAGGGTGCCTCCTGAAGAAGGGGGTTGTCACTTTTCCCTGAAGCGGGTAGTCTGAAATCCACTGCTCCCTTCCCCTCCGGCGAAGGGGCCGATTAACTCATTATTGAAGGAGTCCATTGATGAACAAAGCACTCAGCATCACAGCCTTCGCGCTTGCCCTTTCGCTCCCCCTCGGTGCCCACGCCTTTGGTCCTGGCGCGTCCTCCATGGGAGGGGCAGCCGCCCCGGCAGGCGTTCCCCTGGCGGGGAAGGTGACGGAAACCATGGCGAGCGGTGGGTACACCTACCTTCTCCTGGAGCGGGACGGCAAGAAGACCTGGGCCGCCATCCCCGAAACCCCCGTGGAGATGGGACGGGAGATAACCCTCAAGCCGGGGATGGAGATGAAGAACTTCGCCAGCAAGGCCCTCAAGCGCACCTTCGAAAGCATCTATTTCTCCGAGGGGCTCGCATCGGCTGTTGAAAGTACGGCGGGTAAAAGCTCTCCGGGGAGCAAGGGGGTCGTGGTAACCCCGGCCGAACAGGTGAAGGTTGAGAAGGCTGCCGGTCCCAACGCCCACACTATCGCCGAGGTCTACGGGCAGAGGGGGAGCCTCGACGGAAAAACCGTGGTCGTGCGGGGCAAGGTCATCAAGGTGTCCGCCGGCATCATGGGGAAAAACTGGGTCCATCTTCAGGATGGCAGCGGCGATGCCAAGAAGGGAACCCACGACCTGACCGTCACCACCCAGGACCTCCCGGCCGTGGGCGACGTGGTGACCGCCACCGGCACTCTCCGCAAGGACAAGGATTTCGGCGGCGGCTATCGCTACCAGGTCATCATCGACGAAGGGGCCGTGAAGCGCTGACGCACTCCTTCTCCATGACTGCCGTCATCATCGTTTTCTACCTCATCACCCTCGGCGCCGGCTTCTTCCTGCGGGCGCTGAATCTCCGCCATCTGAAACGGTACGGCTCCACCGTCCCCCCCGGTTTCGAGGGGGCGGTGGAGCCGGAAACCCTCCGCAAGACGGTTGCCTATACCCTTGACCAGAGCCGCCTGGGGCTCGCTGAGTCCCTCTTCGACGCGGTGCTCCTCCTCGTGTTCCTCTTCGGGCTTCTGCCGGCCTATGACCGGTGGATCGCCTCCCTGGGAGGCTCCTTTGTCCTCTCGGGTATCCTCTTCTTCCTGGGCCTCACCCTCATCCAGACGTTCCTCGGCATCCCCTTTGACCTCTACGGGACCTTCCGCCTCGAAGTCCGCTACGGCTTCAACACCACGAGTCCCGGCCTCTGGCTCTCGGACCTGGCCAAATCGACCCTCATCGCCGTGGTGCTGACCGGACTTCTGGTGGCCGGGGCCTTCGCCCTCGTGGCGTGGAGCCCCCGCTTCTGGTGGCTCTGGGTCTGGGGGTTCTTTGCCCTCGTCTCCCTCTTCCTCATGTACCTCTCCCCCTACGTCATCGAGCCCCTCTTCAACCGGTTCGAACCGGTCACTGAGGAGGGGTTGGAGGATGAGATCCGTTCCCTGTGCGAACGGGCCGGGCTTCGGGTCAGCCGGGTCATGCAGGTGGACGCCTCCCGGCGCAGCCGCCACTCCAATGCCTACTTCACCGGCATCGGCCGGGTAAAGCGTATCGTCCTTTACGACACCCTTATACGCCAGATGAGCCACCGGGAGATCCTGGCGGTCCTTGCCCACGAGATCGGCCACTGGAAGAAGGGGCATATCCGCCGGCGGTTGATCCTCACGGAAGCCGGTGCCCTGGCCGGCTCGTGGCTTGCCTGGAAACTCACGGGATGGGAGGGGTTCCCGGGTCTCGTCGGCATGACGGATGCCTCCTTCGCGGCGCGGCTCGTCATCCTCGGCTTCCTGGGCTCCATCGCCTCCTTCCCCTTCACTCCCCTTTCCAGTTGGCTCTCCCGCCGCCACGAGCGGGAGGCGGACCGCTTCGCCACCGACATCACGGGGGATGCTGAGGCTCTGGCCTCAGCCCTTGTGAAGCTCTCCACGGAGAACCTCTCCAACCTCCACCCCCATCCCCTTTATGCGGCATTCTACTATTCCCATCCTCCCGTGGTTGAACGGGTGGGCAGGCTGAGGGCCATGGCTTCGGCGGGAAAAGCGGGAGAGGCCACGGTACCCTGATCAGCTGTCAAAGGTGCCCGGATGTTCTGCGATGATCAGCTCGGGGGACGGCACCCCCACGTGGAATCCCTGCGCATAGGTAAGGCCGACCCCTTCGACCGCCTTGAGGATATCCTCGCTCTCCACATACTCACCCACCGTCCGTATGCCGAGCCCTTTGGCAAGGGTGGCGATACTCTTCACGATGGACATGTCCACGCCGCTTTTTCCGGTCATCCCCCGGACAAAATCCCCCTCGACTTTGATGAAATCCACCGGGAAGCGCTTCAGGTACTGGTACGACGAAAAGCCCGAATCTCCGTACGGTCGGAATGAATTCATTCAGGATAAGGGCCTTGGGTGAAATGTTCATGAAGAGATAGCCCCGGTAGGCGGTGCCGCTGACGTGCTCGAAGACCTTTTCCATCAGGTGGTAGTCCATCTTGCTGATGACCCCCATGGCCTCGGCAATGCCGACGAACTCTTCAGCGCAGATCACCTTGTCCGGCTGGTTTATCCGCATCAGGACCTCGTGGGCCTCCACCGCACCGGTTGCGACGTTGGCGATGGGCTGGAAATAGGGGATGACCCTCCTCTCCTCGATGGCCTTCAGGATCATGATATTTTTTTCGCCGATCGTCCGGTACACCTCGGCAAGGTCATCGTCCGTCGGAATGGCGATCTGGTTCTTTCCTGACGCCTTGGCCTTGTACCGCATGTTGTCGGCCATCATGAAAAGTTCCTTGGCGGTTTTCGCATGGGTGGGGAAGAGGGAAACGCCGATGGAGACGCTGGCTTTCAGCGTACCGCCATCGGGAAGATCGAATGAAACTCCCCTGAGGTCGTCCATGATCCGTTGCGCCACCAGATACGCCTGCTGGCCGCTCGCCTCGGGAAGAATCACCGTAAATTCGTCCCCCCCATAGCGGGCGGGAATATCCCCTCGGCGGATTCCCGATTTAACCACCTCGCTGATCCCCTGCAGGATGCGGTCGCCGAACACGTGGCCGAGTGAGTCGTTGACGACCTTGAGGTTGTCGATGTCGATGTGGAGCAGGGCGAAGTTGTGGTCGTGCCGGGATGCCCGGTCGATCTCGTTGTTGAGCAGTTCCCAGAAGACCCGCTGGTTGCACAGGTTGGTGAGGGGGTCGCGGGTCGAGTAGAATTCGAGGTCCTTGGTGTACTTGTAGATTGCCTTTACCGAACCGACCACGTTGAGCAGCGTTGCAAGGATGCTCTCGATCACCAGCGCGCGGGCGGGGTGCTTGCCGAGCTCCGAAATGACGCCGATCCCCACGATCCCTCCGATCTGCGGAGCCTGCAGGAAGAGCGCCTTGGTTTGAAGCTCGATATCCTCCTCCTTGAGGGAAGGGAGAGATGCCAGGGGAAGGGCGACGTTATGGATAATCTGGAGATTTTCAACATGCTGGAGATGGGGATTCTTGGCGAGCTGGCCCCGGATGATCGTCTCGAAAAGCTGCTTCAGGTGGTCGCTCGGGGTATTGCGCCAGAATACCTCGATGTCGTAGGACTCCTCCCCCACCATGAAGAGGGAGAAAAAGAAGTAGGTGTCCATGATGGCGTTGATTTCGATGAGGATGTGGTTGACATGGGCCTTCCAGTCCTTGACCACCTCGGAGGTGATGATGAACCGCTCCAGGAGCTTTACCTCGAACTCCAGGATGTCCTTGTCGATGGCCACGTTTCGGAGCTTGCCGATGATCTTCTTCATCTCGTCGAACATGTCGGAGAATTCGGTAAAACCGAGCTGCATGTCCTGGAACTCCAGCGCCTTCAGGTCGCTGACCCTGTTTACTCCTGCAATGTGGTTCTGGAGGTCGGTTACGGAGCGGTTCACGCGGTTGCTGAAGGCCCGGGCCAGAAAAAAGGAGGCGGAAAGGGGAAGCAGGGCGATCAGGGCAAGGAACAGGATGATCTTGCGCCGGGAATCATGCAGTTCCTGGCCGATATCAATGCGGGAGTCGATGACACCAAGCACCTCGCCGCTGCGGGAGGTGGAGTGGCAGCCCAGGCATTCAGCCGACGCGGTGAGGGGGTAGACATGCCGGATGACGGACCCCATCCGGAAACTTCCGCGTGTCCCCGTGGCGAAGACGTCACGGACATGCTGGTCGGGCTGTGCGTCATAGGTACGGCCGTAATGGACGGCGAGCGCCTCGCTCTGGTGGATGACGACGTTGGTGTTGGTGCTCTTGAAAAGCCGTTGGTTGCTGTCGAGGAACTCCGCCACATCCTTCCGGGACCATCCTTTTCGCATGACTTGGTACAGGGAATTGAAGGTCATGTCCGAGATGGTCTTGGCGTTCGCCTCCGCCCGACGTTCCACGATCTGCTCGTAGCCAAGGGAAACGAGGAGGTAGATGACGAGGACCATGAACAACGTCAGCCCGCAGGTACAGACCACGATGTAATCGGAAAGTTTTTTCATAATTCAGGCCCCAGGCGAGTCGTCACTGCCGCGGTTGAATGATCTCGAACGATCTACCATTTACCATGGTTAATCATAATTTTACAATGGAGTATATGGCGGAAAAGGTGGCTTACCGCAGGAGCGGCTCCTCCAAAATTTTTTCAGAAATAAATGTCGGGCGTTAATCCTCCCTTCATATTCGCTTTGCTAGGCTGAAGTCAAAGCATGGGGGATTCCCGAAACCGGAACCGCCCCAGAAAAGGAGGAGAGTATGAAGAACTTCATCAAGACTTTGGCAATGGAACTGATCGCGGCATTCGAGAGAGAGTATGCGGAGGCTGAACAGTACAAAAGAACGATCTCCGGCACGGTCAGAAGCCTCCCCGAAGGAATGACCGGCATCTGGAACGTGGACGGAAGGGAGGTCAACGTACCGAAGGCTGCCTTCATCAAGGCGGAACATGGAGAGGCCGAAGTGGGCGCCTACGTTGAGGTCGAGGGGACCTGTAGCGGGAGGACGCTGAATGCTTACCGGATTGCCGTAAGGAGGGGCGCTACGGAAGTGCAAAAAATCCGTGGCACAGTCGACAAGTTCCCCGTTGGCAAGAATGAAAAGTGGACAGCGTACGATGCGGAGATGCTGGTGACAACGGGATACCGCCATCAGGCAAAAGCATGACAGGGCGGAAGGTGGAGCATGGGGAAATTGAAGGTCGGGAGGCACGACCGGAGTCAAACCGCCGGGAGAGGAGAATAGACTATGAAGGATTTCATCATCACCGTGGCACTGGGATTGTTCGTGGCGCTGGCGACAGGAGTTGCATTCGCCGGCGATCATGGAAGGCGCGAAGGGAAAGAATATGATGAGCGGGCTGGGCAGTACGAAAGCACGATTTATGGAACGGTCAGAAGCCTCCCCGGCGGGATGATCGGCGTCTGGAACGTGAACGGCAGGGAGGTCAACGTAACAAAAGCAACCATCGTAAAGGAGAAGCATGGAAAGGCAGACGTGGGGGCCTACGTGGAGGTGGATGGGACCTTGAACGGGAAGATGCTGAATGCCCACACGGTCGAAGTGAAGAGGGACGGCAGGGAGGAACGAAAAATCCTCGGGACAATCGAAACGCTCGCGGCGGGCAAGGATGGAAAATGGATCGTGAACGGCGAGGAAATACTGGTGTCAAGGGATACCGTCATCAAGGAAAAGCATGGCAAGGCTGAGGTGGGCGCCTATGTGGAGGTGGAAGGGCGCCGTGTCGACAACACATTTTCCGCCCGCAAGATCGAGGTGAAAAGGGGCAAGCGGTAGGCGAGAAGCAAGCCGGGGCGGGTCTCCCTTGCCCCGGCAACGCTCCCCTGTCTGAAAAGGAACACATCACCGGCAACTGTTCTCTCAAGGAGGCACGGCCATGGCAACTACCAAGGAATATGCGGCTGAAGTCCCTCTCAGCGTTTTCGCCATCGCGGTTCACCTGGGGCTTGCGTCATTCGGCATTGCAGCTTGGCTCACCGGCAGCCTGGCCGACGATTACAAGAAGGCGGAACACACGGGATTCACGCTCCACAGCTGGATCGGCATGGGGTTGGCCAGCTTCATTCTTCTGCGCGTGTTGCTGGGTATGTGGGGTCCCCGGCATCTCCGGTTCACCCAGTGGGTCCCCTATACGAAGGAAAGGCTCCAGTGCGTGCGGGAAGACATCATGGGGCTCTTGAGGCTGCGCCTGCCGGAACGGCCGCTCCATGAAGGTTTGGCCGGCCTGGTGCAGACACTCGGCCTCCTGGTATTTTTGCTATTGGCGCTGAGCGGCGGCTTTCTCTTTTTCACCCTTGTGCCGGGACAGAAGGCGACCGGACTCATCCACGCCGTGAAGGAAGTCCACGAAACCGGCCAGTTCCTCATTCCTATCTTTCTCTCGATGCATGGGGGAGCCGTCATCGTGCATGCCCTGCGCGGACGTCATCTCTGGCGCAAAATGCTCTTCCTGAAGGAGCCTCAGGGCGCCCCATTTCCCGGCGATGCCCGCGTCAACCAAGCGGAGAGTGGCGTCCCCTGAAGGCCAGAGACCGGAGGAAGGGGGGCTCCCCGAGGGTTGGGAGAATGGCCCTCTCCGGTCCCTCTGGTAGAATGAAAGGAAATAATGGCCTCTGACCCGGACGGTGGAGCGAGATGAAAATCCTCATTATCGAAGACGAAAAGAGAATGGCTGGGATTCTGAAAAAGGGGCTCGAGGAAAACGCCTTCATCGTCGACCTGGCCGGCGACGGCGAAGAAGGGTTGTACATGGCCGAGAACTATCCCTACGACGCGGTGCTGCTCGACATCATGCTCCCGGTCATGGACGGTCTTTCGATCCTGAACGCATTGCGGTCGAAGAAAAGCGAGGTGCCGGTCCTCCTGATCACCGCCCGGGGGGAGATCGAGAGCAGGATAAAGGGGCTCAATTTCGGCGCGGATGATTACATTGTGAAGCCCTTCGACTTTCATGAACTCCTGGCGCGGCTGAAATCGGTGATCAGGAGGAGCAAGGGAAAATCCTCCCCCCTTGTTGCGATAGACGATCTCTCGCTGGACATGAACTCCCGGAGCGTATGCCGCGGCGGGAGAGAGATCCGCCTGTCCGCCACCGAATACAATCTTCTTGAATACCTGGCGCTGAACAGCGGCAGGGTAATCAGCAGGACTGAACTTACGGAGCATATCTATGATACGGACTTCGACCGCGACAGCAACGTCATCGACGTCTATGTGAATCACCTGCGAAACAAGCTGGACAAAGGGTTTGACCGGCAGCTCATCCACACGGTGCGGGGCGCGGGCTACATCCTGAAAGGCGATGCATGAGAGGGATGCCGAACTCCATACAAGGAAGACTCTTCCTCTCGATTATCACGTTTACGTCTCTGTTGTTCATCGCGGTCGGCGTCTTCATCTACCGCGAGGTAAACGAGATCGTCATCGGCGCGGTTGACAGGACCCTTCACTCCAAAGCACAGGTGATTACCGGGCTCCTCCATGAGGAGGACCACACCATTGAACTGGAATTAGAGGAGGTTGTTTCAGGGGAATATTCCATCCCGCGGTCCGGGCACTACTTCAAGGTGATGATGAACGGGAAGCTCCTCGCCGCATCGCCTTCCTTGGTTAACGACAGCTTCGATCTTGGCGCCGGGGCACCTGAACCTTCTGCCGAAGAACTCGGAGAAGATATCTCTACCTCCGTGGGGCCTGCCGGCGAGCCGATTCGGGTGCTTCGGCACGATTTCAGCGCCTTTGGCATGACGTTCACCGTCTTTGTGGCGGAGAGCCTCAGCGACAGCCTGGACATGATCAGCACCTTCAGACGCTTTCTCCTTCTGGTCATCCCTTCGGGGATCGTGATCGCCTCTCTCATCTGCCTGTGGATAGCACGGCAGTCGCTGGCCCCCCTCGCGATATTTTCCGGCAGGATCGAGACCATCACCCATAAAAACCTGGGGGAAAGGATCGATGCCGAATCGGAGACCAGTGAGCTGGCAGGACTGGCCGGCTCATTCAACAGGATGCTCGATCGGCTGCAAAAGGTGTTCGAGAGCGAGAAGCGCCTGATCGCGGATGCCTCCCATGAGCTCAAGACCCCGGTTTCGGTGATCAAGGTCCAGTGTGACGTGGTGCTGCAAAGGGAGCGGACGCCGGAAGAGTACGTTGATGCCATACAGACCATCAGGACGGTCTCCGATACTATCAGTATGACAGTGAGGGACCTTCTCTCCCTCGCCCGCCTTGACTCAGGTGTCTTTTCGCAGGGATTTGCGGTCGTATCCCTCAACGCCTGTCTAGGGAGAGCGCTGGAAATGACGAAGCCTTTTGCCGAGAAGAGACACCTTCAGATTATCGCAGCACTGGGAGACGACGTCGCCATCCGGGGAAACAGCGAGAGCTTGACGGAAGCGTTTCTCAACATCCTCGAAAACGGCGTGAAATATAACAGGGAAAACGGCGTGCTGGAGCTCACCGCCTCCGGGAGCGGCGCGCAAGCGGTTGTCTCCATAAAAGACACCGGCGTCGGCATAGGGAAGGAGGATCAGGCACGGATATTCGACCGATTCTACCGGGCCGACACTGCACGAAGCTCCGACGGCACCGGGCTCGGCCTCAGTATAGCCAAAGCGATCATCGATGCCCATGGCGGTGCGATCACGCTGGAAAGTGAACCGGGAAAGGGAGCCACCTTTACCGTAACCCTGCAGGTCAATCGACACGCGACTTCTTTTGACAGTCCTTGTTAGCCGAATTCTCGCTGTGATTTGCGGAGGCCGACAGACAACCGCAGTTTGTTGACAGAAAAATGGTAAAATGGTACCTTTATATTAAAATACGACAGCAACAATCGCAAGAATAGCCAATCAAGGAGAGCACCATGAGCAATCTCCCGTTCCATCAATTTTGCGGTACCGAGGGGTACGTCGCCTCCAGGGCGCTCCAGGACGTGGTCAACGTGGCCATTGCCCTGGAGCGGCCGCTTTTGCTCAAGGGGGAGCCGGGCACGGGAAAAACGCTTCTTGCCGACCACATCGCCAAGGCCTTGGGGATGGAGATCATCCTGTGGAACGTGAAGTCCACCACAAAGGCCCGCGACGGCCTCTATACCTACGACACGGTCCAGCGCCTGAATGATGCCCGCTTCGGCGACGGAGACGTCCGGGACATCCGCCACTACATCAAGCTCGGCCCCCTGGGAAGGGCCTTCGGGAGCCCGGAGCGGGTGGTGCTCCTCATCGACGAAGTGGACAAGGCAGACATAGAGTTTCCCAATGACCTGCTGTTCGAGCTGGACGAGATGCGTTTCCACGTGCAGGAGACCGATGAATGGGTGTCGGCCGCCCATCGTCCGGTGGTGATCGTCACATCGAACTCGGAGAAGGAGCTTCCCGACGCGTTCCTGCGCCGCTGTGTCTTCCACTACATCGACTTTCCGGACGAGGCACAGATGCGCGCCATCATCGATGTCCACTTTCCCGACCTTCCCGCCGAGCTCATGAGGAGTGCCTGTAAGGTCTTCTACGGTCTGCGCGAGGTGCCGGGATTGCGCAAGCGCCCTTCCACCTCGGAACTGCTGGACTGGATCCGGGTGCTGCTGGCCAGCGGCGCCCGGCTGCCGGACGAGGAGCCTCCCGCGCTCCAGTCCGTGCCGTTTCTGGGCGCCCTCGTCAAGATGCAGGAGGACGCCGACATCCTTGCCCACCACGCCAGCCGGTCGGCCGATGTCCGCACCGCGGGCCGCCGCTTCTTCCGCTGATGTTTCTGGCTCTCTACCACTCCCTGCGGGCGCTCAAGGTGCCGGTGAGCCTCACCGAGTGGCTTACCCTGCTGGAGGGGCTCGCCAAGGGGCTCCACAACCAGAGCCTCGAGGACTTCTATTACCTCTCCCGCAGCCTCCTCGTGAAGGACGTCGCCCACTACGACGCCTTTGACCAGGCCTTTGCCCACTGCTTCAAGGATGCGCCGCTCCCCGAAGATCTTGCCACCAGGAAGAAGGTCCTGGAATGGCTCCGGGATGCGCAGGCTCCGCGGCGTCTTTCAGACGAAGAGCTGGCCCGCCTGGAAGCGCTTTCCCTGGACGAACTGCTGCGGCAGCTGGAAGAGCGGCTCCGCACCCAGGACGGGGCCCACCACGGCGGGAAAAAGTGGATCGGCACCGGTGGGACGAGCCCCTTCGGCGCTGGCGGCAGCCATCCCTCCGGGATATCCTTTGCCGCCGAGGGGGGCGGGGGGAGGGCCGTGCTCCAGGCCTTTGGCCGGCGCTACCGCAACCTGCGCAACGATCTGACCCTGGATGTGCGCCAGATCGGCGTGGCACTGAAGCGTCTGCGGGATTTGAGGGAATGCGGTGCCGTGGAGCGTCTCGACCTTGAGGGGACCATCGACAAGACCTGCAGGAATGCCGGGGAGATCGACCTGGTTTTTGCCCGCGAGCGGGAGAACCAGGTGCGAGTGCTACTGGTTATGGATTCGGGTGGTTCCATGGAGCCGTTCCGGGCCCTGACGGAACGGCTCTTTTCCGCGGCCCACGGGCTCAACCATTTCAGGGATTTCCGTGCCTTCTACTTCCATAACTGCGTCTACGAGAACCTCTATACCGACCTCGATTCCGACGAATCCATCCCCACGGCCGAGGTGATCAGGGAGTACGGTAAGGAGCATCGACTCATTATCGTGGGCGACGGGGCCATGGCCCCCTACGAACTGATGAGCCCCTCCGGCATCCTGGAGCGGTATCGTGTCGGCACCATGTCCGGCCTGGATTGGCTCCGCCAGCTTGCCGACGCTTTCGGCCGCCGGGCCTGGATAAACCCGCTCCCCGAGAATTCCTGGATGCACTACGAGACCGTTCCCGTGGTGGGAGGTCTCTTTCCCATGTTCCCCCTCACGCTGGAAGGGCTTACGCGGGCAGTGCGGCACTTGCGGTAACGCACGAGGGGGAGGGCACATATATCTCCGAGAAAACAAGAGGGTACTGGTTTGCCGCAGCAGATTGACCACACCTGCCAGAATCAATATAGTCGTCACTCCCGTAACGCATTGCTAAGACCAACGGTTCCCGAAAGCGAAACGTACCCATGAAGATCAGCAATCTCCTTATTCATCTGCACAACAACATTGACGCCTTCACCCTGAAGCCACGGCACGTCGAACAGATACGCCAATCTCTCCCGGAAGTAGACATTACCGTCGCAGCGAGTGACAGCGACTTCATGGAACGGCTTCCCGATGCCGAATACGCCCTGGTGTGGGTGTTCAAACCCGAGTGGTATGCAGCCGCTCCCCGGCTTAAGGCGCTCTTCACCCCTGCCGCCGGACGCGACTGGGTTGCGGCAGACCCGTCAGGGAAGGTGATGACCTGTCATGGCAGCTTCCACGGCCGTATCATGCGCGAGAGTCTTCTCTCCATGATGCTCTATTTCAACCGGCGCCTGGGCAAGTCGCTTGATGATCAGGGCCGCCGGATGTGGGGGCGTCAGGACTACAGCGGTTGTGTCGGCCTCTTCAGCCAGCGGGTCATGATCGTAGGCTTGGGGGCGCTGGGGCAGTCCATGGCGGAGCTGCTCAAGGCCTTTGGTGCGCACGTAACCGGGATCAAGCGCAACCCGGAATCCTTTGCGGGGAGCCCTTGTGTCGACAGGGTGATCTCCTTTGACACGATGGAGGAGGCGTTGCCTGACGCCGATCACGTGGTTCTGCTGCTGCCTGGCGGGACGGCAACCGATGGGATTTTCACGGCACGACACTTCAATGCCATGAAGCCGGGAGCCTACCTTTACAACCTGGGTCGAGGGAACTGCTACAGGGAGGAAGACCTTGTGGCCGCCCTGGAGAATGGCCGCCTGGCAGGCGCCGGTCTGGATGTCTTTGCCGAAGAGCCGCTGCCGGCCTCCTCGCCTCTCTGGGGGCACCATAACGTCCTGATCACGCCCCATTCCAGCGCCATCAGCCGAGAGTACCTCGACCTCTTTATTGAGGAGTGGCTTGAGATCCTGCAGAAGAGTACGCCGCGGAAAGCGTAAATCAACACGTTACAAGCACGAGGAGTAGATTTCTTTTATAGGAGGACTGCCATGCGCGATTTTTGTGATGCAGACCGAAAGAAAAAGAGCGGCAGGATCACGCTGCCGGAAAACCCGAGTAATCTCTCCGAAGAAGTCCTGGCACAGTTGGAAAAGGCCGTGAAAGCGGCCGTGAAAGATGGATACGTGAGTTGTCCGGCAGGCTGGAAGGTGGCCGGCAACGTGGGGGTTTCCCGCCTTGATGTGGGGGCGATGATCGACAGGCTCGGCATCCGCGTGACAGACTGCCAACTCGCCTGCTTCGCGGTGTCCAAGACTTCGCACCTGGGCTCGGCGACAGAACCGGTCAGCGAAGAGGTCTCCAGCCGCGTCGAAGATCTTGAGAAAAAGGGGGCGCTCACCTGCGCCAACGTCTTCGCCCTCGCCAACGAACTGAACGTAAAGCCGATGTCCGTCGCTAACGCCGCCAATATCAAGAGGTATAAGATCCGGCAGTGCCAGCTTGGCTGCTTCTAGTAGGCAAAACCGCTATTCTACGGTCACGCTCTTGGCCAGGTTCCGGGGCTGATCCACGTCGGTCCCCTTGAGGACCGCCACGTGGTACGCCAGGAGTTGGAGCGGGACCGACAAGAGGATCGTTGCCAGTTCCTCGCCGTCTGAGGGGACTTCGAGGGTCTCCTCAGCCTTCCGGGTAACGCCGTCGTCGCCGGCGGAGCAAATGGCGATGACCCTTCCCCCCCGGGCAATGACCTCTTCCATGTTGGAGAGAACCTTCTCGTAGGTGGAGTTCTTCGGCACGAGAACCACCACCGGCATGTTTTCGTCGATGAGGGCGATGGGGCCGTGCTTCATCTCCCCAGCGGGGTATCCCTCGGCGTGGATGTAGGAAATCTCCTTGAGTTTCAGGGCCCCTTCCAGGGCGATGGGGTAGCAGATCCCGCGTCCCAGATAGAGGAAATCCCGGGCGTTCATGTAGCGGCGGGCCACCTTCTCCACCGTGTCGTTCATCTCCAGGGTCTTCTCGATGAGGGCGGGGATCTTCACGAGCTCGCCGATCATGGCGCGCCCCTTGGCCTGATCCATGGTTCCCAGTGCCCGACCGAGCCGGATGGTGAAGAGGTAGAGGGCCACCAACTGGGTGACGAAGGCTTTGGTGGAGGCGACGCCGATCTCGGGTCCCGCGTGGGTGTAAACGACCCCGGCCGCCTCACGGGCAATGGAGGAGTCGACCACGTTGCAGATGGCGATGTTTTTCGCTCCCCGCGCCTTCCCTTCGCGCATGGCGGCCAGGGTGTCGGCGGTCTCTCCCGATTGAGAGATGAGAACCATGAGGGTCCGGTCGTTCACCACCGGGTTGCGGTAGCGGAATTCGGAGGCTATGTCCACCTCCACCGGGAGGCGGCAGTGCTCTTCCAGGAGGAACTTCCCTACGAGGGCCGCGTGCCACGAGGTGCCGCAGGCGATGATGCAGATCCGGTCGATGCCCCTGAGCTCCTCGTCGGTGAGCTTCAGGTCTTCGAGGTAGACGTCCCCCTGCTCCTCCCGGAGCCGGCCGGCGATGGTGTCGCGGACTGCCCGGGGCTGCTCGAAGATTTCCTTGAGCATGAAGTGCTTGTACCCCCCCTTCTCGGCCATAAGGGGAGACCAGTCGATATGGCGCGAGGCCTTTTCCAGGGGCTCGCCGCTCACCCGGCTGAAGGAGGGGGTGCCGTCGCGGAAGACGACCATTTCGCCGTCATCGAGGAAGACCATTTCCCGGGTGTGGGAGAGGATGGCGGGGATGTCCGAGGCCACGAAGAACTCGCCCACGCCGAGCCCCACCACCATGGGGGAGCCCTGCTTGGCGGCGATGAGGATCCCCGGCTCCTTCTCGCAGAGGACGCAGACGGCGTAGGCCCCCCGCAGCTCAGCCAGGGCCTGCCGGGTGGCGCGCTCGAAGTCGCCGCAGGCACCATACTTCTCGTCGATGAGGTGGGAGATCACCTCCGTGTCGGTTTCGCTCAAAAACTCCCGACCGATCCCCCTCAACCGTTCCCGCAACTCCAGATAGTTTTCGATGATGCCGTTGTGGACCACGATGATGGAGCCCGCCTGGTGGGGATGGGCGTTGATCTCCGAGGGCCTGCCGTGAGTGGCCCAGCGGGTGTGGCCGATGCCGATCCGCCCCAGCAGGGGCTGGGCCGCCACGAGACGCTCCAGGTTGAAGAGCTTCCCTTCGCTCCGCCGCACCTCGGCCCGGCCGGCGTCGAGGGTGCAGACCCCGGCGGAGTCGTATCCCCGGTACTCAAGGCGTTTGAGTCCGTCGAGGATGATGGGTGTCGCCTCCTGGGCGCCGATATAGCCGACGATTCCGCACATAGTCTCAATCTCCGTTAGAAATGGGTATAAAGGGGTCACTGGTCCCGCTGTTTGAGTTTCCACCCGTCCTTGTTCACCTGGGGGGCCCGGGCGATGGCCAGGGAGTCGGGGGGGACGTCCCGGGTCACCGTGGTGCCGGCGGCGATGAGGGAGTTCCGCCCGATGGTGACGGGCGCCACGAACTGGACGTCGCTTCCCACGAAGACGTCGTCCTCGATGACGGTGCGGTGCTTGCGCACTCCGTCGTAGTTGCAGGTAATGGTGCCGCATCCAACGTTGACGTTGCTGCCGATGGAGGCGTCACCCAGGTAGGTGAGGTGGGAGGCCTTGGAGCCTTCGCCCATGGTGATTTTCTTGGTTTCCACGAAGTTGCCGATCTTCACGTGGGCCATGAGCTCGGTTCCGGGCCTGAGGTGCGCCATGGGGCCGATGGCCGTCTGGTCGTGGATGATCGCATCCTCCATGACGGAGCCGGCCTTCACCATCACGCGGCTCCCGAGGCGGCAGCTCCGGATGACGGCCCCCGGTTCCACGACGCAGCCGTTGCCGAGGGTGCTCCCCTTGATGACGGCCCCCTGTTCGATGGTGCACCCTTCGCCGATCCGGGTCTCGCCGGAGAGGTGGACTCCCGGGTGGACCGTGGTGTCGCGCCCCACGACAGCCCCCCGGTCGATGTAGGTGGCGGCCGGGTCCACGATGGTCACTCCGTCGAGCATGAGCTCCCGGTTGATCCGCTGCCGGGCAAACCGCCCCGCTTCGGCAAGTTGGGCCCGGTCGTTCACCCCCATGACCTCCACCGGGTCGGCCACGGCATGGGCGGTGCAGCGGAGCCCCTGCTCGTTGGCCATGGTTACGATGTCGGTGAGGTAGTATTCCCCCTGGGCGTTGTCGTTGCCGATCCGCGTGACCGCGCCAAAGAGGAACGCGGCGTCGGCGCAGTAGATGCCGGCGTTCACCTCTCTGCGGCCCCGCTCCTCGGGAGTCGCATCCTTCTCCTCGACGATCCGGATGACCCTGCCGTCAAAGCCGCGGATGATCCGGCCGTAGCCGAAGGGATTCTCAAGACGCGTGGTGAGGACCGTGAGGGCCGCGCCGGTGGCCCCGTGGGCGTCGATCATCCCCCGGAGCGTCTCGGGCCGGATGAGGGGGACGTCGCCGCAGAGGATGAGGACTCTCCCCGTAAAGCCGCCGAGGGCCGCGGCGGCGCTGGCCACGGCGTGACCGGTGCCGAGTTGTTCCTCCTGGAGGGCAAAGGCCACCTGTTCTGTTCCTGCGAAGTGCTCACGAATGGTGTCCGCCTGGTGGCCGACCACCAGCACCATGCGGGACGTCCCCGCCTGCCGGGCCGCCTCCACTGGCCACGCGACCATCGGTGCGCCGGCCAGGGGATGCATCACCTTGACCAGATCGGATTTCATTCTCGTTCCCTTGCCGGCGGCAAGGATTATCGCCGCAAGATCGCCCATGGCGGCCCTCCTTTGAGGGGAAATCATTGGATTTGAAACCATTTACTCTATACGATGCCCCGCGCGGACGTCAAGCGAATAGACGGATGCAGCGGGAAGCTTTCGTCTTTACACAGAGGGGGGTTTCTGTCTATAGTCGATCCCGGAGAACCTATGGGAATTCCTGAAGACATAGCCCAGTTCGAGCAGTGCCTCAATGAGCTGATCATCAAGTACGAGCAGTACTTCCTCGGCCTTGAGAAGCGGGAACCCCTGCGCCTGCAGGAAACGGTCGACCGACTGGCGCGCAAGTACGTCAGCGTGAAAATCGTCAACACCATGCTGAACTTCAAGTACAACTCCCTCGTGGCGAAGCTGGGTTCCTACCGGCAGTACTGGAACCGGACCCTGCGGCTCATGGAGGAGGGAAAGTACTCCCGGGACCGGTTCCGCATGGCCATGCACGAACGTCCCGCCCAAACAGCCGAGAATGGCGCCTCTCCGCCACCTCCCCGCGACGAAACCGACGAGCTCTATCGCCAGTACATCGAGGCGCGCCGCTCCTGCAACCTCCCCGTCGAGACGGTGACCAGGGAAATGGTCGCCTCCGCCATTGAAAAGCAGAAGCCGGCGATCGCGGCCAAATACGGCACCGATCGGGTGGAATTCCGCATCGTCATCGAAAACGGCGTCCCCAAGATCAAGGCCAGGCCCCGTCGAACACCCTGATCACCACCGTCATGCCATTCCCGGCGGAGTGGTTTCATTTTACCCCTGGAGGAGTCCGTGAAGGTCGTCCTTGCCGCCATCCACCCAGCCCCCTCTCCCCAGGCCGTCCCTCTCGCCAACGCGTTCCTGAAGGCATACCTCGGCACCGACGAGGAGCTTGCCGCCCGCGTTGCAGTCACGCTCTGCGATTTTTTGCGTTCAACGCCAGCCGACGTCTGTGCCGCCGAGGTCCTTGCCCACGAGCCCGATGCGGTCGGCTTTTCCCTCTATCTCTGGAACACCGAGGAATCGGCGCGGGTTGCAGCGGAGCTTCGGCGGAAGCGTCCCGGCATCACCATCTTCGCCGGCGGCCCCCAGGCAACCGCAGACCCTCTCGAAACGCTCACCGGGGGGGGGTACGATTTTCTCATCCTCGGCGAGGGAGAGGTGCCGTTTCTCGAGGTGACGGCCCGGCTTGCCGACGGGCGTCCCTTCCGTGGCGCGCCGGGGACGGCCTGGCTTGACGATGGAAAACTGGCAAGCCGGCCCCAGAAGCCGGTGGCGCTCCTTGACACCATTCCGTCCCCTTTTTTGTCGGAAATAATCGAGCCCGGGCGCTACGGGGGGCTTCTCTGGCAGCTCTCCCGCGGGTGCGACTTCGCCTGCGAATACTGCTTCGACTACAAGGGGACCAAGGGGGTGCGGCGGTTCTCCCTGGAGCGGGTCGACGCGGAGCTTGATTTTCTCGTCCGCAACAATGTCCCCCAGGTGTTTGTCCTCGACTCCACCTTCAACGTCGATGCGCAGCGGGCCAAGACGATCCTGCGGATGATCCGCAAGCGCGCCCCCCATATCCACTTCCACTTCGAGGTGCGGAGCGAGTTTCTCGACCGGGAGATGGCCCGGCTCTTTGCCGGCATTACCTGCTCTCTCCAGATTGGCCTCCAGAGTGCCGACCCGGCCGTGTTGAAGGGGATCCGGCGGCATTTCGATCCGGGCGACTTCCAAAAGCGGGTTGCACTCCTCAACGAAAGCGGGGCCGTCTTCGGCTTTGATCTCATCTACGGGCTCCCGGGCGATTCCCTCGCATGCTTCAGGCAATCCCTCGACTTCGCCCTCGCCCTTTACCCGAACCATCTGGACATCTTCCCCCTTGCCGTTCTCCCCGGCACCCCCCTTGCCGCCCGCGCGGCAAAGGCGGGGCTCGACCACCTTCCGGCGCCCCCCTACGCGCTTGTCGCCACCCCGACGTTTCCGGCCCCGGACATGAAACGTGCCGCCCGCCTTGCCGGGGCCTGCGACATCTTCTATAGCCGGGGGAGGGCGGTCGCCTGGTTCAACGGTGTCATTGCCTCTCTTTCCCTGACGCCGGCAGAGTTTCTCGACGCCTTTGGCGGATGGCTTGAACGCCAAGGGCTTGAAACCCGGGAGGAGGCCCTGGGCGACGAGGCGATCTGGTTGCTGCAGCGCTCGTTCCTTGCCCACATCTTTGCTGACCGGCGGGTGCGTCGCCTTCTCCCCCTGGCTCTCGACCTGGTCGATTATCACTATCACTATGCGGCGGCGCTTCTGGCGCCGCCACCGGAGCTTCCCACCGACCGCAGCCTCGCCGGCTTGAACATTCTCGATCAGGTAATGTGTCTTGCTCCATCCACGAGGCTTGCCCGCTTTTCCTATGAAATCACCGATCTGCTGGAAGCGGGCAACGCAGACCTCCGGGAAATCGGTGCATGCTTCTCGCCCAGCCCTTCATGGGCCGTCATCTATCCCCGCGGCAACGACATATTCACCGAATCGCTCCTTGAGTCCTATTTCCTTCTTCTCGAAGGGCTCGACGGCTGCCGCCGGGCCGGTGATGTCGTCGCGCGACTCGCCCTTCCCGGCGAAGAAGCAGCGGAATTCCTCGAATTTGCCGCCGCGGAGGGGATTGTCACGGTACGGAACTGCTCCTGACGCAGCAGGGATGAAGTCGTGTCGAGTTTGGGGCGTTGCGATTGCCTCTATGTATAAAAAAAGTATACTATTTTGTTGCATTTTGCCCCCCCCGGTATTACTATCGCCGAGATTGACACTTATTCATTGAATGACTTTTAATATTTAGAATATCGTTTTATTTTTCAAGTGTTCGACTTCTTGCTAATCCATTGAAATGGTTTTGATTGGCATCGGCGAACAAGTCAATCTGGTGGGTCGAGACATTCTCTGATCTCTTGGGCAATACCTTGTTTTACTGTTATTCAACGGGAAACAAGAAAAAATACCTCACAAGGAGGAGCATGCATGTTGTCGAAGGTTTTCCGGCTGGTCCCCGCACTTCTGCTGCTCATGGCCGTTGCCCGGCCAGCGGCTGCCGAAAGTGGCATGGCAATTGACCCGGCCACCTGTCTCGGCTGTCACAGCAACAAGGTTTCCGCCACGGCATTTGCCGCGTCGGTCCACGGCAAGAACGCCTGTACAAGCTGCCACGTGGAGATTACTGATCTCGCCAAGCACATGAAGGGCGAAACAAAGGTCCACAAGGTTCGGTGCGAGCGCTGCCACAAGAAGGAGAACTCCGAGCACTACGCCAGCGTCCATGCTCAGAAGGACGTGATGTGCGCCGACTGCCACACCGATATCCATACCCATACCTACTGGAACAAGGATAAACGGAAAGTTGTGGCCAAATGCATCCAGTGCCACGACAAGGAGGCGGGCTACCGCAACTCCATCCACGGAAAGTCCGTGGCTGCCGGCAACATGGACTCGGCGGCTTGTAACGATTGCCACAACCTCCATGCAATCAAGCCCCTTGGTGATCCGAAGTCCAAGGAGAACCGTGAGTTCCACACCAAGGTCTGCATGAAGTGTCACGCCGACGAGAAGATGATGGAGCGTAACAACGTCGTCACCGTTGCCGTCGAAACCTACATGGAAAGCTACCACGGCAAGAACTACCGCCTCGGCTTCCCCGAGAAGGTTGCTGGCTGCGCCGACTGCCACACCGCCCACGGCGTTCTCCCTGCCAAGGATCCCAACTCCAGCGTCAACCCCCAGAATCTCGTCGCCACGTGCGCCAAGTGCCACCCGAAGGCGACCCCCCTCTTCACTAAGTTCTACGCCCACGGCTCCCACGACCGTGTGAAATACCCGATCCTCTTCTACACCTTCGTGGCAATGACCGGCCTCCTTGTCAGCACCTTCGCCGTGTTCTGGATTCACACCCTTCTGTGGATGTTCCGGGGCTTCGTGGAGAACCGCGAAAAGCAGCAGGCACTCATCCAGGGCCACGAGGAGCATCACGTCCCCGACGGCCACAAGGTCTATCGCCGCTTCAAGAAGCGTCACATATTCCTCCACCTCCTGGTGATCATCAGCTTCCTGCTCCTGTCGCTTTCGGGGCTTCCCCTCAAGTTCAGCGACCAGCAGTGGGCGAAGTTCATGATGGACCACATATTCGGCCACTCAGCCAATGCTGCTCGCATTCACCGCCTCGGTGCCGGCATTACCTTCGTTTACTTTGTCGGCTCGCTGAGTCTCTCCTTCCACTTCCTCTTCGTCCGGAAGGATATCAAAGGCAACTGGCTCCAGCGCATGTTCGGCCCCGACTCCCTCATGCCCAACTTCCGTGACATCAAGGACGTGGCCGGCATGGTCAGGTGGTTCCTCTTCCGCGGGCCCAAACCGACTTTCGAGCGGTGGACATACTGGGAGAAATTCGACTTCATCGCGGTCTTCTGGGGTATGTTCGCCATCGGTGGCTCGGGCCTGATGCTCTGGTTCCCCGAGTTCTTCGGCAGCTTCCTCCCGGGCTGGATGTTCAACGTCGCCACCATCGTCCACTCTGACGAGGCGCTCCTTGCCACGGGCTTCATCTTCACGGTCCACTTCTTCAACACCCACGGCCGTCCCGAGAAGTTCCCCATGGACTTCGTCATTTTCAACGGACAGATGCCGAAGCACGAATTCCTCGAAGAGCGGGGCGACCAGTGGAAGCGCTACGAGGAACTGGGGATCACCGAACAGTTCGCTGCCAAGAAGACGAGCGGCGTTGCCTACGACTTCATCGTCAAGGCCTTCGGCTTCTGCGCGGTTATCATCGGTCTCTCCCTGGTTGTACTGATGCTCTTCGCCTTCCTCTCCGGAGGGTCGCACTAAGGGAGAAGTCAGTAATAAACATGCAGTGAAAATAAGAAGGGGTGGCCAAAAGCCACCCCTTCTTTTTGTTGTTTTCCCAAGGAGAGGGAAATTTCAGGGACAAAAAAAGGCTTCGTGGAAAATCCACGAAGCCTTGATTTTTCTGGTGCCCAGAGACGGAGTCGAACCGCCGACACGAGGATTTTCAGTCCTCTGCTCTACCGACTGAGCTATCTGGGCGAAAAGAGCTTTAACTTATAACCTCTGGTTCGGATTGTGTCAATACCTTTTTGGGTTTTCCCGGTGCCGGCTTGGAAATTTTCACTGCGCTGCTCCGCGCATCAGGCTCGGGATATGAACCGGCAGTCCCGTGTGTCGACCTTGATCTTCTCTCCCACCTCCAGATAGGGTGGAACCTGGATAGTCAGGCCGGTTTCGAGGGTGGCCTCCTTGGTCTGGGCGGTGGCGGTGGCGTTCTTGATGACCGGTGGGGTGTCGGTGACGGTGAGCTCCACCACCTGTGGCGGGTCGACGCTCACCAGCCGCTCCTGGAAGAGGCCGAGGGTCACCTCGGTGCCGTCCAGGAGGTAGGGCTGGATGGCGCCGAAGGAGTCGGCGTCCATCTCGAACTGTTCGTAGGTCTCCATGTCCATGAAGATGCCCCGGTCGCCGTCGGCATAGAGAAACTGCCCCTTGTGGCGCTCGAAGTCGGCCTCCTCAACCTTGTCGCCGGAGCGGAAGGTCTTCTCCAGCACCTGGGCGGTGAGGAGGTTGCGGTACTTGGTCTTGACCATGGTGCTGGCGCCCCGGGCCGAGGGGGACTGAAAGTGGACGTCGAGGATGACGCAGGGAGCGCCGTCGAGCTTAATGACGAGGCCCCGCTTGAAGTCGGAAGTGGTGAGCATGGCGAATCTCCTTTGGGCGTGAAAAATCTCCTCTTCATAGCAAAAAAGTGCTACAAAGACAACCAGATTGGACTGTTACAGCAAGGAGCGTTATCCCGAGATGAAAATAGAAACCGAGTACATCAAGCTCGACAGCTTTCTGAAGGCCGAGAATATCGTCGCCTCCGGCGGCGAGGCAAAGATCCTCATCGCGGACGGGGGAGTCCGGGTGAACGGCGAGGTGGAGACGCGGCGCGGCAGGAAGCTCCGGGTCGGGGACCGGGTTGAGGCGGGCGGTGAATCGCTCGTGGTGGAATGAAGGAGGCTCCCATGGAGACGGTGAGCTGCCCCCATTGCAGCTTGACGAAGGAGATGCCCGCCGGGACCATTCCCGACGGGGCTCGGGTGCGCTGCCCGCGATGCGGCGAGAGGTTCACCTATTCTAGGGGGACTGGGCCGAAGGCGTCCGAGAGCATTCCTGCAGCGGCCTCTCCCCCGGGGGCTGTCCCCCCGCGGCCTCCCGCTCTGCCCGAACCCCGCCGGCCGGCGGCGCCCCGGACCCTTCGCTTTACCTTCACTGGCACGGCAAAGGAGTATTTCGGCATCTGGATCGTGAACACGCTCCTGAAGATCGTGACGCTCGGGGCCTATTCTGCCTGGGCCAAGGTCCGCAAGCGCCGCTACTTTTACGGCAACACCCTTCTGGACGGAAGTCCCTTCGACTACCTGGCCGATCCCAAGGCCCTCTTCCGGGGATGGCTCATCGGGGCCTTGGCGTTTCTCGTCTATACGGCGGGAACCCGCTACACGCCGGGCGTCGCCAAGATACTTGGCTTTGTATTCTTCCTGACGGTGCCGTGGCTCGTGGTCCGCTCGCGGCTGTTCAACTGCCGCAACTCCAGGTACCGGAACCTCCGCTTCGCCTTCCGGGACGACTACCAGGAGGCCTACGTGATATTCGCCGGCCTCGCCTTCCTGGTGCCGTTCACGCTGGGGCTCATCTTCCCCTACCTCATCTATCGCCAGAAGAAGTTTCTCGTTGAGAAGAGCTCCTATGGCCGGACACCTTTCACCTTCACCGCCACGGGAAAGGATTACTACTTCCTCTTCCTGAAAGCGGCGGGGTGGCTGGTGCTCCTGCTGGTGGTGGTGATGCCGGCGGCCTTCTACGTGGCCTCCACCCTGGCCGAAGGGGGGGCGCTCCTGGCCGGTGCCGACCTGCGCCGGACCCAGATGATGGTCGGCGCCCTCATGTTCTTCGCCCTGCCGGTTCTCTACCTCTTCATCGTGGTCTATGTCCAGACTGCCCTGGCCAATCTCACCTGGAACAGCACCAACATCTCCGGGAGCCGCTTCGTGAGCCGGATGCGGGTGCGGGACATGGCGTGGCTTTACCTCTCCAACGCCGCGGCCATCATTGCGAGTCTCGGCCTCATGGCGCCTTGGGCATCGGTGCGGCTGGCCCGGTACCGGTTCGATACCCTTTCCGTCGAGGGGATTGCGGACATGGAGGCGTTCCGGGCGGGGTTCCAGGCAGATGTGGGTGCCGCCGGGGAAGAGATAGGTGACATCTTCGGGATCGACGTGGCCCTGTGATGACGGCGCCCGGCACCTACTACGACGGCCGAACCTCGGCGCGGCGAACCGTGCGGCTCACCCTTGAGGGGAATCGTCTCCACGTGGCGGGAGAGGGGGTGGATTTTGTCGGCGAGATTGCCGGTCTCGTCGTCTCTGCGCCCCTCTCCACGGCGCGGCGCTCAGTTACCTTCCCGTCCGGTGCCCTCTGCGAGGTAAGCGATGTGCGCTTCATGGACGAACTCCTCCGGCGCCAGGGGAAGGGGAGCGCCATGGCAGCCATCCACCGCTGGGAGCGGAGCCTCCCCCTGGCCCTGGTGGCCCTCGTGGTGACGGTGGCCGTGGTCTGGGGCTTCATCGCCTTCGGGATTCCCGTTTTGGCTGACAAGGTCGCCCGGGCCGTTCCCCCTGCCACCGAGGTCTCCCTGGGCAAGGAGAGCCTGGCGATGCTCGACAAGCTCGTCTTCACCCCCTCCCGGCTTTCCGATGTCCGGCGCCGCGAACTCTCGACCCAATTCTCCCGCATGACCCGGGAGCTTCCCTTTGCCACCGGCTACCGGCTGGAGTTCCGCAAGAGCGACCAGCTGGGGGCCAATGCCCTGGCGCTCCCGTCGGGGATCATCGTCGTCACGGACCGGCTCGTGGAGATAGCCAAGAGTGACGACGAGCTGATAGGGGTTCTGGCCCACGAGATGGGGCACGTGCGGCACCGCCACGCGTTGCGCCACGTGCTCCAGAACTCGGCCACCGGCCTCGTCGTCGCCGCCATCACCGGCGACATCACCTCCATTACCTCCCTGGCCGCCACGCTCCCCACGGTCCTCATCGACGCCTCCTACTCCCGCAGCTTCGAGACGGAGGCCGACGATGCCGCGGTGGCGTACCTGAAGCGCCGGGGGATTCCCCTCAAAAGCTACGCCGCCATGCTCGGCCGCCTCGAAACGGAGCATCGGAAGAAGCAGGGGGAGAAGGGGAAGAAAGAGGATAAATCCATAGGCGACTACTTCTCCACCCATCCGGTGACCGAGGAGCGGATCAGACGGGTTCTGGAGGCGGGCCAATGACCGATCTCGTGGCCATAGCCGACACCCTTGCCGCCGACCTGGCGGGGCTCTCCTTCTCCCCGCCGGTGGCCCACGTCTACAACCCCCTCATCTACGCCCGGGAGCCCCATGCCGCCTATCTCTCCCGCTTCGGCTCTCCTCCCAAGGAGGCCCTTTTCGTCGGCATGAATCCCGGCCCCTGGGGAATGGCCCAGACCGGCGTCCCCTTCGGGGAAATCGCGGTGGTAACGGAGTGGCTCGGGATCACCGGCACGGTCACGCGACCGGCGGGCGAGCACCCCAAAAAGCGGGTCGACGGCTTTGCCTGCCGGCGGAGCGAGGTGAGCGGCCGTCGGCTCTGGGGGCTCATCCGGGAGCGGTTCGGGACACCGGAGCGGTTTTTTACCCGCTTCTTCGTGGCCAACTACTGTCCGCTCCTCTTCCTCACCGCCGACGGCGGTAACATCACCCCTGACAAGCTGCGCCGGGGGGAGCAGGAGCCGCTCTTCGCCGCCTGCGACCTGGCCCTGCGCCGGACCGTGGAACTGCTCCGGCCACAGGTGGTCATCGGCGTCGGGGGGTTCGCCGAGGCACGCTGTCGCGAGGCCCTGGCCGACCTTGGAATAGAGGTGGGGCGGATCATCCATCCGAGCCCCGCCAGCCCCGCCGCCAACCGGGACTGGGCCGGCACGGCCCTGCAGCAGCTTCACGGGTTGGGGGTTGACTTCTGAATTCAAAAACCACTTCCACCACAGAGACACAGAGACACAGAGAAAACCATTAAAAAACGAATGGTTTTATTGTTTGTTCGACGGATGCCAGGTTGAATGGTCCGGTTTTTGGGTAACTTCAGTTTTTATTCGAGAAAAAATCTCTGTGCCTCTGTGTCTCTGTGGTGAACAGTTCTTTAAAGGAGGTTCACCCGTGTCCGCAGCAGACGAACTTATCGCTTTCCTCTCTCCCAAGCTCGGTACCGAGATCCACGTGGGACCCTGGCTCGTCATGGAGCAGGGGCGGATCGACGCCTTTGCCGCGGCAACGGGGGACGTCCAGTGGATCCACACCGACCCGGCGCGGGCCCGGCGCGAGTCCCCCTATGGCACCACCATTGCCCACGGTTTCCTCACCCTGTCGCTCCTCCCCTTCCTCACCGAGGCGAACGCCCCGGGGCAGTTCGAGCGGAACTACCCCGGCATGCGCCTGCGGGTCAACTACGGCCTCAACCGGGTGCGGTTCCCGGCTCCGGTCAAGACCGGCTCCCGCATCCGGGCGCGGACCAGGCTCACGGCCCTGGAGCCCCTGGGTGCAGCGGTGCAGATCACCTACGAGATCACTGTGGAGATCGAGGGGGAGCCGAAGCCCGCCTGCGTGGTGGAGCAGCTCTTCCGGCTCTACCCCTGAGACTGGTTGCCGTTTGCCGGTTCCGTGGTATAGGTTTCGGAAAGATCCAACTGCGAGGTCTGCCGATGCCAGCCCCCCCTGAATTCCCCCTCAGTGTCTTCTATGACGGCTCGTGCTCCGTCTGCGCGGCGGAGATGGAGGCCTACAAGCGCAAGAACCATGGTGGACGCCTCCTCTTCGTCGACATCGGCGACCCTTCCTTCGACCCCGTCCCCTACGGAATCACCCTCGACGAGTTCATGGCCCAGATGCACGCCATCGACCGGACCGGCCGGGTCTACCGGGCCGTGGAGGCCTTCTGGGCCATCTGGCAGGCCTTTCCGGCCTCGACCCTCTACGGTTTTCTCGGCACCCTCGTCATGCTCCCGGGGGTGAACCTCCTGGCCCGCCTCGGCTACCGGGGCTTCGCCCGTTTTCGCAGGTATCTTCCCCGGCGCATTCCACCCTGCGCTGGCGGTTCCTGCCGCATCGACCACCGCTGAGGCCTCCGGCGTTCCCTCCCTTTTCATCGCCGTTCCCCTGTGGTAGTATCCTCCCCTTTTCATCCCGCCGCACAGAGGACCAACCATGAGCCAGAGAAGCGACGCACTTGTGAAAATCACCACATTCATCATCGAAGAGACCGGCCTGAAGCCGTTTCAGGTGGAAAACACCGTGGAGCTCCTGAAGGAGGGGGCCACGGTGCCGTTCATTGCCCGCTACCGGAAGGAGCGGACCGGGGAACTGGACGAGGTGCAGATCCGCACCGTGGAGGAGCGCCTTGCGTACTTCACCGAGCTGGAGGAGCGGAAGGTCACGGTGCTCAAATCCATCGAGGAGCAGGGAAAGCTGACCCCTGAGCTGAAGGCCCGCATCGAGGGCTCCCGCCAGAAGACCGAGGTGGAGGACCTCTACCTCCCCTACAAGCCCAAGCGCCGCACCAAGGCCACCATCGCCAGGGAGCGGGGACTGGAGCCCCTGGCCGACATCATGGCGGCCCAGGAGCTTACATCCGGCACGCCGGAGGAGGCGGCGCTCCCCTTCGTGGACCCGGCCCGGGAGGTTCCCGACGCGGCGGCGGCCCTGGAGGGGGCGGGGCACATCCTGGCGGAGCGGCTGGCCGACGACGCCGACGCCCGGGCCTTTGTCCGCCGCCTCACCTGGGACGACGGCATCTTCGCCTCCCGCGTGGCCAGCGACAAGAAGGAGGCGGTCACCAAGTTCGAGATGTACTACGACCACCGGGAGCCCCTGAAGAGCGTCCCCTCCCACCGGATGCTCGCCATGCGCCGGGGGGAGAAGGAGGAGGTGCTCCTCCTGGCCGTCGAGGCGCCGGTGGCGGAGATTCACGCCGGCCTCAAGGCCCGGCTCGTTGTCCGGGAAAGCATTTTTCGGCCGATCCTGGAGCGGGTTGCCGAGGATGCCTACAAGCGGCTCGTGGCCCCTTCCATCGAGGTGGAGCTGCGGCTGGAGGCCAAGAAGCTTGCCGACGAGGCGGCCATCCGGGTCTTTGCCCAGAACCTGCGGAATCTCCTCCTGGCACCGCCGGCCGGGGGGAAGCGGGTCCTCGGCATCGACCCGGGGCTGCGGACTGGCTCGAAGCTGGCAGCGGTGGACGCCACCGGCCGCTTTCTGGAGCACGTGACCATCTATCCCCACACCGGGGAAGGGCGCGTCGCCGGGGCGAAGAAAGATTTCCTGCGGCTCGTTGAAACCCACAACATCGAGATGATCGCCGTGGGGAACGGCACCGCCGGCCGCGAGATCGAGCAGTTCGCCAAGGAGACCCTGGCCGAGGCGGGGAAGCGGGTGCCGGTGGTCATGGTGAGCGAGGCCGGGGCCAGCGTCTACTCCGCATCGGAGATCGCCCGGGAGGAGTTCCCGGATCTGGACCTCACGGTGAGGGGGGCCATCTCCATCGCCCGCCGTCTCCAGGATCCCCTGGCGGAACTGGTGAAGATCGACCCCAAGAGCATCGGCGTGGGGCAGTACCAGCACGACGTGGACCAGAAGGCCCTGAAAAAGGCCCTGGACGATGTGGTGGAGTCATGCGTGAACTTTGTCGGCGTTGACCTCAACACCGCCTCCTGGGCGCTCCTCTCCTACGTCTCGGGCGTGGGGCAGTCCCTGGCCAAGGCCATCGTTGCCCGGCGGGACGCCGAGGGACCCTTTGCCTCGCGGCGGGGGCTCCTGAAGGTCCCCCGCTTCGGCGAGAAGGCCTTCGAGCAGGCGGTGGGCTTCCTCCGCATCCGCAACGGTGAGCACCCCCTCGACAACACCGCCGTCCACCCGGAGCGCTACCCGGTGGTTGAGGCCATGGCCGCCGACCTCGGCGTTTCCCTGCCCCAGCTTGCCGCCGACCAGGCGCTGGTGGAGCGGATCGACCTCAAACGCTACGTGACCGGGGCCGTGGGGCTCCCGACTCTGCGGGACATCGTGGCGGAGCTGAAAAAGCCGGGGCGCGACCCCCGGGAGGAATTCAGGACCGCCGCCTTCCGGGACGATATCCGGGAGCTCTCCGACCTCAAGGAGGGGATGGTGCTCCAGGGGGTAGTGACCAACGTCACCGCCTTCGGCGCCTTTGTGGACATCGGCGTCCATCAGGACGGCCTCGTTCATGTGAGCCATCTGGCGGCCAGGTTCGTGAAGGACCCCAATGAGGCGGTCCGGGTCGGGGAGGTGGTGAAGGTGAAGGTCCTGGCCGTGGACGTGGCTCGAAAGCGCATCTCCCTCTCCATCCGCGAGGCCATGGAGGGGGGAGCACCGCGCCCCAAGAGCGAGCGTCCGCCACGGGAGGAGCAGGGCTCCGGCGGCCTCGATTTGGCGAAGCTGGAAAAGGCGGGCTTCCGGGTGAAGAAGCGGTGATTCGCGGTTGATCTCCTTGACATTCCGGTTACTTGCAGTATTGTTTTTTTAGGCGTGGCTAATGCTGCGCTGCACAGGAAACCCGGAATGCGGAAGGAGGAACGGCGATGAAGGAATTGGTCAAGATGGGTATCAAGGTTATCATCTGGATCTTTTCGGCGGTCTTGTTCGGCTTTCCCCTCATTGTCTTCTCGGTGATTGACTGGATTCTCGACAAGATAGCCGGGGAGAGCCACGACATGGACCTGCGGCTCGGCTACTGGAAACCCTTCGAGAGGCACGGGTAGCGGCCGTTAACGACAATTGCAGAGCGGTACCATACAAAAAGGCCTGCTTCGTTGAGAGCAGGCCTTTTTGTGTTCCGTGTTCCGCCGGTGACGCTACAGCAATCCCTTGGCCGCGGCCAGGACAGCCGCGTAGTCGGGCTCGCTGGTCACCTCGGGCACGTGCTGGAGGTACCGGATGGTGTCCGTGGCGTCGATGACGAAGAGGGAGCGGGAGAGGAGCATCAGCTCCTTGATCACCACGCCGTAGGCGAGGCCGAAGGAGCGGTCCCGATAGTCGGAGAGGGTCTTTACCCGGTCGATGCCGGCTGCGCCGCACCAGCGCTTCTGGGCAAAGGGGAGGTCCATGCTCACGGTGAGCAGCACGACGTTGTCCGGCAGAGTTGCCGCCTCCTGGTTGAAGCGGCGGGTCTCCGTGTCGCAGACCGGGGTGTCGAGGGATGGGACGGCGCTGATGATCTTGATCTTCCCGGTGAAGTCGGCAAGCGATACCGGTGCGAGGCCGGTGTCCACGGCGGTGAAGGCCGGGGCCTTGTCCCCAACCGCCAGGGCCGGACCGAGCAGGGTCATGGGGTTTCCCTTGAAGGTGATGATGCCTGGGCGTTCCTGCATGGATGTTCCTCCTTTTGGAATTGATGACCCCACAAGTCTACCGCATGGGGAGAAAAAGGAAAGGAGACTGAATCCGTTACCGTATGCCGGGCGGGGGGATTTTCAACAGCCTGATAGGATCTTGATGCCTGTCAGGAGCAGCAATAGCGCCAGGGCTGGCCTTAGAACAGCATCCGAGGCCCGGGCCGAGAACCAGGATCCAACCACAACTCCAGGTAGGGAGCCTGACAGCAATGTTATAAGGAGTGCAACGTTGATGTTGCCCGCCAGCAGATGGCCGGAACCGGCCACAAGGGCAAGGGGGATGGCGTGGGCCAGGTCCGTGCCGACAACCTTGGCCGGCGTCAGGCGCAGCGGATAGAGGTAGAGCATGATGACCGTCCCCAGGGCTCCTGCTCCGACGGACGTCAACGTGACAACCACCCCGAGGAACAGGCCGGCAAGCACTGTCAGTGGGGCCTGAAGCCGTTTGAACAGCTCCGCGTCGCCAATCCTGAAGTTCCTGCCGATTTCGTGCAGACGTTTCTTGAAGATCAGCCCAATGGCCGTGATGAGCAGCATCACTCCCAGGGCCTCCATTATCACAATGTTTACCTTGAAGGTTTCGCGTCCGACGTACTGCAGCGCGGCATTCGTCAGCATTGCCGCCGGGAGGCTTCCGGCCGCCAGCCGCCGGCAGACCTGCCAGTCGATGGTCCCGCGGCGGCCATGCACTGACACCCCCGCCATCTTGGTGATCGCGGCAAAGAACAGGTCCGTGCCCACGGCCGTCGTGGGAGCGAAGCCGAACAGCAGGACCAGAATGGGGGTCATCAGGGCACCGCCGCCAATGCCGGTCAGGCCGACCATCAGGCCTACCAGCAGACCGGCGGTCATGGCGGCAGGGTCGAACATCACGCCTCCCACCCCACGCAGCGCTCCCGGATCGACGTCAGCAGCATGGTCACGCAGTCGTCAATGGCAAGGGATGCCGTGTCCAGTTTCAGATCGGGACGCTCGGGCTGTTCATAGGGGGATGATATCCCGGTAAAGCTTGGCAGTTCGCCACTGCGGGCCTTACGGTACATCCCCTTGGGGTCCCTCGCCTCGCACACCTCAAGAGAGGTTTCGAGGTACACCTCCAGAAAACGCTCTGTGCCGATGATGCCGCGGGCCATCTCCCGGTCCTCCTGAAAGGGAGAGATGAAGGCGGTAATCAGGATCAAGCCGGCATCGTTCATCAGCCGTGAAACCTCGGCGATACGGCGGATATTCTCGGCCCGGTCCCTTGGGGAAAAACCGAGGTCGCGGTTCAGGCCGTGACGCACGTTATCGCCGTCCAGCACATAGCAGGCCATTCCCAGGTCAACCAGTCTTCTCTCCAGGGCGAAGGCGAGAGTTGACTTGCCGGCCCCGGAGAGGCCGGTGAACCAGATCGTCAGCGGCTTCTGACGGAGCAGTTCGGTCCTTTCCGCCGGCGTCACCTGGCCATGGTGCCAGACGACTTCCCGCCTCTCCGGCACGGCCCGGTCCGTCTTCAGTTCGGCATCGTAATCGGTCCGCTCCACAATGGTTGCGGCGCCGACGGTGTCGTTGCCGGAGGCCGAAACAAGGAGCACCCCCCCCAGGTGGCGGTTGCGCGCATAGGGATCGGCAAAAACCGGACGGTAGAGCACAAGCCGGATGCGGGCGATATCGTTCATCCCGAGGGACTCAACCTGCTCCCGGCGCAGCGTATCGGGGTCAATACGGTAGCGTATCAACTCGCAGCGGGCCTTGACCCATTGGCACCCCAGCTTGATCAGCAGCACCATTCCTGCGACCAGGTGCTCGTCCCCGGTCCAGACCGTCATCAGATCCAGTTCCTTGAATTCCCGCGGGACATTGCCGGGATGCACGAGCAGGTCGCCCCGGGCGATATCCAGCTCATCGTCCAAGCAGACGGTTACGGCCTGGCCAGCCACGGCCTGGGGCAAGGGGGTGCTCCCCATGTGGATGCTTCTGATGGAAGAACGGAAACCGGAGGGGAGCGCGATCACTTCGTCGCCGACCCGCACCACACCGGAAGCGAGGGTGCCGCTGTACCCCCTGAAACGTTCGTCGGGGCGCACTACGCGCTGCACCGGCAGCCGGAAGTCGACCAGGTTGCGGTCACCGGCCACGTACACGTCCTCCAGGTACGGCAGGAGGCAGGGACCGCCATACCAGGGCATCCGCTCGCTCTTGTGAACCAAGTTGTCGCCGTCGACGGCGCAGACCGGAATGAAGCAGAGGTTCTTCAGGCCGAGCCGGACGGCAAAGGCCCGGTACTCATCCTCGATCTCACGGAAACGTTCCTCCCTGAAACCGACCAGGTCCATCTTGTTGACGGCCACCAGGAGGCGCGGCACCCCCAGCAGCGCACAGATGAAGGCGTGGCGCCGGGACTGGGTCGAAACACCCTGGCGGGCGTCGATCAGCAGTATCGCCAGATCGGCAGTGGAGGCTGCTGTAGCCATGTTGCGGGTATACTGCTCGTGGCCCGGGGCATCGGCAATGATGAAACGGCGGCGCGGGGTGGCAAAATAGCGGTAGGCGACATCGATGGTGATACCCTGCTCCCGCTCGGCCCGCAGGCCGTCGGTCAGAAGGGCGAAATCGGGGTGCTCGCCGCTGGGAGCACCTTTGGAGAGGGAAGCGATATGGTCGTCGTAGAGGGCCCCGGCATCGTAAAGCATGCGCCCGATCAGGGTGGACTTCCCGTCGTCGACGCTGCCGGCGGTCATGATGCGGAGAAGGTCGATCATCAGAAATACCCCTCCCGCTTCTTGCGCTCCATGGAACCGTCCTGGTCATGGTCGATGAGGCGGGTTGTGCGCTCCGAAAGGCGGGTCTGCTCCAGTTCGGCGATGATATCCGCCACCGTGGTCGCAGTTGAGGCGATTGCGCCGGTACAGGGATAGCACCCCAGCGTCCTGAAGCGGCAGAGCCGCGGGACAGGCGCCTCTCCCGGCAGCAGCGGTGTCCCCTTGCCGACCGGTATCAGCTGGCCGTTGCGCTCCACCACTATCCGCTCCGCCGCGAAGTAGAGCGACACCACCGGGATCGACTCCTGCTCGATATAGCGCCAGACATCCAGTTCGGTCCAGTTGGAGAGGGGAAACACCCGCATGCTTTCGCCGCTCTTGACGCGACTGTTGTAGAGGTTCCAGAACTCGGGGCGCTGGCGCCGCGGTTCCCACTGGCCGTGGGGGTCACGGAAGGAAAAGATCCTCTCCTTGGCCCGGGAGCGCTCCTCTTCGCGGCGGGCCCCGCCGATGACCGCATCGTACCCCCCCTCCCGCAGCGCATCCAGAAGCCCCCTGGTCTTGAGGTCGGCGCAGCAGCGCACGGTCCCCAGGTCCCACGGGTTGACGCTGGCATCATCGTCAGCGCGGCTGTGGTGCACCTGCAGCTCGAAGCCCAACTCGGCCGCCCGGGCATCCCTGAACGCCACCATGTCCGGGAACTTGTAGCGGGTATCCACATGGAGCAGGGGAAAGGGTATCCGGCCGGGCCAGAAGGCCTTCTGGCAAAGGTGCAGCATCACCGACGAATCCTTGCCGATGGAGTACATCATCACCGGACGCTCGAATTCAGATGCCACCTCGCGAAGGATGTGGATCGCCTCGGCCTCCAGCTGGTCGAGCACCGATATGGTCAGGCCGGGCTGCATCAGGGCTTCGTCCGCGGCTGGGAGGCAGGGCCGTTCTTCGGGTAGAACCACTCGTAGTACCAGGCGCAGGCCCGCTCGATCTGCGCCTGGATGCGGGGGGGGATCTCGTGGCGACCGGGAGCGGCTATGCTCCCCTGCTGCCGGTGGAGGTATTTGAAGCGGTAGTGGCTGTCGCTCTCGTGGGGACGGACGGTGATGCGCCCGGGATCGATTGCATGGGGGGGGAGCCCCAGCCAGGTGTAGATGTGCGTCATGGTACCGACCGGGTCGGCAATCATATCCTCGAATTTCACGAAATAGAGGCGGTTTTTCACCGTCTGCGGCAACTCCTCGATGGCCCGGATCGACGACAGCGGCGCGCCGATGGACTTGTCCTGGGCAAAGAGCTTGTCGGCCCGGCCGAAGCGGTCAAAATCGGCCAGGTGGTCGATGAAGTCCAGCAGAATGGTCCTCTGGTGCTGGGACTCGATGGAGCCGTAAATCTGCCCCAGTTCGCGGATCGGCACCAGCAGCCTCGCCTCGGGGTCCAGATGGAGCAGCATCTCGATGCAGTGGAGCCAGGCGCGGTTCTTGTCCACGACCACCTGCTTGCCGCACTCACCGTGCCAGCCGTGGAGAAACCCCTGCATGGCCGATTTCAGGTGGGCATAGGTGGCCTCGAACTGCACGTCGAGTTGCGACAGCATGAACTGGTCGTCGCTGATGAAACGGCGCATCATCAGGAGGGCATTGCAGAGGGGCGAGCTGTGCCCTTCACAGTGTATGGCGGGATGCTCTGCCAGCAGCTGGCACAACAGGGTGGAACCGGCACGGGGCAAGCCCGCGACGCCGACAAAGCGCGTGGTCATAGTTTTCTCCGGGCGAAAATTTATAGGGCGGCCTTGGCCGCCCTATTCTGAAGCATGGAGCCGGGAACTTCAATGATTCTTTATGATTACTCCCCCTGCTCCTTCGTAATTTCCACGGTCCAGCTCTGATCGCCAACGGTTACGATGATTTTGATCGGCAGAGATCCCGCCGGAACATTGCCGGCCGTAAACGTATGGGATTCCGGGCTGTACCGCAGCCACTCCGGCAATGGCCCGCCGTCGGCCAGGGAAACGTCAACCGAAGCGGAAGTTGCAGCCGCCGCCCTGGCCTGTTCCGGCAACTGGAAACTGAAAGTCGAACCCGGCTGCGCCATGCTGTCCGGTACGGTTACGGTTATCATGCCGGAGCCCTGCGATGTGGGCTCGCTGACGAGGGTTACACTGGGGCCGCCGACGCCACCGGAAGAGCCGGCAGATGTGCCACTGCCCGTCTGGTCAGCAATCGGCGCGGGGGGCTGCGGGATTGACGGAGGCGCGCCCTGGTTCGAAACTGCCGGCGGGGTCGGCGCAGGCGGCTGAATTGGCGCATCAACAACCGTGGACTCGGTGGATGCAGTGGACGCGGGGGACACGGTAAGCGCTCCGTCGTGATAGGTGATGGTGTAGTTATCCGCGTTGAAGGTGCCGCCGGTGGCATTGGATGCCGTTATTGCGTAAGGGCTTCCCGCTGCGCTTGCGGAGGCCGCTCCCCCCGCGCTGTCCAGGGTGACGCTGCCGATGGTTTCGCCATTCCGCAGGCCGCTGCTGGTGAATCCGGTCCCGGTAAAGGTTACGGTCTGGCCGTAGGTCTTGCTGGCGTCGTCGGCGGTGATGGAGAGCGGGGCCGGGGTGATGGTCAAGGCCCCGTTGTTGTAAGTGATGGTGTAGTTACCGGCGTTGAAGGTGCCGCCGGTGGCGCCACTGGCCGTAATGGCATAGGGTGAGCCGCTGACACCGGCCGTGGCAGCGGCGCCTGTGCTTGCCAGGGTGACGCTGCCGATGGTCTCGCCGTTCTTCAGGCCGCTGGAGGTAAATGCCGAGAGAGTCGAAGCCTGGCCGTAGGTTTTCGTCACGTCGCTGGCCGTGATGGAGAGTGCTGCTGGGGTGACGGTCAAGGCCCCGTTGTTGTAGGTGATAGTGTAGTTGCCGGCGTTGAAGGTGCCGCCGGTGGCGCCACTGGCCGTAATGGCATAGGGGCTGCCGCTGACACCGGCCGTGGCAACGGCGCCTGTGCTTGCCAGGGTGACGCTGCCGATGGTCTCGCCGTTCTTCAGGCCGCTGGAGGTAAATGCCGAGAGCGTCGAAGCCTGGCCGTAGGTTTTCGTCACGTCGCTGGCGGTGATGGAGAGTGCTGCTGGGGTGACGGTCAAGGCCCCGTTGTTGTAGGTGATGGTGTAGTTGCCGGCGTTGAAGGTGCCGCCGGTGGCGCCACTGGCCGTAATGGCATAGGGTGAGCCGTCGACATCGGCCGTGGCAGCGGCGCCCGTGCTTGCCAGGGTGACGCTGCCGATGGTCTCGCCGTTCTTCAGGCCGCTGGAGGTAAATGCCGAGAGGGTCGGCGTCTGGCCGTAGGTCTTCGTCACGTCGCTGGCAGTGATGGAGAGTGTTGCTGGGGTGACGGTCAAGGCCCCGTTGTTGTAGGTGATGGTGTAGTTGCCGGCGTTGAAGGTGCCGCCAGTGGCGCCACTGGCCGTAATGGCATAGGGTGAGCCGCTGACACCGGTCGTGGCAACGGCGCCCGTGCTTGCCAGGGTGACGCTGCCAATGGTCTCGCCGTTCTGGAGGCCGCTGGAGGTGAATGCCGAGAGCGTCGGCGTCTGGCCGTAGGTCTTCGTCACGTCGCTGGCAGTGATGGAGAGTGCTGCTGGGGTGATCGTCAGGCTGGTGTCGCCGCTGACCGTGATGTCGTAGCCCAGTTGGTCGGAGTAGGGCAATGGAGAGTGGGTACCGGCGTTGACAAAGCTGGAGTACGGTGACGTGATCCCTTGGAGATGCCCCGACGCAGGGGCAGACGGGTCCGAGTAAGTGGCGTCGAGATCCCCCGTATATGCTGTCCCGTCGTAGGTCTTGGTTACGGGGTTGGCGGTGATGGTGAGCGGCGTAAGGAAGTGGCGCAGGAGCGGGTAGGCGTTGCCGTCGTACATGCGCCAGACTTTGCCGGTGCTGCCGGCATCGTCAATGTCCCAGCCTGCGTCAGTGAACGTGGCCAGGGTTTTCAGCTCTGTCGTCGTCTTGCCGGTGCCGAAGCCGTTGTCCAAGGCAGGGTCGGCATTGACCGTCTTGTCCCAGAACGAAGAATTGACGGATGAGCCGGAACTGCCGCCTAGAAGCCCTCCAGTATAACTGCTGCCGGTAACCGGACCCGTTGCGAAGGAATTGGTAATCCCGTTGCCATTGTCATAGCCGACCAGGCCTCCCACATAGCTGTTGCCGGTTACCGGCCCGGAAGCATAGCTGTTCTCAATGCTGGAGTTACTGTTATTGTTGCCCACCAGGCCGCCCACATTCTGGCTGGCATTGGCATCCGCCGTTACTGTGCCAATGGCATAGGAATTGGTAATGGCGCTGTTGGCATTGTTTCCCACCAATCCGCCGATACTGTCGCTGCCAGCGCCAGCCGTCACGGTGCCGGTTGCGTAGGAGTTGTCGATATTGTTGCCGTAATCGGTGGCCCCAACCAGACCACCGACATTTTGGCTCCCCAAGCCTGCCGTCACTGGGCCGTCGGCATGGGAGCCGGTGATGGAGACTCCATAACCGTAGCCAACCAGTCCGCCGACGCCGGAACTGTAGTCACCCGCATGCACCGCCCCGGTGGCATAGGAACTGTCAATCATGCCGCCTAAGCCGTAGTTTCCATGGAGATACCCCACCAGCCCGCCGATATTCTGGTTGTAAAGGCTGGCATCAGCCCATACGTCACCTGTGGCATGTGAATCCGTGATAGTGACTGTGGCGCTGTTGATGGAGCCGACCAAGCCGCCGACGTAGCTGTTGCCTGTGACCGGGCCATCTGCATGGCTGTTGGAAATGGTGATGCTGCCGCTGTTAATGGAGCCGACCAGGCCACCGACGGAGTTGTTTCCCGTCACCGGGCCGGTGGCGTAGCTGTTGTCAATGATGGGATTGCTGCCGCTGGTATATCCCACGAGCCCGCCCACATTGTCGTCTGTCCCCGTTACCTCTCCGGTAGCGTATGAATTGGTTATGGAGTCGTCATAGCCATACCCAACCAGGCCGCCGACGCTGTTTCCACCCGTAACGTTGCCGGTGGCGTAGGAGTCCAGAATGGTACTGCCAGCGCTGGAGCCGTAGCCATACCCCATTAGCCCTCCCACGCCGGAAGAATTGAGGCCGGCAGTGACATCGCCGGTGGCATGGGAGTTCGTGATGGTTATGCCGTAACCGTAGCCCAATCCATACCCCACCAGGCCGCCGACACCCTTTGCGTAGTCGCCGGCGGTGACATCGACGGAAGCATGGGAGTTGGTGATGCTGCTGCCGCCATAGTCGTAGCCCAGCAGCCCGCCGACACCGATTGAATAGTTGCCGCCGTTGACGCTGCCGGTCTCGACATACGAATTGTAAATGGTGGTGCCGTAGCCGTATCCCACCAGACCGCCTACGTTGTTGGAGCCGGTTACGTTGATGTTGCTCAGGCCGACGTTCCGCACCACAGAACCATTGCCGGTCTGGCCGAACAGCCCCTGGTTGTCCGAGGAAGGGCGATTGATGGTGAGGTTGTCGATGGTGTGGCCGAGGCCGTCGAAGGTGCCGGTGAACGCATATCCACCGGAGCCTATCGGCACGAAGCCTTCCCCGGAGTTCCAGCCGGAGGTGGCCGCTGCATCAATGTTGCTGCCGAGGGCAAAAAAACCGGAAGAATTGCCGCCATAAGCCATGCCCTGCAACGTACTGGCGCCGGTCAGATCATCACCTTCTGCACCCAGGTCGGTGATTACGGTGTAGTCATTGCCGTTAATGGTCAGGAAGCCCGAGCCGGAGCGTGGCGTCACGCCATCGGCCAGGAAGAAATCCACCCTCCCCTTGAAGGTGCCGTCCGGGTTGAAACCGACGTTCACCTTGCCGCTGCCCGGTTCAAGATCCAGGCTGGCGAAGGTTCCGGGATTGCCGGTGTCATCAAGGGCGCCGGCCGTCATAATGGCGTTGATGTTGATGTCGTTGGTAGCGATCAGTGATAGATTGTTGGCATGCCACGTCACATTGTCGTTGACGGTGATGTTGCCGTCACTGCCGCTGCCGTCGGTACTGCTGATGACCGTGTCGCCATTGGAATCGATGTTGTTGCCAAGGGTCGTGCCGTCGATGTCGCCGCCGCTCGCCGCGATGGTGAAACCATCGGGATCGATCAGCCACGTGCCTGACTTGCCTGATGGAGCCTTGGTGGTAACTACCGTGCCGCTGCCGATCTTCACCCGGCCGCCGGAGGTCTCCACAAACCCTCCGTCACCGCCATTGGGGGCGCCGGCGTCGAGGGTGCCGCCGACGGTGGTGGTGCCGCTTTGCATGTCGGAGAGGAGGAGGATCCTCCCCCCCTTGTTCTGCAGGGTCTGGGCCTCGATCACGCCGCTGTTGTTGACCACGGCGCCGGTCAGGGCGTCCGCCGCCTTGGCGGTCATGACCACCAGGCCGCCATCGGCCTTGATGAGCCCCTTGTTCTCGGCCAGGGCATCGACGGCCCCCTGGTTAACGGTGTAGGTGATCAGGCCGTCACCCGTGAAATCCACACTGACCTGGTTGGCGGCGATCAGGGCCGCGCTGCCTTTGTTTGCGGTGATGGTCCCTTCGTTGCTTACCGTGGGGGCGATCAGGGCGACGATGCCGCCGTTGGCGCTGATGCTCCCCTGGTTGATGACCGACCCGGCACTGCCGGCGCCGCTCAAGGCGTACCTGCCGGCAAGGAAGTCGCTGTCGAGCATGTTGAGGGAGGATGCAACGAGTCCGCCCACATCCACTTTGGCCCCTTGGCCGAATACGATGCCGGCCGGGTTGAGGAGAAAGACCTTGCCGTTGGCGCTGAGGCTTCCCAGGATCTGGGTCGGGTTCTGGTCCTGAATGCGGTTCAATGCCGTGGCGCCGCTGTTCGGCTGGTTGAATCTGACCCCGGCGTTCTGGCCGATGTTGAAGCTGTCCCAGTTGGCGATCATCTGCTGGCTCGCCTGGTTGATGGTCATCTGGTTGCCGCTGGTGGCGATGGTGCCGCTCCCCGCCGTTATCTTTCCGCCGGCCGGGAGAGCCCCCGGATCAAGGGCAAAGGCTCCCCCCGCTGAAGCCAGCAGGGCAACCGCGGTAAGCACGCCGACCGTTGCCGACGGAATGCCCCCCTTGGCGGCGACCTTCTCGGCAACGACAACCCATTGCTCTTTGGCTCTGGACCAGATCAGACGGTAGATCTTGTTCATGGGGAACTCCTTTATACACTCATCACAAGGGCTTCGTTTCCGCTAAAAAAACAGCATCGCCTGCAGCCAGAATCGGTTGTCGTCGCTGCGGCCGTCGGCGTCCCTGCCGTCGGTGCTTCTCCCGTCGTTATCGCCGATGGTGTGGGCCCAGGTGGCCTTGAGGCTCATCCGGCCGCTGTAGGCATAGGTGAGACCGAGGCCGGCCCCTTGCAGCCAGTAGTCGTTCCTGTTGGAGATGGTGGTGATGGAGTTGGGCCACGTCTCCTTATGGAGTCTGACCCAGCCGGCATCGTAGAAGCCGTTCAGCTGGAGCAGGCCGACGCTGGCGGGGAGCGGGAGATCGTAGCGCAGGTCCAGGTTGAAGAGGTGCCCTTCGTCGCCGCCGGCTTCACCCACCGGATAGGCACGAACGCCGTAAGGGCCGCCCAGGTAGAATTTTTCGCTGGAGTCGAGGTTGTCGAGGCTGAGCTGGGCGCTGTATGAGAGGTTGAGGGTGGTCCGCTCGGCCAGCCGCTGCAGCCTTGCCAGGCCGACGTTGAATCGGGTGTAGCGCCCCTCGGTCTTGGTGATGGCGATGTCGGCAATCTTCTCGTCCATGGTGCCGGTGGTCACGCCGGCGTTCCAGGTGGTATAGCCGCCGCCAAGAAAGGTGTCGTATTTGTTGCCGAGGAAGCTGATGGTGCCGCTGTGAAGCGTTTTGTCACGGCTGTCGACATCACTGATGCTATCCATCAGCTTCTTGAATTCGTAGCCGATGGAGGCGGTGACATTTGCCGTGCGGCTGCGGAGGATGGGGTAGCTGAGGCCGGCGTCAATGGTGTGGCTGTCCCCTTCCTGCCTGAGCCCTGCTGTTTCGCCTTCGACAATCTCATAGTGCATGCCGGTGTAGGTGAGGTTTCCCTTGAGGCCGTTGGAGGCCAGCGGGAAGATGTAGCCGGCCCGCCCCTGGGTGAGCCCTTCGGCGCCGGTCATCAGGAGGGAAAGCTGGTCGCCGTACCGCAGGGGGTCGTTGATGGTGAGCAAGCCGTTGCCGCGCCAGGCGCCGGTGTAGCGGTTGCCCTGGTTGTCGCCCCAGATTGCGCCGGAGAGGAGCGGCCCTTCACTGACATCGAGCTGGACCGACGTTGTGCCGGGGGCGCTTCCCGGGGCCAGGGATGCTTTGGCTGCGACGCCGGGGAGGTCGTTGATGAGGAGAGCGGAGCGCTCGAGGCACGGTTCGTTGATGGGTTGCCCGTGGCGGACGGACTTCTGGGCGATGCCGCGAATGCTCTCGTCCTTGATGCGGGCGCTCTTGTCGCGCTTGATGACGAGGCCGTCGCTCTTCCCCTGGATGACGGCGATTTCAATGATCCCGCCGGTGACGTCCTGCTTGGGAAGGTAGGCCTTGGCCAGGAACCACCCTTTCCCCTTGAGGTATGCGGTGACTTTTGCGGCGAGGCCCTGCAGTTCGCCGAAGCTGAGGCTCTTGCCGACAGCGTCGGCCACAAGGGACTGCAGTTCGCTCTCTGTTGCCAGGCCCCCTATGTCGCTGAACGTGAAGCCTTTGACCGCCACCCGGACGCCGCTGTCAGCCAAGGGTGGGCGCTCCTTTTCGGCCTCGGGGGTCGGAAGCTGCCGGGGGAGCTGTCGCTGGGGCTGCTGTTCGCGCAAGAGCTGGCCGGCATCGGGGGGGGCCGCCTGGGCGGCGGAGAAGAACATCAGGAACGGGAGGACAAGGGCGCCAGCAGAAGAGGGTTTCATGTCAACGTCACCTCCGGGGTATACATAGGGAGATCGAAATAGATTCTATGTCTGTGCCGCGTCAGCTTCCTTCCAGCTGCAGCGTTGCCAGGAACCGGTGCTCGCCCCGGTTGAAGGGGACCACCACCGCCGCGCCGCTGGAGACCACCTCCACCGAGTACTCCTTGCCGGAGATGACCGACGGCGTCGAGAGGCAGACGCTCATTCCCCGCGCGGAGAAGATCATCTTGACCTCGCCGGCCAGCATGTTGGTGAGCTCTCCCATGGCGTCGTGCACGTCGCCGTCGCCTTCGATCTCATCCACCTCCATGCCGAGCATGGATGCCGTGACCTCCCGGGCAAGCTCCTCGGGAATGTGGATTCCCACCATCCCCGAGCAGTCGCCGCCAAGCCCAATCATCCCCGAGATGCTGCAGGTGAAGTGGGAGACCGGCTTGTCCAGGGGGTAGCTGTCCTCAATGTCGTCGATGAAAACCATGGTGGCGAAGATGTTCTTGACCGCCCCAACCATATGGGTGGCCAAGTCGGCCTCGGCCAGGGTCGTTCCTCCGATGGTGAAGCTCAATGGCATAGTGTGCTCCTTTTCGGCCACAGGGCATGCAACGAAAAAATACGCTCCGTATAACGTTTGTCGGCCATTGTCCCGAAAACTTTAGCGTTTTTTGTCCTGGTTTTCATGTTTCCACCGCTCGTTAGCACTCCCCCCACAAAGTGCTTGCCCTCAGAGCCTCGATGGGTGTATGAACGTCTCCCTTTCATTTTCCGAGCAAGGAGATTATCTCAATGGGCATCCTTTCCAGTACCACCGCCGTTTGCCAGTTCCGGGTCGCGGGGGAGCTTCCCTCCGGCGACCTCTATCCCTTTATCGCAGAGAACCTTGCCAAGCAGGCCTTCCAGCCCATCGACCAGAATGCCGCCGAGCAGTCCGTGGGGTGGGTCCACCTGGACGACCACCGGCAGATGAGCTTCGATGCCCCCGCCGCCTTCTGGCGAGACCACTACGTGGCGTTCACCCTGCGCCGCGACCAGCGCAAGCTCCCCGCCGCCCTGGTGAAAGCCTACCTCCAGGTGGCCGAGCACGAGTACCTCTCCGCCAATCCCGGCCTCAACCGGGTGCCGAAGCAGAAGCGGGAGGAACTGAAGGAGGCGGTGCGCCTCGGCCTCCTGGTCAAGACCCTGCCCGTTCCCTCCACCTGGGACGCGGTCTGGGACACCCGCACCGGCATCGTCACCTTCACCTCCCTCTCGGCCCCGATCATCGAGCTCTTCGAAGCCCAGTTCAAGAAGACCTTCGAGGGGGCGCGCCTGGTGGCGATCCATCCCTACGCCCGGGCCGGGGCCGTTGGCGGAGAGGAGCTGAAGCCGGCCCTGGAGAAGGCCAACCTCGCTACCAGCGACGCGGCCATCGACCTCATCCGGAGCAACCAGTGGCTCGGGTGGGATTTCCTCCTCTGGCTCCTCCACCGGACCATGACCGAGGCCTCCGAGTACCGGGTGAACCAGCCGGGCCCGGCCCTGGCCGACGATCCCTTCGTGGCCTACCTGAATGATCGCCTTGTCCTCATGAGTGTCGGCGAGGAAGGAACCCAGAAGATCACCGTGGCCGGCCCCCAGGACCACTTCCGGGAGGCCCGCACCGCCCTTGCCCACGGCAAGCGGATCACCGAATCGACCCTCTACCTGGAAAAGGAGGAGAACACCTGGAAGCTCACCCTCAAGGGGGAGCTCTTCCACTTCGCCTCCCTCAAGGCCCCCAAAGTGGCCATCGAGAAGGGTGATCACGTGGACGAGGGGAGCGAGCGGGAGGCCGCCTTCTACGAGCGGATGTACGTCGTCGAGCAGGGCCTGCAGCTCTTCGACAGCCTCTACGGGGAATTCCTGAAGGCCCGGCTCGGGGCCGGGTGGGGTGAGGAGCTTGCGCGGATCGAGGGGTGGCTGGCGGGGGAGTGAGGCGGGGAATAACGAGTGGCCGGTGAAGTATCCACCGGCCACCCGTTTATGCGGCGTTTCTGAACGTATGGTAAGGCTGAATGAGAACTTCTGCCGGTATGCCGAGACCTTTATGGAGATTGCGGATCATTTCCATGGTGAGAGGGCGCTTACGGTTAAGTATCTCTGATACGCGGGCGCGGCTGCCTATAAACGGTTCGAGATCACGGCGAGTAAGCCCTCGGCTTTCCATGTGGTACGCAATAGCCTCAATCGGATCTGGCATGGGGATGCTGTAGTGCCTCTCTTCATAGGCTTCGACAAGGGTTGTCAACACCTCCAGCCGGTCCCCTTCAGGGGTATCCGGAGCCGCGTCGAACAGAGACTCAATTTCTTCGAGTGCTGCCTGATAATCGGTTTCGTTTTTAATCGGTTTGATTTCCATGGTGGTTCTCCGCTCAGATTGTTGCTGCGTCAATCCTGTCATACTCCCGATTCACACACATCCAACGCCATAAGGCTGACCGGCCTCTGGTTGGACTCTTTGCCCCACGTAGCCTTACTCTGCGCCGTCCCATGCAAATAGACAGTCTTCTTCGTCTGCAATCTGTGTTTCTGCTCGGAATCGGACCCAAGAGTTGACACCCGTATCGATGTGCATAATTTTGGGGTGGGTGAGGGTGCTGACTACTTCCTCCACTGGTGCCTGTGCACCGATGAATCCGATGAGGCGGTAATTTTTGTTCCACTCAAGCGCCCACGACCAACACTCTTCTGAGGGATGCTTCCGTATTATGGACCTAAAGAAACCATCAGCTGTGTCGCCCAGCCATCTTGGTTTCCAAGCTGCTACAATGTTCATAAATGATTTATGCAGCTCATTACCCCAATCAGCATGATGGGCTTCTGGTAGCACATAGAAGCCTCCACGCCAAAAACCGCCTGTCTTCTTCGTTTTATTAAATGTCAGAAAATAAAATATGGCCATCAGTTGCATTCGTGCGAGTTCATGCAACCTTTCGCTTTCTACTTGTGGGGGTGCTACCAAATCAAACGTCAGTGAAGCGCTTGAGGTAAGATCAACTTTCAGATCAGTCTTTTCTTGGCTGTCGATCACCTTTTTTCTTGTTATTTTACTTATACTTTTTTTAGCCTTGTGTCTTATTCCCTCTAGCAATGATTCATCTGAATCCAAAGGTTCAAACCAATATCTAGCGGCCAGGGTTATGGCAGATATGTCGTCTTCAAGTATCGATTTTGCATGATTGCATTTTGTACAGGCTCTTACGATAAGATTCCAATGCCCGTTTAAAGAACCTTTAGGAACAAAACGTCTGCCAATCACATGCTCCTTCGTGTCGTTATCAGATTGGAGTGAAATTCCGCAATAGGGACAGGTGATGTTTTGAATTACAATCGCGCGATTGCCTGGCAGTTCAGTTAAATCGTCCATCCCTTGCTTTCCTTCGTTTTGTTCCAACTCGTGATTGACCGGTTCACGCGCGCGCGTGAACCGGTGATCTACCCAAATAAAACATTTAGCCTGTGCACATTAAAACAGCTCAACTGCAAGAAAGCAAGAAATCAGCGTCTTTCTTGTTGGGGCATTGATGGACGGCAGCTCTACGGCGCCTCCCACCGTGCCGTGGGGAACGAGAAGGTTTCGCTGTGCTCGCGGCGCCAGATGGCCTCGGTTCCAGTCACGACGAGGTGCCATGTCTGCATGGCGCTGTCCGGCTCTTTCGTCGAAAAGGCTGTGGGCGTCAGGACAGCCGCACACCAACTGGGCTCCGGCGCCCTGACGGAGCGGTAGATTATCGTCTCGATACCGGCCTCGCGCGCAGTTCTGCCAAAGGCCTGGGTGGCGCCGTAGTCCGATGGATGCATCCATTCCGCCTCCCAACGGTCGAAGGGGGGGAGCCGAAGATCGACGCATCGGCCGTGGATGGCAACGCTGAATGCTGTGTGGGAAACGGGTCCGAGGCGTTCAAGGCCTTCGGTTTCCTGGAGGAATTTCCACCGCCAGTAGCCCACTTCTGCCGCAGCGGTCCGCACCGATTCGGCTCCGTAGAAAACCCCCGGGTCCGTGGGGGACCGGAACCGGGAGCCGGGGTGAAAGGGGATGTAGCGAAAGGGGGCCGTGAGGAGATAGTCGAATTCGCGTGCAGCGGGGAGGAGCGGCGGCTTGCTCTGTTCGAGGATATCTTCGAGCAACTCCTGTTCCGCCAGGGTGTCCACGAGCTTCATGGTGGAGGCGATGTGCTGGGATTCGACTATTCGCCAGATCCGTTCGGTGCGGAGCCGGGCCTCAGACGATACCGCGTCTGGCGTCCAGGTAGGAAACGACACGGACCAGTCCCTCCGTGGATGTGATCAGATTGGCGGGTTTCTGCCCGGCAAGGGCGTGGTTCGTGCTGTTTAGCCAGCGCCGGGCGTCTTCGGCATCACCGCCCACGATGGCGTCGAGGGAGCGGAACAGCCTGACGAGGAGCACGGCGAACTCCCATTCCTTTTTTTCAGGGGAAAGGAGATAGGTGCCGGCGTGGAGCCTCGACACGGTGGAGGTGCTCACCCCGAGAATCTGTGCCAGCCTCACCTGGGGCAGGCCAAGGATTCCCGCAGCGGAAACGGCAGCCTTGGAAAGGACTGCTTCCCTGCCGGCGATTTGTGCGGCACGGTTTGCCAGGGCCATTGTCTTCTCCCGATTGTTTAGTGGCTATCTGTGGCAATAATACCCGATAATAGTTTCTGCTGCAATATGGAATTGTTTTAAGTTCCCGTGCCAGTTCTCCCCCTGGGTCATCCTCCCAGCTTCGGAAACTCCGCCGGCAGCAGGGGGCGGGGGGTGAGGTGCTCGGGGAGGCGGATGAGGCGAATTTCCGGCGCAAGGGCCAGCTCATCGTAGATGAGGTGCCCCTTCGTGTTGTAGCTCTTGGAGAGGTGCATGGGGAGGAGCCAGCCGGGTCGAAGCTCCCGGGCGATGGCCGAGACGTCAGTTGTGCAGAGGTGGTGGGAGGTGCGGGCCTTGCCTTGGTCGGCGGCGAGAAACGAGCACTCGCAGGCAAGGAGCGTGGCGTTCGCCAGAAGCCGCCGCGCCGTGGCCAGGTTTGCTTCGCTCGCCCCGATATCGGTGATGTAGCCGATGCTGGCCGGTTCCTGGTCCCGCCGAATCGCCTCGAAGAGCTGCCGCCCTTCGATGGTCCGTTCACTGGTGCCGCCGGCTGCCGACGACACCGGCGCCGTGATCGTCCTGCCATCCAGTTCCCCCCGGTAGAAGCGGCTTTTCAGCTCCCGCAGCCACTCCCCCGGCATGACCCCTGCCGTTGCCATTTTCTCCCCGTCGATCCAAAAAGAGGGGCGTTCGGTAATCCGGAAGGCGAGGGTGGGGATTGCGTTGTGGTCGCAGATGGCGGCGTCCACCGTGAGGAATCCGTTGCGGTAGATCTCCGTTCCGGGACGTGGCGTTTCTCCCTCCGGCTGGCAAGGAAACCCCTGGGCGCCGGGAAAGGTGAAGTGGATGATCCTATCGGGATGGATCTCGTGGACCCGGAAGGTGCACCAGTAGGATTCGGTCAGGTTCCAGTCGTAGCCGGCCAGCTTTGCCGTCACCTTCCGGGCGATCCCTGCCGGGCCGAAGAGTTCAACCGTCCGGGGGGAGACGTGGATGTGGCGGACCAGGGTATCGAACCCCATGAAGTGGTCCATGTGGGCGTGGGTCACGAAGATCGCGTCGAGGGATTTCAGGACCCGCTTGGCCAGGTGGTGGAGCTGGCCGCAGTCCACGAGGATGGCACGCCCCAGGGGACGGACGTTTACCAGGAGGACCGGGTCGTCCAGGAGCCCCGCGCAGAAGGTGGGTTCCAGGTAGCGGAAGGGGAGGCGTGTCATGGCGATACCTATCGGCCTTAAAGAGCGATAAATAACACGGAGAGACGGAGAACACGGAGTAAAACGGCGGTCCTTCATGGACAACCTGATGAATGTTGCTTTCCGGTTTTTCGGGCAAAATATTTCAGGGTCTTGGTTTTCTCCGTGCGCTCCGTTTCTCCGTGTTATTCAAAGGTTTGAGAAGCTGAATACGAAAAAAGGCCTACTCAAACGAGCAGGCCTTTCTAGTGTATCACGGAAACGAACTATCCTCTCTTGAGGACCCGCGCCGCCTCCTTGGCGTGGTAGGTGAGGATCAGGTCGGCGCCGGCCCGCTTGAAGGAAAGGAGGGTCTCCATCATGACCCGCTCCTCGTCGATCCAGCCGGCCCGGCCCGCGGCCTTGATCATGCTGTACTCGCCGGAGACGTTGTAGACCGCCACGGGAAGATCGAACTCCTCCCGCAGGTCCCGGACGATGTCAAGGTAGGGGAGCCCCGGCTTCACCATGATGATGTCGGCCCCTTCCTCTACATCCATGCGGGCCTCGCGGATGGCCTCCCGGCGGTTCCCCGGGTCCATCTGGTAGGAGCGGCGGTCGCCGAACTGCGGCGTCGACTCGGCGGCCTCCCGGAACGGTCCGTAGTAGCCCGAGGCGTACTTCACGGCGTAGCTCATGAGGGGAATGTGCTTGTAGCCGTGGTTGTCGAGGGTCTCGCGGATCGCCATGACGCGGCCGTCCATCATGTCCGACGGCGCCACCATGTCGGCCCCGGCCTCGGCGTGGGAGAGGGCCTCTTTCGCCAGGAGCTCCAGGGTCTCGTCGTTGTCCACGTCGCCGTCCTTGATGATGCCGCAGTGGCCGTGGTCGGTGTACTCGCACATGCAGACGTCGGTGATGACCGCAAGCCCCGGCACCTGCTTCTTCAGGGCACGGATCGTCTCCTGGATGATGCCGTGCTCGGCGTAGGCATCGCTCCCCACGGCGTCCTTGGTCTCGGGGATGCCGAAGAGGATCACTGCCGGCACTCCCAGCTCATGGACCTCCTGGGCCTCGGCCACGATGTGCTCGATGGACTGCTGATAGATGCCGGGCATGGAGGAGATCTCCTTCCTGATCCCCGTGCCGAAGGCGGAAAACATCGGGTAGATCAGGTCGGTTGCGGAAAGGGTGGTCTCGCTGACCATCCGGCGGAAGACCTCTTTGCCTCTGATTCTGCGGGCGCGGAATGTGGGAAAAAACATGGTGTCATGTCTCCTTGTGGTTTGATAGGGATATCTGCTGGAACATCAACCAATTGATAGTACTCCAAGTGGGGGGCATGGCTCAAACATTTTTGGCGGTAGCCTCAGAAGCGCGATTGCCGGAGCACGTTTTACCGTTGCGGACAGGCGGCATTCTGTGGCAAGAATAGCAGCGGCCGGCAGCGGATTCCATTGGTGCCGGCACGTTCAGCAGCAGGAGGTTTCCATGGCCAGGTCCACCATGGGCGCCACGGCCGATTCCCTGGCGCTCCTCATGATCCGGATACCCCTCGGGGCCATTTTCATCGCCCACGGTTCCCAGAAGCTTCTGGGACTCTTCGGCGGTCACGGCCTCACCGCCACTTTCACCACGTTCGAGCAGAAGCTCGGCATTCCGCCGATATTGACGCTCCTGGCCATTATCGCCGAGTTCGGCGGCGGCATCGGGGTCCTCTGCGGTTTCCTCACCCGGCTGTCGGGGTTCGGCATCGCCGCCACCATGGCGGTGGCCATGTACAAGGTCAGTTGGGCGAACGGCTTTTTCCTCAACGGCCCCCGGGGGGACGGCATCGAGTACAATCTGGCCCTTCTCGGCATGGCCCTGGCGCTCGTCTTCAGTGGCGGGGGGGCGTGGTCCGTGGATCGCTACTTTTTCAGGCGGTAGCTAACTGCTTGATCTTTCCGGTCGTTTTCGGGTATAGTCACTGCAGGCGAAGAGTTTCTTCTTCGCCTTTTCTTGTGTCTATCGGCAGCATTATTTAAGTATTTGACGGAGCAGACGTGACAAAGCACAACGAGCAGGAAGTCGACCGCCGGCGCACCTTCGCCATCATCAGCCACCCGGACGCCGGCAAGACCACCATCACCGAGAAGCTGCTGCTGTTCGGCGGCGCCATCCAGCAGGCCGGCGAGGTGCGCGCCCGCAAGGCGGCCCGCCATGCCACCTCCGACTGGATGGAGATGGAGAAGCAGCGGGGGATCTCGGTCACCTCGTCGGTCATGAAGTTCTCCTACCGGGACTACGAGGTGAACCTCCTGGACACCCCGGGCCATAACGACTTCTCCGAGGACACCTACCGGGTGCTGACCGCCGTGGACTCGGCCCTCATGGTCATCGACGCGGTGAAGGGGGTCGAGAGCCAGACCATCAAGCTCCTCGACGTCTGCCGGCTGCGCCACACCCCTATCATGACCTTTGTCAACAAGCTGGACCGGGAGGGGCGCGATCCCTTCGAGCTCATCGACGAGATCGAGAAGGTCCTGAAGATCCAGTGCGCCCCCATGACCTGGCCCATCGGCATGGGGAAGCGGTTCCGGGGGACCTACCATCTCTACACCAAGGAGCTCATCATCTTCGACGCCGAGGCGGAGCGGGGGACCGGCAGCATCGTGTCGCTCTCCGGCCTCGACGATCCCCGCCTCGACGAGATCCTCGGCTCCCAGGCCGCGGAGCTTCGCGCCGACATCGAGCTTCTGGAGGGGGCGGCCCACCCCTTCGAGGAGGAGGCGTACCTGGCGGGCCTCCAGACCCCGGTCTTCTTCGGGAGCGCCATCAACACCTTCGGGGTCCAGCAGCTCCTCGACACCTTCGTGGAGAACGCCCCGGCGCCGCTCCCCCGGGAGGCGGTCACCCGCACCGTCTCCCCCTACGAGGAGCCCTTTGCCGCCTTTGCCTTCAAGATCCAGGCGAACATGGACCCGGCCCACCGGGACCGGATCGCCTTCTTCCGGATCTGCTCCGGCAAGTTCACCCGGGGGATGAAGGTGCGCCACGTGCGCCTCGGCCGCGAGGTGGCCATCAACAACGCCACCATCTTCATGGCCCAGGACCGGACCCATGTGGACGAGGCGTTCCCCGGCGACATCATCGGCATCCACAACCACGGCACCATCAAGATCGGCGACACCTTCACCATGAGCGAGGACCTGAAGTTCACCGGCATCCCCAACTTCGCCCCGGAGCATTTCCGCAAGGTGCGGCTCTTGGATCCCCTGAAATCCAAGGCCCTGGAAAAGGGGCTGACCCAGTTGGCCGAGGAGGGGACCACCCAGGTCTTCCGGCCGCTCATGGGTGCCGACTGGATCGTCGGCGCCGTGGGTATTCTCCAGTTCGACGTGGTCATGCACCGGCTCGAGCACGAGTACAACGTGAAGGCCACCTACGAGCCGGCCGCCTACGCCACGGCCCGGTGGGTGACCGGCGAGAAGAAGAAGCTGGACGAGTTCCAGAAGAAAGAGGTCATGAGCTGCTACATCGACGGTGAGGGGAACCTGGCCTATCTCGCCAGCTCCCAGTGGCGCCTCGACAACACCATGGACAACTGGAAGGACCTCCAGTTCCATGCCACGCGGGAGCATAGCTAAGCCGTTAAGAAAGGGGGGAGACATCTGGGCTTCCCCCTTTTTGTCTTCATCCCGCCAAGCCCACTGGCCCCTTTCCCGGAAGTACGCATTTTCGACCCCTGCAATGGATGATATTTTTGTTAGAATGTATTGATACCCGGCTGGATGCTATGGACCCGAACGAACTCAAAATTCTCCTGAACGAATTCAAGAGCGGCGCCATCGGCGAGGACGAGGCCCTTGAGCGCCTGCGCCACCTCCCCTTCGAGGACATTGGCGATGCCATGGTGGACCATCACCGGAGCCTGCGCCAGGGGTTCCCGGAGGTGGTCTTCGGCGCCGGCAAGAGCGCCGGCCAGATCGAGCGGATCATGGCCTCCCTGGCAGCCAGGGGGAACAACATCCTTGTGACCCGTCTCGACGAGGCCAAGGCCCTGGCGGTGAAGGAGGCCTTTCCCGTCGCGGTCTGGCACGCCGCCGCCCGCTGCCTCACCCTGGAGCAGAAGCCGGCGGAACGGCGGGGTCGGGGGACGGTCCTCGTCGTCTCGGCCGGCACCTCCGACCTGCCGGTGGCGGCCGAGGCCCTGGTCACCCTCCGGATGATGGGGAACGACGCCGAGCACCTCTACGACGTGGGGGTGGCGGGAATCCACCGCCTCCTGGCCCGACGGGAGGCGCTCGCGGCCGCCAGCGTCCTCATCGTGGTGGCCGGAATGGAGGGGGCACTTCCTTCGGTGGTGGGGGGGCTCGTGGACCGGCCGGTCATCGCCGTTCCCACCTCGGTGGGGTACGGGGCATCCTTCGGCGGCATCGCCGCCCTCCTCGGGATGCTCAACTCCTGCGCCGCCGGCGTCACGGTGGTGAACATCGACAACGGCTTCGGCGCCGCCGTGGCGGCCAGCAAGATCAACAGGGACTGAGGTTTTCTTGAAGATACTCTATTGCGACTGCTTTGCCGGGATAGCCGGCGACATGACCGTGGCGGCCCTCCTGGACCTGGGGGTTCCCTTCGAGGTGGTGCGCGACGCCGTAGAGTGCCTGCCGCTTCCCCATTCGAGCTACTCCCTGGCCGTGGAGCGGACGAGCCGCAAGGGGATCGCTGCCGCCCGGTTCGTGGTGCGCGTGGAAGAGCACCAGCCCCACCGCCACTACGCCGACATTGCCGCCATGATCGAGGAGAGCACCCTTGCCGAAGGGGTGAAGGAGAAGGCCCAGCGGATCTTCTTCCGGCTGGCCGAGGCCGAGGCAAAGGTCCACGGCGTCGAGATCGGGCGGGTCCACTTCCACGAGGTGGGGGCCGTGGATTCCATCGTCGATATTGTCGGCGCGGCCGCGGCCCTGGAGTGGCTCGGCATCGACGCCGTCCATGCCGCTCCTCTCCCCCTGGGAAGCGGCTTCGTGGAAACGGCCCACGGCCGGCTCCCGGTGCCGGCCCCGGCCACGGCGGAGCTCCTGCGGGGGCTCCCGATCCACGGCGAGGCGGGGGCCGGAGAGCGGGTGACCCCCACCGGCGCCGCCATCCTGGCAGCCCTGGCCACCGGCTTTGGCCGGGCCCCGGCCATGACTGTCACCGGTGTCGGCTGCGGTGCCGGCACCAAGGATTTCGACGATATCCCCAATGTCCTGCGGCTCTTCGTGGGCGAGGCGGAGGGGGGGCTCCTGCGGGACGAGGTCTGCATCATCGAGACCCATATCGATGACATGAACCCGGAGATCCTCGGCCACGTCCTGGAGCGGCTCATGGAGGCCGGCGCCCTCGACGCGGCCTTCTCGCCGCTGCAGATGAAGAAGAACCGGCCGGCGGTGAAGCTCACCGTCATTGCCCGCCCCGGGCAGCGCGATGAGCTCGCCTCCCTGGTGCTGCGGGAGACATCGGCCATCGGGGTCCGGTTCTATCCCGCCAGCCGGCTGAAGTTCTCCCGTGCCAAGGAGGAGCGTTCTACCTCCCTCGGCCCGGTGACGGTGAAGGTGATCCGCGACGGCGAGCGGGTGGTGCGGGTGACCCCGGAGTACGATGCCTGCCGCCGGATCGCCGTTGAGCGGGAAATGCCGCTCCTGGAGGTCTACCGGATCGTGGAGCGGGAGACGGGGGAGCCATGAGGGGATTCGTCGTCTGCGCGGCAAGCTGGTTCGGCACCGGGTTTTTCCCCGTAGCCTCGGGGACGGTGGGGACCCTGGGGGCCATCCCCCTCTACCTGGCCCTGGCGCTGCTTCCTCTCTGGCTCTATCTCCTGACCCTCGTCCCCTTTTTCTTCCTCGCCTCGTGGGTCTCGGGGGCGGCGGAGCAGGAGTTCGGCGAGAAGGACTCGGGAAAGATCGTCATCGACGAGGTGATCGGCTTCCTCATTACCATGGCGGGGGCTCCGGCCCACTGGCGGAGCATCGTGATCGGCTTTCTCCTCTTCCGGTTCTTCGACATCGTCAAGGTGCCGCCGGCCCGCTACTTCGACCGGCAGGTGAAAAACGGCTATGGCGTGGTCCTCGATGACGTGGTGGCCGGCATCTACGCCTGCGCCGCACTCCACGTGGTCCTGAGGTTTCTGTGAAAACGGCGCTTCTTTCCATCGGCGACGAGCTCCTCTTTGGTGAGGTTGTCGATACCAACTCGGCCCGGATCGCCGCGCGGCTGGCTGACGAGGGGATCGCCACGGCCCGGAAGCTGACCGTGGGGGACGACGAGGGGGAAATCGCCGCGGCCTTGGAGGAGCTTGCCCGTGGGCACGACGTGGTCATCGCCACCGGCGGCCTCGGCCCCACCGACGACGACGTGACCGCCCGGGCCGTGGCCCGGGCCACGGGAAGGCGCCTCGTCCTGAACGAGGAGGCCATGGGGCACCTCAGGGAGTTTTTTGTCCGGCTGGGGCGGGAGATGCACCCGGCCAACGGGCGCCAGTGCCTTCTGCCGGCCAAGGCGGAGCTCATCCCGAACCCCACCGGCACTGCCTGCGGTTTTCATCTCCTCCTTGACGGCTGCCTCCTCATTTTCCTCCCCGGGGTCCCCACCGAGATGGCCGTGATGCTGGAGGAGACAGTGGTTCCCCTGGTCCTGGGCCGTCGGGGGGATTCCCGACGCACCCGGACCTGGACCCTCACGGTCTTCGGCCTCTCCGAGGCGGAGATCGGCGCCCGCCTTGCGGACGTGGACCGCTCGCGGCCGGGGCTTACGGTCGCCTACTGCGTGGAGTTCCCTATGGTCCAGGTGAAGCTCCGGGTCACGGGGGAGGACGAGGAGGCGCTGACGGCGCTTCTGGAGGATGGGGCGGCCCTGGTGCGGGAGCGGCTCGGGGGGCACGTGGTCGCCGGGGACGGGGAGACCATCGACACGACTGTGGCTCGCCTCTTCCGGGAAACGGGGATGACCCTGGCCTTGGCCGAGTCGTGCACCGGCGGCCTCATCGCCGGGCGGATCACGGCGATTCCCGGCAGCTCCGCCTATTTCCTCCTTGGCGCGGTCACCTATGCCAACGACGCCAAGGCGCGGCTGCTGGGCGTTCCCCAGGGGCTTCTGGCAGAGACCGGGGCCGTGAGCGCCGAGGTGGCCAAGGCCATGGCCCGGGGGGCGCGGCAGCTGGCCGGGAGCGACCTGGCCCTGGCCGTTACCGGCATCGCCGGGCCGGAGGGGGGGAGCCCGGACAAGCCCGTGGGGACGGTGTTCATCGCCTTGGCGAACCGGGCAGGCTGCTCGGCCAAGGGGTACCATTTCAGGGGAGACCGCGACAGGATCAGGACGATCACCGCGGTTACGGCCATGGATTGGCTGAGAAGGCGGCTTTTATCACAGTAGTCCTTGGCGGGATGGATAGGTAGTCATGTCTTCACCAAACCATCGGATATGCCTCGTTGTCGGCTGGGGGGGCGCCGTTCTTCTCTTCCTGGGGCTTGTCGGCACGTTCGTCGCCTACCGCATACATAACGCCTCCATCTTCGGCGTTCTCCCCCATGTTCTCGTCTTTCTCATGCTCTGCTTCATATTCATGGCCGTAAGCTATCGCCGCATGAAGAGCGAGGAGGCCCTGGCCCATGTCAAGGAACTGATGCAGGTCCAGCGGGAACTGGACAAGACCGCGCGCCGTTACCGCAGTCTCATGGAGGGGGCGGGTACGGCCATTTTCGTCTTCAATGCCGATACGGGGATGCTGGTGGAGGTGAATCGCCGCGGAACCGAACTCTTCGGCTACGACAAGGAGGAGATGACGCCGTTGCGGGGGAAGGACCTGGTCCTTGAGGAGGACCAGGAGAAATTCATCTCCCTCGTTCACCGGGTGGCTCGGCGGGGGAGGGGACGCTCCGACGGGATCACTTTCCGTCGCAAGGGTGGGGAGTGCTTTCTGGGCCAGGTCGATGCCCGTCTCATCGACCTGGGGGACGAGAAGGTGGTTCACGCCGTGGTTCGCGACATCACCTTCAGGCACCGGGCCGAACGGGAGGTCCGCCAGCGCAACCGGGAACTCTCCACCCTCGTCGGCATCATTACCCGGGCCAACCAGGAGACAGAGCTGGAGACGGTGCTCGACGTGACGCTTCGCGAGACCATCGAGGCCTTCGGCGCCGATGGCGGCGGGATACATCTTCGCAATCAGGACGGGAAGCTGAGGCCCACGGCCTCCATCAACGTTCCCGAGCAACTCCGGTTCCTCCTTGCCCGGCGGGATGAGGAAGGCCCTTTGGAGCGGATCGCCGACTCCGGCACCAGCCGCATCCTGGCGAACCTGGAAACGGAGTGCCGTTTCGGCTCGTCGCCGGCCGTCCAGGGGTGGAAGGGATTCGTCGGGGTTCCCCTCTCGGCCCGCAACCGCGTTGCCGGCGTCATGTACCTCCTGTACAGGAAGGAGCGTCGCTTCGGGGATGACGAGGTGGCCCTCTTGCTTTCCATTGCCGGCCAGGTGGGGATCGTGATCGACAACGCCCGCCTCTTCGATGAGCTCAAGTGGAAGAGCGATGAGCTCATGGGGTCCCTCCGACTCCTGGAGCGGAGCAGCCACGAACTCTCCTTCTCCCAGCACCGGCTCCGCACCAACCTGATGCTCGTGGAACGGGCCAACCAGGAACTGGAGCGGATCGACCGGATGAAATCCAACTTCCTCGGCATGATTTCCCACGAGTTCCGCACCCCCCTGACGAGCATCATCAGCGGCACCGAGTTTCTCCTCTCGTCCCCCTCCTTCCAGATCGGAAACGATGCCCGCCGGGTCCTTGACATGATCAATCAGGGGGGAGAGCGCCTTTCCGAGATCGTCAGCGATATCCTCAAGGTGGCGAAGCTGGAGGCCAACAGCACTCCGGTCACCCGCTCGACCCTCCACATTTCCCAAGTTTTCGAAGAGGTTCTTGAGGCGCTGGAACCCCTGCGGGCCGAACGGGACCTCACGATTTCCTTCGCCAACCTGGAGAGGCTTCCCCACTGCAACGGCGACCGGGAGTGCTTCAGGGATATCTTCACCGAGCTGCTGGAAAATTCCATCAAATTCACCCCCGACGGCGGTACCATCATGGTTGACGCCCGGATTGTGGACAGGGATAGGCTCTCGCCGAGGGGAGACATCCTCAACCGGTTCAATTCCCGGTTCCTTGCTCAGTCGGGTGCCCACTGCTACCTGGAGGTGGAGGTCCGGGACAGCGGCATCGGCGTGAGTCATGATGAGCAGGTGAAGATCTTCGACAAGTTCTACGAGGTGGGTGATATCCGTCATCACTCCAGCGGCAAGAGCAAGTTCCAAGGTAAGGGGACCGGGCTGGGGCTCGCCATCGTCAAGGGGATGGTGGAAGCCCACGGCGGCATGGTCTGGGTCGAGAGTCCGGGGGAAAGTTCCGATGGTCGTCTCGGCAGCGCCTTCTTCGTGCTTCTCCCCCTGGAGGAGAGTGACTGCCAGCCCCAACTTCCCCTCTCCGGAGCCGGCATTTCCCTTTCCCATGACGACCTTCCCGATGAGGGGGGCGGATAACCGCCGCGGCGGTGGCGCAGGTCCCGAAGATACCCGTTGAAAAAGACGAAACACCTGTGCTATCTCTGTTCAACTATACCGGTCAGGGGCGATTTTCCGCCCTGCCGACGACCCCAGAGGAGGAATTCCGTGACCCAGGAACGCGAGAAGGCGATTGAGCTGGCACTGAGCCAGATAGAGAAGCAGTTCGGCAAGGGCGCCATCATGCGGCTGGGTGCCGACGAGGCCCTGCCGGACATCGACGCCATCCCCACCGGCGCCCTCTCCCTGGATATCGCCCTGGGGGTCGGTGGCGTCCCCCGGGGGCGGGTCATCGAGATCTACGGCCCCGAGTCGTCGGGCAAGACGACCCTCGCCCTCCACATCGCCGCCGAGGCCCAGAAGCTGGGCGGCATCGCGGCCTTCGTCGATGCCGAGCACGCCCTCGACATCGGCTATGCCCGCAAGCTGGGTGTTCGGACCGACGATCTCCTGGTCTCCCAGCCCGACACGGGGGAGCAGGCCCTGGAGATCGCCGAGATGCTCGTGCGCAGCGGCGCCGTGGATGTCCTCGTCATCGACTCGGTGGCGGCCCTGGTTCCCAAGGCCGAGATCGAGGGGGAGATGGGAGACTCCCACGTGGGGCTCCAGGCCCGCCTCATGTCCCAGGCCCTGCGCAAGCTCACCGGCATCATCTCCAAGTCCAACTGCTGCGTCATTTTCATCAACCAGATCCGGATGAAGATCGGTGTCATGTTCGGCAGCCCCGAGACCACCACCGGCGGCAACGCCCTCAAGTTCTACGCCTCGGTCCGCCTCGACATCCGCAAGATCGCCACCCTCAAGCAGGGGGATGCGGTGGTCGGTTCCCGCACCAAGGTGAAGGTGGTGAAGAACAAGGTGGCCCCCCCCTTCAAGGAAGTGGAGTTCGACATCTACTACGGCGAGGGGATATCCCGCCTGGGGGATCTCCTCGACCTGGCCGTGGACCGCAAGATCATCGACAAGAGCGGCGCCTGGTTCTCCTACGGATCCGACCGGATCGGCCAGGGGCGCGAGAACTCCCGGAACTTCCTCAAGGAGCATCCCGAGATGGTGGCCGAGATCGAGGACAAGATCTACGAGACGGCTGGCATTCCCCGCAAAGGGGGGAAGGAAGAGGCGGCATAGGCCATGGAACTCAATGACATCCTCTCCATAGCGGTCAAGGCCAAGGCCTCCGACATTCACATCAAGACGGGGCTTCCGCCGGTGGTCCGGATCGACGGGCGGCTGCGGCCGATCCCCAACGCGCCGCGCCTGGCTCCCGACCAGGTGCGCGGCATGGCCTTGGCCATCATGAACGAGCGGCAGAAAAAGCTCTTCGAGGAGCACTACGAGTGCGACGTGGCCTACGGCGTGCCGGGCCTCGGCCGCTTCCGGGTGAGCGTCTACTCCCAGCGGGGGACCGTGGCCATGGTCTTCCGTTCCATTCCCTTCGGCATCCCCTCCATGGAGAACCTGAACCTCCCGCCGGTCATCAAGAAGCTCGCCCTGGAAGAGCGGGGCCTCCTCCTCGTCACCGGCACCACGGGGAGCGGCAAGTCCACGACCCTGGCCGCCATGATCGACTACATCAACGAGCACCGGACCTGCAACATCATCACCGTCGAGGATCCGGTGGAGTTCCTCCATCGCGACAAGAAGAGCATCCTCTCCCAGCGGGAGGTGGGGTTTGACACCCTCTCTTTCTCCACCGCCCTGAAGGGGGCCCTGCGCCAGGACCCCGACGTGGTCCTCGTGGGGGAGATGCGGGACCTGGAGACCATCGAGACCGCCATGCACGCGGCCGAGACCGGGCACCTGGTCATGTCGACCCTCCACACCCTGGATGCCGCCGAAACCATCAACCGGATCATCTCCGTCTTCCCCCCCTTCCATCAGCGCCAGATCCGGCTCCAGCTCTCGGGGGTCATCAAGGGGGTCATCTCCCAGCGGCTCGTCCCCCGGGCCGACGGCAAGGGGCGGGTCCCGGCCGTGGAGATCATGATCGGCACCGCCCGGATCAAGGAATACATCGACGACAAGGACAAGACGAAGCTCCTCCCCGAGGCCATCGCCCAGGGGTTCACCACCTACGGGATGCAGACCTTCGACCAGTCCCTCATGCAGCTTTACACCGGCAAGCTCATCACCTACGAGGAGGCGCTCCGGCAGTCCACCAACCCGGACGATTTCGCCCTCAAGGTGTCGGGCATCTCGTCGACTTCCGACAGCACGTGGGACGACTTCGTCCACGACGAGGCCCCCCCTGCCGCCGCCGGAGAAACGCCCGCCGAGGGGATCGAGAAGTTTTAGATGGGGGAGGAGCGGAGCGGGTTCAACCGCGCCCTCGACATCCTCTCCCGCCGCGACCAGAGCGAGGCGGAACTGGCCCTGAAACTGCGGCGCCGGGGGATCGGCGAGGACGAGATCGAGTCCGTCGTGAACCGCCTGCGGGAGTTGGGGTATCTCAACGACCGGCGCCTGGCCGAGCGGATCGCGGAATCGGCCCTGGCCGATGGCAGGATGGTGGGGCCGCGGCTCAGCCGGGAGCTCCTTCGGAGGGGAATCCCCCGGGACCTGGCTGCTGAGGCCCTTACCCGGGCCACCGAGGGGCACGACCCGCGCAGCGCCATCCGGGAGATGCTGGCCGGCAAGTTCCCATCCTTCGACCCGGCGGTGGCCGATTTCCGGGAGAAGCGGCGGGTGGTCGGATGGTTCCAGCGGCGCGGCTATCCCCTTTCAGCCATCCTGGAGGCCCTACGGGTTTCCGCCGACGAATGACGCTTATCTAATTCCAATTCAACCTGAATACAGAGGATCCCGATGACCGGAAACGAACTACGCGCCAGATTCCTGAAGTTCTTCGAGGACCGCGGACATACCGTCGTCCCCAGCTCCCTCCTCATCCCCCACAACGACCCGACCCTCCTCTTCGCCAATGCCGGCATGAACCAGTTCAAGGACTGCTTTCTCGGCATGGAGGACCGGGGGTACTACCGGGCCACCAGCTCCCAGAAGTGCGTGCGGGCCGGCGGCAAGCACAACGACCTGGAGAACGTGGGGCGCACGGCCCGGCACCATACCTTCTTCGAGATGCTCGGCAACTTCTCCTTCGGGGACTACTTCAAGAAGGAGGCCATTGCCTATGCGTGGGAGTTCCTCACCAAAGACCTGGGGCTCGACAAGGACCGCCTCTACGTGACGGTCTACACCGACGACGACGAGGCCGCCGACATCTGGCACCACCAGGAGGGGGTTCCCCGGGAGCGGATCTTCCGTTTCGGCGAGAAGGACAATTTCTGGTCCATGGGGGATACCGGCCCCTGCGGCCCCTGCTCCGAGATCTTCTGGGACAACGGCCCCGAGGTGGGGTGCGGCAGCCCCGACTGTGCCGTGGGGTGCGACTGCGACCGCTACATGGAGATCTGGAACAACGTCTTCATGCAGTTCAACCGCTCCGCCGACGGCACCATGACCCCCCTCCCCAAGCCCTCCGTCGACACCGGCATGGGGCTTGAGCGGATCTGCACCGTCATGCAGGGGGTGAAATCCAACTATGACACCGACCTCCTCCAGGGGGTCATCAGGCACGTGGAGCGCCTCTCGGGGAAACGCTACCGGGACAGCGAGAAGGACGACGTCTCCATGCGGGTCATCGCCGACCACGCCCGGGCCACCACCTTCCTCATCTGCGACGGCGTCCTCCCCTCCAACGAGGGGCGGGGCTACGTGCTGCGCCGGATCATGCGCAGAGCCGCCCGCCACGCCAAGATGCTCGGCTTCGCCGAGCCGGTCCTCTACCGAACCGTGGACGCAGTGAACGAGATGATGGGAGGCTCCTATCCGGAGCTCCTGGAGCGGGAGGAGTATATCAAGAAGGTGATCCGGGCCGAGGAGGAGCGCTTTGCCGAGACTCTCGACCGGGGCCTCGCCATCCTGAACGACGCCGTGGACCAACTGAAGGGTGAGGGGAAGACGGTGATTCCCGGCGAGACCCTCTTCCGCCTCTACGACACCTTCGGCTTCCCCACGGACCTCACGGCCGACATCGTCCGGGCCGAAGGGTTCTCCATTGACGAGCCCGGCTTCGAGGCGTGCATGGAGCGTCAGCGGGAGCAGGCCCGGGAGCACTGGAAGGGTTCCGGAGAGGAGGGGATCGCCGCCATCCACAAGACCCTCCATAACCGGGAAATCAGGAGCGCCTTTGTCGGCTACGACGAGAAGTGCAGCTACGGAACGATCAGCAGCCTCCTCCGGGAGGGGGCCGAGGTTGCCGAGGCAAAGGCTGGGGACGAGGTGGAGATCATCACCGACAAGACCCCCTTCTACGGCGAGTCCGGCGGCCAGGCCGGTGACACCGGCACCATTTCCACCGGCTCGGCCCATGTGCGGGTGACCGGCACGATCCGCCCCTATCCCGACCTCATCGTCCACCGGGGGACCGTTGTCGAGGGGACCCTGAAGACCGGCGAGGCGTGCGACCTGAAGGTGGCATCCGTGGATCGTGACGCCACGGCCCGGAACCACACCGCCACTCACCTCCTCCAGACGGCGCTTCGCCAGGTGCTGGGCGAGCACGTGAAACAGGCCGGATCGCTCGTGGCCCCGGACCGCCTCCGCTTCGACTTCACCCACTTCGCCGCCATGACCCCTGAGGAGATCCGGCGGGTGGAGGAGATCGTCAATGCCTTCGTCATGGATAACGATCGGGTCCGCGCCCGGGAAATGGCCGTCGAGGAGGCCATGGAGAGCGGCGCCACGGCCCTCTTCGGCGAGAAGTACGGCGACCGGGTGCGGGTGGTCAAGGTGGGAGAGGTGAGCGCCGAGCTCTGCGGCGGCACTCACGTCCGGGCCGCCGGCGACATCGGCTCCTTCAAGATCCTCTCCGAGGCGGGGATCGCCGCCGGGGTGCGGCGCATCGAGGCCCTGACCGGCATGGGAGCGCTCCGCTACACCCAGGAAATGGAGGAGGAGAAGCGGCAGATCGCCTCCCTTATGAAAGCCGAGGGGGGAGACAACGTCGACCGGCTCCAGAAGCTCCTTGCCCGCCAGAGGGAGATGCAGCGGGAGATCGAGGCGCTCCAGGGTCAGCTCAACGCGGCCCGCTCTGGGGATCTCCTGGCGGATGCGCGGGAGGTGAACGGCGTCAAGGTCCTCGCCACGACTGTGGAGGTGGACGATCCGAAAAAGCTTCGGGAGCTGGCCGACACCCTCAAGGACCGTCTCGGCTCCGGGGTGGTGGCCCTGGGGTGCGGGAAGGACGGCAGGGCCAATCTCCTCGTGGCGGTCACGAAGGATCTGTCGGACCGCATCAAGGCCGGCGACATCATTCGGCAGCTGGCGCCGGTCATCGGCGGTAGCGGCGGCGGCAAACCGGAGCTGGCCCAGGCGGGGGGGAGCCAGCCCGACAAGCTGGCCGAGGCCCTCGGCATGGTGTACGGTCTCATTGGCTGATCTGCGGTCGACAGGAGAAGGAGAGGGCGGAGCACCATGGACGTAATGGCGAAATTCCAGGCTGAGCGGGATGTCAAAACGATCCTTGTCGTGGACGACGAGGCAGTGATCCGCGACCTCTGCGTCCGTGCCCTCAAGGGATACCGGGTGCTCCAGGCGGCCGACGGCGAGGAGGCGTTGCGGCTCTTTGAAAAGGGGGGGATCGACGTCATCCTCACCGATGTGATGATGCCGAAGATCAACGGCCTCGAACTCCTGCGCCGCCTGAAAGAACTGGAACCCACCATCGTGGTCATCGTCATGACCGGCTATGCCGAGAAGGATATCATCCTCAACGCCCTCAAGGCCGATGCCGACGACTTCATCACCAAACCCCTGAACATCCTCCAGCTCAAGACGGCGGTGGACAAGGCCCTGGACAAGAAGGCCCTCAAGGAGGAACTCGCCAACCTCAGGAACATGGACCGGCTCAAGAGCAACTTCCTCTCCCTCATATCACACAAGTTTCGCACCCCCATTACCGCCATTTCCCTCTTTCTCCAGAACCTGGCGAGCGGGGTCTACGATCCGGACGACCCTGAATCGCGCGAGAACCTGAAACTCATCTGCGGCCAGTCCCGATACCTTGAGAACCTTGTCGCCGAACTCCTGGTCTTCAGCCGCTTCATGGCCGCCGGGGAAGAGCTTCACCTGGAGCCGTGCAGCCTCCCTGAAATCATTCGTCCCCTGGTTGCCACTTCCAAGGAGGCGACTGCCAAGCCGGGCGTCGTTGCGTCCTTTGATCTGGAGCAGCTCTCCCCCCTGCCCCTCGATCGGGAGAAGATCGCCTTTGCCATCGGCCAGGTGATCGACAACGCCTTTAAGTTTTCCCGCGAAACGGGGACAGTCTCCTTCTCTCTGCGTGAGGACAACTCTGCATGCCGCCTGACCGTGGAGGATGAAGGCATCGGGATCCCGAAGGAAGAACTGCCGAAGATCTTCGAGAAGTTCTATCAGGTGGACCTTGAGGGGGCCGGCCAGATTCGCGGTTTCGGCCTCGGCCTTTTCTATGCCCGGGAGTTTGTCAAGCTTCACGGCGGCACCATCACCGTGGAAAGCGAGCCCGAAAAGGGAACCCGCGTTACGGTTCTTCTTCCCCTCCATTCATCCGTCACGCCCTGAGTCTTCCCACGCTCTGGAGGCGGGCAAACCCGCCTTTCGTATTGATTATTTCCCCCTATCTGCTATAGTTGCACCTTTCTTGAGCCCCTTCCGGCACCACTTTCCGACGAACGGGAGGTTCAACCGCGTGCAGCATCTCATCGAAAAGGCCAACACCCTCATGGAGGCGCTCCCCTATATCCGGCGCTTCTCCGGCAAGACCATCGTTATCAAGTACGGCGGCCACGCCATGTCCGACGAGGCCCTGAAGAAGTCCTTCGCCCTCGACGTCATCCTCCTCAAATCCCTCGGCATCAACACCGTCGTGGTTCACGGCGGTGGCCCCCAGATCAACGAGACCCTCAAACGCTACGGTATCGTCTCCGAATTCGTGCGGGGGATGCGGGTCACCGACGCCGCCACCATGCAGGTGGTGGAGATGGTTCTCACCGGCCAGGTCAACAAGGAAGTGGTGGGGTACCTGAACCAGCATGGTGGCCGGGCCGTGGGGCTCTCCGGTAAGGACGGCAGTCTCCTCCTCTGTCGGAAGCTCCTCCAGGAGGTGAAGCAGGACGACGGTTCCCTGGAGAAGGTGGACATCGGCTTCGTGGGGGACGTGGTCAGGGTGAACCAGGAACTGATTCAGACCCTGGAGCACGGCAAGTTCATCCCGGTCATCGCCCCGGTGGGTGTAGGGGAGGACGGCGAAAGCTACAACGTGAACGCGGATCTCGTGGCGGGCCGGGTGGCCGGGGCACTCAGGGCCGAGAAACTGATCCTCCTCACCGACGTGGAGGGGGTCAAGGACAAGGCGGGAGAGCTGATCCCCGGCATTGTACTGGATGACGTTCCGCGGCTCATCGACGACGGCGTCATCACCGGCGGGATGATTCCCAAGGTCACCTGCTGCGTCGATGCCATCGACGAGGGGGTCAAGAAGGCCTCCATTATCGATGGCCGGGTTCTCCACGCGGTTCTCCTCGAAATTTTCACCGACGTCGGCGTCGGGACCGAGATCCGACGATAGGCATGGGTTGGAAAACAGTGCCACGGGACGAAAATTTGGAGGAAATGCGAATGAAATCTGCTGATTGGATAGCAAAGGGCGACAAGTACATCATGAAGACCTACGGCCGGTACCCCCTGGTGCCGGTGCGGGGGGAAGGGTGCCGGCTCTGGGACGCGGACGGGAAGGAGTATCTGGACTTTCTCGCCGGCGTGGCCGTGAACAACCTGGGGCACTGCCATCCCAAGGTGGTGGCGGCGCTCCAGAAACAGGCCGCCCAGATGATCCACTGCTCCAACTACTACAATATCCCGAACCAGATCGAGCTGGCAGAGCTTCTCTGCACCCACTCCTTTGCCGACAAGGCTTTTTTCTGCAACAGCGGGGCCGAGGCCAACGAGGCGGCCATCAAGTTGGCCCGCAAGTACGCCCGGGAGAAGAGCGGCAGCGCCGAGCGTTACGGGATCATCACTGCTCTTTCCTCCTTCCATGGCCGGACCATGGCAACCATCTCAGCCACCGGCCAGGAGAAGGTTCAGAAGTTCTTCGATCCGCTCCTCCACGGCTTCACCTATGTGCCGTTCGATGACGCTGATGCCCTGGAAGCGGCCGTAACCCCCCAGACCTGCGCGGTGATGCTGGAACCGATCCAGGGAGAGGGAGGCGTGGTGGTTCCCTCTGCCGACTACTTCCGGCGGGTGCGGGAGATCTGCGACCGCCACGGCCTCCTGCTCATCTTCGACGAGGTGCAGGTTGGGATCGGGAGGACCGGCAGGCTCTTCGCCCACGAGCACTTCGACGTGGCCCCCGACATCATGACCCTTGCCAAGGCCCTGGCCGGCGGCGCCCCCATCGGCGCCATGCTGGCGAAGGACGAGATCGCCGCCTCCTTCTCCCCCGGCACCCACGGCTCCACCTTCGGGGGGAACCCCCTGGTCACTGCCGCCGGCATCGCCGCCATCCGTGCGGTGCTGGAAGAGGGGCTCCTGAACCGGGCCGAGGAGATGGGGGAGTACCTCGTGGGCGAGCTTGAAAGGCTCAAGGAGAAGTATTCCTTTATCACCGACGTCCGTGGCATCGGCCTCATGATCGGCATGGAACTCTCCGTTCCGGCGGGCGACATCGTGGTCAAGGGGATGGAGCGTGGCGTCCTCCTCAACGTGGCCCAGGACCGGGTGCTCCGGTTCGTGCCGCCCCTTGTGGTGACCAAGCAGGAAGTGAATGCAATGATCGCCGTCCTCGACGGCATCCTGGAGGAGATGACGCAATGACCCGGCACTTTCTCGCCCTCAACCAGTACACCAAAGAGGAGCTCGACGGGCTCTTCACCCTCACGCGGGAGCTCAAGGAGAAGCAGAAGCAGTGTATCCCCCACCGGTTTCTGGAGGGGAAGAACGTAGCGCTCATCTTCGAGAAGTCATCTACCCGGACCCGTGTCTCCTTCGAGGTGGGGGTCGCTCAACTGGGGGCCCATCCCCTCTTCATCTCTTCGGGGACCTCCCAGATGGGGCGGGGCGAGCCCATCAAGGATACGGCCCGCGTCATGGCCCGCTACTGCGACGGCGTCATGATCCGCACCTACGGCCAGGAGATCGTGGAGGAGTTTGCCCGGTACTCTGCGGTGCCGGTCATCAACGGCCTCACCGATCTCTTCCATCCCTGCCAGATCATGGCCGACCTCTTCACGGTCATGGAGCACAAGGGGAAATACGAGGGGCTGAAGTATGCCTGGGTCGGCGACGGCAACAACATGGCCAATACCTGGATCGAGGCCGCCGCCATCCTCGGCTTCGACCTGACCCTCGCCTGCCCCACCGGGTACGAGCCCGACCGGCAGGTCTGGGACTGGGCGCAACAGCGGGCCACGTCGTCCATTACCATCACCGAGGACCCCGAGGAGGCGGTGCGCGATGCCGACGTCATCAACACCGACGTCTGGGCCAGCATGGGGCAGGAGCAGGAGCAGAAGGAGCGGGAGGTGGCGTTCCAGGGCTACTGCCTCGACGACGCCCTCGTTGCCCTGGCAAAGCCCGACTGCATGGTCCTTCACTGCCTCCCGGCCCACCGGGGAGAAGAGATTACCGACAGCGTCATCGAAGGCCCCCGCTCCGCCGTCTGGGACGAGGCCGAGAACCGGCTCCACGTACAGAAAGCCATTATGGCGCGGTTGATGGGCGGGGCATAGGTAGTGACCTCTTTCTTAAGCCTCTTCGCAGCACTGAACAGAAAGAAAGTACGGTACCTCCTTGCCGGAGGACTGGCCGTCAACCTATACGGCATAGAGCGGTCCACAGGCGACATTGATCTTGTTGTTGAGCTCGAGCAGCATAATTTGGACAAATTCGTCGAGGTGATGCAGGAATTGGGTTTCAAACCCAAGGTGCCGGTACCTGTAGAGGAATTTGTCCGCCAGGAAAAACGCCAGGAATGGATGCGTGACAAAGGGATGCAGGTCTTCAGCTTCTTTGACCCGAAAAACCCCTTTATCCTGCTGGATGTGTTTATAGAGATGCCATTCGATTTCTCGAAGGTATACGACAACCGTGTGAAAATAAGGGCCGGAACAACATTCGTGCCGCTGGTTCCCGTCAGTACCCTGATAGAGATGAAGGAAAAAGCCGGAAGGCCAAAAGATCTGGCTGATGTCTATTATCTAAAGCAGATTGAAAAGGAATGGGAAAATGAATAATCCGCCGCTTTTTTACTACCGGACCCGGGAAGAGATTGAAGAGTACCGGAAATGGCCGGCGGTGCAGAAGCTCAAACGGCTGGAAATGCAGATGGAATTTCTCTATTACGCCATGCCGAAAAAGGCAAAGCGGATAAGGGACGGATTCAAGGGAATATAAGAGAAGGATTGAAATCCATTTACATCCAAAGGAGATCCACATGGCCAAAGCGCACAAAGACGTGAAGAAGATCGTCCTTGCCTACTCGGGCGGACTCGACACCTCCATTATCCTCAAGTGGCTCAAGAACGAGTACGGCTGCGAGGTCATCGCTTTTTCGGCTGACCTGGGCCAGGGGGACGAACTGGCCCCGATCCGGGACAAGGCCTTTGCCACCGGCGCCGACAAGGTCTACATCGACGACCTGAAAGAAGAGTTCGTCAGGGACTTTGTGTTCCCCATGTTCCGGGCCAACGCCATCTACGAGGGGCACTACCTCCTCGGCACCTCCATCGCCCGCCCCCTCATCGCCAAGCGCCAGATGGAGATCGCGAAGATCGAGGGTGCAGACTCCGTCTCCCACGGCGCCACTGGCAAGGGGAACGACCAGGTCCGCTTCGAGCTGGCCTACTACCACTTCGACCCGGCCATCACTGTTGTGGTCCCGTGGCGCGAGTGGAAGCTCAACAGCCGCCAGGCCCTGGTCAACTACGCCAAGAAGAACGGGATTCCGATCCCGGTCACCAAGAAGCGCCCCTGGTCCTCGGACCGCAACATGCTCCACATCTCCTTCGAGGGGGGCATTCTGGAGGACACCTGGGCCGAGCCCCCCGAGAACATGTACGTCCTGACCAAGGCGCCGGAGAAGGCCCCCAACAAGCCCCAGTTCGTGGAAATCGAATTCAAGAACGGCAACGCCGTGGCGGTTGACGGCGAGAAGATGAGCCCGGCCCAGCTCCTGGCCCACCTGAACTACATCGGTGGCGAGCACGGCATCGGCCGGGTCGATCTCCTGGAGAACCGCTCCGTGGGGATGAAGTCCCGGGGCGTGTACGAAACCCCCGGCGGCACCATCCTCCGCGAAGCCCACTCGGCCGTGGAGCAGATCACCATGGACCGTGAAGTGATGCGGATCCGCGACTCCCTCATCCCCGAGTACGCCCGCCAGGTCTATTCCGGCTACTGGTTCTCCCCCGAGCGGGAGATGCTCCAGACCCTTATCGACGACTCCCAGAAGTGCGTGAACGGCGTTGCCCGGGTGAAGCTCTATAAGGGGCACTGCCGGACCGTGGGGCGGAAGTCCGAGACCAACTCCCTCTTCAACCTTGACTTCGCCACCTTCGAGAAGGATCAGGTCTTCAACCAGGCCGACGCCACCGGCTTCATCAAGATCAACTCCCTGCGGCTGCGGATCAGGGCGCTCATGCAGGGCAAAAAGTAGAAAACGCGCCTTTTCCGCAATCTCTGCGTTGCCCTGCGAAACTGCTTGTGCGGCGTACGCCCAGTACGCCTCCGCACAGTTCCTTGAGCGCCTTGACCTTGCGAAAAAATCGCGTTTTCAGGAAGATCAGCAGGGACACGGTCCGCCGTGTCCCTTTGCATATCCCATGGCCGATAAGACATTCAAGAAAGACCACATCGTCACCTCCGTCGTGGCGGTCATCGTGGACGATGAGAACCAGGTGCTCCTCACCAAGCGGAACGTGGACCCCTTCAAGGGCGAATGGGTCATGCCGGGGGGGAAGATCGACCTGGGGGAGCCGATCATCGCGGCGCTTCAGCGGGAGGTGATGGAGGAGGTGGGGCTCCAGGTGGAGGTGGATCGCCTTGTCGACGTCTTCGAACATGTGACGCCGGGGGATGACAACTACCACTTCATCATCCTCTACTACCTCTGCCGTCCCCTTTACTGCGACATCGCCCACAACCTCGACGAGGTGGAGGAGGCCCGCTGGGTTCCCCGCAGCGAGCTGGGAATCTACAGGATGCCCCAGGGGACCCGCTTCATCCTCGGCAAGCTTTTTCCGGAACTCTGCAGCTGCGAAATGTGACGTAGGGGCGGTGCTTGCTGCGCCCTTTATCGTCAGGCAAAGGAAGTCAAGCTCCCCGACGGAAGCCGCCAATGGTCCAGATCATCGACAAAAAGGTGAATCTCGAATACTCCCTGGGGCACCACCTCCACTGCATGATCGCCCAGGTGCCGAACCGGCTGCGGCGGGCCGAGAAGGGTTTCGCCATCGTGGAGCCGGACCGCCAGTGGGAGATGGTCCGTTCGACCCTCGACCTGGTGGCGGCCGGGGAGGGGAACCTGAAGAAGCTCCACTTCCTCCTCTTTCCCGAGACCCACGTCCCTGTTGCCCGTTTCGACGAGATGCTCTCCCTCATCGACGGGCGCTTCCGCCCCAACACCGTCACCATGTTCGGGGTGGAGCACGTGAGCCTCAAGGCCTACCGGGAGATGCTGGAGCGGTTCCGGGAGGACAATGCCGAGGCCATTGAGCTGGTGGACCGGGACATCGACTCGGGCGACGTGCTGGAAATGCCGGTGAACTGGTGCTGCGTGGCAGTGAAGGAGGCGAACGGAAAGCTCCGGGTTTTCCTGGAGGCCAAGAGCCACCCCTTCCACGGTGAGGAGTTCCTGGACAAGTTCCACGATCTCTACCGGGGGCGCCACTTCTACCTCTTCCGGAGCCGCCCCTCCTGCTTCAACTTCATGGTCCTGATCTGCCTCGACTACCTCTACCGGGACCTTTACAGCTCCAACATCCGGCAGATCATCGACCACGCGAACCAGCTCTACTTCACCACCCGCCAGGCCCTGGACACCATCTTCGTGGTCCAGTGCAACCCGAAGCCGGAACACCGGGCCTACCGCGACGTCCTCTCGGGCTTCTACGGCGAGTACCTGGAGGATACGCCGGGGGTGCGGGAGACGGTCACGGTCTTTGGCAACAGTTCCGACGAGACGCGGATCGAGGATGCACCCGAGGAGCAGGGATTCGGCGCCTCGTCCGTGGTCATCAACCGGACCCACCGCCTGGCTTCGGTGCAGCTTTCGGAGTTCGCAACCGACGATTTCGACGGCGCACCGGTCTGCCGGCTTCGGTTCGGTACGGGAACCCGGCTCTACTACTTCAACCTGCCGCTCCACCATGAGATTGATCCCCGCACCACGCGGGTCCCCCTCAAGGTACACACTATCTTGCGCTGGTCACGGGACGGCGGCTGGGTGAAGGTGACCGGGGATGAGATGGTGGCGGGATTCGAAATCGGTCAGGAATCGTAAACAAACACACCAGGAGACAAGCATGGCACACGAAAAACTCTGGGGAGGCCGCTTTTCCGAGCCGACCGATACCTTCGTCGAGGAGTTCACCGCCTCCATCGACTTCGACAAGCGGCTCTATCACCAGGACATCCGGGGCTCCATCGCCCATGCCCGCATGCTCGGCAAGCAGGGGATCCTCCCCATGGCCGAGGTGGAGAAGATCGTGCACGGTCTCCAGGGGATTCTCGCCCGGATCGAGGAGGGGAACTTCGACTTCTCCGTGGGCCTGGAAGACATCCACATGAACATCGAGGCGCGCCTCACGGAGAAGATCGGCGAGGCCGGCAAGCGGCTCCACACCGGCCGTTCCCGCAACGACCAGGTGGCCGTCGACATCCGCCTCTACCTCCGGGACGAGATCGTGGAGATATCCGCCTACCTGGACCTGCTCGTGGATTCCCTCATCTATCAGGCGGAAACCAACCTCGGCGTCATCATGCCGGGATACACCCATCTCCAGACCGCCCAGCCGATTCTCTTCTCCCACCACATGATGGCCTACGTGGAGATGTTCACCCGGGACAAGGGGCGGATGGAGGACTGCCTCCGGCGCATGAACGTCCTTCCCCTGGGGGCCGGTGCCCTGGCCGGGACCACCTTCCCCATCGACCGGGAGCATGTGGCCGAGCTCCTGGATTTCCCCCAGGTGACCCGCAACTCCCTCGACTCGGTGTCGGACCGGGACTTTGCCCTGGAGTTCATGGCCGCCTCGTCGATCCTCATGATGCACCTCTCACGCTTTTCCGAGGAGCTGATCCTCTGGTCCACCAGCGAGTTCAAGTTCGTGGAGCTGACCGATTCCTTCTGCACCGGCTCCTCCATCATGCCCCAGAAGAAGAACCCCGACGTACCGGAGCTGGTCCGGGGCAAAACCGGCAGGGTCTACGGCAACCTCATGGCGCTCCTCACGGTCATGAAGGCTTTGCCCCTGGCCTACAACAAGGACATGCAGGAGGACAAGGAGCCCCTTTTCGATACCATAGACACCGTGAAGGGGAGCCTCAAGATCTTTGCCGACATGGTGCGGGAGATGCGGATCAACACCGGCAACATGCGGACAGCGGCGGCCAAGGGGTTCTCAACCGCCACCGATGTGGCCGACTACCTGGTCCGGAAGGGGATGCCGTTCCGCGACGCCCACGAGGTGGTGGGGAAGACCGTGGCCTACTGCATCGCCAACGGCAAGGATCTCCCCGACCTGACCCTTGAGGAGTGGAAGGGGTTCTCGGACAAAATCGGCGAGGACATCTTCGACTGCATCACCCTGGAGGCATCGGTCAACGCCCGGGCCGCCACCGGCGGCACCGCCCTGGAGCGGGTGAAGGGGGAGATCGAGCGGGTCAAGGCGGGACGATGAAAGTCAGATATCTCGTTCTGATCGGGTTTCTCCTTCTCACCGCCTGCGGCAAGAAGGGTCCGCTGGTCCCCCCCGAAAGCTTCGTGCCGGCCCCGGTCAGCGCCCTGTCGGTGGAGCAGAAGGAGGGCTCATTCTATGTCTCCTGGCCCGCACCCTCAAAGGACGAGGGGGGGCGGCCGGTGAAGGATCTGGCCGGCTTCAGGGTCTATCGCCGTCCGGTGCTTCCGTCGGGGCAGGACTGCGAGGAGTGCCCCACCGCCTACACCCTCATCAAGACCGTTGACCTCGACTATCTGCAGGACGTGCGGTTCTTCAACAACCGCTACGTCCTGGCCGACGGGGACGTGACCAATGGCGTGACCTACCAGTACAAGGTGATCTCCTTCAAGAAGGACGGCACCGAAAGCAGCGCCTCCAACCGGGCACGCCTTACCAAGGTTGCGGCCCCGCCGGCTCCACGCCTTGCCGCCACGGCCAGCGCCACGGGGGTGCTCCTCCAGTGGGAAATCCCCCCTGTTTCCGCCGGCAAGGTCGCTGGCGCCTACGTCTATCGCCGGCGCGGCAACGATGTCGGGACCCTCGTCCTCCTTACTCCGGCGCCGGTCAGCGACCGGCAGTACGAAGACCTACGTCTGGAGCGAGGCGCCACCTACGTCTACACGGTGCGGGCTGTCGTAGAGGTGGACGGTCAGCTCGTGGAGGGGGCTGTTTCCAACGAAGCGCAGGGAAAGCTGGCAGAGCCGGAATAACCTAACGGGAGTTCATATCCGTTGGCTCTTGATGCGCCCTTAAACCTCTAAGTTTTTGACTTTTTCCGCCTTCCGTGGTAAAAATACGCACTTTTATTTACGCTGCGACGATGAAACACCTTTTTATACATAGAGGAAGCTAAGGATTATTTGACAGATTCTTTGCAAAACGGGCGATCACAAGGATCGCCCCTACAACGGAGGTTTCACATGTTTAAGGGAAGCATTGTCGCCATCGTCACCCCGTTCAATAACGGCGCTGTGGATTTCGAGAAGCTCCGGGAACTCGTTGAGTTTCAGATCGCCAACGGCACCGACGCCATCGTCCCCTGCGGCACCACCGGCGAAGCGTCGACGCTGGACTATGACGAGCACATGGACGTGGTGAAGACTGTCATCAACCAAGTCAACAAGCGGGTTCCGGTCATCGCTGGCACCGGCTCCAACTCCACCCAGGAGGCCATCGAACTCTCCCAGAAAGCCAAGGAGGCCGGGGCCGACGGCGTGCTCCTCGTCACCCCGTACTACAACAAGCCGACCCAGGAGGGTCTTGTCCGCCACTACACCGCCATTGCCGACGCCGTGGCGATTCCCCAGATTCTCTACAACGTGCCGGGGCGCACCGGGGTCAACATGCTCCCCGAGACCGTGGCACGGCTGGCACCGAACAAGAACATCGTCGCTATCAAGGAGGCCACCGGCTCGCTCCAGCAGGCCTCGGAGATCCTGGCCCTCTGCGGCGACAACATCGACGTCCTCTGCGGTGACGACTTCATCACCTTCCCCATGATGGCGTGCGGCGCCAAGGGGGTCATCTCGGTGCTGGCCAACATCATGCCCAAGGCCGTGGCCGATCTGACCGATGCCTTCTACGCGGGTGACCTTGAAAAGGCCCGCCAGCTCCACCTCCACACACTCAAGATCGGCAACGCCATGTTTATCGAGTCGAACCCGATCCCGGTGAAGACCGCCCTGGGCCTCATGGGCAAGTGCTCCGACGAGGTTCGGCTGCCGTTGTGCCCCATGGGTGCGGCCAACAAGGAGAAGCTGGCCACTATCATGAAGGAATACAAGCTGATTTAAATTCAAAACCTACCACAGAGACACGGAGACACAGAGAAATGCAGGAGAAAACCTCCGTGTCTCTGTGTCTCCGTGGTGAAAAAGGGGTTTTCCCATGACTAAAATCGCTGTCTGCGGCGCCGCCGGCCGCATGGGCCAGAGGATCATCGTTGCCGCCAGGGAGGCGGGCTGCACCGTCTCCGGCGCCCTGGAGCGTCCGGGCCACGAGCTGGTGGGACAGGATGCCGGCCTCATCGCCGGGTGCGGCGCCCTGGGCGTGGCCATCTCCGACGATCTCAACGCCGTGGTGGAAGGGTGCGACGTCCTCATCGACTTCACCACCCCCAAGGTCTCCTTGAAGAATCTGGAGGTCTGCGCCCTCAAGAAAAAGGCGATCGTCATCGGCTCCACCGGATTCACCCCCGAGGAGCGGGCCCTGGCCGCCGAGCTTGCGAAGGATATCCCGGCGGTGCTGGCCCCCAACATGAGCGTCGGGGTCAACGTCTGCTTCAAGATCCTCAAGGATGTGGCCAAGACCTTGGGGGATGACTTCGACGTGGAGATCGTGGAACTGCACCACAACAAGAAGAAGGACGCTCCCTCCGGCACCGCCGTCCGCATGGGGGAGGTGGTGGCCGAGGCCCTGGGCCGCGACTACAACAAGGTGGCCAACTACCACCGCGAGGGGATCTGCGGCGAACGGACGAAAGAAGAGATCGGCATGCAGACCGTGCGGGGCGGCGACATCGTCGGCGAGCACACCGTCTACTTCATTGGCATGGGGGAGCGGATCGAGATCAGCCACCGTGCCATGACCCGCGACATGTTCTCCCGCGGCTCCGTCCGCGCCGCCCAGTGGGTGGTGGGCAAGGCGCCGGGGCTGTACGACATGCAGGACGTCTTGGGCCTTCGGTAGGAGGAATGCCGCTTTTTGCCAATCTCGGCGTTGTCTGCGTCATCGCGTGTGCAACGTTACGCGGCTACGTCTCCGTGCTCTTCCTTGACGCCTTGACCTTGGCTAAAAATCGACATCCCGCAGGTTAAACCGAAAATCCTGAACCCGATTTGCCGCTCCATGCGGCATTTCCTTTATACAAAAACGAATCTGGAGGAATTACTGAAGATGGCAAAAATCAACGACAACTACCGGAAACTCAAGGCCGGCTACCTCTTCCCCGAGATCGGCCGCCGCGTGCGGGAGTTCTCCGCCGCTAACCCCGATGCCAAGGTCATTCGCCTCGGCATCGGCGACGTGACCCGCCCCCTGGCCCCGGCCATCATCAAGGCGTTTCACGAGGCCGTGGACGATCTGGCCACCATCGACAACTTCGCCGGCTACGGTCCGGAGCAGGGGTATGACTGGCTCATCAACGCCATCATCGAGAAGTCCTACAAGCCCCTGGGCGTTGACCTCAAAACCGAGGAGATGTTCATCTCCGACGGCTCCAAGTGCGACTGCGCCAACATCCTCGATATCTTCGCTCTGGACAACGTCGTTGCCATCGGCGACCCGGTCTACCCGGTCTACAACGACACCAACGTCATGATCGGCCGCACCGGCGATGCCGACGAGAAGGGGTACTACAAAGGGATCGTCTACATGCCCTGCAACGAGGCCAACGGCTTCATCCCGTCGCTCCCCACGGAGAAGGTGGACATCATCTACCTCTGCTTCCCCAATAACCCCACCGGCACTGTTGCCACAAAGGCCGAGCTGAAGAAGTGGGTGGACTACGCCAACGCCAACGACGCCGTCATCTTCTTCGACGCCGCCTACGAGGCCTTCATCACCGATCCCGCAATCCCCCACTCCATCTACGAGATCGAAGGGGCCAAGAAGTGCGCCATCGAGTTCCGCTCCTTCTCCAAGACCGCCGGCTTCACCGGCGTCCGCTGCGGCCTCGTGGTCGTGCCGGAAGAGGTCATGGGGACCACCGCGACGGGCGAGCGGTACAGCTTCAACAAGCTCTGGCTGCGCCGCACCACCACCAAGTTCAACGGCGCCTCCTACCCGGTGCAGAAGGCTGCCGCCGCCGTTTACTCCGACGAGGGGTGGAAGCAGAACAAGGAGATCATCGACTACTACATGGAGAACGCCCGGATCATCCGCGAGGGCCTGGCTACCGCTGGCGTCACCTGCTACGGCGGCGTCAACGCCCCCTACATCTGGCTCAAGACCCCCGGCGGCATGAGCTCCTGGGACTTCTTCGACAAACTGCTGAAAGAGTGCAACGTGGTCGGGACGCCGGGGTCGGGCTTCGGCCCCAGCGGCGAAGGGTTCTTTAGATTGTCGGCCTTCGGCCATCGCGAGAATGTGATTGAGGCTGTGGAGAGGATAAAGAAGAATCTGAAGTAGCCCATGGACAAAAGGCGGTCGAAAGGACCGCCTTTTGCGATTGACGAGAACGTTTATCAGAAACAGCGGGAGGGGGTATGGCCTCTTATTCATTTTGGAACAACAAAGGTGGGGTCGGAAAAAGTTATCTATGCTTTGTTGCTGCTTCTGAGTATGCGCATAAACATCCTGACACAGACGTTTATGTTGTCGACTTATGTCCTCAGGCAAATTGCTCAGAAACTCTGCTTGGAGGTTACCTCACAAGTCCAAATGCCCTAAATACTATGATTCAAAAAAAACCTAGGGCTACAATAGCTGGATATCTTGAGGCGAGATTGAGTTCTCCGTTCAAGATGATTGATGATGTAACACCATTTGTAACAACACCAAATGATTTTAACCAGAATATTCCATCAAATCTAAAACTTATTTGTGGCGATAATCTACTTGAAATATTAGCCGAAGCAATTCGGCAGACATCGCAGCTTGCAGTACCTCTGGATGCTTGGAAGCAGGTTATTTCATGGGTAAAGGATTTGACAGTTTCTCTTAAAACGGTAAGTGGTGAGAGAGACACGCTTTTTATTTTGGATTGTAATCCAAGCTTTGCAGTTTATACCCAACTTGCAATAGCCGCTTCTGATTATCTTGTTGTGCCATTTACTGCAGATGACAGCTCACGACGTGCTATTGAAAATGTAGTTGCACTTCTCTATGGAGTAGGAGACCCGCATACTGCTACTTATGCAAGAATAAATTTTTCTAAAAGAGCAAAAGAAGATGGTGTTGATATACCTAAGTTCCATACTTTTGTTAACAATAGAGTAACTTTTTATGAGGGTTCTGCCAGTAAAGCCTTTAAAGCGGTTAGTAAAGCAATAAAACAAACTATGGAAGATATCTATGAAAAACACAGAAGCTTCTTTTCTTCACCCAAGGAAGCTCCTAGTAAAAAATTTATTGAAGTTCCTGATTATCATAGTGCCTGTATTGTATCAGCTTTGACTGGGACTTCTTTGCATAAACTTAAAGCTGGTCCACACAAGCTAATAGGAGAGCGAATTCAGATTAATCAGGAACCATTAGATAAATACAGAACCTCTTTGGGCAAGCTTGTTGATAGTCTCTAATGCCATCGTCCGCCGCTTTAAAATATAATTACCAGATTGGGTTGGCAAGGTTATTAAGGCAATCACCTTCTACTTCTAAGTCAAACGCTCAAACGTTTTATCATGCCTCATTAGCTGCTAGTGTTGCGGCATGGGATGCTTATATCAATAATTTGGTGAAAGAATTTTTCAGTGTTACTACGGATCCGCTCTTAACAAAGTATCACCATGTTCATAATTTACTCTTAAACCTTACAGATGTTGCACTAAAGAAATTCAATACACCTAATTGGGAAAATTCTCGTAATTTTCTTGTGATACATACTGGGTACGATCCCATCAATGATTGGGTTTGGCCTTCGAAAGGGATGGCAACGGTACACGTGCAAGAAAGATTAAATCAAATTCTCAAAGTAAGACACAGCTTTGCACATGGCTTTTCGATTCCTGCTTTTCCTTGGACACAATCTCCATCTGGGAAAATAAGATTGACTTCAAAAGGTTTAATAGAGGTAGAGGCCTTCTTGTCTCACTTGGTGCGCCAGACTGATAAAGGAATTAATAGCCACGTTTGTAATATTTTTCATGTGACCCCGTCTTGGTAGTTAGGCATAGTCGGGGGAAGTCTTCCACGATGGGGACGAAATTCGGGGATGGCACACTTAATTCAAAAGGCGGCCAAATGGCCGCCTTTGCTGTTACCGGAGCGTATGTGGTGGTGGACTATAGCTTCACGTCCAGCTCGTTCTGGGTCAGCTGCTCCCGTACCTGCTTCTTCCGGATCAGCACCAGCTCGCCGTTTTTGGTCTTCATGACGGCCCCCGGCTTGCGGTGGGAGTTGTAGTTTTCCGGCGACATGCTCTCGGAGTAGGCGCCGGTGCCGCCGATGACGACGTAGTCGCCGATCTCCGGTTCCACGATCATGGGGGGCGTTCCGGGGATAGCATACCTAATTATAACAAGCGGCTATACACCGCCGTTTGTGTTTCAGTTCACAATTTCCATCAATCCAGTTCCGGCACAAATCCTTCTCTGACAAGTATCCGCATGACCGCCCGGATCAGGGCGTTGTTGACGAAGTTGATCGTATAGACCCGGGCGTTGGGCCGGACCGGCTGGAGCATTTGGGCGTCGACGAGTTTCTTCATTTGATAGGTTCGTTGCCGTTCGGTAAGGTCTGGAAACAGTTCCGCAAAATCACTTGCCTTGAACATGCCGAGCCCGGCGGCACGGCGCAGCACCATCTCTTCTGTCCGGGTGATCAGGCCGCGCGTCCGGCTATAGTCAAGAGCCGGGAAGAGAATCCGTTCCTTGAGAACTGCATAGCGGGTCAGCTGGTCCACCTTTGCCAGTTCGTCCCTGATCCCCGCCAGCACATACAGGCACCATTGGGCTATCCCGTCGTCAGTCCCGCCGTCGGCCAGCGACAGCATGGCGTAATACCGTTCCCGGTCGTTGCAGAACACGGCCGTTGGATTAAGCACGCGTCCGCCTGCAAGCACGTTGAAGCCGTATTTGATCAACAGCGCATAGGTGAGCAGGCGTACGACCCGGCCGTTGCCGTTGCTGAAAGGGTGAATCCAGGCAAACCGGTGGTGTGCAAGGGCCGCTTTCAGCAGATCGTATTTGGGCGGGTCGTCACGGTTGATGAACGCCACCAATTCTTCCATGTAGTCTGGTACCCGTACAGCGTCGGGCGGCAGATGAGTCGCGCCGGTAATGGCAACTGACCCGGTCCTGTATGCGCCGGGAGTCCGGTCCCCTTCACGGTCCAAGCCCTGAACGGTAAGGACGTGCAACTCGCGAATGAACTGATGGGTAATGGGGCTCCCCTTGGCAACGGCTTCTTCGAGAAACGACATGGCCCGCTCGATGTTCTCTATTTCACGGATCTGCTCGCCGTGCGGCGCTTCGGCAGCAATTTTGGCTTCGATGTAATCCGCCAGAGTGGTGTGATTCCCCTCAATTCTGGCAGATCCGAGGCTTTCCAGCAGGTGGAAGATCTGCTTCAACTGGTAAAATACGGGTGCTGGCGTGTCGCCACTCAAGGTCAGTCGCCGCAGATGCTCCAATTCCATGATCACATCCGTGAGCGGAGAGTCGAACGACAAAAGCGGAAGTTTGAGCGGAATATCTACAAAAGTGGGTTGCGTCATCTTCACTAGACCTTTTTGCTAAATACACAAATTCGTTATAACATCTTTACAATTCTAGATAATATATAACCAGATCAGAAATACAACTACAATTTCTTCTGCCGGGAACTACATGGGCAATTCCGGGGCATACTTGATAAAAAAGGCGGCCAAATGGCCGCCTTTTGCTGTTTTCCGAGAATATGGGACGAATCCTTTTAACGATAAGTCAGCTCACCTCGATGAACGATATCCTGCAAGCCGTTAGCTCATTAAGTTTGTATACGGGATTGGGCCAGTTCTTGCATTTGAATTAGCAGTTCTTAAGTCGATTATATTCCCCAAGAATCCTGGTTATCACAGCCAGGCACTGCTGGTTTACCAAAACCACAAAGGGAGAGAGACCATGCTGATGCGACTGCTGTTGCGTATGGTGGGAATTGGTGCCGTGATGGTTGTCTTGCTGTTGTCCGGCTGCGGGACGGATAAGGATAATGATCCCCAGAGCGAAACCGAGTCGCCGCTGCTGGGCGCCAGCCCGATCAACATCCCTTGGGTAGTTGTGGACGGGACTGCCCAGCAGGCCGTTCCCAACACCGGATATATCGCCTTCAACGCGGTTGAAGCGGCTGTGATCACCCTGCCTGCTGAAGCGGAGGTTGGTGATATCGTTGCCGTGACCGGCAGCGCCGACGGCGGTTGGAGGATTGCGCAGAATCCGGACCAGACCATTGTTGCCGATGGCATTTTTGAGTACGGCACTGTCTGGTGTCACTGGTAATGCAATAATGGCCCAAAAGCGGGAATGAAAAGTGTACCACCCTGGGACCTATGGTATCCCTCTCT
>NZ_JAHCZI010000049.1 GCF_018501225.1 Geobacter hydrogenophilus | reverse complement strand
TTGTCCATGACATCGCGCTTGTACACGTCATAGCCGAGGCCGCCGGCTACCTGGAGGCTCTTTGTCACGTCGTAGAATGCATCGACAAGAACTCCGTTGGTCTTGCCGTTATACCCCTGGTTGTTGTCGAGCTCGACATTGATTTGCAGCGGCTCAAACGGCCGCACACTGGTCCCGAGATGGTAGATGTGTCCGCGACCGCCGTTCC
>NZ_JAHCZI010000048.1 GCF_018501225.1 Geobacter hydrogenophilus | reverse complement strand
AAGGTGGTGCTGCGGGTGTACGTCTCCTCCATCAGCTCCTCGCGGACCCTGCGGATCTACCCGTACCAGTCCAACGGAACCTCGGTGAACACCGGCTATTACGCGAGCCTCAGCACGAGCAGCACCGGATGGAAGGACATCGACGTCACCTCCATCGCCCAGCGGATGAACGGCTACGGCTGGATGAAATTCCGTGTCACCACCACCTCGAGCAGCCT
>NZ_JAHCZI010000047.1 GCF_018501225.1 Geobacter hydrogenophilus | reverse complement strand
CCGACTGACGCCGCCACCTACACCACGGCCACCAAGAGCGTCACCCTCACGGTGAACAAAGCCACTCCGACCATCACATGGGCAGCGCCAAGCGCCGTCTATGTCGGCAGCACTCTCAGCAGCACCCAGTTGAATGCCACCGCCAGCGTTGCCGGTACCTTCACCTACACCCCGGCTTCCGGGACGGTGCTGAACACGGTCGGGACCCAGACGCTGTCCGCCT
>NZ_JAHCZI010000046.1 GCF_018501225.1 Geobacter hydrogenophilus | reverse complement strand
CCTCGCCCCGCGGGCACTGACAACAAGTGAAATGAAGGCCCCGTGGACGAACGTGGGTAACCAGCTGATGACCTGCGGCGACTGCCACGACTTTGTCGATACCGGTATTCAGGGAGCGGGAATCACCTGGTCCCTGAAGGGGACCAACAAGGCATGGCCTTACACCGTGGCGGGGGTAACCACCGGCACCTTCCAGTCAATGAGAAACAACTCCATGTCGTTCTGCTGGAACTGCCA
>NZ_JAHCZI010000045.1 GCF_018501225.1 Geobacter hydrogenophilus | reverse complement strand
CCATAGCCCGGCGCAACCCCGTTGTATGTGGAGTAGTTTGCCGCGTAGCCGGGATGTTTCTCGGCGTGAGACTGCGATCCGTGGCAGTTGGAGCAGGCGTACTGCTGGCCGGCTACCCCGGCGGCGATGGTGTCCTTCACGGCGGTTGCCATGCCGTCGGTTGCCGGGATGTCGTGGCAGGTCTGGCAGACGGTGGCGGCAAAGCCACCGTGCTGGGTGACCAGGTTGACTTTATGGCAGTAGGAG
>NZ_JAHCZI010000044.1 GCF_018501225.1 Geobacter hydrogenophilus | reverse complement strand
CCGCTGCCGGTGGTGCCGTCGCCGAAGTTCCAGGCGTAGGAGGCGATGGTGCCGTCGGGATCGGTGCCGGTGCCGGTAAAGGTAACCGCCTGATTGACGGTGACGACTTTGTCGGCGCCGGCGTTGGCGGTTGGAGGCAGGTTGTTGCCGGTTACCGTGTGGCAGGCGTTGCAGCTCTGCTGGATACCGGCCATGCCGTCGTTGATGACCTTGACCACCGTGGCGTTGGTGCTGGTGTGGCAGGCGGTGCAGTAGACCATCTT
>NZ_JAHCZI010000043.1 GCF_018501225.1 Geobacter hydrogenophilus | reverse complement strand
GGGACCCAGACGCTGTCCGCCTCCTTTGCCCCGACTGACACCACGAACTACAACGGCGCCACGGCAAGCGTGGGCCTTCCGGTTGTTGCCAAGCAGGTGCCGACCATCACCTGGACAGCGCCTGCAGCGATCACCTACGGGACCGCGCTCAGCGCCACGCAACTGAACGCATCCGCTGGCACCGTGGCCGGAACCTTCACCTATTCACCGGCCCTGGGGACGGTGCTGAACGCCGGGAGCCAGACCCTGTCGGTCACCTTCACCCC
>NZ_JAHCZI010000042.1 GCF_018501225.1 Geobacter hydrogenophilus | reverse complement strand
GGCAACACAAGATTCGATCTGGTTTCGGAAACATTCAACGAAGTGCTTGCCGGGGTGAAGTACTACCCGCTGAGCAATCTGGTCTTCACCGGCGAGTGGTATCAGAGCTATCCGACTTTCGATACTACGTCGATCTATTCTGTCTTCGCCGTTGATCGCTACCAGGAGGCCGTATTCCGCGCCGACTACACCATCAACGACATGATTGCCCTCAATGGGGGCTACACCTCCCAGTGGTTCGGGAACGGCGGTCGCGGACACATCTACCATCTCGGGACCAGTGTGCGGCCGTTTGA
>NZ_JAHCZI010000041.1 GCF_018501225.1 Geobacter hydrogenophilus | reverse complement strand
ACCGTGGCGGGGGTAACCACCGGCACCTTCCAGTCAATGAGAAACAACTCCATGTCGTTCTGCTGGAACTGCCACAATTTCTCCGGCGCGGGCGAGGTTCACACCACCGGTGACCATGACAGTGTCAAATGTATCGACTGCCATATCCGGGTGCCCCACGGCGGCAAGGTGTCGCGACTCATCGGGACGGCCACTGCCGGGTTGCCGGCCCGCTACTCGGGCGATGGCAAGGGCGGGGCGATGCCTCGTGTCACCGCGTTCAAGAAAGCGGCTTCGGGAAGATACAGCGAGTCCAGCTGCAGCACCAACTGCGGTGAGCATGGTTCCATATCAG
>NZ_JAHCZI010000040.1 GCF_018501225.1 Geobacter hydrogenophilus | reverse complement strand
TTCCGTGCATCGAACCGTCTCCTTTCATGTGCCGGTCCGTTGCTTATACACCTGTCTCATTTTCCGGGGCCACTTCAGGGATAATACTCTCCTTCAAGGTATCCTTGCCTTTTGGCTTCTCTGCTGCATTTCCACTGATTAATTTGCAGGTCAAAAGCCATCGAGATTAGAACGCCCACGATTATCGGGAAGACGAGCCACTTCACTATCCGTGGTGTTATTGGATCATTTGGATTTGGAATCTCTGGTGGCATCAAAATTTTCCTCGCCCAACGGCTTGAGGGTCTGCTGTGGAGCGTAGCGGAAACAGCAGCACCCGAGTGTTATACAGTTTCATCTCAACTGTTG
>NZ_JAHCZI010000003.1 GCF_018501225.1 Geobacter hydrogenophilus | reverse complement strand
AGAGAGGGATACCATAGGTCCCAGGGTGGTACACTTTTCATTCCCGCTTTTGGGCCATTATTGCATTACCAGTGACAACTCGTGCTGGAAGTGCTCGAAGCCGCAGAAGTACTGCCAATAACCATTCTCGATGAATTGGGCCACCGCCGTCTCGTCACTCACGTTGTAGGCATGCTTGAGGTAGTGCAGACCCACCAGCAGCCGAATCGGCAGTCCCGGCCGTCCGATTTTGGCGACGTAGAGGGAACCGAACTCTTTGTCAAAGACCGACCAGTCGATGGTGTTCGCAAGACGGAACAGGGGGTGTCGGCGGTTAAGGATCTGATCAAGCCGGGAGCGGAACAGATCTTCTTGGCCAGTGGCGCTTGATTTTGGTTTCATGGAATCACCAGATTTTGAGTGTGTTGATTCAATTTCTGGCGATTTTACCACACAATAATTGCAAATTATATCAATAACATCAGTTGGTTATACTTTTTCAGGGACGACTAATTATTGTCAAATTGGTAACTATTACACATGGATTTGTTCGTGTAACGTGATCTTTTCCTCATGGCAATGACTCCAACAAGACCCAAGGCAATAAGGGAGATAGATGCAGGTTCAGGAACCGCCGAGACAGATTCAGGAGAAGAAACATTGAATGTTCCGTCGAAATAGGTGTTGTTAGTAAAATGCGTTTCTCCCAACCCAATATCAATTGAATCAGGACCGACCGACAAGGTATAGCCAACAAGGTTTGTGTCGATCGCAAGAGATGACAAAAAACTTCCCGTTGGTGCAAAGTCAAGGTCGCTAAGCCTAAGCACGACACCCTCTTGCCAACCAGCAGAGTACAAAAACTTTACAGAAAAGCCACCTCCATCGACATTCAGCTTAAATAGTGAACTGTATTGCTTCTCATCGGAGTTGCCATCTTGAACAACAAACGGTGAATCAAGTCCGTATCCATTGATTCTGCCAAGCCCATACCCAGAATCAACCGTGCGAATCATTGCTGCATCAATTTCGTCACCAGTGAGAGTAATTGGGCTTGCATGTGCGGAAGTTGTCGCAGTGGTGGCAAGTAGGCTCAATACAAGCATTGTCTTCTTCATGATATCTCCTAAAAATAATTTCACTGCGAGGCAGTGTACGAAATCAGGAATTCACATCTGATCACTTCCCTGCTTATTGATTATCCAACGTCAGGTTTCAGGGGCCGGCGCGATAGCGACGGGCCCCTGGAAGTATCAGTTGGAACCATTATTATTGACTTGTTTCTTGTTGATAAAAGCTACTGTGTAATAACCAGCAATGACCGGAATTATATATAATAGTGTTCTTATCAGTAAAATAATTATAAAGCCGGAGAACAATTCTGGATAATCATGATAGTAGAACTCAAGGTGCAAGGTGTAGGCTATAACTCCATACGCAATACTTCCCAATGCAACGGTTAATATAGTTGTAGTGTTTGCCTTGGCCCATATTGAGATTATAAATATTGATAATAAGGTGACAATTATGGTTGCTTCCGGTGTTGACCTAGCGAAAATGTTATCGGCTTTCTGTCCGACAAATTCAATAACGGCAATAACCAAGACAATTATTACACCTGACGCTATCGGATTTAGTCTACCCATAGGGTGCTTACCTCAACTTCCTTTATGGACTTAAGGACCCTGTCAGTAGTCGAATTTCCGAAAACGCCGCCTCCTATATCGATGCAGCCAGCAGAGCCTGGGCTGGTACCGCCATGCAGAAAAAAACCTTTGCGGCCATAGGGTGCCGACCACGAAGATGTGCGGATTGGCGCTCTCCAGTCACCCCAATCACCAGTGAAGATATTTCGAGCAAGGTCACCAAGAGCGTTGGGATTGTTGATTTCACGACGGAATATAAAGTATTGGCCGCTGGGGAGTGGGCCTACGTTTTCTCTTGGTTGGCAGGCAGGATTATTAAGGCAATTACCTCTTCCGCTTGTAGCATTAACTGTGTATGTTCCGCGTGAATCAGTGACGGTCAATTTGCCTTGCGAAGCTGAAAATCGAAGATTGGCCATCAAACATCTCCTTTTTACATGTGATCCCCAACGTCAGGCTTCAGGGGCCGGCGCGAAGAGCCGGTCCCCTGGAAGTACCAGTTGGAACTGCTATTGTTTCCGTATTACAGTGTCCTGTACCGTAACACTTGATTGAATCACAGTTAACACGTTCTCCTTCATCAATTCTGCTTTTGCCTCTTCGCTTAAAGGTATCTCTGAATATTTGTTTATCACTTGAATAGCCCACTGCCTCATGTTTTTTCTGTTTTCGCTTGGAGGCGTTTTCAGTACATCTAAAGCCATTTCTATATATTTCGACTTTAACTCTTTTTCTTTTATCGATACTGCAATTTGGTTTGATGAAAATGCTATTGCTATAGGAATAATAGCAGTAACGAATATCTTATTAAGATACTTCATGTTGTTAGTCAGGCATTGAGATATGCATACCATGTAAATATTAATGCATAGCCAAGCCACAATAATTAGAACAATAACAGCATTAAATATCATTTATTTCTCCAACGACCTATTCCCCCAGAAACTCCAACGTTGGGCTTCAGGGGCCGGGCGAATAGCCCGGTCCCCTGGAAGTAGAAGTTGGAGCAACAAATACGAGGCTACGCTCAGCACTTTTCTGTTCAAAAACTACTAGACTATTTTCTTTTAGAGTAAGCTTTATTACACCTTTGTTGGTTAAATTGTGTACCTCACAATATTGAAAGTGTTGGCCATCGTATTTATTGGAAGCTTTGTCATCACCTTGGATTTCAACTCGGTGGATATTGCCATTTGAAGTGAATTCGCAATACCCCTTAAAACCTGCATTGAGCGGAACTATAATTGTACTGTCCTTAGTGATGTATTTACGAGTAGTTATTTGATTAGGCGAGTCAAGTTCTACGCTATAACTCAGAATAGCTAAATTCCATAATTCTGATGGCAGTGCTTCTTTAATAATGCCAGCTACATAATAACTACCGTTAATTTCTCCAATAATTTGCTTGTTAAGGTAATAACCACCGTTTTCTAGTGTGTATTCTACAGATAAAAATCCAACTGCTTCTAAATTCGGTCTAAACCTATGATTACCGGCTAGTACTTCTGGTTTGTAATCATTGTCTAGCGGTATAACTTTAATATTGGCGTCCTTCCTTTTAACTAATTCAGAATAAAAAGCTTTTATTGTCTCAGTCGCAGCATTTCGGTCTGCTCCTTCTAGGTAATAAGCTTCTAAGAATTTGTCTAAATCTTCTTGCGTTAAAGCAAAAACAATCCTATCACGTAAGTCTTCACCTAAGATGTCATCAAATGCGTGACTGAGAGAGCAGTCAGCATAACCAATACATATAAACAAAACAAACAAAGAACAAAATTTTTGAATAGTCATTATTACCTCCAACGTCTGGCTTCAGGGGCTGGCGCGATAGCGACAGTCCCCTGGAAGTACCCGTTGGAATTGCTTTACTGTATCATGCTAACAATGCTGACTATTGCTGTCTTCTATTTACAGATTTGCTGCGTAATAAATAACTACCGCTAGCAATGCTGCAGAAATTAGTATTACAAACCATGCCCAACTCTTTTGAATGTTTGTTGTTTTAAGGGAATCTTGCGGAGATATCACAAGATTATCAACCGGGAGCATCTGCACCAACTTCTGTGCATCATATAACTGGTCACTGTTCGTGTAAAAATCCCAAGGGCCACGCTCTTGAAAGATGGCATTAGTAGTCATGCTGCCAGGAGCGCCAAGCTCAAAGTTAATTGCGGCTTCTGCAAGAGCCTTTTCAACAAGTATCTTTTCATGTATTTGTTCAGTCCTGAAAAACAGGACTAAGTCTATTTGGTTCATCTTTTTTCAATTACTCCGAAACTTTTCCAACGTTAGGCTTCAGGGGCTGGAGCGATAGCGACAGTCCCCTGGAAGTAAGGGTTGGGAGTCATTGCTATGTTAGTTGAGCTAACTTCACCGCTGCTCAGGATGGCGGTCATAATAACCTTCTAGCTCCTCTAATCTGCCACCACACCTTTGACAGATTGAATCTGAGACTTTCTCCTTTTCATGTACTTCTTTACAGTTGCAACAAATGACTATGTCAGGTTCCTTTTGCGACATTTGCCACCACCAAACCGCAACGAAGACGAAAGCGCTAAATCCGATGAGACGAGGCCATTCATCAATGATCTCATAAAATGTCTTTGGTGACTTAGCAGGGTTCATTTTATCAAACCCGACCATTTCGGAGATGAAGTAGCCGATGAAAGCAACTATGGAAATAGCTGTAGCGATTATGATGCTATCTTTTAGTTTTCTTTCTGGTCTATTCATTTCGTTCTTGAACCCCAACGTCAGGCTTCAGGGGTCGGCGCGTAGCGACGGTCCCCTGGAAGTACCCGTTGGAACATTGTATTGCCTCAAAACATTAAACTTACTGATGAGTGTAAGTTGCTATGCCTATTGATTCGGCTAATTCAACATTGCTATTAACAACGTTCCATTCAATTTCGTTGCTATACGGATTTGTTATAGAAAAACGCAAACTTGGATTTGTTAAACCAAAATCTAACGAAATATTTACTTTGATCCGCTCTTCATCAATACTCAGCAGATGTTGAAATGTGGCCTGTGGGATACAAGCTTCTACCTGGAATCTATTCGACTTAACTCCTTCTAACTCGGTCTCAAAATAGTGAATTGAAGCAGGCTCATCAAAACTATCATTTTCATGTAAGCGAACTGTTCCAGATAACAAATATCCTTTGTCAATAACCAAAATTTTATCTATTACAGTTCCACCAAAGATTAAAGTTCGGCTACTAGAAGATTTTTGAATTTTGTTAACAAATCTTCGGTTTTGCAGTTCAAAATCGATGATCATTGTATTTTGCTCCCGATTCATTTCCAACGTTAATTGGACGCCCTAAAAGGCGTGGAATTTTGCGCCAGTATGGTGTATAAGACGGCCTTACGTCAAGCTAATTAATTAATTCTACTCATAACTGGACGCCAAAATGCACCCCATCAAAACAGACAAAAACACTTCCTCCGCCGAACCGGAGAAACCCCGCCTCCTTGACATGCTCCGCACCAGAATCCGCCTGAAGCATTACAGTCTCCGTACCGAGCAGACCTACACAGAATGGGCGAAGCGTTACATCCTCTTCCATGGCAAGCGCCATCCCGCCGAGATGGGGAAGGAGGAGGTGGAGGCGTTTCTGTCCCACCTGGCGGTGAAGCACAACGTCTCGGCGTCGACACAGAATCAGGCAAAGGCTGCGATCCTCTTTCTCTACCGGGAAGTTATCGGGAGCGAGCTCCCCTGGCTGGATGACGTAGAGGAGGCGAAGCGCCCCCAGCGCCTGCCGGTGGTGCTGACGGTGAGCGAGGTGCAGGCGCTCCTTTCCCGCCTGAAGGGAACCCACGCGCTGATGGGACGGCTCATGTACGGCACCGGCATGCGGCTGATGGAGACGGTGCGCCTGCGGGTGAAGGATGTGGATTTCGACCGACGGGAGATCATCGTCCGGGAAGGGAAAGGGGCTAAGGACCGGATTACCATGCTCCCCCAGGCGACTGTGGAGCCGCTGCAAGAACATCTGACGGGGATCAGGCGTCTCCACGACGAGGATCTGCGGGCCGGCTTCGGCGAGGTCCATCTCCCCCATGCCCTCGGCAATAAGTATCCGAATGCCGGCCGGGAGTGGGGATGGCAGTATGTTTTCCCGGCAAAGCAGCTGTCGGTGGACCCGCGCACCGGCGTGACGCGGCGGCACCACGCCGACGAGAAGGGGATACAGAGGGCCATCCGCCAGGCGGTGCGGGACGCGGGGCTTGCCAAGCCGGCCACTCCCCACACCCTGCGCCACTCCTTCGCGACGCACCTCCTCCAGTCGGGCTACGATATCCGCACGGTGCAGGAACTGCTGGGTCACAAGGATGTGCAGACGACCATGATCTACACCCATGTGCTGAACCGGGGCGGCAAGGGGGTGGAAAGTCCCCTGGATAGGCTGTAGAATTATCCGGCAATATCATCGTCACGGAGGGAACGCCATGAGGGAAAAGATCGAGATCATACCGGGGGATATCACGAAGCTGACGGTGGACGCCATTGTGAACGCGGCCAACGAGTCGCTCCTGGGGGGCGGCGGGGTGGACGGCGCCATCCACCGGGCCGCGGGGCCGGAGCTTCTGGCGGAGTGCCGGACCCTAAACGGCTGCGCCACAGGCGACGCAAAGATGACGAAGGGGTACCGGCTCCCGGCGAAGCACGTGATCCACACGGTGGGGCCGATATGGCACGGGGGGGCCAAGGGAGAGCCGGAAAAGCTCCGGAGCTGCTACCGGCGCTGTTTCGAGGTGGCCCACGGGGCCAGCCTCACCTCCATCGCGTTTCCGGCCATCAGTTGCGGGGTCTACGGCTATCCTCTGAATGAGGCGTGCGCCATCGCCCTAGAGGAGACCAAGGCGGCCCTGGAGCGCTACCCGGAACTGCAACGGGTGATCTTCACCCCCTTCGGGAGCGAGGCGGAGAAGGCTTACCAAGAGGCTCTCAGGAGGGTGTTCGGGGCATGAAGGCGGTTATCCAGCGAGTGAGCGAGGCCCGGGTTGTGGTGGACGGCGGGACAGTGGGGGCCATCGACAGGGGGATTCTGGTCCTTCTCGGGGTGGAGAAGGGGGACGCGGAGCGGGACGCGGCGTGGCTGGCCGAGAAGATCGCAGGTCTGCGGATCTTCGAGGACGAGGCAGGGAAGATGAACCTGTCGGTGCGGGAGGTGGCCGGGGGGATTCTGGCGGTCTCCCAGTTCACCCTGGCGGGAAACTGCGCCAAGGGGCGGCGCCCCTCATTCGACACGGCGGCCCCCCCCGACGAGGGGAAGCGGCTCTATGACCGTTTCGTTGATTTCGTGCAGGAAACCGGCATCCCCACGGCCACGGGGATCTTCCAGGCCGACATGAAGGTGCATCTCGTGAACGACGGGCCGGTTACGTTCATCCTGGAGAGCCCCCGGGACCGGTGAACACCCTTTTTCCGTTTGGCGCTTCCGGCCATCGTGGTGTACCATAGCGGCTTTCCGTATCCACTCCTGACCGGGAGCTTTCCGTTGGACATCAAGGCCATCCTCGACAACCTCTACGCCGCGCGCTCGACCCGGCACCTGGCAAACGATCCCCTCTCGTTCTGCCACCGCTTTGCGGCCCCCGAGGACCGGGAGATCGCGGGTCTTGTGGCGTCGTGCCTCGCCTACGGCAACGTGAAGATCATCCTCCGGAACCTGGAAACGGTTTTTGCGGCCATGGGGCCGTCGCCCCGGCGGTTTGTGGAACGGTTCGAGCCAGAAGAGGGGCTGCGGCGCTTCGCCGGGTTCAAGCACCGCTTCAACGACGGCCGCGACCTCTGCGCGCTGCTCCTGGCGGCCCGGACCATGGTCGAGGAGGCGGACACCATCGGCGATTTCTTCCTGGGGTGCCACGACCCCCATGCCGAGGACATTACCTCTTCCCTCACGGAATTCAGCGCTGCCGTCCTCGCCTTCGACTACACCCCCGTCTTCGGCAGCGACCCCATCCCCGCCGATTCCTATTTTCCCTTCTTCTTCCCCTCCCCTGCCACGGGGAGCGCCTGCAAGCGGCTCTGCATGTACCTGCGCTGGATGGTCCGCCCCGCCGACGGCATTGACCTGGAGGTCTGGAAGGGAGTTTCCCCGAGCCAGCTCGTGATCCCCGTGGATGCCCACATCCAGCGCATCTGCCGCCACCTGGGGTTCACGAAGCGCAAACAGGCCGACTGGCGCATGGCCCGGGAGATCACGGCGGCGCTCCGGCAGTTGGATCCGGCCGACCCGGTGAAGTACGATTTCCCCCTCTGCCACCTGGGAATCTCGGAGGGGTGCGACGGCACGGTGCAACCCCTCTGCCGCCAATGCCCGGTGGTGGAACTCTGCGGGGCGGGTGCGCCATGAGCGGAATGCCGACGGTCACCCTGTTATCCCTGGCGCCGGAGCATCACCCGGCCTCGTTCCGCTTCGACGGGTTCGTGGAGGAGATCACGGCCCGCACCCCCGAGGAGGTCGTCCCGGCCCTCAAGAGGGTTGAGGAGGCGGCTGCCAAGGGGCTCCACGCGGCGGGATTTGTCTCCTACGAGGCGGCGGCTGGGCTCGGCACCGGTCTCGCAACGCACTCCCCCGGCCCTCTGCCGCTTCTCTGGTTCGGCGTGTTCGAGAACCGTCTCGGCATTGCCCCGCGCCTTCCCGGCGCCGATGAATGCGAGGCTGCCTGCGAAACCTCCGGATGGGAGACCACCCTCTCGCCCGAGGCCTACCAGAGGGCCGTCGAGCGCATCAGGGAGTACATCGCCGCCGGCGACACCTATCAGGTGAACTTCACCTTCAGCCAGCGTTTCGCCTTCACAGGGGATCCCGCGGCCTATTTCGGCGACCTCTGCCGGGCCCAGAATGCCCCCTTCTGCGCCCATCTGGACATGGGTCGTTTCCACCTCCTGTCGGCATCCCCCGAGCTCTTTTTCGAACTGCGCCACGGCGTCCTCACCTGCTGCCCCATGAAGGGGACCGCTACGCGGGGCCGCTGGCGGAGCGAGGACGAGCAGATCAAGGCGCGCCTGGCCGAGAGCGAGAAGGAGCGGGCCGAGAACCTGATGATCGTCGATCTGCTGCGCAACGACCTGGGGATGGTGGCGAAGACCGGGTCGGTACAGGTGGACAACCTCTTCGCGGTGGAGACCCTGGAAACGGTCCACCAGATGACCTCCACTATCACGGCCCGGATGCGGGAAGGGGTAGATCTGCCGGAGCTCTTCCGGGCGCTCTTCCCCTGCGGCTCCGTGACCGGCGCCCCCAAGAAGCGGAGCATGGAAATCATCCGTGAGCTGGAGGATACCCCCCGGGGGGTCTACACCGGCTGTATCGGTCACGTATCCCCCGGCGGGGAGATGACCTTCAGCGTCGCCATTCGCACCGCGGTCATCGACACCGAAGCGGGAAGGGGAGAACTGGGAATCGGAAGCGGTGTGACCATCGGCTCCCAGGCCGGGGACGAGTACCGGGAGTGCCTTGCCAAGGCCCGCTTTGCCCGGGAGCGCATGCCCGACTTCCACCTCGTGGAGACCATGCTCTACGAGGAGGACAAAGGGTGTTTCCTCCTGGACCGGCACCTGGCGCGGCTTTTCCGCTCCGCCGCCTACTTCGGCTTCACCGTGCGGCTCGGCACCATCACCACGGTCCTCGCCCACCGCACCGGCAGCCTTGAAGGAAAGCACAAGGTGCGGCTCCTCCTGAACCGTCGCGGGGCATTCACCATCGAGACCGAACCGCTCCCGCCGCCGGACGGCGTTGAAACGATGATTACCTGCTTCGCTTCGGAGGCCGTCGATTCCGCAGACCCGTTCCTCTACCACAAGACGACCCATCGCCCCCTCTACATGCAGGAGCGGGAGAGGCACCCCGATTGCGACGATGTCATCTTCGTCAACGAGCGGGGAGAGGTGACCGAGGCGACCACCGCCAACGTGGTTGCCCGGATCGGCGGCACCCTGGTGACCCCTCCCCTTCCCTGCGGGCTTCTCCCCGGCACCTTCCGGGAGGAAATCCTGGCCCTGGGCCAAGTACGGGAGCGGGTCATCACCCGGGAAGAATTGGAGCACGCCGAGGACATCTACCTCGTCAATTCGGTCCGGCAGTGGCGCTGGGCGCGATTGGCTTGAAAAGAAACAGGAGGTAATCCATGCAGAAATTCGGTTTCATCGGCCTCGGCATCATGGGAAGCGCCATGGCCAAGAACCTCGTGAAAGCGGGCTTTTCGGTGACGGTCTGGAACCGCTCTCCCGAGAAGATGGATGAACTGGTGACCCTGGGGGCGGAACAGGCCGCGACGCCAAGGGAGGTGACGGAATCGTGCCCGGTGACCTTCGCCATGCTGGCGGACCCGGCGGCGGCGGAAAAGGTCTGTTTCGGCAAGCACGGGGTGTTGGAGGGGATCGGCGAGGGGCGCGGCTACGTGGACATGTCCACCGTAGACCCGGCCACCTCCCAGCGGATCGGCGTGGCCGTGGTGGCCAAGGGGGGACGGTTCCTGGAAGCGCCGGTATCAGGGAGCAAGAAGCCGGCCGAGGACGGCACCCTCATCATCCTGGCCGCCGGCGACCGGACCCTCTACGACGAGGCGCTCCCCGGCTTTGAGAAGATGGGGAAGAAGATCCTTCACCTGGGGGACGTGGGGAAGGGTGCCGAGATGAAGCTCGTGGTGAACATGGTCATGGGGGGGATGATGGCCTGCTTCTGCGAAGGGCTCGCGCTGGGGGAAAAGGCGGGGCTCGCCACGGACGCCATCCTCGACGTGATCGCCGCAGGCGCCATGGCGAATCCCATGTTCGCCCTGAAGGGGGGACTCATTCGCGACCGGAACTTCGCGCCGGCTTTCCCCCTGAAGCACATGCAGAAGGACCTGCGGCTGGCGGTTGCCCTGGGTGACCGGGTGGGGCAGCCTCTGGTGGCCTCGGCCGCGGCCAACGAACTCTTCAAGGGGGCCCGGGCAGCCGGCTTCGGCGACGAGGACTTCTCCGCCCTCTTCAAGACCATCGAGCGGTGAAGGCCCTTCCCTCCTCCCTCCCGGCGGGGGTAGCTTATGGCAGTTCCTCGCCCCCCGGCAGGGCCAGGCCGGCCAAGGGGTGTTGCCGGGACTCCTCTGCATTCACCCCTTCGTCACCCTCACCCTTCGCCACGTGCTCATCGACCCAGCCATTGACTTTCTCGGCCACCAATGCCTTCAGCTGCTCCTCTAGCCGCTCCCGCGCCTTCTTGTCATAACCGGGGTTCTGCCGCACCTCGTAGTGGACATGGGGGCCGGTGGAGCGCCCCGTGCTCCCTGCCAGGGCGATGACGGTCTTCGTATCCACCGTCTGCCCCGGCGTGACGCGAATCGTCGAGTTGTGGCCGTACAGGGTCACGTAGCCATTGCCGTGGTCCACGGCCACCAGGTTGCCGTACCCCTTGTAGGGGCCGGCAAAGGTGACGGTCCCCCGCTGGGTCGGGTAGACCGGGGTTCCCTCGGGGACGGCGATGTCGACCCCTTGGTGGTAGGTCATCCGGCCGCTGCCGAAAGGGTCGAGGCGCCAGCCAATGCCGGAGGTGACGGTGCCCCCGTCCACGGGAAGCTGACGGGACGCGGCGGCAAAGGCCGGAAGGAGGAGAAGGAAAAGGATTGCGGAGATTATTCGTTTCATGGGGGTTTTCACCAGTCGGTCCGGCTACTTGGCGAGGCCATACGCAATGAGGGCAAGAGAGAGGACGAACAGGCAGAACATGGCCGCCAGCACGGGCCGGTCGCCATTTGCCGCCCCTTCCCTGACGGTACGGATGAAGTCCTTGATGATCCACATGGCACACCTTAAGATAAGCGGTTTCTTGTATCGAAGCAACATATATGCCACGAATCTCCCCCTCCTCGCAACCCCTCTCCGAAACATATTCCATATTTTACTTGTCTTTTAGCCTGAACCTTGCCATACTAAAGCGTTTTTCCTGACGAGCCGATGCTCGTCTTTTTCGTTTGCCAGCTACCCCACCTAGCAATTTATCGCCTCACGGCAGAAGGAGCACGCACCACCCATGCAAGAACGGATCAGGAACATCGCCATCATCGCCCACGTCGACCACGGCAAGACCACCCTCGTGGACGCCATGCTGAAGCACGCGGGAGTTTTCCGCGAGAACGAGGCCATTACCGAGCGGGTCATGGACTCCAACGACCTTGAGAAGGAGCGGGGGATCACCATCCTCGCCAAGAATCTCTCGGTGCACCATGGCCGCTACAAGATCAACATCGTCGACACCCCGGGCCACGCCGACTTCGGCGGCGAGGTGGAGCGGGTCCTGAAGATGGTGGACTCGGTGCTTCTCCTCGTCGACGCACTGGACGGCCCCATGCCCCAGACCCGCTTCGTCCTCAAGAAGTCCCTGGACCTGGGGCTCAAGCCCATCGTGGTCATCAACAAGATCGACCGCCCCGGCGCCAGGGCCGATGAGGTGGTGGACATGGTTTTCGACCTCTTCTGCGAACTGAACGCCAATGACGAGCAGCTTGACTTCCCCATCGTCTACACCAGCGCCAAGCTCGGCTTCGCCAAGCTGGATCTGGCCTCCGAATCCAACAGCATGGAACCTCTCTTCGCGGTGATCGAGAGCAACGTCCACCCCCCCGCCGGCGACTCCAAGGCGCCGTTCCAGCTCCTGGTCACCAACATCGACTACAATGACTACATCGGCCGCATCGCCACCGGCAGAATCTTCAACGGCAGCGTCAAGGCCGGCGAGACCGTGGCCCTGGTGCGCCGCGACGGAAGCGTGGTACGGAGCCGCATCTCTAAGCTCCTGGGATACGAGGGGCTCAAGCAGGTGGAGATCCCCGAGGCGTGCACCGGCGATATCGTCACCGTTGCCGGCTTCGACGAGGTGGGGATCGGCGAGACCCTGGCCGCCGCCGACACCCCGGTTGCCCTCCCCTACGTCTCCATCGACGAGCCCACCATCGCCATGAACTTCATCGTCAACTCCTCCCCCTTCGCCGGCAAGGAGGGGAAATTCGTCACCTCCCGCAACATCCGCGACCGCCTCGACAAGGAGCTGCGGACCAACGTGTCGCTGCGGGTGGAGGATACCGGCAACGCCGACACCTTCAAGGTCTCGGGCCGCGGCGAGCTCCACCTCTCCATCCTCATCGAGAACATGCGGCGCGAGGGGTTCGAGATGGCGGTCTCCAAGCCCGAGGTCATCATGCGGGAGCTGGACGGCAAGAAGATGGAGCCCATGGAGTACCTGGTGGTGGACGTCCCCTCCGAGTTCCAGGGATCCATCATCGAGAAGATGGGCCCCCGCAAGGGGGAGATGACCTCCATGCAGCCCATGGGGGAGACGGTGCGCCTTGAGTTCATCGTGCCGGCCCGGGGACTCATCGGCCTGCGGGGCGAGCTCCTCACCGAGACCCGCGGCACCGCAGTCATGACCCACACCTTCCACGACTACGCCCCCTACAAGGGTGATATTCCGGGACGCAAGAACGGGGTCCTCATCGCCATGGAGAACGGCGAGACCACGGCCTACTCCCTGGACGCCCTCCAGCCCCGGGGGATCCTCTTCATCGGCCCCGGCGTCGAGGTCTACGGCGGGATGATCATCGGCCAGCACGCCAAGGACAACGACCTGGACGTGAACCCCTGCAAGGGGAAGAAGCTCACCAACGTCCGGGCCTCGGGCTCCGACGACGCCATCAAGCTCACCCCCCCCCGCATCCTGACCCTGGAGCAGGCCCTGGAATTCATCGACGACGATGAGCTGGTGGAGGTGACCCCCCAGTCGATCCGGCTCCGGAAGAAGGAACTGGACCCGAACCGGCGCAAGCGCAAGTAACGCATCTGCCGTCCCGCCCTCCGGGCAACTGTCGGCCCCTGCGGGCGGGACGGAACTTTGCGTTGACTTTATCAGGGGATTTCACTACTTTTCCCCTGATACCAGATCGGAAGGCGGGACCCCATGAACCGTATCCAGAGACGCTCTCTTTTCCCTCTCCTCCTCGTCCTTGTGGCCGCCGGCTGCGCCACCACCCCGGACGCGGTGAGCCGCAATCCCGAATCCATGGCCAAGGCGGCGGAAGAGTTCCAGACCTCCGGCCGCTACGAGGACGCCATCGCCCAGTGGAAGAAGGTGCGGGAGAGCTACGCCTCGCCGGAACTCACCACCGAGGCCGAGCTCAAGATCGCCGACGCCCAGTTCGCCGACAAGAGCTACATTGAGGCGGCCGCCTCCTACGAAGAGTTCCGCAAGCTCCACCCCAACCACGAAAAGTCTCCCTACGCCCTCTACCGTCAGGCTCTCAGCCAGTACGAGCAGATCACCGGCATCGACACCGACCAGACGCCGGTATCCAACGCGGTGACCCTGTTCGAGTCGTTCCTGCGGATCTACCCCTCCTCCGAGTACGCCGCGGAGGTGCGGAACAAGCTCGAAGTCTGCCGCCTCAAGCAGGTGGAGCACGAAATCTATGTGGGACGGTTCTATTACCGTACCGACCAGTACGGGGCAGCCATCAAGCGCCTGGAGGAGACCCTGAAGAAATACCCCCGCTCCCCGGCCCACGACGAAACCCTCTTCTATCTGGGCTCGGCCTATATCCGCACCGGCGACAAGGCCAAGGGGCGCGATGCCTTCCAGCGCCTCTTCGCCGAGTACCGGACGAGCAAATACGTGGACGAGGCCCGAAAGTTCATGGATAAGAACTTCTGATGCGCGCTCCGCTGGTTGCCCTGCTCCTCCTGGCCCTTGCCGGCTGCGCCCGGGAAGAGCGCTCCATCGAGGAGGTGCTGCGGCAGCGGGAACGGGCACTGGCAACGGCCGACGTTGCCCGCTACGCATCGCTCATCTCCCCCGCTTACCGGGACAAGGGTATTGACGCCCGGACCAAGCGGGCAGAGATCGCAAAAACCCTCGCCGCCTTTGGCCCCGTCTCCTACCGCTCTCTCAGCCGCGCCATTGCGGTCAATGGCGATAACGCTACGGTGAACAGTCGCTACGCCATGAAGGTGACGACCGCTGGAAAACCCCTGGAACTTTCCGGCGAGGAGACCATCCTGCTCCATCGCGAGGCCGAGGATTGGAAGATCGTCGGAGGCATCTGACCGCCCCATGCTGACCATTGTTGCCATAGCTCTTTTCGGCGCCCTCGGCTGCCTTGCCCGCTACCTCCTCGCGGGATGGGTCTACGCCTTTGTCGGCAGGGGATTCCCCTACGGGACCCTGGCGGTGAACGTGGTAGGGGCCTTCCTCATTGGCCTCATTATGGAGTTCAGCCTCCGGACGACCCTCATCCCCCAGGAACTGCGGATCGGGCTCACCATCGGCTTCCTCGGGGGGCTCACCACCTTCTCCACCTTCAGCTACGAAACGTTCCGGCTCTTGGAAGACGGCGAGTTCATCACCGCGGCCATAAACGTCCTTGCCAGCGTGCTGGTCTGCCTCGCCTGCACCTGGGTCGGCATCATGACGGCACGGCACCTGTAACGGGAGATCCCATGACCAAACTCATCGGCGAACAGGTTCTCATGCGCATCTTCATCGGCGAAGGGGACAAGCATGGCCGCAAGCCCCTCCACGAAGCCCTTGTGGAACTCTTCCGGCAGGAGGGTTTCGCGGGAGCCACGGTGCTTCGGGGAGTGGCCGGCTTCGGTGCCCGCAGCGTCTACCACACCGACAAGCTCCTCCGTCTCTCCGCCGACCTTCCCCTCGTAGTGGAAGTGGTGGATTCCCAGGAGAGGTTCGACGCCATCATGCCGAAGATCGATGCCATGATGAGCGGCGGGATGATTACGCTGGAAAAGGCCACGGTCATCCACTACGACCACCGCAGGGAGGAGTAGCATCCCATGAAGTCAGACGCGAAGCGCCTCGCCGCCGAGATGGCGGCGATCGTCCTCATAGCCGCCGTGATCGGCATTGCCTGGAACCATCGGCTCCTCCTGAACGTCTTCCGGGGGGAAGGGGTCCAGGCCCAGCAGACGCCGAACACGGCCCCCCAGGCGCCTTCGGCAACGGCCACAGTTGCGGCCGCAGCTCTTCCTCTGGGGCTTATGCAGGTGAAGGAACTCTTTGATGCCGGCGAGGCGGTCATCATCGACGCCCGGGACCGAGAGACCTTCCGCAAGGGTCACATCAGAGGAGCAATCTCCCTCCCCGTGGGTGAAGCCGGCGGCCTCATCCCTCCCTTTGCTGAACGGACCCCAAAGGATAAGCTCCTTGTGGTCTACTGCGGCGGCTACGACTGCCACGACAGCAAGCTCCTGGGCGAGAAGCTCCTGGCGGCCGGCTTCACCCAGGTCTTCGTCTACGAGGGGGGGTTCCCCGAGTGGCAGGACGCGGGCCACCCCGTGACAAAGGGGGACAAGTAATGGAACCGGTCAAGAAACACCTCACCGCGGTCCTCCGGGTGGGTCTCGGCGCCCTCTTCCTCTACGCCGGGGTCATCAAGATCATCACCCCCGCTGCCTTTGCCGGCAGCATCGCCAACTACCAGGTCATCCCCTATGCCGGCAACTACTTGGTGGCGGCCATCCTGCCGTGGGTCGAGGTCATCTGCGGCGCCCTCCTCGTTACCGGCTGGCGAGCCCGGAGCGCCGCGGCCCTCGTCGCCTGCATGAATGCATTTTTCATCGTCCTCCTCTTCTCCACGGTTGTGCGGGGCCTCGATATCGACTGCGGCTGCTTCAAGCAGGGGGGAGAGAAGACCACGGCCTGGACCGCCATCTTCCGGGACATCATGTTCCTGGTGGCCGCCGTCTTCGTCTACCGGAGGGGGACGAAGTAAGCCGCACCCTTGCCCCCGGCGCTGAATTAGGTTACTATTCGCGGCGTTTTTACGACTTGTCGGAGTTGCACATGCTGATCGAAATTCTTCTTCTGGCCGGAGCATACCTTCTCGGCTCCGTACCCACGGGACTCTTGCTGGCCAAGGCTGCCGGCGTCGACATCCGGACCACCGGCAGCGGCAACATCGGCGCCACCAACGTCTACCGCACCCTGGGGCGCTCCGTCGGCATCGCCACCCTGGTGGGGGACTGTCTCAAGGGACTCCTCCCCGTCCTCGCCGCCAAATACCTGGGGATGACCGACATCTGGATTGCTCTTGCGGGGCTGGCCGCCTTTCTGGGGCACGTCTATACGGTCTTTCTCGGCTTCAAGGGAGGGAAGGGGGTGGCCACGGCCCTTGGCGTCTTTCTCGGCCTTGCCCCCCTGGCAGTGCTTATCGCCCTCGGCATTTTTGTCGCCGTTGTCGCCACGTCACGCTACATCTCCCTCGGCTCCATAACAGCTGCGGCAGCAATGCCGCCCGTTGTGGCTTTTCTGAACGGGCGCCCCCCCCTCGTTGGCGTGACCGTTGTGATCGCCCTCCTGGTAATCTGGAAACACCGGGAGAACATCGCAAGACTGCGGGCAGGAACGGAAAACCGCTTCAAAGCTTGACACGCACTCAGTGACACCCTGTTTCCATGGAAGAGTCCCTACCACCCAATGATACCCCTCCCGGCGAAACCGGAGAGCAGCCGCCCCGGCGCTTCGTGCTGAAAGATCGCCGTATTCTGGCGGTTTCGGCCATTGCGCTCCTTCTGATCCTGGTCCTCCCTGCCCGCTATCTATTCTTTCTCGCCCTTCCAGCCGGAGATGGCAAGACAGTGCGGATCGTCGACTTTGCGAAGGGGGAATCCGTCGCCAGGATTGCCGCCGACCTCGAACGGGACGGGATTGTCTCCAGCGCACGCCTCTTTGTCATCCATACCCGTCTCAAGGGAGTATCAGGAAAACTCCAGGCAGGGGAATACCAGTTCAGCAACGGAATGCGGCCCGGGGAAATTCTCCGCATGATGCTCAACGGGGAGGTCGCGGTGCGCCGGTTCGCCGTCCCCGAAGGATACTCCATCCACCAACTGGCCGAACTCCTTGAGAGTCAGAAACTCTTCAGCAAAGAAGGGTTCCTCAAGGCTGCCACCGACCCTGCGCTCCTGGCCGAACTGGGGATTGAAGGAAAAAGCGTCGAAGGGTATCTCTTCCCGAGCACCTACGATGTGACACGCACCATGGACGAGGCAGCACTTATCAGGGCCATGACGGCACAGTTCCACAAGGTCTGCGATGGTCAACTCGCCGACGCGGCGCACCGCATCGGCATGACCCCTGTTCAGGTTGTAACCCTCGCCTCTCTCATCGAGAAAGAGGCTGTAGTTGCTACGGAGCGCCCCCTCATCTCGTCGGTCTTTCACAACCGGCTTGCCAAGGGGATGCGCCTCCAGAGCGACCCCACCGCCGTCTACGGCATCAGGGCCTTCGCCGGCACCGTCACGAAGCAGGACATCGAGCGCCAAACGCCCTACAATACCTATCTCATTGCCGGACTTCCCCCCGGCCCTATCGGCAATCCAAGCAAGGGAGCGGTTGAGGCCGCCCTCAACCCCGTCCGCACCCGCTATCTGTACTTCGTCTCAAAGAAAAACGGCACCCATCACTTCTCCACCAGCCTCGACGAGCACAACGCCGCTGTCACCACCTACCTGAAGACGAACCATGGCAACTGAACAGCGCCAACCAGTGCGACCAGAACCGAAACCCATGGACACCGGCCTGTCAGTAACAGTGTTCACGCGCGTCCAAAAATAAAAAACCCCGCCGTTTCGTACGGCGGGGTTTCGTGCTTTGTTCTCGGGCAAAAGGTCAGTTACGCCTTTTCCACCTTTACCGGCACCACACCGGCCCCTTTCCCGAGGAGGGCATTGACGTTCATGGCGCGGAAATGGGAAGGCGCGAAGAGGAGACCCGGCTGCACCTTGTCAGAAACCCGCGCGGGGGCGTTTACACTCACAACACCTGCAGAGATACGAAGCGAGGAACCATCCGACACGCCCAGCCTGGCGGCGTCGTCCGGGTGGATCTCTACGTAGCCGGCCGGCACAATCTCAAGGTTGTTCTCCGACCAGGTGGTGGTGGTGCCGCTATGGTAAAGAATTGCGCCAGCAAGAAGCAGAGGGGCCTGCTGGGGCTGAGCCGGACGTACATCCTTCGAAACGGCGAGTGAAACCGGCCCAGCGGAAGGGAAGCCAGCCGGCAGCACCACATCGGCCCCGTAACCTGGGACGAGTGCCGCAATCTCGGCCATGATCGAAGCGGGGGACGCCGGACGGCTCTCACTCGTCAGCCGGTTACAGAGTTCGGTCAGAATGTCCCAGTCCTCGCGGGCCTCGCCGGGAGGGTTGGCTGCCTTGGCAATGGACTGGACCCGGCCGTCAATGGTGGTGAAGGTTCCGCTCTTTTCTGCCGCCACCGAAGAGGGGAGTACGATATGGGCCTGCTTCGCCGACTCGCCGGGGAACGGGTCCTGAACGATGAGAAGCTCAAGCTTGCCGAGGGCTGCCCGAATCCTCTCGCCCTCGGGGAAGGAGGCGACAGGATCGCACCCGAGGAGATAAAGGGCCTTGACGCTTCCCTGCTCGATCCCCTCGATAATCTGCCAGAGATCCTTGCCCGAAACCGACGGTGCCCCATACCCCGGAAGCGTGTCGGGTGCAACGCCCATGTCGAGGAGACCGCGGATATTGGTCTTTTCGTAGACCGGGAAAAGGCCGCCTCCCGTTTCCTTGCCGAGGGCACCCAGGACGAGGGCAAGATTCGCGAGAGCAGTCACGGCTTCAACGGCTCCGCTGCTCCGCATAAGATCGGCGCCGAAGAGAACAGCCACACTCTTTTTCTTGCCGAGGAGGCGGGCGGCGGCGCGAAGGTCCGCCTCGGACAGACCGGCGGCAACTGCGGCATCGGCAACCGATACGGTACTGAGGGCTGCAGTCAGTTCGGTCAGATTGGCAATGCGGCCCGAAACAAAGTCGTTGTCCTGCAGCCCTTCGTCGAGCACGACCCAGGTAAGGGCGTTGATGATAGCGAGCTCGCTCCCCGGACGGTACTTGAGGTGGCTGTTGGCAAACTTCTTCAACTTAACGTCCCGCATGTTCGCCAAGACGAGCTTTGCGTCATTCTTGGTGGCAGCCTTGATGACCCGGTACTCGATGCCGGTTGCTTCTGCGTTCAGGTCACAACCGAAGACAAGAACGGCGCCTGCCCGGTCAATGGCGTCGATGGTAGCGCTGGCACCCTGGAGGCCGACTCTCTCGCGAAGCACCCGTTGCGCCTGGGCAAAGCCGAGTCGCGCCTCTGAGTCGATATTGCCGCTCCCTATGGCGTTCCGGAAGAGTTTCTGGAAGAGGTAGTTCTCCTCGTTGGTGACACGGGGCGAACCAAATCCTGCCACTGCGTCGGGACCATACTTGGCGACGATCTCCTTGAGCCCCGTCGCGGCAGCCCCCATGGCGGCGTTCCAGTCCACCTTCTCGCCCCGCACCATGGGTTGCGTCAGGCGGTCGGCAGAGTTGATATAGCTGTACCCGAAACGGCCGTTGATGCAGAGATTGCCGCTGTTGAAGTTATTGTCGTCGCTCGTGACCCTTTCGACACGACCGTTACGGGTGTGATACTCGATTTGGCAGCCGGTGGAGCAGAAGGCGCAGACGCTCTTGGTTACGGTAAAGGCCCAGGGGCGGCCCCGGAATTTGAAAGGCTTGCTGATGAGGGTACCGGTGGGACAGGCGCCGACGCAGTTGCCGCAGAACTCGCAGTTGAGGGGCTGGCCATCCACGGTGTCGATGATTGTCGCCTCGCCCCGGTTCACCACGGCAATGGCATCGCAACCCACAACCTCATGGTCGACCTTGACGCACTTCTCGCAGAGGATGCAGCGGTTCGGGTCGCTTTCGATGAGGGGCCAGTTGTAGCGGATCTCCCGCCGCTCCAGAAGCGCCGAGTATTCCTGTCGGGACGCCCCGAGGCCGTAGCAGGAGTTCTGAAGATCGCACTCGCCGCCGGCGTCGCAGACAGGGCAGTCGAGAGGATGGTTCACCAGCATCAGTTCCATGATTTTCTGACGGATCCGGGAAAGTTTCTCGGACTGGGTCGTGACCTTGATTCCGTCCTTTACCGGCGTGTTGCAGGCGGTCATGGGGCGGTCGACACCCTCAACCTCAACCGCGCAGACGCGGCATGCGCCGGTGGGCGATACCTTCTTGAGCCAGCAGAGAGTCGGTATCGTGATGCCGAGCTGTGCCGCCGCCTCAAGGATGGTGCTCCCCTTGGCTACTGAGATGTCTTTCCCGTCAATTGTAAGACTGACCATATCCGTTTCACCCCTGGAAAGCGGCCCAGGCACGGGACACACCAGCGCCCGGGGTCGTCACCGACTCCCGGGCCGCCATGGCCCCGGCCTTGGGCCGAAGTGACATGCTGACTTGTGTGGATTAGACCGCGGCCATTGCGACGCGGTAGCAACGCAGACAACGCTCTGCTTCGCGGATCGCCTGACTGTCGGCAAAACCGAGCTCGACTTCCTGGTAGTTCCCCTTGCTGGCCCGCTCCCGGCCATGGACTTCGGCCTGGTGCGCCCTCTCAACCGAGTCGAGCCACGGCACCGCTTCTCCCTTGTCGTAGACCGGCAGGTTGGTAAGGATGTCCTCCATGAACTCGTCGTCGGTGAGGTACGCCTTTCCCTCCTCCAGCCAGCGCTGGATGACCCGTGCCGCCCGGTGGGCATTGCCGATGCAGGCAACGACGGTCAGAGGACCAATCTCGGCATCGCCACCGGCAAAGACGCCGTCCAGGTCGGTAATGAGAGTCCTGACGAGGGGGTTACCCATCCCATCCTTCAGATCCTTGCCCGCTGCGTCCTTGAGGGGGATGTACTTGGTGACCACGGTATTCCATTTGGTGATATCGATTCCCATCTTCTCGGGAATGAACGAGAGGTCCGGGTCCTGGCCGATGGCCGGGATGACCGTATCGCACTCAACCACGAACTCGCTGCCGGGAACCGGTTCGGGACGACGGCGCCCTGAAGCGTCGGGCTCTCCGAGGGCCATCCGGACACACTCGACGCCAGTAACCTGTTCGTTCTGATCGACGATGATTCTGGTGGGAAGCACCTGGAACTCGAAGCGTACCCCCTCCTCATCTGCGCCATCCACCTCCCACACGTCGGCCGGCATCTCCTTCCGGGAGCGGCGATAGAGGAGGACCGACTCCTCGGCCCCTTCGCGCAGAGCAACGCGGACGCAGTCGATGGCAGTGTTACCGCCGCCCACGACAACCACCTTCTTACCCATGCCGGTGGGGCGTCCCATATAGGCCTCACGGAGGAAATCGATCCCTCCCCTGAGGAACCCCTTGTACCCCTTGTCCTCACCCTCGACCCCCATGGGCTTCGAGCGGTGGGCGCCGGGAGCGAGAAAAACAGCATTGTACTTGCTCTTGAGTTCCTCGAGGGAGATGTCAACGCCGATGCGGGTGTTGTAGATGATCTCAACCCCCATGGAGGCGATAATGTCGATGTCCCGCTGCAGCAGGTGCCGCGGTTGCCGGTAGGGGGGGATACCCACGGCGATCATGCCGCCGCCGTACCCTTCGGGGAGGGCTTCGTAGATGGTGCAGGGATACCCTTCAAGGGCCAGATAATAGGCACAGGCAAGACCGGCAGGCCCGGCCCCGACAATGGCGACAGTCTTATTCTTGCGGGACTGCGGCTTCATGGGTGGAGCAACGTTGTGCATCCACTCGTAGTCGGACGCAGAGCGCTTGAGCACCATGATATTGATCGAATCATCCACGTTTTTGCGGCGACAGTGGGTTTCACACGGATGGGGGCAGACCCGGCCGCAGACAGAGGCAAGGGGCATGTTCTCGCGAATGACGTGGAGCGATTCATCGAAGCGATATTCCTTAATGGCCTCGATGTACGCAGGGATGTCGATATGGGCAGGACAGCGATCCATGCAGGGGGCGGTGTACTTCTCGATATAGCGATGGCTTGCCGTGGGCTTTTGGGCGCCATTGATGTAGGCGAGGAAGTCATCACGGAAATGCTTTACCGCATCAATGACCGGCACCGTGGACGACTGACAGAGGGTACACTTGCAGTTTGCCAGGAGATCGCCCAGATCGGTGATAGTATCCAGATGGGCTTCAGTCCCTCTCCCCTCGACGATGGCGGCCAACGCGTCCATAAGAACACGGGTCCCCTTCTTGCCCGGAGTGCACTTGCCGCAGCAGTACAGGGTCTGCACCCTCTTCATGTATTCCGCGGCCATGGCCGGAACATCGACACCCTTATCGAAAACAATGATGCCGTCCCACCCCATAAAGGCGGCCAACGCCCGGTCACCGTCCAGGGTAGTCGGGAGCCTGAAGCTTGCGTCCTTCGCCTCGCTACCCGCGCGATTATCGACGACAGTCCCTCCCCAGCTCGAAAAAACCACCTGTGCCACGCACGCCTCCGTTCAGACCTTCACTGACAGGATCTATATCGCTTAACCACTTGTATTTATTAATTGTTTTAGCTAGCCACAATTGTATACAGTATGCACTATCTATCACAACATCCTTTGATAAATCAAGGGAAAAAATAACAAATCATTGGTTTTCCCTTATGATTGCCCCACCTCTCCCCCTCTGGTATAGTTCCCGGACAGCCACCAGTTGTGACCCATCCACACGGAAAAGGAGCCTGCAATGTATCAGGATGCTTTCAGATCGCTGCTTGAGATTAATATGGGGATTCACAGCGGAGAACGGATACTTGTTTTCAGTGACACAATCCGCATTGATGAGGCACCGGCCCCTTCAGACCGGAACCGTCGCGAGCGCCTCTTGCAGGTAGCGGAGGAAGCCGCCCGCTTCGCGGAAACAACGTACGGCAGGACGGATTTCGTTTCATTCTCCGCTACTGCCGCATCGGGAGCCGAGCCGCCGGAAACTCTCTGGCGATCGGCCTTCGGGAATGGCATTGTCGACACGCTTGCCGCCGAGGGGATTCTGTCGCGTCTATTGGCAAAAGAGGCAACAGAGGACGATGTCGAGCGCTCCAGGGAGCTGGTCCTTGCCCGACGTCGTGACGTGGTTGACGTGGTGGTGGCCCTGGCAAACAACTCCACGAGCCATACCCGCTTCCGGTCCCTCGTGAACGCGGCCGGAGGGCGTTTCGCGAGTCTTCCCCACTTTGACCCCGAAATGTTTTATACCTCCATGCAGGTCGACTGGCATGCCCTGGCAGAACGGACCAAACAGCTTGCGGCGGCAGTCAACGAAGCGGTGGAAATCCTTGTCGAAACCCCCAACGGAACTCGGATGCGGATCGGCAAGGCGGGTCGACGGGCCGAGGGGGACGACGGCCTCCTGACCGCACCGGGGAGTTTCGGCAACCTCCCGGCTGGCGAGGTCTACCTGGCACCCCTCGAAGGGACGAGCGAAGGAGTCATGGTGCTGGAGTATGGACCGACACGAAAGCTCTCCTCCCCCGTGGAGCTGATCGTGCGCAACGGAATGGTGACCGATATCCGCGGCGACGAACCCCATCGGGAGTGGCTTGAACGCCGGTTCGCCGAGAACGGAAAGAACCGCAACATCGCCGAACTCGGCATTGGAACCAATGACCGTGCAACCAGGCCCGACAACATACTCGAAGCGGAGAAGATTCTCGGCACTATCCACATCGCCCTCGGTGACAATTCAGGCTTCGGCGGCACGGTCCAGACGCCGTTTCACGAGGACTACGTCTTCTACCGCCCAACCCTCACCGCCATAGCCGCCGACGGCTCCCCCACGGTGCTTTTGAGGGACGGTACGCTTTTGCTCTAATACCCCTTCACACAAATTGCTTGGGGTGGCTCAAGTTTTTTTGCAACCATCCGATGAGTATGCCTATAGACGCACGTCTTCAGAGAGACTCAACGACACCCAACCGAGTAAGGTGGAAGCATGGGAGAATCCCCCTCAAACCCTTCGGGTCTCACCTTCAGGCTTGCCGACGACCGCAAGCTCAAGGCCATCTACGTGCCTGCGGCCGAGAAAGCCTCCGTAAACCTCGGCTTCCTGAGACATGCCCTCGTCGCCGGCGGCTTCGCCGATCTCTTCATCTACGACCATGCCCTCGTGGAGCTCATCAAGCGCTATAATGCCGCAACTCAGGAGTTCGTCTACGATATCGGCGAACAACGTGACGGGACCTACATCATCCGCAACACCCCGGACAACATCGAGGCCTATCTGACCCTGACCCGCCCCTATGGGGGGAAACCGGTACGCCCGGAACAGCTGCATCAGGCCCTCAAAGAGCGGGGGGTTATCTATGGAGTCCTCACCGATGAAATCGAGGCGGTCATGGAGGCCGGCGAGGCCACGGACCTGCTCATTGCGCGGGGGATTCCCCCTGAGCAGGGGACCGACGCGGAACTGGTAAGCCTGATCCCCCAGGCACGCGACCGGCAACCCGAACTTCAGGACAACGAAACCGTCGACTATCGCGACCGTGGAGAGATAAGCAGCGTCAAGGCAGGTGATCCCCTCATGCGCCGAATTCCTCCAACCCCGGGAAAACCGGGCGTCAACCTCATGGGGAAGGAGGTCTCGGCGCCACCGGCAAAAGATCTCAAGTTTACCCCGAATCTGCCCGGCACGGCCTTTGCTCCCGACGACCCCGACCTTCTCATCGCCACCATCGACGGACAACCGGTGCTCGTGGCCAACGGCGTCATGATTGAGCCGGTCATCAAGGTCAAAACCGTCGACCTTTCAACGGGCAACATCTCCTTCAAGGGCTCCATTGACATTTCCGGGGATATTATCCCGGGAATGACCGTGCGTGCCACGGGCGACATCTCCGTCGGCGGTGTCGTCGAAGGGGCCACCCTGGAGGCAGAGGGAGACATTGTGGTACGGGGAGGGATAATCGGCCCGGGAGAGAACCGAGACCCCAAGGGTAAGTCAGGCCAAGAACGCGCCCTGATCCGCGCAAAGGGAAACATTGAGGCCCTCTTTGTGGAAAACGCCCACGTGGAGGCCGGCGGCATGATCCAGATTGCAGGATTTGCCATGCAAAGCAACCTAGTGGCCGGCACCCAGGTCGTGGTCGGCCAGGAGGGGACCACGAAAGGACACATCATCGGCGGATCCTGCCAGGCGGTATCGCGAATCCAGGCAGTCACCCTCGGTTCCCACGCGGGAGTCCACACCGCAGTGAGCGTGGGAGTCAATCCCCACGTAAAGGAAAAGCTCTCCACCGTCAAATTGAAGATCGCTGAAGCGGAACGTGAACTCGACGAGTTGACCAAGAGGCTTGACTACTTTGCCTCTACCCCCCTAAAAGGCACCCCCGAGCAGATCAATGAGACCCGACATGCCAAGGAAAAGCTCGCAACGGCGCTATCGGAACTCAAGGGAGAAAAGAAACGGCTTGAGAAGAGACTAGAACAGGCCGCCGATGCCCTGATACGCGTGGAGCGGGCCGTATTGAGCGGCGTTGTCATCTCCATCGGCACCAAGACCCTTGAAGTGAAAGATGACATGGAGGGGGGAATCACCTTCCGACTGGAAGATGACGCCATCGTCGCATCCCAGTGAGCCTGCCGCTTCGGGCACCCCTTCCCGATTGACAGCTTTAACAAAGTATGGAATGGTTCCCGGTCATCAAGGGAGGGAGCCATGCTAGTCATAGGACTGACCGGCGGGATAGCGTCGGGAAAAAGTACCGTTGCGCGGATATTGGAACGGCTCGGGGCCACGATTATCGATGCCGACCTTCTCGCGAGGGAAGCTGTTCTCCCCGGCACCCCGGCCCACGAGGACATCGTGGCCGCCTTCGGCATGGAGATCCTCCTGCCGGACGCCACCATTGATCGCAAAGCACTGGGGCGCATCGTCTTCGCCAATCCGGATGCACGGCGACGCCTGGAGGCCATAACCCATCCCGCCATCGCCCGCCTGTCACAAGCGCGACTGGCAGAGGCCCGCCGTTCCGACGCACCAGCGGTCTTTTACGTGGCGCCCCTGCTCATCGAAGCGGGAGCAACCGGCCGGGTTGACGATATCTGGGTAGTGTACGCCGATCGGGAGACACAGCTCGCTCGACTTACGGAGCGCGACGGAATCAGGCGAGAGGAGGCCGAACAGCGGCTCGCAGCCCAGATGCCCATGGACGAAAAGGCTTCCCACGGCTCGGCCGTCATTGACAACCGGGGGACGCCAGAGGAGACGGAACGGCAGGTGGTTGCCCTTTGGAAGGAGAGAATAGAAAAAAGCCCCCGGTAAATCCGGGGGCTTTTTCATTTGTGGTAGCCGAGTTTCATGGAAATCTCATCGGCGGCCTGCGTAATGAGGGGAATGAGCTCCTTTGCCATCCTCTCGTCGGTAAAACGCATGGATGGCCCGGAAAGACTGACCGCGCCGATGATCCGGCGGGTATAGTCGCGGATCGGCGCGCCGGCACAGCGGACCCCCAGGTCAAGTTCCTCGTTGTCGATGGCGTACCCCTGCTCCGCCACTTCCTTCAGGTGCTTCCGCAGCACGTCACGGTCGGTGATCGTATTGGGAGTGTACGGCTTGAGCTCTTTGGTCGGGAAAAAGGCATCAAGTTCTTCGTCGGGCATGTACGCAATCTGAACCTTTCCCGCTGCCGTGCAGTATGCCGGAAGCCGGGAACCGACACGGGGGACAACCCGCACGGTGAGGTCGGTCTCCACCACGTCCAGATAGACAATGCTCTGCTCCTTGAGAATCGCCACATAGGCGGTCTCGTTGCACTCCTTGACAAGCCACTCGAGCACCGGCCGTGACTGGCGCAGAAGTCCCATCTGCTTGATGAAGGTCTGCCCCAGCTCCAGGGTCTTGAGCCCGAGCCGATAGTTCTCCGTAACCCTGTTCTGCTCGATATAGCCCCGCGACTCCAGGGTGGCAAGGAGCCGGAACACGTTGTTCTTGTGGAGTTTCAGCCGTTTGGAGAGCTCCGTAACGCCGAGTTCGTCCACATCTTCATGAAACTGCTCAAGAAGGTCAAGGGCGTGATCGACCGCCTGAATGATATATTCCGATTTATCCTTCTTGGCCATTGGCCCTCCTCTTTCACAGAAAGAAATAAGCCTTCTTACATAAGCCTTAAGGGGAAATAAGTCAAGGGTAACGTCCCTGCCAGAAACCGTCACTCCGTTATCCAGATCCACTTCCCGTTATATAGTTATGCGAAAACCCCCTGAACTGTAGAATATCGTTTTATAATTGTCAAGACTCATTATTTATTTTATAGTCGTGTCACGGAGATAGCGTCAGCCGATATCGATGGTCTCATACCATAACCTCATCCCAATCGATTATTTTTCCCGCCTTACCTAGGAGCCGGCGAGACTCCCGGACAACTCTATGTCTGTTCTATTCCAGGAGATTCCCCATGCTTAATCTGCGTAAAAAAATCCTCGTGGCCATTGACGGTTCCCCTTTCTCCGACAAGGCGGCCGAAGAGGCGGTCCGGATGGCTGCGGGGAACCCGAGCCAGTTCAAAAGCAAAATCTACGCCATGCTGGTCCTCCCCAATGCCCCGCGGAGCACCTTCACCGACTTCGTCCCCCCGCCTCCCATCACGGAAACCAAGGAATGGGACGAACTGAGGGAGCGGGTCTTCTATGTCATCGAGAAGAACGCGAAGGAGGCGGATATCCCTCTCGAAATCAAGGTGGTGTATGGCGATCCCGCGGACGAGCTCATCGATTTCGCGGAAAAGGAACAGATTGACGTAATCGTGATCGGTAGTTCGGGGAAAGGATTCCTGAAACGGAAGCTCCTGGGAAGCGTCTCCCACAAGGTGGTGAAGAACTCCCCGTGTTCGGTCTACATCGTCAGGGGGTAGGATGTTCGGTCTCCTTACGGAGATAGGAGAGAATTTCGCTGAGGCTCTCCACGATGATCCGCTCGTCGCGGGGAAACTCTTCGGGGGAGAGTTCAAGGGTCAGGGTATCGTTGTAGCCGGTGCTGCGCAGATGATTGAGAAAGCGGGTGAGCGGAAGGATGCCGTGTCCCGGCAGCAGATGCTCGCGGCCGTGGCCGTAGTCTGAAAAGTGGATATTCCTGATCCGGCCGCTGTTGTAGCAGAGATAGAAGTCGTTGATGAAGTTGGCCTTCCCCGACCCCATGTGGGTGGTGTCGAAGGTCATGAACAGGTTGCGCTCCTGAATGAAGTCGATGAACTTAGCCGTACTGGAGAGGATGTGGGGGTTCATCCTGACCCGCTTACCCACCCACGGCATGTTCTCCAGGGTGACGATGACCCCCCCCTGCCCCACCTCCTTCTGAAAGTCCATTACCCGGTAGAGCCAGCGCCAGAAACTCAGCTCGAACCCCATCCACGAGGGGGGGTGGAAGTTCACCAGCGGAATGCCGCAGTCTGCCGAGAGCTCCACGCACCGCTTGAGGGAGTCGATGGGACTCCCCCAGCCATCCAGGGGCATGAAGGGGGCGTGCATGGAGTTGATCGGAAGGATCTCCGCAAGCTCCCGGATCAGGGTGCGGCAGTTGACCTTCTGGAAATCCTGATTGACGATGAGCTCCACCCCGTCAAACCCTGCCTCCCGGGCAATGGTCATGACCTTGCCGAGAGGAAAGGTAAAGAGGGTACCGGTGGAGAGGGATATCCGCATCCTCCTCACCCCTGTCCGCTGATGCTGCTGTAGACGATCTTCTGGAGGCTTCCCACCGCTTCGAGACTCGCGTGGAGTTCGTGCTCCGCATCCTCCCCAAATTCTTCGACATCAACGAGAATGCCGTTTTCGCCGGCAATCTCCCGCTGGATGGCATGGCGACAGAAGCAGTGCCAGGCCCGCAGGAGCCGCTCCGCCAGTTCCACGTCGATCCGCCCCCCGTAGAGGAGTCCCCGGATCCGCTCCGTCGTCGCCGTTTCCTGGATATCGAAGCGCACCGTCATGATCCGCACATTGGCCACAATGGGGCCGATACCGTAGAGGGACAGATTGAACATCCCCCGCTCCACCCGGAGTCTGCCAAAGAAGTCAAAGCCCGACTGCATCATCGCCGTCCGCCGGGCGATCTCCCGCAGGGGATCGATCTGGGCCGTGAGTGCGGATCGGACCACGTTGACCATTTCGGCGGCAAGGGAGGGGTCCCCGGCCACAAGACGCAGATCGGCCAGGCGAATGAGCCAATCCAGGTCCCCTCCCCCCTCAAGCGCCCTGACTGCAATCCGTTGGCGCCATTCCGCGAGACTGCCACGCCACGAGGAAGAAGCGGGCGTAATGCCAGCGCGGCTGCGGATGCCCAACCGCTCCAACAGGCCAGCGCCCCTGCCGCTGAACCCCACGAAGGACGAACCAGCCTCGTTTCCCTCGTGGACCAGCAGGAAGTCGCAGGCATCAAACCGACCCACCTCGCCCCGTCCCGCGGAACCAAGAGCCATCCAGCACCAGCGCCCGGCCGGCAGCCCAACACCTCCCACAGCCATTTGGCTGACGGTTATCCTCAGGGCAGCCCCTGTGATCCGGTCCAGGGCCACCGTGCGCATGAGGTGAAACGCCGTCACCGACCCACGGCGGCGGAAGTGATCGACTGCCATGGCACGCAGACGGTCCTGGACCAGAATGAGCTCCTGGACATCCTCGGCCTGGTCCGTCTCGTCCAGGGCGCGGGAAAAATCCTCCCGGCACCGCTGTTCAGCCGCCAGTTCCTCTTCGAGGGTACTCCTCACCCCCAGAAGCAGCAACTCCTCATCTCCGGCCGACAAGTGCGCCATGCGGGCATAGAGCCCCTGCCGCACCTGCTCGACAAACTCGGCCGTGCCGCGCCGGGTCAGGAGATCCTCACCTTTCGCTCCAAGTAACAACGCCATGTTGCTGCTCCTTTACCGTCGTCGTCAGTCCATGTGGCCGTGAACCTGCTCGGCCAGGAACCGCCGCACCTCGTCGGGAGGCGGCGGCGTCAGGAGCGACACCCCGACCATTATGGCAATAACAGTGGGTGCACCGAAAAAGGCCGACGAGGTGAGGGGAAAGATGTCGGCCACCAGCGGCAGAAAGCCGCCAAAGAGGGGCGCCGAGAAGGTGATGACAACGCCTGTCAGCATCCCGGCGATGACTCCGTGGCGGTTGGCCCTCCCCCACCAGATACCCAGAAGGAAGGCGGGGAAAATGGTGTTGCCGGCCAGGGCAAAGGCAACGGCCGTAATCTCGGCGATGAGCCCGGGCGGGTCGAGGGCCACCACCAGCACCACGCCGGCCAGGGCCACCACCGCCGCCTTGGAAAGGGCCATCTTGGTGGTCTCCGACGCCCGGGGATTGATGAAACGGTAGTAAATGTCGTGGGAGAAGGAGGAGGCACCGGTGATGAGGAGCCCTGCCACGGTGAAGAAAGCTGCGCTCACGGCCCCGGCGGCAAGGATGCCGATCATCCACGGAGGGAGCCCCCCCATGACCGCCGTCTTAATGACGACAAGGTCGGCCATTCTCTCAGCCGCTGCAGGGGAAAGGGAGACGCCGGAGCGGGCCTCCAGAAGCCGGGCAAAGACGGCGTAGGCCGGAGCCGACCAGTAGATGAGGGCGATGAAGAAGAGCCCCCACACGAGGCTCCACCGGGCGTCCCGGATATTGGGGACCACGTAGAAGCGCGAGAGCACATGGGGGAGCCCGGCGGTCCCCACCATGAGGGTAAAGCAGAGGGATATCCACTGGAAGAGGGAACCCGAGGCAAAGGGGGCGGCGAAGTTAATGCCGAACTCCCGCTTCAGGTCCTGGATGGCCACCCCGTAGCCGAACTGGGGGAGAACCCAGAAGTAGCCGAGCTTGTACGCCAGCACCATGAGGGGAAGGATGAAGGAAACAATGAGGAGCGTATACTGGAGCTGCTGGTTGCGGGCCACACCCAGCACTCCCGAGATGATCACGTATCCCACCACCACGACGGCCCCAAGGATCACGCCGTTGCGGTAGTCGGTGCCGAAGAGCCAGGCGAAGAGCATCCCGATCCCCTTGAACTGGGCCGTGCAGTAGATGATCGAGATGGTGATGGAGATGCCGGCTGAAATGAGCCCTGCCATGGGCGACGCGTAGCGGTCCCCCACGAAGTCCGGCGCCGTGTACTTGCCGAAACGCCGGATCTGTCCCGCCATGAGGACCAGAAGGAGAACGTACCCGCCGGTCCAGCCAATCACGTAGGCCAGGGCGTAGTACCCGTGGAGGTAGAGGAGTCCCCCCATGCCGAGGAGGCTCGCGGCGCTCATCCAGTTGCTGGCAATGGCGGCCCCGCCGCCGATCCGGCCGATGTAGCGGCCACCGATGCCGTAATCGCTGGCGCTCCGGGCCCGGGCGCGGAGCCCCGCCACGATGAAGGAGGCAAGGGCAAGGGTGACAATGATGAGGGGTATGAGGTTAGGCCCCGCGTCAGTCATGGCTTCGATCCTTCCTTCTGCTGTGCTGCTCCGTGTGCCGGTCGATGTAGATGTTGAAGAGGATGCAGAGAATGATGAACCAGAGGGGGAGAAACTGGGCAGTGAACCAGAAATGCCAGGGGAACGAGAGGAAGGTGAGGCGGGTCAGGATACCCTCTCCCTGGGGAGTTTCGGAGAGAAGCCAGAGGATGGCCTGAACGCCGAAGTTGGCCACTGCCCAGCCAAGGAGGACGAAAAGGATGATCACCACCTCGCCGGTCATGTACCCCTTCCGGGGACGAAAGATGTTGACGTCGTACCACTCGCGATCATGCTCCATTAGAGCACCTCCCCATGGGGATTCGGCTGTATTGCGGCTGTTTTACATTGTATCGGCTTTTACCGCGATTTCTCCAGGCCCCGGCCGTAATTCAATCCGGCCTACCCGCCCTTCACGACCTCCCGCAGGACTGCCGTGGCGTAGCTCCCCTTGGGAAGCGAGAACTCCAGCACCAGCCCGTCAGCGTCCGCGGAAGCCCGGGGATCGCCCAGGGGAACCCGCAGGGGCCGCCGCTCCCCCTCCATCCGGAGTCCGCCGGGGAGGTCGAAGCTGGCCGGCTCCACCCCTTCGGCCGCCAGGAGCGACCGTTCCAGCGCCCCCTCTTCACCCTCGGGCATCATCATCCGACAGCCGAAGAGGGGGCCGGTGGGGGAGATCTCGAAGTGCTCCGCCCGTGGCGCTTCGGCCGCGGGGTCCGTTACGAGGAAACAGGCGCCGTTTGCGTGCTTCCAGGCCAGGTCCCCCTCCTGGACGGTGTCGAGGGAGTCGAGCCGTGCCTCCACCACGTGGTCGAAAAGAGCCGACTGGCAGGCGGAGAGGTAGAGCTTCCTGAGCCGGGGATTGACCGCGCGAAAGGCCCCCTCAAAGTCGTCAGGGCGCTTCACGAGGCGCTGGATGACGTCCCGCTCGGTGCGGCAGTGACCCGGGAAGAGGCGCAGGCTCTCCTCCAGTTCCCCTCGTTGGTACGCCTCAATAGCGCTCCGCCACGCCTCCCCCGTAACCTTTGACGGATCGCCCACGAGAAGATCCACCGCAGCGCGCCAGTCGCCGGCCAGCATGGCCCGGCCGATGAGATGGCTGTTCCCCTGGGCGCCGTAGCGCTGTTCCCCGAAGCGGTTGGGGACGCCGCGCCGTTCCAGCACCGCTAAAATCGCCTCGACCCGGGCCACGGCGTCGGGCACCACCCCCCTGACCCGGATCCGGAACCGGTTTCCCGCCAGGTGCCCCAGCTTCAGCTTGTTCCGGTGCCGTTCCGCGGAGAGAACACTGATGCCGGGAAGCTCCAGAGCGAGCACCTCCTCGGGTTTCACCCGGGGAAGCGACACGGTCTGGCGGGTTACTCCCCGGGCATCCTTCATGCCCGCATACCCCACGTCCCGCTCGGACAGCTTCAGCACCCTGGCCAAGCGGCGAATGGCATCTAGGGTCGTCACCCCCCGTTTCTCGATGAGGGCATAGACGTGCTCACCCTCGCCGCAGGGAAGGTAGAGGGGAATCTCCTCCACCACGAAATCGTCGGCGGTCTCCTTGATGGTTCCGCCGGTGCCAGGGAGGCCGGCGGTCAGGTAGCGCTCCCCGCCGCTCACAGTGCTCCCTCCGCCGATTTCCGGTAGTGGACAAAGTATATCCGCTTCCCCTCGGCCATGAATTTCATCATGTACTTGGAGAGGTGGTACCCCTCCAGTTCGTGGCGGTAGCGGTCCGGGGCAAGCATGTTCACATACCCCTCCACTCCCGGCATAAACTCCGCCACATCGATGCCGTAGTCGTCGAAGTCGGTGGCAAAGAAGAAATCGCCCCCCGGCGCCAGGTAATCACGGATGAAGGAGGCAAACTCCCGGTTCACGAGGCGGCGCTTGCGGTGGCGCTTCTTGGGCCAGGGATCGGGACAGTTGATGTGGACCGCACAAAGGGACTCCCTAGGGATGCGATCGACGACGAACTTGCGGGCCTCGTCCCGCACGACCCGGACGTTGGGAATAGCCAGCCGTTCGAGGCGGCGGCAGGTTTTGTCGCACCCCTTGTTGTAGAAGTCGATGGCAATATAGTTGATGCCGGGGTTGTCGTTGGCGGTCTTGGCGATGAAGTCGCCTATGCCGCAACCGATCTCCAGGGCCAGGGGATTGGCGTTTCCGAAAACGGTGGCCCAGTCGGCGGGCGTTGACAGTTCATCAGGGTTCAGGAAAAATGGTGAAGAGATTTCGATCATGCGCTGCATTCTTGTCGGTTCCTCGGGGTTGAAGTGGGCGTACCATACCACAAAAGCCCGGAAGCCCGGAAGCGCTTTTCTTGCCATTCCCGACCTCCTGTGCTATAGCTATCTGGTTGAAATAACGAAAAAAAGGAACACCAGATGAAATTCACCGACTTAAACCTCCCCGAACAGGTGCAACGGGGTATCGCCGACACCGGCTTCACCGACTGCACCCCGATCCAGGAAAAGACCCTCCCCCTGGCCCTTTCAGGCAAGGATGTGGCCGGCCAGGCCCAGACCGGCACCGGCAAGACCGCAGCCTTCCTCATCAGCCTCTTCACCCGGCTCCTGAAGAACCCCACGGGGGGAGAAACCCGCAATCCGCGCGCCCTGATCTTGGCCCCCACCCGGGAGCTCGTCGTCCAGATCGAGAAGGACGCCCAGGCCCTCGGGGCCCACTGCGGCTTCGTCATCCAGGCCATCTACGGCGGCGTCGACTACATGAAGCAGCGGAGCGCCCTGAAGGAGGGGGCCGACGTGGTGGTCGGGACGCCGGGGCGGCTCATCGACTACCTGAAGCAGAAGGTTTACTCCCTCAAGGAGATCGAGGTCCTTGTCATCGACGAGGCGGACCGGATGTTCGACATGGGGTTCATCGCCGACCTCCGCTTCATCCTCCGGCGGCTCCCCCCCTTTGACAAGCGGCAGAATCTCATGTTCTCCGCCACCCTGAACCAGCGGGTCATGGAGCTGGCCTACGAGTTCATGAACGTCCCCGAGAAGGTGGCGGTCACCCCCGAGCAGATGACCGCCGAGCGGGTGGAGCAGGTTCTCTACCACGTGGGGCGGAAGGAGAAGTTCCCGCTCTTACTAGGCCTCTTGCGCAAGGAGGGGATGGAGCGGACCATGATCTTCGTCAACACCAAGCGGGAGGCGGAGTTCCTGGACGAGCGGCTCAATGCCAACGACTCCCCCTGCCGGGTCATCTCCGGGGACGTGGAGCAGCGCAAGCGCCTCAGGATTCTGGAGGACTTCAAGAACGGCAAACTCCCGATCCTCATCGCCACCGACGTGGCCTCACGGGGGCTCCACATCGACGGGGTCTCCCACGTCATCAACTACGATCTCCCCCAGGACGCCGAGGACTACGTCCACCGCATCGGCCGCACCGCCCGGGCCGGCGCCGAGGGAAAGGCCATCTCCATGGCCGACGAGGACGGCGCCTTCCACCTGGAGGCGATCCACGAGTACATCAAGGACAAGATCCCGGTGGAATGGGCCGAGGACGACCTCTTCGTCCACGACTTCAAGCGGGTGAAGCCAAAGCCCAAGGGGCAGGAGAGCCGGGCAAAGGGGCCTACCCACCACGGCAGGAAGCATCCGGAGGGGGAGAAGAAAGCAGGGGAAGGCGAGGCGAAGAAGCGACGCCGGCCCCGGAAGAAGCCGGCGGGGGAGAAGCCGAAGCCGGAATAGGAGTATTTGAGATAGGCGCAGTAAACCGTGAGGATAACGAAAAAGGGGAAAGGCCGACTAGCCTTTCCCCTTTTTCGTTCGTTGTTTTCCCGATCAGAATCACTCGTACCGCAGGGCCTCGATGGGGTTCAGATTGGCCGCCTTGCGGGCCGGGTAGAAACCGAAGAACACCCCGACGCCGGCGGAGAAAAGAAAGGCGATAACGATCGCCTCGGTCGAGATGAGGGTCGGCCACTGCATGATCTTCGAGACCGCCATGGCCCCCACCACCCCGAGCCCCATGCCGATGATCCCCCCCACCGTAGTGAGGAGCACCGCTTCGGTCAGAAACTGAAGGAGGATATCCCGCTGTTTGGCGCCGATGGCCATCCGGATGCCGATCTCCCTGGTCCGCTCCGTGACCGAGACGAGCATGATGTTCATGATGCCGATGCCGCCGACAACGAGGGAGATGGAGGCCACAGCCCCCAGGAGGATCGACATGACCTTGGAGGACTGCTCCGAAACCGCGAGGATCTCCGACAGGTTTCGCACCGTGAAATCCCGCTCCCGGCTCGGGCCGATCCGGTGGCGCTGGTCCAGGAGCGCGGCCACCTCTTCCTCGGCCTTTTTGAGGACATCGGCACTTTTCGCCTGGATCATCATGGCGCCCACCGTGTTGGGGAACTGGCTGCCGAAGAGCTTGCGCTGGGCAGTGCGCAGGGGCACGAAGATCACGTCGTCCTGGTCGGTCCCCTGGGGAGATTGCCCCTTGTGGTCCAAAAGCCCTATGACGGTGAACGGAATCTTCTTGATCCGGATGATCTTGCCGATGGGGTCGGCATCGCCGAAGAGGTTCTCGGCCACGGTCTGGCCGATGATACAGTTTTTGGTGGCGCCGTCCACATCGGACTGGGAGATGTTTCTCCCCGTTGTCAGGGGCCAGTCCCGAACGACAAGCATTTCAGGGGTGCACCCCATGACGATGGTGGACCAGTTCTGGTTTCCATAGACGATCTGGGCCGATCCCCGGACCGTGGGGGCCACATTCTCCACCGACGGGCATTCCGTCTGGATGGCCCGGGCATCATCGTAGGTGAGGGTCGGGGTGCCGCCGGCCCCGGTCCGAAGCCCCCCGCTGGTGGTGGAGCCGGGAAGGACCAGGAGGAGGTTGCTCCCTATGCTGGAGATCTGGTCGGAGATCATCTTGCTCGCCCCGGCGCCGATGGCCACCATGGCGATGACGGCGGCGATGCCGATGATGATGCCGAGCATGGTCAGGAGTGCCCGCATCTTGTTGACCCGCAGCGCCCGGAGGGCGATAAGGAGACTTTGCCAGAGGGTGGTCACGGGGCCTCCTCGTGGGTCACCGCCACGGCGGGCGATGGGTTCGGCGTATCGGCGATGATGGTTCCGTCCCGAAAGACGAGGTGCCGGCCGGTGAATGCGGCCACATCGGGCTCGTGGGTGACCATGAGGATGGTGATCCCGTGGCGGTTCAGCTCCTGGAAGATGGCCATAATCTCCACCGTGGTCCGGGAGTCGAGGTTGCCGGTCGGCTCGTCGGCCATGATAATGGCCGGCTCGTTCACTAGTGCCCGGGCGATGGCCACCCGCTGCTGTTGGCCGCCGGAGAGTTGGTTCGAGTAGTGGTCGGCCCGGCCGGCGAGCCCCACCCGCTCCAGGGCCGCCAGAGCCCGCTCCCGGCGGGCCGCCGCCGGCATCCGGGCGTAGACCAGCGGCAGCTCCACGTTCTCTCGGGCCGTGGTCCGGGGGAGGAGATTGAACCCCTGAAATACGAACCCTATCTTGTTGTTTCTTATCTCAGCCAACTCATTGCGGGAGAGCCCCCCCACATTGACACCCTCCAGGAGATACTCGCCGCTGGTCGGGACATCGAGACAGCCGAGCATGTTCATGCAGGTGGACTTGCCGCTCCCCGAGGCGCCCATGATGGCGACGAACTCCCCCTGCCGGACGGTGAAGGAGACCCCCCGGAGGGCTTCTACACGCTGATCCCCCATGGTATAGACCTTGGTGACGTCGGTAATTTTGACCACCTCGCCCATCTAGAACCTCGGCCCCATGGGTCCGCCCATGCCGCCCGATTTTTTCTGCTGCGGAGTGACCTGCTCAATAATCACCTGGTCGTTTTCCTTGAGGTTCCCGGAAACCAGTTCCACCTGCCCGTCATTGCCGATGCCGGTCTTGACCGGCACCTGGACCGGCTTGTTCTCCGGCCCCAGAATATAGACCTGCTGTCCCCCTTCCCTCTTCTTCCGCCGTTGTTCCGGACCGGCCTGCTGCCCCTTAGCCTCCTTCTCATCGGTCCCCTTTTTGGGCTTATACCGGAGAGCGGCGGAGGGAAGCTTCAGGACATTCTCCTTGCGGGCGATCTCGATGCTGACGTTGGCGGTCATCCCCGGCTTGAGCTTCATATCCTTGTTGTCGACGTCGATCACCACCACGTAGGTGACGACGTTCTGGGTGACGACCGGAGCGTTGCGCACCTGCCGGACGGTGCCGGTGAAGCGGTTCTCGGGATAGGAATCCACGGTGAAGCTGACCGGCTGTCCCACCTGCACCCGGCTGATGTCGGCCTCGTCCACGCTGGTGTCGATCTCCATGCGGGTCAGATCCTGGGCGATGGTGAAGAGGGTCGGGGTCTGGAACGACGCGGCCACGGTCTGCCCCACGTCCACGTTGCGGGAAACGACGATGCCGTCCACCGGCGAACGGATGGTGGCATAGCGGAGGTTGGTCTCCGACTGGCTGAAGGCGCCGCGGGTCTGGGCCACGCTCCCCTCGGTCGCCTTCACGGTGGCCTTGGCCATCTGGTACCGGTTGTCGGCAGTATCGAAATCGCTCTGGGAAACGACGCCGTCCTTGAGGAGCTGGCGGTTCCGCTCCAGGTTTTTCCGGGCATCCTCGAGGTCGGCCTTGACCCTCAGGAGGCTGGCCTGGGCGTTCAGGTAGTTCCCCCGTGTCTGCTCCAACTGAGCCGAAAACAGCGAGGGGTCGATCTGGGCGATGATCTGCCCCTTTTTCACCGGCGAGTTGTAGTCCACAAAAAGCTTCTGTATGGTGCCGGAAACCTGGGTACCCACCTGCACCGTCACCACGGCGGCGAGATTGCCGGTGGCGGAGACTGTGGAGACGATGTCGCCCCGTTCGACCTTGGCGGTCTTAAATACCGTTTCCGGCTTTTTGTTGAGGGTGAAGTACGCGGCAACGCCAGCCACCACGAGAACGGCAGCGGCGGGGATGAGGAATTTCTTCATGCGGAACCTCGGCGAGGATAGATATCACTATCGCATTTCTGCTTTGTGTATAGATGAAAACGAGGCAAACCTCAACCGGTTGACACGAAAAAGCCCCCTGCCATGGGGCAGGGGGCTGGTGGTTAAGCCCGCCGCACTACGCGACGGGCATGCGTCGGCAACCCTCCTTGCAACGGGTTACCGGGCGAAGCATATAGATCGTGGTCCACATGGCCGAGGTCTCCTTTCGCAATGATGTTCCCGCGTTTTGCGGGCCTGATTCAATAGTAATCACCCCCCCGGAGGATGTCAACGGAGGGGGTGATTAAATATCTTTATACACATTTCTTAATCATTTTCAGGAGCGCCCCTTCCCGCACGTCGAGGGCACCCTCGGGACAGAGCTCCCGGCAACAGAAGCAGCGGATGCAGGCGTGGTAGTCAAAAGCCAGCTTTCCGTCCCTGATGGTGATGGCCCCCGGGGGGCAGACATCGCGGCAGATGCCGCAGAGGGTACACGCCTCGGGATTGCTGCAGGGGCGCGAGGTGAGGTAGTGGCGGAGCCGGTTCTTGAGAAAGCGGGGAAGGCCGAACTGGACATCGGAAATGTGGGGGAGGCGGAAGGGGGGAACCCGGGCGTCGTCAACCGTCACGCCGCAGGTTTCGATGGTTGAACGGTCCCAGCCGTCGATGCCAAGGGACTCGGCGGCCCGCTCCACCCAGAGGAGCTTCTTCGGGATGCCGGCCAGTTCGGCGGCGATGACATCCACCGCCACCGGATTCGTCCCGGCGAGAAGGAGCCCGCAGTGGCGCGGGTCGCCGCTTCCCGGCCCATCCCCCTCCATGGCGAGAATGCCGTCGACGATGGTCAGGTCGGGCCTGCGCAAAAGATAGATTTCCAGGAGCATCCGGGCGAAGAGCTCCCGGTCGGCCCCGGCCTTCAGGTGCCACCCCGCCTTGGCGGCCCCCACCACCGCGCCGAAGAGGTTCTTCACGGCGCAGGTCATAGTCATCATCTCGTGGGTCTTGAGCTTGGGGAGGTTGATGAGGCGGTCCGCCTCCAGGTAGGGGCGGGCGATCTGGAACTCCCGGAAGAGCCCCTGGCCCCGCACCGTCACCGTCTCGTCAAAGGGGACGAACTCGGCCCCGGTCTCCTCCACCACGGCCAGGATGCCGCTTCGCTCCGCCACGCGCCGGATGCCGCCGACGCCGGGGGAGTCACCCACGAGCGGAATCCCCCCCGCTTCCCTGACGAGGCCGATCACCTGCCGGAGCAGTTCAGGGTGAGTCGTGACCGCCCGCTCCGGCTCCTTCGCAGCAAGCATGTTCGGCTTGAGGAGGACCCGTTCCCCCGGCTTGACGAAGGAGGCCATGCCCCCCAAGGGCGCCAGGAGCCGGGCAAGGGCGGGCTGAACGACGTCGGACTGGTAATCCCCGGCCCGCTCGATGGCGACGGCGTGCCTCACTCCTCCACCCGCTCGGTGATGAGCCGCACCTGGCGCTCATGGAACCAGTAGTACCAGATCCAGTTGAGCATGACGACGATCCGGTTTCGGAAGCCGATGAGGTAGTAGAGGTGGAGCAGGAGCCAGACGAGCCACGCCGCATACCCCCGGAACTTCATGCCGAAGGCGCAGGCCACGGCCGCGCTCCGGCCGATGGTGGCCATGCTCCCCCGGTCACGGTAGCGGAACGGTTTGGGTGTTTCACCCTTCTCCCGGGCCACGATGGCCTCGCCGGCATAGGTCCCCATCTGCATCGCCACCGGCGCCACCATGGGGAGGGCCGCTCCGTCCTGCTCAAGCCAAGCCATGTCGCCGATGACATAGACTTCGGGATGATCGGCAAGGGTCAGGTCGGGCTCCACGGGAATCCGCCCCCCCGGCTTGGGGTCAACGTCGAGGGTGGCGGCCAGGGGTGCCGCCTTGACCCCCGCCGACCAGAAGAGGGTATGGGCCGGAATGATGGCGCCGTCGTGGAGGGTAACCCGCTCGGGCCCCGCATCCACCACCCGGGCGTTGAAAAGGACCTCCACCCCCATGGTCCGGAGCTTCTCCAGGGTGTACACCTGCAACTCCTGCGGCATGGCGGCAAGGAGCCGGTCGAATGCCTCCACCAGCACGACCCGGGCCGCCTGGACGCTCAACTCCGGGTAATCCTTGGCCAGGACGTAGCGGACAAGCTCCATGAGTGCCCCGGCAAATTCCACCCCGGTGGGCCCGCCACCCACGATGACGAAGGTCATGAGGGCCCGCCGCTTCGCCGGGTCGGGCTCCACCACGGCCCGCTCGAAGGCGGTGAGGATATGGTTGCGGAGCCGCTCCCCGTCCACCAGTTCCTTCAGGTCGAAGGCGTGGCGCTCCACCGATTCGAGGCCGAAGTAGTTGGTGACGCTCCCGGCGCCTATAATCAGATAATCGTAAGGGATGCGGCCGTTGCCGGTCACCACCTCCCGGGCCGGGAAATCGACCCCAGTCACCTCCGCCAGGTGAAAGCGGGTGCCGCTCCATTCCCGGGCCATGGCCCGCACCGGGTAGGCGATGGATTCCTGCTCGAGGCCCGCCGTCCCCACCTGGTAGAGGAGGGGCTGAAAGAGGTGGTAGTTGTTCCGGTCCACCAGCACCACGTCGAGCCCCTTTCCCGCCAGAACGCGGGCCGCCCTGATGCCGCCGAACCCCATGCCGATGATGACCACCCGTTTCACGATATCCTGTACCTCCCCGGTTATTGATAATTAACAAATCGTACTTCTCGTGTCCCCTCCCCGCCTTGACCCTGGTCAAAACAGGGAAACTTCAGAAGAATACCCTGTTTCCCCCCCGGAAACAACCAGAGTTCGGTTTACACGAAAATCTGCTATGATGGCCTCACCGAAAGGAGTTCCCATGGAACAGGAGATAGCCGCCTTCATTCGCCACCTGGAAACGGAGCGTAACGCCTCACCCCACACCCTGGCCGCCTACCGTTCCGACCTGGCCCAGTTCCGGGAGTTCGTCCAGGGCGAGCTGGTTCCGTCAACGGGGCCGGAGGGGGTGTCGCACCTCCTGATCCGACGCTGGCTCGCGCTTCTTCACCGGGACCACACCAAGAGTTCCGTGGGCCGAAAGCTGGCGGCGGTGCGGGCCTTCTTCAAGCACCTGGTCCGGACCGGGCGCCTCGTGAAAAACCCCGCGGAGCTGGTCTCCACCCCTAAGAAGGAGAAGAAAGTCCCCTACCACCTCTCCATCGACGAGGTCACCGCTCTGGTGGAAACCCCAAAGGAACCTGACATCCTGAGCCTGCGGGACCGGGCCATCCTTGAAGCCCTCTACTCCTGCGGCGTCCGGGTGTCGGAATTGACCGGCCTGAACGTCGGTGGGGTCGATCTGGAGGACGGCACCGCGAGGGTTCTCGGCAAAGGGGGGAAGGAGCGGATCGTGCCGGTGGGAAACATCGCCCGCGCCGCCATCTCCCGCTACCTCGACGCCCGGAACCATCCCCCCCTCGACGCCCCCCTCTTCACCAATGCCCGGGGGGGCCGCCTCACCTCCCGCAGCGTCCGGCGCGTGGTGGACAAGCACATCCTCCGGATCGCCGCCATGCGGAAGATTTCCCCCCACACCCTCCGCCACACCTTCGCCACCCACCTGCTGGAAGGGGGAGCCGACCTGCGGGCCATCCAGGAGCTCCTGGGGCACGCCTCCCTCTCCACGACCCAGAAGTACACCCACGTCGGCATCGACCGCCTCATGGAGGTCTACGACAAGGCCCACCCCAAGGCCCGGAAATAAATCCTTGTCATTTCATTAATTATCCCGTAGAGTGCCCATTGACTGATCAACGCTCAGGCGGAACCTGCCTTCAGGCACACCCACGAAGTACCCCCGCCATTTGCTTCATCGCTCACTAACCCCCTCTGCTTACGGCAACGCCCTACGGCGCAGCAGCACACACGGTTGGCGACGATGTATCATGCCAGTCATCCTGTGTTGCTGCCGTCCCCTATCAGGGCATCAGGTTGCCCTGCGGCTCACACGCGTACTCATTTCTGTCTTTTTCCGGTAACGATCACGGCGCCCTTCGCGACGCGCGTGGCATGGTGCGTTGCATGCCCGCAATTCGTCCGGCTGTGCCCGTTGGCGTTCGGAAACGACCCTAAAGGAACCGATTCATGACGTTTGCTGAACTGAACCTCCTCCCCCCCATCCTCAAGGCGGTCGCCGCCTGCGGCTACACCGACCCGACCCCGATCCAGGCCCAGGCGATTCCCAGGGCACTGGAGGGCCGCGACCTTCTCGCCACGGCCCAGACCGGCACCGGCAAGACCGCAGCCTTTGTCCTTCCAGCCCTCCAGCGTTTGGCCCGCCCGGCCCAAAAGCCCGGCCGCGGACCCCGCGTCCTGGTCCTCACCCCCACCCGGGAACTGGCCCAACAGGTGACCGACGCGGTCCGCTCCTACGGCAAGCTCCTGCGGATACGCAGCGGTGCCATCCTTGGCGGCATGCCCTACCGGGAGCAGCTTCGGCTCCTCTCGGCGCCGGTGGACCTGATCGTGGCCACACCGGGACGCCTCGTGGACCTGCTGGACCGGAGAAGCCTCGACCTCTCCCGCCTGGAGTTGCTGATTCTCGACGAGGCAGACCGGATGCTCGACATGGGTTTCAGCGATGACGTGGACCGGGTCGCCGCAGCTTCTCCCTCCGACCGCCAGACCCTCCTCTTCACCGCCACCATGGACGCCACCATGGCGCGCCTGGCGGGGCGGCTCCTGAACGAACCAGAGCGCATCGAAATCGCGGGCACAAAGACAACCCATGAGCATATCGAACAGCGCCTCCACGTGGCCGACGACCTCTCCCACAAAAACAGGCTGCTCCAGCATCTGATCACCGATGGCGACGTCCAGAAGGCGATCATCTTCTCCGCCACCAAGCGCGATGCCGAAAACATGGCTATCGAACTCCGGAGCCAGGGGCACTCCGCCGCGGCACTCCACGGCGACATGCCCCAGAATGCACGCAACCGGACCATCGCCGCCATGAAGCAGGGGAGAATCCGGCTCCTGGTGGCCACCGACGTTGCGGCCCGCGGCCTGGACGTCACCGGAATAAGCCATGTCATCAACTTCGACCTGCCGAAATTCGCCGAGGACTATGTCCATCGCATCGGCCGCACGGGCAGGGCAGGTGCATCGGGGATCGCCATCTCCTTTGCCTCCCTCAATGAGGTCAGCTACCTGGCCCGGATCGAGCGCTACATCGGCCAGTCCCTCCCCGAGCACCGGATACCGGGGCTTGAACCGCGCCGGCCGCTGTCCCGCGTCTCGGCAGGGAAAGGGAGCAGACCGGGAGGCTCCACCGGTGGTGCACGGAAAAGCTACGGGCCTCGCGATAACGCCAAGACGGGCGGCAGCAGGTCAGGCAGCGCCAAACGCTCCCCCTGGGGCGATCGCTCGTCATCCCATGGGCCGATCGTCGAATACCGCAACTCCAAGAGCAGCGGGCAGCCCCGCAGGCAGTCCTGACCCCAGGGCTACCGGACCGGCGGGGACATGAGTCGCCGAGTCACGCCATTGCCGGCCGCGCATTGACAAGGAAACTCCCCTTTCTCTGCTCATCAGAATGCCACGAAAAAAGCCCCACCGGTTTCCCGGCGGGGCTTTTTTCGTGGCTGGCACTGGCTGTCGATCTTACTCGCAGAGGTCGATCTTCACATCCCAGTTCTTGATCTTCATGGTGCCGTTGCGCTCCAGGTTGAGGTGCATCTTGAAGGCGCGGTCCCACAGCTGCGGCTCGTGGCCGACCTTGCGGGCAAGGCAGTCCTTGGAAGCGATTTCCAGGTACTCGCTAAGGATCGGCTTGTAGTCCGGGTGGGCGCACTTCTCGATGATCCGCTTTGCACGGTCCTTCGGAGCCATGCCGCGAAGGTCGGCCAGACCCTGCTCGGTAACGACGCAGTCCAGGTCGTGCTCGGTGTGGTCGATGTGGGAGCAGTGCGGCACCACGCAGGAGATACCGGTCGGGTCGGTCTTGGAGGGCCGGCTCGACGGGGTGTGCATGATCTTGAGGAAGCCGTTGCGGAGGAAGTCGCCGGAACCGCCGAGGCCGTTGATCATCCGAGTACCGCCAACCAGCGTGGAGTTGGCGTGGGCATAGATGTCGATCTCGACCGGGGTGTTCATGGCGATACACCCGAGGCGGCGGATCGGCTCAGGGGCGTTGGAGATGGAGAGGGGACGCAGGGTGCACTTGCCGAAGTACTTGTCCCAGTTCTCGAAGAAGCGCGGGAAGCCCGGGCTCTCGGAGAGGGAGAGGGAGCAGGCGGAAGCTGCATCGCACTTGCCGGAATCAAAGAGATCCAGAATAGTATCTTGGAGAACCTCGGTGAAGACGGTCAGATTGGTGAAGGGCCCCTTGGCCAGACCGCCGATGACGGCGTTGGCGATGGAACCGACGCCCGACTGGATCGGGAGGAGGTTCTTGGGAAGACGGCCGGCCTTCACTTCGTGGGAGAAGAAGTCGATGAGGTGGTTGGCGATGGCCTCGGAGGTGTCGTCCTGCTCGGCAAAGGCGCGCCCCTTGTCACGGAGCTTGGACTCGACCACGGCAATGATCTTGCTCGGGTCGCACGGCACGTAGGAGGTGCCGACGCGCTCGCCGGCGCTGGTGATCGGGATCACCTGGCGGTTCGGCGGGGTCTGGCAGACGATGATGTCGTGAATCCCTTCGAAGGAGGGCTGGCCGGTGTTCACCTCGACGATGATCCGGTCGCACTGCATGAGGATCTCGGGGATGACGCCGCAGGAGGTGGTGGGAACCAGGCCGCCGTCCTCGGTGATAGCGGAGACTTCGATGATGGCGAGGTCAAGCCGGCCGGTCTCGCTGTCCTTGGTGTAAAAGCCGTAGCCCAGGTCCTGGGCGAAGAGGGAAAGGTGCTTGTCGCCCATCCGGATCCGGCCTTCGTTGATGCCAGCGGCGATGTTCTTGCCGGTCTGGTACGGCCAGCGGCGGTCGATCATGTCGAGGGTTGCCCAGCGGTCTTCGGTTTCGGCACCGACGGAGGCGCCGATAAAGAGGTTGAATTTCCACTTGCCCTGGAGGTTGTTCTTCTCAACGTGGTCGGCCAACGCGATGGGAACCACCTTGGGATAGCCTGCCGGCGTGAAGCCGGACCAGCCGAGGTTCATGCCCGGCTTGAAGAACTGGACAGTTTGCTCGGGGGTCATGACCTTGTTGAGCAGTGACTTGCAACGTACGCGGTCTTGCAGTGTGCCGTACTCTGACATCTCTTACCTCCGTTTTGTGATGGTGATTACAAGCAAAGCCTGTAAACGCTGGTACAAAAGTTGACACTACTCAACATCTGAAACGAAAAATCAGTCAAATCTGCGATAGTGTCTACCTAAAATTAGAACCGGATTTTACTTGCGCACCATTCTTTAGTCAAGCTAAAAAATTATTAACTATTCATGGAGTAGCACCGGGGATGCGGCATACTGCATACATTTGCAGACACCTTGCACAATGGAGGAGGAAAGAGTGGCGTCACGACGACACCTTGCGGTCCAGGCTGCGGTATTGGATCGCCTCGGAGACGTGCTGCTCCCTGACCGCATCGCTCCCATCCAGGTCGGCGATAGTGCGGGCCACCTTGAGAATGCGGCTGTAGGATCGGGCAGAGAGTCCGAGCCGATCGGTAACCAGTTCCAGCATCCTGCTTCCGGCCGCGTCCGGCTCACAGAACTTCTTTATGAAACGGGGTGTCATCTGGGCGTTGCTGTGAACTTTGGAGCCCCGGAAACGATCCCGCTGGACCTCCCGGGCGCGCTCCACGCGGCTGCCGATGTCCCGGGAGCTTTCCCCCTCGCTGCGGTCGGCCAGATCACGGTACTTGACGGCGGGAACCTCAATGTGAATATCGATTCGATCAAGAAGCGGCCCGGAGATGCGGGAACGGTAGCGCTGAACCATGACCGGCGTGCAGGAGCAGGGATGGAGGGGATCTCCCAGATAGCCGCAGGGGCAGGGGTTCATGGCTGCCACGAGCATGAAGCGCGACGGATAGGTAAGGGACATGAGGGAGCGGGAGATGGAGACGCGCCCGTCCTCCAGGGGCTGGCGGAGGACCTCCAGGACATGCTTCTTGAACTCCGGCAACTCATCGAGGAAAAGAACGCCATGGTTCGCCATGGAGACCTCGCCGGGGCGGGGCGTGTTCCTGTCATTTTTAATAGTTCGTGCTACCAATTCCCACCTGCCGACGAAGTCATTTTTCCGCGTCGAATATAGCCATTTATGCTAAATTGTCAATATAGATTAATTGTTTCAAATTTTAAAAGTTAATGCTACTCTTTGCATAGTTAGTGCTACAAAATCGCAATTTTCACTAGATAGCGCTACAAAATTGCAGAGGGGCGCATGCCAGTCCGCAAGATCCCCAAAACATACCGCTCCATCTCCGGCAGGTTTCCGAGCGCCATCAACGGACGCTGCATTGGTTACGAATCCAAACTTGAGAGGGACTACTATCTCCGCCTTGAGTTCGATCGAACCATCGCAAGCTACGAGGAGCAGCCCATCAGGCTTTCCGGCTCGGTTGATGGCAAAGAGGTGTCCTATACGCCAGACTGTCTGGTCATATTCCTCGACGGCAAACCGCCACGAATCGTTGAAGTCAAATCCCAGGAAGAATTAGATAAGAAAGCCGAAGACCTCGAGCGAAGGTTCTCCCTTGCGAGAAACCACGTCGAGGTACAAGGTGGCGAATTTGTCATCATAAAAGAAAAGGATATCTATGATGACGCTCTTGCCAACTATCGCCTCATCTACCGCTTCGTCAAGCCTCCCCATAATATCGAAACGAAACGCAAACTAATCATTGGAATACTAGAGCACGCCGGGCCCTTGCCTCTCAGAGATCTTCTGAAATCCCTTGGAGAGGACCGCATAGCCCAGGCCCATTTCACCCGTGCCATCTGGCACATGTTGTACACACGTGAAATAGAGGCCGATCTGAGCAAGCCAATAAGTCACAGCACCATATTGAGGATCTCAAATGGCACAGAGAATCTCTCTTAAGGCCGGAAGTATCGTCTTCTGCGGAAACGTGGAATACGAGGTTATTGGACCCGTAGACTTCAGCTCCGTCAAGGTGCGTAATGTCATCGACGGAGCAATTCGAGTCCTGACATTGGGAGAGCTATCGGCACGAAGTGCTGATGAGGAGAAGGTCCCTGCAGCGCCACTCAACTGCCTTTCCGAAAAAGATCAGAAGATCTCCTTGCAGCGGTTCGAGATCATCAAGCCCGCTGTGAGGAATAAGCTCTCGCGAAAGAAAATCGAAGAGCTTGCCGCGCAGAATGGAGTCCACTTCACGACTATCTACCGGATGCTTCGGGAATACAGAAAATCGGCCACACCCTCTTCCCTGATGCCGAAAACGCATTGCCGTGGCGGCAAAGGGCAACATCGAATAGCACAGGCTGTGGAGGATATCATACGGCAGCATTTCAAAGCTGTAGTGGAGGCCAAATTGGTCGACATCACCAAGGTTTCCATACAGTCTCTCCAAACAGACATAAAAAACAAATGTAAGATTGCGGGATTGAAGGTGCCAACGTGGGTCACCGTAGCCGATCGGCTGGAGACATACCTTAAGGAGCAGAATATCCCAAGGCAGAAGGGCCGCAGGAAGAGACGCCAACGCCCGACTGCTGGGGGCACATTCCCAGATGCGAAATGGCCACTCGACGTGGTGCAGATAGACCATACGCCGCTCGACCTAATATTGGTTGACGATAAGGACCGCGAGCCCATTGGCAAGCCATATCTTTCTCTAGCCATTGACGTTTTTAGCCGAATGGTATTGGGCTTCAGCCTGTCATTCGACGCGCCAAGCATCTTTTCGGTCGGCCAACTGATCGCCCACTGTATCCTTCCTAAAGACCATTTTCTCGAGAGCGTGGGTGTCAATGCAAAGTGGGAGACATTCGGCATCATGCGGACCTTGCTCCTTGATAATGCCGGGGAATTTCGCAGCGAAGACTTCGTTCCGTTTGAGGAAGAATACTGGGTGGAGATCAGTTGGCGCCCTGTTGCCACTCCCGAATACGGGGGGCACATTGAGCGGTATGCCAAGACCCTTAACAACAAGATCCATAATGAACCTGGCAGCACGTTTTCGAACATCAACGATCGCGGTGACTACCCTTCCGAAGAAAAAGCCGTCTACACCATTGATGAAATAGAGAAGTGGCTCACCATACTCATCGCAAAGGAGTACAACGAGGAAGAGCATTCAGAGTTGGGCATGTCACCACGCAAAAAATACGAGCTCGGCATTTTCGGCGACGACAAGACCGTAGGAATCGGACTCCCAGACATAGTCGAAGATCAGGAACGGCTCAAAATTTTTCTTCTTCCGACGTTCTGGCGCACAATCCAGCGCGAGGGGATAAAACTCGACAAAATAAAATACTTCCACGATATTTTGAGACACTGGGTCGGCAAAACGGACGGGAACGGCAACGCTCGTAAGTTCCTGTTCAAGCGCGATCCGAGGAAGATAAGTCCTCTCTATTTTTATGACCCTGACCGAAAGGAATTTTTCAAACTTCCATACAAAGACCTCACTCGGCCCCCAATGACCATTTGGGAGCTTCAGGGTTCCAAAAAGCGCTGCAAGGAAAAAGGGATCGACGATCCAGACGAACAGCAGATATTCGAGGCCTATGCTGAGCGGATGAAGATCAGGGACGAGGCGGTCGCGAAGACCAAGCAGGCCAGGCGGGAGCGAGAGGTCGAGAGGCGGCGGGTCAAGAGCAAACCCATTGACCAGACAGACCGTGGCAACGCCTTCGCAAAAACCGAGGAACAGTCCGCTCCCCTGGATGACATCGCGAGCATTTATGATGACGCATCACTGCTGGATGGCGTGATCGTGAAGAAAACTACGGGGGAAGAGTAACGTGACGATAGACGACAAGCATGTCGCCAGACTGCTCCCCGACGCCAAGGAAATGATTGGCAGGAGCCTCGAAGAAAGGATCCATTACATACATCAGGATCGGTGGCTTCCATATACCCAGGCGGACCGTCTCCTTTCGAAATTCGAGATGCTGTTGAAGATGCCGCGAAAGATCAGGCCACCGAGCCTTCTCATCGTCGGCGATTCCCATTGCGGCAAAAGCACCCTGGTGCGCCGATTCAAGGACATGCACCCACCCACCGACGGGGTTTACGAATCGGCCTGCCCTGTCTTTTACCTCGAATCCTGCCCCCCGGAGACAGATGAAGGCAGGCTCTATGATGAGATCCTCACGACTCTCATGGTGCCGTTCCGCTACAACGACAGGCCGGACAAGAAGTTGCACGAGGTGATCTACCAGTTCGAGCAGATTCAGGTCCAGATGATTATCCTGGACGAAATCGGCCATGCACTGAGTGGGGCAGTTCTCAAGCAGCGTGTCCTTCTGAATGCGCTTAAGGCGCTCCATAACAAGATGCACGTCCCCATCATCTTGGTCGGCACGATGGAGGCCCTGTACGCGACGAGCAGCGACGAGCAGTTCGCCAGCAGGTTCAAGGCGGAACACCTGCCGCGGTGGGAATACGGCAACGAGTTCCAGAGGTTCCTTGCACGGCTCGAGCTGACCCTTCCTTTGAGCATGGCGTCTCTGCTTGCAGATCCCGATCTGTCGAAACTTATTTTCGAGCGGGCAGAAAGCGGCTGCATAGGCGATTTCGTAGACTTGGTCAACGAGGCAGCCATTATGGCGATCAATAGCGGGAAGGAGCAGATAACGGCAGAAGAGATCAAAGGCTGCGACTTCACCCCGTCGTCAAAGAGGCAACCGCCGGCGGAACGGGGCCTCAAGTGACCAAGCTGGTGTTCAAGGTGCGCAGGAGGGGGCCATACGCCCACTACAAGTTCCCCCTCAAGCTGCGGCCCCATGAGGATGAACTCCTGAGTTCCTGGCTTATCCGTCTGGCCCTGCGGCACCGCACCATGCCGATGACGTTCACCAACCTGTATATGCCGGAAACAAGGAACAAGTTATGGTCTGCCGACATGGATCTGCAGTCAGACCAGGATCTCTTGTCGGCATTGGCGATGAAAAGTGGTGCGCCGTTGGAAGCACTGCAGGCAATGACGCTTGGGGCCTACGAAGGGTACCTGTTCGAAAAGGCCTTTACGAAGACCGGAGGGACGCAGTTTGTCATGCCGCTCCGGATGCGCGGGAGGCAAAGCACTTCATACGGTCTCCGCTACTGTCCGAAATGCTTACGGGAAGACGAGCAGCCATACTTCAGGCGGAAGTGGCGGTTGTCGTTCTCAACCGCATGTTTGCGGCATAAATGTTTTCTATTGGACAGGTGCCCGGCCTGTCAGGCTCCGCTCACCATTTACCGCAAGCCTTCGGTGTCGGACTTCCCGAACTGCGACAAATGCGGCTTCCGGCTCAAGGATGCCGAAGTCGAATCGATCGCCAGGGACTCGTACGGACTGAAGGCGATTAAACGCATGTACGCGATTCTAGGCTGCGGGTTTGTCATGCTAGGGGAAGTGCCCGTCTACTCATTCCTCTTCTTTATCATCATCCACCAACTATGGAAGGCCGCCCATTTCTGGGATAAGACCGGCGGCTTCTTGCGCCATGAAGTAATGAGGGATAGTGTTGACGACCTGACCTGGGAACTTAAACCGACTGTTTTGGAACAGATTCGACTGAAGGAGCATTATCTGTTTTTTTCCGGGCTGATGCACCTGTTTGAGGATTACCCGGACAGACTGGTGGATTACTGCCATCGGAACCGACTTGGCAAGACGGAACTTACGAGGGATTTACGCATCGTTCCTTACTGGTACTCCAAGATCGTCGACCTTTTCGATCAAACGTTCTGGCCTTTAAGCAGTGAAGAAGTTTCAAGTGCCTTGCAATACATGATGAATCAGGGGATGAGTGCAGGGCGGGCACAGGTGACGGAGTTGATAGGTAGAGGCATCGACTGCCAAAAGCGTAAAGATATCGCCAAAGTATTCAAACAGTGCCAAAAGTGACGGACTATCCTTGGCTCGTGTGAACGAAGAAAAAACCGTACCAACTTACAGATGCGACTGCCATCAAGTACCTGAATCTGAACCGGGATAGCGATTGACGTGGATGCCCGCTACCGGAAGCACGGTGCCGGCAAAGGGCCATTTATACGAGGCTCACCCCCCAGGTTGGAAAATTTGTGGGACGTGTTACACTTAAGGTGCACTCTTCGGTGGTGCATCGAACAAATTGCTTGACAACCGTGAAGGTTTCCCGATAATAGTCAGTCCGTGACATGCTGGAAAGGATGGTGATTCCTAATGACCGTCGAAAGCTTATTGAAAGCGGCTATGGAAACAGTTGTTGACGACGAGAAGAAAAGGGCCTTGGCTGCCCGGCTTAAAGCAGCAGAAGAACGATTTGAAAAATGCTCCCGTGAGAAAATGGTCACAGAGGAGTTCCTATCCCGCGCCTACAGCATGTAGATGATTCCCTATCTAGTCTGCCAATTCAGCAAACCGGCCCTCAGTAATTTGGTGAAGGAATGTTTTGGTTCTGACTTTCCTGACGTCTTCAACAAGCCGCAAGTAAACTTCCTCTTCCATTACCTCACAGACCTCAAGGCTAAATCCATACTCCTTGAACGGGAATATCAGGATAAGGATTACCTAGAGGACTTTTCACGCTATTACGTCAAATGTTTCCAAAATGGCGGCCATAAATGCGCACGCCTTCACTTCTTCCAAGACGAACTCAATCATACCAAGCTTGACCGTGTCCTAATGGAGGGCAAAAGGTCTGCCGATTACGGTACCTTCCAGGCATCTTACCTTGGCTTTATCGTAATCAAGCCATTGCCGATGACCTTCATTGGAAAAACCTGCCTTAGACTCTATCCGGGACTCGCATCAAACACCCCCCCTGTCAGCAAACTGTTATGCAGGAGATATCACATCAGTCTATTCGGGATCGACTTGCATGTTGACTCGATCGCATTCCAAGAACAGGATAAAGTGGTGTCAGCTTGTGCAACTACTGCCATCTGGAGTGCTTTGCATGGTTGCGCTTGGAAAGATGACCGGCTGATTCCTGCGTGTAGTGAAATCACGACTAATGCCATCAATCATATTGACGGGTCGAACAATAGTTTTCCCAACAAGGGACTATCTCACAAACAGATACTTAGAGCTTTGGATTTTGAGGACCTGAAACATCACATGGAACTGGTACCTCACGCCTCGAAATGGGAAATCTTCGACATTGTACGCTGTCACATAGATAGTAACGTTCCATTGATTCTTGGTGCCGACATTTACAACAAAAAGGGCACGTTCATGGGGGGACACGCTGTCACCATCCTTGGCTACCAAAAAGAAGGAGAGAAGCTTTCCCTCTACGTACATGATGACCGGTTTGGCCCATTCGCGAAGGCAAGAGTAATCGAAAATGGTGGTAAGTCTTTACCGAAGTCGCTGCGCAAACAAAGCGACATCAAGTGTCTACTCACCCTGCAGCATAAAGACAGCAAGGGCAACTGGAAACCGCCTCACGAATATCTGAATTTGTCGTGTTTAATAATCCCCACCCAGAAGAAGGTTCGGATTTCTTACAATTATCCATTGCGAACATGCCAGTTAATCGTCGATGAGTTTGAAAACTGGCTTACAGAGCTGGGTGAAGAGGCTCATACTACATTTGCAGACACTCTCACCTTCTCGACGCGACTGTATGAAGTGTCTGAGATAAAAAGAGAAATTCTTGGGTTACCTCTTCCGCGAGGAAAGGACTGTGATCGTTTTAAACATGATCGAGCCAGCCTCCTTACGCAGAGTTGTGCTCGATTTCAGTGGGTGGGAGTGTTCTCATTTTATGGGGAGAGGGCCTTCAGTATCCTGTTTGACGCAACTGATATTCCGCAGGGTAACGCCATTACAAACATATTTATCGAAAACCAAAAATACTCAGCATTGGTGCTAAAGCTTCTTAAGGGGTATACTGTCGAAGAACACTGTGGCAGCTTTATACACTTGGTTTACAAATACCTTAATAAGGATCCTCAACACGATTACAACCACCATCTAGACCAGACCTATGGGCATCTGCGCGCCCCGCAATATTTGAAACCAAAAGAAATTAGCAATGGCGACATCAAACACAATCCGTACTTGCAAGTCTATTATGAAAGGTGTGAGAAGAGCCTCGATGAGATCTACGGAGTCGTGCCCAAAAAACAAGGGCTGATATGGGCGATTGCTGCTGACGGAGGGCTGCTGATTGGTGTAGACAAAGGACATCCGACCCTAACCGGATTCAAACCGGCTCGCATATCTGGAGAGCTGAAAAGAACTCCGCCTTTGTGGAAAATCAACGTAAAGTCTGGCCGGTACAGCAGGGATTACCCCGACGCTACCAGGTTACTTGAAAACGCACTGTACAAGTTCAAGAGCATATTCCCCAAATCAAGCGATGCATTGCATATCGAAGAACCTCAGCCTTCGACGTAGTGGCAAATAGAGATGCCGGAAGTCCTCACTTTTAGCTGGACCAGTTTCCGGGAGGAGGTCAATAGCCTCATCCAGGCAGCCAAGGCTAGGGCTGGGGGCTATCGTAATCCCCGAAACCTGATCACCGTGGCCTACATCATCGCCGGCAAGCTCAACTTCAAGTCGCTAATCCTCAACCCACTTGAAACGTCGAAGAGCCCTCGTTTTTCGTTGTGCCCTTAACCTTTAGGAATGAGTGAAAGAGAAAAATAGTATCATTTTCTTCCCGCAGGTGCTTGCTTTTCCACACATCTGGTTGACTTTGATGCATTGCCAACTCTTCGGCTACGGATTTGTGCTTTGCTATGAATTTATTTACTGCTGCCACAGCTACACTCTTAGTAGTCCCCGCCAGAAGATAACCAACCATAAATCCGTAGCGATGGTTAGAAGAGTATTGGCCAGAGCAAAAGCGATTAATCCCAGAAACCACATATTCTCGCACTAAGTCGCTGTCATTTCCATCGAGTCTCTTGCACTCGATGATAGCGTGCGGATCATGCTCTTCCATTTCGATAAACACATCCGTTACAAAAATAGGGATATCTGTTCTCCCGTCAGGTATCCGGAGCGATGGTTTAGACCTTGACTCAGTTCCAGGAAGCACAACAATGTTTTTCAACCCTCTGCTCTTCAGAGCTGCACGCATTCCATCACGCAGACATTCCGTAAATGGAACCTCTAAGGCTGAGGGATCGAACTTGGAGTCCTGGCGAGCCATCTCCCACCCTTCATGGGTTGTAGCAAGCAAAACAGCTACTATATCTTCGACCAGACAAATAAATGGGCGGCCAACGGCGAGAGATTGGCCAAATGGTATACTCACTGAGGGATCCCGTGAAAGCTTTCTTTGATAAGATCGTCTACGTCTCTAAGAGCGATACTCTTCATCCAAAAACGCCTTGCAGCAGGTTTAATCATGATGACTTCGTTATTCCCATTTGCGCGAACTTCTCTTTCTCCAAGGATGGACGACGAAATAGGTAGTTTTATCTGACGTCCAATATCATCTAGAACGACCTGAAGGTCGTGCGACGGGGTAATTATTTGAACAGAAGGGGTGGAAGGACGCTCGTTCAGGGCAAATCGTACAATTCGTATAGGAGCGTTTCGTGGCAGATCGTAAATCTCAGCCGCTAGGCTGCGTACATTCCGAACCTGCAACCACTTACTTATTTCTTTTACAAAGGTCTCTGAATAAGTTTTGAGATCATCATTTGTGTTGGCTGGTTGAGCGTAAAAATTTCTTCCCTTTTCCCATTGCCATCCAGCTCTGACATAAGCATCTCTGACAAGAATTCTATCTTCTTCATCTAGTCCGTATAGGTCAAATACAGCTTCATCAAGATCAACAAATACTGATGAGTCTGAAGTGTTATGAAGCGATGTCATGAGGGCAAATAAGCGTTTCGCAGTGTTAGAATTCAACGCAACTTCCATGTCGGGAAGGGGCAGTTTTTCAACTTCTTTTTTTAGTAAACGGCGCTTCCAAATCCCAAATTCACTAGAGGCCATCAAGAAGAACCATGTAGCTAATGAAGAATTCAAAATGGCTGCTAGTAGATTCGCAAGCTCTGGATTCAGCTTGTGAAATGAAGCACCAAAAAAAGCATCTGTAAAAACAACATCATTTTTTGCGACAGCGGCAATCGGTCTTGGTGATCCTCTAAAGAACTCCTTGATTAAAACAATTGGGCTTCTATAAATGTCTCTGTTCCGCGGCCATTCAGCTTTTTCATAGGGGAAAGCATCAAGTCCATCACTTATGTTGAAATGTGACATATCACTGGACTCAACCACATCAAGGCCGATCAAGTCTTTTGATTCTCGTGTCCTGTTAGATGGTGCGCCTAGGATCAGCCCATCTCTTAACTCAGTTCCGATGTCTGACAACCAGATCCCAAGTGATTTCATTTGGTTTTGGAGCCGGCTAAGTAATTTCAAATCTCGGTCATGACCATAAATCTTTGCTTTCAATATTTCTGGCCTATCAATCCAGTCATCAATTCTGAAATCTACAATATCGCTTGGTGCTATTGTGAAGGTTTTTGATTTCTCCCCTGATGCTGACCACCGAACGTTCACCAGCGTGACAATCCCATCCTTTGTGTCTGGTCTCCTGCAACGCCCTAACACAGCAACGGCAGGCTTAGTGGCAGTGGGGAAAAGCCATGGAAGCGCCGAAAGATTAACAATGGTCGCAGGAGAGAGCATTTCAATTGTGCGCTGGGAAGCATTACACCCACTATCGCTAGATGCAAAAAAAGGAGTGGCATCGAGGATAATGCCGAAACGTGTATTCCCATGCGCAAAATCCAATGCCCTGTGAACAAAATCTTGGCTTTCACTGCGTGGCAATATAGGGGTGTTATTATCCTTCCTTCTCCGCCCCCGGCGTGCAGCAGTCCCTGTCTTTCCTTTGAATGTCCAAGGTGGGTTTCCGACGATGATGTCGAAATTTCTAAGCCCATTGTCGTGACGCAACGGTGCGCCATCAGGAGTATTTTCAATTGAATGTGCGTCACCAATGAAGAGGGACTTGCCTATAAGGGGGTCAAATTTTAGGACTTCTGGTGGGTAGGGCTCGGGGTCCAGTTCAATAGCAGCAAGGTAGAGGCTAAACGCGGCAACTCGGATTGCCGCCTCACTGCAGTCAATGCCGAAAATCTGATTGTACAGTGTTTCCCTAATGCAGTGTCGGCTGGGTTTTTTGCCCGCTGATTTGATCGCAACTAATCGTCTCAAGCTTTCGACAAGGAATATCCCCGAACCGCAGGTCAAATCCAAAACTGTCTCGTCCCCTGTGATGTTGTGGTGGATGACTTCATTCAGAATCAAGCTAACAACAGTCAAGGGAGTATAGTGCACACCGTTCAGCCTTGCTTCTGGTTCTATCGTCGAGGAGTCATCCTTTGGAGTGGCAGAATGTGCGAACTGTTCATATATCGAACTAATCAGCTCAATTGGGATAAGGTCAAACTGGTAAGGGAAAAGTGATCGCTGTCCATTGGATAAATCAGTTCCTTCGAGAAAATCGGCAACGAGCGCCAATTCTCTTCCCATGGTTCGTATCCCAACGGCAGACGCTTCGGGAAACATGTCGCCATTAAATACGGTCTTTAACTTTTTAAACAGATTTTGAGCGGCATCGCCATCCCTCAAAGCGGCCTGAAGGGTTTCCTTCCCACATGAAGCTACAAGATACTCAGTGCTGATTATTCCTCTGTCGATAAGATATTTCGTGAATATACAACGACCGACCAGGGCTTGGGCAATATCACTTGGCAACCCATCTGGCTTGACGGTGAGATGCTTTTCGAGTTGGTATAGATCTCTCAGTAACTGCTGGTCTACTCTCGTGCCACAGCATTTGGCATCAGGATGCAACCAGAACTGCCCGGTTTCCATAGCCAGTCTTCCTGCGAAATCATTCAGTCGTCGCAGATCCTCTTCAATAACCCTGAACGTTTGTATGCGATGCTGTTCAGCATCGTTTTTTGCTATGGGCTTGCCGTACCCGCTGTAAAGATTGACCGTCCCTGGGGAGATGACCCAAAAAAGAGGTGTGTAACCTTCATTCCAGATTTCTTGCCGCCAAGTTGCTACCGTTTCAGGGCACGGATCGGTGTCAGTGTATTTAAAATAAATAGTGAGTGAGGACGAACTACGCCAGAGGGCATCGGGGACAAACTTTCGTCCTCTCCTCATAGACTGTGCATCTGCACCAATAATGACACCTGGAGCAGGCTCATTATTGGTGATATATCCAGTTTCTTCTAAGACTTTTTGCAAGTCTATAGTCATTGCCTATTTCCTTTTACTGCTTTAGGAGGGAATGGCAGCATGCGTTGACTTGGAATTTCAATGACCGGATATAGCTCATCTTGAAGCCGTACAAGCACAATGTCACACGATATGATGATGGTAACGCCTTTTTCTGCTACCTCATGCCAGTTGGACTCGGAAACTATGACAGCACTATTATGGCTTAGAGCAATAAACTTACCCCTTAGATTCTGCCAAAACGTCTTAGAAAGGAGTTTAAATAATTCGTCAAGGCCGCCGACTATTCCTGAAATTGGAACACCTGCATTTGTTACTTCACGTACTACTGACAAGGAAATTAGATCTGAAAAAGTATATCTGGCTGCCTTGCCGGTTTTCGGACGCAAATATGTCACTACGTGACGCCAGTGACGCAGCGTTTCGACGGAAAGCCCGACTATTTCTCTAGTTTGTTCCTGCGTGTATCTCATTTTCTCCAACTTGCTGATGAGCTTCTTTTGCCGGGGGAGCGCAGCCTGACACCTCTTGTTAGCGAATTATTAACTTATAAGGAATTTATAACATTTTTACCTGTTGTTGACAACAAGTAAAAATGTGGCGGTACCACATTGTCATGCTCTCCTCAACCGAAGTCGCTCATAATCCACTAGCCATATTTTTGTATATTTTTGTAGTGCCAAAAGTAGACTTTTGGCACTGATCCTTATTCCGATTGACCCTTTTCCCCCTGTTTGCCCAGCGCCCAAACCGCTGCCAAAAACAAAGTGTAAAAAGTTGACCATGGAGACAAGTTGTAGCACTCTGGTGGTGTGAGGAGGATCCCCCATGGGGCAAAAAATTGGATACGCACGGGTGAGTTCAAAGGATCAGAACCTGGATGGTCAGTTTGTCATGCTCAAGGCCCGCCTACTGCCAGCAGATCTTCAGCGACAAGACAAGCAGCGTCAGCGAGTCGCGTCCTGACTGGGACAGGCTGATGGAGTACCTGCGGCCGGGAGATACCGTGGTTGTCACGGAATTGTCCAGGATGACCCGCTCGCTCACGCATCTACTGACCCTCATCGAAGAGTTCAAGAAGAGACAGATCAATCTTGTAGCCTTGCGAGAGGATATCGACACCACCTCCGCGACGGGCCGAGCCTTTATCGGCATGATGGGGTGTCATCAACCAAATGGAGCGGGAGCTCAAAGCTGAACGCGCTGCCGCAGGCCGAGTCGCGGCAAGAGCTAGAGGAAGGACGGGAGGTCGGCCGAGGACCAGCTTCGACAAGCTGGAGAAGGCAAGAATTCTCTACGAAGACGGTTGCTCTGCCGCGGATGCCTGTAAGACTCTCGGAATCGGCAGACGGACATTTTTCAGGCACCTGGCGGAAATGACCCAAGCTGAATTTGAAGCCAAACAGGCGGATGCCGCCAATTCACGCATCACAGAGAATGAAGATTTCTAGCTAGTTTCCGAACAGACACTAATTAGCCTCGGGGGGATGATGAGGGACATCAGCGATGAAAGGGGTTTCCAAGAGGCTGTCCAGCGTGCCCTAAAGGCCATGGGGGAGAAGGTGGAAGCTCAATCTGTCTCCCGCCGTGAACTCGTCATAAAGCGTCTTAAGGAAGAAATAGATCGGCTGCGTCCTCACGCGGACCGGCTTCTGCATGGCGAGCCACAAAATCAAAAGAACAACGACTGATTCTTATTCGTACTCGCCAGTGGCCGCTTCTACGAAACGACTCCATGCTTCAACCTCATCAGATTAACGTTCACGACGGCCATGCCGGCGAACGTATCCAGGAATTCAATCGGTTGCGCATTTCCCAATGCCCAATTCGGCGTCTTCAGCCATTCTGTCGCGTTTTCAGACCCGGATACATCAACAACTTGGTAGAAAATCACCACCAAGCCAACAAGATGGTCCGTAAGGTGAGTATCCAGAAGGTGATCAGCCTCATAACGCTGCAAGGTGCGCCATGAAACAGGCAGTAATTTACATAGCTCCTTCGGCGACATTCCAAAGGCACGCGCCACAATATCTATGACGCCCCGAGGGAGCCTTTTACGCACAATGGCGACAAGCTCCCTTTCCTCTGGAGCTTTCTTGCCTTCCAGAATCTCCTGAATCACTTGGATGGACATGACACCCTCCTCAATCAGCCCCCGCTTGTCCTGGTCCGTTTCCGGAATTCCCATGGAGGCTCAGGATCAGCTTCCTGCCAAATCCCACGCTTTTCGCTGCGGGCATTGCCTTCGTCGTCAAGGAAATACTCATTGGAACGATCGAGGTACTTCCGGTAGGCCCAAGCCCACCCATCGGCCACCATTTCCCGATTGATTTTCCGGTCCCCTAACCAAACCATGGAAACCGCTCGCCGGTACTTGTCGATGGCCATCACCTCAAGTCGTACCGACTTATTTGATACCTTGGCAGCAAGAGCACGGAATGCCTCTTCACCGTAAGGCTGTCCTGGTTTTGTAACCACTCCGGTCTTCCGGTTAATTTTCTCCGTTTCGGGAGCATCGATACCATACAGGCGAACTTTGACCTTTGTTCCGCCGGAATCGACGGTAATCGTGTCGCCGTCAACGACCTTTACCACCACCCCTTCGATGATACGCAATGGTTCCTTTGCCCATGCAGGCAGAGAGAAGAGGATCGTCCACAGGAGGACAATGCCGCAAATTCGCTTCATCACAGTTCCTCGAATCTCAATTTTTCAAATCCACATTCCACGTCGACTTGTGGCCATCGGAAATGATTAAGTATTTGAATCCCATGTCCCGGAGGTCTTTAATAATTTCCGCAGTTTCTGTGATCGAGGCTGCAAATGACCGGTCCACGCCAGACCACCCAATACGGAAGATTCTGTTACCATCCCCCTCAACATCAACCTTTGAACCTTGAAATTTCCTCGAGAACTTCTCTTTGAAGTTCAGGCAGAAGCGCTGTCGTTTCTCGGCAGATACCCCCTGGCCACGGGGTGTGGTATCGGTCAACCTGATTTCGGGAGGGGGCAGTTTCGCTGCCTTTAGACGCATCCCGAAAGCCATGGACAGCAACAGGACAAGTATACCAGCCAAGAGCAGCAACCGTTTATTGCTCCCCCGTTGTGAAAATCCTCCACATCCTGCTTCTGCCGGCATCTACTCCCTCCCTGGTCGGTATCAGATCACCCATGCCCGATTAATTTCAATTTCACTGCCCTACCGCCACCCTTTCCAGATAAGCTGGTACCGCTCTCTTCGCCACGCCGGCGAGAGACTGCAAGAGGTCGAAGGAGACCTCCTTGAGGCGATAGGTTCCCTTGATTTCCCCGATCATCGCCGTCCAGAGCTGAGCCGTCATCTCCGCATCGGCGAGGGCCCGGTGAAAGAGGCCATCTGTCTGGAGTCCGAGGTGACTGACCAGCGTCTCCAGGCGGTGACTCGGGGCATCGGGGTAGATCCGGCGGGCGGCGAGCATGGAGCAGGCGAATTCTCTGGTCCGGGTTCTGCCGATGCGAGAGAGTTCCGCGTCCAGGAAGCGACGGTCGAAACTCGCGTTATGGGCAACCAGATTGTGGCCAGCAATGAAGGATGCAAACTGCTCCATCACGTGGGCTGCGGACGGAGCCTTGCTCAGCATCTCATTGGTGATGCCGGTGTAGTCTTCAATGAAACCACTTATCCTCTTGCCGGGATTCATGAGACTCTGGAAACGGTCAACTACCTGATTGTTCCTGATCAGTACCGCACCGATCTCGATGGCCCGGTCCCCGTATCCAGGGGAGAGACCAGTCGTCTCGAAGTCGAGGATGACGGCGGTAAACTTCTCCATTACGAGTTCTCGTTGATGGCGTTCTTGAGAACCGCGCTGGGCTTGAATGCCAGCACCCGCCGAGACTGGATTGTTAGTTCCTCGCCGGTCTGGGGATTGCGCCCCCGCCGGTCTGATTTCTTCTTTACTTCGAAGTTGCCGAAACCGGCGATTTTTATCTTGTCTCCTCGCTCGAGGGTCTTTTTGATTTGTTCAAGGAGCACTTCGACCATTTCGTTCGCATCCTTCTTTGAATAGCCGCCTTTCGTGCTCACCAACTCCGCAATCTCTGCTTTCGTCATGGATTTGCCATTTCCTTCCATCGTCTATCCGACTTCAATCACGGGAATTTATCATAATTATTTCGAGGTTGGGACCATTTCTTCAGGCGGTTCGATCACATTCGGCTCAGGCAATGGATGTGCTAAAGGTCAGTTGCTCCAGGGCAAGATTATCCCTCTAGCACCCATTTGTCATACTGCTTGATGTTTTGATACATGGCGTCCGGTGCGAGGTCAATCTCGCCTGGCCATGTAACGGCTCCATATTCCACAAAGGCTTGTGAGAATCGTGACGGGTCGGCCAGTCAGGCAAAAACACCAGCGGATGTTAAATGCACCAATTCCGCCATGTCAACTTCACCCTCCAAACCGTCAACGAAGCGTACATGAAGACGAAACCCGTCGAGCGGCTGCACTTCGGCTAGCCGAGGGAAAGAATCTGGGTCCAGCGGTGCAACACCTGCCGGGATTACAACCAGGCCTCTTGGGCATGAGGGATATGGCGGTATCCCGACTTTTCCATAGCGTGGTCCTCCGGAAGGGTGAAGTGAGCATCTCCTTCCCGTGTGCCATATCAAGCAAAATATTCGTGTTTTTCGTTTTTCCTGCCTCCTACAAGATCAAATCTGAAACCCTAAAATCCAATTTATTCAAGAACTTGTTGATATTCAAGTTTTCAAAAACGTCTCCCTGGACCGTCGAGAAGAAGCCGGAGCGGAGTGCAGGGTCGGGACTTGCTTGTGCCAGTCACAACCGGCAGCGGCAGGGTGTATGCATTAGTATAACTAATAAAGTTTGGGAAACTTTTATCAATATTAAATCTGTCGACACTTTCGATTTGACAAATTCATTTTATGGGCATAAATAAGAAATATAACCTTGTATACACAAAATGTGTCGACATAATCAGCAGGAGAAACATTCCGTGCAATTATCTGAAATCACGTCATTAACCCTGTCCGACCGCATTTTTGAACAACTCCAGACCGCCATCGTGAAGGGGGAGATTCCGACCGGAAGCAAGATTTCGGAACCGGAACTGGCCAAGGCCTACGGCGTCAGCCGCGGGACCCTGCGGGAGGCGTTGAGCCGCCTTGAGGAACGGCATCTCGTGGTCCGCTCGCCAAACCACGGCGCCCGGGTCATCACCCTTTCCTATGAGGAGCTGATCGACATCTACCAGGTGAGGGAGGCGCTGGGCGGCATGGCGTGCGGCCTTGCGGCGGAGCGGATGAGCGATGCCGAGATCGCCGATCTGAAGCGGCTGCTCGACGATCATGAACGGAGCATCAGGGAAGATGAGGGGCTCTCCTACTACCAGCAGGAGGGGGAGCTGGACTTCCACTACCGGATCCTCAAGGGGAGCCGCAACAGGAAAATCCTGGGCGTGCTGGAGGGGGGGCTCTATCAGTTGATGCGCATGTACCGCTATCAGTTCAGTACCTCGAGTCCGCGCCCGCTCCAGGCCCTCAAGGAGCATCGCCGGATCGTCGAGGCCCTCGAAGAGCGGGACGCCGAGCTGGCTGACCTGCTGATGCGCCGCCACATACGCTCCGCCCGCAAGAGCATCGAGGAGCGGCACAGGAAGTCCCGGGAGCAGGAGGAGTAGCCCCCATGTGCGACAGGGTGTCACCGGGAAGGACGTTCCGGGAGGCGATTGCCTCTGAACGGCCGCTGCAGATTGTCGGCACCATCAATGCCTACTGTGCCCTCCTGGCCCGGCAGGCGGGGCACAGGGCGATCTACCTCTCCGGGGCCGGTGTGGCTAATGCCTCCTTCGGGCTTCCCGATCTTGGGATCACGTGCCGAAGCGATGTCCTTGAGGATGCCCGCCGCATTACCGGCGCCTGCGACCTGCCGCTCCTGGTGGACATCGATACGGGGTGGGGCGAGGCGTTCTCCATCGACCGCACCGTTAAGGAGATGATCCGCGCCGGCGTTGCCGCCGTCCACATCGAGGACCAGGTGTCCCCCAAGCGCTGCGGCCATCGCCCCAACAAGGCCCTCGTCTCCAAGGAGGAGATGGTGGACCGGATCAAGGCGGCAGTCGACGCCCGGACCGATTCCGATTTCGTCATCATGGCCCGGACCGACGCCCTGGCGTCCGAGGGGCTGAGCGCCGCCCTCGAGCGGGCCTATCTCTGCGTACAGGCTGGCGCGGACTGCGTCTTTGCCGAGGCCATGACCGAGCTGGTGATGTACCGGATGTTCGCCGATGTGGTGGGGGTGCCGCTTCTGGCCAATATGACCGAGTTCGGCAAGACCCCACTGTTCACGAAACAGCAGCTGGCCGACGTGGGGGTCGCCATGGTGCTCTATCCCCTGAGCGCCTTCCGCGCCATGAGCCGGGCTGCCCTGACGGTGTACGAGACGATCTCCCGCGAGGGGAGCCAGGAGTCGGTGCTGGGCGGGATGCAGTCGCGGGCCGAGCTCTATGACATCCTCCGGTACCACGACTATGAGCGAAAGCTCGATCAACTGTTTGCGGAGAAACGCCATGACCACGACTAGCCCGGGAAACGAAACCGTCACCAGCAACGTCCGCCATGGGGTGGACCCGGAACTGACCGCCATCGCCGCCTACGTGGCGGACTACCGTATCGACAGCGATGAAGCCTTCGAGACCGCCCGCTACTGCCTGACGGATGCCCTTGGGTGCGGGCTCCTGGCCCTGGGGTTTCCCGAGTGCGCGAAGCTTCTGGGGCCCGTCGTGCCGGGGACCCTGGTCCCCCACGGCGCCCGGGTGCCGGGCACCTCCTTCGAGCTTGACCCCCTCAAGGCGGCCTTCGACATCGGCTGCGCCAACCGCTGGCTCGACTTCAACGACACCTGGCTGGCGGCGGAGTGGGGACATCCGTCGGACAATCTGGGGGGAATCCTGGCGGTGTCCGACTACCTCAGCCGGAAAAATCTCGCCGAAGGGAAACCGCCCCTTGCCATGAACGATGTGCTTACCGCCATGATCAAGGCCCACGAGATCCAGGGATGCATCGCCCTGGAAAACAGTTTCAACCGGGTGGGGCTCGACCATGTGGCGCTGGTCAAGGTCGCCACGGCGGTAGTGGTCACCGGCCTGCTCGGGGGCTCCCGCGGGCAGATCGCCGATGCGGTATCCCAGGCATGGGTCGACGGGCAGAGCCTGAGAACCTATCGCCATGCCCCCAACACCGGCTCCCGCAAGTCGTGGGCCGCCGGGGACGCCACGAGCCGCGGCGTGCGGCTGGCGCTCATGACCATGCGGGGGGAGATGGGGTACCCGAGCGCCCTGTCGGCTCCCACCTGGGGGTTCTACGACGTCTCGTTCAGGGGAAAACCCTTCACGTTCCCCCGTCCCTACGGCAGCTACGTCATGGAGAACGTCCTCTTCAAGGTGTCGTTTCCGGCGGAATTCCATGCCCAGACCGCCGTCGAGGCGGCCGTGGCGCTCCACCCGCAGGTGCGGGACCGCCTGGACGAGATCGAGCGGGTGGTCATTGCCACCCACGAATCGGCCATCCGCATCATCAGCAAGCGGGGCACGCTCCACAATCCGGCGGACCGGGACCACTGCCTCCAGTACATGACCGCCGTGGGACTCATTTTCGGGAATCTGGTGGCAGAGGACTATGAAGAAGCCGTGGCCGCCGATCCGCGCATTGATCTCCTCCGGGAGAAGATGGAGGTGATGGAGGAGCCGCGCTACAGCCGCGAATACCTGGAGCCCGACAAGCGCTCCATCGCCAACGCCGTGCAGGTGTTCTTCGCGGACGGCACGAGCAGCGAGCGGATCGAGGTGGAGTACCCAATCGGGCACCGCCGCCGGCGCGCGGAGGCCATCCCGCTTCTGGAGGAGAAGTTCCGGAGAAACCTCATGTCGCGGCTGCCGAAGGGACAGGCGGAGGAGATCGTTGCGCTCTGCTCCGACCGGCACCGGTTCGAGGCAACTCCGGTCAATGAATTCATGTCGCTGTTTGTCATCTGAGCAGCGTTACCACACCCCACCCAAAGGAGAGAAGCATGGCATTGAAAGAAACACTCAAGCAGAAGCTGGAGGAGTTCCGTCCCCGTACAACCAGGCTCGTCAAGGAGTTCGGCAAGGTGAAAATCGACGAGGTCACCATCGATCAGTGCATTGGCGGTGCCCGCGACGTCCGCTGCCTCGTCACCGACATATCCTACCTCGATCCGCAGGAAGGTATCCGCTTCCGGGGGAAGACCATTCCCGAAACCTTTGCCTGCCTGCCGAAAGCCGCCGGTTCAGACTATCCGACCGTCGAAGCGTTCTGGTATTTCCTCCTCACCGGCGACGTCCCGACCCAGGAACAGGTGGACGCGGTCCTGGCCGACTGGAAAACCCGCCAGGCGGTTCCCCAGTACGTGTTCGACATCATCCGCGCCATGCCGCTGGACAGCCATCCCATGGCGATGCTCTCCATCGGCATCACCGCCATGCAGCGGGAGTCCAAGTTCGCCGCCTTCTACGAGTCGGGCAAGTTCAACAAGACGGTCGCCTGGGAATATGTCTATGAAGACGCCTGCGACATCGTTGCCCGCATCCCGGTCCTGGCTGCTTTCATCTACAACCTCAAGTACAGGGGAGACAAGCAGATCGCCATCGATCCGGCGCTCGACATGGGGGCCAACTTCGCCCACATGATCGGCCAGGGCGAAGAGTACAAGGATGTGGCCCGCATGTACTTCATCCTCCACTCCGACCACGAGTCCGGCAACGTCTCGGCCCACACCACCCATCTGGTGCACTCGGCCCTCTCCGACCCCTACTATGCCTACGCCGCGGGGCTCGACGGCCTGGCGGGCCCCCTCCACGGCCGCGCCAACCAGGAAGTGCTCGACTGGACCATCAAGTTCCAGGAGAAGTACTGCAAGGACCAGGAGCCGACCCGGGAGCTCATCACCAGGGCCCTCTGGGACACCCTCAACTCCGGTCAGGTCATTCCGGGGTATGGCCACGCCGTCCTCCGCAAGACCGACCCCCGCTACACCTCGCAGCGGGAGTTCTGCCAGAAGCACCTCCCGAACGATCCCCTTTTCAAGCTGGTGGCGATGATCTTCGAAGTGGCCCCCGGCGTCCTCACCGAGCACGGCAAGACCAAGAACCCCTGGCCCAACGTGGATGCCCAGTCGGGGGTCATCCAGTGGCACTACGGCGTCAAGGAGTGGGACTTCTACACCGTCCTGTTCGGCGTCGGCCGGGCCCTCGGCTGCATGGCCAACATTACCTGGGATCGCGGACTCGGCTATGCCATCGAGCGGCCCAAGTCGGTCACGACCCCGATGCTCGAGAAGTGGGCGGCTGAAGGCGGCCGGAAGATGTAACCCTTCCCGCAATAGCGAACCAATACAATAATTTCAATCAGGAGAAATGTGATGTCTGAATACGGAACACTGCAGGACCGCGTACGGTGCAAGTCCCTGCTCGGCAAGGTGATGACCGCCGAGCAGACCATTCAGTTCTTCAAGCCCGGCATGAACCTGGGCTGGTCCGGCTTTACCCCCGCCGGTTACCCGAAGGCCGTCCCCATCGCTTTGGCCGACCATGTGGAGAAGAACAGCCTCCAGGGGAAATGGAAATTCAACCTCTTCATCGGCGCCTCCGTCGGTGCCGAGACCGAGGACCGCTGGGCCTCCCTCGATATGATCGACCGCCGCTGGCCCTACCAGACCGGCAAGAACATCGCCGCCGGCATCAACGAGGGGCGGATCCGCATGGGAGACAAGCACCTCTCCCTCTTCGCCCAGGATCTGGGCTACGGCTTCTATACCAAGGATACCGAGAGCGGCAAGCTCGACCTGGCCATCATCGAGGTCTCGGCCGTCACCGAAGACGGCGGGCTCGTCCTGACCTCCTCCGGCGGTGTGGTCCCCGAAATCCTCATGATCTGCGACAAGGTCATCCTGGAGGTGAACGTCGGCCAGCCCTCCTTCGAGGGGATGCACGACATGGTGGTCTGCAACCACCCGCCGAAGCGGCAGATCCTCGGCATCACTCATGCCGGCGAGCGGATCGGCACCACCTACGTCCCCTGCGATCCGAGCAAGATCGTCGCCGTGGTCGAGTCCCGCCATCGTGACAAGGGGCGCGCCTTTGCCGAGCAGGACGACACATCCGAGGCCATCGCCAACAACATCATCGACTTCTTCACCCATGAAGTGAAGGCCGGCCGCCTGCCGAAGAACCTCCTGCCACTCCAGTCCGGCGTCGGTTCCATCGCCAACGCGGTCATCGGCGGCCTGGCGAAGGCTCCCTTCGAGAACCTGACCGTATTCACCGAGGTCCTCCAGGACACGATGCTCGACCTCTTCGATTCCGGCAAGCTCGATGCTGCGTCGTCCTGCTCCCTCTCCCTCTCTGAGGAGCCGGGCTTCCCCCGTTTCTTCGCCAACATGGACAAGTACGCCGACAAGATCGTTCTGCGTCCCCTCTCCGTCTCCAACGCCCCGGAACCGATCCGCCGGCTTGGCGTCATCGCCATGAACACTCCGGTTGAGATCGACATCTACGCCCACGCCAACTCCACCCTTGTCGGCGGCACCCGGATGATCAACGGCCTCGGCGGTTCCGGCGACTTCCTCCGCAACGGCTACCTGAAGATCATGCACACCCCCTCATCCCGTCCCACCAAGAGTGATCCGACGGGTATCTCCTGCGTCGTGCCCCACTGCTCCCACATCGACCACACCGAGCACGACCTGGACTGCGTCGTTACCGAGCAGGGGCTGGCCGACCTGCGGGGAATGGCGCCGAAGGAGCGGGCTCGGCGCATCATCGAGAAGTGCGCCCACCCCGACTACAAGCCGATCCTGAGCGAATACCTGGAGATCGCCTCCCGGGAGTGCCTTGCCAGGAAGGTGGGCCATGAGCCCCAGTTGTGGGATCGCGCCTTCAAGATGCAACTGAACCTGGCCCAGAACGGCACCATGAAGATCAAGAACTGGGACGTGAAGATCGACCTCTGCGAGTAAACGCGGGTCGATGAGTCGAAACGCGCCACAGAAGCTCCGGGGGAGCCCGGGGCCTCTGTGGCAGCCTTCACAAACAGAATGGCAGAGAGAGGACCACTGACATGGCAACGGCACCAAACGGGGATGAGCGGCAGATTGTCAGGATTTTTGACACCACGTTGCGCGACGGTGAGCAATCACCCGGCAACAGCATGAATATCGAGGAAAAGCTGAGGGTGGCACGGCAGTTGGAGAAGCTGCGGGTCGATGTGATTGAGGCCGGCTTCCCTATTGCTTCGGAAGGCGATTTCGAAGCGGTCAGGCTCATTGCCCAGCAGATCAGGGGGCCTCAGATCGCGGGGTTCTGTCGGGCACTCGACGCGGACATCGACCGGGCATGGGAGGCGCTGCAGTATGCCGGCGAGAACGCCCGGATCCATACCTTCATTGCCACCTCCGATATCCACATGAAGTACAAGCTCAAGATGGAGCCGGCCAGGGTGCTGGACGCTGCGGTCAAGGCGGTCAGGCGGGCCGCCTCATATACCCCCAACGTGGAGTTCGCCTGCGAGGATGCGGTGCGGACCCGCCTTCCGTTTCTGGCCGAGGTGGTCGAGGCGGTCATTGATGCCGGTGCTACGACGGTCAACATCCCCGATACGGTCGGCTACACCATCCCCTTCGAATACTTCAGCATCATCCGCTACCTGAAGGAGAACGTGAGGAACATTGACCGGGCCGTGATCTCGGTCCACTGCCACAACGACCTGGGGCTTGCCGTGGCCAACTCCATCGCCGCCGTGCAGGCCGGTGCCCGCCAGGTGGAGTGCGCCATCAACGGAATCGGCGAGCGGGCCGGAAACTGCTCGCTGGAAGAGTTCGTCATGGCGCTCCGCACTCGCCACGATATCCTCCCCTTTGCCACGAACGTGGTCACCGAGCAGCTCACCCCCGCCAGCAGGCTCCTAACCGCCATCACCGGCATAGGGGTCCAGCCCAACAAGGCGATTGTGGGCGCCAACGCCTTCGCCCACGAGGCCGGCATCCACCAGCACGGCATGCTCATGGACAAGTCCACCTACGAGATCATGACGCCGGAATCGGTCGGGCTCTCATCAAGCGCCCTGGTACTGGGCAAACACTCCGGCCGCCACGCCTTCAAGAAACGCCTTGAGGCCCTGGGACACCATCTGGATGAGGAGTGTCTCAACCGTGCCTTCGAGCGCTTCAAGGCCCTGGCCGACCTGAAAAAGGAGGTATTTGACGAAGACCTGGATGCCCTCGTCGTCGACGAGTCCCGCCAGGAAGCGAAATACCGGTTAGAGCAGATCACCGTGACCTGCGGCTCCCCTGCCGTGGCTACTGCAACGGTGCAACTTGCCATTGACGGCAGGCCGGCGCGCATGGCCGAACTGGGCGACGGCCCAGTGGATGCCGCCATCAAGGCCATCAACAGGCTGGTCAAGGGAAAGGCGAAGCTGTTGCAGTACAACGTCGGTTCCATAACCGGCGGCTCCGACGCCCAGGGAGAGGTCACTGTCCGGGTTGCCGAGGGGGAGAACGCCGTAGTGGGCAAGGGGGCTTCCACGGATATCGTCGAGGCGTCGGCCAAAGCCTACGTTAACGCCCTCAACCGGTTGAGCTTCAGACAGAAGCGCTTTGGTGAAACTGCCTGAAGAACAAGGATACTTCCGAATGTCTTCAGGTGTAGCTCATAAGTGCCCCCTTCACGACAAGGGACTGGGGTGGTCTAAACTCTAAAAGTATTGTACTGCCAGTTAAATGTAGGAAGCGATATGCACCAGAAAACCTTGTTCCAAGAGAAGTCCGTTCTTACCCTCCTGAAGGCAAGGCAGTCGCAATAGCAACCTGCGGTTTTAGTTCTGGTTAAGCCACGTGGCACCGACCACCTGATTGGCGGCGTATTCCTCGATGTCCGCTTCAAACGTTGCAATCTCATCCAAAACCAACAATGCGTTCGATTTCTCGGGGGTATCCTTCTGCACGAGCACCGCAAGATAATCCGGAACGGAACTAACTTCTATAATGCTCTCCATAGCCTGTACGTCCTGCGGCCTCACCAGAGTTGCCGGAAGCCTGGAGAATGCCAGGGGCGAACGCCTCTCGAACTTATGAAAGCGAACTATGAAGGGCTGATCGCGGTACGACGTTATCTCATGTTTGAATTGCACCGTTGACAAACTTTTTCTGTTGGTAGACTCTGACTTCTTGGTCTGAGATTCATGGGGAGCCTCCTCCCACGTTGTCCCGCCTCTTCCCCTGATGGGTTGATCTCAGGGAAAGCTTGCTGTCGTTTTTGCTTTTCTCAGTCCTCTGGCTTCTTCCAGTTTTCTGTCTCGCTCTTTGAATATCTCCATTTACGGCTTTAGGTGTTTCGGGTTTAGCACGGGGGAACGCATACATGCGCCTAAGTACGTTGCGCCCGGGAAAGGTGCGGTTCAACAAAAAAGCCTCGACGCCATTTACGGCAATCGAGGCTTTTTCTTTGCTTGTTACTCCAGCTTAGCGGCTGGAATAATGTGAGCTGTGAGACTGGTGAGAACCGTGGCTCCAGTGGGTTCCACCCTCAGTCCAGTGATATTGAACGCCATGCTCAAGCACGAGCGGAGCCTCATCGCTGTTTTGTTGCGGCTGGCTGGATGCCTTCGCTTGACCGGCGCTGATCCCGACGATAGCGGCAAGAGCGGCCAGGGCAGTCGTTGCCTTGATGATAAGATTACGCATAGCCCCCTCCTTTAATAAATATTATGTCGATAAAACTACCACATACAACGATGATTGCAAGCGGTTAATTTTCACCCAGTGCAAGTCGGTGATATGTTAGGGCTAAGCAGCCCCCCTGAAGTGGCAAACACCCCGCAACATTGTCCCTTCAGTTGGCACTTTCCGCACGTCTCTTCCGGATAAGCATTTTTCCAATCCGAAATTGACTGCCTCGCAAATGGCCAAGCATCTTGCTCCAGCAGACAGTGCGGAATGTTGTAAATGGACACGTACAAGGCGGTTCGGTCAAGGATCTTTACTCCTCTCAAAAGCGCCTGGCGATAATCCATCGGATCAATCCATACACGGTCATAGTTATCGACCGCGCAACCCGTCATTTCCATGCCCATGAATGCTATATGATACGCAAATGGGAAGTTGCGGTAGATAAACCATGCAAAGCTTTCCAGCCTGTGCGCGTTCAGCTTGCTGATGACGTGGCGAATTTCGACCCGTTGCCGCATTTTCGCCAGATTATAGAGTCCCTGCACCGTCTTGTGAAAGCTCCCTTTTACACCCGCGATCTCGTCATTCAGCTCTTCCAGATCCGAGTGGAGAGAGACGCATGTTATGCAGTTTGACAGGCCGATCTCGGCATATTTGCGGGCGAAAGCGGCATCGGAAAAATTTTTCCCATTCGTGAGAACAAGAACTCGTGCATGGTCAAAGCGATTCTTGATTGTCCGCATCAATTCAAGGAACTGATCGCCCAACAGAGTCGGTTCGCCCCCAGTGACACAGATGAATTGGACCTTTTGAGGGTCGATCAGATCAATGGTCTCACTGGCGATACGGACAGTATCCGGATCATGGGGGAGCGGTGGCTGTGGGCACATAATGCATCGGCAATCACAGCTGGGGGTAGCGAAAATGCTGTTATTGACTGATTGGACGTCCCATGCAACCGACACGGTACCGTCTGGGGACAAGGTGATGCAGTCTCCATCAGCAATGCCTGCGAGATCCTCATTCTTCAGCCTGACGGTCGGGATACCCGCTGGAGATTCTCCTGACTCTCCAATCACCAAACCCTTCAAACCATAAGAAAACCTGGGTTTCTTTTCGGCAACAAGTATTCTGCCTGGACGTGGCAGAATCGGCAACGAAGTGCAGGCAACCCCTACCACCAGCTTGTCCAGGCAAGCCGCTTCACCTCTAAAGTTTTTCATTTCGGCTCTCCTTTAGAGGGCGGCGAGTGATCCAGGACCAGAATACGTCCATCACCTCGTCGTTGTTTTCCTTCAGTTTGCGGAAGAGAATTTCAAAGATTGCTTGGTTCTTCTCACAAAAGCTGCTCCCCGGTCGGCGCCCCATGATATCGCCAGTCTCCAGGTAGCTACGGATCGGGTCTGCACCGCAGTACGTGCGATAGACGCAAGAGGCGCAGCCAGGCATTACCTCAACGATCGACTTGGCCACAATCTCGCGCATCAGGGGCCCACCAAATATGTCCGTATAGGGATCGGTGAACACGTTTCCCATCAGGAACCGCTTGTCGCCCATCCGGGAAAGCATCCGTGCCTCATCGGCTGGATAGACATCGCCGTTGTAATCGTAGATGACTCCTGAGATACCCGCGCCGGCCGGCGACTGCAAATCAACAAAGCCGGTTGAAAATGGTGTCAGGATGCGAGTCAAGAGAATCGTCGCAAAGAACTCCTGGAAGTAGGTCCCCTGCGAATTGAGCCCAACAATATAATCCAATGCCTCCTCATAGCGATTGGCGAAGTACTCCATTGAATACCCCAGTTCTGGGGCATTTTGAGCAGCCAGGCCATAAGGGTTGAGGCTTCGCAGGAATATGCCATTGAACCCGAGTCGGACGTATTCATCAATCACTTCTGGGAGATGATCGATCGTGTCGGCGGTTGTGGTCATCAATGCCGATACGTTTTCGGTGCCGCAGATTCTACGCACATCCTGGAGGTTGGCCAGAAACGTTTCGTACGTACCGCCGCCTTTCCTGAGAATCCGGTTCTTGTCGTGCAGGGATTGCGGCCCATCGAGTGATGTTGAAATGCAGACCTTGTGGTCACGGAGGAATTCGATCTTTTCCCCTGTTATGCCGGTAAGGTTGGTGCAGACGACAAACTCCAGGGCTTTTTTGCGGGATTCGTTGAGCATCTCTGCCGCAAGTACGGCACGGGTGAGAGCCGGCCAGTTCAGGGTAGGCTCTCCTCCCTGGAACTCGATCTTGATGACCGGGCTTGGCGACATGAATGCCATCTCGACAATCTTTTCGGCCACTTCCGGCGACATATCGTACTGGTAGGCATCGTCACTCTCTGCTGAAACTTGGCAATACTGGCAGTCCTGGTTGCAGCGGACCGTGAGAACCATCATGTGCAAGGCGGTGAAGTTCTTGATGAAGTTTTTGCGGGTCCGGTACCGAGTAGCCACCATGTCGATGGTTCCAGGCAGATCTCCGGTAACGATAAACTGCTTGCTCCGCAAGTCGTCGAAGTGCCTATTCTTAGCCGGCAGGATCCCTTGTACGAGCTGCTCCAGGTCTGGACGCTCGATAAAATGGTATTCGCCACTTTCATTGACGAGCAGGTACTCGTCCCCCTGAAACCTGCCGAACTGAAACGGCAGAGTGGTGTATCCAGGCCCCTGCGCTATCACTTCCGCACCTCTTTGCGTAGATCAATGGGAGAGAACGCATGCTGGACAATGAGATCGCGGATCCTGCCGGTCTTTTGCTCAAGCTGCTGCCGGAGCTGCTCGTCAAGGACGTCATTGAAAAAGGACTGCACGTCGTCGGCAACTTCCGACTCATTGCCATCGCGGCCGTCCTTCGCGGTGAACACAACGACAAAATTTTGGCCTTCTTCGCGGATTTCAACCGCATACTTCGCGGTTCGGCGATATGCTGCCGCCATGACCGCTTCTTTGTCGTAAATCTCTTTGTTTAAGGAAGCTGTTGCACCTCCGTTGGATATGGACATATGTAATTGCATCATCCCTCCAATGTCATGAATTCATTGCAAACGAACCAGGTTTCTACTCACTTCATGTATTACCGTTCCTGCTTTTTTCTATTTTCTATCTCCGCCTTGGAGAAAAAGATATTTCTGACATTACGGTCCTTGCCGCAGACAACAAAAAACACTGGATTCTTTTTTGTCGTTCGGGATGGAGCTTGGGTCACAAAAGAAGGGTCTAAATCGGGGCACTCATCTTGAAGATAGCCGTTGACTGCATACAAAATCAGATTTTTGTAAGGCTTGCTATACTTATCCCAAATGATTTCGTTTTCACGATAGATACGTTTCCCTTTACTTGAAACCTTGACTTCGTTCAGCGTGTTGGATGGTACCCATCCCATATGGGTTGCTGCCAGCCATTCAGGTTCCTTCACCTGGATGTACGACCAGCCCCCTTGGCGACATACTTCATTCACCTTTGTCGACGAATCGATCTGGGCATACTGAGTCCTGTGAGTAACTTCCGTCGCCTTGCGATTGATTATCCTTTTGGCTGATCCATTTGGAGCGACACGAATATCAACACTCTTTTTGGGAATCCTCTCCTGATTAACGCTCTTGCTGCTAGGGGCACAGGCTTGGATTTCGCTTGCAAGAGCAATCCCTTCACTACCCATGTAAAACATCAACGTCATCCCCACAACCGCCAACGCACAATTCATGTTTCCCCCCAAAACCTGCATTAAATGAAAGCATTACAGATTACAAATTATGCCCATATGACAGGAGTCAATTCAATAAGCTGTTATCCAAGCAGTATAGAGTGCCGAATGCGCCTGGTGATCACATAATTTGCGAGATATTTTTCGACTTCTGAGCAACTTCAGCATAACGCATTGAAATCATTTGAATGGCTATCGTGAAGTTTCTCTACGACAAATCTCCGAAGGACCCTCTTCCATTCAAACCGATTCACAGGCAGAGACGATATTAAGCAACCTATCACACCAAGCCGTCTGGTGGTCTGAGCTGTTAGTATGCGGATGATTCTTTCTTTCCAAGATGACACCTTTGCTCTTTAGACTCCTTTTCGTCTCTTCAAAAGGCTCCCGTTCTACATAATCCCGCACAACCTCGTCCGCCATATCCCTTGTGACCACATCCTGCGAAGTCAATACGTAGGTGGAGCATCCTGATGGCAAACCAGGTTGATCGATCTCCACCAAACAAACATTTCTCTCCTGATATCTGAACCAAACATAAGCGCACTCCCGTCGGTTCTCATCTGTTTTATCATATGTCTCTCGTAAAGAAGGCCTATTGCGAGGTCCTCTCTGTCTTTGCCAGACTAGCTGCCTTGACAATGAAAACCGAGTAACGACAATGAACATGCCACCATCGTTGGCCTGCTTGCCTCCCTTCAGTGCTCTGACCATCCGCTCAAAATCGTCCAAAGGCATTGAGTAATCATTGGGCTCGACAATATCACCATCGTCTCGCTCCACTTTCGCCTTAGCAATAGCAGTGTCGTCAGATGGATAGTCATACTGATTACTCAACTCGACATAATTTCCCCCGGGAATTAATTTGGGAGTTTTACCTTCATCCTTGCGGGGCGTTGGAATATAGTCCTTAGTCTCCCTTATGGCACGTGCATTACAGTTGGTAATGTTCACATGGTTCAGCAGGATTCTACGGATGTAGCGGCTGGAAGGGTTGCTGGTTGTCAGATTTTTGCCAGAATTGGTTGCAGTAACCGGAAAAGTTTCCGGCTCGCCATCAGGAAAATCATTTTCATACATTCGCCGATCGATTGAGATGCTGTCGAACGGAAAGAGACTATCTTCTTCCAGTACCTGGAACACAACAAACGTCTCGCCACCTTCAGGATTGGGGGCGAGGTGCCCTCTGGCTTTGATTGTTATATCTTGGTTAATTGGGAAATCAGCCACAATTCGTTGGGGTTCATGTCTATTGACAAGAAGGCTGTTCGGGATTTCAAGCATGCGTCTCTCAGCAAAATCGCTCGACAAAAACCTGGCTATGACCTTCGCATCAGAATCAGCAGCGCCAGGTTTCATGGTAATTCTTGCGTGTCGAGTGCCGGCATCCAACGAATAATCTTCGTATAGACTTTTGAGTTTTCGGGAAAAGATTGCCTCGCGCAGAGAGGTTGATTTGAAATAGTAGACTCCTGCGAGGACTGCGCAAGGAATGATGACTTTCATGCCATCGCAGTGAAACACCAAACATTGTTGGTTCTTACAGGTTATTGCGAGATTTTCAGTAAACTCACCTTGGTAACCTGTGTCCGTCAACGAAAGATCATATTCTGAGTCGGTCAAGGCATCTTGAACTCGTAAGATCTTATTGTGCTCGGTAGATTTGATAGTAAATTTACGGACGGTGCCCGACGCCTGCTCTTTGATCTTCTTTCTGCCTTTAGCGAAATAGGAGCCAACAGTGCAATACGAGAGGAGTTCAGGAGGGATTGTGTCTATGATGTAATAACCGGTCTTTACGTTTCTGAACAGAAGATGAATAAGGCAGCGGGATGAATTAACTCGCAGGTCAAGGTTCCAGATGAGTTGGAAGTTGTGTTTAGCCTCCTTCTTAGACCTCATCTTGGGCAGGATGCTTATTTTGTCAAGATCAACCGGCACGGGTTACCCCGCACCGGAGTTGTAGCAATAACTATTAAAATGTAGCACTAACTTCTGAAAATGACAGTTCCCTCCGCCGATCAATCCCACATCCGAGATAGTGTGATGGGGTGACCTGAACGGGCGCTGCGCCACGAGGGCGTTGTCCCGGTCAAGGAGACCCATGACGCTGTAAACCTTGGTCGTCTCGATGGCCTCTTCGAAGGACATGCGGGGGAGGATGGTCGGAATCCGCCGGGAGAGCATGGTCTTGCCCGATCCCGGAGGACCAATCATAATGATATTGTGGGACCCGGCGGCCGCCACCTCCAGCGCCCGCTTGGCATGTTCCTGCCCCTTCACCTCGGAGAAGTCGTCGCCCGCATCGGCGCTCCGTGCGAAAAACTCCTCCACGTCCACCCGGAACGGGTCGATGGACCGCTCGCCGTTGAGGAAATCCACCACCTGGGCCAGTTCCGATACGCCGACGACCTCGATCCCCTCCACCACCGCCCCCTCGGGGGCGTTTTCCAAAGGGACCACGATGCCGCGCAGTCCCGCATCTCGGGCGGCCACGGCCACGGGGAGACAGCCCCGAACAGGCTTGACACTCCCGTCCAGGGAGAGCTCGCCGAGGAGGAGGAACTCCTTGAGCCGCTCTCCCTTGACAACACCGGTGGCGGCCAGGATGCCGATGGAGATGGGGAGATCAAAGGATGCCCCCTCCTTCTTCAGATCGGCGGGGGCCAGGTTGACGGTAATCTTGCGGGGAGGGAAGTCGTAACCGGAGTTCTTCAGGGCTGACTTGACCCGGTCCTTGCTCTCCTTGACGGCGCCGTCAGGAAGCCCCACGGTGGCGAACTGGGGAAGCCCCTGGGCGATATCCACCTCCACATCGACGATGACCGCGTCGATACCGAGGAGAGCGCTGGAAAGGGCCTTGGCGAGCATCAGGGGCCGTGGACCGGGGACAGGATAGTGTCCGTGAGAGGGACCTGACTGATCATGACAAGAGAGTCTCCAGATATTTTTCGGCGTCCAGGGCCGCCATGCAGCCGGTGCCGGCGGAGGTGATGGCCTGCTTGTAGTACTGGTCCTGCACATCGCCGGCAGCGAAAACGCCGGGAATGCTCGTGGCGGTATAGTTCCCTTCGGTCCCGCACTGGGTGCGGATGTAGCCGTTGTCCATCTCCAGCTGCCCCTCGAACAACTGGGTGTTGGGGGCGTGACCGATGGCGATGAAGCAGCCATGCACCGGGATATCCTTGGTGGAGCCGCTGGTGTGGCGGATGCGGACGCCGGTGACCCCGGAGGCGTCACCCAATACCTCGTCCAGCACATGGTGCCATTCGATGGTGACATTACCCCCCTTGGTCTTTTCGATCAGACGGTCGGCGAGGATTTTCTCGGAACGGAACTTGTCGCGCCGGTGGACAACGGTCACGTGGCTGGCAATATTGGAAAGGTAGAGGGCCTCTTCCACGGCGGTGCTGCCGCCGCCGATGACCGCCACCGGTTTGCCGCGGTAGAAAAAGCCGTCGCAGGTGGCGCAGGCGGAGACCCCTTTCCCCTTGAACGCATCCTCCGACGGCAGTCCCAGGTACCGGGCGGTGGCGCCGGTAGTGATGATGAGGGCGTCGCACGTGTAGATACCGCTGTCCCCCTCCAGGCGGAAGGGACGCTCGCGAAGGTTCGCCTTGCTGATGTGGTCGTAGACCATGGTGGTATTGAAGCGCTCGGCGTGCTGGCGCATCCGCTCCATGAGATCGGGCCCCTGGACTCCGGTCGGATCGCCGGGCCAGTTGTCCACCTCGGTGGTGGTCATCAACTGCCCCCCTTGCTGGAGGCCGGTGATGAGGGTCGGGTTCAGGTTGGCGCGGGCGGCGTAGACGGCGGCGGTGTAGCCGGCTGGGCCGGAGCCGAGAATGATGAGCCGGTGATGGGTTGTTTCCATATTAGAATCCTCCAAAAACTGTCGCGCTACGATACCAGCTACACTCCGGAAAAGCAAGGGGGGAGCGGTTCTTTCCGTTTGACCGGCCGAAGGGGCATCTGTTAGAGTTAACCCGTGAGGGGAAGGGGGATATAGCCAACCATGCACGCCGAAACACACCTTGACCAGAGCATCACCGGACGCATCACGTACGCCATCATCCTGACGACCCTGACCTTGGTGGCCGAGATCGTGGGGGGAATCTGGACCAACTCCCTGGCCCTTCTGTCGGACGCGGCCCACGTCTTTCTCGACCTCTTCGCCCTGATTCTGTCCCTGGCGGCCATCAGGCTCGCCGGCTATCCCGCCTCCGACACCCGCACCTTCGGCTGGCACCGGACCGAGGTCTTTGCCTCCTTCATCAACGGCGCCACGGTCTTTCTCATGGCCATCGGCATCTTCTACGAGGCATGGGAGCGGATGCGCCACCCGGTGGAGGTAAAGAGCCTCCCGATGCTGGTCATCGCCGCGGTGGGCCTCGTCATGAACCTGATCGCCGCCTCGGCCCTCCACAGCCATTCCCACGACGACCTGAACGTCCGCAGCGCCTTTCTCCATGTGATCGGCGACGCCGCGGCCTCGGTGGGGGTCATCATCGGCGGCGTCATCATGTACTACACCAACTGGTACCTCCTGGACGCCATCATCTCCGCAGGGATCGGCTGCGTCATCTTCTGGGGGTCGTGGCGGGTGATCCGGGAATCGTCCCATATCCTCCTTGAAGGGGTCCCCCGGGGGATGAGCACTCAGGCGGTTGCTACAGCCATGCAGGAGGTGGAAGGGGTGAACACGGTCCACCACCTGAACATCTGGACCATCTGTTCCCACATTCTGGCCCTGTCGGCCCACGTGGACGTGAAGCCCGAGCACAAGGAGCGGCAGGCGGATGTGCTTCGGGGGATCGAGGAGCTTCTCTTCGAGCGCTACCACATCTCCCACACCACGCTCCAGGCCGAGTGCACCCGGTGCGTGGAGGTGCCGCCGGTCATCAAGGACCTGCGCCACCGCCCCCGCCACGGCCAGCACCACGACCACCATGGCCACGACCATGGGCACGGACACGGCCATCACGGGCACGACCACGGCCACTGCGGCCATGACCACTAGCAGACCCTCGGAGAACCGATGCTCCCCTACACACTGATCCAGGAAGCAGCCGACCGCCTCAAGAAGCGGGTCCGGCGCACCGAACTGATCCACTCCCACCACTTCAGCGAGCGGTTCGGGTTCCCCCTTCTCTTCAAGTGCGAGAACCTCCAGCGGACCGGCGCCTTCAAGATCCGGGGCGCCCTCAACTTCATGACCTCCCAGCCCCGGGAGGCCCTGGCAAAGGGGGTCATCACCGCCTCGGCCGGCAACCACGCCCAGGGGGTCGCCTTCTCCGCCGACCTCCTCGGGGTGAAGGCCACCGTCTTCATGCCCGAGAGCACCCCGCCCCAGAAGGTCCAGGCCACCAAGGAGTACGGCGCCGATGTGGTCCTCACCGGCAGGAACTTCGACGAGGCCTACGCCGCCGCAGTCCAGGCCCAGAAGGAGACCGGCGCCCTCTTCGTCCACCCCTTCGACGACCAGCTGGTCATGGCGGGCCAGGGGACCATCGGCCTCGAAATCCTCGAGGAGCTTCCCGACGTCTCAGCCATCCTGGTCCCCATCGGCGGGGGCGGGCTCATTGCCGGCATTGCCACGGCGGTTAAAGAGACCCACCCTCACGTGCGGATTATCGGCATCGAATCCAAGGCTGCCCCCTCCATGCACTTCTCCCTCAAGAAGGGAAAGATCGTGGAGGCCCCCCTCACGGTTACCCTTGCCGACGGAATCGCCGTGAAGAAGGTGGGACGGAACACCTTCCCCATCATCCGGGAACTGGTGGACGACGTGGTGCTCGTGGAGGAGGAGGAAATCGCCCTAGCCATCGTGGGGCTCCTGGAGCGGACGAAACTCCTCGTGGAGGGGGCGGGGGCCGTGACCCTGGCGGCCCTTCTGAACGGCAAGGCGGGGAAGTTGCCGGGAAAGACGGTCTGCGTCCTCTCCGGCGGGAACATCGACGTGAAGACCATCTCCACCGTGGTGGAGCGGGGCCTTGTGGCGGCTGGGCGCTATCTGAAGCTGCAGGTGGTGCTGGACGACATCCCCGGTTCCCTGGCGGGGCTGGCCGCGGAGGTGGCCGCTGTCCGGGCCAACATCTTTCTCATCAACCACGAGCGCCGCTCCCTGGACCTTCCCCTCGGCAAGACCGAGGTTCTCCTGGAGCTGGAGACCCGGGGATACGAGCACATCCAGGAGATCATCGGCCACCTGGGGCGGCGGGGCTACGAGGTAGATGTCGTAAAATGAACTCCCTCGTGAGGGGAGCGCCGTTGCCCGGATCCACCAACTCCGGCCGCAGGAGATCGGCGGCCGTGTCAACATCATGCCACACCGGGAGGAGCGCCGTGGCGATTCCGGCGGCCGCTGCCCGGGCCAGGGACTGCTCCAGCACCTCCGGCGTGGACCAGGCGATCCCCTCGAAGAGCTCCCGATGAAGCCGCTTCATGGCCAGGAGATAGTAGCCGCCATCCTCCGTGGGGCCAAAGACGGCATCTACCCGCGGATCATTCAACAGCTCAAAGGCCTGTTCAATATAGCCTGGCGGGAGATGGGGCGAATCGGTGCCGATGACCGCCGCCGAGTCGTACCCCTGGCCGAAGGTCCGGTCGAAGGCCGCTGCCAGCCGCGCCCCCAACCCGTCCCCCTCCTGTGGATAACTCTCCCCCTCCCCCACCGTTTCCGCGAAGAACTCAGGCACACCTTCCCCCTGTTCATAGAAGAGGAGTCTGTCCACACCTGTCATTTGGCCGGTTTTGGCGAGGATATCCAGAAGCATGCAACGGTAGAGTCCGGCGGCGTCCTCAGGAGAAAAAGGGGGGGTGAGCCGAGTTTTGACACGGCCCGGTGACGGTCTTTTGGCAAAAACGATCAGTGCTTTTGACATACTGCCGAATGGCTTTGCAGGGGAATGTCGGTGGCAACATCTAGCTTTATCCACAACTTTGGCTTTTTTCAACAAAGTTATCAACACCTGCTGTCAACAACTCGCGGGAAGCTCTCACGTCAAAAGCATGCACCCACAACACTCTCACCCTCATTAATCAGTCATTTTTTTGTCACGCTCGATGGACGCATAGGCCGAGTGCTTGTGGATCGACTCGAAGTTCTCCGCCTCTACGGAAAACCACGTGATGGCGTCGTGGGCCAGGAGCTTCTGGGTCACCTCGCGCACGATATCCTCCACAAACTTGGGGTTCTCGTAGGCCCGCTCGGTGACGTACTGCTCATCCACCCGCTTGAGCAGGGACCAGACCGGGCTCGACCCGCACTCCTCGATCATCGCCACCAGGTCCTCGATCCAGATGAAATCGGTGTAGCGGAGCCGGACCGTGATGTGGCTCCGCTGGTTGTGGGCCCCGTAGCGTGAGAGTTCCTTGCTGCAGGGGCAGAGCGACGTGACCGGAACCTGCACCCCCAGGACGAAGTCAAACTCCTGACCCAGGGACCCGCTGAAGGTGCAGGTATACTCCATGAGGCTCCGGGCGCCGGAGACCGGGGCACACTTCTCGATGAAGTAGGGGAACTCGATCTCCAGGTGGGCCGACGAGGCGCCCAGCTTCTCCTTCATCTTCTGGAGGATCGGCTCCATCTTGTCCAGGGCGATATCCTCGCGGTAGGCGTTGAGGATCTCCACGAACCGGCTCATGTGGGTCCCCTTGAAGTGATGGGGAAGGTCCACGTACATGTTGATCCGGGCCACGGTCTGCTGGAACTTCCTGTTCTTGTCCATCACCACGATGGGGTAGGAGATGTCCTTCACCCCCACCTTGTTGATGGGGATCTTGCGGGTGTCGGGGGATTTCTGCATATCGGGCATGCGGATCATAACAACCTCTGGGTATTCAGGAGCCAGGAGAAAAACGAAGCGCTTTTATTCTGACTCCTGACTCCTGACGTCTGGATTCTTGACGGCTGCGTACGCAACCGGGTCCTCCACCCCTGCCTCCGCAAACCCCTTGAGGCGCAGACGGCAGGAGTCGCAGAGGCCGCAGGCAAGCCCTTCGGGAGTGGGGTCATAACAGGAGTGGGTCCGGCCATAGTCGACGCCGAGGAAAAGCCCCTTCCGGATGATCTCGGCCTTGGTGAGGCTGATGAGGGGGGTATGGATCGTGAACCGTCCGGCACCTTCCACCCCGGCCTTTGTCGCCAGGTTCGCCATGGCCTCGAAGGCGGCGATGTATTCCGGCCGGCAGTCCGGGTAGCCGGAGTAGTCCAGGGCGTTGACGCCGATGAAGATGTCAAAGGCGCCGAGCACCTCGGCCCACCCCAGGGCGAAGGAGAGAAAGACCGTGTTGCGGGCCGGCACGTAGGTGACCGGGATGTCGCTCCCCACCCCTTCCTTGGGGACGGCGATGTCGCTGGTGAGGGCGCTTCCCCCCACCTGGCGGTAATCGAACTCCACCACCAGATGGTCCACGGCGCCCATGGGGCGGGCGTTCCGCTTGGCCTGCTCCAGCTCAACGCTGTGGCGCTGGCCGTAGGAAAAACTCATGGCATAGGGCTCATACCCTTCAGCCCTGGCAATGGCGAGGCAGGTGGTTGAATCGAGTCCTCCGCTGTAGAGGATGACTGCTTTTTTTCCCATAACTTCTCCATATAGAATGCGCCTTTCGGCAGCGCTGGATAGGACGCCATCCTACCCCAGGATGTAATTCCAGACAACTACAGAAACCAGCTCACCGAATTGCAAAGCCGCTCCAGAAGCCGCACAAACGAGCCCCGTCGCTCGTGCTCCTCCAGGACCACACGGCGGGACCCCCTGAGGTCGTCGGCAAACATCTCCGCCATCTGGTAGCCGAACTCGCGGCTGACAACGATGGTATTGACTTCGTAGTTGCGATGGAAGCTGCGCTGGTCGAGATTTGCCGAGCCGACAACCCCCCAGGTGTCGTCAATGAGCATGACCTTGGCATGGAGGAACTCCCCCTGGCGCTCGTAGATCTCGACGCCGGCCCGGAGAAGAGGCGCGTAGTAGCCCCGGCCCACAAGCCGGACGATGGGAACGTCACTCTTGGCGGGGAGGATCAGTTGAACGTTCACCCCCCGCCGCACGGCCCGCAACAGGGAGCGGACCACCCGCGGACCCGGCACGAAGTAGGGGTTCATGATCCGGATCGATTCTCCCGCTCCGGCCATGGCGATGCGGAAGGCATTCCCGATGAAGGAACGGGCGTGATGGGGACCGTCGCTCACAATCATCACGTCGGCATCCCCCATGCCGGCCACGGGAACATGCTCTGCAAACCAGGCCGGCGGGGGGCTCCCCTTTTCCTCAATCCAGAACTCCCGAAAGAGCCGCACGAGGTCGGTGACGGCAGGCCCGTCGATCCGGACCCCAATATCCCGCCAGCGGTCGGTTTCCCGCCCGAACCCCGAGTACTCGTCGCCGATGTTGATCCCGCCGGTAAAGGCGGTTTCTCCATCGATGACCGCCATCTTCCGGTGATCCCGCTTGTCGAACCAGGCGAGTCCCCGGCGAAAGGGGGGCGGGTTGAAGGCGAGACACCGGACTCCCCCCAGCTCCAGGCGCCGGAAATAGGAGGAAGGGGTATCGAAACAGCCGATGTAGTCGTAGATGAGGGAAACGGCAACCCCGCGGGAAGCGGCGGCCAGAAGCGCCTCGGCAAAGGCGGAGCCGGTGGCGTCGTCGCGCACGATGTAGAACTCGGCGTGGATGTGGTGTCGGGCCTCGGCCAATGCCGCCAGCATGGCAGGGAAGAACTCCGCACCTGAATCGTAGAGCTTCACCCTGTTCCCCCGAGAATGGGACGCCTCGGCATTTCTCCGGAAAATGCGCAGGAAGCGGGGGGCACGGTGGGTGCCGATTATCTTTTTACGTCTCACGATGGACATGCCCGGGACTCCTGCATCAAGGGTAACGCAGGCGGGCGAGGAGGGCAAGGGAGATGATGGCGGGAAAAATCAAAGAGGCGCGGAGTCTCCCCCGCGCCTCCCTGCTTGTCATCGTGCGTTCTTTTTCAGTCTTCGTAGGCAACCACCCGGACGAGGCCGATGGTCTCACCCTTGTCGTCGGTGGTCGGCGAGTCGGAAACGGAGATGATCCGCTTCACGCCGTTGTTTGTCACGAAGTCGTTGACCATGGCGTCCAGAGAGGAAAGCTCCTGCATGGTCTTGAGGGGACGGATTTCCATGCCAAACGTCTTGACCTTGTAGCCCATACCATCCTCCTTGATGTTACCTTCAGGCTGATCCGGGTAACACGTGCGTCGGTTACTGGACGGAAATCACTTCCTTTACGCCGGGCACCTTCTCCTTCAGGGTCCGCTCGATCCCCATTTTGAGGGTCATGGTGGACATGGGGCAGTGGCCGCAGGCACCGACCAGCTTCACCTTCACCACGCCATCCTCGGTCACCTCCACCAGCTCCACGTCGCCGCCGTCCGCCTGGAGCGCGGGGCGCACCGTATCGAGAACCTTCTTCACGTCTTCCAGCATCGTTGTTTCCTCCTTGGGTTTGTGTGCTCTGCTTATCTGTTATGCTTCTCTCCCGGAACCCCGGGGCTCGTAAGAGGACGGGGGTCGAGAATCTCCGCGAGCTTGTCGGCCGTCAGGAGCTGTCGCTCCTCCACGATCTCCCGGATGCTCCGTCCCGTGGCCGTCGACTCCTTTGCCACCTCGGCGGCGGCGGCGTAGCCGATATGGGGGGCCAGCACCGTGGCGAGCCCCACCGACTGGTCCAGGTACCGGCGGCAGCGCTCCCTATCAGCGGTGATGCCGGCGATGCACGTCTGGGCCAGCTTCGGCACCGTGTTCTTCAGGATCTCCAGGCTGAAGAGGAGATTGAAGGCAATGACCGGCATCATCACGTTCAGCTCCAGTTGCCCCGCCTGGGCTGCCAGGGTTATGACCGCGTCGGCCCCCATCACCTGGAAGGCGACCATGTCGGTTGCCTCGGCCATGCTCGGGTTCACCTTCCCCGGCATGATGGAGGAGCCGGGCTGGATCGCCGGAAGCGCGATCTCGGCAAACCCGGTCCGGGGGCCGGAGGCAAGGAGCCGCAGGTCGTTGGCGATGCGGACGAGGTTCGCGGCGAGCCCCTTGAGGGCCGACGAGAGGGCCACGAAGGGATCCATGTTCTGCATCCGCTCCACCAGGTTCGTCCCGCGATGAAGGGCAAACCCGGATTCCCGTGCCAGTTCCGCCACCACCAGATCGATGTAGGCCGCCTCGGCGTTCATGCCTGTGCCGACGGCGGTGCCGCCGATCCCCAATTCCCGAAGCCCCGGCAGCGCGGCGTCGATCCCCGCCAGGTTCTTCTCCATTGCCACGGCCCACGCCTCGAACTCCTGGCCGAGGCGGATCGGCACCGCGTCCTGGAGGTGGGTCCGGCCGCTCTTGAGGATGGCATCGAACTCCCGCCCCTTCCCCCGCAGAGCCGCCACGAGCCCCTCCAGTCCCGGGCGCAGCTTCTCCACGAGGGTCAGGGACGCCAGCCGCATGGCCGTGGGAAAGACGTCGTTGGTGGACTGGGCCATGTTCACGTGGTCGTTGGGGTGGACCGGCGCGTAGGCGCCCCGTTCCCCCCCCAGGAGTTCGTTGGCCCGGTTGGCGAGGACCTCGTTCACGTTCATGTTGTGGGAGGTACCGGCCCCGGCCTGGAACGGGTCCACCACGAAGTGGGGATCGAAGTCGCCGGCGAGGGCCTCGTCGGCGGCCCGGACGATTGCCTCGCCGAGCCGGGGTTCGAGCCTCCCCGTTGCCATATTGGCCCGGGCCGCGCTCTTCTTGACGATAACCGTGGCCCGGACCAGGGCGGGATGGGGCCGGAGCCCCGAGAGGGGAAAGTTGGCCACTGCACGGGCCGTCTGGGCACCGTAGTAGGCGCCGGCCGGAACCTGCACCTCGCCGAGGGTATCCTTCTCGATCCGAAACGTCACTGTTTCGCCTCCCCCTTCCCCGCCTCCGTCCCGATTACCCCTTGATGGCGTTGTACTTCCCGGTAATCACCCGCAGGTGCTCGGCCTCCTCGTCCCGCAGGGCCTTGAGCATGTTCTTGCCATCGGCGTCGGAAGTCTTCGCCATGAGGTCGTCGAAGTAGGCAATGCCTTTCTTCTCGATCTCCATGGCGATCTCCAGAGCCTGGAGGTCGTCAGTGTCGAACCCCACCTGTTGCTCGCCGGCACCGGCCGCGTCGAGGGTGATGGTGGAACCGCCGTAGAAGACCCAGCGCCCCCCCTCGTGGAGGGACTGATAGAGCTCGTTCAGCTTCAGGTAGTGCTGCTCCTCGGTCTTGGCGAGCCAGCGGAAGATCCGCTTCCCCTCGGGGTTGAAGGTCTTCTGCTCGGCCCTGGTGTAGAAATCGAAGGTCTCCTTTTCGATCTCCATGGCCCGCATGATGGCGTCGAGGGTCTCTTTGGTCTGGTCGTTCATCGGCGCTCCTTAGGCTAAGATGGTTTCAATGGTAAGCAGTTCGTCAACGGTCCTGGAGTGAAATACCCGGCAGCCGAGCTCCTCCGGCAGCCGCAGGTCGATGTCGTAACGGTCCCCCACGAAGAGGCAGTGGGAGGGTTCTTGCCCGATCTCCCGGAAGATTTCCTCGAGAACCTGCCGGTCCGGCTTGGGGCGCCAGGAATCCTCGATGGTGAAGACGCGCCGGAAGCACCCGTCAACGCCGAGGGCCGTCATGATCCGCGAAGAGAGGAGGCGGTTGTTGTTGGTGTAGATATGAAGATCATACCGCTCGCCCAGCCTCCTCAGCAGCTCCACCACCCGCTCGTCCCGGCCGAGGAAGGGTTCCGGCTCGATCTCGGCTCCAAAATGGCGATGGAGCTCCCGCAGGTCAATCCCCAACTCCAGACAGGCATGACTCAGGGAGGCGGTCCGGCCGGTACGGGCGGCTATCTTCTCCCGGGTCTCCCGGATGAGGAGTCTCGCCTCCTCGGGGGAAATCCCCCGCACCGCGGCCACATGCCCCATGGCGGAGGCGTCGATCTGGCGGCCGACCCCTTCACTGTCGTAGAGGGTGCCATCCAAATCGAATACCAGGGCGCGAATCCCGCTCACCGTTACCCCCTCCCCTTACGGGTAGAGTCTATCATCGGAAGGCCCCGTGTCAAAAGAGCTTGCCCCAGTCGCGCATGCAGAGGAGCCGGGGGTTTTCGACCCCTTTCGCCTGGACGAGAACCTTGAAGGTGTCCCCCATCCCCCCCTCGGGGAGGATAAGCTTCTTGAGGGCGAGGCGTATGGCGATCTGCTCCTTTTCGCTGGTGGCGGCGGCCTCCAGGGCCATGAGTTCCTCCATCATGCCGGTGGCCACCAGGAAGCGGTACTGCTCGCCGTACCAGACCTTGCGCAACCCCAGTTCCTCCCCTCGCGCGGCAAGGGTGGTGAAGTCCACATGGGTGGTCATGTCCTGGAGACCGATCCGGATGTAGGGGTTCTCTTCAATGGTATGGCGGTAATAGCAGAGGAGGGTGCCGTTCAGGCGCATGGGGCCGTAAAGCTCGGGGGCCAGGTAGCCGTAGTCGATGGTGAGGACGAAGCCCCGCTCCAGGGCAGTGGCCACCGATTCAAGCCACCGGACGGCGTTCAGGTTGATCTCGGCCCGCTGTCCCACGGCGAGGGTGATGCCGAGGCGGGAGAGGTACGCCTCCAGTTCCGGCGTCGAGAGAAGGAGAATTTCGGTAAACTGGTCCCCCTCTGCCGCGACAAAGACCTCACGCAGCCCGTCGGGGCACATTTCGACCAGGTGGGTCGGGAAGGAATCGATCAGCTCGTTGGAGTAGAGACAGCCGGTGAACCGGAGCCGCCCCTCGGCCAGGTCGGCGGGGGTGCTCCAGGAAACCTTTGGCAGATGCCGGGCAAGAAGCTCCGCCTGCACCGCGGCAAGACTCGGTTCGGCCTCGATGAGGGTGAGGCGGATGCCGTCGTAGAGGGCGGGGTTCAGCTCCTGGATGGCGTCGAGGACATCGGTGGCGAGACGGCCGTGGCCGGCCCCGGCCTCAACAATGTCGAAGGAGGCGGGGCGCCCCATCTCCTCCCACATGCGGCAGATCTCCCGGGCGATGAGGCGCCCGAAAACGGAGTGGACGTTGATGCTGGTGTAGAAATCCCCCTCGGCCCCCACCTTGCGGCCGGGCGAGGTATAGTAGCCGAGCCCCGGCTCGTAGAGGCACATCGCCATGAAGTCGGCGAAGGAGAGTCGCCCCTGCTCCCGAATCCGGTTGAGAATGATCTCCCTGAGCCTGCTGTCGTCCGGCTGATCCACGCAAAACCTCCCGAAAAAGCTCAGTTATAGAGGATGGGGATGGTTTTGTCAATGCAGCGGCAGAGCTCGTGTCTTCACACCGCCCGGATCCGGTCACGGGGATCCACATGGACCGGGGAGAGATCAAGGGTTTTCCCCTCGGCCAGCAGCCGGCCAAGCTCTTCGGCGGTGACGGGACGGCTGAAGTAGTACCCCTGCATCTCTTCGCACTGGTGACGGCAGAGGAAGTCGATCTGCTCGGCCAGTTCGACCCCCTCGGCGATGGTCTTCATGCCGAGGCCGTGGGCCATGGTGATGATGGTCTTCACGAGGGTGGCGTCGTCGGGGTCGCGGGTCATGTCGCGGATGAATGCCTGGTCGATCTTCAGGTTGGCGATGGGGAAGCGCTTCAGGTAGCTGAGGGATGAATAGCCGGTGCCGAAGTCGTCGATGGCCACCTCGATCCCCCGGTCCGTCAGGTCGCGGAGGATGGCGGCCGACTTCTCCGCCTCCTGCATGACGAGGCTTTCGGTCAGCTCCAGTTCCAGCCACTGGGGAGCGAGCCCCGTCTCCATGAGAATCTCCTCCACCATCTCGATGAGGTTCTCCTGCCGGAACTGGCGGGCCGAGAGGTTCACGGCCATGCGGAGCGGCGGCAAACCCGCATCCTGCCATGCCTTGTTCTGGGCACAGGCGGTCCTGAGAACCCACTCGCCCATGGGGACGATGAGCCCCGTCTCCTCGGCCAGGGGGATGAACTTGGCCGGCGACACGAGCCCCATCTCCGGATGGTTCCAGCGCACGAGGGCCTCCACCCCGCAGATCTGGCCGCTCCGCAGGTCGACTCTCGGCTGGTAGTGGAGCATGAACTCCTGATTCTTCACGGCCCGGTGGAGGCTCGTTTCCAGGGAAAGCCGCTCGAAGACCCGGGTGTTCATCTCCGCCGAGTAGAACTGGTAGTTGTTCTTCCCCTGCTCCTTGGCGTGATACATGGCGGCATCGGCGTTCTTGAGGAGCGCGTCCACGGTCTCGCCGTCGGTGGGGAAGAGGGCGATGCCGATGCTGGCGGTGACGTAGATCTCGTTACCCATGAGAAGGAGCGGCGCCGCGAAAACGTTGATCATCTTCTTGGCCACGGTGATGACGTCGTGCATCTCACGCACGTTGGGGAGAACGATGATGTACTCGTCGCCGCCGAGCCGCGCCACCGTGTCCCCCCCCCGGAGGCAGTTCTTGAGCCGGTTGGCCACCGCCTTCAGGAGCATGTCTCCCACCGTGTGCCCCAGGGTGTCGTTCACCTTCTTGAAGTTGTCCAGGTCCAGGAACATGACGCAGATGGGATTGCGGCGCCGGAACGCTTCCAGGGCCAGGGCCTGGCCGAGGCGGTCCTGGAGAAGGTTGCGGTTGGGGAGCCCCGTGAGGGGGTCGTGGGTCGCCTGGTAGACTAGCTGCTCCTCGTAGCGGCGGTGCTCGGTGATGTCGTTCATGACCCCGATGTAGTTGGTCACCACGCCGTCCCGGTCCCGTACGGGAGCGATGAAGAGTTCGTTCCAGAAGGGGGAGCCGTCCTTGCGGTAGTTGCGGAGCACGAAGCACCCTTCCCGCTCTTCCCTGAAAGCATGCATGAGTTTCTTGAGCTCGGCCTGGTCCCGGTCGTCGCCCCTGAGGAAGCGGGGGTTCTTGCCGATTACCTCATCGACGCCGTAACCGGTGATCCGCTCGAAGGCCGGGTTCACGTAGATGATGGGGTTGTCGGGATGGGTAGCGTCGGTGATGGTAATGCCGTTGATGCTCGACTCCATGGCCCGCTTGAGGAGAACCAGCTCCTGTTCGCTGCGCTTGCGGGCCGAGATGTCGGAAATGATGGTGATGACCCCGAGCGGGGTGCCTAAGCTGTCGCAGATGGGGGCCGCCGAGAGGCTGACGTCGATGGGGACGCCATCCCTACGCCGACGCCTCAGTTCCACGTCGGTGACCCTCTTCCCTTGGAGGACCAACTCCCGGAGCTTCCGGTGCTCTGCCTCCCGCTCCGCCGGGACAGCGGGATAGGGTTTGCCCAGGACCTCATCGGCGCTCCAGCCGAAGATCTCCTCGGCGGCACGGTTCCAGAGCGTTACGTTCCCGTTGCAGTCCACAGCCACGATTCCCTGGGGCGAGGCCTGAATGAGGGCGTCAAGCTTTTCATTGGTTTCGCGAAGCCGCTCACCGGCCTCCCTGCTCTCGGTAACGTCGCGCACAATGCCGATAAAGTTCCATTTCCCATCCAACTGGACCCGGCTCAAGGCAAGGGCAGCGGGGAAACGGCTCCCGTCGCTCCGAATCCCCTCCGCCTCGCAGGTCAGGCGGGAATGCTCTTCACCGCAGCAGACAAGGGGGGTAAGGAGAGGGTTATCCTTCCCCGTCGACCTGATTGCCAGAATATCACTGATGGAGCGTCCGGCCACCTCGGCGCTTCCGGAGCCGAAAAGCTGCTCTGCGGCTGGATTGAGGGAAAGGAGACGGCCGGCTCCGTCGAAACTTATGATGCCGTCGGCGATGTGGTCAAGGAGGAGGTCGGTGTGAAGCGAGGCGGTCAATGCCACGCTCCGCAGCGGCCGAACAACGCTCCACCAGATGATGGGAGCCGAGAGAATCACGAGGAGAAAGGCGTCGAGAAGGGAAACGGCCAGCGGAGTGCCGGAGCCAGCGGCCCGCGGCAGAAGAGCCATGAGGAACAACTCGATGGCGAAAATCGTGACGAGGAATGCCAGCAGCTGCCTTAGCGGCGACGGCAGATGCCGCAGAATCTTATCGGACTTTTCGGCAAACCCCATGCAGGTGCTCCACCGCGGCACCCAGAGAGGGGATGGGGCCGCGCGATCCGGATTATTCACATTCTACTTATCCGTATCGACCGGCCGCTGGAAAACTTTAGCACTGTGCGCGGTTCACGCGCCTTTTTGTTCAGGGAGTCACTACCCCGTATTTTGCGGCCATCCGCCGGGCTGCCGCGCCGACCTCATCCCTCAGGGAAGGGGGCGCCAGCACCTCGGCATGCTCGCCGTAGGAGAGGACCCAGGAGACGAGCTCCATTTTTCCCCCGGCAGTGAAAGAGAGGACGAGACTTCCGTCTTCACCGATTTTCACCGTCTGGCTCGGATGCCAGACCCTCCCCCGGACCGCATGGGCGATCTCGGGGGAAAAGCGTACCGCCACCTCCAGGGGTTCCTCCTCCACGATGCCGAAAGCCCCCTTGAGCCGCTCCTCGGGCCGGTAGTCGGCGGTGATTTCGAAGCGCTCCTTCCGCACCTCGACGCCGGTTATCCGTTCGGCGGCAAAGGTCCGGATGGCCTTGCGGTTGTGGGCGTACCCCACCAGATAGAGTCCCCCCTTGTAGAAGACCAGGGTGTAGGGGTCCACCTCGTAGGTGGTGGCCCTCCCCTTCCCCGCCCCCCGGTAGGAGAGCCGCACCCGGTACTGGTAGATGAGAGCGTCGCGCAGGCTTTCCAGGTGCCCGGCCACCGGGGCGTAGTCGCGCCGCCCCTGCAGGAGCGGCAGCGACACATCGGCGATCCGCTCCATGTGGGCCGCATAGCGGGGGGGAAGCACCGAATTGATCTTGCGGAAGACCGCATCGAGATCCTCCCGGAAGGGAGTTCCGTCGAGAAAGGAGAGCTGGGAGCGGAAAAACGACAGGGCCATGAGCTCCTGGAGGGTGAAGGTGATGGGGGGGACATCCTTGAAGCGGGTGAGGAAGCGGTAGACTTTCCGACCGTTCAGCCACTCGGAGACCAGGGGGTACCCCGCCTCGTGGATGGCGTTCAGGTCCCGGTGGACGGTGCGGCGGTCCACCTCGGTCTCCTCGGCCATCTCGTCGAGGGTGACCCCGTGGCGGGCCTCGATGAGGCGGATGAGGTCGTGGACCCTCCCCGCCTGGGAGTACTTCTTGGCCGGCTTTCCCTTCTGCATGGTTGACCTCCCGGAGACGACTTTGGGGGGATGATACCTGAAGCGCCGGGAGGCGCAACGAGAAAAAACGGCTCCTACACCCTGAACCACCCCACCATGCCGTTCAACTCGCCGGCCAGGCGGGAGAGATCCTCGGAGGAATGCCTGATGTCACTGAACGAGCTGCGCAGTTCACGGGTAATGACGGAAATCTCATCCATGTTCCGGGAAACGTCACCGCTGGTTGACGACTGCTGCTCCGCCGCCACGGCGATGCGCCGCACCATGTCGGTAACCCGTTCCACATACTCCACGATCCGGTCCGTGGCCTCCATGGTATCGTTAATGCGGTCGAGGATCGTGCCAACCGACCGCCGCTCGTGATGCATGGAGCCCACCGACTGCTTCACGCTCTCCTGCATGGCTTTCACCGTCTGGGAAATGTCCGCGGTGGCGGTTGCCGTTCTCTCAGCCAGTTGCCGGACGCTGTCGGCGACCACGGCGAAGCCCCTCCCCTGCTCGCCGGCACGGGCAGCCTCGATGGAGGCGTTGAGGGCCAGCAGGTTGGTCTGGTCCGCAATATCCTCGATCAGGGTGACGATCTCGTTGATCTGGGCCGACTGGTCTCCCAGGAGCTCCACCTTGCCGGCGGTATCCTCAAACGTTCCGGCGAAGTGCCGCAACTCCCGGACAGTGAGCGCCATGGCCTTCTTTCCCTCAAGCGCGGCCGTTTTCATCATCTCGGCGGTTCCGGCAGCCTCGGAGGTATTCCTGGCCACATCCAGGGTCGTCTGGGACATTTCCACCATGGCAGCCGCCGACTGCTCAACGCGTAAAGCCTGCTGTTCCGCTCCATCCTCGAGGACACCGGCAGTGGTTGACATCTCTTCGGAATTGCTGGCCAGAGACTCCGTGGCAGTGCCGATTCTGGCCACTATCTGGCGGATACTGTCCACCATCTTCACCATTGACGCCTGAACCTTCCCCACCTCGTCGCGGCTGCCGCTTTCCAGGCGTGCGCCAAGGTTTCCTCCGGCCACCTCCTCGGAAGCGGCGATGAGCTGTCCCATCGGCAGGGCGATGGAGCGATAGATCCAGAGGCCAATCAGAATGCCGAACGCGATGGCGCCGATGCTGATGCCGACAATGAGCCCCATGCTGAAACGGATCGTCGTATTGACCGATGCAATGGCCTTTTCCTGATCACCCTGGGCGGTTGTTACGGTCTCTTTTCCTTTCGCTGCCTGCGTGCGCACGATCTCCCGAAGCTTTGCCGCATCGTGCTCCGCCTGGGCCTTGAGTTGCATCTTCTGGTGGAGTTTCGCAAGGATACCGTCCTTGGCCAGAATGGTCTCCCGGATGCTGGAGAGCGAGCCGAAGGCTGCATTGAGGAGCTTCAGCTCCTGGCTGGCCTTGACCTTCCGCAGCGAGGCTGCCACCGCTTTCTCTGCCACGGCTATCTTCCCGTACTGCTGGTTGATTTCGGCGGCGATACCGTCCAGATCCTTTTCCGACCCGGCGAGGAACAGACGGGAGGAGAGTCCTTCCACGGACACACCGAGGGAGACCAGATCGGAATTGCTCGTCAGAACACCAACGGCGATATTCGAATTCGAGAAATTGCCCTTCAGCTTGGCGGCAACAGCCGTGCTCATCTGGTTCGCCTTGTCCGCCTCATCCTCGATTGTTTCGGAAACCGTTGCCAACGCCTCCCCAACGTGGCCGGCAAGGGCATCGACCCGCTTTTGATCGCCACCCTCCACGTGGGCCTTGATGAGCTCCTCCACCCTGGCATTGAGGGCAGCGACTTCGCTGCCGATCTGCTTGTTCTGCCGGACGTTGCCGTTCTGCATAACCTTCTTCATGGCAACGGCGTACTTTTCCTGAATCTGCTTCTTGTTCTGCATCCGCTGCAGATCGACGATCAGGTACTGGACCTCTTTCAGGGATGCCTTGAGGGTTTCGATGCTCCTCAGCCGCTGGGCGATCTTGTCGGTTTCGTCGGTGGCCGAGGCATAGGCGGCGGAACTGCTCTGCTGGAGGTTCTTTACCTTGCGATCCAACTCCTTGAGCCGCGCGGTTGTCTCCCTGGCCTGCCGGGAAATCATGGCGTTCGCCTCCGCCGATTCCCTTTCGGACGTAAGTTTCGCGGTCATGGTGCTGAACAGTTCGACGGCAATGCCGTTCAGCTCATCGGACGCCTGGAGTTTTTCCCTGGAGAGGTTTTCCAGAACCTCCTGCGCCGTCCTGACATCCCTCAGCGACTGTTCGGCCTCCCCCTTCGCCGCTGCGAACTCCTGGGTGGTGGCCGACGCCACCACCTTGATCAGATCGGCGGTGGCCCCCTGGAGCGACCGCTGGAACTCGACGGTGCGCATCTGGAAAGGGGTGCTCTTTTCCGTGAGATACGAGAGTCGTCCCTTGATGGACCGCATGCCGATGAAGCTGGTGACGGCGACCGCGCTGACAACGATGATCATGATGCAGGCGTTTGCCGTTAGTTTTGTCTTGATGGTCATTCGGTAAATCCTCTGCTTTCCGCCACGCAACCCAACTGCACCAATAAGGGGAGAAGACGTCAGGCGCCTTCTCCCCCTTCAGTTATTGCTTATCGGCAAAACCTGCACAACTTGAGCATGTTTACAAATAATTTTGGCACATTAACTATGCATAATCATTCAGATCAAGCAAGTGGCTCCGTTGTGCCTACCACTCTTCCCGCTGTTTCTCGGCCATCTTCTGGAGATACAACTCCGGACTGGTCAGCCGCTTCACCTCGTCGTCCGAATAGCCCAGATCCTTGAAACGGAGCACACCATTGGGGGCATGGCAGTTGTTGCAGGTAAGGGCGTTCTTCTTCGTCACCAGGTGATTGCTGCCGAACAGAACCGTCTGCCAGCCGGGAACCGGATCGTACTGCTTGATGCCGAGGATCTTCGCCGCCGAGGCCACGCCGGCCAGGGTGTCGCCGTTTGACATGGGCGGGGCGAAGTCCATGGCAAGCAGTTCGCCGGTCTTCCGGTCGAAGAACCCTTTCCCCTGGAATACCTTGAAGGGGTAAATCCTGCTGGCCTTGTCGCTCCTGCTTCCCTTCGGGCCGATGAAGTCGGGCCGGTTGGCAACGGTCTTGTCGTACCACGCATAGACCGGCACCGTTTCGTTGGCATCCTTGCGGAGCGTGGTCGGCTCGTAGTAGCCGTTGGAGAGCTTCTCCCACGTGGTGAAATCCTTGGCGAAGGAGCCGCCGGTTCTGGTCACGTGGCAGGTCTGGCAGGCGATGCGGGCGGTATGCCGGTTGTACTCCGCGTCCTTGTGGGGGGTTTCCGTGTGGCAGTCGGCGCAGGCAACCCGTACCCCATCGTGGGCCCAGTTGTTGGGATCAAAGCCGGTGGGGATCTTGTGGTTCTTTGCCTTGTGGCAGTCGACGCAAACCATCCCCTTGGCGGCATGGACATCGTTCTCCTTCGTGAAGGCGAACCCGCGCTTCACGAGCACGCCGCCACCGGCCGCCTCGTGACAGGTCATGCAGTTCTTGACCGTCGGCTTCGCGATGGCGAGCGCCGCCTTGACACTGCGGTCCTGCCCGAGCACGACCCGCCCCTGGTCGTCCTTGAAGGGTTTGCGCTTGCTGTGGTCGTACTCGCGGGAATGGCAGACCAGGCAGTCGATGGCCGCCTCGGCCTCGGGGCCGGCGCTCCCCACGTCGCTCAGGTGGTTGCCGGGGTGGCAGGTGTTGCAGCCGGAGAACTTCGTCCCCTTGGCGTCGGGGGTCTTGGGGATCTCCTTGAGGTTATTGACAATGTCGTTGCCGTTGCACATGGTGTAGATGCGGTTTTTCATGCCGTATTCCCGGGCCGGATCGGTATTCTCCACATTGTCCACCTTCGAGGCATGGGTCCAGTGGACGGTGGAGAGAAACTCCTTTGCCTTGCCGGGGTGGCAGACCTCGCAGGTTTCCGGCCCCTTGTAGCCGTTCTTCTCCATATACTCCCTGCCGGGATGATCCTTGGCAAAGGCGGCGGATGCCATCACCGCCCCGGCAACGAGCCCGGTGAAAAGTATCTTGGTCATATCTCTATCCTCTCACTCAGGCCCCCCATGAACCGGGGAACCTTTAATTTTTGTCTATATAGATAAACGAATTAAACATGCGTCGGGAAACCGCAGGCGAACGAGTGCCCGCTGCGTGTAAAAACGGTCAACCGGCACCCTGCCCACTCAGCATCCTGCCGTCTTGCGGAAGATGGTGACGACACCGTCGCCGTCGTCATACTTGACCCGCACCTCGTCACCGTCAACGATCCGCTTGTCCTTGAACTTATCGAGGGTAAGATCGTCCTTCACCGTCACCTTGACCTCGTTGCCGCTCTTGGTGTCCTTGAGGGTGACGGTGGCCGCTCCCCCCTGCATCTCGATTTTTTGGACGGTGCCGACCATCTTCACCTCGGCCGCGCCAGCGATTGCGCCGATGGACAACATGATGACTGCCGCTGATGCTGCGATTGCTTTTCTCATGATTTTTCTCCTCTGATCCATTGTTTCGGCAGTTCCCGAAAGTCCGACATTTTCAGACGGGAGGGGGCCACCCCCCTCCCGAGAACAGATGCTAGAAATGCACTTCAAACGTTGCGTAAATGTCCTGTGCATACTTGACCGGAGCAAGAAGCTGAAGAGTGGACGAGTTGATGTCCGAGATCTTCTGCGGTGCGCCAACCCAGTTATTGCTGCCGGTGTACTCGAAGTCGTAATACTGATAGCCGACCTTGAAGAACACCTTGCTCAGGTACGAGGAAATCGGCTGGAGTTTGAGCTCCTGGATGACGTATCCCTCGTAGACGTTACCGCGGGCACCCACCTTTGAGGTCCACATGTCATCGGAAGCCGGGGCAAAGGTTATCCAGTCCTTGGAGCCGTGGTTATACTCCAGGCCAATCTTGGTACCGGTGGATTCGATGTCGTAGCGGCCACCGAGATAGACGGCCCAGCCGGTCTTGTCCTTGAAGTTGTTTGGATTGTTATTGGGGTCAGCGAAGTAGCCGTTCATGAGCCCCATGCCGCCGGCTGACGCCGAGGCGTTGTTGTTGGGATGGGCGTTGCTGAGCGCACCGCTGATGAACCAGTTGACGTTGCCGATACCCACATTCTTCACCTTGCCAAGGAAGTTCAGACCGTACCAGTCAATGGAGCCAAGGTCGACTGCGGGAGCAGTGTTGCCGAAGGCCGAATTGCTCATCTTCGGGAAGTCAAAGATGTTAAAGCCCCGGTTGTACTGGAAGAAGACACTCAGTTTGTCGGTGTCGTAGGGAATAATTTGAAGGCCAAGCATGTCGGTGTCGTGGATACTGTTATTGCCCGACTGGACGTTGCCGACAAAGCCATTCTCAAAACCCCGGCCATAGCAGATCTTGGCGTACGCCCCCGGCAGCGCCTCGATATCGGGAGCCCAGCCAAGGGTCATCCCGTCAAAAGCGTAATCGACAAGCAGTGCCGGCGTACCGCTGCTGTCGGGTTTTTCGCGATCGTCTTTCAGATGCGTGGGAACACCGCCGGTTGAAGGACGCCGACCGACGGAGAACCAGACCGGCTCCCCTCCGATATTGCTCCAGGTGGCGTAAACGCGGTCGACGAGCAGCCTGCCATCAGAGGGGACATGGCCGAGGGTGCCGTCGAACGCACCGACCCGGTCGGCGAAATAGTTCGAGGTAACCGCGTCGTCATCCTGGGCACCGGAGGTCTTGTACATGAGGAGGCGGGCTGTCACCGACACGTCCTTGGTCGCCTTTGCCTTCATATTGAGGCCAAAACGGTGGGTCATGAGGGAATCGTTCTTGGCCTTATAGCCATGACCGGCCGCCATGGCGGCAGCCATTGCGGCAACCGGGTCGCCAGTGCTCTGGTAGGTTTGTCCAAAGGCGGGTCCGCTGGCATGGTCAATGACGCTCCCTCGCAGGGAATCGACCCTGAACCGGTAGTCGCCGCCAATGGTAAGCCAGCGCCCCAGGGATTTCTCTTCCACCTTCTCGACCTTCCGTGCGGCCTCATCGGCCTTCTTCTCACTGGTCTGCGCCTTCTGCTCGGTGCTCTTCAACTGATCCTTCATTTCCTGCAACTGCTTTTCCAGCGCCTCGATCTTCTTCAGGACGTCCTGCTCCGCCGCGCCTGCCGCGAACGGCTGGGACAAACCCAACAGCACCGCTCCCGCCAGGACTTTGTTCGCTACCCGTTTCATGTGCTCTCCTTTCTCGTGGTCATTGCTGCTGACAGAAGGTTTAGAACTTGCCCGCAAATAATTGTTCCGGTCTCGCACTTCGTCGTTGCGCCACGCTTTGGGGGGACGGCGTGTCGTTCGTCCGTCACGAAAGTGCCAAAAATTGTCGCCGCGTCGCCAAATTTCCCGATTTACCCGCGGCCCACCCCCCGTTACCGCCATATTGCCGGCTTTCACCTCTCTTTTCTTGCAGCACCAATGCCAATAAATGCAAATATACAAATATTAATACCGAATTAATTGTTCGGTTATTATCCAGCCCTGCAGGCAATTAAATATGTTTAACTTATCGTAGAACCACCGACCAGGAGGCCTATGGGCGAACATGGGCAAGTTTTATAATCCCCGACTATCAATGCATAATTCGGCATACAGCTCCGTGGGACGGCAAACGGCAATCGTGCAGAATTGGTAAATGGTGAATAACGCAGGAAGAAAAGAGGATTACTCTCGGGAAAGAACGCAAGCTGGAATGAACGTCAATGGGAACTTGACTCACTATGCCTGTCTTGCGATTAAGCCGGCATGAACTATACTGAAAATATTCTCATCAATCACTCAGGAGGAGGAAACGCATGGAGAGAAAGGCAATTGCATGTGCGGCCGTGCTCGCCCTGGTTGTCGGAGCGGCCTGGGGCAAGGATGATGTCATGGGACGGGCCAAAGGGATCTTCAAGCCGATTCCCGCCAAGGCCAAGGCATTGAAGGGGAACCCGGCCACTCCGGCAAAGGTCGAGTTGGGGAAGATGCTCTACTTCGACCCGCGCCTCTCGTCGTCGCACCTCATCAGCTGCAACACCTGCCACAACGTGGGGCTGGCCGGCGCCGACCTCCAGGAGACCGCCATTGGCCACGGCTGGCAGAAGGGTCCCCGCAACTCACCCACGGTCCTGAACGCCGTTTACAACATCGCCCAGTTCTGGGACGGCCGGGCCGAGGACCTGGCGGCCCAGGCCAAGGGGCCGGTCCAGGCATCGGTTGAGATGAACAACAAACCCGAGAACCTGGTGGCGACCCTGAAGAGCATCCCCGGCTATCAGCCCCTGTTCAGGAAGGCCTTCCCCGGCGAAAAGGACCCCGTCACCTTCGACAACGTGGCCAAGGCCATCGAGGTTTTCGAGGCGACCCTCGTCACCCCGGACGCCCCGTTCGACAGGTACCTGAACGGGAACCGCAAGGCCCTCACCGCCACCGAGGAGAAAGGACTCGCCCTCTTCCTCGACAAGGGATGCGTCGCCTGCCACAGCGGCATCAACGTGGGGGGCACCGGCTACTTCCCCTTCGGCGTCAAGGAAAGCCCGGGCCCCGAAATCCGCCCCGAGGGGGACACCGGCCGGTTCAAGGTGACCAACACGGCGGCCGACAAGTACGTCTTCCGGTCGCCGAGCCTGCGCAACGCGGCCATCACCATGCCCTACTTCCACTCGGGCAAGGTCTGGAAACTGCAGGACACCGTCAAGATCATGGGAAGCGCCCAGCTCGGCATCTCCCTCACCGACGACGACGCCGGCAAGATCACCGCGTTCCTGGGGAGCCTCACCGGCAAGCAACCGAAGGTCATGCACCCGGTCCTGCCCCCCAACTCCGACACCACGCCACAGCCCATGACGAACTGAACCCCAAAAGCGAAAGGCCGGAGAAATTATCCTCCGGCCTTTTCCATTCTCGCATACCACCGATGCCACCATCGCGTTCGTATGTGCGTCAGATTTGTCGTGGCTGATTGAACGGCACCGCAGGCGTAGCCCGAGCTACGTCGAGGATGACGTGATTGAAGCCGCGGCAAAGATGGCGTGCAGACGGACGCGAGTCCCCCTATACTTTTCCTTTTAGGCTGTAGACGTAGGCTAATACCTCCGCCACCGCCGCATAGAGGGCCTCGGGAATCTCCTCCCCCTCCTTCACCTGGGCGTAGAGTTCCCGAGCCAGGAAGCGATTTTCCACGAGCATGACGTTGTGTTCCCGGGCCATGGCCTTTATGGTCTGGGCCATGTGGTCGGCACCCTTGGCGAGGACCGTGGGGGCGGCCATGGTGAGGCGGTCGTACTTGAGGGCCACGGCAAAGTGGGTCGGGTTGGTGATGACCACGTCGGCGGTGGGGATGACGGCCCGCAGCCGCCGCTGGGCCTGCTGGAACTGCATCTGGCGGATCTTCCCCTTGACCTTCGGGTCCCCCTCCGACTCCTTGTGCTCGTCCTTCACCTCCTGCTTGGTCATCTTTTGCCGCTCGATGAAGCGCCACTTCACGAAGACGAGGTCGACGACCCCCAGGATCAGGAGCACGCCGCAGGTGTGGATCACGAGCTTGAAGGAGAGGTGCTTGAACAGTTCCAGGATGCCGGACAGGTCGGTATCGGTCAGGTAGATGATCCCGTCCAGTTCGTCGCGCATGATCTTGTAGGACATATAGCCGACGATCACGATCTTGAGGATCGCCTTGGCCATCTCCATGAAGGAGTCTTTGTTGAAGAGTTTCCCGAAATTCTCCACCGGGTTCAGCTTTTCGGGCTTGAAGGCGATCCGTTCAGCGTTGACGGAGAAGCCCACTTGGGCCACGGTGGAGAAGAGACCGACAATGACCACCACGAGCATAAAGGGGCCCAAAACCTGCAAAATAACAAAGAAAAGCTTGACCAGCAGCATCTCGACGCTCGACTCGGTGAGCTGGAAGGTTCCCATGGACCCGAAAATCTCGCGCGTGGTGGACTTGAGGGTGGTGAACATGAAGCCGCCGGTGGTGTAGAGGGCGACCATGGAGGCAATAAGGGTGACGGTGGAAGTGAGGTCGCGGCTGTGGGGGACCCCCTTCTTTTTCGCCTCGTCCAGCCTCTTCTGGGTGGGTTGTTCTGTTTTTGAGTGCTTGTCTTCTTCCGACACTATCCCTTACCCATGAGCTTCATGAGGGTCATGATCTGCTCGTCCAGCGCCCCGAACGACCCCCGGAGGGTGTGGAGGAACACGGTGAGTGAAAGCCCGAGGATGATGAAGCCGATGCCGATATTGAGGGGCATGCTCACGAAAAAGACGTTCATCTGGGGGAACGCCCGGGCCATAATGCCGAGCATGACGCTCGTCAGAAGCAGGGTCACCATGACCGGCGCGGACAGCTTGATGGCCAGGATGAAAACCTGCCCGATGGTGACGACCAGGAAATTCAGAAGCCCCTCGTTCATGTTCCAGGCCCCCACGGGGAGCACGGAATAGCTCTCCACCAGGGCCCTGATGAAGACATGGTGGACCCCGAGAGAGAGAAACAGCAGGGTGGCGAACATCTCCTGGAACATGGCGATGATCGACTGCTGGTTCCCCTGGGAAGGGTCGATTTCGCTGACAATGGAGAGTCCCATCTGGATGCCGCAGATCTGGCCGCAGAACTCCACGGCGGCGAAGATGATGAGGGAGAGGAGGCCGAGACAGGTCCCCACGAGGACCTCGCGGATCATGAGCATGCCGAGGGAGAGCATGTCGGCGGGGAGTTGGGGAACCTTCGCCTTGATGAGGGGGAAGCAGACCACCGTCAGGGCAAAGACCACCACGACCTTGATATTCATGGGCACCCGCCGGCCGCCGAACAGGGGGATGGATGCGAAGATGCCGGCCATCCGCCCCAGCACCAGAGTGAAGAAGGCGACTTCATTGACCGACGGAAATGGGGTGGTTAGAGGGAACATGGATTCGGAGTAACTCGATGAGGTCGACTCAATGCCTCATGTTGGGGATCATCGCATAGAGCTCCCGGGTGAAGTCGCTCATGTAGCTCATCATCCATGGGAAGAAGATGACCATCGCCACCATGACGATGATGATCTTCGGCGCGAAGGCGAGGGTCGCCTCCTGGATGGAGGTGACCGCCTGGAAGATACTGATGAGCAGGCCCACCACGAGCCCCGAGATGAGGAGCGGCGCGGAAAGGAGCAGCGTCACCTCGAAGCTGCGGCGTGCTATCTGGACGACGAGATCGGGACTCATGAAATGCCTCCGAGTGTAGGGGCGCTGCTTGCCGCGCCCTGATTGGAAATGGGCGCGGCAAGCAGCGCCCCTACAATCTTATCCGAAGCTCTTGACAAGCGAGCCTATAACCAGCCCCCACCCGTCCACGAGGACGAAGAGGAGAATCTTGAAGGGGAGCGAGATCATGACCGGCGGGAGCATCATCATACCCATGGACATGAGGACCGAGGCCACCACCATGTCGATCACCAGGAACGGGATGAAGATGAGGAAGCCGATCTGAAACGCGGTCCGCAGCTCCGAGATCATGAAGGCCGGGATGAGGGTGAGGGTCGGGATGTCGTCGGCGTTGCGGGGGCGCTGCAGCTTGGAGAGGTTGATGAAGAGCGCCAGGTCCTTCTCCCGGGTCTGGGAGAACATGAACTTGCGCACGGGGACCTGTGCCCGCTTGAACGCCTCCTCCTGGGTGATCTGGGCGGCCCGGTAGGGCTGGAGCGCCTGGGTGTTCACCTGCTGCCAGACCGGGCTCATGACGAAGAAGGTGAGGAAGAGCGACAGGGCCACGATGATCTGGTTCGGAGGGGATTGCTGGGTGCCGATGGCGTTGCGCAGGAACGAGAGGACGATGACGATCCGGGTGAAGGAGGTGGTCATCATCATGAGTCCCGGCGCCAGCGACAGCACCGTCATGAGGAAGAAGATCTGGAGGACCGTGGAGACGTCGCCCGGCTTGGAGGCTTTGCCCACGCCGATGGAGAGGGTCGGGATCACCGGCTCGGCGAAGGCCGCGGCCGCAAGGCCGGCAACCAGAGCGATGGCCGCGAGGGGTATGAGGATATGCTTTTTCATGACAACACCGTCCCTGGTGTCAAAATTTTTCGGCGCGCCGACTGGGGGAGTCGGCCCGCCCCTGCTTGATGGCGGCAATCTTCGCGGCCATGGCATCGAGCTTTCCCTGAAAGAGGGCGGCCATGGTCGACTGCTTCTCCGGGTCATCGATCACTTCGATCTCCTCAAGGATGTCGATCTGCTTGAGAAAGGTGAGGTTGTCGCTGCTGGAGCCCAGCAGCAGGTACTCTCCCCCCACCTCCACGAGGACCAGCGACTTCTTCGGCGCCAGGTGGCGCGTCTCCACCAGGCGGATGTGGCGCTCGCCGCCCCCCATGGGGGCTCCCAGCTTCAGCCAGCGGTTGGAGAGGTGGTAGAAGAGGTAGATGAGCCCCAGCACCACTGCCAGCGCGGCCACCATCTGGAGGGTGAGCATGAACAGGCTCGGGCTGCCCTGCCCGTCCGCGGCCAGGGCAGCGGCCGGCACGAGCGTTGCCGCCGTTGCGCCCCCTGACATGGCGAGGCGTTTCACAGCACCTTCTCCACCCGCTCGTTGGGGCTGACGATATCCACGAGCCGGATGCCGAACTTCTCGTTCACCACCACCGCCTCGCCCCGGGCCACGAGCTTGGAGTTGACAAACACGTCGAGGGGCTCCCCCGCCAGCTTCGTCAGCTCCACGACCGCCCCCTGGTTAAGCTGGAGAACGTCCTTCACGAGGATCTTGGTGCGCCCCAGCTCCACCGTGAGCTGCAGCGGTATGTCGAGGATGAAGTTCAGGTTCTTGGTATCCAGTTCGCCATCCTTCAGGTTTTCATTGTCGAGGTCGCTCACTGCTCTCTCCCTTTACCGATAATGGTGGTTATCTGCGCCGCCTTGTTGCCGTGCCTCAGCCCCGGTGCGGACATGAATTTCGATACCCCCCCAACCTTCACCACCAGGTCGCTGTTACAGGGGGTGTCGAGCATGATGGTGTCGCCGGGGGTGAGATTCAGAAGATCGTCCATGCTGATGATGGCTCCACCCACCTCCACGGAAAGGTCGAGAGGGGCCTCCATAAGTTCCTTCGACAGGCGGAACGACCACTGGGGATCGATGGCCATCATGTCGACCTGGGCCCCGTTCTTGAGCTTTTCCCTGACCGGATCGATGGTCGTGAGGGGGACGGCGAAGATCATCTTGCCGACGATCTCCTCAATCTGGATCTCCATCTCCATCGTCACCACCTGGTACTCGGGGGGAACGATATTGACGAGCCGGGGGTTCATCTCCATCCGCAGAAAGCCCATTTTGGTGGCGTAAATGGGGGCCCAGGCCTTTTCCAGATCGGCGAGAACATCCATGACGATCTTCTGCACCAGCCGCAGCTCGATGGAGGTGAACATCCGGTTGCCGACGGTCGGCACGACCGAGGATCCGGTCCCCCCCAGGATGCAGTCGACGATGGTGAAGACCAGGGTACTGTCGAAGGCGATCAGTGCCGCCCCCTTGAGGGGATCGGCCTTGTAGATGGCCATGGCCACCGGCGACGGCATGGTATGGAGGAAGTCGTCAAACTTGAGGGCAGCGGCCCCCACCTTCTTGATCTCGACGATGCGCCCCAGGCGGTTCGACAGAGTGCCCCGCTGGTAGCGGATAAAGCTGTCGTAGATGATGTCGAGGTTGGGAATGTTCCCCTTTGACTCACTACTGAAGAGGTCGTAGGACTGAACCGTCGCCTCTGCCTTGGCCAGCTCCTTGTCGGGCTCGATCTTGCCCTCGAAGACTGCGGCCAGCAGCGCCTCTATCTCTTGTTTGGTGAGGATCTTCTCCATGGACGGTCCCTACCCGGCAATGCCGGTATGCAGCTTACGTCGAAGGCGCACCCTACTGCACCACGAAGTCGGTGAAGTAGACCCTGCTCACCTTGCCCGGCGGAAGGATCTTGTTGATGGCCACCATGATCTCGTCCCGAAGCGTGTTCTTACCTTGGAGATCCTGGACATCCTGGAGGGTTTTGGTGGTCAGGAGCACGAGGATGGCATCGCGGAGGGGAGCCTGACGCATCTCAATCTCTTTCTTGGCGTCGGCAGTGGCGGTTTCGAACTCCACCTTAACCCGCAGGTAACGGAGCTCCTGTCCGTCATAGATATTAACGATGAACGGCTCCATGGGGAAGATGTTGGCAGCGGCGCCTCCCGCTCCCTCCTTGCCGCCCTCCTTGCCGCCGCTCGCGGCGCCTCCCCCTTCAGCCTTCTGCTCCACCTTCGCCTCGGCAGCGCCTTCCTTTTTCTCCTTTTTGCCCCCCCCCATGAATACGACGGCAAGGGCGATAACCACCACGGCGGCCGCGCCGATGATGATGAAGAGCATTTTCTTGTTTTTCGGCACACCTTCTGCCGGGGCGTTTTCTTCTGCAGCCATTGGGGTCCTCCTCCTCGTTACTTTTCGGTTGATATCAGTGGGTTTGACGCACCGATGCAGATACTGCAACCGAAGTGCCAGAATGGTAAAAACAATCCAAAAGAAGGGGAAGAGCAAAAGAAGCGGAAAAAATCCCGAAAAACCGACGAACTCGGATTCTCAGCGAATGGGACTGACGAACGAATGGGGACGGGGCACCATGGGAAGGGCTTTAATGGTCGATGTTTTGACACGAAACAACGGCAGGAGGCGATACATGGGCGGCATGAAGGGGCCATGAAACGCCGTCAGCCGGTGGAACGGCGCAGGGGGGTCAATTTTCCGGCACGACTTCACAGCGGATCGATGCCGGCGCGGGTCAAAAAAAAGGGGGAGCCGCGTGGCTCCCCCGGGAAATGTCAGGTTACCGCTTGAGATTGAGGACTTCCTGGAGCATCTCGTCGGCGGTGGTGATGGTCTTGGAGTTGGCGGAGTAACCCCGCTGGGTGGTGATCATCTTGACGAACTGGGCCGCCATATCCACGTTGGACTGTTCCAGGGAGTTGGCAAGGACCTTCCCGACGCCCGGAGTGCTGGCGTTGGAGAAGAGGGGCTGACCCGATTCCAGGGTCTCCTCGAAGAGGGTGCCGCCCGCCTTGGAGAGGCCGGTGGTGGAGGCAAACTTGGCCAGGGTCACCTGGTAGAGCTTCTTGAGCTCGCCGTTGGAGTAAACCCCGTTCACGTATCCCTTGTCGTCGATGGTGACCTTGGTCAGGGTACCCTGGTAGTAGCCGTCCTGGGTCTGGGAAGAAACGATGGAGGGGCTGGCGTACTGGGTGGTAGCGCCCACGCCCATATCGAAGAGGATCGGCTGCGGTGCGGTTACCCCGCCCGCAAAGGTGATGTTCTGGGCCGCGCTGGCCAGGGGAGTCTGGCCGGTGAGGGCGCCCGTAGCGTCGAAAGTGAGGGTCCCGTCCAGCGGGGTGGTGCTGCTGCCAGTGGTGCCGGCCTGGGCGTCGGGGAGGATGGCGTGCCAGTCCCAGGCGTTGGCGGCGGTCTTGCGGAAGTAAACCGTGGCGGTATGGGCGTTCCCCTGGGAGTCGTAAACCGACAGGCTCGTGGAGAAGTTGGAGGTGGCCACCGGGTTGGCAGGGTCCCAGGCAAGGGCCGGCGTGGTCTGGGTGGAATCCAGGTTCAGCACCATGTCGACGGCAGAGGTCTGCTTCGGCGGAGTGGTGGCGAACGAGGTCAGGTCGATGGGCTTCATGACGCCGTCGGCAAGGCCCGAGGAAGGTATGATCCCATACCCCTGCACCTGATACCCTTCCGGGTTCACGAGGATCTTGTCCTTGTCGAAGTTGAAGGCGCCGGCCCGGGTGTAGTAGCGGCCGTTGTCGTTCTGGACCACGAAGAAGGAATCCCCCTGGACGGCCAGGTCGGTGCCGCTCTCGGTGCTCTCGAAGGAGCCTTGGGTAAACTGGTTCTCTACGGTCTGGATCTGGACGCCGCGGCCGATCTGGGAGCCGCCGCTGATGGTGCTGGAAAGGACGTCGGAGAAGAGCATCCGTCCCTGCTTGAAGCCGATGGTGTTAACGTTGGAGATGTTGTTGCCGATGACGGACATGGCTTCGCCGTTGGCGTTGAGACCGCTGATGCCGGTGTACAGTGCAGATGTAACGCTCATGTGTGTTGCCTCCGAGGGGTCGGCAGTAGTCGACTGCCGCCTGGTTCAAACGGGACGCCTCTGTCGGTCGGCGTCCCCGGGCCCCCGTGAAGGTCCGGCCCGTTGTGGATCATTTTCTTCCCTGCTGCTTCAGGTCCCCGATCCCTGGTCCCCGTATCCTAGAAAACTACTGCCGAATCGATGTTCGTGAACACATTCCCTTGCATGCTCCCCCGGTCCATGGCGGTGATGACTGTCCGGTTTTTGACACTCACCACGAGTGCCGCGTCGCCGAGCATGATGAGCGATTCGCGCCCACCCTTCTGTGCCACGCTGTCCACCGCTCCCTCCAGCCTCTTCATATCCGCATCGTTGAGGCTGATCCCCCGCGCCCTCAACCGTTCCTGGGCATGCTGGGAGAATTTGACCCCCTGGGTCGGCATCTTGCCGTCGAGGATCGTTGCGAAGGCGGGCTGTGTGCCCCCCTGTTTCGCCGGTTGCGGTTGCGCCGGTTTCTGTCCCGGGTTAATGGGGAGTGGTTCGGGAAAATAGATCGTGTCGATCATTCCTTCCTCACGCTCCTTTCACCGAGAGTAAATTGCTGAGCGGCACGCTGACGCCGCCGACGATTATGTTGGGTTCCGTCCCTTCCAGCGATACCCCTTCCACCGTGCCGACGAGAAGCGGGTTACCCTGGAACTTCTCCCCCTTGGCATTGTATCCGGTTACGCTGAAGCTGTACTGTCCCGCCGGCAGCGTACTTCCCTGGCCGTTCTTGCCGTCCCAGGCGATTGCGCCATCTCCGGCCCGGGTGCTTCCGAGAGTCATGGTCCGGACTGTGGTTCCGTTGATATCCATGATATTGATGGCCACCTGTTGCGCATCGGCGGGAAGACGGTAGCCGAGGGCCGGTTTGGAGCCGGCGGTGAGGTTGATCTGATCGCCGTTGGCCGTTACCGACTTGCCGATGTACGAGACCGACGAGAGGCTTGTGGCGCCGTTGAACAGGTCGATGATTTTGGCCAGGTTGGAGTTGGTGTTGTAGGCCTGCTCCACCTGGGTCAGCTGCGCCAGTTGGCCGATGAACTCCGAGCTGTCCGCGGGGTTCAGGGGATCCTGGTGCTGGAGCTGGGTGACGAACAGCTTGAGGAAGTCGTCCTTGTTCATGCCGGTGGACTTCTTCATGGCCGCTGCCGCCGCTGTCGTGTCGGTTGTGATTCCGTTTACCACGTTCTGTGTACCTCCTTTCCTAAAGTCTCACGTCAAGGATCGAATCGCGCCGGTCGGTGTAGTAGTAGTCGGCTGATTCGGCAGCTGGTGCCTCGAACTCTGCCGTTCCCTGCCGGGACGCCATCCGGAAGCCCCCCTGTTGGCCAGCCTCCTTACCCTGGCGGAAGAGCTGCTCGTACCCCTGGCCCGTGCCGGTGGAAACGTCGAATCCGGTCATGGTCAGGTTCTGTCGCGAGAAGTTCTCCTTGAGGGAATCCAGGTTGCTGAGAAGAATCTCCCTCACCTGGCTGTTTGCCGCCAGCACTTCCACCTTAACCTGCTGGTCCACAACCTGGACGTTGATCCGAAGCTCCCCCAGTTCGGCCGGGGCGAGCCGGATTGCGATCTGGCCGTTGCCGGCATGCTCGCGGGTTGCGATTCCCTCTTTCACCTGGGCCATGATGCTGTCGCGCAAGCCGTGGGTCGGCTGGTGCTCGGGCTTCGTGGTGCCAGTAAGGGCCGGCTCGATGGGTTTTGCCGCGTCGGTCTGGACGGGTGCGACGTGGGCCTTCAAGTCGGGGGAGTGACTGCCCTCTTTCCCCTGTTCGCCAAAGGATTGCTCCTTACCGCTTTCATCCCTGATGACTACCTCCACCTTTTGGGGCTTTGCGTCAGCAAGGGGTGCGGTTTCCGTCACCGATGCCTTATCAGCCTCGGCAGAGAGACTTTCCCCCTTCGGGATGACCGGTATCCGGTCGGGATAGGCTGCCGCCGGTCCCATGGTGCGGGGTGCCGGTTTGTTCGCTGCCGCGACCTCGGGTGCCGGTGCCATTTCGGGCAGGGGCTCGGACGCCTGGGGTTCCACCTGGGCCACCTCGGTGATTTTTGCGGGTTCGAGATTGACCGCGAGGATCTCCACCGTGTTCTTTTCCGGGACAGGCTGTGCCGTGGCTGTGGGCGCCGATGCAGCCTGGGGTGCCGGTGCGGCTGGGGCTGCTTCCGTTGTCGGAATTTTTGCCTTGGTCGTCTCCCGGGGAAGTTCGGGCTGGGGGATGACGGCGTCGGCCTGGGACGGAAGCATGGCAGGTGCGGATTCAAGTGCCATTGCCATTACAGGTGCCGCTGCTGGCGAAGGTGCGGTGGCCGTGACCTGCGTCGCTGCAGTGGCAGCGCTCGCCTCGGTGGTCGTGCTGGTCGGGACGGTAATTTCGGGAACCGGCGCGGCCTGCGGAACGATCGTCTGGGGTGCCACAAGGGATACGAGCGACATCATGGCTGCTTCGGCGGTGGTAATGTCGTCGGTCTCCGGGGCGGTGGCGTTTTGATCGTTCGGCTCCGGGGTTTCCGCGGCAAGGGATGGAAGTTCCGCGGTGGCCGTCGTGGCTGGGGGCTGAACGAGGAGCCCGGCCATGAGCGAGGCGAAGAGGTCAGGGGTGGCGGCAGACCCGGCAGGGACTTCAGGAGCGGTTCCGGCGGTGGGGACGGCTTGTGGAATCACCTGGAGCATCTGCATGATCTCCATGCTCATACTTGTTCACCTCCTTTCTTTGTGGTATGAAACGCGGCTTTTCCACGTTTCGTGCTGCTATTCAGTTGTCAGAGAACCCTACCGTAGGGGCGCATTGCATGCGCCCTGATTTGGGCGGATTCAATCCGCCCCTACGGTACAAACCTGCCCTACCGAGCCGCCAGGTTCTGCCTAGTCCACTTCAGCGCCCGCTCCTTCTTGATGAGGGGGAGGAGCTTGCCGGCACGCTTCTGGTCCATCTCGCTCAGGAGCTCCAGGGCCTCGTTCTCGGGGAGGCCGTCCAGGAGCTTCACCGCTTCCTGGGGCTTCAACCCTTTGTAGACCTTGAGGAGCTTCTGGTAGTTGGCGCTCTGCACCTTCTTGCGGGCGTCCAGGGAACGGTCCAGGCCCGCCTTGGCAGCTTCCAGCTCCTTCACCCGCGCTTCAAGGGTAGCGGCCAGGGCCTTCAGCTCCTGCTCCTTGACGGCCAGGGCCGCTTCCTTGGCGGCCAGTTGCTGTTTCTTCTGTTCCAGTGCCGCGGCTTCGCTGACGCCATTCCTGGCGCCTCCCGTCGGATAGACGGGTGCGGTCACGGCGGGACGCGTGCTGCTCCCTCCGGAGGACTGGGCCTCGACGGAGGGGGGGGTACAAATCGGCGGCGCGAGGAGGAGGAACCCCGTCGCCGCCACAAAAGGTATGTACGTCGCTTTCCGCATGGGTTACCGGAGGGCCTTCTGGATGGCCAGTTCTTCGAGGAAGGCCCGTTCCTTCTCGGCCCGCTCCCGCCGAAGGGCCGCCATCTGCCTCTCCTTGAGGAGCTCCAGGGCCTTCTTGTCCTTGGCTGCGTCCATCAACTCCTCGCGGCGCTCGGTCATCTCCCGGTCAAGGGAGTCCACCTGCACGCGCTGGGACTGGATGTCGCCGGTCTTGCGCCGGAAGAAGTCGGCATACATCTGAAGCTCGCCGGCATTGACCACGGAGGCCTGCTTGTTGTTGTACTCGACCCGGGCCTGGTCCGCCTCGGCCTTGTGGCGCTCCAGCACCTCGGTGGCGCTCTCGAACTCGCGCTTGGCGGTGGCGAATTCGACCTTGCGCACCTTCTCGATCTCTTTGCGGTAGTTGAGGACCTGCTGCAGTTGGAACCCGTTGTTATGGTTTTGCATCATGGCATGCTCCCGAATCTCTCGGAATCAGAAGGACTTTTCTTTTACCAGGGAATGTGCAATCAGAGTGCCATTCCTTCATCGAAAATGTCTCCAAGTGCGGTAACCGATTGCTCCATGGTGACCCCGTCATGGATCCCCTGGCGGATATACCCCACCATGCTCTCCATCTTGGAGATGGCATAGTCGATGGTCGGGTTGGACCCCGGCTTGTAGGCGCCGATGTTGATGAGGTCCTCGGCCTGCTTGTGGGCCGCCAGAAGCTCCTTGAAGCGGGAGGCGAACTGCTGCTGGCCCCGCTCGGTCACGTCCATCATGACCCGCGAGGCGCTGGCCAGGATGTCGATGGGGGGGTAGATGGCCCGGGCCGCCAGCTCGCGGTTCAGGACAATGTGGCCGTCGAGAATGCTCCGCATGGCGTCTGAGACCGGCTCGTTGAAGTCGTCCCCCTCCACCAGCACCGTGTAGAGTCCGGTGATGCTTCCGTCCATGAAGTTTCCGGTCCGCTCCAGGAGCTTGGGGAGCGCCGCGAAGACGGACGGGGTGTACCCCTTGGTGGTGGGGGGTTCGCCGATGGCGAGCCCCACCTCGCGCATGGCCATGGCGAAGCGGGTGGCCGAGTCCATCATGAGCAGCACTTTTTTCCCCTGGGCCTGGAAATACTCGGCGATGGTGGTGGCGATGTAGGCTCCCCGCATCCGCACCAGGGGCGGCTGGTCGCTGGTGGCGACCACGACCACCGATTTCTTGAGCCCCTCCTCCTGGAGGTCCTTCTCGATGAATTCCCGAAGCTCGCGCCCCCGCTCGCCGATGAGGGCGATGACGTTCACGTCCGCCTCGGTGTAGCGGGCAATCATCCCGAGCAGTGTCGACTTTCCGACACCAGAGCCGGCCATGATTCCGACACGCTGCCCTTTGCCGCAGGTGAGGAGCCCGTTGATGGCCCGGATGCCCAGATCGAGGGGCTCCCTGATGGGACGGCGCTTCATGGGGTTCACGGGATTGGCGTAGATGGGATACTCTTCGCGGGTCGCGAGGGGGCCTTTATCGTCAATGGGCTCACCGAGACCGTCGATGACGCGTCCCAGGAGGCCCGGGCCGACGCCGAGGGACGATTTTTTCCGCTTGACGGAGATGAGGCTCCCGAGGCCGACGCCCCGCAGTTCGCCCAGTGGCATGAGAAGCGTCTTGTTGTCGCGGAACCCCACCACCTCGGCCGGGATCGGGTCGCCGTCGTGGGGATGGACGTGGCAGAGGGTTCCCACGGCCGCGTCGGGGCAATACCCTTCGATGACGAGCCCCACCACCTGGGTCACCTTGCCGTGGAAGCGGATCGGCTTCATGGTCTCCACGGCGGTGAGATAGCGGGAGAGGTCGATCCTATCCATCGACACTGGTTGCCTCCCCATCGGCCTTGAGCCACGCCCCCTGCCCCGAGAAGGAGGGGATCACGTCGTCGGCGCCGGGAAGGGGAAGCTCGCCCCGGGGCTCCGGCTCCGCGGGTGCCGGGGATGCAGCTTCCACAGGCGCGCTCCGCTCTTCGAGGAGCGTGCGGTAGATCTCGTCCAGCTGGGATTCGATGCGGGCATCCACCGTCCCCGTGGCAGTCTCCACGAGGCAGCCTCCCGGCCCCACCCCGTCGTCGGGGGTGAGGGTGATGGGAACGTCGTCGCCAAGGCCTGCCAGAAACGCCTGCCGGTTAGCCGCCACCACCGCGTAATCGTTAGGATTGAGGCGCACCACCACCCGATCCCGCTCGGTACACCCCCCCACCGCAGCAGCGATGATGGAGGCGAGGATCCCCGGGTCCTGGGTGATCTCCTGCTGGACGATCTTGCGGGCCACCATGACGGCGAGCTTGAGGATATCCTCCTCGCTCTCCTTGAAAACCCGGCCCCGCAACCCCGTCACGGCCGACACGCCATCGCGCAGTGACTTGAAGACGTTGGCCAGTCCCCGTTCCGCCTGGCGGCGACCCTCGTCCATGCCATTGCGGTAGATTTCGTCCACCTTGGCCTGAAAATCCTCCTCGGAAAGGACGATCATCCCCTCCAGGCTCGGCATGGGCGGATCCGAATCCTCGGCAATGGACGCAGCCGGATCGGGAAGCTCCTCCCCGCCGGGCACGAAACCGAGGGAGAGGGGAACGAATCCCGACACGCCCGGCGGCAACTCCTGGGATGACGCCTCGGCCAGGATGCGGCCGAACGTGAAGCCCTGGGGGGTATGGAGAGAGGCTTCCCCCGCTTTGATGATCCGCGACCGTCGCTTAGACGAGAACATCGTCGCCTCCGCGGCCCGCCAGCACCACTTTCCCTTCCTCTTCCAGACGGCGGACGATCTTGATGATCTCCCCCTGGGCCTTTTCCACGTCGGAGAGGCGGACGGGGCCCATGACCTCCAGGTCCTCCTTGATCATCTCGGCGGCGCGGCTGGAGATATTGCGGAAGATCTTCTCCTTGATCTGGTCGGGGGCGGTCTTCATGGCAAGGGTCAGGGTATCGTTGGAGAGCTCGCGCATGATTCCCTGGATGGAGCGGTCGTCCAGCTTGAAGATATCGTCGAAGGTGAAGAGGTGCTTGCGGATGACCTCGGCCAACGGCGGATTGAGAACATCGAGCTTGTCGAGGATCTGCTTCTCCTTGCTCCGGTCCAGGTAGTTGAACATGTCGACCACCTTTTCCACACCGCCGACCTTGTAGCGCTGGATGCCCCCCATGGCGGTCAGTTCCCGCTTGATGACCTCGTCGATGTCCTCAAGGATCTCCGGCGACACCTGGTCGACGTCGGCGATCCGCATCACCACCTCTGCCTGGAGTTCCTGGGGAAGCATGGCGATGATCTCGCCGGTCTGCTTGGCACGCAGCTTCGCCAGGATGACGGCGATGGTCTGGGGATGCTCCTGGGAGAGGAAGTTGGCGATGGTCTTGGCGTCCAGGTTGGCAAGGATGTCGACCATGTCGCCGAAGCTGGAAGAACTGATCTCCTTGAGGAGCATCTCGGCCTTCTGGGGGCCGAGGGTCTGCTCCAGGATCTTGCGGACGAATTCCTCCCCCTGGGAGAAGATGCCGGTCTCCGGGTTGGTCATGTTGGTGAACTCGTTGACCACGTCCTGGATGACGGAGTGGGGGACATGGCCCAGCTTCGCCATGCTCTTGGATATCTGTTTTATCTCGGCATCGTCCATATGCTCGAACACCTTGGAGGTCGCCTCGGGACCCAGGTAGAGGAGCAGTATGGCAGCCTTGTCGGTACCGTCCATGGTCAATGCCTCGGAAAACGTGGAATGGGATGGTGGTTCATGCTAACGGATCATTGCTCCTTGGCGCGAAGCCAGTTCTGGAGGATCTGGGCGGCCTGGTAGGGCTCGTCCTTCACCTTGTTCATAAGCTCCATCTGCCGGATGGTCTGGTTCTGGATCTGGGCGCGGTGGACCTCGGCGATCTGGTTCAGGGTTTCCTCGGCAGCGGTGATCGGCTCGAAAGAGGTCTTCTTCTCGGGCTTCAGCATCTTCATGAGGGGACGAACCACAAAGAGGAGGAGCGCCAGGAAGCCGAAGCCGATGAGGCCGTTTTTGAGGAGCGAGAGGAAAATGGGTGCGTTCCACCACTGGCTTCCCTCGTCAGTCCCCGCCTCGGCGGTATCCTGGAACGGGATGTTCGCCACCGTCACCTGGTCACCCCGTCCGGCGTTGAAACCGACGGCGCCTTTGACCAGAGCCTCAATCTGTTGGAGTTCGGCGGGGGAGCGGGGGGTGTACTTGGGCTTGGCGTTCTTGCCATCCTTGCCGGCGGCCGGGGCGTCGTACTTGCCGTCCACGAGGATCGCCACGGACACCTTGGAAAGGGCTCCCACCGGCTCGATGGTCCGGGCCGTTGAGCGGCTCACCTCGTAGTTGAGGGTTTCATCGTTCTTGTTGCCTGAGGGGCCGGTGGCGCCGCCGGCACCGGCCGGGGTGCGGCCCAGGTTCGTCTGGGCTCCCGGGACCCCTGCCGTGGCGTTGGCGCCTCCCATGCTCTCCTCGCTGCGCTGCTCGCTGCGGACCACGGTTTCGGGGTCGTACTTCTCCTCGTAGCGCTCCACCTGGCGGAAATCGAAGACCGCCGATACGCGGGCCACCGACTTGCCGGAACCGACCGCTTTGTCAAGCAAGGACTGGAGCCGCTCCTCGGTGCCTCGCTCGTAGGTCCGCTGCACCTCCTGCATGGAGGCGGTCATCTTGCCGGCGGCATCCGTGGGGCCATTCTTGGAAAGAAGCTTCCCCTTCTGGTCGAGAACGGTCACGCGCTCCGGGTTCATCCCTTCGATGGAGGAAGCCACGAGATGGACGATTCCCTGGACATCACTGTCGTTGAGTTGGCGATTTCCCTTCACCTTGAGCACCACCGAGGCGGTGGCGGGCTTCTCGTCCTCCTTGAAGAGGGCCTTCTCGGGAATTGCCAGGTGGACCCGGGCCTGCTCCACCCCAGCGATCTGGCCGATGGTCCGGGAGAGTTCCCCCTGGAGGGCCCGCTGGTAGTTGAGCTTCTGGACGAACTCGGTCATGCCGAAGTTCTTTCGGTCAAAGATCTCGAAACCGACCCCGCCCCCCTGGGGAAGCCCCGCGGAAGCCATGGTCAGGCGCAGGTCGTAGACCTTGTCGGAGGGGACCAGGATTGCCTTGCCGTCGGCGGCGATCCGGTAGGGAACCTTCTGTTCCTTGAGCTTGTTGACGATCTCGCCGGCATCCTCGCTGGTGAGGTTGGTGAAGAGGGGCCGGTAGTCGGTGCGGTTGGCGACCATTATCAGGAGGGCGAAGGCAATGATCGACACCCCCACGACCCCGCCCACGACCCACCGCTTCACGGGGGGAAGGGCCATAAACGGCTCCAACAGCTTTTGCAGACCTTCAGGCATTTATGACTCCGATACGTGACACAAGGCGATTTCGTAGGGACGCCGCTTGCCGCGCCCTGTTCGGAAACGGGCGCGGCAAGCAGCGCCCCTACGGATTACATGCAATCCGTTTTTCAGCGCTCACCTTAGACCTGCATCCGCATGACTTCATTGTACGCGTCAATGGCCTTGTTCCGGACCTGGCCCAGGAACTGGAAGGCAAGGGACGATTTCTCCATGGCGATCATCACTTCGTGGAGCCCCTGGGACTCTCCGGTGGCAAGGGCCTGAACGGCAGAGTCCGACTGGGACTGCAGCTCGTTCACCTTGGAGACCAGTTCGCCGAAGAATTTGCCCGCATCGCTGGCCATGTTGGCCGGCTTCGCCCCCTTCGCTCCGACCTCGGGAAACGCCTGTCCCAGTCCTATACCGCTTTCGATTCCGTCAATCACGACTGCCTCCTGAAAAAGCTCTAAAGTTTCTGCGCCGGTTGCCGATAAGCTTCCATAAGGGTGCCTGTGACGCACCCTTTTTTTGCGTCAAAAAAATGAATAAGGTTACCGCGTGCTGAGTTCGAGGGTCTTGAGGGCCATGCTCTTGGCGGCCTGCACCGCCGTGACATTGGCCTCGTAGGCCCGGGTGGCGGCGATCATGTCGGCCATCTCCTCCACCACGTTCACGTTGGGAAGCGCCACGTACCCCTGGGGATTGGCGTCCGGATGGGTGGGGTCGTACTGGAGCCGGGGAGGGTTCTGATCTTCGATGACCTGGGTCACCTGGACCCCGGCGGGGCTTGCGCCGCGGCGCATCCGCTCCATGGTCGCCTGGAACTTCTCCGCGGCCGGGGTGGCGGCAAAGACGGCATCCTTGCGCTTGTAGGGGCCTCCTTCGGCGGTGCGGGTGGAGTTGGCGTTGGCGATGTTGGAGGAGATGAGGTTCATCCGCGTCCGCTCGGCAGAGAGGGCGGAAGAGCTGATCTGCATGGCGCTGAAGAAATCCATTATTTATTCTCCCTGATGGCGGATTTGATTTCGTTGAACTGCTTGGAGAGGATTTGGATCGATGCGTTGTACATGATCTGGTTCTCGGCCATGCGGGACATCTCCGCCTCCAGCTCCACCCCGTTGTTGTCCTTGCCGGGGGAGAGGGAGGGGGTCTCGACCACCGTCCCCTGGACCTGCTGGATGGAGTTGCTCTGCCCCTTGAGCGGGATGTGCTTCGGATGGGTGACAGCCGGGCTCCCCGTGTTCTTCCCCTTGAGTGCCCCCCTGAGCTCATTCTCGAAGGAAAGGGCCGTGGGGGTGTAGTTCGGGGTCTCGACGTTGGCCAGGTTGGCGGAAATCATGGTGTGGCTCCTGGAGCGGAGGTCGATGCTCTTGGCCAGAAGATCCACGGTGGTTCCAAATATCTTGTCGATTGGCATTGCCGTTCTCCTTGTTCCTACGCACCCTCTTCAGCAAAAGGCGTACCAGAGTCGTTGTTCACCGCCAAACCCCACGCACCCGTAGGGGCGAAGCAAACGACTCATCCGCTTCGCCCTGTGATTCCAAGGACAACAAGGGCGAAGCAGATAAACCCTGCTTCGCCCCTATCCTGTCATCCAGCCATTATTTTGACAGCTTCACCTGCCCCGCGAGCCTCTTCTTCAGTTCCATGTCGGCCAGGGCCTGGGCGGCCATCTGTTGCCAGACGGGGTCTTTCCCGTTGTCGGCAACCGCCTTGAAATGGCCGGCGGCCTCGTCGTTGCGCCCCTCAAGCCGGGCGATCTCTCCCATTTTATAGAGGAACGGGTCCCGCTGGGCCTCGGAAGCGGATGCACTTCCGGCCCGAAGGAGCTCCATGGCCCCCTTCCGGTCACCCCGCGCGAGCCGGGCCGAAGCAGCCACGTAATGGGCATCGGGCGCCAGGGCCGATGCCCCTCCCCGCTGTCGAAGTTCTGACAGAAAGAGGACCATGGCCCGCTCCGCGTCTTTTTTGTTGCCCGCGCTTTCCAGGGATTTGCCGAGAATGTAGTAGCTTTCCACGTCATCAGGACGCCCCTTGCCCGTCAGGAGGGGGGCGAGCCGCGCCGCCACCTTCGGCAGATTTCCCCGGTTGTAGTCGAGGGCCGCCACCTGCTCCCGGTAGCGCAGGGCCAAGGGATGATCGGGGAAGCGCCTCAGGAAGTTGTCGGCTGAATTTTCCAGCAAGGGGATGTCGCCGGTCCGCTCCGCGGCCTCGATGATCCGACGGTAGAGCTCGGGTGCCTGGGGGGCGCTCCAATCCTTGCCGGCCAGGTACGAGAAGAGCTCCGCTTCTTCCGAGAAGCGTCCCTGGTCGGCAAAGGCGATGACGAGGCTGCGCACGAAATCGGGATCGGCGATGCACCTCCCCAGGTAGTCCCGGTTCTCCTGGGCCAGCATGATGAGGGCGGGAAAATCCTTGGCCTGAATCAACGCCCGGACCATCGGCACGATGAGCTCTTCCCGCATCCCCCGGGCGACGCTTATGTAGGTGCCCCGGGAGAACTTCTTTTCGTACTCGGAGACAAGCGCGAAGCCGTCCGGGACCTCGCCGAAGAGGGCGGTGAGAAGCGCCGCCTTGAAGAGCGACTCTTCACGGAGGGAAAAGTCGCTGCTCCGGTTGATCTCCAGATACTCGTCCACGAGCCCCCTGAAGGTGGCCGGCTCGATCGTCATGAACTTGCGGTCGGCAAGCTTCATCCGTGCCTGCCACTTCGCCTTGTTGTCCGGGAAATTTTCCGCGACGGTCCGGTATATGGCCTCTGCCGCCATCTCCTTCCCCTGGCGGGAAAGGATGTCGGCCAGCCTCACCAGGAGCATCGGCGCAAACTTCTTGTCGGCAAGGCTCGCGATGAGGCGTCCCAGCATCCTGCGCCCCCCCTCCAGATCGCCGCTGCGGACCACGGCATCAGCGTAGGCAAAGGCCGTTCCCGGCGAATGGGCAAGGAACTCGGGCTGGAGCTTCTCCCCCTCCCGGAAATCCCGCAGGGCCTCGCCGTATTTCTGGAGCATGGAGCGGGCCTCGCCGAGACGGTAGTAGGCCAGGGCCCTCACCGGCGACTGGACGGTGACGATGGGGGCGAAGACCCGTTCGGCCTCGCTCCCCTGCCCCCGGTAGAGGGCGGCCTCGCCGGCGAGGATGATATCCACCTCCTCGGGGGTGAGCATTTTCTGGAGAATCCGGCGATCGGTGGGTACGAAGGGGATGTCGCTCTTGAGGGGAGGATCGAAGCGGGTGACGAGCTGCTCGACTCCCACCCGGATTCCCTCACGCCCTTGGGCGAAGGGAGAGGTGCGGGAGGGGGCCAGGCGGCTCCCCACGTCGAGGGTGAGCGCCGCCACCCCCGGCGTGGCGATGGCCCTCACACCGCGGGGATCACCCTTGACACCCACGGTGACGAGGAGATCCCCCCGGCGTCTGGCAACGGCGCAGCCGGTAACGTTGGAGTCGCTGTAGGAGCGGAGCCGCTTCCACCGGGCACCATCGGTATCCCGCAGAGTGACCCGCACCCGGTTTCCCGCAAGGTGGGTCAGCGTGTAGGCCGGTTCCCGATCGAGCTTGAGCGTAAGCCGCGTGAACCCGCTTCGGGGCCTGACGTCAATGCGGCGGAGACGGTTCCGGTCGTCGGCCCGGCCAGGACCAGCCGTTGCCAGGATGGTCAGGAGCAGGAGAGCGCAGCCGAGGGCTGTTTTCAGTAATCTGTTCACGGTCATGACACCTTGAGTGAAGTCCGGGGCGCAATCCCCCCATCACGAACGGCAAAAGTCGTGCCGTTACGACGAGGCGTCAAACAGGGGGATTCGGGACAAAAGAGAGGGGCGAAGGGAAGGGTGACGTCAAAAGAGGCTCGTTTATGTCACAATTTTGACAAAGGGACCCGGGGGGGAAATCATGCGGCGTTCAGGAACTTTTCCACCTTGGCCAGCACGTCATCCTCCTGGTAGGGCTTGAGGATGATGTCGCGGGCGCCGTACCTGACCGCCTTGAGCACGGCGGTACGGGTCCATTCCCGGGCGCACATGATGATGGGAAGGCTCTCGCCCTGGGCGATGGCCTTGATCTTGATGCAGAGGGACATGTCGCGGTCGTCGTTGTTGTGAATGCCGAGCACCACGAGCCGCACGCCCCCTTGTGAGAATATCTCGCGGATGTCGGCGTCGAGCCTGGCTTCCACCAGTTCGAACCCGCGGGTTGCCAGGAGTTCCCGCACCATCTGGCGATCGGTCTCGTCGTCCTCGAGGATGAGAACCCGGCGGGCGCCGCTCTCCACCACGTCAGACGCCGCCTCGGCCCCTTCGGCCGCGGGAGCGGCCACCGGCGTTGCGACGAACTCCTCCTCAGCGGCCGCCGCCTCATCCCCCTCTTCGCCGTCGCTTCCCGCATCTTCGGGAACCGGTTCGGGCTCTTCCCGGGGGGGATCGAAGAGTTCGGCAAGCCCCCGCGGCATGAGGATGTCAAAATTCCCCATCTCCAGCCCCGGCATCTCCATGCGGGCGCGGAACATGAGATACTCGCCGTCGGGAATCGGCTCGGTGTCGGTGATCTCGGTGGTTTCGGGGACAAACTTCTTGGGAGGAACTACCTTCAGATGGACCTTGTTCTCGAAGGCCGGCTGGAAAACCGTGTTGAACGATCCGATCGCCTGGTTGATGATCTCGGAGAAGGCGTCGGCGTCGTCAGTCTCCATGATGGCGAGGCGGCGCTTCTCATTGATGCGGGCAGGAGGGATGCCGAGGAGGAAGCCGCTCATACAGATGGCGTCCCGCAGCCCGAAAACCATGTGGAACGTGCCGGGGTACTCGCCGCTGGCAGTCACCTCCGCCACGAAACAGACATCGTCCAGGTCGCAGAAGTAGGTGGCCCGGTTCGTGGAAATAATGTCGGCTTGGCCGATGGTGAGTTCCTGCCCCAGGAGCATGCCGCTGTCTTCGGCGGTCTGCTTCAGGGCATTATCGATGACAGAGGTGAGATTGACAAACCCATCCATGGATCAAGAGGCTCCTGCTGAGATCTATGCTTCCTTCTGCAGTTTCAACCCCACGAGGAACCGCTGCGACTCGTTGACGAAGGGGATGATGACGCAGTCGCTGTCGGCCATGGCGTTCAGGGTGTACTCCTCGCCGGATATGACTGTCGGGACCGAAAGGTGGAGGTCCATCCCGCCTTTGGAGAGCACCATCTTCACGTACCCCCCCAGCATATTGGCGATCTCCCCCAGGGCGTCGTTCACGTCCTCGCCCACCTCTTCAACATCCATACCGAGCATGTTGGAAGTGATCCGCAGGGCGAACTCCAGGGGACAGTGGATGGAAAGGATTCCCGAATAGGTACCGGCAAGCCCCACCATTCCGGTGACGCTGCAGCGGAATTTCGTGACCGGCTCCTGGAGGGGATACTGGTCCTCCAGCTCCATCATCACCATGGTGCCGAATACTTCCTTGGTGGCGTCGATGATGAAGCCGGCAACCTGCTCCTCGGTAAGCCTGGTCGCTTCGGCCACACCGCTCGAGAGGGTCATAGGAGGCCTCCGAGCTTCTCGTTGAGCTGGTCGGGAGTGAAGGGCTTTTTGATGCTGTCGCTGGCACCGTTTTCCAGGGCCTGCTTGAGGATGTCCTCGCCACCCTCGGTGGTGATCATGACGATGGGGGCCTTGCAGCCGTTGGCCCGGGCCTGCTTGATGAACTCAAGCCCGTCCATGTTCGGCATGTTGATGTCGGAGAGAATGAGGTCGACGCTTTTGCCGGCAAGGACATTGAGCCCCTCAATGCCGTCGCCCCCCTCGAAGATCTCGTCCACGGGGAGACCCGCCTGACGGAGCGAGCGGGAGATGATCTTTCTCATGGTTGAGGAATCGTCCACAATGAGTACGTTGGCCATGCCTTTCTCCTTCCGTTTCTTCTGTAACCGATAGAGTATGCCGGGTTGCCCCGACGAGTCAGAAAATTGAACCGTTCGTCAAAAGAGCCCGGAGGAGCGCAAGAGGCAAGCCATGTCGGCTGTCGCCCGCACGGCGCGGTCCGCCGCCTCAGCAAGCTGATCGTCGCGTTGACGCACCGGCGCCGTCTCCCACCCCTCGATGGCTATCTCGAGAGCCAGGAGATTGGCCGTATCCGCCGATTCCTCAATGGTGCGAAGCACCTCCTCCATCCCTCTGACCGTTGCCCCCGCTTTGTTCACGAGCTCCCTCCCCGGCCGCGGGAATACCCCCGGGCATCCGTGTCTCATGCACGGTCTGTTCCACAAGAGCCTGAAAGAAGAGAAATTCAGGAAGGAGGGTCGAGCGGCTACATCACTCCCTTGCCGTTGAAGAAGATGCCGTACTTCTTGTCGTCGCCCTGGATATGCTTGGAGAGCCAGTCCCGCAGGAAGGTCATGACATTCTGGGTGAGAACCGCTTTCCCGTCCTGGAACTGTTTCTGGAGGTCAAGAACCTGCACGACAAGGGCGTTGTGCTCCTTCTTGTGGGCCTCGAAGTCGGTATAACCGTACTGCTTCATGAGCCGTTCCTCGGCGGCGAAATGGGTCTGCGTGTAGGCGATGAGCTGCTTGAGGATGTCCCCCACGACAAGACTTCCCTTGCCGGCCTTCATGGCGTCAAAGAGTTGATTCAGCATTTCGACGAGCTTCTTGTGCTGGTCATCGAACTGTTTCACTTTCACACTCAGGCTGTCGTTCCAGGTAATGAGGGCCATAGGGTAGAGCCTCCTTCGTCATGTTGGTCGCACGGCGTCGCCGTCACGTACTACTATCAATCGACCAACGGAAGGCAAACTTTAGAAAAATAAGAGGCCGTATGGAAAGATTCAGCGGAGAATGGGGAAGCCGTTGCGGTACCAGCCGACGATGCCGTCGGACACGTTGTAGACCTCCCGGTACCCCTTCCGGGAGAGGAAGCCGGCCACGAGCCCCGAGCGGGAGCCCACGGCGCAGTAGACCACGATGGGCCGGTTGCGGGGAATCTCGCCGATGCGGCGCTCCACCTCGTTGATGGGTATCAGGACTGCCCCCTGGAGCCGCCCCTGGCCGAATTCTTCGGGAGTGCGAACGTCCAGGAGAAAGACTTTCTTGTTTGCGGCAAGGAGGCTCTTCGCCTCCGTGGCCTTGATGTCGCGGTAGCCGGCGGCCAGGACCGTGGCCACCAGGGCCAGAACGATCATTGGGATGATGGCAATCTGCTTCATGACCATGAGTTACTCCGTTTACACTTCGATAGTGTATCCCACGTGGGCAGGATGGAAGCGGCCCGGGAACTCCTGGTGGAGCCGGGCCGCGGCGGCGAATCCGGTGCAGTGGCTCCCGAGGATCTTCCGCACGCCATACCCCCTGAGGGCCGCCACCGTCTCGTCCAACTGGTTCTGGCCGCAGAAGCCGAGGTGGGTCCCGCCCATGACGGCATGGATCTCGGCCACGCCGGTGGCATCCCGGGCCCACTCGATGGTGTTCACAAGCCCCGCGTGGCAGCAGCCAAGCAGAAGCACGAGCCCCCGCCCGGTCCGGATGATGAGGGACTGGTCGTCCCGGATCGGATCCGCGGCGCACCCTGCATCGTCACAGAAGAGTCCCGCGTCCCCCTTCTCGAAGGGGGCGGTGCGGGGCACCTCCCCCGTGAGAAAGAGGCCGGGCCCCACCTCCCGGAACTGGTCCGAAAAGGAAAAGCGGGCACCCTGCCCCCGGAGGAACTCCTCGGCATAGGGAATGCCGATGGAAAGGGCTTCCCCGGTGTCCTTCACCCGGTAGCGCCGGGCAAAGATCCCCGGGTGGGCCAGGATCTCCTTCCCCCCGCAGGAGGAGAGGAGTCCCCAAAGGCCGCCGGTATGGTCGTAGTGGCCATGGGAGAGGGCCACCGCGCCCACCCGGCGCAGGTCCCGGTTCATCCGCTGGGCATTGGCAAGAAGCCCCTCCCCGCGGCCGGTGTCGAAGAGGAGCGCCCCACCCTCCCACTCCACCAGGGCGGAGAAGCCGTGCTCGCCGATGGTGCCGGCGATGGGGCCCACGGTGTTGTCGCAGAGAATGGTGATCCGCCGGCTCATCTGCTGCAGCACTTTTCAGGGAATCGGGGCACCCCCAGCTTCTCCAGGATGGTAATCATGGGGCACCAGTTGGTGAACCCCGACTGGAAGAGGTTCAGCCCCACGAAAGCGGTGAACCAGAGCCAGTTGGGGCTGTGGTAGTGGGCCAGGAGGAGCGAGATGAGGATGAAGCTCCCGGCGATGATCCTGAGCATGCGATCGATGTACATTCTTTGTTCTCCTTGTATTCGCTACAGTGCGGCCAGCACCCGCTCCATCTTCTGCCGCACGGCAGCGGCCACTTCGGTCAACTCGGCGTTGCCGACCATGCCAAGGGCCGCCACCGGGTCCATGACCATCACGACGGTGGCCCCGTCATCGCCGGTATAGACGCAGACGTTGCACGGGAGCAGGGTCCCGATGTTCAGCTCCCGGTGGAACGCCTCCCAGGCCATGGCCGGATTGCAGGCACCGAGAATGATGTAGTCACGAAAGTCGCGGCCGAGCTTCTCCCTGAACTTCTCGGTCACGTCGATCTCGGTGAGAACGCCGAACCCCTCCTTCGCCAGTTCCTCCCGGACCCGGGCCACGGCCTCTGCGTATCCCATCCCGACCGTCTTGCCGAATGCGTACGATGTCGTCAGTTCCATGATAAACCTCCCTGTTCCGCTGGGGCGACCCTCGTGATCGCCCCGGTTCTACGACGCCAGAAGCTCCGCCATCTTCTTTGCCACCTCGCCGGTCAGGACGGCACATCCGCCCCTATCCTTGGCGTTCTTCGTGGCGATGCGGCAGCAGGAGGCGCCGTACTCCTGCTTGAACCACTCGTGGAGCTCCTTCGTGACCCGCTTGAGCTCACGCTTGTCATCCTTGAGGACGAAGCCGAAGGCTATGGTGCCGCCGGCGACGGCGCCGCAGATGCACCCCACGCCGGAGCCGCCACCAAAGCCCGACGCGGCCCGCACGATTTCCTCGGGCACCATGGGGAAAAACTGGTTGCGGGCCGCCATGAGCACCGCTTCGGCGCAGTGCATGCTGCCGGAGCGGTAGAATCCCTCCGCCTCGGTGCCGACCTTCTCGGCCACGGTCTCGGCGGTGGGGTTGGTTTGTTTCTTCTGCCAGAACATTGAACCTCCGTTGAGCATATGGTTGTGTAGGGGCGCCGCTTGCTGCGCCCTTATCGGCATGTTAAACGAAAGGCGATCCGGGCGCAGCAAGCGGCGCCCCTACAATGCCTCTGCGTCACCCTTCCGGTGGCGCTCCTTCCACGACTCCACCAGATAATACAATATCGGTATCGTCACCCTGGAGAGGGTCGTGGAGGCGATCTCCCCGAACATCATGGCCAGGGCGAGCCCCTGGAAAATGGGGTCGAAGACGATGACGAAGCTCCCCACCACCACCGCCGCCGCCGTCAGGAGCATGGGACGGAACCGAACCGCCCCCGCCTCGATGATGGCCTCGTCGAGCGGCAATCCCTCCCGACGCTTCAGTTCGGCGAAGTCGATGAGGATGATGGAGTTCCGGACGATGATCCCGGCCAGGGCGATGAAGCCGATCATGCTCGTGGCGGTGAAGAAGGCGCCGAAGAGGGCGTGCCCCGGCAGGATGCCGATGAGGGTGAGGGGGATCGGCGCCATGATCACGAGCGGCGTGGTGAAGTCCCTGAACCAGGCCACGACAAGGAGGTAAATGAGGATCATCACCGCCCCGAAGGCGAGCCCCAGGTCCCGGAAGACCTCGTAGGTGATGTGCCACTCGCCGTCCCACTTGATGCCCGGGCGCTCCTCGCTCCAGGGCTGCGTGGCGGCCCGCTGCTCGATCTTATACCCGCCGGGAAGCGGTATCGCGTCAATCTCCTTCTGCATCTTCAGGATGGCGTAGACCGGCGCCTCGATCTTCCCGGCCACGTCGCCGGTGACGTAGACCACACTCTTCAGGTTCTTCCGGTAGAGGGTCTGGTCTTCGACACCGGTGGTCACCCGGACCAACTGGGAAAGCGGCACGGTTCCCCGGGGCCCCGGCACGTAGATGGAGGAGAGGGAGGCCACGGAGCTCCGCTGCGCCACCGGGAGCCGAAGCGTTATGGGGACCGGCTCCTTCTCCGTAGGCAGGTGCATGATGCCGGCGTCCATGCCCGCCACTGCGATCCGCAGCGTCTTGGCCACATCCTCTACGGCGATGCCGCTGAGGGCCGCCTTTTCCCGGTCCACGGCAAAGGTAACCTTCTGCTGGTCGTCTTCCACATACCAATCGGTGTCTACCACCCCGTCCACCTTCTGGTAGATGGCCTTGATCTTCCGGGCGATGTCGAGGCGGGTTGCCTGGTCTGGGCCGTAGACCTCGGTGACGAGCGTGGAGAGGACCGGCGGCCCCGGCGGCACCTCGGCCACCTTGATGCGGGCGCCGTGGCGGTCGGCCACGCTCTTCAAAAGGGGCCTGATCCGCTTGGCCAGGGCGTGGGACTGATCCTTCCGCTCCTCCTTGTGGACGAAGTTCACCTGGATGTCGGCCACGTTGGCACCGCTCCGCAGGTAGTAGTGGCGCACGAGGCCGTTGAAGTTGAAGGGGGCGCTCGTCCCCACGTAGGTCTGGAAGTCGGTCACCTCGGGTACGGTGCGCAACGCCTCGGCCATCTCGGCGGTCACACGGGCCGTCTCCTCCAAGGGGGTCCCCTCGGGGGTGTCGATGATCACCTGGAGCTCGTTCTTGTTGTCGAAGGGGAGCATCTTCACGGTGACGAGCTTGAAGGAGATGAGGGAGCAGGCGATGAGCAGCAACACCACCACGCCGGTCAGGAAACCATAGCGGAGCTTCCGGTCATGGATCAGACGCCCCATCCACTTCCGGTAGAAGGCGGTGAGCTTCGATTCTTCTGCCTCCGCCTCGCTCCCGAAGTGGGACTCTCCCTTCATGAGCCGGTAGGCGAAATAGGGGGTGACCATGAAGGCGATGAACATGGAGAGGAGCATGGCCATGCTGGCCCCCACGGGAATCGGCCGCATGTAGGGCCCCATGAGCCCTCCCACGAACCCCATGGGGAGGATGGAGGCGATGACCGCGAAGGTTGCGAGCACCGTGGGGTTGCCGATCTCGTCCACGGCCCGGATTGCCGCCTCCAGGGGTTTGAAGCGCGTGGTGGTGAAGTAGCGGTGGATGTTCTCCACCACCACGATGGCGTCATCCACCAGGATGCCGATGGAGAAGATGAGGGCGAACAGGGTGATCCGGTTCAGGGTGTAGCCGATCAGGTTGAAGACCAGCATGGTGAGGGCAAGGGTCACCGGGATGGCGATGGCCGCCACGGCCCCGGCCCGCCACCCCATGAAGACGGCGATGAGAATCGTGACCGAGATGGCCGCCAGGAACATGTGGAAGAGAAGCTCGTTGTTCTTCTCCTTGGCCGTCTCGCCGTAGTTGCGGGTGACCGTCACCTGCACGTCGGAGGGGATCAGCTTCCCCTTCAGGAACTCCACCCGTTTCAGAAGGTCCTCGGCCACCCAGGTGGCGTTGGCACCCTTGCGCTTGGCCACGGAGAGGGTGACCGCCGGATAGCTCTCGGCCCGGTTGCCGGAAATCCCCTTATGGTCCGCCGCCGGCCCCAATCCGAAAAAGACGTAGTCTTTGGGCTCCTGGGGACCGTCCACAACGGTTGCCACATCGGAGAGATAAACGGGCCGGCCGTCCCGGGCGCTCACCACAAGGCGCCGGGCCTCTTCCGCACTGGCGATGAAGCCGCCGGTATCCACGAGAAGCTCCCGGTTCCCTCTATCGAAGGTCCCCGAGGGGAGCCGGGCGTTCCCCCCCTGGATCGCCCCCATGACCTGAAGGGGGGAGAGACCGTAGGCGGCAAGCCTGGCAGAGTCGAGGCGGACCGAGAGCTGACGGCTGAGGCCCCCCGTGATGTGGGTCTCGGCAACGTTGCTCCCCTTCTTCAGCTCGTCGCAAAGTTCGCGCCCGAGCCTCCGGAGGGTCTGGCCGTCGTAACGGTCGGACCAGAGGGTGAGGGTGAGGATGGGAACATCGTCGATGGATTTCGGAACGACCAGCGGTTCGCCAGCCCCCGGCGGGAGCATGGCCCGCTTTTCCATCACCTTGTTATAGAGCTTGACGAGGGACTTTTCCATCTCCTCGCCCACGAGGAAACGGACCGTCACGATCCCCATCCCCGGCCGGCTCATGGAGTAGACGTACTCCACCCCCGGAAGCTCCCACATGGTCTTCTCAAAGGGGACCACCACCCGCTCCTCCACCTCCTTGGGGGTGGAGCCGGGCATGGGGAGGTAGATGTCGATCATCGGCACGACGATCTGGGGCTCCTCCTCCCGGGGGGTCACGAGCACGGCGTAGACCCCCAGCAACAGCGCCGCCAGCACGATGAGGGGAGTCAGCTTCGAATTGATGAACGCTTTCGCTATGTTTCCGGCAACGCCGAGTTTTTCCATCTCTTACACCTTATCCCATGTCCGGGAACGACCACCCGCGGCGCACCACGAGGATGATGCCGGCAATCAGGAGCCAGACCGCCACAAAGCAGAGGAACCAGACGAGGTACCTCCTCCCGCTGCGGGTATCGTCATCGTCAAGACGCACTCAAGGCCCCCCCCACGGGTGATGGGAGCTGTGCTACCGGACTTCCGCTCCTTCGATAACCTTCTCCACGCCAGCGGTCACGACCCGCTCACCGTCCGAGAGCCCCGTGAGGATTTCCACCCGATCCCCCTGGACCGCGCCGGGCTTCACGAGCCGCATGCGGGCGATATTGCGCCCGTCAACCACCCAGACCGAGGTGAGGGCGCCCCGCTCCACCACCGCCCCCCGGGGCACGAGGATCCCCTTCTTTTCCCCGGTGGACAAAAGGACCCGACCGAACATCCCCGACTTCAGCCCCTTGCCGGCAATATCCACTTTGGCGGTGAAGGTGCGGCTTGCCGGGTCGGCGGCCGGAACCACCTCGGCGATGCGCCCGGATGCTGCCGCACCGGCTCCATCCACGGCCACCCGCACCGTGGCGCCCACCTTGGCCTTGGCCACCAGGGACTCGGGAACCGCCACCTCCAGGCGGTAGTTCCCCTCCTCCTCAACAGTGAGAAGCGGCGTGCCCGGGAAGACCGTCATCCCCCGCTCCACCTGCTTTGCCGTGACCACGCCGGCCAGGGGTGCGGTGATGCGGGTATGGCCGGCAACGGCGCCGGCGGCCCGGGCGCCTTCCCGCGCCGCGGCAACTCTGGCCTCGGCCCGGGCAACCCCCTGGTCGGCCACATCCTTGTCGGCCTGCCGGTTATCCAACTCCTGCCGCGTAACAGCCTCTTCCCTGAAGAGGTTGTGGTAACGCTCAAAGGTGGCATCGGCAAGGCGCTTGCGGGCCCGGGCCTCCTCAAGCCCACGCCTTGCCTCCTCCGCCGAGGCTGATGCGGCCGCTGCCTGGGCCGTACTCTCCGTTGCCTCCAGGGTCACGAGGACCTTCCCCCGCCCGACCCGCTCCCCCTCGACCGCAAAGACGCCGGTGACGGTGCCGGGGATGCGGGCAGCGATCACCGCGGCGTTGCGGGCCTTCACCGTCCCCACCGCTTCAATCCCTTCGGGGATCGTCACCGGGGCGACCTTTTCCACCGTCACCCCCGTCACGACGGAAGGCTTCCCTTTCTTCTCCGCTCCTTCCTTTCCCCCGCCGCAGCCGTGAATCATCATTGCTGCAGCAGCCAAAAGCGGCAGGGCGACTGTCCGAATCCTCATGGTGCCATCTCCTTCAGGAATATGCCGGCGGTGTGGTAGATCCGTGCCGTTGCCAGCAGATGGTCAGCCTCACGCTCCGCGAGGCCGGTGCGGGCCCGGCTGAGGGCCGACTGGGCGTCCAGGAGCTCCACCATGGTGACGAGGCCGTTGGCAAAGCGCTTGTTCACGAGCCGGGATCCCTCCTCAGCCGCCAGAAGTGCATGGCGCGCCACCTCGAGCCGCTTTCCCGCCTCGGCCCGGCGCAGGATGCTCTCCCGCACCTGGAGGTCCACCTCCTTGCGGAACTGCTCCAGGTACTGGGCGGCAGCGTCACGCTCGGCCCGTGCCCTGGCCGTCCCGTGCATCCTTCCCATGCCGTCAAAGACCTCCCAGCGCAGGTTCACCCCGGCGCTCCATCCGTCGTTGTCGCGACCGAAGGGAACGTCCCTGTCGTTCATCTGCACGGACGCAGCCGCGTAAAGCGTGGGGAACCAGGCGCTGCGGGCGAGCCCCATGGCGGCCTCGGCCCGCTCCACCCCCTTTTCGACACCCTTCAGGTCCCGACGATTGGCGAGGGCCTGGCGCACGATCTCCTCCTCGTTCAGGCGGAACGCCTCACCCGTCACATCCCCGCGGATATCGAGGGATTCCCCGGACCCGCCTCCCACGGCGAGGGCCAGGCGCATTTTGGCCAGCTTCAGGTCATTAAGGGCGGTGATGGTCCGTTCCTCCGCCTCGGAGAGGAAGGTTCTTGCCCGCAATTCGTCGGACTTGAGCCCGGTCCCCTCATGGCCGCGTACCGTGGCCACCCGCAGGTGCTCCCGGGCCTCTTCCACGTCCTTCTCGGCGGCGGCCAGGACAGCCTTTGCCCGCTGCACCCCCAGATAGGCGCCATAAACCGCGAACCCCACATCTTCACGGCGCCCCTCGAACCGGTACCCCATCCGCTCCGCCTCCCGCTCTGCCATCTCCCGGCCGTAGCCGATCCCCAAATCGAAGAGGGGCTGCTCCAGGGTAAGCGCCGTACGGAAGTCATGGTAGGAAGAGGGAGTGTTCAGATTGCCGAGTTCGAAGTCGCTCGTTGCAAAACGCCCCTGGTCGAGTTTCATCATGAAAACGCGGGTGGGAAGGTCAGAAGCGCTGAACGCCTCCTCCGCCACGATCCGGGGCAAGTACCGGCTGCGGCTCGCCGCGGCCCCCTCCTCCGCCGCCTCTTTCTCGTAGGCGGCTCCGCTCACCAGGTGATTCCGTTCCAGGGCCAGGATGAGGGCCTCGTTGAGGGCCACGGACGGTTCGGCAGCCAGCAGGACCGCGGGCGTGAGAAGCAGCAACAAAAAACCGGCAGCAAAATATTTCACGGAACGTCCCTTTCTTCTTTGATGTCTGCACGAAACAGCAGAACATCAAATATATGAATTTATATATATGTATTGTGCTCGATTGTGTCAACCGTAAAAGTATACCGGAGAGAGATATTTTGTCAGGACTCAGAGGAAACGGAATTAGGCGTGTGGATGGGGTTGAGGGGTGAAATGGATTGACAAGGCGGGGGGCGGGCCTTTAGACTCGGTTCTCTGCGCAACCACGGAGGAAGACGTGCTCGACAAGGAAAAGTGGAAGAAGAACATCAGGGCCATCCTCTCCCTCGACAGCCATCCGGGGCACATCGCTGCCGGCCTCGCCGTGGGGGTCTTCATCAGCTTCACCCCCTTCTTCTCGCTCCACACGGTCCTGGCCATTGCGGCCGCCTTCATCTTCCGGCTCAATAAGCTCACCTGCGTCACCGGCGCCTGGGTCAACACCCCCTTTACCGTGGTCCCCATCCTGGCGGCCAGCTACAAGCTGGGTCGGGTGGTTCGGGGGCTCCCCCCCCAGGAGTTCCATTTCAAGGGGCTCCACTGGACACACCTGAAGAGCCACGCCGCCACCCTCATGATCGGAACCTCCCTCCTCGGCTTTGCCGCCGCCCTTGTCTCCTACGCCCTCTGTTACTGGCTCGTGGTCCGCTTCCGGAAAAAGGATGAAACCCTTGCCACCCTTGCCGATGAGATGGAAGAGGTCGGCGAAGAGCTGGAATAGAAAAAGCGGGGAACGATGCCCCGCTTTTTCTGTTTCCTGTCGATTTGTCACCCGCCGCCGTTCATCGGCAGCTCCGCTCACTTCCCAAGAATAGGAGTGAGAACCTGGTAGCAGACATAAGCCATGATCGCCGATGCCGGGATGGTCAGGACCCAGGCGACGAGTATCCGGCCTGCCACGTTCCAGTTGACCGCAGTGAGGCGCTTTGAGAGACCAACGCCGAGGATGGATGAGGTGATAACGTGAGTAGTACTGACCGGCATCCCGATGGATGACGCACCCAGGATAACCCCGGCGGATGCGGTCTCGACACAGAACCCGTGAACGGGCTGAAGCTTCACGAAGTCTTTTCCCACGGTCTTGATGATCCGCCACCCGCCGGCGGCGGTGCCGAGCCCCATGGCCACGGCGCAGGCCATCTTCACCCAGGTGGGGACAACGAAGGCGGAGAGAGTTCCGTAGCTCACCAACGCCATGGTGATGACCCCCATGGACTTCTGGGCGTCGGCGGTGCCATGGGAGAAGGCCATGAAAGCGGCCGAGAGAACCTGAAGCCGCCGGAAGTGCCTGTTGATTGAATAGGGCGATGTGCTCTTGAAACACCACAGCATGATGACCATGACGACGAAACCGAGGAAGGTCCCGACAATGGGGGAAAGGATCAGGGAGAGGACGATCTTTTCGAGCCCCTTCCAGTGGAGTGCCGCCGTGCCGGCATGGGCGATCACCGCCCCCATGAGGCCGCCGATGATGGCGTGGGAGGAGGAGGCGGGGAGCCCATAGTACCAGGTGATCAGGTCCCAGACGATGGCGCCGAGGATCCCTGCCAGCACCACCATCTGGGTAACGTTGGACGCATCGACGATCCCCTTGCCGATGGTGGCGGCCACCTTGGTGGAGATCATGGCGCCGGCAAAGTTCAGAACCGCTGCCATGGTAATGGCGGCCCTGACGGAGAGCGCCCGAGTCGAAACGCAGGTGGCGATGGCGTTGGCCGTATCGTGGAAGCCGTTGATGTAGTCGAAAGCCAGCGCCGCCCCGATGACCAGGACGAGCATGATCAACGTGGCATCAAGCATTTTTAACCACCACGCTTTCCAGAATGTTGGCCGCGTCCTCGCACTTGTCGGTTGCCCGCTCCAGGGTCTCGTAGATCTCTTTCCACTTGATGAGCTGGATCGGGTCCTTCTCTTCGTCGAAGAGGCGGCTGATGGCCTCGCGGCAGACCCGGTCAGCCTCGTTCTCCAGGGCATTCACCTCCACGCAGGACTCGGCGATGTGCTCGAACTTGCCGCCAAGCTGGGCCACGGCCTTGGCAACCGCCTCGCACGACTTGAGGATGATGAAGGCGAGTTCCTTCGCCTCCGGGGTCGGCTTCTCCACGTTGTACATGATGAAGCGCTGCGATGATGCGTCGATCAGGTCCAGAATGTCATCAAGGGCAGCGGAAAGCGCATAGATGTCTTCCCGATCCAGGGGGGTGACGAAGCTCTTGTTGAGTTTCTGGATGATGTCATGGGTGATGTGGTCACCCTGGTGCTCCACGTCCTTGATCCGCTTCTGCATCCCCTGGGGGTCGTCGTAGTTGTCAACCATCTCCTTGAGGAGCTTGGCCCCTTCAATGATGTTGGCGGTCATGTCCTTGAACAGGGCGAAAAATTTTTCTTCCTTCGGAATAAGGCCGAACATTTGCTCCCTCCGCTTCTGGTGCGGCACCACGACGCCGCTGGTTGATAGTCCAAAACAGACGAGAAATAGCACAAAATTCCCCCTCTGCCTATGAAAATTATTGCAACGGCGTTACACCTCCGTGGCGTTGCGCTCCAGCCTTTGACTTGTATCATCACATCGGTTACGCTACGGCGCCCACGTCAGCACCCCAAGGAGAAAACCAGTTATGAATCCTCTTCACGCAACAGTTCTCGGAGCCGTTCAGGGGCTCACCGAAGTGCTCCCCATCAGCAGTTCGGCACACCTGATCCTCATTCCCTGGCTTTTTGGATGGCCCGAATCGGGGATCACCTTCGACGTGGCCCTCCACCTGGGAACCCTCATCGCCCTCGCCCTCTACTTCCGCCGCGACATCGCCGAACTGGCCGTGAACGCCCTCTCGGGGCTCACGGCGAAGGGAGGCTCCTCTGCTACCCGCCTTCCCTGGTACATCATTGCCGGCTGCGTTCCCGCCGCCATCGCCGGAAAGACCCTTGAAGAGCCGATCGAAGCCATCTTCCGCTCCAACCCGGCCATCATCGCCGCACTCCTGATCGGCTTCGGGCTTCTGCTGGCCCTGGCGGACACTCTCGGCTCAAAAAAGTGGCGCATGGACCAGATCGACCTCAAGAGCGCCATGCTGATCGGCCTCGCCCAGTGCCTGGCGCTCCTCCCCGGCGTCTCCCGCTCGGGGATCACCATCACCGCGGCGCTCTTCCTCGGCTTCAGCCGGGAAACGGCGGCCCGCTTCTCGTTCCTTCTCTCCCTCCCCATCGTGGCCGGAGCGGCACTCCTGAAGGTGGGCCATCTGGCGCGGCACGGCATCCCCGAGGGGGAACTGCAGCCGCTTCTGATCGGCATCGGCGTCTCGGCATTATTCGGCTACGCAAGCGTCGCCCTCCTCCTCAAGCTCGTGCAGCGCTACTCCCTCTACCCCTTTGTCTGGTACCGGCTCCTGGCGGGAGCGGGAGTACTACTCTTCATCTTCAACCAATAAATCACTCCTGAGCCACTTTTCATTATCTTGCCCACATGCTACAGTTCCACCCGACTCGGGAAATTCGACAGGGAGGAACAACATATGGCAGGCGGCATCAAGGCGTGGCCCGAGGACGAGCGTCCCCGGGAAAAGCTGATGCGGCGGGGGAGCCCCACCCTCTCCGACGCGGAGCTCCTCGCACTCATCATACGAACCGGCGATTCGGTCACGAAACGGAGCGCCATTGATCTCGGCAGGGCGCTCCTTCAGGAGTTCGGCGATCTCCGGACCCTGGCCGGCGCCACCGTGGGAGAGCTCTGCGCCGTGAGGGGAACCGGCCCGGCCAAGGCCGCTTCAATCAAGGCGGCCCTGGAGATTGCGGCGCGCATCAACTCGGAGCGGCTCATGATCTGCAGCGAGCGGTTCACCTCACCCGAGCAGGTCTACAACCACTACCACTACGCCTTCCGGGATCGGCGCAAGGAGTACTTCATGGTGCTTCTGCTGGACGGGAAAAACCGGATCATGCGGGAGGTGCAGATATCAGAGGGGAGTCTCAACCAGAGCATCGTTCATCCGCGGGAAGTCTTCAACCCGGCCGTGCGGGAATCGGCCGCCGCCGTGATTCTCGTCCACAACCACCCCACCGGAGACCCAGCCCCGAGCCGCGAGGACCTGGAGATCACCCGGCGCCTCAGGGAAGCAGGGGACCTCATGGGGATCAAGGTCCTCGACCACATCATCATCGGCGACAGCCGCTTCACAAGCTTCGTTTCAGCGGGCTTCATGTAGAAGCGGAGCATCAGCGCCGGAGGTACGTGGCAATCCCCAGCTCAAAGCACTGGGGCTCGAAGCCGAAAACCTGGGGCCAGGGGCTGGCGCAGATGTTTTCCTCCACGAGCATGGTTATCTGGTCCATGGTGATGGGAAAAAAGGAGAAGCCCTGCATGACCGGCACAACCAGCTTCATGATCCCGAGGGGGTTGGGGATCTTCGGCACATGCCCCTTGCCGACGATCCGGCCGATGGTATCGAGAAGGTCATTGTAGGAGATGCGGTCCGGACCGCATAACTCGTAGGCCTGCCCCACCGTCTCCGGCTTCTCCAGGGCCAGGGCGAAGCAGCGGGCCACGTCATCGGCCGCCACCGGCTGAAGCCGGTACTTGCCGTCGCCGATGACCGGCACGGCCGGGTATGACCTGATGTAGCCGGCCAGCTTGTTGATGAAATCGTCCTTGGGGCCAAAGACGATGGAAGGGCGAAAGATGGTCCATTCAAGCCCCGAGGTGCGCACCTGCTCCTCGGCCCGCCATTTCGTCTGGTGGTACCGCGAGGTGGCGTTGGGCCGGGAGCCCAGGGCCGACATCTGGAGATGGCGCCGGATTCCCGCCCGCCGGGCCGCCTCCACGACGTTTTGCGTCGCCTCCACGTGGAGTTTGTCGAAAGTCATTCCCCGCGCCGGAAACTCCCGGATGATCCCCACGAGATTGATGGTCGCGTCGCACCCCTCCACTGCCGCGGCAAAGGTGTCCAGCCGCGTCACGTCCCCCTCGGCCTGCTCGACCCCTGCCTCGACCCCCTCGTGCCGGCGGTGAACGAGGAGCCTTATGCCGTGCCCCGCCTCCAGCAGCGCCTTCCTCACATGACCGCCGATGAAACCCGTTCCTCCCGTCAGAAATATTTTCATGAAGCCCTCCTTCAGCCCAGGCGATGGTGGTATGTTGAGTGAAGTGTACCGTACTGCCGTCCATTTGCCAGCATCCCGTGTATACAAGACCCTTGTGATTGACCGGCGGGTGTGTTAATAAAGAATCATTTATCGAGACATGGGGAGGATAGAAAACCATGAGCGAACAGGGTGCGGTCTGCTACACGTTCGAAGCCGCCGTGGAAATGGCGATCCAGATGGAGGAAGAGGGCTTCCGGCATTATCTGGCAGCCATCAGGAAGGTCAAGCACAAGGGAGCCCGCGAAATTCTCAAGGAAGCAGCCCTTGACGAGCTTGAGCACAAGCACAGCCTTGAGCAGGCCCTCCTCGAAGGGGAGATGGAGGGGGCCGGAGCCCTTGACAGACAGATTTCAACCATGAACCTCGGCTATGTCCTCGCCAAGAAGGAACTGAGCCCCAACTCGGACACTCGCGAGGCCCTGGCCTACGCCATCCACCTGGAAAAAGGGTCCATGGATTTCTACAAACGGATGTCACAGGGATGCGCCGGTGCCCCCATGGCGGGCATCTTCGAGAAGATGTTGGCGGACGAGGCGAAACACCTGCAGCAGCTGGAAGATCTCTACGAAGAGCACTTCATGACCGAAAACTGAAACGCAGTCCATTCAACGGCCCTAAAACAAAAAGGGAAGAGGCCACGTGCCCCTTCCCTTTTTTCATGCTCCGTCACCCCTTGGAATCAGGCGACCTCGACGAGTTTGATCTCGAAGACCAGGTCCCGGCCAGCCAATGGATGGTTGGCGTCAAGGGTAACGGTGGTGTCGGTCATCTCCGTCACGGTCACGTTGAAGACCTGGCCGTCATCCTGGGTCACCTCGTACTGCTGCCCCAGCTTCGGCTCGGCATCCTGAGGGAGATACTCCCGCTCCACCTCGGCCACCAGCTCTTCCTGCCTGGGGCCATAGGCCTGGTCCACGGGGATCGTCACCGTCTTCGCCTCGCCGGCATTCATGCCGATCACCGCCTCCTCGAAGCCGGGGATCACGTCGCCCTCACCGATGGTGAACTCAAGGGGGCCGCTCCCGCTCTCTTCGGAAGAATCGAAGACCTCGCCGGTGGTGAGCTTTCCGGTATAGTGGACCTTGACGGTATCACCCTTTTTTGCCTGTGCCATGTTTGATTTTCCTTTCCCGAATTAATGAATTGTCTTCCCCGTCAGATGCTTACTCTTTGATCTGGAACGCCACCTTCAGCACCACCTGATATTCGGCGATCATGCCGTCGTCCCCGACATGGCCGCGGATATCCTGGACCTCGAACCAGGAGAGTTTGTCCAGCGACTTGTGGGCCTTGGCCACGGCCGCCTGGATGGCCGCCTCCAATCCCCGCTTCGACACCCCGATAATCTCAACCTTTTTGTAAATCCTGTCGTCACCGTAGCTCATGGCATCCTCCGCAGCGTGAATTTTCCACAAGCTTACCACCGGGTAAAGAGGTGTAAAGGGTCGGAATCCGTCAGGAACGTCCCGTCACCGCGCCGGCATTGCGTTCAGCCGCTCCTTGGCCTTGGCGGCAAGCTCCGACTGGGGATGTTTTGCAACGATTTCCTCGTAGAGCTTGCGGGCATGATCAAGATTGTGCTGCTTCTCCTCGAACTGAGCCGTCTCGAAGAGTTCCTGAGCGCCTTTGCCGGAACATGCCGCCAGAGCGAGCATGCAGAAGAAAAAAACGACAACGACACCTCGTCCCATATTCCCCTCCGCCAATGCAACTATCAATAAATTCGAAGCCCTCATTGCATCGACAGCTGCACTAGGGCAAAAATCTGCCGCAGTATGAAAGAATTCTCAGTAAACGTCCAGTGAAAGTTTGGGAATCAGAGTTTGACCACTCTCAGGAGATGCCCCTGCCGGGACACGACCATAACAGCCCGGTCTGCCACGGAGGAGCATCCATCAAAAGGGGGTGAGGAGGTATCCCCCCCTTCCCCCTGGCTTGACCTGCGCCTCAGGTACCTGCGCCAGCAGAGGGAACAGGCAACAGAGACCGCAATCCAGATGGCACCATGCACCAGCAGGCCGAAGCCACCCCAGAAAAGCGACCAGCCTCCGACCATGAGGGCACCGAGCCCGAACCAAACCATGGTGAACGAGGGAAAAAGAAGCTCAAAACCTATTAAGGCGAAGCCGAAGAATATCCAGTACCACCATTCGCACACCACCTGTCGACCTCCACGCGCCAATATCCGTCACAACCTCCCCGAGGTGTTCTGGCGAATAATCAGCACGTTTCGTGCCGAGGGTCACGGTTGCCCGTCGTAACGGGCCGCGTGGTAGGAGCTCCTCACGTAGGGGCCGCTCTCCACGTGGGCAAACCCCAAGGACAGGGCCGCTGCCCGGTATCTTTCGAAACGTTCGGGCGGAATGAATTCCCGGACGGGATGGTGGCTCTTGCTGGGGGCCAGGTACTGGCCGATGCTGAGGTAGGAGCACCCCACCGACCGCAGGTCGGTGAAGACCGCCAGCACCTCCTCTTCCGTCTCGCCGAGGCCGAGCATGATTCCCGACTTGCTCCGCACGGCAGAGTCCAGTTCACGCAGGGTCCGGAGCACTCCAAGGGAGCGGCCGTAGTCGGCCCCGGCCCGGATGTGGTAGAGGCGCGGCACCGTCTCGACATTGTGGCCGATGATGGCCGGCGCCGACGCGACGACCCGGGCGAGGCTCTCGCGACTCCCGAGAAAATCGGGGATGAGAAGCTCCACCGCCGTGGCGGGGGACGCACTCCGGATGGCGGCGACGGTTTCGGCATAGTGGGCGGCTCCGCCGTCGGGGAGGTCGTCCCGGGTGGGGCTCGTGATGACCACGTGGGAGAGGCCGAGGCGGCGGATCGCCTCGGCCACCCGGGCCGGCTCGCCAGGGTCGGGAGGGAGGGGTGTCTGTTTCGTCACGTTGCAGAAGGAGCAGAGACGGGTGCATGCGGCCCCCAGGATGAGGAAGGTCGCCTGGCGCTCCCGGAAGCACTCGGTAATGTTGGGGCAGCGGGCCTCCTGGCAGACCGTGTGAAGGCGCAGTTCCCCCAGGAGCCCCTCCATGCCGGCGTGGGCTGCGGGGTTGATCTTTTTTTGCAGCCACTGGGGCTTGCGGACGATGGTCATGGCGTTTCTCCGTACAGGTTCCAGGCAGCTTTCCCGTAACGCTCCGCGCCGAGGCGGGCCGAGGTCGCCTCTTCCTCGGCGGTGAGGGGCGCAGGAACGAGGTCGACGCCGAGACTTTCAGCAAAAGCGGCGGCGAGACGCCCCCGCAGCCGTGCCGGGTCAGCCGCCACACCCAGTTGGGCGAGGCTCGTGGCCCCCTCCAGGAGGCCCGGGGGAGGTTGGCGGAAAAAGGGGAGCGCCTCGGCCAGGGCGCAGCGAAGTGGCACCGACCCGTGCTGGAAGATCACATCCTTCAGCCGCCGCTGGGCATTGCCGCCGATCTTTCTCCCGTCGGCAACGATATCGTATTCTTCCTGGCCGGCAAAGCAGAGGGGAGTTCGCACGCCTAAGCGCCCGTCTCTGGACCGGGAATCCACGGCCCAGGAGGCATCGATCCCGAGATCGCCATAGAAGCGAAGCAGAAAGCCGGTGAGTGCCCGAAACGATTCCTTGACGCCCCTTGCGTCGGAAATATGGCGCGTGGCGCAGACCACGGCATAGGTGAGCTCTGCGGCGTGGTAGATGACCCCGCCGCCGGTGATCCGCCGCACCACGGGGATGCCGGCGGCCGTGCACCGCTCCAGGTGAAGCGCCTCCTCCGCCCGCTGGAACCGCCCCACGGAAAAAGCCGGTGGCTCCCACCCGTAGAGGCGGAGCACCGGCAGCGATGCGGCAGGGTCGAAATGGAGGAGGAGCGCCTCGTCCACCGCCATGTTGGCGGGGCCGGCCAGGGGACCGGTGTCCACGAGGCGCCAGCGGGTCACGTTCGGGGAAGCATCAGCAGCCAAAGTAGCAGACGTTCTGCTCCCGGGCAGCCTTGGTCTCATCGAGGCGGGTGACCGGCATGGTCCGAGGCATCTCGGCAAAGGCAGCCGGGTCGGTCCCGGCCAGTTCCGCCGCCTCCCGCATAACGGCGATGAAGGCGTCGAGGGTCTCCTTGCTCTCGGTCTCGGTGGGCTCGATCATGATGGCCTCCTTGACGATGAGCGGGAAGTAGACCGTGGGGGGATGGTAGCCCCGGTCGATGAGGAACTTGGCGATGTCGATGGCATGGACCTCGTTTTTCACCTGCCGGGCCGCCGAGAAGACGCACTCGTGCATGCAGGTCTGGTCGTAGGGGAGGTCGTACACATCCTTCAGCTTGCTCATCACGTAGTTGGCGTTCAGGACCGCCTGCTCGCTCACCTGGATGAGCCCGTCGCGGCCGAGCATGGTAATGTAGGCGAAGGCCTTGGCCATGACCCCGAAGTTGCCGAAGAAGCCGGCGGTGCGGCCGATGCTCCCGTGGGCCGGGGCGTCGACCCCGTAGCAGCCGTCGTCGTACTTCACGATCCGGGGAGAAGGGAGGAACGGCACCAGCTGTTTCTTCACGCCAACCGGTCCGCTTCCGGGACCGCCCCCGCCGTGGGGGGTGCCAAAGGTCTTGTGGAGGTTCAGATGGATCACATCGAAGCCCACGTCGCCGGGGCGAACCTTGCCGAGGATGGCATTCAGGTTGGCGCCGTCATAGTACATGAGGGCGTCGTGGTCGTGGGCGATGTCGCAGATCTCCTGGATGTGCGGATTGAAGAGCCCCAGGGTGTTGGGGCAGGTCATCATGACCGCCGCCACCTCGTCGGTCATTACCTCCCGGAACTTGTCCAGGTTCATGTCGCCATAGGGGGCCGTCGGGACGGTGATGATCTCGTACCCCACCATGGCGGCGGATGCCGGGTTGGTACCGTGGGAGGAATCAGGAACCACCACGTACTTCTTCTTGTTCCCCTTGGCCTCATGGTAGGCGGCGATGAGCATGATGCCGGTCATCTCGCCGTGGGCGCCAGCCAGGGGCTGGGTGGTCACCTCATCCATGCCGGTGATCTCGGCAAGGGCCGCCCCCAACTCATAGGCAAGCCCCAGGCATCCCTGGCTGAAGGAGGAACCGTGGGGAAGGAGCGGCACCATGGGGTGGTAGGGGGCGAAGAGCTTTGCCGCCTCTTCAAGGGCCTTGGCGTTGTACTTCATGGTGCAGGAGCCCAGGGGGTAGAAGTTGGTGTCCACCGAGTAGTTGCGGCGCGAGAGCCCCGTGAAGTGGCGCACCACGTCCAGTTCGCTCGCCTCGGGGAGCGCGGCGGGCTCCTGTCTGCGAAGCGCCGCCGGAAGCTCGGGGGCGGCGGGGACGTCACTCGCCGGGAGCCGCACTCCTCGGCGCCCAGGGACCGATTTCTCATAGATCAGCTGCATAGGATACCCTCCAGGTGCCGGGCCAGGGTGTCGATCTCGTCTTTGGTCCGCTTCTCGGTCACGGTCACCACCATGCACCGCTCCATCTCCGGATAGTAGGGGCTCAGGGGAACTCCGGCCGCGACCCCCTTCCGCAAAAGCGCCGTGACCACCTCCTCGGCGATCTTGGGGAGACAGACGGTGAACTCGTTGAAGGTGGCGCCGCCGTTCATCACCTCAACCCCGCCCAGGTTGCCGAGGGTCTTTTTCGCGTACTCGGCCTTGTCGTAGTTGAGGCGCGCCAGCTCAACGAGCCCCTGTTTTCCGAGGGAGGAGAGGAAGATGAGGCCCCGCAGGGCGCAGAGGCTCTGGTTACTGCAGATGTTGGAGGTGGCCTTGTGGCGCTTGATATGCTGTTCACGGGCCTGGAGGGTGAGGACAAAGCCCCGCTGGCCGTTCTTGTCCACGGTCTCGCCGATGATCCGGCCCGGCAGGTTGCGGATGTACTCCTTGCGGCTGGCGATGAAGCCGAAGGAGGGCCCCCCGAAGGAAAGGGGATTGCCGAGGCTCTGGCCGTCACCCACCACGATGTCGGCCCCCATGGCGCCGGGGCTCTCCACAATGCCCAGGGCCACCGGATAAGCGGAAACCACCAGGAGCGCCCCGGCGGCGTGGGCATCGGCGGCCAGCCGGCGGAAATCGCTCACGCTTCCGAAGAAGTTGGGATTCTGGACGAGGACCGCGGCGGTGGCGTCGTCGATGGTGGCCCGGAGCCGCAGGTCGTCTTCCATGCCGAGCTTCGGCCCGATCTCCACCAGCTCCACGTCCAGGTTGGCCAGGTAGGTCCGGACGATCTCCCGGTGAAAGGGGTTCACAGCCCCGTCAATGACGAGCCGGTTTCTCCCCGTTATCCGCAACGCCATCATGGCCGCCTCGGCCAGGGCGGTGCCGCCGTCGTAGAGGGAAGCGTTGGAGACCTCCATGCCGGTGAGGCGGCAGATGGCGGTCTGGTACTCGAAGAGGGCCTGGAGGGTCCCCTGGGAACATTCGGGCTGGTACGGGGTGTAGGCGGTGTAGAACTCGGCCCGCCCCGCAAGGTGGTCCACCACGGCCGGAATCAGGTGGTCATAGTAGCCCCCCCCAACGAAGTGGGAAAGGTGCTGGGCATTCTTCCCAGCCAGGGTCTCGAACCGGTGGAGCATCTCGAACTCGGACATCCCCGCAGGGAGCTCGAAGGAGCGTGCCCGCAGCCCCGGGGGGATCGGCCGGAACAGGTCGTCGATGCTCGACGCGCCCGTGGCCGCCAGCATCTCCCGGACCTCCTCCGGCGTGTTGGGACAGTAGCTGGCGGTGCTCATCCCAGGCTCCTCACGTACTCGTCGTACTGCTCACGGGTCATGAGCTTCTGGAGCTCGGCCGGGTCCGCCATATCCATAATGGCCATCCAGCCGGCGTCCTCAGCCGCCTCGTTGACGATCTCGGGGCGCTCGTCAAGGGCTTCGTTCACCTGGGTCACCTTGCCGGAAACCGGGGCGTAGATGTCGCTGGCCGCCTTGACCGACTCGATGGCGGCCAGAACCTCGAACTGCTTCACGGTCTTCCCCACCTTGGGAAGCTCCACGAAGGTCACATCCCCCAGCTGATGAGCCGCATACTCGGTGATCCCCACCGACGCAACCCCGTCCTTGACCTTGACCCACTCGTGCTCCTTGGTGAAATAGGTTTCCATGTATCCCTCCTTAAAAAATAAGAATCCAGAATCCAGGAGTCAGAATTCAGAATGGAAGAGGCTTTTCTCCTGACTCCTGCCTTTTGCCTTACGAACGCAATGACCCGCCCCGGTAGAACGGAAGATCCACCACCGTCGCCTCCATGCTCACCTTCTCGTGAGTTATGGTGAGAGGCGCGCCGAGGGTGGCCACCGAGGGATTCACGTATCCCATGCCGATGCCGCAGCCGAGCATGGGAGAGAAGACGCCGCTCGTGACGGTGCCGACCCGCTCCCCCTCGAAGTGGATTTCATAGTCGTGGCGCGGCGAGCGGCGGGACGTGACGTCGAAGGCCACCTTGAGCCGCTTCACCCCTTCTGCCCGCTGTTTCAGAAGAGCCTCCTTGCCGACAAACGCCTTGTCGAAGTTGACAAAGGTCTCAAGCCCTGCCTCGATGGGGGTGGTGGTCTCGTCGATGTCGCTCCCGTAGAGACTGTACCCCATCTCCAGCCGAAGCACATCACGGGCGCCGAGGCCGGCGGGCTTCACCCGGTCGTCGGCAAGGAGCCGGTTCCAGAGATCCACGCTCTTCTCGGCCGGGAGGAAGATCTCATACCCCAACTCGCCGGTGTAGCCGGTGCGGCTCACGATGGCGTCAGCGCCGAGGACCTTGGTCCGGATGAACTTGAAGTAGGGAATGGCGGCGATCTCCGGCCCGACTACGCCGGAGAGCACCTCGCGGGAGAGGGGCCCCTGGAGGTCCAGCTTGCCGGTGGCGGCGGAGATGTCCCGGAACTCCCCGCCGGAGAGGCGGGCGGAGATGGCGGCAAAATCCTTGGCGATGGTGGCCGCGTTCACCACCACCATGGCCTCGTCGTCGGCCAGGCGAAAGACGATGAGATCGTCGATGACCCCGCCGTTTTTGTTCAGGAGAAAGCCATAGCGGGAGCGCCCCACCGGGATCGACTTCACGGAGAAGGTGAAGACGTCTTCGAGCCCCGAGGCGATGATGTCTCCCTTGAAGTGAAATTCCCCCATATGGCAGATGTCGAAGAGGGCCGCCTTCTCCCGGCACCACCGGTGCTCGGCGATGATCCCCTCGTACTGGATCGGCATGTTCCAGCCGCCGAAGGGGGCCATGAGGGCTTTCAGCTTCTCGTGTTCAGCGCAAAGGGGGGTGTTCTTGAGGGGTTCCATGGCGGGTCCTCCGGCGGGAAAATTAAGCAAGACACATAAAATTTGACTTTAATTGATTTGCCTGGCTTTGTAAAACACTATTGTACACCACAAAACCAGCGGCGCCACCAGGTCAGACAAGAGAAAATAGCGGCGATTACTCCACCTCCAACTCCTTCACCCGCAACTCCTCCCCGGTCACCACCCGTATTCCGTAGGCGCCGCACGCGGGACAGGGATCGAAGTAGCCACGAACCGGAAACTCTTTCCCGCAGGAGGTACATTCCCCCCGCCCCGGCACCTGCTCGATGACGAGCCGTGCCCCCTCCAGGAGCGTATCCCGTGTGCAGGCCTCGAAGCAGAACTCGACCGCATCGGGCACCACGCCGGAAAGATCGCCGATCTCCAGCGTCACCGACAGGACCCGGCGCCCCCCGGCGCTCTTGTCACATATTTCCACCACGCTCTGGGTTATGGACATCTCGTGCATGTGCATCTCCTTGAGAACCGCTTGAGTAAGAAGCGTCATGATAGCAGAGTCGCCCCCTTGGGAAAAGGATGGGATATACGCCTTGTCTCCACCGATACGGCTGATGTATACTTTCGCGACATTTCACGCGATTTTTCCCCCGAGGTTATCCATGACCCTCAATACCAGGCTGGTGATGATCATGCTGACGCTCCTGGTCATCGCAGTCCTCACCCTCTTCTTCCTGAACCAGTACAGCCAGAATGAGATGGTGCAGGAGATCCAGGAAAGCTCCACCATGGTGACCAAGGCCCTCCAGATGAGCATCGAGGACCTCACCTCCGAGTACGAGCCCGACCGGGCGCGCCTGACTGAGTACATGAAGGAAGCAAAGATCAAAGGAGTCAGGGAAATCAACATCTTCAGCAACGAAGGGGAGATCATCGACTCTTCCAACCCGGCGAAAATCGGGAAGAAGCGCGAGATCAAGAAGCTTGAGAAGGGCCTCAAGGTCTCTCCCGGGACAAAGTCTGATGCGGGGTCGTCGCGGGCCTATGACCTGGTCGTTCCGGTCATCGTCGGCGACGAACAGCTGGGGTACGTGCAGATCAACCTTCTCCTCGACAACATCCGCACCATCCAGCACGAGAACTTCGTCAACCGGGTGGTGGCCACCTCCCTGGTTTTTCTCCTGGGCATCTCCCTCACCATCTTCCTGGCAAAGCGCTACACCTCACCCATCAACAACCTGGCGGACGGGGTGCGGCGGGTGGCCGACGGGGACCTCTCGGTCACCTTCCCGGTGAAGACGGGGGACGAGATCGGCGAACTGGCCACAAACTTCAATGAGATGGTGGAGAAGCTCCGGGAGCGGGAAATTCTTGAAAAGCGCCTCTACGAGGCCGAGCACCTCTCCCGGGTGGGGCAGCTCGCTTCCGGGATCGCCCATGAGATCAGGAACCCCCTCAACTACATCAGCCTCGCCATTGACCACTTGAAGAGCGAGTTTACGGCCGCCTGCCCCGACAAGACGGAGCGGGTCGTCCCCATCGCGGACAAAATCAAGGAGGAGGTGCGGCGGGCCAACTACATGGTGGTAAACTTCATGAACTTCGGCCGCCCCCTGAAGCTGCGGATAGCGGAAATCTCCTACGCGGAACTCATCGAAAAGGCCCTGCCGCTGCTCCAGGAAAAGCTCACGGAGCAGCGGGTCACGGTTCGCACCGCAATCCCCGACGATCTTCCCCCCATGCGGGCCGACGGGGAGATGCTCCGCAACTGCATCTTCAACTTCGTCACCAACGCCGCCCAGGCCATGCCCGACGGCGGCGCAGTCACCCTCGGGGCCACCCACGACCGGGAGCAGAACCGTTTTCTCCTCACCTTCAGCGACGAGGGGTGCGGCATCCGGGAGGAGGACCTGGCGAAGATCTTCCAGCCCTGGTACACTACCCGTGAGGCCGGCATCGGCCTCGGTCTTGCCATCACCGAGCGGATCATCCGGGAGCACGGGGGAGAGATCAGGGTGGCCAGCACCGCCGGGAAGGGGACGACGTTCACCGTCGTGCTCCCCGCATAGAACTTCACAAGGAACCATCCATGACCGGAACCATTCTCATAGTTGACGACGAACGGGCACAGCGAGAGATCATCCAGACAATCCTGGAAGGGGAAGGGTACCGCGTGACAGCGGTTCCCGGAGGGCGCGAGGCCTTGGAGCAGCTCGAAACGAGCGAGTTCGACGTGATCCTCACGGACCTGAAGATGCAGGGGATGTCGGGGATGGAGCTCCTGGAGCGGATACTGGAGGCCGATCCCCGCCAGTGCGCCATCATGATGACCGCCCACGGCACCGTGGACTCGGCGGTGGAGGCCATGAAGAAAGGGGCCTTCGATTACCTGGAAAAGCCCCTGGAGCGGGATAACCTCCTTCTTACCCTGCGTCGGGCCTTCGAGCGGGTGAATCTCCTGCGGGAGAACCGGGTCCTCCAGAAGCGGCTCAAGGAGACGAGCGTCATCCCGGACATCATCGGCGAACACCCGAAGATGCGGGAGGTCTTCCGGATCATCACCAAGATCGCTCCCACCGCCTCCACGGTCCTCATCTACGGCGAGTCGGGGACCGGCAAGGAACTGGTGGCCAAGGCGATCCACGACGGGAGCCCCCGGAAGGACAAGCCTTTTTTCGCCATCAACTGCGCCGCCATCCCCGAGAGCCTCATGGAGAGCGAGCTCTTCGGCCACGAAAAGGGGGCCTTCACCGGCGCCAGCTCCCGGGAACTGGGGATCTTCGAAGCGGCCGACGGCGGCACGGTTTTCCTGGACGAAATCGGCGAGATGAGCGTGGCCATGCAGGCGAAGCTCCTGCGGGCCATCCAGTCGAAGGAGATCCGCCGGGTTGGGGGAAAGGTGAACATCCCCGTGGACGTGCGGATCATCTCCGCCACCAACAGGGACCTGGAGGCGGAGATCAGGCGGGGAGGATTCCGGGAGGACCTCTTCTACCGCCTGAACGTGATCCGGATCACCCTTCCCCCGCTGCGGGAACGGGGAAGCGACATCGCGGCCTTGGCCGATTTCTTCGTGAAAAAGTGCGGTGCCCAGACGGGAGTCACCGTCAGGGGGATCGCCAAGCCGGCCCTGAAGCTCATCATGGACTACAGCTGGCCCGGCAACGTCCGGCAGCTGGAATCGGTCATCGAACGGGGGGCGCTCATGGCCGAGAGCGACCTGATCCAGCCCGAGGATCTGCCGGCCGAGATCACCGAGGGGCTCTCCCGGGCGGGGTGGATTCCCTTCGAGCTTCCCCCCGACGGAATCCAGTTCGATGAGCTGGAGCGCAACCTCATCATCAAGGCCATGGAACGGGCCGACTGGGTCATCGCCAAGGCGGCCCCGCTTCTGGGCATGAGCTACAAGACGCTCCAGTACCGGCTGGAGAAGTTCGGTATCGAAAAACCGGGGAATGGGGATTAGGAGGGGTCATGGATTTCACCAAGGGAATGCACCGCTTTACCGTTGTCCCTTCGCTGACCGGCGAACTGGCCAGACTCCAGACCATCGCCTACAACCTTTGGTGGACCTGGGAGCCCGAGGCGGTGGAGCTTTTCAAACGGCTCGACATCGACCTCTGGCAGCAGACCCGCCACAACCCCGTGGAGATGCTCGGCATCCTTCAGCAGACCACCCTCGACAAGCTCACCACCGACGAGGGGTTCATGTCCCAACTGAAGCAGGTGGACGAAAAGTTCCGGGAATACCTCTCGGCCAGGACCTGGTTCGAGCGGACCTGCAACGGCGGCAGACCCATGAGCGTCGCCTACTTTTCCATGGAATTCGGCATCCACGAGTCGCTCCCCACCTATTCGGGGGGACTCGGAATCCTGGCCGGCGACCACTTGAAGTCAGCCAGCGACCTGGGGATTCCCCTGGTGGGAGTCGGACTCCTCTACCGGCAGGGTTACTTCCGCCAGTACCTGAACATCGAGGGGTGGCAGCAGGAGCTCTACCCCGAAAACGACTTCTACAACCTCCCGCTCACCCTGGAGCGGGACGCTTCCGGCGCCCCCCTGGCCGTGGAGCTCAACATGCCGAGCCGCAAGGTGACGGCCCACATCTGGCGGGTCCAGGTGGGACGGGTCCCCCTCTACCTCCTGGACACGAACCTGGAGGAGAACGCCCCCGAGGACCGGGAGATCACTGCCCAGCTCTACGGCGGCGACCTGGAGATGCGGATCCGTCAGGAAATCCTCCTGGGGATCGGCGGCATCCGGGCCCTCCACCTCCTGGGGATCACCCCCAACGTCTGCCACATGAACGAGGGGCACGCTGCGTTTCTGGCCCTGGAGCGGACCCGCCTCCTCATGGAGGAGCACGGCATCCGCTTCGCCGAGGCCATGGAGGGGGTGCGGGCCGGCAACGTCTTCACCACCCACACGCCGGTGGATGCCGGCATCGACCACTTTCCCCCCGATCTCCTGGAGAAGTACCTGGGGCGCTACTACCGTTTCCTGGGCCTCTCCCGGGACGAGTTCCTGGCCCTGGGGCGGATCAACCCCAAGAACTCCCACGAAGCGTTCTGCATGGCGGTGCTGGCCCTCAAGCTGGCCGACCATGCCAACGGCGTCTCCCAGCTCCATGGCGAAGTGTCGCGGCTCATGTGGAAGAACCTCTGGCCCGAACTCCCCGACGAGCATATACCCATCACCTCGGTCACCAACGGGGTCCACACCAAGACCTGGCTCTCCAACGAGATGGCAGGGCTCCTCACCCGCTACCTGGGGAACCGCTGGCGGGAAGACCCCACGGACCCTCTCCTCTGGAAGCGGGTCGCCCATATCCCCGAATCGGAGCTCTGGAGGACCCATGAGCGGTGCCGCGAGCGGCTCGTCCTCTTTGCCCGCCGCCGCCTCAAGGACCACCTGAAGCAGGTGGGGGCCACCGCCAAGGAGATCGCCCAGGCCGACGAGGTCCTTGACCCGGAAGCTCTCACCATCGGTTTTGCCCGCCGCTTCGCCACCTACAAGCGGGGGACCCTCCTCTTCCGGGACCTGGCGCGACTGGAAAAAATCCTGGGGAGCACCGACCGGCCGGTGCAGATCATCTTCGCCGGAAAGGCCCACCCCCACGACACCGAGGGGAAGGAACTGATCCGGGAGATTTTCCAGCATTCCCTCGACAGCCGGTTCCGGGGACGGATCGTCTTCATCGAGGACTACGACATGGCCGTGGCCCGGCACCTGGTCCAGGGGGTCGACGTCTGGCTCAACACCCCCCGCCGCCCCCTGGAGGCCAGCGGCACCAGCGGCATGAAGGTGGCCTTCAACGGCGGTCTCAACATGAGCATCCTCGACGGCTGGTGGCCCGAGGGGTACCAGGGGAACAACGGCTGGGCCATCGGCAAGGGAGAGGTCTACGACGACCTGGATTACCAGAACGAGGTAGAGGGGCGGGCCATCTACGACCTGCTGGAAAAGGAAGTGGTCCCCCTCTTCTACGACCGGGGCGCCGACGGCATTCCCCGCGGCTGGCTTGCCTTCATGAAGGCAAGCCTCCAGACCCTCTGCCCCCTCTTCAGCACCGAGCGGATGGTTCAGGAGTACACCAGGACCATGTACCGTCCCTCCTTCGCCCATTGGGAGATGCTCTCGGCGGACGGCCTGGCCCTGGCAGTGGATCTCGCCAGCTGGAAGGGGGATATCCGCCACACCTGGCACCAGGTAAGGATCGCGGGGATCGAAGCCAAGGCTCCTGCCGAGGTCCCGTTGGGGACGGTAATCCCGGTGACGGTGAACATTATCCTCGGCGACATCCCCCCCGACCAGCTTTCCGCGGACCTCTACTGCGGGGTCCTGGACTCCCGGGGGAACATCGTCGGCGGGGAACTGGTTCCCCTTACGTGGGAAGAAGCGACAGAGGACGGCACCCACCGCTTCCACGGCGAGATCGAGAGCCGCTTCTGCGGCAGGCACGGCTTCATGGTGCGGGTCATGCCCCGCCACCCGAAGCTGGGGCCGGTCTACGAGCAGGGGAGCATTGCATGGGGATAACGGGCGGGACCGGGGTCCCCTGCTCAAGGTTTACCGGTTTCGGCCGATACGTATGACATGATCATCACCCAGGACATAGCCCGGATTGCCCAGGCCCTCCTCAAGGACACCACCGGTTCCCTGGTGGAGGCCACCTGGCAGTCCCTCACCCCCCTCAACCTCACGCCGGGACAGATGGTCCACGGCGAGGTCATGGCGAATTTCGCCAACAGCCGCTACTTGGTGAGAATCGCCAACGAGCTCCTTCACATGGAGCTCCCCCTCAACCTCCAACCGGGTCAGGCAGTGGAGCTCACCTACGTCACCGACGAGCCCCGGCTTGTCTTTTCCCTGTCGAAGTCGGGCAATTCCGCGACGCCCGTCCAGATCAGCGACACGGGGCGCTGGCTCAACACCCTGGCCCAAGGGACCGGCGGCACGCCGGCCGCGAGCCCTCTCCCCCGCCCTTCCCTCGTGATCTCAACTCCCCCACGGGACACAGCCCTTCTGGCCGAAGGGCTGAAGAACGTCCTCACCCGGAGCGGTGTTTTCTACGAATCCCACCTGGCCCAGTGGGTACAAGGGGAACATCCCCTTACCGACCTCCTCCGGGAGCCCCAGGGCCAGCTCTCCCCCCTTGCCGGCCGCCTCCCGGCCGAGGGAAATGGGGCAAGCCCGACACTTCAGGGAGTCCGGGTTTCGCCCGGCGAGACACCGCCGGCGCCGGTGCCTCCCGCTGTGACGCCGGGACTACCTCTTGAGGAAGGCATCACTCCAGCCCCCCCACGAACCATTGCAGAAGAAAGTCCGTCCGCACCAGGAAACGCCGCACCGGACACCGCACCCCGACAGGGGGAAACTCCTCCCCCTCCCGACGCCGCCACCGGCACCCCGAAGGGGGGCCAGACGCCCCCAGCCGCATCCCGGGACCCCCTTCCCCAAGCGGCTATTTCGCCCCAGAACCAGTCCCCAGCCCCGGGGCGGCCAGGTGAACCGCCTGCACATCTCCCCGCGGAGCCTCAGCAGGGAGGCATGGCCACGATCTCACCGGACCCCAAGACCGTCGACGCACCGCCGGCCGCCCCGCAAAATGCAGCAGCACCGACCGGAGCCCCCCTGCCAAAATCCGTTGGAGAGGTTCCCGTCCCACAGCCTGCAGTGACGGTTCCCCAGGGGGGGCAGCCCCCTCAACCGCGGGACGCCGTTGTCCCGAGCCCTGCGGAATTCGGGCACCCCGCCCCGGCATCATCCCCGAACGCACGTCCGCAGGCAGAAGGCCACCCACAGTCCCTCCTTCGGGACGGAGCACCAGCCACATCCCCCGGCAGGTTTTCCTCTCCTTCCCCCCTCCCCGGAACGCCGGAGGGAGGAGCACGAGCCGCGATCCCCGGAGAGACCGCGCCAACCAGCCGGGAGACACAGGGCCGGCTGGCGGAGCCACCACCTCCCGCAGGCATTGAGTCCCAGACCATCCCCATCATCAAGGAGCAGCTCTCCACCCTCACCACCGGCGTCTTCACCTGGTTCGGCCAGGCCTGGCCCGGCCAGGACATGGAGTGGAAGGTGGAGGAGCGGGAGGCGGAAGGGGGTAAGGGGGAGCGGTCGTGGCTGACCGAGGTGGCCGTGGAGCTGCCAAGCCTGGGGGCTATCCGGGCAACCCTCCGTGCAGGAAAGGAGGGGATCGGTGTGACCCTGGTTGCGGAAGACGGACGGACGGCGGAGATTCTCGCGGCAGGACAGAATGGCCTTGAGGAGCGGTTCGGCGCCGCAGGGCTGCGGCTCGGCGGCTTTACGGTGAGAGATGGATCACAGTGAGCGGGAAAAAAAGGCGGTGGCCCTCTCCTACCGGGAGGGGCAGTATGCGCCGCAGGTGGTGGCAAAGGGGCACGGGGTGACCGCCGAGGCGATCATCGCCTGCGCCCGGGAGGCCGGTGTGTTCGTCCACGAGTCGCCGGCCCTTGTGAGCCAGCTCATGCAGGTGGACATCGACCACTACATCCCTCCGGAACTCTACCGGGCGGTGGCGGAGCTGCTCGCCTGGCTCTACTGGCTGGAGCACGAGGAGGGGCGCGACGGGAAACCGTGACATGGCGGTGGTGCGGTCTTTTGTGTTGCCCGAGAGGGGAAAACCCGTTATTCTTTCGGGTCGTCTCTCACGATTCCAGAAAGAAAGACCGCCCGATGCAACGCATAGTCCTCCTTCTGCTCATACTCGGCACGTCCCTCCTGGCGGCCTGCACCACCATGGTCCCCCGGGAGAAGCTCCCCTACCCCATCACCGACGCGAGCTTCGGCGACCCGGTCAAGGTGGTTACCATTCCCCTGCCGGTCATTGCCACGAGCCCCAACGAGGGGGCCATCCTCGGCGGGCTGACCGCCTTTCTCCTCCATAACGCCCGGGACGAGGTGAACACCCTCATCGCCCCCCAGGTGAACTACAACGCGAACTTCGGCACCACCTTCTCCCTCTACGGGGCCTTCTTTCCGCTCCCCAACCGGAACTGGGAGTTCAACCTCTCCAAGTCGACCAACATCAACGAGGACTACGAAGTCAGGCTCCGGGACAAGACCTTTCTTGACGGCAAGCTGGAGACCAACGCCTTTGTCTACAACTTCACCGACGGCTCGGCCCGGTTCTTCGGCTTCCAGTCGGACAGCAGAAAAGAGGACGAGACCAACTACGCCGACAAGGAATACGGCTTCACCCTGGGGGTCGGCTACGACATCATCGACCACCTCCAACTGGTCGTCGGCGAGCGTTTCCGTCAGGTCGCCATCAGGCGCGGCGCCGTCTCAAAACTCCCCTCCATCCGCGACCGCTTCACCGAGGGCCAGGTGCCGGGAATCAACGGTTTCACCGCCCATGCCCAGAAGCTCTCCCTCATCTACAGCACCCTCGATTCCCGCGACATGCCCACCCGGGGGCTCTACGCCAAAGCCTCCATCGAAGGAAGCGCGGAGTTCCTTGGAAGCGACGCCAGCTACCGCCACTACGAGGCAGAGCTCAAAGGGTATTTCCCCCTAAAGGAAGCCCGTTACATCACCGTGGCGCGGGTTGCCTACAGCCAGACCCTGGGGAGCGACGTTCCCTTCCTGGAGCGGAGTATCCTCGGCGGCGAGTCCACCCTGCGGGGGTACGGGCGCAACCGCTTCATCGATTCCAGCTACTTCCTCTGCAACCTGGAGGAGCGGATCCGCCTCTTCCGCTGGAGCGTCTTCGACGTAAACACCGACTGGGAAGTGGCTCCCTTCATCGACCTGGGGGCGGTCATGGAGTCCCTGGACCAAGCCAGAAGCAAAAACTTCGAGTTCAACCCCGGCATCGGTTTCCGGGCCGTGGTCCGCCCCAACATCGTGGGCCGGGTCGACATCGGCGTCGGTAGCGACGGCCCGGCGGTCTTCGTGGGGCTGGGGTATCCCTTCTAGGCCATCCTTCCACGATCCCGCATAACCGCCCCCTGCCGCGTCCCCCGCCGCTCCAATTCGGCATCCACGGCATCGAGCACCTCCCCCTTGCGCAAGGACCAATCCGGCGCCACCAGCTGGTCGGCGGGGGCATCCCCCACGAGGCGATGGATGACGATGCGGGGATCGAGCCGTGCCAGGAAATCGCAGACGATATCCACGTAGGCGTCCCGCTCCAGACACCTCCCCTCTCCTTGCCGGTACATCTCCTCAAGCACTGTCCCCTTCATCACGTGGAGCTGGTGGAGCTTCACCCCCTCCACACCGAGGCCGTTCAGGATCTCAGCAGTTGCCACCATCTCCTCCCGCGACTCCCCCGGCAGCCCCAGGATAACATGGGCGCAGACCCGGATTCCCCGCTCCCGGCTCCGGGCCACGGCGTCAACAAAGGAAGCGAAATCGTGCCCCCGGTTGAGGGAGATAAGGGTTCGATCCAGGGGGGATTGAAGACCCAACTCCAGCCAGAAATAGGTGCGCCGGGCGTACCCGGCCAGGAGATCGAGAACCTCGGACGGAAGGCAGTCGGGGCGGGTGCCGACGATGAGGCCGGCCACGTCGGGCACTGCCAAGGCCTCGTCGTAGAGGAGGCGGAGCCGCTCCACGGGGGCGTAGGTGTTGGAGTAGGCCTGGAAGTAGGCGAGAAATTTCGCCGCGCCGTAGCGGCGGGCGAGGAAATCCTTCCCGTGGAGGAGCTGATGGGTGACGGAGAGCTCTGGCCTGATGCCGAAGGAACCGGAGCCCTTGCCGCCGCAAAAGATGCACCCGCCGGTGCCGGCGGTGCCGTCCCGATTGGGACAGGTGAAGCCGGCATCCACCGAGATCCGCTGGACCCGGCAGCCGAAGACACGGCGCAGCTCATCGGCAAAGGCGGTGTAGCGCCGCTCGGTCACTTGACCACCTCGAAGACCTTCAGCTTATCGTTCCATGTGTACCCCGCGCCGCTCCAGATGGCCTCGATGGTCTTCCACTCAAGGCCGAGCCCTTTCATCTCCTCACTCAGGTAGTAGGCGGGCATGATCTCGTTGTCGTCGATCCTGCCGTCGCCGTTGGTGTCGGCCCAGTGGCGGCCGTTGACGGCAATCCGCGCCGGACCGCCGATGATCCCCCTGCGGGTTGCCTTCCCGTGGCTCAGGATAACCTCGCCGCCGAAATCGGCCTGGCTCCCCAAGGGAAGCGTCCGGGGCGCCGAGAGGGTATAGGAAATGGTGACAGGCCCGGTACCGCCGGGGGGGATGAGCCATTTCACCTCCCGTTCCCCCGCCTCTCCGGCCACCGGGGGATTAGAGGCGACAAACCGCCAGCCGGCAGGAATCCGCTCCTTGACGATAAATCCGCTCTTCTCGCCGTCGCGCCGGTCCACCTTCACCTGAACCGGAACGAGCTGTCCCGGCGCTCCAAAGGAAGGGAGGACCCTGGTCGCCACCAGCTCGGCGGCGCCCCGGCGCGAGAGGACGGCCCCGACAATCAAGGCCACCAGGAGGGTGCCAAGCCCCGCGGCGAGGACAAGGGGCGCCAGACGCTGTTTCCGCGGCGGCTGAAGCATGGGAACGGCTTCCGGCTCCGGTTCCGGTTCGGTAACCGGCTCCGGCTTGAGAATTTCCTCAAGGGAAACCTCCAGCGCCGTTGCCACCTTCTCGGCGTTGTCGCGCTTGATGGTGGGGTAGCGGTTGTTCTCCCACCGGGAGATGGTGTCGGTGGTGACTCCCACCACGCTCGCCACGTAGAGCTGGGTCAGTTTCTTGGCTTCGCGTATCCTTTTAATGGCCGTACCGTCGATGGCGACGATCGGGGACACACTCCGTTCGCGTTCACTCTTTTCGTCCTGGGTTTCCATGGGGTGGCATTGTAGCAGGTTTTCCGAAAGTCACGGAAGCATTTTGCGTTCAGACGCCACGTGCTCAATCGCGGGCAAGAAACTTGCAAGACGGATTCCCGTCCCGGGGTAATGCCCTGAGCAAAGCCTTCCCTAAGGAGCTGACGCGATGGAGTGTAAAGTTCATGTCGCAGTTGCGGTGGCGATCCTGATCGTCGGTGCCGGAACCGCCAGCGCCATCGAGACCATTACCTTTCCGAACCGGATCGGCCAGGTGAGCTTCCCCCACAAGAAGCACCAGGATGCCCTGGGCCAGTGCCGAGGATGTCACGAAAAGGGACCGGGAAAGATCGACGGCTTCGACAAGGTGCTGGCCCACGGCAAGGGATGCAAAGGGTGCCACGAAGCCATGAAGAGGGGACCGGTCCTCTGCAAGGGATGTCACGGAGGTGGCTAACTCGCTGATTTTTTGTCCATGACGACCCGACATCGGGTCACATTCCGGCCGATATCGATACCAGAGGCATGGGATATCCCATACAATGAACCCATGCGGTTACACCACCACACACCGAAAGGAGATGTACCATGAAGCAACTGATTGCAGCAGTAGCCCTCACCATCTTTGCCGCCGGGGCGGCCATGGCGGCCGACACCCTCACCTTCCCCGCCAAGAACGGCAACGTGAGCTTCGACCACAAGAAGCACCAGCAGGTGGCGGGAAGCTGTAAGGCATGCCACGAGAAGGGCGCAGGCAAGATCGAAGGGTTCGGCAAGGACTGGGCCCACAAGACGTGCAAAGGGTGCCACGAGCAGAAGAAGGCCGGCCCCACCAAGTGCGGCGAGTGCCACAAGAAGTAACCTGATTGGCCACATCGGCCGGAACAGGGGGCGGAGCGATCCGCCCCTTTTTTCGTTGCCGGCTCCCGTCAAACCCGTTATCCTCCCCCGGATGAAGCGGTACTTTTCAGAGCAGGCCATCCTCGACATGCGGGCCGCCATCGCGGCGGCGGCGGCGGGAAACGAAGTCTTCTTCCTGGGGCGCACCGACGAGAACCGGATCGTCACCGAGGTGGAGCCCCTGGCCCGGGGGAACCGGGACGCAGTGGCAGCCATCATGATCGCCACCAGCTTCGGCGACGTGGTGATCCACAACCACCCCTCGGGGAACCTCGACCCCTCCCAGGCCGACATCGAGATCGCGTCGCTCCTGGGAAACCAGGGGGTCGGCTTCTCCATCGTGGACAACGCCGTGGAGCGGTGCTACCAGGCGGTGGCCCCCTTTGCCCGGCGGGAGACGGAGCGGCTCACTTTCCCCGAGATCGAACGGATCTTCGCCCCGGCCGGGGTCCTGGCCGCCAATCTCCCCGGTTACGAGCACCGGGAAGAGCAACTCCGGATGGCCTTCGCCGTGACCGAAGCCTTCAACGACGACCGGGTGGCGGTCATCGAGGCCGGCACCGGCACCGGCAAGTCCCTCGCCTACCTGGTGCCGGCGGTCCTCTGGGCCATCCGCAACAAGGAGCGGATCGTCGTCTCCACCAACACCATCAACCTCCAGGAACAGCTCATCAAGAAGGACATTCCCTTCCTCCAGCGCCACGCCGGGGTCCAGTTCCGGGCAGTCCTCGTGAAGGGGCGCTCCAACTACCTCTGCCTCCGGAAGCTAGCCGGAATCAAAAGCGAACCATCCCTCTTCGCCGACGACCCGGCGGCCGGGGAACTGGAGGCGATCGTCGCCTGGAGCGAAAAGACGGCCGAGGGATGCCGCAGCGACCTCTCCTTCATCCCCAAGCCGGAGACCTGGGAGGAGGTGGCCTGCGAGGCCGACCAGTGCAACCGGATCAAGTGCCCCTTCTACGCCCGCTGCTTCTTCTACGGTGCAAGGCGCCAGGCGGCCAGCGCCGACGTCCTCGTGGTGAACCATGCGCTCCTCATGGCCGACGTGGCCCTGCGCCAGGAGACCGGCTACCGCTCCACCGCCATCCTCCCCCCCTTCGAGCGGCTCATGGTGGATGAAGGGCATCACCTGGAGGACGTGGCCACCGGGCACCTCTCCTCCCAGGTCTCCCGCCAGGGAATTCTGAAGCTCCTGGGGCGCCTCCAGAACCCCCGCAAGGCCCAGCGGGGGCTCCTCCCCCAGCTCTCGGCCCAGCTTTCCCGCGAGGTGCCGGTGGAGCTGGACGACCTCTACCGGGACCTGGCCGAACGGCTGGAGGAAAAGCTCATCGCCCGCACCCAGGAACTGGCTGCCGGGGCGGTACGGGCCATGGACGTCATTGGCCTCGCCCTCCTGGCCCACCTGAAGGGGAAGGGACCGGAAAACGGCGAGCGGAAGCTCCGGGTCACCCCGTCCCTCTTCGGCTCGAAACTCTGGCAGGAAACCGACGACGAGGCCCGGGAACTGGCCGCGGACTTGAACGCGTTCGTGCGGGAGCTGAAGGAATTCCTCACCGGGTGCGGGCGGCTCCCGGAAGCGGTCCAGGAAAAGCTATCCGGGCTCCTCGTGGATCTTCGGGGGGTGACGGGGCGCCTCGAAGCCCTGGCCGCCGACCTCCTCTTCTTCATCGGCCGGGACGGCGAAGTCTGCCGCTGGTTCGAGGTGAAAAAAGGGGCCAAGGGGATGGCGGTGCGGCTCTGCGCCTCCCCGCTGGAGGTGGCCGCCTCCCTCAAGCGGACCGTCTTCGACGCCTTCCGGACCGTGGTGGTCACCTCGGCCACCCTGGCGGTGGGGGAGACCTTCGACTACCTGGAAGGGCGAACCGGCATCGCCCTTCTGGACCGGGGACGGGTAACGGAGCTCCTCCTCGCCTCCCCCTTCGACTACGAGCGCCAGGCCTTCGTCGGTATTCCCGCCGACCTTCCCGAGCCCACGACAAGGGGGTTCCAGGAAGCCCTGGAGGTGGCCCTCCACCGGGGGCTCGCCATCTCCAACGGCCACGCCTTCGTTCTCTTCACCTCCTACGACCTCCTCTCCCGCATCCACGGCAGGATGGCGGAGGCGCTGCGGCGCCGGGGCCTTAACCCCATGCGCCAGGGGGAGATCAACCGGCACCACCTCCTGGCACGGTTCCGCACGGAGCCCAACGCGGTCCTCTTCGGCACCGACTCCTTCTGGGAGGGAGTCGACGTGCAAGGGAAGGCACTGGAGCTTGTGGTCATCACACGGCTCCCCTTCCGGGTGCCTACGGAGCCGATCCTGGAGGCCCGGGCCGACCACATCGCCCTCCGGGGAGGGGACCCCTTCATGGAGTACACAGTCCCCCAGGCGGTCATCAAGTTCAAGCAGGGATTCGGGAGGCTGATCCGGAGCCGGGAGGACCGGGGAGCGGTCCTGATCCTCGACAGCCGGGTCCTTTCCAAGAACTACGGGAGGTTTTTCCTCCGGTCGCTGCCGCCGGTGCGGCTTGCGGACGGCGGCAGCGGGGAGGTCTTCGGGGAGATGGAGCGGTTTTTCAGCTCTTCGCCTTCATGAGCTTTTTCGCGGCGTAGTTGAAGCACTGGAAGTAGGTGAGGTAGGAAAGGAGGAACACGGCCAGGATCATGAACTGGATCTGGGGCGCGCTTGGGGCCCTCAGGGTAAAGGTGAAGAAGAAGATGATCAGGGCGCCCTTCAGGATGTCGCTGAAGACCCGCTTGCGACGCAATGCCTGCTGCTCGTCGGCGGTAAGCCCCATGGCTGCCGAAGAAACCTCCCGCTGGGCATCGCCGAGGGCGAACTTGTAAACGGGGTAGAAGAGAATCAGCTGGATCACCACCACCCGGATGATGCTGTTCATGAAGACCTGGGAAGGAACCTTCCCCAGGAGCACGAAGGACATGCCGGCAAGGAGGATCAGGAGAAAAACCTGGACGAATCCGTGGATAACCGTAAGCTTGCGCAACCGGGTAAAATCAAACGTCTGTGCCATGGGAACTCCCCGCCGTAAGATAGATAACGCGCTAAACCGTTGCCGCGCACTGTAGCAAATAAAATATCGTTTTACAATAGTGCAGTGCATTTTGCTTTAGTACTCAAGAAAAAAGGCCCCCTCCCCGGGAGCCTTTTTTCGTTCACCCTTACCTCGCGCGCTAAAAATCCTACATGACCTCTGCCACTCCGGCTGAAACATAGGAGCGATACTGCTCGAAGTTCTTGCGGAAGCGCTCCACGAGCATGGTGGCGGTTTGGTCGTACTTTGTTTTGTCGGCCCAGGTGTTCTTCGGATTGAGAACCTCCGGCGGGACACCGGGGCAGGCGGTGGGGATGTCAAGGCCGAAGAACTGGTCCTTCGAGAAGGTCCCGGCATTGAGGGTCCCGTCAATGGCGGCGTTGACCAGGGCACGGGAGTAGGCGATCTTCATGCGGGAGCCTACGCCGTAGGGGCCGCCGCTCCAGCCGGTGTTCACGAGCCAGCAGCTGACCCCGTGCCGGGCTATCTTCTCACCGAGAAGCTTGGCGTAGACCGATGGGTGGAGCGCCATGAAGGGGGCGCCGAAGCAGGCGGAAAAGGCCGCCTGGGGCTCGGTAATTCCTGCCTCGGTGCCCGCCACCTTGGCGGTGTAGCCCGAGAGGAAGTGGTACATGGCCTGGTCAGGGGTGAGCCGGGCGATGGGGGGAAGGACCCCGAAGGCGTCGCAGGTGAGCATGATGATATTGGTCGGATGTCCTCCCATCCCCGATTTCACGATGTTCGGGATGTGGGTGATGGGGTAGGAGGCCCGGGTATTCTCGGTGAAGGAGTCGTCGTTCAGGTCGATGCGCCGGCTCACGGTGTCGATGGCCACGTTTTCCAGTATCGTTCCGAAGCGCCGCGTGGTCTGGTAGATCTCCGGCTCGGCCTCGGGAGAGAGATTGATGATCTTGGCATAACATCCCCCCTCGAAATTGAAGACGCCGCTGTTGTCCCAGCCGTGCTCGTCGTCGCCGATGAGCCGACGCCGGGGGTCGGCGGAGAGGGTGGTCTTGCCGGTGCCGGAAAGGCCAAAGAAGACCGCCACGTCGTCCTTCTCCCCCACGTTGGCGGAGCAGTGCATGGAGAGGACATTCTTGTGCTGGGGAAGGAGGTAGTTGAGGATGGTGAAGATGGATTTCTTGATCTCGCCGGCATAGCTGGTGCCGCCGATGATGATGAGCTTCTTCTCGAAGTTGACGATGATGAAGGTCTCGGTGTTGGTGCCGTCCACGGAGGGGATGGCGTGGAAAGCGGGGAGGTCGATGACCGTGAAGCCCGGCTTGAAGCCGACCAGTTCCTCGGGGGTTGCCCGCACGAACATGTTGCGGGCGAAGAGAGAGTGCCAGGCACGCTCGGTGATAACCCTGACCGGGAGCCGGTGGTCGGGGCTGCACCCCGCAAAGCACTCCTGAACGAAAATGTCCTTGCCGTGGAGATAGGCCAGCATCCGGCCGAAGAGGGCGTCGAATCTGGCGGAGTCGAAGGGCTGGTTCACCTTGCCCCAGGCGATGTGGTCATGGCTGGAGGGCTCATCGACAATGAACTTCTCGTTGGCTGCCCGGCCGGTGTAATGGCCGGTCTTCACCGCAACGGCACCCAGATGGGTCACGAGCCCCTCGCCCCGCTTCACGATCTGCTCGTAGAGCACGGCAGTCGGGGGAGTCCAGTAGATGAGGTTCGCGTTGGTAATCCCATGCTCCTCGAGCCCGGTGCCTCTGGTTATGTCGTTCAGTCTCACGGTCGTCACCTCCATGGTGGATTATGGTTTTGCCCAGATAGAGAAACTGACACCTTTACTATCACAAGAAAATATCAAGTACCAGTAAAAACCAGAAAAACCGGGATGTTAGAAGGCAAAAACTCTTCCCGGTGAACGTGCGCCGTGCATTGACAGCAGTATCGGCATTGCTACAATTGGGGACATCGGGAATTCCAAAGGAGGGAAATGTCAATGGCACGAAGACCATGGGTGGATCAGGAAGCGTGCATAAGCTGCGGACTCTGCGTGTCGGTCTGCCCCGGCGTGTTCCGGTTCGCCGAAAACGGCAAATCGGAAGCCTACGATCCGGCAGGGGCCTCGGAGCAGGAAATCCAGCAGGCCATCGATGGCTGTCCGGTACAGGCAATCAGTTGGAAGGAGTAGCAGCAAAACAAAAAAAGAGAGGAGACTGAACACCATGCAATCATGGAGATGCACGATCTGCCAGTACATTTACGACCCGGCGGCGGGGGACCCGGAAAACGGCATCGCCCCGGGAACTCCCTTCGAAGACCTGCCCGACAGCTGGGTCTGCCCCCTCTGCGGAGCTGGCAAGGAGATGTTCGAGGAGGTCTGACGACGGACCGGCAATGCCGGCCAGCTCGGAAAGAAGCCTCTCTTCACGGGGAGGCTTTTTCTATTTCCCCTTTTTCCCGGCTTTGATGATATCGATCTCGGGTTCTCCCTTAACGATCCGGACGCGCCAGACGAGGCCGCACTCCCCGCACTCCTTGACGGGAGACTCCTCTGCAGTGAACCCCTCGGAATGAATATCGATCTCCACCGAAGTTCTATTGCCGCAATTGGGACATTTCATCGTTCTTTCTCCTTTTTACCGAATCTCCCCGCGGGCAGGGGGAAGAGAGCGGCTCGTTCATCACAGCACAGTATAGCAGGAGGTGAGGAAAAGTCAGGGCGTCGCACAAAATTCATTAGCCGAGCACGGCGAGGCATTCATCAATCACAGCAAGGAACTCCTCCAGGTCGGAACGCTGCATATCTCCCATGTGGGGAATCCGGAAGGTCTTCCCCTTGATCTTGCCATAGCCATCATCAAAGGCGAAGCCTCGCTCGCCAAGCATCTTTTTGAGACTAGCAAGATCGGTGCCACGGGAGTTTACGGCGCAGGTAAGGGTCATGGAACGGTAGGCCTCTTCGGCGAAGAAACCGTAACCGCGGTCCGACACCCACCCCCGCACGAGGTCGGCCAGGGCTCGATGCCGGGCCCAGCGTTGTTCGAACCCCTCGGCGAACATCCGCTCCAGTTGCTTGTCCATGGCATAGATAAGCGAAATGCACGGGGTTGAGGGAGTATTGTTCTTGGCGTCGTTTGCCTCGAATTCGAGAAAATCGAAGTAGTATCCACGCCCCTCGACGGTGCGGGCCCGGGCAAGGGCTTTTTCGCTCGCCGTAAATACAGCAAGGCCGGGAGGAAGGGCAAAGGCCTTCTGAACGCCGAAAATGCAGCAGTCGATGCCGAATTCGTCCACCGGAATCGGGAGGGCGCTCATGGAAGAGACGGTGTCGATGATGGATACCACATCAGGGTACTTGCGAAGCACCGCGGCGATCTCCGGCAGGGGAGACATGACGCCGGTGGAGGTTTCGTTGTGGATAAGGGTAAGGCTGTCGTATTTTCCCGTGGCCAGTGCCTCGTCAACCAGCTCCGCGGTGATCGGCTTTCCCCACTCCACCTTGACCGCATCGGCCTCTTTGCCGCAACGGCGCGTCACATCGTGCCACTTGTCGGAAAAAGCGCCGTTGCAGAAGTTGACGCAGCGCCCTGCCACCAGGTTGCGCACCGCACCTTCCATGGCGCCGAAGGCGCTGGAAGTCGAGAGAAAAACCTTCGCCTCGGTTGCGAGGAGCTTTTTGAGCCCCGTCGTCACCCTGCCATGGAGAGTTGCGTACTCCGCCATCCGGTGGCCGACCATGGGGGTCGCCATTGCCTGAAGGATATCGGGATGGACCTCAACCGGTCCGGGGATAAAAAGCTTCTTTGCCATAATGTCTCCTCGGGAAGAAGGAATCGAAACTGATACGGGGATAGGGCCTTGCGAAGCGCCCATTCACGGCGGCATCAAGAGCTTGATAAAATAGCAAAATCCGCCCAATCTGTCAAGGGAGGCACCACACAGCAAACCACCATTTTAAGAATTCACTCATAAGCCAGACCCTGCATTCGATTCTATACTCTCTCCGGTCCGGCAAGGCTTTTATTCAACGCAATTTTTTTAGGTTTGACAAACTGCCAAGTCTGACGGTAAGGTTAAGAGCTTTGGATTCGGTTGTGTCAACACGATAAACCATTCCACAACAAAAAAGCGTTTTATTTGGAGGAAAAGGTATGGCTTTGCGCAAGACGGCAGGTTATCTCTGGAACCCGATCAGCCTCATCGGTCTGCTCCTGGCGTTCGTGGGAACCGGTCTCATCATCGCATTCCTCGCGATGGAGATGATCACCGGGGTCGAACACCCCTACATCGGACTTCTGACTTACTTCGCCTTCCCGGGGATGCTCATCTTCGGGCTCATCCTGGTCCCGGTCGGCGCGTGGATGGTCCGGAACCGTCGGCGCAAGGAGGATGAAGAAATCCCCCCCTACCCCCGGATGGATTTCAACGATCCCCACAAGCGCAAACTCGCCATTTTCTTCGTCCTGGCGAGCGTCATCTTCGTCCTGATCGTGTCGGTGGCGTCGATCCTCGGCTTTGAGTTCACCGAGTCGACCACCTTCTGCGGCGAACTCTGCCACACGGTCATGACTCCCGAACACACGGCCTGGAAGAACTCTCCCCATGCACGGGTGAAATGCGTCGAGTGTCACGTGGGCCCCGGCGCCGAATGGTACGTCAAGGCGAAAATCTCCGGCCTCCGCCAGGTATGGGCCGTTGCGACCCACAGCTATCCGACCCCCATCGAGACCCCCATCGAGAACCTGCGCCCCGCCCGGGACACCTGCGAGCACTGCCACTGGCCCGAGAAGTTCTATGCCGGACGCCAGAAGGTCTTCTATCACTACGCCCCGAACAAGGAGAACACCCCCCGCGAGATCAACATGCTGATCAACATCGGCGGGGCACCAAAATCGCCCCATGCCAAGGGTATCCACTGGCACATCGGCACCGAGGTCTACTACATCTCCCGGGACAAGAAGCGCCTCGACATCCCCTACATCGCGGTCAAGCAGAAGGACGGCTCCTTCGTGGAGTACATGAGCACCGAGACTCCCTTGACCAGGGATGAGATCGCCAAGGCCAAGAAGCGGCTCATGGACTGCACCGACTGCCACAACCGGCCGACCCACATCTACAAGTCACCGGGACAGGAGATGGACGAGCACATCGTCTCCGGGCTCATCGACCCGGCGCTTCCGTACATCAAGAAAGTCGGCGTTGAACTTCTGGAGAAGCCCTACAAGACCCAGCAAGAGGCCTTTACCGCCATCGCGGCGAAGCTCCCCGAGTACTACGCCACCAATTACCCAGAGGTCAGCAAGACCAAGGCCGCGGCCATCAACCAGGCGGTGACCCAGGTGAAGGATATCTACTCCCGGAACTTCTTCCCCGAGATGAAGGTCTCCTGGAACACCTACCCGAACCACATCGGCCACTTCTACACCCCCGGCTGCTTCCGCTGCCACGACGGCAAGCACAAGTCCACCGACGGGAAGAAGACCATCTCCAAGGACTGCAACATGTGCCACACCATGATCGGCCAGACCCAGGAGAATATTCCGGCCGGCAAGCAGGTGAAGGAGTTCGTTCACCCGGTGGATATCGGGGACGAGATCCACAAGACCAACTGCAGCGACTGCCACATGTCAGGCGGCGAGGACGTGCCGGGTGGCGGAAAGCACTAGGCACTAGCCACTCTCTGATTTAGCTGAACGAACAATCCCCCCGGAGGTCCGCCACCGGGGGGATTTTTTTGTTCAGTATCGAGTTGAGCGGCCGGGAGCTACAATTCCTCGAAAACGTCCTCGTCCTTTGTTTCTTCCGCATCCTCGGGTTCAAACTCCTCGTCCATGACATGGTCGAGGAATTTCCGGTTGTTCTCGATGACCCTCCGAATCTCCCTGCTCAATTCGTCCAACTCGTTGCGCTCGTCACCCATCTCCTTACCCCCGCCTATTGTCCGCACATGTGCGATAGAGTTCCTCGTACTTGCCGGCGGCACTGCGCCAGGAAACGTCACGGAGCATACCACGCCGCATGATCTTGCGCCACCCCTCCCGGTCCCGGTAGGCGACCAGTGCCCGTTGGACAGCATCCCAGCATGCATCGGCACTGAACTCCGTGAAGGAGAAGCCGTTCCCTTCCCGGGGATTGGCGGTGACATCGATGACCGTGTCGGCAAGGCCACCGGTCCTTCGCACGATCGGCACCGTGCCGTAGCTGAGGGCAATGAGCTGGCTCAGGCCGCAGGGCTCGAAACGCGAGGGCATGAGAAACATGTCACATCCGGCGTAGATCTTCGGCGCCAGGGGCTCCCTGAAGCCGAGGTTGATGGAGACGTTCTTCACCCCCTTGTTCCTGAATTCATGGAGCTGGTGCATGAGGCGGAGGTCGCCGGTGCCCAGAATCACCAGTTGCAGCTCTTCGGCGGCAAAACGGGGGAGGAGGTCGATGACCAGGTCGATCCCCTTCTGCTCCACGATCCGTCCCACCATGCCGATGATGGGGATCGACGCTCCCGCCTTGAGCCCCAGTTCCCGCTGGAGCTCCCGCTTGTCGGCCCCCTTTCCCGCCAGGGACTTGGACGAGTAATTCCGGAAAATGCGCCGGTCCAGGGATGGGTTCCACTCTTCCGTGTCGAGGCCGTTGAGGATGCCGGCAAGGTCGGCCTGACGGCGCTCGAGCACCCCTTCGAGCCCGCATCCCTGACCGGGGCTCAGTATCTCGTGGCAGTAGGTTTCCGAAACGGTCGTGATGTCGTCGGCGGCAAGGATCGCCCCTTTCAGGAGGTTGATGCTACCGTAGAACTCGAGGCGGTCCATGGTGAAAAGGGACGGATCGAGCCCCGTCTGCGGGAGGGCGTCGGCGGGGAACACCCCCTGGTAGGCCAGATTGTGGATGGTGAAGATGACTGCTGTGCGGTTGAAGAACGGGTCGTGGCCCAGTTCGTATTTCAGGATGATGGGAATGAGGGCCGACTGCCAGTCGTGGCAATGGATCACGTCGGGGCGGAAGTCCATCCGCTTCAGGAACTGGAGCACGCTGCGGCAGAAGAAGGCGAAGCGCAGGGGATTGTCGGGATAGTCCCCCTCGGGGGGGCCATAGAGGTGGTCCCTCCCGAAAAAATCACGGTTTTCGACCAAGTAGACCGGCACCTCCCCCAAGGCAGTCTGGCGCAGGTACCCCTTGTGGAGCTCCCCCCCCAACTCCACCTCTGCACTCTTGCGGGCCTTGCGTACCGGGAGATTCCCCGACGACACCTCCTTGTAGAAGGGGATGGCAACGCGGACATCGTGTCCCATCCGCCGGAGCTCCTTGGGGAGAGCGGCGACCACGTCCGCCAGACCGCCGGTCTTGGCAAGGGGGGCAACCTCGGATGCAACCTGAAGGATTTTCATCATCGGGCCTCGCAGCGGCTCAGAGTCGATAGGCGATGTCAGGCTTCGGGCATTTACAGCTCAGCCCCCCGGAGGAATGTGGCTGCGTCCTCCGGCGAGGTGGGATTGATGTAGAAGCCGGTCCCCCACTCGAAGCCGGCGATGGGGGTAAGCCGTGGCACCAGCTCGATGTGCCAGTGGTAGTCGTATTCGATGGAACTCCAGAATTCCGGCTTGCCGAGCCGCGGCTGCGGTGGGGGCGCGGTATGGAGGATGAAGTTGTAGGGGGGATCCTTGAGGACGCTCTTGAGCCGGCCGAGCATATCCTTGAGGGCCACGGCCAGTTCGGCCAGTTCGCCGTCGGTGGACAGGGCGAAGTCGTGGGAATGGCGCTTCGGGTAGAGCCGCAGTTCGAAGGGGAAACAGGAGGCGTAGGGTGTCATGATCACGTAGTTGCCGAATTCCCGAACGATCCGGTCGCCGCTCTGGAGCTCGAAGTCCAGCAGGTCGCAGAAGAGACAGCGCTCCTTGTTGGCGTAGTGCTCCCGGCAGACGCGCAGCTCGGTGGCTGCCGCCGGGGGGATGAGGGGTACGGCGATGAGCTGGCTATGGGAATGGGAAAGGGTCGCGCCGGCCCGCTGGCCGTGGTTCTTGAAAAGGACCATGTAGCGGAACCTCGTGTCCCGGCGCAGGTCCAGGAAACGGGAGCGGTACGCCTTGAGAACCTCGGTGATCTCTGCTGGCGAGAGCTCTGCCAGCCCCCGGTTGTGGTCCGGTGTCTCGATGATGATCTCGTGGGCGCCGATGCCGTTCATGACATCATAGATGCCGTAGGCGCGGCTGTTGAGCTCCCCTTCTATCCGGAGCACCGGAAAGCGGTTCGGGATCACCCTCACCTTCCAGCCGCTGGCATTAGCCCCGCCGGAATGGCGGACCGCATGCACCTCGCCGGGAGTCTTGTCCTCGTTGCCGTAGCAGAAGGGACAATTCGTCAGCTCGGCGGGCTCGGGCTCCACGAGGAAATCCCGGGGACGACGTCCCCGTTCCGTGGCGATAATCACCCAGTGCTGCTTGAGGGGGTCCCATCTTAGTTCGGACATTGTTCCTCCAGATTCATGGGGCTCCTGTTATATAAGCCAATTCTCCGCATCCAGCTCCGGCCCCGCGTAGCCTAGGACGAGGGGCGAATCGGCGGGCCAGCGGCCAAACTCTTCGCCTCCGCGGACGAGGGTCACGAAAGCGAAGAGCTTCCCCTTCGGCTTGAGCCCCAGGGGCCCCAGGGGAACAGCCGCTTCGCAGACAGGGCCGATCTCCCAGCGGCAGCGCCCCTTGGCCTTCTTCCACCCTTTGGCCCCCTTCACCATGAGCTCGCCAGACCGCTCGGACGGAGTCATTTCGAGACGATACTCGCTCCCGGAGACCAGGTGTAGCTGAAGGGTATCACCCTCCTGAATGACGAGGTTCAACGGTGTTGGGCCGTCAAGGCGTATATAGAGGTTATCCCGGTCATAGCCGTAAAAAATGGACTGGAGAAGGCTTTCGGCGGCGTGCATGGCCGATGCCTGCTTGGTGAGGTCCACGAGCCCCGCCGCCAGCCACTCGAAATAGTCGTCCACCCTGCCGTTGATGGTGGGGGTGATGAGGGCCGCCGGTTCCCGCACGAGCCCCGCCGGGGTGAGTTTCTTGATGGGTTCGTAGAGCTCCCGGGGGACGTCGAGGCCGAGAAGGCGGTAGACGTTCATGAGGTGCTTGCGGAAGAGGCGGTCAAAGCGGTCGCTGTGGGCGGAGAAGTGGTCGTCGCCGTACCACCAGAACCAGTCACTCCCCTCGGCCGCATAGAGGGAGGTGCAGACGAGCCGGGCGATGCGCTCCTCGTCGGCCCCCTCCCCCTCCCACTGTCCTCCCACCGCCATGAGGTCGGCCACCAGCGGGTTGGCAGTGACCGCCGCCTCCCGGGCCCGCTCCAGGTAGTCCCATCCCTGGTTCTCCTCCGGATGGCCCACCCAGATGCCATAGTCGGCGTTGATCCAAGAGCCGGGGTGGATGTGTTCGATGACCCGACGTTCCGGTTCCCGGGCCAGAAATTCGGAGCAGGTAACCGCCTCAAGCCCCTTGGCGGCGGTGGCGGTGTAGAGTCCCCGGAGGAAGTCGTAGCCGTTGTCGGGGTAGTACTCCCAGGCGTTCTCGCCGTCCAGGATCACCGGCACCACCCGGGCGTCGGGAATCCGCTCCCGGATCCCCCTGAGCCTCCCTACGAAATCATCCACCGCCCGGTGGGTCTCCCAGGAGGAATAGGTGAAACCGATCAAATCCGAGAGGAGATGATCCCGAAAAAAGGCCTTCAGCTCCCGGGCGCCGTGGCGGAAGGTGTAGGGATGGTAGAGGTCCCCCCGCTCGGGGCCGAGCCCCCCCGGAAGGGTCCGGGCGAGGATCTCCTCGTCAGTGGCGATCCACTTGATGCCGCAGCCAGCAATGATGGCGAGGGCCTCGTCGCTCACCGACCCCTCCGACGGCCACATACCCACCGGGGTGAAGCCGAACACATCTTGGAACCGGGCGATGCCCCGACTCACCTGGCTCCGGGCGTCCTCCGGGTGGCGGAAGCGGGTCGCCGGAAGATTTGCCCGGGGCATGGCGATGCTTGCCGCCTTCATGTCGCAGAGAAGGGGGAGGATCGGGTGGTAGTAGGGGGAGACGGCCAGTTCCGCCTTCCCCTCGTCATGGAGTTTTTTGTAGAGAGGAATTATCCCGTTGATGATGTCGGCGTGGCGGGCAAAGAGGAGCGCCTTATCATCCTCGGTGAAGTGGCGCCCCTTCCGCACCAGTTCCTTCAACTCGGGGTAGCGACGACGGGCCGCCTCGCCAGTCCAGGACAGGAAAAACCAGACCTGGAGATCCAGGAGATCCTGGTCGCTGAAGTGGCGATGCCGTTCCCGCACCTTAACCTGGGTTCCGTCGCCGGCCAAGTGGAGGAGCTCCAGGTAGCGGCGGTTCGGCTCGATGAGCCGCTGGCGGTTAGCGGAGAAGAAATTTTCTAGCGCAAAGAGCCGGTCCTCTTCGGCCATGTCGGCGGGGGCCATTCGCCCCCGGATGAGCCAGGGATCCACAGCCGTGCCGGCGGCATAGTCGATGATCTGGTCCAGGAGCGACGGCACCAGGTTGAAGACCGCCCGGGCGCCGGGGGTGTCGTCCACGATGGCCGCCATGTCGAAGTAATCCTTGACGGCATGGAGATAGGTCCAGGGAAGGGCGTACTCCCCCTTCACCGGATCCTTGTAGTACGGCTGGTGCATGTGCCATACGAATATGACGGAAAGGGGGGCGCTCACTGCAGTTCCCGTTTCCACCCCTCGACCTTTTTCTTGTACTCATCGAGGAGCTTCTGGGCCGTCTTGGCGTCCCGGGCCTCGGCCACGATGTGGACGTAGGGGAGGTACTGGTCCGGGAGCACCAGGGCCCAGTCCTCGCCGAAGTGGACCTTGATCCCGTCGATAAAGCTCGCCTCCTTGTCGAGGCTGTCCTCGCTCATCTTCCGCATGATCCCCCCTTTCATGTCCCAGACACAGGCGACTCGGGTCTGGAAGAAGGCCCGCTGGGGGATCTCCGCCGCCACCTTCGAGATGGAGAGCCCCCCCTTGGCCACCAGCTCGATGGTCTTGGCGATGGCGAACATGCCGTCAAAGGCGGCCTGAAACTTCGGGAAGGCGAAACGGCCGTCCATGGTCCCCGCAAGGACCACCTCGGAGGAGAGGGTGGCCTCGATCATGGCCCGGTCGGCGCTCTTGGTGCGGGTCACGGCGCTCCCGCGCTCCTGGACCATCCGCTCGATGGCCGATGGCGCCGACACCGGCACCGCGAAGAGACCCTTCTCGCCCGAGCGGAGCGCAAGCCCCACCATGAGCGGCAGGAGCTCCGCCCCCTCATAGACCTTCCCGCTCTCGTCCACCACGATGACCCCCTCGGTGCCGGGGTCGAGCCAGAAGCCGGCATTGGCCTCAAGAGTGGCGACGATCTTGGAGAGCTGGGCTAGGCTCTGCTGGCGATCCGCCACGGCCTGAACACCCCGCTCCTCGTCCACGTAGGCGTTGAGGCTGATAACCTCGCACCCCATCTGGGTCAGGATGCCGGGGAGGAGTTGGCTGGCCGACGAGTGGTTGAAGTCGATCACCACCTTGAACTGCTTTTTATTCAGCGGCGCCTTGCCGATGGCGTGGAGGAACCCCTCCCGGTAGAAGTCCATGACCTGCTGGGGTATCTCGGCCAAGGCCCCCGGTTCCGTGTGGTGAGCCCGGCGGAAGTTCTCCTTGAAAAAGATCCGCTCCACGTTCTTCCCCATGGAACTGGAGAAGTCGAGGCCGTCGCCGTCCAGGAAGACGATCTCGGTGGATGCCGGATCATCCATTGCCTGGCGGAAGTAGAGCCCCCCCACCTCGCCGAAGCTGCGGAGCTTGTAGCGCAAGACCGGCATCGGCACCATGGTCAGATCCCGCACATTGACCCCGGCGGAAAGGAGCCCGCCGATGAAGCTCCGCTTGAGCATCCGGCACGAGCGGTAGGCGTCGCGCCCCGAGATGATGTGGCTCCCCTTGGGGAGCATGGTGCCGTAGGCGCACCCCAGCTTGGCCACGAACTCGGGGGTAAGCTCCATGTTGGTGAGCCCCTTGACCATGGCCCCCTCGAAGAGGGACTTTTTCCACTTTTCACCCCAGATGAGGTTGCCGGTGACGGTAGCCCCGGCCTCGATCACCTTGCGGGGCCAGATCTTCACGTCCCGCTTGATGTAGGCCTCTTCGCCGATGGAGGTGTCGTCGGCCACGATGACCCCCTCCTCCATGACGACCCCGTGCCCGACCCGCACGTTGCTGCAGAGGACACCGTCGTTAAGCTTCGCCCCCTTCTTCACGTAGACGTTGTCCCAGATGACGCAGCGGTTGAGGCGGACCCCCGGCTCGATGGTGCAGTTGCGGCCGATGACCGTATCCTTGATATGGGCGCTCTCAAAGACCTGGGAGTTGTCCCCCACGACCACCGTCCCCTCAAGGGTGATGTGCTCGTCCAGATTCACGTCGCTGCCGAGCCGCAGGTCCTTCCCCACCAGATCCTGCTTCGCCTCGTCGATCTTCACGTTCACCTTCCCCTTGAAGATGTCGTGGTGGGCCTCACGGTAGGAGTCGGTGTTGCCGATGTCGCGCCAGTACCCCTTGGCGGTATAGCCGAAAAGGGGCTTCTGTTGCTCCAAGAGCTTCGGGAAGAGGTCCTGGGAGAAGTCATAGTTCTCTTCTTCCGGAATGTGGGCGAAAATTTCCGGCTCGAAGACGTAGATGCCGGTATTGATGGTGTCGGAGATCACCTCGCCCCACCCCGGTTTTTCCAGAAACTGGGTAATCCGCTTCTCCTTGTCGGTGATGACGACGCCGAACTGGAGCGGGTCCTTCACCGAGGTGAGGGTGATGGTGGCAAGGGCCTTGTTGTCCTCGTGGGAGTCGATGATCTTCTGGAGGTTGAAGTCGGTGAGGAGGTCGCCGCTGATGACGAGGAACCGCTCATCCAGGAACTTCTCGGCGCACTTGACGGCCCCGGCGGTCCCCATATCCTGGAGGGGGGTGACGTAGGTGATCTTCACGCCGAAGTCGGTGCCGTCCCGGAAGAAGTTCTTGATGACCGCGGGCTGGTGGTAGAGGAGCATCACCAGGTCGGTGATCTCGTACTTCTTCAGCAGTTCCACGATATGGAGCATGATGGGACGGTTCAGCAGCGGAATCATCGGCTTCGGGATGCTGCTCGTGAGGGGTTGGATGCGGGTCCCGAACCCGCCGGCCATAATGACTGCTTTCATGGATGCTCCTTTACGGTGGAATAGAGTAGTCAAAAAGAATTCAGGAGTCAGGAGTCAGGAGTCAGAATAAAACCTTCTGGATTCTGACTTCTGACTCCTGAATTCTATGATTTTTGCCTTTACTTCCCTTTCTTCGCCAGAACCCGCTTGACCTCCTCCTTGAGCTCCGTGAGGTCGCTGGACTTGACCACGTAGCCGTCGGCGAGCCAGGCGGAGAAATCATCCTTGAAGCAGGAGAAGGCGGTGCAAAGGATCACCGGCAGGTTGTGGCGTTCCTTGACGACCTTCTGAAGGAGGTCGAGTCCGCTCTCGTTCTTGAGCTTGATATCGAGGACGATCAGGTCGAACTCGCTCTCCTTGATCTTTTCCACCGCCTCGGCGGCAGTGGCGGCGGTGGCCACCTCGTGTCCATCGTCAGCCAGCTCCTGGGAATAGAGCAGCCGGATGCTGCTTTCGTCGTCCACCACCAGCAGTCGTGCCATGTTACGTTTCCTCCCTGTTCACGGGTAGTTTGATGATATACCGGGTCCCCCCGCCAGGCGGGGTGTCGACCTCGAAGAGGTTGCCGTGCTTCTCCATGATCGTCTTGCAGATGGCCACGCCGAGGCCGGAACCGAGTTCCTCGGTGGAGCCGAAGGGGGTTGTCATGGCATCGATGCGTTCCGGGCTCAAGGCGACGCCGTTGTCCGATATTTCCACAAGGATCCAGCCGTTTTCCCGACGGGTTTCGGCCCTGATCTCCCCCCCCTCCGGCATACCTTCCATGGCCGCATTGACGATGGTTCTGACGCAGTAGGCCACCTGTTTGTAGTCAATGCGGGCCGGCGGCAGGCTCGTGTCGAGCCGGAGGCGGCAAGCCACCCGCCGCTCGTGGAGCCGGCCGTTCAACTCGCGGCAGACGGCGCTCACCAATTGGTTCACGTCCCAGGTATCCAGGGCAGGGTAGAGGGAATCGGAGTAGTTGAGAATATCCTCCAGAACCTCCTCCAACTGGCGCACCTGCTGGCCAATGGACTCCAGGTACTCCCGCTTGGGGTCGTCGTCGGCAGCCCCCCGCAGGAGCGTGCGGGCAAACCCGCCGATGATCATGAGGGGATTGCGGATGGAGTGGGCGATGCTGGAAGTGATCTTCCCCACCAGGGCCATCCGCTCCATCTTAACGATCAGCTCCTGTTGTTCCTTGAGCTTCACGTTGACAGCCGTCACCTTGAGGAGTTCTTCCTGGAGCCGTTCGTAGAGCGAAGCCCGTTCGATTGCGAAGGCTACGGAGAAAGCGAAGGTCTCCAGGGACTGCACGTCCTGGGGGGTGATCCGCTTGCGGGTGATGCAGTTATCGGAGATGATCACCCCGATTCGGCGGTTGCGAGAGATGAGCGGCGTGACAAGGAAGGTGTCCACCCCCAGGGCCTGAACCAGGGAGTGATCGCATTCGGGGTTCTGGAAGGCGTTCTCCACCAGGATCGGTCTCTTTTCCCGCAACGCCCTGACGAGGACATGGTTCGGATCCGCCATGGGGATGGTCATCCGCTTGAGGACATCGTGGAACTTCTGCTTCTCGGAGGTAAGCTTGGTCTGGTAGAAGTCCCTGGCCATCTCCTTGAGGGTAAAGTCATCCCGCTGGATATCCTCCCAGATCGCCCATGCCTCGCCGTCGTTCCGGGGCCCTACCCCCAGGTACCCCCGGAGAAATTTTCGCTCCTTGTCGGCCAGCAGAAGGAAGGCCCGGTTCATACCGAACCCCTTGCCGGCGGTGATGGCGGTCATCACCACCGAAAGGACTTCGTCCAGGTCGACGGAGGTCTGGAGAACGAGGCTGATCTCGTGGAGGAACTTGATCTCCCGTTCCCGGCTGTCGAGGAAACTGACCATGGACTGGAGCTTTCCCCGCTGCTCCCTGACTTCGCCAAGCAGGAACGAAACCACTTCTCCCAGAGGATTCCCCGACTCCTGCATCTTCTGCAGGTCCTTGCGGAAATTGGGACAGTCGATGCACTTTTCAAGGACCCGCCGCTGGTAGGAGGTGTAGAGTACCTCCTCCCCCTCGCCGATATTCGGACATCCTCCTGGTTCAACTATTTTTCTGTGCCAACAACAGACCCAATCCACTAATCATCTCCCGAGAGGGTTGATTTATGCGCGACACAACAGCACAAAGTATACCAGCAGACAGCACCTTTTCAAGACAGCAAAGGTTTTATTAATTAACCAGCTCATCAAGTATCCGCTCCATCATGGAGAGCTTGGACACTTGCTTCTTCATTGGATACTCATCGGCACTCCACAAAAATTCATGAATATTTTTTCGAGAGGAGGCACTTACAACGATGATCATGTCAAAGCCATCGCTGATGAGAATAGGCGTCAGCGTCTGCCTCCTGGGTGAACGGGGGAAGCTCGGGACTCAACGATGTCACGGTGTATCGCAAGGGGATGGCGGCGGCAAGGGGACGGGGGCTCTTCGCCAACGCGGTGACGGAGCATTTCCCCCCCTCCTGCCGATGGAGGAGGAACGGCTCCGCGACAGGGAGCTCAAGGAGAACTTCATCGAACGGGTCTTCGGCGATGGAAGGAGGGGCTCTCCGCGGACAGGTAGCAATCCCATCAACACTCACGCGGCAGGAGGCTTCCGCCTTCTCCCCCGGCGCCGCCGGCGTTTCGGGGGAGCTTCTCCTCCGTCAGCCACCGGCTCCACCGGCGGCATGACGCTTTCCCGGGCGTAGCGCTCCCACCAGGTGAGAATTTTCCCGCCCTCCCCCGTCACCGCGCACCGGCAACGGAGATAGGCCAGGGCCTCGGCAAAACACGAGCGGGCAAGTACCCCCTGGGGCCGCTTCCCCGGTATCTTCCGGAGACGGTGCTGAATCAGCAGAATCTCCCGCACGGCGAGCGCGACCCGCTGGGGAATGGCAATGATCGGCGCCTGCTCGCCGAGAAAGCCGGCCATTGCCTCGTTGACCGCGTCCGGCACCGGCATCCCCGCCTCAACCAGCTCCGCTGTCCGTTCCTCCACGTACTCGCCGAACATGAGGGCGAGAAGGAGGGGGGGCGAGACCGGCTCTCCGCCCCCCACCTGATCGTCGGCCCACTCCAGGGCCTTTCCGACCTGGGAATGGGGAAAACCGTCGCTCTCCCGGTCGAGCCAGGCGCCGAAACGGGGGAAGAGATAGCTGAAGAGCCCTGCCTGGCGGAGCAGCTGGTAGACCCGCTCTCCCTCGCCCGAGAGGAAGAGCTTCAGCACTTCCTCGTAGAGTCGGGGGGCCGTGGCCCGGGTGATGGCGGGGGCCAGTTCCCGGATTGCCTGCCAGGTGGCATCCTCCACCGTGAAACCCAGGTTGGCGGAAAAGCGCACCGCCCTCAGCATCCGGACGGGGTCTTCCGTGAAGCGGACAAGGGGATCGCCGATGGTCCGGATCACCCCGCGCCGCAGGTCTTCCATGCCATTCGCATAGTCGATGATGGAAAAATCCGCGATGTTGTAAGCAAGGGCGTTCACGGTGAAGTCCCGCCGCAGGGCGTCCTCCTCGGGGGTGCCGAAGACGTTGTCCCGCAGCACCATTCCCTCGTCGCTCACCACGTGGCGGGGCGGCCGGGGGCGCTCCCCCTCGCCGGCCCCCTTTTCCGGGACATCCTGAACAGACGTCCCTTCATCGGGCTCCTCAGGTGTCAAGGCCCGAAAAGTGGCCACTTCGATGATCTCGTCCTGGTAATGGATGTGGGCGAGCCGGAATCTGCGCCCCACCAGGCGGCAGTTGCGGAACAGCCGCTTCACCTGGTTGGGGGTGGCGTTGGTGGCCACATCGAAATCCTTGGGTTCGCGCCCAAGAAGGAGGTCGCGGACACATCCTCCCACGAGGTAGGCAATGTAACCGTTATCCTTGAGGCGGTAGAGGACCCGGAGTGCGTTGGGGCTCACTTGGGAGCGAGAGATGGGATGATCGGGGCGGGGGATGATGACGGGTTCGCTGTTCATAGGGGTTTTCATAGCACACAACGGGGACAAAAGCAAAAAGCCCCCGCTCAGTCAAAAACGGGTTTTTTTGACATTGGTCATGACAAGGGCGACCTGCTTGACCTATGATGACCCCATGGAAACGTTCTCGAACAAGCAATTGAAGGATGTGAAGGTACTCGTCGATTTTGTCAGGGTCTACTGTCACGCCTGCCACGACCGCTCCCTGCGCGCCCCCTTTGACCTCCCTCCGGAGCTGCGGCGCCGCTACCCCAAGGGGGTGGAGCTCTGCCCCGAATGCGCCGCCCTCTTGGCCCACGGCATCCAGAAACGCCGCAAATGCCCCCTGGACCCGAAGCCCTCATGCAAGAGCTGCCGCATCCACTGCTACAGCAAGGAGTACCGGGCAAAGATCCGGGAAGTCATGGGCTTCTCGGGGAAACGGATGATCATGCGGGGCCGACTCGATTACCTCCTGCATTTTCTTTTCTGAACCGAATCAACGACACGAACATACGGTGTAAAGGAGATACCTGCCATGATCCGGAAAATCGTACAGATCGACGAAGAAAAGTGCAACGGTTGCGGCCTCTGCGTCCCCGCCTGCGCCGAGGGGGCCATCAAAATCGTGAACGGCAAGGCGGTCCTTGCCGCCGACAACCTCTGCGACGGCCTCGGGGCCTGCCTCGGGGACTGTCCCCAGGACGCCATCCGGATCATTGAGCGGGAAGCGGACGAATTCGACGAGACTGCGGTGGACGAGCACCTGAAGGGGGCGGGCCGGGAACTCGCCCAGCACGCCCCCCCTCCCCCGCAGCCCCACGGGCATCATGCCGGCGGCTGTCCTGGCTCCCGGGCCATGGTTTTCGCGCCCGCACACCCCGCCGACGAACAACCCGCAGGGGGAACAATCGCCAGCCGGCTGCGCCAGTGGCCCGTGCAGCTCCACCTGGTCCCGACCACGGCCCCCTACTTCCAGGACGCCGATCTCCTCATCGCCGCCGATTGCGTCGCCTTTGCCCATGGCGACTTCCACCGGGAATTCCTGGAGGGGAAGGCCCTGGTCATCGGCTGCCCCAAGCTGGATGACAACAACGCCTATCTCCAGAAGCTGACCGAACTCTTCCGGGTCTCCTCCATCAGGAGCATCACGGCCCTGCGGATGGAAGTCCCCTGCTGCTGCGGCATCGTCATGGCGGCCCGCCAGGCCCTGGCCGCCAGCGGGAAGGATATCCCCTTCCGGGAGGTGACCATCGGCATTCAGGGAGATGTTAAGGGATAAATTCACCACTCAAGACAAACAGGATTCTTTTTGTCTTTTTCCATTGACAAGGGGCACTGCGACTGGTATCTCTTTCACTGTCGTTGAAACCACATTCGCCGTACGAAAGGAGAGACCATACCATGTGCATGTGTACCCTCGTCACCAAAGAGGCCCCTGATTTCGCCGCCGACGCTGTCCTGCCCGACAACACCTTCGCCACCATCAAGCTGTCGAGCTTTCGCGGGAAATACGTGATCCTCTTCTTCTATCCCCTGGACTTCACCTTTGTCTGCCCCTCGGAAATCCTCGCCTTCAACAAGAAGCTGGACCAGTTCAAGGCCAAGAACTGCGAGGTTATCGGCGTCTCCGTGGACTCCAAGTTCACCCACCTGGCCTGGAAGAACACGAAGGTGGAAGATGGCGGCATCGGCAACATCCAGTACCCCCTGATGTCAGACCTGAAGAAGGAGATCGCCACCCAGTTCGGCGTTCTCTTCGAGAACGGCGGCGTCGCCCTGCGGGGACTCTTCCTCATCGATACCAAGGGTGTCGTCCGCCACGCCGTCATCAACGACCTCCCCCTGGGGCGGAGCGTTGACGAGGCCCTGCGGATGCTGGACGCCCTCCAGTTCGTGGAAACCCACGGCGACCAGGTCTGTCCCGCCAACTGGCGCGAGGGTGACGAGGCCATGAAGCCCACGGCCGCCGGCGTTGCCGACTACCTGGCGAAGCATGCCGCAGGGTAGCCGCCTCCACGCAGCGAAACGAAAGGCACGGTCCGGCGACCGTGCCTTTTTTGTCTTACCGAGGATCCCATGGCCGAACCCAGTCTCACCGAAAGCCCCCTCCTCTCCGGCGCCGACCCCACGGAAGGGATCGTTGCCGCCGAACTGGCGGGGCGCTTCATCCGCCTCTTCATCCACACACCTGGCGGCGTCATCTTCAGGGACATCCCCTTCCGCCCCTTCATCCTCCTGGAAGACCCGACACTTCTGAGCGGTTTCCGGAGCAACGTCGAGACCCGCCCCCTGGCAGGCCCCGGCACCTTCCGTTACCTGGCCCTCTTCGCCGACTGGTCCGAATGCCTCGCCGCCCGGGATTTCCTGGCGAAACGGACCGGCCATACCCCCTCCGCGCCCGACGCTCCCTACCTCTTTCTCTCGGACCCGGTGCACCAGCACCTCCTCCTTGCCGGCACCACCTTCTTCAAGGGGCTGGAATTCAGCGCGCTCCGCCGCCTGGCCCTGGACATCGAGACCGCCTGTGCCGAGGGATTCGAGTTCTCCAACCCGGCACGGGAGGAGGACCGCATCCTTTCCATCGCCGTCATGGAGGAAGGGGGATACGAGGAGTACCTATCGGCCCATGCCATGTCCGAGCGGGAGATGCTGGAGCGACTCACCGCCATCATCCGGGAGCGGGACCCGGACGTGATCGAGGGGCACAACCTCTTCCGCTTCGACCTCGAATACATCAGGGCCCGGGCGGCCCGACACGGGGTCAGGCTCCGATGGGGGCGCGACGGGAGCGAGCCAAGGGTCCACCCGTCCCGGTTCACCGTGGCGGAACGGATCATCGATTATCCCCGCTGGGACATCTACGGCCGCTCGGTCATGGACACCTACTTCCTCCTCCAGATCTACGATGTCTCCAGCCGGGAACTGGAGAGTCACGGCCTTAAGCAGGCTGCCATTCACTTCGGCCTTGCCTCTCCCGACCGGGTCTACCTGGACCGCCAGACCATGGATGAAGTCTTCCGCAGCGATCCTGAGGCGCTCAGGCGCTACAACCTGGACGACGTGCGGGAGACCCTGGCCCTGTCGCGGCTCCTCTCCTACCCCTGGTTCCTCCAGACCCGCATCTTCCCCTACTCCTACCAGACCTGCGTCATCAGGGGAAACGCCACGCGGATCAACGCCCTCTTCTTGCGGGAATATCTGCGGCAGGGCGCCGCGGTACCGAAACCTGCCGGGTCCGGGGGGGCCTTCGAGGGTGGGTACACCGCCGTCTTCGAGACCGGCGTTCTCGGCCCCATCGTCCACTGCGACGTGGCCTCCCTCTACCCCTCCATCATGCTCGCTTACGGCCTCGCCCCCCGACGGGAGCACCTGGGGCTCTTCCTGCCGCTCCTGGCGCAATTGCGGCAGTTCCGCCTCGCCGCCAAGGAGCAGTCCAGGGAGGCGGCGGACCCTCGTACCCGCGATTACTTCAACGCTCTCCAGCAGACCTTCAAGGTGCTCATCAACTCCTTCTACGGCTACCTGGGAACCACCATCCACACCTTCTCCGACCCGGGGGTGGCCGCCGAGGTGACCCGCCGGGGGCGGGAACTGATCCAGGCGATGATCGAATGGCTTCGCCTCCACGGGGCCCGTCCCGTGGAGGTGGACACCGACGGCATCTACTTCATCCCTCCGCAGGGGATAGAAACCAGCGGGCAGGAGGAGGCCCTTGTCAGGGAACTCTCCGCAACCCTCCCCCAAGGGATCGCCGTGGAGATGGACGGCCGGTACCGCGCCATCTTCTCCTACAAGATGAAGAACTACGCCCTCCTGGACCACGACGGGAAGGTAACCGTCAGGGGAAGCGCCCTCCGCTCCCGGGGGATCGAACGGTATCTGCGGGACTTCATGGCAGCGGCGGTCCGGCTCCTGCTGCAGGGCGACGGGACAAAAATCCCGGCGTTCCACGAGGACTACATCCGACGTCTGCGGGACCACCTCATCCCCATCGAGAGCCTCGCCCGCACCGAAACCCTCGGCGAAGCGCCGCCCACCTATCTCCAGAAGGTCCGCCAAGGGAAGCGGAACCCCTCGGCGGCATTCGAGATAGCCCTGCGCGCCGAGCGCCCCTTCCGGGCCGGCGACCAGATCAGTTACTACGTAACGGGACACGGAAAAGGGGTGACCGTCTACGAAAACTGCAAGCCGGTCTCCCAATACGATCCAACCCGACCCGATGAAAATACGGAATTCTATCTCGACAAGCTCAACCAGCTCGTGAAAAGGCTTGCCCCCTACCTGCCGAAGGAGCCCACCCTCTTTGACTGAGGCCGCTTGCCACCTGCCGGCAAGTGTGCTACAAGGGGTAAGAAACTCCCATCACATGCCGGCAAAAGGAGAATATATGCGTTCTTTCGCATGGTTTCTTGCCCTGACGCTGACCCTTTCCTGCTCCACCCCCCTCCTTGCCCAGGATGAACCGAAACCGGAATTCGTCGTGGAAAAGATGGCCTTCAAACTGGCCCGCGGCGTGACCAATTTTGCAACGGCCATCGTGGAACTTCCCAAGCAATCGTACCTGAGCGTCCGTGACCGGGGCAACGTGGGTTACGTCATCGGCCCCCTCAAGGGAGTCGGCATGACCCTTTACCGGGCCTTCATCGGCGCCACTGAGGCAGTCTTTTTCCCCGTTCCCCAGCCGGGATATTACGACCCCATGATCGAACCCGACTTCGTATGGAAAGGATGGGAGCCGCCCCAGCGCGCGACTGTGGAGGAAGGTGGCGTGACGATGGAGACAGAGTCGGGAGAGGGGCGATGAAACCGGGACGCCTGATTACCGGAGCGGCCCTCGCCTGCCTGCTCGTTTGTGGGCAGCACCAGCAGGCCCATGCCGAAAGCATAACCTCAGTCGAAGACGCCTCGGCCCAGGAGGTGGTTGACGGCATGGCCAACAAGTTTGCCCGGGGGGTGGCCAACACGGCGACCGGTTGGCTGGAGTTTCCAAAGCAGATTTATGTCACCTGGCAGGAAGAAGGGCCGGCAAAGGGATTGATCGTCGGCCCCCTGAAGGGGGTGGGAATGACTGTAGCGAGGACTCTTGCCGGGGCGGGGGAGGCGGTGACGTTCTTTATCTCCTGGCCCGGCTTCTTCGACTCCTATATGGACCCGGCCTACGTTTGGGAAAAAGAATAGATAGATCAGGAGAACGGCGGACACACTCGCAAGGGAACACACGGCGCAAAAAAAGCCGCATCCGAAGATGCGGCTTTTTTTGCGTCCTCAGGGGACTTATTACTTCGCAGCCGGAGCAGCCGGAGCCTCAGCAGGCTTGGCTTCTTCTTTCTTCACGGCTTTCTTGGCCTTCTTGGCTTTCTTGGCCTTCTTGGCAGCCGGCTTCTTCTCTTCTTTCTTCACTTCAGCAGCCGGGGCAGCCGGAGCGGCAGCCGGAGCAGCTTCTTTCTTCGGCTCGGCAGCGAAAACAGCACCGGCGAAGGCAACGGCAACAAGAGCAGCAACGATCGAGGAAACAACTTTCTTCATTACAACACCTCCAAAGGATATTTTGTCGTATCCTTGAGCAGGGAACGTGCCACTTCTCAAAGATACCTTCAACTCACTGAAATAACATCATTCCAAACCCGGACGACCACGATCAGGGGAAGGAAACAGATGGCAACACAACCGCATATGCTCTAGCAACTACCGCATATAAGGCATCAGAATTTGCCGCCAGGAATGGAGCAGCCACGGCAAACCATGGTCTTTTGCCTTGCCAAATCTCGACTAATTCACTAAATTTGAATATTTAACCTGTATGGCATCCCTCTGTCGTCCCCACACGGAGAACCCACTAGTGTTGCATAACAATCTGCTCGCCATAGAAAAACCTGTCCGCTACACAGGGGATGAAATCGGCTCCCGCCCGAAGAAGGATGCCGAACTCCGCTTCGTCCTCGCCTTCCCCGATGTCTACGAGGTGGGAATGAGCCACCTGGGACTCCAGATCCTCTACGACGTCCTGAACAGGGAAGAGGGAATCGCCGCGGAACGGGCTTATACCCCCTGGCCCGACCGGGAAGCACAACTGAGAAGCCTCGGCGAGCCCCTCGCGACCCTGGAGAGCCAGACCTCCCTGGCCCAGGCCGACATCATCGGCTTCACCCTCCAGTACGAGCTCTCTTACACCAACATCCTCACCATGCTCGACCTGGCCGGCATCCCCTTCCGGGCCGCGGAGCGGGGGGTTGAATTCCCCCTCGTGATCGCTGGGGGCCCCTGCGCCTGCAACCCCGAGCCCCTGGCCGATTTCCTCGACGCAGTCCTCCTGGGGGACGGTGAGGAGGCGGTAGTGGAGATCGCCGATGCCTGCCGCGAGCGGAAGCGTAGCGGCGAGTCGAAACAGTGGCTCCTGGAGCGCCTCGCTGCCATCGACGGAGTTTACGTCCCCTCGTTTTTCGAACCCCGCTACCACGACGACGGCACCATCGACGCCATCATCCCCCTGCATCCCGGCTACGACCGGGTGCGGCGGCGGTTTCTCTCCAATCTCGATACGGCCCCCTACCCCACCACGCCGGTGGTCCCCTTTCTCAAGACGATCCACGACCGGGTGAGCATCGAGATCGGCCGCGGCTGCACCCGTGGCTGCCGCTTCTGCCAGGCGGGGTACCTCTACCGGCCGGTGCGGGAGCGCTCCCCGGAAACGATCCTCCGGCTCGTGGAAGAGACGCTGCGGAGCACCGGCTATGATGAAGTTTCTCTCCTCTCCCTTTCCACGGGCGACTACGGCTGCCTCACGCCGCTCCTGCGGGAGCTGATGGTGCGCTACGCCCACGAGAGGATCGCCGTGGCACTGCCGTCACTGCGGGTCGGAAGCCTCAGCCAGGAACTGGTGGAAGAGATCCGCAAGGTCCGCAAGACCGGCTTCACCCTGGCCCCCGAGGCGGGAAGCGAGCGGCTGCGCACGATTATCAACAAGGGGATATCCGAGGAGGATCTCCTCCGCAACGCCTTCGAGGCCTTTTCCAACGGCTGGCGGGTCATCAAGCTCTACTTCATGATCGGGCTCCCCGGCGAAACAGAAGAGGACCTCGTCGGCATCGCCGACCTGGCCCGCAAGGTGAAACTGGAAGGAAAGCGGGCCGGCAGCGGCGGCGAGGTAAACGTCTCGGTCTCCACCTTCGTCCCCAAGCCCCACACCCCCTTCCAGTGGGAGCCCCAGATCACCACCGAGGAGACCGTGGCCAAGCAGCGGTTTCTCCGGGACGAGCTCAAGAAGCGCAAACTGGGCCTCAAGTGGCACGACGCCCCCCTCTCCTTCATGGAAGGGGTCTTCGCCCGGGGAGACCGGCGTCTCGGCGCCGCACTGGCAAAGGCATGGGAGCTCGGCTGCCGCTTCGACGGATGGGGCGACAAACTGAACAGGGCCGCGTGGCACGAGGCCTTCGCCGCCTGCAGCATTGACCCCGCCTTCTACCACCGCCGCCGGGGACTCGACGAGATCCTCCCTTGGGACCACCTTGATTTCGGCGTGACCAGGACCTTCCTGCTCAGCGAACTGGAGAAGGCCTGGGCCGGCGAGCCCACCGGCGACTGCCGTACCGGCCGCTGCACCGGCTGCGGCATCTGCGACTTCGACCGGATCGCCATGCGGACCACCGATCCGGCGTGGCAGAAAGGCAGCGCACCCGCCACGGCTCCCCCTGTCGAGACCGACGCGAAGATGACCATGCGGCTTCGCTACACCAAGACCGGTGCCATGCGCTACCTGAGCCACCTGGAGATGATCGGTCTCTTCACCCGGGCCGTGGGACGCGCCCGGCTCCCCATCCGCTTCTCCCAGGGGTTCCACCCACATCCCAAATTCTCGTTTGCCACTGCCCTTTCGGTCGGTGTAGAATCACGGGCCGAGTATCTCGACATGGAGCTCATCCCCGGCCCCGCGCCGGAGGAAGTACGGGACCGGCTCAACGCCGCACTCCCCGAGGGGATGCGGATCGTCGAGGCCGTGGTCATCCCGCCGGGGACGCCGTCCCTGTCGGTGCTCATGGACAAGGTTCGCTACCGGATTATCCTGCCGGAGGAAGCGGCTCGCGACCTTGCCGCCCGGGCAGAAGCGTTCCTTGCCCGGGACAGTTTCCCCCTTCAGCGGGCAAAAAAGGGGCGGATACAGGAATACGACCTGCGCCATGAACTGGCCGCCCTCACCGTCGATGGCCCGGCCCTGGAGCTGACCATCGGCCGGGGAAAACCCCTCGAGTACGCCGCCGCCATCACGGGGCTGTCGCCCGAAGAGCTGGCCGATGCCCGCATTGAAAAGCTCGACGTCCTTTTCAAAGAATCTTCAATATTATCTATACAGGGTATGTGCAATGGCCAATGAACTGGTAATCAACACCTCATCCCACGAGACCCGCATCGCCCTCATCGAGAACGGCACCATCGCCGAACTCTACATCGAGCGGAGCCGCGAGAAGGGGATCGTCGGCAACATCTACAAAGGAAAGGTCGTCCGGGTCCTCCCCGGCATGCAGGCGGCCTTCGTGGACATCGGCCTGGAAAAGGCGGCCTTCCTCTACGTGGCCGACGTCTTCGACGCCATGGAAGAGTTCGACTCCTTCATGGACCGCAACGGCGAGGACAGCGAAGGGGAACAGCAGGTGCTCCAGCCCCTTCACCCCATCGAAGAGCTTCTCCAGGAGGGGCAGGAGATCCTGGTCCAGGTGTCCAAGGAGCCCATCGGCACCAAGGGGGCGCGGATCACCTCCCACATCTCGCTGCCGGGTCGACACCTGGTCTACATGCCCACCGTGGATCACGTGGGAATATCCCGCCGAATCGAGGAGGAGCCGGAGCGGGAACGGCTCAAGGAGATCGTGGAGCGGATGAAGCCCCAGAACGGCGGCTTCATCGTCCGGACCGCCGCCGAAGGGAAGAGCGAGGAGGACCTCGTCTCGGACATGAACTACCTGACCAAGCTCTGGGACGAGGTGGTCAAGCGTAACGACAAGGGGCACGCCCCCTCCCTCATCCACGCCGACCTGGACGTGACCCAGAAGGTGATCCGCGACATCCTCACCGAGGACGTTTCCCGCATCGTAGTGGACTCCAAGACGGAGCACGACAAGATCATCCAGTTCATTTCCACCTTCATGCCGAAGATGAAGTACTCCATGGAACTCTACGACGACGAGGAGCCCATCTTCGACCATTTCGGGCTGGAGGTGGAGATCAGCCGGGCACTGGGGCGCAAGGTCTGGCTCAAGTCCGGCGGCTACATCATCATCGAGCAGACCGAAGCCCTGACCGCCATCGACGTGAACACCGGCCGCTTCGTGGGGAAACACAACCTGGAGGACACGATCCTCAAGACCAACCTGGAGGCGGTGAAGGAGATCGCCTACCAGCTCAGGCTCCGCAACATCGGCGGGATCATCATCATCGACTTCATCGACATGGAGAAGGAGGTGAACCGGGAAAAGGTCTTCACGGCCCTAGAAGAGGCCATGAAGGCCGACAAGTCCAAGACCAACATCCTGAAGATCTCGGAGCTGGGCCTCGTGGAGATGACCCGCAAGCGGGTGCGCGAGTCCATCGGCCGGATGATGTGCGAGCCCTGTCCCTACTGCGAGGGGCGCGGCTACGTGAAGTCCAAGACCACCGTCTGCCACGAAATCTTCCGGGAACTGCGCCGGGAAATGCTCGACATCCGCGGCACCAAGGCGACCCTCACCGTCCATCCCCAGGTGGCCGATCTCCTCTACGACGAGGAACGCCGGGGGCTGGAAGAGCTGGAAAAGAAATTCAAGAAGCGGATCACGGTCCGGGCCAAGCCGGGCTTCCACCAGGAGCAGTTCGAGATCGCCATCAGCTAGGAACAAAGGAATTTCCCCATGATCGGAACCCCCCTCAAGAAAAGCGCCACACGCGTCATGCTCCTCGGCTCCGGCGAACTCGGAAAAGAGGTTGTGCTCGAAGCCCAGCGGCTGGGCGTCGAGGTGATCGCCGTCGACCGTTACGCCGATGCTCCCGCCATGCAGGTGGCCCACCGCGCCCATGTCGTCAACATGCTCGACCGGGCCGAGCTCGGCCGGATCGTGGCCCAGGAACGGCCCCACCTCATCGTCCCGGAAATCGAGGCAATCGACACCCCCTACCTCCTGGAACTGGAGCGGGAGGGGTACACCGTGATCCCCACGGCCCGGGCCGCCAACCTGACCATGAACCGGGAGGGAATAAGGCGTCTGGCGGCGGAGGAACTGGGCCTGCCAACGGCTGCCTATCGCTTTGCCGCGAGTATCGAATCGTTCCGGGCGGCGGTGGCGGATATCGGACTTCCCTGCGTGGTGAAACCGATCATGAGCTCCTCCGGCAAGGGACAGAGCGTTGTAAAGAGCGTGGAAGAAATCGACGACGCCTGGGCCTACGCCATGGAAGGGGGGCGGGGAGCCTCCGATACCGTGATCGTTGAGGAATTCATTCCCTTCGACTACGAGATCACGCTCCTGACCGTGCGCCACGCCGGGGGCACCACCTTCTGCCCCCCCATTGGCCACGTGCAGATCAAGGGGGACTACCACGAGTCATGGCAGCCCATGGCCATGACGCCGGCCGCCTTGGCGGAATCCCAGCGCCAGGCCAAAGCAGTGACCGATGCTCTCGGCGGCTCCGGAATCTTCGGGGTGGAACTCTTCATCAAGGGAGATCGGGTCTGGTTCAGCGAGGTCTCGCCCCGCCCCCACGACACCGGCATGGTCACGATGATCTCCCAGAACCTCTCCGAGTTCGAGCTTCACGTCCGGGCAATCCTTGGCCTTCCCGTTCCGGAGGTGGTAAACCTGGCTCCGGCGGCCTCCCATGTCGTCCTGGCCCCGGAGGCAGCCGAGGAGGTCACCTTCTCCGGCCTGGACGCCGCCCTCTCCGTCCCGGAAACGAAGCTGCGCCTCTTTGGAAAACCCGACACCAGGCCGGGACGACGGATGGGGGTCGCGCTCTCCTTCGGCGCCGACACCGATGAGGCGCGGAACCGGGCCGAGCAGGCAGCCCATGCAGTGAGAATCGTCACCCTCTGACCATCATTAAAAGGAGGTTTGTCATGGATTTTGCGGCCAAAGTTTCCGATATACCCGACTGGGGAAAGAAAGTCGTCACCGTCAACAGCCAGGAGATCCTCCTCGTCAAGACCAAGGGGAACATTTACGCCTGCGAGACCGAGTGCCCCCACCAGGGAGCCCCTCTAGCCGGCGCCCTGGTCAAGGAGGAAGGGCATATCTCCTGCCAGCGCCACGGCTATCGGTTCAACCTGAAGACCGGGGCCTGCAAGGAGTTTCCCGAGTACACCCTCAAGGTCTATCCGGTGGAGGTGGCAGGTGACGATGTGCTGGTGGGTCTGGAATAAAAATTTCTTGACTCCTCGCGCTGTTCCGGTTAACCTTCCAAGCTCGTCAAAAAATTTGAACAAAGGTGGTGAAGTACATGTACGCGGTAGTGAGAACCGGAGGGAAGCAGTACAAAGTTTCCGAAGGCGACTTTCTGAAAGTCGAGAAGCTTGAGGGGGCGGTGGGCGACACCATCGAACTCAAGGACATCCTGATGGTTGGCGGCGAAACGGTCAAGATCGGAACACCGTTAGTGCCCAGCGCCTCTGTGGTCGGCAAGATTGTCGAGCAGGGCAAGGACAAGAAGATTCTCGTCTTCAAGTCCAAGAAGCGCAAGGACAGCAAGAAGCTGCGCGGGCACCGTCAACCGAGAACCGTACTCAAGATCGAAAAGATCAACGGGTAATCGGCACCACAGCATTTTTTCGCAACGACGGCCCGGCAGTCCTGACTACCGATACGGCATGCCGTCAGGAGGTTTAACACCATGGCACACAAGAAAGGCGTCGGCTCCACACGGAACGGGCGCGATTCCGAATCAAAACGACTCGGCTGCAAGAAGTACGGCGGCGAGAACGTCAAGGCGGGGAACATCATCTACCGCCAGCGCGGCACCCAGATCCACCCCGGCACCAACGTGGGGTGCGGCAAGGACTACACCCTCTTCGCCCTCATCGACGGCGTGGTGAAGTTCGAGCGGCTGGGCCGCGACCGGAAGAAGGTCTCCGTCTACCCGGCCAGCTAACGCGTTGGCGGGTCGCACAAACCCAAGAGCCTGGGACTTTCGAGTTCCGGGCTTTTGTTGTTTCTTGAAACAGGATATGAGATACGACGATGCAGTTCATCGATGAAGTAAAAATCCACGTCCAGTCGGGACACGGCGGTGCCGGGTGCGTCTCCTTCCGCCGGGAGAAGTTCATCCCCTTCGGCGGCCCCGACGGCGGCGACGGCGGCAAGGGGGGCGACGTCATCTTCACCGTCGACCCGAACCTTTCTACCCTCATGGACCTCCGCTACCGCCCCCATCTGAAGGCGGGGCGGGGAAAGAACGGCATGGGGAAGGACCGCCACGGCGCCAACGGCGACGACCTCACCATTCCCGTCCCCCCCGGCACCATCGTGAAGGACGCGGAGACCGGGGAAATCCTCGCGGATCTGATCGAACCGGGACAGACCGTGGTCCTCCTCAAGGGGGGACGCGGGGGCCAGGGGAACGCCCGCTTCACCACCTCCACCAACCGGGCTCCCAAGTTCGCCCAGCCGGGAGAGGACGAGGAGGAGCGCTGGCTGCGGCTGGAGTTGAAGCTCATGGCCGACGTGGGGCTCCTGGGCTTCCCCAACGTGGGGAAATCCTCGTTCATCACCAAGGTTTCCGCGGCCCGGCCCAAGATCGCCGACTACCCCTTCACGACCATCAAGCCGAACCTGGGGGTGGTTCCCTACAAGAACTACCGTTCCTTCGTGGTGGCCGACATCCCCGGCATCATCGAGGGGGCGTCCGAGGGGGCGGGACTGGGGCACCGGTTCCTCAAGCACGTGGAGCGGACCAACATCCTCCTCCACCTCATCGACCTCTCCTGGATCCCCGACCGGGACCCGATACGGGAGTACGAGACCCTCAACCGGGAACTGGCCCTCTTCAGTCCGGAACTGGCCGACAAGGAGCAGATCGCCGTCATCAACAAGATCGACCTCCCGGTGGTCCGGGAGAACCTCCCGCCAGTGCTGGCCTGGTTCCAGGAGCGGGGGATAAAGGTGTTCCCCATCTCCGCCGCCACCGGCGAGGGGATTCCGTTCCTCCTCGACGAAATCGCCCGGCACCTCTGGGGCGCGGCCGAGGAAGAGTGGTAACGTGGTACCAATGCGCGCATCCATCCTCAAAAAGGTCAAACGGATCGTCATCAAGATCGGGAGTCGAGTCCTCACCGGCGACGAGAACGGCCTCGACCACGCCTTCATCGCCCGGCTCGCCGCCGAGACCGCATCGTTGCGGCAGCAGGGGCGCCAGGTCATCATCGTCTCATCGGGTGCCGTGGCTGCCGGCAAGCGCGAACTCGGCATCGAGGGGCGGCCCAAGAGCATTCCCCAGAAGCAGGCCGCTGCCGCCATCGGGCAGTCGCGCCTCATGCGGGCCTACGAAGAGGACTTCGGCCGCTTCGGCCATAAGGTGGCCCAGATACTCCTCACCCGTGACGATCTCGCCAACCGTCGGCGTTTTCTGAACGCCCGGGCAACCCTCGACACGCTCCTGGACTTCGGCGTCATTCCCGTCATCAACGAGAACGACACCGTGGTGGTGGATGAAATCAAGTTCGGCGACAACGACAATCTCTCGGCCCTGGTCACCAATCTGGCCGAGGCCCACCTCCTGGTGATCCTGACCGACATCGACGGCTTCTACGACTCCGACCCCCGGGCTAACCCCGATGCCAAGCTGATCCACCTGGTGAAGAGCATCACCCGGGAGACGGAGCGGGCCGCGGGTGACAGCGGCTCCAGCGTGGGCACCGGCGGCATGGTGACAAAGCTGGCCGCAGCCAAAAAGGCGGGGCAGTTCGGAGTCCCGACCCTCATGCTCAACGGCACGGTGCCGGGAATCCTCACCGAGGCCTTTGCCGGCCGGGAGGTGGGAAGCCTTTTCCTCCCTGCCCGGGAGAGCCTCAACCGCCGCAAGCACTGGATCGCCCACACCCTGCGCCCCAGCGGCCGGGTCATCGTGGACGACGGAGCCCGGGCGGTCCTCTCCCGTCAGGGGAAGAGCCTCCTCCCCTCGGGGGTAATCCGAGTGGAGGGAGAGTTTGACCGGGGGGCCTGCGTCCGGGTATGCGGGGCCGACGGCGTCGAGATCGCCCGGGGAGTCGTGGACTACTCCCACGCCGAAATCGAGCGGATCCTCGGCCACCGGAGCAACGAGATCGAGGCGATCCTCGGCTACAAGTACGGGGACGAGATCATCCACCGGGACAATCTGGTGGTGCTGTAAAGAAGGAATTCAGGAGTCAGAATTCAGAACCCAGTAGATTCTTTCACCTGAATTCTGGCTCCTGTCTCCTGACTACTCATAACGGAGGTACCTCCCGTGACCATTGCTGAACAGATCCGCACCATCGCCGCAGACGCCCGCCAGGCATCAATCGCCATGGCGAAGCTCCCCACCACGGCCAAAAACGACCTTCTCATGGCCATGGCCATGGCCCTTATCAGCAACACCCCGCACCTGATCGACGAGAACCGCAAGGACCTGGAGGCGGGTGAGAAGAAGGGGCTTTCCAGCGCCATGCTCGACCGGCTCATGCTGGATGAGGCGCGCATCAAGACCATGGCCGACGGCCTGCGGGAGGTGGCGGGACTCCCCGATCCCGTGGGGGAAGTGACGCGGATGTGGAAGCGCCCCAACAACCTCATGGTGGGAAAGATGCGGATTCCGCTGGGGGTCATCGGCATCATCTACGAGGCGCGCCCCAACGTGACCGCCGACGCCGCAGCCCTCTGTCTCAAGGCGGGGAACAGCGTGATCCTGCGGGGGGGCTCCGAGGCCATCCACTCCAACCTCGCCATCGCCCGCATCCTGGGCGAGGAGATGGAGCGGGCCGGCATCCCGAAAGCGGCCCTGTCGGTCATCCCGTTCCCGGAGCGCGAGGGGGTCCTGGAGATGCTCAAGCGGGAGGAGTTCATCGACCTCATCATCCCGAGGGGGGGCGAGAGCCTGATCCGCTTCGTGGTGGAGCACTCGAAGATCCCGGTCATCAAGCACTACAAGGGGGTCTGCCACGTCTTCGTGGACGCCTCCGCCGACTTCGACATGGCCGAGCGGATCGTGGTGAACGGCAAGGTCCAGCGTCCCGGCGTCTGCAACGCCCTGGAAACCCTCCTCGTCCACAAGGACGTAGCCGAAACCTTCATTCCCCGCATTGCCGCAACCCTGACCGACCTCAAGGTGGAGCTGCGGGGCGATGACTGCGTCCGCCAGTTCGCCCCCCAGGCGAAAAAGGCCACGGAAGAGGACTGGCAGGCCGAGTACCTGGAGCTGATCCTGGCCGTCCGGGTGGTGGACGACCTGGACGAGGCCATCGACCACATCAACGCATACGGCTCCCTCCACACCGAGGCCATCGTCACCCGGGATTACCACAACTCCCAGCGATTCATCCGGGAGGTGAACTCCAGCACGGTCCTCGTGAACGCCTCTACCCGCTTCGCCGACGGGAATCAGCTGGGGCTCGGCGCGGAGATCGGCATCTCCACCACCAAACTCCACTCCTTCGGCCCCATGGGACTGGAAGACCTGACGACCACCAAGTTCATCGTCTACGGCGACGGCCAGGTACGGCAGTGACCGGGGACCAGGAACCAGAGACCGGCAAAGCATGAGAACGGGGATTCTCGGCGGCACCTTCAACCCGATCCACCATGCCCACCTTCGCATCGCGGAGGAGGTTCGGGACGCGTTCGCCCTGGACCAGGTCATCCTTATCCCCGCGGCTTCCCCTCCGCACAAGCCCATGGAGGGAGAGATCCCCTTCGAGGTCCGCTGCGAGATGGTCCGCCTTGCCACGGCGGACAACCCCTCCTTCGTCGTCTCCGACTTGGAAGGGAGGCGGACGGGAAAGTCCTACTCCATCGACACCCTGCGGGAGTTGCGGCGGGAGCGCCCCGGGGACGAGTTCTTCTTCATCATCGGCAGCGACTCCTTCCTGGACTTCGGCTCCTGGCACGAGTACGAAGCCATCTTCTCTTCGTGCAACATCGTGGCGGTGGAGCGCCCCGGCGCCGTTATCCGCGACCTGGCGGCGGCCCTCCCCGTTGCGGTGGCGCCGCAGTTTTGCTATCATGCCGCCGAAAAACGCCTCGCCCACCGCTCGGGATACTCGGTCTACTACCTGGCCGGCATTCCCCTGGACATCTCATCAAGCGCCATCCGCAGACTCGCCCGTCTGGGCCGTTCTATCAGGTACCTGGTGCCGGAGCCGGTCGCGCATTACATCACGGAACAAAGGATTTACACCCATGACCGATAAACCGACCCTCACCCCCCTTGAGCGGGCCCTTGAATGCGCCCGTCTCGCCCTCGACAAGAAGGCCCTCGACGTGAAGATCCTGAAGATCGGCCGTCTGTCGTCCATCGCCGATTATCTGGTGCTCGCCTCGGGCCGCTCCGACAGACAGGTCCAGGCCATCGCCGATTCGGTGAAGAAGGGGCTCAAGAAGTACGGCAAGGCCCTCGACGTGGAAGGGCTGAAGGAAGGTAACTGGGTCGTCATCGACTACGGTGACGTCCTCGTCCATGTCTTCCAGGAGGAGGTCCGCCGCTACTACAACCTGGACGAACTCTGGTCATCGGCCCCGACGTCGGAGATTCCCGACGCGTGGCTCTGGGAAGGGAAAGAAGGTATCCCCACGTGAAGCTGAAGGTCCTCTGGGTCGGCAAGACCCAGGAGGAGTGGCTGCGGCGCGGCATCGACGAGTACGCGGGCCGAATCAGGCGCTACACCCCCCTGGAGATCGCCGAGGCCCGTGAGGAAAAGGGAGCCGCCGCCGAGGCCATGCGGGCCCGGGAGTGCGAGCGGTTGGAGAAGCTGGTGCCGAAGAACGCCCGCCTCGTCCTGCTGGATGAGCGGGGCGATCAGCTGACATCCCCGGAACTGGCGGCCTTCATGGGCAAAGGCCGGGACAGCGCCGTGCCTGAGATGGTTTTCGCCATTGGCGGCGCCTATGGCTTTGCCGACAGTTTCCGGGCCCGGGCCGACAAAGTGCTCGCCCTCTCCCGTCTCACCTTTACCCACCAGATGGTGCGGGTCATCCTCCTCGAACAGATCTACCGGGCCCATACCATCCTCAACGGCGAACCGTATCATCACTCATGATATGAACTTCTATCTTCTTGTGGAGGAACCATGACCCGCCCCCTCATGCTCATGATCCTCGACGGCTGGGGAATCAACCCCAGCGCCGAGAACAACGCCGTGGCCCAGGCCCGGACCCCGAACCTCGACACCCTCCTTGCCACCTACCCGACCACCGAAATCCAGACGTCGGGGATGGCGGTGGGACTTCCCGATGGCCAGATGGGGAACTCGGAGGTGGGACACCTGAACATCGGTGCCGGGCGGGTGGTCTACCAGGACCTCACCCGCATCACCAAGGCGATCCAGGACGGCGACTTCTTCACCAACCCGGTGCTCCTGGAGTGCATTGCAAAAACCAAGGCTGCCGGCGGACGGCTCCACCTGGCAGGGCTCCTCTCCGACGGGGGGGTCCACTCCCACAACACCCACCTTTACGCCCTGCTGGAACTGGCCAAGCGCCAGGGAATCAGGGATGTGTTCGTTCATGCCATCCTCGACGGCCGCGACACCCCGCCCAAGAGCGGGGCCGACTACCTGGCCCAGCTGGAAGCGGAAATCGCCCGCATCGGCGTTGGTTCCATCGCCACGGTCATGGGACGGTACTGGGCCATGGACCGGGACAACCGCTGGGAGCGGGTGGAGCGGGCCTACAACGCCATGGTCCAGGGCGAAGGGGCTCCACGGGGAAGTTCAGCCGAAGCCATCGAGGCGAGCTACGCCGCCGACGTGACCGACGAATTCGCAGAGCCTTCCGTGATGGTCCGCGACGGCGCGCCGGTGGGGCAGCTGCGGGACCGGGACGGCTTCATCTTCTTCAATTTCCGCTCCGACCGGGCACGGGAGATCACCAGGGCGCTGGCCCTCCCCGACTGTGAGGGCTTTGCGCGGCAGGCGCGGCCAAAGCTCGCCTCCTACGTCTGCATGACCGAGTACGACGCCACCTTCGGCCTTCCCATCGCCTTCGGCCCCGAGGAGCTCAAGAACATCCTCGGCGACGTCCTTGCCCATGCCGGGATTCGGCAGCTGCGGATCGCCGAGACCGAAAAGTACGCCCACGTCACCTTCTTCTTCAACGGGGGCGTCGAGGAACCCTTCCCCCATGAGGAGCGCTGCCTCATCCCCTCCCCCAAGGAGGTGGCCACCTACGACCAGAAACCGGAGATGAGCGCCTACCCCGTCACCGACGAGCTCCTGAAGCGAATCGACAGCGATGCCTACGACGTGGTCATCGTCAATTTCGCCAACGCCGACATGGTGGGGCATACCGGGATCCTGGAAGCAGCCGCCAGGGCCGTGGAAGCGGTGGACAACTGCGTGGGGCGCATTGTGGCAAAGGTGCGGGAGAAGGGAGGCGCCGTCATCATCACCGCCGACCATGGCAACGCCGAGAGGATGGTGGACGAAACCGGAGGCCCCCACACCGCCCATACGAGCGAGCCGGTCCACCTGGTGCTCGCGGATGACAGCCGCAAAGGGATTCGGCTTCGTGCCGGCACCCTGGCCGACATCGCCCCCACCATGCTGGAGATTCTGGGCCTTTCCCAGCCGGCTGAGATGACGGGAAAGAGCCTCATCGTCCAATAATGACATTTTTTTGACAAAAATTCCTTCATTTGACAAAAAAAGGGCGCCGCACTCGATGCGGCGCCCTTTCCATTTCCGAAACTGACGTGTGGTTTTTATCCTTCCTCTTCCTCGCCGAAGGAAACCTCGCGGTAGGACCGTTCTTCCTCCACGCGCCGGGTCTGGGCCTGGAGCTTCTCCATATCGGACTGACACCGGACGCAGAAGCGGGCAAAGGGCATCACCTTGAGGCGGCCAAGGGGGATCTCCTCCTCGCACTCCTCGCAGATGCCGTACTCGCCATCGGCGATGCGGAGCAGGGCTTCGTCGATCTGGCGCAGCTTGTCCCGCTCCCGGTCGTTGAGGAGGAGCCCCAGTTCCCGGTCCCGCTCGCTGGATGCCTGGTCGTAGATGTCACCCGTGGGCTCGCCGGCATTCGTCTCGGTCCCCGACTTCAGCGCCTTGTTTATCCCTGCCAGGATCTCCTCCTTTGCCTTCAGGAGAAGAGCCTTCATTTCGTCTTGTTTTTCAACCATTTACATCACTCCATCGTTATAGGGTGGGCCAAAAGGTCTCGAAATGTTACTCAAAAACTTTTGATTGTCAAGCAAATTTCAGGCCCATTACTCTTCAACAATCTCGCCGATGAGGTCATAGTCGGACGAATCGGTGATCCGCAGCCGCACAATATCCCCCACGTTGGCATTGCCGGCGGTGATATAGACCTGGCCGTCGATGTCAGGGGCCTGCCGGGACGAACGCCCCTTGAGGAGGAGGTCGGTCTCGTCGCTGTACCCCTCCACGATCACTTCCTCTTCCGTGTCGATGAGGCGGCGGTTGCGCTTGAAGGAGAGCCTGGCCTGAACCTTCATGAGCTTCTTGTAGCGGTCCCGCTTGACCCGCTCCGACACCTGGTCCTCCATCCCGGCAGCCGGCGTTCCCTCCTCCCGTGAGTAGCAGAAGACACCGAGACGGTCGAACTGGGTCTCCTCCACGTAATGGAGAAGCGTGCGGAAATCCTCCTCGGTCTCGCCGGGGAAGCCGACGATGAGTGAGGTGCGAAGCGCGATCTCGGGGATCTCGGCACGGATCTTCGCGATGAGCGCCCGGATCTGAGGCTCGGTGCTCCGGCGGTTCATCCGCTTCAGGACCGGATCGCTGATGTGCTGGATCGGGATATCCAGGTACTTGCAGACCTTGGGCTCGGTCTTGATGATCTCGATGAGCCCATCGGTGATCCCGTCGGGGTAGGCATAGAGAAGCCTGATCCAGCGCAGTCCCACGATCTTCGCCAGTTCCCGGATGAGCTCCTCCAGGGTGGGGCTTCCCGGCAGATCGCGCCCCCAGGCGGTGATGTCCTGAGCAATGAGATTAATCTCCCTGGTGCCGGTGGCGACCAGTGTCCGGGCCTCCATGAGGAGGTTGTCAAGGGGGCGGGAGCGGAGCGCCCCCCGCAGTGACGGGATGACGCAGTAAGAGCAGCAGTTGGAGCACCCCTCAGCGATTTTCAGGTAGGCGGTGTAGGCCGGAGACGACTTGAGCCGCGGCAGGCTCTCGTCGAAGATGTAGTTGGGGTCGCTGATATAGCGGAGTTGCTCGGCAACGCCCCGCTTCTCGGCAATGATCTCGGCGATGCGGGGATAGTCGGCGGTCCCGACGAAGATATCCACCTCGGGAAGCTCCGTGGCCAGTTCCTCCTGGTAGCGCTGTGGGAGACAGCCGGTCACGACGAGGAGCTTGCAGCGGCCGTCGTGCTTGCGGTCAGCCAGATCGAGAATCGTGTCGATGCTCTCTTTTTTGGCGTCGCCGATGAAGGAACAGGTGTTGACGATGATGATGTCCGCCTCGTGCTCGTCGGTAGTGATCTCGTACTGGTCCTTGGCCAGGCAACCGAGCATCACCTCGGCGTCCACCAGGTTCTTCGGGCAGCCGAGGCTGACCATGCTAACTTTTTCCTTCATCAAATCCGCTCCCTCTCTCTGTTTCCGTAACGTCTAATCCCTGAAATTCACAAACTGAAGCTCGATCCCCAGATCCTTCCCCTTGAGGGTCCGGATCGCCTCCTGGAGGTCATCGCGGTTCTTGCCGGTGACCCGCACCTGGTCGTCCTGGATCTGCCCTTGGACCTTGAGCTTGGTATCCTTGATGACGGCCACGACCTCCTTCCCCTTCTCCTTGGAGATTCCCTGCTGGACGGTGATGATTTGCCGCACCATGCCGCCGGAGGCGGATTCGGCCTTGCCGTACTGGAGGGCCTTCGGCGAAATCCCCCGCTTGATGAACTTGGATTGGAGGATGTCGACGATGGCCTTCAGACGGAAATCGTCGTCCGCAAGAATCTTGATGGAATCCTTCTCCAGGGTCACCTCGCTCTTGGATCCCTTGAAATCATAGCGCTGGCCGATCTCCTTCACGGCCTGGTTGACCGCGTTGTCCACTTCCTGCATGTCCACCTTTGAAACGATGTCGAACGACGGCATCATCTCCTCCTTTATCTGGTTAGTGCCTTTGTTATCGGACTCCCCCCATGGGGTTCTGTATCACCTCAACACCCGGGGGAGGCGTAAAGGTGAAGAGCGAAGCCTTCACCCCACGGTTTACCTTGACCTTGCTGAACTCGATGGCGGTCCGGTTCCCCATCTGATCGAAGACCACGGACGACACGATGGGAAACGGCATCGTTGCGCGCCCCTGCGCCAGGTACTCTTCCACGGCCCGGCCCGACACGGTCAGGTGGAGCTTCTGGAAGGCCTGCCCCGGCTTCTTGGGCACAAGCTCCAGGACGTAGTTCCCCCGGGCGTCCTTCCCATCCCCCACGAAGCGGGCAGTGAAGTCCCGAGAAACCTCCCCCATCCCCGTTAGGTACGACAGGGCCACCCCTCCTCCCCCCGCAAAGAGGGAGGCAGCGTCCATGGTCATCACCTGCCGGTTCTCGGGAAGGTAGTACCAGACCTTCTTGCCGTTGGAGATGATCTCCTGGCGGGGTTTGGTGTAGTTGAAACGGAACATGGCCCCTGCTCCGCCCCCCTTGCGGATGAATACTTCCCCGGCGCCGGTCTGTGCCTTCTTCACCGAGGCCAGCTCGGAGCGCTGGGTAAAAGAGGCCTGCAGGTCCCTGAGGGATGCGTACCCCTTCTCCAGGGCCGTCACCACCTCGCTGACAGAGGCTGCAGCGGCAAGAGTCGGGGCGAAGGCCATAAGGGCCGCGACGAGGCACGGCAAAAGGCGACGAAAGATCATGGGCTCCTCCTGAGCGGTTGATGGGTCCATGCAAACAGCAAGGGCGGCATGTTTCATACCGCCCCCGCCAACAAACCTTACGGAAAACCTGCTTCAGTGCTTGCGGGGTGGCTTCACCACCTGGACCCCCGGGGGAACGGCAAACGAGAAGAGGCTGTCGCTCAGCATGATGTTCGTCCGCACATTGCTGAACTCCATGAGGGTCGTGCTCCCCTGATGGTCCACCATGGTGGTGGAGAGAATCGGAAACGGCCACTCCTGCCGGCCAATGCTGGAGACAGTGTTCACCGAGGTTCTCCCGCTCTGGACATAACTCAGGACCGCCTCACGGGGGACGACGATGAAGAGCTTGGCGATGGCCGCGGTGGCCCGGCGGGGGGTCAGTTCCAGCACGTAGTTGCCGGCGATGTCCTGCCCCTGGGGTGAAAAGACGATCAGGAAATCCTTGGATATCCGCGGCAGCCCCTGGAGGAAATTCGATGCCCGATCCCGGTCGGGATTAAAGGTATAGGGGTTAAAAACCGGCGTCACGTCGCTCACGATCACCTGGCGGTTCTCGGGGAGGTACATCCAGAGGGTCCGGCCGTCGGAAACGATCTCCTGCTTCAGGGGGCGGAAGTAATCGAAGCGGAACATGAGCGGCTCGCGACTGGAAGCCGTCTTGAAGAACATCTGGCCGTCGGCCCGCATCTCCCGTTCCTTCCCGGCAATGGTCGAGCGCTGGAAAAAGTCGGCAGTCACCGTGGCAAGGGGAGGAAGGCCGGTATTCCTGTCCGGCCTGAACGACTTCTCCACCGTGTCGATGACATCCTGAAGGCCGGCGTTCACTCTAGCCACCGGTGCCGCCGTGGCGGGAACCGCCCCTACGAGAAGCGCCAGGAATACCACGATGACGAGCCTGTAAATCTTCATGCCCCCTCCGCGCGACCGCTAAAGCTGCTTTATGGGCTGCTGCAGCGCCCTGACCATGATGATCCCGGTTGACGTATTGAACTCCAGACTCCGCCCGTAGTCCCCCCCCGTATCCTCGGCCACAAGGGGGATGCCGCTCCGCTCCAGGGCTTCCCTGGCCGCCGCGATATTGCGCTCGCCGATGCCGCCGTGGGCCGAGCGGTACTGGGGTTCGAACATGGTGGCGCCGCCGGCCAATTTTGCCACAAGTCGTTCAGGGGCGCAACCGCATTTGAGGAGCTCCTCCACCATGAGGTCGACGGCCCAGCAGGTGAATTTGGCTGTCCTTTCCGCGCCTTGCACTTCGCGGACAGGAGCGGGCAACAGGGTATGTGCAAGCCCGCCGATCCGGACTTCGGGATCATAGAGGGCGATGCCGACGCAGGAGCCGAGCCCGTAGGTCACAAGGACCACCGGGTCAGATGCAACCTTGTGCTCCGATATGCCGACGCTGATAATCTTGCTCAAAGTTTCACCCCTATGGCGTTGAGGATTATCTTCAGGGACACGGGGTCGGGAAGGAGGAAAAACTGGCCGTTGATCTTCTCCTCCTCTCCAAAAAAGTCGGTTTCGACCATGAGAGCCAGGTCACCGATCTCACCCAGTTCAATGAGGGCGTAGTCGATGACGGCACCGACCATATCAAAGGAGAGGACCGGCACGGAAGGGATCAGAGTCTTTCCCATGAGAGCGCCAAGGGCGTTCAGATAGGCGGAAGCGAGAATATTTCCCACCTCCTTGAGGGCCGATATCTCCAGTTCGGTAAGGAGTGTTCCTTCGCTCTTGTCCCGGGGAAGCAACCGCGAGAGGAGCTTCAGGGCGCTGTCACGGGGGAGAACGATGAGGATGTTCCCCCGGGCATCGCCGAGCATCTGGAGATAGATACCCACGACGAGCTTTTCGGCGCCGCCGAAGACCTCGGGCACCTTGCAAATTTCCGTCAGGAGCACTTTCGGGACGGTAAGCGAGATGCTCCGGCCGATAAGTTGAGAAAGGGCTGTGGCGGCGTGCGCCACCCCGATATTGCTCACCTCCCGCAGGGCATCCAGGTGTTCCTCTGTTAATGCATCGAATTTCATGCAGCTTTTCCCCCTATTCCATTACCGGCTTGGTGAAAACCACGGACCGACGCTTACCCTTCGGAGACCTTCCTGATGACCTCCTTGACCCGGTCGGGGTTGAAGGGCTTCAGGATAAAATCCCGCGCACCAAAGCTCTGGGCCTTCTGGACAAGGGACTCCTGCCCCACGGCGCTGCAGATGACGACCCGGGCGTGAGGGTCGATGGCCATGATCTCGCGTAGCGCCTCGATGCCGTTCTTGACCGGCATAATAATGTCAAGGGTCACGATGTCGGGCCGGACGTCGCGATAGGTCACCACCGCCTCGGCTCCGTCCGCCGCCTCGGCCACCACCTCGAAACCGTCTGCCTCCAGAATGCCCCGCAGCATATTCCGCATGAACAGGGCATCGTCAACGATCATCACTCTCTTCTTAGCCATGAATCCTCCATGTTTAGGCTTTCTGGATCTCTTTATGAAATTCAGCCGGTACCTTCGGCGCAAGCATTGCTGCCATTCGGCGGCAGGTGCTCGGCAGTGGGCCTCAGTAGACTGAAAAACGGTTCTTCTGATAAATCCGCTCCATGGGACAGAGGGTGGTGAACCGCTGCCGCACCTCTGCGACGAGGGTCTCTGCCTTGCCGAGCACCAACACCCCCCCTGTACGGAGAGAAGAAACGAACCCTCGCAGAATCCGCGCCTGCTCACTCCGTTCAAAGTAGATGAGGACATTGCGGCAGAGAATCAGCTCGCTCTCGACGGATGATTCAGGGTCGAACAGATCGCCGCGACGAAAGTCCACCATCTCCCTGATGGTCGGATTCAGCACGAACCGCTCTCCCCTGGGGCTGAAATGGCGATCCCTCACTTCGGAGGGAACCTCGGCGAGACGCTCCGGGGAATATATCCCGGCGCGGGCCGCATCAAGTATCCCTCCATCTATATCGGTCGCCACGAGGGAAACCTTGAACTCTTTCAGTGACTCGCGGAACGAATCTCTCAGGATGATCGCCAGTGAGTACGGTTCTTCGCCGCTGGCGCAGCCGACGCTCCAAAAGGTAGCACTGTCCCGACCCTCGCGCCGAAGCCGATCGAAGATCGCCGGGAGGACCGTTCCGCGCAGCGCCTCGAAGGTGGAACTGTTGCGGAAAAACTGGCTCACGTGGATGGTGAGCCCCTTGAGGAGAAGTTCCAGCTCCCTTTCATTTCGTGCTACGAGATCGCAATAGGCGTCTGCCGTCACGGAGCGGGTCGCCCTTACCCGAATGGCGATCCGCCGCTTCAGATACTTGTCCTTATAGCTGCTGATGTCAAAGTTTCGACGAACCTTCAGGATGTCCCGGACCCGCTCCAGTGCGTGATCGGGGAAATCAAGGGAGGTTTCGTCACTCTCGGTTGCCATCCATGTCGGTAAAATCATGGCCTCATGCCCTGCTTTGTCACGGGAGATGTCGGTTGTTGGCAGCAAGAACCGTTCCGGGAAGCGAAAGGGTTCCCCCCCGGGCGTCACCCTACGGCAAAATGATTGTAGCCACCGCAGGTAACGGGTATCTCGCGGCCATCGGGTCCCACCACCGCAAGGCCTCTGCCGTCGGTTATTTCACCGATGAGGGTGGCGGGACAACCGGTTTCCGCCAGGAGAGAAGCCACTTCCTCGCTCCGATCGGCCGAAACCGTAAACAGGAGTTCGTAGTCCTCGCCGCCGGTCAGGGCGAGAAGGGAGGGATTCGGGGTCATCTGGGGAGCGAGTTCGCGAAAAGAGGGAGAGAGGGGAAGACGGTCGAGCGTGAGGCGGGCACCAACGCCGGAAAGATCGAGGATGTGTCCCAGATCGGCGGCAAGGCCGTCGCTCACGTCGATCATTGCGCTGGGAAGCCTCGCCCCAGCCAGGGCCAGACCGGCCCGGACCCGGGGGGCAGGGTCCAAGTGGCGGTCCACGACCCATCCTCGGCGCTCGCCCCGTCTCAGGAGTTCGAGCCCCAGGGCCGAATCGCCAACGGTGCCCGTTACGAAAACATGGTCGCCGGGACGGGCACCGCCACGGCGGACAACCAGCTCCGGAACCTGCTCGCCGTGGAGGGTAACCGATATCACGAGGCCATTTGACGAGCGGCAGGTATCGCCGCCAATGAGGGTAACGCCGTATTCGCGGGCCAGATCAAGCATTCCCTCGATGAATCGGTCAAGGAACTCCACGGTCACCCCGGCAGGGACGGCAAGGGAGAGGAGAAAATGGCGGGGCTCCCCCCCCATGGCGGCCACGTCCGAGAGGTTCACCGCCAGGGATTTTCTCCCGAGGCGGTAGGGGTCGGTAAAGGCAAGGTCAAAGTGGATTCCCTCCAGAAGCATGTCGGAGGTAACGAGGAGCCACCGCCCCGGTACGGGCTCCGTGGCGGCAGCGTCGTCACCGATGCCGATCCGCACCCCGGCACCGTCGCCGACCCGGGAAGATATGCGTCCAATAAGGCCGAATTCCCCTATCTCCCGAAGTCTCAACTCTTTGCCCCGGCCATGGCCCCTTTGCGGGGAGCGGCAATTCCCCGCCGCGGCGGCGCCTTCGCCGTGGCTGCCGGTTTCCCCTCGCTGGCAGGAGGGGGTGGCGGGAAGGTTTCCAGGGCCACGGCGAGAACGTCGTCAATGACCTTGGCGGAAACTACCGTCACCTTCTTGAGGATATGCTTGGGGACTTCCTCAAGGTCCTTCACGTTCTGCTCGGGTATGACGATGGTTTTGATGCCGGCCCGGATGGCGGCGAGCATCTTCTCCTTGAGACCGCCGATGGGAAGAACCTTCCCCCGCAGGGTGATCTCGCCGGTCATGGCCACGTCTTTGCGGACCGGAACCCGCGTCAGGGCCGAGACGAGGGCCGTGGCCATGGTGACACCGGCAGAGGGGCCGTCCTTGGGGATGGCCCCAGCCGGCACGTGAACGTGGATGTCATACCCGGAAAGGAAATCCTCGGCCAGGTGGAACTCCTTTGCCTTGGAGCGGATGTAGGAGAGGGCCGCCTGGACCGACTCCTTCATGACGTCTCCCAGATGGCCGGTGAGGGTGAGCCCCCCCTTCCCCTTCATGATGGTCGCCTCCACGAAGAGGACTTCGCCCCCCACGGGGGTCCAGGCAAGGCCGGTGACGATCCCCACCTCGTTCTTCTCCATCTCCCCTTCCCGGATGAACCGTGCCGGCCCAAGGTACTTCGCCACCGTTGCCGGGGTGATCCGGAAACGCCGCGTCTCCCCCTCGGCCACCTTGCGTGCCACCTTGCGGCAGACGCTGCCGATCTCCCGCTCCAGGTTCCGCAGTCCCGCCTCCCGGGTGTACTTGGCGATGATCGTTCGCACCGACTCGTCGCTGACGGCGATCTCCTTCTCCGAGATGCCGTTCTCCTTCATCTGGCGGGGAATAAGGTAACGCTTGGCGATCTCCAGCTTCTCCTCCTCCGTATACCCCGAGAGCTGGATCACCTCCATCCGGTCCCGGAGCGGCCCCGGTATCGTGTCCATCTGGTTGGCGGTGGCGATGAACATGACGTTGGACAGGTTGAAGGGGAGGTTGATGTAGTGGTCCGAGAACATGTGGTTCTGCTCCGGGTCCAACACCTCCAGCAGGGCCGAGGAGGGGTCGCCCCTGAAGTCGGCCCCCAGCTTGTCCAGTTCGTCGAGCATAAAGACGGGGTTGTTGGAGCCGGCCTGCTTGAGCCCCTGGATAATCCGGCCCGGGAGTGCCCCCACGTAAGTGCGCCGGTGCCCCCGGATCTCGGCCTCGTCCCGCACCCCTCCCAGGGAGATGCGGACAAACTTCCGTCCCATGGCCCGGGCAATGGACTTGCCGAGGGAGGTCTTGCCCACGCCGGGAGGACCAACGAAGCAGAGGATCGGCCCCTTCATCTTCTTGCGGAGCTTGCGCACGGCCAGAAACTCCAGGATCCGCTCCTTGATCTTCTCCAGGTAAAAGTGGTCCTCGTCAAGGATCTGACGGGCCCGCTTGATATCAAGAACGTCCTTGGTCGCCTTGCCCCAGGGAAGCTCCACCATCCAGTCCAGGAACGTGCGGAGCATCCCCGCCTCGGCGGCGTCGGGGTGCATCTGCTCCAGGCGCCCCAACTGCTTGAAGGCCTCCTTCTCCACGACCGGAGGCATCTTGGCCTGCTCGATGGCCTTGCGGAGCTCGTTCAGTTCCTCGGAGCGGGGATCGGTCTCCCCCAGCTCCTGCTGGATGGCCCGCAGCTGCTCCCGGAGGAAGTACTCCCGCTGACTCTTCCCCATCTCCTCCTTGGCGGCCGACTGGATCTTCACCTGCATGTCGAGGAGCTCGTGCTCCTTGTTGAGATGCTCATTGACCTTCTGGAGCCGCTGGATCGGATCGATGATCTCCAGGAGGGCCTGGGCGTCATCGACCTTGAGGCCGATATTGCTGGCGATGAGGTCGGCCAGGCTTCCCGGCTCCTGCATGTTCTCCACGATCACGAGGACCTCGGGAGAGACGGCCTTGCCGAGGGAGACAATCTGGGTCAACTGCTCCTTGACAGCCCTCATGAGAGCCTCGGTTTCCAGGGACTCCTCGGGGCCCGAGGGCTCCACGATCCGCTCGATCCGGACCGTGTAGGCGGGCTTCGACTCCACGAACTCGGTGATCCGCCCCTTGGCGAGCCCCTGGACGAGAACCTTCACCCGCCCGTCGGGAAGCTTCAGCATCCGCATGATCATTGCCACGGTTCCGACGGTGTACATCCCCTCGGGGGTCGGTTCCTCGTCTCCCATCTCCTTCTGGGTGGCGAGAAAGATGAGCCGGTCCCTGGAGAGAGCCTGGTCCACCGCGTTGATGGAGATCTCGCGTCCCACGAAAAGAGGAAGGATCATGTACGGGTAGACAACCACATCCCGCACCGGCAACAGGGGCAAAACATCGGGGATTTTCAGTTCCTCGTTCTCCTGCCGGGGTTCTTTATCTTCAATTTCTTCCATTACTCGTCTCCTTGTTCTATCGGTATCTCGCGGATGATCTTACCCCGATCCGCGAGACGGGGAAAAGTGACCGTGAGGACCCCCTGCCGAAAAGAGGCCCTGACGGCGGCGATATCCACCGTGAGCGGGACCTCGACGGCGCGACAGAAGCGCCCGAACCTCCGCTCCAGACAACGGTAGCTCACCCCGTCACGGGTATCGTCACGCTTGACCCCTTCCAGAATCAGCGTATTACAGCATAGCTTGAGTGACAGGTCGCCCTGGTCGCAGCCGGGGAGTTCAAACTCTGCCGTGAATTCGTCCGGAGTCTCGAAGATGTCAATGGCCGGAAGATACTCGCATTCGCCCCAACGCTCCCCCCCGCCGGTGCGGGCGATGTAGTCGAAGACCTCGTCAATCTGCAGATGCAGGAGAGAGAGCCAGTCGAGCGGCTCCTTGGGAATAACGGCCATAGCACCCTCATGTGTGCGGAAAGACCTGGACGGAGAAATCCGCGCCCTCTGAAATTGAATTCAGGTCCAGTGTATCAGTTTAATCATCTAATCATCTTTGCGTCCGAAGTCAAGGCAATCCGCGCTGGCGAAAACCGGCGGGAATACCGCGCCCTTGCCCCCCGGGAGGCCCCGAAAGAGGTTAATCCGTTGAATTTTACCACCCCACTGTGTATAATCCCCCGAATTGCATATGCCGGCCGGACATTGTCCTATACCGACTCCCACTCCCTTCATCCGGAAACCGTGCCGCACTGGCGGCCGCCTGCTCCGCCCAACCGGCCCTTAAGCGCCGCCGCCACACCAGAACGTCCCATCAGCAAGGGAACCACTGCGAGGAGACTGCCGCCGGGCACCCCACGCACAACAAAGACCTGTCATGCAGACGAAACGACAGGCATCGAAACACACTCGAAACGATTTCAGGAGGACACTTCGTGATACACAGCAGAACGATCTTGGTCCCGACCCTCCTCTTTCAGCTTGCACTCGCGATCCCCCTTACCGCGGGGGCCGACAGCCGCTGCGACGACGCAAGGCGCCTGGCAGCCACCATTCCAGTGCAGGCCGATGGCGATATGACGAGGAAAACCGAGGATGTCGTCCTCGAATCCTGTGCCGACGGGGCCGCGGGCTATTTCGTCCGAGGCCTCCGCGCGGAGCGGGCGGGACGCCATGACGAAGCAATCAAGGATTACCGCGAGGCTCTCCGCCTTGAGCCGGCCTTTCCCCGGGCACAGGGAAACCTGGGCCTCGCCCTCCTGGCTCAAGGAAGCCACGACGACGCCGTCGTGGAACTGACCCGAGCCATCTCCTCCGACCCCGACCCACGCTACCACCATGGCCTTGCCATGATCTTCGGCCAGCGCAAGATATACTCCCTCGCCCTCTACCATTACGCTGAAGCGGCAAAAGGGCTCCCTGCCGATCCGGTAATCCCCACCGAGCTTGCCGCCCTCTACCGTGAGATGGGCAAGGGAAGCGACGCCGAAAAGCAGTACCGCAAAGCTCTCAGCCTCTCCCCCTCCCACGAAGAGGCACGAGTGGGCCTTGCGTCCCTCTACATGGCGGAAGGGCGGACCGACCGGGCAATCGAGGAGTTGAAACAGGCCCAGATCGCCAGACCCGGGAACAAGGAGATCAGCAGCCTCCTCGCCGAGGCCTACGAGAAAAAGGGGGACCGTCAGGCAGCCGACTATCAGTCACTCCTGGCGGGGAAGCAGCGCGGCGTTCTCTCCGACGAGCGACTCAGGAGGGGAGACGAGCTCATGCAGACCAAGGAGTATGCGAAGGCCGCGGAAGAGTTCAAGGCGGCCCTCAGGGAAAAACCCGACTGGCCAGAGGCCCTGATGAAGCTCGCCGAAGCCCAGACAGCAGCGGGGCTCGATGACGAGGCCATTACCTCCTACAAGGAACTGATCAGGCTCAAACTCGGCACCGGCGATACCCACTACAACCTCGGCGTCCTCTATGAGCGGAAGGGTCTCATCGACGAGGCAGTGGTCGAGTACAAACAGGCAATCCACAGTTCTCCCGACAACGGCGACGCACGCCGGCGCCTGGCAGACATATACGCGTTTCGCGGCAGCTACCCCCAGGCCATCGAGCAGTACCGTGAGCTTCTCAAGAAAGGGGACAACAACCCGGTCCTCCATCTGAAACTCGCCCGGGCACTGCTGGGGGCCAAGACCCCCAAGGAAGCCATGGCCTCCTACCAGGAAGCCCTCAAAATCGCTCCCGACAACCTGGAGGCCCGCCGCGAACTGGCGGCCCTCTACCGCAAGGGCAACCAGAACGAGGAGGCGGAGAAGCAATACAAGGAAATCCTACGCATCAAGAAAGACGACGCCGAAGCCCGCAACATCCTCACCGCGCTCTATGTGAAGTCCAAGAAATACGACGAATTGATCACCCTTCTGAAGGACGGAGTGGAACTTGCCCCCAATGATCCTGCCAGCCATTACAAGCTTGGGCTCATCTACGAATTCAAGAAGGAGTACGATGCCGCCGAACAACAGTACAAAAAGGCGGTGGAACTGAAGGGGGATCACGCCAAGAGTCTCAACGCCCTGGGACGGATCTATCTGAAGACGGGAAAGATCTCTGAAGCAAAGGGAGCTCTGGAAGCAGCCAAGAAAGCCGACCCGGGGATGGAAGAAACAGCCGTCCTTCTGAGTAACATCAAAGAAGAACTCTCTCCCGAGCCACCCCGCTACAGCAAGAAAGGGCGCAAAGGAAAAGCTTCGAAAGAGGCAAAAAAATCCCGGGCGTCAAAGAAGAAATCATCGAAGAAGGGCGCCAAGGCCACTTCCAAGAAATCATCCACCAAATCCGGCGGCAAGGCCAAAAAAGCCAAGAAGAGCCACTAGGGGCCTGCCCGCTCACCCAGAAATATCCTCTTATTGATAACAAGAAGGGCCGGCATTGCCGGCCCTTCGCACATCGGAAACCTTTGCCCTACTTCGAGGGATCGTCCTTTTTCTCCGGCTTAATCTCGATTTCATCCTTTCCATCCGATGCCTTCTTGAAGTTCCGGATGCTCTTGCCAAGGGCGGCTCCGATCTCGGGGAGCCTCCCGGCGCCGAAGACCACCAGGACAATGACGAGAATAACTATCAACTCGGGCATGCCGATTCCAAACATATGGACCTCCTTCTGCCATGAACGGTACGAAAAGTATTACATCTGGGTCCTTAAAAATCAAGAGATCATCCTTCATCGGCACCCGACGGTCTCCCTCGCTCCCTTCAATTTTTCCTGTCTTTTATGATTGACTGCCGATAGAATTAATCTCGAACATCTCAAAAACAGCAGCATATTTTATTTATACTCTTCTACTATCCTTTTCCTCTATGGTATATATTGTCTAACTTGTCGGCAACGCTAGATGCAAGGGCCTTCCATGACCAACAGACACATTCTCCTTGTAGAAGACAACCCCGACGACGAAGTACTGACGCTTCGCGCACTCCGCAAGCACAATATCGCCTCCGAAATTACCGTGGCACGGGATGGGGTCGAGGCCCTCGATTTTCTGTTCGGCACCGACACCCACGGCGGACGCGACACGACCATGCCCTGCCTGGTTCTTCTTGACCTGAAACTCCCCAAGGTGGACGGGCTCGAAGTCCTGCGCAGAATCAGAAGCGACGAACGGACAAAGCTCCTTCCGGTGGTGGTCTTCACCTCCTCCAACGAGGAGCAGGACATCCTTGAATGCCATACCCTGGGGGCCAACAGCTACATCCGCAAGCCGGTCGATTTCAACCACCTGAGTGAGGCGCTCCGCCTCATCGGCACCTACTGGCTCACCATGAACCTGACCCCGAAGCTCTCCAACGCCGCAAGGTAGTCGCAAGCCGCGGCAACTCTCTTCCGAAACATTCCCATAGCTCCGGATCCCGTGCGTCCTTTTCCCCGATGCAAACGCAACCCGTCCATGGTACTATCCCCCCATGGACCGTTATACCCTGGTAAGTGACTATTCTCCCCGCGGAGACCAACCGAGGGCCATCGAGGAACTGAGTGAGGGAATCCTCCGAGGCGACCGGCACCAGGTCCTCCTGGGGGTCACCGGCTCGGGGAAGACCTTCACCATGGCGAACGTCATCGCCGCCACCAACCGTCCCGCCCTGGTCCTGGCCCCCAACAAGACCCTGGCTGCGCAACTCTACGGCGAATTCAAGGAGCTCTTCCCCCACAACGCCGTAGAGTACTTCGTCTCCTACTACGACTACTACCAGCCCGAAGCCTACATCCCCACCACGGACACCTTCATCGAGAAGGACTCCTCCATCAACGACGAGATCGACAAACTTCGCCACGCGGCCACCCGCAGCCTCCTGACCCGGCAGGACGTGATCATCGTGGCTTCGGTGTCGTGCATCTACGGCATCGGCTCCCCGGCCGAGTACCAGGCAATGCACATCTTCTTCCACGAGGGGGAGGAGTACGGCCGGGACACCCTGCTGCGCAAGCTCGTGGAGATCCAGTACGAGCGCAACGACATTGATTTCCACCGGGGAACCTTCCGGGTGCGGGGGGACATCGTGGAGATCTTTCCGGCCCACGAGGACGAGAAGGCGCTGCGGATCGAATTCTTCGGCGACACGGTGGAGGCCATCAGCGAGATCGATCCCCTGCGGGGGGTGGCGCACCAACGGCTCGCCAAATGCGCCGTCTATCCTGCGTCCCACTACGTGGCCACCCGGGAAACCCTTGAGCGGGCAATCGAAGAGATCAGAGTAGCCCTGCGGGAGAGAATCCAGTGGTTCCGGGAGCAAAACATGCTCGTGGAGGCCCAGCGAATCGAACAGCGGACCATGTTCGACCTGGAAATGATGGAAGAGATGGGGTTCTGCCAGGGGATCGAAAACTACTCCCGCCACTTTGACGGCCGGGCGCCGGGGGAGCCTCCCTATACCCTCATCGACTATTTTCCCAAGGATTTTCTCCTCTTCGTGGACGAATCCCACATCACCGTCTCCCAAGTGGGAGGGATGTACCGGGGGGACCGAAGCCGCAAGGAGACCCTGGTGAATTACGGGTTTCGCCTCCCCTCGGCCCTGGACAACCGCCCCCTCACCTTCCAGGAGTTTACCGCCCGGCTCAACCAGACGATCTACGTTTCCGCCACCCCCGCCGACCACGAATTGCAGCAGGCCGGCGGCGTGGTGGTGGAACAGGTGATCCGCCCCACCGGCCTCCTGGACCCGGTCATCGAGGTGCGGCCTGCTGCGGGCCAGGTGGACGACCTCCTCCACGAAGTCAGGGAAACTACCGCCCGGGGCGAGCGGGTGCTGGTCACCACCCTCACCAAGCGGATGGCCGAGGAACTGACCGACTACTACCGGGATCTGGGGGTGCGGGTGCGGTATCTCCACTCGGACATCGACACCATCCAGCGGATGCAGATCATCCGGGACCTGCGCCTCGGCGAGTTCGACGTGCTCGTGGGGATCAACCTCCTGCGGGAGGGGCTCGACATCCCCGAGGTCTCGCTGGTGGCGATCCTCGACGCCGACAAGGAGGGATTCCTCCGTTCGGCCCGGTCCCTGATCCAGACCTGTGGCCGGGCCGCCCGCAACGTCAATGGCTGGGTTATCATGTACGCCGACGCGGTAACCGGCTCCATGCAGGCATGCATCGACGAGACCGCACGGCGTCGGACGATCCAGGAGGCTTTCAACACCGAGCACAACATCACCCCCCGGACGGTGAAAAAGGGGCTCCGCACCATACTCGAATCCATCGAGGAGCGGGACTACTACACCATTCCCCTTGCGGCCGAGCCTCAAGAAGAGTACGTTCCTGCCGATGAGATTCCTAAGCTGGTGAAGCGGCTTCGCAAGGAGATGCTCGCCTTTGCCAAGAACCTGGAATTCGAGAAGGCAGCCGAACTCCGTGACCGGATCAAGAACCTGGAGGAGCGGCACCTTCAGTTCCACCCCTGAAATGCCGGAGAACGTCATGAAACCACCATCAGTACTGCTCGTCGACGATGAACGCTTTTTTCTCTCCGTGCAGCGGGACTTTCTCAAGGGCTCCCCGATCGCCGTCCTCTCCGCCCCGGGGGGAGAGGAGGCCCTGAGGATCGCCCGGGAGCAGCGGCCCGACCTGATCTACCTCGACTGCCGGATGCCGGAGATGGACGGCGTCGCCTGCTGTACCATCCTCAAGGGGGACCGGGAACTGCGCACCATTCCCGTTCTGATGATGGTGCAGGAGGGGAAGGAGAAGGACCGGGAGCGGTGCCTTGCAGCGGGGTGTGACGGGATCATCGCGAAGCCCATCGACCGGCGGGAGTTCCTCGAAGCTGGGCGGCGATTCGTCCCCGAGGTGGAGCGTCGCCACCAGCGGATCCGGTGTGGTTCCCTGGCCGTTTTCCGCAGGGGGGATGCCAGCTTCCACGGCTCCATCGAGGACATCAGCTTCTGCGGGGTGTATGTGGGGTCCCGGTGCGACGTGAAAATCGAGGATAGAATTCAGCTCGGATTCTTTCTCCCCGGGAGCGATCTCATCGAGACCGACGCCCGGGTGGCGTGGGTGAACCAGGGGCACCGCCGTATCAAACCGACAATGCCCGAAGGGTTCGGGGTCGAATTCGTCGGTATCGCCGCCGAGGCCGCCGACCAGGTGAAACGGTACATAGCCGCTTACGTTCCCCGGTAGGAATCAGCCCATGCACGTCAACGCTCCGTCGCCCCCCTTGAAAAGCTCTCCCTACGCACGTTACGTCCTGGCCCTTCTTCTGGGGGTCAACCTTCTCAACTACATCGACCGCCAGGTCCTCTATGCCGTCTTTCCCCTCATCCAGCATGATTTCAGCCTCTCCGACACGGCCCTGGGGCTTCTGGGAAGCGGCTTCATGGTCACCTACATGGTATCGGCTCCCCTCTTCGGGTGGCTCGGCGACCGCTGGAGCCGGACCAGGCTCGCCGCGGCGGGCCTCGGGATCTGGAGCGTGGCCACCGCCGCCGCGGGCCTTGCCCCCACCTATCCGGCATTGTTGACCGCCCGCACCACGGTCGGGGTCGGTGAAGCGAGCTTCGGCACCGTCTCGCCCGGTCTCCTTGCCGAATTTTTCGACCGAGAGCGCCGGGGGCGCATCCTCTCCTACTTCTACCTGGCGATTCCCGTGGGAAGCGCCCTCGGCTATCTCCTGGGAGGGGTCATCGGCCAGCAATGGGGATGGCATGCGGCGTTCATGATGGTGGGTCTGCCGGGGCTTCTCCTCGTCCTCCCGGTCTGGCTCATGCGGGAACCGCCCCGCCGCACCGACGCCGCACCGGAGCAGAACGATGCCCCGGACCACGGCGGCTACCGCGCCCTGTTTCGGAACCGCTCTTTCATCGCCAACACCCTGGCCATGGCGGCCATGACCTTCGCCCTGGGGGGGCTTGCCCAGTGGATACCCACCTTCCTCTACCGGGAGCACGGCCTCAGCGTGGCCACCGGCAACACCCTGTTCGGGGGGCTCACCGTGGTTACCGGCATCTGCGGTACACTGACCGGCGGGTGGCTTGGCGACCGCCTCCAGCGCCGCACCCCCAAGGGGTATCTCCTGGTCTCGGGCTGGGGGTTCCTCCTGGGGACGCCGGCGGCGGCCTACGCCATCCTCACCCCTTCCCTCAACCACTGCCTGGGGGGGATGTTCCTGGCCGAATTCTTCCTCTTCCTCAACACCGGCCCCCTCAACACCGTCATCGTCAACGTCACCCGCCCGGCCGTCCGCGCCATGGCCTTCGCCGTGAACATCTTCTTCATCCACGCCCTGGGGGACGCAATCTCACCCACCATCCTCGGCCGGCTCTCGGACATCTGGGGGCTCCGCACTGCCCTCCTCTCCACCCCTGTCGCCATCCTCGTTGCGGCCCTCTTCGCCTTCCTCTGCTGCCGCAGCATCGAAGGGGACATGGCAAAGGCCGAGTAGCCCCTGGCACCGCCAATCCTCTTTCGTTCCCTCCTGAACTATGCTAATGCAAGAGTCTCGAAGGTCTGATTTTTCTATCCGCGGGAGACATTCATGAAAAAAGACATTCTCGAAAAGGGGGCGATCGTCCAGCGGGACCGGGAAACCTACGCCATCGCCCCCCATATCCCCGGCGGCATCACCGATACCGCCACCCTCCGCAAGATCTGCGACGTGGCCGACCGCTACGGAGTCAAGGAGCTGAAACTCACGTCGGCCCAGCGCATCGCCCTCATGGGGGTGAAGGAAGAGGACCTGGACGCCATCTGGAGCGACCTGGACCAGCAGCCGGGTGCGGCCATCGGCCTCTGCGTCCGGAGCGTCAAGATCTGCCCCGGCACCACCTGGTGCAAGCGGGGGGTGCAGGATTCGGTGGCCCTCGGCCTGAAGATCGATACCATCTACCACGCCATGGAGCTTCCCAACAAGATGAAGATGGGGATTTCGGGATGCATGGTCAACTGCGCCGAAACGATGCTGAAGGACATCGGGGTGGTGGGGACGCCGAAAGGGTGGCGGATCTACGTGGGGGGAAACGCCGGTGCCCGGCCCCGCATCGGGGAGGTATTCACCGATACCGCTCCTGACGATGACGAGGTTCTGACTGTTGTTGCACGGATCGTCGACTACTACAAAGGCTCCGGCAGCGAGCAGCGGCTGGGGCGGATCGTGGAGCAGATGGGGATCGAGGCGTTCCGGCAGGCGGTTCTCGGCACCTGACGGAAGGCCCCTCAGAACAGCTCCAGCTGCTCGCCCTTCTTCCCCTTGCGCACGGCATCCTGAGCGGCGCGGCTGACAAGCCACGTCGGAATCTCCTCCACGAACCGGGAAAGGGAGCGCTCCCCCGCGCCGCACCAGGGACGCTCCCGGGAGGCAGTCAGGATGAGCGCCTCCTTGGCCCGCGTCATCCCCACGTAGAAGAGCCTCCGTTCCTCCTCCAGGTCGGCATCGCGCCAGAGGGTGCAGGGGAGAAGCCCCTCCTCGCACCCGGCCAGGAAGACCACGGGAAACTCCAGCCCCTTGGCGGCATGGAGCGTCATGAGGGGCACCCCCTCGGCGCGCTCGTCGTAGAGGGTCTCGGAGGCATAGTCCCGCAGATGGCGGGCAAAGACCGCGAGATTGCACCCAAAACTCCCCGCCAGAGCCACGAGGCGGCAGGCATCGGGATGGCCGGCATCCACCCCCAGAAAGGGCAAGACAGTCCCGATGGCCGGCGCTATCCCTTCCCGGGACGCCACGTCCCGGAACCGCTCCAGGGCGGCGGCCAGTTCCGCCACCTGACGGGCGGCCACGGAAGGGAGGCCCACCGCAGCCGCCAGGGAAAGGAAATCGCCGGTCAGGGGAAGCGCCTCCTCCAGCCGGGTCAGGGTCTCCTCGCCGATTCCCCGCAGCCCCCCCAGAAGGGCCAGCCACTCTCCGATGTCGTCACTTCCGGCGGCTGCCCGAACGAACCGGGTAACGGCCCGCACCGCCGGTCCCAGAAAGTAGGGGACCGAACCAACGAGCTGAAAGGGGATGCCCCGCCGCTCCAGCGCCCCGGCCAGTTCCTCGGCCTGCCGGGAAAGCCGGTAGAGAACCGCCATCTCCCCGAAGCTTCGCCCCCTCCCCTGGTCGCCCCCACGCCCCGAAATCCGGGAGAAGTTGCTGACTCCCCCCATGAACTCCTCGATGCGCCGCACGATGAACTCCGCCTCCGCTGCCGGCGTGGGGGCCCGGTGAAGCTCGATCATCCCCTGGTGCGGCGCACCGGCCACGAGGGAAAGGCCGCTCCGCAGGGTATTTCGGGCAATGACCGCCGAAGCCCCCTCCACCACTGGCGAAGCCGAACGGTAGTTGCGGGAGAGGGAGAGCCGCCGGGTGCCGGGATGGTCGGCGAAGCGGAAGAAAAAGGCGGGGTCGCTCCCCCGGAAGCCGTAGATGGCCTGGTCCGGATCGCCGATGGCAAAGACCGTCGCCTCCCGGGCCAGGATCTCCACCAGGGCGTACTGGGGGGCGTTCAGGTCCTGGAATTCGTCCACGAAGAGGTGCTCGACGCTGCCGCAGACCCTTTGTCGAAAAAAGTCGTCCTCCCCGAGGCGCCGCACAACGAGGGGGACCACGGCATCCAGGTCCACGGCCCCGCGTCCCGCAAGCTCCTCCAGGTAGCGCTGCAGCGGCTCAGGCGCTCCGTCGATACCCGCTCGGTGGAGGTGATCCGCGATGCCGTCGGCCACGGTACCCCGTTCCTTTTGCCCCAGATCGGGAAAGAGGGGCTTCAGGAGCCGCTCCCGGCTCTCCTCCCCCACCACGGCGAGCCCCGGCTCCTCCCGCCGGAGCCAGTCAAGGCAGAACCGGTGGAACGTCCCCACAAAGACCCGCTCCCCTGCTCCGCCGGCCGCGACCACGAGCCGCTCCCGCACCTCCCTGGCGGCCCGGTTGGTGAAGGTGATGGCGCACACCTGCTCCGGCACCGTCTCGGGCCGCGCCAGGAGGGCAGCGATGCGCGCCACGAGGGTGTAGGTCTTGCCGGTGCCCGGTCCGGCCGCCACCAGCACCTGCCGGTCGGCACAGCCGACTGCCTCGGCCTGCTCCGGGTTCGGCCCTCCGGGTTGGGAATCGCTTGCCGTAACGTCCTTGCGAACGGCCGGGGCGAGGGGCTGCGGAGGTTCTTTTCGACGGATTCGCCGGGGGGGATCGTCGGCAAAGAGGCCGGCCTGGCCCGAGAGCCGCGCCACCTCCCCCTCCTCGAAGACCCGGATCGTCCCGAACTCTCCATCGTACCCCCCGTGCCGGATGACCCGCCCTGACCGGATGCGGGTCACCGCCTCGGCCACCAGGGGCGCCACCTCCCGAATCTCCTCCGGAGGCGTGTGGAGCAGGAGTCCAAACTCCGAGCCGAAGCGGGCCATAAGCCGTCCGTACTGGCGCAACACCTCCTTGGAGCCCGGGCCGACGCCAAGGATCTCCCCCAGCACCTCGGGGAGGGGCACGAGACTGAAAAACTCCGGCGCATCTTGAGGATACAGGGGGAGCTCCCGGTCGGCCAGCGCCATGACCCGGTGGAGGACCCCCACGGTGAGGGGGCGGCCGCAGGCGGGGCAGCGGCCGTCGAGGCGCCGGGTCTCCTCCGGCTCAAGGCAGACCGAGCAGGCCCGGTGGCCGTCCAGGTGGTACTTCCCCTCCTCGGGGAAAAACTCAACGGTCCCCCGGAAGGTGTCGCGGCGATTCGCCTTCAGGGCGTCGCGGAGCGAGAAGAAATCGAAGCCGGTGGCGAAGAGGTTCGCCTCCCGGCCGAGGCGGGAGGGGGAGTGGCAGTCGGAATTGGAGATGAGGGTGAAACGGTCCAGGGCCGAGATCATCCGGTTCATGTCAGGATCGGAGGAGAGGCCCGTCTCCAGGGCGAAGACGTGGGGAGAGAGGTCGCCGAAGCACTCCTCCACCGTGTCGAAGCCGGACCGGGAACCGAAGAGGGAAAACCAGGGGGTCCAGATGTGGGCCGGGACGAGGAACCCCTCGGGTGCCTCCTCAAGGACGATTTCCAGGAGGTCCCGGGAGTCGAGGCCGAGGATCGGGCGGCCGTCCGACTCGATGTTGCCGATGCCCGCAAGCCGCGCGGCAAGACGCTCCGCCGAGGCGAAATCCGGGACGTAGACGAGGTTGTGAACCTTGCGGACCACACCGTGGCGCTTGTAGATGCAGCTGATCTCCGCCGAAAGGACGAAGCGGACCGGCGTCAAGGAGGGGGAAAGCCCCGGGAGGGGGGAGGGAGCCGTTTCCTCCCGCAGACGGAAGAACCCGGGCTCCGCCGGCATGAGAGTCTCCCGCAGGAGACGGAACCAGCCGGGATGGGTGAAGTCGCCGGTCCCCAGAACCTGAATCCCTTTCACCCGGGCCCAGGCGGCAAGACCGGCCGGATCACACTCCCGGCTCGTGGCCCGCGAAAAGGGAGAATGGACGTGAAGATCGGCAACGTACTCCATGGATCTCTTCTCCTTCTGCGTTGTTCGACTGTCAAAGGTACACCGAGTCGTCGGAGGCCGTCCACTCCTTTTCCGTGAAATCCGGCCGCGACGTCACCCCCCTGGCCGGACGGCAACCATTTTGCATGCCATGATCCATTCACTCTTGATTCTCTCCAGACCGTCACATAGAATACGGTTATTTTTTCGGCGCACGGGGTGCATGTGGTAAAAATCCTTCTCATAGCGGACCAGGACCGGCTCGAAAAGCTCTTCGACTTTGTGAGCGATTCCCCCCAGATACACTTCAGAATCTCCCGCTCCCTCCGCCAGGGAAGTCAGGACATTGCCGACGAAGCCCCGGACATCCTCTTCGTCCAGAACCACCTCTCGGGGCTCTCCGGGGAAATCATCGCCCGGCACCTCATCGGCCAGGTGGAAGGGGTAAGGCCCCAGGTGGTTCTTTTCGGAGAAATGGCACAACAGCCGCCGGACCAGGGCCCCCTGGACGCATGCCTCGACATTGCCCGCACCGACGAGGAACTGACCGCCGCCGTCATCGGCATCATCTCGGAACTCCCCGCACCACCGCCCCCCGTCGAGATCCCTTCTTCCGTGGAGGCGGAAGAACAGGCGCCTGCGCCTTCCCCCACGGAACAGCCCGTGACTGCTTCGCCAGCCACCGATGCCGAGCCGTCGATCACGGAACCGCCCATCCCTGCCACGGATACCGTGGTGGACACTTTCGGCCGGCAGGGATCACCTGTTAGCCCCTTTGACGAGAAGCTCGCAACCGTCATCGAACAGACTGCCGAGCCGGTCCCCCTGGCGGAGATGGAGGATACGGTATCCCTCACCGCTGGGGCTGACGTTGCGAGGCCCTCTGCTTCAACACGCCCCCGCATCGGCAGGAAAGAGACGAAACTCACAAAGCTAATCTGGATCGGGCTTGCCGCTCTGGCTGTCGTTGCGGTCGGAACTATCATGCTGCTGACTCCCGAAACACCCTCCCCCAAACAGGCCCTCAGGCCAGCGGCACTTCCCGCAGCGCCAGCGCCTAAGAACATTGTCCCTACACCACAGCCCCCCGCACCGGCGGCGCCACCGACTGCCGCACAAACCTCATCGCCTGGAGCAACAGCACCGGCAGCGACACCACCCAAAATCCCGGCACAGCCACAGCCGCAACGTCCCCCTCAAGCAGCCACGCCTCCTCAACCCGCGGTTGGCACGGGGGGAGGACTCGCCCAGCTTCCCTCCTTCGTACCGCGGGAGGGGCACGACCGGGATTATGGAAAGTCGCACCCCGGCTGGGAGCGTTACAAGGGTGCCCGCACTGAGTTCAAGGTCTACCGCGAGGGGACCGTCATCCGGGCCGTGCAGGCCATCGACCGCAGCGGTGTCGGCATTCCCGAATCTTTCCTGCGCGGCGCCCTGAGCCAGATGAGCACCTCGCGGGAGTTCACCCTGGACTCCACGGAAACCCAGGGAAAATTCCGGGTGGAGAAGGGGACGGTTAAGGGAGGGGGCCGGCTCGTTGTCTACCGTACGGTTCCCAAAGGCGCCATCAGGGCCTTCGTCGTCCACTTCAACTGATCACTTCTTACCGAGGATACGGACTCTGTCATGACATCACGCACCTACATGAATTTTTGCGCCACCTTTGCCCTCTGGGGACTTCTCGGACCACTGCAGGCTGGAACCGCCCAGGCTGCCTCCCCCTCCTTCGAACTGGATCTGAAGGACCTGGAAAAAACGACGAAACCTTCCCCCCAACACCGACAGCAACCCGTCCGCGCTCCCCGCAAGGATAGTGCCCGGAAAGCAGATGCCAAACCGGACACCCCAGCCTCCGAAGCATCGGGCGACTATACCCGCTATACCGTCAGGCCCGGCGACTTTCTCTTTAAGATCCTGATCCGCGATTTCGGCCTCAGCAACGCCCAGGCCGAGGCGCTCATCCCGGAAATCCAACGAATCAACAAATTGCCGAGCGCCACGCGCCTCGAAGTGGGACAGACCATCCTCATTCCCCGTCACCGCCGGGCATCATCTCTGGCCAAGACCGCTACACCGGCACCCACCCCGGCATCCACACCTGAACCAGCATCTGCACCGGAAGGACACCGCCCCCTCATCATCCCGCCTGCGCCGTCATCGGCGCCGGCTCCCTCCACCGCCGTCACCTCGCCCCCCGCCCCGGTGGCGTCCTCACAGCATGAAACAGCAAAGGAGGCGGTCGCGTCGGCTCCGCCGCCACCACCACTCACAATATCGGGCCGTGAAACTGTGCCGCCTGCACCAGCCACGGAAGCAAAGGCTGATCTTTCCTATTCCACGGCACTTATCCGTCTTTGGGAAAACCTCGTTCCCGGCCAGCGGCAAATTGAACCTTTGACCGTCAACGGGAAGGTTCTCGACCCGGCCGATTACCCGCTCCTCCTGGCTGCCGACGGAGGCCGGATTCTGGTGGATCTCCGGAGCACCCTCCAACCCCAGCTTCGCACTCAATTGGCTCAAAAGTACCCCGACATCCACATTGTCACCCGGGGCAACGACAGCCTCAAGGCGCTCGTCGCAACCCTCGTGAGAGCAGCCGAGTTCGCCCGGACAGAAGAGAACGTGACCGTCGACCTGGGAGCGGATCCCACCCTCTCCGTCCGGGCAGACTTCCGCATCGTGAGGCTTCCGACGGGCCGGGGGGGGCCCGAAACCGTCCTCGTCTTTCTGGACGAACATGGCCCCTGCCTGCCTCCCTCCCTCACCGATTACCTCCATCGGAGGGGGTACCAGGTGGCCCAGTTCTGCGACCGCCCGGGAGACACCGTTGCCGAGCCGGGGTACGACCTCCGGGCCATCCCCGCTTCCACACCTTGCGATATGGCGGTTTCGCTTCTGGACGCGCTTTCCCTGAAACTGGACCGCAACCGTATCGTTTCTGGGGCCATGGGAGAGAACTCGGAGAACCGTTTCAGCATCAGGGTAGAAGGATACTTCGAGGCGGGGGGAAAGCGCTTTATCCTCGATTGCTCCGGCAACGATCCCTACAACTACACCCTCTTCAGACTTCTCCAGGTGCAGGGTTACGGCATCATCCAGCCCCAGGAGAACGAGGATTTCACCGACGTAACGCGGCGCCTGCTCACTGAGCTCAACTACCCCAACTCATTTGGAAAACATGAAATGGACTACGGGCGGTACAGAATCGCGATCACCGGCTTCAAGATTACCCGCCGCGAAACGTCGGCCGGCCGTCTCCTGCTCACGTCCCGGCCATCCGACCCGGTATTTGCCGAGCTGCTGCGGTGGGCTCCGGCTGAGAAGAAGTAAAGGCCCACGGGTAAGCAACGCCATGGTGCACGGGCGATGATCACAGACTATCGGGAGTGGATTTTTCGATCAAAGGAAATGGGCGCGGTATCACGGAAATGCATGATTTCCGCCTGAACAGACTACCGGCAAGGAGGATACTGGAGAAGAAATAATCCCTATTGACCCGCCATCTTCATGAGGGCATCAGCCCGATAGAGGGACGCATCGGGGGCAAGGGGAGATGCTGGATAACGGGCCAGGAACCGGTCAAACGCGTCGAGCGACTGCTGGTACTGGCCCGACTTGTAGGCGCTGACGCCCTTTTCAAAGAGGGTCTGCTCGTTCTCTTCCCCCTTCCGCGTGGCAGGAGAGGGAGAAACTGTCTTTGACGCCGGCACCTGGGACGCCTTAGGCGGCAAGGACGGGCTAGTTGTAGCCGCAGGCACCTTGCCCACAGGCTTTGCCTCCTTCGGAGCCTTCGGTACCGCCGGGGTCACAGCCTGATGCTTTCTGGCGCCCTTCCGCTTCTCTGCAGGCTTGGCACGGCGAGCCGGCGCCGCAGTTCCCTCGCCGTGACCGGGAGGCAGGGGAACCAGAAGCTTATGGCCCGCATAGATCAGGTTGGGGTTCGCAATCTCGTTAAAGAGCAAAATCTGGGAAAAGTAGGTCCCCTTGCCGCTGTATTTCCGCGACAGCCCGTAAAGGGTATCTCCCTTTTCGATGGTGATGCGCTTGACAAGGACCCCCTCCTCGGGGCCCGCAAGTGGTTTGCCATCGGACGGTTCCGGAGCATAGCGGAGATACTCCGCGCCACTGGTTGAGGAAAGCGACGCAAGGGAGAGGACAAGAGACGACGCGACAAGTCTGAGAGTGCCGTTCATATCAGTACCTGTTCCCGAGTTGATCCTGGTAGTTCAGGACGTTTTTCACCTGGATGCTCCTGCCAACCGCGGTTCCCGCCTTGACCCTGAAGGTCACCTTGATGACCCGCTTCTCTCCGGCCCCCAGTTCGTCAAACTTCCAGATGTAATCCCCGTTTTTCGCGCGACCGAAAGAAGGATCCGATGCGACCAGTTCCAGGTCTGCGGGGAGAACGCTCTGGAGTTCCACAGCCTTGGCCATGCTCGAACCACGGTTGGTGAAATTGAGCTCGAAGGAGGACACCTCGCCCGGCTTGAGCCTTCCCCCCTTGCCACTCATGGCCAGTTCAACCACAGGCCTGGCGTAGACCAACCGCAGGTTCGCGGTGGCGCTCTTTGCCTTGTCGCTTTCCGGCTCGAAGGCCATGGAAACGGTGGCGGCTGTCCCGTCGCTCTCGGTGGCCGGTGTGGAGAGATCGAGGATCACATAGGACTCCTCCTTAGGCGCCAACGGCCCAACGTGGTTAATGATCGGTTCGTTCGCCTGGCGGATGCCGTCGCGGTTGAGGTCCTGATAGAAAGTATAGGTGACGTTGGGAGGAAGCTGCGGCTTGATGAGGAAATCCTCCCGCACGTTGCCAGTGTTGGTCACGATAAGGGGCACGGATATTGACTGGCCGGGAATCACGACCAGCTTGTCACTGTTGGTCCTGACGGCGACGCCGCTCACCGGCTTCACGAAGGAAGAGGCCGAGATGAAGGAATCCCGGGTCTGGAGTTCAGTATTGACCACGTCTGCCCGCAGGAAGAGCTCTTGTTGAGCGATTGCCTCATCCTTCAACTGGAAAGCCACATCGAATTCCCTGCTCTCTCCCGATGCGAGACGTATGGCGTCAAGCACCAGCGCCGCCTTCATCTCTTGCTTGAGGCCGGTCCCCACCGGACTTACCGGTTCGTACTGGGGCGGATAGTTAAGCCGCAGGCTTACCCCCTGGGCAGTGGCGGTACCGATGTTGAGGAGCGTCACCCGATAGGCGACCTTCTCCCCGGGGAGAATCTGACCCTTATCGGTCTTGACCACGGCGCGGAGAAGCGGCGCCGAGGCGGCAAACATGATATCCCGGGCCTGGGTGGCATCCCTGTCCATACGCGAGGCAATCTTGATGGGATAGATCATCTTCTGGCCATCGATGTACTCGCGCGGGACGGTAATGGAGACCACTCCGTTGAAACGTTCCCCGGGAGCGATGGACGGCGTCATGTTGACGGGAATTTCCTTCCTGGCGGCATCGGCGAACTGGGCTCCGAACTCGGCGGGAAAGCCCGATTCGAGATAGAAGCTGTCGGTGCCGTTACCCCTGTTGACCACTTCAAAGGGTATGTCGTGGCGCTTGCCGACCTCCAGGCTTTGGGAGACCGGGGCAATGGTCATGTCCGCATCGGCAAACTGCCCAACTTCCAGTGAGAGAATCTGGGCGTTCTTTTCGGAAGGTGCCGGCTTCGCCGCCACGGCGGCCGTACCGGGAACCGGATAGACAATGCCGAGGTCCTTCAGCTTGGCCGTCGCTGTTGCCGCGGCCTTGGTCCCCGGGAAACGGTCGATGAGCGACTTGTATTCGCCGATGGCCTTTTCCCTGAGTGTCGCACGTTTGCTGGCCTCCGCCTTTTCCGCGGTCAGTTTTTCCGCTGCGGCCCGTTCCCTCGTGGCCTTCTCGGCTGCAAGGCGATCCGCCTCGGCCTTTTCCCGGGCCTTCTGTTCGGCAAGCCGGAGCTCCGCAGCCGCCTTTTCCGCGGCCACTTTTTCGGCAGCAAGGCGCTCGGCAGTACGCTTCTCGGCTTCCGCCTTCTCCCGGGCCGCCAGTTCAGCCGCAGCTTTCTCTTTGGCAGCCTTCTCCGCGGCGATCCGCTCGGCAGCGGCCCGGTCAGCGGCAAGTGTTTCTGCAGCAGCGCGCTCGGCAGCGACCTTTTCGTCAGCCGCCTTCAACGCAGCAAGGCGTTCAGCCTCGACCTTTTCCCTGGCCGTTTTTTCCGCCGCCAGACGCTCGGCTTCCGCCTTTTCCCGCGCAAACTTCTCCGCTGCCAGGCGTTCTGCGGCAGCCCGCTCCGCAGCGGCTTTCTCGGCCGCGGCACGCTCCGCGGCGGTTTTTTCCGCAGCTGCCTTTTCCAGGGCCAAGCGCTCAGCCTCGGCCTTCTCCTTGGCGGCCTTCTCCGAGGCCAGGCGCTCAGCTTCAGCCTTCTCCTTCGCAAGCTTCTCCGCTGCCAGGCGCTCAGCCTCAGCCCGGTCCGCGGCGACCTTTTCCGCAGCCGCACGCTCTGCGGCCGCCTTCTCGGCCGTTGCCTTCGCCAGGGCCATGCGCTCGGCTTCCGCCTTCTCCCGGGCAGCCTTCTCCGCAGCCATACGTTCGGCGGCGACCCGTTCCGCCGCGGCCTTCTCCGCAGCGGCCCGCTCTGCCGCAACCTTCTCCGCAGCCGCCTTCTCCGCCGCAAGGCGCTCAGCCTCGGACACGCTGCGCGCAGCCTGCTCCGCGGCCTGTTTTGCCGCCGCAGTCTTTTCCGCCAGCGCCTTCCGTTCCGGCGCCGGAGCAGCGGCCACCGTCGCGGATGCCGGACGCTTAGCCGCAACGGGAAGCTGCTCCCCCTTGTCAAAGCGCGCCACAAGCCCAAGAAGCTCATCTTCGACGGTTCCCTTGAGGGGGCTGTCGGGATACTCCTTCATGAACTGGGACATATACCGTGCCGCGTCCCGCTCGAACCCTGCCTTGAAATTGGCCCGGGCAAGCCAGAAGATGGCCATGTCGCGCAAGGGAGTGTCGGGGTATTTCTCAAGGACCGTCTTCATCCGCTCGATGGCGGTCTGGTAGTCCTTTTTCTGGTAGGCGTTGAAACCTGCGATGAAGACCTGGGAATCGTCGGAATTGACTGCATAGACGGGGGTGGAAAGGAGCGACGCGATTATGAGACATCCGGTCAGGCACCGGAAAGCGGCAGTGCGGAAATATTTCATAAAATCCACGGGCTTGACCTTTCCCTTCGTGAGGGCAAAGAAATTAAGGTAATTAGATTCAGTTACATAGCATCATAACACCCGCTTGTCAACGATGAATGCCGGCGCGAGGCCCCGTAACTACGCGAAAAACGGCCATACAAAACTTTGAATCCGGAGTCCCGACCCTCTTTTCAACGGAGCCCTCACTCGGTATACTGGCCCCATGTTCGACAAATCTCGCCTGGACACCCTCCCCGATTCCCCCGGCGTCTACCTCATGAAAGGGTCAGACGGCACCATCCTCTATGTGGGGAAGGCCAAGAGCCTCAGGAAACGGGTTCGCTCCTACTTCGGGGCGGCCGGCGAATCCCGCTACCATATCCGGTTCCTCGTGGCCCGGGTGGCGGAGGTGGAGGTCATTGTCACCGACACCGAGAAAGAGGCTCTCATCCTTGAGAACACCCTCATCAAGAAGCATCGCCCCCGCTATAACCTGGACCTGCGGGACGACAAGACCTACTTCTCACTCCGCATGGACATGAACGAGGAGTTCCCCCGGCTCACCATCATCCGGAAGGTACTCCAGGACGGGGCCCGCTATTTCGGCCCCTATTCATCGGCCGCCTCGGCCCGCGAAGCCCTCAAGCAGCTCTACCGGCTCTTCCCCCTGCGCCACTACCCCCTCGAAACCTGCCGCCGGCGCCGGCGCCCCTGCCTCTTCCACCAGCTCAGGCAGTGCTCGGCTCCCTGCCACGGCCTCATCTCACCCGAGGAATACCAGGGCCTCGTCCAGGGGGCCGCCCTCTTCCTGGACGGGAAGAACCGGGATCTTCTGAAGGCAAACCGGGAACGGATGGCATCCGCGGCAGCAAACGAGCGCTACGAGGAGGCGGCCCGCTACCGGGACCTCATCCGCGCCATCGAGGTGACGGTGGAAAAGCAGAAAATGGTGACCACGGGAGGAGATGCCGACGTTCTCGGCATGCACCGGGAAGGGAGCGCCCTCTCCCTCGCCCTCCTCTTCATCAGGGGAGGGCGTCTCATCGGCAGCCGCAGCTACCTTCTCGCCTGGGAACTGGAGGACGAGGAGGCCGTTTCGTCATTCCTCAACGACTACTACAGCCGGGAGGTCTTCATCCCCGACGAGGTGCTTGTTCCGCTTCCCGTGGCCGACAGCGCGGCACTGGCGGAACTTCTCTCCGAGCGGCGGGGAAAGCGGACAGGCGTAACGCACCCCCAGCGGGGAACAAAGGCCGATCTGGTCAAACTCGCGGGGAAGAACGCCGAGGCGGCCCTTCGGGAGAGGCAGAAACGGGAGGAAGGGGCGGAAGCGGTTCTGACGGAACTGAAGGAACGGCTCCACCTGCGGAACCTCCCCCGCCGCATCGAGTGCTACGACATATCGAACATCCAGGGGACCTACCCAGTGGGAAGCAGGGTCTCGTTCCGCGACGGCAAGGCGGACAAGGGAGGCTACCGTCACTACCAGATCAAAACGGTCGCCGGCGCCGACGACTTCGCCATGATGCACGAGGTCCTCTCACGCCGGTTCAGGGACAGCCCGGCCAAGGACGAGCATCCCGACCTGATCGTGGTGGACGGCGGCATCGGACAGTTAAACATCCTGACCGCCGTTCTCCGGGAGTTGCAGGTGGAGGATGTGGATGCCGCCTCCCTGGCCAAGAGCCGCGTGGAACGGGATATGGCGGCGGAAGAGCTGACACGGAGCACCGAGCGGGTCTTTCTCCCGGGCCGCAAGAACCCGGTGGTCCTCCGCCAGAACAGCGCGCCACTCCTCCTTATGGCCCGCATCCGCGACGAGGCCCATCGCTTCGCCATCACCTACCACCAGAAACTGCGGGGGAAAGACACCATCCGGTCGACCCTCGACACCATTCCGGGAATCGGACCGAAGCGGCGAAAGGAACTTCTGCGGCAATTCGGAAGCCTGCGGCGAATACGGGAAGCGAGCCGGGATGAACTGGCCGCCACTCCGACCATTCCGCCGACCCTGGCCGAGAGCATCTGGAAATCTCTCCACGAAAACGACGAAGGCGGCACCCCCTGAAAGGGATGCCGCCTTCGGGCGCTCCATTGTAAACTCCCCTACTACTTTTCGGCCAGAAGCTTCTTGATGAGGGCCTCCATGTTCTTGAGGGTGGCGTCCGAACCTCCCATGAACTTATCGGCCACATTTCCCCTCTTGTCGATGACGTACACCGTGGGGAGCGACCGGAGACCATAATCGGTCTGGACGTCCTGGCCGGCAAGGGCCACGGGATAGACTATCCGCTTGCTGGCGATGAAGTCCTTGACTGCCCCCTCATCGCCATCGTCAAGCGAGAGCCCCAGAACCTGGAGTCCCTGCCTGCCGTACTTCCTGCTGATGCCATTCAGATGCGGAATAGCCTCCCTGCAGGGGGGGCACCAGGTGGCGAAAAAATCGATGACGAGCACATATCCCTTGTAATTGGCGAGGCTTATCGGCTGCCCTGAGGTGCTTACCACCTTGAGGGGCGGGGCAGGCTGTCCCTTCTGGGGGATGGCAAGCGACGGCGAGGCAACCGCCATCGTGAAACCGGCCGCCGCGGCAAAAGCTCTCAAAACAGGGACTATCCGCATAAGAGGCACAACTCCTGAGTTAGTTCGAGCTAGAGCGCCTTCTTGATGAGGGCCTCAAGCTGAGCCTTGGGAACAGCCCCTACGACCTGGTCGACAACCTTGCCATCCTTGAAGAGGATGACCGTGGGGATGCCGCGTACGCCATACTTGCCGGGGGTGCCGGGGTTGTCGTCCACGTTTACCTTGCCGACCTTCACCTTGCCGTCGTACTCGTCGGCAATGGCGTCGATGACCGGGGCGATGGCCTTGCAGGGGGCGCACCAGGTGGCCCAGAAATCCACAAGGACCGGAACGGTAGCCTTGAGCACATCGGTATCGAAATTATCATCACTGAACGTCAGCACCTTTTCACTGGCCATGAAAGCCTCCTTATCAAACAAATTGTACTATCAGAATATAGACGAGCTTCCCCGAAACATCAAGGAGGAAAACGGCAGCGTTTCCCCCGCCCCTTGGCAATCAGCCTGAAATCTGGTACACACACATTCGTTGCTTACCTTAACGAAACTACCGGATTCCATGGTCCAATTCCCCGTAAACCTGAACCTTCGCGAGCGGAATGCCGTCATCGTCGGCGGCGGTTCCGTTGCCGCGCGCAAGTGCCTTCTCCTTATGGAAGCGGGAGCGCGGGTCACCGTGATCGCTCCCCGCCTCGATCCCCGTCTGGAAGAGCTTCGGAGGGAAGGCCGGATCATCTGCCACGCCCGCCAGTACGGGGAGGGGGACCTCGCAGATGCCTTTCTCGCCTTCGCAGCCACGGACAACCCAGCCGTGAACCTGCACGTGGCCCGGGACGCGGCAACCCTCGGCATCCTTGTGGACATCACCGGTGCGCCGGAGCACGGAAACTTTACAACCCCGGCGCACTTCCGCAGGGGAGATCTTCTGGTCGCCGTCTCCACGGGGGGGAAGAGCCCTGCCCTGGCCCAAGGCATCTGCAACGATCTGGCGCAACGATTCGGCCCCGAATACGCTGAAACCGTTGCGATACTTGGCGCGGTCCGTGAAAAGCTGTTGACTGTCCGCAGCAACCGCACCTACAATAAGACGGTTTTACGCACCCTTGCCAATGCCGACCTCCCCGGCCTGATCCGGCGGGGAGAATACGAAACGATCGACCGCCTCCTCGTGACCCACGCCGGCCCCGGCTTTACCCTGGCCTCGCTGGGAACGAGGACCGAGGACCCCGCATGAACGCCCTGTTCTTCAATATGACCCTGGCCATTTACTTCGCAGCCACCATTGCCTATCTGGCTTACCTCGTCAAGCCCCGGGAAGTACTCGGCAAGGTTTCCTGCTGCATTCTCTCTGCGGGGTTCGTGGCTCACTGTGCCTACACGGTCGACCGGTACCTGGAGGCGGGACACACTCCCATCACCAACCTCCACGAGTCACTCTCCTTCTTCAGTCTTGCCATCGTGGGCATCTACATCCTCTTCGAGCGGAAATACCGGATCTTCATCCTCGGCTCCTTCGTCACCCCCGTGGCATTCCTGCTCATGGCGGCCTCCACCGGCTTTCCATCGGCCATCATGCCGCTGAACCCGGCCCTCAAGAGCAAGTGGCTCATGGTCCACACGGTCATGGCGTTCCTGAGTTACGCCGCGTTCGCCGTTGCCTTTGGCGCCGCCATCATGTACCTGATCCAGCAGCATTTCCTCAAGAGCAAGAAGCTGGGCCCCATGTACCAGAAGCTTCCTTCCCTGGACATACTGGACGAGATCAACTACCGCTGCCTCACCATCGGGTTCCCGCTCCTTACCTTCGCCATCATCTCGGGTGCCATCTGGGCCGAATCCGCGTGGGGAACCTACTGGAGCTGGGACCCGAAGGAAACCTGGTCGCTCATCACCTGGTTCGTCTACGCGGCGCTGCTCCACGGCAGGCTAACCACCGGATGGAGGGGAAAGAAGGCCGCCATTCTCGCCATTGTCGGCTTCTTCGTCCTCCTGTTCACCTTCCTCGGCGTGAACCTGTTCCTGTCGGGGCTGCACAGTTACAAATAAGAAGTCAGAGGATCCCATGAACATTGTGGTTGTGGGGCTGTCACACAAGACCGCCTCCGTCGATATACGGGAAAAAGTCGCCTTCGCACCGACCCAGATGGAAAAGCCGCTGCGGGCGCTGCTGGCCATCGAGGACATTGCCGAAGCGGTCATTGTCTCCACCTGCAACCGGGTGGAAATATACATCTCCACCCGCGACATCGCCGGCGGCATGGCGCGGATCAAGCGGTTTCTGGCCGACTACCACGGCATCCCCCCCGAAATCCTCGAACCCCACCTTTACGCCCACCACGGCGAGGCAGCCATCCGGCACGTCTTCCGGGTCGCTTCCAGCCTCGACTCCATGGTGGTGGGAGAGCCCCAGATCCTGGGCCAGATCAAGACCGCCTACGGTTACGCCGCCGAGTTCAAGACCAGCGGCATCATCCTCAACCGCTTCCTCCACAAGGCCTTCTCCGTTGCCAAGCGGGTGCGGACCGAGACAAAGATCGCCTCGTCGGCCGTCTCCGTCTCCTTTGCCGCGGTGGAACTGGCCCGAAAGATTTTCGGCGATCTCTCGGACAAGACGGTCATGCTGATCGGCGCCGGCGAGATGTGCGAACTGGCGGCCAAGCACTTCATCAACAACGGGGTGCGGGGGGTCATGGTCACCAACCGGACCTACGAACGGGCCGTGAAGCTGGCCGAGGAATTCGAGGGGAAACCGGTCTCCTTCGACGACCTCTTCGACCAGCTCCACAAGGCCGACATCGTCCTCTCCTCCACCGGCGCCACCCAGTTCATCATCAAACCCAAGGACGTGGAGGAGGTGAGCCGGCGCCGGAAGCTGAAGCCCATGTTCTTCATCGACATCGCGGTGCCGCGGGACATCGATCCCAAGGTGAACGACGTGGAGAACGTCTACCTCTACGACATGGACGACCTCCAGGGGGTGGTCGCCTCCAACCTGCAGCAGCGGGCCGAGGAGGCGAAAAAGGCCGAGGCGATCATTGACGAGGAGATCGGCCAGTTCCACAAGTGGCTCTCCAACCTGGAGGTGACGCCGACCATCGTGGCGCTCCGGTCGAAATTCGAAGAGACGCGGAAGGCCGAACTGGAAAAGACCCTCGCCTCCTGGAAGGACCTCCCCCCCGACGGGGCCAAGCGGCTTGAGGCCCTCACCGCCGCCATCGTCAACAAGCTCCTCCACCCCCCTACCGCAACCCTCAAGCGTGCAGGCCAGGGAGGGCGGACCGACCTCTACGTGGATGCCCTCCGCACCCTCTTCGAGCTCCAGACCGGCGAGTCCGAGGCGGAGGAGCTCGGGGAACTGGAAGAGTAAGACCCCACAAAGCGATTCCGCTGTTTTCATAGATAAAAAAAGGAGACTGCAATGGCACCGAAGCAGCTGAGAATAGGAACCCGGGCGAGCCAGCTTGCCCTCTGGCAGGCCAACTGGGTGAAGGGTGAGCTGGAAAAGCGCTACCCCGGCATGGCCGTGGAGCTCGTGAAGATCAAGACCATGGGTGACAAGATCCTCGACGTCCCCCTGGCCCAGGTGGGGGGCAAGGGGCTCTTCGTGAAGGAGATTGAAGAGGCGATGCTCCGAGGAGAGATCGATATCGCGGTCCACAGCATGAAGGACGTCCCCACGGAATTTCCCGAGGGGCTCGGCCTCTACTGCATCACCAAGCGGGAAGACCCCCGCGACGCCGTCATCTCCCAGGGGGTGAAATTCGCCGACCTTCCCCAAGGGGCAAAAATCGGCACCTCGGCCCTGCGCCGCCAGGCCCAGCTCCTCAAGGTGCGCCCCGACCTCCAGATGGTGGTCATCCGCGGCAACGTGGAGACCCGCATCCGGAAACTCACCGACGAGAACCTGGACGCGGTCATTCTGGCCGCTGCCGGCCTGAACCGCCTCGGCTTCGCCGATCAGGTCTCCGAGTACCTGCCGGTGGAGCTGTCGCTCCCGGCCATCGGCCAGGGAGCCCTCGGCATCGAGTGCCGCCTCGATGACGAAACGATCAAGGAGACCATCGCCTTCTTCAACCACCCCGACACCGCCCACGCGGTCCGGGCCGAGCGGGCCCTTCTGTGGCGCTGCGAAGGTGGCTGCCAGGTCCCCATCGCCGCCCACGGCCAGGTTTCCGGCGACACCCTCACCCTCACCGGCTTCGTCGCCTCGGTGGACGGCACCCGCTCGGTGAAGGACACCATCTCCGGGCCGGTTACCGACTGCGAAAAGCTCGGCATCGCCCTGGCGGAGAAGCTCCTGGCCGACGGCGCCCACGAGATCCTTGCCGAGGTCTACCAGCGGGAAGTGGCGCGGGAGAAGGAAATCCCCGTTTAACGTTTTCCATGCCTTACTCATCCATGCCTGATAAACCCCTCAAAAAAAGCTTCGTCTACCTCATCGGCGCGGGCCCCGGCGATCCGGGGCTCATCACCCTCAAGGGTCGGGAGTCCCTGGGAAGAGCCGACGTGGTCATCTACGACTACCTGGCCAACGACGAGCTCCTCCGCTTCGCACGGCCCGACGCCGAGCTGATCTACGCCGGCAAGATCGGCGGGCACCACAACCGCGAGCAGTGGCAGATCAACGCGCTCCTGGTGGAAAAGGCCCTGGCGGGGAATGTGGTGGCACGGCTCAAGGGGGGTGACTCCTTCGTCTTCGGCCGGGGGGGTGAAGAGTGCGAGGCCCTTGTGGCGGCGGGAATCCCCTTCGAGATCGTCCCCGGCGTCACGGCCGGGATCGGCGCCACCGCCTACGCCGGCATCCCCCTCACCCACCGGGGGGTGACCACCTCTGTCGCCTTTGTCACCGGCCACGAGGGGCACGACAAGGAGGTCTCCCAGATCGACTGGAAAGGTCTCTCCCTGGGGAGCGGCACCATAGTCTTCTACATGGGGATAAAGAACCTTCCCCAGATAACGGCAAACCTCGTGGCCCACGGCAGGCCGCCGGAGACCCCGGTCGCCCTCATCCGCTGGGGGACCCGGCCCGACCAGGAGGTCCTCACCGGCACCCTGGCCGACATCGCCGAGCAGGCGCGGCGAACCGGCTTCCGTGCCCCCGCCATCACCGTGGTGGGAGAGGTGGTGCGCCTGCGGGAGAAGCTCCGCTGGTTCGACAACCGCCCCCTCTTCGGCACAAGCATTCTCGTTACCCGTGCCGCGGACCAGGCAGGCGAGTTCGGCGCCATGCTCGGGGCACTGGGGGCCCGGGTCGTGGAGTGCCCCACCATTGCCATCGTCCCCCCGGATAGCTGGGACGGCCTCGACGGAGCCATCGCCCGCCTGGACCGGTTCCACTGGATCGTTTTCACCTCGGCCAATGCGGTCCGCTTCTTTTTCGAACGGCTCGCCGCAGCCGGAAAGGACTCCCGCGCCCTGGGAACCTGCCGGGTCTGCGTCGTGGGGCCCAAGACAGCGGCGGCCCTGGCTCCTTTCGGCATCCGGCCGGACCTGATCCCGGCCGACTACAAGGGGGAAGGGGTGGTGGAGGTGTTCCGCTCGGAGGAGATTGCAGGGAAGCGGATCCTCTTCCCCAAGGGAGACCGGGCCAGGAACGTGATTCCCCAGGGACTCGCGGAACTGGGGGGAGAGGTGACCGCGCCGGTCGCCTACCGCAACGTGACGCCCGACTCCCTTCCCGCCGGCATCATCGCCGAACTGGAAGAGCGGCGCATCACCTGCATCACCTTCACCTCGTCATCCACCGTGGAGAACCTGGCCGCCATCCTCGGGGAGAACCGCTTCCTCCACCTCTTGGAAGGAGTGACGATCGCCGCCATCGGTCCAATTACCGCCAAAACCTGCCGCGAACTGGGGCTTGAAGTCCACGTGGAGCCCTCGAAGTACACCCTCGCTGCCATGACGGACGCTCTCGTCGACCATTTTCCCCGGCAGGGGTAGAATCACTCGTCCCCCCGCCTCTTCACCTCTCGACCCTGCAACCGGAGTGTGGAGTTCCCCGATGCTCACCGACACCCACTGCCACCTGGATGACCCAATCCTCAGCTCTCGTCTCGGCGAGGTCATGGCCGCCGCGCGACAGGCCCGGATCGGGCGGATCATCGTCCCCGGGGTTGCGCCGGGGGGGTGGGAACGGATCGCCTCCCTGGCACGGGAACATGAGGGAATCTTTCCCGCCTTCGGCATCCACCCCCAGGCGGCTGACCAGGCCAACGACGACGCCCTGGCGCGGCTCACTATCCTCGCCAATTCTGCCGTTGCCCTGGGAGAAATCGGGCTCGACCACCTGCCCCACCACGTTCCCCGCTCAACCCAGGAAACGGCATTACGGGAACAGCTCCGGATCGCGGTGGCAGCAGGACTTCCGGTCATTATCCATTGCCGCCGGGCCTTTGAGCCCCTTCTCCGCATCCTCAGGGAGGAAGGGGTCTCCCGCGTGGGAGGGGTCATGCACGCCTTTTCGGGAAGCGTTGAGATTGCCCGGGAATGCATCAGGCTCGGCCTCTTCATCTCGGTCGCGGGGACCGTCACCTACAGAAACGCCGTGAGGCCCGTGGCCGTGGCCCGGGAAATCCCCCTGGAACACCTTCTCCTCGAAACCGACGCCCCCGACATGACCCCTGAACCCTTTCGTGGCAACCACAACGAGCCCGCATTCCTCCCGGTGACGGCGCACCGCCTGGCCGAACTAAAGGGGATCGCGGCCGCACACGTGGCGCTCATAACGGACTCAAACGCAGCAAGGCTCTTTCGCCTTTCAGCACTCTGAAACGAGGTATTTCCATGTCCCCACTCCACCGCTTTTCCCGCACCGAGATCCTCATCGGCCCAGAGAAGCTCCAGCGGCTCCGCCAGTCGACCGTGGCCGTCTTCGGCCTCGGTGGTGTCGGAAGCTTCGCTGCCGAGGCCCTCTGCCGGGCCGGGGTCGGCAGGCTCGTCCTTGTGGACTTTGATGACATCTGCCTCACCAACGTAAACCGTCAGCTCCATGCCCTGGACGGTACCGTGGGGAGGGCTAAGGCCCTCGTTATGGCCGAGCGGCTCCGCCTCATCAACCCCGAGGCAGACATCGTACCCCACAAGGACTTCTACGAGGCCGGCAACAGCGACTTCCTCCTCTCGGGGGGATACGACTACGTGGTGGACGCCATCGACCACATAACGAGCAAGCTCCACCTGATCCGCAGCTGCCGGAAGCGGGAGCTGCGGATCATCTCCAGCATGGGGGCCGCCAACAAGTTGGACCCCACGAAAATCCGCGTGGCCGACATCTCCAAGACGAGCGTCTGTGGCCTCGCCCGGGTGGTCCGCAAACTGCTGCGCAAGCAGGGGATCAAGAGCGGCGTCACGGTAGTCTACTCCACCGAGGAGCCCCGGGAGCAGGCTGTGGTCGATGCCGGCTGCCGCTCCAACTGCATCTGCCCCAACAAGGAAGAGCAGCGCTTCTCCTGCGAACACCGCCGGAACATCCTCGGGAGCGTCTCCTTCATCCCAAGCATCGTCGGGCTCACCATGGCGGGGGTTGTGGTGAACGATCTGCTGAAGGATTGACGAAAAAACTACCCTTGTTGAAGGTCAACAATTTGCCGTTATACTTTCATCCAGACGCCATCGAATGGGATGAAAGGAGGATACCCGTATGACGAGGGAGTATTCGGTTCAGGAGGCCCTGAAGCTCGCAATCAAGGGCGAAAAGGACAGCATGGACTTTTACCGCAAGGCCGCCTCGGTGACCAAGAACGAACGGGCCCAGAAGGTCTTCGATCTTCTGGCCAACGAGGAGGTGGGACACCTCAAAGCATTCTTCGACCACTACAAGGGAGGAGAATTCGGCAACGTGACCGACTACATGGCACAGCCCCCGGACACCAAGAACCCCACGTACGTTGCCCTCATGAAGGCGGTTAATGAGGAGACCCCCGAGCAGCAGGCCCTCGAACTGGCCCTCAAGGAAGAGAAGTCCTGCATCGACCAGTACACGGTCCTTGCCAAGGACCTCATCGATCCCCTTGTCAGATCCATCTTCGAGCGGGTCATCAAGGAGACCGAAAAGCACCTGGCAATGATTGAGGAGGAGTACCGCCACGTCATGACCATGGTCCACGAGTCGGACCAGGACATCTACGTGCGGGAATGAAGTAAACCATAGGGCAAGCCGCCACGTCGGAGGCATAAAGAAAGGGCGGTCCGGAAATTCCGGCCGCCCTTTCCGCGTCAAAAGGTGGCTTAAGAGCCTGACTACCCCAGTTTGGCGAGCAGCGGCACGATGAGGAGCGAAACGATGTTGATAATCTTGATCATGGGGTTGACGGCCGGGCCAGCGGTATCCTTGTAGGGGTCGCCGACGGTGTCGCCGGTGACGGCGGCCTTGTGGGCATCGCCACCCTTGCCGCCGTGGTAGCCGTCCTCAATGTACTTCTTGGCGTTATCCCAGGCGCCGCCGCCGGTGGTCATGGAGATGGCCACGAAGATGCCGGTGACGATGGTGCCGACGATGACCCCGCCGAGGGCCTTCGGGCCGAGGGTAAAGCCGATGATGATCGGAGCGGCGATGGGGATGATGCCGGGGATGACCATCTCCTTGAGGGCCGTCCTGGTCACGATGTCGACGCAGGAGGCGTAGTCGGGCTTTCCGGTGCCTTCCATGATCCCCTTGATCTCTCGGAACTGGCGACGGACTTCCTCAACGACCGACCCGCCCGCCTTGCCGACCGCCTCCATGCAGAGGGCGGCGAAGTAGTAGGGGAGCATCCCCCCGAGGAACAGGCCAACGATGATGTAGGGATCGGCCAGGTTGAAGTCGATGGTCTTGCCGGCCAGCTTCAGCTCGTCCACGTAGGAGGTGAAGAGAATGACCGCCGCAAGGCCGGCGGAGCCGATGGCGTACCCCTTGGTGACCGCCTTGGTGGTGTTCCCCACGGCGTCCAGGGGATCCGTGACGGCGCGGACCGAGTCGTCCAACTCGGCCATCTCGGCGATGCCGCCGGCGTTGTCGGTAATGGGGCCGTAGGCGTCCATGGCGACGACAATGCCGGTCAGCGACAGCATGGAGACGGCGGCAATGGCGATGCCGTAGACTCCGGCGCACTGGAAGGCGACGATGATGCCGGCTGCGATGACGATGACCGGCATGGCGGTGGACTTCATGGATACGCCGAGGCCGGCGATGATGTTGGTGGCGTGGCCGGTGGTGGAGGCTTGGGCGATGTGCTTCACCGGCCCGTACTCGGTGGCGGTATAGTATTCGGTGATCCAGAAGATGGCGCCGGTGACCACGAGGCCCACAATGGCGGAGATGAAGAGGTTCAGGGCCGAGAAGGTCTGGCCGTTGGCATTGGTGAGCCCTTGGGGGAACATCTGGACGGTAACGACATAGAAGGCGATGCAGGCCAGGATGCCGGAAGCGATCAGCCCCTTGTAGAGGGCGGGCATGATCTTCTGGTTGCCCCCCAGCTTGACGAAGAAGGTGCCGATGATGGAGGCGATGATGGAAATGCCGCCGAGGATCAGCGGATAGTTGACGGCGGCGGCATTGCCGGTGAAGGCGATGGCGCCGAGCAGCATGGCGGCGATAAGGGTCACGGCATAGGTCTCGAACAGGTCGGCGGCCATGCCGGCGCAGTCACCCACGTTGTCACCCACGTTGTCGGCGATGACCGCCGGGTTGCGGGGGTCGTCCTCGGGGATGCCGGCTTCAACCTTACCCACCAGGTCGGCGCCAACGTCGGCACCCTTGGTGAAAATGCCGCCGCCGAGACGGGCAAAGATGGAAATGAGCGAACCGCCAAAGCCGAGTCCCACCAGTTGGTTGACTACCTCTTTCACCGGAGCACCCGGCATGATCTGCTGGAGGATCAGGTAGTAGCCGGCAACCCCCAGGAGGCCAAGGCCGACCACCAGCATGCCGGTGATGGCGCCCCCCTTGAAGGCCACGTTGAGGGCCTTGTGGATGCCGGACTTTGCCGCTTCCGTGGTGCGGATATTGGCGCGGACCGAAACAAACATCCCGATGAAGCCGGTCAGTCCCGAAAAGAGGGCGCCGATGGCGAAGCCGATGGCGGTTTTCATCCCCAGGGTGGCGAACAGGGCGATGAACATGATCACCCCGACGACTGCGATGATGGTGTACTGGCGCTTCATGTAGGCGCCGGCACCCTCCTGGATGGCGCCCGCAATCTGGCGCATCCGGTCGTTGCCCTGGGGCAGCCCCAGAATCCACTGGGCCGAAACAAGGCCGTAGACGACGGCCGCCGCGGCACAGACCAGGGCGAAGTAAACTGCATACTGTTCCATTTACCAACCTCCTGACAAAATAGCCTGCTAAAGGCTTTAACACCCGCTCAAACCAACCATGCTCCAACAGGACAAAAAACGTAACATTGTTATAGAACATAAGAGATTTTGTCAATGTTAAATTCCCGACCATCGTCATCGACAAGTCACGGAGGAAACAAGACCTCTATCAACACATGAATCCACTTGACTGGCGGAACCGATTGCAATAAAGTACCAATTCAATATGGACTGCCTTCTCGCATTCAAAACGGAAAAACTCCGGCATCTTGAGGAAGGGTGCCGCCAAAACGGCCTCGCCATGACCGTCCAGCGCCGCGTCGTCCTGGATGCCCTGGCAGAGCGCACGGACCATCCCTCCGCGGATCAGCTCTACGATGCGGTCCGTGGGAGGTTGCGGGGAATTTCCCGCACCACCGTCTACCGGGTGCTGGAGACCCTCGTGGGAATCGGCGTTGTCCAGAAGATCAGCAATCCCGAGTCCAAGGCCCGGTACGACGCGAACACGGTGCGCCACCACCACGTCCACTGCATCCGTTGCCAGAGGATCGAGGACATGCACAATTCCGCCCTTCACCTTGCGCAGCTTCCAACCGAAACCGAAGCCGGATTCACCCTGATCGACTACTCCATAAACTTCAGCGGGATCTGTCCCGACTGTCGTTCATGACACATCACCCGCAAGAAAGGAGGACCGCAGATGAAAAAATGGAGGTGCGTAGTCTGTGATTACATCCACGAGGGACCGGGACCTCCCGAGGTCTGCCCCGTTTGCGGAGTCGGCAGGGACCAGTTCGAGGAAGTGGAATAGTCTGGACTTGCTTTCTTACACCGATGCGACCAACACCACTACTCAGGAGGAGATACCCGTGAAGGCTGTTGAAATAAAGAAAGACATCTACTGGGTTGGCGCCGTGGACTGGGCCGTGCGCGATTTCCACGGCTACGAGACTCCGCGCGGCACCACCTACAACAACTATCTGATCATGGACGAAGAGATCACCCTCATCGACACGGTCAAGTATGATTTTGCCACCTACACTCTCAAGAACATCAGCGGAGTGGTGGACCCCGCCAAGATCAAGAACGTCATCATCAACCACATCGAAAACGACCACGTCACAAGCCTCGACTGTGTCATGGATCTGGCCCCCAACGCCACCATCTACATCTCGGAAAAGGGGAAGAAGGGCCTTGAGCGCTTCTTCGACCTGTCCCGCTGGAACGTGAAGACAGTCAAGACGGGGGACACCCTCACCATCGGCAAGCGGACCCTCGAATTCCTCGAAACCCCCATGCTCCACTGGCCCGACTCCATGGTGACCTACGCCCGCGAAGACAAGGTCCTCTTCACCCAGGACGCCTTTGGGCAGCACGTGGCCTCGGCAACCCGCTTCGATGACGAGTACGAGACTTCCAACTCCCCTGTCGAACTGGAAGACGCGGTCGTCGACTACTACGCCAACATCCTCATGCCCTTCGGCCAGATGATCAAGACCAAGATCGCCGAGATCCAGGCAAAGGGATTCGAGATCGACATAATCGCTCCGGACCACGGCCTCATCTGGCGCAAGGATCCCGGCAAGGTCCTCGGCATGTACCTGGACATGGCCAACGGCAAGGCCCGGGAATCGGTGGCTATCATCTACGACACCATGTGGCAGAGCACCGAGAAGATGGCGGTCCCCATCGCCGAAGGGATCAGGGCCGAGGGGCTCGACTGCAAAATCATAAAGCTGCGGGCCACCCCCACCAGCGCCGCCATCAAGGAATTCTGGAAGTGTCGCGGCACCCTCATCGGCTCCCCCACCCTCAACAACATCCTCTACCCGAGCGTGGCCGAATTCCTTACCCACCTGCGGGGACTGCGCCCCAAGAACCGGATCGTCGGGGCCTTCGGCAGCTTCGGCTGGGGGGGCGGCGCCGTAAAGGAGGCCTACGAGGTGTTCAAACAGATGGGGCTCCAGACCGTAGAACCGGGAATCCAACTCGCCTACCGTCCCTCCCTGACCGACGAGGAGGCCTGCTTCGAATTCGGCCGCAACTTCGCCCGCCAGGTATCCGAGTACCACAAGGGGTTCTGATCCCCCATGGACCTCCACTACGGCGACACCTCATTCACCCTGACGCTTCCCCCGGAGCGACTTCTCGGCGTCATTCGCCCGGAAATCGGCGCACCGGTCGACAGGCCCGAAACGATCATCGCGGCCGCCCTCGACCGGTGCGCCGAAACGATCGGCACCTTCCGGCCTGGGGAGCGGGTCATCATCGTCACCTCCGACATCACCCGCTACACCGGGAGCGAGGTCTACCTCCCCATCCTGGTGGAGCGCCTTGCGGCCGCCGGCATCCGCGAGCGTGACATGGAAATCCTCGTGGCCCTCGGCATCCACCGGAAGCAGACGGAGCACGAGCACCAAAAGATCGCCGGCCCCCTTCACGGCCGAATCCGAATCGTGGACCACGACTGCGACGACCCGGGGGAACTGGCCTTCATCGGCCGCACCGCCAACGGCATCGACGTGACGGTGAACCGCCGGGTGATGGAGGCCGACCGGGTCATTCTCACCGGCACCATCGGCTTCCACTACTTTGCCGGCTTCGGGGGGGGGAGAAAGAGCATTCTCCCCGGCGTGGCGTCCCGGGCAACATGCATGGCCAGCCACTTCGCCGTTCTCAACCCCGGCGAAGGGACCGGCAAGAACCCCCTGGCCACCACCGGCAACCTTGAAGGGAACCCGGTCCACGGAGCCATGGTGGAGGCGTGCGCCATGGTGAAACCCGACTTCATCCTGAACACTGTCCTCTCCCCGGACAAGCGGATCATGGCCGCCTTTGCCGGCCCCTGGCGGGAGGCCCACGAGGAAGGATGCCGGTACTACGCCGAGCGGTTCGCCTGGCCGCTTCGGGAAAAGGCCGATCTTGTCGTGGTCTCCTGCGGCGGCTTCCCCAAGGACATCAACGTCATCCAGTCCCACAAGGCCATGGAGTACGGCAGCCAGGCCCTGAAGGAGGGGGGCGTCATGGTCCTGCTGGCCCAGTGCCGGGACGGCTATGGCAACGCCACCTTCTTCGACTGGTTCCGGTTCAGGGATCTGGGCGCCTTTGAGGCGCGGCTCCGGAGCCACTACGAAATCAACGGCCAGACCGCCTACTCCCTGCTGCAGAAGGCGCAGAAATTCCGCGTCATCCTCGTCTCGGACCTCCCCCCGGAAGAAATCAGGACCATGGGAATGGTTCCCGCCAAGTCCCTTGATGAAGCGATGGCAACGGCTGCTGAACTGCTCCCGACCGACTACACCGCCTACGTCATCCCCGAGGGTGGGACGGTGCTGCCGGTAATGAATAATTAAACACAGAGGCACAGAGACTCTGAGAAAATCTCTTTTTTGAGGTTTTCTCTGTGCCTCTGTGTCTCTGTGTTGATATGAGGTGCTCATGTTTGACAAACGCATCATCGATGAACTGAAGACCATCGTCGGCGCCGACAACGTTGCCACCGACCGCCAGGACCTGATCTGCTACGGCTACGACGCCACCCAGATGGAATTCCTCCCCGACGCCGTGGTTCACCCCGGCAGCGCCGACGAGGTTTCGGCAGTGCTGAAGCTGGCCAACCGCGAGAAGTTCCCGGTCTATCCCCGGGGGGCCGGCAGCGGCTTCACCGGCGGGGCGCTCCCCAAAGCGGGCGGCATCGTCCTGGTGGTGACGCGGCTCAACCGCATCCTTCGCATCGACACCGAGAACCTCATCGCCGAGGTGGAGCCCGGCGTGGTCACCGAGCAGTTCCAGCTGGAGGTGGAGAAGCTGGGGCTCTTCTACCCCCCTGACCCCGCCTCCCTCAAGTTCTCCACCCTGGGGGGGAACGTGGCCGAGAACGCCGGCGGCCCCCGCTGCGTGAAGTACGGCGTCACCCGGGACTTCGTCATGGGGCTCGAAGTGGTCCTTCCCTCCGGCGAGATCATCCGCACCGGCGGCGAGACCTACAAGGGGGTGGTGGGGTACGACCTGACCCGGCTCCTCTGCGGCTCCGAGGGAACCCTCGGGGTCATCACCAAGATCATCTTCAAGCTTCTGCCCTTGCCAGAGGCGAAGAAGACCATGCTCACCATCTTCGACTCCATCGACGGGGCAGCCAAGGCGGTCTCCACCATCATCGGCAACAAGATCATCCCGACAACGCTGGAGTTCATGGACCACGCAACGCTGCAGTGCGTGGAAAAGCGTTTCAGCCTGGGGATTCCGGCCACCGGCCGGGCGGTCCTCCTCATCGAGGTGGACGGCGACCGGGACCTGATCGAAAAGCAGGCGGCCCGCATCCAGGAGCTGATCAGGCCCCTGGGGCTCGTGGAGTGCAAGATCGCCCGGGACGCCGCCGAATCCGAGGCCCTCTGGAAGGTGCGGCGGCTGGTGTCGCCGTCGCTTCGGGACGTGAACCCGGACAAGTTCAACGAGGACATCGTCGTCCCCCGCTCCAAGGTGCCGGACGTCATCCGGGCCATCGAGAAGATCCAGCAGAAGTACGAAATCCCCATCGTCAACTTCGGCCACGCCGGCGACGGCAACATCCACGTCAACATCATGATCGACAAGTCCGTCCCGGGGCAGGAGGAGAAGGCCCACGAGGCCATCGCCGAGGTGTTCCAGGCGGCCCTGGACCTGAACGGCACCATGTCCGGGGAGCACGGCGTGGGGCTCGCCAAGCAGCCCTACATCCACCTGGAGCTGAAACCGGCCCAGGTGGCGGCCATGCAGGCCATCAAGGCTGCCCTGGACCCCAACAACATCCTCAATCCGGGAAAGATGTTCCCTGTTGACTTCTGAGTAAGTTCCACCTGTTCACCCCCCTGCTTCGCTTACGCTTGCTTCCCCCCTACAGGGTAGGGGGGACTGAGGGGGGTCCTCCATGGTCTGACTTACTTGTTGACAAACCGCCGGCACGCAGGCACTTAGCGCTAACATTCGCCGTAATGAAAGGTTTGTATAAGTGGATCCGTTGAAACGAGTCGAAAACGAACTGAAGAAATGCGTCAAGTGCGGCGCCTGCCGGGCCCACTGCCCCGCCTTCGCCACCTTCGGCAAGGAGCCGGCGGTGGCCCGGGGGAAGGTGGCCCTGGCCCAGCACCTCCTCAAAGGGGATATCGAGCTGGACGACGCCACCTACGCCGCCATGTCCAAGTGCCTCCTCTGCGGGAGCTGCGTGGAGAAGTGCCCCAACGACGTCCCCACGGACGAGATCGTCATGGTGGCGAGGGAAGCCCTCTCCGGCCAGCGGGGGCTCACCACCTTCCACGCGGCGGTGGGGCGGGTGATCAGGAACCGCTCCCTCATGAAATTCGGCGCCGCGGCGGCCCGCATCCTCGGTCCCCTCTTCTTCCGCAAAATACCGGAGACCTCGGGGCTGCGCCTCCGCTTCCCGCTCCCCTTCGTTGGGGGAAAGCGCCACATCCCCCCCATCGCCAAAAAGCCGTTCATGGACCGCCACCCCGAGGTGATCCCGGGAGAGCCGGGAAAGCCGCGCATCGTCTATTTCGTCGGCTGCATGACCAACTTCTGCTACCCCCAGGTGGGGGAGGCGGCCCTGGCCCTGTTCCGGCACCTGGGGTGCACGGTTATCATCCCCAAGAACCAGCAGTGCTGCGGCCTGCCCGGGATGTCCGGCGGCGACCTGGACACGGTGCGGGGGCTGGCCGAGAAGAACCTGGCCGAGCTGGAGCGGTACGAAGCCGACTACATCATGACCGCCTGCGCCACCTGCGGCGGGGCGCTCCACAAGTTCTATCCCAACCTGGTGGGGAAGCGGCACCCGGAACTGGCGGCCCGCCTCAAGGCCATCGCCGAGAAGACCGTGGACGCTGCCCAGCTCCTCCAGAAGCTGGGGCTCAATCCCGAGGAAACCGGCGCCGGCAGCGACATCCGCGTCACCTACCACGACCCGTGCCACCTGAGAACCCGCGCCATCACCCGTCAGCCCCGGGAACTGTTGAAGGGGACCCCGGGCGTGGAACTGGCCGAGATGGAGGGGGCCGACAAGTGCTGCGGCCTCGGCGGCACCTTCAACGTCTACCACTACGAGAGTTCCCTGGCCATCAACAAGATGAAGAGCGCCGCCATTATCAACACCGGTGCCGATGCGGTGGTCACCGGCTGCCCCGGCTGCATGATGCAGCTTTCCGACGGCCTCAAGCAGCAGCGCAACCGGACCCGCGTCATGCATACCCTCGAGATCCTCGCCCGCTCCATCCGCCCGTAATCCGACGAACCGGCGGGACGGGGTTTCCATCCCCCTCCCGCCGACCCATTTTCCCCTTCTGGAAAAATCGTTCTATAGTCTCCTCGATGACGGCATCCGTTCTCTCCCTCCCCGCTCCAATCCCCCGTCTATTCTGACAAATTAAGTCAAGATAAAAATTATTTTATTGACAGTACAAACCACTTTAGGGTATGTAAACACTGAATAAAAACCAGTTTTATTTCTTTCTTCCACGGGGTAGCGGATGTCCGAATACAACATCGGGGCCAAGATCAAAAAGCTCCGCCTGGCCAAGAAGCTGACTCTCCAGGCGGTCGCCCGAGAAACAGGCTTTTCCCCCGCCCTCATATCCCAGATCGAGAACAACAACGTCTCCCCCCCCATCGCGACCTTGTCCAAGATCGCAAAATTCTTCGACGTTAAGATCAGCCTCTTCTTCTCCGAAGATGAAGAGGAATACCGCTATGAGGTGGTCCGCCGGGGCGAGCGCAAGGTCATCCCCCGGGTCATCTCCCGGGCCGGCACCAGCCAGGGGTACTCCTACGAGTCCCTCTCCTTCCGCAAGCAGAACAAGAAGATGGAACCCTTTCTCCTCACCGTCACCGAAAAGGCCGCCGAGGAGAACACCTACAGCCACGATGGCGAAGAGTTTCTCTTTGTCATGAAAGGGGCCGCGGAACTCCTGCTCGAAGACGAACGGATCGCCCTCGAAGAGGGGGATTGCGTCTACTTCGACTCGTCCCTCAGGCACCGGCTCCTCTCCAAGGACGGAAACGAAGTCCAAGTGCTGGCGGTGGTTACCCGCTAAACCGACACCCCCCTCAGACAACCCGTTTTTTTATGCAGAATCGTATACATAATCACGTTTAAACGTGCACAGAACTCAACAGGAGGGATTTCGCAATGCGACTGTTGAAAAAATCTACTCACCGGAAGGATGGCCGCGATGTCTAAGAATGCAATCAAACCGCAACTCAAGAACCCGTTTGACCCCCCCGAGAAAGTAGAATTTACCATCCCGGGCGAAATCTCTCGGACGACCGGCCCCTACGAGGAGGCCATGCAAGAGGGGTACGACCTCATCCAGCGCCCCATCAAGTCGGTCAAGATCGACCAGATCGAGAAACAGCACTTCAAGAAGCGGATGACCGTGTGGGAGCGCCTCAAGGTCCTCTCCGACCAGGCTCCCAACGTCCTGTACCAGAACTGGGGCAAGAACCTGGATGGTGCCTCCCTGGTGACCGCCATCATGAACATCGGCGGCCGCGACGTTGCGGTCTACGGCCATGACTTCACCGTCCGCGCCGGCTCCATCGATGCCACCAACGGGAGCAAGCTGGCCAAGCTCTTCAACCTGGCCGGCGAGAAGGGGATCCCCCTCATCGGCATGAACGACTCCGCGGGAGCCTTCGTGCCGGCCGGGGTCGGCGGTCTCGACGGCTACGCCGAGGCGTTCACGGCCCTGCGCAAGATCAGCGGCGTGGTCCCCTCCATCATGTGCATGTTCGGCTTCAACGCCGGTGGCGGCTCCTACCTGCCGCGGCAGGGGAGCTTCGTCATCCAGCCCAACGAGACGTTCTTCGGCCTCACCGGCCCCGGCGTCGTCAAGTCGGTCCTCGGTGAGGACATCACCCCCGACGAGCTCGGCGGCCCCAAGGTCCACGGGAAATCGGGCGTTGCCGACCTGACCGTTTCCGACGAAGTTGCCGCCCTCCGCACGGCGGTCCGCCTCCTCTCCTATATTCCCGACAACAACAGCGTGGGGGCTCCGTTCCAGGAGACCAGCGATCCCCTTGACCGCAAGACCTGGGAGATCAACACGCTCCTGAAAAAGGCCTTCAACTCGCCGACCGGCTTCAACACGCCGTTCGATGTCTCCATCATCATCCAGCAGATCTGCGACCACGGCGACTACTTCGAACTCCAGCCCGAGCGGGCCAAGGAAGCGGTCACCGCCTTCGGCCGCCTGGGTGGCCAGGTGGTGGGCTTCGTGGCCAACAACTCGGCCGTGGCCTCGGGCCAGATCGACTGCGACTCGGCGGTGAAGATCGCCCGCTTCGTCCGGTTCTGCAATATCTACAACATACCCATCATCTTCATGGAAGACACCACCGGCTTCCTGCCGGGGCGCGAGCAGGAGAGCCGCGGCATCGTCCAGGCGGGACGCTCCATGCTGGACGCCATCGTCGACGTCCGCACCCCCCGAATCCTCCTCATTCTCCGCAACGCCTTCGGCGGCGCTTACGCCTCCTACAACAACTACCCCACCGGCGCCGACCTGGTGCTGGCGCTCCCCACCACCCGCCTCGCGGTCATGGGGCCCGCCGGCAAGGAATTCGTCTACAAGGACGAGTTGCGCAAAATCCGTGGCGCCGTGGCCGAGATGGTCAAGAAGGGGACCGAAGAGCGGATCTGTGCCGGCACGGAAGCCGCGGCGGCCAAGCGGGATGCAGAGAAGGAAGCCGCCGAGTGGCTCAAGGGCCAGGAAGCGGCCCTGAACCAGCGGTACGAAAAAGAACTGATGAACCCGAAGGAAGGTCTGGCCCTCGGCTCCATCTCCTCCATCGTCATGCCGACCGACCTGCGCCAGGTGCTGGGCGAAAACATCGCCTTCCTGATGCGGCACTACAAGCCGTCGCCCATGTGCAGCCCGCAGCGAGAGTTCCATTAATTTTGACGCAGGCTAAATAACACAGAGACACAGAGGCACAGAGAAAGACAGAATCGAAGAGGATCATAAATTCACCCGTTTTTTGTTTTCTCTGTGTCTCAGTGTCTCTGTGTTGAAATCTATAATTCGATTGATTGGAGATAGAGACCAATGACCGACCTGTACATGAACAACCCCCTGATTCACCGGGACCGCCGCCTTGGCCTGTCCGATTCCGAGTGGGTGCGCTCTTTTGCCTGCGAGGACCTGAAGCCGCTCATCGTCTGCCGCGGCCCCATCCGCAAGGAGGCCATGGATGTCTTTGAGGAGATGGGGATCACCCACTACGGCATCCTCCTCTCCGAAAAGGATTCCATCGTCTACGCCAACGCCCTGGCCCCGGAGCTGCGCCAGCTGACCGATTCCAACCGGGTCCACCGGGTGCCCGACTACACCGGCGCCAGCAAGGAGGAGCGGGTCGAGCGGATCGGCCAGATCATCCAGATCGCCAAGGACAACAACTACGACGCCATTTTCGCCGGCTACGGCTTCATGGCCGAGGACGAGGAGTTCGTCGCCGCCATCGAGAACGCCGGCCTGTCGTTCATGGGCCCCAACTCCCGCACCCAGGCCGACGCCGGCAAGAAGGACGAGGCCAAGCGGACCGCCCTCCAGGTGGGCGTCAGCGTCACCCCCGGCATCAACAACGTCACCGCCCGGACCCTGGTCAAGAAGCACCAGACCCGCGAGGCGCTCCTGGCCCTCGTGCAGTCCGAGGGGCTTGAGGTGGACGCCAAGGTTCTGAAGGACACCAAGCTTCCCCTGGAGGAGCTGGCCGACGCCATCCTCTACGCCTCCTACGCCAAGGGGATCGACCTCTACTCCATCGAGGAGCTCTGCGCGCAGGTGCAGGTGGAAGTGGCGAACATGTTCACGGAATACCCCGGCAGCCGGATCCGCCTCAAGGCCATTGGCGGCGGCGGCAAGGGGCAGCGGATTCTCGGCGCGTCGCTGCTGAACATCAAGAAGCCGACCGAGGCCCAGGTCAGGGAAGCGGCCGCCGAGGCCCCCGGACTGGTCCGGGAGGTTCTCAACGAAGTCAAGGCCAACGGGGTCGGCGACAACAAGAACGTCCTCATCGAGCTCAACATCGAGCAGACCCGCCACAACGAGATCCAGCTTCTGGGCAACGGCGAGTGGTGCGTCTCCATGGGGGGCCGCGACTGCTCCCTCCAGATGCACGAGCAGAAGCTGCTGGAAATCTCCGTCACCCAGGAAGGGCTTGCCCTGGCCATCGAAAAGGCCAAGGCCGCCGGGCGCAAGGCCGAAGTGAAGGCCCTGGAGAGCGATCTCAAGGTGCTCAAGCGGATGGAAGAGGATGCCGCCAAGTTCGGCGTCGCCGTAGGGCTCGACTCCGCATCCACCTTCGAGTGCATCGTGGACCGCGACCGCTACTACTTCATGGAAGTGAACACCCGCATCCAGGTGGAGCACCGGGTTTCCGAGCTCTGCTATTCCCTCAAGTTCACCAACCCCAAAGACAAGAACGACTCCTTCATCGTCGAGTCTCTCGTTGAGGCCATGGCCCTGCTGGTGCGCCACAAGAAGCGGCTCCCCAAGCCGGAACGGATCGCCCGGTTCGGCGCCGGCGCCGAGGCCCGTCTCAACGCCACCGACGCCTCCCTCTCCCCCCACGCCGGCGGCATGATCCGGTACTGGTCCAACCCCATCGAGGGGGAGATCCGCGACGATCAGGGGATCTGCATGGTCAACCCCGACACCGGCATGTTCATGCGCTACAAGGTGGCCGGGGCCTACGACTCCAACATCGCCCTCCTCCTCACCAAGGGGGATGACCGTCTCGCCAGCTACCTGAAGCTCTCCGAGGTGCTGGGCAAAACCTCCCTGCGGGGAACCGACCTGGCCACCAATCTGGAGTTCCACTACGGCCTCGTCAACTGGTTCCTGGGCCAGAACGTCATGGCCAAGCCGACCACCCGCTTCGTGGTCCCCTACCTGACCCTGGTGGGGCAGCTCAAGGAAGAGGCCAACAAGCTCGACACGGTCTTCGCCTTCATCCAGATGAAAAAGACCTACGCCAAGAAGATGGCCGCACAGTTCCCCGACGACCCGAAGATCGCCAAGGAGATGTCCGCCATCCTCGACCGCAAGGGTACCCTCGTCACCCGCCCCATGGACCGGCTTCTGGCCGATCCCCATCTCCTGTCAGGGTGGCTCTCCATCAACCGCAGGAACTTCACCATGGAAAACGGGAAGGTGGTCTGGCACGACAACCCCTTCGTGATCCTGGCGGACACCTATGACTACCTGAACATGTCCTACGACCCGGCGGCACCGGCCGCGGACGTCATCTGGGGCCATGACAACGACCTGCTCCAGAAGGGACTCCGCTTCTACACGACTCTAGCCGGGCATTTCAAGCTGGGGCTCCACGAGTTCGACGCCCTTTCGGCCATCCTCGTCAAGGAAAAGCCCCAGGGCGGGTTCTCCGACGAGCAGTGGCTCGAAATCCAGTCCGCCCACATGGGCTTCGAGGCAGGACTTGAGCTCCTCGGCATGCTCTTCATCATCGCCGATACCGTCAAGTTCTGGGACTTCAAGGTGGAGGACGACCTGGAAGTCACCATCCCCGACTACCTGAACGACCCGGAGCTGCAGGCCCGGATGAAGAAGGTTCTGGTGCCGCCTCCCGCCACCAAGGCCGACGAGATCGTCGCCATGTGCGGCGGCATGTACTACGGCCAGGAGGCACCCGGCATGCCGGCCTTCGTGACCGAAGGGATGCACTTCGACAAGGGTCAGCCCCTCTACATCATCGAAGTCATGAAGATGTTCAACACGGTGCGGGCAACCTTCTCGGGCACCATCGACAAGATCATCATGCAGGGCGCGGACGGCAGCATCGTCCAGAAGGGCCAACCCCTCTTCAAGGTCACGCCCGACGAGAAATTCGTCGAGGTGAATCCGGAAGAGCAGGAGCAGATCAAGCGCGAACGGACCGCGGCCTATCTCAAGGCCGTTCTCTAGGCGCGGGGCAGGTGGTTACGGACGGGGCTCCGCGCAAAGACCTGGGGCCCCCGTCGTACCGGCTGACCCTGCCTGGCAAGGCAGGGTCGGTTATTATGGTGGCGGCCGAATTGCCTTGCCGGAAACAACACTAACGTTCGGGAGGATACCGTGAGAAAAGGAAAACTTATCGTCATTGAGGGAATCAGCGGCTCGGGCCAGCAGGTCAAGGCGGCCATCGTGGGCCTGCACAAGGCCCTGGCAGGGAAGAAATACGACGTGGTCGAATGCGCCAACCCCGATTCCGGCCGGGCAAAGGAACTCGGGATCGACAATCTTCTCAACTGGCCCTTCGGCAGAACCCCGCGGGCCGACTTCCTGTTCGAGGCCGCGGTCCGGACCGAGGTCTTCAAGAACATCGTTGAGCCGGCGCTGCAGGATGACAAGATCGTTCTGTGCAAGCAGTCGAGCATCTCCTCCCTGGCTAACGCGTGGGTAAGCGGTTACACCAAGCATTTCGACGTGCTGCGCCATATCGAGAAGCTTTCCCGGGGATTTCTCTTCGAGGATGAGATCTATCCAGATCTGACCCTCTTCATCGACGTGCCGGCCCAGGAGGCCTTCGAGCGGATCGAGGATGTCCTGCAGATCCATCACGAAGGGGGCATCGAATACTATGAAAAGATGCGGGAGTTCTATCTCAAGGAGATCTCCCGCTGGCACGGCGTCAGCATCGACGCCTCGGCCGGCAGGTCGGAAGATGCCATAAACGAAGAAATCTGGGCCAAGGTTCAGTCCATCCTCTAACCGCACAACTACCGACGCGCCCCTGCTGAACACCACGGCGGGGGCCGTTTCATTTTCAAGATACGAATTATCCACCACCAGAAGGAGACCGTAATGAGCATCAGCGACAAGAAACAGGCCTGGCAGGATACTGTCGTGGCCAAGAATATCGCCAAGGCCCCGGAGCGGAAGGCCGAATTCCGCACCACCTCCGGCATCGAGATGGAGCGCTGCTTCACCCCCGGCTTTGACGACTACCCGGGCTACGAAGAGGAGCTGGGGTTCCCGGGCCAGTACCCCTTCACCCGCGGCGTCCAGCCCACCATGTACCGGGGGCGCTTCTGGACCATGCGCCAGTACGCCGGCTTCGGCACGGCCAAGGAGTCCAACGAGCGCTACAAATACCTCCTCCAGGCGGGCCAGACCGGCCTCTCCGTCGCCTTCGACCTCCCCACCCAGATGGGGTACGACTCCGACGCCGCCATGGCCCAGGGCGAAGTGGGCAAAGTGGGGGTCGCCATCGACTCCCTCGCCGACATGGAGATCCTCTTCGACGGCATCCCCCTGGACCAGGTCTCCACCTCCATGACCATCAACTCCACCGCGTCGATCCTCCTCGCCATGTACATCGCCGTGGCCGAGAAGCAGGGGGTATCGCCGGACAAGATCTCCGGCACCATCCAGAACGACATCCTCAAGGAGTACATGGCCCGGGGCACCTACATCTATCCCCCCCAGGAGTCCATGCGGATCATCACCGACATCTTCGCGTACTGCAAGGACTCGGTCCCCAAGTGGAACACCATCTCCATCTCCGGCTACCACATCCGTGAGGCCGGCTCCAGCGCCGTGCAGGAAGTGGCCTTCACCCTGGCCGACGGCATCGCCTACGTGGAAGCGGCCATCAAGGCCGGCCTGAACGTGGACGAATTCGCCCCCCGGCTCGCCTTCTTCTTCAACGCCCACAACAACCTGCTGGAGGAAGTGGCCAAGTTCCGGGCCGCCCGCCGCATGTGGGCCACCATCATGAAAGAGCGCTTCGGCGCCAAGGACCCCAAGTCCCTCATGCTCCGCTTCCACACCCAGACCGCCGGCTGCACCCTCACGGCCCAGCAGCCCGACAACAACATCATGCGGGTCACCATCCAGGCCCTGGCCGCAGTCCTCGGCGGCACCCAGTCGCTCCACACCAACTCCCGCGACGAGGCCCTGGCCCTCCCCACCGAGGATTCCGTCCGCATCGCGCTCCGCACCCAGCAGGTCATCGCCTACGAATCGGGCGCAGCCGACTCCATCGACCCCCTGGCCGGCAGTTTCCTGGTGGAATCCCTCACCGACCAGATCGAGATGGCCGCCACCGAGTACATCAACAAGATCGACTCCCTCGGCGGCGCCGTCGAAGCCATCTCCCGGGGCTTCCAGCAGAAGGAGATCCAGGACTCCGCCTACGCCTACCAGCGGGCCATCGAGACCGAAGACCTGATCATCGTCGGCGTCAACAAGTTCACCGTAACCGGCGAGCCTGCCCCCGAGCTCCTCAAGATCAAGGAAGAGGTAGAAATCGCCCAGAAGAAGTCCCTGGCCGGCATGAAAGCCAAACGCGACGACGCCCGGGTCAAGGAAACCCTCGCCGCCCTCGCCGCCGCCGCCAAGGGAACCGACAACCTCATGCCGCCGATCCTCAACGCCGTCAAGGCCTACGCCACCCTCGGCGAAATCGCCAACGTCCTCCGCGACGTCTTCGGCGTCCACCGGGAGACGGTAGTGCTGTAGAGGCAAGAATGACCCCCCTCAGTCCCCCCTACCTTGTAGGGGGGAAGCGAGCGTAGCGAAGCAGGGGGGTCGCGCAGAGGGTGAACAGCCGAAACATTCTCAGAAGGAGTCCGAAGCTACTAGCCACATGCTGCCTTCATTCTGACTCCTGAATTCGTAAGAGGTTAGACATGCTTACCAAAATCAACCACATAGGCATCGCCGTCCAATCCCTCGCCGACGCCATTCCCTTCTACCGCGATAACCTCGGCATGGCCTTCATGGGGACCGAAGAGGTGGCCGAGCAGAAGGTCACCGTGGCCTTTTTCCAGATCGGCGAATCAAAGATCGAGCTGCTTGAGCCCACGACCGGCGACAGCCCGGTGTCGAAGTTCATCGAGAAAAACGGCGCCGGCATCCACCACATCGCCTACGAGGTGGAGGACATCGAGGCGGCCATTGCCAGGCTCGTTGCCGACGGTGCCCGGATGATCGACAGCGTGCCGAGAAGCGGCGCCCACGGCGCCCGCATCGCGTTCATCCACCCTAAAACAAGCCGCGGGGTCCTGACCGAACTCTGCCAGATGGGGCACTGACTGCATAAAGCCTCCACAGGCCTTGATTTATCGGGATTTTTTTCTTGACATTACTTTTAATCTCTTTATAGTGTCCCTAAATTTTAGAACGGCATTTTGTAATTTAACGTTATTGCCGTAAAAACGTAACATATCCGTGACATTAACTAAGCACCATTCACATACGCGCGGCGAAAACATGGCGAAAGCGCCCTGGCTCATGAAATTTGCGATTGACAGAACCTGATTGATAAGTAGAATCTAACCCCTGATATGAATGCACAGGTGCCGATGTTTACACGTCATTATCACAATCTTGCATGCATGTTCGCAACCGGCGGGGCCTCCCCGCGGGTTTGGCGCGTTGACTGAACGACCCCTTTTTCCCCTTCACCAAGGAGGGTGAAAAGGGTTTTTGTTTTTGGAGGGGGTACTTACGCCAGTTACGTCTGGACATTTCTCTTGAGAAAGGTGGTGATCGACGAAACGGCACAACAAACCACGGCTTTTAGCAACACAACTCTCATATGCAGTTATTATCACCAATGAAGGAGGCAACTGATGAAGAAAAAAGTATTGGCAGTATCCGCCGCCTGCGCGCTGACCGCTGCGACGGCAGTTCCGGCCCTGGCGCTGGAGAACGAGTTCCACGGGATGTTCCGGGTGTTCGGGACGATCTCCAACTACAACGACGGTGGTTCCGGGCAAATTCTCCCCACCGACACAGGGGCATACTCAACAGGAGTACTTAAGTACAACGGAGTAGACCCCAAGACCAAGAGCTTCGTTGAGCAGCGCGCCCGCCTCATGTACATCGCCAAGGCCAACGACGACCTCAAGTTGGTGACCCACTTCGAGATCGACTCCCGCTGGGGTGACACCTCCTACGCCAACGGCCGTAACGGCGGCGGCGCTGTCGGTGCCGACACCGTGAACTTCGAGACCAAGAACGTTTACTTGGACTTCAACATCCCCTCCACCCCCATGAACTTCAAGGTCGGTATCCAACCGATTGTCGACTCCTACAAGGGTATCTTCATCAACGCCGACGCGGCTGCGGCCCTTGCCACCGCCAAGCTTGGCGACGGCTCCGTACTTGTCGGTTTCTCCCGACTTGACGATGCCGACACTTTCACCCTTGGCTCAGCAACTGCCACCAGAGTTGCATCGACCCCCGGCAAGGCCAAGCGCGACCTCTACATCGTGGACGGCAAGTACAACATCACCAAGGACGTGAAAGTTGGCGCCTCCTACTACCTCCTCAACGTCGACCAAACCGCTGCTGCTGCCTATGACTACATGCTCCACACCGTTGGTGTGAACGCCGAGGTCAAGCTTGCCCCGCTCACCCTGGACGGCTTCCTCCTCTATCAGAGCGGACGCAGCAACGGTGCTGACAAAATCGACCTGAACGGCTGGGCTGCCAACCTCACCGCCAAAGGAAAGCTGGGCCCCGGCACCCTGAAGGCCTCCTTCCTCTATGCCTCCGGCGAGCAGAACGGTACGCGCGATGACTCCACCTACCGGGGTATCACCAACGAGACCTCTACTGCCAATGGCGAGCACAGCTTCTACGAGTCCGACATGATGATCATGTTCCGGAACAAGATGAACATCACCGGCGACCGGGCCATCGTGTACAACGTGAAGAACGTCATCGGCGGCTTTGTCGGCTACAACGCCAACATCACTCCCAAGGCCTTTGCCAACGTCAATGCCGGCTTCGTCGCTACCGACAAGTCAAACGACGACTTTGGCACCGGGCGGGTCAACGGAGGCGGCCACAAGAGCAACTACCTCGGCACCGAGATCAACGGTGAAGTGGGTTACAAGGTGTTCGACAACCTGACCGCCAGCCTCCAGGGCGCCTATGTGTTCCTTGGCGACTACTACAAGGATACTGTCGGCACCGCCGCCAATCCTGATGACCCCCGCAATCCGTACGTCGGCCGCATCATGCTGAACTACGCATTCTAAGTACTGCTCCACGCCGGGGGGAAGCTACGCTTCCTCCCGGTTTTTCTTTATGCTGTGCCGTTTGACTTTACCGTGCTGTCTGGTTAACTAAGAGAACAGGAAGTTCAACTACCCACTTGGAGGTCAACCATGAAGAAGATGGCTGTATTGTTGATGGCGGCATTTATGATGTCGGCTACCGTACCGGTTTTCGCTGCTGAGATGACCAAGGAAGAGAAGGACCAGTGCCTCCTGGCTTCCAAGAACTGCGCAACCGAAGTCGACACCCTCCAGAAGAAGATCAAGAAGCTCAACGCCGAGATCAAGAAGGGGAAGAAGGTCTACTCCGCCGACGAGATCAAGAAGCTCCAGCAGAAGCTGGACGAGGCCAACGCCCTGCTCGACGACATCCTCAAGGGTGGCGGCAACTAACCCGACCAGAACAAGCAACACCCCGAGGGGAGAGGCAACTCTCCCCTCTTTTTGTTTCAGCGTGCCGCAACAGCGGTTCAGTCGGTGAGTAAAGCTTTGACATGGTAAAGGCGGTTTGCAATAATCGGCCAGCGCAACCTAGTAACTCAGCAATAATCAAGAAGGTAACACCCCTTCCAGGAGCAACAATGAAAAGACTTTCCCTTCTCTGCGCAGTTCTGTTCGTGGCCCTCACGGCCGCCTCCACCCTGTTCGCGGCCCAGGTCAGGGTCTACGTGTCGGAGTTCGCGGTGACCGGCGCCGCCAACAAGGATGAACTGAAGTCGACGCTGCAGACGCTCTTTGCGTCGCGCCTGAGCAATGATTCGGTGCTGTCGGTGGATTCTCCGGTGGGGGCCGATGTGCTGGTGAAGGGGAGCTATATCGCCTTCGGCAAGGTCTTCAGCCTCGACGCGGTGGCCAAGGACCCCAGCGGCCGGGTCATCGCCCGGTCGTTCCAGCAGGGTGAGAGCCAGGACGAGCTGATCCCGGCCGCCGGCAAGCTGGGCCAGAGCCTGGCGGCCGAGATCGCGGCCAAGGTGAAGCCGGGGGTGGTGATGGTGCCGCAGCAGGTTTCCCAGCCGGTACCTGCACCGGTGCCGGTTCCCGTCTCCGACGTGGTGCGCCCCTCCGCTCCCCAGCAGGCCGCGGATGTGGTGAAGGCATCAACCACCAGTGATATCGTGAAACCCCAGGATCTTACCCGCACCGCCTCGGGAGGCTGGATGAGCCAGCGGCTTTCGGGCACCCTCATCGGCATTGCCCCGGGCAAGACGGCAGCTGACGGAACACGGGATTTCTACGTGGCCGACGAGCAGGCCCTGCGCCTCTATCGCAAGGGGGAGGGGCTGAAGCTGGTGGCCGAGGTATCGTTCTCTCCCGGCGACCGGGTAATCGCCGTCGATTCCGCCGATCTGGACGGCGACGGGACCCCCGAGGCCTACCTGACCGTTCTCAGCGGCGATTCGCTCGCTTCCCAGGTCTGGGTGGCGGAAAAAGACTCCCTCAAGCGGGTTGCGGCCAAGCTCCCCTATTACTTCCGCGGAATCGCCCTGAACGGCAAAGACTATAAGATTTACGCCCAGCAGATGAGCACCGACAAGGATTTCTACGGCGACGTGTACGAGGTGGTCAAAAACGGTGACCGCTTTGATCTGAAAAACCCCATCAAGCTCCCCCGCTTCGGCTATCTGTACAACTTCAACCAGTTCCGTGACGCGTCCGGGAGCGTCTGCACCGTGGTGCTCAATGATGACGGGTATCTCATCGTCTATTCCGCCGCCGGCGAAGAGCTGTGGCGGAGCAGCGACAAGTTCGGCGGTTCGGAGACCTACTTCAAGCGCGAGGATCTGGCCAACGTCCGCACGACCGGCGACCCCTTCCGGTGGGTCTTCCTGGAGCAGCGGATTACGGTTTCCCCCGCCGGCGAGGTGATCGTACCGAAGAACGAGGGCATGTTCGTCATCGGCAACAACCGCGCCTTCAAGAAGAGCAGCGTCTATGCCTTCACCTGGAACGGATCGTCCATGGACGAGGTCTGGCACACCAAGCAGAGCCAGAGCTACCTGGCCGATTATCTCTATGACAGTACCCGCAAGGAGCTTGTGGCCCTGGAAGTGGTGAAGAAGGAAGGGCTCCTGGACAAAGGAGCCAGCATGATGGTGGTGAAGAGGGTGGAGTGAGGGAACCGATGCCCGTGAACGATGCCATGATCGAAACAATCCGGGCGTTCTTCGCCGGCGACGAGACGGTGACGGCAGTCTACCTCTTCGGCTCACAGGCCACGGGGAAGGCCACGGCGAAGAGCGATATCGATCTGGCGGTCCTTCTCCGGGAAAAACCCGCGTATGACTACCGCCTGAGGGCGATGTCCGAACTTGCAAGCCTCCTGAAAACGGAGGTGGATGTACTGGTGCTGGACCAGTGCGGAATTCTCATGCAGCGACAGGTACTGAAGCACGGCATTGTCCTTTATGAACGGGACAGAAGGGCGCGCCAGGCATTCGAAATCCGTTCCCGCAAGATGTATTTCGATTTTCTCCCGGCCCACCGGCTCTTTGTGAGAAGGATGGAGGAGAGGCTTCTCAAGGGAGATTGCAATGGTTGACCGGGACGTTATGGAACGGCTGCTGGGGCTCCTGGAGGAATACCTGAACGACCTTGAGTCCGTGCGGGGGATCTCCCTTGATTTTTATGAATCGGACAAGAAGACGAGACGATATGTGGAGCGGACCTTACAGATAGCCATAGAAGCCTGTCTGGATATGGGGTGGCACATCATCGCCGACGAAGGGCTGCCGGAAGCGGAGAGCAATAGGGATGTTTTTTCCGTTCTAGCCGCGGCCGGCATTATCGAACCGGGTATCGTTTCGACTCTCAAGGAGATGGCATCTTTCAGAAACCTTATCGTGCATGACTATGGCAAGATCAACGACGAGATTGTGTACAGAATTCTCACGGAGAGACTCGGTGATTTCAGGGACTACGCACGGATGATCGTTGAGCATCTTCGGCGCCAATGACCACGAAGCATCTCCAACGGACGTGCCGTGGGGGGATTTGTCGTTGACATCAGCACCCTATACTGCTAGGATTTTCCGCGTTTTGCGCGTTTTTTCACTATCTTCCGCCATACCATACAGAGACAGCCGTTGACAAATCCCGCTCCCATAGAAGCGCCCCTCCCCAAGGGGGTAACCGACTTTCTCCCCGAAAAGGCCGACAAGATCGGCTACATCGAAGGGAAGATCCGCAGGGTGTTCGAACTCTGGGGCTTCCGGCGGATCATCACCCCGCTCCTGGAGTTCCAGGACGTCATGGCCGCGGGTCTCGGCGAGGATCTCAAGGAGCGGACCTTCCGCTTCGATGACCGCCAGACCGGCAAGCTCCTGGCCATTCCCTCGGACATCACCCCGCAGGTGGCCCGTATCGTCGCAACCCGCATGCGGGGCGGCCCCCTTCCCCACCGCCTTTACTATATCGGCCGGGTGCTCAGGCACGTGGAGCTCCAGTCGGGCCGGAGCCGCGAGACGTTTCAGGCCGGGGTCGAGCTGATCGGGCTCGATTCCCCCGAGGCCGATGCCGAGATGGTTGCCATGGCGGTGGAAATCCTGAAGGGTCTCGGGTTCGCAGAATTCAAGGTGGATCTGGGACATGCGGGGTTCATCCGCGGGGTCATTGCGGCTTCGGGGCTCGGCGACGATGCGCGCCGGCGGCTCCAGGAGGCAGTGGGGAAGAAGGACTCGTCGGCGGTCAAGGCAATCCTCGAAACCGAGCCCGTCGCGGACCGGATCAAGGAAGAGCTCGCCGCGCTGCCGCGCCTGTTCGGCGGGCGCGAGGTGCTGGCCGAGGCGGCACGGGTTGCGACCTCCGATTCATCCCGCCGGGCACTGGACAACATCGCACAAGTGCTGGACATTCTGGATATCCACGGCGTTTCCGACCACCTGACCCTTGACCTGGGGGAGATCCGGGGCCTCGATTACCACAGCGGCCTCACGTTCGAGGGGTTCGTGACGGGAATCGGCGAGGCGGTCTGCAGCGGCGGGCGCTACGACAACCTGACACAGCGCTACGGGTATCCGGCCCCGGCCACCGGCTTCGCCTTCAATATACTGGCCCTACTGAACGCACTTGAAAAGCGGCCCGATGTGGAGGCGAGCAAGACCCGCGATCTCCTCATCTTCAACCTCAAGGACGACCGCCGGGAGGCCCTCGAAATCGCCCAGCACCTGCGGGCTCTGGGTTACTCCACCGCCCGCGACATCATCCACAGGGATTTCAACGACTCCCTCGATTACGCCCGGCGGATGAATATCCTCAGAATGATGGTGATCGGCGGCGACTACTGCGCAGCCGATGAAGCATACGTTGTACGGGTGGCAGACAAACAGGGGACGGTCGTGAAGAAGGCCGATCTCATGCGGAACGATTTTTCGCTCAATACCCTTCCCTGACAAGGAGAAGAACATGGCAAACGTGGTAGTGGTTGGCGCCCAGTGGGGCGATGAAGGAAAAGGCAAGGTTGTCGATATCTACACCGAGCATGCGGACGACGTGGTCCGTTACCAGGGCGGAAACAACGCCGGCCATACGCTGGTCGTAAACGGCGAGAAGACCGTCCTCCACCTTATTCCGTCGGGGATTCTCCACAAGGGGAAGCGGTGCATCATCGGTAACGGCGTGGTGCTCGACCCCGAGGTCTTCATCATGGAGATAAACCGGCTGAAGGAAAAGGGTCGCCTCCAGGACGACAGCGCCCTTCTGGTCAGCGAATCGGTCCACATCATCATGCCGTATCACAAGCAGATCGACCTGGCCCGCGAAGCCAAGAGCGGCGACAAGAAGATCGGCACCACCGGTCGGGGGATTGGACCCACCTACGAGGACAAGATCGGCCGCCGGGGGATCCGCCTCATGGATCTGCTCGATCCCGAAATATTCGCCCGCAAGCTCCGCGAGAACCTGGAGGAGAAGAACTTCATCCTCGAAAAGCTCCTGGGCGAAAAGCCCCTCTCTTATGACGAAATCTACAAGACCTTCAGCGGATACGCGGAGACTCTCCGGAAGTATGTAGCCAACACTTCCCTGATCCTTTACAAGGACATCACAGCGGGGAAGAAGCTCCTCTTCGAAGGTGCCCAGGGGACCCTTCTCGACGTGGACCACGGCACCTATCCGTTCGTGACCTCCTCGTCCACCTGCGCGGGGGGCGCAGCCACGGGAACAGGTGTGAGCCCCCGGGATATCCACGAAATTATCGGCATTTCCAAGGCGTACGTGACGCGTGTCGGCAGCGGCCCCTTCCCCACGGAGCTCCTCGATGCCGACGGGGAGAAGCTCCGCCAGACCGGCGGCGAGTTCGGCGCCACCACCGGCCGCCCCCGGCGCTGCGGCTGGTTCGACGCCATGGTGGTCCGCTTCGCCGTGCGGGTCAACGGCCTTACCGGCGTGGCGCTCACCAAGCTGGACGTGCTGAACGATTTCGACACCATCAAGATATGCACCGGCTACACCTACGAGGGGAAACCAGTTGAGGACCTGCCGGCCAACCTGGCGGTATTCGAGAAGTGCCAGCCGGTCTACGAGGAAATGCCCGGCTGGAAGTGCGACATCCGCGGCGTCAGCCGGTTCGAGGATCTTCCGGAGAAGGCCCGGCACTATGTCAATCGGCTCCAGGAGCTGATCGGCTGCCCCATTGTCCTTGTTTCGATCGGTCCCGGTCGCGACGAAACCATAACGATCAGAAACCCGTTTGCGTAAAAAAGTGGGCGATTCGGGATTTTTTTCTTGACGCACCGCATCAAGCCTGATAAAAGTTGTCTTCTCTTTGAGAGCCGCTAGCTCAGCTGGTAGAGCACCTGACTTTTAATCAGGTGGTCGTTGGTTCGATCCCAACGCGGCTCACCATTCAAAATCAAACGACCCGGTCGGATGCCTGACCGGGTCGTTTTCCCTTCGTCCCCTTCGTCTAGCCCGGCCCAGGACACCGCCCTTTCACGGCGGCGACGCCGGTTCAAATCCGGCAGGGGACGCCAATTCCATATCCGGCACCGTCCGGAACCATCCAAAAGGCCCTGAGAAATCAGGGCTTTTTCTTTTTCAGTTGTCCAATTACATCCAAGTTGGTATGGTCAAATCCAAGACATTTGGGGGCAGATTTGGGGACCAGCCCCCAACCCCTGGATTGGCAAGCCCCCAAAAGGAGGTAAAGCCCATGCCAAAGCGGATTCAACCACTCACCGAACTCAAAATCAAAAATGCGAAACCAGCCCCCAAAGACTATAAACTCTTTGACGGTGGCGGTCTTTTCTTATTGGTGACACCCGCCGGCGGCAAGCTATGGCACCTCAAGTACCGCTTTGCCGGCAAAGAACAGAAACTCACTTTTGGCCCCTACCCTACAACCTCACTTGCCGATGCACGACAACACCGAGAAGATGCAAAGAAACTCCTCGCCAGCGGAGTAGACCCCGGCGAGATCAAGAAGGCCAAGAAGGAAGAACTTGCAGCTGAGCAGAGGACCTTTGAAAGGGTTGCCCGTGAGTGGTTCACCAAGAACGAACCAGCATGGAGCGCCAGTCATTGCTCCACCGTCATGAGCCGCCTGGAGCGCGACATTTTCCCAGTTATCGGCAGCCGACCGATTACTGAAGTCAAGCGGGTTGAAATTATCTCTCTCCTTAAGGGGATCGAGGCGCGGGGTAAAATCGAGACGGCCAAACGAATCAAGATTTACTGCGGTCAGATATTCCGCTATGCCCTGAACCATGAATGGGTGGAGAGCAACCCCACTGCCGACCTGAAGATTGGAGATATCCTCACCAAGGCCGTAGAGAAGCACCACGCAGCGATAACCGAGCCGAAACAAGTTGCCGAACTGCTCAGGGCAATTGATGCTTACACTGGCACTTTCGTCGTCAAGTGCGCTCTTCAACTTGCCCCGCTCGTCTTCGTCCGCCCTGGCGAACTGCAGAAAGCCGAATGGTCGGAATTCGACCTCGACACGGCAGAATGGAACATCCCCGCATCCAGGATGAAATCTAAGCAACCTCATCTGGTACCCTTGGCAAAGCAAGCGATTACCATTCTTCGTGAGCTTCACAAACTGACAGGTGATGGAAAGTATCTCTTCCCTTCTCTACGCTCCCACAAGCGCCCCATGTCCAACGTCGCTATGCTTGCAGCCTTTCGCCGTATGGGATACGACAAGGAAGAGATGACCACTCACGGTTTCCGAGCCATGGCGCGGACGATCCTAGATGAAGTACTGCAGATTCGGCCTGACTTCATCGAACACCAACTTGCCCATGCGGTAAGAGATCCGCTTGGTCGCGCATACAACCGAACCTCCCACCTTGCCGAGCGAAAGAAGATGATGCAGCTATGGGCGGATTATCTGGACGGCCTCAAGGCTGGGGCGAAAGTGATAACGCTTACAAGGACAGCGTTGTGAATTCATTGGAAGAATTTCAACGCCACCGAATTGCATTATTAATACTTTCCGGTAAAAAACTCACCCAGCTTGAGCGAGAAAAAGCTGCCGAATGGATCGTCGGCAAACCAATCAAACACTCGCCTAAGCAAGTAAAAAAAAGGGGCAGACCCCCAAAAAGTATAGAGGCTGAGACGTTTGCGATAATTGAGCTATATCGTGAGATTAGGCCGAGACATAAGACAGACTCTGACGCTTTTCGAGAAATTCATGCAAGCTTGAGGCTCAGGGCGAAAAACGGGTCAAAAGATTTTGAAGACTGCAAGAGTCGTATTTGGCATGCAATAAATGACAATAAACAGGCGGTTGAAGAGATAGAGAAAAGTTACTGGGAAAGGTTTGACGAAGTCAGCAAATGGGTAAATGAGCGCCAAAGGTCGCGCAAGAAAAGCGCAGAAGGCAATATAGAGGAAAATTAACAATACCCCGAACGAATTAATCTCTAACGACAACATAAGCCTCCATTGTTAGTCTGACTGCATACGGTGCGGTACAGATTAGTTCTTGGAGGTTTTTTATGTCCGACAAACTCCTACGCTTGAACCAGTTCATTCCCGATATGCTGCCCATATCAAAAAGTCAGTGGTGGGAAGGTGTCAAATCCGGAAAGTTCCCGCAACCCGTCAAACTCGGGCCACGCACAACCTGTTGGCGCAAGTCAGATATCGAGCGACTTGTGGCGCTTGGTAATACGGATACGCAATAACAGGGGGCCTTATGATGACAAGTTCACGAGTATTCACAACAGAAAGCATAGACTTGGCTGCCTTTCTTGTCGCGACGATGCATGAAGTCACAGTGCTCCTGGCAGCCGGTGGCCGACGAGTATTATTCGAGTTCTCCGACACTGAAGAGCTCCGGAATGCGATAATTTCCTACGAGCTAAACGCGATATTACCTGCGAAGAGACTGCTCAACTCTCGCTCCTACCTTTTCCGGGAGGCATCGCGGGTGGTACGCTCACATACTCCACCCACAAAGGGGTGAATCGTGGGGAAAAAGCGAAAGTCTGGCAGAACAGGGCCAAAGTTTTCAATGGTAATGATGGACATGCAAAAATCTCCGGCTTTCAGGAGTCTTGCGCCATCGAGCCTGAGGCTCCTTATCTATCTGATTTGGCGGAACTCATTTACCGCTGCAACGCGAGACGATCGCGAAAAAGGAATGCGACCGTCTTTTAAGTGTACAAACGCCGAGGCAAAGTCAGAACTCGAAATGGGCGCGCAAACATTCACGAATGCCAAAGCTGAACTAGAGCGCAAAGGTTTTATCACAATCATTAAGCGAGGGGGCCTCAAAGGCTGTAATGGCGTCGCATCACAGTTTGCAATGTCAGGTGAATGGAAGCAATGGACTCCTCCGACACGAAGTCGTCACGCTGCTATGAACCATCCTATCAGTCAAAACAAGTAGCAAGTCCAGCGGGCTGGATTGGTACTGGTCCAGCCCGCTGGACAGCTCGCATCATTTCACGCATCCAACCAATCCACCTCGCTGGACAGGTTAAGTCGAAAAACCAATCCAGTGGGGTGGATACATTTATATTGTACCATCACTACCAATCGAACAGCAGAAGAGGGAGAAGCTGCGACTGCATAGCATTGTATGTCTGACCTAGATGAAGCCGCGCCGTATTTGTGCTCCAGCGTGCTGAATCGCGAATTTTCTGACGCATAATAAAGAAGAAACACGAATTTTCCGACGCAGTATTAAAGGAATCATACGGAGCCAAGAACGGAAATGCTCACCATCTGACAGACCCCAAAAGTCTCTTCTTTGCAGGAGATAAGCGAGCCATGCGAACAGGAAGTAAGCGTGCTCCGGAATAAGCAACTGAAATTGAAAAAAAATCAACAGAGAAATAGCCGAGAAGATGCACGAAAATAAGGACTATGCAAACTCTCTACTGCATCGCTGCAACCACCTAAAATGTAAACATAAAGTAGATATTGCACACCCGTCGCACACCCATGCACGCGTGCGCAATCAGAAGGCCGGGCCTGTGCATTCGTCAATACTGGGCATCGAATACTTTGTTAACCATGCACTCGAAATCCCGAAATAGCCTCGTCTTCACAAATAGCTCATGTCTAAAACTCTCCACCAGTCCCCAGTAATACCATGACTGATCTTCTCTGCCAGCCTTGAAACGACGCCATAGACCATCTCCCAGCATTTCATAGTCTCTGGATATGGCGGTGATATTATGCAACTTATCCGCACAAGACACGAATCGGATCTGCCGTGGCGCCGCGCTGAGATAGGAGATAGTGTGTTCCTTGCGCTCGCGCCAAGGTCTGTCCTTGAAGGGTTCCGAGCATCCCTCGACTATCGCTGCCACGTTCGGACCGAAGTCTTTCGCCAACTCCTCAATCGTATAATCGGTGTCTTCGATGGTGTCGTGAAGAAGCCCGGCAACAACCATATCGGGAGTGCATTCCTCACGCAGTAGCAGTGCTGCAGCGCCGAAAGGGTGCATGATGTAGGGGATGTCAGTTCCCTTGCGGAGCTGGCCGTGATGTAGGTCTTCCGCAACCCTTGCCGCAGCATGGATGGTCTCGCATTCCGCCATGGTGAATCCGGCCATTGCACTGAGCCGGTTGGGCTCCATGACAAAATTCTCGATGAAACGGATAAGTTCACCATCACCTTTCTGGGCATCCTCCGCAGCTTGACGAATCCCACCACCCAGACTGTTTCGACATGCCGTCTCCAAAAAACTTTCCATTTATGCCTCCCACTTGATCAGGTTATCCGGGACTATGACAGGGGAACCGTCTTCAAAAAAAAGCAATCCCTTCTCTGCCCGGAGATTTTCTTCTGCATAGGAGTCACCGTAAAGGTGGTCGATCTGGGGTTTGAGATCGCTATGTAGGTCATTGACGATCTTCTGTACGTCATCTTCAATCTGCCTGAGAATCTCTGTCGGCGCAAGCGATGCTGGAACGGGCTCGCCGTTCAGTAGGCACTCGACTTTATGCCCTGCAGGTGCAGGTTGGATGACGAAATGGCCAATGGTGCATCCCTGCATAAGCGGAGATTCTCTCGGGATCTCCCATGTGATTTCTACGCCGTCATCAGAGTATTCAAAGGAATCGAAGGCGTAGCCGCGCTGCTGTAAGTAATCTTCGACGTACTGGGCTACCATTGCGTCAATGCTGTCACGGTACCGCTCCTTTCCGCTGCCGATGGCGTTTTCTTTCGCCTCGGGGGAAAGCTCATCGAACTCATACAGGGTGATTGCAACCATGGGAAAACTCCTTTCAGGATCCTGCAAAATGTAACAGCATTCAAATGGAATTACCGTGTCTTCTTCTTGAGCTCCCGGGCCAAGGTCCAGAGTGCCCGGTTTAACCGGATGTCCTCTGAGACCGACTGAACCTCCCGTGTACGCACTCGCCGATTGGTCTTCGATTGAGAACGTCCCCTGAGCCCTCCCTTGATCAAGTTTTCCTGAACGACATTGAAGGTTGTCCAGAGGTCGTTCCCTTTATCAGCCAGACGGCGGGGCACAAGGATCTGGTCCGGCGTAATAGGAGCAAGTGAACGATCGTGTTCATCACTCTCATATTTCAGGTCGAGGGCAGCGGCGGCAAAGGAACGCTGGTGGCTGGACTGTAGTTCAATGGCCTGCATTCGCTTCACTTCACCTGCCAACCTCGGTGCATCTTTGGCAATATGCTTGGCGGCATACGCCACTTCTCCAATTACATCACCAGAATGCCGGATACTGATTCGTTCAATGCTTCCCTCGTCAACCGTAAGCCCATTCGAGCAGACAAGCCGAAAGAGCCCAGCATAGAGCTGAAAAGCTGCGCCACCATCGTGGGCGTTGACCAGAACTATCTCAGCCAAGGTTTCACCGACCATGACTGGAGCATCAGACTTGCGGAGGCGAATCATGTGTTTGGTAAAGCCGAGCTTTTCTTCGTTACGCGCTTTTTGCTCCCGCGCCTTGACCGGAAGCCACCCTTTGCCACGCAATTCATCGAGAACAGCGCTGGTGGGAATGAAGCTGTACTTGTCGCTCATCCCTTCGTAAGGCCGGGAGGCAAAGATGGAGGGTGCAATCCTCTTGAGGGATGCGTTGTCGAGAACTGCCGGGACGTGAACTGGCATGGTAATCTCCTTTCTGGGTTCAGTTCTGTCTGATCCTGCGCAGAAGAGATCGCGCAATCTGACGTATATAAAAGGAGATCGTCAAAAAATGACGCACAGCCCGAGGGATTGATGTAGCAGGTGACACAATTGGAAACGCCGCGCCCAGCAGCAAAAAGATGTGAAAAATCAGAGAGGAATGCAGGCGAAATATCTGATGGTTCTGCAGCTAGTCAAAGAAAGGATAAAGCGGATTGCGGGAAAGATGTGCCTATGAATTCTGCGGATATTCGGCATCCGTAAAAACAGATGCATGAATGAATTTGCCGGCCGGAGATAGTTCGGGCCGGCATTTTCTATTTTGTCTGCCTGGTGGCGTTGGTGGTGATTTTGAGGATACTCTCCTGAATCTCCTTGTTGTCGATTGCCCGGTAGGAATCAAGCAAGAGCTTTTCAGAAACCGCCAGAGGAAGGGTCCCGTCACTCTCAGAAAAGAACGATTGAATTGGAACATCAAGCGCATTCGCGACTTGCTGCAACCGGTCGGTGTTCATCTTGTTTGCACCGCTCTCGTAATTCTGAATCTGCTGAACACTCACTCCAATCTGCTCCGCAAGGTGTTCCTGCGTCCAGCCTGCCTGAAGTCGCAGTTTTCGTAGTTTCCAGCCTATTTCTCTACTGCTCAGGATTTTTTTCATGACGCGCTCCAGGGATCGAAGATTACAGATATCCCTGAGCCGTAAAACCAAGTAACGCTTTACTGCATTTCAAGTGATGATATATATTGATCCCGCCTTCCAGTTGCTCCCTGGCAGAAAAATGAATCGGCGGACCATCCTTGAACACCCCCTATCACGCCAAATACTTCGCTGCGGAACTGCTCCGCAGATCAGCCTCCAGCGAAATCGACAAGCTCTCCATGTCGTTGTTCGATGCCTCGGTCGATCTGAACCCCCATCAGATCGAGGCGGCGCTGTTTGCCTGCCGCTCTCCCCTCTCCAAAGGAGTGTTGCTGGCTGATGAGGTTGGCCTCGGCAAGACCATCGAGGCTGGCTTGGTGCTCTGCCAATACTGGGCGGAACGGCGGCGCCGGCTCATCGTCATCTGCCCGGCGGCGCTCCGCAAGCAGTGGAGCCTTGAACTTGAGGAGAAGTTCAATCTCCCATCGGTGATCCTTGAAGCTAAGTCGTTTCGTGAATCGCTGCGGGAAGGGAACGACAATCCCTTCCTGGCCAACGGCATCGTCATCACATCCATGAACTTCGCCACCCAGCAGAAGGAACTGCTGAAGCTGGTGGCCTGGGATCTGGCGGTAATCGACGAGGCCCACAAGCTGCGCAACGCCTACCGTCCCAGCAACCGCATGGGACAGGGCATCCGCTGGGCGCTGGAGGATCGCAGGAAGCTCCTCCTCACCGCCACGCCGCTGCAGAACTCCCTCCTGGAGCTGTACGGTCTTTCCACCCTTATCGACGATTACATCTTCGGCGACCTTGCCTCTTTCCGCGAACAGTACACCGGCAGTGACGCCGACCTGGACAGCCTGAAACGCCGGCTTGCCGGGTTTGCCAAGCGGACCCTCCGCTCCCAGGTGCTGGAGTATATCCGCTACACCGAACGGCGCGCCATCACCCGCCCGTTCCGCCCCTCCGACCAGGAACAGGAACTGTACGAAGCCGTCTCCAACTTCCTGCAACGTGCCGACACCTATGCAATCCCTGACCGCCAGCGCACACTGACGGTGCTCATCGTGCGCAAGTTGCTCGCATCGTCAACCCTTGCGGTGGCCGGAACTCTGGAGACTATCCGCAAGCGTCTTGAAGTCCTGCGTGCCGGTTTACCCGAGCCGGAGAACCTGCTCGAAGATCTGGTGGAAGGCGACGAACTGGGCGACGACTTCCTTGATGAAGAGGAAGAGATTGAGGAACCGGAAGGTGGATCCCCCCAGTTGGACCAACCACGGGGAACAGAGATCGACCGTGTCCAACTGGATGCCGAAATCGCGGAACTGGATGGTTACATTCGGCAGGCACGGCAGATATCCGTTGACACCAAAACCCGCACTCTCGGTGTAGCCCTGGAGATCGGCTTTGCCGAGATGGAACGGATGGGGGCTTCACGCAAGGCGCTCATTTTCACCGAAAGCCGCCGCACCCAGGAGTACCTGAAGGCGTTTCTCGAAGCCAACGGCTATGCCGGCCGCATCGTCCTCTTCAACGGCAGCAACACCGATGCGGAAAGCAGCGCCATCTTCGAGGAGTGGCTCCGGGACAACGCCGACACCGGCAGGATCAGCGGTTCAAGGACAGCGGACCGGCGCAGCGCTATCATCGAACATTTCCGCGACCGGGCCGACATCATGCTCGCCACCGAGGCGGCCGCCGAAGGGGTGAACCTCCAGTTCTGCTCCCTAGTCATCAACTACGACCTCCCCTGGAACCCCCAGCGAATCGAGCAACGCATCGGCCGGTGCCACCGCTACGGCCAGAAACACGACGTGGTAGTGATCAACTTCCTCAACGAGCGCAACGATGCCGACCGGCGGGTGTATGAGCTCTTGACCGAGAAGTTTAACCTCTTTTCCGGCGTCTTTGGCGCCTCGGATGAAGTGTTGGGGACCATCGAAACTGGGGTCGACTTCGAGCGACGCATCCTGCGCATCTACCAGGAGTGCCGGACCGCCGGGGAAATCGAGGCGGCCTTTGCCGCTCTGCAGGCGGAGATGGAGCAGACCATAACTTCCCGCATGACCGAAACCCGCCAGACCCTGCTGGAGCATTTCGACGAGGATGTTCACACCCGGCTGAAGGTCAGGCTGGACCAGACCCGCCATCATCTGGACCGCTTCAGTCGCCTCTTCTGGGCCGTCACCCGGTCGGTTCTCCACGGACAGGCCCGGTTTGACGACGAGGATCTCACCTTTGATCTGCATACTCCGCCAACCGGCTTTCCCCCGGGGCGATACCACCTCATCAGCAAGAACCGGGAAAATGTGGAAGGCGCGTATCTCTATCGCCTCTCCCACCCCCTGGGGGAACAGGTGCTCACCACGGCGCTGCACCATCACACCCCCGATGCAACCCTGCGCTTCGATATCAGCGACCACCCCACAAAGATCGCCATGGTGGAAGCCCTCAAGGGGAAGTCGGGCGTTCTGACTTTGGAGCGGCTCACCATCACCTCCTTCGACACGGAAGAGCATCTCCTCTTCAGCGCCTTCACCGATGACGGTAACCCGGTGGACCAGGAGCAGTGCGAAAAGCTCTTCCAGTGCCGGGCGGAAATCGATCCGGTGGAAGACCTGAGAGCCTTCAGCGGGCACCTGGCTGCAGAGACTGAACGCCATGCCGCCGCCACGGTCAGCAGAGCGCTGGAGACCAGCAACCGGCATTTCCAGGAAGAACGGGACAAGCTGGACAAGTGGGCCGATGACCTGATCGTGGCGGCTGAGAAGGAACTGAAGGACACCAAAGCTAGGCTCAAGCTCCTGAACCGGCAGGCGCGCCAGGCCATCACCACAGAAGAGCAGATGGAACTTCAGCGACAGATCGTGGAACTGGAAAAGAAACAACGACGACAACGCCAGCGCATCTTCGAGGTCGAAGACCAGATCATCGAAAAGCGCGACGCCCTGATCGCCCGCCTTGAGCAGCAGATGCAGCAGAAAACAACCAGAGAACGGCTGTTCACCGTGCAGTGGACGGTTGTGTGAATAGGGGAGAGGTTCAATGAGCAAATACGATGACCTTGTGGCCAAACTGAAGGAGATTTTCCAGATCGATCGCCCCGAACTGGATTTCGGTGTCTACCGCATCCTCAATGCCCGTGCGGGTGAGATCAACGATTACCTAGACAACCGTCTAAAGGCCCGCGTGCAGGAGGCGTTGGTCAACTCCGGAAACGCCAATCTTGAGCAGGTGCGCAAGGAATTGGACGAAGCGGAGAAGAACGCCCAGGCCCTTAGCATGAACCCGGATGATGTCCCCAAGGTCAGGGAACTGCGCCAGCGGATTACCGAGCTCTCGGCGGGCAGTGTCGAGCATGAGAGCGCCGTGTTTTCCCACCTGTTCACCTTTTTCTCCCGCTATTACGACAGCGGCGACTTCATCAGCCAGCGCCGCTACAAGGGGGATACCTACGCTATCCCGTACGCCGGTGAAGAGGTGGTGCTGCATTGGGCCAACAAGGACCAGTACTACACCAAAAGCGGTGAGAACTTCTCCAACTACAGCTTCCGGCTGAACGATGGCCGTACCGTGCATTTTCGCCTGGTGGCTGCAGATACAGCCAAGGATAACCGTAAGGACAGTGATAAGGAACGCCGATTTGTCCTGATCGAGCGGCAAACCCGTACCGTGACTGATGATGATGGGGATGAGTACGAGGAGGAGTTGCTGCCGGTCGAGGAGGCAAACGGCGAGCTCGTGCTCCGCTTCGAGTACCGGCCTATGCCCAAGGGGACCAAGCAGGACGATCTGGTGGGCAAGGCGGTGCAGGTCATACTGGGGAGCGATACCGTCAAATCGAGCTGGCTCGATCTCGCCAAGCGGGAGCCGACCGAAAAAAATTCCCAGCGCACTCTGCTGGAAAAGCACCTAACCACCTACACCCTGAAAAACAGTGCCGACTATTTCATCCACAAGGATCTCGGCGGGTTCCTGCGCCGTGAGCTGGATTTCTACATCAAGAACGAGGTGATGCACCTGGATGACGTGCAGAACGCCGAGCGCTTTGCCGACATCGAGAAGAATCTCCGGATGATCCAGTGCCTGCGGGCCATCGCTCTGGATCTGATCACCTTCCTGGCCCAGTTGGAGGATTTCCAGAAGAAGCTTTGGGAGAAGAAGAAGTTCGTGGTGGCCGCCCATTACTGCGTAACGCTTGACCGGGTACCAGAAGAGCTCTATCCGGATATCGTTGCCAACGGGAAACAGTGGCAGAAGTGGTTTGATCTTGGTATGCGACCCAATGCCGCCGCAGGTCAAAACGATGAACTGAAAAACCGGCCATATCTGATGGTGGACACATCCCTATACCCTGACTCATTCAAGGCAAAGCTGCTGAACGCTATCCCAGACCTGGACGATTCAACAGACGGTCTCCTCATCAATAGTGATAACTATCAGGCTCTTTCCCTGTTGGGCTCCCGGTACAAAGAACAGATCAAGTGCGTCTATATTGATCCGCCCTACAACACCAGCAGCAGCGCTATACCGTACAAGAATACATTCAAGCACTCTGCGTGGGCAACGATGATGCACAACCGTATTGGGAAAATCGCCCCTCTCATGCCCGATGATGGGGCAATTTTCGTCAGCATCGACAAGCATGAGCGGCAGTCATTGGAACACGTTCTAGACGAAACCTTTGGCGATGACAATCATGTCGAAGAGCTCATCTGGGCCATGAACACCAATAACAGTCAGGCACCAAATTACTCCACAAATCATGAATACGTGCTGGTTTACGCCAAGAATCGAGTGATCGCCGAGCAACAGAAGGATATGTTCCGCGAGCCAAAGCCTGGATACGCCGAGGTCATGGAGCTTGTAGCCAGCCTCAATCCCACTTATCCGTCGATTTCCGAGATTGAAGAAGAACTACGGAAACTCTACCAGCAGCATGTCATCGAATATCGCGAACAGGTCGAGGCAGAGGGGCTTGAGTGGGAGGAGGAGAAGAAGAATGACCCCTGGAAGGGTTTGTACAATTACAAGAACGCCGAATATCGAGATGCTGCGGGAAGACTAGTTCCAGAAAACGAGGCAAAGATACGACAGGCGATGATTTGGATATGGCAGGAGGATAATACTTCGATGCCAGCAACAAAGCAGTCTCCTACGGTCCACGATCCGCAACACAAAAACTGGCGGTGGTTCAAACCTGTCCATCCTGCCACAGGAAAACCATGCCCTCATCCGAAAAGTGGTTGGAAATTCGCCTATGAAGACGACCCTGAATCCCCCGGGAAGAGGAGTTTTGTTTCTCTAGACAGAGACGGACGCATAGCATGGGGACCTGATGAAACAAAAGTTCCACGCATAAAGCGGATGCTGCACGAGGTGGAAACCAATATCGGAAAGAGCGTATTTTCCGATTACTCCGACGGTGAGAAGCAGACCCACGCCTTGTTTAACCGGTCAGGGGTTTTCCTTGCGCCAAAGCATGCGAAATTTGTCTCCCGCTTTATCCAACATGCCAGCAAGAAGGACAGTGTTGTCATGGACTGTTTCGGTGGTTCAGGAAGTACAGGCCATGCAGTAATTTCGGTGAATCGTGAGGATAAGGGAAAGAGAAAATATGTCCTCGTAGAACAGGGTGAATATTTCTCAACAGTTATCAAGCCTCGAATGCAAAAGATTGTGTATTCCTCGGAATGGAAAGCTGGCAAGCCACTCGCTGAGGCAACAGGAGTTTCTCACTGCTTCAAAGTGCTCAAACTAGAGAGCTACGAAGACACTCTCAACAATCTGGAACTCCGTCGCAGCGCCGAGCAGCAGAGCCTTCTGGACAGCGTAAGCCAGGAAGCCAAGAACGACTACCTCCTCCGCTACATGCTCGACATCGAAAGCCGTGGTTCCCTCCTGTCGGTAAATTCCTTCCGCAAGCCCTTAGACTGTAAGCTGAAAGTGGCGGTGGACTCCGCCGGGGCGTGGGAGGAGCGGCCCATCGATCTCGTGGAGACCTTCAACTACCTGATCGGTCTCAAGGTCAAGCAGATCGATTCCCTGCGGGAGCGGGGGATCGTCATGGTGCAGGGAATCCTGCCGACGGGAGAGAAGACGCTGATCCTCTGGCGTGACTGCGAGCAGGTTGACTACGAGGCCCTCAACCGGTTCTGCGACAGCCACGACATCAACCCCAGGGACAGTGAATTCGAGGTGGTCTACATCAACGGTGACCACAATATCCCGTCAGTGCTGACGGCCACCGAAGAGGAAGGGGGCATCACCAAGGTCCTCAAGCTGCGCCAGATCGAGCCGGAATTCCTGAGCCGCATGTTCGACGGGGAGGTGTAAGCGAATGGGGAGCTTTCACAAGGAGCTGGTGCTCAACCGCTGGATGTACGGCTTCTTCCGGGGAGGGAACCTGCAGGCATTGAAGGCGCGCCTCGGCGACGACCGCCATGAGGGGATCGAAGAGGACGGCCAGACCCGCTACTTCCACGAACTGTCACGCAATCTGTTCGAGGTGGACCGGATCAGTGCCGACGATCTTCGTCGCTACGACCTGAATATCGTCCGGCACTGGCAGACCATCACCCGCAAACGCAACCGGCAGGAAGAAACCGAATTGCAGATGAAGTACTTCCAGTACCTGTCGCTGCTGTTCACCGAAATCTACCTGGATTGGTACTTCAACCGGCGGCAACAGCTTCTGGACGGACTGAATGAAGAGATGGCGGAGTACAATGCGAAGATCACCGCTGCCGACCGGCTGCAGCCGTTCGATGCTGATGAACTGAACAAGCTCGCCTTCTGGAACGCCACCGGCTCGGGGAAAACCCTGCTGCTGCACGTCAATATCCTGCAGTACCTGCACTACTTCCAGAACGGCAACCAGAACATCTACCCTGACAAGATCATCCTGCTGACACCCAATGAAGGGCTCTCCCGTCAGCACCTGGAGGAGTTGGACCTTTCCGGTTTCCACTTCTTCCAGTTCTTCGACAAGAACAGGAACGCCTTCCGTGGCACCGTCGAGGTCATCGACATCAACAAGCTGGGCGATGAGATGGGAGACAAGACCGTGGCGGTGGAGGCGTTCGAGGGGAACAATCTGGTTCTCGTGGACGAGGGGCACCGGGGAACCGGGACTGTCGCCGGCGCCTGGATGAGCCGCCGCGAGGCGCTTTGCCGGGGCGGTTTTGCCTTTGAGTATTCAGCCACCTTCGGACAGGCGGTGGCAAAGGGATGGGTGGTTACCAAGGCGGAAGAGGAAGCGCAGAAGAAAAAGGCGAAGATGCTCTTCGATACCACTAGTCTGAAGAAACTGACGGAAGAGCAGCGGCAGCAGCTTGCCCTGACCAGTGACGAAAAGCGAAAGGCACGGCTGCTGGCCACCCGGGAGATTTACGCCAAGTGCATCCTCTTTGACTATTCGTACAAGTTCTTTTACGAGGATGGCTACGGCAAGGAATCGCTGATTCTGAATCTTGCGGACGACCATGAAGAGGAGACGCGGAACCTTTATTTCACCGCCTGCCTGCTCTCCTTTTACCAGCAGCAGTATCTCTGGGCGCGGGATTGGGAAAAGTTGGACGAGTTCAACATCGAGAAGCCGCTCTGGGTATTTGTCGGCAACAAGGTGAACGACGATGATTCAGACATCCTGACCGTGGTTCGGTTTCTCGCCAACTTCCTCAACAATGATACCCAGTACAAAGCCTGGATCGACGATCTGCTCAAGGGAAAGGCGCGGCTCCTGGACAAGAAGAATCGCGACATTTTCGAGCGGCGCTTTACCCCGCTGATGGGGACACCCGCCGAAGTGGTCTATGCCGACACTCTGAAACGGCTCTTCAACAGCGAATCCCGCCAACGGCTGAAACTGGTCAACATCAAGGGGAGCAAGGGAGAGCTGGCGCTGCGGGTGGGAGACAACGAACCGTTCGGCCTGATCAACATCGGAGATGACGCGGCATTCTTCAAAATGTGTGAAGACGCCACAGAGTTTGACAATGAAGCCGATGAATTCGGGACGTCACTCTTCGGCAGCTTGAACGACAAGGAAAGCCGGCTGCATGTACTGATCGGCTCCCGCAAGTTCACCGAGGGGTGGAGCAGCTGGCGGGTCTCAACCATGGGGCTGCTCAACATGGGACAGGGGGAAGGCTCGCAGATCATCCAGCTCTTTGGGCGCGGAGTACGCCTCAAGGGAAAGGAGTACTCCCTTAAACGGAGCACTCCGGGACAACGCCCAAAAGGGCTCCATCTGGACAAGCTGGAAACGCTCAACATCTTCGGCGTCCGCGCCAGCTACATGGCCCAGTTCAAACAGTACCTGCAGGAGGAAGGGGTCTCGACCAGTGACGAAATCATCGAGCTGAACTTCGAGACCCGTCACTCACCCTGCTTCCTCAAGGACAAGCTGAAGTCCCTGGCCCTGAAGGACGGCTACAAGGACAACCAGAAGAACGGCTTCAAGCGGAAGCAGTTTCCGTGGCTGTACGAGATTCCCGCCGAATTTGCAGCCAAGATCAAACCGCCCCATATAGAGCTTGATCTTTACCCCCGGCTGGAGGCGCTGAGTACCCAGCCAAGGGGAGGAACTGCGGCAGCAACCACGGTGCGGCATACCGGCAAGATTGCTTCGTCCACGATGGCACTGTTCGACTTCGACCGGATATTCTTGGCGGTACAGGAGTTCAAACTGCAGCGGAGCTGGAGTAACCTGCGGCTTGACCGGCAGCGACTGAAGACATTCTGCAAGGATTCAAGCAGTTGGTACACCCTCCACATTCCCGCGTCGGAACTGACCATCCGAACTATTGCCGATATCCGGAAGCAGGAAGACATCCTCATCCGTCTCCTACAGGATTACACCGACCGGTTCTACAAGACCCTAAAGAACGCCTATGAGGGACAATTCTACGAAGTGGTGCCAGTGCGCGGCGACGACGACACCATGCTCAAGGTCTATCATTTTGAAATTGAAGACACCGATGACGGACAGGAATACAAGAAGCGCCTGGAAGAGCTGCAGAAGCTGGTTGTCTCAGGAAAGCTCGGCGAGGCAAGCACATGGGATGCACAGCAGATGGTTGCCATCTGTTTCGACCGGCACCTGTACTACCCACTCCTCTCCATCGACGGCAATGTGCCGCTCAAGATGCGGCCGCTGGCCTTTGAGGCCCAGAGCGAAATCGATTTTGTGAGAGACCTGGAGGCATTCTATGCCTCGGCTGTAGGCAAAGCTGCCATCGGCAACCGAAGCCTGTACCTGCTCCGCAATGCCGACACCAAGGCCAAGGGGCTCGGCTTCGCCCTGGCGGGGAATTTCTATCCAGACTTTCTTCTCTGGCTGGTGGACGACAGCACCGGCAAGCAGTGGCTTAACTTCATCGACCCGAAGGGAATCCGCCAGATCAATCTCACTGATCCCAAGTTCGGCCTGTATCAGGAGGTGAAGGTACTGCAAACGAAACTGGCCGATCCAAACCTGATCCTGAACGCCTTCATCCTCTCAAAAACCAAATTCTCGGACATTCTCAACAAGAACTGCACCGAGCAGGATCTTGAGGATCGGCACGTACTCTTCATGGAGCATGGCGGAACGTCGTATCTGCCGAAGATGTTCGGGAAGATGGTGTGATGTCAATCTTTTGTTGTCACGTAAGGCGGACCATGCGGGAACTCTGAGATCGACTTTTTCATCACACTATGCCGACGCCTTTATCTCTGAAATATCGGTGGAGATCAATGGACAGGGGACTCGAATGACTACGCAAGAAGAGATCCGAAGGGCGAAGCTCAAGCTGGTTCAGAATGCGATTGAGCAGGTGCGGGGAATGAAGGACACCCCACCCAAACGTAAGACCAGCCGGAAACATATTGAAATGAAAAATGAGCCCATTATTGTCTATGAACACGACGGCAAGACACCCCTTCCGCCCGGGGCAATCGACGGCATGGAAGAGTTCATCGAAGACGAGCCTCTAACCGGCTTTGAGTGGGACATCTCTTGCGAGAATCCGCCATACGTCGGCAAAGACTTTGACATGAAGAACCTGCCACATCCTGATAAGCCCCACCCAAGGCGTTTTGGTGAGGGTCATGACGACGATGAGTAGAGGCCGGATATGACCGCTCCCTGAATTATGCGTGGGAATTTCATTTGATGGGAAGTGCGCCGTGGGCAATTGAAGCCCTCGTGCTCACACCCATGCCAAGAATTGCCGCGTACGTCCGGGCTTTTCGCAGACCGTACACAGACCACCTTATGGAAGCGCATCCTCTGAGCGCCCCGTACACGGCTGGTGTGAGTCTTGCCCCTTGGTAAGCTCCCCAGATTGCCCTGCGGGGCGCTCTTTTACGCCCCCCTTTTATCACATTGACAGCACAAGAGCCCCATTCCATCTTCAGACTTAGCGCCACTACTGCCTTCAGCAATATGTTTTGGGGGCAGATTTGGGGGCACCACAAAACATGCCAGAGTGCAGCACACCGCTAATACACATTATTTTTGCATTGTACAAAGTCGGCAGGGGCCAAATGAAAAGCCCTTCCGCACCGCGGAGGGGCTTTTTTCGTTACTACAGTTCCCCAATGATCGGTTCTTCAAACCTCACGCCGGTTTGCGAGCAAACGGCTGGACGAGGAGACGGGAAAGGGTCAGCAGTGCCGGATCACGAAACTCCTTGAGCCCGATCGTCATTCCTCCATGGCCGCCTTCGGGCTGGGGACGATAGGTGCCGGCAAGGCGGTCCCACCAGGGGAGATTGAAGCCGAAGTTGCTGTTCGTTTCCCGGAGAATGACGGAATGGTGGACGCGGTGCATGTCCGGCGTGACGACAACGAGCCGCAGCCACCTGTCGAGAGTAAGAGGAAGCCGGATGTTGCCATGATTGAACATTGAGGTAGCATTCAGCGCCACCTCGAAGGCGACCACCGCCACAACGGGCGCGCCGAGCAGCGCAACCGCCCCAAGCTTGATCCCGGCCGAAAGAAGAATCTCGACGGGATGAAAGCGGTTGCCGGTCGTGACGTCGATGTCGAGGTCGGTGTGGTGCATCCGGTGGAGACGCCAGAAGACCGGAAGAAAGTGAAACAGGACGTGCTGCAGGTAAATAATCAGATCAAGGGCGATGAACGCCAGGAAGATCCCGGCCGGTGGCGGAAGGACGACGTTGTTCAGGAATCCCCAGCCGTGTTCGCGGGCCTGTACCGCCATGTCAGCGGGGAGGACGGTAAGGGTCAAGCGCACGACCGCAGTATCGATAGCTGCCAGGGAAAGATTGGTGTACCAGCGACGAGCCTTACTGTCAGTGAGCTGACGGCGCGGAGCCGCCACCTCCCCGATGGCAACCGCAGCCAGCACGCCGAAGAAAAAAGCGAGCCTGATCAACGCTTCGTCGTGCATGCCCTTGTTCCCTCCCCTACCCCAAAAGCGATGCTGCCCTACGCAAAATGTTTACCACGGAAAAGGCCCCTTCGCATCACGCGAAAGGGCCTTTGATCGACGGGGAGCAAGTGGCGTCATCAGGCGAACTGATTGTAGTAATCCTTCACCTTGACCAGATATTCGCGGGTTTCCCGGGGAAGGAGATGGGGCTTGCGATCGACGTTGCCCGGCCCCCAATTGTAGGCGGCAAGGGCCTTGTCCACATTCCCGCCATAACGGGCCAGGAGGTCCTTGAGAAACTTCGTGCCGGCCATGACATTCTGCTCGGGATCGAAGGAGTTGGTGACCCCGAGCCCCTTGGCGGTGGCAGGCATGAGCTGCATGAGTCCCTGGGCGCCCACCGGGGAGACGGCGTTGGGATTGAAGTTGCTTTCGGCCTTGATGACCGCCTTGATGAGTCCCACCTCGACGCCATGGCGGCGTGAAGCACGATTGACGACATCGTCCAGCCAGTTGCCACTGCTCTTTGCGGGCAGAGACTCGGGAGCAGCAGAAGCAACCGGGGCGACAGAGGATCCCTCGGCAGCCACGGGAGAGGATGGGTCAACCGGTTCCCGGCTGTTCTCGGCAAAGCTCTTGAGCATGAATTCCACGGCGCGCCCCATTGCCGGCGGGTTTCCCCCGCCTTCAGCGTCGCCGAGGGTAAAGGCGCTCCGCATCATGTCGAGTCGCATCAGCTCTGCCGCGGCGGCAGCGGTGGCACGTGCCCCGGCCCGCGGCGCGTCGGTACCGGCGCCGTTGGCCAGAAGCTCGTCGAAGACGAGGCCCGCGCCGGCCTCTCGAACGGTGGGGCGGTCATCAGTCTGCGGTTTGGCTTCGGATGGTGTGGGACGATTGATAAGAGTATCGATGATCATACCCACGTCTTATGCAAAAGACGTGGCAATTGTATCGAGTCTCCGTTTTTTTAATTTCTCGATGAGGGTGGTTCGCTTGAGGTTCAGAAGAAGAGCGGCCTCCTTCTTGTTGCCGCCGGTCTTCTTGAGGGCCTGGAGGATGAGATTGTTTTCGAACTCCTCCACCACGGTATTGAGGCAGATGCCCGAATCGGGAAGGGTCATGCTTTCCGAAGGGGGAGAAATGGTGACGCCGGAGAACTTTTCGGGCAGATCATTGACACCAATGGTGCCGAACCCCTTGAGAATCACGAGGCGCTCCACGAGGTTCTCCAGTTCGCGCACGTTGCCGGGCCAGTCATAGTGGACGAGGAGATCCATGGCGTCGGAGTCGATCCCCTTCACCTTGCTCTTCTTGTTGCGGTTGAAACGCTCAAGGAAGGAGTTGACCAGGAGGGGGATATCGTCCTTGCGCTCCCGCAGGGGCGGAATAAAGATGGGAATGACGGAGAGCCGGTAGTAGAGGTCTTCGCGGAACTGCTTGGTGGCGACCAGTTTTTCCAGGTTCTGGTTGGTGGCGGCAATGATCCGCACGTCGATCTTCTTGGAGCGAGTGGCGCCGACCGGTTCCAACTCGCGGTTCTGCAACACCCGCAGGAGCTTTACCTGGAGGTTCGGCTTCATGTCGCCGATTTCGTCGAGGAACAAGGTGCCGCGGTCGGCCATCTCGAAGCGGCCGATGCGGTTCGCCACGGCACCGGTGAAGGAGCCCTTGACGTGGCCGAAGAGCTCGCTTTCGAGGAGTTCGTCGGGAATGGCGGCGCAGTTGACCGGCACGAAGTTACGGGTCTTGCGGTTACTCAGGTCATGGACCGCCCGGGCGACCAGTTCCTTGCCGGTTCCCGATTCTCCCTGGATAAGAACGGTTGAATCGGACTCGGCAACCTTTTCGATCAGCTCGAAGAGGGAGAGCATCTTGGCGCTCTCGCCGATGATATTCGGAATGAGGGCCCGGTTCTTGATGGCCGGCTTGGCCCGGTAGGTCTGGCTCTGGAGAGACTGGTGCTCGAACCCGCGTTTCACGTGAGTTTCAAGCTCGTCCAGATTGAAGGGCTTTTCCAGATAGAAAAAGACCCCCGCCTTGAGGAGGTTGGAGGCCATTTCGTAGTTGCCAAAGGCGCTGTAGGCAATGATGACGGTGCCTGGACGCATGGTCTTCAGCTTCTTGACAAATTCGAGACCGTTCACCCGGGGCATCATCAGGTCGGTGATGACAAGGTGAACCTCTTCGGTTTCCAGCTTGTCGAGGGCGTCCTGACCATCACAGGCCTGGACCACGTCGTACCCCTTGTACTTGAGAAAAGCGGCTACAAAGTCACGGGTTTTCTTGTCGTCGTCGGCAATGAGCAGTCGCGGCGTATCCATGGTTTCCTCGAACAAACTGGGTATCTGGAGCGTGGTCCTCTCGATGCGGACGTCAGTGTAGTCATAATCCTGACAAAAGTCAACAAAATGACGACTGACAATAAATATTTTTTCCGAGAACCTCCTGAAACAACATTTGTATTCATCCGGCTCCCTCGCCAGCCCGATCCGTCCGGCGGCGCCCATTTCTGATTTTCTGTCGCACGGCGTGTCAATTTTTATCATGGACCCATAACCCACCGAGAAATCGTCGAAAAAAATTGTTAAAATTTTCACCGGTTGCGCCGATGAATATAAATGCACGGCCTTCGCTGCGAAAAAGTCCTCTATCCGCCAGATTCATTCGTGAATCGAGCGGCATGAGAACACTCCTTGCATCGAGCATTGAAGTGTTTCCTAGCAAGCGACCAGGGCGACGACTTCCGATCAGTCGGAACGGATAAGGAGGAAGAGGGCGATGGAAACTGCACTGCAGACCAAAGTAGAGGAATCGAGGAGCGAGCTGATCCAACTCGTGAGCTTCAAGCTGGAGCAGGAGGAATATGGGGTTAACGTCCTGAAGGTGCGCGAAATCATCCGGATGCCGAGCATCACCCGTGTTCCCAACACCCCCCATTACATCGAAGGGGTCATCAACCTGCGGGGAAAGGTAATTCCCATCATCTCCATGCGCAAGCGTTTCAGCCTCCCCGAGGGGGAGACAAACAGCCAGACGAGGATCATGGTCATCGACATGGAAGGGGAGCTGATGGGATTCGTGGTTGATGCGGTCTCAGAGGTGATCCGGATCTCCGAGAGCGAGATTCAGCCTCCGCCGGCCGTGGTCAACAGCGCCGTGGAGCAGGAGTGCCTCGCGGGGGTCATCAACCAGACCGACCGCCTCCTCTTCTTCCTCAACCTGGAGAAACTCATCTCCCGGGACGAGCGAAGCCTGTTCAGCGGCATGATGTGACACAAACTTTTATTCACATTCGCGAGGAATAGCAGATGGCGATTGAGTGCGAAGACCAGGAACTCCTGGATGGATTTTTGACCGAGACGGCGGAACTGCTCGAAAAGCTTGACGACGATCTTGTTGCCCTGGAAAAGGCCCCGTCAGACACGGAGCTCATGAATGGCATTTTTCGGTCGATCCATACGGTGAAGGGAGCGTCCAGCTTCCTCGGTTTCGAGCTTCTCGTGAAGGTCACCCACAAGACCGAGGATGTTCTCAACCGCCTCCGCCGGAGCGAGCTGGAAGTGACGCCGGAGATTATGGACGTGATCCTGGAGGCGGTGGACCTGGTGAAGCTCCTGGTGAGCGACATCAAGGGGGGTGACATCGTCGAGCGGGAAGTCGATGAAACCATCGGCAAACTCCTCCCCTTCCTCTCGGAGAACGCCAAGGAAGCAACGGTTCTCAAGCCGTCGGCGGCCCCTGTAACGCCGGCAGCGCCGGCCCCCCAGGCGACGGAAACGGAAACACAGCCCTCTGCCGAGCCGTCTCCGGCCCCGGAGGCAGCGCCGGTCAAGACACCCGAGCCCGCTCCCCGCGTCCAGGCGCCCCCGCCCCCCGCACCTCGAGACGACAAGAAGGGGGATGACCTGACGGACAACACCACGGTCCGGGTGGATGTGAAGCGGCTCGACGACCTCATGAACCAGGTGGGGGAACTGGTCCTTGAGCGCAACCGGATGATGCAGCTCAACACCGATTTCAACGGCGGCGGTGACGACACCTTCGGCGAAGAGTTCGGCAAGCTCTCCAAGCGGATCAGCTTCGTCACCTCGGAACTCCAGATGCAGGTCCTCAAGATGCGGATGATTCCGGTGGAAAAGGTCTTCAAGAAGTTCCCCCGCATCGTGCGCAACCTGGCCCGGGACTTGGGCAAGGAAGTGGATCTCCTTGTCTTCGGCGAAGAGACCGAACTGGACCGCTCGGTGGTGGACGAAATCGGCGATCCGTTGATCCACCTGATCCGTAACGCCATGGACCACGGCCTGGAGACTCCCGACGAACGAATGGCGGCCGGCAAGCCCCGCAAGGGGACCCTGATCCTCTCGGCGGCCCATGAGGGGAACCAGATCGTCATCAGCATCAAGGACGACGGCAAAGGGATCGACGCCGAAAAGATAGCACGCAAGGCCCGGGAGAAGGGGCTCATAACCGACGAGCAGCTGGCCACCATGGGGCAGCGTGAGATGCTGGACCTGATCTTCCTCCCCGGCTTCTCCACCAAGGAGAAGGCCACAGACCTCTCGGGGCGCGGCGTCGGCATGGACGTGGTCAGGACCAACATCAAAAAGCTGAACGGCATCATCGATATCAAGAGCGAACTGGGGCAGGGATCCGAGTTCATCCTGAAGCTGCCCCTTACCCTCGCCATTATCCAGTCGCTTCTGGTGGAGGTGGAGGACGAGACCTACTCGCTCCCCCTGGCGGCGGTGCTGGAGACACTCCGGGTGGAGGAACGGGAGTTTCACACCATCGGCGGCCAGGAAGTGCTCAAACTCCGGGATTCGGTGCTCCCCCTCATGCGGCTGCAGAAGATTTTCAACGTCGCCCCGAGCGAGCGGAGCCGCGTCGCCTGCTACGTGGTTGTCGTGGGGGTTGCCGAGAAGCGGGTCGGGCTTGTGGTTTCACGGCTTCTGGGGCAGCAGGAGGTGGCCATCAAGTCCCTCGGCAAGTACCTGGCGAATCTCCCCGGCATTGCCGGCTCCACCATCCTCGGTGACGGACGGGTCACCCTCATCATCGACCCCGCGGGGCTCATGGAGAACAGCGACGGAAGCGGTGGCGGCCGCATTGCCGCCTGAACCGCCGGCCGAAGGCACGATACTCAACCGAAGAAGGGACGCCAGTGACAATCTCTGACAAGGATTTCGAGGTTCTCAGGGACTTCATCTACAATCACTGCGGGATATATTTCCACACGAGCAAGAAGTATTTCCTGGAGAGCCGCATTACTCGACGGATCGAGGCGACCAACTCGCCGAACCTCATGACTTACATGGGGCTCTTGAAAAGTGGCCCCGGGAAATCCGATGAACTGCTTAAACTCCTGGACGAAATAACCACGAACGAAACCTGCTTTTTCCGCAATCCTCCCCAGTTGAAGGCCCTGGAGAACGTCTTTCTTCCCGAGATCGTGGCGGCCAAGGGAAAAATCGGCTTCCGTAAGCTCAGAATCTGGAGCGCAGGCTCCTCTTCCGGCGAAGAGGCCTACACCATGGCCATGATCCTCCTGGAGAAGCGGGCCACGATCCTCAAGGACTGGATCATCGAGATCGTGGGGACCGACATCAGCGAGACGGTCCTGGCCCAGGCCCGGGAAGGGGTCTACAGCGCCTACTCCGTGCGCAACACTCCCGACTATTACAAAAAGAAATACTTTCGTCAGGAACCGGGGGAGCGCTATGTCCTCTCCCCCGACGTAAAGAAGCTGGTGAGCTTCAATCACCTGAACCTCTACGAAGACGCGAAAATGGTCTTCATGAAGAGCTTCGATTTCATCTTCTGCGCCAACGTCCTGATCTACTTCGACCTGGCATCCAAGACCAAGGTGGTGCAGCACTACTACAACAACCTCCAGCCCTACGGCTACTTCTTCGTGGGGCAATCGGAATCCCTGCACGGCGTGAACGACAAGTTCAAAACGGTCCACTTCCCCGGCGGATTTGCCTACAAAAAGTGAAAGGTGGAATGGATAGCGTGGAACAATTGAGCAAAATGGAAAAAGCCGCCGCTCTGATCCGCGGCATGACTGATCTCCCCACCATCCCCGCCGTGGCCACCCAGGTCCTGTCGCTCCTGGACCAGCCCGACGTGGAGATCGACCAGGTGGCCGAGCTTCTCCTCACCGACCAGGTCATGGCGGCCCGGGTCCTGAAGATGGTCAACTCTCCCCTCTACCGGCCGGCCACCGTCATCACCTCCCTCAAGGGGGCGCTGGTCTATCTGGGGCTTCGGCACATCCGGGAGTTCATCCTCACCTGCTCCTTCATCCAGAGCTTCGAGGGAAAGGAGGGAGTGCTCGGGGTAAAGCCCTTCTGGGAGCACTCCTTCGGCGTCGGCATCGTAGCGCGGCTCATCGCCGCGAAGGTGGGATACCACGATACGGAAAAGGCCTACATCGGCGGCCTCATCCACGATATCGGCGAGGTGTTCCTGAGCTATTACCTGAAGGACGAATTCCAAAAGGTGGTAGACGCCATCAGGGAGAACCCGGTGCAACTGGTGGAGGCCGAGGAACGCATTCTCGGCACGACCCACTGCGAGGTGGGGCTCTGCCTGGCCCGGGAGTGGCATTTCCCCGAGGACTACTGTGAGATCGTATCCTGCCACCACGCCCCCCGCGAGGCCAAGAATGCACCGCGCCTTACCGCCATCGTGAACCTGGCGGACCTCTTCTGCACCGTCCGGAACCTGGATTACGGCGGGAAGGAGTGGACCAGCTTTTCCTTGGCCGATGAGCCGGCTTGGGCCATGGTTCAGGAGCAGGGGAAGAAGCTTGCGGAATTCGACGTGGAACGGTTCTGCTACGAACTGGACGACCAGGTGGAGGAGATCCGGGAACTGGTCACGAACATCTTCAAGGACAGGTGACAGAGCCATGCTTCCGAATCAGGAAAGAAAACTGCGCGTGCTCGTCGTGGACGACTCGTCGTTCATGCGGATGGTCATCCGGAGCGTACTGGAGAAAGATCCCGCCATCGAAGTAATCGGCGTGGCCATGGACGGGGTCGAGGGGGTGGAAAAGGCCCTGGCCCTCAGGCCTGACCTGATCACCATGGACATCGAGATGCCCCGGCTCGACGGCATCTCGGCCCTCAAGGAGATCATGGCCAAGGCACCGACCCGGGTGCTCATGGTTTCCACGCTCACCTGTGAGGGAGCTAAGGCCACCTTCGACGCCCTCGATGCCGGCGCCATCGACTACATCCCCAAGAACGTCACCGACAGCATTGATGCCCAGAAAGCCTTCAAGGAGGAGCTCCTGCGGAAGGTGAAGGGGTCCGGAATCTCGATCCTCGGCAGGAGCACGGCCTCTCCCTTTCCGCGCATCGTGGTGCCGCCCCGCCCCATCGCGGTTCCCCGCCCGGCAGGGCAACGGTACCAGTACGTGGGGATCGGCGCCTCCACCGGCGGGCCGGTGGCCGTCCAGGAGGTTCTCGGCCGCATCCCGGGCAACTTCCCCCACGGAATCGTGGTGGCCATCCACATGCCCAAAGCGTTCACCGGCCCCTACGCAGAGCGGCTCAACACCAAGTGCTCCCTCCAGGTGAAGGAGGCGAAGGCCGGCGACATCGTCCAACCGGGGGTTGTGCTCGTGACCCCCGGCGGGATGCACACGGCGCTGGTCCGCCAGGGAAGCACCGTCGCCATCCGCACCATCGCCACCGCCGAGTGTCCTCAGTACATCTACGTCCCATCGGTGGACCACATGCTGACCACCTTTGCCGACGCCTGCAACGGTTCGCTCCTGGGGGTCATCCTCACGGGGATGGGGGCTGACGGTTTCAAGGGAATGAAGCACCTGAAGACCAAGGGGGGGGGAACCATCGTCCAGGATGAGGCCACCTCCACCATCTACGGCATGCCGCGGGCCTGCATCGAAGGAGGAGTGGCCGACACGGTCCTGCCGCTCACTCAGATCGGCACCGAGATCACGAAGATAGCGGGTTAGCGCCGGGCAGTAAGGGCAAGGCCTTCGGGAAGGAGACGAACGCGGCACCGGGAGAATCCGAGCCGTTTGAGGCGAAAGAGGAGAAACGGGGCAGCCAGGGCCGGGCAGCCGGGGAAAAAGAGCGAAAGATCCCCCTCAGCATTCACGGCCCGTCCGGGGTCAGCCAAAATGGGGGGGATGCCGGCAGGCGCCACGGGGGTGAATCCCGGGGGAGCGAAAGGAAGATGAGGGGCGGCGTTCCGCAGAGGGGGGCCGCCCCTTTTCGTCTGGGGCCAGAGGGCATTGAGCGCAATGATGAAAAAGAGTTTCATTCCGGAGAAAGGGGCCATGCCGTCACCTCCTGCATCCTCTCTGGACAGGGGAAAATCCGTTGCATAGAATGGCTTCCGAACAGAGCCCCACGGGAGCCCGATGAAAAACTCTCACCCATTGCCACTGCCGCACCCGCCAGCATGTATCCGCCCCGTCACCGATCCGGACGAGACGCGGAAGGCCCTGCGCCGCCTCCTGGTCCCGGGGGTCCTCGACGACCATGACCTGCAGCGGCACATCACCCGCCTCGGAGAGCGGTTTCGCGTCTATGCCGGGACGGTTCCCTTCGGCCTCTGGGGTGAGGGGCTTGCCATCACGGCGGAGATGCGCGCAACCACCGATCTCCTTCTTCCCCTGAAAGAGGTGCGGCGCGCCTTCCGGCTGCTCCTCCGCCGTGCCCTCCCCTTCCCCCCGGACATGGGCGGCACTCCCCTGCAGACGGCCCCCTCGTGGCCCGACTGCCTGGAGCGCCTCGATCCACCCTTTCGGGAACCAAACCCGGCCCGGCTCCTTGCAAAGCTTGCGGACGACGCGGAGTTCCGTACCCGTTGTATCTTCTCCCTCTTCGTTCCCCGCCGCCACGGGGCCAACGCCGACCGCTACCCCGCCCAGGGTGATTTTCTCCGCCAATGGCTCGCGACAAGGGGCAGAAGGTGCGACAAGCAACTCAGATGCCTCGACGCCGCATGCGGGGCCGGCGAAGGGACCTACGGTCTGGCCCGTCTCCTGGCGGAAACGGGATTGGAGCCCCACAGCTTCTGCATCGTGGGCGCCAGTCGGGATCCCCTCGAAATCTTCGCGGCGGCCCACGGCTTTTTCCCCCATGATCCGCCACGGCAGGAGGCCTTCCGCCTGCTCAGGGACGAACTCCGCCCAACCGGCGCCCTCGGGCGCATCCGGTTCATCGCCGCAGACCTGACAGCCGATGCCGGTGGCACTGAAACCTTCGATGTCATTCTCTGCAACGGGATTCTCGGCGGGCCGTTCATGCACGAGCGGCGGATTCTGGAGCGGGTCGTGGCGGGGTTGGCGAACCGTCTGGCAAGGGGGGGGATCATCCTGGCGGCCGACCGCTTCCACGTCGGATGGAAGCGGATCGTGCCGCCAGAGTTGCTCGTTGAAATCCTTGCCGGCAAGGGGCTGTCGGTGGTAACGGCCGGCGAAGGAATAGCGGGAATCAGAGGCGGATAAGGGCGCCTCCCCAGGAGAGCCCGCCGCCGAATCCCATGATGAGGACCAGCTGCCCCGGCTTGAGGGTGCCATTGCGGAGGTTCTCGTCCAGGGCAAGCCCCACCGATGCTGCAGCCGTGTTGCCATAGCGGTCCAGGTTCAGAAGGAACCGCTCCTTGCCGAGGCCGGTCTTCTTGGAGATGAAATCGATGATCCGGACGTTGGCCTGGTGGGGGATGATGTAGTCGAGGTCGCCGACGCTCACCCCTGCCCTGGTGGTGACCTGCTCGATGATCCGGGGGATCACGTCGGTGGCGAAGACGAAAACCTGCTTGCCCGACATTTTGAAAGTGTTGTCGTGGGCGGCGATAGTCTCCGTAGTGACCGGACACCGGGAACCCGACGAGGGAACCTGGATCAGCTCCCACCCGCTGCCGTCGCTGAAGATCATGCTCTGGAGGATTCCCCGCTTCTCCTCGGTGGCGCCAAGGATGACGGCGCTGGCGCCGTCGCCGAAGAGGGGGCAGGTCCCCTTGTCATCGAAGTCGAGGATCTTCGAATAGGTGTCGGCGCCGATCACCATGACCCGCCGGTACTTGCCGGAGCGGATGAAGTTGTCGGCCGTTTCCACGCCGAAGATGAAGCTGCTGCAGACAGCGTTCATGTCGAAAGCAACGGCGTTCTTGGCGCCGATGTTTTTCTGGACCATGCAGGCGGTGGCGGGGAGGTACATGTCGGGGGTCGAGGTGCCGACGATGATGCAGTCGAGCTCGACCGGTTCCATGTTGGCCCGGGCGAGGGCACTGCGGGCCGCGGCGGTGGCCAGGTCAGAGGTGGACTCCTCGGGAGCCGCGAAGCGGCGCTCCCGGATTCCCGTTCGGGATGCGATCCAGGTGTCGGCGTCATCCACGAGGTAGTTGAAAAAATCATTGGGAACGACCCGCTCGGGAACGCACCCACCCGTTGCCACGATTTCGGCATGAATCATCGCACTGCTCCATTCTGACCAGTGATACACATAAGCCCCCTGAACGGGGGCTCCATGCTAACTCGTTATTTTATCTCACAGTTTACATGATTTTGTCAAACGCAATTATAAACCGGCCTACTCCCCTTTTCGTCGGCCCACAAAGGCGTCGACCACAGCGAAGCACCAGAGAGCCGCGAAACAGGCAAGGAGAATACGTGCTGCCGGCGCACCGGCGGCGAGCTTGCGGGTAACGGCGTTCGGATCGACACTGCCGGCCAACTGGGCCTCAAGGAGCACCGGTCCCATCCCCTTGAGGACCAGGAAAAAGGCTCCCAAGAGAAAAATGTTGGCGAGGGCGATGAGTATCCCTCCCTTTATCCGCTCGCCGCGGACGACCTGGCCGAGACCCGGCAGGACAAACGCGGAGAGAAGGGCAGCTTTCACGTCCAGTTTCATCGTGTTCCTTTCAATCTAAAGAACGGCATTCGGAATGAAGACGGAGAGACGGGGAACTGCTTCTTGAACAGCGTATCCCCGGTGCTGCTCCGTTTTCTCTGTTTCGCAGTGTTATCGAATGCTTTTTCCTGGATTAATGGGGTTGTTGATCCGGGGGAATTCTGCTACTAATGCCACAGTCATGGAGTCTAACGCAACGGGAAAACGGCGCGAGCGGCTCGTTCCGCTCCTGAAGGATCCGGCCGGCGACGTGAGGGAAGCGGCGGCAGCGGCCTTGGAGCGCCTTGAAGGGATCGGCAGCTTTGCCGAGGTGGCCGAGCTTCTGAAAAAGGGAGACCGGGGAACCAAGGTGAAGGCCATCTACGCCCTCGGCAAGATCGGCGGCGAGCGGGTCCTTCCCCCCCTCATCTACTGCGCTTCCCGCCCCGAAGAGGACATCAAGTCGGCCGCCATCGAGGTTCTCGGCGCATTGGGCCATCCGCGGGCGTTTCCTGCCCTGGCCCAGGGACTCAAGGAAACCAGTACGGCGATTCGGGCGAAAGCAATCGCAGCCCTTGGCAATTACCCGACCCCGGAGGCAACGCGCCTCCTCATCCCCTTCCTCGACGCCGGCGACGGCCTTCTCGATGCCGAAGCCGCTTTGGCCCTCGGCAGAATCGGCGATCCCGACCAGGAAGAGCGGCTCCTGGCCCTTCTCGACTCACCCCACCCACAGACCCGCAAGGCGGCTGCCACGGCCCTCGGCCTGCTACCCCTCCCGGAGTGACCGGCCCACAGGGCAGCACGCCTCACTCAAGGTAGCGGGACACCTCGACCGCAGCCAGAGCGGGATCCACCACGGCGACGATCCCCACCCCCCCCTCATGGGCCAGATCCTTCACCACCGGCAACGGCAGCACCCTCCCCAGGCCGTCCTTCACCACCTTCACCATGGGCCGCTCCCCCCCGGGGGGAGGAGGACGGAAGACCACCGCAAGTTCGTTCGTGTCGAGCCGCACCAGGGTGCCGACGGGATAGCGCCCCATCATTCCCGTGAAGGTCTCCACCAGATCCGGGTTAAGCTGGGTTCCGGCAAGTTCCCTGATCATCTCCACGGCTTCCCGGGGAGTGAGGGGAGGCTTGTAGACCCGCAGCGTGGTGATGGCGTCGTAGCAGTCGGCCACGGCGATGATCTCGCATGAGCGGCCGAAGGGAAGCTCCTTGGCCCAGCCGGGGTAGCCGGTGCGGTCGAAACCGAGGTGGTGCCCCAGAACCGCCCGGGCAACACCGGAACTTATCCCTTCCATCTCATCGATGATCCGGGCGCCGTCCTCGGCATGCCGCTTCATTACCTCGAACTCTTCGGGGGAAAGCTTCCCGGGCTTGTTGAGTATCTTCTTCGCCACCCTCGTCTTGCCCACGTCATGGAGAAAGCCCGCCATCCCCAGCTCCCGCAACTCCTCCTTCCCCATGCCGAAGGCGGCCCCCAGGGCCATGGCAAGGATCCCCACGTTGACACTATGGAAAAAGGTGTAATTGTCGTAATCCTTGATCATGGCAAGCCCCAGGAGCGTCGACGGCTCCCGGATGGTGAGGTCGGCCACCCGGTCCACGACGCCGTGGAGCATCTTCGTGCTGGGGATCCGTCCGTTCTCGATATCCTCGAAGAGTGCGCTGACGGCGGTGATAGCCTGCCGGTAGGTGGCCGAGGGATCAAACTCCTCCGCCTCCTCCTGACGGAGCTCTTCCAGCTCCAGGGCCACGTGGACACACCCCCGCCGGGCAAGCTCCGCCGCCAGGCTCCCCCCCTTGAGCTCCCGCCGGGACAGAAGGGCCACGAGTGCCGCCAGTTCGTCAGGGACAAGGCCCCGCAGGAAGGTGACGGCCCGGATTTCCCGTGCCGTGAGAATCCCTGCCAGTTCATCCACTGAAGCGGTGGGGGTGAAGAAGAGGTGCTGCTCCAGGAAGAGAACCCCGTCGTGGATGCCAAGGCGAACATCGTTCCTCCCCCTGAGAATTTGCTCTAAAATCGTGCAGATCTCTCGCAGGGGCTGGGCAATGGCAGGATGGGCCTCGGGATAGAGGGAGTACCCCTTCACGGTGCCCGCCAGGAGAAGAACCACCCGTTGCGCCTGGGCCAGGGACAAATCAATCATGGGCTCCCTCCTGCTGTCGCTGCTCTATGGCGCCGACGGCCCCGCCGCAGGCCGCGCCGAGGCGCCCCCCCTTGGCGGCCAGCTCCGAAAGGAGGGGAAGCGTTGCCGAATCACCAATCTGGCCGAGGGCGGCGGCAGCAAGGCAGCGCAGTTCCTCCCCCTGCCGCCGGAAAAACCAGTGCCGGCTCCTCAACAGCGCCACAAGGGCGGGAACGGCCCGACGGTCGCCAATCCTGCCGAGGGCGGCAAGGGCAACCTTCTTGAGGGAGAAAATGCTCGCAAAGAGATCCCTCCTGGCCACGACGGCAAGGAGCGGCTCCACCGCCCGGCCGCTCCGCAGCACCCCAAGGGAGACTACTGCAAGGTGCCGCAGGGCCGGATCGCGGGACGAGTCGAGACAGGCAATGATCGCCTCCTCCGCTTCGGGACCGCCGATGCGCACAAGGCTTCTGAGGACCTCGCGACGCACCCCCTCATCGCGATGCCCAAGGCATTGCCGCAGTTCCGCCAAGCAGCCACCCGTGCCAATCTCGCCGAGAATCTCCGCCGCTGCCTGAACCACTGGATCGCTCCCGTCGGCAAGAAGTTCAAGCACGGGCTCGACCGCCTCGTCCCCCACGGCCATAAGCCCCGAAGCAAGATTCTTGAGGGGACGAACCCCTTCGGCACAACGAAGCCGCGCCGCCAGGGGAGCCGCTGCCCGGGAGCCCAGTTCGGCGAAGAAGGGGAGGAGGCGGTCCCCCTCCGTGGCCCCGTGTTCCTCCATCTGCCGCACGAGAAAACCGACCATCCCCTCCCCCACCGTCTGGTCGAAGGCGAGGAGGGCGCTGCCGCGCCGGGCAAGTCCCATCTCCCCGTCATTGGCCTGCTGCAGGAGACGCTCAAGGATCGGAAAGAGCCGCTCGAACTCGCTATCGTCCTGAAGGCGGAGGCATTCTTTCACGAAAGCCCGGCTGAGCTCACGATAACGTTCATCATCGGGCTCCCGCGCCATGAGGTCGATGAGCTCTTCAGGAGTCATCGTTTGTTGCTCCCGGGCACCGTCGGCATGGAACTCCGCCGCAGGGATCACGGAAAGCGCCGTATCTATCTCTGCCTCCTCCACTTCTTTCAGAAACGCCTCGCCAGCCTGCCATTCCCCTGGCCCATGCCCCGCCGCGGCAAAGGAGTCCTGAATTTCCTGCCGCTTGCGGCCGATGGCGTCCAGATCGATCTCATTGGCCCAGATGGTGGTGATCCCCCGCTGCGCCATGAGCGCCTCCATGCCGCCGGCAGAGGGAATGCTCCGATAATCGAGGGAAAGAAGGGAAAGAAAGGACTCCAGGTCCGTCAGGGTGAGGTCGGCCAGAAACGCGATGCGGCGAACCCGCCGGATGAAGAGCTCCCGGGCGAGGGCCTGGGCCATGGGATTATCCTCCACGGCCGCTTCCCCGTCGGGAACGGCAAAGCCCCCCTTGCCCACCGCCAGCAGAAGATGCTCCTCCCCCACGGCCTCGCGGAGGGCGCCGAAGGCAAGACGGAGGCTTTCCGCCCGGAGCGGATGCCCCTCAGGATAAAATCCCATGGCCTTGAGTGCCTTATGGAGTTCGGCCAAGGCAGCACCGCGCCGGCGTGAGGCGGCATTATCACGCCGGTTGTGCTGCTCCTCCCGATTAACCATCCCTGTCTCCTTTATGGTCGGGACAACGCCCACGCACCTGTCAAAGGGAGCACGCCGGCGACAACTTCCTGACACGGATTGTCCTGTGGCTCCGTTGACAGACACTCCGAATCGGTTTAGAACTGAGCATTGCGCCACCTCTCGAACCCGTTGCGGAGGATGATCCGTTTGAAAACCATGACATTGTATGTCTGCCAGAACTGCGGATACCAGTCGGCCAAGTGGCTCGGCAAGTGCCCCGACTGCTCCGCCTGGAACAGCCTCGTGGAAGAGGTGCGGGGCAAGGGGAAAGGCCCCTCGGCCCCCCTCTCCGGCGTGGCGCCGGTCCCCATCTGCGACGTGGCGGGGGAGGCGGAGGAGCGGCTCCCCTGCGGCATATCCGAGTTCGACCGGGTTCTCGGCGGAGGGCTCGTGGCCGGCTCCGTCATCCTCATCGGCGGCGATCCCGGCATCGGCAAATCAACCCTTCTCTTGCAAGTGATGGACCACCTGGCGCGCACCGCCGGGCCGGTCCTCTACGTTTCGGGCGAAGAGTCGGCCCGCCAGGCGAGACTCCGCGGAGAGCGGCTCGGCATCCGGGCGAAGGGACTCCTCATCCTGGCCGAGACCGCCCTTGAGACGGTGCTCGCCCAGATCGGCGCCGTGGCCCCCCGGGCCGTGGTCATCGACTCCATCCAGACCATGTACGCCCCGGGGCTCGAATCGGCCCCCGGAAGCGTGAGTCAGGTAAGGGAGTGCGCCGGGCGTCTCATGGTGGCGGCGAAACGGAGCGCCATCCCCACCTTCATCGTGGGGCACGTCACCAAGGACGGCTCCATTGCCGGCCCCCGGGTCCTGGAGCACATGGTCGACACGGTCCTCTACTTCGAGGGGGACCGGGGACACGCCTTCCGCATCCTGCGGGCGGTCAAGAACCGCTTCGGCTCCACCAACGAGATCGGCGTCTTCGAAATGAAGGAGGGGGGGCTCTGCGAAGTCCGCAACCCCTCGGAAATTTTCCTCTCTGAGCGCCCCCTGGGGGTATCCGGCTCCGCCGTCGTCACGACCATCGAAGGGAGCCGCCCCCTCCTGGTGGAGCTCCAGGCCCTGGTCACCCCCTCCTCCCTGGGGGTCCCCCGCCGCACCACCCTGGGAGTCGACGCCAACCGCCTCGCGCTTCTCGTGGCTGTCCTCGACAAGAAGGTAGGACTCCACATGGCGGGGCAGGACATTTTCCTGAACGCCGCCGGGGGTGCCCGGGTGAGCGAGCCGGCCGCCGACCTCGGCATGGTGGCCGCCCTTGCCTCCAGCCACCTGGACAAGGTCATCGACCCCCAGACGGTCGTTGTCGGCGAGGTAGGCCTTGCCGGCGAGGTGCGGGCCATAACCCAGCCCGAGACCCGGGTGCGTGAGGCGGCCAAGCTCGGTTTTACCCGAGCCGTCATCCCCGCCGGAAGCCTCAAGCAGGTGACGTCCGTGGAGGGAATGGAAGTAATCGGCGTCAAATCGGTGGAAGAGGCCCTGGACCGGCTCCTGTGAGCCCATCCCCATTACCGGCGTCACATACTTTTTGCTTTACTTGACCGTCCAATCCCTTTATTATCTGTACGATTAAGCGCATAAAAAGGGAGATGAGTGGCATGGACAAGGAGAAGCTTGAATATTTCAGATCGATCCTCAACGATGAGATCCGATCGCTCCAGGAAGAGGCGGGAAAAACCGTCTCGGAAATGACCGTCGACTCCACCAGCTTCCCCGACCCCACCGACCGGGCGACCCAGGAGTCGGACCGCAACTTCGAGCTCCGCATCCGGGACCGGGAGCGCAAGCTCATCAACAAGATCCGTGAGGCCCTCGAACGGATCGATGATGGCAGCTTCGGCACCTGCGAGGTCTGCGGAGAGGATATCAGTGAGGCGCGCCTCAAGGCCCGTCCGGTTACCACCCTCTGCATCGACTGCAAAATGGAACAGGAGCGGAAAGAAAAACACCCGTAGCCCCCCTTTCCGTCCCGCACACCTCCCGTAGCATCTACCCGAGCCCGGAGTCCGGATGGCTGCTCAGAGTCAGTTCAAGATAGTCAGCAATGCGATTCGGATAGCCAATTCCACCGAACAACCCCATTATGTCCGGCTGAAATCCTTCGCCCACCTCATTACCGAAGCCTTTCACTGCTCATCGGCGACCATCTACCTGGTTAACGAGAGAGACAACCTCCTCCACCGAAAGATCTCAACCCTCCTCCCCGACGAAATCAGCGACTGCACCATCCTCTTCGGCAAGGGGATCGCGGGACGGTGCGCGGCGCATGCAAAGCCCATCCGCCGCGGCATCTCGTCATTGCACCCCCATGAGCCATCCCTGGGCACCGAGCGCCAGGTGGACGCCCACCCCATCATTGACGGAGAGCGACTGCTCGGGGTGTTGACCATTGGCCTCCCCGATACCACCCTTCTCAGCGGTGACGACCTCGAACTTCTGCAGATCCTTTTGATCGAGGTCGCCGGCATCATCCGCTGCAAGCGCTCCCTCGATGACATGGAAAAGCGCCTTGAGGAATTTTTTTTCCTCTTCCGAATCAGCAACACGATGCTCTCCACCATCAAACTGAACCGGCTCGTGCACCTGATTCTTTCTGCCATCACATCGGGAAGCCCCCCCCTTTTCGACCGGGCCATGCTTTTTCTGGCCAATGAACGGACCGAAACCCTCCAGGGGATGACCGGCATCACCCGGGTCGACGGACCTGAACCGCAGACGGACCTGCCGATCTCATCTACGCAGGATTCCTTGAATGTATCCGACGAAGATATTGCCCTCCTACAGCAAACCGAATTTTGCAGACTTGTCAAGGCGACGCGGCTTCCCTTGGACAGCACCCAGAACCACATCTCCAAAGCGGTGCTCGACAGGATGCTTGTCCTTGTTCGCGCCCCCCGCCGGGAGCATCCCATCGACCGCTCTTTCAACCGGAGGTTTGGCGGGACCCCCTTCGCCATCGCCCCGCTCATCGCCCACGATCAGGTCATCGGCGCCATCGTCGTCGACAACTGCACAAGCGGACGCCCCATCACCCCCGATGAACTCAACCTGCTGCAACTGTTCACCAACCAGGCGGGAATGGCCGCGGAAAACTCCATCCTCTACAACCGGCTTGAAGAAACCAACCGTAACCTTCACGAGACCCAGGAGCGCCTCCTGCAGGGAGAAAAACTGGCCGCCATCGGCCAGATGGCGGCGGGAATCGCGCACGAGATCAAGAACCCTCTCGTTTCGGTGGGGGGCTTTGCGGGACGACTGAAGAAACGATTTTCCGCCGACACGGAAGAATGGCAATACGCGGATCTCATCACCCGTGAAGTCCAGCACCTGGAAAACATGCTGACAGACATCCTCTTCTTCTCGAAGAAAACAACCATCTGTTACAGTCGGTGCAGCATTAACCAGATTATCGAAGACGCCCTCTCGGTGGTCGCTCTCCCCATCGAGGAAAAAGGAATTAAAGTCGAAAAAATCCTGGCCTCGCGCCTCCCCTCGGTCCTGGGCGACTACCAGCAAATCCGCCATGTCTTCATCAACCTGCTCAGCAACGCCAATGACGTCATGGAGCCGGGGGGCGTCCTGGAGATCGAGTCCCTCCCCGCCCAGATCGACGGAGGCCGAGCTGTCTCCGTCAAGGTCTCCGACACCGGAGCAGGGATTCTCCTTGAGCATATCCACACCCTCTTCAGCCCCTTCTTCACCACGAAGGAAAAGGGGACCGGCCTCGGCCTTGCCATCGCCCACAAGATCATAACGGCCCACGGAGGCACCATAACGGTTAAAAACCGCGAGACCGGGGGAGCTGAATTCACCGTTGTCATCCCGGTATCCCCCTAACTTTACCCTTTTCAAGGGAATCAGTTTACGGTATAAAACTGATGGTGTGTTCTCCTAAACAGGAGCATTTACAATTCATAATGGGGATGTAGCTCAGCTGGGAGAGCGATGCGTTCGCAACGCATAGGTCGACGGTTCGATCCCGTTCATCTCCACCAGTAAAACAAGGGCTTACAGCTAATGCTGTAGGCCCTTTTCTCTTTCCCTGCGCTTGCGTAACCTCTGGCGCAACCTCTTGGGGGCGCGCTGGCATGAAACAGAATACCAAAACCCGCCACCAGTGCTCTTCTCCCTCCTGATATTCTTCATCCCCATCAAGCTTTGGATCTCGTCCTCCACCCCGGCAAGCTCACGCATCGTGCTCTCGAACTAGGAGATTGCATAATTAAAATCAGCGTGCTACAAATAAAACAATATTTTATAGATATAAACGAGCGACGATATGAGTTCAAGCGGCAACTTAGCATTAAACAATTCCGACTTCTTTCTGGGGAAATTCAGCAACCTTGAACAGTTGTTTGAACAGGCCCAGTTCGGAATTTCGATTATTGATCAGGACTTACGCTTTATATATGTCAATAAGCGAATGGCAATCATTACCGATCTCCCCGCCAGGGAACACATTGGCAAGACACTTAGAGAAGTCGACCAAATGATTGCCTCTGTTGTGGAGCCGGTGCTGTCTCGCACCATTGCCGAGAAATGTTCCTTTATCGACCTGGAAATCGTTGTCCGCAAGCTGCTTCCGGACAGATCAACCCAAGAGAGAATCTGGCTGATCTGCTCGTACCCGCTCAAGGAGAGCGATGGATCTGTCATGCGCTGCGGGCTGGTGGTCCAGGACATAACCGAGCAAAAGATAAAAGAAGGCATCCAGGCAGAACGCATACAGGTGGAGGCGTTTCTATCAAACCTCTCTTCCACTTTTATCAACTTGTCCGTGAGCAAGGTGGACCAAAAGATTGAACGGGGGCTACGGGAAGTCGTCGAGTTCCTGGGGTTTGACCGAAGCAGTATCTGGCACATCTCAAACGATGGCGCAAGCCTGCAGATCACCCATTCCTACGCCAAGCCAAGCATCAAGCCGCCGCCCCCCGTCGTCGCCGACCAGATACCAGTCTGGATGAGCATGGTCCTCGATGGAGACATTTTCCGCGTTTCCGATATCGACGAATTGCCTGACCGATTCTGGAGAGAAAAACAATACGCCAAGGATCAGGGGGGCATAAAATCCATCATGTTTATCCCGGCCCGCATTGGCGGCATTATCGTCGGCGCCATCACCTTTGTCTCTTACAGGGTGAAGAGAGATTGGCCGGACGAGCTTACCCAACGACTTCGTCTTTTGTGGGAGATTTTTTCCAATGCCCTGGAACGGAAACGGGCGGACCAGAAAATTCAGAATGCCCTGGCGGAAATAAAGGAGTTGAAGGACCGCCTGGAAGCCGAGAACGTCTACCTCCGAGACCAGATTGACGTTGAATACAAGCACGAGGAGATCATCGGCAAATCCAAAGCCATCAAGGATGTCCTCCTCCAAATTAAGCAGGTGGCAGCAACCGGCTCAACCGTGCTTATTCTTGGCGAAACCGGCACCGGCAAAGAGCTGATAGCCAGGGCCATCCATAATGCCAGTCCCCGCAAGTCGCGGGCCATGATCAAAGTAAATTGCGCCGCACTGCCGGCATCGCTCATCGAAGCCGAGTTGTTCGGCCACGAAAAAGGGGCCTACACCGGCGCGACGTCGAGCCAGATCGGCCGCTTCGAGGCGGCCAACGGCTCCACGATCTTCCTGGACGAGATCGGCGAACTGCCCCTGGAGCTTCAGTCCAAACTCCTGCGGGTCATCCAGGAAGGCCAGTTCGAGCGACTGGGCAACCCAAAACCGATCTCGGTCGATGTGAGGGTGATTGCCGCAACCAACCAGAATCTTGCTCAGGCTGTCAAAGACGGCAGTTTTCGCGAAGATCTCTACTACCGGCTCAATGTGTTTCCCATTTCAGTCCCGCCGTTGCGTGAGCGGCGAGAGGATATCCCGTTGCTCGTATGGGCAATGGTCGAGGAGTTCGGGAAAGTTTTCGGCAAGGCGATTGAGCGTATCCCCAAGAAGAACATGGAAGCCATGGAGCGTTACCGCTGGCCGGGGAACATACGAGAATTGAGAAACCTGGTGGAAAGGGCCATGATTCTGAGCAATGGCACCACGCTGGTGGTGGAAATTCAGGATGGTTCCGCCACAATCACCGACGAGCCCATGACTATGGAGGGGGTAGAGAGAATGCACATCAACGCTGTCCTGGAACAAACCGGCTGGCGCATCAGGGGCCGAAACGGAGCAGCTGAAATCCTCGGATTGAAACCGACAACTCTCAACTCTAGGATGAAGAAGTTGGGAATCAAGCGAAAAGAATTCACTTAAACCGGCATGAACAGCAGGGCGCCCTGTTCCTCCCTTACCCAATCCCACCTACCGACGAAATATCGCCTCACCAACGAAATATCGCCTCACCCCAACCCCACCCCAATCAAAGCCTTGATCAACCCCTTATTAATGAAGTTTTGACCCTTTCACCAGGCAATCCAGTTTTTAATTAGGGATTATCGGATCAGCCCCCAACGAAATATCGTCGGCCTCAACCGTTCATAAAACAATGTATTTTTTTTAATGTGTAAGTTATGCCTTCTAATTCAATATGTTACAAACATCACACTCCGTTATTATCGTTCGGCATGCGCAATGCAAAACATTATTTTGAAATCGAGAGCACTCACTGTCTTCTCCGTAATGAGGAGCACGAACGAATGACCAATCCGCTTTTTATCGGCCTGGACATAGGGGCATCAAGAACCAAGGTCGCCGTCATAGATATGAACGGCAGCTTGATGGGCCATGCAGTAAATAAGTCCGGAACAGACTTTTCCCTGACGGCCGCTGCCTGCCTCGACAGAGCGTTGGAGATGGCGGGGGCAACTCGTTCCCGCGTGCTACGGGCCGTGTCCACCGGTTACGGAAGAACCAATGTCTCATTTATCACCAACACAAGCAAGACCGAGATCGGATGCCTCGCCAGGGGATGCCACCACGCCTTCCCCGAGGCGATCACCGTCATCGACATCGGCGGCCAGGACAACAAGATCGTCAAGCTGGACAGCGCCGGCCGGCGGAGCAGCTTCAAGATGAACCGCAAATGCGCAGCAGGCACTGGCGCCTTTCTGGAGGAGATGGCGAGCCGGCTTGACCTTCCCTTGGAGCGGATGAACGACCTGGCCCGGCAGTCGGACGATATGGTCAAGCTGGGGAGCTACTGCACGGTCTTCTCCGCCACCGAAGTCCTGGAAAACATCCGCCACGGCAAGAAGGTCAGCGACATCGTCAAGGGGATTTTCTACTCAGTCATCAAGAGGGTGCTGGAGATGGACTCCCTCACCGAGCGGGTCGTCATGAGCGGCGGGGTGGTTGCCCACAACCCCTACATCGTCGAGATGGCGGCAGAGATGATCGGACGGCCGGTCCTGCTCCCCGAATTTCCCCAACTGGCTGGCGCCATCGGCGCCGCCCTCTATGCCCGGGACGACAAATCGCAAGGAGAGAGCTGATGGCGGACGAAAGCAAGACTGGGCGAAAGAAGATCCAGGCCACCGACACCATGAACCGGCTCATGGCCGACTACTTCTACGGCCTGAACGAGGCGGCGAAGAGCGGCAGACAGAAAGTCGCCTGGTGCACCAGTGTCGGTCCGGCTGAACTGCTCCGGGCCATGGGGTTCGCCGTTCATTTTCCGGAAAACCATGCGGCCCTGCTCGGCGCCACCCGCATGTCCACCGACCTGATCCCGGCGGCGAACGCCATCGGCTACTCCCCCGACATCTGCTCGTACCTGACCGCCGACGTCGGCGCCCACCTGACGGGGATCACCCCCCTAGCCAAGGCCTATCCGGGAATCGAGGCAGTGCCGCGGCCGGATGTCCTGGTCTACAACACCAACCAGTGCCGGGACGTGCAAGACTGGTTCGCCTGGTACGCGCGGGAGCTGAACGTCCCGTGCATCGGCATCAGCTCTCCCAAGAACATCGGCGCCGTCACCGACGCCCATATCGACGATGTTGCCCGCCAGATGGAGGCGCTAATCCCGACCCTGGAAGAGATTGCCGGCGCCAGGCTGGACATGGATCGTCTCCGGGAGACGGTGTCACTTTCCCGTGAGTGCACCGAACTCTGGAAGCGGGTCCTGGAGACGGCCACCGTCACCCCCGCACCGCTCACCTTCTTCGACGGGACCATCCATATGGGGCCGGCCGTTGTGCTTCGGGGAACACGGGAGGCAATCGACTACTACACGGTTCTCCTTGCCGAGTTGGAGGAGCGGATCGCCGAAGGCGCGGGGGCCGTGGATGGCGAACAGTACCGCGTCTACTGGGACGGCATGCCGGTCTGGGGGCGGCTGCGGCAGCACTCGGAACTGTTTGCCGGCCTCGGGGCCAACGTGGTCGCCTCTACCTATTGCAGCAGCTGGATCTTCCCCGCCTTTGACGGGAACGATCCGATCCGGAGCATGGCCAAGGCGTACCTGGAGTTGTTCATCGTCCGCTCCGACTCTTACAAGGAACAGTACATCCAGGAGATGCTGCGGAAGTTCCGGATCGACGGAATCATCTACCACGACGCCAAGACCTGCCCCTGCAACTCCAACAGCCGTTACGGCCTGCCCCAACGGCTGGAGACGAAGACCGGCATCCCCAACCTCGTGATCTCCGGCGACCTGAACGACCTGCGCTGCGTCTCGGACGAGCAGACCAAAACCAATGTCGAGGCATTCATCGAACTGATAGAGGAGGGGAAATAGGATGTCACATCTTAACGCACTGTTCAGCCCAAGGGCCGTGGCCATCATCGGCGCCTCCACCAAGGAACTGTCCATCGGCAACGTCATCACCAAGAACCTGCAGACCTACGGCTACCGGGGGGCGATCTACCCGATCAACCCGAGCGCCCCCGACATCCGCGGCATCACGGCGTACAAGAGCCTCGCGGAGATTCCCGGCGAGGTGGATCTGGCCCACATCATCATCCCCAGCAGCCAGGTCCCCCAGGCCATGGAGGAGTGCGGTCGCAAGGGGGTAAAGGCGGTGATCATCAACTCCGCCGGTTTCAGCGAGATGGGGGAGGATGGGGCCCGGCTCCAGACGGAATTCCTCGCCACGGCGCAAAAATACGGGGTACGGGTCTTCGGCCCCAACTGCCAGGGGATCATCAACTCCGATCCCCAGTTGAAGGCGTACTGCAACTTCACCTTCACCTACCCGGAGCCGGGGTACATTTCGGTCGTTGCGCTCTCGGGGGGAGTCGGCGCCCTGATCATGCAGGCCCTGGCCGACCTGGGGATCGGCCAGCGGCTCTACGCCTCCAACGGCAACGCCTCCGACGTCTCCATCTCCGAAATCATCCGGTACTACGGCCAGGACGAGGGGACCAGAGCGGTCATCCTCTACACCGAAGGGTTCTCCAATCCCCGGGAGTTCCTGGAGGTGGCCAGAGAGGTGGCGGCCAAGAAGCCGATCCTGGCCATGAAGGCCGGACGGACCGAGCAGGGGGCCAAGGCAGCTTCATCCCACACCGGGTCGCTGGCCGGAGTGGACATCGCCACCGAGCTGATCTTCGAGAAGACCGGCATCCTCTCTTTCACCGACGAAGGCGAGATGGCGCGGGCCGCCATGGCCTTCGCCACCCAGCCGATCCCGAAGGGGAACCGGGTCGGGATCATCACCAACACCGGCGGCCCTGCGGTCATCGCCACCGATGTGCTGGTCTCCTGCGGCCTGGACGTCCCCAAGATCTCCGAGAGCTCCATCGAGCGGCTCAAAGGGACCCAGCTCCCGGAGGCGGCCCTGGAAAATCCCATCGACGTCGTGGCCACCGCCGGCGGCCCCCAGTTCCGCGGCGCCCTGGACGTGCTCATCGATGAGGAGAGTGTCGACAGCATCTTCATCAACTTCGTCACCGCCCCCTTCACCGACACCCAAGAGGTTGCCCGCCAGATCGTTGAGGTGAGCAGACTGGCCAGAAAGCCGATTGTCTGCAACTTCATGACCGACCTGAGCCAGGAGCGGTTCCAGATCACCCGGGACATCCTGAAACAGGGAGGAGTCCCGTTCTACGCCAACCCAAGCGACGCGGCCAAGGCGCTGGGGGCGCTGACCAAGTACGGCCGTATCAGGCAGCGGGAGATCGGGCGGGCCGAGACCTTCGCCGTGGACGCTGCCCGGGCGAAGAGGATCATCGACCAGGCAAAAGAGGCCGGACGCAGCGTCCTTTCCGCCACCGACGTCTACACGGTCTTCGAGGCCTATGGCATTCCGGTTGCCCCCTGGCGGGTGGTGGACAGCGCCGATGAAGCGGTCGCCGCCGCCGGGGCGATCGGCTTCCCCGTAGTGGTGAAGGTGGACTGCGAGGAGATCGACCACAAGAGCGACATGGGGGGGGTGGCCATCAACCTTAAGGATGGCGCGGCGGTCCGCGCCACGGTGGAGGATATGCGGAGCCGCCTCGGGAAGTTCGGTCGGCTCAGGTTCTTCGTGCAAAAGTTCCTCCCCGGCGGCCGGGAGTTGATCATCGGCGCCACGGCCGAGCGGGAACTGGGACACCTGGTGATGTTCGGCTTGGGCGGGATCTACGTGGAGGTACTCAAGGACGTGGCGTTCAAGATCGCGCCCGTGACCCGGCTGGAGGCAGGCGAGATGCTCTCCTCCATCAAGACCGCGGCACTCCTGGACGGGGTCCGGGGTGAGAAGGGCGTCGACAAGGAAGGGATCGTCAACCTGATCCAGCGGGTCTCCCAACTCCTGACCGACCTGCCGATGATCCAGGAAATGGACATGAACCCGATCATGGCCTTTGAGGATGCGGTCTATGCCGTTGACGGCAGGATCAGGATCTGAGCCGGTCAATAACCTGTCAATCGCTTCGGTGACTCAATAATTAACCAAACAGAGGAGGTTCACCCATGCTGAACAAAGCGTATATCCCCTACCGCGGCTACTATAGCACCCCCTTCGCCAAGTGGCAGGGGACCATGGCCAACGAGAACTCAGTGGTCCTTGGCGCCGCCACCAGCAAGCGGTTTTTCGAGAGCAAGGGGTGGGACCCGAAGGCCATCGAGTATGTCGTGGTGGGGAGCACGGTCTACCAGAAGCAGTGGTTCTACAGCGGCCCCTGGGCCGCGGCCCTGATGGGGGCCGAAGGGGCGCCCGGCATCCTCGTCAGCCAGGCCTGCTCCACCTCCACCTTTTCCGTCTTCCAGGCGGCAATGGGGATTGAAACCGGCCTGTTCGAGAACAGCTGGTGCCTCCTGGCCGACCGGCTGTCCAACGGCCCCCATGCCGTCTGGCCCAACCCGAGCGGCCCGGGGGGGCAGCCCACCACTGAGGACTGGGTCATGGACAACTTCGGCAAGGACCCGTGGGCCGGCGAGGCGATGATCAAGACCGCCGAGAACGTGGCCAAGGAGTACGGCGTCACCCGCGAGGAGTGCGACGCCATCACCCTGCGGCGTCAGGAGCAGTACCTGGAGGCCCTAGCCAATGATCGGGAGTTCCAAAAGCGCTACATGTTCCCGGTGGAGATCCAGCTCTCCAAAAAGAAGACCATCACGCTCGAAGCCGACGAAGGGATCACCACCAGCACCCGGGAGGGGCTGGCCGCCCTGAAGCCGGTCCTCCCCGACGGGGTGCACACCTTCGGCGCCCAGACCCATCCAGCCGATGGCAACAGCGGCATCTGCGTCACTACCCGTGACAAGGCCAGGCAGCTGAGCGCCAACCCCAGCATCGAGATCCAGGTGGTCTCCTTCGGCTTTGCCCGCACCAAGAAGGCCCACATGGCCGCCGCCGTGGCCCCCTCGGCCCAGCAGGCCCTGGAGAAGGCCGGCATCACGGCCAAGGACCTGGGAGCGATCAAGACCCACAACCCCTTTGCCGCCAATGACCTGGTGATGGCCAAGGTCATGGGGCTGGATGTGAACGCCATGAACAACTACGGCTCCTCCCTCATCTTCGGCCATCCCCAGGCTGCCACCGGCGCCCGGCTGATCGTCGAGGGGATCGAGGAACTGGTCCAGAAGGGTGGAGGCTACCTCCTCTTCTCCGGCTGCGCCGCCGGCGACACCGCCGCCTCCATCGTCCTGAAAGTCAGCTAGACCCTGAACCAATACTGAAGACGGAGTGACCCAATGGCCTATCAATTCATCACCATGCAGCAGTACGAGCGGATCCTCACCATAACCCTCAACCGCCCCCCCACCAATCCCCTGAACGGCGAGTTCGGCCTTGAGCTCTTCCGGGCCTTCAGCGAGGCGGAGCAGATGGACGACGTCACCGTGGTGGTCATCGCCAGCGCCCTGGAAAAGGCCTTCATCGCCGGCGCCGACATCAAGGAGATGGCCGCCCAGGACCCGGCCGAAGCCGAGAACTTCTCCAAGCTGCTGCAGGGGGCCAACGACATCCTGAGCCGGATGAAGAAGGTGGTGATCGCCGCCATCAACGGCCACGCCCTCGGCGGCGGCTGCGAACTGGCCATGGCCTGCGACTACCGGCTCATGACCTCCGGCAAAGCCCTCATCGGCCTCCCCGAGGCGGGGCTCGGCATCATTCCCGGCGCCGGAGGCACCCAGCGGCTGCCGCGCCTGGTCGGCCTTTCCAAGGCCCTCGACATCCTGCTGCGCGGCAGGACCATGGGCCCCCAGGAGGCCCTGGAGATAGGACTGGTGGACCGGCTGATCGCTCCGGAGAACTTCCACGAGGAGGTCATGGCCTTTGCCCGGGAACTGGCCGCCGGAGCCGGGAAAGCCCTTGGCTACATCAAGGCGGCCGTCCGCGAGGGGATCGACCTCCCCCTGGAAGAGGCCCTGGCCGTGGAGCGAAAGTACTCGGCGGAAAACCACCGGACCCACGACGCCAAGGAGGGACTCACCGCCTTTATCGAAAAGAGAAAGCCGAACTTCTTGAGCAAATGACCCCGACTACACATTAAAGGAGAAGACACGATGAAACTCGACGATATCAAGACAGTGGGGATGGCAGGGGCCGGCAGCATGGGGGCGGGGATCGCCCAGGTGGCCGCCATGGCCGGACTGCAGGTGAAGGTGGTCGACGTCAGCGAAGATGTCTGGGGCCGGGCCAAAAAGACCATCGTCAAGAGCCTGGAGCGGATCGTCAAGAAGGGGGCCATGACCGAAGCCGAGATGGAGGAGACCCTCGGAAGGATCAGCTTCTCCACGGACGTTGCCAGCCTCGCCGGCGTACCCTTCATCTTCGAGGCGGTGTTCGAGGACATCACCGTGAAGAAAGAGCTGTTCGCCAAACTGGACGCGGTCTGCGGCGACGACACCATCTACGCCACCAACACCTCCTCCATCGCCATCACCGAAATGGCCGCCCTGGTGAAAAACCCGGCCAACTTCGTCGGCATGCACTTCTTCAACCCGGTGCCGATGATGAAGCTGGTGGAGGTGATCCCGGCCCTGCAGACCGCCGAGGCGACCAAGAACCTCACCCTCGAGATGGCGAAAAAGATCGGCAAGACCGCCATCACCTGCAAGGACACCCCCGGCTTCGTCGTCAACCGGCTGTTCGTCCCCTACATCATCGACGCGGTGCGGCTCCTGGAGGAAGGTGTGGCCTCGGCCGAGGACATCGACACCGCCATGAAGCTCGGCTGCAACATGCCCATGGGCCCCCTGGAGTTCCAGGACTTCGCCGGCGTGGACATAGGGTACCACGTCACCAACATCTTCCACGACTACATGAAGCAGGAGCGCTTCGCCGCCCCCGGCCTGCTGCGGAACATGATCAAGGCAGGCTACCTGGGAAGAAAGTCCGGCCGGGGATTCTACGACTACTCGGAACAATAAATTCAGCGTTAATTCACGCGAAAAGGAGAACTGTCATGGCCGCAACCATCTGGAAGGAAATCAAGAATTGGCGCGAAATTTACAATTCACGGGTGACGACCGCTGATGAGGCGCTCAAGTCGGTCAATTCCGGCGATCGTCTCTACCTGACGGGGAACGCTTCCGTTCCTCTCCAGTTGCTGGAAGCGCTGGTGCGCCGGGCGCCGGACCTCCATGACGTGGAAGTGTCCCAGGTGCTGACCATCTGCCCCCAGGACTACGTTGCCCCCGAGATGCAAGGACACGTGCGGGTCAACACGATGTTCATCAGCCCCAACGTCCGCCAGGCAGTCAACGATGGCCGCGCGGATTTCACCCCCGTGCTCCTGTCGGAATTTCCGCTGTTGTTCAAAAACGGCCACCTTCCCCTTGACGTGGCACTCCTCAATGTCTCGCTTCCCGACGAAAACGGCTTCTGCTCCCTGGGGGGAGAAGCGGGGCTCACCATGACGGCCGCGGAATCCGCCAGAATCGTCATTGCCCAGGTAAACAAGAGAATGCCGCGGACGCTGGGGGATACCTTTTTCCACGTCTCCCGCATGACGCACATCGTTGAAGTGGATGCGCCCCTCACCGAAAGGCACATGGCCGAAGAGGGGGACCCGGAAATCGTCGAACAGATCGCCGGGCATATCTCCACCCTCATCCCCGACGGAGCCACCATGCAGCTGGGGATTGGCGCCATCCCCGATGCCGTCCTCAAGCACCTGTTCAGCAAAAAGGACCTGGGCATCCATTCAGAACTGATTTCCGACGGCATCATCGATCTGGTGGAGGCGGGTGTCGTCAACTGTTCCCGCAAGACGCTCCATCCCGGCAAGATCGTCTGCGGTTTCCTCCTGGGCACCAAGCGCCTCTACGACTGGGCCCACAACAATCCCATGATCGAACTGCACCGCACCGAGTACGTCAATGACCCGTTCGTGGTCGCGAAGAACGACCGCATGGTCTCGGTGAATGCGGCGATCGAGGTGGATTTCACCGGGCAGATCTGCGCCGACAGCATCGGCCCGAGGATGTATTCCGCGGTGGGGGGACAGATGGACTTCGTCTATGGTGCGTCCCGCTCCAAGGATGGCGTGGCCGTGATCACGATGCCGAGCACCTCAACGATGAAGGACGGAACCGTAGTCAGCAAGATCACTCCGCTCCTGAAACACGGCGCCGGCGTCGTTACCAGCCGCAACCATGTCCGTTACCTCGTAACGGAGTACGGGGTGGCGGATCTGTACGCCAAGAGCGTCCGTCAGCGCACCCAGTCGCTGATCAACGTAGCCCATCCCCGATTCCGGGACGAACTGACCGAAAAGGCAAAGGAGCTGAAGTACCTGCCGGCATAATGATCGGGAGGGATCTCCCTCCGGCTTGCCGGAGCTTCCCGCGACAACAACTTTGCGTAACTACAGCCAGAACGAGAAGGAATATCGCCTATGAAAAAAATTATCTCCGGCAACGAAGCAATAGCCCTGAGCTTTGAGGACTCGGGCGGTGTCTTTGCCTCCGGCTATCCCGGAACGCCCAGCACCGAGACCCTTGAAGAGGTGGCCCGCCTGGGCAATGTGTACTGCGAATGGGCACCCAATGAAAAGGTCGGCCTCGAATCGGCAATCGGCGCATCCCTTGCCGGCGGCAGATCGTTGGCCACCATGAAGCATGTGGGGGTGAACGTAGCCGCCGATGCGCTCATGACCCTGACCTATACCGGAGTGAATGCCGGCCTGATTCTCATGGCCGCCGATGATCCGGGGATGCATTCGTCCCAGAATGAACAGGACAGCCGGAATTACGCGAAGTTTGCCAAGATCCCGATGCTGGACCCGGCCGATTCCCAGGAGGCGTACGACTTTGTCCGGGCCGGGTTCGAGATCTCCGAGCAGTTCGACACCCCGGTCATGCTCCGCACCACCACCAGGATCTCCCATGCCAAGGGGATCGTGGAACCGAAGGGGAAAATCGAGCCGAAGGTTGGCGCGTGGGAGAAAAACGTCCCCAAGTACGTGATGCTCCCCAACTTCGGCAAGATCAAGCATGTGACGGTCGAAGAGCGCCTGCTCAAACTGCAGGAATTCGCCGAGACCTCGCCCCTTAACCGGGTGGAGATGGGGGACACCGACCTCGGCATCGTCACCTCCGGCATTTCCTATCAGCACGTGAAGGAGGCGTTTCCCGCCGCCTCGATCCTCAAGCTCGGCCTGGTTCACCCGCTGCCGGAGAAAAAAATCCGGGAGTTTGCCGGCAAGGTCAAACGCCTGATGGTCGTCGAGGAGATGGACGCCATCTTTGAGGAGCAGATCCGGGCCATGGGGATACCGGTCCATATCGGCAAGGACAGGATTTCCCTCTGCGGCGAGGTCAGCGCCGACATCGTCCGGGCCGCGGCAGGAGCGCCGATTACGGCCGCGGCCACGGCTCCCGTGGAGAACCTCCCGCAACGCCCCCCCACGTTCTGCCCCGGCTGCGCTCACCGCGGATTGTACTCCATCCTGAGCAAGCTGAAGGTCTACGTTTCCGGCGACATCGGATGCTATACGCTGGGGGCCCTCCCCCCCTTGAGCGCCATGCATACCTGCATCTGCATGGGGGCGAGCATCAGCGCCGCTCACGGCATGGCCAAGGTCAACGAGATTGCCGGGCGAGCGGAAAAACCGGTTGCCGTCATCGGCGATTCGACGTTCTTCCATTCAGGGATCACCGGCCTGTTGAGCATGGCCTACAACAACGGCAGTGCCCTGGTCATCATCATGGATAACCGCACCACCGGCATGACCGGCGGCCAGGAAAATCCCGGCTCCGGTCAGATCCTGCAGGGGGAGCCGGCCAAACAGGTGAACATGGTGGACCTGGTCAAGGTGCTCGGGATCGACAATGTCGTCGAGATAAACTCCTATAACCTCGAGGAGACCGAGGCGGCCATCAGGAAAGGGCTGGAAACCCCCGGCCCCTACGTCCTCGTGGACAGAAATCCCTGCATCCTCCGCTACCGGGTGAAAAAGCCCCTGTACGCAGTTGATCAGGACAAATGTACCGGGTGCCGCGCCTGCCTCAAGGCCTCCTGTGTGGCGCTGGGGCTGACCTCATCCGGCGAAAAGCCGAAAGTGGGCATCGACCCCAATATCTGCAACGGATGCGGTGTGTGCGCACAACTCTGTAAATTCGACGCGATGTCAGAAGCCTGAGAACTGGAGGAGATGATGAACGTTTTCAATATCGTTATTGCCGGTGTCGGCGGGCAGGGGGTCCTGATGGCCTCCAAGGTGCTTGCCGAAAGCGCCCTCGCGAGCGGCATGGATGTCAAGCAGAACGAGGTGCATGGCATGGCCCAGCGGGGGGGGAGCGTGATTTCCTTCGTGCGCATCGGGGACAAGGTGTATTCGCCGGTGGTTATGCCGGGGAGCGCCGACATCCTGATTTCCTTCGAGCCGCTGGAAGCGTTGCGCTACGTGCACTATCTCAAGCCCGGCGGCATGCTGGTCTACAACAAGGGCACCATCAATCCCAGTACCGTGGCCTCCGGGCTGGCGACCTATCCCGCCGATGTGGAGGAGCAGATTTCCAGGGCATGCGGCGGGGCCCACGGCATTGATGCGCTTGCCATTGCGCAACAGGCCGGCAACGCCAAGGCGGTCAACATGGTCATGGTCGGCTCCGTGCTGAAAAAGCTCCCCATCGATGCGCAGGTCGTCGAAGGGGTCGTTTCAGCCCTCTCCAAGGATAAAGGGGTCGAGGTCAACCTGAAGGCGCTCCGTGGCGGAGGTGCCGCTGCCTGATCATCGCGGGGCGGTCCGCGCCGCCCCGCGCACCCGGGAGGTTCCCATGAAGTTGAAACAGCTTTCCGTATTTCTCGATAACGCCCCGGGCCGTCTCCATGAGGCCACCCAAGCACTGGGCGACGCGGGGATCAACCTGAGGTCACTCAGCATCTGCGATACCGCCGGGTTCGGTATCCTCCGCATTCTGGTCTCCGATGTGGCCAAAGCCCGCAAGGTGATGATGGAAAAACAGATTCCCGCGCGTGTTGACGATGTGGTTGCCGTGGAGATCGAAGATGTCCCGGGCAGCCTGTCCGGCACGGTCCTCAAGCTGTTTCTGGATAGCCAGATAAACGTGGACTACATGTACGCCTTTGCCGGCACCGGCCCGTCGGCGGGAAAGGCGGTGATGATCTTCCGCTTCAGCGACAATGACCGGGCAATCAGGATCATGCAGGGGAGCAACATCAAGATCCTCGATGCGGAGTCCTTCGGCATGCTTGAAAATCCCGGTTAGTCGCCCGTGGTTCAGACCGGTCTCAAGGAGTCACCTATGGAAACAAGCAATTACAAACCAACGAAATTTGCAGTGATCGGCGCCGGACCGGTGGGGGCGACCGTGGCCGCCTTTCTCGCCAAGGGGGGGTATGACGTCACACTCTGCGATGTAATCCCGAGTCTTCTCGAACCGGCCCTGGATCGGGGGATAATCCTGGAAGGGGTCGACAACCTGCAGGCCAAGGTGACACGGGTTACCACCAGCGTGGACGATCTCGTCAACGATCCGCCCGATGTCATAGTCGTTACGGTCAAGGCCACGGCGTTGCCCCTGATCGCTTCCGCCCTGGAAGGATTTGTGGCCGAGGGGCGCTACGTCATCAGCTGGCAGAACGGTATCGACACCGAACTGGTGCTGGCGGAGCATCTCGGCCGCAAGAACGTCATGCGGGGGGTCGTCAATTACGGCTGCGTTCCGGTGGGCCCGTGCCATATCCGGCTTGCCTTCCATCATCGCCCGCACTTTATCCAGGAACTCGACCCCCAGTCCCGGGATGCGGCCGTCGGCATCTGCAACGTCTTCACCGCCTGCGGGCTCGATACGGGGCACACCGACAAGATCACGGACATGGTCTGGCGCAAGTCGGTGATGAACTCGTGCATGAACGCCATCTGCGCGGTAACCCGCAAAACCATGATCGAGATCACCATCGACCCCATGCTCTCCGATCTGGTCGATGCCCTGATCAAGGAAGGCGTTGCCGTGGCCCGGGCCAACGAATTTTCCCTCGGTTCCGACTTTTACCCGTACTGCATCAATTACCTCAAAAGCGCCGGAAACCATAAGCCGTCCATGCTGCAGGATCTTGAGGCCGGCCGTAGGACGGAGATCGACTTCATCAACGGCAAGATTATCGAATATGGAGCCCAGGCCGGGATGCCGACGCCGTACAACAACATGATCCGCGGCCTGGTAAAGGCCCTCGAATCCAAATAGGCGGAAGCCCAGGGACGGAATAATGACGAGGAGGTGCGGGTAGTTTCAAGGGGTGTAATGAATAACTGATAGGGAATCGTGGACGTTCAAAGAACAAGGGGGAGACCAATGGCAGAAATGGAAATCAATTGGGCAGCCATCGCCAGTCATCCGAAATTTGTGGAACTGCACCGGGCAAAAATGCGCTTTCTGGTGGGATTATGGGTTGTGGGGGCGACGTCGTACTTTCTCTTGCTTATCGGAGCAATTACCGCGCCGGGACTCTTTAATACGAAGGTAATCGGCAGGCTGAATTTCGGTTATCTGTTTTGTCTGTTCCAGTTCGTTTTGTCGTGGGCCATCGCCGTTTACTACACCCGCAAATCGAATAAGGAATTTGATCCTCTCACGAAAGAACTGGTCGAATTGATCATTAAGGAGAAATCTCAATGAGAACACTACTTTTTTCTTTGGTGATCGGTTCCGTTTTCGGTTCATGGGCCCTGGCGGCAACTCCTCCGGCCAAGCCAACTCCCCAGACGGTGGCGGTTGCCTCGACACAGACGCCCGCAGTTGCTGCTCCTTCGGCCCTCCCCGCCACTCCGAACAACCCCGGCGCCACGGCTGCAAAAGCCCCGGCCGCCGCGCCCAAAAAGATGCAGACCAACCGGGGGTTCACCATCAGCATGTTCCTGGTGATCATCGCCGCCACGGCGGGGATTGTCGTCTGGGCGTCGAAGAGCACCAGTACCGCTGCCGATTATTATGCCGCCGGCGGCGGCATCTCGGGGATGCAGAACGGCTGGGCCATTGCGGGAGATTTCCTTTCCGCCGCCACCTTCCTCGGGATTACGGGGCTGATGTCGCTCTTCGGCCCCGACGGCTTCATGTATTCGGTGGGAATCATCATCAGCTTCCTGACCATCCTGCTCATCATTGCCGAACCCTGCCGCAATGCCGGCAAGTATACCCTCGGAGATATCCTTGCCTTTCGCTCGTCATCAAAAGCGGTCCGTGCGGTCGCTTCCCTCTCTGCCGTGGTCGTCTCGATTTTCTACCTTCTCGGGCAAATGGTCGGGGCCGGCAAGCTGATGCAGCTGCTGCTGGGCATCCCCTACAAGGCTTCGATCATCGGCGTCGGCGCCCTGATCATCGTCTATGTGGCCCTGGGAGGGATGAAGGCCACCACCTGGGTGCAGATCATCAAGGCCGCGCTCCTCATGTTCACCGGTCTTGTGCTGAGCATCGCAATCCTCTGGAAATCCGGATTCAACCTGCTCGGTTTCTTCGACAGCGTGGCAGCGAGCCAGGCGATTCAGGACCATGTGCGGGGGGTCATGAAACATACCACCGCCGAGCCGGGTTTCGACTACGGCCAGCGGTTCCTGGAGCTGGGGCTGTTCTTCAAGAACCCGCTGGACCAGATATCGCTCGGCCTTGCCTGGATTCTTGGGGCCGCAGGTCTGCCCCATGTGATGATGCGCTTTTTTACCGTCCCCAACGCCAAGGAAGCGCGAAAAAGCGTGGTCGTTTCCATGTTCCTGATCGGCGCCTTCCTGATCATGGTTTCGTTCCTGGGATTCGGCGCGGCCCTCTATGTTACCCCCCAGCAGATCACCGCCCTTGACAAGGGGGGGAATATGGCGGGGCTGATGATTGCCCAGTATGTGGGGGGCGGCGCCGGAACCATTGCCGGTGACCTGCTGCTGGCGTTCGTCTGTGCCGTTGCATTTGCCACCATCCTGGCGGTGGTATCGGGGCTGGTTCTTGCGTCATCGGCGGCCATCGCCCACGACCTCTATGTCAATGTCGTCAAGGGGGGCAAGGCAGATCAAGGCACGCAGATAAAGGTGGCGAGGGTTGCGTCCTTCTTTGTCGGCGCCGTTGCCATCGTGCTCGGCATTGCCTGCGAAAACCTGAACATCGCCCAGCTTGTGGGTCTGGCCCTTGCCGTTGTCGCCTCGGCCAATTTCCCGGTCCTCATCTTCGCGCTCTTCTGGAAGCGCTTCAATTCCGCGGGCATCATCGCCGGGTTGGTTGTCGGTACGGTGGTAACCATCGCCGTACTGATGGTTTCACCCAACATGACCTACCCGAAAAAAATCGCCGCCGACGCCCAGAAGGTCGTCCTGGCAATGGAGAAAAAGCAGGCTGCAGGGGCGGTGCTGGCCGAAAAGGAGCTGAAGGCCCTGGAAAAAGCGCGGCTTGACTATGCCCAGAACAAGAATGGCACCTCGCTGGTGGGGCTCGATGCCCCGCTTTTCCCACTCAAAAATCCGGGCATTGTCTCGGTGCCGATCGGCTTCCTCGTGACTATCGTTGCCACCCTTCTCTTCCGAAACCGGCGTGAGGAGGAGATGTTCGAAGAACTCTTTGTCCGGCAGACCACCGGCTACGGCGTGGCAAAAGCAGCTAAACACTAAAATATCAACAGGTTGACAGCAAGAAGGGCAGGAATTCATTTGAATTCCTGCCCTCTCTCCCAAAGCAAACTGCTAGAAGAAGTAGATCATCGAGAAACGGAACACGTTCGCCTTCCCGAAATCAGAAGTGCCTGCGGTAACGTTGCCGTACCGGGTGCTCACATATTGATACTCCGTTGCAACCCTGACGGCGGCGTTGAGGTCGTAGGCGATATTGGCAAAGGCCTGGGAATTTGATTTCTGGAAGTCCTTGATGCCGCTCCGGGTATAACTTGCGAAATTTTCCGCACCCCTCATGCCGTACCCGGCGGTGATGCCCAGATTCTGGGTCGGATAGAATATCATCTGCCCGAACAGGCCGTACCCCTTGGCGCCGGTCTTGTCCCCCTGCGGGCCGATTAACGGGCTGACGGTCGCATAGTTGAACGACATGTTGGCGGCCCGGTACGCCTGCCCTTCAAAGGAGGCGGTCATGGCCCTGCTTTTGCCATCCGCGGACCTCAGAACCGGCACGAACGCGTACAGGCCGTATCCCCACGAATCAACCGTTCCCCCGTTGCCCGCTATCTCCTGATTACCGTAAAGGCCGAACAATCCAACCGTCAACTGGTTCATGGGGAGCCCCCAGAATCCGGGAGCAACGCCGAGCGCCTTGCTGACAAGCATTGCCTGTCCGGCAATGTTGGGCTTGGCTCCCCAGGATTCCCCCGCAGTGCCGTTTGCGGTGTTGCTGTCCTGCACCGGATTCTGCAGCGCCGCGATGAGCTTGAGAGAGTTCTGTTCGCTCAGCTTCACTTTCTGCGTCACCCGTAACTGGGGAACGCGGGGGGTAGTGGGGTTGCCGGCGGTCTGCCCCTGGCCGAAGTCGACGGTGGATGCCGCCGCCGGCCCGAAGAGATCCCAGGACTGTCCGAAGAGGATTTGAGTGTTTGCCCAGTCGAGTGTGCCGTAAGCAAGCCTGATCCGCATGGTGGCGGTTTCATTGCTGCTGCCGCCGGAGCCGAAAAAATCGGTCTCGATCAGTGCGCCCGTCCTGGCGCCTAGAAATGTCGGTCCTTCGGCCTTGAACCAGATGCGGCTCTGTCGGGCGGAGAAGAGGGATTGATCCTGCTGCGCCGCAACCGAGCTGGTTTTGGGAATGCCGTTGGGTTGCAGCGTCGCCACAAGGCCGATACCGTTTGCGGACCCCAGATTGACGGAGTTGTACACATAATCGAGCTTTACAAAGCCGCCGATCGACAGTTTGAATTTGCTCGTGACAGGTGACGCCATATTCCCATAGATGCCGGGGCTCACCTCGCAGGCCGGCTCAAAATCACAGTTATACGCAGGCGGAGACTGCTGTGGAACTTCCTGGGCCGATACCGGCGCCGCAAGCATTACCGACGCCGTTGCACAGAACATCAATTTGCATCTCATTACCTACCCCCTCCCAACCGATTGCGGGAATGCAATGCTCATGCACCGCCAGACTCTAAATTCGGTTCATCCTTCTGGCCGCCTCGGTGAGTTCGCCCCGGAAATCGGGGTGTGCGATGCTGATCAGGTTAAGGGCCCGCTGCCGGGCCGTCTGCCCCCGGAGCTTGGCGACCCCGAACTCAGTGACCACATAATCCACATCGTTCTTCCCGGTGGTGACGGATGCTCCCGGCGCCAAGGTCGGGACGATGCGTGATATGGTTCCGTTTTTGGCGGTGGCCGCCGTAGTGATGAAGCCTTTGCCGCCGTTGGAGATATTCGATCCGCGGACGAAATCGGCCTGGCCGCCGGTTCCGCTGTACTGCAGATGCCCGAACGACTCGGAACAGCACTGGCCGAGGAGGTCCACCTCAAGCGTGGCGTTGATCGACACCACGTTGTCGTTTTTGCCGATGTTGTGGGGATAGTTGACGTAATCCACCGGGTGCATCTCTATCCGCGGGTTTTCGTTCATGAACTCATAGAGCCGGCTGGTGCCGAGGGCGAACGTGGCGACGGTCTTGCCGGTATGGGTCTGCTTGCGGGAGTTGTTGACCGCCCCGCTGAGCATCAGGTCCACCATGCCGTCGGAAAGGAGCTCGGTGTGTATCCCCAGATCCTTTTTGTGCAGCAGCGCCTTGCAGACCGAATTCGGTATGCCTCCCCAACCGAGCTGCAGGCATGAACCGTCCTCCACAAGTTCCGAGATATAGCCGCCGATAGACTCTTCAATCGGCGTGATGGGGGGGATGGTCAGGGATGCAAGGGGTTCGTCGCACTCGATGATGTGGTCCACCTCGGAGATGTGAATGTGGCAGTTGCCGTGGGTCCGGGGGGCCTGGGGGTTCACCTGCACCACCACTTTCTTTGCCTTCTTGACCGCCTCCATGGTGTAGGCGACGGAGAGGCTGCAGGTGAAGTAGCCGTGCTCGTCCATGGGAGAAACCACCGTCCCGGCCACGTCGACGGGCCAGTAATCACGCAACAGCCGGGGAACTTCATGGAAATAGTTGGGAACGAAATCCGCCCACCCCTTCTGGACCGCCTCGCGGGAGACGTGGCTCGTGAACCATGCGTTGACCTTTATGTGCGGAGCCGAATCCTCCGTGAAGTAATCGGGGCAGAGGTGATGCTGCTGGTTGATGACGACCCCTTCCAGCTCGTGCTTGCGGGCCGCCAACGCCCTCACGAAGAGCGTCGGCTCCCCGACGCTGATGGGGAAGCAGAGATAATCCCCCGACTTGACGACTGCCGCGGCTTCTTCCGGCGAACAGACTTTCTGCCGGTACTCCTTTTCATAGCTGCGCTTGGCATTTTTTACGCTTTCCATAACCGATACCCCCGTTTGTTTTATAGTTCGATCAACTCCTCGGTCCAGGGCGTGCCTTTGGCCAGCCCCTGGCGCAGCTTGACGAAGTCGATCTCGCGGCCGCCCTCCTTGCTCCCTTCATTGAAAGCCCGGAAGCCGATGCGGGCCTCGTTCATCATGTTGAGCGCCAGCCACGCGCGGGAGTTTTCCTTGTTCAGGTTCCACGCCTGGAGCTTTGGCTTGCGCAGTTCTTCCAGGCTCTTGGTCATGCACTCGGGGAAGGTCTCCAGGAGCTTGGCACACAGCTCTTCCACCTTCTGGTCCAGGAGGCTCAGATCAATCTCCCCTTCCTTGATCCGGACCTGTCCCGCCTTGAAGTCGGCGCCGGTCTTGAATTCGCCGTGGACGATACGGCCGTACTCGTCGAGCATCCGGTCGGTGACGACGGTGGGGTTGGCGACGAATTCCCCCCCCACCTTGAGGGCCGGCACCACGTCGGCGATGATGCCGAGCCGGGCCGCCTTGTGGGCCGAGAAGGGCTCGCAGAGGGTGCCGGAGACCATGGCCTGCTCGCAGCCGATCATGAGCGGCAGAAAGTCGGTTGCACCGCCGATGGCGGCCGAACCGTGCTTGGGGCCGGCCTGGCCGAACTTGGCCAGGTCCTGGGCGATGGAAAAGTCGCAGGCCATGCCGATTTCCTGCCCCCCGCCGATCCGCATGCCGTTGACGCGGCAGATGACCGGCCGGTCGCAGCCGAGGATGGCGGAGACCATGTCGTTGAACAGCCGCATGTACTGCCGGTACTCCTGGGGGTTGCCGGCGTAGTACTCCGCGTACTCCTTGGTGTTGCCGCCGGTGCAGAACGCCTTGTCCCCCACGCCGGTAAAGACCACGGCGTTCACCTCGCGGTCGACGGAGGCCCGCCGGAACGCAAGGATGGCGGCCTTGACCATGTCGGTCGTATAGGAGTTGTACTGCCTGGGATTGTTGAAGATGATCCAGGCGTTGTAGAGCCCCTCCGCCACCGACCCGTCACGGCGACGGGCCGGCCGTTTCTCGTACCGGACCATGCCGTTGCAGAGGCTCTCCACCTCACCGTCGATCAGGTTGTGGTCGACCAGATATTCCGGAAAGGTCTCGGCGATCATCACATTTGTCCTAGCCATTCTCTTTCTCCACTCTTAAGGCTATTCGCCTGATGTCACGATACATTCCTGTTGTTACCCTTTTACTGGAACAGCAGGGCCCTCCCCGTCACCATGCGGGTTATCTGATTGGTCCCGGTGTAGATCTGGGTCAGCTTGGCGTCCCGCATCATCCGCTCCACGCCGTTTTCCTTCATGTAGCCGGAGCCGCCGAGCACCTGCACGGCATCGGTGGTCACCCGCATGGCGGTGTCGCTCGCCATGGTCTTGGCCATGCTGCCGTAGAGCACCGCCTTCTTGTCTCCGTCATCGAGGAGTTCCGCCGCCTTCCGGGTCAGCAGCCGCGAGGCTTCCACCGCCGTTGCCATGTCGGCGATCATGAACTGAACCGGCGCAAGATGGGCGATGGGCTTGCCGAACTGCACCCGATCCTGGGTGTGCCTGATGGCGATATCCAAAGCCCCCTGGGCGATGCCGACGGCCTGGGCCGCGCAGAAGACGCGGTTGGTGGAGAGGGTCTGCATGAGGTTGGCAAAGCCGGTCCCTTCGGCGCCGATGATGTTTTCCGCCGGGACCTCCATGTTCTCAAAGAAGAGCTCGGAGTTGATGGAACCACGCATCCCCATCTTCGATTCGTTGCGGCCGTAGACGAGCCCCGGGGTCCCCTTCTCCACGACGAAGGCGCTGATCCCCTTGGACCCTTTCTCCGGGTCGGTATAGGCGTACACGACGATGACGTCGGCCACCGAGCCGTTGGTGATGAAACACTTCTGCCCGTTGATGACATACTTGTCGCCCTTGCGCTCGGCTCGGGTCTTCATGGCGAGGAGGTCTGAACCGGCGGCCGGCTCGGTGGCGGCCAGGGCGGTCAGCAGGGTGGATTCACCCGTGAACCGGCGCAGATAGCGCTCTTTCAGCTCCGGACTCCCCCCGTGGATGATCGGGAGCATGCCGTCGGTCTGGGCGATGAGGAGGAGGGCGGTGGAGGCGCAGACGCGGCTCAGTTCCTCGAGAATCAGGGCCAGTGTCAGGACACCCATCTCCGTGCCGCCGTATGCCGCGGGGAGGAGCGGGTTGAGGAGCCCCAACTTCGCAAAGAGGTCGCGGGCGTACTCCGGAAAGAGCGATTTCTCGTCGAGCTCCAGCGCCCGGGGCGCGATCTCGCGGGTCGCCACGTCGCGCACCATGTCCAGCGTCAGTTTCTGTTCTTCGGTAAGATGTTTCATGGGATCTCTCCTTTTATCAGTGCGAAAATTCACGCGTCCGGGGTCAGGCGGCCTCTTTCAGTATCTCCCGGGCGATGACCAGCCGCTGAATCTGGTTGGCCCCCTCAAATATCTGGGTCAGCTTGGCGTCCCGGAACATCCGTTCCACCGGGTAGTCCTGCATGTAGCCATAGCCGCCGAAGACCTGAATGGCGTCGGTGGTGATCTGCATGGCTGCGTCGGAGGCGAAGAGCTTTCCCATGGAGGCGAGCTTGGTATTGCGCCGCCCCTGGTCGTAGAGGGCCGCGGCCCGGTAGATAAGGCCGCGCGCCGCCTCTATCTTGGTGGCGCTGTCGGCGATGATCTGCTGGATCATCTGGTGCTCGCAGAGCGGCTGCCCGAAGGTCTTCCTCTCCCGGGAATGCTTCACCATCTGGTCGAAGGCCCCTTCGGCGATGCCCAGGGCCTGGGCGCCGATGGCGGGACGGGACATGTCGAAGTCCTTCATGGCGAGGAGGAACCCCTTGTTCTCTTCGCCGAGGAGGTTGCCGGCCGGAACCCGCACCTCGTCGAGATACATCTCAGAGGTCTTTGACCCGCGCTGGCCCAGCTTCTTTTCGATTTTTCCCACCTTGAGTCCGGGAGTACCGGCATCCACCAGGAAAAAGCTGAGGCCGTTGCGGCCGTTCTCGGAGGTACGCGCCAGGACGGTGTAGTAGGAGGCCACCGGCCCGTTGGTAGAGAAGCATTTGGTGCCGGAGATGACGTACTCGTTGCCGTCCCTGACCGCCGTGGTGCGGATGGAGCCGACATCGGACCCGGCCCCCGGCTCGGAGACCAGATAGGCGGCCAACTCCCGCCTCTCCACAATCCGGGGGAGCACCCGCTCCAGGAGTTCCCGGCTGCCGCCGTGAAGCAGCGGGAAACTGCCGACGGCCTGTATGATCAGCATTAAGGAGGATGAGGCGCAGTGGCGCGCGATCTCTTCCACTGCCGTGCAGAGCAGCGTCCCCTGGCTCTGTTCCGCGCCGCCATACTCCGGCGGAAACACCAGGGTCATGAGCCCCAGATCCCACAACAGCGACACCACCTCGCCGTTAACCTCACCGGTCGCGTCGATGGATGCGGCCACGGGGGCAATCTGCTCCCGTGCTGCCTGGCGTATGGTTTCCGTCACAATGCGTATTTCTTCGCTGGTATTAAACATTCGTCCCTCCTCATGCCGACGCAGGCATTTTGTTTTTTATAACGTCTTTATATCCAACACTTGTGCCAACAAAGCCAACAATCACAATAACATCGCAACATATTAATATTTAACCGTATTTTTGTTGTATACACATTGAAAACGATTTGTTATATTCCAACACGTGTAGACAGACGTATACACACTCGGCCCGCCGCCCCGGACAGACGGCTGATTTTGCCGCAATGAACCCAAAAGGAGACATGTCGACCAATGGATACAGCCACCCCCGCTTCACTGCTCCTCAAAGCAGACTACTGCAGATGCGGCATCGTCCTCCTCGACGCATCAGGCCGCATTGCCGCGCTGAACCGGGAGTTTTTCGACACGACGAACCTGGAGTTCAGAGAGGGTGATTTTCCTCCCGATAAGCTGCGGGAACTGAAAGAGGGGGAATGGACCTTCTGGGGGAGAAAGTGGTTCGTGCAGGCGGAGGGGCGGCAGCGGGTGGAACTGCTGGTAATCCGGCATGTCCGGGCTGCGGACCATATACTGGGGCCGTACGGAGAGTGCTGCCTGAATGAAGAGATGGTGAAAATGGTCCTCGACAACCCCTACGAGGGACTGACAGTCGTCAACAACACCGGGAAGGTCACCCTGCTCAGCCCTTCCAACGAGCAGTGGCTGGGGCTGGAAGTCGGGGGCGGGCGGGGGCTCGACCTGTCAGCCATTGCGCCGGCCAGCCATTTGTCGGAGGTGGCCCGCACCGGCGTGGCCGAACACGCCCAGGTCGTCGACCTGCACGGCAAGACCAAGGTTACGGTGAATCTTCCCATCCGGCGGGACAACAAGGTGATGGGCGCTTTCGGGAGAATTCTCTTCAAGAGCACGGAACAGGTGGAAAAGCTGGTGACCAAGGTGCGGACCATGGAGCTCCAGGTGGAGCGTTTCGAGACCCTGCTGGATGAAATGCGGGGGAAGCGCTGTTCGTTCCACAACATCCTCACCAAAAACAAGGAAATGCTGGCACTCATCGAACAGGCACGCCGCGTGGCCGACTCCGGCGCGACGGTGCTGATCCTGGGCGAGAGCGGGACCGGCAAGGAACTGTTCGCCCAGGCGCTCCACGAAGCTTCGAGAAGGAGCAAGGGGCCTTTCATCGCGGTAAACTGCGGCGCAATCCCCCGCGACCTGATCGAATCGGAACTGTTCGGCTACGAAGAAGGGGCCTTCAGCGGCGCCAGGAAAAAGGGGAAGCCCGGCAAGTTCGAGCTCGCGTGCGGCGGGACCCTTTTTCTCGATGAGATCGGTGAACTCCCCCTCGACAGTCAGGCCAAGCTGCTGCGGGTGCTTGAGGAGCGCAAGATAGACCGCCTGGGAGGCACGGCGCCGCTCCCCGTCGACTTTCGCCTGGTGGCCGCAACGAACCGCGATCTCATGACAAACGTCAACAAAGGCAGGTTCCGCGCCGATCTCTATTACCGCATCAACGAGTTCCCCCTCGAGATCCCCCCCCTCAGGTCCAGGCCGGAAGACATTCCGCTGCTGGCGAAGCATTTTCTGGCGGAAGTATCACGCCGCGAAGAGCTGCCGATGCTCAAGATTTCCGCCGGGGCCACCGAGGCGTTGATGTCCCACGACTGGCCCGGCAATGTGCGGGAACTGCGCGGGGTCATGCGCCAGATGGCCTGGAAATCCCAGGGATTGACCATAGAGCCCCACCACCTGCCGCCGGCGCTTAACAAGGGACAGACCGTCGCGGTCTCCGGCACCCTGGAAGAACAGACAGCCCGGGCGGAGCGGGCCGCCATAGAATCGGCCCTGCAGGCGGCGGGTGGGAACCGGGCGCTGACCGCACGCATGCTGGGGATCCATCGCACCGCTTTATACAAAAAGATGAACCGGCTAGGGATGGAATAGCTAGCGGCTATGGCTGCCCCAAACTTCCCAACAGCTTGTATGGATTGGTTGCGTACGAGAAACAGGCAACCGTTCCCGAATAGTCCAGAAGCGCCCTGAGCCGGTCCCGCGTCACGGGGTGAGCAATCAGCTCCACCCCTTCGCTCTCGCTAAACCATCCCAGTTCCGGCGTTTCATCGCTGGGAGCCAGTTCACCGTCCGCATAGTCTGCCAGAAACGTGAGGATTAGCGACGCAGGAGGTGAAACCTTGGACCAGACGGCTGCAAGGGGTCCCGGTTTAATCTCGACACCCGTCTCCTCTCTCACCTCCCGGCGAAGCGCATCGACAATCCCTTCCCCTGCCTCGACACGCCCCTGCGGGATTTCCCAGCCACGTTTATGGTGCCGGATCAACAGGATCTCTCCGAGCTCGTTTCGAATCAAACACCCTACGACAACGATGTGAACAGGGGAATCATGGGTACTCATGGCCACCTCACCGGCAACAGATAGATACGCCTGTCAACTTTAGCAAAGTCTCTACTCTTTTCACGCCGTCAGATCACAATTCTGCCCCCTTTGGCCTTCGCTGCGCCGCCAGCAATGACACAGTAGTGCTCCGTTACTTGCCCCACGTCAATGCAAGCTGATTGACATGCATACATGAAAAATGATAATAAGAATTTTTTTATTTTTGGCAAACTTAGGAATATCTCATTTCCTCCCCACCCGTCTGTCCTATCTCTTGCCGACGACACCATCCATAGGAGAAGCCCATGAAGCGTCGAGCCGCTTTGCTGCTCTATGTATCCGCCATAGCATCGCTTTGTTCCTGCACATCCACCCCGAAGGCAACGCCTCCGCTGGATTGGGGCTACGAGAAGGATGCCATCTCCGTCACCCTGAAGGGTGACCCGCAGCTGAATCTCTTCCAGAAGAGCCCCCACGCCCTCGTTGCCTGTCTTTACCAGCTCAGGGACCCCAACGCCTTCAACCAGTTCCGCTCCGAGCCCGACGGCATGTCGAAGCTCCTGGAGTGCGGCCGGTTCGATCCGGGAGTGGCGACCGCAAAGCGCCTCGTGATCCAGCCGGGGCAGGAGCTGAACGAGTCCCTGGACCGGGCCGAAGGGGCCCGCTACGTGGGGTTCGTTGCCGGCTACTACCGCCTTGACAAGGATCGGTCGGCACGGCTCTCCACCATCCCCTCCGTGGAGGAGACCACGGGGTTTTTCAGCCGGACGAAGATCGTGAAGCCGGGAAGGATTGACATGAAACTCCTCCTCGGACCCCAGGAGATCCAGGACGTGAAGGAGGAGACCGAAAAGCCATGACCGCCCATCCACCCCTTCACTGGCACCAGGGGCTCTTTCTCCAGCCCCAGCATTTCCAGCTTCTCGACCTCTCGATCCAGGGGCGCCTCTCGCCCCTCTTCCGCCATCTCCACCCCCATTTCTGGGGTGCCGGGAAACTTGAAATCGAGGAGAGCGCCCTCGGCACCGGAATCTTCAGCATCCTCTCGGGGGAATTCCTCTTCCCCGACGGCACCTGGGCGGTCATGGGCGAGAACGCCCTCTGCGAGCCCCGCTCCTTCAACGGTGCCTGGCTTGAGGGGGACAGACCCCTCATGGTCTCCGTGGGCATCCGCAAGTGGCAGGAAGCGGGGGAGAACGTGACGACGGTGGAGCGCCTGGAGGGGCTTGCATCGGTCTCCACCCGCTTCGCCGCTCCCATGGACCCGGAGGAGGCCCGGGACCTCCACACGGGCGGCCCTCCGGGGCAGGTGAAGCGGCTTCGCCACGTTTTGAAGATCTTCTGGGACAGCGAGCGGGAACAGCTAGGGGACTGGCACCTTATTCCCGTGGCCCGGCTGGAGCGCTTCGGTGCCGAGGTGCGCCTCTCCCGCCGCTTCATCCCCCCCTGCCTCGCCCTGGAAACGAGCGAGCCCCTCTTCCGCGTCGTGCGGGAGATCCGGGACCAGGTGGCGGCCCGGGGGCGGCAGCTGGAGGAGCACAAGAAGCAGCGGGGGGTCCAGAACGCCGAGTTCGGCTCCCGGGACCTGGTCTACCTCCTGGCGCTCCGCTCCCTGAACCGCCACGTGCCGCTCCTCTTCCACCTTACCGAGGCCCGGCGGGTCCACCCCTGGGACGCCTACGGGGCCCTGCGCCAGCTCATCGGCGAGCTGACCTCCTTCTCGGAGCGGGTTTCCGCCATGGGGGACCTGGACGACGGGGTCCGCCTCCTTCCCCCCTATGACCACCGCGCCCTGGGAGACTGTTTCACCGCGGCCCGGGACCTGATTGCCCAGCTCCTGGACGAGATCACCGCCGGCCCCGACTACGTGATCCGCCTTCTCCACGACGGCACCTTCTTCAGCGCCGAGCTGAAACCGGCGGTCTTCGACGGCGGGAACCGCTACTACCTGGCCCTGCGGACGAAGGAGGAGCCGACCGCGTTCCTCCCCTCCCTGGGGACCGCTGCCAAGCTCAGCGCCCGGGAGCACCTGCCGGTCCTGGCGGCCCGGGCACTTTCCGGCATCGAGCTGAGCCACCTGCCGATTCCCCCCCAGGAGCTGCCGCGCCGCTCCGACACCCACTACTTCGCCGTAGATGCCGCCAGCGACCAGTGGCCCCTGGTGGAGCGGGAGCACACCCTTGCCCTCTACTGGACCAGCGCCCCCGCCGACCTGGAGGCGGAGTTGATGGTGGTGGCCCGAGGGTAGTGTCCCATGCGTGAAGAACGTCTTCTGGAACGAATCCGCTCCTTCGAACGGGACCCGTCGAGACGCGGCCGCACCGACCACGGCCGCCTCGTGGACTCGATCCTGGCCCACCTGCGCCAGATCCTCAACACCCGCCAGGGGAGCACCCCCATCGCCCCCGACTACGGGGTACCCGACTTTCTCGACTTCCTCCAGACCTACCCCGACTCGGTGCGGGAGATCGAACAGAGCATCCGCGCGGCCATCCTTGCCTATGAGCCGCGGCTCCAGGGGGTGCGGGTCGCCTTCGTTCCCCAGGAGGACGACGTGCTGGCACTCCGCTTCCAGATCATCGCCCATGCCGCCGGCGACGGGGGGGGAACAGTCCGCTTCGAAACCGTGGTGGACACCGACGGCAAGATAGCCGTGAAACGATAGAGGATTGCGATGATTACCCGCCATTACCAGGAAGAGCTTGCCCGCCTCAAGGAACTGGGGTCTGAATTCGCCCGGATGCACCCGGCCCTGGCGCCGATGCTGGGGGGGACCTCGGCCGACCCGGACGTGGAGCGGCTCCTGGAAGGGGTCGCCTTCCAGACGGCGCTTCTGCGCCAGAAGCTGGACGACGATTTCCCCGAGCTGGTCCACGACCTGATGCGACTGGTGGCCCCCCACTACCTGCGGCCGGTGCCGGCCACCACCATCGTCGCCTTCGAGCCGAAGCCCTCCCTGGTCCAGACCCAGACCATCCCGGCCGGAATGAGGCTCGCCTCGGTGCCGGTGGAGGGGACCCGCTGCCTCTTCCGCACCACGAGCCCGGTGGAGGTGCATCCCCTGGCCCTTCGGGACGCCTCCTTCGACCAGCCGGCCGGCCGCCCACCGGCCGTGACCCTGCAACTGGCCCTGGCGGGGACCACCCTCGACCAGTGGAGCCCCCGGTCCCTGCGGCTCTTCTTGGCGGCCGAGGAGGCCGAGGCGGCGGAGCTCCACCTTCTCCTCTCCCGCTCCCTCTCCCGGATCATCATCACCCCCGCCGAGGGGGGGAAGAGCGCCGTCCTGCCGCCGTCCTGCCTCAAACCGGCGGGATTCGCCGGGGACGAACCCCTCATCCCCTACCCGTCCCACGCCTTCCCCGGCTACCGGCTGCTCCAGGAGTACCTGGCAGCCCCCCGCCGGTTCTTCTTCCTCGATCTGACCGGCTGGGAGCAGTGGACCGGGCGGGGCGCCGGCACCCGGTTCAGTGTCACCTTCGAGCTGCGGAGCGCCCCGGCCCAGGCCCCCCGGGTGAGCCGAGAGAGCGTTGCCCTCTTCGCGGCCCCGGCCGTCAATCTCTTTCCCCACGATGCGAACCCGATCCTCCTGGACCACCGGAAAGAGCACCACCTTCTGCGGCCGGCGACGATACCGCCCGAACACGCGGAGGTTTTCTCCGTGGACCAGGTCGTCGCCTTCGACCGCGGCACCTCCCGGGAGTACCCCCTCTTTCCCTTCGAGCAGTTCCGGACGCCGGCTCCCGACCGCCCCATCTACCATACCGCCATCGCAGCATCCCCCTTCAGGGACGGCTGCGATGTCCGGCTCTCCCTCGCCTACCCGCCGGGGAGCGTCCCGTCCCTGGGGACGACCCTGTCGGTCTCCCTCACCTGCACCAACGGCAGGCTCCCGGAAAGCCTCCGGGTCGGCGATGTCAGCGAGCCCACCAGGGATGTGCCGGCCTTCGCCTCGTTCCGCAACATCACCCCCATCACTCCCTCGGTTCCCCCGCCCCTGGGGCCGAACCTCCTCTGGAGGCTCCTCTCGGCAATCCCCCTGAGCCGCCTCTCTCTGGCCCACGCCGACAACCTGCGGGAGTGCCTCGCCCTCTACCTCTTCCCCGGCGGCGACCGGACCCGGCTTGCGGCCAACCGGCGCCGGATCGAGGGGATTGAGCGGGTAACAGCCCGGCCCACGGACCGCATCGTGCGGGGCGCCCCCATGCGGGGGCTTGAAATCCGGATCGACGCCCGGGGCGACCACTTCGCCGGGCCGGGAGACCTCTTCCTCTTCGGTTCGGTCCTGGACGAGTTCCTGGCGGGAAGCGCCACCCTCAACACCTTCACGCGCCTTACGATCCGCGAAACCGTGCGGGGAGAGGAGTACCAGTGGCCACCGAGAGCCGGCTACCAGCCGCTCCTCTAGAACGGGAGATCCTCGCCCGGGGGCACGAGTTCTCCTTCCTCCAGGTGCTGCGGATCCTGGAGCTCCTCGCCGAGAGGGACGGGACCAGGCGGCCGGTCGAGGTGGTCCCCAAGCTATCCTTCGGCTTTCCGGCCTCGGACGTGGCCGGAGTCGAGCGGCGCGGCGACGGCTACCGGATCACCGCCACGTTTCTGGGACTCTACGGCCAGGCGACCCCCCTCCCCTCCTTCTACACCGAAGAGCTCATCGACGAGGAGGCCACGGACAGTACCGCCAGCCGGGATTTCCTCGACATCGTGAACCGGCACCTCTACGGTCTCTTCGCGGATGTCGCCCGAAAATACCGCCTCTTTCTGCAAATGGACGAGCACCGGAACGGCGCGATCGAGGAACGGCTCCACTCCCTGGGGGGCCACGGCGACGGGACGCTCCGGGCAGGGCTTCCCGAACCCCGGTCGCTCCTGCGCCACCTGGGGCTCTTCGCCCGGCACCCCCGGTCGGCCCTGGGGCTGCGGACCCTCCTGGCCGACGCCCTCGACGCCCCGGTGGAGGTGATCTCCGCTGTCCCCCGCACCGTGACAGTGCCGCCGGAGGAGCGCTCCCGCCTCGGCACGGTGGGCACCCTCGGCGAGGACGCCTTTGTGGGATCCGAGATCCCGGACCGCTCCGGCATGTTCCGCATCGAGGTGGGCCCCCTGGGCCGCGACCGCTTTGCCGCGCTCCTCCCCAGCACCCCGGAGCGGAAGCGCCTCGACCTCCTCGTTTCTCTCTACGTCACCGATCCCCTCGCCTACGAGATCGAGCTGGTCCTCGCCCCCGGCGAAACCCCGCCGGCAATGCTCGGCAGCGGCATCCGGCTCGGGTGGGACGTGTGGGTGACGTCGGGGGAGGATGTCGGGAGGATGTCGGTGAGCTTTTCCGGCGGAGAGTGACCGGAAGGAGCCACCTCGGCAACCGCCAGCTTTTCATCCAACCAATTCCAAGGAGAATATGACATACCATGCTTACCGTTGACCTCAAATCCCTCATCTCCCGCCTCAATCCCCACTGCTCCGGCGCCCTGGAGGGGGCGGCGGGGCTCTGCGTGGCCAGGGGCCACTACGAGGTGACCGTGGAGCACCTCCTGGCCCGGCTTTTGGACGAGCCCGGGGGGGATCTTCCCCTGATCCTCCGGGCTTTCGAGGTGGACGCTGCGGCCGTGAAGGGCGGGATCATCCGGGTTCTCGACGAGCTTCCCGCCGGCAACTCGGGGAAGCCGGTCTTCTCGCCACCCCTCCTGGAGTGGCTCCAGGAGGGGTGGCTCATCGCCTCCCTCGATCTGGGCCAGGAGCAGGTCCGCTCCGGCGCCCTGCTCCTGGCGCTTCTCGCTCGTCCCCTTCAGCTCACGGCGGGGCGTTACATGGACCTCCTCATGCCTGTGGGGCGGGAGACGCTTCTTGCCCGCTTCGGCACGGCCACGCAAGGCTCGGCGGAGCAAGCGGCCGACATCCGCCCCACAGCCGGCGACGAGGCTCCCCGGGGAACCACCTCCCTTGACCGCTTCTGCACCGACTTCACCCGCCAGGCCACGGATGGAAAGATCGACCCGGTCTTCGGGCGGGACCGGGAGATCGGCCAGATGATCGACATCCTGGCCCGGCGGCGAAAGAATAACCCCATCATCGTGGGGGAGGCGGGGGTCGGGAAGACCGCCGTGGCCGAGGGACTGGCGCTTCGCATCGTGGAGGGGGACGTGCCCGAGGCCCTGCGTGAGGTGCGCCTTCTGGGACTCGACCTGGGGCTTCTCCAGGCGGGGGCCGGGGTGAAGGGGGAGTTCGAGAACCGCCTGAAGGGAGTTATCGAGGAGGTGAAGGGGTCGCCGCGCCCCATCATCCTCTTCATCGACGAGGCCCACACCATAATCGGCGCCGGGGGGCAGGCAGGCGGGGGGGACGCGGCCAACCTCCTGAAGCCGGCCCTGGCCCGGGGAGAGCTGCGGACCATCGCCGCCACCACCTGGAGCGAGTACAAGAAGTATTTCGAGAAGGACGCGGCCCTGGCCCGGCGGTTTCAGCCGGTGAAGCTGGACGAGCCGGACGTGGAGACCGCTGTCCTCATCCTGCGGGGGCTGAAGGAGAAATACGAGGCGGCCCACGGGGTCACCGTCCGGGACGACGGGATCCGGGCGGCGGCTGAACTGTCATCCCGCTATCTGTCGGGGCGCCAGCTCCCGGACAAGGCAGTGGACCTCCTGGACACGGCTGCGGCCCGGGTGAAGCTCCTCCTCACCGGCAAGCCGGGGAGCGTTGAGGAGAAAGAGCGGCGCATTCAGGCCCTGGAGCGTGAAAAGGCAGCCATCGCCCGGGACCGGCTCCACGGCCGGGCCGTGGACGAGGAGCGTCTGGCAATCCTGACCGATGAACTGGCGGTGCTGCGGGAGGAGTTGGCGGCTGTCACGGAGCGGTGGCACCGGGAACAGGAACTGGCCGCGGAGGTGGTGACCCTGCGAAAGGAGCTGGCAGCGGATAACAGCGAAGAATTGCAACAGCAGGTAGCCGAGGCATCGGCCCGCCTGGCGGTGTTCCAGGGGGACGCACCACTGGTGCGGATTGAGGTGGACCCGGAGGTGGTGGCCCGGGTGGTGGCCGACTGGACCGGCATCCCCCTGGGGAGCCTCCAGAAGGATCGGGCCACCGGGGTCCTCTCCCTGGAGGAGGATCTCCGCCGCCGCATCAAGGGGCAGGAGCCGGCCCTCTCCGCCGTGGCCGAAGTGCTTCGCTCGTCGGCGGCGGGGCTCAAGGACCCGCGCCAGCCTCTGGGGGTATTCCTCCTGGTCGGCCCCTCGGGGGTCGGCAAGACCGAGACGGCCCTGGCCGTGGCCGATCTTCTCTTCGGCGGCGAGCGGTTCCTCACCGTCATCAACATGAGCGAGTTCCAGGAGCGCCACACCACGAGCCGCCTCATCGGCTCGCCGCCCGGCTACGTGGGGTACGGCGAGGGGGGAGTCCTCACGGAGGCGGTTCGCCGCCAGCCCTACTCGGTGGTCCTCCTGGACGAGGTGGAGAAGGCCCACCCCGACGTCATGAACCTCTTCTACCAAGTCTTTGACAAGGGGATGTTGGCGGACGGCGAGGGGCGGGTCATCGACTTCGCCAACACGGTCATATTCCTCACGAGCAACCTGGCCTCGGAGGTCATCACCTCCCTCTGCAGCGAGGATCAAGCGCCCACGGCGGAGGAGCTGACCGCGGCCATCCGCCCCCACCTCTCCCGGCACTTCAAGCCGGCACTCCTGGCGCGGATGTCGGTGGTCCCCTACCTGACCCTGGCTCCCGAGTACCTGGAGGAGATCGTCACCCTCAAACTGGGACGGGTGGCGGATCGGCTCCGGGAGAACAGCCGGAGGTCGCTCACGTGGACCCCGGCGGTCACGGCCCGCATCGCGGCCCGCTGCACCGAGGTGGAGAGCGGTGCCCGGACCATTGACCACATTCTGAGGAGCAGTCTCCTGCCGCTTCTCTCCCGGGAAATTCTCACCCGGCTCGGCAGCGGGGATACGGCGGAGGCAATCAGACTCGACGCACCAGACGGCGGCGCCTTTGCCGTTTCTATTGAACCGACGGAGGCATGAAGCAGTGATCAGGGGGCCCACCGTGGGCCCCCTTTTTCCAGCCATCACGCTCCCGGCTCATGTCCCCCCTCTGAAAAACCGAACCCTGGAATCCCCTTTCAAATGCAGTTTCCCTTCCTTCGTTTCCTATACTCTCGTTTATTTATTATTTCTCAAAAAAACACCTAAAGATCCCATACCCTCTGCCGATAAATAACAATACAAGTGAGAGTGCTTCTATCCTGACGCACGAAGTAGCACAATATCGCAGCATGCGATGGGTACGCAATCGCAACCTTGACTGCAAAAAGATGTTTTACAGACCGAAGCGCCGAAGCCAGAGGAGCAAAGGTTCCCCATGACATCATTGCCAGCCCTTTCCAAGGGAAAATCAGCCGCGGGAAAGCCTCTTCACCTGGTCGGCTTCCGGGTAGGGAATGAGGAGTACTGCTTCGAGATCCTCAAGGTGCAGGAAATCATCAGAATGGCCCCCATCACGGCCGTCCCCAACGCCCCCGGCCATGTGGAAGGGATCATCAACCTGCGGGGGAGGATCGTCCCCGTCATCGACTTCCGCAGGCGGTTTCACATAACCGCCGAATGCACGGTCGACGAGGCAGATAAGGTTATCGTCATAACCGCAACGAGAAATGCAACCGTCGGTTTTATTGTCGATGCCCTGAGCCAGGTCATGAAGCTGCCCGCCGAGGATCTGTCGCCGGCGCCAGCGGGAGCCGCGGGATACGATGGCGAGGCCATCCGGGGGGTCGGCAACATGGGGGACCGGCTCGTTATCGTCCTTGATCTGGACAGAATGTTTTCCGACGACGAACTAAGCGGCCTGGCCGGGACGACAGCCTCCAGGCCCTGAGGATGTTTCTGAATCAAATTCAGGCAATCGCCTTGAGTGACAACGGAGTCACCACGCCCGCGACGATATTCCGGCCGTCAGGTGACCCTATCCCAGGAGAAGGGACCTGACTATGTCCGACCTCATGACCACCCGCGCCGCCCTCCAGGAGACCATGACCTTCCTCGGCGCCATCGCCAGCGGCATCGAAGAGGCCATCGGCGAATCCGCCAACAGCATCACCTACCTGGCCGGCAAGCGGCTCGGCATGCAGCTTTCCGCCAATATCCGGAAGACCGATGACGTGGAAGAGGCCCTGGAGGCCGTTCACCAGGTGCTCCTCGACAACAACTGCCTCTGGCACTTCGAGCCGTTCAAGACCCATGACCGGCCGGCCCTGGTCCAGACCACCGACAGCGGCGACGAGGACCTCCATCTCGTTTTCCGGGACTGCATGATCCGCCAGTCCCTCTTCCGCTTCGGCCACCACCAGAAGGGCTCCCTCTGCACCATGATGTTCGGCTTTTTCTCCGGGGCGCTCCTGAACGTCATGGGGGTCGATTCCACCCTGGAGATCCTCCACGCGGGGGAGAACGCCTGCTACAAGCGGTTGGTGATCCACAGGAAAAAGGGGGAAGATCAGTGAGCACGATACCCATAAACCTGGAATGGCTGAGCGACTGCTCGGGCTGCCATGTGGCCATCGTCGACCTGCACGAGAAGATCCTCGCGGTTCTGGAATCGGTCACCATCCAGCGCTGCCCGGTGCTGACCGACGTGAAGGACTACCCGAAGGCGAAGCTGGGGCTCGTCTCCGGCGCCATCCGGACCGAGCACGACCGCCACGCGGCCATCGAGATGCGCAAGAGTTGCGACCTGATCATCGCCTGGGGCTCCTGCGCGGTGTACGGGGGGATCGCCGGTGCCGGCAACGTCCACTCCCGCCAGGAGATCATCGACGCGGTCTACACCGGCAACAAGACCACGGGGACCCATACGCCGCCAACGAGGGAGGTATCGGCCCTGGAGCCGTCCGTTTCCCCCCTGGACAGCGTCATCGACGTGGACCTCTACCTCCCGGGCTGCGCTCCCCATCCGGCCTTTGTCTTCGATGCCCTCCTGGCCCTCCTGGAAGGGCGCTCCCCCCGCACCGCCACCGGGGAATCGGTCTGCGCCCGGTGCCGGAGGAAGATGGAGAAGAGCGACGTGGACCGGATCCGGAAGAATTCGGAAGGGGTGCCCGACCCGGACCGCTGCTTCCTGAGCCAGGGATACCTCTGCATGGGATCGGTGACCCTCGACCGCTGCATGTCCCCCTGCCCCCTGAACGGAATCCCGTGCAGCGGCTGCGCCGGGGCCACCATGCAGGTGCTGACCGAGCCCAACCGGGACATCCGGACCGAGATCGCCGAGCGGATGTCGCGCCTGACAGAGATCCCCCGGGAGGCCATCGTCCGGGAGATCGAGCGGACGGCCAAGACCCACTACTCCTACACCATGGCGACCCCCATGATCGGCGAGAAGCCCACCTTCCTGATCCAGAAATGGACCGACGAGGAACGAGACGACTATGAACAAGACCATAACCATTGATCCCGTCACCCGCATCGAAGGGCATGCGCGGGTCTTCATCGACCTGGACGATGCAGGGGCGCTCAAAGCGGCGGGGCTTGTGGTGAACGAGCTGCGGGGGTTCGAGAAGATTCTGACCGGCATGGATGCGGACCGGATGCCCCTGGTAACGGCCCGCATCTGCGGCGTCTGCCCCACGGCCCACCACCTGGCCGCCACCAACGCCCTGGACAACGCCGCGGGCGTTGAGCCCCCGCCGGCGGCAAAACTCCTGCGGGAGCTCATGTACATGGGGCACCTGGTCCACTCCCACTGCCTCTCCCTCTTCGTGCTCCAGGGGCCGGACCTGGTCCTTGGGCTCGATGCCGACCCCGCCATCCGCAACGTGGTGGGGGTGGTGCAGGCGGTCCCCGACATCGCCAAAAAGGCCCTCCGATGCCGCTCCATCGGCCAGAAGATCAACGAGCTGGTCGGTGGGCGGGGAACCCACCCCGTCACTTCGGTGGCAGGGGGAATCGCCTTTGTGCTCGACGCCGACCGGGAGCGCCAGCTGAACGCCTGGATCCAGGAGGCCCACGGGCTGGTGCTGGAGCTGGCGCCGGTGGTGAAGCAGCTTCTGATGAAGATGCTCGACGCCAACCCGGCGATGCTGGAGCAGTGGGTCATCCCGGCCTGGAGCGTCGGCACCGTGAAGGGCGACGGCACCATCGCCCTGGTGAACGGAGAGATACGCGCCATTGACGAGAGCGGAGCCCGGAAGGCCCAGTTCCCCACCGCCGACTACGACACCCACCTCTCCGAATCGGCGGTGGAGTTCTCCTACATGAAGCAGGTCTCCTTCGTGGAGGGGGAAACCCGCCATGACTACCGGGTCGGCCCCCTGGCCCGCCTCAACGTCTCCGACCGGTACGGCACCCCCCTGGCGGACCAAGAGCGGGAGGAGTTCGTCCGGACCATGGGCCGTCCCTGCCACGCCAATGCCCTCCAGCCCTACGCCCGCCTGATCGAGCTTCTCTACTGCACCGAGCGGGCACAGGAGATCATGGCATCGCCGGAGATCCACGGCGAGACCCGCGTGCCGGTGAAATTCTCCGGCGGACGGGGGGTGGGGCACGTGGAGGCCCCCCGGGGAACCCTGATCCACGACTACGAAATCGACGAGAACGGCATCGTCCGGGCGGCGAACCTCATCGTGGCGACCCAGCAGAACTACGCCCTGATCAACACCATGATCGCCCAGGCCGCCACCTCCCACGTCATCAACCGCCCCGACGACCAGGCCCTGCTCAACGCGGTGGAGTTCGGCATCCGCTGCTACGATCCCTGCCTCTCCTGCGCCACCCACGCCCTGGGGGCCATGCCCCTGGAGATCGTCGTGAACCGTGCCGAAAGGCCCCATGTCATCAGGAGGAACTGCTGATGGTCGAGATAAATGTTCATGAAGAGGCGTGCCGCGGCTGCAAGATGTGCGTGGACATCTGCCCCACAAAGGTCTTCGCCTTCGACGAGGAGAAGCGGCTTTGCGTGGTGGAGCACCGGGACGATTGCATCGCCTGCCTGAGCTGCGCCTACCTCTGCCCCTCCGGGGCGCTGCGCCACGAGGATTATCACATTGTGAAAAACTTTTACCGGGATCTGGCCTTCTGCGCCAAGATGGAGAAATTCATATGAGCACCGCGACCACGGAGCAGGTCACCCTTGAGGACCATGTAAACGCCGCGACCGAGGTTGCCTTTCTGCTGGACATCTTCGCCGCCACCGTCGACAACATCATGGGGGGGGCGACGGCGTCGGTGGGGAGGATCGCCGGGCGGGAGATGGCGCGGAAGCTCCCGATCCACCTTACAAACCCGACCCTGGACGAGATCGTCGCGCTCCTCAATTCCCGCATGAAGGCGGGGTACCAGTTCCGGTTGGAGGGGGAAGGGACGGAGCGCGCCCTCCTGTTCGACCACTGCGTTCTGCGGGAGGTCTGCGCCAAGCGGGGGCTCACCCTGGGGACGGCCCTCTGCCGCCTCTTCCACGCCTACCTGGACGGGATTTTGAACGAGCTCATCTGCCGCCCGGTGAAATCGGAGGTTGTCTCATGCGGGGACCAGTGCCGCCTGAGTCTCAGGACCCAGTAGCTTTCGGCAGAATCGTTGTGGTCTGTGTGGGCAACGACCTGGTGGCCGACGACGCCGCAGGGTTCGAGGTCTACCGGAAGCTGGCCGGCTCGCCCCTGCCGCCGAGGGTCACGCTCCACTACGCGGCCGTGGGGGGGATCGACCTCCTGGACTACCTGACCGGCGATGAGTCGGCCATGATCGTCGTGGACGCGGTCCAGTTCGGCGCGCCGACGGGAACCATCCACAACCTCGGGTGGAATGAGCTCCCCGATTTCGGCGCCGGCGCCATATCGGCCCATTTCATTGGCCTGAAGGAAACCATGGATATCGGGAGGCTCCTCTACCCGGAGCTGATCCCGTCAACGGTGTTGCTAGTGGGGATTGAAGGACGCCGCTTCGACCAGACCCGCGACGCCATGTCGCCGGAGGTGACGGCCGCCATCGAGCCGGCTGCCGCCTGCATCCGGGAGCATCTTCACACTCTCCGACAAGGAATCTGACATGAAGACATCCACCGTCAAAGAGGCAAAGCCGACGCTGCACAACGAGATCCAGAGGCTCGCCGAAGCCATGATGAACGGCAGGCTCGACGAGCGGGGTAACCCCGCGCAGTTCACCGGTGACGACGCCGCCCTGGTCCTCACTGTCAACCGGATGCTGGACACCCTCGTGACCCCGCTCCGCCTGGCCGCCGGCGCCATCGACGAGATCGCCCACGGCAGGATCCCCCCCTTCGTCATTGACGACTACGCGGGGGAATACAACACCCTGAAGCGCAACCTCAACACCCTCCTGGCAACCCTCTACGGCCTCGACAGCGAGACCCGGCACCTCATCGGCAACATCGGCGAGGGAAGGCTCCAAACCCGGGGGAACGACTGGGATTTCGAGGGAATCTGGCGGGACCTCATCCGGGGGGTGAACGGGACCCTCGATGCGGTTATCGACCCGGTGAACGAAGCGGGGACCGTCCTGCAGCGCCTGGCCCAATACGACCTGAGCGCCCGGATGCGAGGGAAGTACCACGGCGAGCATGCCGCCATCAAGAAGGCCATGAACGCCACGGCGGAATCGCTCCACTCCGCCGTGACCCAGATGGCTGAAACCGTGGACCTGGTCTCCGCCGTCGGCGAGCAGATCGCCGCCAGCAGCCAGACCGTGACCGACGGGACCCGGGAACAGGAAACCCAGCTCACCGAGGCGGCTGGGGTCCTCAATCACATCGCCGACACATCCCAGAAGAGTGCCCGGAACACCGCCGACGCCCGGCAGGTGGCCCAGGAGGCCGCCGAGTCCATCGGCACCGCCAAGACTGTCATGGATCAGATGCTCCACGCCATGGGGGAGATCCGCGGCTCCGCCGACAACACCGTCGGAATCGTCCAGCAGATCGACGCCATCGCCAAGGAGACCGACAAGCTCTCCTCCAACGCCACCAGCAAGGCTGCCCTGATCCGCTCGTCGGCCAACGGCTTCAGCGTGGTTGCCTCCGAGGTGCGGAACCTGTCGAAAAAATGCGAAGAGGCGGTCTCGCGCCTCCACGACTTCCGGCGCCGGGTCACCTTCACCCCGAACGCAGGCACCGACGGGACCACCGACGCCCTGGTAAGCGAGTATCTCGACCTCATCCACGACCTGAAGAGCGTCGCCTCCAACTCGGGACTCCTGGGGGTGAACGCGGCCATCTCGGCGGCCCATGTGGAGGGGGCCGGCAACGACTTCCAGGTCCTGACCGAAGAGATCCGCGAACTGGCCAGGCGCTCCACCGACGCCGCCAAGCAGACCGACACCCTCATCAGGACCTCGGTGGACCAGGCCCGCAAGGGGGAGGACCTCTCCCGGAAGATCGACGACTATCTCACCACCGCGGTCACCGGGGCATCCACCATCAGCTCCCTCACCGACGAGATCTCCCAAAGCAGCCAGGAACAGGCCAGCGCCATCGAAGAGATCAGCTGTTCCGTCACCCACATCAACGAGGTCACCAGACAGAACGCCGCCTGCGCCCTCTCGTCCTCCGAGGTGGCCCAGGGGCTGGGGCAGCAGGTGACAAAGCTGTCGAAGATGGTGAGCAAGTTCCGGCTGGAGAGGGCGGCGGGGTGACGTCCGTTGGCTAACGTATGGTGAATGATAACGGCTACGGCGTGACAGGAGCGGCGGGGTTTGCCACGTCCGAGTCTACGCCGTTGTTGTGTGAATTTTGAGGTCGATAGATCAAAAACTGATCATCGGCAAAAACGACAGATTCAGGTTCACCATGAAATACTGCTATAGCATTCCAAGACCAAGTGCCCTCAATACCCGCAACTTTTCTCTTTCCCTTCATTCGGGCAGCATAGACAGACCAACCACTTGAGGCCAGATCCCTTAGCATTTCATCCACATGAAACACCGCACGCATTTGCCCTGGCACCTCGATGTCATCCCAAATGTCATTCCAATCTCGAAGATTTTGGATAAACCCGCCTACGGTATCGATATCACTTTCATCCTTTATGTCATCGTTATAAGAGAAAGAGAAGTGACAGCCCGTCATAATATCGAGCATTTTCTTGCCACTATTAATTTTGGCAAGAGCAACGATTTCCTTTTTCTTAATTTCAGCAATGGCTTCTGGCTTTATGACGTCGATTATATTCATTACAACACTTACAACACCATCGTCCCAGCGCGCTGCGACTCTGTCAGCAAGTGGCGGAGAAAACTTCCGTACTGCCTGTTCGTCAACACCGACCCAAACAGGCAAGATCACTTTCGCGCCATCTACCTCTCTTTGGGCAAGGCCATCAAGCTCTCGGTTGGTGTAGTGCTTTCCAAAAAAAGAAGGCGACAACAAAATAATTCCAAATCTGCATGATGCTAATCCTTCGTCAATTTTTTTGCGGAGACTATCCCACATTTTGAGATCGAACTTGTCAAACCACACCGATACCCCTAGTGCCGTCAGCAACTCTGCTAGTGGCCTTGCTACCAACTCTCTTTCTTCCGACGCATAAGAAATAAATACGTCCCGTTCTATAGGGTTAGCCATAATGTGCTCACTTCCAATTCGTTATTGGTCAGACCCGGTCGACATCCCACCAAGCCTCTAAGCCTCTTCATGGTATGCATTTGTGTGTGCCCCCATTTGGCTCCCTCAGTCCGTTAAGACATCAAGCGGAACATTGAGTGAACGGGATATCGCGGAAAGCGTCTCAACCGTACCCTGGCGCTTGCCGGTTTCGATCTGTGACAAATAGGGTTTGCTGATTCCCGCCCGGTTCGCAAGCTCCTGCTGCGTCAAGCCACGATGTTCACGCCATAGCTTCACAGGCGATTCTCCCGCAAGCTCACGGCGGACAATATCGTCAGGAACCAGAAACTCACGGCCCGCCGCGTAGGATTCATGGAATTCGGCGACAGCACGGGCATCAGCTTCGTCTTCGAGCAATTCAAGGAAATGCTGGTAATCCGCGTAGGGAATCACTGCGAATTCCGGCCGTCCATCCTTTTCGATAATCTGTGCCTTCATTGGTACACATCTCCCCGTGGCGCGATTCTGACCACTGCTATCAAGAAAGCATTTTCGTGAACAAGGTACACGACCCGCCAGTCCCCCACCCGCAGCCGATATCCCGGGTGATTGGTGAGCTTTTTCACATTGTTGTTAGGGGCCATCGGATCGGTTGCCAGTGCCTCGACCTTTTCCATGATGAGCCGTGCCGTATTGCGCGGCATGGCTTTCAACGCCTTTCGGGCTTCCTTGGAATATTCAATCGAGAACATGCCCCATGTTAACATAGTGCTAACACAGCTGCAAACCCTATTATCGGTCAATGTCATGTCGCAGTGCGGGTCGCACTGACAAAAGAAAATGGGGGTGGCTGTCTGGCAGCCACCCCCATTTTCTTTTTCCATCTATTGCAGAGCCCCCGTCAGGACTTCAGATACTCTGCAATCTTCCCGGCCAGGGTCCGGTAGATCCGGAGGCACTCGGCCTCGTCCTTCTCCAGAAGCGTCACCCGGAACCCTTGCAGCGGGGTGTTGAAGGAAGAGAGGGGGACGATGCAGATGCCGGTGCTGGCCAGGATGTAGTAGACGAACCGCTTGTCTGGGGAGACGCCGGGGGCGTTCACGAGATTCTCCACCAGCTCCCGCACCTCGACGTTCTCGATGGGGAGGGACTGACGGTTGGTGAGGAGTCCGTCCCGGAAGGCCACGGACATGTAGAAGGCGCCGTTGGTCCGGTTCACCATGAGCCCCGGCACTTCCTTGAGGCAGTCGAAGGTAATGTTACTCATCCGCTCGTAGCGCCTGATTCGCTCCTGAAGGTAGGTCTGGTACTCCGGGTGCTTCATGATGGCCGGGATGCACTTCTGCGGCAGGGTGGTGGAGCAGACCTCGTTCATCTTGGCGGAGAGGATGGAGTTGATGTACTTGCGGAACTGGTCGTCTTTGCCGCCGTTGTAGACCTCGATCCAGCCGCAGCGGGAGCCGGGCCAGGGGATTTCCTTGGAGATCCCCTTCATGGCGATGGCCGGCACGTCGCCGATGACGTCGGAGATGGGAACGGTGGTCTGGCCGTTGTAGGTAATGTTGTTGTAGACCTCGTCGGCGATGATGAAGAGCTCGTATTTCCGGGCGATGGCGACGATCTTCTCCAGGGTCTCCCTGGAGAAGACCATGCCGGTGGGGTTATCGGGGTTGATGAGGAGGATGCCGGAAATCTGGGGGTTGTACCTGACGTGGTTTTCCATGTCCTCCAGGTCGGGGAACCAGTTGTTTGCCGGATCGAGCCGGTAGCAGACCGGCGAGGCCTGGGCGTGGGCCGCCTCGCCGATGGAGTGGGTGGTGTAGGTGGGGGACGGCATGAGGATGCGGCTTTCGTGGCGGAGGTTGCCGTAGACCGTGGAGATGGCGTCGCCCAGGCCGTTGAAGAAGATGATGTCGTCGGGGGTGATCCGGGCGCCGCCACGGCTGTTGGTGAGGCCGCAGATGAACTCCCGGGTCTCCAGGACCCCCCGGGTGTGACAGTATCCCCAGGTGTCGTTCTCCATCACCTCATTGGCCACGATCTCCTTCATCCAGCGGGGAATCTCCTCCCCCTTCACGATCGGGTCGCCGATGTTCTCCCAGTTGATCTTCACTCCGTGCTTCTGGAGCTTCTCCGCCACGTTGACGATGTTGCGGATCTCGTAGGTCAGTTCGCCCGCGCCGGGCGTCACCAGTTCGTTTCTCACGCGCTTTCCCTCATTTCTCTCTTGTTGGTGTCGGTCCTGAAAATGGTAAAGGCCGTGGGGATTCCCACGGCCTTAGGATGATACACGTAACGGATACGCCTCCTCACACGGCAGCGGGGCCCCCTGCGGCGACGTACGCCGCGGCGATGATAGCTCGTGCTGCGATGGCGATGGAAACGGTGTTTTTCTTCATAGAGGACTCGAATAACACAGGAAGTTACCGAACGTCAACGATTTTTTGCCCGCCCCCTTCACTCCAGGGCGATGAGGAGCCGGCCGTCCTCGTCCCGCCACCGCAACCATCCCACGACAGCCAGATCCAGGAGCACCTGGATCCGGTCCCCGTCCACGGAGACGATCCTGAAGCTCCGCTCGGGGGTGAGGGGTTCCAGATCCGGCACCATATCCCCCCCGCTTCCCCAGAGAAGGTAAAAGGGTTTCTTGAGTCCCCGTAAGAGCCGCGCCTCCCTCCCCTTGAGCAGCTCATCCCACGAAACGAAGGGCCACGCTCGCCGCGGCTTCAGCCATGCCGCGCGCCCGGCGTCGTCATGGATAACCTTCAGCCACCCGCCCTTGCGGGCGGTGACCACAAGGGGAAACTCACCGGACGGAATCTTGAAGGAAAGTGGCAGATGGGGCAACGTCGCAGCGCTCTTTTCGGCGATCCGGCCGATCCCCGGCTCCCCGTAGAGGATGAGCTGAGGGGGAGTCGGCTCGCCGGGGACGGCACAAACCAGAAGAACGCCTATCCCCGTGTCGGGGCGGGGAGGAGACGCCGCACCGGATACCGCTACGAAGAGAGCAACGCAGATAACCGGCAAAATCGTACGGATGAGGGCCATGGTCAGTGAAAGAGTGCCACAAGTGACGCGTGGTAGGTACCGGCTCCCCCGTCCCCCTCGGCAGGAGCCCAGGGGGCCTTTTCCTCCTCGGCAAGGGGGAGGTACGGTCCGGCCTTGGCCTCGAAAAAGACCGTGCCGGACTCAAGGCTCACGACGGTGTGAAACTCCCCGTGGGAGATGTCGACAGCCACCGCATCGCCGGCTTGGAGGAGACGAGTATCGGTCACCGCCCCTGCTCCGTCGAAGGAAACGACGCCGAGCCGCCCCCGCAGGATCACCATCGACTCGTCCTTGTTCGGGTCCAGATGCCGGTGGGGCTGGATGTAGGAGCCGGGCTCCATGGCGTTCAGGAGCCGGTGGCAGCAGAAGGCGTCGGAGGGGTGAAGGTTGTGGTTCTTCCGCAGGCGAGCGTTGTCACGGGCCTCGCCGGTGACCTGGTCGAGAAGTTCCGGGGTGATGATCTTCACGGGAGGCCTACCGGTCCGCGAGGGCAAAGAGGTTCCCGTCGGGATCGGCAACCACCGCCATCTTCCCCCAGGGGCTCTGCTCCAGGGGCTGCTCGAACCGGACGCCCGCATCGGTCAGCTCACGGCAGAAGTCGTCGATATCCTTCACCCGCAGGGTGATGCCAGTGTGGCGCCCTGCCAGGGCCGCGGCCTCGTCGGTGAGGGCCATGGCCACCCCCAGGGTCGTGCCGCCGGAGAAAAACTCCATCATCGTCACCCCCTCCTGGGCCAGGGGGAGCTTCAGCTGCTCCTTGTAGAACCGTTTCGCAGCCTCGAAATCGCGGACAAAAACCACCATGTTCTTCATCGCTTCAACCATGGGAGACCTCTCTGAATGATGTTTCGCGTACCGTCCGAACATAGCAGAGAGGGCCGTTCGCGGCAAGGGGGAACCGCCGGGGCCCCAACGGCAAAGGGCGCCCGCACCTGCAACGGTCCGGACGCCCCCTGTTTCCGCAAGGACGGGCTTCACATCCTCCCCCTGTCATCCCGCCGGCTCGGGCGTCACCCCCCAGGCGGCAAGCTCCGCGAGGACCTTCTCCACAAGATGGTCCGTCTGGGCCGCCACCGCCGGCGTGAGTTCCATCCCCAGTTCCACCGACTCCGGCTGCACCCCCCACAGGACCATCTCGGCGGGACGGCTCCCCTGGAACTCGGCCACGGCCAAAAGATCCTGGAGCCCCATCTGGTGGGGCGAAAGCTTGGTCCGGAAGGCCACGGGAATCTCCTCCCCCGCCAGCCGCACCACCGTCCCCGGCGGCCCGCCGGTCTCCACGGCATCCACCAGAAGGAGCCGCTCCACGCCGTCCAGGTAAGGGAGAAGGTCGAGGCCGAGGGTGCCGCCGTCCATGACCGTCACCCCTCCGGGGAAGCGGTACCCGTCCATGAGCCGCTGCACCACCCGCACACCAACGCCGTCGTCGGTCATGATCAGGTTCCCGATGCCGAGCACGAGAATCGACACCCTACTCTCCCCGCTTCACCGGCTTATAGCCGCCGAAGATGCTCGACATGACCCCGCCCCGTTCCTTCACGTCCATGAGCCAGGCGCTGTAGATGTGATGGATGGCAAAGGCGATGAGAAGCCACATGCCCATGTGGTGGGTAAGCCGCATCCCCTGGTTGCTGAAAAGGGCGTAGAGCGGCGCAAGGAGGACTCTCATCATCCCGCCAGGCGCGTGCTCGGCATCGAGGGCGAATCCGGTGCCGGCCATCACCAGGTAGAGGACAAAGACGAGGAGGTACGTGGCTCCGGCCAGGGCGTTGTGGCCGGTGGGATGGGGAACCTTCCGGGAAAGGAAGAGGTAGTAGAGGAACATCCGCCCCATGTCGCGCCGCCCTTCGGGATAGACGAACGGGACAAACTCCCGCCACCCTGCGTAACGGTTCCCCGCGAAGGCCCACCAGATGCGGCTCGCGATACTCACGGCAAAGGCATACCCTGCCGTAAGATGTACCACCCGCACCCATCCCATGACAAAGTCGGCGGGAACGAGCCCCAGGGTCTTAGGGGAGCCGATGTAGAAGCCGGTGACCGAGAGGACGATGATGGCGGTCACGTTGACCCAGTGGGTCAGCCGCACCGGGACCTCCCAGACGTACTTTTCGTAAAGACAGCTCCGGTTCCGTGCCATGGCGACCTCCTACAGGACCTTGACGCTCACCAGCTCGCCGCCGCAGGGATCGACCACGTGGACGGCGCAGGCGAGGCACGGATCAAAGGAGTGGATGGTGCGGAGGATCTCCAGGGGCTTGTCGGGGTCGGCCATGGGGGTGCCGACCAGGGCCGCCTCGTAGGGGCCCCGCTGCCCCTTCCCGTCCCGGGGCGACGCGTTCCAGGTGGAGGGGACAACCGCCTGGTAGTTCTCGATTTTCTGGTCCCGGATCCTGATCCAGTGGCCGAGGGCCCCCCGGGGGGCGTTGTGCCAGCCGTAGCCCGCCGTCTCCCGGGGCCAGGTGGCGGGGTCCCACTTCTCGCCGTTATGGATCGCCAGATCGCCGCCGACCACGTTGGCCACGAGCATGTCGAGCCACTTGGGAAGTTCCTGCGCCACCAGCAGCGTCTCGATCCCCCGGGCCGCGGTCCGGCCCAGCGTCGAGAAGAGCGCCTCCGGGCCGACCCCCAGCTTGCCGAGTACCAGCTCCACCGCCCCTTTCGCCCCCTGGTGCCCCGCGGCGTAGGCCACGAGGATGGTGGCCAGGGGGCCGGTCTCCATCGGCTTGCCGTCGTAGCGGGGAGATTTCACCCAGGAGTACTTCTTGTCCGTGTCGATCATGTCGTAGGGGGGCGTGGGGCCGGTGTACCGCGCCTCGGTCTGCTCTTCCCACGGATGGACCCCGGCGTCCCCCCCCTCGTACCAGGAGTGGGCCACGCTTTCGGTGATCTTTTGGTGGTCGATGGGATAGACCCGGGAGAGGTCTTTGCCCAGGATGATCCCCTGGGGGAACCAGAGCTTTTCCGGCTTGCCGCTGGTGTCCAGCGGGTATTCGCCGTAGGAGAGATAGTTCCCCACCCCGCCCCCGATGCCGGCCCACTCCTTGTAGAAGGAGGCCACCGCCAGGAGATCGGGGATGTAGACCTTCTCCACGAACGCCTTTGCCTTCTTGAGGAGCTGGGCAATCTCGGCGATCTTGTCGGCGTTGAGGGCGTTCTGGGAGTTGGGGTCCACGGGAATCGCCATGCCACCGACGAGGAAGGTCTGGGGGTGGGGGTTTTTGGAGCCGAGGATGGCGTGGATCTTGATGACCTCCCGCTGCCAGTCCAGGGCCTCCAGGTAGTGGGCCGTGGCCATGAGGTTAGCCTCCGGCGGCAGCTTGTAGGCCGGGTGCCCCCAGTAGGCGTTGCCGAAGGGGCCGAGGCGCCCCTTTTTCACGAAGGCCGCCACCTTGTCCTGCACCGACTTGAAGTAGGTGGAGGAGTTGAGGGGCCAGTCGGAAAGGGAGGCGGCCAGGGCGGCGGTCTTTGTGGGGTCGGCCTTGAGGGCCGAAACCACGTCCACCCAGTCGAGGGCGTGGAGGTGGTAGAAGTGGATCACGTGGTCCTGCACCACCTGGATGCCGATGATGAGGTTTCTGATCAGCTCCGCATTCAGGGGGACGCGGATGTTCAGGGCGTTCTCCACGGCCCGGATAGAGGCGATGGAGTGGACCGTGGTGCAGACGCCGCAGAAGCGCTGGGTGAAGTACCAGGCATCCCGGGGATCGCGCCCTTTGAGGATCTTCTCGATCCCCCGGAACATGGTGCTGGAGCTCCAGGCGTCGGTTATCCGTCCCCCGTTCACCTCGGCCTGGATGCGGAGGTGCCCCTCTATTCTCGTAATCGGGTCAACGACGATCCTGGCCATGGCCTACCCCTCCTTCCCCGCGTCGGATTCATCTCCCTTGCGCAGCGCGCTCACCACCCCGTGGATGCCGAAGGCCGCCGCCGTGGCGGCAGCGACGCCGAGGCCGATCTTGTCGGCCGTGGCCTCGACGCCGAAGCCGGGAACGTTGGGAAGCCGCCGGTAGAAGGGGGTCATGGTGTCCCAGAAATGGGGCTCGGAGCAACCGGCACAGCCGTGGCCGGATCCCACCGGCCAGTTCGTCTTTTCGTTGTAACGCTGGGTCGGGCAGTTGTGGAAGGTTTCGGGCCCCTTGCACCCCATCTTGTAGAGGCAGTGGCCGGCACGGTGGGCCTGGTCGCCCCACTGCTCCACGTACTGGCCGGCGTCGAAGTGGGGGCGGCGTTCGCAGTTGTCGTGGATCCGCTTGCCGTAGGCGAAAAGGGGGCGTCCCTTGCTGTCGGTGGCCGGAAGCTTGCCGAAGGTGAGGATATGGACCACGGTGGCCACCAGGTTGTCGGTGTTGACGGGGCAGCCGGGAAGGTTGATGACCGTGGCGCCGGGGACCGCGTCCTTCACCCCAACGGCGCCGGTGGGGTTGGGGGATGCGGCCGGGATGCCGCCGTAGGAGGCGCAGGTGCCGACGGTGATGGTGGCCATGGCGCCGCCGCAGACCTCTCGGGCGATGTCCACGGCCGATCTCCCGCCGACGCAGCAGTAGACGCCGTTGTCCTTCATGGGGATCGCCCCCTCGACGACGGCGATGTACTTGCCGCTCCGCTCCTTGAGGGTCTTGAGCCGCGCCTCCTCGGCCTGGTGGCCGGCGGCGGCCATGATGGTCTCGGCGTAGTCCACGGAGAGGACGTCGAGAACGATCTCACCCACCGTGGGGTTGGCGGCCCGCAGGAGCGCCTCGGTGTCGCCGGTGCAGCTCTGGAATTCGAGCCAGATCACCGACGGACGGCTGTCGCTCTCCAGCGCTTCGGCGATCCGTGGCGCCAGGGAGACCGGCAGGGCCAGAGCCGCCGACATGGCGGTGCAGAACTTCAGGAAGTCGCGCCGGGATACCCCCCGCTCCTCCCAGAGTCCCGGCGTGCCGAAACAATGCTGCTTCATCTCGTCATGCTCATCACCATTCTTCGCCATGGACATTCCTCCCCGGACAGAATACAGCGTGACATCACCACAACGAACGGCAGACCGTACACATCGACTTTATAACGATATTTTCTTATGTCAAATCAGTCCAACCACTATATTTGTAAAGTTAATTTTATATAATACTCCGCAATCAAACTAGGCTTATGAGAAGATTATTCACGATACATATAACGATATTTTTCTCAAACAGCGAACAGGCCTCTTCTTGAGGCCGTCGATCTAGCGCCCCGGAGGAGCCAGTGCAACGGCGATGACGAATACAGCCGAGGCGCCGGCTTCCTTGAGCACCCGGGCGCACTCCGCCACCGTGCTGCCGGTGGTGACAACGTCATCCATGAGGAGGACACGCCTTCCCGCGATACCGGCGGAACCGGAAACGGCGAAGGCCCCCCGGACGTTGGCCCGGCGCTCCCGGGCGGAAAGGGTCACCTGGGCAACGGTGGGACGGACACGACGGAGGGTGTGCCGCAGGAGCGGCAGGCGCCACTCACGGGACAGGACGGCGCCCATGAGAATTGCCTGGTTGAACCCCCGCTCCCGCAGACGCGTGCGGTGGAGGGGGACGGGAATGATTACATCGGGGGCGACGGATTGGACAAAAGGAGTGAGATGCCGAATGGCGAGGAGGGCCAGGGGCCGGCGCAGGTGAGCCTTGTGGCCGTACTTGTGGCGGTGGATCAACTCCTGGAGAGGACCGTCAAAGAGGAGCGCCCCCCGGACCTCGTCGAACGGAGGCGGGGTGAGCATGCAGGAGCCGCAGAGATGGTCGATCCCCCCCTCGGTCCGGTGAGGCACGCCGCAGACCGGGCAGAGGGGGGAGGTGATGGGGGTCATGGCCCCGAGGCAGGCGTCGCAGAGATGGAGCGGGCCTGCCCCAGGCACCGGTGCCTTGCACATGTGACAGAGCGGCGGGAACAGGACGTCGAGAAACGCCCGGAGGAGCTCCACTAGAACCCCATCTCCTCGTTCACCACCAGCACCCGCAGGTCGGTGAGGCGGGGCTTGCGGTCGATGACCGTGGTGATGCGGCAGATCCGGTCGGGGGAGTTGCAGTCGGAGCAGAAGCCGGTGGTGCCGCAGGGGGTCTTGTAGTTGAGGCGCCGGGCATTGGGGGGGGATGCCCACTCCTTGATCCGGTCGATGGCCTCCTGGACGCCGCCGTCCACGATCTTGTTCCGCCCCGCTACCACGATCACCTTCCTGGGCCCGAAGAACATGGAGCCGACCCGGTTGCCGGTGGCATCGATGTTCACGAGCCACCCGGAGAGGGTGAGGGCGTTGGTGCCGGTAAGAAAGAGATCGCAGGTGAGCTGGCGCCGCATGATGGCCACCCGCTCCTCCAGGGAGAGCCCCGGCGCACCGTGGATGAGGAGTTCCTTTCCCATCTCCCGGATTCGTTCGATCACCTTCAGGTCGGCAACCGACATGGAGCCGCCGAAGCCGACGCTCTCCGCATCGGCCGCCTCGGCCACGATGTAGTCGAGGGCCTCCTGACCGGTGCCGCAGTAGACGGCGGTGAAGCCGTTCTTCTCCAGGGATGCCACCGCCTTGCGGCATTTTTGCTCATGGGTCCAGTCAACGAGTTCGGTCGTGAGTGACATGGTGAAACTCCTTTCTTGTCTCTATTTCAGATTCACGGCCCCAGAAGCCGCATGTACTCGGCATAGGGCATCTGCGACGTCCAGTTCCCCGTGGCACGACCCACTACCGATCCAACCGCAACAATGAGCACCACCAGCACCGCGAAAAGGATGGCGTTCACCGCCACCTTGCGGCCGGTCAGCTTCATCTCCAGGGCCCCCATGGCCCGGCAGTGGCTCACGCAGCGCCAGCAGCCGATACACTCCTCGGACATGACCCGCTCCTTGCTCATCACCGGGATGTAGGAGGGGCAGACCTGGGTGCAGACCCCGCAGGAGACGCAGGTCTTTTTCTCCCGGGTCACCTTCACCGGCGAGAGGATCGCAACGAGCCCCAGAAGCGCCCCGTAGGGGCAGAGGTAGCGGCAAAAGGGATTCCGCACCGGCAGCGACAGGACGAGGAGCACCACGATCACCGCGAGGGGAATCCCCGACAGGTGCAGAAAGAAATCCAGGAGCCGCACGTCGGCCACCTTGTTGTAGTCGGAATAAATGAACCCCGTGACCGCCTCCGGCGCCATGGACCAGAGGATGGAGTAGAGAAAGAAAAGGAGGAGCAGGTACTTGATCCCCCGCAGCGCCACATCCAGCCATCGGGGGGGACGGACGTTTCGCCGGAACAGCACGAACCCCCGCTTCCAGAGGAGCTCCGACAGGGTCCCCACCGGGCAGATCCAGGAGCAGAAGGAGCGCTTGAGCAGCAGCGACACCGCCACCACCGTGACAAAGATCACCACCGACGCCGGGTGGATCGGGTTGATGGAGCCGCTGGCGAACCAGTCCTTCACCCCCAGGAGTCCGGCGATGGGTAGGAACCCCTCTACCCCGTCGGCCCGGGAGACGAAGGGGGCGGCTCCGCCAGTGCGGAAGTGGCGCACGAAGAGGAAGAGGCGCACGCCCAGATAGACCATGAAGAGGAGAAATCCCCACTGGATGGCGATCCTGAGGGGTTGCACGTAACGCTTGCTCACGCCGTCGCTCCTTGAGACATATTATGTCATACGCCTGAAGTATCCTGTCATCATCGAACCAGAGGAGGATACCATGGAACCAATCGTTGTCTTCGGCGTCGGCCTCGTGGCCTGGGGCACCTACATCTGCGTGGTGGACATGATCAGGGACCGGGCACCGACCCGGATCGTCAAAAGGGAGAAATCCCCGGCAAAGGCCGTGGTCAGGGGACGTCGCAGATCCGCTGCAGCTCCCGGTCGAGGAGGTGCCGCGGCTGCACGTTGGCCAGTGCCCGCAGAAGGCTCCGCTTGACGGCGGGATTCTCCCGCTCCAGCTCCTTCAGAAGCTCCTTCATCCGCTTGCGCTGGATGTCGGCCTTGCCGCAGACCGGGCAGCAGCAGCAGACCACGGGAAAGCGGTTCTCCCGGGCAAAGGGGATGATCTCCCGTTCCTCCACGTAGACCAGGGGGCGGATCACCGTCGTCTCGCCGTTGTCGGCCAGCATCCGCGGCGCCATGGCCTTGAGGGTCCCCACGAAGAACTGGTTGAGCAGCAGCGTCTCCACGAAGTCGTCCAGGTGGTGCCCCAGGGCCAGCTTGTTGCAGCCGTGCTGCTGGGCCAGGGTGTAGAGGACCCCCCGCTTGAGCCGGGCGCAGATGGAGCAGTAGGAGGAGCCGGGGCGCCGCTTCTCCTTGATGATGTCGTAGTGGGTGGTGGCCTCCACGTGGTGGGTGAAGCCATGCTCCTTCAGATGGGCCGCGATGACGTCGCTGCGGAAGCCGGGGTACCCCGAGTCGATGGTGAGTGCCACCAGTTCGTACTTCACCGGCGCCCGGCGCCGGAGTGATTCCAGGATATGGAGGAGCGTGTAGGAATCCTTCCCCCCCGAGACCGCCACCGCGATCCGGTCCCCTTCCTCGATGAGGCTGAAGTCGGCGATGGCGCGGCCGACACCGTTCTTTATTTTCCGATACCGCTTTTCGTCCACAAACTCCACGGGTTCCTCTCTTTCCACAATTCCACTACGGTACCCCACCGGCCTTCCCCAAGTCAAGCCGGTGCGCCCCTCCCCTTTCCCTTGTTCCCCCGGGACCGTCCTGCTATTATTCCCGTAATGCCACCAGTATCGGATTCCATGAACCATTCACCGTCGGACATCATTGAGGTTGCCATCCCGCTTCCCCTTGACACCACCTTCCACTACCGGGTGCCGGAAGGGCTTATGTCGCGTATCGCCCCGGGAAAGCGGGTTCTCGTCCCCTTCGGCCGGCGGAAGGTGACCGGCTATGTCCTCGGCTTCGCGACCGGCGAGGAACGGGAACTGCGGGAGGTGGCAGACGTCCTGGACGACGCTCCCCTCTTCACGCCTCGGGAACTGGAGCTCTACCGCTGGGCCGCGGCTTACTATCTCCATCCTCTTGGTGAAGTGATCAAGGCGGCTCTCCCTGCCGGAATCAATGTCCAGAGCCGGCGGGGCACCTCCACCGACGGCGACGCCATGACCGGGGGAAGGAGAGTGCTGACGGAAACCGTCTACCGCCCCGCAACGCCCCCTCCGGCTGTGGACGTGCCGCGGGGAAAGGCATCCTCCATCCTCTCCCATATCCAGCAGGAAGGAAAGGCCGCGGCGGCTGAACTGCGCGGTATCTTTGCCGACTGCTCTCCCCAGCTACGCCGGCTCCGGGAGCTTGGCTTCGTGGAGACGGAGGAGCGGGAGGTCTACCGGGACCCGTTCCGGGAGGAGTCAGTCGCCCCCGACGCCCCCCTCCCCATGAACTCTGGTCAAACCGAGGCCCGACACCGCATCGTCGCGGCCATCGATACGGGGCGCTTTGCCCCCTTCCTCCTCCACGGCGTCACCGGCAGCGGCAAGACCGAGGTCTATCTCCAGACCATCGCCCACCTCCTGGATACCGGACGGACTGCCCTGGTCCTCGTCCCAGAGATCGCCCTCACCCCCCAACTCGTGAACCGCTTCCGGCGCCGGTTCCAATGCGGCATCGCGGTGCTCCACAGCGGCCTCTCCGACGGGGAGCGCTACGACGAGTGGCGGCGGATCAGGCGAGGGGAGATTGCCATCGTCATCGGTGCCCGTTCGGCCATCTTCGCCCCCCTGGAGCGGATCGGCATGATCGTGGTGGACGAGGAGCACGAGTCCTCATACAAGCAGTCGGAGGGGTTCCGCTACAACGCCCGGGACCTGGCCCTTGTACGGGGAAAGATGGAGAAAGCCTGCGTGGTCCTTGGGTCCGCCACCCCCCAGGTTACCACGTGGCATGCCGCCGTGACCGGGAAACTCACCCTCCTCTCCCTTCCTGAACGGGTGAACGGTCTTCCGGTCCCCCATGCCGAGATTATCGATGCCCGGGGAAACAAAGCCGATGCCATCCTCCCGCAGCTGGCCGACGCCACGGCCGCCAACCTGGAGAGCGGCGGGCAGACTTTGGTCTTTCTGAACCGCCGCGGCTTCGCCACCTGGCTCACCTGCGAGGAGTGCGGCCACGTGCTCCGCTGCCCCAACTGCGCCGTCACCCTCACCTATCACCAGCGCAAGAACCGCCACGTCTGCCACTACTGCGACTACGCCATCCCGGCCCCTTCGGTCTGCCCCGACTGCGGAAGCACGCGGGTCACGCACCTCGGCCTTGGGACCGAACAGGTGGAAGAGCTGGTGCGGGAACGCTTTCCCGAAGCCCGGGTCGACCGGATGGACCGGGACACCACGCGGGGGAAAGGGGGTCATGCGCGGATTTTGCGCAAGGTGGCCGAGCGAAAGACCGACATCCTCATCGGCACCCAGATGGTCGCCAAGGGGCACGACTTCCCCGGCATCACCCTCGTGGGGATCGTGTCGGTGGAGTCAACCCTCAACATCCCCGACTACCGGAGCGCCGAGCGGACCTATCAACTGGTGACACAGCTCATGGGGCGAGCCGGACGGGGTGAGGATGCGGGGAGGGTCATCATCCAGACACTCAATCCCGACCACTACGCTCTCACCCACGCCGGGACCGCATCCATGGAGGAGTTTTACACGACGGAGCTTGCCTTTCGTCAGGAAACCGGCTATCCACCCTTCGTTCACCTGGGGGCCATCTACCTGACCGGCACTGCGCCATCGGCCGTGGAGCAGGAGAGCAGGCGCCTTGCCGGACAGATCCGCGCCCTGCGCCGTGACGTGGGAGGACATGTCGAAATACTCGGCCCCTCCCCTGCCCCCCTCCTGAAGCTGCGGGGGAGGTACCGGTGGCAGTTCCTCCTCAAGGCACCGGTACGTTCGGCGCTCCACCGCCTCCTGGCCCGCCTGCGGAGAACCTATACTCCTCCTTCCGGCATACGGATCCTGATCGATGTTGACCCGGTGGATCTCATGTGACTTCCCGTCCCGTCAGGAAGGGTTTGATTTTTTCGCCCTATCTCTCTATATTCGTACGAATAACTATCGTTGAAGGTGCATGAACCATGGTACGGACAATTCTTACTTACCCCAACCCGATCCTCAAAAAGAAGGCGGTACCGGTTGCGGTCATCAACGACGCGACCCGTGAACTGGTCCGCGACATGGCTGAAACCATGTATGACGCCCAGGGGGTCGGCCTGGCCGCCCCGCAGATAGGCGTAAGCCAGCGGATCATTGTTATTGATGTCTCTCAGCGCGAAGAAAGGCCGGAGCTGATTGTCTGCATCAACCCGGTGTTCGTCCATACCGAAGGGGAATCATACGAGGAAGAGGGTTGCCTCTCTGTCCCCAAGTACTCCGCCAATGTGCACCGGCACGCCAAGGTTGTCGTTAGGGCCCTCAATCTCGATGGGGAGGAAGTGACCTATAAGGCCGAAGGGCTTCTGGCCATCGCTTTCCAGCACGAGATAGACCACCTGGAAGGGATCCTCTTCGTGGACCACCTTTCTCCCCTGAAGCGGGAGATGTTCAAGAAAAAATACCGCCGCATGGTTGAGGAAGGGTAGGAATACCGCATGGCCGGATTGCGTATTATTTTTATGGGAACCCCCGATTTCGCCTGCCCCACGCTCACCAGACTCATTGAACGGGGCGAGGATGTGATAGCCGTTGTGACCCAGCCTGACCGCCCCAAGGGACGTGGCCAGAAGTTGGTGCCGCCTCCGGTAAAGGTCATTGCCGAGGAGCACGGCATACCGGTCCTGCAGCCCCAGAAAGTCCGTGCACCCGAGGTTATCACCCGAATAAGGGAACTGAACCCCGACCTGATTGTGGTGGTCGCCTTCGGCCAGATCCTCCCCCAGAGCCTCCTCGACATCCCGCGGCATGGCTGCATCAACATTCACGCCTCGCTCCTTCCGCGCTATCGGGGGGCCGCTCCCATTAACTGGTGCCTCATCAACGGCGAGACCGAGACCGGCATAACCACCATGCAGATGGACGCGGGTCTCGACACGGGGGATATGCTTGTCAAGCGGGCCATTCCCATCGGCCCGGACGAGGATGCCCAGTCGCTCCATGACCGCCTCTCCCTGCTTGGTGCTGAAACCATCGACGAGACCCTGGACAGACTCCAGGCAGGCACCCTTACCCGCGAAAAGCAGGATGACACTCTTACCTGCTACGCTCCGATGCTGAAGAAGGAAGACGGCCTCGTCGACTGGAAACAGGAGCCGCAGCAAATCAAGAACCTCGTTCGCGGCTTCACACCGTGGCCCGGAGCGTATACTACGCTGGACGACAAGACACTGAAGCTGTACAAGGTGTCGGTGGCCAATGGATGCGGCAGGCCGGGGGATATCATGGCTGTCGGGAAAGACGGGATCATCGTCGGCTGCGGGTCAGGTAGCCTCTGCATCGAGGAACTGCAACTTGAAGGGAGGAAACGGCTATCGGCTTCGGATTTCCTAGCAGGTTGCCGTCTGGAGCCAGGGAATCGGCTCGGTCATTAAAATGCCTGACAATACTCCTCAAAAACGTCTTTTCATTGTGCTCATGGGGGTCACTTGCCTCCTGATCGTCGGCGCAATCTACCTTCTCTGGTGGATTCCCACTACCGGCTTGGCGAACATCCACCCAAGCCTCCCTCGCATCGCCGGCATCGTTTTCGGCAGCCTGTCCCTACTCGCCCTCCTTGGCACCCTTGTGCTCGTGCTGACCTCGGCGCTCGGCAAGGATATCCTTTTCACCCGTTTTCTGCGCGGTGTTGTCATCAAGTTCCTCCTCCCGGCCATTGAACTGATCGGTCGCACTTTCGGAATCTCCATTGACACTATCCGCCAGTCGTTCATTGCGATGAATAACAGTCTGGTTCTCTCCCAGCGCCGCCGGGTAAAGCCCGACAGGGTCTTGATCCTCCTGCCCCACTGTCTCCAGCTTTTCGAGTGCGAGATCAAAGTCACCGGCAACATCAACAAATGCGTCCGGTGCGGCCGCTGCGATATCATGGGCCTGGCAGAACTGGCCGAAAAGTACTCGATAGATATCTCCGTGGCCACAGGGGGAACTCTGGCACGGAAGGTGATCATCGAGAAACGTCCCAAACTCGTTCTGGCAGTTGCCTGTGAGCGTGACCTAACTTCCGGTATTAAAGACTGCTATCCTCTTCCGGTCATCGGAGTTCTGAACGACCGACCCTTCGGACCTTGCTTTAACACCAAGGTCGACATAGAGAAAATCGACGAAGCCCTACAGGCAGTAATTGGCTAAAAACCCTCGCACGACGCCCTTGCCCGAGTTCTCCCTTGCCATTTCTTTCCGCGAGAGACTGATTTACTACCCTCCGATGAGATGTTTCCCACCCGAAATCTCCATAACAGTAAGCGGGCAAATCCATTCACAACTGATGACCATAAAACACCAACCGTCTGGAGGCTGCAGGGTGGCGGGAACCAAACTCAACCAGTGGTTGGTGCTCCTCTGCAAAGAGCTCGATTTCGCGTCTCAATAGTACCGTCAAGGTTTGCTCTGTCGGTATTTCGTGAGCAAGCTGGCTAGCGTTGTCTGGAGGGGTTCAAAAGACTCATTCCGGCGCCTGAGGTCAAGACTTGCGGCTGTCGCCCCCCCCCCGGACCCTGATCGCAAGGCCTGTAGCATCGCCAGCAAGCGTAACTTCCAGTCGCGACATCGTCACGTCGAAAAGCCCAGTTATTCCGCACCATGCTGATTCCTCATACAAAAAACAACAGGGCCCCTTCAAATAAAGGAGCCCTGAGGAAAAAGCCTATTACTTACTTGAGCTAAAGGAGGACAGCCTGCTGTGCGAGGTTGAGGAGAAACGCGGGAACAACTCCTGGCAACAGGACACCAACCACAGCAATAATGATGCAGATGGCAACTGCCGGAGTAAGCTTCATCCAGTCAAACTCTTCAACCGGGTCCTTCATATACATGTAAACCATCACGCGGAGATAGTAGTATACCGACGCGGCACTATTCAGAACCCCAATGATGGCAAGCCATACGTACCCAGCCTTAATGGCGCCTGAGAAGAGGTAGAACTTACCGATGAAACCAGCAGTCGGCGGCATGCCAGCCAGCGAGAAGAGGAAGACTGCCATTGCCAGGGCCAGCACCGGATGCTTAGTACCGAACCCTGCGTAATCCATAACATTATTGTTTGCTTCGCCCTTCTTGCCAACAAGAACGATGATGGCAAAGGCCCCTATGTTCATAAAAGCATAGGAAAGCATGTAGAAGAGAATACCTGCCGTCCCCTCTGCATTTCCGGCGGTAAAACCGACCAGGGCATATCCAGCGTGCGCAATTGATGAGTATGCAAGCATCCTCTTGATATTGTCCTGATTGAGAGCAATCAGGTTACCAATTGTCATGGTAAGGACGGCAAGAATCCAGAGGAGATCGGACCAGTCGGCCTTAAGGGAAGGGAAAGCTATAATAGCAACTCGCATAAATGCTGCGAAACCGGCTGCCTTTGGCCCCGCTGACATGAAAGCAGTCATTGGCGTCGGAGCGCCCTCATAGACATCCGGAGTCCACATATGGAACGGTGCAGCGGCAATCTTGAAGGAAAAACCTACAGCCATCAGCAGCATGCCGATCACAAACATAGGATTCTGCGCCACGACTCCGTTTTGCGACACATATTCAGCAATTTTCACTACGCGCGTAGTGCCGGTGGCACCGTAGGTTAGAGCCATTCCGTACAGGAGGAATCCAGTTGAAAACGCTCCAAGTAAAAAGTACTTGAGGCCAGCTTCATTCGACTTAACATTGGCCCTGTTAAAGCCTGCCAAAATATACAGGGATACGGAAAGCACTTCGAGACCAAGGAAAATAGTCATCAAATCCGTGCCGGACGCCATAAGCATCATACCAACTGTGGCAAAGAGAAGCAGTGGGTAAAGCTCACCGAGATTGCACTCTTCACGCTTGAAATATTGATCCGAGATAAGAATGCTCATCCCCACGGTAAGGAGGAAAATGCCTTTGAAAAAAATAGAGAAGTTATCCCGAACAACAGAATCATTGAACGCCGAGAGAGGTACTCCCCATCCACCAATGAGCGTGAATCCGGCGACAATTAAGCCTACGAGACTCAAATATCCCAGATAGGCCTTGTGCTCGCTTGGAACGAATACATTTACAAGGAGCAGCACCATCGCAAAGATCGAAAGTATGACCTCTGGCATTATTGGTGCAAAGTTAATGGCTGGAATTGCAATTGTTTCCATCTAGGTTCCCTCCGGTGGCTTTTCTGAAACCGATTACTTGTGCTCAACAGGCAGCACGGCGGCAGGAAGAGCCTGCGGTGCCGGGATCTGAGGAATCTGTGCCTTGGCGGTCTGCTTCGACTTTACGTGAACGATAAGCTTCTCAAGCGACGGGCTCATTTTGTCAATGAAAGGGGTAGGATACACGCCCATAACGAAGATCAACACGAGCAACGGCAGCATAATGACTATTTCGCGTGCATTCAAATCAGTGAGTGTCTGGTTCTTGGGGTTATTCAACTCGCCGAACATGACCCGTTGGAACATCCAGAGCATATATACTGCGGCAAGAATCACTCCGCTCGTCCCGATTACTGCATACCAACGCAGTTCACTTTCATACGAACCGATGAGAATGAGGAATTCTCCGACAAAGCCGTTGGTTCCCGGAAGTCCGATGGAAGAAAGGGTGACGATCATGAAAATTGTAGCAAAAATCGGCATCTGCTTAGCCAATCCGCCGAAATCAGTTATGAGACGAGTGTGACGACGCTCATAGATGAAGCCAACTATAAGGAACAGTGCGCCAGTGGAAACACCGTGATTGAGCATCTGAAGCATTCCGCCCGAGAGGCCTTGCTGGTTGAGTGCAAACACGCCGAGCATAACATAGCCTAGGTGTGCAACTGAGGAGTAGGCAACCAGTTTTTTTACGTCCTCCTGAACCATAGCCACAAGGGCAGCATACACAATGCCTATCACTGAAAGTACTGCAATGAGAGGAGTAAACTGGGCTGTAGCGTCCGGGAAAAGAGGCATGGCGAAGCGTACAAAACCATAGGTTCCCATCTTAAGGAGAACGGCAGCCAGAATTACAGAACCAGCGGTCGGAGCTTCGGTATGTGCATCCGGCAACCACGTATGCAGCGGGAACATCGGTACTTTAATGGCAAAGGCCAAAGCAAATGCAAGGAACAGCCAGGTCTGCGTCGCAGGATCGAGAGCGAGATCATAGAAACGAAGCACACTGAAGTCTCCGGCTCCGCCCTTGAAGTAAAGGACGACCAGAGCGATCAGCATCAGGAGCGAACCGACCATTGTATAGATAAAGAACTTTACCGCAGCGTATATCTTGTTTTTCCCACCCCATATACCGATGATGAAGTACATCGGAATGAGCATGACCTCCCAGAATATGTAGAAGAGGAAAAGGTCAAGTGAAACAAAAGCACCGAGCATCCCGACCTCAAGGAGGAGGAGACAGATCATGTACTCTTTCACCTTGTTCTCAACGGCTGTCCAGGTTGAAAGAATGGCGATCGGCATGATGAAGGTTGTCAGAATCACGAGCCAGATACTGATTCCATCAATGGCAACGTGATAGTTCATCTGGAACGGGCCTGCAGCGATCCAGGGTACCTTCTCCACAAACTGGAACTCAGCGTTGCTCTGGAAGCCGGTAACAATCGGAAGAGATACGACAAACGTCGCAAGAGCCACCAGAAGTGCAAGCCCCCGCTGTGCAGAATGGCTCTGCTTGGGAACGAAGAAGAGCAGTACGACCCCTAGAAGTGGTAGAAAGGTCATCACGCTGATTAAGGGAAACTGACTCATGAATCTGCTCCTTTAGTCCTATTGGTAATTCAGAGTTAGCGGAAGAGATAGAAGGCTACGATAACTACAACACCCAGTGTCATAGTAAGGGCATAGTTGTGCACATACCCTGTCTGAATGTTTCTGAGCGCACCACCGAAACCCTTGACGATTGCTGCAACACCGTTGACAACACCATCTACCACCACGACGTCAAAACCTTTCCAGAGGCCATTCCCGAGCGCCTTGCAGGGGTTGACGAAGAGGAAATCGTAGAGCTCGTCAACATACCATTTGTTATAAACTGCCCGGTGGAGCGCCGGGAAGGCAGCTGTGAATTTTGCAGGAATGGACGGTGAAACTACATAGAGGAAGAAGGCAATGGAGATACCGATCAGCGCGATCACAACAGACGTGCCCATGAGTCCCCACTCAAGTGCAGGGCTATGGTGAGCCACACCATGAGCAAGTTGCTGAGCCATGAACTCTTCGGACCCCTTGAATACGGGCTCAAGATAGTGCTCAAGATAATTCGGAATCCCGCCAAAAAGCTCACCAATCAGCTTCGGTATGCCAACATAGCCGCCCACGATAGCCAGCAAGCCAAGCACCATCAGCGGGAAAGTAATGACAAGGGGAGACTCATGGAGGTGGCTCTTTGCCTTTTCCATGATGCGGCACTCACCGAAGAAAGTCATAAAGACAAGTCTGAACATATAGAACGCCGTGAAACCTGCGGCTATAGCGCCAGTTGCCCAGAGGATAATATTCAGGTCTCCATGGAGTGGATTGGCAAAGGCCTGCCAGAGAATCTCGTCCTTGGAGAAGAAGCCGGAGAAACCTGGAATACCGGCAATAGCAATAGTTGACACAAGGAAAGTTAGGAAGGTTATCGGCATCTGCTTCTTCAGACCACCCATGTTACGCATGTCCTGCGGGTCATCATGGGAATGGGCATGATGCAGGGCATGGTGCATTGAATGAATGACTGAACCAGAGCCAAGGAACAGGCAGGCCTTGAAGAAAGCGTGGGTCATCAGGTGAAAAATACCCGCAGTAAAGGCGCCAACACCCATGGCAAGGAACATGAAACCAAGCTGCGATACGGTTGAATAGGCAAGGACGCGTTTGATATCGTTTTGAGCAGTACCAATACTCGCTGCAAAAATGGCTGTAGCCGCGCCGACTATGGCAACAACCATCATTGTCTCGTGCGAACGAATGTACACGAAATTCAAACGACCGATCATATATACGCCAGCTGTGACCATTGTTGCCGCATGGATGAGTGCGGATACTGGCGTCGGGCCTTCCATGGCATCAGGAAGCCATGTATAGAGTGGAAGCTGTGCTGACTTGCCGGTAGCACCCAGGAAGAAGCAGAGGGTAATCACCGTTACTACGCCACCAACCGGAAGAAGATGGGCATTTGCTGCCAATTGACGGAAATTGATGGTCCAGACGTTATGGTTTTGTCCGAGATACCAGTAGAGCGTGAAGAGGCCAAGCAGAAAACCGAAGTCACCCACCCGGTTCATTACGAAAGCCTTCTTGCCGGCGTCTCCCGCTGACTTCTTGTGGAAGTAGTAACCAATAAGGAGATAAGAGCAGAGGCCGACACCTTCCCAACCGACAAACATAAGCAGGAGGTTATTCCCGAGCACCAGAAGGAGCATCGAGAACGTGAAAAGGTTCAAGTAGGTAAAATACCGATAGAAGCCCTCTTCTCCGTGCATGTATCCGATGGAGTAAACATGAATCAGGAAACCAACCCCCGTCACGACCATGATCATAAGCGCGGAAAGCGGATCGATCAGAAAACCGATTTCGGCATTGAAGTTACCGGATTTAATCCACGTAAAGAGCACCTTCTCAAAGACGCGCTCTTCCGCAGATCTCGAGAGGAGCTCGATCAGGATGCCGCATGACACAAGAAACGAGCCGAACACCATGAGTGATCCTATCCCACCGATCACGGTCTCGTTCTTGATCTTCTTCCCAAGAAGGCCGTTTATGACGACGCCGATCAGAGGGAACAGTGGTATCAGCCATACGTACTCGAACATTCCTGACTCCTTTATTATTGCGAGTAATTCAGAATTTCGTAAGTTCTGTCGGAACTGTTACAGTTTCATGAGCTTGACATCTTCAACGTCAATGGACTCGCGATTCTTATAGAATGCAATCATAAGCGCAAGACCCACGGCGGCTTCTGCTGCGGCAACCGTCATAACAAAGAAAACAAATATCTGTCCGTCAACATTTCCAAGATGCTTCGACAACGCGATGAAGGTAAGATTGACCGAATTAAGCATCATTTCGACGCACATAAAGATGACGATGGCGTTCCTTCTGATGAGGACACCAATGGTCCCGATGGAAAATAGTATTGCGCTGAGTATCAAGTAACTGTGCAAAGATACCATGAGCTTAACCCCTGTCAGTTAGATTTTCTTCTTCGTGAGAACGACCGCGCCGATGATGGCCACCAGGAGAAGAATGGAGGTCACCTCGAAGGGGAGAAGGAAGTCAGTGTACAACGCTTTGCCGATCAACTCGGTATGGCCAACCTTGTTTATGAGAGCTGAATCAATTGTTCCCTTCTGCCCTGTGAGCGAACTTCTATTAAACAGGTAGAACAGCTGGAACAAGGTAAATAGTCCGATCAGGCTGCCAAACAGTACACTGTGCGAGCTTCTCCGACCCGACTCTGTCCGTACATTGAGAAGCATGATTACGAACACAATCAAGACCATGATTGCGCCTGCATAGACCAACACCTGTATGGCTGCCATGAACGGAGCATCAAGCGTCACGTACAGCGTTGCCAAGCAGAAGAAAGTCAGAATGAGAGAGAGCGCACTGTTGATCGGGTTCTTGCAGGTAATGACCAGAATACTGGCCAGGACAGCTACTGCTGCCACGATCATGAAGAAGAACGTTTCCATTGCTGCTCCTTTATTACTTTTCTAAGAGTCGCTCTTTGACGAATACAAAATCTTCGCGCTTGTAATTTGCCAATTCAAATTCACCCGTCATCTTAAGTGCATCGACAGGGCAAGCCTCAACACAATAGCCGCAGAAAATGCACCGAAGCATATCAATCTCATACCGCTCAGCATATTTATTGTGATCCTGATCCTCACCAGCCTCAACTGTAATGCATTTTGCTGGACACACTGTAGGACAGAGATAACAGCAAACACACTTGGCTTTACTGTGAGAAACCTTCAGCGCATGCAAGCCACGGAAATTGGGTGAAGGTGTCGGCCGCTCATCCGGGTACTGTAACGTAACCGGCTTCATGAACATATGCTTCAGGGTGATCTTGAGACCATTAATCAATGGCATTATCATGGCGTGTAACCTCGTAATAGGTTGTGACTAGAGTGAGACAATAATTCCAGTTACTACGATATTGATCAGAGTCAAAGGCAGGAACACCTTCCAACCGAGACGCATCAGTTGGTCATACCGGTAGCGGGGATAGGTAGCACGAATCCACATGCACGTGAAGATCAGGAAATAGACCTTTGCAACGAACCAGAACCAACCGGGTAGGAAGCCGGGTCCATGCCATCCCCCAAGGAACAAGGTGGTTGTTACAGCGCAGACTGTTACCATGTTTGCATACTCTGCCATGAAGAACATGGCGTACTTCATACTCGAATACTCGGTGCAGAAGCCGGAAACCAGTTCTGTTTCAGCTTCAGGAAGGTCAAAGGGGGTCCGGTTGATTTCTGCAATGGAGCAGATAAAGAACAGTATGAACGCCAAGGGTTGCTTAAAGGCGTACCAAGCACCATTCGCTTGATCAGCCACTATCTTCTGGAGCGAAAGTGACTCAGAGAGCATGAAGACCGAAATGATCGCCAGACCAGCGGCCAACTCGTAGGAAATCATCTGGGCGGAGGAGCGCAGACCCCCCAGTAGTGAATATTTGCTGTTAGAAGACCACCCCGCCAAGACAATGCCATATACACCTATTGATGCCAGCGCGAGGATATAAAGGACGCCAACATTGAGGTCTACAACTTGTCCCGAGGCGGTGTCGTAGTATGCAGCAATTTGGAGGGGTATTTTGTAGCCGCCCACTTCAATCGTTTCACCAAAAGGAATGACTGCAAAGCCAATGAACGCTGGGACGAGCGCTATCAGAGGAGCTATCAGGAAGGCGAATTTGTCCGCTTTTGAAGGGATAATCTCTTCCTTAAAGAATAGCTTAACGCCGTCTGCAATCGGCTGCAGCAAACCATGCCAGCCAGTACGCATCGGACCAAGCCGCACCTGCATGTGACCAATGATCTTACGTTCAGCATAGGTGGAGTACGCTACGGTAAGCAGTACGAAGACGAACACCACGAGAACCTTGAGCACCATGGCGATGTAGTATGCCATCGGCAATCCCAATATTTCGTATCCCATTTGCACTCTTCCCCTCTTGATGTGATGGTGTTGTGAGTGAACTTTACATCCAAGTATTAGCTACTTGCTTATTGTAACCCACGTAACAGGAGCACCGTTGGTGATACCGTTAATGGACATGTCGGAAAAATGATACGGCGCGAACACAACACCTTCAGGCATGCGCATACTTACTTTGGCCTTCAGCTTAACTTCTCCAACAGACGATTTAACCGTCAACGGCTGATCATCTTCAACGCCAAGTTTTTTAGCATCGCCACTATTCAACTCTACATATCCTTCTGGACATACATACATGGGGCCTTCCCCATACAGCGACAAGGTTCCGCAATGATTAAGAGCACTGCCCGTAACGAGAGCCATCACTCCAGTTGTCGACTCCTGTCCGTCCACAACCGATGGAATGAACCGCGGCTTGTTAGCAACTGAATAGACTGAACCATTCTCGTCCAAGCCATCAAAAGAAAACCCGCTGTACGAAGGAACCACAGACGCAATCTCAGCAAAAACCTCTGACAACCCTTTAAAAGAGTCTCCCCCAAGGGTTGAATACAGAGAGTTAAAGATTTCAAAGTCGCTGCGGGCCATGCCGATAGGATCTATTGCTTTGCGAACCCTTTGAACAGCCTTACCAGCGCTGGTAAAGGTACCATTCTTTTCAGCAAAGGAACATGCCGGAAGAACAACATCTGCTTTACTGGCCGTCTCGGTCATGAACAGATCCTGAACCACAAGGAACTCGACAGCATCGAGGGCAGCTTCGACCTTTTTACGGTTCGGGTAGGAGATAACGGGATTCTCACCAACTACGTACAGTGTCTTGATGGTGCCTGAAGCACAGCCGCCTAAGATTCCCATTGCATCAAGGCCACCAGCAACCGGATGAACCTTAAGATCAGCAGCCCCCTGACTATTATTCTTTTCACCCATTATGAGAACGCCACACCCTTCTTTGCCAATCTTGCCTGTCAGCAATGCAAGGTTGATGGTGGCTTGGGCAAGCGCCTTCCCATGACCCGGATAGGCAAGACCAATGGGCAGCATGATGAGTGCCTTCTCGGCATTTGCATAGTCGCGTGCAAGGGCTGTAATATCATCAGCTGACATGCCACACTGGGCAGCGACAGCAGTCGGAGCACAGGCCCCGAGATTCTTAACAAAATCGTCATAACCAGGAAGTGAAGAGGCTGAGCTGTCAGCAAGTCCCTCATCAACGATGACCTTTGCAAGGGCATTAAACAGGAGGACTTCACTTGCGGGTTTATGAACATATGTAACAGCGTTCGGAAGTTTGGAAAGTTTGCCCTTCTTGTCCGACACAATTCGGAGATTGACCCCTTTGCGCTTAACTCCAAGATTAATCTCAAAACCAAGGACAGGATGTGTTTCGTAAGCATCCGTCTTCACAACCAGCAACAGATTCGTTGTCTGAATATCCGAAATGGACGCTGGAGAGGCGGGGTATCCAAGACTCTCATCCGCACCTGCTGTCAACGCGTCGTGGGCATAGCCTGCCGAGTGATCAATGTTGTCGGACCCAATGCCTTTATTGAAAAGCTGCTTAAAGAGATAGAGCTCTTCGTTTGTAAGACGTGGCGTTACCAGTCCGGCAACAGATGATGCACCAACATTCTTTGCGTCAGCAAGTCTCTGGCGAACCAGTCCGAGAGCTTCGTCCCAACTGGCCTCCTCAAGCTTACCGTTCTTCTTGACCAGTGGTGTCTTGAGCCGCTTATCACTGTTTACGAATTGATATCCAAATCTACCACGAGTACAAAGCTGACCATTATGGAAACCCTGATTCTCGTCATAGACCGTAGTAAGTACTTTGTTATCCTTTACCCCGAGAGTTAGCTGGCACCCCGTTCCGCAGTAAGAACAAACCGTCTTCACTTTATTCAACGACCACCAGCGTGCCTTGAATTTGAACGGTCTGCTCACGAGAGCGCCAACAGGGCAAACTGATACGCATGATCCGCAAAACTCGCAATTAAGCGGTCCATCGAACTCTGTACCAATTTTTGCTTCAAGACCTCGATTGATGAAGGAATAGGCGCCGAAAGAAACAATTTCATCACAGATTCGAGCACACTTGCCGCAGTGAACGCAACGATTCATGTCCCGTTCAATCAGCGGGTTTTGGTAGTCGATCTGATGCTGAAATTTTTCGTCTTGGAACCGATTTGAATTCACCTGATATTCGTAGGTGAGATTCTGGAGGTCGCAATCGCCAGCGGCGTCGCAAACAGGACAGTCGATGGGGTGCTTCAGCAACAGTAGTTCAAGAACGAGCTTACGGGCCTGAATAATCTCAGGGGTCATGGTGCTGACTATCATACCCTCAGTTACAGGGGTCGTACACGCCGGGATCTGGCGCCCTTTCATCTGTTCGACCTCGACGAGACACATACGGCAACCGCCGAAGGGATGGAGCTTCTTGTCGTGACAGAGAATGGGTATCTTGATGCCGGCTGATTTTGCAGCATCGTAAATGGTAGCGTCCTTGGGTACCGTTACCTGTTTTCCGTCAATCGTGAGATTTACCATCTTGACCTCTGTATAACCTCGGATAGTTAGCTCGTCGAGCTGTTACTCAATCGCCATGAACCGACAGGCGTCATAACACGACTTACACTTTGTGCACTTTTCTTTGTCCAAATAGGCAATCTGTCCCTTTTCCCAGACAATTGCGTCAACCGGACACGCTTTGAAACATGCACCGCACTTAACGCACTTTTCCTCTATCACCTGCCACAGGAGTAATTCCTTGCAGCAGTTTGACGGGCAGCGTTTATCGGTGATGTGGGCTTCGTACTCTTCCCGGAAATAGCGAATGGTGGAGAGAATTGGGTTCGGCGCTGTTTGGCCGAGGCCACACAAGGAAGCCTTCTTGATGGTGCTGCCCATCTCCAGAAGAGTCTCGATATCGCCAGCCTGACCGCGGCCTTCGGTGATTCTCTCCAGGATGTCGAGCATAACCTTGAGGCCAATCCGGCAGGGGACACATTTACCGCAAGACTCCATTCTGGTGAACGAAAGGAAGAAGCGCGCAACGTCGACCATGCAGGTAGTCTCGTCCATGACAACCAGACCACCCGAACCCATCATGGCACCGGCCTTTATCAGGGAGTCGTAATCGACCGGCGTATCAAGAACCTCGGGGGGGATACAACCGCCTGACGGACCACCAGCCTGTACCGCCTTAAACTTACGGTTGTTCGCAATGCCACCACAAACATTGTAGATAACTTCGCGAACCGTCATACCTGCAGGAACTTCTACCAGACCTGTGTGTTTTACCTTGCCCGTGACGGCAAAAATCTTGGTACCCTTGGTCGTGTCAGTTCCGAGGGACGCATACCACTCAGCACCCTTATTGATTATGTGACGAACGTTGGCAAACGTCTCAACGTTATTGATGTTGGTCGGCTTAGCCCACAAGCCCTTGACCGCAGGGAACGGTGGCCGGGGGCGCGGCATGCCTCGTTCACCTTCTATGGAAGCCATGAGCGCAGTCTCTTCGCCGCAAACAAAAGCGCCGGCACCCTTCTTGATGATCAGGTCAAAGTCAAAGCCCCAACCTTGTATGTTGTGCCCGAGGTAGCCTTTCTCACGGCAGACATCAAGGGCCTTCTGGAGGCGCTCGATCGCCAGCGGGTACTCTGCACGGACATAAACGTACCCCTTAGAGCAACCGATCGCATACGCCGCGATCATCATCCCCTCGATGATGCAGTAGGGGTCACCCTCAAGAATCGAACGGTCCATGAAGGCCCCGGGATCCCCTTCGTCAGCGTTACAGATCAGATACTTGAGCTTCCCGGGTGTAGCAGCACAAAAGGACCACTTCATGCCTGTGGGAAAGCCCCCCCCCCCACGTCCGCGCAGACCCGACTTCTTGACCTCTTCGATAACTGCGGCCGGAGTCATCTCTTTCACACATTTTTCAATGGCCTTGAATCCTTCTTCTTCCAGATAGGCGTCAAGACTCTCAGGATCAATCTGACCGCAACCGGTCATAACAATCCGCATTTGTTGATCGACGAATGTGTTGTAATATGGTTTTGCCTTTCGCTTTTCCAAAGGCGTACGCTTGATGATGTGCTCATCAACGAGTTGCGCTACTTCTTCTGGTTGCACAAAATCATAGGTGACCCGTCCAAGTTCCGGATCCACGATATCGACGAGAACATCGTTTGCACAGAGCCCGCGGCAGCCAGTCTTGATAACATCGCAACGCTTGCCAACAACGGCGTTGACGCCTTTTTCGGAGATTACCCGGTTGAATTCGGCCTCAACCTTTTTTGCACCGGCCGATACACCGCCTGTCCCCTGACAAATCAGAATCTTTATAGCTTCGCCCATAACGCTCTATCCTCTGATGTGAATGGTTGGATCGATCCTACTTCATCGGCCGCTGATTATACTCAGCGATAATCTCTGCAACCTTTTGCACTGTCATTTTTCCAAAGGTGTCGTCGTTGACCATCGCCAAAGGAGCCATCCCGCAGGCACCGAGGCAAGCAACCTTCTCAAAGGTGTACCGAAGGTCTGATGTGGTTTCGGCATGACCTATCCCAAGTTTGTCGAAAAAGGTTTCAACAATTCGGGGAGCCCCCTGAACGTGACACGCGGTCCCCACACAAACCCGTATAATGTAGCGTCCACGAGGTTTGAGATGGAACTGGGCATAAAATGTCAGCACTCCGAATATCTGGCTGGGATAGACATTAAGACGCTCTGCCACAAGATCGATGGTCGGCTTTGGCACATAGCCATACTCATCCTGAATACCCTGTAGCACCGGCATAAGATTGCCCGGGAGGGTCAAGTATTTGTCAATGACATGATTCGCCGGTCCGAGATCTATTTCCTCTACTGGCGTTTCTTCAACATGTGTCGCTTCGGCCGGAGCGTTGCTCATTACTCCCTCTCCTTTATCGCAGTGGCATTACCGGTCGATTTCACCAAGCACGATATCCAACGTACCGATAACGGCAACAAGGTCTGCAATCATGGAACCCTTTGCCATCTTTTCTATGGCCCCAAGGTTGACGAATGAGGGGGGGCGTATGCGCATGCGGTACGGCTTGTTGCCACCGTCGCTGACGATATAGTAGCCCAGCTCTCCCTTGGGGTTCTCCACTCCCTGGTATACTTCACCTTCCGGGGCAGGGAATCCCTCGCTGGCTATCTTGAAATGATGGATAAGTCCCTCAATCGTATTGTAGACATCTTCCTTGGGCGGATAAGTCACTTGAGGCGCATCAGCCAAGACGGGACCAGGCTTAAGGGAGTCGAGGGCCTGACGGATGATATTGACCGCTTCGCGCATTTCGACGAGCCTGACTTTATACCGATCGAAGGTGTCACACTTCTCCCCCACCGGAACCTTGAACTGGTACTTCTCGTACCCGCTGTAGGGGTTGTCGCGGCGAAGATCCCAATCAACACCCGAACCACGCAGAGCAGGTCCGGTAATGCCGTAATCAATTGCATCTTCAGCAGATATCACGCCGTTACCGACCGTACGATTAAGCCAAATGGTATTCTTGGTAAGAAGCCCTTCATACGTATCAAAATGACCGGGGAACGTGTCGATAATTTCCCTCACGTCTTTTTCAAATCCATCATAGACGTCCGTTGAGAGGCCTCCTACTCGGAAATAACTGCTCGTCATCCGGGCACCGGAAATCTTCTCATACAGACTCATCACCATCTCACGCTCACGGAAAGCATAGATGAACACGGTCATGGCACCGATATCAAGTGCATGGCACGCAACCCAGACGAGGTGAGACTTAAGCCTGGTCAGCTCAGCCAAGATCACACGTATAGCCTGAGCACGTTCAGGCACCTCAATTCCCAAGAGCTTCTCAACTGCCAACACATAGCCGAGGTTATTGTGCATCGGTGCAAGGTAATCGAGACGGTCGGTTAGAGGGATCGTCTGGTGGTACGTGCGGTGCTCCGAGAGTTTTTCAACGCCACGGTGCAGATACCCGATATGCGGCGTAATCTTTTGAATGATTTCGCCGTCCAACTCGACGACCAACCGCAAAACGCCGTGGGTACTTGGATGCTGCGGCCCCATGTTGACTGTCATGATCTCAGTACTAGCCATTGCGCGCCTCTGTATCCTTCTCTCTAAAGTAGGTTAATTTCGCTCAAATAATCCGTATTGCTACGACAACCGCCCTTTATAAAGCTCACGATCAGGCCCCTGCAGCGGATAATCCTTCCGGAGCGGATGGCCAACCCAGTCATCAGTCATCAGTATCCGACGAAGATCGGGGTGATTATTGAAGATCACGCCCATCAAATCGTAAACTTCACGCTCCAACCAATTAGCCGTGCTCCAGACGCAGGAAACCGTATCAATGGAGCAGTCAGCCTCCGGAACCCCCGCCTTAACCCTGAGCCGGTCTTTATTCGGAATCGAATAAAGGTTGTAAACTACCATAAAGCGCGGTTCTTGCTTCCCCAAATAGTCCACCGCGGTTACATCAGTACAGAGATTATAGGCAAGCGACGACTTGAGGAAATTACAAATTTCAACTATGTCCTCACGCTTCACCGTAACCGTCACCTCTCCGCGGAACTCTTTCACATCCAGCACGGAAGCGGAAAATTTTTCCCTGAGCTTTATTACTGCGCGATTAGTTTCAGCCATAACCGTTGGCTCCCTTACCTAGTTGATATTGGTCACGCTGCCGACTCGAGTCGTTGGCCAAGGCCGATAGTTGAACCAAAGGAGTTCTTGTCCTTCATGATTTTATCCTGAAGCTTGATAAGACCATAAAGCAGTGCCTCCGGCCGGGGAGGGCAACCAGGGATATACACATCTACCGGAAGCGCCTCATCAATCCCCTGCACGACACTATACGTATCAAAGACCCCACCCGAACAGGCACAGGCCCCCATAGCGACCACCCACTTCGGCTCAGGCATTTGCTCGTAAACGGTCTTAATTATGGGCAGCATCTTTTTGGTGACCGTTCCAGCAATAATGATGCAGTCGGCCTGCCTTGGCGAAGCACGGAAAATAATACCAAAACGGTCCAGGTCATTATGGGATGCCCCGGTTGCCATCATCTCAATGGCACAGCAGGCAAGACCGAAGGTCATCGGCCAAATGGAGGACTTCCTCGCCCAGTTGACGAGACCGTCCAAGGACGCTGTAATGAAGCTATCTCCCAACGGCTGATCTACTCCCATTCCAAGGCTCCTTTTTTCCATACATAGATGTAACCAACAAAGAGTATAACGATAAAGACCCCCATCTCCATCACGCCGAACATCCCCAACCTCTTAAAGAGAACCGACCACGGATAGAGAAAGACTGCTTCAATATCGAACAAGATAAAGAGCATGGCGATAATATAAAACTTTACCGAAAACCTCTCACGAGCAGACCCGACCGGCTCACAGCCACATTCGTAAGGAGCAAGCTTGACGACACTTGGCTTCTTCTGCCCAATCAGCGACGAAAACACCAGTGAGCAGAGACCAAAGATGACGGCAATTGCCACCAAGACAAGTATCGGAAGATAGGCGCCAAGCATATGTCTTACCTCCAGACTGAGTTATTGCTTCGATTTAATTTATTGCCGCATCAACTGGCGACTCAGATTGCATCTAAAACCGCGTTTGTCGCATGCGTATACTGTATACAATTTGATGGGAACTTATGTCATTTAAAAAACTTTGTCAAGAAAAAAAAGCTTTAATCTTGCCCGCTTAATTTGCTGAATTCCTGCCAATTTTTAGCTCCTCCAACCCACCCTGGCCGCAACCTTTTGTCCCTTGACACCCGACTTGTCACATGCTAATAACATATTAATTTTCCAGCTAAATTAGACACAATAAGGGGCCACACGACAATGAACACATCCCATTCCAAAGAACTTTTTGCCAAGGCGCAGGAAATTATCCCCGGTGGCGTTAACAGCCCAGTACGGGCCTTCAAATCAGTAGGAGCAGAACCGATTTTCATTAAAAAAGCATCAGGTTCTACCATAGTTGATGCTGATGATAATGCTTATATAGATTACGTTGGTTCCTGGGGGCCGATGATTCTCGGTCATTGCCACCCCCGGATCGTTGCTTCCCTCCAGCGCGCCACAGAGAACGGCAGCAGCTTCGGCGCGCCGACCGAACTCGAAATCACTTTGGCGGAGATGGTGGTTGCAGCAGTCCCATCTATCGAAATGGTCCGCATGGTGAGCTCTGGCACAGAAGCGACCATGAGCGCCATCCGTCTGGCACGCGGCTATACAGGACGCGACAAGATCATCAAATTTTCAGGATGCTACCATGGCCACGCCGACTCCCTCCTCGTCAAGGCAGGTTCCGGCGCGGCGACTTTTGGCGTTCCCGACTCCCCTGGCGTTCCAAAGGACTTTGCTCAACATACTCTCACTGCAACCTTCAACGACCTTGAATCGGTCAAAGAACTCATTACCGACCATTCCGGAGACGTCGCGTGCATCATTGTCGAGCCGATTGCCGGCAATATGGGGACCGTCCCTCCCCGCGCAGGATTTCTTGAAGGGCTCCGAGAGATCTGCACCAACGAGGGAATTATCCTCATCTTTGACGAGGTCATGACGGGTTTCCGCGTTGCATACGGCGGCGCCCAGGAACGCTATGGCATAACACCTGACATGACCACCTTGGGAAAAATTATCGGCGGAGGTCTTCCTGTCGGGGCATTTGGTGGCAAAAGAGAGATCATGCAGCAACTTTCGCCCTCGGGCGGGGTCTATCAGGCAGGGACTCTTTCAGGCAATCCGCTTGCCATGACCGCGGGAATAGAAACTCTCAAGCTACTCCAAGAAGACGGTTTCTACAGTCGCCTTGAAGAAAAGAGTCGTGCGCTGGCCGAAGGGATTGCAGACGCAGCCCGCCGTGCAGGCTACCCAATCTACTCGACACGGGTCGGCAGCATGTTTTGCGCTTTCTTCACAAACGGTGAAGTGCATGACTGGACGTCGGCTGCCAAGTGCGACACCAAGTCTTTCGCCACCTTCTTCCGATCGATGCTTGAAGAAGGTATCTACCTGGCACCATCGCAGTTTGAAACCGCCTTTGTCTCCATTGCCCACTCCAGTGAAGACATCGAAAAAACCATTGCAGCGGCATTCTCGTGTTTCAAAAAACTCTAGCTGTTAATTGTCATTGACACCGTCATAGAGGCTGTGGTAAGAAGCTGAGGTTTCCGTGCCACATTCCACCATACGTTTGCCCCATGGACGAAGAAAAACGAAACCTCATAAAGACCGTCGGTCTCGTTTCGAGCATGGGCATTTCGATGGCGCTCGCTATCATCATCGGCGTTGTCATCGGGAGACAACTCGATAAGTGGTTCGGCACACACCCTTGGTTCTTCTTCATATTTCTGTTTTTTGGCATCGCGGCCGGCTTCAGGAATATATATATAATTGCCGGCAGGGAAATACGAAAAGATGGGGAGGACAATAAGCGAGGATAGGCTCATTGCCACCGTCACAATTGGTGGCCTAGTTCTTCTTGCCGTTCTCTGTCTGACCGGCTATGTGTTTTGGTCTGGCAGATTTGCTGCTGGTATCCTTGCTGGCGGAATTCTTGCCCTCTTCAATTTTTACTGGATGAGAAAAACGCTGAAACGTGTCCTGAATCTTCATCCCCGGCAGGCAGGCAGTTTCGCCCAGTTCCGCTATTTGCTCCGGTTTGCCTTTGTTGCCCTTATACTTTATGTACTCATTGTCCACGCCGGAATCGACATCATAGGCCTTATCCTCGGTTTGTCGATATTCGTGGTCGTTATTATAGGACTTTCGATTTATATGTTGCTTGATAAAGGAGAATAACTCATGGTTCATCCGCTGCTGTTCCTGCAGTTCTTCAGAAAGCTCCTCGAACCGCTTCACATTTCGGAAGCGGGAGTTGACGCCATTGCATACACCTGGCTCATTATCGTATTTCTGCTAATCGTTTCGCTTATTGCCACCAAAGCGCTCAAAGCCGTTCCCACGGGAATGCAAAACTTCATGGAAGTGGTGGTTGGCGGCATCGAGAACATGGTGGAAGAAACCATGGGAGAAAAGGGACGGCCTTACTTTCCGCTCATTGCCACCCTTGCTCTCTTCGTTCTCGTATCGAACCTCATCGGTCTCATTCCCGGATTCTTCCCTCCGACTGCAAACCTGAATACGACCGCAGCGTGCGCGATCATCGTGTTCCTCTCGACCCACGTGGTCGGCATCAAGAAACACGGATTCCATTACCTTCAGCACTTCATGGGACCCATCTGGTGGCTGGCACCGCTCATGTTCTTCATCGAGATCATCGGCCACCTGAGCCGTCCCCTTTCTCTCTCACTGCGTCTTTTCGGCAACATGAACGGCCACGAACTCGTTCTCATGATCTTCTTCGCCTTGGCGCCGTTCCTCGTGCCGCTGCCGATGATGCTGATGGGGGTTCTCGTATCCTTTATCCAGGCGTTCGTGTTCATGCTTCTCGCCATGATTTATATTCAGGGCTCTCTCGAAGAGGCTCACTAATACTCAAATCCTATACTGTTTAGGAGACAACACCAAAAGGGAGGTAGTAAAAGATGGAATTTCTTACGATGTGCATGCTTGCAGCTGGTTTCGGTATGGCTATCGGTGCGTTCGGTACCGGTATCGGCCAGGGTCTCGCGGTAAAGAGCGCCGTTGAAGGCGTTTCCCGCAATCCGGGCGCTTCCGGCAAGATCCTGACCACCATGATGATCGGTCTGGCCATGATCGAGTCTCTGGCCATCTACGTTCTCGTCGTGTGCCTCATCATCCTGTTCGCCAACCCCTACAAGGACGTTGCGATCAAGCTTGCCGAGACCGTCGCGAAGTAATCGGTTTCAATCTCTGAAGAGCAAAAAGGGGTGTGTCTCAGTGGGCACACCCCTTTTTGTCTCCATCCAACCGTCAATCCCAAATTTCAGCCAAAAGTTTTCTGCAGAAATTCCACCAGGAGCCTCACGCCGACACCGGTCGCTCCCTTGGGGAGGTAAGGCTTCCCCTTCTCCTCCCACGCGGTGCCCGCGATGTCGAGGTGGGCCCATTTCGTCTTCCCCACATAGCGTTGGAGAAACCATGCCGCGGAGATGGTGCCGGCATGGGGTCCCCCGGCATTTTTCATGTCGGCGATGTCGCTTTTCATGAGTTCTCCGTACTCGTCCCAGAGGGGAAGCTCCCAGAGTCGCTCCCCCGTGGCTTCGCCTGAAGCCGTAAGCGCGCGGATGAGCGTCGAATCGTTCCCCATGACCCCTGTTGCGACGGTGCCAAGGGCCACGAGGCAGGCCCCCGTGAGGGTAGCCAGGTCGATGAGAGCAGCAGGACGATAGCGCTGCGCGTAATGAAGGGCGTCACAGAGGAGCATCCTCCCTTCCGCATCAGTGTTGACAATCTCCACCGTTTGCCCTGACATCGTGCGCACCACATCGCCAGGCCGATAGGCCCCACCGCCGGGCATGTTCTCCGCTACCGGGATGAGACCGACAACGTTGACCGGCATCCGGAGCCCGGACACAGCACTGATGGTACCCATGACCGCCGCGGCTCCCGCCATGTCGTCCTTCATCCTCTCCATCCCCTCCCGCGGCTTGAGAGAGATCCCTCCCGAGTCGAACGTCACCCCCTTCCCGACGAGAACAACCGGACGTTTTTTGGGGTCTCCCGCCAGATATTCGAGGATGATGAACCGGGGCGAGTGATGGGAACCCTTGGCCACGGACAGGATTCCCTCCATGGAAAGCCGCTCCATCTCCTCGCGCTCGAGCACGCGACAGGCGACGCCGAGTCGCCCTGCCATTTCGATGGCCCGGTCGGCGAGATATGCGGGGGTCGCCACGTTGCAGGGATGGGAAACCAGATCGCGGACAAAGCTTACCGCATCACAGACCGTCGTGCGCTCGCTCACCGCGCGCTCAGTCGGCGCCAGTTCGCCTTCCTCGTCCACAAGGACGGCCATCTCTTCGACGGCACCTTCATCATTTTTCGTGGTCTTGTAGATATCGAAACCGTAACCGCCAAGAAGATAACCTTCCAGTGAGGCGTCCAGTGATCGGGGCACGGAATCTGCCGAACGGTGCAAGATGGTGGCAAAGCGCGCCACGCCGGTGGCACGGACTGCCTTCACCGCGCTCCCCGCCGCCTGGCGAACCCGGTCGGGAGTGACCGCATCCCGCTTCCCCAGCCCGACAAAGAGAAGCCGTTCCGCAGGGAGACGGCCAAGGGTGTGTATGAGCTTGGTCTTGTTGAGCTTTCCGGTGAATTCTCCGGCTTCACGGATGGCGGACAGGCCTCTCCCCAATGCATCGTCAACGGCGCCCAGAAGAGTGTCCTCGCTGAATCGGTCTTCGTAGCAGCCCAGAACAAGCAGCGGACAGGGGTAGAGCAGGGCATCATGCAAAACGACCCGGACATTCATTGCAGTTCCTCCTGGATAAAAACGGGGTGCATTCGGTTCAGATTGCACCCAGTGACAACACTATTCTACTCGCAGAGCCAGATAGTAGTTGGAGTCTCCACGGCGCAACAGGAAGCGGACAACATCCCCCTTCCCGTATTCCTTGATCAGCTTCTCGTAATCCAGGACAGTCGCAACCGCCTTGCCGCCAATTTCGAGTATTATGTCCCCTGACTGGAAGCCTCCGAGCTCGGCAATGCTCCCCTGCTTCACACCGGTGACGACCACTCCCCGGGACTCCTTCAGCCCCAACCGTGCAGCGAGCTCCTTGGTCAGCTCCCGGACGGTGAGGCCAAACGTATCACCAGCGGTCTTCTGGCTGTTCTCGTCGCCCGACTCGGCGAGCCGGCCGACAGAAACGGTGAATTCCCTGGGTTTTCCCTCCCGGAGAACCTTGATTCTGACAGCCTTGCCAATGGGCTCGGCAGCCACCAGTCGCGGCAGCTCGCTCATTTCATTGATCTTTTTCCCATCAAACTCCAGAATTATGTCGCCGCTCCTGAGTCCCGCCTGGGCTGCCGGCCCGTCCTTGACAACATCCGTGACGAGGGCTCCTTTTTCGCCTTCGAGGCCGAACGACTTGGCCAACTCCGGTGACATCGGCTGCATGGTGACGCCAAGCCATCCCCTCGTTACCTTCCCCTTCTCTTCGAGCTGGGGAAGGACATCCTTGGCCATATTGACCGGGATGGCAAAACCGATCCCCTGTCCGCCAGCCACAATGGCGGTGTTGATCCCTATAACCTTCCCTTCTGCGTTGAAGAGGGGACCACCGGAATTTCCCGGGTTGATGGAGGCATCAGTCTGGATGAAGTCATCATAGGGGCCGCTGCCGATGACGCGCCCCGTCGCGCTGACAATCCCTGCGGTAACGGTCTGAGCCAGGCCGAAAGGGTTGCCGATGGCCATGACCCATTCCCCCACCTTGATCTGGGCGCTGTCCCCCAGTTCAGCCACGGGGAGATTCTCTTTGGCATCAATCTTGATTAAAGCCAAATCGAGCTTCTCATCGGAGCCTTTGACCTGCGCCTTGAATTCACGGCCGTCGGAGAGGCGGACCTTGATCTCGTCGGCCCCGGCAATGACGTGATTATTGGTAATGATGAACCCCTGCTTGCTGATGATGAAGCCCGATCCGAGGCTCCGCTCACGCTGGGGGCGGCGGGGCATTTCCTCGAAAAAATGCTCGAAAAAGTCCTGAAACGGGTCGGGGAAAGGAGATGGCTGGCGCCGCATTCGGAACTGGGGCGTTAACGTCTTCGTGGTACTGATGTTGACGACCGTAGGCTTGAGCTTCTCAGCGAGATCGACGAAATCGGGCGTCAAAACCTTTGCAGGGGATTCTCCCACCGCAAGCACTGCGAGACAGGCAGCGAAGACAATCTCTTTGAAAAACCGCAGTGAAAACAGTTTCATGGCTACCTCCGACAATGGATTTAACCTGATAACTGTAATAAGGGGGTGGCGGTTTGTCAACATGGGGGGTCTCCTGATGATAGCGCTCCGGCGGTGTTTTCGCTTGCCAGCCCTGAACATCTTGATTAGTATGAACCTCACTTTCGGCAGCGCTAAGTAGGCATTATGAAAAAGTTTTATTTCATAACCGCTCTTCTCCTCATTCTGAACTCACTGGCACTCGCTCGGATTGCGGCGGCCCTGGTGGGCTATCGCCTGTCCCATACCCTTCCGAGCACCGTCAATCGTACCCACAGCACCATGAAACCGGCCCAATCAGAGGCGCTGTCAGCGTATGCGCCCATTGTTGAAAAGGGGCTCTTCGGGCGGGCTGCACAGGGAAAATTGACACTCCTCACAGCAACAGCACCAGTTGCCAAGGGAAACAGCCCGCCATCCGCCCAGGGAGACCTTGTCCTCGTCGGCACGGTACGGGGCTCATTCCGTGAGACCTTTGCCCTGATCAGGCGTACCACGCCGCCCGAGGAGCGGGTTTTCAGGCTCGGCGACCAGGTTTTCGACCGGGGCCCCCTCGTGAGCGTCCAGAAGGAGAGTGTCGAGATTCTGTCCGGCGGGAAACGGGTCAAATTGCTGACGCCTCAGGCAACGCCGTCTGACTCACCAGCATCTCCTTCCCCCCAGGGGCCTGCCGTGACAGGCGGGGCGACCCAAACCGGCTCGGGGACCTTCGTCGTCGACCAACGACTCCTGAATGCGGCCCTCGACAACATCGGCCAGGCCATGACCGACGCCCGGCTTCTCCCCAGCGTCAAGGACGGCAAGGTGGAGGGGTTCCGCGTGTCGGAGGTGAAACCGTCAGGGGTCTTTGCCATGGTAGGCATCAAGAACGGCGATGTGCTGCACAAAATAAACGATCTCCCCGTTGACTCGCCAGAACGGGCTATCCAGTCCCTTGCCTCCCTCAAGGGGCAGAACCGGATCAAGCTCGATCTGGTACGGGACGGACAGCCGACAACCTTCAGTTACGACATACGCTAATCCAGGTCCGGGCCATCCCGAACCAGCAGACGCTTCACCCGGAGGCATTCGTGATCATACGCTTCTCAGCAAGGCTCGCCTCGGCGGCACTTCTCCTCTCTCTCCTGGCCCCCGTGCCGGCCATGGCCAAGGGGGTGGTTCTCAACTTCAGCGACGTGGATATCGCCACCATGGTGAAGTTCATCAGTGACCTCACCGGTAAGAACTTCGTCATGGACGAGCGGGTAAAGGGGAAGATCTCGGTCTATTCCCCTTCGAAGCTTTCTTCCGACGAAGCCTTCAACGTCTTCACATCAGTGCTGGAACTGAAGGGATTCACCATCGTGCCGGCGGGAAAGGTCTACAAGATCATCCCGACGTCCCAGGCGAAGCAGTCGGGGATGAAGCTTCTCACGGAGAAGGACCGGGGACCGGTGAGCGACGCCTACGTGGCAAGGATCATCCCCCTTGAAAGGATCTCGGCCCAGGAGGCGGTGACCTTTCTCCAACCCATCGTTTCCAAGGATGGCTACATCGCCGCCTTCGGCGCCAACAACATGCTCATGGTGGTGGACTCTGCCCTGAACATTCAGAAGCTGACCGGCATCCTCGCCCAGGTTGATTCCCTCCAGAAGCGCGAGGGAACCGAAACCATCTTCCTCAAGAACGCCTCGGCCGAAAGCGTGGCAACGGTGATCCGCGAGTGGCTCGGCGGCAAGGGGAGCCGGCCGGCCGCCGCTGGTCAAGGCGGGCAACAGACCACTTCCGCCGCCGGCGTGCTCGTCATTCCCGACAACCGGCTCAACGCCCTCGTCATCTCCGGCAACGACCGCGACAAGGAAGACATCAAGAAGCTGGTCGCCCTCATAGACGTTGTTCCCCCAACCTCAAGCAGCAAGATCAACGTTTACTACCTGGAGAACGCCGATGCCACCGAGGTGGGTAAAGTCCTCGACGGCATCATCAAAGGTGTCCCTCTCCCGGGCCAGCAGGGGGGAGCGCCCGCAGCGGCCCCTGCCCAGTCCCCCTTCGAGGGGGGCAAGATCTCCGTCACCCCCGACAAGGCCACCAACTCTCTGGTGATCATGGCCTCGCCGGTCGACTACCAGAACCTCCTCCAGGTGATCCAGAAACTGGACAAGCGGCGCCGTCAGGTATTCGTACAGGCGGTCATTGCCGAAGTCTCCCTCGACAAGGCGAAGGAACTGGGCCTCCAGTTGGCCGTGAGCGGCGGCGGGGCAGCCGGCAATACGGCCGGAGCCGGAGTCTTCGATCCCTTCAACTTCGTGGGGGGTGCTTCTCCGCAACAGGCCCTTATTTTCGACGTACTCCAGGGATTTGCCCAATCACAGGGGACAAACCTCCAACTGGGAGGGGTTCTCAAGGCTCTCATCTCCAACGGCGCCGTGAACGTCCTCTCCACACCCAACATCATGACCTCCGACAACAAGGAAGCCGAGATCTTCGTGGGCGAGAACGTGCCGTTCCTCACCCAGACAAACCTCACTTCCACGGGCCTTTCCCAGCAGTCCATCGAGCGGAAGGACACCGGCATCACGCTCCGGATCACCCCCCAGATCAGCGAGGGGGAATTCGTGAAGCTCGACATCTACCAGGAGATCTCGGCCGTCAAGGATAGCGTGGGGCAGGCCAAGGACCTGGTCACCACCAAGCGCTCGGCCAAGACCGCGGTGGTGGTGAAGGACAAGGACACCGTGGTCATCGGCGGACTCATCCAGGACCGCGACACCGAAACAATCAACAAGATCCCGATCCTCGGCGACATCCCGCTCCTGGGGTGGCTTTTCAAGACCAAATCGGCCCGGCGGGAAAAGACCAATCTGATGATCGTCCTCACCCCGCGGATTATCCGCGGTGCCCAGGAAATGGCCGAGGTGTCGAACCTTCAGAAGGGAACGTTCGACAACGCGGTGAGGATGGATATCCCCTTCAGCCTCGACCGGGAAGAACTGAAGACGAAGCAATGACCGATACCCACGACGTGGAACGCATAGCCGAAAGGCTCGGGATCCCTTTCACGGCGGAAGTCGAGGAAGGGGAGGCCGACGTAACGCTCCTGGCCCGGCTTCCCCTCGCTTTCGCCCGGGGACGGCTCGTGCTCCCCCTGCGGGAGCGGGACGGGAGACTGATGCTGGTGGCCGGGAACCCGGCCGACCTGGCCGCCGTTGACGAAGTGCGCGGGGTCTACGGTCTGCCGGTGGAGCTGGTGGCGGCGCCGCAAAAGGCGGTCCTCGATGCGGTGAACCGCCTCTATGGCCGCCTCGGGAGCACGGCCCAGGAGGTGGTGGAAGAGCTGGTTGGAGAAGACCTCTCCGTCATCGCCACCGAGCTCTCGGAGCCCAAGGACCTCATGGACCTGACCGACGAGGCCCCGGTTATCCGGCTCCTCAACTCCATCCTCTCCGAGGCGGTTAAGGAGCGGGCCAGCGACATCCACATCGAGCCCTACGAGCGGGAACTGGAGGTCCGGTTTCGCATCGACGGCATCCTCTACAAAAAGCTCGCCCCCCCCAAGGTGGTGCAGGAGGCCCTGGTCTCCCGGGTGAAGATCATGGCCGGCCTCAACATCGCCGAGAAGCGCCTCCCCCAGGACGGCCGCATCCGGGTCATCGTGGCGGGGCGCGACGTGGACATCCGGGTCTCCATCATCCCCACCTTCTTCGGCGAGCGGACCGTGCTCCGGCTCCTGGACAAGCAGAAGGGGATCATCTCCCTGGCCGACATCGGCATGGAAGAGCGGGGGATCGCGGCGATGGAACGGCTCCTCTCGCGCACCAGCGGCATCATCCTCGTCACCGGCCCCACGGGAAGCGGCAAGTCCACCACCCTCTACGCGGCCCTGAACCGCCTCAACTCCCCCGAGAAGAACATCATCACCATCGAGGACCCCATCGAGTACCAGATCAAGGGGATCGGCCAGATTCAGGTTAACCCCAAGATCGACCTCACCTTTGCCCAGGGGCTCCGGGCCATCCTCCGCCAGGACCCGGACATCGTCATGGTGGGGGAGATCCGGGACGCCGAGACGGCGGAGATCGCCATGCAGGCCTCCCTCACGGGGCACCTGGTCCTCTCAACCCTCCACACCAACGACTCGGCCACGGCCATCGCACGCCTCGTGGACATGGGGATCGAACCCTTCATGGTGGCGTCGTCCCTGTCCGCGGTCCTGGCCCAGCGCCTCGTGCGCCGCATCTGCCCCCACTGCCGGGAGCCCTATACGCCGGAACGCCAGTACGCCGGCATCACCCTCCCCGCCACCCTCTATCGGGGACGGGGGTGCGAGAAGTGCTACGGTCTCGGCACCTGGGGACGGGTCGGCATCTATGAACTCCTCCCCGTGGACGGGGAGATCTGCTCCATGATCATCCGGCGGGAGCCGGCGGGGACCATCAAGGAGTACGCCGTCTCCCGCGGCATGCGGACCCTGCGGGATGACGGCCTCGCCAAGGCGGCGGCCGGCATCACCACCATCGAGGAGGTCCTGCGGGTGACCCAGGAGGAGTATGCCGACCTTCCGGTATAGCGCCTATACGGCCGAAGGCCGTGACACCGTCGGCACCCTGGAGGCGGAGAGCCTCAAGGAAGCCCGCCAGCGGCTCAAGCGGGACGGCCTCTTTCCTCGGGAACTCTCACCGGCCGAAGAAGAGGGAGCGGCACCGGGACGCCGCCTCTTCGGGGGGCGCACCGGCCTTGCGGAGATCGCCCTCGTGACACGGCGGCTGGCAACCCTTGTGGGCTCCCAGGTGCCGATCTTCGAGGCGGTCACCACCCTCGGGGAGCAGGAGGAGCCGGGGGAGCTAAAAAAAGCCCTGGGCCGCATCAAGGAACGGCTGGCCGAGGGTGCGAGCCTCGCTCGGGCTCTCTCCCTGGAGCCGAGGCTTTTCAGCGAAAGCTACGTGGCCATGGTGGCGGCGGGCGAGGCAAGCGGTTCCCTCGAAACGGTGCTGGAAAAGCTCGCCCTCTTCCTGGAGGAGCAAAGGGCCATCCGGAGCAAGGTGACGGCGTCCCTCGCCTACCCGCTCCTCATGATCGTCGTGGGTGGAGGGGTGATGCTCTTTCTCCTGACCTTCGTCATCCCCAAGATCGTCACCATCTTCGAGGACAACAAGGCTGCCCTTCCCCTTATCACCATTGCGCTCATCAAGACGAGCGCCTTCCTGCGCCACTTCTGGTGGGCACTTCTGGGGCTCGCCGCCGGCGGAGTGTTCCTCTACCGCCGCCTCGCAACCCAGGAAGGGTTCCGACTCCGGCGGGACCGCTGGCTCCTGGGGCTCCCCGTGGTGGGGGGGCTCACCCGGCACCTGATCCTCTCCCGCTTCGCCAAGGTCCTAGGGCTTCTACTGGCCAGCGGCGTGCCGGTCATCAAGGCACTGGAGATCACCGCCCAGGTCCTGGTGAACCGGGTCTACCGGGGAGCCCTCCACGGCATCGCGACGGAACTGGCCGAGGGAGGGAACCTCTCGGGGGCCCTCCGCAAGGGGGCGCTCTTTCCGCCGCTCCTGGTCCACATGGTGGCGGTGGGAGAAAAGGGGGGAGAGCTGGAAGAGATGCTGGCAAAGGCGGGGAATGCCTTCGAGCGGGAGTTCGACACCGCTGTTTCGGGGCTCATGGCGCTGCTGGAGCCCCTCCTGGTGCTCGCCATGGGGCTTGCCGTGGGGCTCGTGGTCCTGGCAGTGCTCCTCCCCATCTTCGAATTGAACCAACTGGTCCGATAATCCTGACAGGAGGGCTTCCCCAATGAACCGGAAACCCATGAACAACCGCGGCTTCACTCTCATCGAGATCATGGTGGTCATCGCCATCCTGGCGCTCCTGGCGGCCCTCGTGGCGCCGAAGATCATCGGCCGCTCCGACGATGCCAAGATCGCCGACGCCAAGGTACAGATCAAAAATCTGGAGACGGCCCTCAAGCTCTACAAGTTGGACAACGGCGTCTTCCCCTCCACGGAGCAGGGGCTGGCGGCCTTGGTGGAGAAGCCGACGGTGGGGCAGATCCCCAAGAACTACAAGGCCGAAGGGTATCTGGAGAGCAAGAAGGTTCCCAAGGATCCCTGGGGGAACGATTTCGCCTATCTCTCCCCGGGGGAGCACGGCGACTACGACCTCTACTCCCTTGGCGCCGACGGCGTGAAGGGGGGCGAAGGAAAGAATGCCGACATCGAGAGCTGGAACCTCCAGTAACCGGCGCCCCTCATGCCGGGGCTTCACGCTCATGGAGCTTCTGGTGGTGATCGCCCTCCTCGGTCTGGTTGCGGTAATCGCCCTACCCCGGCTCACCGTGAGCCATGCCCTGGAGCTCAACCGCTCGGCCCGGCAGCTGGCGGCCACGATCCGCTATGTGCAGGACCGGGCCATTACGGGCAAGACCCCCCACCGGATCCGGCTTGAACCCGGCACCGGCACGGTCCGGGTAACCCGCCTTCTTGCCGATGGCACGGAAGGATCGACGGGAGAAAGTTTTCTCGACCGGCCGCTTCCGGCCGAAGGGGTCACCGTGGCCGACGTGACGACTTCCCGTGGGGGGAAGGTGACGACCGGTGAGGTAGTGCTGCGGTTCGACATGGCCGGTCTCGGCGACTTCACTGCAATCCACCTGAGAGGAGAGGACGATGCCGCCATGACGGTCATGGCCTACCCCTCCGGGAAGGTGACGGTTTCCGAGGGATACGTGGAGGAACCCCAGTGATGCGGCGCCCCACCCCGCCAGTCGGCGACGCGGGGGGATTCACCCTCCTGGAGGTCATGGTCGCCCTTGCCATCATGGCAGGCGTCGTCTTCACCGTCATCGGAGCGGTGAACTACCACCTCTCCATCGTTGAGCGGGACCGGCGGGAAACCGTGGCCGTCCTCCTGGCGCGGCAGAAGCTGTCCGATCTGGAAGAGGAAAGGGATCTCCCGGAAAAAAGGGAAGGGACCTTTGCCCCTGCGCGCCCCGAATACAGTTGGGAGATGACCGCGACACCCACGGAGTTGGAGAGCCTGCGCCGGATGACCCTTGTCGTGTCGTGGGACAACAAGAAGCGGAGCGTTGCCCTTGTCCGGTACCTGGCCCCCTAGAATGACTCGAACCGTGCGTGGGAACAGCGGCTTCACCCTCCTGGAAGTGCTGGTGGCGATGCTCCTCCTCGTCATCGTGGCCGGCGCCCTCTACTCCAGCTACTTTACCGTGCTGCGGGCCAGGGAGCGGGCGGAGGAAGGGGGGGAGCAACGCCGGGAACTCCGGGGAACCCTCGACCTCCTCCGGCGGGAGATCGACGGGGCCTTCTACCGGACCAACGACAAGCGGCTCCGCTTCGTGGTAAACGACCGGGACATCTTCGGCAAGCCTGCCTCCACCCTGGAACTGGTGACCGTTGCTCCGCCATCGACGGAGGATCGTCCCGCCTCGGACCTCGTTCTGGTGAAATACGAGGTAAAGGAGAAGGAGAAGCGGCTCAGCCTCAACCGGGAGGCCACGGACCTCTTCGGGAGCATGAAACCGATCCCCTATCCCCAGATGGACGAGATCGAGGGGTTCCTCGTGGAGTGCTACGACAGCGGCAAGTGGGTGCGGACCTGGAACACGGAGCTTTCTCCCAAGCTCCCGGAGCGGGTGCGGATCACCCTCACCGTCAGGGACGGGGAGAAGACCGCCGACTATTCCGTCACGGCCAAGCCGAGGCTGCGATGAGAACACTCCGCCAAGAACAGGGATTCGCCCTTGTCCTGACCCTGGTGGTGACCGCCCTGCTGGTGGTGGTGGCCGTCGAATTCATCCACGGCGTCTACGTGGATACGTCCCTGCAGCGCAACTTCGTGAACCTCCAGCAGGCAAGCCTCATGGCCGATAGTGGAGTAAAGGGAGGGATCGCCCTCATTCGAAGCCTGCGTCAGAGCGGGGACAACACGGCCCTGCTCCAAGTCCTGGAAATACCGCAGGAACTGGAAGACGAAAAGGGGAAGGTCTCCGTTACCATCGAGGAGGAGAACGGCAAGCTCAACCTGAACGCCGTCTCCGAATTCCACGACCAGGCCAGGCGGCGGCTGCTGCGGCTCCAGGGGCTCCCCGAAGGGATCAGCGACGCTGTGGCAGACTGGGTGGATGCGGATCAGGATCCCCGCCCCGACGGCGCCGAGGCCCCCTACTACCAGGCGCTGTCCGCTCCGTATCTTCCCCGCAACGGCCCCATGCAAACCTTCGGGGAACTGGGACTCGTCCGGGGCTTCACGCCGGCCATCGTTCAGAAATTGAGCCCCTATGCCACCGTCTACGGCGCCGACTGGGCCATCGACATCAACACCGCCCCGCTCCCGGTCCTCATGGCCCTCCACGACGACATGACCGAAGAGCTGGCCCGGGCCATCATCGAGCGGCGCCGCCAGACGCCCTTTGCCAGCACCGGAGAGCTCTCCACGGTGCCGGGGATGGACCGGATCGCCAACGCACCCGGCATGCAGCTGGGGGTGAGGGGTTCCACCTACCGGCTCGTCTCGCGGGCCACGGTGGGCGAAGCGGTCCGGATCACCGAGGCGGTAGTGGGACTCGAAGGAATGCAGCCGCAGTATCTCTACTGGAGAGAGTATTGATGACCTATCTGATTCTCGAATGGACCGGCGCCGAGCTGGTGGCAAGCCGGTTCCTGGAACGCCGCGGCGAGATCCTCTTCCAGGGGGCCGACAGCCGTCCCGCAACAACCGAAACCGAACTGGCCGAAGCCCTTCGGGAGCTCCCCCCTGCCGGCAACGACTCCCGAATCGCCCTTTCCCTCCCCCTGGCCCGCCTCTTCATGCGGGAGATGGGGCTCCCCATCCGGGACCGGAAGAAACTGCGGGAGGTGCTCCCCCTGGAACTCAGGGGGGAAACGGCCCTGGAGACCGACGAGCTGGCCTTTGCCGGACTCCCCCTTGCCGGGGAGGAGGTCCTCGCCCTCTGGGGAAGGAAACGGGAGCTTGCCGCCTGCATCTCGGCCACGGCAGCGGCCGGGGCCGAACCGGAGGTCCTCTCCTCGGCCCCTCTCCACTGGGCGGAACTCCTCCCTTTGGGAGATCATGGGACCGTGGCCCTCACCGACGGGTCGGCCCTGGCCCTCTTCCGGGACAGGGAACCCCTCTATTTCCGGGCCTTGACCGAGGGGGAGGAGTGCGCCCGCACCCTGGAGCTTCTGGAAATAAGCAAGGGGATCACCGTGGACCGGACCTGTCGCCTTGGTGCATCGCCCACGGGGGATGGCACCCCCCTTCCGGTTGAGGGGAGCCTTGCCGCAGCCTTTGGCGGCGACGAAGGAGCGGCCCGCCGCCATGGTTCCGCCTGGGCCTTGGCCACGGCCATGGCCCGGGGAGATGCGGTCGATTTCCGCGCCGGAGACCTGGCCTGGACAAAAGGGAGGAAAAAGGCACTGCGCCGGCTCCGCCTCCCCCTCGCCCTGGCAGCGCTCCTCCTTCTGCTTCTGGCGGCCGACGCCGGCATCCGCTATCTCCTCGTGAAGCGCGATCTGGCATCCCTCGACGCCTCCATCGGCGCCATCTATCGCGAGGTATTCCCCGGACGAAAGAAGGGAGTGGACGAGGCGGCGGAGATGCGGGCCGAACTCCGCAAGCTGGGCGCATCCGGTGGGAAGAGCCGGGTGCTGGAGACCCTCAACCGCCTGGCAGACGCCAAGGGTGACGACATCCTCGGCCTCTACGAGGTGGAGATCGACGGAGGCCAGGTGCGACTCAAGGGTGACGCCCGCTCGACCCAGGCGGTCAACGACTTCAAGAGCCGCCTGGCAGCCATGCTTGCTCCCGCCGAGGTGGGCCAGATAACCTCGAAGCCGGACGGCACTGTCACGTTCACCCTTCGGGGTACCATGAAGGAGGGGGGCCAATGACCGCGTTCGACCGCATCCGCGGCGCCTATGGGGCCATGGACAGCAAGACCCGCCTCCGCTGGGGATACGCCCTCATTGCGCTGCTGGCCCTGGCCGTGGCCTTTTCAGCCATCTACGACCGGATCGCCCTTTTGGAGAAAAAACGGGTCCGTCGGGAGGCAGACCTGGTGGAGATGATGGGACTCAGGAATAACGTTCGCGAGGCCCGGGCGGTCTCCCAGCGGTTCACCAACCGCCTGGCGGCCACACGCGGCGAAGAGACCCCGGCGAAGATCGTGGAAGAAACCGGAATCAAGGGGAAATCGACCCGCGTCACCCCCATGAAGGGGGAGGAGCGGGGAGGCTTCATGGAAGACGCCGCCGAGGTGAAGATCGAAGGGCTCACCGCCAACGAGGCGGTGAACCTCCTCCATCGGCTCGAAAAGGGCGCCAGGCCGGTCATCGTGAAAAAGGCCCTCCTCCGGACCCGCTTCGACGACCCCTCCCGCCTTGACCTGACCCTCACCGTGGCGCTCCTGCGGCAGGCCCCGGGTGCCCGATGACCCTCAACCGTCCCCTCCGCTGGGGTGCCGCCATCGTGGCAGGTATCCTCATGACCGTCGCCTTCACGGTGATCCTCATCCCCTCCCGGGAGCTTGAAGGGATCGCGTCTCGGCTTCTGGCGCGGGAGGGGTACACCTTCCACGCTGCCCGCTTCGGCAAGGCCTTCCCCCTGGGGATCTCGGCCAAAGGCGTCACCATTGCCACCGATGAGGGGCCGGTCCTGCGCTTCGACCGGGTCACGGCGCGGCTCGCCCTCCTCCCCCTCCTGACCGGAAAAGCGGTCGTCACCATGGACGCCGCTGTGGGGCCAGGCCATGTGAGCGGCTCCTACCTCCCCCGCAATGGCGGAAAGGGAACCCTTGAAGCACGGAACGTCCGGCTTGAGGATATCCCCTTTTTCAAGACCGTTGCCGGCGCCGAGGTGAAGGGGCTCCTGGCGGTGGATGCCTCCGTCACGGGGTCGGGGCCCCGGACCGCCGGGCAACTCCGCCTAGAGGTCAAGGGGGCCGATATCCGCGGGGTGGCCATCGGCGGCACCCCTCTTCCCGATGCCGCCTACGACACGGTCCGGGGAATGGTCCGCATGGCCTCCGGCCGGGCCACCCTCGACAGCTTCACCCTCCAGGGGGCGGACCTCTACATCCGCCTCAAGGGGGACATCCCCCTCGCCACTCCTCTCGGCGCATCTCCCCTCAACCTGACCCTGGAATTGATGCCTCAGCCGGCCTTTCTCGACCGGCAGAAGCTGGTCTTCGTTCTCCTCTCAAAGTACCTTGTTACCCCCGGCCACTACCAGCTGCCGGTGCGGGGAGCTCTGGCGAAACCGCTCCTCCAGTAGCCACCCGATAAGACGGAGAGGCGGGGGGGTTACTCTGGTACCTCTACCGTCTGCAAACGAGGGATGAGCGCCGGGTCCAGTTCCCCCATTCTCTCCTTGCCGAGCCGTTCCAGTGCAGAGCTCACTCGGTCAGCTTGGGCGATGAGCTCTGCCACATCAACCCACAGGCAGACCTCCGGCACGCGGAGCAAATAGCCTCTGCCGCCGGCCAAGAGGCTCAACGACCCGCCAAAGTTGCCGTTTCGCCAGTGATGAAGCGCGATGGCGATCTGGATGATCCCCTGGTAAAAATTTCGCACGTCTCCCGTTTCCTTGAGCCAGAGGGCTTCCAACGTCTCATGGCACTCAAACCACTCCTCCCTGTTGAACTGGCGGATGCCCAGCAGCAATTGTCCCGGCGGCGAACCCACACAGGCACGGCTGGTTTCTGGCGTCTTTTCCATGGATATCATTGCCTCATCGGGTCGCAACAAGAGGGGATGACTGCTTCAGGGACAAACAGCCACCCCCTCTTTTTTCAACCCGGCATCTCCCCATTATCGGATCATTTTCGGGAACTGCTTCGCGAGTCCGCCGGCCAGGGCATCGGCAATGACGTACATGTGGTTTTTCATGTCATCCCAGACCTTGGCTTCTTGTGCGAAGTCCTTCCCGGCCAGAGCGTCAAGCTGCACCATGTGGTGGCCGCCATGGGCGTACAGGAGCGTTTTGAGCGTCTCCTTCGGGAGATACGGGTTTGCTCCGCTCAGGAAGGCCGCGATTTCATCGGCATTCTTGACCAGCTTGTCCTTTGCCGCCTCCTTGCCCGCCTTGTCGCCCGCATAGGACGCTGTCATATACGCCTTTACCGCGCCGTAGTGCCCTGCAAGCAGGCCGAACAGCTTGTCGGACGCCGGTTTGCCGTAAAACGGCTCGATGGAGGCTGCAATGGCCTTCGCATTTTCAACGACCTTTCCTTCGGCTATTGCAGCGGCCGTACTGTCCCCATATTTCGTCGTCAATGCGACGTTTCTCACCCAGAACACATGACCGATCCACAGGTCTCGCAACCCCGCCTGCAAATCAGCCCGCGCCGTGACCGTTGCTGCCCCCTTATCTGCACCAGTATGGGAATGCTCGGCAGCATACGCCGTCCTTCCCATCGGAGCCAGGGCTGTAAGAGCCATGGCCAGCAGAATCAATAGTATCTTTTTCATGGCTTGCTACCTCCTTTGTGCCCTACCTACCTTTGACCTCATTATACCCTTTCTGGGAAAAACAGAACATGCGAAATACCGAATATATCACCCCCTTCTTCCTGCCCCTCTGACTATATCCCCACACTGATTAGCCCAGTGGATACCTTGACAACCGTCATGGAGCTGATAACAGATACCGAAAAGGTTATTCGCCAAAGCTCTAACCGTGCGTTACAAGCAATAGGGGAGGTGCGACAATGGAAAAAAGAGACATAGAGGGGGCAGCAAAGCACCGGGAGGCCAAAGGCGTACCGACTGTAGCCGACCGGTTTCGGGGGGCGGTCTGGGGACAGTTCGTGGGGGACGCGGCCTGCCTCGGAAGCCACTGGATCTACGAACTGGAAGAGTTGCAACGACGGTTTCAGGGGGGAGTGGTCGGGTTCGAGACGCCGGCAGACGGCCACTACCACACGGGCAAACGCTCCGGCGAACTGACCCACTACGGCGACGGAGCCTTGGTCATGCTGCGGTCTGTGGCTGAAAGGGGACATTTCGATCCCCAGGATTTCGGCCGCCGCTTCGTGGAACTGTTCAGTTCCGATTCGTACCGGGGGTATCTCGACCACGCCACCAGGGATACCCTTGCCCACTGGCAGGCATTCACCGAAACGCACCCCGGCGAGCCCTATGATTTCCAGGACGGGGCCGATGACGACCAGCCAGCCACCGCCACACGGCTTGTCCCGGTGGTGATCGCCCATTGGCGTGACGCATCGCTGCTCCGGGTGGTTGAAACCGCCACGCGGGTCTGCCAGAATAACGACCGGGCCGTGGCCTACATGAGGTGCCATGCCCTGATCCTGCGGGAGCTTTTCAACGGAACCGACTTGCACGAGGCGTTCCACCGGGCCGCGACGGAGATGGAGCGTGGATCCGGCTTCGGCCCGGAGGTGGCCAACAGCATCCGGAAAGCCTGCGCATCGCTCACCCTGAGCGTGCGGGACGCAACCCTCGCCTTTGGCCAATCATGCCCCCTCGCCTCCAGTTTCCCGGCAGCGGTGCACTGTGCATTGCGGCATTCGGTCGATTTTGCCGCCGCCGTCCTCGACACGGCCAATGCCGGAGGCGACAGCGCGGGACGGGCGGCGCTGATCGGGTCGTGGCTCGGGGCGTTCCACGGCATTGCCGGGATATCGGAGGCATGGCGCCACCGCCTTGCTGCCCGTTATGAAATCGAGAGGCACCTCGAAGAACTCGTGCAAAAGGCCCAATGACAGGGCGATCTGCGACGCCCCCGGCACGCGCCATGGCATACCGGAATGAGTACGTCGAGAAATCAGTTTACAACCGTGATTTCACTCAGGTAAGCTGGGATCATCTTATCCTTCGAAAGTACGATGATGCCCGTTACCGATTGGAAGCAACACCGGCGACTCCCCGCACAATGCACGTTCTTATTCCTCCTTACCATCCTAATCCTCACCACCCTCGGTTGTGCCACGGCCCCGAAGCCCCAGGAACCGTTCATCCCCGGCGCCACGGTTGAGACCCTGGCGTCGGGAATCTCCCTTTCGGTCACAAGCCCCGAGGGGAGCACCGGCGGCACCGGCTACCTCCTCTACCGGCGTCCCGACCGCTTCCACGTGGTCATGCTCACCCCCTTCGGCACCACGGCCCTGGAATTCTTTGCCAAGGGCGATACGGTGACGGTCCTTGTCCCTTCCAAGGGAATAGCTTATGTGGGCTCCTTCGGGGACCTTCCGGCAAAGGGAGGGCTTCAGGGATGGCGGATGATGCGGTGGGTGGTGGAAGGGGACCCTCTCTTCGCCCCCGGCACCACGGGAACCGTCGAACGGACCGATGCGGGGGGACGCACAACCGTTGCCCGCTACGACGGAGAGGGACTCCTGCAAGGCAAGACATCGGAAGGGAGTGAGGCGGTCTACCGCGACTACCAGTCGGTGGGAGGGGTCCCGTTTCCCGCGACTATTGAGCTCACTGATCGCCAGGGGGTTCAGGTGAAAATATCCTTCGATGAACCGGAGGTAAACGCTCCGGTTGACGACGGGGCGCTCACTCCGAAGCTGGAGGGTGTGACCATTCTGCCTCTGGCAAGCCTGGCAGGGGCGTCAAGCTCGCGGTAACCGCGCGAGGGGGATATAAAACGAGAAAAGGGTCGGCATGGTGCCGACCCTTTTCTACTGTTCGCCCAAATGTTGTTTTTCAGGATACCGCTTCGTCGAGGGTGATAATCCGAACTACCGTTGTTCCCCTGCCGAGGAAGCCGAGTTTCCTGGCCGCGGCCCGGGAAAGGTCAATGAAATGCGACACTTTCTTCCGGCAGCGATCGGTTATGGTGACCGTCACCTCCCGGTTGTTGGCCACGTTGACCACCTTGACCTTGGTTCCGAGAGGGAGGGTGGGGTGCGCGGCGGTAAGCTCCTGCGGATTGTACCGCTTCCCCGATGTCATTCTTCTTCCGTTATACCGCTTTGCATAGTATGAGGCGGTCCCTATGACCCCCTCATCCGCTTTCGTGGTCGCTGATGCGACCCCCTCCGTTGTTGCCTTTGCTGCAATTTCATCTGCTTGCAAGGACAGTGTCTGGATCTGGAAGAACGCCTGGCAAAGAATGATCAGGATGGCCAGACGCCCCTTCCGGTAAACAGATACCAATAGGCACCTCCTTCTGGGCGAGGCGCTTTAATAGCACAGACGGGGAATCCAGGTCAAGAAAAAAGAGCACACCACAAAGATAATATCCCGATATTTCAACAAGTTATCAGACTTCGAAAAGGGGTGCCGTGGAACGGGGAATGATCCCCGAAGCCTCGGCCCTTTGGAGGAGCGTGGCCACGGCCCCCTCCCCTTCGGGACCGAGTTGGAGGGAAAAATCATTCACATAGAGATCGATGTGGGCGGCGCAGATCTCATCGCTCATCTCCTGGGAATGGGCCCGGATGTAACCGGCAGCAGCGCCGGGATTGGTCCGGGCATGGACCACGCTCGCCCGAAGAGCCCTGTCGATGGCGGCAACGGCTTCCCGGCCGAGGGAGCGGCGGGCCACGATCCCTCCCAGGGGGATGGGGCAGCCGGTTTCCCCCTCCCACCACTCCCCCAGGTCGAGGAGCTTCGTGAGGCCGTACTCCGGAAAGGTGAAGCGGGATTCGTGGATGATGACCCCGGCGGCCACCTCGCCCCTGGCCACGGCCCCCATGATCTCGTGGAACGGGAGATAGACGAGGTTGTCGAGGGATGGGTCGAAGAGGCGCAGCAGGAGCACGGCGGTGGTGTAGCGCCCGGGGACGGCGATGGGCTTGCCGCGCAACTCAGCCATGGACGCTGCCCCTCGTGTCACGACCAGGGGTCCGCACCCCCGCCCCAGGGCACCCCCTGACCGCAGGAGCACATACTCGTCCCGGAGAAATCCGAGGGCATGGTAGGAGACCTTGCTCACGTCCAGAGCCCCTTCCAGGGCGAGGCGGTTCAGGGTCTCCACGTCCTCAAGCCGCTCCCGGAAGGCGAGCCCCCCCGTGTCGACCAGGCCGTGGACCAGAGCATGAAAGATGTAGGTGTCGTTGGGGCAGGGTGAAAACCCGAGGGTAAGGGGAACGGTGTCAGTCGTCATTGCAGGTTTCCAGGAATTTGAGTATGAAGCGCTGGGCCCTCTCCACCGCCAGGGGGATGTTCCAGCCGGAGAGGTCCCGGTCTTCCACCATATTGCTGATGCCGCGGAGCTCCAGGCAGTCGATCCCGTACCTGAGCGCCAAGTGGGCCGCCACGGCTCCTTCCATGTTCTCGCAGATAGCGTTGAAGCGGCGGGACAGTTCGTCTCCCCGGGCGGTGATGCCGCTGCAGGTGGATACGGTGACAAACCTTCCGCGCCGCACCGGCACCCCCAGCGCGGCGCCAAGCTGCACGACCCGCTCCGCCGGCAAAAGCGCCAGGGGAAACTCGTTGAAAAAACGGCTCCCTCCCCGCTCCAGCTGCGGGATGCCGATGATCTCAAGGGATTCCCAGCCAGACGGCGTCAGAACCCCCTCGTCGCCATAGACCTCAGTCGAGGCCACGGCCAGGTCTCCCACCGCCAGGCTGCTCCCGCCGTAGGCTCCGGCGCAGCCGGTATCGATGAGGAGCCGTGGAGTGTACCGCTCCAGAAGCGCGGTGAGCGCCGATGCGGTATTCGCCTTGCCGATCCCCGTCACGGCCAGAAGCACCGTGGTGCCGCCGACTGTCCCCCGGTAGGTATCGCGAAAGCCTTTTTTTCTCCTGACCTCGCGGGCGCCGATGCTCCGGACGAGGAGGGAAAGCTCCAGACTGGTTGCCGCGGCAATGATGATGGGATCCATGGAAGAGTGCGCTCCGTCAGACCGTACCCTGAAGGGGGAGATACACCGTAAAGACGCTCCCCTTCCCCACCTCACTCACCACGTCGATCTTTCCGCCATGGGCCTCCGTGATAGTGCGAACCAGAGAGAGACCGAGACCGCAGCCGCCGTCGGCCCGGTTTCGGGCTTTGTCGACCCGGTAGAATCGCTCGAAGATATGGGGGAGGTCATCGGCCGGGATGCCGACACCGCTGTCGATGACAGTCACCCGGGCAAATCCGCCGCTGGCGTCGAGGACCACCGACACCTCTCCGCCGGCAGGGGTATAGGTGACGGCGTTGTCGAGGAGGTTCATGAATACCTGACGCAGCCGGAGCCAGTCCCCCGTGACGGTGACCGGCGTCACGGCCGAGAAGGCAATCTTGAGTCCCTTTTCCGGGTCAATGAGGCGGGACTGCTGGACCAGCTCTCCCAGGAGGTCCTCCAGTTCAATGGGGGCACGCTCCAGCTTGAGCCCCCCCTCTTCGGCCCGGGATAGCTCCAGGAGCGCCTCGATGATCTTCGACATCCGGTTGATCTCTTCCAGGTTGCTCCGGAAAAGCTCCCGGAACTCCTCCGGCTCCCGGGCCCAGCGCAGCCCCACCTCGGTCTCTCCCCGGAGAATGGTGAGGGGGGTCCGAAGCTCGTGGGAGACGTCGCCGGTGAACTGCTTCACCCGCCGGAAGGCGTCCTCAAGGCGCTCAAGGGTGTCGTTGAAGGTTGTCGCGAGACGCCCGATCTCGTCTTGGGGATTGACCACTTCAAGCCGCAGCCCCAGGTTTTCGGCCGTGATCTTCTGGGCACTGCGGGTGATGAAATCGACCGGTTTCAGCGCCCGTCCCGCCAGGAACCATCCCCCGACGCTCCAGAGGATGAGCGCCAGGGGAATGGAAACGGCAAAGACGACGAGAACCTTGTCGAGGGTTTCGGCAGCGGCCCGCATGGAGGTACCGACCTGGACGATCTGCAGCAGCCTGCCGTTATCCATGATCGGATAGGTAATGGTGCGGACCGGATAGAGATCGAGGCTGACCTTGGTTTCGTAGGTTACCTTACCGGCCCATGCCCGGCGGGAAGCCCCCTTGCCAAGCGGGGTCCGGAGCCCCTCGGCCCCCTTGGACGACGCGGTGATCCGCCCTCCCCCGTCGAGGACCTGGACGAACTTGCCGGTCAGACGGGTGCCGATGAAGTCCTCCAGAACCTGGTCGAAGACCGACGGGCCCGCACGCCGGAAGGGCTCCAGCGTCGGGCTCGCCACGGCCTCGGCAACGGTCAGAAGCTCCCGGTCGATCTCCTTGGTGAGCTGGTTCTGCAGGATAAGGTAGATGAACGAGCTGAACAGAACGAGGATGACCGCCAGGGTGACCGCATACCAGAGGGTAAGGGAAAAGCGGATCGACCGGAAGAACAACGGGTCACTCCTCTTCCTTCAGAATGTAGCCCACGCCCCGTACCGTGTGGATCAGCTTCTTGTCGGCCTCGCGGTCGATCTTCTTCCGCAGGTAGTTCACATACACATCGATGATGTTGGTGAAACTGTCGAAGGTGTAGTCCCAGACGTGCTCGGCGATCATGGTCCGGGTCAGGACCTGGTTCGGGTTCCGCATGAAGTATTCCAGCAGCGAGTACTCCTTGGCGGTCAGGTCGATCTCCTTGTCCTTGCGCCACACCTTGTGGGTGACCGGATCGAGCCGCAGGTCGGCGAAGCGGATCTCGGCGCCCCGGTCCTGCTCGCTGCGCCGCACCAGCGCCCGCACCCGGGCCAGGAGCTCGGCAAAGGCGAAAGGTTTCGTCAGGTAATCGTCGGAACCGGAATCGAGCCCTGCCACGATGTCCTCAACGGAATCCTTGGCGGTCAGCATGAGAACCGGCGTTGCGTTTTTCCTCTCCCGCAGTTCCCGCACCACGCTCAGTCCGTCCTTCTTGGGGAGCATAACATCGAGGATAATCAGGTCAAACCCTTTCTCCAGGGCCATCTTGAGACCGTCCTCACCGTTGAAGGCAGCCTCAACCTCGTACCGCTCCTCCTCAAGACCGCGCTTTATGAAGCTCGAAACCTTCTTTTCGTCCTCTACCACGAGAATCTTCATTGTCTGCACCTCCCTTTCTCTGTTTTCCGATGCTGCGGACTCATGGTTTCTAGCTGCAGAGTTTCTGGATTATTTCCGCCGCCGACTCTTCCACCGATCGTTTCGTCACGTCGATAATGAGCCACTGGGGGTTGCGCCGGTAAAGCTGGCGGCAGGAGTTGAGTTCTTCCTCGATCTTTTCGTAGTCGGCGTAGCTTCCCCTGGACATCTGCCCCAGGTTCTTGAGCCGCGCCGACCGTATCTCCAGAAGCCGGTGGGGATCGATGAGAAGCCCCACGATCTTGTTCTGATCCACCTTGAAGAGCTCGGGAGGGGGATCGATCCCCTTTACCAGGGGGACGTTGGCCACCTTGTACCCCTTGTGGGCCAGATACATGGAGAGGGGGGTCTTGGAGGAACGGGAGACCCCCACCAGCACGAAATCGGCCTTGCTGAGCCCCCGGGGATCCTGGCCATCGTCGTGCTTCACCGTGAAGTCAACCGCCTCGACCCGCTTGTGGTACTCGGAGTTGAGCTCGTACAGGAGTCCCGGCTCATTCTGGGGGGCAACGCCGAAAAAAGCCGACAGTTTGAAGAGAAGCGAGCTGATGAGGTCCAGGGCGTCCAGACCGTGGGCCTCGGCCTCGTCCCGGAGCAGTTGCGCCAATTCGGTGTCAACGAGGGTATAGATAACAATCCCCGGCTCCTTGAGAACCTCCTCCAGGGCGGCGAGGACATCCTCCCGGGTCCTGATCTTGCTCATCCGGTGGATGCGGGCCTCCACGTCGCGAAACTGGGAGAGGGCGGCGCGCAGCACCCGCTCCACGGTTTCCCCCGTGGCGTCGGAAAAAAGGTAGATATGCCGCATTGATCCGTTCATGACCGTCCTATTCGCGTCGCCAGCATTTTCATTAAATACTATATACCATGTATTCTCACCATGGCAATGGCAGAATTCTCATGAGCGAAATTCCCGCCAGATTTCTTCACGGATATCCGGACGAGCGGCCAGTTCCGCCGCGGTCAGTGCCAAGGCCGTGGCCCCCTCCGCCACGGCGGCCTTTCCCTTCCCGGAGACCGTGGCCCGGGCGAATGCCTCGCTGTGGATATTGATGCCATCGCCAATGGGGACATGGGGGTGGATGGTCGGCACGATCTGGGAGACGTTGCCGATGTCCGACGACCCCTTGTTCTTATCGGGCTGGTTCTCCGATTCCTGAAGTCCCAAATACGCCAACTGGGCCGAGTAGAGGTCGGAGAAGATCCGGTTCACCTTGAGGGGGGCCATGATCCGGGGATCCGCGTCCACCTGGAGCCGGCACCCGGTGGCCAGGGCGGCCCCTTCGGCGCATGCGATAACCCGTGCCTTCGCCCGCTCCAACTCCGCCAGATCGTCGGCCCGGACATAAAAATGGGCCGAGGCCCGCTCCGGAATGATGTTGGGGGCAACGCCCCCCTCGGTGATGATCCCGTGGACCCGCACGTCCTGGCGGAGCTGCTGGCGCAGGGCGCTGATCCCGTTGAAGGTCTGGATGACACCGTCGAGGGCGTTGATACCCTCTTCCGGGTAGGCGGCGGCATGGGCCGGTTTGCCGAAAAAGGTTAAGCGAACCCTGGCGAGCCCCAGGTAGTGCTTGATCACGTACCGCCGCGAGGACGGATGCACCATCAGGGCGAACTCGACCCCGTCGAAGGCGCCGTTGGCGATCATGTCCACCTTCCCGATTCCCATTTCCTCGGCGGGGGTGCCGAGGACGACGATCCGGGCAGCCTCCGGAGGAAGAATGGAGCGCAGTGCCGTGGCAGCCCCGACGGCCGCGGCGGCGATCACGTTGTGGCCGCAGGCATGGCCCATGACCGGGAGGGCGTCCATCTCGGCCATGAGGGCAATGACCGGCCCCCCCTCGCCCGTCTCGGCCCGGAACGCCGTGGGGAGCCCGGCAATACCCCGCTCCACCCGGAACCCCTCCCGCTCCAGGAAATCGGCCAGGAGGGCCGAACTCCGCACCTCGTTCAGGCCGGTCTCGGGATGGAGGTAGAGATCCTCCGCAATAGCAGCAAATTCGCTCTTCCGCCCCTCAACAAAGGCGACAATCTCCCCCTTGATTCGATCCAGATCCATCACGGCCACCCCGAATTTATTTTAATGAAATTCAACCCCAGAGACGGGTGTTTGTCAAGGTTTTTATTGTCAAAGCCCTTTAGTTTTGCTACGTTGGCCCACCTTGCCTGAATCAATCCAAACGCAACCCCGAGGAGCATCCATGGACAAAACCTGGGCCGAAGTCGCCTGCGAGGTCCCCGCGGCAATGGTCGACCTTCTGGCCGACTTCCTCGTGGAACTCTCCGGCAACGGAGTGAGCATCGACAACCTGGAGCTGGACACCTTTTCCCTCGACACCATGGACGAGGCGCCGGTAAAGACCGTGCGGGCCTACTTCACCCCCGACGACGAACTGGAGGGGAAGCTGGACGCCCTGATCCGGTTCATCCAGGAGCACGCGCCCGCCTACGGCGACGCCGCTCCAGCCCCGCCCACCGTCACCACCATCAGGGAGGAGGACTGGGCCACGGGGTGGCGCCAGCACTTCGCACCGACCCGCATCGGCCGGAAACTCGTGATCAAGCCCACCTGGGAGCCGTTCTCGCCAGAGCCCGGCGACCTTGTCATCGAGTTGGACCCGGGGATGGCCTTCGGCACCGGCACCCATCCCACCACCCGACTCTGCCTGGAGGCCCTGGAAAAGCTCGGCACCGCCGGCGATGTCCTCGACGTGGGGACCGGCTCGGGAATCCTGGCCATGGCCGCCGTCAAGCTGGGGGCGCAACGCGTCGTGGGAACCGACATCGATCCCGACGCCGTGGCAGTGGCCCGGGAAAACTGCGCCATGAACGGGGTCACCGCCGAACTGGTCACCACTCCCCTGGCGGATATCCCAGGGCAATTCGCCGTGGTCCTCGCCAACATCCTTGCCGAGGACCTGGTGAGAATGGCGGCCGACCTGACGGCAAAGGTCGCTCCCGGCGGCTTCCTGATCCTGTCCGGAATCCTCGTGGAGCGCGAGTCCTATGTCATTGACGGCTTTGCCTCCACCGGCCTTACCCTTGCCGAAACCACCCGCGAGGGGGAGTGGAGCTGCCTCCTCTACCGGGCCGGACAATGAGCGCCCGCCGCTTCATGGCCCCCGGCGCCGACCTCGCCGGAGAGTCGGTGCGGATCGAGGGGGACCTTTTCCGTCACATGGTGAAGGTCCTGCGCCTGAAAATTGACACCCGCGTCAGACTGGCTGATGGCCACGGGGCCGAATGCGCGGGAATCATTCGGGAGATCGGCCGCGACCATCTCACCGTAGCCGTGGAGGAGCGCCATGCTGTGGCCCCCGCCAGCGGGTCACTGCAAATCACCCTCATCCAGGGACTCCCCAAGGGAGAAAAGATGGAACTCATCTTGCAAAAAGGGACTGAACTCGGGGTAAGCGCGGTGGTCCCCTTCCAGGCGGACCGGTCGGTTTCCCGTATCCCGGCCGACCGGCAGGATGAACGGCTGCGGCGCTGGCAGCGGATAGCCGCCGAAGCGGCCCGCCAGGCGGGACGTCCCGACCTTCCGACAGTTCGCTTGGCCCAGGGAATGGAGGGTGCCATCCGGGGGGGAGACCACGACCTGAAGCTGCTCCTCTGGGAAGAGGAGCGGGCCACGACCCTCAAGGGGGCCATTAAAGCCCGGCCCCGGCCCGCACGCATCGCCGTCATCGTCGGCCCCGAGGGGGGGCTCACGACGGAGGAGGCGGAAACGGCCCGACGGGCGGGCTTCATCCCCGTGACCCTCGGCAGGCGCATCCTCCGAACCGAAACAGCGGGAATCGCCCTCCTGGCAATTCTGCAGTACCTCTACGGCGACCTGGGAGAGGGAGAAAATCCCGAAGAAGGCCCCGGATCGTCACTCACGTCATAGCGGCCGGCCACCAGCGTGTTGTGCCGCACAAAGGAGCAGCAACCATGAAGTGTCCCAAGTGCGGGTACAACAGTTTCGAATATCTCGACAGCTGCAAGAAGTGCAAGACCGACCTGAGCGGCTTCAAGCAGGCCCACGGCATCCACTCCCCGGTGATTTCCCTCGCCGCCGCTGCGGCAGCACCGGCCGTTGCGGCGGCGACGGTCGCAGCAGCTGTAGCTGCTCCCCCGGCAGCCGCCGATGAGAACTTCACCTGGGACGAGCCAGCCGCCACGGCAGCTCCTGTTCCCCCTCCAATCAAGCAGGGAGACGACATCTTCCCCTCCATGGACCTGGACTTCGCCGCTCCGCCACCGGCGGCACAGGCGGCGCCCGCACCCGTCTCCTTCGACCTGGAACCCACCAGTGCGGCTGCCCCGCCGGTTCCCCCAGCCGCGAAAGAGGCAGACCTCCCCGATTTCTCCTTCGATGAACCGGCTGCCGATGCCTCGGCGGCCCCACCGCCCCTTTTCGGTTCTAAGCCGGCTGATGACGACGGGTTCGCGTCCCTCCTGGAGACCGGCGACAGCAGCGAAGAGACTGCGGCGGCAGCAGCCCCGGCTGCCACACCCGAACTGGAGTCCGCCTGGGAGACCCCTGCCAACGTATTCGGCGGCTTCGGCGAGGGGGAGAGCGAGGCTCCTCCCCCCGCTCCCCAGGAAGCCGGTGGGCTCGACCTGGAAAGCTTCAGTTGGGAGGAGGACGCGTCGAAGCAGCCATCCCCACCGCCCAAGGGCCCCCAGGTGGAGCTGGATGGATTCTCCCCCGCCGAGTTCGACTCCCTCTTCGGGGAGCCGAACAAGCCGTAACAGCGGCGTTACAACACACATAAAAAAACGGCACGGCGGAGCAGGAACTATCCTCTCCGCCGTGCCGTTCTCATTTTCTCCACCCCTCTGCTCTAGCGCCTGGCCTGAAGGGTCGCCACCATCTCGGCACCGAACTCCCGGCGCTGCCACGGACGAAGACCGGCGATCCCCTCCAACTCCTTCTCCGACCGGGGAAAGGTCAGGGCAATCTGCTCCAAAAGGGCGTTGTTGGCCAGGAAACCGGGCTCCACGGCGAACCGCCGGGCCTTATCCTCACGCCACCCCTTGAGAGCCTTGATGCGCCGCTCCTCGTCCCCCCCCACCTTCCGCCGCTCCTCCCGGGGAAAGGAGGGGAGCTCCTGCTCCGGCACCGCCAGCCCCTTCTCCACGGCCCGCACTACCCCCTCGCCGCACCGCTCCACCACCCGTTCCGTGATGCCCGTAATGCCGGTCAACTCGGCAAGGGATCGGGGCTTCTTCTCGGCCAGTTCCCGGACCGTTTCCGTGCCCAGCACCTTGAAGGGAGGGACGTCCATCTGTTGCGCCCGCCGATCCCGGAAGCGAAGGATTTCTTCCAGCACCGCCAGGGACCGGGAAGCCATCCGCGAGGCTCCCTTGAAGCGGAGGAACATCGGCTCGTCGTCGGAACGCTGGGCCACCCGCACCCGCGCCAGGAGGGCACACTCCTCCTCCACCCAGCCGCTACGCCCCTTCTCCCGGAGTTCCGCTTCAAGCCGCCCGCAGAGCTCGATGAGGAGCGTCGTATCCTTCACCGCGTACTCGATCATCCCCGCCGTCAAGGGGCGCCGGCTCCAGTCGGCCCGCTGGTACTGCTTGTCCAGCTCCACGCCGAAACGTTTCCTGAGCACCGCCGCCAGGCCGAACTCCCGCTCCCCCAAGAACTGGCACGCGATCATGGTGTCGAAGAGGTTGTTCACCTCGATACCGAAGTCCCGGTGCAGGGACCGGATGTCGTAGTCGGCCCCGTGGAATACCTTGCGGATGGAGGGATTGGCAAAGACCGGCGCCAGGGGGGCCAGGTCGGCAACGGCCAGAGGGTCCACGATGGTGGCAAGCCCCGGCACCGCGAACTGGATCAGGCAGACCTTCTCCTGGTAGTGGTGCATGGAATCCGCCTCCAGGTCGCAGGCCACATAGGGCTCCCGGGAGAGGCGGTCGGCAAGGCGGCAGACCCCGTCGGGGGTGGTGATAATCTCGGGTGAAACGGGTTGAACAGGCAAGGAAATCTCCAGTCGTGAGGATTGTCGGGGAGGGGGAAACTCTAAAATTCCCGAATTATAGTATACAGCGTCGTTCTCTGGGCAGGCATGAACCCCGCTTCGCGGATCAGCTCCACCATCTCTTCGAGGCTCATGCGGAAGGTGCAGCCGGCCGCGGCCACCACGTTCTCCTCCAGCATGGTCCCCCCCAGGTCGTTGGCCCCGAAGAAGAGGGCCACCTGGGCCATCTGGGCCCCCTGGGTCACCCAGCTGGCCTGGATGTTCGGCACGTTGTCGAGAACTATCCTAGAGAGGGCCAGGACCTTCAGGTACTCGACCCCGGTGGCGGTGTCGCCCCCCAGCTCGGTGTTCCCCGGCTGGTAGGTCCAGGGGATGAAGGCGGTGAAGGAGCCTCCGGCGGCCTGGAGCTCCCGGACCCGGAAGAGGTGCTCCACAATGTCCTCGGGCTTCTCGGTGCTGCCGAACATCATGGTGGCGGTGGTGGCCATCCCCTGCCGGGACGCCTCGCCCATCACCGCGGCCCACCCTTCCCAGCCGATCTTCTTGGGGGATATCTCCTTCCGGACCCGGTCCACGAGGATCTCTGCCCCCCCCCCGGGGACGGAATCGAGCCCCGCCTCCCGCAGGCGCCGCACCGTTTCCGGGATGGTGAGCTTCGAGACCGTGGCGATCTGGGTAATCTCCGCCGGGGAGAGGGAGTGGTTCTGGACCCGGGGAAACCGCGCCTTGATTCCCCGGAAGAGCTCCTCGAACCACTGGATCCCCAGCTGTGGGTGGAGCCCCCCCTGCATGAGGAGTTGGGTCCCGCCGTGCTCCACCAGCTCGGCGATCTTGGCGTAGATGGCCTCCTCGGCCAGGAGGTAGGCGTCAGGGGCTCCCTCGTCCCGGTAGAAGGCGCAGAATTTACACTTTGACTCGCAGACGTTGGTGTAGTTCACGTTGCGGTCCACCACGAAGGTGACCAGATCCTCGGGGTGGAGGCGTCGGCGGATGCCGTCGGCCAGGCGCCCCAGGGTGAGGAGGTCGGCCCTGGTCAGGAGACGTAACGCCTCGTCCCGGTCGACGGCCTCCCCTTGCTCGATTTTTTCGATCACGGTATCCATGGTCAGTACACCCTCAGCTCGTTGTAAAGCGTATCCCGCTCCACCGGCACCCGCCCCGCCTTGCGGATCAGGGTAACGATCTCGTCGCGCCCCATGGTCTGGGGGGTGGCGGCGCCGGCGTCGTGGCCGATCTTCTCCTCCACCACGGTGCCGTCCAGGTCGTTCACCCCGAAGGAGAGGGCCACCTGGGCGGTCTTCAGCCCGAGCATCACCCAGTAGGCCTTGATGTTGGCGAAGTTGTCCAGGTAGATGCGACCGACGGCCAGGGTCTTCAGGGCGTCGACCCCGCCGGGGCCGGGGCGCTTCAGGTGCCCCAGGGGGTTGTTCTCCTTCTGAAAGGCGAGGGGGATGAAGACCTGGAACCCGCCGGTCCGGTCCTGGAGCTCCCGCAGCCGGCGCATGTGATCGACCCGGTCGGCGTAGCTCTCGATGTGGCCGAAGAGCATGGTGGCGTTGGATTTCAGGCCCGCCCGGTGGACCTCCTCCATGACCGCCAGCCACCGCTCGCCGCTGATCTTCTCCGGGCAGAGCCGGTTGCGCACGTCAGGGGCGAAGATCTCGGCCCCACCCCCGGGCAGCGACCCGAGCCCGGCCCCCTTCAGCGCCGCCAGGGTCTCGGCCACGGAGAGGCCGGCCAGTTTCGAGAGGTACTCGATCTCCACGGCGGTGAAGGCCTTCAGATGGAGGTCCGGGGAAACCGATTTCACGGTCCGGAGCATCTCCAGGTAGAAGTCGAAGGGGAGGTCCGGGTGGAGGCCGCCCACGATGTGGATCTCCGTGGCCCCCTGGGCGTGGGCCTCCAGGGCGCGGTTGCGGATCTCCTCCAGGTCGTAGAGGTAGGCCCCCGGCTGATCGGCGGCGCGGTAGAAGGCGCAGAACGAGCAGCGGTTCACGCAGATATTCGTGTGGTTGATGTGGCGGTTCACGTTGAAGAAGACCCGGTCACCGTTCCGGCGCCGGTTCACGGCCGCGGCCAGCTCTCCCACGGCGATGAGGTCCCGGGACTCGAAGAGGAAGAGGGCCTCGTCGTCGGTAATCCGCTCACCGGCATGAACTTTTTCTGCAATGGACGCGAGTGAAATCATGGGGTCCCCCACCGGGTGAAGAGTTCATGGGGAACGCCGAGGGTGTCGAGCACCTTCCCCACCACGAAGTCCACCAGGTCGTCCATGGACTTGGGCCGGTGGTAGAAGGCGGGCATGGCCGGCACGACCCGCACCCCGAGCCGGGCCAGCTTCAGCATGTTCTCCAGGTGGATGGCGGAAAGGGGGGTCTCCCGGGGAACGATGACCAGGGGGCGCCCCTCCTTGAGCATGACGTCGGCGCAGCGCTCCAGGAGCGTCGTGGAAAGGCCGGTGGCGATGCGGGCCAGGGTCCCCATGCTGCACGGGGCAACCACCATGGCGTCGGGGGCCGCCGAGCCGCTGGCCGGGGGGGCGAAGAGGTTGTCGGCACCGTAGAAGGAGAGTTGCTCCGGCGAAGCCCCGAAGAGCTCCCGCAGCCGAGCGGCCGCCTCCTCTTCCCTGCCGGAGAGGTCGAGGTTGGTCTCCTCCCGCACCACGCCGATGCCGGTGCTGCTGGCGGTGACCACCACCCACTTCCCGGCCCTGAGGAGCTCCTCGCAGAGCCGAAGGCCATAGACGGAGCCCGAGGCGCCGGTGATCCCCACGAGAACCGTGCCGCTCATGCCCCCCCCTTCCGCGCCAGAACGTCCACGAAGGTTGCCACGAAGAGGGTGATGCTGATGTAGCCGTTCATGGCGAAGAAGGCGGCGTCCAGCCGGGAGAGGTCCCCCCCCCGCAGGAGCCAGTGCTCGTAGAGGAGCATGGTAACGCAGAGCCCGAGCCCCGCCAGGTACCAAACGCCGAGTCCGGCAGTCATGGAAAGCCCCGCCAGCAGCGCCACCATGGCCACGTGGAAGAGGCGGGCGGTCCAGAGGGAGCCGTTCACCCCAAGCCGGGACGGGATCGAGTGGAGTCCGGCCCCCTTGTCGAACTCCAGGTCCTGGAGGGCGTAGAGGATGTCGAAGCCGGCCACCCAGAAAAGGACCGCCAGGGCCAGGAGCAGCGCGGGAAGTTCCACCGTCCCCCGGATGGCGATCCAGGCCCCAAGGGGAGCCGCGGCCAAGCAGATGCCGAGGACCACGTGGGCCAGGGCCGTGAACCGCTTGCAGTAGGAGTAGAGGACCAGGAAAAAGAGGGCCACGGGCGACAGGTAGAGGCAGAGGGGGTTCAGCCGGTGGGCCGCATAGAGCAGGAGAAGGATGGAGATGACGATGAAGACGATCACGGTTCCCCGGCCGATATGCCCCGCCGGTATTGCGCGCCCCGCGGTGCGGGGGTTGCGGGCGTCGATCTCCGCGTCGATGACGCGGTTCAGCCCCATGGCCGCGGTCCGGGCCCCCACCATCGCCATGAGGATCCAGAACACCTGGTAGGCCGTCGGCACTCCCTGGGCGGCCAGCACCGCTCCCGTGAAGGCGAAGGGAAGGGCAAAGATCGTGTGGGAGAACTTGATCATCTCCAGAAACACCTTAAGCTTCCCGAACATCCCCATGGCCATCCTTTCCTCACCTACCATTCTTTTCCCCTCCCGACAACGACGTCTCCAGGTATCCCCGCATCCGGGCCAGTTCCAGGTTCACCGACGAGAGGTCGAACATGCTGGGGTAGTGCTCGTAGGGGTAGCGCTTCTTGAAGGAGAGGACTTTTCCCCCCTCTTCGTACACATAGCTGGAGCGGATCTCCAGGTCAACCGATTCCAGTTCCACCGCGGCCCCCTCTTCGCCGCCACCCACCGTCACCCGGAGCTTGTGATAGTAGAGGCGCCCTCCTTCCGGCAGGGTAACACCGCCGGACCGGGTTGCAAAGTGGCGGAACTCGGTCAGGAGGGTCCGCTCCTTCGGGTCCTCCTGCTCTATCACATAGCCGTCCTTCAGCAGCAGACTCTTCACCGTGGCGTAGACCTCATCGACAGGCCTCACCGTCACGAACCGCGGCTTCCGCAGGGGTTCGGCCGCCAGCCTGAAGTAGTAGCATCCCGGCGTCACCAGAAAGCAGAGCAGCAGGATCCATCCCCATACCCAACGTCGCGCCCTCAAAACCCGTACACCCTCCATTCGCAGCCGTTCGACAAAACCTTAGTTTTGTAGCATTTCCGGCCGGTTGGTGACAATCATTTTCTCCGGCGGCTTCGAGCGGCACTGCAGCCGTGTCGCGCCACCAGCAATGGAATCTGGCCCACTCAAGAAAGAAGTTTTTTCATCGATAAAAATCATCTAACATTACCGGGAAACTTTCTTTGTCGCGTTTTCGGATTACACTTCAACTGAGCCAACAAAACAGACGGAGGAGACCAGAATATGATCACCCTCAAGAACAGTTCCCTGCTGAAACAACAATGTTACCTTGCCGGGCAATGGTGCAGCGCCGACAGCGGCGCAACCATCAATGTGACCAATCCGGCCACCGGGGAGATACTCGGCGTTGTCCCCAAAATGGGTACCCAGGAAACACGGCGCGCCATAGAGGCCGCCAACAAGGCCCTGGACGGCTGGAAGGCGAGGACGGCAAAGGAGCGGAGCGCGATCCTCCGCCGGTGGTTCGAGCTGATCATGGAGAACCAGGAGGACTTGGCCGTCATCATGACCGCCGAACAGGGGAAACCCCTGGCGGAATCCAGGGGTGAAATCGCCTATGCCGCCTCGTTCATCGAGTGGTTTGCCGAGGAAGGGAAACGGGTTTACGGCGACACCATCCCCTCCTATGCCCGGGACAAGCGGATCGTGGTGATCAAGGAGCCCATCGGCGTCTGCGCCGCCATCACCCCCTGGAACTTCCCGGCTGCCATGATCACCCGCAAGGCCGGTCCTGCCCTGGCCGCCGGCTGCACCATGGTGGTCAAACCAGCCACCTCCACCCCGTTTTCGGCCCTGGCCCTGGCACTCCTCGGCGAGCAGGCCGGCATCCCGGCGGGAGTCTTCAGCGTGATTACCGGATCGTCAAAAGAGATCGGCGACGAGATGACCGGCAACCCCATCGTCCGCAAGCTGACCTTCACCGGCTCCACCGAGGTCGGCAAGCTGTTGACGGCCCAGTGCGCCGGCACCATGAAAAAGGTCTCCATGGAGCTGGGGGGGAATGCCCCCTTCATCGTCTTTGACGACGCCGATCTGGATGCCGCCGTGGAGGGGGCCATCGCCTCGAAGTACCGCAACACCGGCCAGACCTGTGTCTGCACGAACCGCATCCTCGTCCAGGAATCGGTCTATGGGGCATTCTGCGAAAAACTGGTCGCCGCGGTCTCGAAAATGACGGTGGGCGACGGCCTCAAGGGGGATGTGCAGCAGGGGCCCCTGATCGACATGGCTTCCCTGGAGAAGGTGGAGGAGCACATAGCCGACGCCGTTGCCAAGGGGGCCCGCGTCGTTCTGGGCGGCAAGCGCCACGCCCTGGGGGGGACCTTCTTCGAGCCCACCATCATCACCGAGGTGACCCCCGAGATGCTGGTGGCCCGGGAAGAGACCTTCGGCCCCCTGGCTCCCCTGTTCAAATTCACCACCGACGAGGAAGCGATCCGCATGGCCAATGATACCGAATTCGGCCTGGCATCCTATTTCTACAGCAGGGACATCCGGCGGGTATGGCGGGTGTCCGAGGCCCTCGAATACGGCATGGTCGGCATCAATACCGGCCTGATCTCCTCCGAAGTGGCGCCCTTTGGCGGCGTGAAGGAGTCGGGGGTGGGCCGGGAGGGGTCCAAGTACGGCATCGAGGAGTTTGTGGAGGTGAAATACCTCTGCATGGGGGGGATCTGATCTCTTCAGGGATGTGCGGAGTTTTCACCTTCGCCAATCAAAAAGAAAGGGGTTGCGGCGATTGCCGTAACCCTTTGATCTGCACCCTGAACGGCAAGAGCCATCAGCTGAATCTCAGGCAGTACCCGAAGGTTTCACTTGCTGAGGCACGGGAGAAATTTCAAGAAGCGGCATTGCTGGTCGGCAAGGGAGCAATGATTACCTCTCTCCTTTACCCGTCTTCTCCTGCCACACTTTAAATTCCGCCGGCCGCAGCCGAAAACGTGCAATGTTCCCCTCATGCAGGCCCTTCAATTCGGCATGCACAAGGCTGATGAACCGCTGCCGATTGTCCTCGGGGATGTGCTCCGTTGTCCACGCATTGACAAATTCTCGATCATCGCCCGTCGGCTGGAGGACCACGTGACGGATCACCTCGGTCAAGGCAGAGCGGTATTTCATCCGGAACGGATCCGGCTCCCCCAGTTCTTCCCGAGTACTCAGGTAGCGCTTGACCGAGCGCTCGTACCCCCAGACAAAAACATCCCGCAACAGCTCGATGCGATTCAGTTCGTAGACCCCAAGAATCCCTTCAACATAGGAACGTTTAGGGACATCGATGAACGACAGTGGGCAGAGATTGTGCTTTACCAGCGGGATATTGGCGGCAAGCCGTGCCACCCGCTTGTTGACATCCTCGAATGGTTGCAGATAGGAGAGATGCACCAGAGCGAAGAACGACTGTTCAAAGGGGTCAGTGATGGCAGTTGCCATATCAAGAGCCAGATGAAAGTATTCGTCCAATAGCTGTGGAGTGGACAGCGGCGAATAAACCGAGCCGCCGATACCGACGGCGATCTGCCGCAGTCTGCCGCAGGCCTCCGGATCGGGGAGAAGGTTATCGGACAGGATGGCGTGGAGGTTCAGGATGGAATACCTGTTGAAGCCGATTTCATCGGCGGCCTCCACGAGAAACTCGATGGCCTGCTTGTGATTCAGGATCATCTGTGTTTCCAGCACATCTTTCCCTTCTGCGGCCTGGCCGAAGGAGATCAGACGTTCCGTCTCCAGCATGGAGTAGGTATTTCCTTCCAGGTAGCTGGATGCCCAGGAAAGGTCGATCAGAAGCCTTCCCATGACCTGCCTGGCCATGGTCCCGGCAGGCAAGGCCTCCTGGTGTGAACGGCCGATTTGATGCAGATGTGCACGGGTGGCGTCGTCGAGATATGGTCCGGAATCGGGATAGGAGAGGAGAAAATCGCGCTGATAGCCGACCGGTTCGCGACGCTGAATCGGTTGGCTGACATAACTGCGGACTTCGCGACCAGCCTCGGAGAGGGGGATGAGTGATTCTTCCGGCTCTGCGGCCTCGGCAGACTCAGGCATGATCGGCCAGTAAACACGCCCCTTGAATGCTCCAGTGGCACGAATGCGGCTGCTCTCGATGAGGATGCTGAGCCGGCGCAAAAGGGAACGCCGATTCATGACGATTCCTGCCATGGAAAGGGCTTCCTCCAGGCCGGTTATGCCAACTCCTCGCGGATACGCCGCAATCCGCTCTTCGATCTGCCTCAGTTCCTGCTCTGCGATATGCTTCGGCACAGGACGCCCTTTCTGTCTCGTAACAGCTTTCGTGACGACATAATACGTTAACCGTCACGAAAATCAACAATTGCGACATTAAAAGTAGTCTCACAGCGCAAAGATTGGAGGACTTTGGGCGTTTCTCGTGTGATGCATCAGAGGGAACTACAAATTCCTCTTATCAGGAATAAGGGTTCACGAGAGGTTCCACAAAAGAAGAAAGGGGTTACAGCAAAAGCCGTAACCCCTTGATCTTTTTTATGGTCGGGGCGAGAGGATTTGAACCTCCGACCCCCTGCTCCCGAAGCAGGTGCGCTACCAGGCTGCGCTACGCCCCGACTAAGAAGCACTTTCTATATCACGCGGTGTGGCGCTGTGGCAAGATTTTTTTCTGTTTTGCCGTGGTCTATGCCTCTTTTCCCTCCCCCTCGACAACCACATAATTATGCGCTAATCTCGCCATCTACTTCGTTTTGCCATGCAATGACCCTTGGGGGACCCCATGCCCGAAGCACCCGCACCCGCCGCCGTCGCCGACTTCTTCCGCCGCTGGGAGGCATCCGGCGCGGCCGAGCGCGCCAACTACCAGCTGTTCCTCTCCGAGCTCTGCGACCTCTTCGGGGTACCGCGCCCCGAACCGACCCAACCCGATGACCGGAACAACGCCTACGTCTTCGAGCGGGCCGTCACCTTCCGCCACGGCACCGGGCTCACGAGCACCGGAAGGATCGACCTGTACAAGCGGGGGTGCTTCGTCCTGGAGGCCAAGCAGGGGAGCGACCGCCCCGGCGAGAGCCAGCCGCTTCTCGTCAAAGAAGATAAGCCGGCGTGGATGTCGGGCCGCCGGGGAACCGCCATGCGCGGCACCCGGGGGTGGGACGTGGCCATGCTCAAGGCCAAGGGGCAGGCGGAGCAGTACGCCCGCGCCCTCCCCGTGGAAGAGGGGTGGCCGCCGTTTCTGGTGGTGGTGGACGTGGGGCACGCCATCGAGCTTTACAGCGAGTTCTCCTGCACCGGCAAGGCGTACCTCCCCTTCCCCGACCCCGGCTCCTACCGCATCCACCTGAAAGACCTGGAAGCGCCCGAGGTACGCGAACGCCTCCGTCTGGTCTGGACCGATCCTCACCACCTGGACCCATCAAAGCATAGCGCCAAAGCAACCCGTAAGGTGGCCGACCGGCTGGCGCTCCTGGCCAAGTCCCTGGAGCAGGCCGGGCACAAGCCGGAGAAGGTGGGGAACTTCCTCAAGCGTTGCCTCTTCACCATGTTCGCCGAGGACGTGGGGCTGATCCCCAACGAAAGCTTCACCGGCCTGCTGGAAAGCCTCAAAGGTGAGGCCCACAAGTTCGCCCCCATGGCCGAATCCCTCTGGGCCACCATGAAGGAGGGAGGATTCTCCCCGGTCCTGCGGGAGAAGCTCCTCCGCTTCAACGGCGGACTCTTCGAGGAGGCCGAGGCGCTCCCCATCGGCGAGGAGCAGCTTTCCCTCCTGATCCGGGCCTGCAAGGCCGACTGGCGGGATGTGGAGCCGGCCATCTTCGGTACCCTTCTGGAGCGCGCCCTGGACCCGGAGGAGCGCCACCACCTGGGCGCCCACTACACCCCCCGCGAGTACGTGGAGCGGCTCGTGCTCCCCGCCGTGGTGGAGCCGCTCCGCTCCGACTGGGAGGCGGTCCTGGCCGCCGCCGTCACCCTGGACGGCCAGGGGAAGCGGGCCGAAGCCGTGGCCCTGGTCAAGGAGTTCCACCGCACCCTCTGCACCCTTCGCATTCTCGACCCGGCCTGCGGCAGCGGCAACTTCCTCTATGTCACCTTCGAGCACCTCAAGCGGCTGGAGGGGGAGGTGCTGAACGCCCTTGAGGGGTTCGGCGAAAGCCAGGCCCTCCTCGATCTGGCCGGCACCACCGTGGACCCCCACCAGCTCCTGGGGATCGAAGTCAACCCGCGGGCCTCCGCCATCACCGACATGGTGCTCTGGATCGGGTACCTCCAGTGGCACTTCCGCACACGGGGGCACGTGCTGCCGCCGGAGCCGGTCATCAAGAAGTTCCGCAACATCGAGTGCCGCGACGCGGTGCTGGCCTACGACGGCGTGGAACCGGTTGTGGACGGCGACGGCCAGCCGGTCACCCGCTGGGACGGCCGCACCACCAAGGCCCACCCGGTCACGGGGGAGCAGGTGCCCGACGAAGCGGCCCAAGTCCCGCTTCTCCGCTACCTGAACCCGCGCCCGGCAGCGTGGCCCGAGGCCGATTTCGTAGTGGGGAATCCGCCGTTCCTGGGGGCCGCCACCATGCGCCGCTCCCTGGGGGACGGCTACGTGGAGGCCCTCCGTGCGGCATGGAAGGAGGTGCCCGACTCGGCGGACTTCGTCATGTACTGGTGGCAGCAGGCGGCCGAACTGACCCGCCGGGGGAAGCTGCGTCGCTTCGGGTTCATCACCACCAACAGCATCCGGCAGGCCTTCAACCGGCGGGTGATCGAGCAGCACCTGGCGGCGGCTCCTCCCCTCTCCCTCGCCTTCGCCATCCCCGACCACCCGTGGGTGGACTCCGCCGACGGGGCCGCCGTCCGGATCGCCATGACGGCGGGGACTGCGTCTCCCCTCACCCCCGCCCCCTCTCCCGAAGGGCGAGGGGAGCACGGCAAACCCTCTCCCCCCGGGAGAGGGTGGCGCGAAGCGACGGGTGAGGGGATACTCGGCACCGTTGTTGCCGAGGAACCCGGCGACGGCGAAGGGGTGGACGTAGAGCTGGCCACGCGGCGAGGGGTGCTGCACGCCGATCTGACGATTGGGGCCAACGTGGCCGGGGCCGTGCCGCTGCGAGCGAATAATGGGATGAGCAATCCGGGGGTCAAACTCCACGGCGCAGGGTTCATTGTAACGCCCGACGACGCCGCAAGGCTGGGGCTGGGCCGGATTCTCGGGCTTGAGAACCACATCCGCCCCTACCGGAACGGCCGCGACCTGACCGCCACACCCCGCGGCGTGCTGGTGATCGACCTGTTCGGCCTCACCTCGGAGGAGGTGCGCGACTGGTTTCCCGAGGTCTACCAGTGGGTGTACGAGCGGGTCAAACCAGAGAGAGACCAGAACAAACGCGAAAGTAGGAAGCTCAACTGGTGGCTCTTTGGGGAACCAAACCCCTTACTCAGAAAGCAACTTGCCGGCCTCCCCCGCTACATCGCCACCGTCGAGACAGCTAAACACCGCGTCTTCGTCTTCCTCGACCGGAGCATCCTCCCCGACAACATGCTGGTCAACATCGCCAGCGACGACCCCTTCGTCCTGGGTGTCCTCTCCAGCCGGGTTCACGTCGCCTGGGCATTGGCCGCCGGCGGAACGCTGGAGGACCGACCGCGCTACAACAAGACCCGCTGTTTCGAGCCCTTCCCCTTCCCTGCCTGCGACGAGACGACGAAAGAGCGCATCCGCACTCTTGCCGAACAGCTGGACGACCACCGCAAACGGCAGCAGTCCCTCCACCCTGACCTGACCCTGACCGGCATGTACAACGTGCTGGAGAAGCTGCGGAGCGGCGAGGCACTGACCGCCAAGGAGAAGACCATCCACGAGCAGGGGCTCGTTGCGGTGCTCCGGCAGCTCCATGACGAGCTGGACGCCGCCGTGGCCGAGGCCTACGGCTGGCCGGCGGACCTGACCGACGAGGCGATTCTGGAACGGCTGGTGGCCCTGAACCGGGAACGGGCCAGGGAGGAGGAACAGGGCGTGGTGCGCTGGCTGCGGCCCGAGTACCAGAAGCCGCAGGGGGAAGAGGTTTCCCCTCACCCGGCCTTCGGCCACCCTCTCCCCGGGGGAGAGGGGTCGCAAATCTCCCTCTCCTTGGGGGAGAGGGCCGGGGTGAGGGGTAAAGGGGAAAAACTCCCCTGGCCCAAGACCCTCCCCGAGCAGGTCCAGGCGGTCCGCGCCGCCCTGGCCGCCGCCGGCGGCCCTGCCACCGCCGACACTATCGCCCGCACCTTCCAGCGCGCCCGCACCGACAAGGTGGCGGAACTGCTGGCAACCCTCGCCGCCATCGGCCAGGCCCGGGAAGTGGAGCCGGGCACCTACAGCGGCTGACGGCGCAGGCCGCCGCCCCAAATACATCCCTCAAGAGGAGATACGTTCCATGCCGCACCTGAACCTTGGCGAAAACAGACAGATCTACTACGAGCTTATCGACGGGGACCAGAACCGCCCCCATCTGGTCTTTCTCCATGAAGGGCTCGGCTCCACGGCCATGTGGAAGAAGTTTCCCCATTTGCTCTGCCAGCAAACCGGCTGTCCCGGCATTGTCTACGACCGTCTCGGCTACGGCAGTTCATCGCCGCTCCCCGCCCCCATGACCCTCCACTATCTGCATAGCTATGCGCTGCTTGAGTTGCCGGACGTCGTTGCACGGCTGATCCCGGAGAGGGATTACATCCTGATCGGCCACTCGGACGGCGGAAGTGTCGGCCTTATTGCCGCGGCGGAGAAGCCTTCGCGGCTCAAGGGGTTCATCGGCGAGGCGGCCCATGTTTTTGTGGAGAAGGAGACGTTAGCCGGCATCCGGGCCACGACGGATACCTTCAACGGGGGAGGATTGCGCGGGCTCTTCAGGTATCACGGGGACAAGACGGAAGGGCTTTTCAAGGCATGGTCCGACATCTGGCTCAGCGAGGGGTTCAAGCACTGGAATATCGAGTATGCGTTGCCGTCCATAGAATGCCCGGTCCTGCTGGTGCAAGGCACGGAGGACAACTATGGCACGGTGGCCCAGGTGGACGCGATCGCGGCAAAGGTACCGGATGCCCGGAAGGCGATGGTGGAGGGGTGCGCCCATGTGCCGCACCATGAAATGACTGATGTTGTTTTGCGGCTGATGGCGGAGTTCGTGGAGGGGCTGACGGCGTGAACTATCGTTCGGGCCGACTCTCCCTCGTAATAGGAGAAGCCGGCCCGAAAGGAAAAGACCCTACTGCCCCGGCTTCTCCGCCAGGTACTGCTCGAACTGCTTCTTGTCCTGGGCGCAGCGGTAGGCCTCCTCGGCGGTGATCCGCTTGGTCTTGAAGAGGTCCAGCAGGTGCTGGTCCATGAGCTGCATTCCGTCCCGCTTGGCGGTCTGGATGATGGAGGGGATCTGGAAGGTCTTCCCCTCCCGGATCAGGTTGCCGATGGCCGGGGTGCCGAGCATGATCTCCAGGGCCGCCACCCTCCCCTTGCCGTCGGCGGTCTTCAGGAGCTGCTGGCAGACGACCCCCTTGAGGGATTCGGAGAGCATGGCCCGGGTCTGCTCCTGCTGGTCGGTGGGGAAGACGTCGATGATCCGGTCGATGGTCTTGGCCGCGGAGTTGGTGTGGAGGGTCCCGAAGACCAGGTGCCCGGTCTCGGCGGCGCTCATGGCGAGGCCGATGGTCTCCAGGTCCCGCATCTCGCCGACGAGAATGACGTCGGGGTCTTCCCGAAGCGCGGCTCTCAGGGCGGCGGTGAAGGTCATGGAGTGCTCGCCGATCTGCCGCTGGTTCAGGAGCGACAGCTTGTTCTCGTGGATGAACTCGAGGGGGTCCTCCAGGGTGAGGATGTGCTCCTTGCGGGTGGCGTTGATGAGGTCGATCATGGCGGCGAGGGTCGTGGATTTTCCCGAGCCGGTGGGGCCGGTGACCAGCACGAGCCCCTTCTTGAACATGGTCATGCGGCGGACCCCGTCGGGGAGGCTGAGATCATCGGCCGAGAGGATCTTGCTGGGGATGATCCGGAAAACGGCGGCTATCCCCCGGTGGGTCATCAGGTAGTTTCCCCGAAACCGGGCAAGACCGGGAATGGCGTAGGCGAAGTCGAGGTCGTGGCGCTCCTCGAAGTCGGCCTTCTGCTTGTCGGTGAGGATCTCGTAGAGGATGACCATCAGCTCGTCGTGGCTGAGGGGCTTGAAGTTCTGCCGGGCCATCTCGCCGTGGAGCCGGAAGATGGGGGGCGCCCCGGAGGAGAGGTGGAGGTCGGAGGCCCCCTGTTCCTTGAGCATTTTGAAGAGTGTGTCGATGCGTGCCATGTGACTTCTCCGTCAGCTGAGTAGGGAGGCCATGAAATCCTCCCGGGAGATTACCCCCTGTGCAACCAGCGCCCGTCCCTCCTCGGCGATTCCCCGCCAGCCATGCTCCCGCAACAGCTCGATCACGCCGCTGCCGTCGCGGGCCGTCTCGAAACGTTCCCGCACCCGCTGGTCGAAGGTGATGACGTCCATGAGGAAGCGGGTCCCGCCATAACCGGTCTGGCCGCAGGCCGGACACCCGGCGGCCCGGAAGGAGGGCTCCGTTTCGTCAGGTGGTGCCGGGGCGGCCGCGCGGCAGTCGGGGCAGAGGGTGCGGACCCCGGCGCAGACGATGACCCCCCGCAGATGGGCCGGGGTGAGGAGGTGCCGGTCCCGGAAGGCGATGAGCTGCTGCAGGGCTCCGGCCCCGTCGCCGCAGCCGAGCCCCGCCACAACCAGCGTCCCCCGCTGGGCGGCACGGCAGGCGGCCGCGAAGACCTTGCCGTCGGCCACATCTTCGAGGATCAGGATATCGGGATCGTGCTCCAGGGCCGCCATGACCACTGCCCCCACCTCGGTGCCGGCGGGCACCGGCACCCGGGGAAAGCGCCTCCCCCCCTGGGGCGGTCCGCTCCCCACCATGATGACTGTCTTGCCGCCGGTGTCGCACTCCTGGAGGTAGAGCTCCATGAGCCGCCCTCGCATCTCCTCTTCCCGGGCGCCCATGACCACCATCCCCCGCCCCGCCGCGGCCAGTTCGGCAAAGCGGGCCGTCGTTGCCTCCGGGAGCCCCATGTCGGCCACGGAGTCGGGGAAAGCGGCATCGACGCGCATCCGGAAGGTGAGGTAGTCACCCCCCTCTCCCCGCAGGAGCGCCACCTGGAACGGGATCGTGCGCCCCTTCCAGCCGAAGGCGAAGGTACCCTTGGCGGTGAACTCTCCCCCCGTCAGTTTTGCCAGTTTCTTTACCCGCATGACCACCTCGGGGTAATGGGTGGGTGAGAGCCGCCCCGCCTCGCGCCCGACCCCGCCCCGGCGGCAGACCATCGCAATCCCGTCTCCCAAGGGCTGCAGGGAGAGGGACGAGAGCTTCTGCTGGACCACGAAGAGGAGGAGGTAGTCGACGAACTTCGCCCCGGTCAGGTCGTGGTTGATGGCGCTGAGGGCGCTGGCCGGAAAGGCGGCCGACTCGAAACCGAGGGTGTCGGTCTCATCGGGCGGGCCGTAGAAGATCTCCTGCATCTCGCGGATCTCCCGCAGAAGCGCCACGGACACCGAGACAGGGCAGCCGGCGGCCTTCTCCACGGCCGACAGGGCGGCGGTGTTGAGGGGATCGGCGATGGCGACACTGATCTCATCGCCGGTGACGATGAGGGGAATGAGGTTGTGCTGGCGCGCTAGGGGCGCCGGGATCAGGGCCACGGCCTCCGTGTCCACCATGGTCGGTTTGAGCCGGACGTAGGGGATGTTGAGCTGGTTGGAGAGGGCCCAGTCGATGTCCTCCTGGGCCACGACCCCCAGTTTCACCAGGGCCTCGCCGAAGCGGCACCCCGACGCCTGCTGCTCGTCGAGGGCGGCGCGGATATCGTTCTCACTGATGATCTGGCACCGGAAGAGTATGTCCCCCAGGGACCCCGGCCGTACGATGCTTTCCATGGCTATCCTCCCTCTTGACTACATCGGTCAGGTTCGCACAATTCTTGAGGAATATTTTCGGCTTGCCCGTTTCTCATCCTTTACACGACAGACACCCCTGTGCTAGGCTCATGAAAAATTTTCGGCTCCGTGACCGGCCCCGCGTCTGCCGACGCCCGTCATGGCGCCCCAGGAGCGTTCCATGAAAAGAAAAGCCCTCGCCCTCCTCTCCGGGGGGCTCGACTCTACCCTTGCGGTCAAGGTGATGCTTGAGCAGGGGATCGAAGTCGAAGCCCTCAACTTCACCTCCCCCTTCTGTACCTGTACCGGAAAAAACGCTGGATGCAAATCGGAAGCGATCCGGGTGGCCGAAGAATTCGGCATCCCCATCAAGGTGATGAACAAGGGTGTCGACTACCTTGAGGTGGTCCGAAAGCCCAAGCACGGCTACGGCAAGGGGATGAACCCCTGCATCGACTGCCGGATTTTCCTGCTGCGCAAGGCCAAGGAGTACATGACCGAGAGCGGCGCCGACTTCGTCATCACCGGCGAGGTGCTGGGGCAGCGCCCCATGAGCCAGCGCCGCCACACCCTCGACATCATCGAGCGGGAAAGCGGCCTGGCGGGACGGCTGCTCCGCCCCCTGTCGGCCAAGCACTTCGAGCCCACCCTCCCCGAGCAGGAGGGATGGGTGGACCGGGAGAAGCTCCTGGCGATCCAGGGACGCTCCCGCAAGGAGCAGATGCAGCTGGCCGAGGATCTCGATGTGAAGAACTACCCCTGCCCCGCCGGCGGCTGCCTCCTGACCGAGGTCTCCTTCGTCTCCAAGGTGCGGGACGTGTTCGACCACTCGGACCAGCTGAACCTGCGGGATTTCCGCCTCCTGAAGGTGGCACGCCACTTCCGGGTCGGTCCCCGGACCAAGGCCCTCATCGGCCGCAACGAGGCGGAAAACGAGCTCCTCTCCCGCAACATCCAGCCGGGGGAGGCGACGCTCCGCTGGATCGACGGATCGAGCCCCCTGGGAGTCCTCATGGGGGTCGTGGACGATGCGCTCCTGGAGACCTCCGCGAAGATACTCCTGCGCTACACCCGGGCCGAGCCGGGAGCGGAGTGCCGGGTGAATGTGGTGATCGACGACAACGAGCGGATCATCGCGGTCCCCAACGAGTTCTCGGATCCGTCCATCGAGGGGTACCGGGTTTAGATGTGGTTGGGTAAGGGCGAAGCAGATGATTCGCTTGCTTACTCAAGCCTACGCGGTCTGTTGCAGCACGATCTCATGAATAGGAAAGGGCGGGGAAATCCCCGCCCTTTCCTATTTCTGCTCTTCCTGGACGGGGAATGCTCCCCCCTTCCCCTCTTCCGCCGGAGCCGCCCCGGCCGGCTCCGGCGTTGGCTCTGCCGGCGACGCTTCCCGTGCAGGGCTCTCCCCTTCGGGCGGTGGCACGGCGGTCGGCTCCTGGGGTCCGGCAACCCCGGAGAAGTTCTGGAACGCAGCCGCCTCCTTCTCGATGCTCTGGTCCACCTTCCGCTGGAGCCCGGCGATGTTGGGCTCCTGCCCCATGGCCTGCTGGTACTCTCCGACCGAGAGGACACCCTTGTTCCGCAACAGCCGCAGGATCATGGTGGAGCGCTTCAGCACCTTGTCCAAGTTCTTGTAAGGATTGTAGGCCACCCGGGGCCCCGGAAGCATGGCGGCCAGAAAGGCGCACTCCCGGGGGGTCAGGGCCGAGGCCGGCTTGCCGAAGTAGTATCGGGCCCCGTGACCGATGCCGTAAACCATGGGCCCCAGCTCCACCACGTTCAGGTAGAGCTCGATGATCCTCCCCTTGGTCAACTCCTCCTCCATCCGCTTGGCCAGGACGATCTCCTTCACCTTGCGGGAGATGGTCTTCTCCCGGGAGAGAAAGAGGTTCTTGGCCACCTGCTGGGTGATGGTGGAGGCCCCCCGGGCAAAGCTCTTCTTTTCGAGGTCGTACTTGATGGCGTTCTTGATCGCCTTCACGTCGATCCCCTCGTGCTTGTAGAAGTTGGAGTCCTCGGCCAGGATCACCGCCCACTTCATCTCCGCCGGGATGCTCCCTGACGGGGTCCAGTAGCGGTTCTTGGGCCCCACGGTGAAGGGGTGGTAGTCGCCGTGCCAATCCTTCACCTGGATGGTCATGTTCGTGCGGCGGTTCTTGAGCTCTTCCACGGACGGGAGGAACATGAGGGATATGGCGATATAGGCGCAATAGGCCACCACGGCCCCGATTGCCAGATAGAGCAGCTTTTTCATGGTCACGGCTTTCCGTCCCCCGATCCCTTGACCCGCGCCATGTCCGCCGCCATGAGGATGGCAGCCTTCATGCTATCCGCCGATGCCCTGCCGGTCCCCGCCAGGTCGTAGGCGGTGCCGTGATCCACGGAGGTGCGGATGATGGGAAGCCCCAGGGTCACGTTGACCCCGTCGTCGAAGTGGAGGAGCTTCAGGGGGATGAGTCCCTGATCGTGGTACATGCAGACCACCGCGTCGTAGCCCCCCTGGATGGCAAAGTGAAAGAGGGTATCGGCGGAGAGGGGGCCGAGGGCGTCGATCCCCTCCTGCCGGGCTGCCTCAACAGCCGGAGCAATGATTCGCGCCTCCTCGTCCCCGAACATCCCCCCTTCGCCGCAGTGGGGGTTGAGGGCCAGCACCGCGATGCGGGGGTTCCTCCTGAAGTAGCGGTGCACATCCCGGTGGGTGATCCGGATCGTCTCCAGCACCCGCTCGAAGGTCACCAGCCGCGGCACATCCGCCAAGGCCTCGTGGATGGTAACGAGGGTGACCCGCATCCGCGAGCCGGCCAGCATCATGACGACCCGTTCCGCACCGGCCAGTTCGGCCAGGAGCTCCGTATGACCGGGATAGTGATGCCCGGCCCGGTTAAGGGCCTCCTTGCTGATGGGAGCGGTCGCCATGGCATCGGCATTTCCCTCAAGGCAGAGCCGCGCCGCCTCGCAGATGGCCCGATACATGGCGTCGCCGCTGGCAACGGTGGGGCGGCCATACTGCATGTCCGTATCGGTGAGAGACGAAATCTCCCAAAGGGGGAGCACCCCTTCCTTGCTTTCCTCCCAGTTCAGGGCATCGGTCCGCTCCACCTTGAGCGCGGCCCCCGCAACGGCGATTCCCCGTGCCATGGCAGCCCTGTCGCCGAGAACGAGGAACCGGCAGTGCTTCCGCACTTCCGGATCGGCAAGAGTTGCGGCGATTATCTCGGGGCCGACCCCGGTGGGATCCCCCATGGTTATGACGATGCGTGGCTTAGTGTTTGGCATGTCCGGATCATAGCAGGATTCAGGGCCTGCTTCAGTGAAAAAAAAAGAGCGGCAGAGGCCGCTCTTTTCGGTACATGGTGATGTGTCGCTACTTCCGGGTGGTCTTGCCCGCCACCTGCATACGGATCAGTGCCCGCTCCAGGGCAGCCTCCTGGGTCTTGTAGCTCTTGTCTTCGGGGGAAAGACGCTTGAGTGCCTCTTCCGCGCGCCCCAGGGCAGCCTTGGCCCGCTCCAGGTCGATCTCGTCGGCCCGCTCCGCGGTTTCGACGAGCACCGTAACCTTGTCATCCTCAACCTCAAAGTAGCCCCAGTTGACCGCCAGATGGAACAGCTGGCCACCCTTCTTGTAGGTGAGCTCTCCGATCTTCAGGGAGGTGAGAAACGGCGCGTGGCCCGGAAGGACGCCGAACTCGCCGAGGGCGCCCGTGGCGGTGATCTCATCGACCTCTTCGGACAGGATCTTCTTATAGGGTGTTACCAGATCGACTTTCAGTTTTTCAGCCATCTATCTTCATCCTTTTGGCAGGGAAGCCGTCACGGCTTCCCTGCGACGAGGTCATGTGTACCTTAGGCAGCAAGTTTCTTCGCTTTTTCCAGGGCCTCTTCGATGGTGCCGACCATGTAGAAGGCCTGCTCGGGGATATCGTCGTGCTTGCCGGCAACGATCTCCTGGAACCCCTTGATGGTGTCCTTCAGCTCCACGTACTTGCCGGGGCTGCCGGTGAAGGCCTCGGCAACGTGGAACGGCTGGGAGAGGAAGCGCTGGATCTTACGGGCGCGGGCAACGACCTGCTTGTCCTCTTCGGAGAGTTCGTCCATACCGAGAATGGCGATGATGTCCTGGAGGTCCTTGTACTTCTGGAGAACGTACTGAACCTGGCGGGCGATGGCGTAGTGCTCCTCGCCGATGACCTGGGGATCGAGAATCCGCGACGTGGAGTCGAGGGGGTCAACGGCGGGGTAGATGCCGAGCTCGGCGATCTGACGGGAAAGAACGGTCGTTGCGTCCAAGTGGGCGAAGGCCGTTGCCGGGGCCGGGTCGGTAAGGTCGTCGGCCGGAACGTAGATGGCCTGAACCGAGGTGATGGAGCCCTTGGTGGTGGAGGTGATTCGCTCCTGGAGTTCACCCATCTCGGTGGCCAGCGTAGGCTGGTAACCAACGGCGGAGGGGATCCGGCCAAGAAGCGCGGAAACCTCGGAACCTGCCTGAGTAAAGCGGAAGATGTTGTCAACGAAGAGAAGAACGTTCTGCCCTTCCTCATCACGGAAGTACTCGGCGATGGAGAGGGCGGAGAGGGCAACCCGCGCACGGGCCCCGGGAGGCTCGTTCATCTGGCCGTACACGAGGGCGGCCTTATCGAGAACGCCGGACTCCTTCATCTCCATCCAGAGGTCGTTCCCTTCACGGGTACGCTCGCCCACACCGGCGAACACGGAGAAACCACCGTGTTGCTTGGCGATGTTGTTGATGAGTTCCATGATGAGAACGGTTTTGCCGACGCCGGCGCCGCCGAAGAGGCCGATTTTACCGCCCCGGGCGTAAGGAGCGAGGAGGTCAACGACCTTGATGCCGGTGGTGAAGGCTTCTACCTTGGTGGACTGGTCCACAAACGCAGGGGCTTCACGGTGGATGCCGTATTCCTTCTCGGCGTTGACCGGACCCATCTCGTCAACGGGCTCGCCGATGACGTTCAGGATGCGGCCCAGGGTCTTGCGGCCGACCGGCACGGAGATCTGCTTGCCGGTGTCGAGGACGGACTGGCCGCGGACGAGGCCGTCGGTGGAGTCCATGGCGATGGTCCGGACGGAGTTCTCGCCCAGGTGCTGGGCAACTTCGAGCACCAGGTTGTATTCTTTATCGTCAATGGCCGGGTTGGTAACCCGGAGGGCGTTGTAGATGGGAGGCAGTTTGCCCGGCTCGAACTCGACGTCGATAACCGCGCCGATAACCTGCGAAATTTTACCAAAGTTCTGACTCATGGTGCCTCTTCCTCCTGCGGCCCGTGCCGGGCCTCTATTTTATAATCGTGAGATTAACTTATCCCTTGATCGACTCGGCGCCGGAGATGATCTCCATGAGCTCGGTCGTGATTGCTGCCTGGCGGGCCCGGTTGTACTGAAGGGTCAGCTTGCCGATCATCTCGGTGGCGTTCTTGGACGCGCTGTCCATGGCGGTCATCCGGGCGCCATGCTCCGATGCCACCGACTCCAGCAGCGCCTTGAATACCTGCACCTCGATGTGCTTGGGAAGGAGCTCGTCAAGGAGCTCCCCCTTGGAGGGCTCGTAGATGTACTCGGGAACGTACTCCTCTTCGGCTGTCTCCTCGGGAACAATCGGGAGGAGCTGCTGGAGGGTGATGTCCTGGGACATGACGCTCCGGAACGCGTTGAAGAGGAGATATACCTCGTCGTATTCCTCCGCCACGTATCCCTCGACCACTTCCTGGGCCAAGAGCGCAGCGGTGGGGTAGCTGAGGTTCGAAAGGACGTTGCCGTAGTTCTTGTTGATCTTCTGCCGGTTCTTGAGGAACTCGAAGCCCTTGCGGCCGACGGTGGTCACGGAGATCTCGGCGAATTCAGCCTTCTTCTCCCTGATGAAGCGCTCCGCAGCCTTACAGATGTTGGCGTTGAAGCCACCACAGAGACCCCGGTCGGAGGTAACCACCACGAGAAGGGCCTTCTGGCTGATACGCTTCTGCAGCAGGGGGCTTGAGCTTCCGTCCTGGCTCTTGGCCAGGCGACCCAGAACCTCCCCCAGCTTCTTCGCATAGGGGCGGGCGGCAACCACGTTTTCCTGGGCACGGCGCAGCTTCGCAGCCGAGACCATCTTCATGGCCTTGGTTATCTGCCTGGTGTTTTTGACCGAGACAATACGCTTTTTAATGCTTTTCAGGCTTGCCATATCTGGAGGACCGTCCTTAGATTACGCGGTAAATTCCTTCTTGAATTCGTCAAGGGCGGCAACGATCTTGCCCTTGAGGTCGTCATCGATCGCCTTCTTGTCGCGCAGTTCGGCGAGGATATCGGTCTTCCTTCCGTCGAAGAAGGAATAGAGCTCACTCTCGTAACGGCGCAGGGAGGCGACGGGGTAGTCATCGACGTAGCCATTGTTGGCGGCGAAGATGATGAGGACCTGCTTCTCGTTGGGAATCGGACGGTACTGGGGCTGCTTGAGAATCTCGACGAGGCGCTCGCCGCGGGCCAACTGCATCTGGGTCGCCTTGTCCAGGTCGGAACCGAACTGGGCGAAGGCCGCCATTTCCCGATACTGGGCGAGGTTCAGACGAAGCGTACCGGCAACCTGCTTCATGGCCTTCACCTGGGCGGAACCACCGACCCGGGAGACCGAGAGGCCGACGTTGATGGCCGGGCGGACGCCGGAGTAGAACAGGTCGCTCTCCAGGTAGATCTGGCCGTCGGTGATGGAAATGACGTTGGTCGGAATATACGCGGAAACGTCGCCGGCCTGGGTCTCGATGATCGGCAGTGCGGTGAGCGAACCAGCGCCGCAGTCGTCGGAGAGCTTCGCAGCACGCTCAAGGAGGCGGCTGTGGAGGTAGAAGACGTCGCCCGGATACGCTTCACGCCCCGGCGGACGGCGAAGGAGCAGGGAAAGCTGGCGGTAGGCAACGGCCTGCTTGGAGAGGTCATCGTAGATGATCAGGGCATGCTTGCCGTTGTCCCGGAAGTACTCGCCCATGGTGACGCCGGTGTAGGGGGCGATGAACTGGAGCGGTGCCGGCTCGGAGGCGGAGGCGGAAACGACGATGGTGTAATCCATGGCGCCGTGCTCCTGGAGCTTGCTCACCACCTGGGCAACGGTGGAACGCTTCTGGCCGATGGCGACATAGATGCAGATGAGGTCGCCACCCTTCTGGTTGATGATGGTGTCGATGGCAACGGCGGTCTTGCCGGTCTGGCGGTCGCCGATGATGAGCTCCCGCTGGCCGCGGCCGACCGGAACCATGGCATCGATGGCCTTGAGGCCGGTCTGCATCGGCTGGTGGACCGACTTCCGCTTGACGATGCCGGGGGCCTTCACCTCGACCTTACCGAAGGTGGTGGTGTTGATCGGGCCCTTGCCGTCGATGGGTTGGCCGATGGCGTTGACAACGCGGCCAATGAGGGCCTCGCCCACCGGAACCTCGACGATCCTGCCGGTCCGCTTGACGGTGGTCCCTTCCTTGATGTTCTCGTTGTCTTCACCGAGGATCGCCGCACCGACGTTGTCCTCTTCGAGGTTGAGAACCATGCCGGAGACCCCGCCGGGGAACTCCAGGAGCTCGCCGGCCATGGCCTTGTCCAGGCCGTGGATGCGGGCGATACCGTCACCGACGGAGATGATGGTGCCGGTCTCGGCCACCTCGACCTCCTTGCCGTACTCCTTGATCTGCTTGCGGATAATTTCGCTGATTTCTTCGGCTCTGATTTCCATGGAACCTCTCACCCCTTCTGTAATATATCCTGAATCCTGTTCAACTGGGTCCGTACGCTGCCGTCAAAAACCTTGTCGCCGATCTTGGTGATCACCCCGCCGATGAGCGAGGGCTCCACCTGGACCGACAGCTGCACCTTCTTACCCGTTGCCTTGACCAGCGCGCCCTTCATGCTCTCCACCTGGGCATCCTCAAGAGGAAAAGCCGAGGTGAGCACCGGGCGGATAACGCCGGAAAGCTCGTCGGCGAATGCGGCATAGCTGTGGGCAATCTGGGGAAGAAAACCGATTCTCCCCCGGTCGAGGAGAACCTGGAGAAAGTTGGAGACCGTGCCGGAGAGGCTCAGCTTCGCAAGGACGTCCTTGAGAATTTCCCTCTTGGCTTCAATGCGGTACGCAGGGCTTTTCAGGACGGAATCGATGTCGGCGTTTCCTTCAAGCAGGGCTGCGAACTGCCCCAACTCGGCACCGAACCGGTCGACCGCGCCTTCCTCGGCCCCGAGCTGCACCAGCGCCTTGGCGTAGCGACGTGCAATAGCGTTCGAGATCAATGTAAGTTCTCCACCTTCGTAAGATAGTCGTTAACCAGCCGATCCTGGTCGTCTTTCTTGATGTTCTCGCGCAGGGACTGCTCAGCCATCTGGACGGCAAGGCGCGCAGCCTCCCCGCGAAGCTCCGCCTTTGCCTTGAGGACCTCTTGGGAGGCAGTGGCGGCGGCCTGCTCGCGAATCTTGTCGGCGGTCATTTTCGCCTCGGCAATGATCCGCTCCTTCTCCGACTCGGCTTCCTTGCGGATTGCGGCGTAAATCCCGTCGATCTCCTGGTTGGCTTTTTCCAGCTTCCCGCTGTACTCGGCAAACTTCTTCTCGGCAGCCGCCCGGGCCTCCTCGGCTTCGCGCAGGGCCTTCTCGATGTTGGCGGTGCGGTCTGCCAGGGCACCCTTGGCATTGGCCTTCTTGAGGGCCCAGATGATGACACCGAGAAGGGCGGCAAAGTCGATGACCCTCCACATGAAATCCTTCATCTGCTTGCCGGTGTCAACGTGGTGGGCACCCTCGCCCCCCTCGGCGGCAAACCCGAGGGCTGCCAGACCGATCACGGCGACACAGACCGCGGCAGGCACCATCACGGACTTCAGGAGCCCCTTTTTCTTGAATGCGTATGCCATGTTACAGACTCCTCCCAAGGACTTTCTCGCAGATTTCAAGGGACAGGGTACGGACCTGGGCTGCCAGCAGCTCCTTGGCGTCGGCGGCCTCTTTCGCCACCCTGTTCTTGATGGAGGAGAGAGAATCGGCAGCTTCCTTGCGGGCCTTCTCGATGACAGCAGCCTCTTCCTGAAGCGCGCTGTTGCGGAGAGTCTCGCGCTCGGCATTGGCCTTCGCCTTGATTTCGCGCAGGCGAGCTTCATAGAGGGCCATTTTTTCCTGCACGTCCTTGTCAACCGCAGCGGCCCGCTCTTTTGCGCCGTCAATCTGCGCCTTCCGGTCCGCCATGATTTTCCTGATCGGCTTGTAGAGGAAGATGTTCAGAATCAGGAGGAGGACCAGGAAGTTTACGAACTGAATCACAAAGGCAAGATCTAAACTTATCACGCTACCGCTCCGTAAAATCCACCACTTGTAGTTTGTATTCCGTATACGGGGTACTGTATCAAAAAAATATGCGGTCGTAAGGCCGCAAAACAGACGTTAGCTATCACACGTATTGGCGCTTGTCAACAAATTTATCCAAAAAACGACACGGCCTGCTTTCGCCCGACCGTATCGCACGCCCTTTAACCAAGCAGAAGATCGACGATTCTTGCAAGTTCGTCGCGGCTGCCGTAGGCAATCTCGATCTTGCCCCCCTTGCCGCTCTTGCGAACCGCAATTTTTGTCATGAAGCGACGCTGCAACTGCTCCACGAGGTCAGCGGCATGGACCTCCACGGCTGCAGCCTTAGGCTTGGGCTTCTGCTCCCCCTTCAACCTTTTCACAAGGCTTTCCGCCTCGCGCACGGTGAGGTTTCCCTTCACGACGGCATCCCGGGCCTCCCGCATCTGGAGGTCGGTATCGAGGGCAAGAATCGCCCGCGCATGGCCCATGGCCAGGCGCTCCTCAACGATGTCCTTCTTCAGTTCGGCGGGAAGCTTCAGGAGCCGCAGGGAATTGGCCACGGTGGATCGATCCTTGCCCACCCGCTTCGCAAGCTCGTCCTGGGTCAGGCTGAAGTTCTCCATGAGGGCGTGGTAGGCCTCGGCCTCCTCCACGGCGTTCAGATCCTCCCGCTGGATGTTCTCAATGAGGGCCATCTCCAGGGCGGTATCCTCGGAGACGTCCTGAATGACCACCGGCACCTCGCGGAGCCCGGCCTTCTGGGCGGCCCGCCATCGGCGCTCGCCGGCGATGAGCTCGTAGTGGTCTCCCTTTTTCCGCACCACGAGGGGCTGGATTATCCCCTTCTCGCGGATGGATGCGGCAAGCTCTTCCAACCTGTCGGGGGTGAAGGTCTTGCGGGGCTGGTTCCGGTTGGGACGGATCTCTTCGATGGGACAGGAGAAGTAGCGCTTCCCCTCCTCCTCCACGACCGGGAGAAGGGCCGCCATCCCCTTGCCGAGTCCGGTCTTCCTAACCATGGTGCGCCTCCCTTTCCATGAGTTCCTTGGCCAGCTCCATATAGGTGACGGCCCCCTTGGAGGTTATGTCGTACAGGATGATGGGACGGCCGTGGCTCGGGGCCTCGGAGAGTCTCACGTTGCGGGGGACCACGGTCTGGAAGGCAAGGGAGCCGAAGTGGGTACGGATCTCCTCGCTTACCTGGCGGGAAAGGTTGATGCGGCCGTCGTACATGGTGAGAAGGATCCCTTCAATGGCGAGCTTCGGGTTGAGCCCCTTCTGAACCAGCTTGATGGTCTTGATGATCTGGGAGAGCCCTTCCATGGCGTAGTACTCGCACTGGAGCGGGATAAGGACCGAGTCGGCGGCGGTCATGGCATTGACGGTGAGAAGCCCCAGGGACGGGGGACAGTCGATGATGATGTAGTCATACCGGTCATCAAGGCGTGCCAGGGCCTCCTTGAGCTTCCATTCCCGCGCCATGGCGGAGACGAGTTCCAGCTCGGCGCCGGCCAGGTCGGTGGTGGCGGGAAGAAGATCGAGACAGGCGAGATCTGTCCTGACTATGAGCGTTGCCGGATCGGCGTCGTTGATGATGGCGTCGTAGACCGACTCCGTCAGGCTTCCCTTGTCGATGCCGACGCCGCTTCCGGCGTTCCCCTGGGGGTCCATGTCCACGAGGAGCGTCCGCTTTTCCGCCGCCGCAAGGGAAGCGGCCAGGTTGACGGCGGTGGTGGTCTTGCCGACCCCGCCCTTCTGATTCGCTATGCAGATTTTCTTTGCCATCACAGGTAACCGTCGCGGGAAAAAGTGAGAAGGGAAAGCGGCTGGAAAGACGTAACAATTACCACATTATCCCCGGCTTGTGAAGGTATTTTTACCCGATGGCGCGTTAATGGAGGTCGTCGCCCCCCCCACGGGGCAGGGCGCGTCAAGAGGGAGGTGTATCGAAGAGGCCGGCCTTCTCCAGGATACCAACTATCTCTTTCCCATCCACCGGCTTGGTCAGGCAGCTGAGGACGTCCAACTCCCGGCAGCATTTCAGGTCGGTCTCCTCCCGGGACGAACTGATGACAATGACCGGAACCCGCCTGGTCCTCTCGTTGCCGCGGAGGGCGGTGAGAACCTCGATACCGTTTATTTTCGGCAGCTTCAGGTCGAGCAGAATAAAAGCCGGTTCGAGAAACACCCCTCCACCCTCCGGAGAACCGGAGCCCAGAAGACGGGCAAGGGCCTCTTCCCCATCGTGGGCAACGACAACGTTGTCGATTCCCTGCTTGCGCAAGGCGCGCAACGCGAGAAATTCATCGTCCGGATTATCCTCCACCAGAAGAACCTGAAACTTCTCCATCGGCACTCTCCTCTCCGCGTCCCGCTTTTCCCAAAACTGGCCGTTAAATAGTACGCCATAATGAAACTCTTGCAATGCGCCAGAGTGCGAACCTTTACCCCTTACGCAGAATCCGCTTGTCGCCAACCCGGATGGTGATTTTCTCCTGATCGAAAAACTCAAGGAGGGGGATCATGAATTTACGGGAGAGACCGGTGAGCTCCCGAAACTCCGGGGGGGTGATCTCCCCCTTCTCCCGAAGGCGGGCGACGAGTTTCTCCCGGATCTCTCCGACAGGGCCGGGGGCGTAAAACACGTCGCTCTTGAGCTTCACGGCCCGCCCCTGCCGGGCAAGGATGTTCAGGTGCTCCAGGATCTCCTTCTCGCCGCAGCGAAGCTGGTCGCACAGTTCCTTCACGGTGGGAGGCTCGAAGCCACCTCGCAGAAGGGCTGCCTCGATCCGCCCCTGGAGGCCGGACTGGTCCACGGTCGGCTCTCCCGTGCGGCCGGGGAGTTTCACCAGTTCCCGCTCCACCACCACCTTGCCCTCCTTTTCGAGAGAAGTCAGCAGTGGCGTGAAGAAACGGGGATCACTCCGCTTCGGAAGGCGGGTCTTCAACTCCTCCTTGCCGATCCCTTCTTTCAGCGGGTTATCCCGCAGATACCCTTCCACCTCCCCCAGAAGATAGGACTTGAGGGAACCGAACGCCTCCCGGGAGAGGAGGATCCGGGGTTCCCGGACCACCTGCACCACCTCGCCGGCCGACAGGAGCGAGGCCAGGGCAGCCTCGGTCCTGCGGGGGGAGAGGCCGCTGCGGAGCGATATTTCCTCGAAGGCAACGCCGGAGAGGAGGCTTCCGGCCACCAGGAGCCTGACGGTGTCCGCCTCGGCGTGCTCCCCCAAGGCATGGAGGAGCGCCAGCGCCTCATCGGAGCGCCGCCGGCGACGGGGGGGCATCGGATCCAGGACCCGGCCGCCGCCCACGGTGACCTGGGGGGAGTAGGAGCGGAGCACGAAGGGGTCGCCGGGGAGGAGGAGCACCGGATGCTTCAGGCGAAGCTGGACAAAGGCGGATTCCCCCGGCGCCAGGACGTCCCGGTCCAGGAGGATCACCTGGGCCGGGACCTCGTAGGTGGCTGAATGGAGCCGGAGCGTGGCCCGGTGCCGAAGCTCCTTGGGGGCCGAGGATAGGAGGTCGAGTCGGACATCCACGGCACGGGTGGCCCGGAAAACGCCCCGGGGCACCACGATGTCCCCCCGCACCACCTCCGTGTGCTCCACCCCCTGGAGGTTCACGGCCACCCGCTGGCCGGCGCCGGCCGCATCACCCTTGCGGCCGTGGGTCTGTACACCCCGCACCCGGGCCGCCCTCCCCGACGGGAGCAGCTCAACCTCGTCCCCCACCCGGATCTCGCCGGCCAGGAGCGTCCCGGTCACCACCGTGCCGAAGCCGGTGACGGTGAAGACCCGGTCCACGGGGAGGCGGAACGGGCCTTCGCTCCGCTTTTCCTCCACCTGGGCGGCAAGCCGGGCCAGTTCAGCTTTCAGCTCGTCAATTCCGGCGCCGGTCCGGGACGAGACCGGCACCACCGGCGCCTCCTCCAGGAAGCTCCCTGCCAGGTACTCCCGTACCTCTTCGGCCACGAGACCGAGCCAGTCGGGGTCCACCATGTCGCTCTTGGTGAGGGCAACAAGCCCCTTCTTCACCCCCAGGAGCTGGCAGATCTCCAGGTGCTCCCGAGTCTGGGGCATGACCCCCTCGTCGGCTGCGATGACGAGCATCACCAGGTCCATCCCCCCCACCCCTGCCACCATGGTCCGGACAAAGCGCTCATGCCCCGGCACGTCCACGATGCCGAACTGGACGCCTCCCGGCAGCTCCAGGTGGGCAAAGCCGAGCTCGATGGTGATCCCCCGCTTCTTCTCCTCGGGGAGACGGTCGGTGTCAATACCGGTGAGAGCCCGGACGAGGGAGGTCTTGCCGTGATCGATGTGGCCGGCGGTGCCGAGGATGAGGTGTTTCATGGATTGTCCTGTTCCCTGAACTGAAGCTGATGGAGCCGGGCGTAGACCCCTCCGGCGGCCAGGAGCTCCCGGTGGGTCCCCTCCTCCACCTTTTCACCCCGATGGATGACGACGATCCGGTCGGCATCCTGGACCGTGGAGAGGCGGTGGGCCACCACCAGAGACGTCCGCCCGGCCATGAGCGCCTGGAGCCCCTCCTGGATGAGCCGCTCAGACTCGCTGTCGACGCTGGAGGTGGCCTCGTCGAGGACGAGGATCTCCGGGTCGAAGGCCACGGCACGGGCAAAGGAGATGAGTTGCCGCTCGCCGGCGGAGAGGTTCACTCCCCGTTCCCGCACTTCCTCGTCGTACTTTTTGGGAAGCGCCTCGATGAACCGGGCGGCCCCCACGAGCCGTGCCGCCTCCTCCATCCTGGCAGCGGCCCCCTTGTCCCCCAGGGAGATATTGAACCCGATGGTGCCGGTGAAAAGATACGGTTCCTGGAGGACCACGCCGATCCGGCGCCGGAGTTCGGGAAGGGGCAACTCCCGGATATCGGTGCCGTCGAAGCTGATGCTCCCCCTGCTCACGTCGTAGAGGCGGGAGAGGAGTCGGGTCACCGTCGTCTTGCCGCCGCCGGTCTCCCCCACCAGCGCCACCTTCTCCCCCCGCCGGATGGTGAGGTTAATCCCCTGGAGGACGTACTCCTCGTCCTTGTAGGCGAACCAGACGTCCCGAAAGCTAATGGCGTTGATTCCCCCCTCACCCCCAGCCCCTGTCCACGGGGGAGAGGGAAGCCGACGTCCGGGTGAGGGGTATCCATCCCTTTCCGTGTCCAGCAGGTTGAAAATCCGTTCCAGGGCCGCCATGGCTCCCTGCATGATGGAGTACTTGGCCGAGAGATCCCTGATGGGGCCGAAGAATTTTTCGGTGTACTGGATGAACGCCACCAGTGCTCCGAAGGTGAGGGCGCCCCCGACGATCTCCCCCCCGCCGTACCAGATGATGAGCCCCACGGCGATGGAGGAAAGGGTCTCCACCAGGGCGTAGAGAGAGGCATCCCAGGTGATGACCGGGAGGTTGGCGTCCCGGTACGCGGCATTGAACCGCGAAAACTCCCGCCGCTCGGTTTCTTGCCGGTTGAAAAGCTGAACGACCGCCATGCCGCCGATGGTCTCGGCCAGAAATGTATTGAGGTTCGCCAGCCGAGCCCGCACCTCCCGGAAGGCCTTGCGCATCCTGACCCGAAACGTGAAGGCGACCCAGATGAGCACCGGCAGGACTGCGAAGGTGACCAGGGAGAGCTTCAGGTTCATCCAGAGCATCACCCCGACGATCCCGGCCAGGAAGAGGATATCCCCCACCACCGTGATGATCCCCGCTGCGAACATCTCGCCGAGGACTTCCACGTCACTGGTGAGCCTCGTCACGAGGCTCCCGGTAGGAGTCCGGTCGAAGAAGGAGACCGGAAGCCGCTGGACGTGACTGAAAAGCTCAATGCGGAGATCGAACATCACCTTCTGCCCCAGGTACTGGAGGAGCCAGACCTCAAAGAACGTCAGGAGCGATTCGACAAGGATCAGGGCGAGAAACCCTGCCGCCACCAGCGGCAGACCCTCCATCCGGCCGGTGACAATGTGCTCATCGATGGCCACCTTCATGATCCAGGGCTGGGCAAGCCGGGCCGCCGCCGAGAGGGGAAGGAGGCAGAGGGCTGCCACGGCGAGCCACCGGTAGGGGAGCACGTAGCGGACAAACCGCGCCATGAGCCTGCCGTCATAGGCCTTCCCAACTATCTCGTCTTCGTAGGCACCGCCGAAATGCATCGTCCCCCGCCTGAAAGCCCGTCCTTCGGCTTCTAACCGTCGGTGGCCGCCATTCTACGTCATTTTACCGGCAGGCAAAACAAAAAAGGCCCATGGCAATGCCATGGGCCACAAACTTGGGGACAATCTACGCACCGAAGCTTCAGCGCCCTTTCTTGAGGTCAATGAGAATCAGCTTGGCGACCGCCTTCAGGGTCTCGAAAACCCCTTCGCCGGTGGAGGCGCAGGCCTCGAACTCGGGAACGCCCGTTGGGTTCAGTTCCCGCCGGAGTTCTTCCACGGACAGGACTTCCGGCAGATCCCGCTTGTTGTACTGAATGACATAGGGAAGCTTGTCCAGATCGTACCCCTGTTCCTTGAGGTTGAAACGGAGGTTGTCCAGGGACTCGATATTGGCATCCATCCGCTCTTCCTGGGAATCGGCCACGAAAACCACGCCGTCCACACCCTTGAGGATCAGCTTGCGGGAGGCATCGTAGAAGACCTGGCCGGGGACGGTGTAGAGGTGGAACCGGGTCTTGAAGCCGCGGATCTCGCCAAGGGCCAGGGGGAGGAAATCGAAAAAGAGAGTCCGCTCCGTTTCCGTGGCGAGACTGATCATCTTCCCCTTCGCCTCGGGGGCAGTCTTCTGGTAGACGTACTGGAGGTTGGTGGTCTTGCCGCAGAGGCCCGGCCCGTAGTAGACAATCTTGCAGTTTATCTCGCGCGATGCGTAGTTTATGAAGGACATCCGCCGTACCCCCGGGCCGTCAGTTGAAGAGATTATCGATGTCGTCGTCGGTGATCTCGGCGAAGGGGAACTCCTGGATGCCGCTCCGCTCCTTCTCCTCGGCCTTTTTCATGAGCCGGTCGAAGATGGCGGTCAACTCCTCAGAGGCCTTCTTGACCCGAAGCCTGACCAGTCCCAGGGAGGAACGGGTGTCGAAGAGGACCACGAGAATCACCCGCCCGCCGACGATGGAGATATGGAGGTTGTCCTTTTCCCCCTCGTGGAACAGGATGGAAAATTCCTTCTCGCCGATCAGCTTGGCAAGACCGCCGGTGGCGGCGATGTTTCCCGCGGTGAGCGATGCCAGCGACGTGGTGTCGAACCGCTCGGTCTCGCCGCAGCCGGCGATGAGCTGGCCGTTTTTGTCGACCAGGAAGATCACCTTGGCGTTGGCCTCCCGGAGCAGCTTCTCGATCGCAAGATTGATCAGCCTGAACTCCTCGTCGTACATCACCATCTGAGGATCTGCCATGTATGCACCCCTTCACCGGGCTGTAAAAAATTTGCACCGATACGGATGGGTTATAACAAAAATTTGACACTCGTTCAAGGAGAGAAAACAGCGTCGGTGCGGCACCTGCCGTCACAGCCGCCGCTAGCACTTCCGCAACTAGCCGACATTTCTGCAAAATCAAGGCCAGCGTATCAATGACACTTTCAGTATCTGTCCATGGTGTTTCGTGCAACAAAAAACCCCGGCAAGAATCCTTGTCGGGGTTTTTTGTTGTTACGGGCAGACGTTACTTCTCGCAGGTTTCCTCGAAGTTGAGGGCCGCCAGCTTCTGGTAGTAGCCGAAGTGGGCCTTGGACCAGGCAGCCGCCTTCCGCATCAGTTCCTCGTACCCCTTCGGGTTGTTCTTCCTGAGGACGCGGTAGCGGTTCTCGCTGTTCACGTACTCTTCGAAGGCAATGGTCGGGGCTTTGCTATCCAGTTGCAGCGGGTTCTTGCACTCGGCGGCAAGCGCCGGGTTGTAGCGGTACAGCGGCCAGTAACCGGAGTTAACCGCCCGCTTCTGGCAATCCACGGCCTTGGTCATGTCGATGCCGTGGGCGATGCAGTGGGCATAGGCGATGATGAGGGACGGACCGTCATAGGCTTCGGCCTCCAGCATGGCCTTAATGCACTGGGCCGGATTGGCAAGCGACACGGCCGCCACGTAGACCGAGCCGTAGGACATGGCCATCATGCCGAGGTCCTTCTTGGAAACGGCCTTGCCGCCGGCGGCGAACTGGGCGACGGCGCCCAGCGGGGTCGACTTGGAGGCCTGGCCGCCGGTGTTGGAGTAAACCTCGGTGTCGAGTACCAGCAGGTTGATGTTCTTGCCGCTGGCAATGACGTGGTCGAGACCGCCGTAACCGATATCGTAGGCCCAGCCGTCGCCGCCGATGCACCAGATCGACTTCTTGACCAGGTAGTCGGCAACGGTGAGGAGACGCTTGGCCTCCGACTCGGGGCAGCCGGCAAGGGCCTTTTTCAACTCAGCTACCCGGTTCCGCTGGGCCTCGATGCCGGCCTGGGTCGACTGGTCGGCACCCTTGATCTCGTTCATGAGGGGTACCGCGCTCGTGCAGGAAGAGCAAGAGCAGGAGGAGGAAAGCTTGTCGATCAGCTCAAGGGCCATGGCGTTGAACTTGTCCACGGCCAGCCGCATGCCGTAACCGAACTCGGCGTTGTCCTCGAACAGGGAGTTGGACCATGCCGGACCAAGCCCGTCGGCCCGCTTGGCGTAGGGAGTGGTGGGGAGGTTACCGCCGTAGATGGAGGAGCAGCCGGTGGCGTTGGCGATAAGGGTCCGATCGCCGAAGAGCTGGGTCAGAAGCTTCAGGTACGGAGTCTCGCCGCAGCCGGCGCAGGCGCCGGAGAACTCGAACAGCGGGCGGACCAGCTGGGAGCCGCGAACGGTATCCAGCTTGGCCACGGTCGGATCAACATCGGGAAGGGCGAGGAAAAACTCCCAGTTCGCCACCTCCTGGGCACGGAGGGGAGCCTGGAAGGCCATGTTGATGGCCTTGTGGTTCGGGTCTTCCTTGCTCTTGGCCGGGCAGTTGTGGACGCAGGCGCCGCAGCCGGTGCAGTCTTCCGGAGCCACCTGGATGGTCAGCTTCTGCCCCTTGAACTCGGGGACCTTGCAGTCCACCGACTTGAAGGTGGCCGGAGCGCCGGCAAGGGCCGAGGCGTCGTAGGCCTTCATCCGGATGGTGGCGTGGGGGCAGACGAATGAGCAGATGCCGCACTGGATGCAGAGTTGCTCGTCCCACACCGGGATATCAACGGCGATGTTCCGCTTCTCGAACTGGGCGGTGGCCGTCGGGAAGGTGCCGTCGGCCGGCATTTTGGAAACCGGCAGATCGTCGCCAAGGCCGGCGATCATCGGAGCGGTGGTCTCCTGGACGAACTGGGGCGCCTTGGGGCTGACGACCGGGGGCTTCGTGATGGTGCTGGTGGCCTTCTCCGGCACCTTCACCTCGTAGAAGTTGTTGAGGCCGGCATCGACCGCCTTGTTGTTCATGGCGACAACGGCTTCGCCCGCCTTGCCGTAGGACTTCTTGATGGCATCCTTGATCTCGGCAACGGCCTGATCCAGCGGGATGATGTTGGAGATCTTGAAGAAGGCGGTCTGCATGATGACGTTGATCCGGGGTCCGAGGCCGATCTCGTTGCCGAGCCGCACGCCGTCGATCACGTAGAACTTCAGCTTCTTGTCGATTATCTGCTGCTGCACGTCGGTGGGGAGCTTGTCCCAGATCTCGTTGTGGTCGAAGGGGGCGTTCAGGAGGAACGTGGCTCCCTGCTTGGCCTTGGCCAGCATGTCGTACTTCTCCACGAAGGCGAAGTTGTGGCAGGCCACGAAGTCGGCCTCCTGCACCAGGTACGGCGCCCGGATGTACTTCTTGCCGAAGCGCAGGTGCGAGGTGGTCATGGAGCCGGCCTTCTTGGAGTCGTAGACGAAGTAGGCCTGGGCGTTGTTGTCGGTCATCTCGCCGATGATCTTGATTGAGTTCTTGTTGGCGCCCACGGTGCCGTCGGAGCCGAGGCCGAAGAACATGGCCTGGTAGGCCCCTTCCATCGGGTTGAAGAAGGAGGGATCGCAGGGGAGGCTGCTGTTGGTGACGTCTTCCGTGATGCCGACCACGAAGTTCCTCTTCGGCTTGGCGACGGAAAGGTTATCGAACACTGCCTTGGCCTGGGCCGGGGTAAACTCCTTGGAACCGAGGCCGTAGCGGCCGCCGACGATGACCGGATAGCCGTCGAACTGGCATTTCCCGTCGGCCATGGCCTCGCCGATGGCGGTACGGACATCCAGGTAGAGGGGCTCGCCCAGGGCGCCGGGCTCCTTGGTCCGGTCGAGGACGGCGATTTTCTTGACGGTCTTCGGCAGGGCGGCGATGAAGGCATCGATGGGGAACGGCCGGTAGAGGTGGACCTTCACCACGCCGATCTTCTCGCCCTTGGCTGTCAGGTTCTCCACGGTCTCCTGCACCGTGTCGGCGCCGGAGCCCATGATGACGATGATCCGGTCGGCGTCGGGAGCGCCCACGTAATCCACCAGTTTGTACTGGCGGCCCGTGATCTTGGCGAACTTGTTCATCTCCTCTTCGACGATCTCGATACATTTCGGGTAGTAGGAGTTGACCGTCTCACGCCCCTGGAAGTAGACGTCGGGATTCTGGGCGGTGCCGCGCATGACCGGGTGGTCAGGGGAGAGGCCCCGGGCCTTGTGGGCGGCGATCAGCTCGTCGTCAAGCATGGCGCGCATGTCGTCGAAGGTCAGCTCTTCAACCTTCAGAACCTCGTGGGAGGTACGGAAGCCGTCGAAGAAGTGGAGGAACGGCACCCGGGCGCGAAGCGTGGCGGCCTGGGAGATCAGGGCGAAGTCCATGACCTCCTGGGAGTTGTTGGAGCAGAGCATGGCCCAGCCGGTGGAACGGCAGGACATGACGTCGGAGTGGTCGCCGAAGATGGAGAGGGCCTGGGCCGCGATGGCGCGGGCCGAGACATGGAAAACCGTGGAGGTCAACTCGCCGGCGATCTTGAACATGTTCGGGATCATCAGGAGCAGGCCCTGGCTGGCGGTGAAGGTGGTGGTCAGCGCCCCTGCCTGGAGCGCGCCGTGGACGGCACCGGAAGCGCCCCCCTCGGACTGCATCTCGACGACCGACGGAATGGTCCCCCAGATGTTCTTCTCACCCATGGCGCTCTTCATGTCCGAGATCTCTCCCATGACCGAAGACGGGGTGATGGGGTAGATGGCAATCACCTCGTTGGTGGCGTGGGCCACGTGGGCGGCCGCTGTGTTGCCGTCGATGGTAACCATGTTGCGACTCATGCTCTCCTCCTCTGTGATAAATACGAAACAGCGTTAAACTGTCGTCGTTCCTGAGTTGTCCTACAATTCGCTCCGCCCCTCGAGGGCCCGCTGGACCGTGGCTGCGTCCACATACTCCAGATCGCTCCCCAGGGGGATGCCGTGGGCAAGCCGCGTGACCCTGATGCCGAGGGGCTTGATCTGCCGCGCAAGATAGAGGGCAGTTGTTTCCCCCTCAACGGAGAAGTTGGTGGCAATGACCACCTCCCGCACCGCTCCCCCTTCGAGCCGCCGCATCAACTCGGCAATCCGGAGCCGATCGGGGGTGACGCCGTTCAACGGCGACAGGGCCCCCTGAAGGACGTGGTAACGCCCCCTGAAGGCCCGGGTCCTCTCCACCGCCAGAAGGTCCTGGGGTTCCTCGACAACACAGAGGGACGTCTCGTCCCGGTCACTGCTGCAGAGCCGGCAGGGATCTTCCTCGGTGATGCCGAAGCAGATGGAACAGAATTTCACCCGGCTCAGCACCTCGCCGAGGCTCTCGGCAAGGGCCGCGGTATTCTCCGGGTATTTAAGCAGGTGAAAAGCGAGCCGCAACGCGGTTTTTTCACCGACACCCGGCAATTTCTGCAACTCCGCAAGGAGCCGCGCAAACGAGTTTGACGACTGTAGCATAGTTCCCGCCAAAGATAAAACAATTTTTTATTAAAACGAAAATAAAACTTTTTACTCGCAGTAAAGTTCCACCGCTTTTTGCGATTTGCACTAAAGATTTTTTAGTTACAGTAAAATTTACCGTTTTGATGCTGCAACCGTGAGCCCGCCACCACCCCAAAAATCAAGCAGAGTTTTCATTTTCGCGGCAGATACAAAGAAGGGGCGACAGCCTTCCAGCTACCGCCCCAAAACCGGCTGCAACCGGGACAATGCCCGGACAGACCCATGCCAGACTCAAAAAAGACCGGGGATATTGAGGCCGCCCGTAATCTTGCCCATCTCCTCGGAAAACTTGGACTGAACCTTTTTGAGGGCCTCATTCACTGCGGCAACGATGAGGTCCTGGAGCATTTCCACATCATTAGGGTCAACCGCTTCCGGCTTGATCGTCAGGGAAACGAGCTGGTTCTTGCCGGTCACCACGGCAGTCACCGCACCCCCCCCCGCCGTCGCCTCTGCGGTCTGCTGCGCCGCCTCCTCCTGCAGTTTTGCCATCTTCTGCTGCATCATCTGGGCCTGTTTCATGATACCTGCCAAACCTTTGGACATCTGTTCCTCCGTGGTTTCGTGGAATGAGATTTACTCTTGATTAAAGAGTTTTGTTGAAATTAAAACATTGTTAGCGGGGCTCTTTCCCCTCCAGGGGCTCAACCTCCGCAAGGGTGCCTCCGAAGACATCCAACGCATCGGCAACCGCGGGATGAGAGGTGGCGGCCTGCTTCAGGACGGTCTGCTGCTGTTCCTTCTCAACCCTTTTTTTTTCCAGAAGATTGGGAGGAGCCTCCGCCGCGCCAGGGGCAAGGGGACGCATGACGAGGACGGGCTCGGCCGAGAAGAACTGGCGGGCCAGCTCCTTCAAGGCGGCCTGGGAGTCGCTGTCCCTGAGGCTCGCGAGGGCGAAGGCACCCTCGGGAAAACCGATCTCCAGCCGTTCCGCCGTGACAACAAGGGGGCTCCCCTGCTCAAGCATGGAGCCGAGCCGGGGCTTCCTCCCCTTGACGAGGGCGACGAAATCAGCCCAGGAATCGCCGGTCCGGCGAGGCTCCGACGCGGGCTTAGCCTCCTCGCGGCGCGGAGCGGGAGCAGAGGGTGCAGCCTGCCGCTCGGCCGTCCGTGGCGGTGGAGTGGCGGCGGTGCGTTCAGGTGCCCTAGAACCGGCAGGCGCCGGGGGAGTTGGCCGCCACTGGACCCGAGCGTCGGCAACGCCGCCGCCTTCTTCCTCGATCCGGTTCAGACGCTCCAGGAGCTGATCCACCGGCACCGCCGGCGCCAGAGTCGCCATTTTGACCAGGGCCATCTCCAGCACGAGCCGGGGGAAGGAGGTATGGCCGAGTTCCCCGTCAGCCCGCAGCAGCACCGTCAAGTGCCTCTGAAGGTCATCAAGAGGAACGCTCTCCGCCTGCTGCCGCAGGGTCGCCAGTTCCGCCTCAGAAAGGTCAAGGAGGTCGGTGCCGTCCCCCACCGCCTTGAGGATCAGGAGGTTGCGAAGGTGGTCGATGAGTTCGCCGCAGAATTGCCGCATATTGTAGCCGAACTCGTCCACCCGCGCCACGATGTCGAGGACTGTCCGGGTATCCCGGCCAAAGACCGCCGCCGTGGCATCGAGAAGAAGCCGTCGGTCCACCACCCCCAGGAGGCTCACCACCTCCTCGTCCCGCACCTGATCGCCGCAGAAAGCGAGGACCTGGTCGAGCACCGACAGGGAGTCGCGCATGCTCCCGTCCCCCTTGCGAGCCACCATGGTGAGAGACGCGTCACTGATGGCGATCCCCTCCTGGTCCACGATGTGGCGCAGGCGCCCCACCACCTTGCCCAGCGGTATCCGCCGGAAGTCGAACCGCTGGCAGCGGGAGAGAATGGTGATCGGCACCTTGTGGGGCTCGGTGGTGGCGAAGATGAACTTGACGTGGGGAGGGGGCTCTTCCAGGGTCTTCAGCAGGGCGTTGAAGGCATTCGTGGAGAGCATGTGGACTTCGTCGATGATGAAGATCTTGTAGCGAAGCCGGGACGGGAGGTACTTGACGTTCTCCCGCAACTCCCGGATGTCGTCGACGCCGGTGTTGGAGGCGCCGTCGATCTCCAGGACATCCACGGCGGTGCCGGCGGTGATCTCCGTGCAGGCGGGACAGACATTGCACGGCTCGGGGCTCATCCCCTGCTCGCAGGTCAAGGCCTTGGCCAGAATGCGGGCGGACGAGGTCTTCCCGACCCCACGGGCGCCGGTGAAAAGGAACGCATGGGCGATGCGGCCGGAATCGATGGCGTTCTGAAGGGTCTGGCTGACATGCTCCTGGCCGGTCAGGTCGCTGAAGGTCTGGGGGCGCCACTTTCGCGCGAGAACGAGATAGGACAAGGGATCAACACCTCACGACGCGGTCGGATGCTTGCGTGCTCGGAAAGGGGGGGAGGGTGTAACGGGGGCGTTGCGGGCACAACTGATAGCTGGGCTTCCCCGCGGCACACGGTGTCAGTTACTGCCGTTGCTTCCTTCCGGACCTGGCGGGGTTCATAACCTACCGTTGCGCGGGACCCAGCTATCAGCTCTGCCCGCAAAAGACGCTCGGCCCGGAACGGGTGTCCGGGCCTCGGTGTTATTGTCACACAAGCCACGGCGGACTTGTCGATTTCCATTATGGCGGAGAGAGAGGGATTCGAACCCTCGGTACCTTGCAGTACACACGATTTCCAGTCGTGCTCCTTCGACCTCTCGGACATCTCTCCGGAACCATGGACTATAGTATAAGCCCCCCGGTTTGTAAAGCCACTTTTTTCTCCCACTTTTCTCACTGCAGAAGAGCATACCGGACAACTCAGAGGCTCGCAAGCTCCCGGCGAATCTGCTGCTCACGCCACATGGCGCCGTAGAGCCCGTCACGGGCCACCAGCTCGTCATGACTCCCCTGCTCGGCAATGACGCCATCCTTCAGCACGATGATCCGGTCGCACTCCCGCACGGCCGAGAGGCGGTGGGAGACAACGATGACGGTTCGATCGCCCCAATAACCCGAAAGCCCCTCGAGTATCGCCTCTTCGGTCTGGGCGTCCACGGCCGACAGGGGGTCGTCAAGGATCAGGACGGCCGGATTCTTGAGAAGTGCCCGGGCGATGGCGGCGCGCTGCTTCTGGCCACCGGAGAGGGTCACGCCCCGCTCCCCCACCAGAGTATCGTAGCCGTCGGCGAAGCGGAGCACATCCCCCTCCAGACTGGCAAGGCGCACCGCCACCGCGATCTCCTCCACAGTCGCCCCCTCACTGCCGTAGGCGATGTTCTCGCGGATGGTGCGGGAAAAGAGAAAACTCTCCTGAGGAACGAACCCGATGGCGCTCCGGAGCTGGGCCAGCGGGAGCCGGTTTATGTCGACCCCGTCCAGGAAAATCTGACCATCCGGAACCGGATAGAGCCGGGCCAGCAGGCGAACCAGAGTCGATTTGCCGCTCCCCACGGGCCCGACGATGCCGAGGCGGGAACCGGCTGGAATAGCGAGCGAAATTCCGCCTAGAACCTGCGACGACGCTTCCCCCATGCCGTTGTATGAAAATCTCACCCCCCGCAGCACGATCTCACCCCGGGGAGGACCGGCATCGGCCGGCGCCTTCGGCTCCGTGACGATGGGAGTGGCGTCCAGCACCTCGTTGAGGCGGGCCATGGACGCGCCCCCCCGCTGGATCAGGTTGAGAATCCAGCCAAAAACGATCGTGGGCCAGACCAGCATGGCCAGATAGCCGTTGAAGGCGACGAAATCCCCCAGAGTCATGACGCCGTCAATGACCCGCTCCCCACCCAGGAAGAGGACAATGAGGGTGCCGAAGGCCGAGGCGGCCGCCATGATGGGAAGCAGGAACCCCCGCAGCCGCGCCATGGTCATGTTGCGGGCCAGGTAGCGACGGCCGGTTTCCTCGAAGGCGGCCACCGTCGCCTCTTCGCGGCAGTACGAGCGCACCACCACGGCTGCGGCGATGCTCTCTTCCGCCTGACTGGTGAGGCGCGCCAACTCCTCCTGGGCCCGCCTGGAATGATGGAACATCCGCCGGGTAATCCCCTTGGCGGCGACGATCATGAGAGGGAAGGGGATGACGGCCCAGAGGGTGAGGGAGCGGTTGATGCTCGCCATGAGAACTATGGCGGACACATAGACCAGGGCGGTATTGATGACGTTCAGGATGCCGAAGCCGAGGAGCATCCGGACGTTGGTCAGGTCGTTGGCGAAGCGGGACATGAGGTCGCCGGTCCGCTCCCCGGCAAAATAGGGCATGTCGAGGGTGAGGAGCTTTCCAAAGAGGTCTTCGCGGATGGCATACTCGATTCGCCGGGCAGCATGGAGGAGCGTCGTGCGGGAAAAGATCCGAATCACGCCGTGGAAAAGGGCCGTGACCATGATAACCCCACCGTACCAGGCGGCGGAACGGGTGGCAGTGTCCGGATTCCGGAGGCTTTCCACCGCCAGCTTCAGGAGCCATGGGATCAGAAGAGAGAAGGCGTTGGTCCCGAGCAGATAGATGGCGCCAAGGACATACGTCCCGCGACGTTCCCGCATGTATCCGTAGAGTCGTCTGAGCTCGCCGATGGGTCGCCTCCCGGGGAGATAATTGCTCCGGACCTTGTAATCCATTTCCGGCTCGTTGTCAAAATCAGGTCCAGCACCCATCCCGTCATGCTGACCGTTCCAGTTTTGCAACCGACTGGCGGCAACGGGCCGATTGAACAGCGCAGTTTTCAGCAACAGTGCGCACCCACAAAGTCACACACCGTTTTACTTTGGCATTGACAAGGTATTGTGCCCTGTGGTACCACAATTTAATAATACTAAAAACTACACCTGTTCAGCCCCGTCAAACAACGACTAATAGAATATTTGTTTTAGTAAAAGTAAAACCACCCTTTACTTTTTCATAATTGCGCGACGGAGCACCAATTCCTCCCCCTTCCCCATGCCGCTCCGCACCTCGATTTCCGCCCCCTTTCTTCCTTCGGCCACCCCTGCCCAGGAGGTCGTATGAAGCACTCCACAATGCGTCTCTCCACCGAGACGATGAATCTGGACTTCGTGAAGAAGGTCGAAGCCCTGTCGGGCAGCTCCGTGCGGCGCTGCTTCCAGTGCGGCAAGTGCTCGGCCGGCTGCCCCATGCGCAGCTTCATGGAGCATCCCCCCAACCGGATCGTCCGGTTCCTGCAACTGGGGCAGTACGAGCGTGTCCTGGCCGGCCGGAGCATCTGGTACTGCGCCTCGTGCGAGACCTGCACCACCCGCTGCCCCAACAAGGTGGACCTGGCGGCCATCATGGACGCCCTGCGCAAGTGCTCCTGGGACGCCAAGGGGCCTTCCAAGGAATCCTACGTCCAGCTGGCCAACCGCCTCTTCATCGACAACATCCGCACCTACGGCCGCCAGTACGAGATGCGGCTCGCCGCCGTCTTCAACGTAAAGAGCGGCCAGTTCCTGAAGGATCTCATGCTCGGCCCCAAACTCATCACCAGGGGGAAACTCAAGGTGTTCCACCAGAAGAACAGGAACATGGCAGAGATCGAGCAGATCTTCAAACGGATCGAAGAGATGCGGAAAAAAGGGGAGGCACCGTGACCCCTGCAAAGAAGCTCCTTTCTTACTCTTACTATCCCGGCTGTTCGCTCCACGCCTCGGCCAAGGAATACGACGAATCGACCCGAGGACTGTTCAAGGCCTTGGGGATCGGTCTCAAGGAAGTCCCCGACTGGCTCTGCTGCGGCGCCACGCCGGCCCACAACGTGGATGAGCTCCTCTCCCTCTCCCTCTGCGCCAAGAATCTCTCCCTGGCCGAGGGGGTGGAGGGGGATCTGGCCGTGGCCTGCGCCGCCTGCTTCTCGCGGCTGAAAGTGACCCAGCACCACCTGGCCGACAACGAAACCAAGCGCAAGCAGGTGGAGTACGCCATCGCCGGGGCCGTGAACCTGCAAAAGCCGGTCAAGCACCTCCTGGAGATCCTGGCGAAGGACTTCGGCCTCGACCGGCTCACTGAAGCGGTGCAGAAGCCCCTTTCCGGCTTGAAAGTTGCCTGCTACTACGGCTGCCTCCTGACCCGCCCCCCCGAGGTGCCGGAGCTCGACTGTGTCGAGGCCCCCACCATCATGGAGCGGGTCATCGGCGCCGTGGGTGCCGAGACCGTCCGCTGGAGCCACCGGATGGAGTGCTGCGGCGCCAACTTCACCCTGTCACGGCCAGGCGTGGTCCTGAAGCTCTCCGGCAGTATCCTCGATTCCGCCAAGGCCGCCGGCGCCGACTGCCTCATGGTCGCCTGCCCCTTGTGCCACGGCAACCTGGACATCCGCCAGAAGGAGATCGAAGAGGCCACGGGAGAGCGCTTCGGCATGCCGGTCTTCTACATGACCCAGCTTCTGGCCCTGGCCGTGGGTGTGGCGCCGGGGAAGCTCGGCTTTGACAGCATGATCGTGAACCCGCTGCCACTTCTGAAAGAGAAAGGGCTGGTATAGATGTCGAGAATCGGCGTATTCGTCTGCCACTGCGGCGAGAACATAGCGAGAACCGTGGATGTCGAGAAGGTTGCTGCCGAGGCCGCGCGGCTTCCCGGCGTTGCCTATGCCACCGACTACAAGTACATGTGCTCCGACCCGGGCCAGAATCTCCTGAAGAACGCCGTGGCCGAGCACCGGCTCGACGGGATCGTCGTTGCCGCCTGCAGTCCCCGGATGCACGAAAAGACCTTCCGCAATGCCGCGAAGAGCGCGGGCCTCAACCCCTTCCTCTGCGAGATGGCCAACATCCGGGAGCACTGCTCCTGGGTCCACGAGGACAGAGACGAAGCCACCGCCAAGGCCAGCGACATTGTGGCGATGATGGTCGCCCGGGTAAAGAAGGACAAACGGCTCGTCCCCATCACCGTGCCGGTCACGAAACGGGCGCTGGTCATCGGCGGGGGAATCGCCGGGATTCAAGCCGCATTGGACATCGCCGACGCCGGCCACCAGGTGGTGCTCGTGGAGCGGGAGCCCTCCATCGGCGGCCACATGGCCCAACTCTCCGAGACCTTCCCGACCCTCGACTGCTCCCAGTGCATCATGACCCCCAAGATGGTCGATGCCGCCAACCACCCCAACATCACACTCCACACTTACTCCGAAATCGAATCGGTGGACGGCTACATCGGCAACTTCCAGATCACCGTCAGGAAGAAGGCCCGAAGCGTCATCGAGGAGAAGTGCACCGGCTGCGGCGTCTGCTCCGCCAAGTGCCCCCAGAAGAAGATCCCCAACGCCTTCGACAAGAACCTCGGCACCCGTCCCGCCATCTACGTCCCCTTCCCCCAGGCGGTCCCCAACACGCCGGTCATCGATCGGGCGAACTGCACCTGGTTCAAGACGGGAAAATGCGGTGTCTGCCAGAAGGTTTGCGGCCCCGGCGCCATCGACTACGAACAGGAGGACCGGCTTATCGTCGAGCCCGTGGGGGCCATCGTGGTTGCCACCGGCTTCGAGCTCTACTCCATTACCGAGAAGCCCAAAGGCTCCCCCATCAAGGGATACGGCGAATTCGGCCACGGCACCATCCCCGACGTCATCGACGGGCTCACCTTCGAGCGCTTGGCCTCGGCCAGCGGCCCCACCGGCGGCAAGATCCTCCGCCCCTCCGACGGCAGGGAGCCCAAGCAGGTGGTCTTTGTCCAGTGCGTGGGAAGCCGCGCCCGGGAAAAGGGGATCAGCTACTGCTCCAAGATCTGCTGCATGTACACCGCCAAGCACACCATGCTCTACAAGCACAAGGTCCACGACGGCCAGGCCTACGTCTTTTTCATGGACGCCCGGACCCCGGGAAAGAGCTACGACGAATTCTGGCGAAGGGCCATCGAGGAGGAAGAGGCGGTCTACATCCGAGGGATGGTCTCCCGGCTCTACCAGAAGGGGGACAAGATCGTGGTCATGGGGAGCGACGTCCACGTGGGGGTCCAGGTGGAGATCGAGGCGGACCTGGTGGTGCTTGCCACCGCGGTCCAGCCGAGGGCCGGCGCCGACACCCTTGCCCAGAAGCTCGGCATTTCCTACGACAGCTACCACTTCTACTCCGAGGCCCACGCGAAGCTGAAACCCGTGGAGTGCGCCACCGCCGGGATCTATCTCGCCGGAGCCTGCCAGGGGCCGAAAGACATCCCCGACACCGTGAGCCAGGCGAGCGCCGCGGCAGCCAAGGTGATGACCCTCTTTGCCAAGGATGAATTGGAGCGGGAACCCATCGTCGCCAAGGTGAACGAGAAGAACTGCGTTGCCTGCCTCTACTGCAAGAAGGTCTGCCCCTACGGCGCCGTGGAGGAGAAAGAGATCCGGGACCGGCAGGGGAATCTGATTCGCGTTGTGGCCTACGTGAACCCCGGGGTCTGCGGCGGCTGCGGCACCTGCCAGGCGAGTTGCCCCTCCAAGTCAGTCGAGCTGGATGGCTACACCGATGAGCAGATCATGGCCATGATAGAGGCGCTATAAATGCACGCACACAAAGAGAACCACGCCTTCGAACCGAAGATCGTCGCCTTTGTCTGCACCTGGTGCACCTACGCCGGGGCAGACCTGGCGGGGACCGCGCGCCTGCAGTACCCGGCCAACACCCGGGTGGTGAAGTTCCCCTGCACCGGCAGGATCGACCCGGTCTTTATCCTGCGGGCCTTCCAGAAGGGGGCCGACGGGGTGCTCGTCTCCGGGTGCCATCCCGGGGACTGCCACTACATGGCGGGGAACTTCCACGCCCGCAGGCGCTTTGCCGCCTTCCGGGCGCTTTTGGACTTCATCGGGGTGGACCTGAACCGCTTGCAGTTCTCCTGGGTTTCCGCCGCCGAGGGGGGGAAGTGGGTGGAGGTGGCCACGGAGCTCACCGAGCGGGTCCGGGCCATGGGGCCGATGCGGGAGTTTCGGGAGCTGGAGACCGAGGAGCAGTGGTCCGGGGCCATCGACACGCCGGAGCTGCAGGCGGCATACGAAGCCATTCCGTAGGGGCATGATGCAATGACGAATACCGCACAGACAATCGACCCGGCCCTCTATGCCGCCGTGACCGACGCCATCCGGGCCGAGGCAAAGAAGGTTCTCGAAGCCGGCGCCGCGGCCGCCGTGGTGGGATGGCAGGCAGGGCGAAGGCAAGGCACCGCCATGCCGGCCATCATCACCGACCCGGCAAAGGTTGCGGAACTCATCTTTTCCCCGGCCTGCGTCAACAACCTGGCCCTCTATCTCTCCAAAGCCAAGAAGGAGATCCGGGCCAGGGGACGGATCGCCATCGTGGTCAAAGGGTGCGACCTCAAGGCACTTGTGGGACTCATGGGGGAGAACCAGCTGAAACGGGAGGATCTCCACGTGATCGGCGTGGTGTGCGCCGGAGTGCAGAGGGCCGGTGCCGCCAAAGATATCCCCCTTTCGGAAGAGACCATCGCCGGCAAGTGCCGGGAGTGCACGGTGCACACCCCCGAGGGTGCCGACGTGACCGTGGGCACCCTCCCCGATTTGCCGCACTTCACGCCGGTCGAGAGCGAGGAACTCTCGCGCCTTGAGGCCATGACCCCGGCACAGCGCTGGAGCTTCTGGAAGGAGCACTTCGCCCGCTGCATCCGCTGCTACGCCTGCCGCCAGGTCTGCCCCTTCTGCTACTGCGAGCAGTGTCTCTGCGACCGCAACCGCCCCCAGGCGGTGGAGACCACTCCGCGGCCGGCCGGAAACATGGCCTGGCACATCGTGCGGGCCATGCACCTGGCAGGCCGCTGCGCCGGGTGCGCCGAGTGCGAGCGGGTCTGCCCCATGGACATTCCCCTCAATCTCCTGAACCGCAAGATGGCCAAGGAGTTGAAAGAGCTCTATGGCCACGAGGCGGGGTTCGAAGTGAAGGAAAAGGGGCCCCTGGCGCAGTACCGGGAAGACGACGACCAGAGTTTCATCAAGTAGGGAAAGCCATGCCAAAGACCATCACCGATCAAAACCTCCGCCTCCTCATCGACGCGCTTGTCGCCGAAGGAAAGCGGGTCGTCGGCCCCAGGGCCGCCGGCACCATGACCCTCTACGCGCCCCTCGCGAAAGGGGAGGAGCTGAATCTCGGAGAACTTCCCCGCCGCTCCGCCAAGGAGACCTTCTTTCCCCTGTGCGAGACCATCCTCACCTACGAGCGGGACAAGGAGGGGGTGCGGGTCACCGACGTGGACCCCGGCACCATCCCCGGGACGGTGCTCGTCGCTGCCCGCCCCTGTGACGTGGCCGCCGCCCCGGTCCTGGACTCGGTCTTTTCCTGGGATTTCAAGGACGAGTTCTTCCTAGAGCGTCGGAGAAAGACCACCATCATCGGCCTGGCCTGCACGAGGGCAGACGACGCCTGCTTCTGCACCGCCGTGGGGCTTTCCCCCAATGACACCAAGGGGAGCGATCTCTTCCTCACCCCCCTCACCGACGGCGGCTACCGCTGCGACGCCATCACCGAGAAGGGGGAGGCGCTTCTGGCGACCCACGCCAGCCTCTTTGCCGAGGGTGACGGCACCCCCGCTCCCCTGGCCGAGCCGAGCCTCGGGAAGCTCGACCTGGACAGGATCAAGGCCTGGCTCGACACCCACTTCGAGGACCCGCTCTGGGGAGAGATCGCGGAGCGCTGCGCCGGCTGCGGCGCCTGCGCGTTTCTGTGCCCCGCCTGCCACTGCTTCGACATCGTGGACGAGGGGGGAGAGACCAAGGGGACGCGGCGAAAGAGCTGGGACGCCTGCGGCTTCGGCAAGTTCACCAACCACGCCTCGGGCCACAACCCCCGCGACGTGCAGCCCCAGCGCTACCGCAACCGGATCATGCACAAGTTCAAGTACTACGTGGACAAGTTCGACCAGAGACTCTGCACCGGCTGCGGCAGGTGCATCCGCGCCTGCCCCGTGGGGATTGACATCGCGGAAATTCTTTCCGCGATCGGGACCAGGGACCAGGAACCAGGGACCGGGAAAGACTAAGAAAGGAACCAGGGGACGGGGAGCCCGGGGCTGGTAAAGGTTTTTACCGGTCCCCGGTTCCTGGTCCCCGATCACCGATTTTATGTGCGACCACAGCAAAAACATCTACCTCCCCCAGCTCGCCACCATCGCGGAAATCGTCGACGAGACCGCCGACATCCGCACCTTCCGGCTCGTGTTCCAGGACGAAGCAGTGCGGGACAACTTCAGCTTCCGGGCCGGCCAGTTCGCCGAGTACTCGGCCTTCGGGGCCGGGGAGGCCACCTTCTGCATCGCCTCGGCGCCGACCCGCCAAGGGTACATCGAGTGCTGCTTCCGGGCCGTGGGGCGGGTCACCGAGGCGCTCCGAAGCCTGGAGGTGGGAGACGCCATCGGCGTGCGCGGCCCCTACGGCAACTCCTTTCCCATCGAGGAGTTCTTTGGCAAGAACCTCGTCTTTGTGGCCGGGGGGATCGCGCTCCCGCCACTGCGGACCCTCATCTGGCAGTGCCTTGACTGGCGGGAGAAGTTCGGCGACATCACCATCGTCTACGGCGCCCGCACCGAAGGGGACCTGGTCTACAAGCGGGAGCTCAAGGAGTGGGAACAGAGAGGCGACGTTCGGCTCGTGAAGACCGTGGACCCCGGCGGAAACTCACCCGACTGGGATGGCAAGGTCGGTTTTGTCCCCACCATCCTCGAAGAGGCGGCCCCCTCGGCGGACAACACCATCGCCCTTGTCTGCGGCCCCCCCATCATGATCAAGTTCACCCTGCCGGTGCTGGAGAAGCTCGGCTTTGCGGATTCCGCCATCTACACGACCCTGGAGAACCGGATGAAGTGCGGCCTCGGCAAGTGCGGCCGCTGCAATGTGGGCAACGTCTACGTCTGCAAGGACGGACCGGTCTTTACCGCCGCACAGGTTAAAGCCATGCCCCAGGAGTTCTGAACACCTTCTTATCACCCGACCTCTCAGCAGCCGGCAGCACTGGTTCTTGCCCGTGGGATTCTCCCCGCCCCCCTCCCGTTACGCCAGAACAGGCCCTTACCCTTTCGGAACGCATCTTGCTGTGTCAGTGTACTAAGTTTTTTTATGTTCCTGACACCGGCGTCACGCTTTATAATCCTCCATAGGTTTACCTTGTTTCGTTCCGTCAGGGAGGGGCATCTCTCGGCAATGCACAACCACACAACATCGAAGATTAAGACCATTGCCGCCGCCCTGCTGCTCGGCACCCTCGGATTAGCCGCCAACTGGCTGAACCCCTCCCTCTTTTTTGGTGTCAACATCTTCTTTGGTTCTTTCTTCGTCATGCTTGCCCTGTTCCGCTACGGGACAGGGGCCGGCGTCCTGGCGGCAGCCCTGGCGGCAAGCTACTCCCTGGTCTCCTGGCACAGTCCTTTGGGGATGCTGGTCTGGGTGGGCGAGGCCCTGGTCGTGGGAATGATGCTGCGGCGGTCCCGCAATATCGTGTTTCTTGACACCCTTTACTGGTTCTGCCTCGGCATGCCCGTGTACCTGTTTTACCATGTGGTGAACCAGTCCGACCTGTCACTGGCCGTCCTGCTGACTCTCAAGCATGGAGTCAACGGCATCTTTAATGCTCTGGCCGCCGCCCTGCTCCTTCATCTGGCAAACCTCTCACAGGCTTTCAGGCGTCCCGGCGAAAAGCCAACCCACTTCCACCACCTCCTCGCGACATCCATGGTGGCTGTCATCCTCATTCCAGGCATCTGTTACGTCGTCCTCGATATCCGGCAGGACATATCACGGGAAGAGCAGCGGGTCCACCAGCGGTTGCAGACCACCACGAACCTTACCCGCCAGATGATCGAGACCTGGCTTGCCGACAAGACCCACGACGTCCAGACCCTGGCGTCCCTGGTCGGCGACCCCCAGACCACCCCTGCCGTCACCATCCAGAAATATGCCGATCTGACCAAGCTCCTCTCGCCGCACTTTGTGAAGATGTCGGTCCAGAACAGCAAGGCCATCTCCGTAGCCTTCGTTCCGGCGGTGGATGAGCAGGGACGTTCCAATGTGGGGAGGGATTACTCCGCCATGCCCTACCACAGGATCGTGCGTAAGACCCTGCGACCGGCGGTTTCTGACATCGACTACGGGACCATATCGAAGGGACCCCGGTTGGCCCTCTTTGCCCCCATTGTCATTGATGGCGAATTCCGCGGTTACTGTACCGGCGTCGTCGAGATCGCGCGCATGACGGATCAGTTGCGAATCATCGCTGGGAGCCGTGCCGTGGACATCACCCTCCTGGACCGGAAACGGCAAGTCATCGCCAGCACCGCCTCAGCCAGGAAGATGATGGAGCGTTTCGATCCCGGCCAGGGGGTGGAGCGGCGCCAATTGACGGAAGGGCTCTACCAGTTCATTCCCCGCACCCCAGGAGTCACGATACTTCAGCGCTGGCAACAGGCGTCCTTCGGCATGGATTCTCCCCTCAATACCGATGTACCGTGGTCCATTGTCATCACGACGCCCATGAAACCGTTTCTGGAGGAGCTCGAGAACAACGCCAGCCGGGGTTTTGCCCTTATCCTCGCCCTCATCCTCTTCTCCATTGCCACCGCACACGTGGCCAGCGCAGCGTTCACCCGCCCCATCGCCCACCTGGAGCAGATATCTGCCACCCTCCCTGCGGACGTGATACGGCACAAGGAGGTTGACTGGCCCCACAGCGGCATTCGGGAGGTGGCGGGGCTCATCGGCAACGTCCGGCAGATGGCGGCCACGCTCCAGGGTTACGTCCATGAACTCCAGACCCTCAACGAATCGTTGGAACAGAGGGTGGTCGAGCGTACCGAGGATATCCGCCGCCTCAACGAGGAGTTGGAGGAACGGGTCAACGAGCGGACGGCGCAGCTGAAATCGGCCCTCCTTCACATGGAGTCCTTCTCCTACTCCATCTCCCACGACCTGCGGGCGCCCCTGAGGGCAGTGAACGGTTACGCCACCATCCTGCTGGAGGATTTCGCGCCGGACCTTCCGGCCGAGGCCCAGCGGTACCTCACCCAGCTCGCCGGCAACGGCGTCAGGATGGCGGCCCTCATCGACGATCTCCTGACCTTCTCGCGCCTCAGCCGCCACCCCCTGAACAGGGAGGCCGTGAATCCTGCCGTCGTGGTCCATGAGGTACTTGAAGAACTGGAGGGGGAACGGGCGGGACGCACGGTCCAGATTACGGTGGGAGAGCTCCCCCCCTGCCAGGCCGACCCTTCCCTCATCCGGCAGGTTTTCGCGAACCTCCTCTCCAACGCCCTCAAGTACAGCCGCAAACGGGAGGACGCCCGGATAGAGGTGGGGAGTTTCAAAAAGGACAGGACAACGGTCTACTTTGTGCGGGACAACGGGGACGGCTTCGACATGGCGTACGCCGACAAGCTCTTCGGTGTCTTCCAGCGTCTTCACCGCAGTGAGGATTTCGAGGGGACCGGCGTGGGGCTCGCCATCGTCCACAACATCGTCACCCGCCACGGGGGAACGGTCTGGGCCGAAAGCGCGGCCGGCAAGGGGGCAACCTTCTTCTTTACCCTTGCCGAGGGGTAACTGAAGAAGTCAAGGAGTTAGAATTCAGGAGAAAGGGCAACACGTTCTCCCTTCTGCTTCGGCATCAGACGGCCAGCCCCCTGAACCGCTCCACAGCCTCGGGTATCGCCTCCTCGCGGATATTCCCGAAGGCAAGCCGCAGGTACGGTTCAAGCCCTGGTCCAAACACCTCCCCGGGCAGACAGATGACTCCGGCCTCAACGGCAAGCCGGCGGGCCGCCTCCCGACCTGACCGCCCCGGAAAGGGGTGCCGGACCCAGGCGAAGAAGGTGCCGCTGACCGCCAGCTCGAAGGGGTTCCCCGGCCGTGTAAAGACTGACCGGAAAAGGTCGTGGCGCCGCTCCATCATGAGGCGGTTTCCAGCGACCCAGTCATCGAGATGGCGCACTCCGTAGAGGACCGCATGCTGGGTGATGCGGGGCTGGCAGACCGCCATGGTATCCTGGGCCTTGAGGGCGTGGGAGATGAACTCGTCGGACGCCACGAGGCACCCGGCCCGGTAGCCGGTGAGGGCATAGGTTTTGCCGAAGGACATGATCTGAACCAGGTGATCACCCCAGTGGGGATCGGCGAAAAGGTCGTGGGGAGCGGCACCGCCGGGGATGAAGTCGGCGTAGGTTTCGTCGATGACCAAGGCGGTTCCCCGGCGCCGGGCCAGGGAGTAGAGTTCGTGGATCACATCGGGCGCGGTGACGACGCCGGTGGGGTTCGACGGGGTCACCAGGAGGATCGCCCGGGTCCGGGGAGTGATGAGCCGCTCCACCGCCGCAGGATCCACGACCCCACCCCGCTTCTCGTCGAAGGGGAGCCAGACCGGCCTAATCCCTAGCATCTCCAAGGCCATGGGGTGGTCGAAGTAGGCGGGGAGCGGCACGATCACCTCGTCCCCGGCCCGGCAGAGGGTCACCATGGCGAGCCAGAAGGCCTGGCTGGCGCCGATGGTGAGGCAGACCCCCTCCGGCGCGGGGGCCGCGCCGTAGACCCGGCCGTAGCGGGCGCAGACCCCCTCCCGCACCTCAAGAAGCCCCTCGTCGGGGGAATACTTCGCCATGGCCGGATCGTCGAGGCACGCCGCCAGGTAGTCGGTCAACTGCCGGGCCGGGGCGTAGTCGGGCACCGCCTGGCAGAGGTCGATGAGGGGGCGCCCTGGATCGGGCTCCCGGCTGGCGAGCCACCCCTTCACCTCGGTGATGGGGGGTGCGTGGACCGAGCGGATCTGGTCGGAAATGGCGAATTTCATCGGTTTACCCCTTCAACATGATGAAGCCCATCTGCCGTCCCGTCTCCCCGCTGTCGCGGCGGTAGGAGAAGAAGAACTCCGGGGCACACGAAACACACTGGGCCGCCGTCTCGATGTTCCGCTCGGGGATGCCGGCTTCCCCCAGCTGCAGGGCATTGGCCCGGACCAGGTCCAGCTGCCACCGGGCCATCTCCTTGATGGTGGCGACCGCGTCCCAATCGTGGCCCCCGGCCCGAAACGCCTCGGCCACCGGCGTGTCCACCTCGTAGCAACAGGGACCGATGCCGGGCCCCACGGCCGCCAGGATGTCCCGGGGCTCTGAGCCGAAGAGGCTGACAAAGGCATCCACCCCCTTGCGGCAGATCCCCGCCGCGGTCCCCTTCCACCCTGCGTGAAGCGCAGCCGCAACCCCTTTAACCGGGTCCAGGAGGAGCACCGGCACGCAGTCGGCCACGCAGACCCCGATCATCACGCCCGGCTGGTTGGTGATGATGCCGTCGGCCTCCAGCTTCTGGAAGTAGGCGTAGTCCGGGTTGGGAGAATCGATCACCAGGAGGTCGGTGCCGTGGACCTGGGTCACGGTCACGAGCCGCCCCGCCTCCACCCCGAAGGCCCGGGACAGGAGGCTCCGGTTCCCCTCAACGGAGTGGGGCGAGTCGTTGGTGCCGGTCCCCAGATTGAGGGAGTTGTACGGGGGGCGCGACACCCCCTCGTGGCGGGAGGTAAAGCCGTGGAACGATGTCCCGGCGGCGGTCAGGAGCTCCGGCTCCAGATAGTGAACCTTGTCGGCTCGTTTCATCTCCATGGTTTTCTATGCTCCTTGCTGTTCAAGATAGGTAATGATTCGGGCCATATCATCAGGCAGCTCCGTGTCGAATTCGACGTAGGAGCCGCTGGACGGGTGGATGAAACCGAGGGTCTTAGCGTGGAGGGCCTGGCGCCCCAGCTCCCGGACGAGCTTCTTCAGGATCGGGTCCCGCAGATCGTTGGCCCGGCCGGTCCCCCCGTAGACCTCGTCCCCCACCAGGGGATGCCCGGATTCCGCCAGGTGGACCCGGATCTGGTGGGTCCTCCCCGTCTCCAGCCGCAGCCGCAGCAGGGTCATCCCCGGGTAGCGGGCCAGAACCTTCCAGTGGGTGACGGCGTGCTTGCCGTGTTTCGCCTTTCCCGACATCCGCAGGCGGTCCGTGGGATGGCGGCCGATGGCCCCCTCAATGCGCCCCGTCTCGGTTTTCGGCGAGCCGAAGACCAAGGCCAGGTAGATCCGCTTGATGGTGTGCTCCCGGAACTGGCGGGCGAGCCCCTCGTGGGAGCGGTCGTTCTTGGCCACCACCAGGACGCCGGTGGTGTCCTTGTCGATGCGGTGGACGATGCCGGGGCGGATCTCGCCGCCAATCCCCGACAGATCGGTGCAGTGGGCAAGGAGCGCGTTCACAAGGGTTCCGCCCGGCATCCCGGCCCCCGGGTGGACCACCATCCCCGCCGACTTGTTGACCACCACCAGGTCGCTGTCCTCATGGAGGATCACGAGCGGAATTTCTTCCGCCTCGGGAACCGCCGGCGCTGGCGGCGGCACCGCCACCACGATCCGCTCCCCGCCCCGCAGCTTCAGGGACGGCTTCTCCACCTTCCCGTCCACCGTCACCCGTCCCTCGTCGATGAGGCGCTGCACCGTGGAGCGGGTCATCCCCTCCACGGAGCGGGCCACGAACTGGTCGAGACGGCCGGCCTCCCCCTCGCCGGGGGCTATGAATTCATAGGTTGTGTCCATTGATCCTCAAAAACGGCGAAGGCGCGACCGTTGATCGCGCCCCGTCCGCAAAAACCGTTGTGCGTCCCCTCAATTACCAGATCGATGACTCGATCTTCCCTGCCCGCTTGATGAGCACGTCCACGAGGGCCATGTCGTAGATGGCCTCGGAGGAGAGCTCCGGCGCCACCCGCGACTGGAAGTGCTGGCGCCCCTCCTCGATCTCCTCGGCGAGGAGCTCGAAGATGGAATCCTCCTTGATCCCCCGCTCCACCTTCTCGCGGTTGTAGATGGCGATGTCCGAGATGATGGCCCGGGCGAGACGCTTTGCCTGGTCGGGGTTATCGATAAGACTCATGAGATATCCTCTCTTGTGAATTCATTGCAGACTCCCGGCCCAGCCCCGGAAGAAGGAGTTAGCGCAGCCTGAGCGAGAAGAAGATGCTGGCGTTGCCCCGGCGCACCAGGAGAATCGCCGTGCCCCGGCGCCCGGCTTCCACCATGGCGCGTTCATATTCGGCCCGGGTCGCGACCCCCTTGCGGTTCACCGAAACGATGATGTCGCCACGCTGGATCCCCGCCTCGGCTGCAATCCCCTCCTCATCAACCTCGGCCACTATCACGCCGGAAACACCACGGCGGCGCAGGTCGGAAGGAATATCATCGACCATCAGGCCGAGGAGGTCGGGCTCCTCCCCCTGAGGGCGGGCCTGCCGGGCCGCGGCGCTGTCGGCGCTGGCCGAGGTGAGGGAGAGCTTCACCTCGCGCCCCCCGCGAAACACCGTCACCTGCACGGTTTTTCCCGGCGCCGTTGCGGCCACTACCCGCTGGAGGTGCTGGGCATCCTTGATCTCGGTGCCGGCGAAGTCGAGGATGATGTCCCCCTGCCGGATTCCCCCCTTGGCGGCAGGGCTTCCTTCCACGACGTCGGCCACCAGCACCCCCCGGGTCTTCTTGAGGCCGAACTCCCGGGCAATCTCGTCGGTCACCGGCTGGATCGATACGCCGAGCCACCCACGGCTCACGCTCCCCTTGGTGACGAGTTGGGTGACGATCTGCTTGGCCATGTTGACGGGGATGGCAAAGCCGATCCCCTGGCCGGCGGCCACGATGGCGGTGTTGATGCCGATCACCTCCCCGTGGACGTTCAGGAGTGGTCCCCCCGAGTTGCCGGGGTTGATGGAGGCGTCAGTCTGGATGAAGTCCTCGTAGGTCTCGATCCCCATGTTGGAGCGGCCGGTTGCCGACACCACCCCCACGGTCACGGTCCGGTCGAGGCCGAAGGGGTTGCCGATGGCGATGGCCCACTGACCCACCTGGAGCTTGTCGGAGTCGGCCAGGACCGCCACGGGGAGGTCCTCCTTGGCGTCGATCTTGATGACGGCGATGTCGGTCTTGGGATCGCTGCCGACAACCCTGCCGTCATAGACGTTCTCGTTGGAGAGCTTGACCTTGATGGTCTCGGCGTCCCGCACCACGTGATCGTTGGTGACGATGTAGCCGCTCTTGTTGATGATGAACCCGGAGCCGAGGCTCTTGTCGCGGCGGTAGCGGGGCTTGCCGTCGCCGAACAAGTCGCCGAAGAAGGGAGAAAATTCGAAAAAGGGCTGCTCGACCTTCTTCCTGCTGATGGTGGAGATGTTGACCACCGACGGCGTCACCTTCTTCACCAGCTCCACGAAGGCCTGCTGGGTGGCCATGATGTCCTTGGGGACGTCCTTTACCGGCGCTTCGGCCCGCCCCGTCTCGTAGAAGAGCTTATCTTCCTTCTTCGAGCAGGCGGGCACAAAGGTAAAGAGCGCAAGGAGGACAATGAACAGACGACGGATACGCATCGGAAATGCCTCGGCAGCAGCGGAGGAGATGACCTTAAACCGTTGAAAGAGTAGCCAAATTACCCCGCGATGTCAACGTCCTTTCGGCTGTCAAACTCACTCTGATTCCCAACACATATAAGCTCTTGACGCTGCCCGTTCGATTGCCCTATAACGGGCGGGAGAGAGGAGGTGACCGTGCCAGACATAAAATCCCAGATCAAGGAACTGCGGCTCGGCGAGAAGGTCCGCAAGCTCCGCCAGGAACAGCGGCTCACCCTTCAGGAGCTCTCGGAGCTCTCCGGCCTCTCCAAGCCGCTCCTGTCCCAGATCGAAAACGATCAGGTCACCCCCCCTATCGCCACGCTCCTCAAGATTTCCAAAGGGCTCAAGGTGGGGATCCACTACTTCTTCGAGGAAGAGGAAGACCAGCAGAAACTGGTGCTGACCCGGGCCTCCCAGCAGACAGCAACCCGGCGCCGCACCGGGAACGACGCCCCCCACGGCTACGTCTACCGCTCCCTCGCCCCCGGCATCCGCCACAAGCCCATGGAACCGTTCCTCGTGGAATTCGAGCTGACCGAGTGGGACGACGCCTTCTTCTACCGCCATGACGGCTTCGAGTTCATCTACCTTCTGGAAGGGGAGCTGGAATTCCACTACGGCACCGACGTCATGCGCCTCAACCCTGGGGACAGCATCTACTACGATTCCTCCGAGCCCCACGGCTACGTGTCGGTGGGAGAGCAGAAGGCAACAGCGGTGGCCGTCCTCTACTCGAAGGATTAGAGCTTGCGCCTTTTCAGCTCCGCCATGAAGGAGCGGAGCACCCCCCTCTTCTCGGCGTCGAGATCGCTGAACGCGAGCCCCATCCCCCCCTCAGGTTCCAAACGGCTCCAGACCACCCGGGCCTCCAGGGTGACGGCCCGCGCAGACCGGGGAGTGTAGAACTGGAGTTTTACCACCTGCCCCACCGGCCGGGGATCCTTGGTGATGATCGAAACCCCGTTCTCCGAAATGTCGAACGTATAGACGCAGGATGCCCCGTCCAGTTCCACGAGCCAGCATCCCACCTCAACGGGCGTTCTCCTGCACGAGCGCTCTTCCACGACACCACCCTACTCGGGCAACTCCTCGCAGTCGGCAGAGACCCAGCTGTCAAACTGGCCGTTCTCCAGCGTGACCTGGATCGTCTCTCCCGCCTCGGTGCAGAAGGAGGTGTACCCGATCTCGCCGGTCTTCAGGTTCCTCACCTTCACCCGCTCTTCCTTCCGCTCCGTCCGCTCGCATACTGCTACGCGATCCTGTTCTTTCATGATGTTCCTCCTGTGTCCAAGCGTAGTTACACCACTAGCGTAGCACGACAGCCCCGCTTTGCAATCGGTACCGGCTATAGCTCCTCCCCCTGACAGACCCGGACCGGCACGACCCTCGCGCAGGCCGTGCAACCGGTCAGCTGCCGGTAGAGCCGGGCCAGGAACCGCACCGTCACCACCTTGTGGACATGCGCCTGGGTGAAGCGATAGAGGAATTTCCTTAGCCCCTCCTTGTCCCTTCCCTACCGGAGACCTGCCACAGGATCCTTGAGTTTTAGAAAAAAGTGGGCTATAAGTAAACCTCTCCGGCCAAGACCAGCCGGACGTGTTCCCTCAAACAGAATATCACTTCAGGAGAGATGGCCGAGTGGTCGAAGGCGGCAGACTCGAAATCTGTTGTACCGCTTGCGGTACCTAGGGTTCGAATCCCTATCTCTCCGCCATACCCCAGTCCGGCACAGTCCGGCCTAGCACAAAAGCCCTGAGAGATCAGGGCTTTTGTGCTATCAGGCAAAACAGGCTCAGGTGGAGGTGGCAATGCTTCTGTCGCCCGCGGTCATGTTGGCTGTAATTGGCTTGATACTCGGTCTGATTGCCGGCTTTGTCATGCACCGTGCCGACTTCTGCATTGCCGGCATGTTCAGGGACCTGTTCCTCTTCAAGTCGGCGGCCACATTGCGCGCGCTGGTCCTCTACCTGGCCGTGGCCATGGTTCTGTTTGAAGGGGCCCGACTCCTGGGTCTTCTGCCTCTCTATCCGTTCCCCCTGCTCAGTCCGGCGTCGCTTGCCGGTACCTTGGGAGGGGTGCTGTTCGGGATCGGCATGGTGCTGGCCGGGGGGTGTGTCGTCGGGACCCTCTACCGCCTGGGGGCAGGGAACCGCCCCAGCCTCGTTGCCTTCATCGGCCTGATCATCGGCAGCACCCTGTACGCCGAATTCCACCCATTCTGGAAGAGCATTCTGACCGCAACCACCCTCTTCTCAGGAAGCATTACCATTCCCCAATATCTCAGCCTGTCACCGACCCCCCTGGTCGCCGTCGCGGTTGCCCTCCTCGGCGCGCTCGTTGTTTCCTGGTTCCGGCACGGACAGTTGTCGCGCAGGCTCTATGCCAAGGGAGCCATGCAGCTTTGGCAGGCGGCCCTCGTGCTTGCCGGCGTCAGCCTCGCCTCGTACCTGCTGATCGGCATGCCGCTGGGGATCACCACCGCCTATGCGAAAATCGGCGCCATGGGTGAACAGCTGGTATTCCCGAACCATGTGGCGGGTCTCGGTTTTTTTGCTTCCCAGCCCCTTTCCTACCGGAATCCCCTGACCGGCACGATGCTGACCGGAGGGCCGGGGCCGGACTTGGACGGCATTGCCCTGATCCAGTTCCCGCTCATTGCCGGCATCATCCTGGGAGGCACTGTTTCCGCCCTCTCCCTTGGCGAATTCACCCTTGGCCACCCCGCCCCCTGGCGGCAGTACCTTTCGGCGGCAGTGGGGGGAATCCTGATGGGACTCGCCTCGCGCATGGCTCCTGCCTGCAATATCTGGCATTTTCTGGGGGGGCTGCCAATCCTTGCATTTTCCAGCATTTTTTTCCTGGCAGGAATCCTTCCGGGCGCCTGGCTCGGAGCTTGCATACTGACCAGATGGGTAGTGCGCTGAACGTGCCGTCCTCCATTTTACAGGAGATGCGCCCATGACATCCGCTGCTGTCGACACCATCGAATACGACATCCGGGGACAGATATGTCCGTCCACGCTGCTCATCGCCCTGCGGGAGATCAACAGCCATGCTCCTGCCTTGCGCAACGGCGCGGTAGCCCTCCTGTTTCTGACCACCAATCGCGCCTCGACCCACACCATTCCCGAGTCGGCGCACAATATGGGGTTTTACGCCGAGGTGACCCAACACGATGGCTATTACGCCATCAAGGTGTCCGGCAATGACTGACCATAAGCCGTGTACCGGCGACGCGGCACCAACTCGGGCCACTGACGACCAACTGACCGAACTCGCTCAGCTCAAGGAAGAAAATGCCCGACTGCGCGCCCGACTCGCCGGCAAGTCTGCCTACATTCGTCGCAAGGTCGACCAGATGCTCACGGTCATGGGTACCCAGCCGCTCCGCCAGGAGGAACTCGACGACGACACCCTGGTCGATGTGGACCCCTTGGGCATCCTGGTGGATTCCTTCGCGCATATCCTCGACCATCTCCATGCGACAAACCGTGAACTCACCGAGAACCGGGAGCTGTTGCAGACCATCTTCTCCTCTCTCGAATCGGGCATCCTGCTGATCCGTGAGGAAGATCATGTAATCACGGACGTGAACGAAACGGCGTGCCGCATCCTTGGACTGAAGCGTGAAGACATCCTCGGCAAGGTCTGTTTTTCGTTCGTCTATCCGGACTGTACCGGCGCCTGCCCGATGAAGGAACAGAACCTGAAGATCGATAATTCCGAACGGATGCTCCTTGCTGCTGACGGCCACATCGTGCCGGTGCTGAAAACCGTTGGGCGAATCATGCTGCACGGCGTTCCACACTTCCTTGAAAGTTTTATCGACATCACAGCCCAGAAAGCGGCGGAAGCAAAGATCCTGGCCCTGAACGAGGAACTGGAAATGCGGGTGCAGGAACGAACGGCGGAGCTGATACAGGCTAACCGCGAACTGGAGTCGTTCTGCTACTCCATCTCCCATGACCTGCGGGCACCGTTGCGGCACATCAACGGCTATATCAACATTTTGCGCGAGGATTACGGTCAACTTCAGGATGCAAGCGGGCTCAACTGCCTGCAACGGGTCGATGCCGCCAGCAGGCGGATGGGGATGCTGATTGACGACCTGCTTTCTTTCTCGCGGATTCCACGAACCCCCCCAAATCCTCAGAAGATCAACCTGAGCCAACTGGTCCGTGACGTAACCATAATGTTCCGCGAATCGGAGCCTGACCGGCAGGTGCAGGTGGAAATTCAGGATGGATTGGTTGCCTATGGTGATGCTTCACTGTTGCACTTGGTGGTACAGAATCTGATCGACAACGCATGGAAATTCACGGCGAAAAACAGCCAGACGGCCATTTCTTTCGGCAGGGAACGACAGGGGGAGAGGGACGTATTTTTTGTGCGGGACAATGGCGTTGGCTTCGACATGACCTATCAGAACAAGCTTTTCAAGGTCTTCGAACGGCTGCACGGTGAAGAATTTGAAGGGACCGGCATCGGCCTGGCAATAGTCAAGCGGATCATCAACCGTCACGGCGGGGAAATTTGGGCCGACTCGACGCCTGGCAAGGGGGCAACCTTTTACTTCACTCTGCCAGCCCCCCGCGCCAGCCACCAGACACCGACCACATAAGCAGCGGCCTCAGTGGCCGGACTCCATTGTAGATCACCGGGCGAATCCCCAATCGTTCCGCCATATTCACCCTCGACATCATCAACAGGTTATGCTGTGCTTCACCTTCACGAACTTTCACAAAGAAGGTTTTATGAAACGGCAGGGGTCTTCTTTTTGCCGTCATTCAACCATGGTATAGCACCAGCCCTGCAACGGCCGCAGTGGCAATGAGCAGCGGTTCCGGAATTTTACAACGCCAGAGGATCAGCAAACTCGCAAGGCCGATGACCGCCGTCGGAACATCGATGATCGAGCCCTGGGCCAAGATGATCGATGCACCGGCAATGGCTCCTGACGCCGCCGCCGTTGCCCCCTTGACAAACCCCTTGAGCGCAGGGTGTTCGCGGTAGCGGATAATGTACCTGCCGACAAAGAGGACGAAGAAATAAACGGGAAAAAACACCCCCGCCGCCGAAATGAGGGAGCCCCAGAAACCCGCCACGAGATATCCGACGAAAGCGGCAGTGATGACCACCGGCCCAGGAGTGATTATCCCCACCGCCACCGCATCGAGGAACTGACGCTCGTTCAACCAGTGGTGCTGGAGTACGACCCCCTGATGTAGGAAAGGCACAATGGCGAGGCCGCTGCCAAAGGTGAAGGCTCCCGCTTTCACGAAAAAGGCGCCAAGCCCAAGAAAGAGGGGTACTGTGACCGTTGCACCGGATAATGGTGGCAGATGAATCAGCGCCGGCAAACCGCCTGTCGATGTTTTCCACGTTCGGGGAGGAGAGTAGAGAAAAACGCCAACAAGGCCGGCAATGACAAACAGCAGTGCGATCTCGGCCCGGGCGACAACGGTAATGAGGGCAACGGTTCCGAAAATGAGCCACATCCGCTTTTCCGTCCCGACCGTTACCCTAGCGAGACGTGCGGCGGAATGGGCAACGATTGCGATTACCGCCGGCCCGATGCCGTAGAAGAGCGCCTGTACCAGTGAAAGACCATGGTAGGCCACATAGAGAGCGGAGATGGCGAGCACGATCAGAAAGGCCGGGAGAATGAAGACAATCCCGACCAGGGAGGCGCCAGGCAAGCCATGGCGAATGAATCCGATCCACATCGCCAGTTGCGCGGCAAGGGGGCCGGGCATCATCTGAGAGAAGGCAAGCCCCTCCAAATACTCGCCCTCAGTAATCCAGCCGCGCGAAACAAGATCCCGCTGCATGTATCCCGCCAGGGCAATCGGCCCTCCAAAGCCGAAGGCACCAAGACGAAGAAAATACGCCACGAGTTCCCACAACCCCACCGGTTTCAGGGGCACTGCGCCACCCTTCTCTTGCGAATCTCCCATCTCACTTCACGGAGTTGGTCTTGTCCAGGGCGGCTTTCAAACCACGGGCGAGCTTCTCCGGTTCATCATATCCCCAGAAATGAAGGAAAAAGAGGCGGGGGGACTCGAAGAGCATGTGGCTGTGAACTGCCGTGACGGTGATCCCTTGGTCGATGAGGGCCTTGACCACGGGGTTAACCTCTTCCCCCAGGAGAACGAAATCACCGGTGGCGGCAGCCTTTCGGCCAACCATCTGGAGGTTGATCCCGATTGCCATTCCCAGATACGGCGGCACGTCCATCCCTTTTTCCCTGATCGTTTCCTTGCGGGGGAAACTCATCTGGAGCAGATTCCCCTTTTTCTGACCTGATTTACCCAGGATCGCTTCAACCTTAGCCCAGTCAACCGGGGTTGCCTGAGTCACCGCCGGCGTCGGGGTACCCATCGGAGTTCCAGTCAGGGAAAGGGCCGAGCGCATTGCTTCGGCAAGCCTGCCGGGAGGACCCTCGCCACTGAAATGCAGGTACATGATGGGAGGCGTCGAACCGATGAGATGGTTATGGAGAGCGGTAACCCTGACGCCGTCCGCCACAAGCCTCGCCATGACCGGCGCGACCTCCCCCTCCAGCAAGGCAAGGTCCCCCATCATCATGGCCTCCTTCCCCATGCCCTTGAAGCCGATCCAGGAGGTCAGCGCCAACCCCGACTCGATCGTCACATCGCCCACCTTCACCGTGAGATCCGAGCGGGGAAAGGTGACCTTAAGCATACCCCCTTGTACCGTTCCTTTTCGTCCGAAGACCTTTTCAACTCCTTGCCAGTCGCCACCTTGAGCAAACACAATAGATGCAGAAGAAAGCAGCAGTATGAATGCGAAAATAATGCGTTTCATGCTATTCCTCCTTGCTGTTAGGGCCCTGTTACCTTCCATGGTCTCAGGGTTCGGCGCAGTTCGTCTCCATCATGGTTAGTGGCTGTGCCTGTGGTGGATATCGGGCCAGTGAACGTGGGAATGGGTGATCGGTTCATGCATGTGAGGATGGTCATGGGGCTCCGTCCCCTCACCTTCGGCATGCCCATGCTGATGATGCTCATCATGCAGGTGCTTATGGGAATGAGAAAGCTCCTCGTGGGTATGGGGGTGGCCGTGCATTTCCCGCTGGAGGAGCGCTATCCCCGCAAGCATGAGTGAAGCGGCAACCCAATAGGTCGCTGGCGGGCGTTCGCCGAGGATAATGACGGAGAGGAATGTCCCGATGAAAGGACCAATGGCAAACAGGGTGCTGGTCCTGGCGGAACCGATCCTCCGCAACGCCTCGACGAACAGAACGAGGCTCATGCCGTAGCTCATTGCGCCGATCAGGAGCGAACCGGCGACCTGGGGGACGGTTGCCGTTCCCGTTGAGAGAGCGAGCGCCAGGAGCGTGTTGAACGTCCCGGCGCCAAACCCCTTGATGCTGGCAAGAACCGTTGCCGGCAGTTCCTCGATGTCACGGGTCAGGTTGTTGTCGATTCCCCAGAAAGCGCAGGCCAGAATAACGAGCAGCCCGGCAAAGGAAAAGGCGAGAGTCCCCTCGGTCTTAAGAATGACAAAGACCGACCCGAGAACAATGAGCGCTTTGCCCCCCCACACGCCGGGGCCCACATGCTCTTTGAAGACGAACCAGGCAATGAGTGTGGTTGCCACCGTTTCAAAATTCAGCAGGAGGGAAACCTCTGAAGCGGTGCCGAATTTTATGCCGTAGGCAAGAAAGAGCGGGGCGACAATACCACCGGATAGTATCGATCCGAGCAAAGCAAGCCGCTGCTTCGGGGATAGCCGCCTTACCTCCTCGATTGATTTTTTCCCCTGAAACAACAGGAGGAAATGCAGTCCGACCCCCGATCCTAAATAGAGAAGGCCTGCCAACAGGGCGGGCGACATTTCACCGATCACCAGCTTGCATAGGACAGGAGAGATGCCGAAGAGCGCTGCGGAAATGACAGCAAGAAATTGTCCGGAATACATGGGTATCCTTCAACTATTGGCTTTGTTCAAGCACTTCAGGATACCATACGCCTCCCAAATTGTCTGAATGAATTACCTGATTGGGGCCGCCAGTGCCCCATCACCGCGGCTGTGTCTTCAGAAGCTCCGCGATCTCCCCTTGCATGTCGGTCGCATCCATCTTCGCGCTCTGGAGGAGCGCTCCCCAACTCTTTTTTCCGCTTTTGACGTCGTGGTAGAGTTGTGGCGCCGGTTGTTTCGTTTTCCGGGCAATGACGGAAGCAATGATCAACTCCTGGTTGGAGGCGCCATCCTTGCGCATTCCGGCCAACTCACCGTCGCCCAGTAGCCGGTAGCGAAGGAGCAGATCGTCGACCACCGCACCGGCAAGGCGCGCCGCCGGGGCCTTTGCGGCCAGGGCGCCGGAGAACCGGGGGCCGAGGGCGCCGGCCGATATCCCCTGGGATGCCACGACATCCTTCCACGATTCCCTGGACTTCTTCGCCTCAAGGAGGGACTCCGGCGACGCCGAGGATTTGGACGCGATCCAGTAGGCTACCCAGAGGTCATCCGCAGAGGTCCCCCGCTGCTTCTTCATCACGATCGTCTTTTTCTCCGCATTAAACGCCGTCGCGAAAAACGAGTTCTGGGTGGTGGCCAGGAAGTACGGATCGGCCACCGTGGGGCTCGCGGGATCGTAGGAGCGGTCGGTGAAGCAATGGCAGGTAATGGCGGGAATCGCCTGCGCCGGCAGTGGGGCAAGCAACAGCAGGATCAGGATCAGGTGATAGGGTATGGAGGTGCGGTGGCGCATGGATTTTCCTCTCTTGACCAATGATAGCGATTGTCGTGGGGGGAGGCGGGACACTGCCCCGCCTCCCCTGTCCATCCCGATGGATCAGTGCTCCGCCGCGTCGTGCCCGGCCGGGGAATGCCCGCCGCCGTGCTGCTCGGCATGGGGGTCTCCGCCGTGCTCGCCGTGGGCCCCCGCGCCGGTGGCATCCGTGTGGAGCCGCTCGACGTAGTGGGTGAACTCCACATACGCCTTCACGAACTCCCGCCCCTGGGCGACACTCTCATCCTTGTGCCGGTAGGTCTCCGCGGCATGCTCGTAGCGTTTTCTGATCCCCGTAGCAACATCGTCGCTGACCAGTTTCACCAAGGCGTCGGCAGAACCGCCGGCCAGGGCCTTGTCCGCCTCGGCGACGGCGGGCTCCACCGCTCCGGCGGGCTTCAAACCGGTGAACGGTGCCCCCTCGCCGGCCCGATGGACCTTGACGAGGGTCGTGAAAAACCGTGTTTCCGCAGCCTCGGCATTCTTCCCCTTGGCGGCCAGCACTTCGTTGAAAGCGCTCTTTACCGCATGTTCATCCGTCGGTCTCACCCATTTCAGGACCGGGGTAATGTCTTTGGCGTCGATGGCCTTCCGCGCGTCCTGAACGACCGGCCCGTCGAGGGTATCGCAATGGGCGGCGGCGAATTGGGGAAGCGCGAGGGAGAGGGCGATGGCTGCGGCGATTCCCGTCGTTTTGATCTTCAGTATATCTTTCACGTTCATGGTTATCGTCTCCTGTTGTTCGGTTTGAGGTGATCACACCTAGATTTTCCTGGTGTCCATGGTCAGACAGCACCCCTTGGGGGGATATACAAGGGTCTGGGGTGACCGGGAAGGAGCCTCCCGGCATAGGAAGAGGAGAGGTCGATAATGAGCGGCTTGACGGCATGGGATTGAATATCCGTGACGACACAAGGGGTGTCCGGATGGCAGATGCCGGAGTTGTGGTTATGGCTCTCCGTGGAGTCGTGGCCGGCGTCAACATCGGCGGCAAAGCAGACGATATCCGAGGCGTGGGGCCTGCCAGGCTCGACGAGGGCAAGGCCGTGGGCGTGGACCAGGGGGAAGAGGAACAGGTGAAGCACCAGCATCACCATGGCCATGGCCGATATGGGTAAACGGAGAAATTCCATGGGGCACTCTGTCTTTAATTAAAATGCCGTGTTTTGTTACATAGTTATATACCCGTCTCGGCAAACAATTCTTTGACCGAGGTCAAAAACCGCCCTCTTTTCCCAAAGCGTGTACCGGCCTATGGTGGTAAGGCATACCGCTTCTACCATCTTATGCACTAGATGACAGCGAGTGACAGGTCCCATGCTTTCGATTTTGCGGAATAACAGTTCTGAGTTTATTGATGGTTACACTGGTTACCTGGTTACAATGCTGGAACCATGCGTAATATGGACGCTTTTTCACATCAGTGTGTAACCAGCATCATGCGGTTCAGCGGTTACGCTGGATACGTGAGGTTGTGACCCTCGAACCACAGCCTTTTATCTGCAGGAATGTTATTGACATCCCAAATCTGGTGTGATAAAAAAATTTTCGCTTTGCGCTACAAGGTTTTCGGAACGTAAATTCAAGTACTTGCAACATGTGCTTGTAGCCAAAAACCAGCAAAGAGCACCGTAGGGTTAACAACTTACGGAAACAACTCATTCCCCAGTAGCTCAGTCGGTAGAGCAGGCGGCTGTTAACCGCCTTGTCCGTGGTTCGAGTCCGCGCTGGGGAGCCATAAAAACCATGGCCGATTTCTTTAAAGAAATCGGCCATTTGTTTTTTCTCTCAATTATTTTCCAAAACTGCCCTAACTTTATTTCCCTTTAACATTAGAACGTTACAAGTTTTTGCTGTGTATCAGATGGCCAGTGTAATGGCATCAGAATAACCATGTGCGTTTTCAGTAGGTTTAACTGCGGTTCGGTATATGGGAGGGGAGTCGTAAAAATCTGATAATACACAATAATACTTAAGACTGCTTGCGCCTGATAATGGTTTCGTATAGGTTTGTTCTATGAAATTGTTAGGAGTTTATCCCACAAACAGGAAATGCTTTTTGCCGTTCGTCATGCTGGCGGCAGTTCTATTTATTTCCCAAGGGATAAGAGTACCTAATTTCCACAATCCGCAGGAACTCAAACTATCAAGTACACAAAAAGCCAAAACATCCAATAGTGCCGTTGTCAATACGCAGGTAAAGCACTCCCAATACAAGACCGTAAAAACTGCCCATTTTTTAGCTCTTTCCAGCAATTCGTATGATTTTAAGAATCTTTTCGCCCACATTTATCCGCCACAGAATAAATCTCAATCCTTTATTTCTGCTGTAATTGCATCCATTCCCGCGAGAGCTCCACCCGCTTAAACCCTGTAGTTTCCTCAAAACTTGACAACCCGTTAATTATCATAACCTTTGTGGTGCCATTGGCACTGCCATAGGCGATGAATCCTTATCTTTCTTGCCCTGTTGGGCATTAAAGCAAAGCCTTCCTTCAGCCTTTGGTTCGTGTGCCGGTCTGCCCTTATGCTGGAATCCAGGGGTAGCCGTCGGCCGCCATAATTGAAAGGAACATCACCCATGACCAATCATTCATGGCGCGTGAGTCTCATCCTGATTTTCGCGCTGATATCGTTTATCTATCTTACACCGACAGTGGTGGCCCAATTGCCTTCCTGGTGGACAGGGGTCCTTCCCAAGGACAAGATCAATCTTGGACTTGATCTCCAGGGTGGAACCCATCTCGTCATGGAAGTGGAGACACAGAAGGCAATAGAAGGAACCCTGGACCTGGTTGCCACTGACCTGGAAGATTCATTGAATGCCGCGCATGTCCGTTATAAGCAGGTTGCCAGAATTGGCGAAGACTTGGTGCAGTTAACGCTCTACGACAAAGGAACCGCTGAAAGTGCGCAGCAGTTGATCAAGAATAAGTACCCCGAGTATGAACTGATTCCTCCGTTTGAAGATAAGGGATTCGTGGCCCTTCAGCTCCGTATGGACAAAAGCGTTGTTCAGGACAGGAAGGACAAGGCAGCAGCTCAGGCACTTGAAACCATCCGTAACAGAATCGACCAGTTCGGCGTATCGGAGCCGACCATTCAACGGGAAGGTATCAACCATATTGTCGTTCAGCTTCCGGGAATCAAGGATCCCAAGCGAGCTATAGAGCTGATTGGCAAGACTGCGCGACTTGAGTTCAAGATGGTTGATGAAGGAATCAGCGGCACCACAGCCACACCTGGATCCATCCCGGAAGATTATGAAATCCTGGTAGAGAAGGTAGCCAACCCGTCAAGCACCGTAGTAACGGATGTACCTCTTGCTGTGAAGAGGAAAGCCGCAATAACTGGCGATCTTCTCACCGATGCTCAGGTGCGGATTGACTCGCAGTACAACCAGCCATACGTATCAATAGACTTCAATTCGACCGGCGCCAGACTGTTCGACCAAGTGACCGCAGCCAATGTGGGGAAGCGATTCGCCATAGTTTTGGATGGCACCGTCTACTCGGCGCCGGTGATTCGTGAGCGGATATCCGGCGGTAGTGCCCAGATTTCAGGAAACTTTAGCGAGAAAGAGGCTGCGGACCTGGCGATTGTGCTTCGCGCAGGTTCGCTCCCAGCTCCGGTGAAGATCGTGCAGAATGTCACGGTCGGACCTTCCATAGGGGTTGATTCGATCAACAAAGGATTGCTTGCCGGAGCGGTCGGCGTAGGCCTGGTGGTGGTGTTCATGGTGATTTACTACCGAATGGCAGGTCTGGTGGCTAATCTCGGCATGGTGCTGAATGTTTTGTATCTCATGGGAGCGCTTGCTGCACTCGGTGCAACGCTGACCTTGCCCGGCATTGCCGCCATTGTCCTGTTGATCGGCATGTCGGTTGATTCCAACGTCCTCATCTTTGAACGGGTGAAGGAAGAGATCAGGCTTGGCAGGACACCCAGGATGAGCATTGATGCCGGTTACGACAAGGCATTCCTGACCATCATGGACTCACACGTGACCACCCTGATAACTGCGGCAGTGCTCTTCCAGTTCGGCACCGGACCGGTCAAGGGCTTTGCCGTTTCGTTAAGCCTCGGCGTCTTAATCAATCTCTTTACCTCGCTTGTCACAACCAAGGTGGTCTTTGACAGCATACTCAACCGCTTTCAGGTCAAGCGGCTCAGCATATAGGAGAAAACAATGCAGCTTATCAAAAATACCAAGATCGACTTTATCGGCATGAGAAAGATCACCTTCGTCATTTCAACTATTATCGCTATCGTGGGGATCATCGGCATTGTACAGGTATCCAGAAATGCCGCCAATATGGGGATCGACTTTTCAGGGGGAACATCGGTACAGCTCAAATTCAACCAGCCTGTTCCTCTGGAAACGGCCCGGACACTTCTTGCCCGGAACAGCCTCAAGGAGGCACAGTTGCAGGAGATCAAAGAGGGCAACCGGCTGCTGATCAAGGTCGGCAAGACCGGCATGGCAACAGGGAATGTTGCTGAGGCCATCAACGAGGCCTTCAAGAAAGAGTTTCCCGGCAATGACTTTGTCGTAGAAAGTTCCACGGAGATCGGCCCTTCGATTGGTGACAAGCTCAAGACGGATACCTTGGTAGCGATGGGACTCTCTATGGTCGGGATTATTATCTATGTTGCCTGGCGTTTTGATTTCAAATTCGGTGTTGGCGCTATAGTTGCCACACTCCATGACGTGCTGGCAATGGTTGCCCTGTTCTACTGCATGAACAAGGAGATCAATCTGCTGTTCGTTACCGCTGTCCTGACGATTGCCGGCTACTCCCTGACCGACACGGTTGTGGTCTTCGACCGGATACGGGAGAACCTGAACAAGAACCTTGATGGGTCATTGGAGCGCCTGTTCAATACGAGCATCAATGAAGTGCTGTCACGAACAGTGATCACCTCACTGACCACCTTTCTGGCAGCAATATCGCTGTATCTGTTCGGAGGCGAAGTCATCCATGATTTTGCACTTGCCTTGGTTGCCGGAGTAGTCATTGCCACCTACTCGTCGATATTTATCGCGAGTCCGATTGTTGCGGAATTGGAAAATCGGCGGGGCAGTCCCGTGAGGTTGAAAGAATCTCCAGTGGAAACGCCATAGACAGAAGTTGGCAGTAAATAGAGATGCAGGCTTAACACCTTTTTGGGGGCAGAGAGGGGCTATCAATATGAAATCTCTGAAGCGGGAAATAATTAACATAACACTGATTGTCCTCGGAATCTTTTCGGCAGGCATGGGGTTGAAGGGATTTTTGATGTCCAGCCACTTTATCGATGGCGGGGTTACCGGTATCTCGATGCTACTGTCAAAGGTGCTGGGAGTCCCGCTGCCGATTCTCATTCTGCTTATCAATCTCCCGTTCATAGCTCTCGGCTATCGACAGATTGGCGGCAGGTTCGCATTTAAAAGTACGTTGGCTATAGCCGGACTAGCCGTATGTATCGCGTTGGTCAATTTCCCTGATATCACCCCTGACAAGCTATTGACCGCCGTATTTGGAGGGTTCTTCATCGGGGCGGGCATCGGGCTCGCAATACGAGGAGGTGCTGTTCTCGATGGTACTGAGATCGCCGCTGTTCTTGTCAGCAAGAGTTCGCATCTGTTGAAAGTCGGCGATGTCATACTTATTCTGAATGTTTTCATCTTTTCGACAGCAGCATTTATCCTCGGGATTGAGTCAGCACTCTATTCGATTCTCACTTACTTGGCTGCCTCGAAAACCATTGATTTTCTGATCCACGGCATCGAGGAGTACACCGCTATTATCATCATCTCGAGACAGAGCGACGCGATACGGCATGCCATCGTTAACCGATTGCATCATGGCGTTACCATCTACACCGGTCGTCGCGGCATGTCAGGATCGGAGCAGGATATTTTGCATTGTGTTGTCACCAGGCTTGAGATCGGCAGCGTAAAGTTTGTCGCCCAGGAGATAGATGAATCGGCATTTATCCTGACTCACCCTTTGGGTGACGTTGATGGAGGGATGGTGAAACGCACGGATCTCAAATGATCACGTAGCGTAGGGATGGTTGCACGGGTTTTAGATTGCTCGCTGATGTTTTAGTCCCATAGCACAGCATGACTGCAGGATTATTATTGAAAGGGCACATTATATTATGGACGCAAGGACAATATACATAACTGAATACGACGTATCGAGGCTTGAATATCTGCTCGAATCAGCGAAGGAGTTCAATTACCGAGATCGCGATGATCTCAGAAACTGGAAGCGGAGTTATCGGTAGCCAAGATTGTTGACTCGCAAGACATTCCTCCAAACATTGTAACAATGAACTCCAAATTCAGGCTGCGCGACCTGAATACCGGCAAGGAGATGGTCTTAACTCTGGTATTCCCAAGGAAGCAAATATTGAGGGAGGAAAGATCTCCGCAGTTTCTCCTATCGGCACTGCAACTCTTGGTTATTCTGTTGGCGACACCATAAAATGGTGCATTCGTTCAGCAGCAAAAAAGTTCAAAATTGAAGAAATCCTTTACCAGCCTGAGGCCGCTGGGGACTTTCATTTATAGCTCTTGCTACAGGATGTTTTCCCGCGCAGAGAGACACTTATCATTGGGTGGAAAAGTATTTAGTCGGGCGCGCCCAGGGGGACCTGCCGGCGGCGCTCACCAGCTTCCGCGCCTCCCTCGCCATCCGCGAGCGGCTGGCCAAGGCCGATCCGGGCAATGCCGGGTGGCAGCGCGACCTGATCGTGAGTTATGTGAAGCTGAGCGAAGCGACCAACGACAGCTCCTACGCAGCAAAGGCGCTGGACATTGCCCTTGAGATGCAGAAACGTGACACCCTGGCGCCGAGCGACACCTGGATAATCGAAGAGTTGAAGCGACGGGCCGTCCGATGAACAAGAACGTCCCTTGGAAATACAGTTCTAATACTCCCCCAGCATGACCAGAAGCTCGCATGGTGGTGAACGGAAAAAGGTTCTAAGTTCGTGCGACATCGTGAGCCAAATCGAACGAAGGCCGTCATCCATAGGGTTGGCGGCCTTTTTTTGTCACAACTCTGCCGCTGTAACTGCCAGTAAATCAAAGGGGTTCCGGCAATTCGCGACCAGTGCTCCGTCGCTCCATGTTCGAGAGTACGAAATTCAGGATTCGGCGTTTTATCCGGTGGGGTGAATCTGCGGCCTTTGCCAACGAAACTGGTTGCCCTCCTTCAGTATTTGCACGGGTGCCGAGCTGGTTGTCGCCTTCTTTGGCCAGGGCGAGGATGATCTTGAACGGCTCTTCCAGCCTTTGTCTGTGTTTGTCCCCCGGGGATTCAAGAATACTATTGACAAAGCCCCATAGTGATGTAACATTGCCGAAAATTTTGCTTGAGAGATAGACGACAATACTTAACCATTCGCGAGAATGGGGCGGAAAGCCTATAGGGTCTCATGGAGACAGCCGGGTTGCCGAAATATCACACGATATTTGGTCCCGGCTTTTTTTATTGTCCAAACCATGACTGGAGGCCGAGCCGACAAGGAGTGCGTCTTTGAAGGGCACCGCATCATGGCGGGGCCTGTGGTCGCCGGAAAACTGCAACAAGAATAGTTGGTGGTAGACGATAATACTAAACCATTCGCGAGAATGGGGCGGAAAGCCTATAGGGTCTCCCTGAGACAGCCGGGTTGCCGAAATATCACACGATATGAGGTCCCGGCTTTTTTGTGTCTTGGCGCGGAACTTTACCCATTATCGAGAAAGGTACCGAACGTAATCCATGTGCCGAATCGCTGACATGTCCCTCTCTTCCGCTTGTTTTCGCCTGATCGCTCTAGGGGTATGTATTTTATCTCTTCAAGGATGCGCTGTACTCAGAGGTACCCAGGAGCAACCATCGCTTGCGCCAGACCATCTTGCCGCAGAGATCGAAAGAAATGATTTTTTTGTTGCCAATGGAAACGACGTCATTGGCCGACTTGCCGTCGTCAGGCTTGAACAGGGGGATACGCTCCCGGATATTGCGAGACATTTCGGCCTGGGGATCACGGCACTCAGCGCCGCCAATCCGGGAATGGACGTCTGGGCGCCCGAGGCCGGAAAACCGGTCATCCTGCCCCTCAGTTTTGTCCTGCCGGACACCCCGAGACGAGGGATTGTGGTCAACGTCGCCACAATGAGGCTCTTTCAGTACAAGGGCGATGGCACCTCCATGGCGGTATCCACCTACCCGGTCGGCGTCGGCACCAAGGAGCGCCCTACCCCCACCGGCCCAGCGCGGGTGTATCGCAAGGCGGCCCGGCCGACCTGGCATGTGCCTGCTTCGATTGCCGAGGACCATCGAAAGAAGGGGGACCCGCTCCCCCCGGAAGTTCCGCCGGGGCCGGAGAATCCCCTGGGAGAATACGCTCTCTACCTGAGCAAGCCGGGGTATTTGATCCATGGCACGAACAAGCCGGCCAGCATCGGGCTTAAGGCAACCAATGGCTGCATGAGGCTCTATCCGGAAAACATCAAGGTGCTCTATAACGACACGCCGGTCAACACCCCGGTGGCCATTGTCAACCAGCCCTATCTCATCGGTCAGCGCGATGGGGTGCTTTACCTGGAAGCCCATACCCCGCTGGAAGACGCGGGCACTCTCGAACTGGCGAAGATATATGAAAAGTTGAGAGCCATTGAAAAGAAAACAGGCCGCACGCTCGACTGGACAAAAATCAAGAAAGTACAGACCGAGGCCCGGGGGATTCCAGTTCCCATCTTTGAACTGCGTCAGGGGAGTGAAAAAGGGGTTCCGCAAACCATGGAAGTCAGGCACCCGGACACATTGCACGGCAGACCGGAAATCCCGGACCTGAAACCGGATGCCTGGTATGTTCTGGCTGCCGATGTGCGTAACGAGCTTGAGGCCCGGAGGATTGCCGCCATCATCAACCACCAGGGCCCTCCGATACCGGCACGGGTCTTGGCAAAGGGTAACGCCTACCGAGTTATCGCCGGCCCTTTCACTGATGGCAGTGGGGCCAGGGATGCGGCCAAACGCCTGAAGATCGATTTGGAAATCGACGGCATACTGATTGATCCAGCCAGAAAGTAGACAACCCTCTTCCTGGCTGGGCTACCTAGAGAGAAAGGAGGTGATTAGCGATGAAAGGGACTCTCTTGCTGTTCGCAATGTTGCTCGTTCTCCCTGTCACTATGATTGGTTGTGCAACCTCCGGTGACCTGGAGAGAGTGCAGGCGGATCAAAAAATGCTTGGTGCGAAAGTCGAGCAGGCAGTGCAGGATGCACAAGCAGCCAAGGCCTCAGCCGATGCGGCCAAAGCAAAGGCAGATGATGCCACAGCCCGCGCCGATAGTGCTATAAAGGCGGCTGAGGAAAGGGAACGGATCGCCGATGAAAAGGCGAAAAAGGCAGACGCTACTTTCCAGAGATCCATGAGGAAGTAAGGCACATTCAAGGGGGCCGTAGCGTTGCCTGCGGCGCCCCGGACAAGAAGTGGCAGGGTCCCAGCGCCCTGCCATTTCCTTATCCGGCAGGTGAGTCCGACCGGACCATTCGAACAAGCGGGCATCAGGCTCCCGGCACGGGATATTCCTGATGATTCCAGCAAGGGGTGAGGAGATGAGGGGACCGGGAATCTTTCACCGTGGACCGTCTGCGGAATCCGGACGGTCTTTGGCATATACGGCACCAAGACAAAGCCGGCCGGGCAAACGCCTTAGCCTCTTTCGTATCGGCATCCTGGTAACACCGATGCTGATGACGGGATGCGGTCACCTTCAGTCCAAGCCGACCTTTGAAGAAGCGAATGACTTGTTTAATCAGGGCAGCTACCAGGCCTCGCTGAGCAAATACGAGCAGATTATCGACCAGCAACCGGCGGCGGGCGACAGGGCCCTCTTCGAGATGGGTATCGTTTATTCGTATCCGAAGAACGAGCGCAAAGATTATCAGAAATCCCTGGAGTGCTTCCAGCGGGTCATAAAGGATTATCCCGGGAGCCACTACCGGCAGAACAGTCAGACGATGGTATCGTATATCAATAATGTCCCGGTCAAGGACACGACGATTGCCACGCAGCAAACAAGGATCGAAACCCTCCAGCGCGAGATCACAGGCAAAGAGGATGAGATCGCTACCCTGCGGGAAAAGATTGAAGCGCTTGAAAAAAATGTGTTTGCCTACGCCATCCGGAAGCCATCGCTCGACAAGATCCTGATAGACAAGCAGGCACGACGCATGATGCTGATCTCACAGGGGTCGGTGCTCAAAACGTACAAGATCGCCCTGGGGGGAGACCCCATCGGCCCGAAAGAACGGCAAGGCGACAACAAAACCCCGGAGGGAACCTACACCATCGATGCCAGAAACAGGGATAGCCGTTATCACCGGGCCCTCCATATCTCCTACCCCAACGAGAGAGACAGGAAGCGCGCGCGGGAACTCGGGGTTTCTCCGGGCGGAAACATCATGATTCACGGCATCAAGAATGGCTTCTCGTGGGTTGGAGATGCTCACACAGGGGTTGACTGGACAAAGGGGTGCATTGCCGTAACGGACGAGGAAATCGAGGAAATTGACATGTTAGCGCCCAATGGCACCATTGTCGAGATCAGGCCATAGAAGACCGCACAGACCATTGTGCACGGCGACTAAAAATGCTCCCCCTTGGCCTTGTCCGCAACCTTTCTGTTGACGGTGCGACGCTCCCAGACGCTCACCTCCCAGTTGTCCGGCTGGTTTTCCGCGGCGATCCAGGGGGGAACCTTGACCCGGAAGTACGCTGCCAAGGCATGGACATAGGGCTCATACATCCAGCGCAGCTCGGTCAGCTTCCGGTCAACGGTATCCCTTTCATGGAGCTTCAGCCCCCTTTCCGCCAGAAGGGCGCGGAGATCCTCCAGCTTTTCGGGCGGAAGCCGTGGTGGCGCGGGCTCCTGCGGCTTGGTCCTGAAGACCAGGGAGAGATCGACCACGGCGTGGCGGGCCATGGCGAAGGTGAGTTCCGCCTGGCGCTCGCAGGCCCCGTCCACGCCGGCCATGAGGAGGGCACAGGTGTCCAGGATCGCCGTCAGTGCCCCCAGCCACGACTGGTTCTCGTGCTGGGAGCGGAAATAGGCAAGGACCGGATAGGAGAGGTGCCCTTCCAGAAACTCCGACGACCAGTTCTCCCACTCGTGGAGGAGTTGCCGGAGCGCGTCCATCCCACGCTCGTGGCCGTGGCGGCGAAGCATTTCGGAGGCGGTGGGAGGTGAGCCGGCACGAGCATCCAGGAGCGAGATGCTCACCTCACGGCTGGCGAACGACTGGTTGAGGGCCGGCAGATAGCCGATCACGAGGGCGAGAAAGCCGAACCCCATTCCCGATTCGAGCACCACGAGGAAACGCGCGGCCGTGCTCCGGGGAACCGCGTCCCCCAGCCCGAGGGTAAAGAACGTGGTGCCGCTCAGGTAGAGGTCGACGAGAAACCCGCTGCTCCCGTCATGGGTTACGATGGCCGAGCCGAGCCCCCAGTGGAGGAGGGCGAAGCCGACGATCAACCCGAAGGCCCAGATGCTGAGCAGGAGGATGAGCGACAGGGGGCCGAAAAAGCTCAGCCAGGTTTCCCGCCGCCGCGGCGGGACACAGGCGTTGACCATCGTTACCCAGGGGAGCCAGGTGCGCCGGTAGAAAAAGCGGGTCATGCGGAACCGGCGGGTCACCCGGCGGGGGAGCACAATGGTCTCAAACCCCTCCCAGAGCACCACCACGATCAGGGTAACGCCGCAAATGGCGGCAACGATCGCCACAGGCGCCTCCGGTCACACAAGCTTCGCGGACGAGTGCATAACGCCGACAACCTTGACGGTGATCTTTTTCACGGGCTCCTCCATTATTGTACCTCGAGTGGCACAATTCTCCTTAGCTCATGGCGGCAAGTATTCTATGCGTTATGCCTGTTTTGCTTACGGCCCATCCCCTCCACCAATCCCGCAAGAGGAAGCGCCGCTATTCTCCTCCCCTTCAACCGGATAGGTTACCTGCCCCTCCTCGACCCTCGCCATGGCGGTCAGGAGGTGCTGTTTCACGCTGTTTATCCCCATGATGTCCTTCACCTCGATCCCCCGGACAACGAGCGCATCGCCGATGAGCGAGCGGTGGCACCGCCAGGGAACCGCCTCGGCACACATGATGGCGGTCGGTCGTTTACTGGCCAGAGCGATAAGCTTTTCCAAGGCCGCGGCAAACACCGGTGTCTGCATGTAGTCGGCAAAACCGCGGAAAGAGGCATTGTGCCACCCCATGTTCACCGAATCGGCCCGGGCATGCCGAAGCCCTCCCAGCTCCTTCATGTGCCGGTAGCCGATACGGCGGTTGCGGAGAAACGTTCCCAGGGTGTCGCGATTGAACTGGGGATTGTGCCGTGAGCGGGGTATCGTGCGCACATCCGCAAGCTGCCTGATGCCGTGCGCCCGCAGCAGCGCCACGAAGTCCTCCAGGCTGCGCGTCGAATGACCAACGGTGTAGAGCGTGAGCTGCATGGGTGCCTGACAGGGTTCGACGCCCTCAGGCAAAGCTCTTCAGGTAACCGGCGTCGGTGCTCCAGCTGATGCACGATACCGGACAGGCATCGATTGCTTGGCTCTGGATGACATCCTCAGCGGCGCCGTTGGGGTCGAAGCATTCCGCCTTGTTGTCGTCATCGAAGCGGAACACGTCGGGAACGTTGTCCACGCAGAGCCCGCAACTGATACATACGTCCTTGTCCACCAATGGTGCTTTTGTCATGGCTGTCTCCTTTTCGGGGGGGTTAATGAACCACTGCCGTTGGATATGCGCGAGCCTCTTCCTCCTTCACGACCGTTTCCTCACCATCCGGTAGGTGAGCCCCGTGGCGGCCAGAAGCGGGAATGCGCCCAGGGCGATAAAAACGAGGTCCCCCGGCATGCGAAACCATTCGATGAGGCGGGGGATCGTCCCGTGGAGGAATCCGGGCCCCCGGGCGTGCCAGTAGCCGTGGTCCAGGACATCGAAGAGCTGGAGCACTCCGCCGGGGAAGAGGTTGGTTACCACCATGAGGGCCAGGCCGATGTTCAGCCCCCAGAAGGAGACCCTCACGAATTTCTCCGGACCGGCCCACTGCTCGTCGGTCAACACCTGGCGCAGGGCAAAGACCGTGAGTGCCACGGCAAGCATGCCGAAGACCCCCATCATGGCGGCGTGGCCATGGTTCGGGGTGAGCATGGTACCCACCTCGAAGTAGCTGACGATGGGGAGGTTGATGAGAAAGCCGAAGACACCGGCACCGACGAAATTCCAGAAACCGACGGCGATCAGGTAGTAGAAGGTCCACTTGTGCGGAATGGAGACCGGCCTGTTGCAGATGTCGCAGTGTCCCCGGGAGAGCTTGACGAAGTCCCACGCATCGAGGGTGAGGAGGGTCAGAGGAACCACCTCCATGGCCGAGAACATGGCGGCGAGGGCCATGGTGACGGCGGACTGCCCCGTCCAGTACCAGTGGTGCCCGGTGCCGACGATGCCGCTTCCCAGGTAGAGGAGCGCATCCAGGTAGACCACCCGCGCCGCGGTCAGGTGGGATACCATGCCGAGATTGTAGAAAATGACCGCCACCATGGCGGTCACGAAGACCTCGAAAAAACCCTCGACCCAGAGGTGGATGATCCAGAACCGCCAGGTGTCCACCACGGAGAAATGGGTGGTGCCGGTGAAGAACATGGCGGGGAGGTAGAAAAGCGGTATGGCCAGGGCGCCGTACAGGAAGAGGGAGGCGATCTCGCGGCGCTCCGGGTCCTGCCGGGCCGGGATGAGCGCCCGGAACAGGAGGAACCCCCAGACCGAAAGCCCCACCGCCAGGAGGATCTGCCAGGCGCGCCCCAGGTCGAGGTATTCCCACCCCTGGTGGCCGAACCAGAACCAGAGTGAGCCGAGCATCTGCCGGACACCGAGCATTTCGCCGGCGAGGCTCCCCGCCACGACAACGACCAGGGCGCCGAAGAGGAAATTGATCCCCCACACCTGCCCCTTGGGCTCCTTGCCGAGGGACGGGGCCAGAAGGAGCCCCCCGGCCACGTAGGCGGTGGCAACCCAGAATATCGCCAGTTGCAGATGCCAGGTGCGGAGGATATGGCTGGGGAGGAGGGAGGAGATGTCGATGCCGTAGAAACTCCCCGGATCGACCCGGTAGTGGACGGTTGCCCCTCCCACCAGGGTCTGGGCGAGGAAGAGGAGCGCCACGACGACGAAGTACTTGATCGTGGCCCGCTGGCTGTCGGTGGTGGCGCCGGGGAGCATCTGGGGATGGATATGCTCTCCCCTCCCCTGCCAACCGAGGAAATCGAACTTGCCGAAGGCGAACAGAACCGCCGCGGTGCCGCCCAGGAGCATGATCAGGCTCAGGGCGCTCCAGAGGAAGGCATCGCTGGTGGGTCGGTTGCCGACCGCCGGGTCATAGGGGAAGTTGTTCGTGTAGGAATACGGCTTGCCGGGACGGTTGGCGACCGAAGCCCACGCGGTCCAGGCGAAAAAGGAGGTAAGCTGCTCCAGTTCTCGCGGATCGTTGATGTAGGCGCCGGGAAGTCCCCCATCGTTTGTGGGGTGGGAGAAATAGGCCCGCCATTTCTGGATCTGCTGCCGGTACGAAGCCGCTTCGGGCTCCAGGTAGGTGAGGGTCCGGGTCCGGAAATCATAGCGGTTCTCTTTCAGAAGGGTTTCGACCGCGCCGGCAACGCTTTCCCGCTCCACGGCATTGAGCCCTCCGGCATCCCGGCCATGGCGCTGGCGGGCGAGGGACTGGGCAGTATCGCCCGCCAGGGTGTGGAGGTATTCCGCCGAGAAGTCGGGCCCCAGGTAGGCGCCGTGCCCCCAGATAGTCCCGTTCTCCATGAGGCCGTATCTGAGGAACACCTGCTGTCCCGCAAGGATGTCATCCCCCGTGAAGATGGTTGTGCCGTCCCCGCTCACCACCCTGTCGGGGATCGGCGGCGCATCCTGGTAGCTCCGGACGGCAATCCAGATCAGCACCGTGAACCCGAGCACGAGGACCAGGATGACGGAATTCCGCCACCAGGGCGAAAGGGTTTCGACCGGCGTGATTCGTTCGGCCATGTGCGTCCCTCCTTCCCCGCTTCCATCCTTGGACATTGGGACATATCGTCCATCACAACCATCTGATATCAGGCGGGCGCACAGTCAACAGTACAACCTTTTCCGGGAAATACAAATCCGGGCTCCCACGCCTGCCTCTTCCGGGAAGAACAAGCGGGGGGAGGAGGCTTGACCTCGCAGGGGAATGCGATAACGTTGGGTACAACGACTGTTCAGGAGGGGACTGATGGAAGACACAAAGACGCAGCAGGAAGATGCAGGCGCTATCAGGACCATCGGCGGGTTCGTGGCCGAGGATTACCGGACGGCGGAGGTGTTCGAACGGCACGGGATCGACTTCTGCTGTGGCGGCAATGTTCCCCTTGATACTGCCTGCCGACAGAAAGGGATCGACCCATCCCTTATCCTGCGGGAGATCGAAGCAGCGAAGAGGGAACCGATTGAGCGGAGCCAGAACTTTGCGGCGTGGGAACTCCCGTTCCTGGCCGACTACATCGTTGCCGTCCACCATGCCTACATCAAGGACAATGCCGGGCAGATCGCCCTGTACGCCCGCAAGGTCGCCGAAGTCCACGGCAGCCGCCATGCCGAAGTGAAGGAGATCGCCGCGATCTTCGAGAAGGTTGCCGCCGATCTGGCAACCCATCTGCGCGAGGAGGAGGAAATCTTCTTTCCGGCCGTGAAACGGGCCGATGCGGCGAGGAAGGCGGGGAAGAGGCCGGAACGGCAGGATATCGACGCCATCCGGGGGGATCTGGCGAGACTCCGCCGGGAGCACGAGGAGGTGGGTGATGCGATTCACGCCATCCGGCATCTCGCCGGAGATTTCGCAATCCCCGACGAAGTCTGCAACACCTACGCGGTCACCTACCGGAAGCTGAAGGAGTTCGAGGACGACCTCCACAAGCACGTGCACCTGGAAAACAACATCCTTTTTCTGAAAGCGGAAAAGGATCTGGGCGACCATGACTGAGGAAAAGCGCGGAAAGGGTGGCTTGCGGATAGATCCGTTCGAGCTGAAACTGGCCCGGGAGGTGGAGCGGCTCCTTTTCCCGAAGAGTTCTCCGGTCTGCACCTGGAACTGCATCGGCGTGAAAAACCGCACGGCCGGGATGCTGGGCGGGGACTATTTCGACGCCATCACCCTGCCGGACAGCCGATTGGCCCTCATTGTCGGTGATGTCACCGGCCACGGCCTCCACGCATCCGTCGTGATGTCGATGCTCTACGGATTCATCCACCATGCGGCATTCGACCAGATCGAACCGAAGGAACTGGCCGCGCAGGTAAATGCCTTTCTCTCCCATTTTGCCGAGCGGTCCCGGACGTTCGACCTCTATTTTTCGACCACCCTCTTCATGGGAATCATCGACCCGACGACCCTGGAACTGGATTACATCAACGCCGGGCATGTCCCTCCCCTAATCCGCCGCGCCGACGGCATCATCGAGCTTTCCCCGACCACCAACCCCCTCGGCTATTTCGGGACCCTCGACATCCCTCCCGCCTCGTTCAGTCTGGAAGCAGGCGATCGCCTGCTCCTCTATACCGACGGGATCATCGAAGCCGTCAATCCCGCCGGGGACCGGTTCGGCCTGGAGCGCCTCAAGGAGGCGCTGGCGGGCAACGTCCCTGACCACCTGGAGTTTCTCGACCGCGTCTTCGCGGACCTCCGCTCGTTCGGCGCCGTCGACCCTCCGGAGGATGACTGCACCCTCCTTGTCGTGGATATCCACGGCCCGGTGCCACCCTAACATTGGTACGGTGCGCCGGGAGGGCTAACAATGAATGGCTCTCCACAATGCTGATGGTCCCATAAGAAAAGTCCCCGCTGTTGAGCGAGGACTTTTCTTTATGGGATCTAAGCCCGGAATCGGGTTTATCGTGCGAAACGTACGCTTAGAAAAGGTAATAGAGGGAGAGGCCGCCGCGGAATCCGTCAGCCGGGCCTAGGTGGAGTTCTGCAGCCTTGTCGGTCGCATCGGTGGCGACCGTGTAGGCCACGGAAGGAATCAGATAGAAGTTGTGCGCCACCTGAAGATAACTCGACACTTCGAAGACGAAATCCTCGTTGGCACTCATGACAGAGGTCGAGGTATTGAAGTTGGCATCGATCTTCGCGTCGAGCGTTACCGTATGGTTAAGCTCCTTCTCGAGGCCGAGGGAAAGGGTATGGGTGTCCTGCATGTCGTGGTTCCTGATGGTCGCACGGTAGCTGGCATAGGGGAGGTAATGGTGGCCAAGGTTTGCGCTTGCCGCGATAAAGGGACTCACGTCCGTCGTGCCTGTCCCTGCGTCCTTCTTCCGGGCGGTATCGAATTTCAGGCCGAGGCCGGTGACAAGGGTGAACGGCTCCTCTTCGCCGCCAAGCAGCCGATACTTGGCTTCGAGTGCAAAGTCGCCGAAGCCGTCACGCTTTTCAAATTCAGCCTCGACAGCGCTCAGTTCCGTCTTTGCCCGCTCGTTAAAGACGAACGGAATCGAGGCGGTCATCTCCAGACCATGCCCGAGACCGACGCCGAGGGAATACGCGGATTCGAGGGTATTGGTCGTCCGTGTCCCCGAACCGTCGATGGGGCTGCTGATATCCCCTCTGGTGTGGGAGTACTCGAAGCGGGCCTGGGCCTCCATCTGCTTCTGCTCCAGAACGTCGGTGATCAGCAGTTTGTGTTCCGCATGCGCCGCTGTCGCCGACAGCAACATCCCTACCACTGCAACAACCGTCTTCTTCACGAAACTTCTCCTTCCGATGAAATGAAATAATCCGCCGACCTCTGGCATGGTGCTCTAATGAGACGGCAAAACCACAACACTCAATACACCAATTTTCATCATTGTGACAACATTATTAGCGCATAGCGGATGCCTTCGGCAGTGCCAGGAGGTTGAATATCATCAACGCCGTACTTTTTCCAACAGTCCCGGAGCCCGTCGGTCGAAGATGCGATAGGCCCCCAGCTTTGCCCGGTCCTCGATCACGAACCAGGCAAGGGCGTAGGCCCAGACGATCCCGCCCCATGCCCAGCCGATGGGAGCCATGAAGAGGCCATAGACCGCGATGGCG
>NZ_JAHCZI010000039.1 GCF_018501225.1 Geobacter hydrogenophilus | reverse complement strand
GCGCTCGTGGTGATCAGGTAGCCGGTGACGCCGACGTTGTCGGTGGCGGTGAAGGAGCTGACCGCAACGGTGAGGCTTGTAGAGGTGGCAGGAAGGGTGAAGGCGCTTACGACAGGGACGGTGGTGTCGGGAAGGGTGACCGTCACGCTGGCGCTCTTGGCGAGCGAGACGTTCCCCGCCGCATCCTTTGCCCAGGCGTAGAAGGTGTTATTGCCGGCAACGGCGGTCACGCTCGTCGGGGCGGTGGCTGTCCAGCCGGTGGTCGATGCCGCAGGCGCGGTGGCGCTCGTGGTGATCAGGTAGCCGGTGACGCCGACGTTGTCGGTGGCGGTGAAGGAGCTGACCGCAAC
>NZ_JAHCZI010000038.1 GCF_018501225.1 Geobacter hydrogenophilus | reverse complement strand
TTCACCCCGACTGACACCGCCACCTACACCACGGCCACCAAGAGCGTAACCCTCACGGTGAACAAAGCCACTCCGACCATTACGTGGGCCACGCCAAGCGCCGTCTACGTCGGCAGCACTCTCAGCAGCACCCAGTTGAATGCCACGGCCAACGTTGCCGGCAGCTTCACCTACACCCCGGCTTCCGGCACCGTGTTGACCACCGCCGGGACCCAGACGCTGTCCGCCTCCTTTGCCCCGACTGACACCACGAACTACAACGGTGCCACGGCGAGCGTGGGCCTCCCGGTTGTTGCCAAGCAGGTACCGACCATCACCTGGGCAGCGCCTGCAGCGATCGCCTATGGGAC
>NZ_JAHCZI010000037.1 GCF_018501225.1 Geobacter hydrogenophilus | reverse complement strand
CTTGTCTTCAACTTCTATCCGGTCACGGCGGTGATGATCGTGCTTCTGGCGCTTCTGAACGACGGGGCGATTCTCGCTATCGCCGTGGACCGTCAGGAGGCGGCCCCGGAGCCCCAATCCTGGAACATGCCGGTGGTCCTCGGCGTTTCCACGGTCCTTGGCATCGTCGGCGTCATCGCTTCCTTCGGTCTCTTCTACCTGGCGGAACGGCTCTCGGGCCTCGGCCGCGACGTCATCCAGAGCCTCATCTACCTGAAGCTCTCGGTATCGGGACACCTCACCATCTTCGCCGCCAGGGGGCGGGGGCCGTTCTGGAGCAGCCGGCCGGCCACGGCACTTCTGGCCGCCACCGTCGGCACCCAGCTCGTTGCCACCGCCATCGCGGTCTATGGCCTCTTCATGGCTCCCATCGG
>NZ_JAHCZI010000036.1 GCF_018501225.1 Geobacter hydrogenophilus | reverse complement strand
TGGTTCAACAATTATTTCAACGACCGGAAACAGGTAGAGCTTGGTGAGTACCTGCGCCTGTCGGTCACCAACCTCGACAAAGAGGGAAAGGCTTCGATCTACGGCTACGGCAGGATCACTCAGGACCTGAACAACGGCGAAGGATTCAACAGCAGACTCTACTACCTCTATGGTGAGTATCGCGATCTGTACGACAAGGTCGATGTCCGTCTCGGACGCCAGTTTATCAACCAGGCAGCCGGGTCGGCCATCATCGACGGCGGCCAGATCGATCTCAAGAACGTCGGTCCCGTTGCACTGTCCGTGTACGGCGGCCGCAACGTTATCTTCGGCCTCGACAACGAATCGGGACATGGTGGCGACCTCGCCTTTGGCGCGGCAGCCTACCTGCAGGGTTTCAAGAACACCGACCTGGAACTGAG
>NZ_JAHCZI010000035.1 GCF_018501225.1 Geobacter hydrogenophilus | reverse complement strand
ATCGTCCCAACCGGACCGGACCAGGTGTGGGCCGGAGATGTCACGTATCTTAGAGCAGGCGGCAAATGGCGCTACCTCGCCGTCGTTCTGGACAAGTTCTCCCGGCGGATCGTCGGCTGGGCCATGAGCAAGTGGCGGGACACCGACCTCACCCTGCGGGCGTTTAACAACGCTGTTGAGCACAGAAAGCCGCAACCAGGGATCATCTTCCACAGCGACCGCGGCTCCGAATACTGTGCTTACACCTTCCGCGACCGGCTCGCCAGCCTCGGGTTCGTGCAGAGCATGAACCGCCTTGGCGGAAAGATGACAGACAACGCCACGATGGAATCATTCTTTCACTCGATGAAAGCCGAAGGCATCCATCGTACGAAATTCGCGAACACGCAGGCACTGTCGAACCACATCCGGAGCTACCTTCAGTTTTATAACTCAAAAAGGACGCACTCCTCTCTTGGCTATCTTTCGCCGGAGGAGTATGAGTGGAGCATGGCGTAACCCGTGTCTACTTTATCGGGGGAAGATTC
>NZ_JAHCZI010000034.1 GCF_018501225.1 Geobacter hydrogenophilus | reverse complement strand
GCCCAGCACAACATGGTGGTAACGCCAGCTGACTGCGCGGGGTGCCACACACAAGGAGTTGTCTACGAGCACACGAACCGGACCTCCACCTGCGCCACCTGCCACCAGAGCACCAACGCCACCGTTCAGAAAACGATCACCGACGGTCGGAACAATATCCAGGTATCCTGCGCCAACTGCCACGGCACGGTGAACCACATTGCCCAGCACGACAAGGCCCAGACCGCAGCCGAGTGTGCCCAGTGCCACACCAAGACCGTCCTTGACGAGCACCTGACCCGGACTTCCACCTGCGCCACCTGCCACTCCAGCTCCCGGATCGAAGTCCAGAACGCCATCACCGCCGGCCGTGCCGGCACGGTCGTCAACTGCGTCACCTGCCACGGCCAGTACAACCACCCCACGGCCCACACCGGCAAGGTCAGCGCTCCCTACGCCGACTGCAACACCTGCCACATCACCAGCCTGACCGACCTGCACGCCCAGCGGGGCTTCCAGTGCGCCGCCTGCCACGCCAGCACCAACACGGCCATAACCGCGGCCGTCCAGAAAGGGCTTGCCGGCCAACCCGTAGTCTGCGCCGACTGCCACAAC
>NZ_JAHCZI010000033.1 GCF_018501225.1 Geobacter hydrogenophilus | reverse complement strand
CTCTGGGGATTGTCCAGGGCCTTGATCGGATGGATGTTGATGAAATCCGTCCGGTGGCTCTTGGGTACATAGTCGCGCTGATAGTTGCGGGTCGACAGGTTGGCATCTATCCCGCCCCCCTTGTGACAGTCGAGACAGAACTGCTGGGTGTGGCACTGGTAGCAGTTGTTTCCCGCCTTGCTGGCAAGAACCCGGTGCCCACGGAGCCAGTCTGCGTCATGGTTCGGGGCGACCCCCTCTCCCTTGTGGCACGAATTGCAGTCGGCTAGGGGGGTCGAAGCATACTCCTTGTGCGACATCTTGTCGGCCCGCGCCATTTGAACTGAGAAGGTCGACGCCGCGAGGAGCAGTAGTGCGATTAACCATTTCTTCACGGATTCTCCCCCTTTCTAGAAATCGTAGTCAAAGACGAAGCGTCCTTGCGTGTCGTTCTCGTACCTGGCATTCACGTTGTTTTCGACGCGCAGGGAAGCGGCCATGCTCTTGGCCAGCTTGTACTTGCCGCCGAGCCAGTAGGTCCGGGCGATCTCGTCGTTGTCCATGACATCGCGCTTGTACACGTCATAGCCGAGGCCGCCGGCTACCTGGAGGCTCTTTGTCACGTCGTAGAA
>NZ_JAHCZI010000032.1 GCF_018501225.1 Geobacter hydrogenophilus | reverse complement strand
ACCGTTGCGGTCAGCTCCTTCACCGCCACCGACAACGTCGGCGTCACCGGCTACCTGATCACCACGAGCGCCACCGCACCGGCAGCCTCTGCCACCGGCTGGACTGCCACTGCCCCGACGAGCGTGACCGCCGTAGCCGGCAATAACACCTTCTACGCCTGGGCCAAGGACGCGGCGGGGAACGTCTCGCTCGCCAAGAGCGCCAGCGTGACGGTCACCCTTCCCGACGCCACCGCCCCTGTCGTGAGCGCCTTCACCCTTCCGGCCACCTCTACAAGCCTTACCGTTGCGGTCAGCTCCTTCACCGCCACCGACAACGTCGGCGTCACCGGCTACCTGATCACCATGAGCGCCACCGCGCCTGCGGCATCGGCCACCGGCTGGACTGCCACCGCCCCGACGAGCGTGACCGCCGTTGCCGGCAATAACACCTTCTACGCCTGGGCCAAGGACGCGGCGGGGAACGTGTCTCTTTCCAAGAGCGCCAGCGTGACGGTCACCCTTCCCGACGCCACCGTCCCTGTCGTAAGCGCCTTCACCCTTCCGGCCACCTCCACAAGCCTCACCGTTGCGGTCAGCTCCTTCACCGCCACCGACAACGTCGGCGTCACCGGCTACCTGATCACCATGAGCGCCACCGC
>NZ_JAHCZI010000031.1 GCF_018501225.1 Geobacter hydrogenophilus | reverse complement strand
AACGGCTTGAGGGTCTGCTGTGGAGCGTAGCGGAAACAGCAGCACCCGAGTGTTATACAGTTTCATCTCAACTGTTGCTCTGTTCCACCCGTCTGAACAGGCTTGCCACGTTTCTTCACTTCATGTTGCCAGGAATCAGCAGATACCTTTCTCCTCACATCACGCTCTTGGTATGCGCCCTTATAAAAGATGAAACTCACTTCTGGAAATTCCTCAAATGATTCATCCTTTTCAAGCCCATAGCGAAAATGGATGACCTTATAGGGGACTCCGTTTAACTCTCCGAAATGAAAGGTGCTATAGGACAGGTAGAGGGTGTTTGAAAACGGGAAGGAAATTCCTTCTAATTCTTCTCTTGGGATTTCTATTTCCTTTCCTTCCCACATGAGAGCTAACGATTTAATTTTTAGGTTCTCTTGAGCAATTGCGATCTTTTCACCTGATTTGTAGCTTATGTTCATTTCCGTCCACTCAGCTACTTCGTCTTGGAAGCACCATGCAAATGTAGGCATCAAGATAAGTGCGAGCAGCAAGAAAGTCTTTATCATTTTTTCTCCTTGTATAACGGGGCAGTGAAGTGGCCCCGGAAAATGAGACAGGTGTATAAGCAACGGACCGGCACATGAAAGGAGACGGTTCGATGCACGGAA
>NZ_JAHCZI010000030.1 GCF_018501225.1 Geobacter hydrogenophilus | reverse complement strand
AGAGGCGCACCAGCGCGTCAGCGTCTGTGTGCCGCCGACTGGTTGGAAGCCGGTTCCATCTCAGTCGCCGTAAAATTTCAGGTAGAGATGGACGTCCTCCGAAACTTTCTTCGCCATTTCAAGAAGCTTTTTCCCGTGCTCTTTTGCCTCTAGATTTGATGCTTTTTCAATGGATTGTTTCAATTCGTTTATCAAAATCTGCATCTGTGGCTTGTTGAAAGTAGTGTCTCCATATGGGTCGATAAACCTCATGCAATTCGAGGTATTGTCGTCGTACCTTGGCAACAGAACCACAACTAATTCTTTCGGATCACCCAACTCCTCGATGCACTGACCGTTTTCATCTTCAATTCTTGCATCTATTCCCATTGTTTTTCCTTTTTAATCTTCCAACGGCTCGGCCGGTGACCCGCCCGGGCAGCTTTATCGCCCGGTCGGTGTCCACCGGTCTCGTTGGGCATCCGTGTTCAAGGTCAGCTTTCGAAGAACATCTAAAGCCCTCAACTCAAACTCAGACGGCACAAAAAATCGAGCAAGTAGACCTGGTCTATACCCTAGGAAGAAATCTCCGGAGAAGTTGTTTGGTATCTGTTCTTCGTCGAAGGCCAGTTTTACCGTCAAAATGTCAGATTGATCTGTCGTCTGAAAGACTTCGACGAACTCGCCTTCGTAAAATTCTTCTTTTTGACTTTCTTCAGGTAGGTTTGGTTTCGTTTTTTCTACAAGGGGAACGGAGCAATCAGCGCAGGTATAGTAGCCTTCTCGGTACTCCGTATTGCACAGGGGACAAATCATGATGTTCGCCTTTACCAGCTCAGCTTCTTATTTTGAAGATCAATCACCATCTTTGCGTAATTATCTACTGTTCCGTCTGGTAGGATTTTCTTTCTACATACGCAACTGGCTGGGGTGAATCTGTACGCGG
>NZ_JAHCZI010000002.1 GCF_018501225.1 Geobacter hydrogenophilus | reverse complement strand
CTTGTCTTCAACTTCTATCCGGTCACGGCGGTGATGATCGTGCTTCTGGCGCTTCTGAACGACGGGGCGATTCTCGCCATCGCCGTTGACCGGCAGGAGCCGGCCCCGGAGCCCCAATCCTGGAACATGCCGGTGGTCCTCGGCGTATCCACGGTCCTCGGCATCGTCGGCGTCATCGCCACCTTCGGCCTCTTCTACCTGGCGGAACGGCTCTCGGGTCTTGGCCGCGACGTCATCCAGAGCCTCATCTACCTAAAGCTCTCGGTATCAGGGCACCTCACCATCTTCGCCGCCAGGGCGCGGGGGCCGTTCTGGAGCAGCCGGCCGGCCACGGCCCTTCTGGCCGCCACCGTCGGCACCCAGCTCGTTGCCACCGCCATCGCGGTCTATGGCCTCTTCATGGCTCCCATCGGCTGGGCATGGGGCGGGATCGTCTGGGCCTACGCCCTTGTCTGGTTCGTGATCGAGGACCGGGCAAAGCTGGGGGCCTACCGCATCTTCGACCGGCGGGCTCCGGGACTGTTGGAGAAAGTACGGCGTTGATGGGCCGTGGGACCTCGGTGACCTTGTGGGCGTAGAAGGCGATCTGCGGGGCGTTCTCCTTGTTGTAGGCATGACGATGTAGTCCCCTGCGAGGTCAAGCCGCACTCTTCTCTCGACTGGATGATCCATTTGCTACACACGCTGTTGAGCCTCCCACTTGAGTTGTATTTCCCTGAAAAGGTTGTACCGTTGTCTGTGCGCCCGCCTGATATCAGATGATTGTGATGGACGATACGTCCCAATGTCCAGGAATGGACGCGGGAAGGAGGGACGCTCATGGCTGAAAGAACCACACCGCTCGAATTTCTTTCACCCTGGTGGCGAAATTCCGTCATCTTTGTCCTCGTGCTCGGGTTTACGGTGCTGACCTGGATCGCCGTTCGGAGCTACCAGGATGCGCCGCCGATCCCCGACAGGGTGGCGAGCGGGGACGGGACGACCATCTTCACCCGGGACGACATCCTTGTCACCGGCGCCTACCTGGGGCCCGAATTTCTCAACAGGGCGATCCCCCGCCTCATCGAATGGCTTCGCATGCCGGGGGACCTCGTTTTCATCGCCCTGGGCGCATTCCCCCTCCTGGTCGCCACGGGGTTCACCTATAGGATGGTGAGGAACCGGTCGTGAAGGGCGCCGCGATGATGCGAAGAATACTTCCGGCCATGGTGGTTGCGGTGGCGATTTCTGCCGTCTCCCCCTTCCATGGGTCTGCCGAAGAGAACGCAGAGGGGGGTGGAGGAAAAGCCCTTTTCCAGGCGAAATGCTCTCCTTGCCACACCATCGGTGGTGGAAGGCTGGTGGGTCCGGATCTCAAGGGGGTGACGACCCTGCGGGACCGGGCATGGCTTGAACGGTTCATCTCCGCGCCGGACAAGGTGCTGGCAAGCGGTGATCCGGTTGCCGCCAGGCTTTTCCAGGAGTTTAACAAGGTACCGATGCCGAACCTGGGACTCGATCAGGATCAGGTCGATGCCCTCCTCGACTATCTGGCGGCTGGGGAGGAAACTCCTCCACAGGGAGCCAAGCCCGCTGCCGCGCCTGCTCCGAAGGGGGACCCGTCGATGGGAGAGAAACTCTTTGCCGGGGAGTTCACCTTCGCAAGGGGGGGCACCCCCTGCATCGCCTGTCACCACGTGGCCGGCATCGCTCCTCTGGGGGGCGGCACTCTCGGTCCCGACCTGACCACGATCGCCACGACGTTCGGCGATGCCGCGCTATCCTCTGCCCTTGCGACGCTCCCCTTTCCGACCATGAAGCCGATCTTCGGTGACCATCCCCTTACCCCCAAAGAACAGGGGGATTTACGGGCCTTTTTCAGAAAAGCGACACCGAGGCGGCCGGCGGTGGAAACGACGCCCATCGTCCTGTGTGCGGGAGCCGGATTACTGGCGCTCCTGCTCCTGACCGGCGCCTTGGGGCGCCGGAGGCTCGGGAGTGTCCGCAAGGCCCTGGTGGCTGAGGCGACTAAGGGGGGAGGTGAGGGGCGATGGGTTGGATAAAGGACCTGACAGATCCGAAGGCGCGGCGATGGGAGGAGTTTTACCGTAACCGCTGGCAGCACGATCGGGTCGTGCGGAGCACCCATGGCGTCAACTGCACCGGCGGGTGCTCGTGGCAGGTCTACGTGAAGGAGGGGATCGTAGCCTGGGAGATGCAGGCCACCGACTACCCGCGCCTCGAAGCGGGGATCCCCCCCTATGAGCCTCGCGGCTGCCAGAGGGGGATCTCCTTCTCCTGGCACATCTACAGTCCCCTCCGGATAAAATACCCGACGATCCGGGGGAACCTCCTCGACCTCTGGCGGGCGGCGAAGGAAGAACACCACGATCCGCTGGCCGCCTGGGGCTCCATTGTGGAGGATAGCGGGAAACGGCGCAGTTATCAGCAGGCCCGGGGGAAAGGAGGGTTTCGCCGGGTATCCTGGGACGAGGCGCTGGAGATCGTGGCCGCGTCCACGCTCTATACGGTAAAACGGTACGGCCCGGACAGGGTCGTGGGGTTTTCCCCCATTCCCGCCATGTCCATGTGCAGTTACGCCGCCGGAACCAGACTCCTCTCGCTCCTGGGAGGGGTAGTGCTGAGTTTTTACGACTGGTACGCCGATTTGCCTCCCGCCTCCCCCGAGACCTGGGGAGAGAAGACCGACGTGGCGGAGAGCGCCGACTGGTACAACAGCAAGTACATCGTGGTCATGGGGACAAACCTCTCCATGACGCGCACCCCGGACGTCCATTTCGCCGTTGAGGCGCGCACCAACGGCGCCAAGCTGGTGGTCCTCTCGCCCGACTTCAGCCAAGTCTCGAAATATGCCGACTGGTGGCTTCCCGTGACCGCCGGCCACGACGGGGCCTTCTGGATGGCGGTCAACCACGTCATCCTCAGGGAATGTTATGTCGATCGCCACGTCCCGTACTTTGCCGACTATCTCTCGCGTTATTCGGACGCTCCGTTCCTCGTGACGCTCGACAGGGGTGAGGGGGGGCGCTATCTGCCGGGAAGGTTCCTGCGCGCGGGATCCCTGGCCCGTTACCAGGGGGAGGAAAACGGAGAGTGGAAGTTCCTCGTTTTCGACCGGGTGAGCGGGGAGCCGAGGATGCCCACGGGAAGTATCGGGTTCCGCTGGCAAAGTGAAACGGGGAGGTGGAACCTGGAGATGAAGGATGGCCTCGACGGTACAGAGATCGAGCCCCTTCTCTCCCTTCTTGACGGACGGGACGACGTGCTGCCGGTCGGCATCACCGATTACGCCGGCGGGACGAGCGTCGCGCGGGGCGTTCCGGTCAGGTATCTGGAGACCGCCGCCGGGAAAATTCCCGTCACGACGGTCTTCGACCTCCTCATGGCAAACTTCGGTGTCGGCCGCGGCCTGTCCGGAGACTATCCAGAGGATTACGATGCCGCCACCCCCGGAACCCCCGCCTGGCAGGAGGAGTACACCGGGGTGGGTCGCGAGACCCTGATCCGCTTTGCCCGGGAGTGGGCCGGCACCGCTGAGAGAACCCGCGGCAGATGCACCATCATCGTCGGTTCCGGCGCAAACCACTGGTATCACAGCAACCTGACCTACCGGACCGGAATCACCTCCCTCATCCTCTGCGGCTGCGTCGGGGTGAACGGCGGCGGGCTCAACCATTACACCGGCCAGGAGAAGGTCGCCCCCGAGTCGTCATGGTCCCTCCTCGCCTTTGCCAAGGATTGGACGAAGGGGACGCGGTTTCAGAACACACCCTCGTTCCACTACGTCCACAGCGACCAGTGGCGCTATGACGGGGGAACGGCGGAGCCGCATCCCGGTTCGCAGGCAGGGCCGGCCGGCCGTCACCCCATGGACCTCCAGGTGGACGCGGTCCGTATGGGTTGGCTCCCCTTTTACCCCCAGTTCGGCCGCAACCCGGTCGAACTCGTGAAGGAAGCGGAGGCGGCGGGGGCGAAGAGTGACGAAGAGATCATCCGCTGGGTCGTCGAGGAACTGGAGAAGAAGAGGCTCCGGTTCGCCGTGGAAGAGCCGGATGCTCCGGAAAACTGGCCCCGGCTCTGGCTCATCTGGCGGGGGAACGCGCTCCTCTCCAGCGCCAAGGGGCACGAATACTTTCTCAGGCACTATCTCGGCACCCATGACAGCAGCATCGCCGACGAATGCGCCGCCGCGGGGGTGGCGAACGCGACGCGGCAGGGCGCCGCCCCCCGGGGAAAGCTCGACCTGGTCGTGGACATCAACTTCCGGATGGACACCTCGGCCCTCTACTCCGACATCGTCCTCCCCACGGCCACCTGGTACGAAAAGGACGATCTGAATACCACGGATCTTCACTCGTTCATACACCCCCTGTCGGCCGCCGTCCCCCCCTGCTGGGAATCACGGAGCGACTGGGAGATATTCAAGGCCCTGGCGGAGAAGATCTCGGCGCTGGCAAAAATTCACTTCCCTGAGCCGGTTCGGGACATTGTTGCCGCGCCCCTTCTCCACGACACCCCTGGCGAGATCGCCCAGAGCGAGGTGAGAGGGTGGCACCGGGGAGAGTGCGAGGCGGTGCCCGGCACGACCATGCCGCGGCTTGCCGTGGTTGAACGGGACTACGTCCATCTCTTCGACCGCATTGTCTCGCTGGGCGAGGGGGTGAAACGGGAGGGGATTGAGGAGCGGGGACTCCGCTGGCCGGTTGCCGATCTCTATGACGAACTGCTGGAAAGTTCTCCTGTCCACGAGTGGGACGGGAAACGGTACCCCTCCCTTGCGGAGGTGGTCGATGCGGCAAACGCGTTGCTCCACTTTGCGCCCGAGACCAACGGCGAGGTCGCCTGGCGCGCCTTCCGGTCCCTGGAGGAGAAGACCGGACTCGCCCTCGCCGATCTTGCCTCCGACTACCGGGGGACCAGGTATCGCTTCAGCGACCTGGTCAGCCAGCCGCGGCGCATCCTCACGAGCCCCTGTTGGTCGGGGATCACCAACAACGGACGCCCCTATGCCCCTTACTGCCTCAACGTGGAGCGCCTGGTCCCCTGGCGGACCTTGACCGGCCGCCAGCATTTCTATCTGGATCACGAGTGGTATCGGGCCTTTGGCGAACACCTCCCGACCTTCAAGACAAAGATCGACACGGAGGAATCGGGTCACCTCGCGAAGAGCGGGCCGGTCGGCAAGGCTCTCATGCTCAACTGCCTCACCCCCCACGGCAAGTGGCACATGCATACCACCTATTACGACAATCACCGGATGCTCACCCTGTCCCGCGGTATCGAGCCCTTCTGGCTGAACGACCGGGATGCCGAGGAGATCGGGGTGAGGGACAATGAGTGGGTGGAAGTGTACAACGACCACGGGGTTGTGGTGACCCGGGCCGTGGTGAGCGCCCGGATCCCGCGGGGGATCGGCATCTACTATCACGCCCCGGAGCGGACCATTTCCGTCCCCGTGTCCCCCCTCAGGGGGAACAGGCGCGCCGGCGGGCACAACAGCCTGACCCGGGCCCGGCTGAAGCCGGTGCTGATGGCCGGCGGCTACGGCCAGATCTCTTACGCCTTCAATGCCTGGGGACCGCCGGGGAGCGACCGGGACACCTATGTGTATGTGCACAAGCTTGAGGGAACCCCCCGCTATTAGGGGTATATGGAACGGTTATTTCGTGACCAGCCCTGAGGAAGGAGAAGCGCCATGAAAGTCCGTGCCCAGGTTTCCATGGTGTTCAACCTGGACAAGTGCATCGGCTGCCACACGTGCAGCATCGCCTGCAAGAACATCTGGAGCGACCGCCGGGGCGCCGAATACATGTGGTGGAACAACGTGGAGACCAAGCCGGGGACCGGCTATCCGACCCTCTGGGAGGACCAGGAGAAGTACCGGGGAGGGTGGGAACGAACCGACAAGGGGCTTCGCCTTAGGCTCCATTCCCGGGGTGGGGGACTGGCGAAGATCTTCTACAATCCCCGTCTCCCGACCATCGACGACTATTACGAGCCGTGGACCTACCAGTACGGGGATCTCCTCAGCTCGCCTGCGGGGGATGACCAGCCGGTGGCGCGCCCGGTCTCCCTGGTGACCGGAGAGCCCATCGACATCGAGGCAGGCCCCAACTGGGACGACGATCTCGGGGGCTCTCCCGTCTATGGGGCCCATGACCCGAACCTTGCCTCCGTGAGCGAGGAGGAGCGGAGGCAGCTATTCCTCCTGGAGCGGATGGTCCTCTTCTACCTTCCCCGGATCTGCAACCACTGCGCGAATCCCGGGTGCGTGGCCGCCTGTCCCGCCGGGGCCATCTACAAGCGAGGCGAAGACGGCATTGTGCTCGTGAGCCAGGAGAAGTGCCGGGCCTGGCGCATGTGCGTTTCGGGATGTCCCTACAAGAAGGTCTATTACAATTGGGGCAGCGGCAAATCGGAGAAATGCATCCTCTGCTATCCCCGCCAGGAGACCGGCCAGGCACCGGCCTGCTTCCATTCCTGCGTCGGACGGATCCGCTACCTGGGCGTGCTCCTCTACGACGCGGAGCGGATCAAGCGGAGCGCCTCGCGTCCCGACGATGAGCTTGTGCAGGCCCAGCGGGAGATGATTCTCGATCCTTCCGATCCCGAGGTCGTCAAAAAGGCCGAGGAAGAGGGGATCCACGAGGCGGTCCTGGCCGCTGCCCGGAAATCGCCGGTCTACAGATTCGTCAAGGAGTGGCGGCTGGCGTTGCCGCTTCATCCCGAATTCGGCACCGTCCCGATGCTCTATTATGTCCCTCCGCTCCTGCCGGTGGCGGCCGATTGCGAGAATGGCCGTTACGAAGTGGGAGGGGAGTTCTTCGGCTCCCCGGAGCAGGCCCGATTGCCGCTCCGCTACCTCGCATCCCTCTTTTCGGCGGGCAATGAAGAAATCATCCGCGAGGTCTACCGGAAACTCATGGCGGTCCGCGTTCACCGCCGGGCAGCCACCACGGGAGAGGTGCCGGAGGGGGAGCTGGAGCGGCTCCTTGCGGAAGCGGGCGTCACCACCTCTGACACTGAGGCGATCTACCACATGTCGTCACTTGCCGGGTTTGATGAGCGGCACGCTGTCCCCCCCTTCATGCGGGAGATGGCGATGGAAATGTCGGTCGACCCGGCCGACCGCAAGGGGGAGGGGGGAACGGGATTCCTCCGGCCTCCGAAGAGGGGATGGTGATGGTCGCAAACCTGTACCGCTGCTTCGCGGATGTTCTCGATTATCCAACACCGCATCTGGCCGGGCGCGTCGAGGATGCCTTGAACCTCCTTGCCCCGTTGGACATGAATGCCGCGCGGCGCCTGGGGAGATTCCGGACCGTTGTCGCCGAAACGCCACTAAGCAGGCTCGAGGAGATCTACACCGGCACCTTTGACCTCCAGCCGCTCTGCTCCCCCCATGTCGGGTATCACCTCTTCGGGGAGGACTGCCGACGGGCGCTCTTCATGATCAGGCTCAAGGAGCGCTATGCCGCTCTCGATGTGCCGCCCGATTCCGAGCTGCCGGACCATATCTGCGCCATTCTCCGGTTCCTTGCCCTGGAGCCGGAGAGCGGGATGGCGCGGGACCTTGTCTTTGAGGGGCTTCACCCCGCCGCGGCGAAGATGGTGGCGACGTTCGGAGAGAGTGAGAACCCCTATCGGCACGTGATCGGGGCCCTCGTGCTCCTGTTGGAAGAGGGAAACTGATCAGCGACAATTAAACCTCCCGTTCGGCGACAATTATATTTCTCGGAACATTTAGGGATTATAAACTCCGCCCATCTTTGTAGAAAAGGATGGCGGATGGTCACCGATCAACAAGTAAGGAGGTTATTCAAGCTGATGCAAACTGAAGCCACAGGCTACATTGCTGCTGCCAAAGCCGGCATGGACGAGAAGACAGCCCGCAAATACGTGAAGTCGGGTAAACTGCCCAGCGAGTTCCTAAAAGAGCACAACTGGCGAACCAGGACGGACCCCTTTGAAGCCCATTGGGAGGAAGTCCGTGAGAAGCTGGCTGAGAGCCCTGGGCTAGAGGCAAAGACCCACTTCGAGGATCTCCAGCGCCGTTTTCCCGGCACCTTCGCTGACGGTCAACTGCGCACCCTCCAGCGTCGGGTGAAACGATGGCGTGCTCTGGAAGTCCGTCGAAGGAAGTATTTTTCCCGCAACTACACCCCCCGGCGAGCTGGCCCAGTCAGATTACACACGCATGGGCAAGCTCGGCATCACCATCGGGAAGCAGCCGTTCGATCACCTCATCTATCACTTCATACTCACCTACTCAAACTGGGAAACCGGCAGTATCTGCTACTCAGAGAGCTTCGAAAGCCTCAGTGAGGGACTACAGTCGGCGTTGTGGGAACTGGGCGGTGTGCCGCAAGCCCACCAAACGGACCGACTGACGGCGGCGGTGCACAACGCTTTGCACCAGGAGGAATTCACCCAACGGTACCAAGCTCTGCTCAGGCACTACGGCTTGACCGGCCGCAAGACGCAGGCCGCTAGCCCCAACGAGAACGGCGACGTGGAACAGAGCAACCACCGGTTGAGAAGGCGATCCAGCAAGCTCTTCTGTTGCGCGGCAGCTTCGACTTCGACAGCATCGAGCAATACCGGCTCTTTTTACGCGACCTCTTCACCAGGCTGAACCGTGGTCGCCGCGAGCGATTGCTGGAGGAGCAGCGTGTACTGCGCAATCTGCCGGAAAGGCGCCTGGAAAGCTGCACGCGCCTTGAGGTCACAGTCGGTCGCACCAGCACTATCCGGGTCAATAACAACAGCTATTCGGTTGAAAGCCGCTTGATCGGAGAGACTCTTCAGGTACAGGTTTTTGCCGACCATCTTGACCTTTACTACGCCCAGAAGCGGGTGGACCGGCTGCCCCGCCTGCGCGGCAAGTGCCGGCATCTCATCAATTACCGGCATGTCACTGACCAGTTGCAGCGAAAGCCGGGCGCCTTCGAGAACTATCGGTACCGGGAGGAGATGTTTCCCGGTAGCTGCTTCCGGCTCGCCTATGACGAACTCAAAGAACGTCACACGCAGCAATTGGCCGCCCGCGAGCACCTGAAGATATTGGCGATGGCGGCCAAAGAGGGCGAATCGGCGGTCACAATGGCGCTGACCGAGTTGTGCGGACGGCAACCAATCACGGCACAGGCCGTGGAGGAACTGGTGCATGCTCAGCAGCTTCCGTCGCCTGTCACCGACGTAGGGGTTGCAGCAGTCGATCTTTCCAGCTACGACCGTCTCCTATCAATGGAGGAGGTGGCATATGCAATGTGAGAAAGAGAAAGCCGGTCGCCTACACCGCCACCTTACCGACCTCCACCTCCCGACCATCCGGCGCTGCTATCAGGACATTGCAATCGTTGCCCGCCGGGACAACTGGGAGTACGAGAGCTACCTCCTTGAGCTGGCCGAACTGGAGCGCGAAGCGCGTTGTAACGCAAGGACGGCACGGTTGCTCAGGGACTCGAAGCTACCGCTGGAGAAAGACCTGAAGGCTTTCAATCGCAAGCGACTGCCCCGAAAGGTGGACGCACAAACTGACCCAGCTCCTGAAGGGAAACTTCCTGGATCATAAGGAAAACGTGCTTGCATTTGGCAATCCCGGCAGCGGCAAGACTCACCTGCTCTGCGCGGTCGCACAGGAACTGATTCATCAGGGCCGCCAGGTGCGATTTGCCCCGTGCAATCTCCTGGTACAGGAGCTTCTGGTCGCGAAAAGAGACCTGAAACTGGCGCGTGTCCTCAAACAGTACGCGAAGTACGAGGCGCTGATCATCGACGACATCGGCTATGTTCAGCAAAGTCGCGAGGAGATGGAAGTGCTCTTCACTCTGCTGGCCGACCGCTATGAGCGAAGCTCCGTCATGCTCACGAGCAATCTGCCCTTCTCCAAATGGGAGCAGATCTTTAAGGACCCAATGACCACGGCGGCAGCGATCGACCGGCTCGTTCACCACAGCGTCATAGTCGAGCTGAACATCCCCAGCTATCGCTTGGAGGAATCCCAGAAAACGAAGGCTCAGGCACAGCCTCAGCAAGATACCCTGTGAGAGGAAAAGTTATGGAATGCACGGGGTAACCACTGTTTTGTTTTTTGCTCAGAGTCACAGGAGCAAGATATAGGTATAAGCAGACTTTGCCGCAGGTGTCCAGGAGATGGGAAATAAGCGGTGGATATTACTGAACATTACCTCCGGTATCCCAGGTCAACTCAGATAACCTGTAAGTGGGGTGACTCTTGCTGTGTCACAACCTAGCGATATAATTTGAGTTACGCAGGACACCCTCTAAAGAAAGGAATGTGCTATGAAGCGACTCATCACAGCAGTATCGCTCCTTGTTCCTTGTTCCTTGTTCTGTACTTGCTGCCGGCCTCAATTGCAGCATACATCCACCAAAGGATACTCTTGACTCGGCCTTACCAGGGCTTGCGAAAATTTCAGAACCCGAAAAGCTGCATTTGCAAAAGTCAAAACATCTTCAAAAAGCCATTCCGAGGGTGAACTGGAGGTTGAACAGGGGTGCTTGGTCTACTCCTTTGACATCCGTGTACCAGGAAAGCCGGGAATCGAGGAGGTAATGGTAGACGCAGGGACCGGAAGGGTCATTTCTCATAAGCACGAAACGCAGAAACAGGAACGGGCAGAAAAGAGCAAGGAGAAAAAGTCTAAATAAACTGCCGCTGCGAAGTTACCACAAGTGCCATCACCAACTCCCGGCAGCCGCCAATGAAGCGCCAGTCCCCGAAAGGCAGACGAGTACAATGCTACATTGATCCGACATTGACCTGACACCAGCCACTTCTCCAATATTACAAACAAAGGACCACGATGAATAACACGACTCAAAAGGTCATCGAGCAAACCGTCACAAAAGTGCCCGCCGTGACGTTGGGCTTTTGGGTGGTCAAGGTCGCCGCCACCACGCTGGGTGAGACCGGCGGCGACTGGGTCACGATGTCGCTCAAGTTGGGCTACCTCGTCGGGGCAGCGATTTTCGCCGCGATTTTCATCACCCTGGTCTACGGACAGATTAAGGCAGTATGCTTTCATCCGTTCCTGTACTGGCCAACGATTGTGGCCACCACTACTTTGGGCACCACCATGGCCGACTTTTTCGACAGGTCAGTTGGCGTGGGCTATCCAGGCGGTGCCAGCATCATTTCAGCACTGCTCCTCACCAGCTTGTTCCTCTGGTATCGCGTTGAGGGCACTGTGTCGATTCGAAGCATCACGACGAGGCGGGCAGAGTGGTTCTACTGGTGCACAATCCTCTTTTCGCAGACTCTTGGCACGGCCTTAGGCGACTGGATTGCGGGTTCGGACCGGGGCGGTTTGGGGCTTGGCTACGAGTATTCGGCGCTGATTTTTGGAGCCGCCTTGCTGGTGGTGGCTGGCATATATTTTTGGACGAGCATTTCGCGCACCATATTGTTTTGGGTGGCTTTCGTACTCACGCGTCCGCTGGGCGCAACTGTCGGCGATTTTCTCGACAAGCCTATTTCCCAAGGCGGCTTGCACCTGAACAGGCTCTACGCATCGCTAGTCTTGCTCGCGTTCATGGCCACTTGCATCCTGCTGATACCGCAGCGGCCAGCTAACACAGGGCGCGGCGACTGAGTCTCGTGTGCAAGTGCTATTGGGCCCACTCAAACGATTCATGGAATCCTCTCAGACGTCCGACGAGCCGGGCAACATCCACAAACCAGAAATTTTAATTGTCGTTGACCGGAAAAAATAGTTGACGCTGATCAGGAAACCCCCTCGATAACGGCGGGAGCATGGGCGGCCGGCCGAACGCCCCTGAACGGTGGTGACCCTATGACTGATTACCTCTTTTTCGCTGTTTTCCCCTATGTCGCCCTCGCCGTTGCGGTCGGCGGCGGGGTGTATCGGTATTCGAGGGAACGGTTTTCCTTTTCGAGCCTCTCTTCCCAGTTTCTGGACAACCGGGTCCTTTTCTGGGGGAGTGTGGCCTGGCATTACGGCATCGTCTTGATCCTCCTCGCCCACCTGGTGGCACTGCTCTTCCCAGGTTTCTGGGGGCGCCTCCTCGGCGACCCGCTCCGCCTTGCAGCCATCGAAGCGACCGGTCTGGCCCTCGGGCTCTTCACCCTTGCCGGCCTCGTCGTTCTTCTCCTCAGGCGGATCGCCAGTCCGAAGGCGTGGGCGGTTGCCACGGTAATGGATTTGCTCCTGTTAGCCGCGCTCCTCCTTCAGGTGGCCACCGGACTGTACAACGCCCTCGTCTATCGCTGGGGTTCGCTCTGGTATCTCTCGCTGGCTGTCCCCTGGCTCCACTCCCTGGCATGCCTCAACCCGGACATCAAATACATTGTTCCGCTCCCGTTGATGATTAAGGTGCACCTGGTCAACGCCTTTCTCCTCCTGCTCCTCTTCCCCGTCACCCGGCTGGTGCACATCGTATCGATACCCATTTCCTATCTGTGGCGCCCCTGGCAGGTAGCCGTCTGGAATAAGCGTCCGATAGGCTCCTAGATCTCACTCGCTCCTGTCGGTGGACTCATGAAACAGGGTAGAAGTAGGCACAAAAATCAAAGTGCCAATGATTTGCCTAAGTTGCACTCTCCGGGAGGTGTAGTACTCTTGGTGCCACTCACAACGGAATTCAGGGTTGTTACGTGTCAAAGGGGCGCCGAACGTGTTCGGCGCCTAAACTTTTACCTGGAGGATGCAAATGATCAAAGCACCATGGGTTGACAAGGGAGAATGCATAAGCTGCGGGCTCTGCGTTGACAGCGTTCCCGAAGTGTTTCGCTTCGATGACGACAACAAGGCGGAATGCTACGACCCCAACGGGGCATCGGAGGACGATATCCAGAGCGGTGCCATTGATGCCTGCCCGGTTTCGTGCATCAGCTGGAGCACCGAACCCGACTATCTGAGGAGCTTCGCCTGACCCACGGAGGACGAGAAAGATGGAGAAAAAACCGACCGATATCCTGGAAGAGGACCATCACATTGTCCAGACGGTGGTGGGCGTCATGGCCACTATTGCTGAAGGGTTGGATTCGGGGAAAGTGCCGGACCGTGGCGTCCTCCGGGACATAGTGGAATTCATGCGGATGTTCGCTGACAGGTGTCATCACGGCAAGGAAGAGAGCCACCTCTTCCCCCTTCTTGAGGCGAAAGGGGTGCCGGTGACCGGTTGCCCCCTGGGGATTCTCATCCATGAGCATCAGAACGGCAGGAAACTTGTCGCGGAACTGGCCGAGGCCGCAGAGGCTTACGGAAGGGGGGATACTGAGGCGAATGGGCGCTTGCGCGCGAGCCTGCAAGGATTGGTAAACCTCTACCCCAACCATATCTGGAAAGAGAATTATCTGCTGTTCCCCATGACCAACAAGATTCTGAGCGACGATGAGCAGCGGGAACTGCTGGAAAAGTTCGAGCAGGTCGAGGAGTCTATCGGAAAGGATGAACATCGCCGGTTCGTGACGATGGCCGAAGTGCTGGCAGAACAAACGCACCGGCTGTAATCAGGCTCATAATCAGACGGAGAAAGGGTGAGGTGAGAGTATGTCACGAAATAGACTCGACAGTTTCGGAAGCCGGGAGGTCCTGGACGTTGGCGGAGCCCGTTACAATTACCACTCCCTGCCGAAGTTCGCCGCGTCGTTTCGCGCAGATATTTCGCGGCTTCCCTACTCGATCATGGTCCTGCTGGAGAACCTCCTGCGCCGCGAGGACGGGGTCACGGTCAAACGGGACGATATCGTGGCGCTCGGCCACTGGCATCCCCAGACTCTCCCGGATCGGGAGATCCAGTTCATGCCGGCCCGGGTTCTGCTCCAGGATTTTACCGGCGTGCCGGCAATCGCCGACCTGGCCGCCATGCGCTCGGCCCTGAAGCGTCTGGGCGGAGATCCTGCGCGGATCAACCCCTTGCAGCCGGCCGACCTCATCATCGACCATTCGGTGCAGGTGGATCGGTTCGGCACGCTTTCGGCCCCCGAGACGAATGCCGGCCTCGAATTCCGGCGCAACCGCGAGCGCTACCAGTTTCTCCGCTGGGGGCAGGGGGCGTTCCGCAATTTTCGCGTGGTCCCCCCCGATACCGGTATCTGCCACCAGGTCAATCTCGAATACCTTGCCCGGATTGCCATGGTGACCGGACAGGATGACGAACAATGGGTTTATCCCGACACCCTTGTCGGCACCGACTCCCACACCACCATGGTCAACGGCCTGGGTGTCGTAGGGTGGGGGGTCGGCGGGATCGAGGCGGAAGCGGCGCTCCTGGGCCAACCCTGTTCCATGCTGATTCCCCGCGTCGTGGGGTTCAGGCTCACGGGAAAGCTTCCCCCCGGCGCAACAGCGACGGACCTGGTCCTCACGGTCACCCAGATGCTTCGCAAGAAGGGGGTGGTCGGCGCGTTCGTGGAGTTCTTCGGACCGGGCCTCGCCTCGCTCACGGTGGCCGACCGCGCCACCATCGGCAACATGGCCCCCGAGTACGGGGCAACCATCGGAGTTTTCCCGGTGGACGGACAGACGCTCGACTATTTGCGCCTCACCGGCCGGGCCACCCTGGTCCCCCTCGTCGAGGCCTACTACCGGGAGCAGGGTCTCTGGTACAGCGCTGAGCAGCCGGAACCCTGGTACTCGGACACCATCGAGCTGGACCTCGGCACCGTGGAGCCTTGCGTGGCCGGCCCCTCTCGCCCCCAGGACCGGATTCCCCTCGGTGGGGTGCGCCGCTCATTCCGAAAATCCCTGGCAGGGCTCATGCAGAACGAGACGGCCCATATCGACCGCAGCATCCTGGACTGCTGGTTCGGCGATGGGGGTGCTTCCCGCTATGTGGCCCCGGAGCTTTCCATTGCCCCCCCGGACGAGAAGCTCGGCCCCCTGGGGAGATGCGTGCCGGTGCGCCAGCCCGACGGCGTGGCCTATAACCTCTGCCACGGTTCCATCGTCATTGCCGCCATCACCAGTTGCACCAACACCTCGAACCCGTCGGTCCTCATGGCCGCCGGGCTCCTTGCCAGAAACGCCGTGCAGCGGGGCCTCCAGGTCAAACCGTGGGTAAAGACCAGTTTCGCTCCCGGCTCCCGGGTTGTGACCGATTATCTTGCCTCCGCCGGACTCATGGCATACCTGGAAGGGCTCCGCTTCCACCTTGTGGGGTACGGCTGCACCACCTGCATCGGCAACAGCGGACCCCTTCCCGGCCATATTGCCAGGGCCGTGGTGGACGGAGGCCTCGCCGTGGCGGCGGTCCTGTCGGGAAACCGCAACTTCGAGGGACGGATCAACAACTACGTCCGGACAAACTACCTTGCCTCGCCCCCGCTGGTGGTGGCCTACGCCCTGGCCGGGAACATCGCCATGGATCTTACCCGCGATCCGATCGGCATCGATCCGAACGGCCAGCCGGTCTATCTCGGGGATATCTGGCCCGCCGACGAGGAGGTTGCCGAACTGGTGCGCAGACACATTACAGCAGAGCACTTCAGCCGCGGCTATGTCGATGTCCTGCAAGGCAACGCGGCCTGGGAGGGGCTTTCTGTCCCCGCGAGCGAACTGTACCAATGGGAGGAGGAGTCCACCTATCTCAAAGAACCGCCGTTTTTCGCCGATGTCACGGCCGTTCCGGCACCGGTCGACGATATCCGCGGCGCCCGGGTCCTGGCGCTCCTGGGAGACTCCGTCACCACCGACCACATCTCCCCGGCTGGCGAAATTGCCCGGGAGTCTCCGGCCGGCCGCTACCTCGTTTCCCTGGGGGTGCAGCCCGAGGATTTCAACTCCTACGGCTCCCGTCGCGGCAATCACGAAGTGATGGTCCGGGGGACGTTCGCCAACGTCAGGATCAGAAACCTCCTGGTGCCGGGGGTCGAGGGGGGGATGACGAAATACCTCCCCCACGGGAAGGGCGACGGAGAGGCGATGCCCATATACGACGCCGCCATGCGCTACCAAGAGGAAGGCATCCCCCTCATCGTCGTGGCCGGCGCCGAGTACGGCACCGGCTCGTCCAGGGACTGGGCCGCCAAGGGGACCAGGCTCTTGGGGGTCCGCGCGGTGATTGCCGAGAGTTTCGAGCGAATCCACCGCTCCAACCTCATCGGCATGGGGGTTCTGCCGCTCCAGTTCATGCCGGGAGAAAACCGCGAGACCTATGGCCTCATCGGAGAGGAGATCTTTGATATCGAGGGGATCCCCTCCCTTACCCCCGGCGGGACGCTTCGGGTCATGGCCCGGGCCGCCGCCGGGAGGGTCAGGGAATTCCATGTGCTGGTCCGCATCGATACCCCCAACGAGCTCGACTACTACCGTCATGGGGGGATTCTCCCCTATGTGCTGCGCCAGGCATTAACGTGAGATTGAGCAGTTTTCAGCACGGTCTCATTACACGCTGTCCTTCTCGTCTGGATTGCAGTTCAATGTCACAACGGAAAAGGAGAAAGCGATCATGAAGAAACTGGATGCGAAAATGCTGGAGGAACTCAGTGAGAGTGAATACAAGGAACTGGTAGCTGTTTATTGCAGGCTGAGTGACTTGAAGACGTCCATTACCCAGATGCATGATGACTACGTCACGCAGGCCACACCGCCGGAACTGAACAAGGTGCAGGCAATCCGCTTGATCGTCGATGAGGTCTTTGATGACTTGGATCGATACCTGCGCCCCGAATGTGACCCCGATTCTGCCTATAGAACCGTGGAACGTGAGGAATGATAGAAGGCATTCGTCGTGATGAACAAAATGGGGGTGACTTATGGATGAATTCGGAATCACTGCCGGCGAAGTAAAATCCCGAATAAAAAGCGGAGAGAAGCTGTTTTTCGTAAATTTGCGACACCACCAAGACTGGGATCTGGCTGTCATGAAGGTCAAGGGTGCTCTCCGCGTGCCAGATGACGGGTTGGACCAGCATCTCGCCGAAATCCCCCGCGACCGACCAATCATTGTCTACTCGACTTGCCCGGGGGATGAACCGAGCCTACGGGCCGTGCGTTTCCTTCAGCAGCAAGGCTGGAATGATGCTCACTTCTTGATCGGCGGGTTCAATAAATATTGCGAGGCAGGGCTACCAGTAGAGGAAGTGGGCGTGGGGAATACATCAAAGAAACTCAGGGGACTCTGACAGCTTGTATTTATTCCCAGTGCTTCTTGACTGGGCATGCCGCGATCTGTTCCATGAGCGGCAGATACGCCTCACCACCCGATAATTCTCCCCCGGAGATCAAACAATGAGAACAACAACCTTCAGGACATGGGTGCGAGCTGAATTGGATACCGTCTGGGCCGTTGTTTTGGACAGTGTTGAGAACCCACAGAGGTACATGCCGGAAGTGGAAGCGGTCAGGGTGCTGGAACGGCTTGAAGGTGGTATTACCAAGGAACTTAAGTTACGCGGGATGGAGTCCGCATCTGGGTGCTTTGATTTTTTTGTGTTCGAAAGGGGAACTCTAAAGGAGATCAAAAGCACGGAAAATAGCACCGAGCACGTATCCGGGGTGTTCGACTCCTTTGTGTTTGAAAGTTCAATTATCAGGGAAGTCACAGTACGGAGCGTGCCTTACAGGGAACGAATTAGGATAAGCAATAGGGAGAGGAAAATTCACCGCGAACTGATCGACCATCCCACCTGTTGCGGAAAGATCATCGTGGCAGCGGTTCCCATCTCCGTGCAGAATCCCATGACTCCTGTTGATCTACAATTCTTTCTGGAGCTGGAATTCATGAAAGGGGCGAAAGAGGGAGAAGAGGGGATAACGGCAGAAATCAAGGAAGAGCAACAAAGGCTCAAGGAGAAGTCCGAGGAACTGGAAACGAGGGCTTTGCGGAGATAAGGCCAATTGGCCTTGCATTAGCGGTTGCCATGTGACCAAAATTACAGCACTGCCACGACGGGATGGAATGCTCCGTCTCGGCGGGTTTTTCGTACCGAATTCATGAGAGAAAAGGAGGAAACCCACATGCAGTTTGCCGCGAAGCTCGCCGAAGTCCCCCTCTGGGGCAAGAAACTCATCACCGTCAACAATGAAGAGGTGGTGCTGATCAACGACAAGGGGAAGATCTCCGCCTGCGAAAACTATTGCCCCCACCAGGGAAGCCCGATGCTGGCGGGAATCGTCAAGGACGGCACCATCGCGTGCCCGCGGCACGGCTGGCACTATGACCTGGCTAACGGCGCCTGCACCGATCATTCCGGCTATACCCTGAAAACCTACCGGGTCGAGGTGGTCGGCGACGACATCATGATCGATATCTGAGGGAGGCAAGGCCAAGAAACCGTTACGTACAGGAGGGGCACCGTGAAAACAGTCATTATAGGCGGGGTAGCCGGCGGACTGTCCGCCGCCAGCCAGATCAAACGCGCGGATCGCGATGCACAGGCGATTGTCCTGGAAAAGTCCGGCGACGTCTCCTATGCCGCCTGCGGGATGCCCTACAACCTCTTCTTCAAGGATACGCCGGTGGAGGATCTCTACGCCCTGAGCCTCGACACGATCCGAAACGGGCGCGGCATCGATTACCGGCTCCGCCATAAAGCTGTCGCCATCGACCCCCATCAGCAGGAGGTGACGGTTGTCGACCGGGAGCAGAATCGGGAATACCGGGAAAGCTATGACTTCCTGGTCTACGCCACGGGCAACCGGCCCGTCCCCCTTCGCCTGCCCGGATTCGATGATCCGACGGTCTGCTACTTCAAGACCCTGGACGACACGCGGCGGGTAAAACGCCTGATCCGTGATCAGGCGCCATCGCGTGCGGTGTTGGTGGGGGCCGGCTATACCAACCTGGAGGTGGCTGACGTTCTCTACAACATGAAAATCCGGCCGGTCATCGTAGAGAAAGCCCCGACGATTCTCCCCGCCTTTGCAGCGGAGGTCCGGGTCAAGGTGATGGAGAAAATTGCGGAAAAGGGGATCGAATTCCACGCCGGCGTGGACGTCCTGGGAAAAGAGGGCGCCACGGTCCGGACTACGGCCGGCGATTTCGACGCCGGCCTGGTGGTCGTTGCCATCGGCGTGAAGCCGAATACCGATCTTTTCGCTGCGGCTGGGGGCGAGCTCGGAACTGCCGGGGCGGTCAAGGTTGACCGCTTCCTGCGGACGAACCTCCCCGGCGTCTTTGCTGCCGGGGACTGCGCCGAGCACTATGTCCGCCAGCTGGGGAGGAACAGCTACATGCCGCTCGGTCCGGTGGCCAATAAACAGGGGCGTATTGCGGGGAGCAACATCGCTCACCGCGATGCCATGACGATGTTTCACGGCATCGATCAGACCGCCGCGTTCAAGTTTTTCGATCTGACGGTTGCCACCACCGGCCTCAGCGAACGGCAACTTGGGGATATGGGTAAAGAGTTCAGGAAAGTCCATGTGGACGCGCCGACCAGGGGATCATTCCCCGGGGGAGGCACGATGCGGATCGTGCTTCTGTTTGAGAGGGGGAGCGGCCTGCTCCTCGGCGGCCAGATGGTGGGACAGGACGTGGTGGCAAAACGGCTGGATGTTCTTGCTGCCGCCATTTACAGGCAGATGACCGTTTTCGAGTTGGCTGAACTCGATCTGAGCTACGCTCCTCCCTACTCGCCGGTGTGGGATCCTCTTCTCATCGCAGCGAACCAGGCGGTCAAGGCCGTGTGACCTTATGCCTGGACAGGAAAGGACGGGCCGTCATGGAAGTTGCGACAGAGTCCCCAACCCTGACCATATACACTGTGTGTCATTCGACGCGCAGCCTGGAGGAATTCGTCGGACTGTTACGGGCGCACGGTATCAGGCAGCTTGTTGACGTGCGCACGATACCCCGCTCGCGACACAATCCCCAGTTCAATCACGACACCATGAGTGCATACCTCCGTAACCGTCGCATTGGCTCCCCTGGATCTGATGTTGATTAAAGCACTGTTTTTTAAATGTAATTCTGCTGCATGAATCTACCGAAGAATGTGCAACAAATCCCTTGGTTTCAATAAAATGACGATGGGCACAAAAGCATCTGTCTTTAGAAATTTTGGGCACAGAAATGCAGTGGTCAAACCTTCCAATAATGACCACTACCACTCCTGAATTTCGAATTAATCAATAAACATAGACTGTTGCAGTTTGCAAGGGTAGTAGTCATCCGAAGTCAAAGTTACCGTTTGACCACTACCGGGTAACGGCAGTAGTCAAACCTCAAAAAATCCCTGACATACAAAGGGCAGGGGTCAGATTTTGAAATTAAAAAATATTGTGATTTAGGCAAATGGGCACGATTTGGGCACAAAATGGGCACAGGCTTGACTAAACCATGCGTGAATTGCTCTGGAGATGTGATTTTGGCCTGAGTTGATTTGGGCTGTGATGTTGTAACTTGCTTAAGTTGCAATAAAAAACCGGCCAAGTTTCTTGACTTGGCCGGTTGTGATTTCTGGTGGGCGATACTGGGTTCGAACCAGTGACCCCTGCCGTGTGAAGGCAGTGCTCTCCCGCTGAGCTAATCGCCCAAAAAGTAGAAAGTTAATAACAAAACCGTTATCCCATGTCAAGCGGTGAATTTTATTCGAGGGTATTGAGTAAGTTTAAGTGATAGTAAAAAATCGTTATACTTTCCGTTGAATACACCTTGACAGCCAATCGGCGCTGTTGTTATAGTCCGTCACTGCGGTTTTTATCGGTACTAAAACAGGAGATGGTTTTGAGCGCAAAGCAGATTGCCGTCAGGCACGACGATGCCATTGCCGTTGTTTCTTTGGCCAGACCTGAGTCACGTAACGTCTTGAGTCGAGATCTGGTTTTGGGTTTGCTCTCCGCATTCACCTCGCTTAAGGACGATGGGCGGGTGAAGGGGATTGTGGTTACCGGTGAAGGAAAGAGTTTCTGTGCCGGCGCTGATATTTCCGAGATGGCTCGCATGAGTCCTGCCGAGGCGTCATCATTCGCCGAATTGGGGCAACGGCTCATGTTTGCCGTCGAGAGGGTCGGAAAACCGGTGGTGGCTGCCGTGAACGGTCAGGCTTTTGGTGGCGGGCTCGAACTGGCGCTGGCTTGTGATTTCATTGTCGCTGCTGAATCAGCGGTCTTCGCCGCTCCCGAGGTTCTTCTCGGCATCATGCCCGGCTTCGGCGGCACGCAGCGTCTGCCGCGGTTGATCGGCAAGTCACGGGCAAAGGAGATGATATTCACCGGGGAGCGGATAAATGCGGCAAAGGCCCACTCCATTGGTCTTGCCAACCGTGTTGTCGCTGATGACCGACTTCTCGCTGAGACAATCTCGTTGGTCAAGAATATCTGCAACCGTGGGCTTCTTTCCCTCCGCGTGGCGAAGGAGGTCATTGACGCCGGGGCGGGTATCGATCTTGCCACAGCCTGCTTGATGGAACGTGATGCCTTTGCACTTTGCTTTTCCACTGACGACCAGAAAGAAGGGATGCGTGCCTTCATGGAGAAGCGGGAACCCCGCTTTACCGGACGGTAACGGGGAAGTGACCATGAAACTGGAGCAAGGGTGTATTCAAATCTACACGGGTAATGGCAAGGGGAAGACCACTGCTGCCCTCGGACTTGCTTTCCGTGCCCTTGGCAGGGGCATGAAGGTGTTCATGGTTCAGTTCATGAAGGGGGGAGGCCCCTATGGGGAACATGCTGCCGCAGAGCGGTTTGCTCCCGATTTTACCATAATCCAGACCGGGAGGCCGGGATGGGTTGATAAGGATAATCCCGATCCGGAGGATGCACGTCTTGCCCGGGAAGCTCTCGAAACAGCACGCACTGCCTTGACCTCCGGGGTGTACGATCTGGTTATTCTTGACGAAGTAAACGGCGCCGTTTCTTTCGGCCTGTTGCCAGTTGAGGATCTGCTGATACTCATGGAGCAGAAACCTTTGTGCGTTGAACTCGTTTTGACCGGCAGAAATGCTGATGAACGGGTCATCGCTGCCGCTGATCTTGTTACTGAAATGCGGGAGATCAAGCATTACTATCGCGCCGGTGTTCCGGCTCGAGTTGGAATAGAAAAGTAAGGGGAGAGAGTCATGACTGAAAGAACACTGCGTATTCTGGTGGGTAAACCCGGGCTTGACGGCCATGACCGTGGGGCGAAGATTATTGCCCGAGCTTTCCGTGATGCCGGTTTTGAGGTCATTTACACGGGGCTCCATCAGACGCCGGAGCAGATCGTTTCCGCAGCCATCCAGGAGGACGTTGACGCGGTTGGCTTGTCTATCCTCTCCGGGGCCCACAATGCGCTCCTGCCGCGGGTCTGTCAACTGCTCAAGGAGAAGAATGCTGATGATATCGTAGTTTTTGGCGGGGGTGTTATCCCCGATGACGATATTCCCGGGCTCAAACAGGCTGGCGTCAGCGAGGTTTTTACGCCGGGAACCTCAACCGACTCCATTGTGCAGTGGGTGCGTGAAAACGTGGCCCCGCGCGCATAGTACGTTATCCCATGCCGTATAAAAAACTTCGTATCGAGATCCGCAATAAAGTCGGTTACATCCTGCTGTGTTCCGGCCAGCGTTTCAATAAACTCAGCATTACCACACTGAGAGAAGTGAAACGGGCCATCACCGAACTCTCGCACAACCCCGAGGCGGTTTGTCTCGTCATCACCGGGTATCCGGGCGAATCCTTCGCCGTCGGCGCCGATATCTCCCAAATGGCGGAGTTCGGTCCTGCCGACGGCTTTTCCTTTGGCGAGCTGGGACAATCATTGTTCGAGGCAATGGAGTCGTGTCCCAAGCCAGTCATCGGTGCTCTTAACGGCATTACCATGGGGGGGGGGTGCGACCTGGCCCTTGCCTGTGACCTCCGGATCGCGAGCGATGCGCTCGTCATTGCACACCCTGGCGCAAAACTGGGTATCATTACCGGTTTTTGCGGCACCCAGAAGCTGCCACGTCTGGTGGGGAGAAATTTCGCCCGGGAAATCTTCATGACCTCCGAACCTTACCGCGCTGCCGATGCCCTGCGGATGGGACTCGTGGACCGGGTATACCCAGCCGGTGAATTCTGGGAGCGGGTCGTGGCGTTTGCGGAGCGGATCGCTAACGTCTCGCCCGCTGCCCTTGCCATGGCGAAGAAGGCGATCAATGCCTCCGAGGACTGTGACATGAAAACCGGCTGCGCCCTGGAGGCGGCGTCTTACGCGTATCTCTACGCCACGTCGACTGAGCGGGGGCGGATGACTGAATTTTTGGAAGGAACGACGAATGTCTTTGGCTCAGAGGATACTTGACAGCGATCTGCGTGCCGCGGCCCGTCTCATGCGAGACCTGGACGATGGATTTCGGAGCGCTGCCGAGGAGATGAAGAGTCTCTATCCCCACACGGGACGTGCGTTCATACTGGGCATCACTGGACCTCCGGGGGCAGGTAAGTCGACCCTGGTTGACCAGCTCACTGCTGCCTATCGTCAACGGGGGCGCAGAGTGGGGGTGGTGGCCATAGATCCCACAAGCCCCTTTACGGGGGGGGCGATTCTTGGTGACCGGATCAGAATGAACCGCCATGCCGAAGATCCCGGCGTCTTTATTCGGAGTCTCGCCACCCGTGGGCATATGGGGGGGCTTTCCCGCTCCACCGGCGACGTGGTAAACGTCATGGACGCCATGGGGATGGATGTGGTCATCATCGAGACCGTGGGTGTTGGCCAGGATGAGATCGATATTGTCCGTATGGCCCATACGACCGTGGTTGTTTCGGTACCAGGCCTTGGTGACGATATCCAGGCCATCAAGGCGGGAGTGCTCGAAATCGGCGATCTCTTCGTGGTCAACAAGGCCGACCGGGAAGGGGCCGACCGAACTGCCCGCGAGCTTTCAGCCATGCTGGAAATGAAGCAGACCAAACCGGGCGATTGGCAGCCGAAGGTGCTCCTTACCGAGGCAAGCCGCAACAAGGGCATCGAAGAGATGGTGGATGAGATCGAGGCGCACCACGCTCACCTCGTGGATTCCGGGGCACTTGAACGTCTCAGGGAAGAGCGGAGCGCGCGGCAGTTCATGGATTTGCTGAGGGAGCGGCTCTTTGCCGAAGTCTATGACCATATACATGTAAATGGCCGCTTCAGGGAGATTGTCGAGGATATGGCGGCACGTCGGACTGATCCATACAGTGCTGTGGAGATGATTATCGCTGAACGGTTCACAGGGGGGCAGACGCCTAACTCTTGACCGTAGCGATGAAAAGTGTTATTTTCCGCGTAACGTATATGGGGCTTCGGCCCCTTTCCTTTTTTCTGCAGGACCGGTGCCCCATGATTCGCAAGTTGGCATATGTTATCGCTCTCCTCATTTTCGCTGCAATCGTCATTCGTCAACCCGAATCCACCGCAGATCCCTCCGCGTCTCCCAATGACAGCGCCAAGGAGGATCTCTCGCGGGTCGATTATCCGAGCCTTCGGCACATCGGCTGGAAGCCCCACTTCATCAAACCCAACGAGAGCCTTGAGTCCCTTTTCGGCAACGATTGGGTGACGGTCGCCCGTTTCAACAGGATAGACCGGCGCCACACCTATCCGGGGATGACCATCAAAGTCCCTACCGATATGGCAGCCGCCCACAGCTATACTCCACTCCCCCTTGAGTATGAGCCGGCAAAACACTACGAAAAGTTTATCCTCATAAGTCTCACCGAGCAGTGGATCGGCGCCTACGAGAATGGCAAGCTCAAATTCTCCATGCCGGCAGCCACCGGCAAAACGGGGCATGAAACCCCGACCGGCCTCTTCCGTATTGATGCCCGTCACCGTACCCACACCTCATCCCTCTACCAGACCGACGACCTGTCGGCCCAGTATCCGATGGATTTCGCCATGCGTTTTCATATCGGCGCCGACAATGTGTCATACTGGATCCATGCGCGGGATCTCCCCGGTAAACCCGCTTCCCACGGGTGCGTTGGCCTCTTTGATGAGTCGATGCAAAACCGCATGTACGGCATCCCGGCAAAGCCGGTTCTCTTTGATTCCAAAAAGCTCTACGACTGGGCCGTGGGAGAGTCTGAGTACGACGAGGACAGCGGTGAGCTGGAATTGCTCGATGATGCTCCGGTGGTGGAAGTGACGGGAGAAAATCCCGTCTATCAACCGTTCCCTCTTAAGCCGACGGTGGCGTCCCGCTGATCTTTCCCTTTACTTTTGCCGCTGATACGGCACACTCTCTTCCATGGACGTTATCGCCACCCACGTGAACGCCGATTTTGACTGCCTTGGCGCCATGGTAGCAGCGAAGAAGCTCTATCCCGAAGCCCTCATGGTCTTTCCCGGTTCCCAGGAAAAGAGCATGAGGGACTTCTTTCTCAAGACCACCGGTTATATGCCGGCCTTAACCCGCCTGAAGGACATTGATCCTGCCAAGATATCACGGCTTATCCTTGTGGATTGCCGTCACACATCGCGCATCGGCCGCCTGGCCGAGGTGGCGAGGCGGCCTGATATTGAAGTTCATATCTACGACCATCATCCAGACTCCGCCGGTGACATCGCCAAGAGTGGTGGCGAGATCCGCGAGTGCGGCTCATCCACGACTATTCTGACCAAGATACTCATGGATAAGGGGATCGAGGTGACGCCGGTTGAAGCGACCCTCATGATGCTCGGCATTTACGAGGATACCGGAAACCTTACCTTTCCATCCACCACGGTTGATGACTATGGGGCAGCTTCGTGGCTTCTTGCCCGCGGAGCAAACCTGAATGTTGTTGCCGAATTCGTTTCCCAGGAATTAACCCCGGAGCAGGTGTCGCTATTGAACGACCTCCTCCATTCGCTGCAGACGGCGAGCGTTAACGGTGTCGATATTTCGCTCGCTCACGCGTCAATTGACCATTATGTGGGAGATGTTGCCGTGCTGGCCCACATGATGCGCGATATGGAAAACCTTGAAGCGCTCTTCATCGTGGTCGGCATGGGGGAGCGGGTTTACATCGTGGCTCGAAGCCGCATCCCTGAAGTGGACGTGGGGGCGATCCTTCGGGAGTTGGGCGGTGGAGGCCACGCAACCGCCGCCTCCGCAACGGTTCGCGATCATACTGTCATCCAGGTCTTGGCACGACTCAAGCAGCTTTTCCCCGAGTGGATCAACCCGAAACGTACGGCCGGCGATCTCATGTCGTCGCCGGTGAAGACGCTGCCGGTGGAGACCACCATTGCCGAAGCCCGCGAACTCCTGACCCGCTACAATGTGAACTCCATGCCGGTTATCGAGGGAGGGGAGATGGTCGGGATCATCTCTCTCCGTATCGTGGAGAAGGCCCTCTATCACGGGCTCGGCTCCCTGCCGGTCAGCGAATATATGCATACGGAGTTCATGCGGGCTGAACCCGACACCCCCATCACCGTCATCCAGAACTACATCGTCGGGCAGCATCGGCGGCTCGTCCCCGTTTTTGCCGGCGAGGACCTTGTGGGGGTCATAACGCGGACCGATCTCCTCCGCTATATGTACTCCGGCATGCAGCACAATACCGAGGCGGTCTACGATCTCGGCAGGGAAAACCCGCCGGTACGCCGCCGCGAGGTGGTCCACCTCATGAACAAGAACCTGCCGCGCAGGGTGGTGGATACGCTCCGCGAACTGGGGAAGGTAGGGGATGGGCTTGAACTGCCCGTTTTCGCCATCGGCGGATTTGCCAGGGATCTGCTGCTGGGCGGGAAGAACGACGATATCGATATTACGGTGGAGGGGGATGGCATCCTCTTTGCCGAAACCTTTGCGGCGACCCATGAGTGCCGCGTCAAGAGCCACGCCAAGTTCGGTACTGCTGTCATTGTGCTTCCCGATGGTTTCAAGATCGACGTGGCAAGTACCCGCCTTGAGTTCTACGAGACCCCCGGCGCCCTTCCAACGGTGGAGCGTTCCTCCCTCAAGATGGATCTGTACCGGCGTGACTTTACCATCAACACCCTCGCGATCCAGCTCAACACGGCCAACTTCGGGCTTCTCATCGATTATTTCGGTGCCTACCGCGATTTGCGGGACAAGGTCATCCGGGTCCTCCACAACCTCTCGTTCGTGGAGGATCCGACGCGGGTCTTCCGGGCTGTCCGCTTTGAGCAACGCCTCGGGTTCCAGATTGCACGGCATACGGAGAACCTCATCAGGAATGCCGTGAAGATGGGTTTTCTCGACAAACTCGGCGGCAGGCGTCTTCTGAACGAGTTGGTCATCATCCTCCGAGAGCGGGAGCCGGTCCGGGCAATCCTGCGCATGGAAAGTCTGGGGTTGTTGGGGTTCATTCATCCTGACCTTGCGCTTGAAACTGAAAATCTGAGGGTGCTGGACGAGGTCAAGAAGGTTGTTACCTGGTTTGAACTGCTCTACCAGAGTGACCAGGTGGAGACATGGGTGGTCTACTTCCTTGCCCTTACCTCACTTCTTCCCGACGATGCGTTCTTTGAGATGTGCACGCGGTTATCCGTTTCGGAACATTATCGGGAGAAGCTCATTGACATGAGGGTGCATGGTGAGCAGATGCTGGCCTTGATGGAACGGAAAGTTGCCGGGAAGAAACCGGTCCAGCGGAGCAATATCTACTTCTGGCTTCGTGGCCTTTCCCCCGAGGTGCTTCTGTACATAATGGCCAAGACTCGTCACGATGAAGTGCGGAAGTTCGTCTCCCTCTACGTCACACAACTGCGGGGAGTTACCTGTTCGTTTACCGGAGAAGATCTTAAGGTTATCGGACTCCCGCCGGGGCCTCGTTACCGAGAAATCCTCGATGCGGTACTTTCGGCCCGACTGAATGGAGAAGTGTCAACTCGGGAGGAGGAATCCCGGCTCGTCAGACAGATGCTCGGCTCTGTGTAGCGATTACGCCACAGTCTGTCAGCCCTTTGGCTTGCTAACTAACTGACCTTTCTTGGCACGTTCGTAAATTTTGACAGGGCCTCCTGCCTCTTGCTGCATCTGTCCTGGACATGTCATGGGATGATTTATTGGGAGTGAGTGCAGTTGGCGCCTGAAATTTGCTGTAAATACGATGGGTTGTGGGTTTTATTCCTGTCGTGTCCCCTGCCGGTCTGGTTTTTGCTTTAACCCTGTAGTCTGATATTTTGACACAGGGGTTGGCAATGCATAGAGCACATCGAGGCATTTGGGTCGTGATCACATTTCTTCTCCTCGTGATCTGGTGTACGCCCAGCATGGCCGATGACACATTTGAGAGCATTTTTCGCAATGCTTTTCTCGGAGGGCTTGTGGGAGGGCTTGCAGGAGCAGCTTTCCTTGTCTTGGCGGACAAGCCAGGCGACCACCTTGACTATATTGGCTACGGGGCTGCCGGTGGTGTTCTTGCTGGCGCTGCCTACGGCTCCATCAAGACGACCCGGGCCTTGGCCGAAGTTGATAACGGTAAAGTAAAGCTGGCGGTTCCAACAATCGTTCCCGGATTTGTTCCTGTCGGGACGAAGGGCGAAAGGGAAGTTGTCCTGACAGCGGAAGTTCTTCGCGGCAGATTCTGACGGCAGGTTTTGGATCGAAGTAAAAGGGGGGTGGCACGAAATGGTGGCCACCCCTTCTTTATTTACAATAAGCCGACGTCAGGTTCGCAATTCGGTGATGGCCCTGATTGAAGCTTCAATACCGTCCATGAGGAAGGCGAGTTCGTCGAGGCTGATGGAGAGGGGGGGGAATACAACGATGATGTTGCCGAGGGGCCTGAGAAAAATACCACGGTTACGGGCTTCGAGACATACCTGAATGCCGACCCGCTCCTCCCAGGGGAATGGTTCCCGTGTTTCTGTATCCTGCACCAGTTCGATGCCGGCGATCATTCCGCACTGGCGTACTTCTCCCACGTGCCGTACTTCATTTAATGCTTGAAGTCTTTCTGTCAAGTAGTCAATTTTGTTGGGGAGGCTATCGAGGAGCCGCTCGTTTTCGAACACATCGAGGCTCGCCAATGCCGCAGCGCAGGCAATGGGGTTGCCGGTGAAGGTATGGCCGTGGAAGAAGGTCTTCATCTCCCGGTATTCGCCAAGAAAGGCATCATAGATCTTCTGGGTCGTCATGGTGGCGGCGAGGGGAAGATAACCCGCCGTAATCCCCTTGGAAAGGGCCATGATGTCGGGGGTGATCCCTTCCCGCTCACAGGCGAACATGGCTCCCGTGCGGCCGAAGCCTACCGCCACCTCGTCGGCGATCATCAGGATGTCGTAACGGTCGCAGAGTTCCCTGACCCGTCGGACAAAACCGTCGGGCTGTACGATCATGCCACCGGCGCCCTGGACAAGGGGTTCGATCACAAGGCCGGCAACTTCATGGGCATGGATCTCCATGAGCCGTTCCAGTTCCTTGAGGCAGCGCATGCCGCAGTTGGCGTTGTCCCTCTCGTCGAACTCGCAGCGGTAACAGTAAGGTGCGGGTGCTTGGATTGTCGGGAATAGGAGGGGGCGGAAAACAGCGTGATAGAGGTCGATGCCTCCGACGCTTACGGCACCGATGGTGTCGCCGTGGTAGGCATTTTTGAACGAAATGAACTTCGTTTTCTCGGGTTTCCCTTGATGCTGCCAGTACTGGAAGGCCATCTTGACGCCAATCTCAACGGCAGTTGAACCGTTGTCGGAGTAGAAAACCTTGCAAAGCCCTGGCGGGGCAATCTCCACGAGGCGCCGCGCAAGCAGCACCGCTTTGTCGTTGGCGAGTCCCAGGAGGGTGGAGTGCTCAAGGGTGTCCACCTGGGCCTTGATCGCGTCGTTGATTTCCCGCTTGCAGTGCCCGTGGACGTTGGTCCAGATGGCTGCGACGCCGTCCAGGTAGCGGTTTCCCTCAGAATCAACGATCCAGGTGCCCTCGCCCCTGACAATGACGACAGGGTCGCTTTCCTCCCACTCCTTCATCTGGGTGAAGGGGTGCCAGACATGGGCGCGGTCGTACTCACGAAGTGTCTTGGTGTCAGATGTTTTCAATGCCAATCTCCCGCAATAGAATTTTTGTGGTGCCTTGGCCGGAGAGGTGGTTGGTCAGAGTTTCGACAATGATCCGCTGGTCGGCCGCTTCCACCTTGGGGAATACGCCGAGCAGGGGGGCGCCGGACAACGAGTCAATGAGGTGTGGCGCGTATTCCTCTGCTGTGTCGGGTTTGTCGGGGTAAGAATTGATGATGGTTCCCCGCACCTCGATGCCGAGCTGTTTCGCGGCGAAGCAGGTAAGCACCGTGTGGTTGATGGTCCCGAGATCGGGGCGTGCCACCACCAGAAGCGGAAGCTTCAGTGCAAGCACCAGATCCGCCACCATGAGCCCTCCCGAAAGGGGGACCATGAGCCCTCCGGCTCCCTCCACGAGCACGAAATCGTGGCGGTTCACGAGGCTCTCGAATGCGTCCCGTATTCGCGAGAAATCGATCCGGACGTTTTCCCTGGAAGCGGCCACTGCCGGGGCAATGGGAGTGCGGAGACAATAGGGGGCGCACTCCTCATCGAGGGGCACTCCTGCTGCCCAGGCGAGCAGTTCCGCATCCTCGGAGACGACGGAGTCATCTCGCTCGACGCAGCCGCTGGTGACCGGCTTCATGACACCCACGTTGATCCCTTGTTTCCGCAAAAGGCGCGCCAACGCCGCCGTCGCAATCGTTTTTCCAACGCCGGTGTCTGTCCCCGTGATGAAGATTGCGTTACTCACAACAACCTCCGACGGTCAGTTCCAGATCCCTGAGCATCTGCCAGTCCTGCTCGGCGGGGCGGCCGGTGGTGGTCAGGTAGTTGCCGATCATGGTTCCGCTCGCGCCCGCAAAGAATATCCACGACTGCAGGTCCCGCAGGTTCTGCTCGCGGCCGCCGCAGACGGCAATTTTCTTTGTCGGAAGGATGAGCCGGAAAAGCGCGATGGTTTTCAGGCACTCAAGAGGTGAGATGAGCTTTGAGCCCGCAAGCCGGGTCCCTTCAATGGGGTTAAGGAAATTGAGGGGTACCGAGTCCACGTCAAGCTCCCGCAGGGTCATGGCCAGCTCAACCCGTTGCGCCGCCGTCTCCCCAAGACCGAAGATACCGCCGCAGCAGACGCTGAGGCCTGCCCGCTTCGCCACCCGGACGGTCTCCACATCCTCTTCGTAGTCGTGGGTGGTGCAGATATGCGGGAAAAAGCTCCGGGAAGTTTCCAGATTGTGGTGATAGGTCTCAACGCCCGCTTCCCTGAGTGTCACTGCCGTTTCATGGTCGATGATGCCCAGCGAGCAGGAGGGAGCAATGGAAGTAGTTTCCCTTATGCGGCGCACGGCCCGGCAGATACGGTCAAGTTCTTCACCCTTTCTGATCGTTGTGCCGCTCGTGATTATTCCATAGCAGTGGGAACCGGCTGCTTCAGCCTCCTTGGCGCAGGCCACTATCTTGTCTTCGTCTACAAGGGGGTAGATGGGCGCATTGGTGGTGTGGTGGGCCGACTGGGCGCAGAAGGCGCAGTTTTCCGGACAGCGCCCCGACTTGGCGTTGATGATGGAACAGAGATCGACGCCGTTGCCGAGGAAGTGTTCCTTGACCCGGCTTGCGGCAAGAAAGAGGGCAAAGGCATCGGTGCCGCTAGAGGCCGGGAGAGCGATGGACTCTTCCGCTGTGAGTTGTTCGCCGGCAATAATCCTGCCAGCCAATGTTTCAAGGGATCTGTTCATTGATGATACCTCCGAGCCCTGAAGTACCATAGGGATTTGCTAGTTGTCAACTTTGCTTTGGTTCTTGGTTAACAAGTGGCGGTGGAAATTGCTGAAAACCATGAAAACGACAAAATAAATGCTTGCATTTTACTTATGTGTCTGGTAGTAGGTAACAAGTTTCCGTTCACGAGAAGTGAGCTCCTCCAGCTCACTTTTTTTATTTTGCGAGGTTTTTCGAGGTATGGCAAAGGACGAAGTTGTCGACAGGGTTACGGCTCTGGCGGAAAGTCTTCTGTCTTCTCAGGGGATGGAGCTGGTCGACATCGAATATAAGCGCGAGGGGCGCCACATGGTTCTCCGGCTTTTTGTCGACAAGGCCGGGGGGATAACCCTGGATGACTGTGCTCTGGTGAGCCGCGATCTCTCCGAGATCCTGGACGTGGAGGATTTCATCAGCGAGAATTACACCCTTGAGGTGTCATCCCCCGGGCTGAATCGTCCCCTCAAAAGGGAATCCGACTACGAGCGCTACCGTGGGCGCCTTGTCAAGGTCAGGACCTATGATGTCGTCGAGGATGAGGCCGGGAACCGGCGCAAAACGTTCCTTGGCGACCTTGAGGGGCTTGCAGGCGGAGTTGTAACTCTCAAGCTTCGCGAGGGGCAAATGGCTCGAATCCCCCTTGCCAAAATCGCAAAAGCCAACCTTGAATTCGAGTTCTAGATTAGAAAGATAAAGCACTTCCAAGGAGAGACGGACGTGGAAACGACCTTCAACCTCAAGCACATTATTGATCAGATCGTGAAGGAAAAGGGTATTGACCGGGATATCGTGGTTGAGGCCCTCGAGCAGGCGGTGCTGTCCGCCGCGAACAAAAAGTACCGCAACACGCGTGATCTTGAGGCCCATTACAATCCCGAGGTTGGTGAAGTCGAGCTTTTCGAGTTCGTCACCGTGGTTGACGAGGTTATGGACTCGTACAAGGAGATTGATCTTGAGGAAGCCCGCGAAATCGACCCTGACGTGGAGGTGGGCGACTCCCTTGGTATGAAGATGGATGCCAGCGGTTTCACGCGGATTGCCGCCCAGACCGCAAAGCAGGTAATCATCCAGAAGGTGCGGGAAGCGGAGCGGGAAACCATTTTTAACGAGTTCAAGGATCGGATCGGCGAGTTGGTTAACGGTGTGGTCCGTCGTTTCGAGAAGGGGGACCTCGTCGTTGATCTTGGTCGCGCCGAGGCGCTTCTTTCCAATAAGGAGCAGGCACCGCGGGAGGTTTACCGTCAGGGTGACCGTATCAAGGCGCTCATCATGGATATCCGTATGACTCCCAAGGGTCCCCAGATCATTCTTTCCCGGACCCATCCCGGTGTGCTTGCCAAGCTCTTTGAAGCCGAAGTTCCGGAGATCGCCGAGGGGATTGTTGAAATCAAGTCCGTCGTCCGCGAGCCGGGAAGCCGGTCGAAAATTGCGGTTTACTCCCACGATTCAGATGTTGATCCGGTTGGCGCATGCGTCGGAATGCGCGGATCAAGGGTTCAGAACGTTGTGTCTGAGCTTCGTGGCGAGAAGATCGACATCATCCCGTGGTCTGAAGACCCGGCGCGGTTTGCCTGTAATGCGCTCCAGCCCGCTGCGGTTTCCAAGGTCTACATCGACGAAGAAAACAAAGCGCTCGAAATCATTGTCGCCGATGATCAGCTTTCCCTTGCCATTGGCAAGAAGGGGCAGAATGTTCGGCTTGCCGCAAAGCTCACCGGCTGGAGAATCGACATCAAGAGCGAAACCCGTGCTGCCGAGGCAGAGCTCCTTGAGTTTTCTTCCTACGACGGTGCTACTGAGGAAGCGCCTCAGGAACCTGTTGAGGAGTCCGAGTCTCAACCTCTGGAGCAGGGCGAAGAGTAGGAGCCAATGGCGAGGAGTGAGCCTTGGCGAACATGTCTGGGATGTCGGGCTGAGAGGGGGAAGGACGAGCTTCTTCGCTATGTCCTTGACCCCGAGGGGACGGTTGTCCCTGATCTCCTGGCAAAGTTGCCGGGGAGGGGTGCTTACACCTGCTTTTGCCGCGAGTGTGTCGAGAAGGCCGCTACCCGGAAGCAATTTGCCCGCGCCTTTAAGGGCGAGGTACGGGGTGCGACCAGTAGGGACCTCGTAACCCTTGTCGTTTCGAGGCTGGAGGAGCGAATTGCTTCATATCTGGCCCTTGCAAACAAGGCAGGAAAGATCGTCTCTGGCAGCGACATGGTGATGGAGGCGATGCGCAAGAAGAACAAGATCGGTCTTGCAATCATAGCCGGCGATGTTTCTGCCGAGATTGGCGATAAAATCACCGGTGTGGCTGCCCGTGAGGGGATTCCCTGTTTTCGAATCCTGGACAAGGACAGGATCGGAGGGCTTCTGGGCAAGGGATTGCGAAGCGTTGTGGCGATTGAAGCGGGAGGGTTTGTCTCCCCGTTGGTGAAAGAGTTACAGAGATACGGAAATTTCCTTGATGGGGGTGCGGTTGATGAGCAAGACCCACGTGTATGAACTTGCTAAAAAGATGGGCATTGAGAATAAAGAGCTGATGGCCCGGCTGAAGAGCCTCGGTATCGAGGTGAAGAGCCACCTGTCGGTTCTCGAAGATGAGGACGTGCAGAAGGTCACAGCTCCGCCTACACCGCCCAAGGGAGTCCAGCAGCAGGAAGAAGTCCGGGTGACCACCACGGTCATCAGACGCCGCCCTAAAACTGTCGCCCAACCACCCGAGGAAGTTGCGCCATCGGCTGCCGAAGCTGTTGAGCCATCTCCCCTCCCTGAGATGACGGCTCCGCAGCCAGAGGTCCAGGAACAACCAAAAGCACAGGTGGTTCCCGAAGTGCAGCCTGAAGTTGCAGCCAAAGCTGTAACACCTAAGACCGAAGAACCCAAACCTGCGATGCCTAAGGTGGAAATGCCGAAAACAGAAGCGTCTAAGGCCGCCGCTGAACCGGCGGAACCGAAGCAGGTTTCGGCTGAGGAAGAGAAGCCGACCATGAATCGCGCCAGAATTCTTGGACGCGTTGAACTTCCGGGCCTCACTTCCGCTTCGAGACCTGTTTCTAAACCTGCCGAGAGGCGTGAAGTGGTCATCCCCCCCAAGAGGAAGCCGGAGGAGCGTGCTGTCACACCCCAACCTGTCGCTCCCGTGGCGGATGACCGCAAGAAAAAGTCCAAGGTGTTCGCTGAAGCCGAGGCACCGGCCGGCGGCGCTCCTGGTGCAAAGAAGGGCGCTCCTGGCGGGAAGAAGAAGGAAGCATTCAAGAAAGCCGAACTCCTCGAAAAGCGCGAGAGAATTTTTGAACCCGGCCCGAAAACCGGCAAGGGGAAACGGCGTGAGCGGGAAGCGGTTTCTTTCGGCAAAAAGACGGAGATCACGGTTCCCAAGGCCATCAAGCGGATTATTAAAATTTCCGAATCCATCACTGTCGGCGAACTCGCCAAGAGGATGGGTGTCAAGGCCACTGACCTCATCCGTGTCCTCATGAAGATGGGGATGATGGCCACCATCAATCACCCCCTCGACGTGGATACCGCTACCCTGATTGCCGCCGAGTTCAGCTATGAAATCGAGAACGTGGCCATTGATACGGACGAGATGCTCGAATCGGCGCCCGATACCCCGGAGAGCCTCAAGAAGCGTCCGCCGGTTGTTACCATCATGGGTCACGTCGACCATGGGAAGACTTCACTGCTCGATGCAATCCGTGAAGCTAATGTCATTGCCGGTGAGGCCGGAGGGATCACCCAGCATATCGGCGCCTATGACGTTGAACTCAACGGCCGCAAGATTACCTTCCTCGATACCCCTGGTCACGAGGCGTTCACTGCCATGCGCGCCCGCGGTGCCAAGGTAACCGACATCGTCATTCTCGTGGTTGCGGCAGACGACGGCGTCATGCCCCAGACCCGGGAAGCCATTAACCACTCCAAGGCTGCCGGTGTACCGATCATCATCGCCATCAACAAGATAGACAAACCCGAAGCGAAGCCCGAGCGTGTCAAGCAGGAACTCATGGAGTTCGGTCTCGTCTCGGAAGAGTGGGGCGGTGAAACCATTTTCGTGGAAGTCTCCGCCAAGAAGCGGATCAATCTTCCCGAATTGTTGGAAATGGTCCTGCTGCAGGCCGATGTTATGGATCTGAAGGCGAATCCCGACAAGGATGCCCGCGGCACCATCGTCGAGGCCAAACTGGACCGGGGGCGTGGGCCGGTTGCCACGGTGCTGGTACAGGAAGGTACCCTCAAGATTGGCGACTACTTTGTTGCCGGCGTCCACTCCGGCCGGGTTCGCGCCATGCAGAACGACCGGGGCGACAAGGTTCTTGCGGCCGGTCCCTCCATGCCGGTTGAAGTAATCGGCTTTACGGGTGTTCCCGATGCCGGTGATGTCTTTATCAGCCTCTCCGACGAGAAGAAAGCCAAGGAGATTGCCTCCCATCGTCAGCAGAAGTTGCGCGAGACCGAGCTTGCCAAGCACAGCAAGATGTCGCTTGAACAGCTCTACGATAAGATCCAGAAGGGTGAGGTCAAAGACCTTAATGCCATCGTCAAGGCCGACGTTCAGGGCTCCGTCGAAGCGGTTTCGGAATCGCTGCGCAAGCTCTCCACCGATGCGGTGCGTCTCAATGTCATCCACTCGTCGGTCGGCGCCATCACCGAAACCGATGTAAACCTCGCCTCCGCCTCCAATGCCATCATTCTCGGCTTCAATGTCCGTCCGGAGCCGAAAGCATCGGCCATGGCCGAAAAAGAAGGGGTCGATGTCCGTCTTTACAACATCATCTACGATGCGGTTGAAGATATCAAAAAGGCCATGGAAGGTCTGCTGGAGCCGACTCTCCGTGAGAAGTATCTTGGCCGGGCCGAAATCAGGGAAGTATTCTCGGTTCCCAAAGTCGGGAATGTTGGCGGTTGCTATATCCAGGACGGAAAAGTGTTGCGTAACGCATCGGTTCGGCTGCTGCGCGACAATGTGGTCGTCTACGAAGGGAAAATGTCGTCACTTCGTCGCTTCAAGGATGATGTGAAAGAAGTGGCTACAGGGTACGAATGCGGTATCGGCCTGGAAAATTACAACGATATCAAGGTCGGAGATATTATAGAAGCCTTTGAAATCGAGAAAATTGCGACAAAGCTGTAAGGGATTCCATGTACAAGCGATCCGATAAAGTTGCAGAAGCTATTCACGAATTGGTGTCCGGGCTCCTTGTCAAGGGGCTCAAAGATCCACGCATCGGGTTCGTGACCATAACGGGCGTCAAGGTTTCTGACGATATCCGCCATGCGACTATCTACTATACGGTTATGGGGAGCGACGAAGCGAAGAAGTCAACCTTGCACGGGCTGAACAGTTCATTAGGCTTCATCCGCAGGGAAGTCAGCAAGGAGCTCCGGCTTCGGTTCGCACCGGAACTCATCTTCAAGTATGATGAGTCGCTTGAGTACGGAAACCGCATTGACCAGCTTCTCAAGGAAATCGGCGGCGAGGAAGGTGACAATGATTGAGGGTATCATCGAGGAGATCCGCGCTAACGGAAGCTTCCTGGTCACTACCCATGAGAACCCCGACGGCGATGCCGTCGGATCGTCGCTGGCCCTTGCCGGATATCTCCGGCGCTTGGGCAAGGATGTGACAATCCATTTCTGTGATCCTGTCCCCGATCTCTACGCTTTTTTACCGCTGGCGGAAGAGGTGACACAGACCCTTCCTGATCGTGAATACGATGTCTGTTTTGTCCTCGATGTGGGCGAATTCCGCCGGGCCGGCAAACAGATTGCTGAGTGCAAGCGGATCAAGAAATTCATAAACATCGACCATCATTTAACATCTGATAATTTTGGTTCCATAAACTATATCGACCCCAAAGCGGCGGCAACGGGTATTCTCGTCCATCGCATCATCAGTGGGGCAGGGGACGTCGTAGGCTATGAAACGGCTCTCTGTCTCTATACTGCCATCATTACCGATACCGGTTCCTTTCGCTATTCCAACGCGAATCCCGAGGCTTTTGCCATTGCGGGAGAGTTGGTTTCCACGGGGATCAACACGTGGAGCATTGCCGAGAAACTCTATGAGAGTCAACCCCGCGAACGACTTGAGCTTCTTGCCCTTGCCCTCTCTACCCTGACAATCTCTCCGCGCGGCGATTACGCCTCTATCACCGTTACTCTCGACATGTACAACAAGACGGGGGCTTCCGCTGAACTGACCGACGGCTTTGTCAATTATCCCCGCTCCATCCGCGGGGTGGAGGTTTCGGTCTTTTTCCGCGAGATCAATCCCGGCCTTTTCAAAGTCGGGTTTCGTTCCAAGGGGAAGATCGACGTGTCCCGTATCGCGGCAGCCTTTGGCGGCGGCGGGCATCACAATGCCGCAGGCGCTACGATGAATGGTTCCCTTGAAGAGATAAAGGCAAAGTTGTTCTCCCACCTGGAGAGTACTCTCTGATCTGATGGACGGTTTCATTGTTATCGACAAGCCGGCCGGCTTGACTTCCCACGACATCATTGCGCGCGTCAGACGGATTCTCGGCCAGAAGAAGGCGGGCCATACGGGAACCCTCGATCCCTTTGCCACCGGAGTTTTACCGGTTGCGGTGGGGGAGGGAACCAAGGCGATACCGTTTCTTGACGAGGCTGTGAAAGAGTACCGTGCAACCATGGTGCTCGGTGCTGCCACCGATACCCAGGACTGTACCGGCAGGGTCGAGAAAGAAGGGGACTGGACCCGATTGTCAGTTGAGGCGGTCAGGGAGGTTTTTGATGCGTACATCGGAAAGTGCAAACAGATCCCTCCCATGTACTCTGCGGTCAAGCAAGGGGGAGTTCCCCTCTACCGGCTAGCGCGAAAAGGGCATGAGGTAGCGCGAGAACCCCGGGATATCGAGATCCATTCCCTCATAATCGATCATATGGATCTGCCGCGAATTGAGTTTACGGTTTCCTGCTCCCGGGGCACCTACGTAAGAACTCTGGCACACGACATGGGGGAGCGCCTCGGTTGTGGCGCCCATCTTTCTGCGTTGCGCAGAACGCGGAGCGGCCCGTTTGACCTTTCCCGCGCCGTGACCCTTGACGAACTGGCAAGCCTCAAGGAAGAAGGCACTGTTGATTCGCTTCTGCTGGCTCCCAACGAGGTGCTTGGTCATTTTCCGCAGATCGAGCTCTCAGACGAGGAAGTTCGCAAGGTTTACTGCGGAGTCCCTCCCCGTTGCCATGGCAGATGCGAAGAATTTTCAGCGTCGCAAAATGAAGGTAAGAAGGTGCGTCTCGTTCAGAATGGCAAGCTTCTCGCTGTGGCTGAAATCGGTCAGGCTGAATCGGGTGACGGGAACAAAAGCCTAAGGCTTATAAGGGTTTTTAACTAGGTTTGGCTTTACAGGGGCGGTTCGTTGTGGTATTAGTGTCCCTTGAGTTTTTTTGAAGCACATCACAAACGATCAAAGATCGGAACACATGAAGATGAAAGGGGGTGTACGGGAGTGCTGGTAACGGACAAGAAGCAAGAGATCATTACATCGTTCAAGCGTCACGACAGCGATACGGGGTCTCCGGAGGTTCAGATCGCGATTCTCACCGAGCGGATCATCTATCTGACGGAGCACTTCAAGGTTCACAAAAAGGACCACCACAGCCGGCGCGGTCTTCTGAAGATCGTCGGCCAGAGAAGGAGACTCCTCGACTACCTCAAGAAGAAGGATGTCGAGAGGTATCGGGCAATCATCGAGAAACTCGGTATACGTCGATAAGAAGAGGCAGTATACTCCGTCGAGGGGTATATTGCCTTTCCTTTTTCTAGTATCTCCATAGGGGTTGAGGGGCGGATGACTCCTGTGGAGATGGACTTTTATCAGTAAGTACATGGGCTTAGCGGCCCATTTATTTTGTCAGGGTGTTGGGGGCGTGGATCGAGCAACCAAGGATGCTTGGTTTTTCTATCGACGGCCCCAACGCACCACGAATAGGCTAAGGAGGCCACAACTATGAATGAACAGAAGGTGAATGTAGATTTTGGCGGGAGAACGATAACCATAGCTACCGGCAAAATGGCCAAGCAGGCGAGCGGTGCGGTAATGGTAAGTTGCGGTGAGACCATGGTGCTCGTCACCGCCGTGGCGCTCAAATCCGCCAAGGAGGGACAGGACTTCTTCCCCCTGACGGTCAACTACCAGGAAAAGGCCTATGCCGGCGGCAAGATTCCCGGCGGCTTCTTCAAGCGGGAAGGGCGCCCGACGGAAAACGAGACCCTTACCTGCCGCTTCATCGATCGGCCGATTCGTCCTCTTTTCCCTGAAAACTTCCTCAACGATACCCAGATCATGGCAACGGTTGTTTCCGCAGATCAGGACAACGATCCCGGCATCCTTGCCATGATCGGCGCTTCTGCTGCCCTTGAAGTGTCCGATATTCCCTTTTTCGGTCCCATTGCCGGCGTAAAGGTCGGTCGGGTTGACGGAAAGTTCATCTGCAACCCCACTGCCGAGCAACTGGCAGCGAGCGATCTGGAAGTAGTCGTTGCTGCGAGCCGTGATGCAGTGATCATGGTGGAAGGCGGTGCCGCGGAGATTTCGGAAACCGACCTCCTGGAGGCGATCTTTTTCGGTCATGCCTCCGTGCAGCCGATCATCGACGCCCAGATCGAACTGCGCAAGCTGGCCGGTGTTCCCAAGCGGGAAATCGCTCCGCCTGTCGTAGATGAAGCTCTCAGTTCAAAGGTTAAAGAACTTGCGTATGCCCAGATGAAAGATGCCGTCAGGATCCGCTCAAAGCAGGAGCGCCACAATCGCATCGGAGCCATTGCCGATGAAACGCTGGCTGCCCTTGAGGCCGAATTCCCAGGACGCAGCGCCGAAATCAAAGGGTTCCTCGATGGTTTCGAGTATGAACTGGTGCGTGAGCATATCCTCAAGGATGGCGAACGGATTGATGGCCGCGACACCAAAACGATCAGGCCCATCACTTCCGAGGTCGGTATTCTCCCTCGCGTCCACGGTTCAGCTCTTTTCACCCGTGGAGAAACCCAGGCCCTTGTTGCCGCCACTCTCGGTACTTCCAGCGACGAGCAGCGGATCGACTCACTCTACGGGGAGAGCAGAAAGAAGTTCATGCTCCACTATAACTTCCCTCCGTTCTCTGTGGGGGAGACGAGCTTCCGTCTTGCGCCGGGCCGTCGGGAGATTGGCCACGGCTACCTGGCTGAGCGTGCCCTGGAGCGGGTTCTGCCCAAGCACGACGATTTCCCGTACACCATCCGCATCGTGTCGGACATTCTGGAAAGCAACGGTTCCTCCTCCATGGCTTCGGTCTGCGGTGGCGCCCTCTCCATGATGGATGCCGGCGTTCCCATTTCCGCTCCGGTGGCAGGCATTGCCATGGGGCTCATCAAGGAAGGGGACGACATCGCCATCCTTTCCGACATCCTTGGTGATGAAGACCACCTTGGCGACATGGACTTCAAGGTTGCCGGCACCTCGACGGGGGTGACCGCAATCCAGATGGACATCAAGATTACCGGCGTGACCCGTGAGATCATGGGCAAAGCCCTTGAGCAGGCAAAAGAAGGGCGGCTCCATATCCTCGGTAAAATGGCCGAGGCCCTGGGTGCTCCGCGTACCGACCTGTCCCCCTATGCCCCGCGTATCACGACTATCTGGGTCAAGACCGACAAGATCCGTGACGTTATCGGCGCCGGGGGCAAGAACGTCAGGGGGATCACCGAGGCTACCGGCGTTTCCATCGATATCGAGGATACCGGTAAAATCAATATTGCCAGCACCAACAAAGAGGCCTGCGACAAGGCGATCAAGATGATCCGTGACCTCACGGCGGAAGCCGAAGAGGGCAAACTTTACATGGGTACGGTCCGCAAAGTTATGGACTTTGGCGCTTTTGTCGAAATCTTCCCGGGTACCGACGGCCTCGTCCATATCTCTGAGCTCGATACCGAGCGGGTGAAGAATGTCACCGACATCCTCAAGGAAGGTGACAAGGTGCTCGTAAAATGCATTGGCATTGACAAGCAAGGAAAGATAAAGCTGTCCCGCAAAGAAGCTCTGGGTGCAGTGTTGCCCGAGTAGTGTCCGGCGGGAATCCTGCTGGTAAACTCACCGGTCCGCGGTATAGTTTTATTCATGGTCAGCAAAACAATCCTCGATAATGGCGTGCGGGTCATATCCGAGTATATGCCCCACGCCCACTCGGTATCCATCGGGATATGGGTCGCCAATGGCTCCCGTCATGAACGGCGGGAGCACAATGGCGTCGCCCATTTCATCGAGCATCTCCTCTTCAAGGGGACTGTGCGCCGTAGTGCGCTTGACATTGCCCGCGAGATTGATTCTGTAGGGGGAGTGCTCAATGCATTCACAAGCCGTGAGTACGTCTGCTACTACGCCAAGGTCCTCGATAAAAATCTTCCACAAGCAGTAGATCTCCTTACCGACATCTTCCTCAATTCGACTTTTGACCCGGAAGAAATTGAGACGGAACGCAAGGTGGTCCTCCAGGAAATCAGCATGCTGGAGGATTCTCCAGACGACTATGTTCACGACCTCTTTCATCGTAGCTTCTGGAGAGGGCACCCCCTCGGCATGTCGATTCTTGGAAGTGCCGAGAGCGTCAGCAATCTTTCCCGTGATGCCATCGTTGCACACCGGGATGCGATGTACCGTTCCGAGGACATCATTGTGGCGGTGGCGGGCAACGTGCGCCACGATGAGCTTCTGAAACTCATAAGCGGCTCTTTTGACAGTGTCCCAGAGGGGACCGGACGTAACTGCTGCCATCTCCCCGTTTACGACCAGAAGCTGGAGATGGTCGAAAAGGATTTGGAGCAACTTCATATCTGCCTTGGGACCAAGTCTCTGCCCCATAATCATCCCCGGCGGTTTGAAGCATATCTCATGAACACCATTCTCGGTGGCAGCATGAGCTCACGCCTTTTTCAGGAGATTCGAGAGCATCTCGGCCTTGCTTACACGGTCTATTCCTATGTTGTTTCACACACCGATGCGGGGTCGCTCGTGGTCTATGCCGGAACGAGCCCTGAAAAGCTCAGTGATGTTCTTGAGATAACCTGTTCCGAGCTAAGACGGCTGAAGTTTGAACCCGTTCCCGCCACTGAGCTTGAGGCGGCCCGGGAACAGCTCAAGGGAAACATTCTTCTGTCGCTTGAGAGTTCAGACAACCGGATGACCAAGCTTGCCAAGAATGAAATATATTTTGGCCGTTACCTTTCCCTTGCCGAGTTGACCGGAGGCTTTGACAGTGCTACAGCAGACGGCATTGCTGAACTGGCCAACGATTTCTTCTCGGGCGATTATGTCACCCTTGCTCTCACGGGGAAGATATCAGGACAGATTCCGGATCTCTCACATCTCGTACTATAGGTGACTGATGGAACGCTGCGTAGTCAAGGTTCGACGGGTGCGTGGGGGGGACCAGAATCTCCCCTGCTACATGACAGTCCACGCAGCAGGCATGGATCTCTGCGCCGATCTCGGGGACGACCTTGTCCTGAATCCGGGGGAGCGGAAGTTGGTACCGACGGGACTTGCCATTGCACTCCCCGACGGATTCGAGGCCCAGGTAAGGCCCCGGAGCGGTCTCGCTCTCAAGCATGGCATCGCCCTCGTGAATTCGCCCGGCACCATTGATCCGGATTACCGTGGCGAAATAGGGGTGATCCTGATCAATCACGGCAGCGAACCGTTTGTTGTGAGGCGGGGGGAGCGTATTGCCCAGATGGTTTTTGCCCCCTTTGCCCGTGCTGAACTGGTTGAGGTGGATGAACTCGACGAGACAGCGCGGGGCGAGGGGGGATTTGGCCATACCGGCCGATGAAAGGAACTGAGTCCAATGTTCGATCCGCGCGTCCGCCAACTTGCCGAAGTGCTCGTTACCTACTCGACCCGGGTAAAAAAGGGAGACGTGGTCCTCATCAGTGCCAGCGGCACCGATTGCCTTCCCCTGGTGAAGGAGCTTTATTCCCTCTGCCTGGCCCGGGGGGCAAAGTACGTTGAGTATTCTTTTCAGATCCCCGAGATAGACCGCCATTTCTACAACACTGCGACTAAGTCGCAGCTCTCCTTCTTTCCCCAGCACAAGCTGGATTTCATGAAGCAGGTCAATGTCTTTATTTCCATCTCCGGCTCCCCTAATTCCATGGTTATGGCACAGGCTAACCAGAAGAACATGATTGCCTGGTCCAAGGTGACCCGTCCCATCGTTGACTGGCGGGTGAAGAACACCCGCTGGGTAATTACCCGTTATCCTACGCATGGGGCTGCCCAGGAAGCGAAGATGAGTCTCGAAGAGTATGAAGAATATCTTTTCGCCGCCTGCTGCATCGATTGGGAGGCTGAATCGCGCAAGCAGGAGAAGTTGAAGCGCCTCATGGACAAGGCCGACACGGTACGGATCAAAGCGTCTGACACGGATCTCTCGTTCAGCATTAAGGGGCTTGACGGCATAAAGTGCGACGGCCGTTTCAATATTCCCGACGGAGAAGTTTTTACCGCACCTGTCCGGGATTCTGTTGAAGGGCACATCACCTACAACTGCCCGACTATCTACCAAGGTAAGGAATTCAACGGCGTCCGTCTCGAATTTGCGAAGGGGCGGATTGTGAAGGCCTCGGCGCCTGGCATGGACGATGAGCTTAACCATATCCTCGATACCGATGAGGGCGCACGTTTTATCGGTGAATTTGCCATTGGTGTCAATCCGAACATCCGGGTGCCAATGAGGAATATTCTTTTCGATGAAAAAATCTTTGGCTCCATACATTTTACTCCGGGGCAATGTTATGATGAGTGCGACAATGGCAACCGCTCGGCTGTCCACTGGGACATGGTGAAGCTCCTCAAGGGTGACGGGGAAATTTGGTTTGACAATCTCCTTATCCAGAAGGATGGCCTCTTTGTGCACAAAGACCTCGTCTCCCTCAATCCGGCGCGAGAGTAGCTCCCATGCTCCTTGATATTAATCCCCAGAATCCTCAACCGAGGCTCGTTGCACAGGTGGTCGAAATCCTCAAGGATGGAGGCATCATCGCCTATCCGACCGACACGACCTATGGTATCGGTTGCAGTATTTTCAGCAAAAAGGGGATCGAGCGAATCTACCTCCTTAAACAACGCGAGAAGAAGAAGCCATTTTCCTTTATCTGTTCCGACCTGTCCGAGGTGGCCCGCTACGCCAAGGTCAGCAATTATGCGTATAAGATGCTCAAGCGTCATCTTCCCGGCCCTTATACTTTTGTCCTTGATGCCACCAGCATTGTTCCCGACCTTCTTGTGACCAAACAGAAAACCGTTGGAATCAGGATCCCGGACAATCGGATCTGTCTCTCACTGGTAAAAGAACTCGGCCATCCGATTATTACAACAAGCGCCAACCTTTCCGGTGAAGAGCCCATCGGTGATCCTTACCTTGTCAATCTCAACATGGGCAAACAGCTCGATGTTGTCGTCGATGGAGGAATACTGTCCGCCGACGTCAGTTCCGTGGTAAGCCTCATCGGTGACTATCCGCAGGTGCTTCGTCAAGGTGTAGGCGATGTGAGTTGGTGTGAGGGATAATTTGGAGAGCCTACCGGGAATAGTTGAGCCAAATTGCTTGCAAATACAGCAATAATAGGGTATGAGAAATCGACAGCCGCCTGAAAGGGCGGTTTTCTTTATGGCTCATTTCGCTTGACAACGCGCAGCAGTTCTCTATACTGATGGGCTTCTAGTAATAGGTTGATTGCTAATGAAAATCAGAGTAGATGACATAACTGACCAGCCAAAGATTCTCTCCTTTCAGGAGCCTTGCGAAGCATTTCCGTCACTGGCGGAACTTCAGGCAACGGGCGAGAGCGAATTCCTCTCTCCACTCATGGTGGAGCTGGCGGTTTCAAAAGAATACGGGCACATTCGGGTCAAGGGGAGTGTAACGGTTAAGATCCGTTTTATCTGCTCCCGGTGTCTCGTGCCGTATGATGCGGAGATTTCCTCAGCTTTTACAATGTTCTACTCCGAAGGCAATCGGATTGATTCTGACGAGGATGAAATAGAGCTCGCTGAAGAGGACCTCGTTTCGGTATTTTATGAAGGCGACGAGATCGATTTCGCTCCGGAGATAGCTGAGCAGGTCATCATGGAGTTGCCGCTCAAGCCCCTCTGTGGCGAGGGGTGTAAAGGACTCTGCGTCACGTGTGGCGCTGACCTTAATGAAGGTGATTGTGGTTGCGAGCGTACTACGTTCAATCTCAAGTTTAGTGCACTCAAGAATTTTAAGGTAGAAAAGTAAAAGGAGAAATATCATGGCAGTACCTAAGAAGAAAACGTCGAAATCCCGCAAAAACATGAGAAGGGCACACGATTTCCTTACTCCGCCGGCCGCTTCGGTCTGCCCCCAGTGCAAAGCGCCGAAGCTCCCCCACCGCGCATGCTCCTCTTGCGGTACCTACAAGGGCAAAGAAGTCATCAAGAGCGAAGAGATTTAATAGCTCCTTGTCTGAACCTGACTCATCACTGTCCAGGGGTATCATGAGAGTAGCGGTTGATGCAATGGGGGGCGACAACGCTCCTTCGGTTGAGGTTGAGGGGGCTGTCGTTGCCGCTCGGGAATTTGGCATTCCCATCACCCTTGTCGGTGACACGGAGCGGTTACGTCAGGAATTGGGCAAGCACAACGTCCAGGGCCTAGATATACTACTTCACCATGCCAGCGAAGTGGTAGGCATGCATGATGCTGCCTCTGATGCCGTTCGCCGCAAGAAAGATTCGTCAGTCCGTGTTGCTTTTGAGCTTCTCAAGAACGGTGCTGCCGATGCTGTTGTGAGTGCCGGCAATTCCGGTGCTACAATGGCTGCCGGCATGTTTGTCCTTAAGCGGCTCAAGGGGATAGACCGGCCCGCTATAGCCCAAATATTTCCTACGTTGCGTGGCAAGACCCTTGTTCTGGATGTCGGCGGTAATGTTGACTGCAAGCCGATACACCTTGTTCAGTTCGCCATAATGGGGGAAGTGTACGCTCGTCATGTCATGGGTGTTGAGCAGCCCCGCGTCGGGCTCCTTTCAAATGGCGAAGAGGATAGCAAGGGGAATGAACTCACCCGTGAAACCAATTCCATTCTGAAAAACATTTCCTTCGATTACATTGGTTATGTGGAAGGCCGTGACATATTTAATGGAGTTGTTGACGTAGTTGTTTGCGACGGATTCGTTGGCAACGTCGTTCTGAAACTATCGGAAGGGCTTGCTGAAGCCGTGGGGAAGATGCTCAAAGACGAAATCAAGCAGAGTTTCCTTTCCAAGCTTGGCTATCTGTTTTCCCGCAAGGCATTTTCAAATTTCAAGAAAAAGGTAGACTACGCTGAATATGGTGGCGCACCTCTTCTGGGGATAAATGGGGTTGCCATGATTTGTCATGGTGGCTCAAACGTCAAGGCAATAAAAAACGCCATTGTGTTTGCCAATGACTACGTCAGAAAGGGAGTGAATCAGCGGCTCGCGGAGAAGCTGGAGACTGAGTTCACCATGTATATGCAGCAGGGCAACGTCCGGGAGTCGGTTGCCGGCTGAGGGGGCATGGTAATGGCCAGAGCGAGAATTATCGGCACAGGTTCGGCCGTGCCCGAGATGATACGCACTAATTTCGACCTGGAAAAAATGGTCGATACCACCGATGACTGGATTACCACCAGGACCGGCATCAGGGAGCGGCGCATCGCTGCCGAAGGCGAATATACTTCGACTTTCGCAACCCGGGCGGCTGAGCGGGCTCTCGAGATGGCTGGTGTCACTGCTGAAGATATTGATCTCCTCATTGTTGCGACTGTCACCCCTGATTTTCCCTTTCCATCTACCGCATGCATAGTTCAGAGCAATATAGGAGCGAAAAAGGCCGCGGCCTTCGATGTTTCCGCTGCCTGTTCGGGTTTTCTCTATGGACTCTCGTTGGCGGACAACGCCATTCGGTCTGGGGGGGCAAGTAAGGCTCTCGTTATCGGCGCCGAGGTTCTGAGCCGAGTCATTGACTGGACCGACAGAAATACCTGCCTTCTTTTCGGTGACGGTTCCGGGGCCGTAGTGGTTGAATCATGCGAAAGTGAACAGGGAGTTCTTTCAACTCATCTGCATAGCGACGGTTCCTATTGGGAACTCCTTTATCAGCCCGGTTGCGGCAATCGAAACCCCGCCGTTCAAAAGACCCTCGATGAGAGGAAGAACTTTCTCCGAATGCAGGGGAATGAGGTGTTCAAACTTGCAGTGCGGGCCATGGAAGACGCTGCCCTTCAAGCACTGGAAAAGAATGGTCTCACTCCCTCGGATATCAGTATTTTCATACCCCACCAGGCTAATCGTAGAATCATCGATGCCATCGGCAAGCGTCTTGGATTAAGCAATGATAAAGTCTACGTTAATCTTGATCGATATGGAAACACCTCTGCTGCTTCAATCCCGCTTGCGCTTGATGAGGCCAACCGTGGTGGGCGGATAAACGAGGGGGATATTGTCCTCTTTGATGCCTTCGGCGGTGGCCTCACGTGGGCCTCTGTTCTGCTGCGCTGGTAATCTCTCTCCCAAAAGGAACTGCTATGAGTAAACGAGCATTCATATTCCCCGGCCAGGGTTCGCAATATCCCGGCATGGGAAAGGATCTTGCGGATAACTTCGCAATAGCCCGGAAGACATTCGAGGAGGCTGATGACGCCCTTGGGGACAACTTGTCTCGCCTCTGTTTTGACGGTCCTGAAGACCAATTGAAGCTCACCGCCAACACGCAGCCCTCTATCCTCACCGTTAGTGTGGCTGCCCTGCGGGTTCTTCAAGAGGAGACCGGCTTGAGTGCACAGTATTTTGCCGGTCACTCTCTTGGAGAGTATTCCGCATTGGTGGCTGCCGGTGCCCTTCAGTTCGCAGACGCGGTTAGGACGGTTCGTGCTCGCGGGACCTTCATGCAGGAAGCCGTGCCTGTCGGCGTTGGAGCCATGGCAGCCATGTTGAGTATCGAACCCGACGTCCTTGCTGCTATCTGCGCTGAGGCTGCCCAAGGTGAAGAGGTTTCCCCTGCCAACTTCAATTCTCCCGGACAGATTGTCATCGCAGGTCACACGGGTGCCGTCAATCGGGCCATAGAGATTGCCAAGGCCAAGGGGTTCCGCAAAGCGATGCTCCTTCCGGTAAGTGCTCCCTTCCATTCGAGCCTCATGGTGCCTGCCGGTGAAAGGCTTGCCGGCGTCCTTGCCGCAATTACTGTTGGTGCTTTCAGTGCGCCCGTGGTGACGAACGTGGAAGCCAAGCCCAATGACGACAAGGCACGGGTGAAAGAGCTCCTTGTGCGTCAGGTGAGTGCTCCGGTTCTCTGGGATGCATCGGTACGCGAAATGGTGGCTCTTGGTGTTACGGAGTTCGTGGAGGTTGGTCCGGGCAAGGTTCTGTCGGGTCTGGTCAAGAGGGTTGACAAAGGAGTGACCACGAAGAATGTTGAAGACGCAGCAGGAATTAAGGCCATCGGGGAGTAGAGGAACCATGAGTCTTGAAGGTAAGGTTGCAATCGTAACGGGAGCCTCAAGGGGAATCGGCAGGGCCATTGCCCTCAAACTCGCCAGGGAGGGGGCCAGCTTGGTGGTGACTGCCACGACGCTGGAAAGCGCCCGGAAAACTGCGGTTGAGATTGAAGCGCTCGGGCAAAAAGCTCTGCCTTTGGCCGTAGATGTTGCCGACTCGTCTGCAGTGGAAGCCATGTTCGTATCGGCAGTCGGTGCCTTTGGGAAAGTCGACATTCTTGTGAACAACGCGGGTATCACGAAGGACGGCCTTCTCCTCAGGATGAAGGACGCCGATTGGGATGCGGTTATCGATGTGAACCTCAAGGGAGCCTTCAACTGCATCCGCGAGGCGGCAAAGCTCATGACCAAGGCTCGTAGCGGCCGTATTGTCAATATCAGTTCCGTTGTTGGCGAGATGGGTAATGCAGGCCAGATCAACTATTGCGCAAGCAAGGCAGGTATGATCGGGCTTACGAAATCGGCAGCCCGTGAGCTTGCCAAGCGGGGAATTACGGTCAATGCCGTAACACCCGGATTCATTGAGACGGATATGACGTCGGTTCTTTCCGACAAGGTGCGTGAGGGGCTTTTACAACAAATTCCTCTTGAGCGTCTCGGCACGTCGGACGATGTTGCAAATGCTGTTTTTTTCCTTGTCTCGTCAATGGGGGACTACATAACAGGGCATGTCCTTTCAGTAAATGGCGGCATGTACATGTGAAAAAATTATCTTTTGCAATCTGATTGATTCATGATATGTAGCTAGAAAAACTAACCGAAAACCTGAACAGGGTTAATACCAAACGGAGGTGAAAAAGAATGTCAGCGATAGACAAAAGGGTTAAAGAGATCGTTGCCGAGCAGCTTGGCGTCGATGAGGCACAGGTAACGAATGAGGCATCGTTCATGGACGATCTGGGTGCCGATTCTCTTGATACCGTGGAACTGGTTATGGCCCTCGAGGAGGAGTTCGACATCGAGATCTCCGACGAAGACGCTGAGAAGATCCAAAGCGTACAGGACGCCATCGACTACATCACCGAGCATACCTAAACACGAGGGGGAAGGGGAACCTTCCCCCTTTTCACACAGAGCGGCACTGCCGCTATCTCTGCACGATTCCAGAACATCGGGAGCACGCCATTATGAGAAGAGTTGTTGTGACGGGAGTCGGAGCCATTTCCCCCCTGGGGACCGGCAACGGCAAGAACTGGGATGCACTCGTCGCGGGACGGTCGGGAATCGATCTGATTACCCGTTTCGACGCCTCGGAGCTTCCCGTAAAGATTGCCGGCGAAGTTAAGGATTTCACTCCTGAGGATTTCATTGAAAAAAAAGAGGTCAAGAAAATGGACCTCTTTATTCAGTATGCCCTTGCGGCTGCCCAGTTTGCCATGGAGGATTCGGGGCTTCAGATTACCGATGAGAACGCTGAACGCGTCGGGGTGATTGTCGGAGCCGGTCTCGGCGGACTGCCGACCATTGAGAAATATCATGCGGCAATGCTGGAAGGGGGCTACAAGAAGATCTCTCCTTTCTTTATTCCGATGCTCATTATCAACCTGGCTCCGGGTCATATTTCCATCAAGTACGGGGCAAAGGGACCAAACCTTTCGTCAGTCTCAGCCTGCGCTACCGGAACCCACTCAATCGGTGATGCCTATCACATGATCAAGCGGGGAGATGCGGACGCCATGATTGCCGGCGGTACCGAGTCGACGGTGACACCTCTCGGAATAGGTGGTTTTGCCGTGATGAAGGCCCTCTCTACCCGTAATGACGACCCGAAAGGGGCATCCCGCCCCTTCGAGAAAAACCGTGACGGATTCGTCCTCGCCGAAGGCGCCGGAATCGTGATCCTTGAAGAGTATGAGGCTGCCAAGAAGCGCGGGGCGAAGATTTATGCCGAGGTAGTCGGTTATGGCCTCTCGGGCGATGCCTATCACCTGACAGCGCCTGCCCCGGAAGGAGAGGGGGCCGCTCGCTGCATCAAGATGGCCCTCAACAACGCCGGCATCAATGCGGATCAGGTTGACTACATCAATGCTCATGGTACTTCAACTCCTTTCAATGATTACTATGAGACGCTTGCCATCAAAAAGGTCTTTGGAGACCACGCAAAGAAACTCATGGTCTCTTCCACCAAATCGATGACTGGTCACCTTCTCGGGGCAGCAGGCGGTGTCGAGGCGGTATTCAGTCTCATGGCGATGGACAAGGGTGTTGTTCCTCCGACCATCAACTACCAGGAGCAGGATCCGGAGTGCGATCTCGATTATGTCCCCAACACTGCCAGGGATGCAAAGATCACCTACGCCATGAGCAACAACTTCGGTTTCGGCGGCACCAATGCCACGCTTCTCTTCAAGAAGATATAGCGAGGTGACGCGGTGATACTCGTCGGAAGCGATCATGGGGGCCTTGAACTAAAGAGTGCAATTAAGCTTCTCCTGACTGAACGGGGCATTACTGTTGAGGATTGTGGAACTGATAACGGCAATTCGGTTGATTATCCAGACTTCGGCATCAAGGTTGCCCGCAAGATTTCAGCAGGCGAAGCGGAAAAAGGTATTCTTTTCTGCGGAACCGGCATCGGGATGTCGATCGTTGCCAACAAGTTCCCCAATGTAAGGGCTGCCTTGGCAACGGACCCCTTCATGGCTCGTATGGCGAAGGAACACAATAACGCCAATATACTGGTTCTTGGAGGGAGGGTCCTCGACGAGGCGACGGCCCGTGAAATGGTTTGTGTCTGGCTCGATGCCACTTTTGAAGGGGGGCGTCATCAGGGAAGGCTCGATAAGATAGCCGCCCTTGAAAAGGAACTGATGAAGTAGTCCGGCCGAACCGGCCGACTTGTGGAAGATACGCACTACGGGACTGTCAATGGTCCCGTTTTCCTTTTTGTAATTGTGAAAGGAGTCAACTATGTCGATCCTCGAAACCTTTGACCCGGCAGTTGCCGAGGCCATCCGTCATGAAACCGAGCGCCAGGAGTACAATCTGGAGCTCATTGCGTCCGAAAACTTTGTCTCCGAAGCAGTGATGGAGGCCCAGGGGTCGGTTCTGACCAATAAATATGCTGAAGGGTACCCTGGCAAGCGTTACTATGGCGGTTGCCACCATGTGGATGTGGTGGAGAACCTTGCAATTGAGCGGGCGAAAGAACTGTTTGGTGCCGACCATGCGAACGTCCAGCCCCACTCTGGCTCCCAAGCCAATATGGCGGTTTATTTCTCGGTGCTGAAGCCGGGCGACACCATTCTCGGCATGAATCTCTCCCACGGTGGTCACCTTACCCACGGCAGCCCGGTGAACTTCTCGGGCCGGTTCTTCAACGTGGTTCCCTATGGGGTTTCCCAGGAGACCGAGACCATCGACTTCAGTGAAGTCGAGCGTCTCGCTCTGGAGCATAAGCCGAAGCTGATCGTCGTGGGGGCCAGCGCCTATCCACGTGTTCTGGATTTTGCCGCCTTCAGGACCATCGCCGACAAAGTGGGGGCGTTGGTCATGGTGGACATGGCCCATATTGCGGGGCTCGTTGCTGCCGGCCTTCACCCAAGCCCGGTTCCCTATGCCGAGTTTGTCACCACGACAACCCACAAAACCCTGCGTGGACCCCGCGGCGGGATGATCCTCTGCCGCGAGGAATTTGCCAAGACCCTCAATTCCAACATTTTCCCCGGTATTCAGGGCGGCCCTCTCATGCATGTCATCGCGGCCAAGGCAGTTGCCTTCAAAGAGGCTCTTGCACCTGAATTCAAGTTGTATCAGGAGCAGATTGTCAAGAATGCACGGACCCTTGCTGACGAACTCATGAAGCGCGGCTTCCGACTTGTCTCCGGAGGAACCGACAACCACCTGATGTTGGTTAACCTGACGGGCACCGAGTTGACCGGTAAGGTGGCCGAGGAGGCCCTCGACAAAGCGGGCATCACGGTCAACAAGAACACCGTCCCCTTTGAGACACGCTCTCCCTTTGTTACCTCCGGCTTCCGGATCGGTACTCCTGCTGCCACAAGTCATGGACTCAAAGAGGCAGAGATGGTGGAAGTTGCCGCTTTCATCGCCGAGGCCTTGGCAAATGTGGGGAACGAGGCAAAGCTCGTAGAGGTAAAGGGGAAAGTGAACGCCCTCATGGGCCGTTTTCCGCTCTATGCCAGTCGCCTGAAGTAACGTTCACCATACCATTACACAAAGAGGGGGAATGCCACGTGGCATTCCCCCTCTTTGTGTTTGGACTGTCGTGAATCTTACTGTTGTATGAAGACCGCCAGCTCAATTCTGTCTCCATCGGACAGGCAGATCGGGAAACAGAGGGCCTTGTGGCCTTCAGGCACCGGAATGCCATCGGGGGCTTCTATGATCTCGGGTGGGGCTATTTCCATGGACTTGCCGCTCTGAGCCGCCTTGGCGGCGATGTTCCCCAAAGCCACGTTCACGAATTCCATTACCGTGTCGTCGAGAATTTCCTTCGGTTCGTTGTCGACATTCGGTTCCTTGAGGATCGCTTTGGCAATTTTGTTCTGGGTGGCAGCAGTAACGCCCATGACATAACGACCCGAAATATCACCACTGAAATTCATGGCGGCGTAGACATCCATTGCAGGTACCCGGTCCGACATAAAACAGGGCTCGGGGCGGAAAACGAGGAGTGCTACGCGCGTAAGCATCTTGTAGGAGAGGTCGACCACTATTTCCCAAACCTGCGAGTCTGTGATGCCGGACGGTATGACCACGGTATCGGTTGTGTACTGGGCCTGGTCTGCCTTGAATTCGTCCAGGTATTTCGGCAATTCATCAGCCTGTAGGCCACCTACTTTAACGAGAGCCTCTCCGATGTAGAGGTGGGTATTTTTCTGTCGCGCCAGAACCTGCATCATCTGCTCACTGGTCAGAAGCCCCAGTTTTACCGCCATATCCCCGAAGCGAAGGTCTTCGATCCGTTGCGCGTTGTGGACTCTCTCGATGTCTGCCTCTGTGAGAATGCCCATGGCAAGGGAGGTGGCTCCGAAGCTGAGATTCACCGATTCCTGAAGCTCTATGGCCTGCAAGAGGATTTCCCTCGAGACCACCCCTTTTTCAACGAGAAACTGTCCGAAAAACTTGACTGCCATATCAATGTCCTCCCTGAGAACAAGAGTAGTGCTATACGATGGCCGTGGGCGGCGTGTGTCTAAATCTCGCGGAGGATTTTCAGGATATTTTCCGCTTCAAATGGCTTTGAGATAACCGTGCGGGCTCCGAGGCGCAGAGCTTCGGTGAATTTGTCGCCGACGCCTCCAAGTGAGGTAATCATGACCACTTTCACGTTTTTGTCGAGGGCCACGAGGGTGCGGAGGGCAGTCAGTCCGTCCATTCCTGGCATGTTCATATCCATGCAGATGATATCGGGGTGTTCGGTCTGGTGCATCCGGATGGCTTCCATGCCGTTTTTGCCGTGTCCAACAACTTGGAACTCGCCGCTGTCTGCGAGTATCTTCTCCAGTTGTCGGGCCACTGAGATACTGTCATCTACAATCAGCACCTTTTTCATGTACTCCTCCTTCCTATACGTCCGCGGCTACGCGTTTGTTTGCCCGTTCACTGTTTCATATCGGCAGGTTGCGGATTTTATTTAGAAAAAAATTGTCCAGTTTTATTCCTCATCTGTAACCGGCCGTAAAATAGATAGAATATGGTGCCGCTGTGTAGGCCTTACTATGATAGCCAAAACGGGGAAGTTCCCGGTGGTAAAGGGGACAGCATGGTCAGCAGTGCTTTCTTCGGTTCACGTAAATGTGGATACAATTTTTCTTCGCAAATGTAAATATGTAGTTATTTCAAGTTGTTAAGCCTGTTGGCCCGGTCGAATCCTGAGCTGATAAAGAATCTTGAACTTTGGCCGCTATAAAAACCCTTGCAAAATGGATAGTTGCCGCTATAGTAGCCACAGAATCCCATAAACAGGAGGGTTATATGACCAAAGCAGAACTCGTGGACGCCGTAGCAAAATCCGCAGAACTCACCAAGGCTGCCGCTGACAAGGCGGTGAACGGGGTGATCGAAGCAGTTACTGCAGCTCTCAAAAAAGGTGACAAGGTGACATTGGTTGGCTTCGGCAGCTTTGAGGTCGCTACCCGCAAGGCCCGTACCGGCCGCAACCCCCAGACCGGCAAAGAGATCAAGATTGCTGCCGCCAAGGTTCCCAAGTTCCGCCCCGGCAAGGCCCTCAAGGACGCCGTGGCCGGCGCCAAGAAAAAGAAGTAATCCACTTTTTTCAAGAGTAACAGGAAAGCCTCTCGTGTTCGACATGAGGGGCTTTTTTCGTTGTAGTCTCCCCAAAATGAGCTTTCCACGGTAGGTGTGGATAAGTCTCCTATTGTTGTGGATATGCCTCAGATTTCCCAAGTATCATTCGGCACTTTTTCGGCTTGCACAATGAATAGGCAGTGTTGTTAACGTATTGAAATTGCGTGTCAATAGTTATTTTTGCTTGTGCGGAGTGTCGAGTGCATTCATCTGTAGGATGGGCCGGGCGATAAGGTTGAGTGAGGTGGATAACTGTCGCTTGACAGGCATCTTTTGGAATGATAGGTTTTCAAATGATAACCAATATCCCGGTAGTTGGAGAACGTTATGCAGCCGATAACCTCCCGTCAGCGGGAAGTGCTCGATTACATTGCTGGTTTTGTTGACCGGAACGGCTACCCTCCGACCCTCAGAGAAATTGCTGGGCATCTGAAGGTGAGCGGCACGCTCGGTGTCATGAAGCATCTGGATGCCCTGGAGCAGAGGGGGTACCTCCGGCGGCAGAGCGGCAGTTCCCGGGGGATCATCCTTGCCGGGAGAACTGCCCAGACTGCATCGATTCCCGTTGCGGGAGTAGTCCGTGCCGGGCTGCCGCAACCGGCCATTGAGGATATCGAAGACCGCTTGGCGATTGACTGTTCTCTGGTCAAAGGGGGAACCTTTTTTCTCCGGGTGCGGGGGGATTCCATGATCAACGCCGCCGTTATGGACGGCGACCTGGCCCTTGTCCGGCCCCAAGCCACGGCCGAAAATCGGGACATCGTGGTGGCAATGGTCGATGGAGAGGCAACCCTCAAGCGCTTCTATCGATGTGAGGATCATATCCGTCTCCAGCCCGAAAACCCTGGTATGGAGCCGATTATTGTCCGCAACGGGGAGGGGGAGGTGGCCATCGTCGGCAAGGTGGTTGGAATCTACCGTCCTCTGGACTGACACCATGGAATCTGTACATGAACGAACCATCCTCCATGTGGACCAGAATGCGTTCTTCGCATCGGTGGAGCAGGAGGCGAACCCCGAACTGCGCGAAAAGCCCATCGCGGTCATCGGCAGGGGCCGCACGGTAGTGACCACTGCCTCCTACGAAGCCCGGGCCTTTGGCGTCAAGACGGGTATGACCACCTGGGAGGCGAGGCGCGCCTGTCCCTCAATCATCCTCGTGGTTGGCAACAATGCCGCATACACCCGGATTTCCGTTCAGATCAAAAAGATTTTCCTCGACTACACCCCCCTCGTCGAGACGTTTTCCATCGACGAGGCATTTCTTGATGTGACCGGCTCCCTTAGGCTTTTCGGTTCTCCGGAACGGATTGCCCACCTGATCAAGGCCCGGATCAGACATGGTTTTGGGCTCACCTGTTCCATCGGGATTGCGTCCAACAAGCTCCTCGCCAAACTTGCTTCGGAAATGCAGAAGCCCGATGGGCTCACGGTCATCAGGCCGGAAGAAACCGCCCGAGTCTTGGAAACTGTTCCCATTGAGGCTCTCTGTGGGATCGGGCGGAAGACACAGCGCCAGCTGGCTCTTCTGGGCATCCGAACCTGCGGTGACCTCGGGCGCTTTCCCGTGGAAATCCTCCGGCGCCGCTTTGGGGTTATCGGCGAACGGCTGGTGATGATGGGGCAGGGGAGGGACGATTCCCCGGTGGTTCCCGATGAGGAGGCCGAAGAGGTGAAGAGCGTCGGCCACAGCACGACCTTGGACCGAGACATCTCCGGCCGGCACGATATCCTCAGGTATCTCCTCCAGCTTTCCGAAATGGTGGGGCGGCGGGCACGTCGTTACGGCGTTGCGGGGAAGACTGTCCACCTGACAGTCCGATACGCGGACTTCACCACGTTCGGCCGGCAACAGACGCTGCCGCTGTCCACCAATGACAGCAGGGAAATTTACCGTGAGGCTGTGCGGATCCTTGATACCCTTGTCCTGGAGCAGCCGGTGCGGCTTCTGGGGGTGAGGATCACGAACCTTTGCCATCAGAGGGAGCAGTTGCCGCTTTTTCACCATGAGAGGTGCAGGATGTTGGCAACGGGGGCCATGGATGCCGTGAATGACCGCTATGGAGATTTCTCTGTTACCTTCGGAAGCCTCCTGGACAATGAGGAGAAAGGCTCCTTCGTCATTTCTCCGGCCTGGCGGCCTGAGGGGATCAGAAACGTGGATGTGAAGTGAGGCCCTGTCGGGACGTCCGTTTGGAAAGAAAGAGCGACATATGGTGTCGCACCACCATGGTAGATTGGCATGCACCGCGTAAGGAAAGGTGCCCTCTATGAATGCTCGATCGCAACGACCCCAGGCCCTGCCGGGCCAAACCATTGCCCTTGATACCAACTGCGGCAAACTTTATGTCACGGTGAACTGCGACCCTTCGAGCGGCCTGCCGGTGGAGATATTCTGCCGTTTCGGCAAGGCGGGCGGCTGTGGCAGTGCTGTCATGGATGGCATGACGCGGATGATATCGTGTGGGCTCAGTGCTGGCATGGCTACGGAAGAGGTGGTGTCGCACCTCCGGGGCATATCGTGCCATCGCGGGCCGGGAACCTGCATGGACGCAGTCGCCAGGGCGCTTGAGGCGGTCACGGAGCAAAAAGAAGACAGCTGCTAGCGTATCGTGTTTGGATGCCAGGTAAGTATGTATTGATAAATATGGCGTGGCGGCGCGAAAGGGAAGATCTATGAATGAAAAGCTTGCCCCGGGATTGTACCGGCACTACAAGGGGGATTTCTATAGGGTGATTGGCGTGGCTCGCCACAGTGAAACCGAGGAGGAACTGGTGGTTTACCAGTGCCTGTATGGCGACAGCTCTCTCTGGGTTCGTCCTCTGGCGATGTTTGTGGAAACCGTCACTGTTGATGGCAGTCGTGTGTCAAGATTCGAGCGGCACGACGAAACAGCTGTCTCGATAAAGATTGACGCGAACTGCTGCAAGGGGTGTGGTCGTTGCGTTTCGGCATGCAGGGACCGGCTCATCAGCCTGGAATCAGGCGAGTGGGGGAAGATTGCTGTCGTGGGAGAAGGCGGGCGGTGCGATCTCTGTGGCAGGTGCATTGCGGAGTGTCTGTTTGGGGCCATATTGCTATGGGTGCCGTCTTCGGGAAAACACTTGAATTCGTCTGGGGCGCGCTAGTTTTCCGCTGGGGAGAGGAGGGGAATGCCCATGGTATGAGCAGGATTCATAACGAGTTTGACTGATATGCCGGCTTATTTCATGTTTTCGTAGAATAGGAATACGAGAAGGACGACGAGTGCTGCCGCGATGATCATCAACACGAAGGCTATGGCGGTGTTGATAGTGTCCTGGAGTTTTTCCTTCGGCGTCCTGGTTTCCCTGATATATCGTCCCATCGGCGCCTCCGGTTCGCTACGCTCTGGTTGTTTTGTGACTCCGTCGTATCCCTTTTTTTTCACACTATCGGAATTGATCCTCAAGATCAAGTTTCCATATCATAAACGAGCCATCGTATGTCATCCATGTGGGTTGCATGAACCCCATGCCGACCTTATACTTGTTTTCGACCGTTTGCCGGCACGCGCTTTCAGAAGGCGCGCCGAGGCGGAATCTCATGTCTGGTCGGAATCCCAATGGAAATCCTTTCTGATATATTTGCAGCTTTTCCCCAACGCGGGAATGCGCCAGCTTTCGTCTATCGCACTGGGGTAAGGCGCTACGTTTTTACTTACCTTGAGCTGCACGACCTCTCGCTCCGGATGAACCGTTGGCTGGCTGACCAGGGAGTAGGGGAGGGGGACCGGGTGGTTCTCTGGGGACCCAACTCCCCCTGGTGGGCGGTGGCCTTCTGGGGAATCGTAACGCGAGGGGCAGTTGCCGTACCGGTCGATTTCATGTCGGGTGCCGAGCGGGCCGAGACCATTGCCGGCCTCACGGAGGCAAAGCTCGTCATCCAGAGCAGGGACAAGCTTGACCGGCTCACGGGGAGGCAGTCGGTATTACTGGAGGATCTCGGTTTTCTCCTGGAAGCGGTGGAGCCCCTAGCCACCATCCACCGGCCGGCCCCCGACGACATGGCCGAACTGATCTACACCTCCGGCACCACCGGCAACCCCAAGGGGGTGATTCTTACCCATCGGAACCTGATTGCCAATCTCCTTCAGGTGAACCGGCATATTTCCATCGTTACCACTGATTTCTCGTTCCTGTCACTTCTTCCCCTTTCTCACATGTTCGAGCAGATGGGAGGCTTCTTCACTCCCCTCTACCAGGGAGCCGCCATCGTCTACATACGTACCCTCAAACCATCGGCGATCATGGAGGCCTTGGGGGACGAGGATATTTACGCCATCATCGCCGTGCCGCGGCTGCTTCAGCTTCTCAAGGGCTCCATCGAGCGGGAACTGGAGGCCAAGGGCCTTGGCTCCATCTTCAGGTGGCTCCTGAAAGCGGGAGAGCGGATGTCCCACGGGGGCCGTTCGATTCTGTTTCGTCCCATCCAGCGGAAGTTCGGCCGCAACTTTGCCCTGTTCGTCTCGGGAGGCGCCCCCCTTGACCCGGAGGTGTTCCGCTTCTGGAACGGCCTCGGCTTCAGGGTCGTCGAGGGATATGGCCTCACCGAGTGTGCGCCGGTCCTGACCGCCAACACCGTGGAAAGCCAGGTGATGGGCTCGGTGGGCACCCCCCTTGACGGCGTGGAGTTGCGGCTCGAAGAGGGAGAAATTCTCGCCAGGGGCGATAACATCTTTCCCGGCTACTTCCGTAACGAGGAAGCCACGCGGGGGGCCTTCGTCAATGGCTGGTTCCGGACCGGGGATCTGGGGGAACTGGACCCGGACGGCTGGCTCCGCATCAAGGGGAGGAGCAAAGAGCTCATCGTCACCGGGGCCGGGGTCAATGTCTACCCCGATGAGATCGAGGCGATCCTCAACCGGACCCAAGGAGTGCGGGAAGGGTGTGTCATTGGTCTTGACCGGGGAAAGGGGGAAGAGGTTCACGGCGTCCTTATTCTGGACGGCTCAGGGCGGCCGACGGAAGAGATCATCAATGAGGTGAACGCCAAGTTTGACGAACTCCACCGGGTTACCTCCTTTTCCGTCTGGCCCGAAGCGGAGTTCCCCAAGACCACTACCCTGAAAATCCGCAAGTTTCAGGTGAAGGAGCGAATTGAACAGGGTGGGGGGACTGCGGGAGACGGCCGGGGGACCGACCGCCTTACGGCCCTTGTGGCGACCATTACCGGTTCTCCCCTGGAGCAGGTCACAGAGGGGGCCCTTCTCGTTAACGACCTGGGGCTCACCTCCATCGCACGCCTCGAACTCGTGAATGCTCTGGAGATGGAATTCAGGCTCGACCTGGAGGATTCGGTCATTGGCCCCCAGACCCGCGTGGCCGACCTCAGGGAGATCGTCAACCGTCGGGAGAAGGTGCATATCCGCGAACATTTTCGGATCTGGGCCATGGGGGGAGCTGCCCTTGCGGTGCGACGCCTGCTTGATACCGTGCTCCACGGCCCGCTCCTTCGGGCCTTCGTAACCCTCAAGCCGGACGGCATCGAGAACCTCATGGCGGCAAAAGGGCCGATCATGTTCGTCTCCAACCACCTGAGCTACCTGGACCAGCCGGCCATCATGTGTGCCCTTCCCGAAACCTGGCGCTACAACACCGCCACTGCCGCCTGGGAGGAGTTCTTCTTCCGCAACTTCAAAAACCTTCCCCAGCGGCTCTGGAAGCGATTCACGTACGAGTATGCAAGCGTGGCCTTCACGGTCTTTCCCCTTCCCCAGTCACGGGGCTTCCGGGGGGCGCTCCGCTTCATGGGGACTTTGGCGGACCAAGGCATGAACATCCTTCTCTTTCCCGAGGGAGAACGCTCTCGGGACGGCAGGCTTCTGCCGTTTCAGCAGGGACTCGGCGTCATGATCCGCGAACTGGGGGTGCCTGTGGTTCCGGTCAGGATCAGGGGACTTGAAAAGGTTCTCCCCCGCGGCGCATCGTGGCCTCAAAAAGGCGAGGTCTCGGTAACGTTCGGCAAACCGATTCACTTCCGGGGAGAATCGCCGACAGAGATCGTGGACCGGGCGCGCCGCGCCGTGGAGGACCTGTAGGTAATGGCATGGCACCTGAAAACCAGTGACGAGGCCATGGCAGAACTCGGCACTTCCCCAGAGGGGCTTTCGGTTGAGGTGGCTCGAGTACGTCTTGCTGAGATCGGCCCCAACGAGCTGGAGGAACAGGTCCGCCGGACTCCTTTCGCCATGGTCCTCTCCCAGTTCACCGATTTCATGATTCTCATCCTCCTTGGCGCTGCGGCGCTTGCGGCCATTATCGGCCACCTGAGTGACGCCCTGCCGATCATTGCCATTGTCATCCTTAATGCCCTTATCGGCTTTGTCCAGGAGTTTCGGGCCGAACGGGCCATGGCGGCCCTGCGGGAGATGGCGGGGAACAGCGCCACCGTGGTGCGGGAGGGGAGCCCGGTTGCCATCCCTGCCAGGGATATCGTGCCGGGTGATCTGGTGCTTCTGGAAGCGGGCAACGTCGTTCCGGCCGATTTGCGGCTGGTGGAGACGGCCCATCTGAAGGCTGTGGAGGCGGCCCTCACGGGGGAATCCCTGCCGGTAGAGAAGATGACGGAACCCCTTGCCGACCCTGAACTCTCTCTGGGGGATCGGCGCAACATGGCCTACAAAGGGACCATCATCTCCTACGGGCGGGGAGCGGGTGTTGCCGTGGCCACGGGAATGGGCTCGGAACTGGGCCGGATTGCCACCATGCTCCAGAACGAGGAGGAGACGAAAACTCCGCTGCAGAAGCGGCTAGCCGTTTTCGGCCAGCGCCTGGCGGTGGCGATTCTCATTGTCTGCGCCATCATCTTTACCCTCGGCTATTTGCGGGGAGAGCCACTACTCCTCATGCTTCTCACCGCCATTTCCCTGGCGGTGGCGGCTATTCCCGAGGCACTTCCCGCAGTGGTCACCATCACCCTTGCCTTGGGCGCCCGGAAATTGGTCCGGCAGAACGCCCTTATCCGGCGGCTTCCGGCGGTGGAGACCCTCGGCTCGGTCACCTACATCTGTTCCGACAAGACCGGTACCCTCACCCTCAACCGGATGACCGTGGAGAAGGTGGCGATGAACGGCGTCACTATGCCCCTTGCAGAGGCCTGTGACGCCATGGGTGGGGAAGATACTGGCCGTCACTTCGTGATGGCCCTGGCCCTTTGCAACGATGCACGACTCGACAACGAGGGGAACCTCCTTGGAGACCCCACCGAGACCGCCCTTTTGGCTGCTGCCCTCATCTGCGGTTATGACCGCAGCGAACTCGAAGAATATCATCCCCGCGTGGCGGAACTCCCTTTTGACTCAGAGCGCAAGCTCATGACCACCTTCCACCGACGGAGGGAAGGTTTTGTCTCCTACACCAAGGGCGCAGTGGAGGCGATTCTCGACAGATCCTCGGCAATGCTGGTCAATGGGGAGGAGAGCGTCCCTGATGTCGAAAATATTCTCAGACTGAGCGAGGAGATGGCGGTGGAAGGGCTCCGGGTCCTGGCCGTGGCGATGCGGAACTGGGAACAGGTTCCCGACCGTCTGAAGAGCGACCGTGTGGAGAGGGAGTTGATTTTTCTCGGACTGGTGGGGATGATGGACCCGCCGCGGGATGAGGCTGCGGAGGCGGTGACCGACTGCCGAGGTGCCGGGATCACGCCGGTCATGATTACCGGCGACCACCCTCTCACGGCCCGGATCATCGCCCGGCGCCTTTCGCTTGTTGATGACGAGAGCGAAGTGATCACCGGTCGCGAGTTGGCGGAACTCTCCCCGGAGGAGTTCGAACAACGGGTGGAGGATATCAGAGTCTATGCCCGGGTGGCGCCGGAGCAGAAACTGAAGATCGTCAAGGCCCTCCAGGACAGGGGGCACTTCGTCGCCATGACCGGCGACGGGGTGAATGACGCCCCGGCCCTGAAGCGGGCTGACATCGGTATTGCCATGGGGATCACCGGCACCGACGTGGCCAAGGAGGCTTCGGCCATGATCCTTCTGGACGACAACTTTGCCACCATCGTCAAGGCGGTCCGGGAAGGAAGGCGGATCTACGCCAACATCTTGAAATTCATCATCTATTCGATCACAAGCAATGCCGGCACCCTGGTGGCCATAACCCTTGCCCCCTTTTTCGGACTCCCGTTGCCGCTATTGCCGATCCAGATCCTCTGGCTGAACCTGCTCTGTGACAGTCTGCCGGGGTTGGCCCTTGCCGGTGAACCGGCCGAGCGGGACGTCATGAAGCGTCCGCCGGTGGATCCCGATGAAGGGATATTCTCTGCCGGCCGTGGATACTACGTGCTCGGTTTCGGTTTCCTCATCGGCGCCATTGCCCTGGCGTTCCAGGCCTTTGCCTTGCGCCGGGGGCTCCCCTGGCAGACCATGGTATTCACCTTTCTCGTCCTGAACCGGATGGCGGTGGCTCTGTCGGTCCGCTCAGACCGGCATTCTCTTTTCCGGATCGGCCTTTTCTCCAACCTCCCCCTCTGCGGGGCGATCATTGTCACCTTCCTTCTCCAACTGGTGGTTGTCTATATGCCTATCCTGAACCCGGTATTTAACACGACGCCCCTCTCCGGAGAGGCACTCGCACTTACCGTGGTTCTGGCTCTCGGCATGATCCTGGCTTCTGAGTTCCTTAAAGTAATCAAAAGGCTGAAACGGCGAAAAGATTAGATGTCAAGGACGACGGTTGCGCGCCAGATTCCGTTTCGTTGCTCGACGGCGAATCGGTGGAGGGTGACGGCCTTCACATCTACGACCATGGGGTGCCAGTCGGGGTCTATTTCTTCTCCCCGGACCACGGTACGGAGTTTCAGGGTGGCATCCTCGTCGGCTATTGTGAGGGTTTCCGGCCGGAGAAGGAGCCTGCGGGCGTCCTTATAGTAGATGAGTTCCTGCAGGAAAGAGAAGAGGAGGAGGTCGAGAGCTTCGTTTTCGAGGATGATTTCAAGCTCCCGACAGGGTCGGACAGTGGTGAGATCCTCCACCATGACGTTGGTCAGGGCATCGGCTGCTGCCTCGAACATCTCCTCCCGGGTGGTGCCGGTGGCCTCGAAGGCGATGTCCGCTGTGGCGATGTCGGGGAGGTAACGGTAGGGCATGGGACCATTCCAAACAGTGTTTCAGAGAAGGGCGTCGATCGCTTCGAAGTCGATCTCGTTCTCCGCGTTGGCCCTGATCCAGTTCAGTTTCTCCTGGTCCTCGGCGGTGATCTTCGCCACGTCCTCCATGAGGGTAGTGAAGACATTGGCCGTGGAATCATGGACCCTGATGTAGGGGATATTGCTGTCGTCCAAAATTTGCTGGCTTATTTCCGAAGCGGGTATGTGGCCGGCGATGACAAGCCCCACGATCTTTTCCCGGAAAGCTGGGATGTGATAGAGGGAGGAGAGGGTGACGATGAGCTCGTCGCGGGAGCTGGTTATGACGATGAGGGTCGACTCCTGCAGGGCGTCCACCACCCGCTGGGCAGAGGCGGCCCCCAAATGAATGTGGTGGATGATGCGGCTTTGCCCGTCGGGGTCGCCGTGGACCGGAAGATTGAGCAGCTTGCCGATGTGGGAGAGGGTAGGGTTTGCCAGGATGGGGGAGTAGTTGAAGCCGCCGCTGATCTTGAGGGTGCGTCCCGGGAAACCTTTGCCGAGGAAGCTGAGAATTGATTCCCGCTTGTCGGCCCGGAGCTTGTTGACGAGTATCATCCGGACATCGGCATCCTCTTTCTCGTAGAGCGCCAGATTCAGGTGCACCGCGTCGATGGAGCTTCCGATGCCGCTGTCGGTTACGATGATGACCGGAGCGTTGAGGGTATGGGCAACGCAGGCATTGCTGAGGCCGATGACCGATCCGACGCCGCCGTGCCCGGCCCCTTCGATGATGAGGAAATCATATTTCTTGTCGAGAATTTCGAAGGCTTCGAGAATCTTCGTCTTGAGGACATTGCAATCGAGCTTGCCGCTCAGGAAATCGCGGGTGAAGTTCTTGTGGAGCGAAACCGGGTTCATGAGGGGAAGATCCTCCTCCAGCCCGAAGGTTCTGGCCATGAGAATGGCGTCCATGTCGACGGTGAGGCCGTTGTACCCCTCGATCTTGGGGCCGATGGGTTTGATGAAGCCCACTCTGTTGTATTTCTGGCGTGCCAGGTGCATGAGTGACACGCTCATGGTGGTCTTACCGCAGTTCTGTCCCGTCGCGCCGATGAAGACTCTCTTCGCCATCCGTTTCCCCCGCGGTAATTGAATTCCATCAGATATTCAAGGCGTACCTAGTGCCCGAAAACGAGCGTTGTCGAAGTGAAGATGAGTATACACTATAGATTCGGGTGGCGAGAGAAAAAACTCTTTGTATTGCCGGGCAATCAGGGTGATGGAATTGCAACGGCCGAATCAATATTTTACTTAATGTCTTTGGCCTGTTTTGTGCAAAACGATCCATGATATTTCTACCGGAAGGTGCCCTGTGAAATCTCTACTCTTGCTACTTCCTGCGGTTCTAGCTGTGGTTGGCTGTTCGCCTGTTCGTGGGCAGTTGAGTGATTGGCAGGGTGCCAGGCTCGACGAGCTGATGGAGCAGGCCGGCCCCCCCTCGTCCGTTTCCGCCGACATGGCCGGGAACAAGTATTATCACTGGCTTGAGGACCGGGGCGGCGTGTACACCTATAATGGGCCGGTCAATCTCAAGTGCGAACGGATTTTCGGTGTCGATGAGCGGGAGGTCATCACCTCGTTTGCTTGGGATGGTAACTGTCTCGCCTTGCCTGACTCCCCCTGGCAGCGTATTTCGCAAAGCCGGCAAGGGACGGAATGATTCATGCGGATAAATGACAAAATTTCGTCACGGGATGTCGGGAAGAAGGCAGAAAAGGGGACGCTCGTGCGGGCGGGTGGCGGCGAAGCCAATTCCCCCTTTGTGCGGGCGCTGACGCTGCGCCGGACGGAGCTTGACACCTATGAACAGCAACTCCAGGACCTGAAGGAAGAGATTGACCGGGCCGGTACCGACCTTGAGCGGGAGCCGACCGTAGCCAATTTCCGGACCTTTCGCGACCTCATCGCTACCCTTGCCAAAACGGTGACATCCAACGCCTATCGCCTTGAGCGGGTAGGGGGAACGTCTCTCAATCCCCGTTGCTTCGAAATCATTACGGTAATCGACCGGGAGGCGGACAACCTCCTGCGCCTCATCATGACGGAAAACAAGGACCGCCTGAAGATCACCAACAAGATCATGGAACTCAAGGGGCTGATCATCGATTTCCTCACCTGATCGTTCGGCTGGCACCTACCCCTTGACATTGCCGATGGGGAGAAGCCGCACGACCCGCCGGCTCAGGTGGGCCCGCTCCGTCGCCTCGGCAACGTCGTCGATGTCCTTGTACGCCCGTCCCGACTCCTCGGCAAGCCCGCCCCACGAAGCGGTCCGCACGTAAATTCCCCGCTCCTCCATGTCCCGCTGCAGCTTCTGTCCCCTCACCATCTTCTTGGCCTGGTGCCTGCTCATGGTCCGACCACTGCCGTGGGCCGTGGTGAAGAAGGTTTCGCTCCCCCCTGGCTCTCCCGCCAGAAGGTAGGAACCCGTCTCCATGCTTCCGCCGATAATGACCGGCTGGCCAGTTTCCCGGTACCGCTCGGGTATCCCCTCCATGCCGGGACCGAATGCGCGGGTCGCCCCCTTGCGGTGAACGAGGAGCGCGCGCTTTCGTCCGTCTACCACGTGGGTTTCCAGCTTTGCGGTGTTGTGTGCCACATCGTAGACCATCTCCATTCCAAGATCGGCGGGGTCGCGGCCGAAGATGTCGGAAAAGACCTCGCGGATGCGGTGGAGGATCACCTGCCGGTTGGCAAAGGCCATGTTGACGGCGCACTTCATGGCGGCGAAGTAGTCCTGCCCCTCCTGGGAGCGGAACGGCGCGCAGGCCAGTTCACGGTCGTTGACGGTGATGCCGTATTTTCGCTCCATGACCGACAGAAAGAGCTGCAGGTAGTCGGTGGCCACCTGATGCCCGAAACCCCGGCTGCCGCAGTGGAACATGATCACCACCTGGTTCGGGATGGTGATGCCGAAGGCCCTGGCAAGTTCCTCGTTATAAATATTCTCCGGCCGGGCCACCTGGATCTCCAGATAATGGTTGCCAGACCCAAGGGTGCCGATCTGGTTATACCCCCGGTCGATGGCCTTGTGACTGATCTTTGAAGCGTCGGCGCCCTGAAAGCAGCCACCTTCCTCGGTCATCTCCAAGTCCTCGGGCCAGGCGAACCCTCTCTTCAGGCACCAGCGAGACCCCTGCTCGGCAACGGTACAGAATTCATCGTGGGAAAGGCTGACGAAACCGTGGCTCCCCACACCCGCCGGCACACGGTAGAAGAGGGCGTCCACCAGCTCCCTGAGGCGTGGCTTGACCTCGTCCTCGGTTAGATTGGTGAGGACGAGCCGCATGCCGCAGTTGATGTCGAAGCCGATACCGCCGGGCGAGATGACGCCGGTTTCCGGATCCATGGCGGCCAGTCCGCCGATGGGGAACCCATACCCCCAGTGGCCGTCGGGCATGCAGAAGGCGTACTTCTGGATTCCGGGGAGACAGGCCACGTTTGACACCTGGTCAAAGACCCCGGCGTCCATGGCGGTGATCAGTTTCTCCGTGGCAAATATCCTGGCCGGAACCAGCATGCCGGGTTTATAGGAAACGGGAAGCTCCCAGGTGGTGTCAGTTATCCTCTTGAGGGCCGATGGTACGGGCATGACCTGACCTCCTTTCGCGGACTTGGAAAACTATACCACGGGGAGCATCATTTGCTTGGGCAAGAGGGGTAGCGGGGTGTGTAGGTAAGTATGAAAGTATATGTCATGCGCCGAATTCCAGAAACCATTCTTCAAAGACCGCCACGCGGTGCTCCCCGTGTCTGCGAAGGCCTTTCCTGATTTCGTGGGGGTCCTTTGCCCGGCGGAGCGCATCGCCTTTTTTGGAGTAGAACAAGTCGGCATAACAGACGATCCTCTCCTCCCGTGAAAGGGGCACCATGTCCCGCAGGGGGAGGGGAAGCTCCTGGTTCCTGATGTCCTCGATGGTGAGGCCGACACCAATGTGGCGCTCGCAGACAAGGGCGTGGCGCGGCAATCCTTCGGCCTCAAGTATCTCGCGGCCAATGATGCCGTGGAGGATGTAGGGTGCGGTCCCGGGACAGCCGATGCCGGGGGAGTTTGTGCGGCAGACGCCGATATCGTGGAGCAGTGCCGCCTCCTCGATAAAGCGCAGGTCAAGGGAAGGGTCGCCGAGGGAGCGGGCGATCCGGACCGCCTTGTTCGCCACCATGCGGCTATGTTCGAGTACTATGGCACAGGCCGCCACGGCATCGCCGAAATGACGGGCCAGGATCTCTTCAATGTCCATCGTGTTTGCCTCCGCAAGATATTGCGGTTATTATTTAATTTCACGGCATTGCCTGTCAACCAGTTCCATCACCGTCATGGCTGGCGATAACCCAATGCATAGATTCCGGAGGTAAACTTTGTCTCCCGTGAAAGGATGGCAATGATCGAGATACGAGAAGCTGACCTGAAAATCGAGTACTACCGAGGTTCGGGTCCCGGGGGGCAGCACCGCAACGTGACTGAAACCTGCGTACGTATTCGGCACCTTCCCACCGGTATCGTGGTTCAGGCGTGCGAAAACCGTTCCCAGGCCCGCAACCGTGAGCTTGCCCTGGAGCGCCTGCGTCAGGCATTGGCGCGTCGTGCACGGCGGGCCAAGAAGCGGGTGGCAACCACGGTTCCCCGCAGCCAGAAAGAGAAGCGGATCGAAGAGAAGAAACGGCGCTCCCTGACCAAACGCCTGAGAACTCCTTTAGAGGATTAGCCGTATTTGGCTAATTCCTTGACCTTGCGGCGTTTGTCGGGTATTCTTGCCCACCACTTTACCCCACGGAGCCCCCATGACCCGACCCACCTGGGACGAATATTTCATGGAAATCACCCATCTGGTTGCCAAGCGTTCCACCTGTCTGCGCCGGCAAGTCGGCGCGGTTATCGTGAAGGACAAGAACATTCTGGCCACGGGCTACAACGGCGCCCCATCAGGCGTTGCTCACTGCCTCGAGGTGGGATGTCTTCGGGCCAAACTCGGCATTCCGTCGGGCGAGCGACACGAACTCTGCCGCGGGTTGCATGCCGAGCAGAACGCCATCATCCAGGCGGCCAAGCACGGCACCAACATCGATGGCGGCACCCTTTACTGCACCACCATGCCGTGCATCATCTGTTCGAAGATGCTCATCAACGCCGGCATCCGCCGCGTTGTCTACGAAGAGGGCTACTCGGACGAACTGGCTCGAGAGATGGTTGGCGAATCGGGGGTCGTGGTGGAAAAATTTGGTGACATAAGGGGGGAAACCCCGTGAAATGCCCCTTTTGCGCCCATCCGGACAGCAAGGTCGTTGACTCCCGCCCCGATAAGGGTGGGGCTGCCATCCGGCGTCGGCGCGAGTGTGAATCATGCGCTAAGCGCTTCACCACCCATGAGCGGATTGAGGAAACCCTTCCCCTGGTCCTGAAAAAAGATGGCCGCCGCGAGCCCTTTGATCGAATGAAGATCGTCGGCGGCATCCTGAAGGCGTGCGAGAAGCGCCAGGTTTCGCGTGAGACCGTCGATCGTCTCGTGGACCGGCTCGAAGGGCGGCTTCAAGAATGGAGCGAGAAGGAAGTTCCCAGCACTACTATCGGCGAGTGGGTCATGACCGAGCTCCATGACATCGACGAGGTGGCCTATGTCCGCTTTGCCTCCGTCTACCGCTCCTTCAAGGACGTGAACGAGTTCATGGCTGAACTGCAGGACCTCCTGAAGAAGTAATCCATGGATATGACTCCCGAAAGAATCATGAGGCGTGCCTTGACACTGGCGCGGCGGGGAACGGGTAAAACGTCTCCGAACCCGGCGGTGGGGTGTGTCATCGTGCGGGACGGGGTTGTGGTCGGCGAAGGGTGGCACCGCAAGGCCGGCACCCCCCACGCCGAGGTCCATGCCCTGCGGCAGGCCGGTGAACGTGCCCGGGGCGCCGATGTCTACGTGACCCTGGAGCCCTGTTCACACTTCGGCAAGACCCCGCCGTGCGCCGACGCCCTTGTTGACGCGGGAGTGGGGCGTGTGTTTGTCGGCATGGTGGACCCGAATCCGAAGGTTTCCGGGCGCGGCATCGGGCGGCTCCGGTCTGCCGGCATCGAGGTAGTTATTGGGATGCTGGAGGCGGAGTGTCGCCGGCTTAACGAACCGTTTGTCAAACACGTGACCACCGGGCTTCCCTATGTGATCCTCAAGGCGGCCATGACAATGGACGGCAAGACCGCCACCGCTAAGGGGGATTCTCGCTGGATAACCAACGAAACATCAAGGCAGTATGTCCATAGGCTTCGATCAACGGTCGATGCGATACTGGTCGGTGTCGGCACCGTCCTGGCCGATGATCCCCAGCTGACGGCTCGAATCACGCGGGGGCGGGATCCCCTCCGGGTCGTGGTCGACAGCTCCCTCAGGATCCCTGCTGGCGCCCGGATGCTTTGCCAGGAGTCTCCGGCGGGGACCGTCATTGCCACCGTCTCGGAAGACCGAAATCGGATCGCCCAGCTGGAATCCGCTGGTGCCGAAGTGCTCCGTTGCCGTGCGGAACTGGGACGCGTCGATCTGCGTGATCTCCTTGCCCGACTTGGTGCCCGGGGAGTGCAGTCAATCCTTCTCGAAGGGGGGAGCGAGTTGGCTGGCGAGGCGCTTCGAGCCGGGCTCATCGACAAATGCGTCCTCTTCTATGCCCCCAAATTTTTGGGGGGAGCCGATGGTTTGGGGCTTTTTGGCGGCCCGTCGGCCGAGAGGATGAATGGGTGCCGCCGGTTGAAGGATGTAAACGTCCGGCGCTTCGGCGGTGATGTGATGATCGAGGCTTATCCGGAGGAACCATGTTTACCGGGCTCATAGAAAACGTTGGATCGGTAAGAAGGCTTGAACGGGCAGGGGCTGCGGCTCGGCTCACCGTTGCCACGAAACTTCCGCTGGATTCCGTCACTCTCGGCGATTCGGTGGCGGTGAACGGCGCCTGCCTCACGTTAGTGGCAAAGGGAGGGGGCGAGCTCACCTTTGACGCCTCCCCGGAAACCCTGGAGCGGACCACCCTTGGCACCCTCGGCACCGGTGCTCCTGTGAACCTGGAAAGGGCACTGCGCCTGGGCGACCGTCTTGGTGGCCACATCGTTACCGGCCATGTGGACTTTGTCGCCGATGTCTCCGAGCGGCGCGAGGTTGCCGGCAACATTGTCTTCGGTTTCCGCATTCCCGGCCAATTCGCCCGTTATCTGGTGGCCAAGGGTTCGGTCACCATCGACGGAATCAGTCTTACGGTTAACACCGTCACTGATAGCGGTTTTTCGGTCAATATCATCCCCCATACCGCCGCAATGACCACCTTGAACGGCATGAAGCCGGGTGGACGGGTTAATATCGAAACAGACATACTGGGTAAATATGTCGAACGCCTTCTTGCCTTCGGCTCCACAGTGCGGGAGGACGGAGGGCTTACCCTTGAACTTCTTGCAAAGAGCGGTTTTCTATGAGATATAACATCGTTATTACTTCTCATGAACGGAGTCGACAATGCCGGTTGCGAAAATAGAAGAAGCGATAGAGGACATCAAGCAGGGGAAAATGATCATTCTCGTGGATGACGAGGACCGCGAGAACGAGGGCGACCTCACCATGGCTGCCGAAATGATCACCCCCGAAACGATTAATTTCATGGCAAAGCATGGCCGTGGCCTCATCTGTCTCACCATGACCTCGGATCGGTGCGATTACCTCAGGCTGCCGCTCATGGTGTCCGACAACACCTCGTCCTTCGGCACCGCCTTTACCGTCTCCATTGAGGCAAAACGGGGAGTGACCACCGGCATCTCCGCCGCTGACCGTGCCCATACGATCCTCACCGCCGTGGCCAATGACACGAAACCGGATGATCTTGCCCGCCCCGGCCACATATTCCCGCTGCGGGCCCGCAATGGAGGTGTTCTCGTCCGGGCGGGGCAGACCGAAGGGTCTGTGGATCTGGCTCGTCTTGCAGGCCTCAAGCCGGCTGGCGTCATCTGCGAGATCATGAACGACGACGGCACCATGGCCCGGATGCCGCAACTGAAGAAATTCGCCAGGGAGCACGGGGTCAAGATCTGCACCATTGCCGATCTGGTCGCCTACCGGCTCAAGCACGAGTCCCTGGTCCGCCGGGCTGCAGACGTGGAACTCCCCACCGAAGCTGGTGAGTTCCGGGCCATCGCCTTCGAAAACGATGTGGACAAGCTGGAGCACCTGGCACTCGTGAAGGGAGAGATCAGCGGTGACGAACCGGTGCTTGTCCGGGTCCACTCCGAGTGTATGACCGGCGACGTTTTCGGGAGTCTCCGGTGCGACTGCGGCGGCCAGCTTCACCGGGCCATGGAAATGATTGAGGCCGAGGGGAAAGGGGTTATCCTCTACATGCGCCAGGAGGGGCGGGGAATCGGCCTGTTCAACAAGCTCAAGGCCTATGCCCTTCAGGACCAGGGGAAGGATACTGTTGAGGCTAACCTGGAGCTCGGCTTCAAGCCCGACATGCGCGACTACGGCATCGGCGCCCAGATCCTCGTGAATCTGGGGATCAAGAACATTCGCCTCATGACCAACAACCCCCGGAAGCTGATCGGCCTCCAGGGATACGGAATCAATATTGTGGAACGGGTACCCATTGAGATTCCCGCCACGGGGAGCAATGTCGGTTATCTGAAGACAAAACGCGAGAAGCTGGGACACCTGCTGGAAAATATCTGAGATACGGCGAGGAGGAATACATCATGCCGCGATTTATTGAAGGAAAACTGGATGCCACGGGGCTCAAGTTCGGCATCATCGTGGGCCGCTTCAACAGCTTCATTGGCGAACGCCTTCTGGAGGGGGCCCTCGATGCCCTGGTCCGTAACGGAGCAGACGAGGCGACCATCGATGTGGCCCGGGTGCCCGGCGCTTTCGAGATTCCCCTGACCGCCAAGAAAATGGCCCAGACAGGGAGCTATGACGCCATCATTTGTCTGGGCGCCGTGATCAGGGGGTCGACCCCCCACTTTGACTACGTGGCGGCCGAGGTCTCCAAGGGGGTTGCTCACGTGTCGCTGGAAACAGGCGTTCCGGTTTCCTTCGGCGTGCTCACCACCGACACCATCGAGCAGGCCGTGGAGCGGGCAGGCACCAAGGCCGGCAATAAGGGCTTCGATGCCGCCATGACTGCCATCGAAACCGTTCGCGTCTTCCGGGAGTTCCGCTAGTGGGTGCCCGACGCCTCGGAAGGGAGATCGCCCTTCAGCTTCTCTATTCCCGCGATTATGCTGTGGGCGAGGCCTCCTCGCTCCTTGAGATGGTCTTTGACGAGGCAGAGCCGGGGACCGCTGCGGGGCGGGCTTTTTCCGACGAACTGGTTCGTGGTGTTCTTGAGCACCGCGAAACTATCGACGCAACGATAACCGAAAAGTCGAAAAACTGGGCCATCTCCCGCATGGCGAAGGTGGATCTCAACATTCTCCGGCTCGCGGTTTACGAGCTCCTCTATCGTGACGACATCCCCAAGAACGTCACCATCAACGAGGCCATCGAAGTGGCGAAGAAATTCGGCACCGAGGATTCGTCGGCCTTCATCAACGGCATTCTCGATGAGATCGCCTCGACCCTACCCGACAAGGGGTAGGGGATCCATCCACTGCACCGAGTCATTTCCATACCTGAGTGAGGACGTATGAACGAGATAAAGGTGGGCCTTCTCGGCCTGGGGACCATTGGTACGGGGGTCGCCAAGTTACTCATGACCAATGCCGATCTGATCGCCGCCAAGGTGGGCGCCCGGATTACCCTTAAAAAGATCGCCGACCTCGAAGTAACTACCGACCGGGGCATTGCCCTTCCGGCAGGGGTTCTCACCACCAACGCCGATGAGGTGCTTACCGATCCGGAGATCAGTGTTGTGATCGAATTGATCGGCGGTTACGAGCCTGCCAAGCGTTTCGTGCTCAAGGCCATCGAAAATGGCAAGCACGTCGTCACCGCCAACAAGGCGCTTCTGGCTCTCCACGGTGAAGAGATCTATCCTGCTGCAGCCCGCAAGGGGGTCGAGGTTCTCTTCGAGGCAGCGGTCGGGGGGGGCATTCCGGTCATTTCCGCCATTCGCGGGAATATGGCAGCCAATAATTTTTCCACTGTTTTCGGTATACTGAACGGAACCTGTAACTACATACTTACCCGCATGACCAAGGAGGGGGTGGACTTCGCCGACGTTCTCAAGAAGGCCCAGGAGCTCGGTTACGCCGAGGCTGACCCAACCTTCGACATCGAGGGGGTGGACACGGCCCACAAGCTGGCGCTTCTCGTTTCCCTCTGCTTCGGTACCCGGGTCAACTTCAGCGACATCCACACGGAAGGAATCAGTTCCCTCTCCTCTGTTGACATCAAGTTTGCCCGGGACTTCGGGTACAAAATCAAGCTCCTGGCTATCGGCAAGCGGGACGGCGACCGGGTGGAGGCCCGTGTCCACCCGACCATGATCCCGGTCAACAATCCGCTGGCCGACGTGGATGGAGCCTTCAATGCCATCCGTTTCACCGGCGATTTCATCGGCCCGGTTATGTTCTACGGCCGCGGCGCCGGCATGGACCCGACCGCCAGCGCCGTTGTTGGTGATATCATCGAGGTCTCCCGCAACATCGTGGCGGGCATCGGGCGTCGTTGCGCTCCGCTCGGCTACCGTGACGAGGCGGTCGCCACTCTGCCGCTCAAGCCCATGGGGGAAATCGAGAGCAAGTACTACATCCGCTTCAGCGCCGTGGACAGGCCCGGTGTTCTGGCGAGAATCTCGGGGATTCTCGGCAAGTACAACATCAGCATTGAGTCCATGGTTCAGAGCGGACGCATGGCCGGCGAGGAGGTTCCCATCGTCATCATGACCCATGAGGCCAGGGAAAGCGATGTGCGGACGGCCCTCGACGAGATCGATACCTTCGACATCATAACCCAGAAGAGCCAAGTCATCCGGATCGAGGACAATCTGGAATAGACGAAGAGCTACTGCAGTGAAACGTGAAAGGCGGCCCGGAATGGCCGCCTTTTTTTCATGCCTTGAGGCTTACCGATGCGGCTCCGGGCGAGGGGATGAGCTGGTTGAAGAAGTGGATCGATGCGAACCGCTCCGAAGGGAGGGGAGGAACCGTCGAGCTGTAACGGCTCACGTAGATGAGGTGGCTGATACCGAAGGCCTCAGCCGTGCCGAGGTTTGTTTCGCTGTCCTCGCCGAGCATGGTACGGGCGGGGTCGTAGGGGACGGTCTTCTGGAGCGTTCCCCAGAAGGCCACATCCTCCTTGGGGAGTCCGATGTGGTGGGCCGAAACGATGCCAGTGAAGTAGGGGCCGAGGCGGGTCTTGCGCATCTTGATATCGAGGGTCTTGCCGTGGGCGTTGGTCACCAGCCAGATTCTCTTGTTGTGCTGCCGGAGAAACAGGAGAAATTCCACCACGCCGGGATGGACGGCGATGAGGTGCTCCACTTCGAGCTTCAGGAGCGGGATGTCGAGGCCGAGGCGGTCGGACCAGTAGTCGAGATCGGTCCAGTTGAGGGTCTGCTCCTGGGAGCGGAACAGGGCGTAGAGGGACTTCTTGGCAACATCGAGGGGGATGCCGTTCTTGGCCGCGTAGCGTTTCGGCACGTGCTCAAGCCAGAAATGGTCGTCGAAATGGCGGTCCAGGAGAGTGCCGTCCATGTCGAGGAGCACCGTATCAATTTGATTCCAGTCAATGATCATGGGGATAGGTTCAAAAGGAAAAGGCCCTACAGGGCCTTTTCCTCGATGAACGACTTAATGGCTTCGCGGTCCGCATCGAGCACGTCGCATCGGCTTGGAAGGGATTCGATTCCTTCTAGGGAAGGTGGTCGGGGAGGTTCGAAACCCACGGCCCGGACCACCGCATCGGCAAACTTGGCCGGATGGGCTGTGGCGAGGCAGACGGCAGGAGTACCGTCCTGCACCAGTTCAAGGGCCGCCTTGACGCCGACAGCCGTGTGGGGGTCGAGGATGTAGCCGGTCTCCCGGTGAAAGGAGGCGATGGTTGCAATGGTCTCGTCCTCGTTCACCGAGCGTGAGAGGAACTCATCCCGCACTTTCTCCATCTCGGACTCGGTGAAGTCGATCCGCCCCTTGATGGGGAGGGCGGCGAACGCCTCCCGGACCCGGCCGGGGTTCTCGCCGAAGAGATAGTAGACATACCGCTCGAAGTTGGAGGCTAGCTGGATGTCCATGGACGGGGACACGGTTGCCACCACGTCTCCGAGGGAATAGTCCCCCCCGTTGATGAAGCGGGTGAGGATGTTGTTCTCGTTGGTGGCCAGGATGAGCCGCTTGATCGGTAGACCCATCCGCTTTGCCACGTAACCGGCGAAGATGTCGCCGAAGTTGCCGGTCGGGATCGAGAAGACCACTTCCCGGCCGAAGGTTTCGGCCACTCGGAAGTAGGCGTAAAAGTAGTAAACCACCTGGGCCAGCACCCGGGCCCAGTTGATGGAGTTGACGGCGCCCAGGGAATAGTTCTCCTTGAAGGGGAGATCGCTGAAGAGGCTCTTCACGATGTTCTGGCAGTCGTCGAAGGTCCCCCGCGCGGCAATATTGTGCACGTTCGGATCGAGCACCGTGGTCATCTGGAGGGCCTGCACCGGCGAGGTCTTGCCGTGGGGATGGAGAATGAAGATGTTGATCTTGTCCTTCCCCCGGACGCCGTAGATGGCTGCGCTGCCGGTGTCGCCCGAGGTGGCGCCGACAATGTTCATCTTTTCTCCGCGCTCCTTCAGCAGATACTCGAAGAGGTTGCCGAGAAGCTGCAGCGCCACGTCCTTAAAGGCAAGGGTTGGCCCGTGGAAGAGCTCCAGGATGTGGACGCCGTCCTTTTTCACCACCGGCGTAATCTCCGGATGGGAGAAGGTGGCGTAGGAGCGATCGATGAGATCCTTCAGGTCCTTCGGCGGGATGTCGTCGGCGAAGAGGGCGATCACGTTGAAGGCCAAATCCTGGTAGGAGAGTGTACGCCACGATTCGAGCGTTTTCCGGTCGAGGGCCGGGATGAGCTCCGGCAGCAGAAGCCCGCCATCGGTGGCGAGCCCCATCATGACTGCGTCCTTGAATCCGATGGGGGCGATGGTTCCCCGGGTGCTGATATAATTCATGCTTTATCAATCTCCATGATTAGTTGTGTAAAGTCGAAGCATCTTACCAGCAATCCCGTGAAAAGGGAAGGGGCGGACCGTTCCAGTCTAGTGTCTTTCCGCTGATCTCGGGAGTATGGTACTATTGTCTGCGTTAAAGCACTTTTCGCCCGAAAGGCACCCACTATGAATCTTGCGAAACGGGCCGAGATGCTCCATGTCATCGATACCCTGGCTACCCATTACCTGAAGGGAAAGGTGCGGGCGGTTCGGCTGTCGGTCATCGCCCTTCTTTCCGGCGGACACATCCTTCTTGAGGATATTCCCGGCCTCGGGAAGACGACCCTGGCACTGGCCCTGGCCAAGGCGCTGGGGCTCTCCTTTGGCCGGGTCCAGTGCACGAGCGACCTCCTTCCCACCGACATCACGGGGCTTTCCATCTTTAATCGCGATGAGAGCCGCTTCACCTTTGTCCCCGGTCCGATATTCAACAACGTGGTTCTCGTGGACGAGATCAACCGGGCCATGCCCAAGACCCAGAGCGCGCTTCTGGAGGCCATGGAAGAGCGGAAAGTGACTGTGGAAGGGACGACCCACCATCTGCCGGGACCGTTTCTTGTTATAGCCACCCAGAACCCCGTGGAGCAGGTGGGAACCTATCCGCTTCCCGAGTCCCAGCTCGACCGATTCATGGTCAGAAGCGGCATTGGCTATCCCCCCGACATTATCGAGAAGGCGATCATCAAGGGGGGGAGTATCCGGGATGGGATCCAGAGTCTTGAACCGCTCGTTTCGGCTAATGACATCGCCGAGGCCCAGCGTGCCGTGAAGGAGGGGGTCTATCTCTCTGACGCGGTCGTTGATTACCTCTATGCCATTGTTGCCGCAACGCGGAGCCATCCGGCCATCTCCTCGGGGATTTCCACCCGGGGGGCCATCGGCATGGCCGAAACCGCCAAGGCCCACGCCTATCTGGAGGGGCGAGACTACGTGATTCCCGAGGATGTGAAGGCCATTGCCGCACCAGTGGGTGCCCACCGCCTCATCCTCACCATGGAGAACGACAACCTGGACAAGGGGGAGCTATTAAACGCCGTCCTGAACACCATCCCGGTTCCGCTGGCCTGAAGCTCACGCGGGCCGGCGCCGCCTATATCGCCATCACGCTCCTGCTCGGTTTCGCCGCGGTCAATACGGGGAACAATCTCCTTTTCCTCGTGGTGTCGGCCCTGCTCGGCTTCATGACTGTCTCCGGCATTCTCGGCTGGCTCAATATCCGGTATCTTGGCGTTGCGGTCCGTCTTCCCGACGAGATCTACGACGGCCAGGAGACCTACGTGACGCTGATGGTGGAAAACCGCAAGCGGTTACTCCCCTCGTTTCTGTTGCGGATTGGAGTGGAAGAGGCCCGCGCCGATTTTCACCTGGTGGAGCGGGGTGCCACCGAATCCGGCACCCTGGCGATGACGTTCAAAGGGAGGGGACGGAAAGAACTCATTCAGGCTGTGGTCAGTTCACCGTTCCCGATAAATTTCTTTATCAGGAGCACGACACTTCCACTCGATGCCCGCTGCATCGTCTTTCCTCGGCCTCACCCCTGCGGGCCGCCGGAAGGTCCGGCAGATGCACGGAGCAGGGGAGCCGCCCGGAGCCGAGGACGGGGCTACGAGGGGGAAATGGAGACCATCGCCGACTACACGGGTGTCGAACCGCTGAAACTGGTCCATTGGCGCCTCTCGGCCCGCCACGAGAATCTCAAGGTGAAACAGCTGACCTCTCTGGCCGACGTTCCTCTCATGATCGATATTGCACAACTCCCGGGCCAGAGTCTGGACGATAGGCTTTCGTGCGGAGCCTGGGTCGTGAACCGCTCCATCAGGGCAAACCGTCCGGTGGGACTTGTCACCGGCGCTAAGGTTATCGGACCCGATACCTCCCGCTTGCACCGGCTCAAGCTCCTCACGGAGCTCGCTCTCCATGGTTCCCGTTAGTTCCCTTATATCTGTCCTTTCGTACGCGGTTGCTGTTCTCGGCTACCTGCCGGTGGCTCCCCACGTGGATCTCGCGGTGCGGCTCGCCTTTCCGATGGCTCTCGCAGTCGGGATTTATCTGGATAAAAAAGGTACGTATCCGTTTACTGGTATACCTTCTACTGCTGTTACCGTGACCTTTTTTATCGTCTACTTCATGCAGCTCAGCATGGCAACCCCCGCAGCACCGGTGGTCAATTTTCTCGTGGTGCTTCTCTCTGTCCGCCTCGTGAATGAGAAGAGCCCCCGCAACCTCCTCCAGATCTTTGCCCTTGCCCTTTTCGCCCTGGCCAGTTCGTCCCTCTTCAGCCTGAGCGCCATCTTCCTTGTCTACCTCTTCCTCCAGTTGGGCCTGATCGCCGTTTCCCTTGTCCTTCTTACCTTTCATTCTATGGATGCTCGCCTGCGACTTACGCGGCAGAGCTTGCGGCGGGTGGTTGGCGTGGCCCTTGCCATGCCCGTGGCCTCGTTGCCCCTGCTCCTGATCTTCTTCGCCATTCTCCCCCGAACCCAGTATCCTCTCCTTAACTTTCTCAATGTGCCGGGTGAGCGGGCAACCGGCTTCAGCGACCGGGTCGAACCGGGGAAGGCGTCGAGCATCGGCGACGTGAAGACCGTTGCCTTCCGGGCCGAATGTGAACAGCTTGGCCGAAATGATCTCTACTGGCGGGGAATTGTTTTCGACACCATCTCCGGCGCCACCTGGGTGCGGAGTGGAAAGCACCTCGTTGAAGTTTCCGCCACTCCCCGTGGAAAAGCAATCCGTCAGGTTGTTTACCCTGAACCGTCACGAAACAGCTATCTCCTGGCCTTGGACGTACCGCTCCGGATTGACGGCGTGAGGGCAAGCCAGGACGCCGATTTCACCTTCACCCGGCGACCGTCGGGGAGCGGTCGGATCCGCTACGAGGCGAGGTCGGTGCTCACCGGCGCAATTCCCGTGCCCCGGGGAATTGACCAATCTCACTACCTTCGCATCCCCGGACGGGTTTCCGCTCGGATCGCTGCCCTGGCTGGGGAGTTCACGGCCGGCAACCCGACCGATGAGGAGCGGTTGAACCGCGTCGAGACATGGTTCAGGCAACAGGCCTTTCGGTACGCCACCAGCGGCCTTGCCGTCACTGCCGACCCGGTGGATGCCTTTTTGTTCGTAAGCCGGACCGGCCACTGCGAATTCTTTGCGTCTTCCTTCGCTACCCTTCTTCGTCTTTCAGGGATTCCGTCGCGCCTTGTTGGTGGGTATTACGGCGGGGACTATAACGAGGTGGGCGGATACTACGCGGTCACCGAAGACCGGGCCCATGTCTGGGTTGAGGCGTTTGTTAAGGGAAAGGGGTGGGTGAGGGTCGATCCGAGTTCTTTCGCATCCAACTTTGATCGCACCACAGCATCCAGCCGCGGTCTTGCCGCGAAGGTAGCGGGTCTGGTGGATTCCTTCACCTGGTACTGGAATCAGGCGGTTATTACCTATGACCTCCAGAAACAGGTTGACTTCGTCCGTCGTGCAAACCGACAGTTCAAGGGGCTCTCCCTTGCCCTTGATCCCCATCTGCTTCCGCGGGTATTTGCCCTTGCCGCAGTCCTGGCGCTCTTCGCCTGGTGGTTTACGGCTCGAAGCGGAAGGACTCCGGAAGAGCGCATCCTGCGGAATTTCCTTGTCAGGGTCGAGAAGGTTTATGGAATCCCTCGCAATCATCGGTCGCGAGGACTTCATGAGCTCTCGCATATGGTGGATGACCCGGCAGTAGCCGTTTTTGTGGATATTTGGAGTGGAGCAATCTATCGGGACCGACGGCTATCCAGAGAAGAATGCCGGCAGCTTAAACAGATCATCAATACTATCGGCGACGGGAGGCGGACGGAGCTTGACAAGCAAGGCTGATACACTGATTTCAGGTAGTTTCGGGCGGTTCATATACCTTGACAAGGTGTCCTGTTTCCTTTAGTTTACAAACGATATTCGTTAGCAAATCACGGCTGGATCCGGATAGGCTTTGAGTTCCAAGAAAGACAAATTCCTCGACAACGCACAAAAATTCCTGGTGAAGGGTCAGCTGGACCGCGCTCTCCGGGAATATGAGCAAGCGGTCGCCATTGATCCGAAAGACGTACGGGTCCGCCAGAAGTACGCCGAGTTACTGGTGCGCGCAAACCGCAAAGATGACGCGCTCAAGGAATTCGAGGTCATTGGCAAATACTATTCGGACAACGGCTTCTATCTCAAGGCGATTGCCGTCTACAAGCAGATTCAGAAGCTTACCCCCTCCAACCTGGACATTTCCCTCACCCTCGGCTCCCTCAACGAAAAACAGGGTCTCATCGGCAATGCCCTTGCGGAATACAAATTCGTTTTCGATCACTACGAGCGGAGCAACCGCTTCATGGACGCTGTTGCTGTTCTTGAAAAGATGCTTGCAGCCGACCGGGATAATCTGAATATTCGGCTCAAACTTGCCGAGACGCGACACCGGGCAAACTTGATTGACGATGCCTATCATGACTACACGGAACTGGCCCGGGAACTCAGGTCGAAGGGAGACAATGCGGCTTACGCACGCGTCTGCGAACGGATAGCAAGCCTGTTTCCCGACCGTAAGGACTTTCTTCTCACTGTTGCGGAAAATCAGATCAGGGACGGAAAGGCAACCGCTGCTATTCCCCTGCTCAAACAGATCGTCGGCGACGACCGGTGGAACCCCAAAGCGCTCTACCTGCTGGCGGACGCAGCACGTGCGGTGGCTGATCCAGCCATGGTCAAGGGGGCCTATGGTCAGATAATCAAGCGATTTCCGGGTGAGATCACGGCCATCAAGGGCTTCCTTTTCAGCCTGAAAGCTGAAGGGAATGTTGATGAAGCAGTTCGGGTGCTTCGCCACGTTGAGCCGGAACTCATAAGGGCGGAACCGGAAACCCTTGAGCAGTTCTATCTCTCGTTCAGGGATCTTTCGCCCGATCATCCCGCCATCGTCGAGGGGCTCCAGAGAATTCGCGGGGCAGCGGGTATTGATGAGCCTGCCAGTGCGACCGAACCTGCGGTTGAACAGGTGCCGGAGGTGGTAGAACCGGAAGAAGCGGATTTTGCTCCTCAGCCCGAAGAGGCGGATTCTGTCATGGAAGAACCCCCTGCCGAAGACATTCCATGGGAAGAGGAGATCGACATCTCCTTTGACAGTGATGGTGCCTCTATCGAGGGGAATCGGACAACCGAAGGGGAGACTTCCGAGTCTCCGTCGTTTCTGCACAATGAGGGGGTGAGCCTCTCGGAAGCCGACGAGGGTTCTATCAGGTTTGATGACTCGCCGGAGGAAGAGACCCGCGAGGTAGAAGTAGAATTAGCCGATTTTTCGTCGATTACTCCCGACTGGCTCGACGAGGCACCTGACAGTGCCATGGATAAGCCCGGAGAAACTACTTTCTCCGAGGGGTTTTCCCTTGATTTCACCGATGGTGAACTGGAGGATGTCATTCCTCCTCCGCCCCTCGACTCGCCGATGCCAAAGCCGGACAAATATGGCCTCGACGGCCTCTTTTCCGCCTTCAAGAAGGGGGTCGGCGAACAACTCACCCAGGATGACACCGAATCGCACTACAGTCTCGGCATTGCCTACAAAGAGATGGGGCTTTTCGACGACGCAATAGTTGAATTCCAGTCTGCCTCCCGTGATCAGCGCCGCCTTGCAGACTGTATCACCCTTCAGGGGATCTGTTCTCGTGAGAAGGGGGATCCGGCCAAAGCCGAGGAGTATTTCCGCTCAGGGCTCGCCGTGGAGGGCCTTAACCGCGAGGAGAGACTCTGCCTGACCTATGAACTGGCACTTCTCTACGAAATGATCGGAGATAGGAACCGTGCCCTGGCAGGCTACCGCGAGGCTTTGGCGCTCAACCCCGGTTTTCGGGACGTCGCGCAGAAGATCGCCAACCTTCGATCGGACGGCGATACCCACGACACAGCCGATTTGGAACTGCTGGATCTCGACGAGGTAGAGGAAGGGGCGGGGTAATTCACGCTCCTTTTCTGTTGAGTGGGCTCTTGGGAGAAGACAGAAAGTTGAAGCTCCCGCTAATCAATTTTTTTCAAGAGCCTCAGTTGTTACGAAAAGAGGAGGCCTCGAGGGGCCATGAGGCGCAAGGGGGCCTGAAAGAACTCCCCGGGGTAGCTGTCCGGCAGCGGGGGGAGATTGGACGCTGCCTGAAGGGTATCCATGATCAGCCTGTCGTACTGATCATTGCCTGAGCTTCTAATCAGCCGCACATCCAGAAGTTCCCCGTTCTTTCTCACGGTAATTGTAACGAGGGCCTCCTGCCGTCCCGGTTCCATGCCAGTACCGTTCGCCGCATCCCACCACTGTTCGTTAACCCGCTCCACAAGCTCAAAATAGTACTCCCGCACATCGCCGCGCAGAGTTTCTCCGTCGGCAAGGCTCCTGAAAAATCCTCGGGCAAGGCCGACAGAAAGGGAAGAAGCACTGGTTTGAGGGGGCACCGGAGGAGAGAGTTCCTCCACGGGCGTCGGCGAAGGCGCGGGAAAGGCTTTTTCTTCAGGCGTGGGGAGTACCATCTGTTTCTGGGCCGGCGAGACAGGGCGTTGAACGGCGGGTGCTCTCACGGGGGGCTTTGTCAGTTGTGTGGCGGCATCCGTAAGATCCACCATGACGATCGACTCTGGCGTGAGACCGGCAAGACGGCCGGGGAAGAGTGATGCGAGTACGGCAAAAGAGAGGTGTAGCGCCAGCGAGAGGACTAACGTCCCGGCGAACAGGTTCCTGGCGGGCCTGTGCAAGTGCGGGTGATGCTCCATCGGTAAGCTCCCGTGCAAGGGGAATCGCAGTCGATATGAAGAGGTGAAATTTTATCAAAGTATCCGGACTGAAGGCAAGAGAAAGGGGGCTCATGGCCCCCTTTGTTGTTCTGTCTTTCTTATGTGGAGCTATTATGAGTTCTGGGCATCCACCACGGCAAGTGCAGCCATGTTCACGATGTCACTAACATCGTCACCCCGCTGGAGGACGTGAACCGGTTTCTGCATTCCCATGAGAATCGGCCCGATTGCGTCGGCGCCGCCAAGGTGGTGGAGGAGCTTGTAACAGATGTTGCCCGAGTTGAGGTCCGGGAAGATGAGGACGTTGGCGGCCTCCTTGATGGCTGCAAAGGAGAAGCTCTTCTGGATCATTTCCGTGACGACTGCCGTGTCCGACTGCATTTCACCGTCGACGATGAGATCCGGGGCCTTCTGCTTGACGATCTCTACGGCACGCTTGACCTTCTGGGCCTGGGGATGGTTGACAGAGCCGAAGTTGGAGAAGGAGAGCATGGCGATTGTCGGCTCGATGTCAAGCATGCGGACTTTCTCCGCTGCAAGAATGGCTGTTTCCGCCAGTTCTTCAGGAGTCGGCTCGATGCAGACCGTGGTATCGGCCATGAAATAGATCCCCTTCTTGAAGACCATCATGTAGAGGCCGTGCACGCTGGACAGGCCGGGCTTTCTGCCGATGACCTCAAGGGCTGGACGGATAGTCTCGGGGTAATGGGTGTCTATGCCGGAGAGGAGGCTGTCCGCATCCCCCATGTGCACCATCATGCAGCCGAAATGGGTGCGGGATTTGCGGGCCATGATCCGGCGGGCTTCGGAAAGGGTCAATCCCTTGCGCTGCCGCAGGCGGAAGAGTTCCTGGGCATATTCTTCGGACCGCTCGAAGGTGGCCGGGTCAATGATCTGGACACTGCCGTTGAAATCGAGTCCCAGCTCAGCCATCTTTTCCCTGATCTTGTCCTGGTTGCCGATGAGGATCGGTCTGGCAATCTCTTCTTCAATGAGGATCTGGGTCGCCCTGAGGATCTTTTCATTGTCCCCCTCGGGGAAGACGAGCTTCTTGGGATCGGCCTTGGCCTTGTTGATGATCATCCGCAGGGTTTCCTTCGCTTTCCCCTGCAATGACTCAAGGTGCTCCACGTACTTCTCCATATCCTCGATGGGCTGGCGGGCCACTCCAGACTCCATGGCGGCTTTGGCAACCGCCGGTGCCACCCGCAGGAGGGCGCGGGGGTCGAAGGGTTTCGGGATGATGTAGTCGCGACCAAAGGAAAACTTCACGTTGCCGTAAGCGCGGCAGACCGAGTCGGGGCATTCCTCGCGGGCAAGCTCGGCAAGGGCGAAAACAGCCGCCTTCTTCATCTCCTCGTTGATGGTGGTTGCCCGGACATCGAGGGCTCCCCGGAAGATGAAGGGGAAGCCGAGGACGTTGTTCACCTGGTTCGGGTAGTCGGAGCGGCCGGTGGCGATGAGGACGTCGCCACGCACGGCATGGGCCTCTTCGGGCGTGATTTCCGGGTCGGGGTTGGCCATGGCGAAGATAATGGGATTCTTGGAAAGCTTGCGCACAATCTCCGGCGTGAATGCCCCCTTGGAGGAGAGACCATAGAGGACGTCGGCCCCTGCCGTTGCCTCTTCCAGAGTGCGCAGGGGAGTGTCCACGGCGAAGCGTTCTTTGTACTTGTTCATCCCCTCGGTGCGTCCCTTGTAGATGACACCCTTGGTATCGCACATTATGAGGTTTTCCTTCTTCACCCCCAACGAGATGGCGAGGTTGGCGCAGGCGATGGCCGAGGCCCCGGCTCCGTTCACCACGATGCGTATATCCTCGATCTTCTTGCCGATGATCTCCAGGGCATTGGTGAGGGCGGCGGCGGAGATGATGGCAGTGCCGTGCTGGTCGTCGTGGAAGACCGGGATGTTCATGGTCTTCTTGAGTTCTTCCTCGATGTAGAAGCACTCGGGGGCCTTGATATCCTCCAGGTTGATGCCGCCGAACGTGGGCTCGAGGAGCTGGCAGGCCTTGATCACCTCATCGGGGTTCTCGGTGTTCAGTTCGATGTCGAAGACGTCGATGTCGGCAAAGCGCTTGAAGAGAACCCCTTTCCCCTCCATGACCGGCTTGCCGGCAAGGGCGCCGATGTTCCCGAGGCCCAGAACCGCAGTGCCGTTGGAGACTACGGCGACCAGGTTTCCTTTTGCGGTGTACTTATAAGCATCTTCGGGGTTTTTCTCGATTTCCAGGCACGGTTCGGCAACGCCCGGGGAGTAGGCAAGAGAGAGGTCCCGCTGGGTGAGGCAAGGCTTCGAGGCGACGACTTCTATCTTTCCTTTGCGTCCGCTCGAATGGTATTCCAGGGCATCCTGTTTTTTGCTCATGAGTTTCCTTGCTCCTTTCTTTGTGGATAATTTTAGTAATAGTAAAAATTGCCTTGCTTTAATTCAATCCCGTTACATGGTTTTATTTTGCTGATTTCTCATAAATTGAGACACCTTAGACCTTGTTTTAGCCCTTTGTCAAGGTCAAATTACAGTATCACTAAAAAAACATTTTATTTGGTTTGCGGGGTGAAATGTCTCGTGAATGCTTGTATTTGAAGCAAAGTTCGTTGATAATTCCCGTGATGCGGGCAGATAAATAACCGGGGAGAAGGGGGGAGAGATGGAAAGAATCTGGGCGCCGTGGCGCATGGATTATATTCTCGATGAAAAGCCGCATGGCTGCATTTTTTGCCTGGATGCGCGGACGGACGAGGATCGACAGAATCTTGTTCTCTACAGAACACCGTTATCGTTGGTAATGCTCAATCGCTACCCCTATACAAATGGTCACCTGATGGTGGCGCCACGACACCACACGGCGGAACTGGACTCCCTGACTGATGTGGAGATGCTTGACCTTTTCCGAACCGTCCGGCTCTGCAGAAGCGTTCTTGAGGAGGAAGCCTCACCCCAGGGGTTCAATATCGGGCTCAATCTCGGCCGGGCAGCCGGCGCAGGGATAGAAGACCACCTCCATATCCATATCGTTCCGCGCTGGAATGGCGACACGAATTTCATGACGGTTGTCGCCGACGTACGCGTTGTCCCTGAAGGGTTGCTGACTACCTACGACCGGCTTTATCCCCGTTTCGCGGCCCGCACGCACTAGGGCACGAGGAGTTCTGCTCCCATGAATGGCAACAAGCGCGCCTATATCGGCATAGACATAGGAGGTACCAATCTCCGTCTGGCTCTCGTTGACGAACGGGGCGCCATTATCCATAAAACCAAGAGCAGGACCGATATCTACGATGGTCGACCCTCTTTCCTCTCGCGTCTTGGTAAGGGGATCGAGTCCCTGCTGCTCGCGGCCAGAGACAACAATATTGAACCGGCCGCGCTGGGGGCAGGGGTGCCGGGACTCATTTCCAATGACGGCCATGTGTATGTTTCGGTGAACCTCAGGCCCTTGGACGGTGTAAATCTGCGGGATGAGCTTCAGGCCATGAGCGGGCTCCCCGCAGTAGTGGCGAACGATGTAAACGCGTTTGCCTTCGGAGAGAGCGTTTACGGGGCGGGCAGGGACTATCGGTCATTTCTTATGGTTACCCTCGGCACCGGCGTGGGGGGAGGTCTGATTCTCGGCGGCAAGGTCTGGACCGGAATCGACGGGGTGGCAGGCGAGTTTGGCCACATGACCGTGGAATCCGAGGGGAGGCCCTGTCCCTGCGGCAACCGCGGTTGTCTCGAGCAGTACGCATCCGCAAGCGCCCTGGTTTCCGCAGCAAGAGAGATGATCTGCCAACAGAAGGATGTATTCGGGGCGCAATGCGACATTGACGCCATTTCAACCAAAATACTTGCCGCTGCGGCACTGGACGGTAACCAGGCGGCGTTGGGCCTCTTCGCCGATGCCGGACGGTATCTGGGGATCGCTGCCGCGTCGGTTGCCAATCTCCTTAATCTCGAAGCGATAATTCTCGGGGGAGGAGTCTCCTCGAGTTTCAACCTCCTGTGCGAGAGCATGAGACGGGAAGTTCTCGCCAGGGCCTTTCCCATTCCGGGTAAGCGCCTCGTTATCCGCCAGGCTTCCTTGGGAGACGACGGTGGGATTCTCGGCAGTGCCGCACTGGCAAGGAGTTTTCTTCAGGAGGGGAAACCATGAAACGGAAGATCGGCATCCTTACGGGAGGGGGAGACTGTCCCGGCCTCAACGCGGTGATACGGGGCGTGGTGAAGAGCGCCATCATCGGGAGGGGATGGGAGGTGGTCGGTATCGAGGACGGATTCGACGGCCTTCTCTACGACCGATGCCCAAGACCACTGGGGCTTGAAGACGTGAGGGGAATCCTTCCGAGGGGAGGAACGATCCTTGGCACCTCCAATAGGGGCAATCCCTTTTCCTACCCCATTGAGGTTAACGGTAAAACTGTGCTGACCGACGTGTCCGACCGGGTAGTGGTGCGGGTAAAGGACCTCGGGATCGACGCCATAGTGGCAGTGGGGGGAGATGGTTCCCTCAAGATCGCCCTGGAGTTGATGAAAAGAGGGGTGCCGGTGGTTGGTGTCCCGAAGACAATTGACAACGATCTGATGGAAACCGATGTCACCTTTGGTTACAACACGGCCCTGGAAACAGCCACCGATGCCCTCGACAAGCTCCATTCGACGGCCGAGAGCCACCACCGTATCATGATCATGGAAGTGATGGGGCGCTATGCCGGTTGGATCGCACTGGAGTCAGGCATTAGCGGCGGCGCGGACGTGATCCTGATCCCCGAGATACCCTTTGAACTGAAAACCGTCTGCAATGCCATTGAAGGCCGGCGCCGGCGAGGCAGCAAATTCAGCATCGTAGTGGCGGCTGAGGGAGCCTTTCCCCGGGGCGGTACACGGGTCGTCCAAAAAAAGGCCGATGAAACCATGGCAATCGAGCGGCTCGGCGGCATCGGCAGCTTTGTGGCCCGCGAACTTACCTCCTGTCTCGATATGGACATCCGGGTGACAGTTCTCGGCCATCTCCAACGGGGGGGGTCACCCTCCACCTTTGATCGCTGTCTCGGGAGCCGTTTCGGCATCGGCGCCGTTGAGCTTATCGAAAGGGAGCGGTACGGAGAGATGATCTGTCTCAAGGGAAGAGCCATCCGTTCCGTTCCCATTGAAAAAGCGGTCCGCAAACTCAAGCTTGTCGATCCTCGCGGACAGATGGTAACCGCCGCCAAAGAGCTGGGAATCAATGTCGGAAGGGAGTGAGAATTGACTTTAATCCCTCCGCGCTATAGAGTGTGACGATATTTCTCTGAAGAAACTCATGCAGCGACCGATGTTATTTATAGTATGAACCTCTTTTGGGGTACGATTCACATGGAGGGAAACCGTTTATGGATTCCGGGGCTGTCGTGAAGAACAGAAGTATTCGCTACGGGCTTTTCGGGTGTATTCTGGGTATCAGCGCCCCCATAGGATGGACGCTCATCCGCCTGATTTTTTTCGCCAATCCTGACCAGTCTCTCCTGTCGCAAGTTTTTGGCGATATCGTCAAATCCCCCTTTAATATCGCACTGTATACCTACATGGGAATCGGCACCGCAGGTGTGCTCGCCGTGCTCGGCTACTATATCGGCAAGACGACCGATGAGCTCCATAGTCGGGCTTCGGAACTGAATGTTCTTCATCGGGAGGTCGCTTCCCAAAAGGAAATTTTTGAACAGCGTTACCGGGCCCTCGACAGCAACATCAAGAACTTTCACCAGATCAGCAGTAAAATCCAGAAATCCATTGACATCGATGAGGTTCTGCACCTGTGCGCTGAAGGACTCCACGATGTGCTCGGTTACGAACGGGTCTCTATCCTGATGGCCGACGAAGGGCGCTCCAATCTTTCCTTTGTGGCGTCCGTCGGCACACCGGACTTCAACTCCCAAGGGGTCAGCATCCCTCTTGATATCCGCAGCGGAGTCATTTTCAAGTGCTTTGCGGATCGGCAGATCTATATGATCGACGATCTCAGTACATATCCGGCTGACTTTCGGCTCAAGCCTCCCTACGACGCCATCCGTGCGTTGCGCTCCAGGAGCTTTGTTCTCTGCCCCATCATCGTGAAGGGTGAGTCAGTGGGGGTATTCGGCATAGACAACCGCCAGAGCCGGCGCCCTCTCAATGACACCGATGTCGACACCATCAGGCTCTTCGCCGACCAGGCAGCCTCGGCCATTGTGAGGGTCAATCTTCTGAAGGCAATCGGAGCGCTCACCTCCGAGCTGGAAACCACTTTCTCCGATCTGCTCAAGAACCGCGACCACTATTCCCGCTACGTAATTAACCTCAAAGATGCGGTCAATTCTGTTGCCGACGGTACCGCTCACATCGCATCCGCCGCCGAAAGCGTCCTTGCCTCCGTTGATGAGACAAGTTCGTCGGTGAGCAACATTTACGTATCCATCGAGCAGGTTACGAAAAATCTCGATTATCTTTCTGAATCCATAGAAAAATCGGTGTCGGCCATGGAAGAGCTCAACTCCACCATCAAGAATGTTGAGCAGAGTGCCGCGATTTCGCACCAGGTTTCCAGCAAGGTGAAAGAGGAAGCTGACCGGGGGAGGCGCGTGGTGAAGGAGACCATTGCGTCACTGGCCGAGATCCAACGTTCGGTTGAGCTTTCCTTCGACGCCATGAAGCGGCTCACGGAAAACAGCGGCCGCATCGAGAGCATCGTAGGGGTTATCAACGACATTACCAAGCGGACCAATCTCCTCGCTCTCAACGCCTCAATCATCGCTGCCCAGGCTGGAGAATACGGCAAGAGCTTCGGCGTTGTTGCCGACGAGATCCGCAACCTTTCGCTCCAGACCGGTCAGTCAACCGGTGAAATCACCGGCATCATCGAAGAGATAATGAATGAGTCCCGCAGTGCCGCCCAGAACATTTCCGCCTCCAAGGAACTCGTGCAGAAGGGGGTGGAACTGGGGGGTGTCATGGGGCAATCGCTCCAGGTGATTCACGAGAGTTCGGCCCGCTCGCTGGATATGACCCAGGAAATTAAGATTGCGACCGAAGAGCAGGTCCGCAGCGTGCAGCTTGTCACCCATTCCATCGAAAACGTGAGCAGCATGAGTTCTCAGATATTCAAGGCGTCCAAGGAGCAGTCCGATGCCGCCATGAGCATTGTCCGCTCCGTTGATACGATTAAGGAAATGACCCAGGAAATGGTCAAGGCGACCGTAAAACAGGTGGAAGACGGCAGCGAAATCAAGCAGTCGGTGGAAGCTGTGGGCGAGATGGTAACCAAAATATTTGAAGACATGGAAGTTCGGCGCGGAGAAAGCTCCGCCGTAGTGAGAGAACTTGAAATGATGAAGAAAATCGCCGAATGAATTTAATGGACAGCTTCATCTGATCTATGGTAAACAATAACCGTGTTTTATAAATGACCCGCAACACTGGCGGAGTCGAAATCTGTTCACGACAAATTGATACTGCCTGGATTCGTACGAACCGGGACGGATGGCAATAGCCGCAACGACAGGGAATGAATCTTTTTCTCTTGGTCTTGGTACATGCGCCTCCGGAACCCCGGTGGCGCATTTTTTGTTGTGTGGAGCAGCCGTGAACCGCAAGAAGACAATCCTCGACATCCAGAAAATGAAGGCAGCCGGCGAGAAGATAACCGTCCTCACCAGCTATGATTACCCCTTTACCCGCATAATGGATGACTGCGGCATTGACATGATCCTTATCGGTGATTCCGTGGGAGTCGTCTTCAGCGGGTATGACAATACCCTGCCGGTCACCGTCGACGAAATGGTCTATCACACCCGGGCGGTGGTGCGGGCCCGGCCCAAGGCTCTCGTGATCGCAGACATGCCGTTTCTTTCCTATCAAACCGACGTGCGGGACGCCCGCCTCAATGCCGGACGTCTCGTAAAGGAGGGTGGAGCGGAAGCGGTCAAGCTGGAAGGTGGCGCCCATGTGGCCGACACCATCCGCGCCATTGTCGACATGGATATCCCGGTCATGGCCCACATCGGCCTCACCCCTCAGTCGATTCACCGGATGGGGGGGTACAAGGTCCAGGGGAAAAAGGAAGAGCAGGCCCAGCGGCTTCTGGATGACGCGAAAGCCGTCGAAGAAGCCGGTGCCTTTGCCGTGACCCTGGAAGGGATACCGCTGAGGCTGGCGGAAAGAATCACCGCAGAGCTTTCCATTCCCACCATCGGCATCGGCGCGGGGCCCCACTGCGACGGCCAGGTGCTTGTAATCCATGACATCTTGGGACTGTGCGAAAAATACTCTCCCAAGTTCGTGAAACGTTACGGGGACGCCAATGCGCTGATAACCAGCGCGGTTTCCTCATACATCGCCGAAGTGAAGAAAGGAGAGTTCCCCGACGAGGGGCATTCATTCAGCTGAGATGAGAATCATTGAAACCGTAGCCGAGATGCAGGCCTTTTCGCGGGAGGCGCGAAGGGAGGGGAAAAGCATTTCCCTGGTCCCCACCATGGGGTTCCTCCACGAGGGACACGCCTCACTTATGATTGAGGGGAAGAAAAGGGCCGACATCCTCGTGACGAGCATCTTTGTAAACCCCACCCAGTTTGGGCCCACCGAGGACTTCGATGCCTATCCGCGCGACCTGGCGCGGGACCGTAACGTGGCCGAGACGGCGGGGGTAGATATTATCTTCGCGCCCAAGGCGTCCGACATGTATCCCCGGGGATTCCAGACCTATGTGAACGTGGAGGAACTGACGCTCCCCCTCTGTGGCGCGAGCCGCCCCGGCCACTTCCAGGGTGTTACCACCGTGGTTGCCAAACTGTTGAACATCGTCATGCCCCACGTGGCCCTCTTTGGCAAGAAGGACTTCCAGCAGTTGGCAGTCATCCGCCGCATGGCCGCCGACCTGAACATGGACGTGGAAATCGTCGGCATGCCCATTGTGCGTGAAGCGGACGGCCTTGCCATGAGCTCCCGCAATGCCTACCTGGGGCCCGAAGAGCGGAGAAACGCTCTTTGTCTCAGCCGCGCCCTTGCCACGGCAAGGGACCTCTTCCTGGATGGGGAGCGAAGCGTTGGAACGCTGCGGGATAGAGTACTCCGGGTTATCGGCGAGGTTTCCGGCGCCGTCATCGACTATGCGGATTTCCGCGATGGCGACACCCTTGAGGCAGTCGAAACGGCCAACGGGCGAACTCTTATCGCCCTGGCCGTGAAGATAGGAACGACAAGGCTGATCGACAACTGCATCCTGGGAGAAGAGCAGTAAGCATACCGTTTCCGGTACTCCCTTATGTTAAGTCCCCCGTCAGCTCAAAGGATGGAGCGAACAATGCCGAAAAATCGTGACGCAGCCCGTGCCAGCCTGGAAAACCTCTACCGGATCTTCACCGTGCCGGAAGCACCCGATTCGACCCTCGGCGCCATCGACCAGGCGATTAGCGGCGATGTCGCCGGCTTCCTGCAGACCCATATCGTCGCCATCGAACGCCCCCTCGAAGAGATCGAAGCGGATTTCTCCTCCTTCTCCATACCTGAAGAACCGACCTACGTCTCCGAGTATACCGAATTCGTCAAAGAGAACCTCGTCGCCCACTCGGTCCATACCGCCTCACCGGCCTTTGTCGGCCACATGACTTCGGCGCTCCCCTACTTCATGCTCCCGCTGGCGCGCCTCATGACCGCCCTCAACCAGAATGTGGTCAAGGTGGAGACATCCAAGGCCTTTACGCCCATGGAGCGTCAGGTCCTTGCCATGCTTCATCACCTGGTCTATGGCCGGGATGACGGTTTCTACCCGCAATGGATTCATAACAGCCAGCATGCCTTGGGGGCCTTCTGCTCCGGCGGCACCATCGCCAACGTCACGGCGCTATGGGTGGCGCGCAACCGCCTGTTCGCTCCGGACGGAGGGTTCCGCGGCATTGCCCAGGAAGGGCTGGCCCGTGCCCTGAAATATCGCGGCGTGGACGGGATTGCCGTTCTCGTCTCCGAGCGCGGCCACTACTCTTTGGGTAAGGCTGCCGACCTCCTCGGTATCGGCAGGGACGACCTGATCAAGGTAAAGACCGATGCCAATAACCGCATCGACCTCAAGGCGCTGAGAGAAGAATGCCGGCGCCTGCAGGATCGGAACACCCTCCCGCTGGCGCTGGTCGGTATCGCCGGGACGACTGAAACCGGCAACGTCGACCCGCTGGAAGAACTGGCCGATTTAGCCCAAGAGCTCGGCTGTCATTTTCATGTGGATGCCGCCTGGGGGGGGCCGACCCTCTTTTCCGACCGGCACCGTCACCTGCTCAGTGGAATCGAGCGTGCCGACTCGGTTACCATTGACGGGCACAAACAGCTCTATGTGCCGATGGGGGCGGGGATGGTCGTATTCAAGGATCCCACCGCACTCTCGGCTATCGAGCATCACGCCAACTATATCCTGCGTCATGGATCCAAGGACTTGGGCAGTCATACCCTGGAAGGGTCGCGGCCCGGGAAGGCGATGCTGGTTCATGCCGGGTTTTCGATCATAGGCCGCAAGGGGTACGAGCTTCTCATTGATATGGGGATCGAGCGGGCGCGCACCTTTGCCGACATGATCCAGCGCCATCCAGATTTCGAGCTGATCAGCGAACCGGAACTGAATATTCTCACCTACCGCTACTGTCCGCCTGCCATCCAGCAGGCCCTGACCGAGGCGACAGCCCAACAGCGCGCCGCTATCAATGGGCTTCTTGACCAGGTCTGTCAGCTGTTGCAGAAATATCAGCGCGAAGCGGGTAAAACCTTTGTCTCTCGAACACGGCTGCATGTGGCTCGCCACGACATGGAGCTCACAGTCTTACGTGTCGTTCTGGCCAATCCGCTGACAACCGATGAGATTCTGGAGGCCGTTTTGGCGGAACAGTGCGAAATCGTGCGCCTGCCGGAGATTCAGGCCTTGCTGCGACAGGCCGGGGAACTCTGTCCCGGTCTGGCGAAAGCTGTATAACGGTAGTTTGATGGAGTTGGTGTTCTTTTGTGGTAGAGTGTAATGACTGAGTAAAGACCCGTTGCCGAGAGCCCTTTCGATGGAACTTTACGCCGCTTCATACATTCTGCCGATATCATCTCCCCCCATACCCGGCGGCGCGGTGGCCGTCGACGACGGCTGCATTGTCGAAACAGGAACGCTCGCCGATCTCCGTTCGCGTCATGGCGGTCCCGTTCATGATTTCCCCGGTTGCGCCATCCTCCCCGGGCTCGTCAACGCCCACACCCACCTGGAGCTTACCCATTTCCCTTCCTGGAAGATCCGCAAGGGGATCGACTATTCTCCTCGAACTTACGTGGACTGGATAATCCAGGTAATCAAGATCCGGCGGGCCTTGTCGCCGCAGGAGCTGGACCTTTCCGTGCGCGAGGGGCTGCGGATCTGCCTCGAAGCCGGGACCACAGCCATCGGCGAGATCCTTACCGACCGTTCACTTATCCCCCTCTATGCCGATTCAGACCTGAGAGGAAGACTCTTTTTCGAGGCCATCGGTCACGACCCGGTTCGCAATGCCCAGCTCTTTGAAGACCTTGATGCTGCCATCGCTTCCTTTTCCGGCGGCTCATTCCTCCCGGGCATTTCACCCCATGCTCCCCACACAGTCGCCGAACATCTCCACCAGGATGTCCTCCGTCTGGCGCATGAGCGGAACGTGCCACGAGTCATTCACCTGGCCGAGTCCCGCGAAGAGAGCGATTTTTTCTTTGATTCTTCCGGAAAAATTGCCGAACTTCTCTATCCCCACGTCCGGTGGGAGCCGTACCTTCCCGCTCCACGGCGCACAACCGCCACAGCCTGGCTCGATGGGCTCGGCGTATTGAACGGCACCATCTCGGCTGTCCACTGCGTTCACCTTATGCCGTCTGACGCCGAAATCCTGGCCAAGCGTGGCGTCGGCGTGGTCCTCTGTCCCCGGAGCAACGACAAGCTCGCCGTAGGCCGCGCCCCGGTCGTTCTGCTGAAGAAGCTCGGCGTCCCGCTTGCCCTTGGCACCGATTCGCTGGCCAGCAATGACTCCCTCTCCCTATGGGATGAAATGCGGTATCTCCTCGACACCTTCCCGGGCATTTTTGCTCCTTCGGAAGTCCTTTCAATGACCACCATCGGCTCTGCTCGCCAGTTGGCCCTTGCTGATCGGACCGGTTCCCTCGACAAAGGGAAACATGCCGATTTCCTTGTGATGAAGCTTCCGGGTCGGAATGGTTCCGGCGAGGCGCTGCACGAGGCGCTCATTCATTCGGGAGAGATTCTCCAGGTTTTCCTTGCCGGCAATCTCGTCGTAAGTCGGGAGGCGTTTCCTTGACCGTGCGCAAACCTCTTTTGTCCTGTAATTGCAAGGGTTTTTACTCCTTGCAATGATTTCGCCATATCTGCTACTATCACTTTCATGGGAGAAAAGCTGATCTGCAACAACAAGAAAGCGTTTCACGACTACTTCATCGAAGAGCGCTTCGAAGCGGGAATGGTCCTGAAAGGGACCGAAGTAAAATCACTCCGCATGGGGAAGGCGAATCTCAACGACTCCTTCGCCCTGGTCCGTGACGGTGAAATCTTTCTGCACAATCTCCATATCAACCCTTACGATTTCGGCAACCGCCAGAACCACGACCCCGACAGGCTGCGCAAGCTCCTGATGCATAAGAGCGAGATCGAAAAGCTCTTCGGCAAGATTCGCGAGAAGGGGTACTCGGTTGTCCCGCTCCGCCTCTACTTCAAGAACGGCCTCGCAAAGGTGGAGCTAGGCCTTGCCAAGGGCAAGAAGCTGTACGACAAGCGCGAGGACATGAAAAAGAAAGACCAGTCGAGGGAGATGGCCCAAGCCCTCAGGGAAAGAAGCAAGAGTCACTGATAAGAGTTTACAAGGGGGTGTACAGGTTTCGACGGGGATAGGAAACTAAAGGTTGCATGCCGAGGTCCGGGCTGGCCTCGTTAAAAAGCCCGGGGCGAATTACACGCCGATAATTACGACTACGCCGTAGCAGCTTAATACCCTGCTACCGATCCGCCGAGCCTCTCCCACGGGTGAAGATGGATCGTTATTTTAGTGGGATAGTCAAGGGGAGTGCCTGCGGCCCCAAGGCGAAACTTTAGCGGGATCGCTTCCCGGAAATCCCTGCCAGGGGAGAGTCGGGCGGCTAAATCAAATCCTGGCATAAGCATGTAGACGCCTTCTGTGTATGATCTTCGGACGCGGGTTCGACTCCCGCCACCTCCACCAATTCATAATCCGGCATAGTCCGGAGTAGTCAAAAAGCTCTCGGGGAATCGAGGGCTTTTTGTTTGTCTTGAGGACAGGTGTAATGGTTTTGTAAGAGCGGGATAATGTTTCCGAACCATTGCATACCTGAAAGCCCGGTATAAACTTGCCCAGTAAACTGCCTTGGAATTGGAGGAGGTGGCGGGAGTCGAACCCGCGTCCGGAGTTTATTGAGGAGGGAGGTGACGGGAAGAGGTTTGATCATCACGTCTGGCCAGGAAGGCCAAGAAACTCCGCAGACAGGAGCCCTGTATCCAAGGAGGATGAACGTGAAAAAAATAGTATTAGCCATTGCGATATTGACTGCCGCGCTGTTCATTTCGGCTGTTTCATGTTTCGCGAAAGATAAACAGAACGTGGCGGCGGGGCGTGACATCTGGTTTAAAAGCACTTTCGGCGGCGAGCGTTTTTTCAGCCTGATCCTGCCTAACCCTCCCTTCAATCTTCCGCTTGGTTTCGACCAGATGCTGACCTGGCCCCGCGACACCCGCTTCAACGAGTTCGGGGTCATCAATGATCCGGACTGCACGCCAGGGGATGCCTCGACCGACAACTTCGACCGATGTGCAGACTCAGAGTCCGCGGGAGTAATCGGAATCCGCAAGTTCCCCAATCCTTCAGGCGGCCCTCCACTCATTGGCGTTACCTGTTCCGCCTGCCACGCCGGGTTTGACCCCAATCATCCCCCCGCTGACCCGAATCATCCGAAGGCGGAAAACATCCACCCCACCATCGGAAATCAATATCTGCAGATCGGGAAAATTTTCAGGGGCCACCTCTCGCCCCATGACCCACGCTATCAGGTGTTTTCCAGTTGGGCGCCAGGCACGGTGGACACGACTGTCCTTGAAAACGATCACATCAACAATCCGGGAATGATTACGCCGATCTGGGATGTTCCGGATCGTCCGTTCTTCAATGTCACCGTTGGCGGTGTTCCTGTCCGTGCCCATCGCAACGGGCAGGGAGGGGAGGATGATGCGGGCTGCGAAACAGCTGCGCTCCGCGTTTACTTTAACATCGGCATGTGCGCCGCGGAATGCATGGTCGGACACCTTGCCAATGGACCGGGAGGGAGCCAAATTCCCATTGATCTTGCCGAGTGCAGGAAGGTCTGCCCTGATCTCGTGGAGGCGGAGGAGTCTGTCGGTAAGCTCTGTGCCTTTCTCCAGACTCCCCGTTCTCCGCGCCTGGTGAACGCGCCGGATGGCCCTCATTTTGTCGACTGGAAGGTCGTTGAAAAGGGAAAGAAGGTTTTCTACAACGCGTGTGGGGCATGCCACTCGGATGGCGACCCTTCCGTGAAGCACAACGTTCTTACCGACGATCTGATTCATCCTTACTCGGAAGTCGGCACGAACAGCTGCCGTGCCCGCACGACGAACTGGATGGCAGGGCACATCTGGGCAGCGTTCTCATCGGACCAGTACAAGGAGCGGCCCACCGGCGGCCCCGGTTTCTACCGCGACATGCCGCTCGTCGGCATCTGGGCGACCGCCCCCTTCTTCCACAATGACAGGCTGGGCCGTTTTACCGGCGACCCGTCGGTGGCCGGTCGAATCGCAGCCTATGAGAACGCGATGGATCTGCTTCTGAATCCGGATAAGCGGGATGAAGCCGGTTCGATCCTGAGAACCAATGACGTCGTGCTACTGCCGACTCCGTCCGGTGTCGTGACGCTTCCGGCCGGGACTCCCGTTGCCGCGTTCGCCAATGTCGACCCCGCAAGCGGCGACAACCTCTGCCCGGATCTCATCGAAAACAAGGGACACTATTTCGGAACTGATCTTTCCGCAGAAGACAAGTATGCGCTGACGGAGTTCTTGAAGACGCAATGATGGGGAGATACGAAATTGAAGGGGAGTGGCGCGCCCGGAGAGATTCGAACTCCCGACACCCAGGTTCGAAGCCTGGTGCTCTATCCAGCTGAGCTACGGGCGCACTGCAAAAAGAAGCCCCCGTAACGGGGGCAAATGAAAAAAGTGCTTTCTCTGATCTATACCACGTATCGGCGACTGTTACCAGAACTTGAGGATTAATCTTAAGGAAATCCGGAGAAAGTCAGCGCAACAACCGTAATGAAACACCACAGAGTAAGGGAGGAAGACCATGCAATTACCGAAACTTGTATGCTTGTGCTGTGTGCTGGCGTTAGTGGGGGCAACGTCTGGAACTTACAATGACGCAAGGGCAGCCGAAGAGAAACCCGTGTCTGATACCAGTGCAAGCCTTAAGGAGATGCCACTTCTGGATGGAGAGATCTGGCAGGCCATGACCGCCAGTGAAAGGGTTGCCTTCATCTGGGGGATCGGGCATGTCGTGACGATGGAACGCGAAGTCGCGGAGCAACGGCCGCAACTGAAAAAAGCAGGACTCGCGGCGAAGATGGCGGAAGGATTGTCCGGAATCCCCATGAATGAAATCACCGGAATGATCACTGAGTACTACAAAGAAAATCCTGGCTCACTGAAAGAACCGGTGATGAAGGTTCTTTGGGACAGGATTGTCAATCCGAGGATAAAGGCCGGTTTTGTCGATGAGACAAAGGAGTAGGCTGATTGTGGGAAATGGATATTCAACGATAAGGCATCGCCTAACAGTTTGTGACATGGCGTTGACACAAAGGAGATATCTGATGAAACCAAAAAAATTTATCGCTATAGCTGCCTTGGTTTCGGTAACTGCTGGTTGTGCGGGGATGACGCCAACCCAGCAGCGCACATTAAGCGGAGGCGCCATCGGTGCTGCAGGTGGAGCCCTGCTTACCGGAATCGCTGGAGGAAATGCCGCGGTCGGAGCTACTCTCGGTGGCGCGGCCGGAGCTCTTACCGGCTACATCCTTGGTGGGGGACACCACAAACGATAAAATGGCCTCTATGATCTGCAAGCAAAATCCGCGTTGGGAGGCACCTGATATCCGGTGCCCCCCAACGTTCGCATTGCGATGTCTCCCGCAAAGAGGAGAGACTTACCGGATGCTTTTTAATATATCTTCCGTCACATCTTTTACATCGACCTTATCGCCAAGATAGAGCAGGTCACGCTTCGGTACGATTACGGCAAATCCGTTGGCTTTGCCGTAATCGTCAGCGGCCTTCTGAATAGCCTTGGACATCGATTCTGTCAATTCGCCCTCTGTTTTTCGCATCGCTTTCTCGGCTTCCTGAACGTACTTCTGATATTCTCCGACCTTTTTCTCCAATTCCTTTACCTTTGCCTGCCGTTGTTGTGGCGTGAGGCTGGGCAGCTTCGATTCAATATCCTTCTTCATATTTTCGAGCTTCTTCTGCCGTGCGGCAATCTGTGAACGGTATTTCTCGGTTTTTTCCTTCATTTTGGCACTTGCTGCCTTGCCGGGAGCCGAGTCAGTGGCAATTTTCGATAAATCGACGTAACCGATTTTCACGGGCTGTTGTGCTTGTGATGGTTCTGCGAGCTTTGGGGGTTCGGCGGTTTTAGGTGGTTCAGGGGCTGGTTGCAGAACCGTTGGCGGTTCGGCGGTCGGTTGCGGAACCACCTTCGGTGACTCTTCCGCCATGGCGGAAAAAGAGATGAGGCAGAGAAGGAGGGCAATGCTGGCGATTGGCTTCATAGGGCACCTCTGGCGAAATGTTGAACTGCATCACGGGACGAAGATACGCGGTTTGCACAATTCAGGCAAACAAAACCGTATGTTATGCACATTTCCCCGGATTACAGAAGGAGTTGTGCCACGTCAGCGACGTTGGGATAGCTCGCCAACTTTCGCCTTGACAGGGGGGGGATTTTAGTGAACATAACGACGGTAGTTGTGCCGTGCTATCAATGTTGATTGGATGTGAAAATATTTTTCAACGTTTTGCAGGGCTCTATCGTTTATTTGACAATGGAAGAAGAAAACCGTTCGATCCCAAAAGGGAACAACGCGCTGCTCGATGGCCATTTGAGGAGGAATTGACGAATGAAACGGATGTGTGCTGCCCTGTGCCTCTGCCTTGTCGCGGCCCCAGCTTTTGCTGCGGAAGGCCAGATCTCCCTGCCCCTTGCGGAGGCAGTCAGGAGTGCCGTCGAAAAGAATCTTGACGTTAAAGCCGAGCTTTACAATCCTGCCATGGCCCAGGCCGATATCCGGAAGAACGAAGGGATTTACGACACAACCCTCCGTTTGGCCACGGACTTTAACTATTCAGTCACTGAACCGGCCAGTTCATTTCTCACCGGCAGTCTCACCAATCGTCAGAAAACCTTTGATGTTAATCCCGGCATAAGTCAGCTCATACCGATAGGCGGAACCCTCGGGGTGACCTTCAACAACACGTACAACAGCAATAATTCGACGAGATCCTTCAATAATTACTGGAATTCAGACCTGACCGTGAACCTTACCCAGCCGTTGTTGAAAAATTTCGGCAGGGAGCCGACAGAGCTTGCCATCATGGTGGCGCGAAACAGCAGGGGAGAGTCCCTTGAACGCTTCAGAACCACGCTTTCCGACACGGTTGCGCGGGTGAGGAACGAGTACTTCAAGCTCTACAGCCTGCGCGGGGACCTGGAGGTGAAAACAACCTCTTTGCTTCTGGCCCGGAAGATTCTCGACGACACCAAGGCTCGGGTGAAGGCAGGGGTTCTGCCTGCCATGGAGATCCTTAATGCCGAGTTCGGGGTGGCGAGCCGGGAGAAGGATCTGATCGACGCGGAAAAGGCGGTGCGCGACCAGAATGACGTGCTGAGGGTGCTCCTGCAGCTTCCGGGCAGGGAAGAGATTGTCCCGGTCGACATGCCGACAAAGGAGCCCTTTGCCGTCAACGAGAAGGAGATGGTCAAGCGCGCCCTGGACAATCGCTCCGAGATCAGAGAGCAGTTGGCCGCCCTCAAATCGAGGGAGCTTGAAATGCGGGTGGCCCACAACAGGACGCTTCCCGACCTGAACCTGAGCGCCAGCGCTGCGCTGACCGGCCTTGATGCCCACTACAACAGGGATATGGAAAAGATCGGTTCGGCTGATTATCCGGTCTGGGGCGTAGGCCTGCAGTTCGCGTATCCCTTGGGCAACAATGCCGCCGAGAACGATTACATCAGAAGCAAGCTCCGATTGGAGCAGGCCAAGACCCAGGTGCGCAGCCTCGAAGCGAATGTGGAGAACGATGTCAAGGCCGCCATCCGGGGGGTGGAGTCGGGATACAAACAGATCGATGTTACCGAGCGGGGCAGGGCCTTTGCCGAAGAGCGGCTTCGGTCCTTCATCAAGAAGAACGAAGTGGGTCTTGCCACCACAAAGGATGTACTCGACGTGGAAAACGATCTGGCCGCGGCCAAGATCAACCAGATCAATGCCTTGGTCGGGTACACCGATGCCATAACGCAGCTCTGGCGGACCACGGGAGAAATCCTCGACCGGACAGGGGTTCAGTTGTCCGACACGGAGGGGGATTCCCTCTACGAGCGGCACGCCCACAACTGAAGCCATCCTCTAATCGATCCACACCCACCGGAGATACACCATGAATCTATCTCTCTTCCCCCGTGACCCGTCGAGGAGCGGCATCCTGTCCCGTCGTGCCCGCCGACTGATGGTGCTTGGGGCAGCTTGTTCTCTCATTGTCACACTTGCCGCCTGCGCTCAAAAGGAGCAGAAACCTGCTGCCAAGCCGCCGGTCCCGGTAGCGATCGCCACGGTTGAGCGAACGACCGTGCCGGTCCAGATCAAGGCCATCGGTAACGTGGAACCCTACGCCACCGTGGCCGTCAAGGCGCAGGTGAACGGCGAGGTACTGAAGGTCCATTTCACCGAGGGACAGGACGTGAAAAAGGGTGACCTCCTTTTCACCATTGATCCGCGCACTTACCAGGCGGCGGTGAGGAAAGCCGAAGCCAATCTTTCCCGCAACCTGGTCCAGGCACGGAACGCCCGGCAGGACGCGGAGCGCTACGCCCAACTGGTGAAGGACGGTATCGTGACTTCGGAGCAGTACGAGCAGTACAGGACCAAGGCCGAGGCCTTTGCCGCCGATGTGTCCGCCGACCGGGCCGCCGTCGAGAACGCAAAGGTGGAGCTTTCCTACTGCTTCATCCGCTCCCCCCTGACCGGCCGCACCGGGAATCTGGCGGTCCACGCGGGGAACATCGTCAAGGCCAATGAGAACCCCCCACTGGTCACCATCAACCAGATAACGCCGGTCTACGTGGCGTTCTCAATCCCTGAAAAGGACCTCGCCGAGATCAAGCACCGCATGGCTGCAGGAAAGCTGGCGGTGGAGGCGACCATTCCCAACGATGCCGGGCCGGCGGAGCAGGGGGTGATCTCCTTCCTCGACAACACGGTCGATGTGGCCACCGGCACCATCAAACTCAAGGGGACCTTCGAGAACAGGGCACGTCGCCTCTGGCCCGGGCAGTTCGCCAACGTGGTTGTGACCCTCGCGGCCAGGCCCAATGCGATTGTGGTCCCGACCCAGGCGATCCAGACCGGCCAGAGCGGTCCCTATATCTTTGTGGTCAAGGCTGACTCTTCGGTAGAAATCCGTCAGGTAACCCCGGGGATTGCCTACGAAGGGGTCACCATCATCGAGCAGGGGCTCGCGCCCGGAGAAAGGGTGGTTACCGACGGTCAGATGAGGCTCACGCCCAACGCCAAAGTGACGGCCAAGCAGGGACCGGGAACCGGGAACCAGGGACCAGCAAAATCCAGACAAGGTTCTGGTCAGTCCCCGGGCAAGCAACCATGAGTATAGCCGAGATCTTCATCCGGCGGCCGGTCATGACGAGCCTCGTCATGCTGGCTGTCATGCTCTTCGGTCTCCTCGCCTACAGCAAGCTGCCGGTCAACGACCTGCCGACCGTCGACTACCCGACCATCCAGGTTTCCGCCAGTCTTCCCGGCGCCAACCCCGACACCATGGCCGCGTCGGTGGCGCTCCCCCTGGAGCGGGAGTTCTCCACCATAGCCGGCGTGGACTCCATGAACTCCACCAACGGTCTCGGAACGTCCCGCATCACCATCAAATTCACTCTGGAGCGCGACATCGACGCCGCTGCCCAGGATGTCCAGGCAGCCATCTCCCGGGCCCAGCGCCAGCTCCCCCAGGACATGCCGGCGCCGCCGTCGTTCCAGAAGGTGAACCCGGCGGACCAGGCAGTTCTCTATCTGACCCTCAGCTCGCCGACGCTTCCCCTGTCAACGGTCAACGACTACGCCGAGACCATGATCGCCCAGCGGATTTCCATGGTCAACGGCGTGGCATCGGTGCAAGTCAACGGTTCTCAAAAGTACGCGGTGCGGGTCCAGGTGGACCCCAAGGCGCTTGCGGCTCGCAAGATCGGCATTGACGAGGTGGCCCAGGCCCTGGAGCGCGGAAACGTGAACCTCCCCACCGGCACCCTCCAGGGAAAGCACGAGGCCCTCACGATCCAGACCAGCGGCCAGCTCTATAGCGCCAAGGAATATGAGCCGCTCATCGTCGCCTACCGCAACGGTTCACCGGTGCGCCTGGGGGATATCGGCAAGGTCGTCGACAGTGTGGAGAACGACAAGGTTGCTGGTTGGTACAAGCAGACCCGCGCCATCATCCTCGCCATCCAGCGCCAGCCCGGCACCAACACCATCGAGGTGGTGAACCGGATCAAGGAGCTGCTTCCCCACTTCCGCTCGCAACTCCCCGCCTCGGTGGACCTGAACATCCTTTTCGACCGGACCGAGGGGATCAAGGAGTCGGTGGCCGACGTGAAGTTCACCATGATGCTCACCATCTGCCTCGTCATCCTGGTGATTTTCCTCTTTCTGCGCAACCTCCCTGCCACACTGATTCCGAGCCTCGCCCTGCCGCTCTCCATCGTCGGAGCCTTTTCAGCCATGTACCTGATGGGGTTCTCGGTCAACAACATCACCCTCATGGCCCTGACCCTCTCGGTGGGCTTCGTGGTGGACGACGCCATTGTCATGCTGGAGAACATCGTTCGGCACCTGGAGAAGGGAGAGGATCCCAGAGAGGCGTCGTTGCGAGGTTCCCGGGAGATCGGCTTCACCATCGTCTCCATGACCATTTCGCTGGTGGCGGTCTTTATTCCGGTTCTCTTCATGCAGGGGATGCTCGGACGGCTCCTCCATGAATTCGCCGTCACCATCAGCCTGGCAATCCTCATCTCCGGCTTCGTTTCCCTCTCGCTGACCCCCATGCTCTGCAGCCGCTTCCTCCGTCCCCACGGCGAAATGAGCCACGGCCGGTTCTACAATTTCATGGAGCGGTTCTTCGACGGCATGTATCGCTTCTACGAAGTGACCCTGGCGCAGGTCTTGAGGCTTCGCCGTACGGTGCTGGCAGGTACATTGTTCTTGACGCTCCTCGCGGTCTGGCTCTTCACCAAGGTACCCACAGGCCTCTTGCCGAGCGACGATATCGGTGCCATCTTCGCCATGACCGAAGGGGCCCAGGGAATCTCCTTCGAGGAGATGAAGGCCAAGCAGCAGCAACTGGCGGCCATCCTGCTCCAGGACCCGAACGTGGAGGCATTCATGTCAACGGCGGGGGCTTCGGGTAGCCGTGTGTCGTCCAACTCGGGTTTCATGTTCATCCGCCTCAAGCCCCGCCAGGAACGGAAGCTGAACGCCGACCAGGTGATCCAGCAACTGCGTCCCAAGGTCATGGGGGTGCCGGGGATTGTCATGTTCCTCCAGAACCCGCCGCCGATCCGCCTGGAGGCCCGACTGGCGAAAAGCCAGTACCAGTTCGTGCTCCAGAGCCCCGACACCGAGGATCTCTACGCGCGCGCGGCCGAACTGGAGGCAAAGCTGAAACAGGTGCCGTTGCTGCTGGACGTGACGAGCGACCTTCAGCTTCAGAATCCCCAGGTCCAGCTGGATATCGACCGGGACAAGGCATCGGCCCTCGGGGTCACCGCCCATCAGGTGGAGGACGCACTGTACTATGCCTATGGTGCGCGGCAGGTCACCACCATCTTCGCCCCGGACAATCAGTACAAGGTGATTCTGGAGTTGGAGCCCCAATATCAGACCGATCCGACAGCCCTCTCCATGCTGTACATACGCTCCCAGAAGGGGGATCTGGTCCCCCTGAATACTCTGGCAAACCTGCGGCGCACCCTCGGCCCCCTGTCGGTGAATCATCTGGGGCAGATCCCCGCCGTGACCATTTCCTTCAACCTGCGGCCCGACACTCCCCTGAGCGAGGCGGTTTCAGCCATCGAAAAGGTGAGCCGCGAGACGCTTCCCGCTACCTTCACCACGAGCTTCCAGGGGGTTGCCCAGGCTTACCAGCAGTCCACCACGGGGCTCACGGTTCTGATCATCATGGCGATTGTTGTCATCTACATCGTCCTCGGCATCCTCTACGAGAGCTACATCCATCCGATCACCATCCTGTCGGGGCTGCCTTCAGCCGGTTTCGGGGCGCTGATCACTCTCATGATTTTCGGCAAGGAGCTGAACCTCTATGGTTTCGTCGGCCTTATCATGCTGATCGGCATCGTCAAGAAGAACGCCATCATGATGATCGACTTTGCCCTGGAGGCCCAGCGCAGTGAAGGGATGCCTCCCCTGGAGGCGATCCATCAGGGGGCCCTTGTCCGGTTCCGTCCCATTATGATGACCACCATGGCGGCCCTCATGGGAACGCTTCCCATCGCCCTCGGCATCGGGGCAGGGGCCGAAGCCCGGCGTACCCTCGGGCTTTCAGTCGTGGGGGGGCTTGTCGTGTCGCAACTGCTGACCCTCTACATCACGCCGGTCATCTACTACTATATGGATCGCATGCAGGAGTGGGTGAAGACGCGTCTCGGGGTCGGGCAGAGTTCCCGGAAGGAGCGAAAGGCGGCAGGGTAGGGAGCTTGCGCAAGACGGCTGCCTATATATACTTACCCTGGCGAGTGGGGTTGGTTGCCGACCCCGATTTTCTGAAGGGGGCCATGCCATGAAAAAGCTCGTTCTGCTTCGCCACGGCGAAAGCGTCTGGAACAGGGAGAACCGTTTCACCGGCTGGACCGATGTGGGGCTTAGCGAGAAGGGGATTGAGGAGGCAATCCGGGCAGGGCGCACCCTGAAAGATGAAGGGTTTGTTTTCGATGTGGCCTACACGTCGGTCCTCAAGCGGGCCATCAAAACCCTCTGGCTCGTCCTGGAGGAGATGGACCTCATGTGGATCCCGGAATACCGCCACTGGAGGCTCAACGAGCGTCACTATGGAGCGCTCCAGGGGCTCAACAAGGCGGAGACAGCCGAGCGGCACGGCATGGAGCAGGTCATGATTTGGCGCCGCAGTTACGATATCCCGCCGCCCCCCCTGACGCCCGACGATCAGCGGTTCCCGGGAAGCGACCCTCGCTATGCGTCGCTTTCACCCTCGGAGATCCCCCTCACTGAATCCCTCAAGGACACGGTTAACCGTTTTCTCCCTTACTGGCACGAAACAATCGCACCCGCTGTTAAAGAGGGAAAGCGGGTCCTCATCACCGCCCATGGCAACAGCCTGCGGGCCCTGGTAAAATACCTTGATCTGGTCTCTGACCCAGAAATCGTCAACCTCAACATCCCAACCGGCATTCCCCTTGTCTACGAACTCACGGATAACCTGACACCCATCAGGAATTACTACCTCGGTGATCCGGATGAAGTGGCCAGGGCAAGCAGGATGGTGGCGGATCAGATAAAGAAGTAAGTATCGCCCCGAGCTCCTGGCTCCGGCGTCAAGCGATAAAAAATCGTCCCTTCCTCATTGCGATAAACCCTTCTGCTTCCATCTGCTTCAGGTTGCTCAATGCCGCATCCTGGGGCTTGTTCAGAAAAGGCATAATTTCTTCAAGCGTTATGCCTGGTCTATCCAGTATTGCCTTAAGTATCAGGCTCCGTAGTTCCCGATTGGATCCCTTGAAGGGGCTCTGGGTTGCGTGATGGGCACTGCGCCGAGAAGGATTGCCGTGGAGCCTCTTGAGGTGGGCACCGTAGTCCATGAGGGCATAATACCATTCCCGCGGATTGCCATGATCGAGAGTTCCTTCGACCAGGGGTGTGATCTCACGGTCATGGACCTTTTCAGAATCATTGAAGAAGTGATGGATGAAAACGGTTCTGATGTTGGTTTCGATGAATACGGAAGGCACGGAGAAGGCAAAGGCCGCCACGGCCCGCGCTGTGTAGTGGCCTATGCCGGGGAGCTTTTCCAGTTCCGCGATGGTGGAGGGGAGGGTGCCGCCATGTTCTGTTACGACTGCTTCGGCGCACCGCTTCAGATTGAGGGCCCGCCTGTTGTAGCCGAGCCCTTGCCAAGTGGAAAGAACCGCATCAAGGGTAGCTGCTGCAAGGGACCTGAAATCGGGGAATGCCGAAAGGAATGACATATACTTACCCGTCACCCTGTCGACCTGGGTCTGCTGAAGCATTATCTCGGAAACGAGGATGGCGTAGGGATCATGGGTCTCGCGCCACGGAAGGGTGCGCCCGTGGCGCCGGTAATGGCCATAAACAATCTGTCGGAAGAGGAGGGCAGCCTCCGGGGTGAGTCCCCCGGAGGAATACAATGCCCTGAGAAGGTTTTCGGTGCTCAATGGTCGTGGTAGCCAAGGACAACAAGGATGCAGGTTCCGTCGGCAATGACGCTGATCCCGTTCCTGCGGCATGCCTCGATGGCAGCATCGCTTTCGGCGCCCGGCTGCATCCAGACGTTCTTGATCCCCTTGCGGGCAGCCATTTCAACCACCTGCTCGGTCACCTGGGGAGGGGTAATCACCGAGATGCTCTCCACGTCACCGGGAAGATCCATGACGCTCGGAACGCATGCAACTCCTTCGATCTCCTGCTCCCTGGGATTGACCGGAATGACCCGCAGGTTCTTCTGCTGGTAAACGCGCAGCACCTTGTTGCCGTATTTGTGCCGGTCTGCCGAAGCGCCGACAACGCCAAAGGCCTTTGACTGGAAAAAGAGATCAAGCTGTTCCTTGGTATCCATGTTCACTCCTCCCAAAGTGTCTTTGGACACTAGTATCCGTCATTTCAGATGCTTTGCAACCAGCATCTCGATAAGTTCGCCGATCGTCGTCCTTTTGTGTGCCGCGGCAATCTTCAGCTTCAGGTGGAGATCCTCGCGGATATTCGCCGTGAGGCGCACATCTCCCTCGGGCACCAGCCCCGATGTCGAACGGCCCTTTGCCGTTCCTTTGTGTTTGCCTCGCGATTTTTGATCGGATTTCCTTGTTGGGGCTTTCCCCTTGGTGGCGGCATTTTTTGTCGCCTTCTTCACAGGCGCTTCCGAACGTATTTCTTTGGGGGCTTTCTTTTGAGTCGGCTTCTTCTTTTCCGGCTCCGCAGGCGTTTCAAAGAGGGCCATTTGTCCTTCAAGTGGTTCGCTGCTCATGGTATTCCTCCCGGCGCAAGAATCGATGCGGAATTTAACCATATATACTTACCCGAGTAAATAGAAAGGTCACGGCATCAGGGAGATATTTTGCATTTTGGTACCTCCCATGGTACTATCGCCTCGCTCAAAAGGCAGTTAATGAAATCATTGAACAGGGGAGCCACCAATGTACAAATTGGCGATTCACACTTCTTTTGCCGCTGCCCATTGTCTCATCAACTACCAGGGGGACTGTGAGAACCTCCACGGGCACAACTGGAAGGTGGAAGTGACCGTGACGGCCCTAGAGCTTGACAAGGCCGGCCTCGGAATCGATTTTAAAATCCTGAAGCAGGAAACGAACGCAATTCTGCGTACCCTGGATCATAAATACCTCAACGAGTTGACGCCGTTCCGTGAAGTTTCCCCATCTTCCGAGAACATTTCCCGCTACCTCTACGAAGAGCTCTCCAAGCGGCTCAACGACGGCAATGTCAAGGTCGACAGCATCACCGTCTGGGAGTCGGACAACGCTGCCGCCACCTACTATGAGTAAGCCGACCGCGGAGCTGGCCGAAGTCTTTTCCTCTGTCCAGGGAGAGGGGATGCTGATCGGGCTGCGGCAGGTTTTCGTCCGCTTCCGCGGCTGTAATCTCACCTGCGACTATTGTGACACTCCCACTGAAATAACCGCCGAACCCTGCCTTATGGAACAGACTCCCGGCAGGCGCGATTTTGTTCCGACCGCCAACCCCGTGGCCCTTGATCGCCTCGTTTCGCTCGTCGACGGATGGCAGCGAGGATGGCCGGGGGTCCACCATTCCATCAGCATTACCGGCGGTGAACCGCTCCTCAGCCACACTGCACTTTCGTCCTGGCTCCCGGAACTGAGAAGTATCCTTCCCGTCTATCTGGAAACCAACGGCATCATGCACTCGGTCCTGGGGCTTCTGATAGACCATATCGACATCATCGGCATGGACATCAAGATCCCATCCACCTCGGGATGCACCGGCCTGTGGGACGACCACCGGAGTTTTCTTCAAATTGCCGCCAGAAAGAATGTCTTTGTAAAAATTATCGTAGGGGATGAAACGGAGGAATGGGAAATTATCCGCGCCAGTGAACTGATTGCCGACATAAACAGCCATATTCCCCTTATCCTGCAACCCGTCACCGAATCTGGCGGAAGAGTCGGCATTAACCCCGTCAGGGCGCTGGAATTCCAGGAGATTGCCTGCCGCCACCTAGATGAAGTCCGCATAATCCCCCAGACTCACAAGTTCATGGCCCAGTTGTAGGGGGAGACGAGAGCGACATGATCATCGAAACAATGACTATGATCGAGTTCGAAGAGGGGCTGACGCGAACCCGGACGGTTTTCGTTCCCTTCGGGTCCGTCGAAGAACATGGTAGCCACCTGCCACTTTCCACCGACACCATCCAGGCCTACGAAGTGGGGAAGAAGGCAGCCCTGCAGATTCCGCTCTTCGTGGCCCCGCCGATCCACTACGGCTCGTGCCGCTCCACCTCATGCCATCCCGGCACCATCTCCATTACCACCGCAACCCTCAAGTCCCTCATGAAAGACATCGTTCGCTCCCTGTACGCGCAGGGGATGCGCAATTTCATCATCCTCACCGGCCATGCAGGGGGCTCTCACCGCATGGCGCTTCAGGACGCCGGCGAGGAGCTCCTGCCGGAGATTCCCGACATCAGGATTGCCGTTGTCACCGAATATGAGCTTGCCAGCCGGGAAGGGAAGGGAATCATCGAGACGGAAGGGGACGCCCATGCGGGCGAGATAGAAACGTCGCGGATTCTGCACACGCATCCGCATCTGGTGAAGGGGGCGGGAGAGCGGGAATTCCCCTCGTTCCCCATGGGCATTCTGGTCCGGAACAAGAGGAAATACTGGCCGAACGGCGTCTGGGGCGACCCCACCAAGGCCACCGCCGAAAAGGGAAAACGGCTGGAAGAGTTGGTCGCGAAAAAGATAGTTGAACTGGTTGCGGCGCTTGAGCAGTTTCAGGAATAGACAGTACCGATCTGCTAATCCAGAATTACCGGGCACAGGGGCGGGCATTCTTGACGCTTCCCAGGCACATCCGGATTCTGCAAAGGTCCTTGAGCATCTGCAGCGAATCAAAAACGGGATGAACCTTCGAGCCCGGCGAATTGATCCACTTGATCGGAACCTCAGCAACGCGATGGCCATGCTTCTTTGCCAGGGCCAGCACTTCAACGTCATAGGCAAACCGATCAATCCTCGCCTCCGCGAACAGCGTCCGGGCAACCCCGCCTCTGAACAGCTTGAAGCCGCACTGCGTATCATTGAAATCGTCCATAATCATCAGTTTTACTATTTTGTTGAAGGTTTTTCCCATCCCCCTGCGCCACCAGGGCTGCTTCTCCAGGATTTGGCTGAGGGCCAGTGCCCGCGAGCCGATGGCCACCTGGCAGGCGTTGTCGGACAGGTGAGGCCAAAGCACCTCCAGTTCCTCGATGGGGGTGGAGAGGTCCGCATCCGACACGAGAACCAGCTCCCCCTTCGAGGCAAGAACCCCGGTCCTCAACGCATATCCTTTGCCCCGGTTGGGCTCATAGCGAATCACCCGTAACGCCGGGATCTCCTCCGCAAGGCGTTGCACTAACGCTGCAGTACCATCACCGCTGCCGTCGTCCACGACAATAATCTCGCAATCCAGCCGACGCTCCGTCACGTACTGCCGGATTCTTCGCAGGGTGCCGCCGATCCGCGTCTCTTCGTTATAGGCGGCGATTACAATCGAGATCGTTCCGGTCATGGCAGTCTCCTGATGTCTGATGGCGATGTCATCGATATTCCTTCCACATCAAGCCCGTTTGCGCGTTGAACTTGGTAACGCTGTCCGAATCCTCGATGCTTCCGGTGAATGCCTCATCGTCATCCCAGAGGATTCCCTCCGGCATCAAAATCTTGGCGACAATCGTCTTTCCCGCAATGGTTTTCCTGCCAAGGGTTTTCGTCTTGGCCCGATTGGTCGCCTCATAGAGCTTCAGCGAAAAGCTCGTGGTCACCGACTCCCGCTCGTCGGGTTCGGCAAACAGAACATAGATACCTTCAAGGGTCGATTTGATGATGACCTCTGTCGAGTTATCCACCGTCCGCAGGACAAGCGAAACAACCTTCTGCTCCCGGGTTGATTCGGACTTTGTCATGGGGCGGTCCCTGCGGTGCTTGGGGAACGCCTTGTACAGGGCGCGATATTTCAGCTGGTCCGTCCCCGCCACCACCAGTTTCAGGTCGCCATAGACCGTGGCAAGCATCAGGCTGACTTCTGGCGAGACATCTGCCTTCACCTTTTTTGAGCTGCTCGGAGCTGGTATTGATTGGCTCCTTTTCTGCGCCAGTTGATTTCCCTTTTCTCCGGGCAACGCAGCACTTTTCGCCGTCTGAATTTGCGATTCTGACGGCATGGATGATGGTGCTGGTGCAACAGATGCCTTTGACCTGGCAATCCGCTCCTGCTCAGCCCTAAGGGCGGCAACACGTTCACGTTCCGTTTTGATCTGAGCCAGTCTGGCTTTTTCAGCCCTTTCGGCCGCGGCCCTTTCCACCGCCAGCCGTTCCTCCCTGGCTGCTGCTGCCCGTGCGGCAGCAATCCGCGCCTGCTCGGCCTTCAGGGCTGCAATGCGCTCCCGTTCCGCACCTTCCTGAACCTGTCTGGCCCGTTCAGCCCTTTCGGCCGCGGCCCTTTCCGCTGCCTGCCGTTCCTCCCTGGCAGCTGCTGCCCGTGCGGCAGCAATCCGTTCCTGCTCCGCCCTTAGAGTGGCAAGCCGCTCCAATTCCGCACGTTGCCTCGCCAGTCGCCTTTCTTCCGCCAGGGCCGCTGCCAGGCGCTCCCTTGCAGCCTTTTCCCTCTCCAGTCGCTCCCGTTCAGCCTTCTCGCGGGTCGCTTTCTCTGCTGCCAGCCGTTCCGCTTCGGCCCTTTCGGCAGTAAGGCGTTCCGCCTCTGCCTTCTCAGCAGCTGCCTTTTCAGCGGTCAGCCTTTCCCGCTCCGCAATCTCGGCGGCGATTCTCTGTTGTTCCGCCAATTCCCGCGCCTGACGCTCCCGTTCGAGCTTGAGGGCCGTCGCCACTTCGCGCTCTGCCTTTTCCTGGGCAAGGCGTTGCAACTCAGCCTGCTCTCTGGCAGCTTTTGCCGCCGCAAGCCGTTGCATCCTTGCCATCTCAGCCGCTAGTCTCTCCCTCTCTGCTTTCTCCTGCAACAGACGTTTGGCTTCGGCCAGTTCATCGGCACTTGGCTGGGCATCGATAGTCTCTTTATGGGCAGGTTCCGTAACGGATAGTGAGGCAGCTTTGAGTTTCTTCCTCAATGCCTTGGATGCAGCAACCATCGCTACTTCCGGCTCCGCCTGATCATCCGCCGATGCAGTGTCAACGTCGTCTTCCGCACTGCTATCGGGAGGGGCAATTGCTTCGTATCTGTTGGGTGGTTCGGGCTTTTCTTGATCTGCCGATGGACTGGAGGAAGCGGCTGGCTCTCCCGGAATCGAGTCGGTATTTACCCAGATGAAATTGAACCTTTCGACGCTTCCGGTTGGCGGATAGAAGACTGTAGTGGTGGCGAGGATAGCGAGCAGGACGCCATGGAGAACCAACGACGCAGCAAAAGGCCAACCGAGGCCGAATCGTTCTGATCTTTTAAGAAGCCAAAGATAATCGTCCATTACAATCTCACCACAACCAATAACCAGGTGCTCTTCTATGACTAAGTATCTTCCTTCCTGTTCACAACAACTGGTTTCACATTCTTATATTTTTCGATCAAATACTGGTACTGGGGAAGATCCCTGACAAATATGTTCGCAACCTTGTCGGAATAGATCAGCTTCCAGTCCTTTTTTTGAAGAAGAATCCGTGAGAGGATAGAGTCCGTGTCAAAGATTACCCACGTGAAACGGTACTTGCTGACCACATCGTCCCATCCGGTATCAAAACCTACAACTGTGTTGTATTCCTTCATCCTCTCCGTGCCGTACATGTCTGATCTGCCGTCGAAGAACACCTTGTACTGGGGCCACGCCGCATAAATGATGTAGTCGCCGAACTCGTCGTTGTTGAGCATATTGCCGGCTATTTTTTCCTTTTTCAGGAACTCCACCGCCGCCACCGGTTTCTTCTTTTCGTCGAACCTGAATTCAATCTTGCCGCTGGCAGCGAGAAATATAACCAGCATCATGGCCAGGGCAGGCCAGAGGAAACCCCTGTTGGAAGCGTCCAACTTCGCGATGTTCGTCGACCTCTCTCTCAGGATAGCAAGCAGGCCGTTGTCGGAATCAGTCATAATTTGGTCGACCCTGCGCAGCAGAATCGGCGCAGTGATGATCGCAAACAGTGGAATGTATCTAACCGAATAGAGTGCCATGTTGGTAAAGAGAAGCACAAGAAGCAGTTGGGTGAGGTTCAGCTTTTCTCTGGAAACCGCAAACACGGCAATCATGGCGAGCAATAAATACTTAAAAATAGATAAGTCATGAAAGTTCGGCGACAGGAACTCCATAACGTGGTCCATGATGTATTTGTTGCTTACTAGGTTGAAGGGAAACAGCAGGATATGAACGCCGAACGGGTTAATAAGGGATGCGATAAGGCAGAGGGCAATAGAGATCGCGAGTTTCTTCGCATTGGCAAGTGATTGCTGCTTTTCATCGGATTGACCCCACAGGGCGTTGGTGAGGTTGCCGACGAAGTAGATCCCCGTCATGACGAAACCGATGACGTATCCTCCGTGGAGATTGACCCACAAGAGCATGAGGAGAGGGAGAAAAAAAAGCCAATTCCGGTTCCTGTACTGGAATGAATCAAGGATGAAGTACCAGAGAATAATTAGGAGAAGTGAAAAAATATGAGGTCTGGCAAGCCAATGTATCGTTGACGCTGATATCGCAACCAAACTCACCAGAGCTGACAGGAGTATGTTATTCCCAGCAGAGCGCATGATTAACTTAAAGAAAAGGTAGTAAGTAAAGGCGATCAGAGATGCAAAGAATATAACGGCTCCGGTTAGACCGAAGCCCCTGTGAAGGAGCGCCATGATAATCTCTGACAACCATTCGTGGGCGGTCCATGGAAGCGGAGGGGAGAGGAAGGAAAACATGTCATAGCGCGGAATCGAGAACCTATTAAGAATATACTCGCCAGCACGTATATGGTAGCCGGTATCGCCATCATTTAACAGCCCCTTCCCACTAGGGAATGACAAATAAAGTAGGAGAGTAATAAAAATAATATCGGCAATAGATGGTAGCAGAAAAGAAATATTTCTCTTTGTCTGAGTTATTTCCTGCTTTTTTGATAAAGATATTGAATTCACGAGTTAAATGCTCCCTGAACTTATCAGTTTGCCTGAAAGATATAATTACATTGTTGCAAATGCCAACCAACAAACAGACTTATCATTTGCATGCGGTAACCCACAGATTCATACCTGCTTCGAATTTACCGAAGTTCATACGTGACCGAAGGAATCCTCCCTTTTCAAGGAAATCTGCAATCATATTGTGTGAATAGGCACCTTTGTGTTCATTGATTTCATCACGGCTTACCAAATTGCAACAGGCAAGGAATCTTAGAAGTCTGTCTGTCCAAACAGCTGGAGTCGTCATGATAAAAAGCCCCCCTTGCTTCAGTACTCTGAATATTTCTCTCAGAATATTTGGGAGGTGGGTCGGTTCGATGTGTTCGAATACGGCAAGCATAGTTACAACTGCAAAGAAGTTGTCTTCGTGTGGTAGTTTATTCTCTTGGGCAATATCAAGTCTAGAGATAGATATCCCATTGTTTTCCCAACGTGTTTCGTCGGTAAAAGAAATCTGATCAATTCCATATTTATTGGCGAACCGAACGGTCTGTAGAAAAAGAGGAAAACTACCGCAGCCGATATCCAGTATACTTCCCGAACGGGATGCTTCTGGAATAAGCCGGTCAGCCATCACAACACGCTGACGAGCCAGAAAGCTTTCCAAACATCCGTTTCCGCGTGTTGCCGTTTCAGAGTGATTTGTCATGAACATGTCATCCCAACAAGGTTTCTATCTTAGAAGGTTATACTTGATAATACAGCGTAAAGCGGATACTCCGTCTTTCCAGCCGATTTTTTTCCCTTCTTTGTAACCCCTTCCCGAATATGAAATTCCGACTTCATAGATTTTTATATCCAATTTTGAAATTTTTGCGGTAATTTCTGGTTCAAAACCAAAGCGATATTCTTCAATCGTTATCTTGTCCAGCACCTCTTTCTTAAATACTTTGTAGCAGGTCTCCATATCCGTCAGATTCAAGTTTGTGAGCATGTTGGAAAGAAGAGTCAGAAACTTATTCCCCAACATGTGCCAGAAATATAGGACCCTGCGATAGTCTCCTGTGACAAAGCGGGAACCGTAGACAACATCTGCTTTGCCGTCAAGTATCGGCTGAATGAGCTTCGGGTACTGCTGAGGGTCATACTCCAAGTCAGCGTCCTGAATAATCACAATATCACCTGTAGCTTTACTGAAACCGGTTTTCAATGCAGCACCCTTACCTAGATTCCGGTCATGGAAGAAAATTTTTGTGGAATCATCCGCAAACGATGGGAGTAGTTGCCTAGTGCCATCAGATGAAAAATCGTCTACCAGAATAATCTCTTTCTCAATATCAACAGATCGTACACATCCGAGAATAGTCGCAATGGTAGATATTTCGTTATAAACCGGAATGACAATGGATAATTTCATTTTGTATCCCAACTGTATATTGTAAAGAGCGTTTTGTTAAAAGTATTTATTTTTAAACACTATTGTATAAAGTTTATGTCAATGTGTCTTTAAAGCGTTTTCTTTTCCAGATAGTTAAGTTTTTAAAATTTTTAACCGTAGAATACAAAAAAAATAACTTATCGTTATCTCTGTTATTAATATTCCACCCAATAATGTAGTTGATTGCAGGGTATTTAATCCAGTCAATGTTATAAGGTTGATAGGTAACTTCATCTGCTGAAGGAAGTATAGCTGCATCTTTCCTGAAATGTACGGGGAACAAATCATAGTAAGCTTCATAGTTGCCCACATCAATGCATTTGTTAAACAGAGCATAGTAACAAGAAGCATGTAAAAGAGGGTCTATTCTCTTGTTGCCGATGTCAAGTTGTCTGTAAGAACATAAATAAGAGCCTGAAGGTAATGTTATATTCTTAAATGACATATAAACTGCGATATTGCGGTACTCTTTACTCAATACTAGCGAATTTATAAATAATGATAAAAATACAGAAGTTATAATAAATAAAGAAAAGCTTTTTTTAGACGATACGGTTACTCCAAAATGTAATAAAGGTAGAGTTAACAAATAAATTACCAATGGAAACCTCTGATTAAAAAAACTCCCGTCTCCAAGTCTAAATGGCAGCATAAAGTACATAATAGTCATTGTAATGATAAAAATTACTAAATACTTATCACTTGAATGCCACTTATGTAATTTGTTTATATTTACTAAACCCACCAGTCCTTTGACTAATATAATAAGAACCAATAATGATGGCACTAATTGTAATCGAGAATAAGTAATGCTGGAAAAAGTCAGCAAGTCTGCAAAAAGTCCTAAATTTCTATCAACTGAAAGAAGGTATGAGAAGTCTTGAGAGGATGTTTGCTTGCCATGTGAAACATACAATAGCAGAGCAATTATTACCGGTGATGCCAGAATTAGTTGCAAAAATGTGCGTCCGAGTTTTTCTTTTGGTCCTTCATCCTCTGACAAGGGAATGAGGACGAGTGAGATTAAATAGAATACAAAGGGAATGAGATGAAAAAAGTACAGGGCAAAACCCATGAGGTTTAATATCGTCATTCGATAAGTGAAAGTGCGATTTCGGATTTTCCAGGCAACAGCGGTCGCTAACAGGAAGAGGGGGATTGCAATAGTGAAACTGTAGAATCCCATCATGAGGCAAAAGCTGAAAACAGCAGGGAACAGCAAGAATGAGGCGGGAAATAGAGGTTTTCCGAACGTTCGGAGGAGTACAGGGACAGCAATCGAAAAAAGAATAATATTGAGTGAAACAAAAATTTTTTCGGTAACCAGCGGGGAGAACAATTTCAGCAGTGGGTAAGCAACAAGATGATAGCCAAGATTGGGAAGTGCCCTTAACTCATAATAGAAATAGTTACCCCAGTCTTTCCCTCCATTTAGTAAATCCTGCAGGATGGCAAGATTGTATAGGTGGCTTGGTCCATCCTGGGTAGGGAAATACCTGAGGCTCCACACGAGTGCGATGTGAGTGGTCAGAGCCATTACATAACACACCCAAAGGTGTTTGTTTGAGGCAAATATCGGCTCAGTCTGGTTCGATTGCAATTGGATCACCCAGTTTTGTATTTGTAAGATCGACAGTTCCAGCAGGCAATTCAAGAACGCATTGGGCCTGCATATGAACACGCGACATTCGGTTTGGAAGCATATTTTTATTAAGTGCTACCACCGTCATCTTTTTGCCAAGAAAAAGAACATCTATCGCGAACCGCATGCCTAAGGTGTGAACCCCTTTGCACGGCGTTATGAGCAATCCCTTGCCTGCAGGCAGATGTCTTTTCCCCAGCAAACCCACTAGTCGTTTCAGTGGTGTGTCGGCCATAGCAAGATCGTCTGCCAACACTGTTTGTGTCGTTTTGTTAATGGCTTTCATTGGTGCTTAACCCAGCCTGATACCATGATGAGCAGGGATTTTATCTATAAGTGCAAAGTTAGTACGGACCGAAGCGATCTTTTCTCCCCGCTGGTCAATATTTGCTTCCTTTATCGGTCCTATCCGTCCCGATGCTGCCTTCAGATACCCGATTTTGTGCGGATCAATGCCCATGACCCTTGAACAGGTGGCGTCAACCGCCGCAAGATTGCGCCCCATGACCAACACCCCCGCCTGTTTGGGCGTACCCATGATGGGCCCGTCTCCCTCCATGCCGACGATGCCGTCAACAATTGCCAGGTGCGGTTTCAGCGTCAGGTTGATATCGAGGATGCATTTGTCGATGCCGGCAAAATGGAGCACATTCTTTGGCCAGCCATAGAAAGAGCCGGGCATGACACCGAACATGTTCTTCATCGAAAGCGTTACGCCGGCCCAATGGTGGGTTTTCATCTTGGGCATGGAAACTATTAAGTCAATCTGCTGAAGCGTTGAAGGGAAAACAAGTGCGGGCAGTTCAGACAAACGCCCCGCGTTTGCCACACGGAAGCCGCTGTCGTAGTTCAAGTCAACAAAGGGAATCCGGTCTTCATGCAGCACATCGCCTACGCCTGATTCTTCCAGAACCAGGATGGAGTCGCGACAGTGCCCCGGCCCTTCTGCAACCAGAACCCGGCTTGCGCCAAGGTGCTTGAACGCCTCCACCGCGCCACGAATGACCAAGGGATGCGTAATGATTGGACCGGCACCGGAGTGAGGTTCAACCATGTTTGGCTTGAGCAGCACCCGTTTCCCCTGGATCTCCTTCACGCCGACGCCCAATTCGCGAAGACCGTTCACAATAACCTTGGCAATGTCGGCATTGTAGTGCTCAACCTTGGCAATAAAGGTTTCTGCCCGTTGCCTTTCAAAGGAACAACCATTAAGGAATACTCCGCCGGAGAGCAGAATGGCGCCTCCTGTGGCGGAGCGGCGCAGGAATTCACGACGGGTCATTAATGATTCAGACAAGAACTGTTCAGGCCGCACCACGGCGATCTCCTTCCGAGGAGAACATGCCTGCGGGATTACCGTTGGTGGCGAGTACCACCATCAGCAGGGAGAGGAGGGAGGTGTCATAGGGGCCATATTTTTGTTGTAATTGACAACTCTCAGCAACCACATCGGCAATCGCCGGCTGAGTAACACCCCATGCCCCCAGGCCAATGATTCCCCACCCCAGAGAAAGGGGAGAGCGGATTCTGGAAACCTGCGCTGCAAGATAATCAAGACTCTTTTGTACCCGCTCCTTGGGTACGTGCCCGGCCAAAGCGGCGAGGGCAACCCCGGTACAATCGGCCTGCGGTAACTGTACCTGATCGAAAACAACTGTACTGCCGCAATTCCAGCCACCGCCGGGCAATTGCAGGCTCATCAGAACATCAACTCCCTCGCCAATGCGCTTGTGTCCGCCGTGTCCTGCCGAGGAGAGTGCCATGATGGCAAGGGATGTGGGGACCACCCACAAGTGTGTCCCTGCCGTCCACGGCCAACCGCGCTTGGTCGGGCTGTCCTTCAAGCGCTTGTTGCCGGTTTGCAGCAGGAACTCGATGGCCTGGTTCTGATTTTGTTGATACGAAGTTGAATCATTCCAGGCAAGAACTGCGAGTGAGGTGGGCCAAAAGGCATCGGGAGCTTCGCTGGAAACGGGAACACTCCCATTCTTCATTTGTGCGGCCGCCAGGCGCGTTCGGCCCGCTTCAGCCAATTCATGCCGTCTGCCGGCGGCTTCCAGTGCCATAATTGCCCAAGCAGTCGAGTCGGGCCGAAAGGTGCCTCCCGGCCGCTCCGCAAACCCTCCGTCAGCCTGCACTCTTCCGCAAAGCTCGCCAAGAATGTTATCGAGCAGCCCTTTGCCCATAGAAAATACTATCCAATCAAATTCGTTAATGCTTAGTGTTGGAACAGGAGTCTGATTTTGAACATGGCAGGCCCGAGGATTACCACCAGCAGAGCCGGGAAAATAAAGAACACCAGGGGGAAGAGCATCTTGATCGCTGTCTTGGCCGCAGCCTCTTCGGCATACTGCCGCCTCTTGGTGCGAAGGGTGTCGGAGTGAATGCGTAACGCCTGGCTGAGGCTCGTGCCGAATTTCTCCGTCTGCACCAGCATCATCACGAATGCCCTCATATCTTCCAGCGACGTTCTTTCCGCCATGTCTCTCAGGGCTTCGGAGCGCGGTTTGCCCGCCCTGGTTTCCATGGCAGCCACCTTTACCTCTTCAGCCAGGGGATTTCCACGAAACTGCGGGTTTTCGCTTGCGCGGATCATCGCCGCATCAATGCTGAGGCCAGCCTCCACGCAAACCGTCAGAAGATCGAGTATGTCAGGGAGAGTCTGGAACATCAGAAGCTTACGTTTTTCCGCCTTCCGATGGACGATGTAGCTGGGGAGCAGATACCCAATGATGGCAAACATCACCGCATAAAGCATGGTTTGCATCTGCGCCAGGGCACCCTTGGGAATGGCATAGAGAAGAATGAAGATTACGGGCAGCCCAACGGCAAGGATGATCTTGCTCCCAAGGAAGATGTAGAGGGATTCTTTTCTGTAGCCGGCAGCCAGCAGCATCTTCACGTACTTTGACTGCTCCTTGTTAGACTGGGTAATCTTGCTCCCCATCCTGGCAAGGAATAGCTGCAGGGGGGTTTTCTCCTTGATCAGAGAGAACGTTTCCGGTTCGCTCTTTTGGGTGGTGGACAGTTTCTCCAGCCGCTCCTTGACGATGCTTCCGCGGGTCAGGTACGGGTAGAGCAGGGCGACGGTCAGCAGCGACACGGAAATAAAGATCGATACGGTGATTATCGTAAGCATCGGGTCACCCTAAATCCTGATATTGATGATTTTGCGGATGAACAGAAAGCCCAGCAATTGTGAAATAATGGCGTACCCAAGGATGTATTGGCCTTCCCGCTCTTTGATCAGAACATCTTCGTATCCCGGCATGATCATGTTGAAAATGAGAAAGGTGACAATAGGCAATGCCCCGAGCACATAGCCCGACATCCGCCCCTGTGCGGTAAAAACCCGCACCTGTCTCTTGATCTTGAGCCTTTCCCTGATGGTATCCGCAAGCTTGTCGAGAATTTCAGCAAGATTGCCCCCCACCTCGCTGTTGATGCTGACCGCAGTGGTAAAAAAACGAAGATCCACGCAGTCGATTCGGTCAACCATGTTGATAAGGGCGTCCGTGATTCTCAGCCCCAGTTTCTGCTGCTCGTAGGCAGTCTTGAAGAGCTCCTTGGCCGGTTCAGCGATTTCATCGCCAACCAGTTCCACCGCGCTGGTAAGGGAGTGGCCGGCCCGCAGGGAGCGAGACATCATGTTCAGTGCTTCCGGCAGTTGTTCGGTGAACTTGTCCAGCCTTTGGTTCTTCTTGTAGTACAGGAACAGGAAGATGCCGACGATTGTCACCACCGAAAAGCCGGTGGCCAGGAGATATCTCCGGGAAAGGATATAGACAACGGCGAAAATGACCACCGTCGCCACAAAGGAATAGAGGAGAAAATTGGTCAGGGTGATTTTGAGACCGGCATGGTCGAGCAGGCGTTCGACATTCTGCAGCGCGGGGATACGGGAAAACAGTCGGTCGAGCGGTGGAGTTTCCTTGATGATTTCCGTCCGCAGATCGTCGGGCATGCTCAAGAGGTCGGACGATGAGCCTGCCATGCGCCGCAATCTTCTTTTCAGCACAGCCGCGGATGACTCCTTGGCAGCCGTAACGGCGAAGAAGAGGGCGCACACTATCAGAAAAACGGCAATGAATGTCAGGATGACGACTGCTATCACGGATCGCTCCTCTTTATTGGAAGATGCCCGGAGGAAGCTCGAACCCTGCAATTTTCAGGCGTTCGGCGAACCGGGGGCGTACGCCGCTAGCCTTGAATTCGCCCACAACCTTTCCATCTTTGTCAATGCCGCGATGATGGAACGTGAAAATATCCTGCATGACGATGGTGCTTCCTTCCATGCCGGTAATCTCGGAAACGTTGACGATCTTCCGCGTTCCGTCCGGAAACCGCACCAACTGGATGATGACGTTGATGGCAGAGGCGATCTGTTCACGGATCGCCCGTTCCGGCAGATCCATCCCCGCCATGAGAACCATGGTGTCGAGGCGGGCCATGGCATCCCTCGTGGTGTTGGCGTGGATGGTGGAAATGGAGCCGTCATGGCCGGTGTTCATGGCCTGGAGCATGTCGAGGGCCTCGCCCCCCCGCACCTCGCCCAGGATGATCCGGTCTGGCCGCATCCGCAGGGCGTTTTTCACCAGATCCCGCTGAGTGACTTCGCCTCTCCCCTCGATGTTCGGCGGCCGTGTCTCCAGGCGGACCACGTGGTCCTGCTTCAGCTTTAGTTCGGCCGAATCCTCGATGGTAAGGATGCGCTCGCTGCCCGGAATGTACTCGGAAAGCACGTTCAGCAGCGTGGTTTTTCCCGTGCCGGTACCACCGGATATGAGGACGTTCAGCCGGGCCTTTACCACCCCTTCCAGGACAAGACGGATTCTCTCGTCAAGGGCGCCCAGGCGCAGAAGATCACCGATCTTGAGCGGCTCGACACCGAAGCGGCGGATGGAGAGCACCGGCCCGTCAATGGCCAGGGGGGGGATGATGGCGTTGACCCGCGAACCGTCGGCAAGGCGCGCGTCCACGTAGGGGGACGATTCGTCGATCCGCCGCCCCACCTTCGAGACGATCCGCTCGATGATCTGCATGAGGTGATTGTTATTGCGGAAGATGACATCGACCTTTTCCAGTTTGCCGTGCTTTTCGATGTAGACACTGGAGCTGCCGTTGATCAGGATATCCGAGATGTCCGGGTCGGCCAGAAGCGGTTCGAGGGGGCCCAGGCCGAGGGTTTCATGCTGAACCTCCACGATAATCCGCTCTTTTTCGGAAGAGTTGAGCGGTACTCCCTCTTCGTGAATGAGACTTTCGGTGATGAGCCCGATCTCTCGCACCAGTTCACCGCTTTTCAGCAGGTCGAGCTTCCCGAGATCGATCCGCTCGATGAGCCGACGGTGGATTCTGGTTTTCACTTCCTGGAAATAGAGGAGATTCTTCTCGATGGAAGGGGATTCTTTCCCCATGAATTGTTCAGTAAACAGCACAGCACACCTCCTGCCTGCATAAATCAATTGCGGCTATTTCAACATATCGGCCAGTTTGACAATGGCCGAACTCACGCCCGACCGGGGTGAGAGCTTCACAATGGGCACTCCCCTGTTTATGGATGAAACCACCTCTGCGTATTCGTTGGGGACCGTGATGAAAACCTTCCAGTCCAGAACCTTTGATGCATCTTCAACCTTGATATCCGCCTTTGGCAGGTAGCGGTTCACCACCACCGTGATCTTGTCCCGGGTAAGGCCCTGCTTGTCCATGGCTGTCAGGTAGCGCTTGGCGTTTTTCAGGGCAGGGAGGCTGAGGACCGTGGTGAACAGGATGTGGTCCGAGTTCTTGAAAGTGGCCATATTGCAGCCGAACAGCGGCCCGCCGGTATCGATGACAATGTAGGAGAAAACCCCTTTAAGAAAGGCCAGTACACGGTTGACCTGATCCGGGGTTATCCCTGCCGTGTCCTCCACCTCCATCGGTTCGGTCAATACGTAAACCCCCGAAGAGTGCCTGGTCATGACGCTCATCAGAAAACTGGCGTCGAGCCGGGATATGTTGGAAGTGACGCTGCTCAGGGTGTACCGCGGGGTGACATCGAGAAAGGTTGCCACATCGCCGCTGAACAGGTTGAGGTCCACCAAGGCGACTTTTTCGTTCTTGGCGGCAAGGGCCGCCGCCACGTTCACCGCTACGGTGGTGGTACCCATGCCGCCGATGGGGTTGTAGACGGTGATGATCTTGCCGGATGGGGCATCATCAGGCTGCCGGGACTCCCACAGCCTTCCCGCCTTCTGCAGCGCCTCCAGAAGTTCTATCTTCTCGACCGGCTTTACAAGGTATTCAACCGCCCCGGCCCGCAGCAGCTTCAGTATCCAGTCCGGGTTCTTTTCAACAGCCGTAACGAAAATCGAAGTGCGGGGGTAGCGGGAGAGAATGGAGCGGATGGTATCCACCCCTTTTTCCAGTTCCTTCACTTCAAGAATGACGATTGCCGGGTTCCTGTCGTGGACCAGCCTCAGCCCGTCCTGAAGATCGCCGACGGAACCGAGCAGGGATATCTTGTTGCCAAAAAGTTTGAGATGATCCTCAATGGCATTACGCGAATAGCGGTCGCTGTCGATGATGATGAGGGAGATGCTAGAGGGCATAAAACAAAGATCCTGTTCTTCTAAAATAAATTTATCCGATGTTACTGGACGAGTTTTGGTTTGATTCCCGGCGTTGCAGCGCTGCTCGCACAATCAACGCAGGTGATCTGGTCTATTTCAACAAATTTTCCACCGCCAGTACAAACTCCGGAAGGAGCAAAATATCGTCTTGCTCCGCCACAGGGCATGCCGCCACCAGAACCGCACGCCCTACTGATTCTGATTTTAGCGTAGCCCCATATTACATGTGGGTCATTGGGGCCCTGTAAGCCTGGATTATTAGTTTCAGTGACAGGAGCTGAGACAGTCCATTTTGTAACAATTCGGTCGCCGGTTTGCCGATCTGTTACAAAGTTGCCAAGAGCATCTGTTTGGAACTCTTTATTGCCTGCGTCGTAATAGGGATCGTAGAAATCAGCTTCAATATCCTGATATACCGAATTTCCTGTTCCTTGGGTTGAATATAACGGCTGGTTGCATACTTCAACGTTAGGGGTCGTTTTTCCGCAAATGAGATCACTGACATTGAACCCTGGCGCCGTTGGGGTTGCCAGGAAGGACGTCCATGCCATTTCACCCGATGAAGTCGGCGTTGGGTTTCCTGTATCTGGACCTATGTAAAGCCTCCTTGGTAGAGAAGTTGAGCATGTCTGGCGGCCGATCATGAAATAAGGAGAAGTTGCCGATGGTACCCGCGCTGCTATCGCTTCCGCCGAAGCACTCATTCTTGGCCTGCCAAATACATTACTCAAAAAGAGATCGACCTGTCCCCCGATTGAAGCCCCGGCGGCATCTGTGCTGCCGGTCCTTCTGGCTCTTACTTGCACTGCATTTATGGGGGTTCTTGCCGTCGAAAATTTTGGGGAAAGGTTTCGGTTCCAGTTGCCAACCGTAATATCATTATTTGCACTCAAATCATTGCTGAAGTCTGATGAAATGACAACACTGCCAGTTGCCGCAACATTCGCGCCAGCAAAATTTACCGCCAGCCTTCTCGCACTTGTCTGGATAGTAAATGCACTGCCATTGAGTTTTGCGGCTCCAGCAAGCGCAGCTGAATCAGCCGCATTCTGCAACTGGCCCTTCGCGACATACATGTATCCCAGATCGACGGCCATCCCCACAAATGCGATCAGGACCATGAGCATCAGGGCGATGTAGACAGTCGCCACACCTCTTCTGTTGTTCAGGATCTTTATCATTCGCCCGTTGGTATCCATTGCAATTCCCTCTCCTGTTCAGGAGTCAGTTCCTTGTCAGTGGGAAGCTCGGTTTTCGTGCCGGGTGCCGATGGTTTGATGAGTTTGGGTGTAATGAAAAACACCAGCTCTTTTTCTTTCAAGTCATTCTCGGTTGAACGGAACAGGGCGCCAAGGATTGGTATATCGCCAAGCAGGGGAATCTTGGACATGGTCCTGATCTGGTCTTCCTGCAGCATACCTGCAAGCACGAGGCTTTCGCCGTCTTTCAATTCGACGTTGGTATTGACCGTCCTGGTATCGATAATCGGGTAGCCGTTCACTTCAAGTGTTCCCGTGATGGTGCTTACCTCGGCAGGATCGATTTTCAGCTTAATCAGTCCGTTGTCCGATACCTCGGGAGCAAAATTCAGCTTCACGCCAACATCGACGAACACAATCGAGGTGGTTGCCGTTCCCCCCGTGCTGGTGACGACATTGTAGGGAATCCGGCTCCCTGCAAGAAAGTTCCCCTTTTGACCACTTTTAACCAGCAGGTTCGGTTCCGCCAGGATCTTGGCATACCCTTTAGTACTAAGTGCCTGCAGAACCGCACCAATTCCTTCAGGGAAATATGAAAAACCGAGTTGATAGGGGGCTAGGGGGCCGAGACTCCCCAGTCCCACCACGTTTCCGGCGATGTTTTCACCCTCCCCATCGCCTGCATGCCCGGTTCCAAATCTTCTAGCTGATCCGCTGGGGGCTCCGATCAAGTTGGTAAAACCTTCTCCGTCCAATTGTTTCACCATTGCACTGAAGCCCAGTTTTTTAAGGGCTGTTTTGTCAACCTGGGCGACCTTTACCTGGAGAAGCACCTGTTCAGAGCATTTGTCATCTAGCTGGATGTGGTCAAGCACTAATGGCACAATTTCTTCTTTACTCTGTTCAACGACACCTGCAACTTCAGCTTTCTTAGTAATCACTACCTTTTCTTCAGCATACGCATCGGCTATGTGTTTCGCTTTATCAATGTCTCTTTGTCGACACGCTGTTCCGGTAAGTACAATGGTCTTATTTGCAAATTCAACTTCAATATTTGGAGCGAATTTATGAATTTGTGATTCAACTTGATATTTCGCTTGTGACTTTAATTGCCGATTATCCTTGGGACCATAAAGTTCAATGGCATCAAGAACTTGAAGGTCAAAAAATGACGGATTTGCATTTCCCTTTTCCCATACAAGTATAGTGGTCACTCCGACAGTTGTGCCGTTTATCAGTATCTGCTTCGGCGAGATAAGGGTCAGGTCTGCAATGGCCGGATTGGCGACCGACACCCGAACGGCAGGATTTTTCAAGTTAAGCAGCACGCTTTTGTTTATCGTTACCTCGGTAGGAATTCCTGCTTCTGCCGTAACGGCAGAGATTAGAACCACAACCGATGCAAGCACGGTGAGCAGTCTCTTTATATTTCCAGACAGATTCATTGGGGCACCTCATACATAACATTAAGGTAGGATCGCTTCAGCATGAATTATTCAGAGAACTGTTTGGTTGTTTTCTCTTTCCCCTTGATGATTTCAACGGTTACCGACAGGGGAGGGGAGGGCGAAGCGGATTTTCTCACGGATCTTGCCACTCGCTTGGCCGGTTGAGCAGGGGCAGCGGCAACGCGGACCACGGGGCGTTCTGCGCCGCTTATAACTTTGGCGATGGTGGCACCCCTGGAATCGACCTCTGCCGTGTCGATGATGTTTCTCAGCAACAGCTGAAGGGATCCCTTGTGGGAGGCGAGCACCAGCTTTTCCGCGTCATCGGGGGTGAGGTCAAGAGTCACCGTCGGTACGATTACCGGCTTGCCTTCCTTCTGTTCAGTTATCTGGCCGGTGGCCAGGATGGGGACGTTCTGCAGGACTATTTTGCTGATGGTGCTGTTTGGTGAATTGGGCATATCAGCGGTGAGGACCACGTCAACCCGGTTGTTGGGGGCGAGGAAGCCGGCCACGCCTGCCACCTCGTTGACGCCAACGGTAACGGCCCGATGCCCTTGGGGAACGATGTAGGTCATGACCCCGGTGGCCGTGGCCCCTTCCTTGGGCATCAGTTTCTGTTCGGTTATGGTGTCTCCGGCGGTGAGTTGGCGGACAACGATGCGTCCCTCCAGTTGCTGGGGCGCAGTGAAACTCCCCTGGGGAATGTTTTCAGTCGGTACGTTCGCTGTTTTAAGCTGTGCTGCGGATAGTTTGGCTCCGATGGGCATATCCACGGCCGCCACAACGATTGCCTGACCTGAGGCGGCCTTGGATTTGGCAGACTCTTTGCTCAGGTACGAGTAAATTCCCCAGGAAGCGAGTCCTGCGAAGAGAAGGGCAATTGCAGTTACCACAATTGCAGCATTAGGCCGTGTCATAGTCCCTCCAAAAGATGCTTGATAATTATTTATTCATAACGCATCGACGCCGCTCCTGTCAGGGTGTTTGCGATTCGTATCAGTCTTGGAACTACAGAATTGAAATTGCAGGTTACGGAAATTGTAACGATATCACCAGATCTCGCGGGGTTATTTCCAGTCACCGCTAAATTAGCAGTTGCAGTATTTTTATCGACGTATTGCAGTCCATCGTAAATCGTCTGCTGGATTGCATCGGTGCCACGGGCGGCAAAAGAATACGATAAATTTTGCGCTAAGTTGGGAGTCACAACTGCTGCCCTGGCGCCTGCTCTGGCGGCATTGTTCAGCATGTTCTTGATATACATGGCCCTACCGAATTCAACCATGCCGAAAACAAGCAGCATTAAAAGGGGGAGGACAAGCGCAAACTCTACCAACGCCTGGCCTTTCTGTTTCGTTTGATGAGAGAATTTCGCTTTCATGGTGATTCCACCAACTATAGTTGATGCTCGACTCACGATCCAGCTGTGAACGCCGAGTTGACGGCACTGAAGGAATTGTTCGTAGTAGAGCCGAGCCCTTGAACCATAAGGAATACAACGACAGCAATCATAAGCAGTATAAGGGAGTATTCAACAAGGCCTTGACCCCGTTCATTCCTGAAAATACGGTCTAAGCACACGCGTACCGAGGTGCAATTTTTCAAGACGTGCCCCATTGAAATCCTCCTTTCATCACGATCAATCCCAGCAATAAACTTTCAAAGGCTTGAGGGTAAAAAAGAGGGGAAGATTATTCCCCTCATTGAAAGATAACCGGTTCGGTCAGCCAAAAAATTCTTACGAAGGTTGTACCAGTGCACTGTTGACGGTGCTGAATGCGTTGTTGGACGATCCGCCGACATTCATCAGCATGGCAATGACCACAATGGCAACAAGAACCAGGATGAGTGCATATTCCACAAGACCCTGTCCCTTTTGGTCCCGTGCTGTCAGCAAGAACCGTGCATAAAGTGCGTTAATGAAATTGATAAGTTGTTTCATACCATTCTCCTCCTCTGTTTTGATTGATACTTGCCAGAACTGCCGCTATTCATTTAGTCCTTCGTTCTCTGTCCCCCCTTTTCGTTGGTTTGTTTGCTGCAAGATTCATGCTCTACCGGGATTAACCCGAAAAAATCACAACCACCTTCCTTGGTTCTGCTGACAAAAGCAGATGGGAGGTGCCTTTGGAGGGGGCAGAGTTTCTTCTTGCTTATATGTCGTGCACGCGAAGCAGTTCATGCAATGCCGTTAAATAACCAAAAAATGCTATAAAATAAAACATGTTTTCACTGACTGAATAGTATTTGACTTCCATAATAATTGGCGTTACTAAGTTTGTCAAACCATATAACTGTCTATTTTTTTGAAGTTTTACGTTTTTATTGTTATAAACACATTAAAATTATAACTCTTTAAAATCATTGGAGGTTGTTATCGGTTCGGCCGGGTAGGCAGAAAATAATGACAGGATTTGGTTATTTCGCTTGGTTGGTCCCACGCGGAGCATGCGGTTATTGTCTGAGTTATATGTTGTACAAATATGTCATGTTCGGATTTTAGGGGGGGGCATGGGAAGGCAATTGGGCAAAATGCTGGTCAGTGCTGGAATTGTTACTGAACAACAACTCCATGAAGGCCTTGAGCGACAGCGCATTCACAAGGGGAAGCTGGGGGACAATCTCGAGGCGCTGGGTTATGTGCAGGACAGTGACCTAGTGAGGCTGCTCAGGCAGATTCCGCCACCACCAGTGAGGGTCGAGGATACGGGGCTGGAACTTTCCTTTATCGCCGATCTCGTGACAAAACACATCGTTTTTATGAGTGAATTCACCCTTGTCGATGTGGAGGAAAGGATCAAGCTCCCGGCCTCTATTGTTGATGCCAGCGTGGAAATGCTGCGTCGCGGCAAAATCGTGGAAGTTCTGAGTGCCGAAGGGTACGCGACGTCAACATACCGGTTCAGGATCACGGAGTTGGGGAGAAAGCGGGCCCAGGATCTTTTGGATATCTGCCGTTACGTGGGTCCGGCACCAGTCCCCCTGGACGTTTATCACACTATGGTTGTGACTCAGTCCATCAACGGCATTCCTCTTGATGAAGGGGTACTTCGCAAGGCCTATTCCCATCTGGTGATCGAGGATAATTTCTTTAGTCGCCTGGGGCCGGCAATTGCCTCAGGGAAATCACTGTTCATGTATGGCCCGTCGGGGAATGGCAAGACCGCTCTGGCCGAGAACATCAAAGCAATGTTGCCCGACACGATTCTGATTCCCTATGCGATCATCGTGATGGGGCAGATCGTGAATATCTTTGATCCAGTGACCCATGAGCTGGCTGAAACAGGATACCCGCCAGATGAACTGGACCAGCGGTGGGTTGTTACCAAGAGACCGGTTGTGGTGGTTGGCGGCGAACTGACCGCCCGCATGCTTGACCTTGATTTCAATTCCATCGCCAAATATTACGAAGCGCCGTTGCAGATGAAGGCCAATAATGGACTTTTTATCATCGATGACTTCGGACGACAGCAGATCGAGCCTCGGGCTTTTCTCAATCGGTGGATCTTCCCGCTGGAAAAGAGGGTAGACTTCATCAACTTGCATACAGGGATAAAGATACAGATACCCTTTGACCTTTTCGTTATTTTTGCCACTAACCTCGAACCTGCCGAGCTTGTGGACGAGGCATTCCTCAGAAGGATACGGTACAAGATTAAAGTTGATAGGCCATCTACTGAACAATTCGAGGCAATTTTCAGAAAGGTCTGCGATCGTAATGGCATTGCCTTCGAGCCCCAGGTGTTCGAGCGGTTGATGGGGCATTACAGAAAGTCCGGGGTAAAGCTGGCTGCGTGCCACCCCCGCGATATCGTCGATCACATCATTGACAATTCGCGGTACAAGCATCGCGGAGTGCGGATGACAGAAGAGGCCATAGACGCCGCATGGGAAAATTACTTTGTGGAACCGGGCCAGCACAATGCCTGAGTAGTGCCTGTTTCTGGCAATTAAGGTTGAGCGCAAGTAGACTCTTCTTGTTGTATATTGCACATCATGAGTGTAATATGTAACACAAAGAGAGGTGCTCAAAGATGCTGCTGACTCAGACTCGACCTTCGGAAATTGACCTGCACACCACGGAAGCGCGCGGTGCTTTGGCCAAAATAATCATGAAGCTCTTTACCCATTGGGGGCTGTCGACTGCCGACCAACTGGAATTGTTGGGACTGAGCCCAAAGAGTCGCGGGCTTCTCGCGAGGTACGCAAAAGGCGAGGCGTTGCCGGAAGGGCGCGATTCCCTTGACCGGGTCGGGTATCTTCTGGCGATCCATAAGTCATTGCGGCTGCTCTACCCATACAATCCTGAAATCCGTTATTCCTGGGTGAATCGGCGCAACACGGCCTTTAACAATCTCACCCCTCTGGCGGTTATGAAGGAACAGGGAATTATCGGGCTCGCCAGGGTGGCACGGTATCTCGACTATTACCGGGGGCTCTAGTGAAGGCCCTGTTTGTAAAGACCAACGATTTCCAGGGCGACGTATTCCGGAATATTGTTTCCCTGCGTGAATCGGTCGACCTTTTTGACGATCTCACCGACGAGGCGGGCCAGAGTCAGTACGCGACCGTTGCTGAAGCAAGAGTTAAAGAACTTATTCCTATCGGCCTGCTCGATAGAGGTTTTCACTACACAACAGCCATAGACTACCCGTTCGCCAAAGAGCCATTTTTGCTTTCGCGCTATGGGAACGGGACGTTCGGCGTGTGGTATGGTTCCCTGCAGTTTGAGACCACTATCCATGAAACCGTCTTCCATATGATGCGAGAGGAAGCGAAGGTTGAAGGGTTAACGGGGCGGTTGGTACGGGAAAGGGCTGTCTATCTGGTCCGCGCCCGCGCTGTTCTCATCGACCTGGTTGGCAAGGAAAAACGGTATCCGGATCTCGTTTCCGATGATTACAGCTTCACGCAGCAAATAGCCGAGCGATTGCAGAAGGAAGGGCATCCCGGATTGTTGGCTCCGTCGGCCCGGAGTGCGGGGACGAACCTGGTGGCATTCACTCCGAATATCCTGAATGATCCGCGGGTAAACTGCTATCTGACCTATACCTACGATTACCAGGCAAAGACTGTCGAGGTTGAGCGGCAGCCCGGAGATGTCATTTATTCACACCAGTTCACGTAAGGCTAGATTTTTAGGAGAGCCGGTGGCACGTGCGAACCTGCTGCCAGTCGCCTGGCGTCGCACTCCTTGGCAGCTGAAAAAAAATTTACCTGGGTTGTTTGACATATCCAAACTGGAAGGTACACTTGAGTCAAAGCCTCAATGACCTCTTGTCGATGGCAATAACAGTCACCGAAAAGAAAGTCAGAGATGCTTTTCCAGCCTTGCAGGATTCTTAGTACACCAATGAAAAACTATTGGTCACTATGAATGAACAAGGCTGGCAAGCCCTGCGTGGTTCCCTCTTTGGTCAGTAAAAGTCAAAAAGGACGAAAAGCCATGCAGGGCTTGAAATGAGCCTTGAATGGTCGCTCCAGGATTCTGGACATCAACGATTTTGACCGTTCAAGGCTCGGAAAAGCCTTGGGTGCTTCTCACGGAGGAAAGTAAACCTCCCGAAAGAATACGCTCAAGGCTTTTTTTCGTAAAATGGTGTATTCTCTGGTGCACCGCCGGATGGGCTTTGCCAGACTCAATCAGGTCCGGTGGTAATCACCAGTTGCATATAAATCAATGAATTTCGCAAATGGAGGAAAACATGGCCGTAACCGTTGTTGCAAAGGTTGTAGTGCAAAAGGAGTTTGTTGAACCGGTGAAAGCCGAGCTTCTCAAGCTGATCGACCCGACGCGGCGGGAGAGAGGATGCATCGAGTACAGACTCCATCAGGACAACGAAGATCCTGGCGTGTTCATATTTTACGAGAACTGGGAAAGCATGGCCTCCCTGGAGCAGCACATGAAGACCGACCATTTCAGGAGCTATGTCTCTGCAGTAGAAGGAAAGCTTGTCAAGAAGGTCGTGAATAAAATGACCGGGATATAAGTCGATGCACCTTGAATGATGACTGAAGCCGCACCACCTCGCATGGACCTTCGTCTGGCCGCGCTCCTGATAGGAGTCATCCTTTCAACGGTCGATTCCAGCGCACTCAACCTGGCCCTGCCGACCCTCGCCGCCCATTTTGGAACCGATGCCAGCGCAGTCCAGGGGGCAATCTCGCTCTATCTGGTCGGTTCCGCCCTTGCGTTTCTTCCCCTCTCAAGTATTGCCGGGCGGATCGGGACGGTCAGGGTCTACCGCATATCCCTGGCTACGTTCGCCCTCATCTCCCAATTTCTTGCCTTTTCTCCCAACCTTCAGACGCTGCTTGTACTCCGTTTTCTCCAGGGAATCGCCGGTGCCGGCATCGTCGGCCTTGTCCCGGGGATGACTGCCGCTACCTTCAGGGAGCACCGGGGGTGGGCGTTGGGCATGGTTTCCGGCTCGGTGGCCGCAGGTACCCTGATCGGCCCGCCCCTCGGGGGCTTCCTGGTTGAATGGTTAGGGTGGCGTTCCATCTTCTACATAAACCTTCCGTTCGGCTTGCTGGCGTTGTTGTTGTCAAGCCGTTTGACCGAACTTATGGGTGTCGGCCTTGTCGAGGGACTGCGAAGGATTGTCCGTGCTCCCCGTTTCATTTTGGCACTGGCCTCCACCGTCTGCTTTTTCATCCACTCCTTCGGCACCAACCTCATCTGGCCCTTCTATCTGGAAGCGGGAGGAATGTCTCCCGCCAAGGTGGGGCTGTTCATGCTGGTTCCGCCCGTCATGCTCATGGTCGCCGGCCCATCGTGCGGAAAGATGTCCGACAGTAGAGGGTATGACCGGGTAAGCTGGCTGGGAAGTGCCGTGCTGATGGCAGCTTCCCTGGGCCAAGGGCTCAGCGGGTCCGTTATCATCGGCTTGATGGGCATCGGCATCGGGAGGGCGCTGTTCCAGGCTGCCAACAACGCCGCCGTTTTGTCACAGGCTCCCGAGGGGACGAACACGGTCGCCTCGGGCCTTCTGTCCATCGCCAGAGTGAGCGGTCAGGCGTTGGGAAGCGTCCTTGCCGGTATCTTATGGGGAAAACTGGAACATGGCGGCACCAGCAGGGCGTTTCTCGTGGTCAATCTGGTGATGGCCGCTGTCGCCGCGCTCGCCGGATGTCTGATCATCGGACGGAGCAGGATCAAGTCATAGCGGATCAGCGATAGTGGTTAGCGAATTATCGACGCAGGGTCCTCTTTGCGCGCCAATTGCCTACCCAGTCACTCATACGTTCCAGGACCACATAGAACACCGGAACGAACGGGATGGCGAGTAGGGTGGAGGAGATCATTCCTCCGAAGACGACGGTGCCGATGGCACGTTGGCCCGCTGAACCCGCACCGAACGCGACCACAAGCGGAACGACTCCCAGGATGAAAGCGAACGAGGTCATGACGATCGGGCGGAACCGGCGGCGGGTTGCCTCGATGGCGGCCTCGGCTATGGACATCCCTTCGTGGTGGAGGTCGCGGGCGAATTCCACGATAAGGATGGCGTTTTTGCTCGCCAGGGCAATCATCAGCACCAGCCCCACCTGGGTATAGAGGTTGTTGTCGTAACCGCGGATGATGAGGGCCAGAAGGACTCCGACCAGCGCTATCGGGACCACCAGAATGATCGCTGCGGGCGAAGTCCAGCTTTCGTACAGGGCCGCCAGGACCATGTAGACCAGGATGACGGAGAGGGCGTAGATGAAGTAGGCTTGTTTGCCCACCTTCTTTTCCTGGAAGCTGGTGGAGGTCCAGTCGAAGTCAATTCCCTCAGGGAGCTTTTCGGCGGCCATTCGCTCCATCAGGGTCAGGGCCTGACCGGAGCTGAAGCCGGGGGCGGCGGAGCCGAAAATGGCGGCGGCCGGGTAGAGGTTATACCGGGTTATCAGTTCGGGGCCCTGGGTCTGCCTGACATTAATCAGGGCGCCGAGGGGAACCATCTCTCCCCGTTGGTTGCGGACGTAGAGTTTTCCAATGTCTTCGGGCCTGATGCGGTAAGGGCTGTCGGCCTGAATATAGACCTGGAAGACCTGGTTGTATTTGTTGAAGAGGTTCACGAACGAGGAGCCGAGGTATGCCTGGAGGGTTTCAAAGACATTCGACATGGGTACCAGGAGGGCCTCCGCCTTGGTCCTGTCGATATCCAGGTACAATTGGGGGCTGCTTAAGCTGAAGGTGGAGGCGAGGCCCTTCAGTTCAGGTCGTGAGTTGCCGCTCCGCATCAGTTCGTCAGCGGCATCCTTGAGCCGTTCAAGACCGACGCTCCCCCGATCCTCCACCATCATCTGGAAACCGCCAGTCTGGCCGAGGCCCCGGATCGGCGGAGGGATGACCACAAACGCCTGTGCCTCCTGGACCTCGGCAAGCTGGCGATTGATGCTCGCTATGATCCTGTCCTGGTTCAGGGCGGAGCCCCGCTCGCTCCAGTCCTTGTAAACGACGAAGGTGGTGGACATGTTTGAGACATTGGCACCATCCAGGATCGACAATCCGCCGATGTGGACCCAGAAGTCGACACCGGACGTCCTTTTGAGAATCTCGTTGATCTGCGCCGCCACCTTCTCCGACCTGGGCTGTGAGGCCCCTTCGGGGATGCGGGACACCAGGACGCCGTAACCCTGGTCCTCGGTGGGGAGAAAGCCGAGCGGGCGATTTATGAATACCAGGAAAGAGGCTGTGACGATGATGGCGAAGATGACAACGAACAGAACCGGCCGCTTCACCATCCGGGAAACGACCCCAATGTAGACATTGGTGAAGGACTGGAACGCCCGGTTGAATCCCCGGTAGAACCAGTTAGGCTGTTTTTCCCCGCGCGGCCTCAGCCACAAGGAGCACTGGACCGGCTTCAGGGTAAGTGCGTTGATGGCGCTGATCACAGCCGTTGAGGCGATTACCAGGGCGAACTGGCGAAATATCTGCCCGGTGATTCCCGGGAAGAAGGCCGCCGGAAGGAAGACCGCGACCAGGGCAAGGGTAATCCCCATCACCGGCCCGGTCAGTTCCCGCATCGCCTTGATGGTGGCCTCCTTTGGGGCAAGCCCCTTTTCGATATAGTACGAGCTGCTCTCCACGATAACGATGGCATCGTCCACCACGATTCCGATGACCAGCACCAGCGCGAACAGGGTCATCAGGTTAATCGTGAAACCGAGTCCGGCCATGGCGATAAAGGCGCCGATGATGGTGACCGGCACAGTGGTTGCCGGAACCAGCATCGCCCTGATGTTCTGCAGGAACAGGAGGATGACGAAGAGCACCAGGAATGCGGCTATGAAGAGCGTGTCGTAGACACTGGAGATCGCCTCCCTGACAAACTTTGTGGTGTCGTAGCGGATGGCGTGTTTCATCCCGTCGGGGAATTTCTTGCTCATCCCGTCCAGGGCCTTGTAAACGCTGTCGGCCACATCGATAGCGTTGGCGTCCGGAAGGGCGAAGACCACGATCTGGGCTGATTTGTGGCCAGTGAATCGGGCGTAATTGCTGAAGTTCTGCTGGCTCAGATCTACCCGTGCCACGTCTCGCAGCCGGACCACCTGCGGGGCCGGGCCGGTTGCGGTCTTGACGACGATATCTTCGAACTGCCCCACATCAGAGAGCCGGCCAAGGGTGGTAACAGTGAACTGGAAATTCTGGCTCGCCGGAACCGGCGGCGCGCCGAGCTGTCCCGCCACCACCTGGACGTTCTGCCTCTGGATGGCGGTCAGAATGTCGCTTGTGGTGAGGTCGAAGCTCTGGAGCCTCTTGGCGTCGAGCCAGACCCTCATGCTGTACGGACCAGCGCCGAATACCCGTACCTGGCCGACGCCGGGGAGCCTAGCCAGCGGGTTTTGCAGGTTTATGACGGCATAGTTGGAGAGGAAGATCTCCTCGAATCTCTCATCCTCAGAATAGAGGCTGGCCACCAGCAGGATGTTGGGGGAGACTTTTTTTACGGTGACTCCCTGCTGCTGCGCCCCGCCCGGAAGCTGGGCCAGGGAGGTATTTACCAGGTTCTGGACAAGGGCAAGGGAGGTGTTGAGGTCGGTTCCGACATCGAAGGTGATGGTCAGGCTATAGGAGCCGTCACTCCCGCTGGTGGACGACATGTAGATGGAGCCTTCCACGCCGTTCACCGCCTGTTCGATAGGGACCCCGATGGTTGCCGCGACAACCTCCGCGCTTGCGCCGGGGTAGCGCGCGGTCACCTGTATGGTCGGCGGCACAATCTGGGGGTACTGGGCCACTGGCAGGCGATTCAGGAAGATCAGTCCGATGATGACCGTGACCAGCGCGATGACATTGGCGAAGATGGGGCGTTCGATGAAGAACTGGGAAATCACGGCTTGACCTTCGGTTCCGCAGTAGTGCGGGAAGGGGTGGACGCAGGCTCCGCATCCTCCCGTACGGGTGTGACACGGCTTCCGGAGGGGGCTTTCAGCTGGCCTTTGACGATGACCCATTCGTTTCCGTCAAGGCCTTGTTCGATCACGCGCAGGGAATCCTCCTGGTGGCCCACCTTGACGGCGCGCCGCTCCACCGTATTCTTGCCGTTGACGGTCAGCACGTACGACCCCTGCTGGTCGCTTCTTACCGCCGTGTCGGGAATCAGGAGGGCGACCCTCCTTTCCAGCGGGAGACGGACCTTCGCGTACAACCCGGGGAGTATCCTTCCCGACGGATTCCGGAAAACTCCCCGTAACAGCAGCGTTCCGGTGGTAGGGGTGAGGCTTGTGGCGGCAAAATCGACATACCCCTTGTGCGAATACCCCTCTTCCTGTGCAAGGGCGATAAATACGGGGCGTTTTTCTGTTTTGGCAACGCCGGGAAGACTGTTTGACTTGAGCAACCGGGCCAGATCCAGGTCGCTGACCGTGAAATATACGTAAATGGGATTGATCTGGATGAGTTGGGCAAGAACGGAGTTGTTCGTTTCAGAGCCCACCAGATTTCCCGGGTCCTGCTGTCTTCGATCAATCCGTCCGCTAAAGGGGGCCGAGACCAGGGTGTAGCCAAGATTGAGCCTTGCGAGGTCCCGATTCGCCTCCGCAGCCTTCAGGTTGGCCCTGGCAGAGTCCCGCTGGTATCTCCAGTTGTCCACGTCAGTCTGGGTAGCGGCTTTATGGGGCAACAGGTTGGAGTATCGGATCAGTTGACCCTCGGCGTACTCAAGCTGCGATCTCAGCGCCATGACCTGGCCCTCTGCCTGGCGGAGGGAGGCCTCATAGGTGTTCCGCTGTATCTGAAAGAGCGGTTGCCCATTGTTGACCATCTGCCCGTCCCGGAAAAAGACCTTCTCAAGATACCCGGGAACACGAGCTACCAATTGCACAGAGTTGACGGCCTGGGTGTTGCCGGTCAGTTCCAGGTAATCGGTAACTTCACGTTTCACGGGGTGAGAAACGGTCACCTTCGGGGGCGGGGGAGGGGGCGGCGGGGGCTTCTTGCATCCGACCTGAAGAAGGGCGAGAAGTGGCAGAACCCAGAGCACACGGCAATGTAATGGTTGGAAAGAGGTTTTCATTCCGCGAAACATAGCCACATTGCCTCCCTGGCCCGCATCAGACTAGCTAATATCTCCGCTCAAGTACTTGATCTATTCATGATGCCGCGGCAAAACGGTCACCAGTCCGGCCAGCGTCCCCCCGGTTCACTCTCCGGGGGGATGGGCGGATTGTATGATGCCGGGGTAAGGAGCTTTCCCCAATCGGTCCGCTGTTCCATTTCTGCTCTGATTTCAGGGGGAACCAGTTCTTTTCCTTCCCGTATCTCCCAACCCCCGCCCAGTGCCCTGTAGACACCAACCAGACTGCTCGCGATGGTGCCCATGGTTGTGGCCAGGCTGTCCTGCTCATTCAAGAGGGACTGCTGCGCGATAAGCACAGTGGTGAAATCCTTGATCCCCTGCTGATACTGGAGGACCGCGAGATCGAGAGATCTCGCCGCAGCGGCGGTGCTCCGGGCCAGGTATTCAGCCCGGTCGCGGGCCCGCAGGAAGGCTACCAGGTTGTCCTCCACCTCCTGCTGCGCAGTGAGCACCATGTTCTGGTAAGTGATGAGCAGTTCCTGGAGGCGCGCATCCTGGAGCCGGACATTGTTCGAAATCCGACCGTAATTGAGGATGTTCCACTGGAATGAAGGGCCTGCCTGTATGAAACGGCTGCTCCAGTTGAACATGTCGCTCAGGCTGGAACTGCCGATATCGGTTGAGAGGAATCCGAACGTGCCGGAGAGGGAGAAAGCGGGATAGAGGTCAGCCTTTGCCACGCCGATCTGGGCGCTCTGGGCCGCTGCACGGTGTTCCGCGGCGCGGATATCGGGCCGGCGGCGTAGCAGGTCGACCGGGATGCCCAACACAATCTGGGGGGGAGAAACGGGGATATGGGCAGGACCATTCAGATAGCCGGTCAGGTCGCCCGGCGCCATTCCCAGCAGAACGCTGAGACCGTGTTTGGTCTGCCGGAGTTGCGCTTCCAGGGAGGGGAGCGCGGCAAGGGTGTTATTGAGCGAAGTTTCGGCCTGATCCAAGTCCAGCTGTGTTGCTGTGCCGTACTTGAACCGGGCTTCGGCGATGTTCAGGTTCTCTCTCTGGGTTTGCGCGTTCCGGCGGGCAATGTTGAGCCGTTTTTCCAGGGTCCTGATGGTAATGTAGGAATTGGCGACATCCGCCGTAAGAGCCACGAGCGCATTGTCGTAGTCGGCCACAGAGGCAAGCCAGCCGGCATCGGCCGATTCGATGGCCCGCCTGAACTTGCCCCAGAAATCGAGTTCCCAACTGGCCGTCAACCCGATCTGCGATTGCCAGAACGATAACCCGGAGCCCCCCCCGGGCGACGCGCTGCTTTGGCTGGCGGAAGATTGTTGGGTGCCGGTCTGCACAGACCCCTGGCTTGTCCTGTTGTAGTGAACCGAGCCAAAGCCCTGCTGGGTCTGCGGGAAATACTCTCCGACCACTATGCCGAGCAGTGCTCTGGCTTCGAGCACTCGCGCTCCGGCGATCCTGAGGGTGAGGTTCTCTCGGTAAGCGTGGTCAATGAGGCGGTCGAGGATCGGGTCGTTGAATACCCGCCACCAACTGCGATAATCCGTGGTACCGGTTTTCCCCAGGTCTCCTTCTGCCCCGGTCCAATCAGATGGAACCGCGACATCGGGCCTGTGAAAATCCGGCCCCACTTTGATGCAACCAGAGAGGATGAATACGGCTGCCAGCAATACGCATTGACGCCGGCTCTTGTTGAAGGTGGTGCGCCTTTGAACGAACATTGCCGTACGAGCCCATCCTTGGTCCGTTCACTGTTGGAATGAAGGTTCCGGTAGCACCCTTCGACGGTCGTTCCGCAGTGAAAGTCGGCAGTAATGCTGTCTCCCGCATGTCTGTGAATGACGATAATAAACCCTAGCAACAATACCCCTTATGTCAAGAAGGAGGCGCGCCGGAGAGCTTACTGATACTCCTTTCCTGAATCTGATTGCTTGGGGATAAAGACGCTAAAGGTTGTCCCCACTCCCGGTTCTGATTCGCATTCGATCCGTCCCCCGAAGCGACGCACAAGGGTCTTCACACAGGCGAGGCCCATCCCTTCGCCCACGGTATCCGGGCAGTTTCCCCGACGGAACAGCTCAAACATCTTTCCCCTATCCCCCGGTGCTATTCCTCGTCCGTTGTCGCTGATGCGGAGAGTCGTTCCATCCGCTTCTTCGCAAGCGATGACTTCGATGCGTCCGGGGCGTTCCGCTGCCAGGTACTTGACCGCATTGTCCAGCAGGTTGCCGATGATCTGCTCAAGCGCCATCTTGTCTATGATGATTTCCGGAAGCTCGCCGACCGTGACCGTGACGCTGCGCTGCTCAAGCTGGTGTCGCAACGATTGCAGGATAGAATTGACGATCGTCATGACGCTGACCGTTTCGAGCCTGATTTCTCGCCGCCCCATGTAGGAGAGTTGCAAAACCGCGTTGATGAGCGCATCCATCCGGGTGACCGAAGAGCTGATGAATCCGAGGGCCTCTGGTGCATCCTGCTGCAAGGCGCACCTGACCTGCTCACGCTCTTTTCCGCAAAGAGAGGTAAGAGATTGCTCAAGGAGGGGGATCGCGTCCTTCAGCGCCAGATCAAGCTCGGATGCAAACCCTTTTATGTTGATGAGCGGTGCCCGAAGATCATGCGAGACCATATAGGCAAAGCTTTTAAGTTCATCATTGATGTCCCGCAGTTCCCCGGAATAACGTTGCAGCTGCTCTTCAGCGCGCTGGCGCTCCACAAGCTCACGCTGCAGCTGTTTGTTGGCCTCCGCGAGTTCCGCCGTACGGCTTGCCACTGTTTGCTCAAGCTGTCTGCGATGCAACTCCAACTCCCTATCCCTGCTCTGGATCTGGACCAGCATCTCGTTGAACCCTTGCGCCAGGGAGCCGAGTTCGTCATCATTCCATGCCGAGGCCCGCACGGAATAGTCCCCCTCGCGGGAAACGGTACCCATAACCTGTACCAGATCAAGGATGGGGCTGGTGACAGCCCGTTGCATCCTGGACAACAGGAGGAAGGCAATCCAGAGCGATCCCGAGAAGACGATGACCATGATTGTTGTGTACCACCACAAACGGCCAAGTAATTCCCTGAGATCCGATTCGATGAGTATGGTGCCGATCGGTTCCCGGTCGAGGATGATAGGCTCGACCACAACAATGCTGTTGGCAGCAATAGAGTAGCCATTCTTCAGGGGAGGGGAGATCGGTTTGACTCTCTCCCCGTTTCGCAGGTAACGGGCAAATATCTCACCCTCGCGGGTATGGATTGTCGCTTGGACGATATTGGGCGCAGCGCTCAGAGCTCCCAAAATTTCATTTGCCACCCTCGGATTGTTAAAGCTCAGTGCCGCCGTGCTGTTGCTGCCGGTGATCCGTGCCTGAACCGTCAAGCTGTTCACCAGGGAGCGGCGGTATGAAACCATCTCATTGAATATCAGGGCAGCCCCGGATATGAGCAGTGCTACGCCGGTCGTCGCCATGCTGATCAGCATCATTTTCCGCTTTATCGTCGCTTGTCGAAATATACGCATACCGGCACTCTATTGCGAATCGCGAACGATTCGTGCCAGGCTCAGCAGCTTGGAGCTTATCTGCAGGCCTGCGCGTTTCCCGGCATCCACATTGATTTCAAAGCCGACTTTATCGTTTTCGACGACGAAATTTATCACCCCGCCTTTCTGGGCAAACTTCCTCATGTCGCCGACCGTAAGGATCTTCGCCTGCCTGAGGAAGGGCATGATGCGCGACAGGTGGTTTTTTTCCGAACTGCTGACGAAGAGGATATGGCAGTCTCGTATGTCGTCGACATCCTTGAATTTGTTTATGAGGAGCTTCCTTCCGTGAATGGTCTTGCCCTTGATCGATGCGAGGGAGGTGCCAAACGGATCGTCCCCGAGAATCCCCAGGATGATCGGTGAATTGGCATCGGCAAACGCGTCCTTGGGCCACTCGACGAACCGGGCGAAATTGAGGAGAAACGCCAGCTTGACCTGGTACTCGCTGGGAAGGCGCTCCTCCGCCTGCACGGTGGGCAGACTCAGAATGCACCACGCCAGTATGATGAGGATTGTGACAGTTCTCTTGATCACAGTTATGTTTTCTGGATATCCGTTGTCTTGGTTGATTTCGATGCGGCTGCGTTGCTGCCGACTAATAGCGCCAGGTGATTTTTCCGTAATAACTCCGCTCCACCTCGGTGGGAGCGGTAGAAATGATCGCTGAATTGAATTCGGGATGGTGACTGTCGGTAAGGTTCCTGCCGACGAGTGAAAGCTCAAGGTTCCTGGTCGGCTTCCACGCCAGGCGGGCATCAAGCGTTACATAGCGGTCAATGTCAAATTCCGGCAGTCGATCCACATACCGTACCCAGACATCCAGTTCGACGCTTCTGCCTAACTCCATGGAAGAGCGAAGTGAACCCTGATGCCGCGGGCTCGTCCCTTGGGTAAAACCAAGATAAAACAGTGAGTTGCTGTCAGGATCAAGGCGCATCTGCATCTCCAGGAAACTGTATGCAGCGTGCAAACGCCACCACTCAAGTGCCAACCAGTCCGCAGCCACTTCAACTCCATAGGATTCACCATGCATCTTATTTGAGGTTATCCCTGGTAGAACGAGATGCGGTGACGGGGAGACTTCGAGATAGGGTGTACCGAACTCAAGCGTGCGCAGACGCGAGAAGTTGTCGTAAAATGTAGCAATATCAACTGAAAAATGTTCGGCTGGGGCAACGCGATAGCCGAGCTCATAGGCAATCACGTCTTCACTCTTGAAGTCCCTGGAACCGAAGCCGGAAAAGAGTACGGGGAGTGTCTGGTTAACAGTTCCAGGAGGATATACGGAAATATCATTTCGAAAATTTTCCTCGGCGCTGGAAGGTGTCCTCACGGCGCGCGAAACAGCGGCCCAGACAGTCTGCCGATAGTCAGGCGTCCAGATGAGACGGGCATTGGGCTGAATCTCGAAGCCGGTAAAGTCGTTGTGCTCGAACCGTGAGCTCAGAACCAGCCGGAGTTTCTCTTCAATGAGCGCTATGTCGTCCCGTACGAAAAGGCTGTAAAGATTGTCGCTCCGTTTGTCAGGGGTAAAGGAGATCGGGATTTTGTTGGTGATGCTTTCATGGCTGAAACGGTAGCCTAATCCCCACATAATTTCCTGCCGGGAGCCCCATCTGAACCGGTTCTGGAAGTCGACATCAATGGTGTCCCGGATTTCACCCAAGATTGCCATGTCACGTTCAGTCCGGTCATAGTAAAGCTGAAGCGCCATGTCTGCTGTATCTGAAAGCTTGCGCGTCCAGCGGGACAGGAGATTCCCCCCGGCGATATCGGTATCCGAGTTGAAGGTTCGGGAATAGGGCGGGGCCACGAGAGGAACGGTGAACGTCTCTCCCTCTTTCCCATGATAGATGTCCCCTTGGACGGTCAACGAATCCTGTGCGGTCAGGTCCGAATCCACACGGAATCCTCCCCGCAAAACGCTCCAGTCGTCTTTCCCCTCGTTGCCGGCGGCATCGACGCCACCATCTCTGTTGAAATATTTCGTGTACAACCGGTAATAGGTATCGTCACCAACGCGCCCTCCATAGCGCGCCCCGCCGAACCCTCTTTCTTCCGTTCCGGCACCGGCGCTCAGAAGACCTCCCTGGGTTTCCTGGGCGTGCTTGGTAATGATGTTGATGACGCCATTGAAGGCATTGGCTCCCCAGAGGGCGGCTCCCGGTCCCCGGATCACCTCGATGCGGTCTATGTCTTCGAGCATCGCATCCTGGACATCCCAGTACACGCCGGAAAAGAGGGGCGTAAAGACGGTCCGGCCATCCATAAGGACCAAGAGCTTGTCCGAGAAGCGATCATTGAACCCTCTTGCCGAGACAGCCCACTTGTTCGCATCGAGACGGGCTACCTGGATGCCCGGCACCATGCGGAGCACTTCGGGGATGCTGGTAGCTCCGGAGCGTCGGATGTCTTCCCTGGTGACGACGAAGATAGCTGCACCAGCATCGGATAGCTTCTGCTGTTTTTTCGATACCGATGTCACCTGAATGTTCATCAAGTCTTCGAGACCCAGTTCACTGAGGTTCAGGTTCTCATCTTCCGATCCCCACGACGGTTCTATCAAGCCTATCAATGGGATCGTGCAAATCATCAGGGCAGGTGCCCACTTGGAAAGCAGGAGCATATCTATGTGCCTCACGTGAATTCTCTCTCGGGATCGTGCATTTATTGTCACAAACAACAAGCAGGACCGGCATTACGACAACGATGCCGGAATGACCTTCTGGGGTAAGTCTCAATCTGTCTTGGCAGTCTTGGGGTATTGGGGGCAGGGGGTCAGTGCGCGGGGCTGTAACGTATCTCCAGTTAATTGGCCACAGGCGAAAGGGTGAAATAGAACGTAGCACCTTTGCCCACTTCACTCTCAGCCCAAACCCGTCCCTTATGGCGTTCCACAATGCGCTGGACCGTTGCGAGCCCTATTCCGATGCCTTTGAATTCATCCCCGAGGTGCAGCCTCTGGAACAGGTCGATCAGCTTGCCGGAATTACCCAGGTCAAAACCGATGCCGTTGTCGCGCACGTAATATACCATCTCCCCGTTTTGAAACGATTTTCCGAACTCGATACAGGCGTCTGGCAGGGTTCTGCTGAACTTCCATGCATTCCCCAGCAGGTTCTCCATCATAACTCTAAGCAATGCAGGATCACCTTCTACTTCCATGCCGCCGGTTATCCTGACCTCAACCTTGTGCTGTTGCTCGAGGTCGCGTAGTTCCTGCGCGATTTCCCCTGCAAGGTCGCTCAAGTTTACGGGTTCGAGGCGCGGTTCGTCGGTCGCCATTCTTGAGAGGTCGAGCAGCGCGTCCATCAGCTGCCCCATTTGAGCGGCGGACGCGCCTATTTTCGAGAGACACCGTCTGCCGGCATTGTCCAGTCGATCGCCGTACTCTTCAAGCAGAACTTCGCTGAAGCCATTGATCGTACGGAGTGGGGAAGATAGATCATGTGACACGGAATAACAAAAAACTTCCAGTTCCCTGTTGGAAGTCTGCAGTTCCGCGGTGCGTTCCAAAACCTTCCGTTCAAGCTGGGCACTGAGTCTTCTGTATCGATCCTCGCTCTCCTGAAGTGTCTTGAGCATCTGCTCGCGTTCCCGGATCAACTGCTGTTTCTGCAAGACCTGATTGATGACGACGGGAAGAAGTTCCAGATAGCCCATATCCACATCTTTCACGATGTAGTCGCTGGCCCCCAGGTGCAATGCTTCAACGGCGATTTTTTCATTCCCCCTGCCGGTTAGCATGATCACCGGAGGAGAGGTTTTGCACTCCGCCATAATCCGCAAGACGTCGATGCCATCGCATGAGGGCATGCTGTAATCGAGCAGCACGACATCGAAGGGTGATTTCTCGAGCGTAGCCAAGCCGTCATCACCGTTTCTGGCGATTTCAACCGAGAAGGACTGTCGCTGCAATTTTCTCTGCAACAGCCTGGCTAAACCGGCGTCATCTTCCATATACAATACGCGAACGGACTTATTTTCGACCACACATCCTCCCCGATTAATTCCATCGCATCGTTACTCACAGATTGTGAAGTAAAGCCGCCAGGTCTATTCCCTGGCCGCTCTGCAATACGTGGGGCTACTTACTTACCACATCCGAGTCTTGTTGGGCAACGCTTAAACTTGTTATCTTTCCCAATCTTTCCCATATAAAACAGGCGTTTCAGTGGCTGTTGGGCTGGAATGGTCCGGCAACCCGGCGTTATGCCAAGGGGGGGAGCGTTCCTCCGCTCCCCTTGACACATCTTCTGGAAGAATGTAGCGTCTTACGAAGTTTCCATCGTTGTCTCTTCTGTCGCCATCGACGCATCTCCCGTTTATAGACAGAACTACGGCAACGCAGTCTCTTTCCGGAGCGAACAGTCATCGTGGTTTCCTGTCTGATCTTTGCCTTCAAGCGTACGGTTCTTTTGACCTCATTCGGTCTGTTCATGGTTCTCCTTCTGGTCTCATCGGCTTTAGCCCAGGGGAATATCGCCAAGTATCCCTATCTGCCGTCAGGCTATTCGTCGGTCAAGGTTTTCGACCGCAACGGACGGTTCGTGGGACGTCTCCTTCCCGAAAAACGCTACTGGGTCTCCATAGATAACATTCCCGCTTTCCTGCAAAAGGCAGTGGTGGCTGTGGAAGATGCACGGTTTTTCGAGCATGGAGGCATTGATATTCGAGGGATCGCCCGGGCGCTGGTGAAGGATGTGGTCAAGGGTAAGCTGGTGGAAGGGGGATCGACCATTACCCAGCAACTGATCAAGAACAGATATCTCTCCGGGGAGAAGACCATCGAGCGGAAGCTTGAGGAAGCCCGGATGGCCATGGAGTACGAGAAGATATATACCAAGAAGCAGATTCTTGAGATGTATTTCAACGAGATCTACTACGGCAATGGGGCGTGGGGCATTGCCCAGGCGGCCCGGATCTATTTTGACAAGACCCCCGATGAACTGACCGATGCCGAATGCGCCCTGTTGGCTGGAGTGCCCAAGAACCCGGGCCGTTACAACCCCCTCGGAAAAGCGGTCGATGTCAGCAGGCGAAGGGACGTGGTCCTTGCTCGCATGCTTGACCTCAATATGATATCCGCGCGGCAGAAACAGAAGTTGAGAACCCGCCCCATAACAACGGTGCAGCGCAGTCAGGCTCCCTACTATCTGGCCCATATCCGGAACGAACTTGTGGAGCGCTTCGGCCCGCAGATCATCGAGCAGGGGGGGCTGGAAGTTACTGCCGCCATGGACCTGAACCTGCAGAAACTGGCCGAAAAGACCTTGAAAGAAGGGGTAAAAAGGATTTCCCCCGAGCTTCAGGGGGCATTGGTTTCTCTGGATCCTGCAACGGGTGATGTGCTGGCAGCCGTAGGGGGGGTAGATTTCACGAAGAGTCCCTATGATCGCGCCTTCCTTGCCAGGCGTCAACCCGGCTCAGCCATCAAGCCGCTGATCTATGCCGCAGCCCTGGAAGTGGGGATTACCGCCGGCAGCGTCTGGGATGATACGCCGGTTGCCTACGATCGCGGGAACAATCAGACCTGGAAGCCGCTGAACTACGGGAAGGAGCGGTATGGCCAGCTGTCGCTGCGGCGAGCCCTGGCATACTCGAACAACATCATAGCGGTCAAGTTGCTGGACACGATCGGGGTCCCGTATTTTGTCGATTTTGCCCACAAGGCGGGACTTCCCCTGCGTCCAAACAACGATCTTTCCCTGGCCCTCGGGACGGAAGACGTTACCTTGCGCGACCTGGTAAGAGCCTACACCCCTCTGGCCAACGGAGGGCTCAGGTCCGAACCGAGAACTATCGTGCGTATCTATGACAGGAATCGCCGCGCCTGGACGGAAAACGCTCCGTCAGTTACATCAGCCCTCTCCCCGGCGGCTGCCTTTGTCACCACCCGGATGCTTAAGGACGTCATGGTGTACGGCACCGCAAAATCCCTCAAATCCTTCAGCCAGAAGCGTCCCTCGGCCGGGAAGACCGGCACCACCGATGATTACCGTGATGCCTGGTTCATCGGCTACACTCCCCAGGTGCTGACCGGCATCTGGGTGGGATACGACAAGCCGCGGCCGGGAGGGAAGGGCTTTACCGGCGGGGCTGTGGCGGCGCCCATCTGGGAGCGGTTCATGGGGCCGGCTCTGGCATCAAAGCCAGTTGTGGATTTTTCCAAACCCGATACGGTTGTTTCTGTTTCCATCGACCCGGCAACCGGTTATCAGGCAACGCCGGACTGCCCGGAAAAGCGCGACGAATTCTATATCGAGGGAACCCAACCCACCGAATACTGTCCGAAACATGGCGGCGATCGCCTCAATCAGGTACCGCCCGTCCTATCCCTCCCCAAGGAGGAGACTCAGCAACCCGAGTGAATCCTCTCGCCTCCTTTCCCTCCATCACACTATGAAGCCCTTTGGCACTGGTGCGCACACTGCCGGTCATCCCGCCGTTTTGAACATGATGACCTCGGCCTCGGCCATGGTCTGACCGTCCATTTCGATGACCCCGCGCACATCGATGAGCCGGCGCCGGTCGCCAACGATCTCGCCGATAACGGTTACCACGCTGCCGGTGGGTACCGGTTTCCGGTAGCGTAGGCGCATCTCGCTGGTCACCACCTGGAGTCCGCGGGCCATGCAGGCCTGGGCGCATATTTCGTCCAGAAGGGCCGAGAGGATGCCGCCGTGGACTATCCCCTGCCACCCCTGGAAATGCTCCGGAATACTGACCCGGGTCTCGGCCCGGCCCTTTTCCGGATCGGCTGTGAAGACGGCGTGAAGTCCGATGGGGTTATTGCTGCCGCAGATGAAGCAGTGGTTGTCGTCGATTACCTGCATGGGGTCTCCTGTGGTTTCATGATTTGACACTCGGCAATCCAGTAGATCTGTTTGTGCTGGACGCGGGTCAGGGCAGTCAGTTGGCGTTCGGCGGCGGCGCGGTCGTCAAAGGTGCCGACCAAAAACCGGTTGCCGTTGTCGTCTTGGCGCCAGAGTTCAAAGGCGGCATGATGGTGGTTCACTCAGTACGCCCAGTAGGGTCCGGTGCCGAGGCTGGAACTGGTCCCATTAATCCCCACGAAAACGGAGCGGCCATAGAAGAAGGGGAGGCCCCAGTCAAAACTGCTTCCAAAGCCTGATCCGCCAAGTTCAGCGAAGGCACTATGTGACGTGTTGAACAGACTGGTTGCGTTGGCTATGCTGAATGATACGGAGCCGCTCGGGGTGCCGAAAGCGCCGGAGTTGGTAGCGCTCAGCGATAGGGTGGATGGAGGACAGTACCATTCCTGGTTGGGAGACGAGCATGCAGGTATTGTGGGATCGTCGAAAAAAAGCCCGTTTGATCCGCTGTCGATGAAGCTGTTGTTGAAGGTCGTACCATTGAATACGGTTGTAAACTCTCCAAAGTTACTGGCTGGGTAGGATGTTACCCCGGAAGGCGTATTGTTTGTTTGGGTGCCTATGCCGAGAATGAGCTTGCCGCTGGCTGTTGCAGCCCCTCCGGCGGGAATACCTTGCATTTGCACGACAACGCCGTTGTTGTTCTGGCTGAGATGGGCAACCGGGTTTTGCACCTGGTTGGCGATGGGGACGATGATTCCGGCGCAGTTCGATCCGCTGCAGGTGAAGTACACGCCGTTAGTGTCGCTCCTGGCACATCCGTCTCCACAATCCTCGACAAACAGACCGACACCGAGAATTCCGTTATATCTTGCGTCAGACGGGCTTTGGTTCAGACGCGTTACGTTCGGAGTTGTGCATTCGAGAGGAATGGCACCTGAAAAATAGGTGGCATCGATAATTTGAATCGGGACGTTGAGAGCAGTCTCAACACCAAGCTTTACATCGGCTCTCTGCACTGGCCCCCAGATTCCCGAGCCATCCAAGAAGGACAAACACTCGGCGACAGGAGCAGAACCGACCAACTCCGGCGGCAAGGTAATGTTGGAAGAGGCTTGTTTGAATATCCTCAGGCCATAACTGCCGGTATCCAGGAGAACGTTGCCGACGGTCTGGCAGTTGGATGTCCCAGGCTCACAGACCGTGACGCTGACGGTCGGTTTATTGGGGTATGACAGGTCATTGGGGACGGTGATTGCGAGGGCGTTGGCCTCCGTGCCGGTCCCACCACCACCTCCTCCTCCGCCACCACCTCCCCCACCGCCACCACAGCCGGAAATACCCAGTGCAACGATAAGGGAAAGCAGAAGGATTCTATTTGATTTCATTGATGGTCACTCCGGTCGGGATCAAGGCGGGCACATAAGCTCTCCCTTGCAGGTTGCGCATGTGCCCCCATTTTTCGACCACGACCCTGTTGCCTTGAACTTGAAAACGACGCTGCCCCCGCTGCCTGGGGGACTGCCGTAAAGCCTGCTTATACTCGGTGAGATAGGACCCCAGCAGCGGCGTGAGGTCGGGGTGGGAAACCCCGTTCCAGGCAACGGCGAACACGATGCCTGACGGAGTAATGTACTCACGCACGGTGTTGCCCCCGGTTACGAGTTCCTGAACCGAATATCCCTTCCGGGGTGCGGCGGCACGTTGTGAAGCAGAAAGGGCCTTGCGGTCAACGGCAACCGAAGCGGCAGGTTCACCGAGCGCAGCTTCTGCCCGATGAAGAGGTATGAACGGCGTCATCAGAAGGCCGGTAACAAGGCTCAGAGCAACAACGCTTCTTCTCATGATCGGTTCCGCTCCTTTCGGATGTGAAGTGCAATCTTTCATATTTTCCCACTCATGCCGGTGAGTGTCCAGCAGCAATTATAGAGCCGGCTCCCGGTAGACGCAGAAGTGACCCGCATATTTTCGTTACTTCCCTTGCGCAACCCGCCTCTTCACGGGACAATTGCGATACAGTAGCCGACTATTCCGCGAGGTGGCCATGAGTTATATCCTTGCCCTGGATCAGGGCACTACCAGTTCCCGCGCCATTGTCTTCGACACCACCGCAACGATCCGCGCCATTGCCCAGCGGGAGTTCCGCCAGATATTCCCCCGGCCCGGCTGGGTGGAACACGACGGCCGGGAAATCTGGGCCACCCAGGTTGGAGTGGCGGCCGAAGCCCTTACCAGGGCCGGCATTTCTCCCCGCGAGGTTAAGGCCATCGGCATCACCAATCAGCGGGAGACGACGCTCCTCTGGGACCGGCGAAGCGGCGAGCCGCTCCACAACGCCATCGTCTGGCAGGACCGACGCACCGCGGAACTTTGCGATCGCCTCAAGGCCGATGGCCTGGAGCCGCTCTTCAGGCAGAAGACCGGCCTGGTCCTGGATGCCTACTTCTCCGGCACCAAGCTGGCCTGGCTGCTGGATACCATACCCGGCGCCCGCAGTCGCGCCGAAGCGGGAGAGTTGGCCTTCGGCACGGTGGATTCCTGGCTGGTCTGGAACCTGTCGGGAGGAACGCTCCATATCACCGACGCGAGCAATGCTTCCCGGACGCTCCTCTTCAACATTACCACCCTGGATTGGGACGATGAGCTGCTGGCTACCCTCGGGATACCCCGGGCCGTGCTGCCCCGGGTGGTGGATTCCAGCGCCGTCTATGGCGAGACCGCCGGGGATATCTTCGCCGCCACGATTCCCCTTGCCGGCATGGCCGGAGATCAGCAGGCGGCCCTCTTCGGCCAGGCCTGCGGCACGGCAGGGATGGCCAAGAACACCTACGGCACCGGCTGCTTCATGCTGATGCACTGCGGTGCGCAGCCGGTAGGGTCCCGGTACAGCCTCCTCACCACCGTTGCCTGGCAACTGGGCGGCTGCGCCGAATACGCCCTGGAGGGAAGCGTATTTGTCGCCGGTGCCGCGGTTCAGTGGCTTCGGGACGGTCTCGGGATTATCCGCTCCTCCGGGGAGGTGGAGGCCCTGGCGGCCAGCGTCCCGGACAGCGGCGGCGTCTGCCTGGTTCCCGCCTTCACGGGCCTTGGCGCTCCCCACTGGGATCCCTATGCCCGGGGGACCATCGTCGGCATCACCCGCGGCACCACCGCCGCCCATATCGCCCGGGCCACTCTGGAAAGCATCGCTTACCAGAGCGCCGACCTTCTCACTGCCATGGAGGCCGATGCCGGCATCAAACTGGCCGAACTGCGGGTCGACGGAGGCGCCACGGCCAACGGGCTCCTGATGCAGTTCCAGGCCGACCTCCTCGGGGTGCCGGTGGTGCGGCCCAGAATCAGCGAGACTACAGCCCTGGGGGCGGCCTACCTGGCAGGGTTGGCGGTGGGCCTCTGGCGCGACCGGCAGGAGATTGCCGGCCACTGGCAGGTGGATCGGGTCTTCGAACCTGCCATGGGCCGTGAGCAGGCTGCAGAACTGCGAGGAAGGTGGGAACGGGCCGTGGAGCGGGCCCGGGGCTGGGCGGCGCCATGACCAGATCGATGCTTTTGCAGCAGCTTGAGGATGAGAAGTGCTGGGATCTGCTCGTAATCGGCGGCGGTGCGACGGGACTCGGCGTGGCCGTAGAGGGGGCAAGCCGGGGCTACCGGACGCTGCTCCTGGAGCGCGACGACTTCGGGAGCGGCACTTCTAGCCGGAGTACTAAGCTGATCCATGGCGGGGTCCGGTATCTGCAACAGGGAAATATCTTTCTCGTGCTGGAGGCCCTTCATGAGAGGGGAACACTGATCCGCAATGCGCCACACCTGGTGCACAACCTCTCTTTTGTGGTGCCGCTCTACGACTGGTGGGAAGGGCCGTTCTACGGCATCGGACTGAAGCTCTACGACATGCTGGCGGGTAAGCTGGGGCTCGGGCCGTCGCAGATACTTTCCCGGGAAGAAACCCTGCGCCGCATTCCCACCGTGGAGCCGGCAGGGTTGCGCGGCGGAGTGATCTACCACGACGGCCAGTTCGACGATGCCCGGCTGGCCGTGGCCCTGGCCCGCACCTTTGCCGATCTGGGCGGAGTTCCCCTGAACCGTCTGGAAGTGTCCGGACTGCTCAAGGCCGGTGGCCTGGTCTGTGGTGCAGCGGCCCGCGACCGGGAGAGCGGTCGTGAATACGAGCTTGAGGCGCGGGTGGTGGTTAATGCCGCCGGCCCCTTCTGCGACGCCATCCGCCGGCTGGACGAGCCTGGCGCGCAACCGGTCATCGCCCCGAGCCAGGGGGTGCACCTGGTCCTCCCCCGGGAATTCCTCCCCGGCGACAGCGCCATCATGGTGCCCCACACCGACGACGGCCGGGTGCTTTTCGCCGTCCCTTGGCACGAACGGGTGATCGTCGGCACCACTGATACGCCGGTGGACCGGGCCACCGTTGAGCCCCGTCCCCTGGCCGCGGAAGTGGAGTTCCTTCTGGCACACGCATCCCGGTATCTCTCCCGTGACCCCGGCATAACCGACATCCTCAGCGTCTTTGCCGGTCTCCGGCCCCTGGTGCGGGGAGGCGACATAGCCCACACCGCCACACTCTCCCGCGATCACACTATTCTGGTTTCGGCTGCCGGCCTGGTCACCATCACTGGCGGCAAGTGGACCACCTATCGCAGGATGGCCGAGGATACAGTGAACAGTGCGGCCAGGCTGGCGGGGCTGGAAGAGCGCCCTTCGCGCACAGCCGACCTCCCCATCCACGGCTGGCTGGCCAAGTCGGCCGCTGACGGCGAGTGGTCCATGTACGGAGCAGAAGCCGCCGCCCTGGAAGAACTGTGCACCGTTCAGCCGGACCTGCGCCGGAAGCTCCATCCCCGGCTTCCGTACCGTCTGGCTGAAGTGGTCTGGGGGGTTCGTTACGAATGGGCGCGAAGCGTGGAGGATGTGTTGAGCCGCCGTACCAGGGCACTCATCCTCGATGCCCGTGCCGCCATGGAGGAGGCCCCGGCGGTTGCGGCTCTGATGGCTGCCGAGCTGGGACGTGATGAGACCTGGCAGGCGGCAGAGGTTGCGGCTTTCCGTGCCCTGGCCAAGGGGTATCTTCCCTCCGGCGTGTCAGGTTCCTGATCTACCCCGATTGGGGATTTTCTCTTTGCGGGGGATGAGGATGCGTTTTGTCCGGAGCGTCAACGCCCCGTCGGGTCCAACGGATTCTTCTCTGCATTCAACAGCTTCTCCGTCGCGCCATTTCGGGTCGCGGCAGTGCCGGATTCCTGAGATCTTCTCCCCTGATGCGTCGAAAACCGCCACGTCATGGAAAAGCTGGTCGCCTCCCTGTTCCCGCACGCAGTGAAAGGCGATGCGCCCCTGCCGCGTGGCCACGGGGCCGGGGTCGATGCAGTTTTCCTCCAGCACCGTGCGTTTGCCGGAGGGGGAAGCCAGGATGACCCGCTCCCGCCTCCCTTCCAGAGGATCTCCGGCCGCCGGGGAATAGGAGCGTACAACGACGATACTGCGCCCGTCGGGGAGCGGACGTACGGTGGAGATCCGGTCCTTTTCCTCCCAATTCACTGCGTTTTCCGGGACATCTGCAATGGAGGGAGCCACCGCGGTCATCCTGAGCGCGAGCAGGGTCTGCGGTTCCGCGTCGCAGCGCTTCAGATATGCATCGCCTGTGGTGGCGCGCATGCGGGAAAGGGCGGCACGTGCGGCTTCGGGAGAGGCGGCAATCTCGGGAACCCAGGCAAAGATACTCCTCTTGTCGCCACAGTCGCCTGTCCGGACAACAAGGGGATCGGGATCAGCGGGGGCCAACGCCTTGGCCTTCCGTGCTATTCCCGCCGCAGTGGGATCGCTTGCCCCGATGACGAGCCAGAGGCGCTCCCCCCTGGCCGGGAGCGCCGTGCCGGCGATCAATGCTGCCGCAACGAAAGCCCTGATCACAGACCGCTCTCTTGCTTGACCCGTACCAGTTCTCCGTTCTGCACCAGTTGCACGTGGGCCCAGTCCCGGAAATTCACCCAGTCGCCCCCCCAGATGAGGCCGCACTTCTTCGCCTCTACCCCCAGGGCTTTCCAGAAACCCGTCTGTTCCGCCTCCGGTGCCCAGCCGAAGCGGCTGTCGACGATGTCAGCGGCATAGGCGTTGGGGGTGCCGTCGGGGTGTTGGGCGTTATGGAAGCTGAATTTCACCTTGCTGTTCCCCTGGTAGTAGAGCTGCATCTGTACCGCCACGGAACGCCACCCGTAAAAGACCTTCGGCTGGAATCCCCGGGCACAAAGAGCCTGCAGCACCTTCTCAACCTTCGGGCGCAGTTCCGGATGCAAACTTTGGAGCTTTTTCTCCTGGGTCCACCGGGCGCTGTCGCCACTCCACTGGGAAAGGTCGGGCGCGGCGCCACCGGTGCCCGCCAGCTTCTGCCACGTCTTGCGTCCCGGCTCAATGAGCCCGTCCGGATTGCTCAGGAACGTGGCCTGGAATCTGCGGATCGCCGCGATGGTGTCCTTGCCGCAGACGCCATCCACCCCGTTCGGGTCGAAGCCCTTGGATTTCAGGAGACTCTGGACCGTTTCAACATCCCCCTTCAGGTTTTTCCCATTTTCGCCGACGGATGCCTGGAGCACGCTCATGGTTGTATCTCCTTTGGATGGTATGAATCGAAATTATTTTGTTTAATTAAATCACCGGAATGATAGGAGTCAATCAACCGTCGCCCATCGCGCCGGAACAAAAAAAGGCCGGTCCTTGCGGGTCGGCCTTCATGGTGCGGTGATGATATGGTGTTACTTCTTTTTTTCAACCTTCTTTTCTGCCTTTTTCTCTGCTTTCTTCTCGCCGCCCTTCGCCTCGATGCTGGCGGCCTTCATGGTGTACTGGACCGTGACCTTGGAGCCGACCTTCAGGTCGCCGGTAACTTTGGTATCCTTGTCCTTGGCGATTTCCCACTTCTCTTTCCCCTTCTGGACAACGATCATGTCGTCCTTCACTTCGAGGACGGGACCGGTTGCCTGGTAGGTCTTGGTGGCGCCAAAGGCGAGGGACGAGGAGAGCATCAGGGCGGCGGTGAGCAGTGCGGTACGCTTCATGGGAATCCTCCTTGGTAAATTAGATGGCTTCTAACCTTACTTAATAGAACGCTGTTGTCAATGGGGATTTTTCAGTTTGTCGCGTTTTGTGGCGACGAGCTCACGGTAGGGGTTGCGGGGGAGCATCCTCCCATCGGCGTACGAGAGAACCATGAAATGGAGGTGGGTAGGAGACCGGCGCGGGTAGGCGTTCTTTCCGGTTCTTCCCAAAAAACCGATGGGGTCGCCCGCGGTCACGGTTTGCCCCGGCGCTACCGTCACGGACGACAGGTGAGCGTAGTAGTAATAGCGCTCCTCGGCGGGGTTGAAGATCCAGACGTACTTCCCTCCGCGGATGGGACTCGGGTACTCCCAGTCGGGATTCGTTGCGATGATGACACCATCCGTAAACGATACGATGGCGACCGGTTTGCCGGTGGCGTCATCGAGAAAATCCTGGTTTCGGTCCCGCACGAAGATGTCGTGGGCCGGATGGCCGCCGTGCCGGACTCCCTGGTAAAAGGAGTACCCGCTGGGGCGGTAGTCGTTGCCGTGCCGTCCCCCGATGGCGCGGTAATCATAGCCCGCCACGGGGAAGACCTTTGCCGAATTGGCTGCAGTGGTGCCATAGGTATCGAGGAGGAGCCGGTGGAGGAGGGTGATGCGGTTTCCGGCGGATGCGCGGTCGATGAGACCGTCGCGGATCTCCTTCTCCAGGATGTTCCAGTCATCGCAGGGGCTTGCCGCGGCCACCCCGTGAAAAGCCAGGAGCACCGCGACCGCCAGGAGGATAATCCGTTTCATAGTGTCATCTCCCGATCAATGTGGATAAAGGAATGAGCCAGGGCTGGACTTATAGGGTTTGAGGCTTGATTGTGCAAGGACTTAATTCTCTGGAGAGTACCCTCTGGAGTGACGGGGATCATAAGGGTCTTTCACCTCTTGTGGTCGCCATAGCGGTATAAATAGAGCCGACAAAATTCAAGCATTTTAATTGATTGCCGCAAAAAGTAAATGTATAGTTCGCAGCACAAAAAGAGCGCTATTTTCGAGTTAATTCAATGGTAACACGCTTGAAGCTGAAGCCTGGTCAGAAAGGAACCAAGGCACTGGTCGAAAAGTATGGTGACGCCCTTGTCTGCGTGCGTTACCGCTATAGATACCGGTCCTGGCCGGTCAATCACGAGTTGTAGAACCAGATAAAAATAAAGGACGTGAATTAAACTTGAAAGCAAATACTGAGTTTTGGTCCCTATGGCATGAGCAAACAAGTCGGAACCTTTGCCTCAATTTCTCCCCCCGCACAAGGAGAGAATTAAGAAGATAAAATACTGTACAGTCAAATATCTTACTCTATAGGAGGGTATATGAAAATCACTATTGCAATATTAGCCGTTCTACTTCTAATTACTGTGATTTATGCGATTTATATTTACTTTAAAAGACAAGAATACACAAGAGAACGTTTTGCATTCGCAGCATTAACATCTTTATCTTCAATGACAATGTTAGTACTATCCTGCATCAAAAGCAATCTTATGCCCTGGAATTTTGGTCTAGAATTATTTAACAAGGTAACTGGTGAAAATATAGTAGTCCATGAAGTCACTTGGACAGATTATGGGCTATTAATAATAGTCTATTTTGTAGGTGTTCAAGCCATATTATCTTTATATAAAAATTGGGATGGTTTGAAAAGTTATGAGCAATACCAACGTGAACAGAGAAATCAGCCTTCAGGGATCATTAGCGAGGGCGTGAATGAAATACGCAGAATGGCAAAAAAGGAGCCACCTCCCGCAGCATTTTCGCCTCTATCGGTTAGAAACTTTTTTGAGTTAGAGCCAGTAACAGATTCTCTAGCGTGGAAAGATCAAGCTAGAGAATTGCTTAGGCTTTCATCTTCCTCTTATGTTTTTCCAAAGGTTGGATGGCATGACAATGTAGGATATTGGATTGGTAAAAATGTTGACAATAATTCTGATGTTTATCTTTACCCCTCACACTCTGACATTTCTGATAAAGAATTAAATGAATTCATAGAATATACTTCACATCTGAAGGCAGTTGAGAATGTTCAAACTGAATATATTATAGCATTACACTGCGATGTGCCAAGTAGAACTATTAAATATAAAGGTAAAAATATACGCGTGGAAAGTGAATCATCATTACTTTCAGACTTAGTGAACTTTACAGATTACAAGAACCACATAACCCAAAGAGTTACAATAGACAACCTTCCAGATTCAGATTTTAAATTGATAGATGTCTATGTACCTGCTCGTTTTGTGAGTACACAAGATATAATAGAGGTAAATAATAAAAGTTTACAAGATATAGAACAGTTGCTACAAGACTGGCTTGGTGATATTGGTGGGCGGCAACTTGCACTGTTGGGGGAATATGGTCAAGGGAAAAGCACTGCAACGTTGATGTTTACCTATCACCAACTCAAAGATTCGAGTGCTAAACGATTGCCATTACTGATTGAATTAAGAGGGACCAGCCCTCGAAATTTAACGCCTTTACAATTGCTCGGCGCGTGGGCATCACAGTATAATCTAAATCCGCAGGCTTTAATGAAGCTGCATATTGCCGGTAAGCTTTTACTCATTTTTGAAGGTTTTGACGAAATGGCGCTGGTTGGCGATGCAGAAATGCGGCTAAAGCATTTTCGAACACTATGGGATTTTTGTTATCCGAAAGCTAAAATACTTATAACTGGTCGTCCTAATTTTTTTCTTGACGAAGATGAAATGAAGACTGCTCTAGGGATCGCACAAGCAACTTCCGACAGGCCGCACTGTGAAGCCTTAAGACTGCTGCCATTTTCTCTGACTGAAATTGAAAAGTCATTACGTAATCATAAAAGCAACGTAAGAAATCAAATATGTCAGTTAGTTAAACATAATCAACGTTTTAAGGAACTAGTATCACGACCATCATTATTGCATATTGTTTCTACCTTGTGGGAGTCAGAACGACTATTCGAAAAGGTTGAAAGTTTGAATTCAGCATTTGTAATGGATCTTTTTATAAGGCACAGTTATAGAAGACAAGGACTTAAAGAGAATGATTCAAGAGATTTTATGGCGCTAAATTCTTCTGAACGGGAATATTTTATGTGCGGAATTGCTGCTTATATGGCAGCAAATGACCTTCCTAATCAAATACACTCAAATCAATTAAATACTCTCATAGACAATCTGATTCAGTGCATTCCTGATTCTATTTCCGCGAATACTTCAGCGATTACAGGGGAGGTAAGAGCTCCATTAAAACAAAGAATTGAAGACTCTGAGTATGGGATAGATCATGTAAAGACCGATGTTAGGGCATGTGGAATTTTAGTTGATGATCCATCCACACCTGGAATGTTTAAATTTGGGCATAAATCCTTCATGGAATACCTGTTGGCTAGCGTAGTGGCAGAAAAGATTCTCGACAGAAATTCACCGAAAGCAAATGCAATTTTTAAAGCGACAGAGGTAAAGATTGAGGACGCCGTCAAACTTCCAGTTTCAGTAGAGTTTCTGTCCGAAATACTAAATGATAAAATGCAAAGCCCAAAAGGCACAGCTGAAAGTCTAAAAATAATTGCAATAAATGTGCTTAATTCATTCTTGAGTGACAATAAAATAAAAAGGTTACTTGGAAAGGTTATTTTGTTCGAGGAGGCATACTACTTTATCTTAAAAATAAAATTTTCTCCATTTAAGCGGCATCTTTTAAGTTATTTATCGCCAGTTAAGTTATTCATGATAACTTTTGTTGTATTTATTATTTATACTCAAAAATCATCTGCAGTTGCACAGGAAAGTTCTATTATTACAAGGGTTTTATCTAGTACTTCAATGGTATTTTCGACTGCCTTTCTCATAGCCATGTTTGGCAGAACGTTCCCTTCATCATTCATGAAAAAAAGATTGATCTTATGGCTTAGGCTGTGTACTGCTTTAAATATTGACTGTGCTGTCTTGCATAAAATTTTGTTCACATATTATGTCCCATGGGCTAACTCAACTCCGCTCAAAATCACAGTTATTCAGGATGCAGATTAGATTGCTAAGACGAAAGATAAAAGTGACAACCTAACACAAGACAAAAGAGAATAATCGAAAAAGGCAATAGAAGTGTCAAAGCTCCAATTCTTAAAACGGAGCAGTTCCAAAAAGGCTTACGACCCGACACCAAGAAGCCGGCGGGTCAAGCCATACCCGTTATGCAGAAAAATAATTGAACGATGGTAACATATAAGGTACTATTCTGGCATGGGGTTACAGGGCTGAGGAATATATCCGTGAAGATGGAACAAGCCCATATGAAGAGTGGTTTATTGGGTTGGATACCGTCGCGGCTGCAAAAATTGCGATTGTGAAGCTCAAGATGGAGCAAGGAAATCTCGCCAACGTAAAATGGTTTGGTGGAATCGGAGAATACCGGCTTGATTGGGGGCCTGGCTATCGCGTCTATATTGGAAAAGACGGTGACAGGTTGATCATTCTTCTCGGTGGAGGGACAAAAAGAGGACAGCAAAAGGATATCAATAAAGCAGAAGCTATGTGGAAGGAATACAAGAAACGAAAGGCCAACCAGAAAAAGAAATAGATGTAAGGAGTTGAAAAATGGCCCTGACAAGAGATTTCAAAGAAACTATTAAAAAACGGGTTGAGTCTGACCCTGATTTTGCCAAGTCACTGCTTCATGAGGCGATTGATTTAATGCTGGATGGCGACTCCGTGACCGCCAAGCTCGTTCTCCGCGACCTTATAAATGCAACGGTCGGATTTGAGCGATTGGCTGAAGAAGTTCAGAAGCCGAGTAAAAGCCTTCACAGGATGCTTTCTGCTTCTGGAAATCCTACCATGGATAATCTATCAGCCATCTTTGCAACCATCAAAAAAGCTCTGCATGTGAGAATTGATACCAGGGTCGATTCTCTCCAGGCATAGGAAACATCACGGACAAGCCAAACTCAAAACGCCGTGAGCCTCATTCACAGGGGCTCACGGCGTTTGTGCATCTGCTTTTGTCAATTCAATTAATCACAGCACCTTGTTCAGGGAGTACTCAATGATCCCCTGGGCGCCGAGCCTGATGAGCTCCGGCACGATCCGCCGCACTTCCTTCTCGTGGAGGATGCTCTCGATGGAAACCCAGTCGGATTTGTAGAGGTGGGCCACGGTGGGGTGGTTGAGGCTCGGGAGGATTTGGGTAATAGCCTCGACTTTGTCATTGGGGGCATTCATCTTGAGCCCCACCATTCCTTCGGCAGCCAGGGACGCCTTGAGGAGCGTGGCGATTGATTCGATCTTCTGTCGCTTCCAGGGATCGGCCCAGGCGGCCTTGTTGGCGATGAGGACCGGCACCGACTCCATGAGGTCGCAGACGATCCTCAGGCCGTTGGCCTTGATGGTGGAGCCGGTTTCGGTCACCTCAACGATGGCGTCGCAGAGGCCGTCCACCACCTTGGCCTCGGTGGCCCCCCAGGAGAACTCCACGTTCACCGGGATGTTGCGCTCGGCAAAATAGCGCTTGGTGAAGCCGACCAGCTCGGTTGAGATGGTGGCGCCGTGGAGGTCTTCGGGCTTCTGTACCGGCGAGTCCTTGGTGACCACCAGCACCCAGCGGGCCGGGCGGCGGGAGACCTTGGAGTAGACCATCTCGCAGACTTCCACCACGTCGGAGTCGTTCTCCCGGACCCAGTCGCGGCCGGCGATGCCGGCGTCGATGGTGCCGCGCTCCACATACTTTCCCATCTCCTGGGGACGGATCAGCTTGCAGTTCAGTTCGTCGTCGTCAACGCCGGGGAAGTAGCTGCGGGAGGAGATGCTGATCTGCCAGCCGGCCTTCTTGAAGAGGTCCACGGTGGCGTTTTCGAGGCTCCCCTTGGGGATGCCGAGGTTCAGGAGGTTGCTCATTTCTTGTAGACCTCCTTCGGATCGAAGAGGGGGTTGGAGTGCTCCACCCACTGGCCGTCCTCCCACCGCACATAGAAGCAGCTCCGGTTGCCGGTGTGGCAGGCGGCCGGGCCGTTCTGCTTCACCTTGATGACCACCGAGTCAGCATCGCAGTCGGTGAGGACTTCCATAACCTCCTGGGTGTTACCCGACTCCTCGCCCTTCATCCAGTACTTGTTGCGGGTGCGGCTGAAAAACCAGGTCTTGCCCGACTCAAGGGTCAGGTTCAGGGTTTTTTCGTCCATGAACGCCACCATGAGAACTTCGCCGGATTCGTGGTCCTGGATGATGGCAGGAATGAGCCCCCCCATTTTCTGGAAATCGATCTGGATCATGACTGTTTACGCGCCTCCTCTTGAAAGTGTTCGTGAAAACAACCTGTGTTTAATACCGTGGTGTCTAAGAGAGTGTCAACAGAAGAAACGCCCTTGCTCCTCCCTTCCTTTTCCGGGCAAAAGCGTATAGTCTGATGTTCCCGGTGGCGGCGCAAGTTCAAGACGTATTGTGACTCATTGTCTTCCTACGATGCACCTTGAGAATATTTTTTTCGCGGAGACCCCATGTCCCTTTCTCTCTACTCCAGCAACCGGATGGAACATCTCGTCGCCCGGCTTGTCGAGGTTCTTCGGCGTCCTCTGGCCGACCCCCTGGCGCCGGAGGTGATCGTTGTCCAGAGCAAGGGGATGCAGCGCTGGCTGGCCATGGAACTGGCAACGGCACAGGGCGTCTGGGCCAACGGTGCCTATCCCTTTCCCAACGCCTTTGTCTGGGACCTGTTCAGGAAAGCCTTGCCGGAGCTTCCCGCCACATCCCCCTTCGACCCGGCGGTTCTGTCGTGGCGGATCATGGGGCTGCTCCCCGCCTTCCTGGACCAGTCGGCGTTCGCCCCCCTGGCGGGATACCTGACCGGGGGGCAACGGGAGTTGAAACTCTATCAGCTTGCCGGGAAGATCGCCGACACCTTCGACCAGTACACCATCTTCCGTCCCGGCATGATCACCCGTTGGGAAAAGGGGAGCGAGGACCACTGGCAGGCCATCCTCTGGCGGGCCCTGGCGGAGCAAGGGAGGGGGCTCCACCGGGAGGCGGTGCGGAGCGAGTTCTTGCGGCGCCTGGCCCGGGGAGAGGTGGACACTCCCCTTCTTCCGGAGCGGATCACCGTCTTCGGCATCTCGTACCTCCCCCAGTTCCACCTGGACGTCTTCCGGCGCATCGCCGACGTAACCGAGGTGAATCTCTTCGTCATGGGCCCCTGCCGCGAGTACTGGGCCGACATCCTCCCGGAGCGTATTATTGCCCGGCTCTCCCCGGAGGAGCGGGAGGTGCGGATCGAGGGGAACCCGCTCCTGGCTTCCCTGGGGCTCCTGGGAAAGGAGTTTTCGGACACCCTCGTTGAGCTGGGGGCCACGGCCGGCTGCGACACCGACCTCTACGGCGAGACTCCCGACACGACGCTTCTCGACATGGTTCAGAACGACATCCTCCGCCTGGAGGGGAGCGGCGGCGAAAAGCGACCCGTGACCGCAGCGGACCGTTCCGTCCTGATCTCCTCCTGCCACAGCCCCATGCGGGAGGTGGAGGTGCTCCACGACACCCTCCTGAACCTCTTTGCAACGTCAGGCGACCTCACCCCCCGCGACATCCTCGTCATGACGCCGGACATCGAGACCTACGCCCCCTACATCTCCGCCGTCTTCGACGGGTGCCAGGACCCGCGGCTGAAGATCCCCTACTCCATCGCCGACCGGAGCATCCGCAGGGAAGGGGGGCTGGCGGAGACCTTCCTGGCGATCCTTGACCTTCCCGGCAAGCGGTTCCCGGTGACTGGGGTCACCGAGATCCTGGCCTCTCCCATGGTCCACGCCAGGTTCGGCCTCGACGCCGGTCATCTGGAGCTGATCCGCACCTGGCTGGAGGAGACCCGTATCCGGTGGGGGATGGACGAGGAGGAGCGGCGCCGCGCAGGATTCCCTCCCTATCGGGAGCACAGCTGGCGGGCCGGCCTGGACCGCCTCCTCCTGGGATATGCCATGCCCGAGGAGGATGGCCGGATGGTGAATGGCATCCTCCCCTTTGACGCCATGGAAGGGGAGGGGCCGGCGGTCCTCGGCCGGTTCGCGGGTTTTGTGGAAGGACTCCATGCCCTGGTGGACGAACTGGAGCGCCCCCGCACCCTGACGGAATGGGTGCGGCTCTGCCGGCGGATTCTCGATGATTTCTTCGCCCCCGGAGAAGAGGGGGCTTTCGATCTGGCTGCCCTGAACGGCATTCTCGCCGAGCTTGAGACGGTGCGTGACGAGGCGGAGTTTGGCGGAGAGGTGGAGCTGCCGGTGATTCGCGCCTGGCTCCGGGGGAGGCTCGATCGGGAGGTGCGGGGGCTCGGCTTCATGACCGGCGGGGTCACCTTCTGCGCCATGCTCCCCATGCGGAGCATCCCCTTCGCGGTTATCGCGCTCCTGGGAATGAACGACGGGGCTTTCCCCCGCCAGAACCGTCCCCCCGGTTTCGACCTCATCGCCCGGGATCGGCGGCGGGGGGACCGCTCCCTGCGGGACGAGGACCGTTACCTCTTCCTGGAGGCCCTCCTCTCGGCCCGGCGGCATTTCATCATCAGCTACACGGGGCAGAGCATCCGGGACAACAGCACGCTCCCCCCGTCGGTCCTCGTGGACGAGTTTCTCGACTACCTGGGGCGCCGCTTCATGGACGGCTCCCCGGATTTCCCGAAAAACCTCGTGACGCAGCACCGGCTCCAGCCCTTCAGCCCGGCCTATTTCACCGGCGCCGGCACGCTTTTCAGCTATTCGGAAGAGAACCGCAAGGCCGTGGCGCAGCGCCAGAAGGGGAGTGCCCCGGTGCCGTCTTTCATGACGGAGCCACTGCCGGAGCCCCCGGAGGAGCTGTTGACGGTCTCCCTTGCCGGCCTCCTCTCCTTCTTCGATAACCCGGCCCGGTATTTCGTGCGGACCCGGCTCGGGATCCGGCTCGATGAGCTTCCGCCCTCCCTCGACGACCGGGAGCCTTTCGAGCTGGATTCCCTCGACGCCTTTCGGCTCAAGGGGGAAATGCTGGACCTGGCCCTGGCGGGGAGGGATCCCGTGGAAATCTTCCCCGTGGCCCGGGCCAGGGGAGTGCTCCCGCCGGCTCGCCAGGGGGAGCTCATGTTCCGGGGACTCGACGATGGGGTCCGGGAACTGGCCGGGAGGATCAAGGAGTTGATCGGGGGAAGGGCCCCCATGGATTCACTTCCGGTTGACCTGGCCATTGGCCCGTACCGGATAACCGGCACCCTGGGCGACATCTGGCCCGATGCCCTTCTGCGCCATCGGGGCGCGAAGCTCTCCGGGCGGGACCAGGTGCGGCTCTGGATCGAGCACTTGGTGTTGAACGCCCTCATCCGCGAGGGATATCCGGCTTCAAGCATCTTTGTTGCCACCGATGCCTCCCTGTGCCTGGTGCCGGTGAAGGAATCCCTGGCGCACCTGGAGACCCTTGTTGGCCTATACGGGAAAGGGCTGCGGGAGCCGCTCCGGTTCTTCCCCCGCACCGCGGCCGCCTATGCGAAAAAGTGGGAGCTTTCCGCCGCCCGCACCGCCTGGGAGGGGGAGTTTTTTCCGGAGAGGGATGACCCCTACTACCGTCTCTGCTTCGGCGCCACCGACCCCCTCGACGGGGAATTCGCGCGGATCGCCCGGGCCGTCTTCGAACCCCTGACCGACCACAGACAGGGCAGGGGGGAGTGAGCGATGGAAACCTACAATAACCTGACAATCGACCTCTCGGGACGCAACCTCATCGAGGCCAGCGCCGGCACCGGCAAGACCTACGCCATCGCCTGCCTCTACCTGCGCCTGGTGGTGGAAAAGGGGCTCAAGCCCGAAGATATCCTCGTGGTCACCTTTACCGAGGCGGCCACCAAGGAGCTCCGCTCCCGGATCCGGGAACGGCTGCGGGAGGCCCGCGACGTCTTTGCCGGGGCCGGGACATCGGACGAGTTCCTCCTGAAAATGGACGAATCAGGCCGCATCGAATGGCCGGGGACCGACGAGGCCCTGCGGCGCCTCGACCTGGCCCTGCGGACCTTCGACTGCGCGGCCATCTCCACCATCCACGGCTTCTGCTCCCGAGCCCTGCAGGAAAACGCCTTCGAGAGCGGCTCTCTTTACGACACGGAGCTTGTGGCCGACCAGAACCCCCTTATCCAGGAGATCGTGGACGACTTCTGGCGCCGCACCTTTTTCGGCGCCGATGCGCCCCTTCTCCCCCAGGCCCTCCGGTTCAAGTGGTCACCCGAGGGGCTTGCCCGCTTCCTCCGTGGGAAGCTCGGTAATCCGGAGCTGGTGGTGGTTCCCCTCTTCGGCGACGATGAGGTGGCAGTCCTTGTCAGTGAGTGTGAGGCCCTCTACGGCGAGCTGACCCGCATGTGGGAGTCAAAGCGGGGTGAGATCGAGGAGATCATCACTAACCACAAGGGGTTGAGCCGATCACAGAAAAACTATCATCTCGACCTGGTTCCCGGCCTCCTGGAGGGGATGACGAATTACGCGGCCTCAGGGAATCCGTGGGATCTCTGCCCAGGGTTCGAGAAGTTCACCACCGCCTTTATCCTGGGCCAGATCCTGAAAAAAAACGAGCCGCCGGAACATCCCTTTTTCGATCTCTGCGACCGGCTGCTCCGGCTCGTGGAGAAGCGTTTCCTGGCCCTCCGGGGAAGTCTCTACACTTTCGCCCGGGAGCGGCTTGCCATTCTCAAGGGAGAGCGTGCCAACCGCTCCTACGACGATCTTCTTGTGGATCTCCACCGGGCGCTCCGGGGACCCACCGGGGCCGATCTGGCCGAGCGGCTCGCAAAACGCTACCAGGCAGCCCTCATCGATGAGTTCCAGGACACCGACCCGGTCCAGTACCGGATTTTCAGGGAGATCTACCGGGACGCGACCACCCCCCTTTTCCTCATCGGCGACCCCAAGCAGGCCATCTACAGCTTCCGGGGGGCCGACATTTTTGCCTACCTGGAGGCCCGGAACGATGTCCCCGCGGAGACCCGTTTCACCATGGGGGAGAACTGGCGTTCCACCCCCCCGATGGTGGAGGGGGTCAACACCCTGTTCCGGCAGAAACGGGAAACTCCCTTTGTGGTTGAGGCCATCGGCTACCCGGAGGTGACAGCGGCCAAACGGGAAGATCCCCTTATTATGGACGGGCGCAACCTGGCCCCTCTCCAGCTCTGGTTCATGGCACGGACTCCGGAGGATGGCGCCGGAATCTCCCTTGGACCGGCCAGGGAGAAGATTGTGACGGCAGTGGGGGCCGAGATCGCCGGGCTCCTCGTTGACGGCCGGGCGGGAAAGGCGACCATCGACGGCCGGGGAGTGGTGCCCGAGGACATCGCCGTCATCGTCCGGAGCCATAACGAGGCGGCCCTTGTGCAGGAGGAGCTGCGGCGGCTCGGCATCCCGTCGGTGGTCCAGAGCGCCATGAGCCTCTTCGCCACGGCAGAGGCGGCGGAGGTCTTTCGGGTGCTGGAGGCCGTTGCCGAGCCCTCCAGCGAGACCAGGGTGCGGGCAGCCCTTGCCACAGCCCTTCTCGGCGTGTCCGGGAACGAGATCGCCCGCCTCCTGGAGGACGAGCGGGGATGGGAGGATCGCCTTGCCACGTTCCGGGAGTACCATGATCTCTGGCAGGGGCGCGGCTTCATGACCATGTTCCGGACCCTCCTGGCCCGGGAGGGGGTGCGGGAACGGTTCCTTCCCCTCGCTGACGGGGAGCGGCGGCTCACCAACGTCCTCCACTGCGGCGAGGTGATCCACGGGGCCGCCACGGAGGGGAGCCTTGGTGTGGATCCCCTCTGTGCCTGGTTCGGCGAACGGGTGAACTCTCCTCCTCCCAACGAGGAGTACCAGATTCGACTTGAATCGGACGAGAAGGCGGTCCGGATCGTGACGATCCATGTAAGCAAGGGGCTTGAGTATCCCATTGTTTTCTGTCCCTTCACGTGGGGTGGCGTCCGGGATGACGACGATACCGCCGTCTGTCACGACGGCTACCGGATGGTGGCGGACTTCGGTTCCGACATGTTCGAGGCCCGCCGTCGGAAGGCCCGCACCGAGGTCCTGGCCGAAAACGTCCGGCTCCTCTACGTGGCCCTGACCCGGGCCAGGTACCGCTGTTACCTGGTGTGGGGGAAGTTCCGCCACGCCGAGACCTCGGCCCTGACCTATCTCCTCCATTGTCCCGATGATCGCCAGGGCGACGACTTGACGGCGGAGCTTGGTCGAGTGATGAAGGATATCTCCGACACCCAGCTCCTGGCGCGCCTTGAGAAGTTGAAGGAGGAGGGGGGAGGGGCCATCGCCGTCTCCGTCGATCCCGCGCCGGTGGCGGGGAGCTTCCGGAGCGGGTCAGCGGTGGCCGAAGCTCCTGTCTGCCCCCACTTCGGCAGAAAGATCGAGAGCGACTGGCGTGTGGCGAGTTTCACCTCTTTTGCGGCCCGTCACCGCCCCGAGGAGGAACTCCCCGACCGGGACCAGGCAACCCCTGATGCCGGGTATGAGCAGGTCGCCGAGGAGGCTGTGCTACCGCAAGAAGGAAGCATTTTCGCTTTTCCCCGGGGGCCACAGGCGGGGATCGCTCTCCATGCCGTCTTCGAGAAACTCGATTTTTCCGACACCGCACCGGAGAAGGTGCGGGACGTGGTGGTCCATGAATTGGCGCGCCACGGCTTCGGCGGCGAGTGGTGCGGTGCGGTTTGCGCCATGGTCCATAACGTTCTGGCCGCTCCCCTCGGCGCCGGGGAGGGGGCCTTCAGACTCGCCGATCTGGCGCCGAAGAGCTGGCGCCCCGAGATGGAATTCTTTTTCCCCCTCCGGTTCGTGGGCGCCGATCGGGTGGCTGCGATCCTGCGCCGCTGGGGAGCCCTGCCCGATGGCGCCAGCCTCGCGGAAGTGGCCGCGCGGCTCGATTTCGCACCGGTGCAGGGGATGGTGCGCGGCTTCGTGGACATGGTCTTTCGCCACAAGGGTCGTTATTATCTGATCGACTGGAAGTCGAATCACCTGGGGAACCGGGCCGAAGAGTACGACCGTGAGGACTTGAGCCGGGAGATGGAGCGCAAGCTCTATCCGCTTCAGTACCTTCTCTATACGGTGGCCCTCAATCTCCACTTGGCGCAGCGGGTCCCCGGGTACCGGTACGAAACCCACTTTGGCGGCGTCCTCTATGTCTTTCTCCGGGGTGTCGACCCTGTACGCCCCGGCTATGGCATCTACCGCGATACCCCACCCAAGGGGCTCATCGACGAGCTTACTGACTGTCTTGTGGCACTGAAGGAGCAAAGCCATGGCGTTTGATACCGCCGACTACCGGGACATAGACTACCGTTTCGCCGATTTCCTCTGCCGCCTTGCCCGGAACGAGAGTAGTGAGTTGCGTCAGGCTGCCCTCCGGGTGAGCAGTGCCGTGGGGCAGGGGCACATCTGTATTGATCTCGTCGCCGAGGCGGGAGAGGGTGAGGATAATAACCAGTTCGTCGATGCCCTGTGCTCTTCCGGCGTGGTGGGGGCGCCCGGCGAGTTTGCTCCCCTGGTCCTGGACGACAACCGGCTCTACCTCTACCGTTACTGGAAATATGAGGCTGAACTGGCTGAAAAAATCAAAGAAAAATCCGGATTAACCTGTCAGGTCGATAGCGCCCTTCTGCGGGACGGACTGGCACGCCTCTTCGGGCCTCTCCCCGATGGAGAGACCGACTGGCAGCGGGTTGCGGCGGCCGCGGGCCTGCGCGGCAGCTGCACGGTCATCTCCGGCGGACCGGGCACCGGCAAGACCTCCACGGTGGTCAAGATCATCGCCTTGCTCCTGGAGCAACCCGGCAACGAGGGGCTGCGCGTCGCCCTCACGGCCCCCACGGGGAAGGCTGCGGCACGGCTCAAGGAAGCGATCCGAGGGGCACGCGAAGGGCTTGCAGGGGCTACCTCAGTGCAGGATCGGATCCCTGACGAGGTGACGACCATCCACCGGCTTCTAGGGGTGATCCCCGGCTCCAACCGATTCCGGTACCATCGGGGGAACCTCCTCCCTTATGATGTGGTGGTGGTTGACGAGGCCTCCATGGTGGCGCTTCCGCTCATGGCCCGCCTAGTGGAGGCCATGACGCCGAACGCCCGGCTCATCCTCCTGGGGGACCGGGACCAGCTCGCCTCGGTGGAGGCCGGCGCGGTCCTCGGCGATATCTGCGATGCGGGCGATGTCCGCGGTTTCTCGCCGGAGTTCCGTCGCTTCGTTGAAGAAACCACCGGCGGGCAACTGGAAGAGGAGATTACGGATGGGGTACGCTCTCCTCTGGCCGACTCCCTCGTGATCCTCCGAAAAAACTACCGTTTCGGCACTGACAGCGGCATCGGAGCCCTCAGTCGTGCCATAAACGACGGTGATGGGGACCGTGCCCTGGCGATTCTCCGCGAAGAGGGCGTCCTCGGCGTGACCTGGCGTGGGACCCCATCCGCGGAGGAACTGGACCAGACCCTTGCGCCGGAGGTGCTTGCCGGATACGGCGACTACCTTGCCTATGACGATCCTGCGGCGATCCTGGCTGCCTTTGACCGCTTCAGGGTGCTCTGTGCCGTGCGAGAGGGACGGTATGGTGTTACCGGTCTGAACGGGGCCATCGAACGGATTCTTGCCGGCAGGGGAATCATCTCTCCGACCCGTCGCTGGTATCGGGGGCGGCCGGTCATGGTGACCGTCAACGATTATGCCCTGAGACTCTTCAACGGCGACGTGGGGATCACCCTTCCCGATCCTGAGAATCCCGGAAGCCTCGCCGTCTTCTTCCCGGCATCCGGAGAGGGGGTCCGGAAGGTGTCGCCCCTGCGTTTGCCCTCCCACGAAACGGTCTTTGCCATGACGGTCCACAAGAGCCAGGGGAGCGAGTTTGACGGGATACTCATGGTGATACCCCCCTTCGAGAGCCCGGTGTTGACCCGGGAACTTCTCTACACCGGCATTACCCGTGCCCGGGCATCGGTCGGGCTCTGGTGCGGTGAAGAGGTGTTGCGCGCTTGCGTAGCCCGTCGAATCGAGCGCAGGTCCGGGCTTCGGAAGGCCCTGAGTGGGTGAGGGAAGGCGAATTTATTCGGAGAGCTTTTTTCTTGACATCAAAAAAAAGATGGGGTAGATAGAACGTCTCTTTTGCGGCGGTGTAGCTCAGCTGGTTAGAGCATACGGCTCATATCCGTAGTGTCCGGGGTTCAAGTCCCTGCACCGCCACCAATAACAACCGACCCCTCTCTAACAAGGAGGGGTTTTTTCGTTTGCGCTCCCCACAGAACGTGGCGCACTGGAGTGAACCGATGCGATCGGTCCCCGCGAAGGTCCTTGCCTTTTCCCGCGAACATTCCCTCTTTACTCCCGGTGACACGGTGATTGTTGCCGTTTCCGGCGGTCCCGACTCCGTTGCCCTCCTCGATATCCTTATCTCTTTATCAGACCTCCGTTTGAACCTTGTGGTTGCCCACCTGAACCATTCTCTGCGTGGTGCCGAGTCCGATGAAGACGAGCGATTCGTTGCAGATCTCGCCGCCTCCCGCAGTCTCCCCTTCGTAAATGAAAAAATCGACGTGCGGGCTGCGAGTGCTCGGGAACACTTCTCCCTGGAGGATGCCGGCCGCCGTGCCCGCTACGAATTCTTCGACCGTGTGATGGAGCGGTACGGCGCCAGGTCCGTGGCCCTTGCCCACCATGCTGACGACCAGGCCGAAACGCTCCTGCTGAGACTTCTCCGGGGGGCCGGCGTCACGGGCCTTTCAGCCATGTCTCCCTGCAGGGATGGGCGGTTTGTGCGTCCGCTCCTTACGCTTTCGCGGTCCGAGATTGAGGGGTACCTCCACGCACGAGGGCTTCGCTTTCGTATTGACTCGTCCAACGCCGACACGGCCTTTCTTCGTAACCGTATCCGACACGAGCTTATTCCCCATCTCGCCCGCTTCAATCCTGAGATTTCGCGACGTCTTTCAGTGACTGCCGACCTGCTTGCCGCTGACGCGGAGGTGCTTGAAACCCTTGCAAGCGAAGCACTCCGCCGAACCGTGCGGGAACGAACCGATGACAGCGTGATCCTTGGTGTGGCCGAGCTTCTCCATGAGCCGCGTGGGGTGCGTTACCGTCTTTACCGCGGGGCTGTTTCCCTTATTAAAGGATCGTTGCTGGGGCTCAGCTATAAACATGTGCTGCAGATCGACGATCTTGTCCGTTCACGGAAACCGAACCTCGGCATCCGAGTACCCGGGGGGGTGGCGGTTGTTCGTTCTTACGGCCTTCTGACCATCGGTCGCGGAGTTGAAGAAGCTGAGTGGGAAGGTGACATCATCATCGAAGGGCCTGGATGTTACGCGCTTCCCGATGGCGGTGAGATGGTAGTTGACGTGGGTTCTCCGCCTGAAGATCTGGCCACGCTTCCCCCGGACCGGGCGTGCTTCGACCTGGATTGCGCCCCGTTTCCCTGGGTGGTGAGAGGGTTTCGCCCCGGCGACCGGATCAGGCCCCTCGGAATGACAGGGACCAGGAAGGTTAAGAATATCTTCATCGACGAAAAAGTCCCGATGGAGCGCCGTCGGCTCGTTCCCCTGGTTTTCAGCAACGGTGATCTTGTCTGGGTCTGCGGGTACCGTACCGGCTACTCTGCCCGTGTCACTGAAAAAACCGTACGCACCGTGCTTGCAGAGGTCCGAACCAGCGCGGGAACTGCCCTTAAATGACTTGTCAACGGGCAAGGGTTATGATAGCTTTTTTCAATTAGTTAGATACATCGCAAATACAATGGCCTAAAGGCCGTAGGGCACATCAACGGGGGGTATCCTTGAACCAGTTCTACAAAAACCTGGCGCTCTGGCTAGTGATCAGCTTGATGATGATTCTTCTTTTTAATCTGTTCAACAAACCGCGCACCACTTCTGAGAGGTTGAGCTACAGCGACTTCATCACCGCCGTCGACGCGGGCAAGGTGAATGCAGTTACCATTCAGGGGAATGAAATTATTGGCAAATTTGCCGACGGCAAGGAGTTCAGAAGCTACAAGCCCATGGACGCCACGCTCTCGGACAAGCTTCTCGAAAAGAAGATCAGCATCTCTGCCAAGCCGGAGGAGGAGAAGGTTTCCTGGTTCTCCATCTTCATCTCGTGGTTCCCGCTTCTCTTCCTTGTGGGGGTTTGGATCTTCTTCATGCGCCAGATGCAGGGGGGGGGCGGCAAGGCAATGGCCTTCGGCAAGAGCAGGGCGAAGCTCCTCACCGAGGCCCAGGGACGGATCACTTTCGAGGACGTGGCAGGCGTAGACGAGGCCAAGGAAGAACTGGAGGAAATAATCCAGTTTCTGAAGGATCCGAAGAAGTTCACCAAGCTCGGCGGTCGTATCCCCAAGGGGGTGCTTCTGGTTGGCCCTCCGGGAACCGGTAAGACCCTCTTGGCCCGGGCTGTGGCCGGCGAAGCGGGCGTTCCTTTTTTCTCCATCTCCGGTTCCGATTTTGTTGAGATGTTCGTGGGGGTTGGTGCATCACGGGTCCGTGACCTCTTCGTCCAGGGGAAGAAGAATGCCCCGTGCATCATTTTCATTGACGAGATCGACGCCGTTGGCCGTCACCGCGGGGCCGGCCTTGGCGGCGGCCACGACGAGCGGGAGCAGACCCTCAACCAACTCCTGGTGGAGATGGACGGGTTCGAGTCCAACGAAGGGGTCATCCTTATCGCCGCCACCAACCGTCCCGACGTCCTCGATCCGGCCCTGCTCCGCCCCGGCCGCTTCGATCGTCAGGTTGTGGTTCCCCAGCCCGATGTGAAGGGGAGGGAGATGATCCTCAAGGTTCATACCAAAAAGACTCCCCTGGGACCTAATGTGGATCTTGGTGTCATAGCCCGCGGGACTCCCGGTTTTTCGGGCGCCGATCTCGCCAACGTGGTGAACGAAGCGGCGCTTCTTGCTGCCCGTAAGGACAAGAGTGTTGTGGATATGCAGGACTTCGACGATGCCAAGGACAAGGTCCTCATGGGGGTCGAGCGCCGGAGCATGGTCATCTCCGAGGACGAAAAGAAGAACACCGCCTACCATGAGGCGGGCCATACCCTGGTGGCAAAGCTTATCCCCGGGTCTGACCCGGTTCACAAGGTTTCCATTATCCCCCGCGGCCGGGCCTTGGGAATCACCATGCAGCTTCCCAGCGAGGACAAGCACAGCTACTCAAAGGAAGCGCTCCTCAATCGCATCGCCGTTCTCATGGGTGGCCGTGCCGCAGAGGACATCATTTTCGGAAGTCTTACCACCGGCGCTGGAAACGATATCGAAAGAGCCACGGATCTTGCCCGCAAGATGGTCTGCGAATGGGGCATGAGCGAAAAGATGGGCCCTGTGTCCTTCGGCAAGAAGGAGGAGTCTATCTTCCTGGGCCGTGACATGGCCATGCACAAGAACTACAGCGAGGCCACCGCCGTGGAGATTGACGGCGAGATCCGCAGGATCGTCGAAGATAGTTACAGCCGAGTTACCACGCTTCTCAGGGACAACATCGATATTCTCCACAAGCTTTCCCTGGAGCTTATTGAGAAGGAAAACCTGACTGGCGACGAAGTGGAGCAGATCGTCAGGTCAGTCAGGGGAGCGGTTCCGGCTTCCGAGGGAATTCCCGCTTCCTGATGGGAAACACCGAAGAGATAGCCGTTACGTCTACCTGGAAGTTAGCGAAGAGGTCCCTGGACCTCTCCCGGCGTCCCTGCATCATGGGGATCCTGAACGTAACCCCTGACTCCTTTTCCGACGGCAGCCGTTACCTTGATCTTGACCGTGCCGAAGAGCGGGCTCATCAGATGGTTGGACAGGGGGCGGACATCGTCGATATCGGGGGGGAAAGCACCCGTCCCAATGTTGTACCGGTGGATGCCGATGAGGAACTGCGGCGGGTCATTCCTCTGGTCGAACGGCTTGCAGGACGCATTCCGGTGCCGATTTCGGTGGATACCTACAAGGCGGTTGTGGCCCGTGAGGCGCTCCGCGTCGGCGCCGAAATCGTGAACGACATAAGCGGCCTTACCTTTGACCCGGCCATGGCTGCGACGGTGGCGGAAGCCGATGCCGGGCTGGTGGTGATGCATACCCGCGGCAGACCCGACACCATGCAGAGAGATACCGCCTATGGCAACCTGATCGCCGAGGTGATTGATTTCCTTCGTCAGTCCGTGTCGATTGCGGAAGCCGCAGGAGTTTCCAAGGAACGGATTATTGTTGATCCGGGAATTGGTTTCGCCAAGAGCGTTCAGGGCAACCTCGAGATACTGAGGCAACTTCGGGATTTTGCCAATCTCCATCTCCCCATACTTGTCGGAACCTCTCGCAAGTCGTTTATCGGTACCATTCTCGGCCGCAATGTGGATGAACGCCTGTTCGGCACAGCGGCAACGGTGGCCCTTGCAGTCGCCAACGGTGCCTCCATCCTTCGGGTTCACGAAGTACGTGAGATGCGCGACGTGGCGGATATGGCCCATGCCGTGCTGCACCCCCACGCGTATTGATTCACTGGACGAGCTTTCCGTGTTAGTAACGCCGCTGAACTCCCAGCGGCCTGGTGCCTACGATGCCCGATTCCCTTCAGCTTTTCGGGTGGCGAGATCTGGTAGACATCACGCTCGTCACCTTCATTATCTACCGGGTTATCCTTCTCCTGAAGGGGAAGGTAGCTGCACGCCTTCTTCTCATACTTGCCATTCTCGGCACACTCTACTTTCTTACCAGTCTTGTCGGCCTTGATACACTCCACTGGATTTTGAGGTCTCTGTTCGGCTCCTTCATCATCATACTCGTCATTGTGTTCCAGCATGACTTGCGTCGTGGGCTGGTCAGCCTGGGAAGGAGTGGCAAGGAAAGGGATTATGAGGTTGAAGAGGCCACGGAGGCCATCGACGGCCTTACAACGGCGCTGGCTGATCTTTCAGCCCGCCGGCATGGCGCTCTTATCGTGATCGAACGTGAGATGGGAGTCTCGGCCCACCTCCAGACCGGCACCGAGATCGATGCAAAGATAACGAGCGAGATTCTTACCTCAATTTTTCTCCCCTATTCGCCCATCCATGACGGTGCTGTCGTTATCCAGCGTGGTAAACTGACAAAGGCCGGCTGTTTTCTCCCCCTCTCCCAGAACCCGGCCATCAGCAAGAGCCTTGGCACCCGGCACCGGGCAGCCTTGGGACTTACTGAAGTGGTCGATGCCGTGGCCCTCGTGGTTTCCGAGGAGACAGGCCAGATGTCTGTGGTTATCGGTGGCAAACTTATGCCCATGCCCGATGGGGGTAGTCTCCGTAAGGCTCTCAAACGGCTCATAGAGCCCCAATGGCTGTCGTCATGAACTGGAGCAATTTCTCAAACAACTGGGATCTCAAGCTTCTTTCCCTCATTCTGGCCGTGATTGTGTGGGGTGGCGTATCCGGAGGACGCACCGCTGAACTGGAACTTACGGTGCCCCTGGAACTGCGCAATCTCCCTCCCGGCCTTTCTGTCGCTAACCCTGTTCCCACGGAGGCCTCAGTAACCGTTGCCGGACCGAAAATTCTTTTATTGAAGCTCCGTAGTGAAAGGATTATCATTCCGCTCGACGCACGGGGGGTGGGTGAGGGAACCACGCTGTTCAAGGGCCTTGAACGCAGGCTCGGTCTCCCTCGAGAAGCAACAATCACCCGTCTTTTTCCTGCAACGGTTGAAGTAAGGCTGATCCGTTCCAAAACAGTCCAGAAACCGTAATTTCGCTATCCAGGAGTTGTTATATGAAGAAGCTTTTCGGTACTGATGGCGTTCGCGGCGTGGCGAACGTTTATCCCATGACGACGGAAATGGCCATGCAGATCGGCCGTGCCGCAGCTTATCTGTTCAAAAACGGCAACCGGCGGCACCGGATCGTCATCGGCAAGGATACCCGCCTTTCCGGTTACATGCTGGAGAACGCCCTGGTGGCCGGTATCTGTTCCATGGGAGTAGACGTCCTCGTGGTGGGGCCACTGCCAACCCCCGGCATCGCCAATATCACCTCGTCCATGCGGGCTGACGCGGGAGTGGTCATCTCGGCATCCCACAACGCTTTTCAGGATAACGGCATCAAGTTCTTCTCCCGGGACGGTTTCAAGCTCCCCGATGAGATGGAACTCAAGATCGAGGAGTTGATCTTCTCCAAGAAGATCGATTCCCTGCGCCCCATTGCCACCGAGGTGGGGAAGGCCTACCGGATCGACGATGCGGTGGGGCGCTATGTGGTCTTTCTCAAAAACACCTTCCCCAAGGAGCTCGATCTCACGGGGATGAAGATCGTCCTCGACTGCGCCAACGGGGCCGCCTACAAGGTAGCGCCGGCAGTTCTGGAGGAGCTTGGGGCGGAGGTCATTCCCTACGGCATCAAGCCCAACGGCACTAACATCAATGCCGGCTTCGGATCCCTTCACCCCGAGGTTATCAGTGAAGCGGTCAAGGCGCACCGGGCCGATCTGGGCATAGCCCTTGACGGCGACGCCGACCGGGTCATTTTTGTGGACGAGTTCGGCAACGAGGTGGACGGCGACCACATCATGGCAATCTGCGCCACGGACATGCTCAAACATAAGAAACTCCGCAAGAACACCCTCGTGGCCACGGTTATGAGTAATATGGGGCTCGACATTGCCGTGAAAAAGGCAGGAGGGAAGGTGATCAAGACGGCAGTCGGGGACCGCTACGTGGTGGAGGAGATGCTGAACGGAGGCTACAACCTCGGCGGCGAGCAGTCAGGGCACATGATCTTCCTTGATCACAACACCACGGGGGACGGGATGCTCTCCGCTCTCCAGGTCCTCGCCATCATGCGTCGAAGCGGCAAGACTCTCTCCGAGCTGGCCGAGGTGATGATACCGCTTCCCCAGGTCCTCGTTAATGTGCGGGTTGCAGAGAAAAAGGATATTATGACGATCCCCGAGGTGGCTGCGCTCATCCGGGGGGTAGAAGATAAACTGAAGGACGAGGGGCGCATCCTCATCCGCTATTCCGGCACTGAGCCGCTATTGCGGATCATGCTGGAAGGTCAGGACAAATACCAGATTACCGGGTGGGCCAAGGAGATTGCCGACCTGGTTGAGAAGAAGATCGGAGGGAAGTAGGTGGCAAAGCTTGGCGTAAATATTGACCACGTGGCAACAATCAGGCAGGCGAGGGGAGGAGTGGAACCCGATCCCGTGGCTGCCGCCGCTCTGGCGGAGTTGGCCGGAGCCGACGGGATTACCATTCACCTGCGGGAAGACCGCCGTCATATCCAGGACCGGGACCTGAAACTCCTTCGCCAAACCGTGAAGACCAAGCTCAATCTGGAGATGGCGGCCACGGCAGAGATGGTTGCCATAGCCCTCTCCGTAAAGCCCGACATGTGCACCCTCGTTCCTGAAAAACGCCAGGAGCTCACCACCGAAGGTGGACTAGACGTGCGAATTGCCATGCAGGGGATTGCTGAAGTGGTGGAAAGGCTCCAGAATGGCGGCATCGCGGTGAGCCTCTTTGTCGATCCCGACCCCGACCAGGTGAAGGCCTCCAGCAAGGTTGGATCCGACTACATCGAGATACACACCGGGGCCTTTGCCGACGCAAAGGATTGGAAGTCCGAGCAGGCCGAGTTGGAGCGGATCGGGAACGCCATTAAGCTTGGCGCCAAGCTCGGTCTCGGTATCAATGCCGGTCATGGCCTTAATTACACCAACATCAGGAAGGTGGCGGCCCTGGGGGGCATCGAGGAGTATAACATCGGCCATTCCATCATCTCCCGGGCAGTCCTTGTGGGACTCGACCGGGCAGTGCGCGACATGGTGGATCTCATCAAGTACGCCTGAGGTTATCCGTGATTTTCGGCACCGGCGTTGATATCGTCGACATAACCCGCTTCGAGCGTTTTCTGGAAGAGGGGAATACGCGTCTGTTCGAGCGCCTGTTCACCATCCACGAGCAGGAATACTGTGCGGGAAAGGCCCACAGTGCCCAGCACTATGCCCTTCGTTTCGCAGCCAAGGAGGCCTTTCTCAAGGCATGCGGCCTCGGGCTTCGCGAAGGATTGACCTGGCATGACGTGGAGGTTGTCAACGACTCCCTCGGCAAGCCGGATCTGCGACTTCACGGCAAAGCACAACAGCTATTCGCTGAGATGAATCTCTCGAAGACATTTGTATCCCTTTCCCATGACGGGAATTTTGCCGTCGCCATGGTGGTTCTGGAGCGGGCATGAAGGTTGTTACCGGCGAGACCATGCAGCGGATGGACCGTCGCGCCATCGAGGAATTCGGCATACCGGGCATTGACCTCATGGAACATGCCGGACGGGGGTGCTCTGCGGCCATTATTGAACGATTCGGACCGGCTGCGGGACGGATGGTACTCATTGTTGCCGGCAAGGGGAACAACGGTGGCGACGGTTATGTAATTGCCAGGCTTCTGCAGCAGGAAGGGTGGGAAGTTCAGACCGTCGTCCTTGCCCCCCGCGAAGAGATTGCCGGTGATGCCAGGGTAAATCTGGATCGTCTTGATCCTGGGACCGTCACGTTTTCGCCTCCTCCGGCGGGGCTCGCTCCTTTTGCCCCGCATCTGGAACGGGCATCGGTGATCATAGACGCCCTCTTCGGCACGGGTCTCAAGAGTGAGGTTAAGGGTAGCTTCGCCGAGGCGATTAACCTTGTGAACGCCGCTGGAAAACCGGTCGTGGCCGTTGACATTCCCTCGGGGATAGACGCAGGGACCGGCCGGACTCTTGGCGTTGCGGTCAAGGCTGACGTAACCGTTACCTTTGCCCTTGCCAAGCTTGGCCATGTCCTTTATCCCGGTGCCGAGCTCTGTGGCGATCTCCGTGTGGTTGATATCGGCATCCCTCTTCAGGTTGCCGCTGATGCCGAAGGGTATGATTTTGTCGACCATGGGACGGCTTGTCGTCTGGTTCGCCCACGGGATCGTCGCGCCCATAAGGGGAGTTTCGGCCATTGTCTTGTTGTTGCCGGCTCCACCGGCAAGACCGGTGCCGCGGCCATGGCCGCAAACAGTGCGGTTCGTGCCGGCTCGGGTCTGGTGACTTTGGCGGTTCCCGAAAGCCTCAACGCCATTCTGGAAATGAAAACCACCGAGGCCATGACCCTGCCGCTTCCCGATGGCGGTGCAGGACGCCTTATGCAGGATTCTGTGCCGGCACTGCTCGAAGCCATTGGCGGCAAATCAGCTATCGCGTTGGGGCCGGGCATCTCGTGGCATCCAGAGACTGCACGACTTATCCGCGATCTTGTCACCAAGATCGAGACCCCTCTTGTGATAGATGCCGATGGTCTGAACGCCCTGTCCGAAGACCCCGCCATCTTGAAGCGAAAACGGAGCAACTGCATCGTTCTTACCCCGCATCCGGGCGAGATGGCCCGTCTTGCCGGCACCTCCACCGCGATTATCGAGGCAGACCGGATTGCTGCGGCGCGTGAGTTTGCAGAACAGCGTGGCGTGTATATGATACTGAAAGGTGCCCGTACCGTTATTGCCGCGCCGGACGGACGGGTCGCCATCAACGGGAGCGGTAACCCTGGTATGGCGTCGGGGGGGATGGGTGACGTCCTTACCGGTATCCTGGCATCTCTGTTGGGTCAGGGATACGAACCCTTTGACGCCTGCCGGCTCGGCGTGTTTATTCATGGTTACGCTGCGGATTTGGTGGCGGCCGACAAGGGAGAAATCGGCATGTCGGCCGTCGACGTTCAGGAAAGACTCCCCTGGGCGTTCAAAACGCTAACCCTATAATTGAAAGAAAGGATGTTAATATGCTGAAAGTGCGCGATATAATGACGACTGATGTCGTGTCGGTCAAAAGGGAAACCACAATCAGGGAGTTGGCGGAGATCTTCACGAAACATCGGGTCGGCAGCGTGCCGGTAGTGGATGAGAGCGGCAACCTCATCGGCATTGTCACTGAATCGGACCTCATCGAACAGGATAAAAGCCTTCACATACCTACGGTCATCTCCCTTTTCGACTGGGTCATTTACCTGGAGAGCGAGAAGAAATTCGAAAAGGAACTCCAGAAGATGACCGGCCAGACGGTTGGGGATCTCTATACCGGCAGTGCGGAGATGGTGACGCCGGATACCCCCGTGAGCGAGGTGGCCGACATCATGAGCAGCAAGAAGCTCCATGCCTTGCCGGTCGTGGAGGGAAAACGGCTCGTCGGCATGGTTTCCCGCATTGACCTCATCAGAACAATGGTGAAGTAGCGCGTTGTGGTTTCAGTTACTTCACACAGTGTTGAAGAAACTATCCTGCTTGGTGAGCGGCTTGGGCGACTGCTGGAGCCGGGGAGCTTTATCGCCCTTACCGGAGAGTTGGGCGCAGGCAAGACCCAGTTTGTTCGGGGGGTAGCCACCGGTCTGGGCATTGCTAGCTCTGTGCCCGTTACAAGTCCTACGTTTACCCTTCTGAATGAATACCTGGGGCGAATCAGACTTTACCATTTCGATCTCTACCGTCTTGGTGGCGTCGATGATGCAGCAGAACTCGGTTTTGACGAGTACTTCCATGGGGATGGAGTCTGCCTCGTCGAGTGGGCCGAACGGCTTGGTTCTGATACCCCTTCGGAACGGCTTGATATTATATTTGATTATTTAAGCGATACCGAGCGGCGTATCGACTTTATTCCCCACGGCTCAAACCATGAGGCATTATTAAAAAAATGTTTTGACCGTCGTTTGGATTCCTGCTATTAAGGGACGACGCGAAGCGGCGTATTCATTAGGACTCGATACGTAAAGGAGGAACGGTAGATGGCTCTGGTGGTCCAAAAATACGGCGGCACCTCAATGGGATCGATTGAACGGATCCGCAATGTTGCCAAGAGGGTCGCCAAGACCTACGACGCGGGCAACGATATGGTGGTCGTCGTTTCGGCCATGTCCGGCGAAACCAACAAGCTCGTGGCCCTGGCCAATGAGGTGTGCGAGTTTCCCGATAACCGAGAGTATGACGTTCTGGTTGCCTCGGGTGAGCAGGTATCCATCGCCCTTCTTGCCATGTGTCTCAAATCCATGGGATACAAAGCGAAATCCTACCATGGCTGGCAGGTGCCGATTATTACCGACAGCGTCTTCAGCAAGGCCCGCATTGAAGAGATTCCCGACGCAAAGGTGAGGGCTGACCTCAAGGACGGGACCATCGTTGTCGTAGCCGGTTTCCAGGGGATCGACAAGGACGGCAACGTTACTACGCTGGGGCGCGGTGGTTCCGATACCTCGGCCGTTGCCATGGCTGCCGCCATGAAGGCAGATGTCTGCGAAATCTACACTGACGTTGACGGGGTCTATACCACCGACCCCAACATCTGCGAGGACGCCCGTAAGATCGACAAGATTTCCTACGACGAGATGCTTGAACTTGCAAGCCTTGGGGCGAAAGTGCTCCAGATTCGTTCAGTCGAGTTTGCCAAGAAATACAACGTGGACATACATGTCCGCTCAAGTTTCAATGACAATCAAGGGACTATGGTCACCAAGGAGGATAAGGACATGGAAGCTGTACTCGTTTCGGGTATCGCCTACGACAAGAACGAAGCCAAGATTGCCGTACTGGGCGTGCCGGACAAACCGGGGATTGCCGCCAAGATTTTGTCGTCCCTTTCCGATGCCAACATCTCGGTCGATATGATCGTCCAGAACGTGAGTGGTGGCGATCTTACCGATTTCACCTTTACTGTCACCAAGGCCGACTTCAAAAAGGCACTTGCCATCACCAAGGAAATTGCCACTGAGATCAAGGCTACTGGCGTGTCGGCCGACGAAAGCATATCCAAGGTCTCCATCGTCGGCGTCGGCATGCGGAGCCATGCCGGTGTTGCCACCAAGATGTTCCAAACCCTTGCAAACGAAGGAATCAATATCCAGATGATTTCCACCTCCGAGATCAAGGTATCTGTCGTTATTGACGCCAAGTACACGGAGCTCGCCGTGAGGGTGCTCCACGAGGCATTCGGCCTTTCCGGCAAATAGCTTCAGATTAACTTCAGCGTATTCGTGTATAGCGTCTAGTGTCCGGCAACGCCGGCATGCTAAACGCTATACGCGTATCTAACACTTCATTTCAAAGGTGAATCAATGAGTCTCGTTAAACTGTACGATACCACCCTTCGTGACGGCACCCAGGCAGAGGACATATCGTTCCTCGTCGAAGACAAGATCCGTATCGCCAATAGGCTTGACGAGATCGGAATCCACTACATTGAAGGGGGGTGGCCCGGCAGCAACCCCAAGGATGTCGCCTTCTTCAAGGACATCAAGAAGGAGAAGCTCTCCCAGGCGAAGATCGCCGCCTTTGGTTCGACCCGCCGCGCCAAGATAACCCCTGACAAAGACCACAACCTGAAGACCCTCGTGCAGGCCGAGCCCGATGTCTGCACCATTTTCGGCAAGACCTGGGATTTTCATGTTCGGGAAGCATTGCGCATTTCCAACGAGGAGAATCTCGAGCTGATCTTCGATTCACTTGAATATCTGAAGACCCGGGTTCCCGAGGTCTTCTACGACGCAGAACACTTCTTTGACGGTTACAAGGCCAATCCCGACTATGCCATCAAAACCCTCAAGGCTGCCCAGGATGCCAAGGCCGACTGCATTGTGCTTTGTGACACCAACGGCGGCACTATGCCGTTCGAGCTTGCCGAGATTATCCGCGAGGTTCGCAAGCACATCTCAGCTCCCTTGGGCATTCACACACACAATGACTCCGAGTGTGCGGTCGCCAACTCTCTCCATGCGGTAAATGAGGGGATTGTGCAAGTTCAGGGCACCATCAACGGTTTTGGTGAGCGGTGCGGTAACGCCAATCTCTGCTCCATTATGCCTGCTCTTAGGCTCAAGATGAAGGCGGAGTGCGTGAGTGATGAGCAATTGAAGAAACTTCGGGATCTCTCCCGTTTTGTGTACGAACTGGCGAACCTTTCCCCTGACAAACATCAACCCTATGTGGGTAATTCAGCCTTTGCCCACAAGGGCGGAGTCCACGTGAGCGCCATTCAGCGCCATCCCGAGACCTATGAGCACATGAGGCCTGAACTGGTCGGCAATATGACCCGGGTGCTCATTTCCGACCTCTCCGGCCGCTCCAATATCCTTGCCAAAGCCGAGGAATTCAATATCAACATGGACAGCAAGGATCCGGTTACCCTTGAAATCCTCGATAACATTAAAGAGATGGAGAACCGGGGGTACCAGTTTGAGGGGGCCGAGGCTTCATTTGAATTGCTGATGAAGCGTGCTCTCGGTACTCATCGGAAGTTTTTCTCGGTTATCGGTTTCCGGGTTATTGATGAGAAACGCCACGAAGACCAGAAGCCTTTTTCCGAGGCGACTATCATGGTCAAGGTTGGCGGCAAGGTTGAGCACACTGCGGCTGAAGGCAACGGTCCAGTCAATGCTCTCGACAATGCCCTTCGCAAGGCCCTGGAGAAGTTCTATCCGAAACTGAAGGAAGTGAAACTTCTCGACTACAAGGTTCGCGTCCTGCCGGCAGGGCAGGGCACAGCCTCATCCATTCGCGTTCTCATCGAGTCGGGCGACAAGGAAGCACGGTGGGGAACGGTTGGTGTCTCGGAAAACATCATCGATGCCTCCTATCAGGCTCTGATCGACAGTATTGAGTACAAACTCCACAGGGCAGAGGATGCGGAGGGCGTCAGAAAATGAGGGAACGGGCGCATTTCATTGCGCTCTGGACCTTAGCAGTTCTGGCAAGTACTATTTTGATCACGAAAGGCCGTGGATTGCCACCCACTGAGGGTGGATCCACGGCCTTTCTTTTTGACCGCTCCAATGGCGTTAGGGTTAAGGTTACCGGCATTCAAGGAAAGTCAGGCATTTATTGTCTTCCCGAAGACGCAGTCTTAAGGAGCGTCATAAATATGGCGTATCGAGGACTCCCGGCAAATGCTACAAAATTGTCCGACCCTGCCACTCGTCTCAAGGATGGAGATTGGGTACTGTTTGAGATGGATGCATCAGAACCAGCCAAAATTTCGTTAAAAATGATGCCTGCAGCTGAAAGGATGCTTCTAGGTATTCCTCTTGACCCAGCCACAATGACCGAATCAGAATGGGAGCTACTTCCCGGGATTGGACCAGCCCTCGCACGAAAGATTGTATTTGACCGTCAATACAATGGCGGTTTCAGGTCTATTAGAGACCTTGAGCGAATTTCAGGCATAGGGAAAGTGACTGTGGACAAGCTTGAACGATATTTTCTGGACGATGCAACGCCTTGAATTAGCACGAATAATTGTTGATTGGATCAAGATCGGGAGTACAATTCATTAGAACTTGACCCGCTTGGCACATATGGTGAAATCCTCATTGCACTCACATCAAACTCTGCAGTGGGGGGGCTCCAAATGAAATGTCCAAAGTGCAAAGGGAGAATGTTTGCTGAAAAGTTTTATGATTTTGTAAGGTCGTTCGACGCTTGGAAATGCACCTGCTGCGGCGAAGTGATAGACCCGACAATTCTGGCCAATCGGGCGAGAAATCATAATTTGTTCTTGGGCTAATAGGTCATCCCAAGAGGATTCAAAGAGAGGAAAGCATGGTCTTTCCTCTCTTTTTTTGTCTCAAAATGATGGCACGTTCAGGAGTACTTTTTATGGGGTTCGGGTCAGAAAATCTGGATACGAAGCGTTTCACGGATGAAATGCTCGACTGGGTCAGAGGCAGAGGCAAAATACTGATAGTGATCCATGATAACCCTGACCCGGACTGTCTCGCTTCGGCCATAGCGCTTCGTCACCTCTTCGTTATGAAGGTCAACCGCGAGGCAACAATCGCTTTTTCGGGCATGATTAGTCGGAGCGAGAATCTTGCCATGGCGAAGGAACTCGAAATTCCCCTTACTCCCATAGGGTTTATTAACTTCCGGGAGTTCTCCGTGGTCTGCATGCTGGACACCCAGCCAGGGACCGGGAACAACTCACTGCCAGCCGACAGAAGTGTTGATATTCTCGTCGATCATCATCCGATGCGGGAAACAAGCAAGAAGTGCCGATGGGTCGATATTCGTGAGGATTACGGAGTCACGGCAACCATACTTTACGAATACCTCGTGACTCAAGGCGTCTATCTGGGGACCAAGCTGGCAACAGCGCTTTTTTACGCCATAAAATCAGAAACTCAGGATCTCGGCAGGGAGGCGAACAAGCCTGACCGAGACGCTTATCTCAAGCTGTTCACACTTTCCAACAAGAAACTTCTCTACGAAATCACTCATCCGAAACTCCCTGTCGAATATTTTCTTATGGTGAATAGGGCTCTCGAAAATACCAAGATCTACGGGAAGCTCCTGATAACTAATCTTGCACAGATGAATTTCCCCGAAATGGTTGCCGAAATGGCAGATTTTTTCTTAAGGTTGGAAGGAATAGAATTAGTGCTTGCCATGGGGCAGTACGGTGATGGGATGCTGTTGTCGTTACGCACGATCCGGCATGATCTAAATGCCGGTATTCTTATTGGGGTGTTGGTTGAGGGAAGAGGGAATGCTGGCGGCCATGGCATGATGGCAGGGGGAAAGATTGAAAATGTGCCCGCTTCACCGGAGGCAATTCACGAAGCCGAGGATTTCCTTGCCAATAGACTCCTGACTGAGCTTAATATTATCGACATCAAGCCGCAAACATTGCAGGGACTCAGAGAAAAACGGAATTTTGACGAGCCGAAACGTGAGGTGTAAGGTCGCGTCATGTCATGTGGATTGACATACTCCAGTCTATCGTTTAGTGTACGCAGCTTAAAATTTAGCATGAAGAGGTGAAATATGCGTTCGGACGGCCGTGAGGCGGGTAGCCTCAGGGGCATAAACATTACTCGGCATTATATCAAGCATGCGGAAGGGGCTGTGCTTGTGGAGTTCGGCGACACCAAGGTTATCTGTACCGCATCGGTGGAAGAGGGTGTCCCTCCCTTTCTCCGGGGGAAGGGGACCGGTTGGGTGACTGCCGAGTATTCGATGCTTCCCCGTTCGACTCATACGCGTTCTTCGCGCGAAGCTGCCCGTGGAAAAATCGGTGGAAGGACCCACGAAATACAGAGGCTGATCGGCCGTTCGCTTCGTGCCGTCACAGATTTGACGCTTCTCGGGGAGAGAAGTGTCCTCGTAGACTGTGATGTAATTCAGGCTGACGGAGGGACCAGGACTGCCTCTATAACCGGCGCCTATGTCGCTTTGGTGGATGCCTTGCACTTGCTTGTGGAGCGTGGTACGTTGCCGTCGCTCCCGATCAAGGAAGCCGTTGCGGCGGTCAGTGTCGGAATCGTGGATGGCAAGATTCTATTGGACCTGAATTACGTGGAAGATTCAGCGGCTGAAGTCGATATGAATTTTGTCATGACATCATCTGACCGTTTTGTAGAAGTCCAGGGTACTGCCGAGTCGGAGCCTTTTACCGTTGAACAGATGGACGGCATGCGTGTCGCTGCAGTGGAGGGAATACGAAAGCTTTTCTCTATTCAGAATGAGGCTCTTTCCCGATGACTGACTTGATTGTCGCCACGAGGAATAAGGGGAAGCTCCTGGAAATTGGAAAGATTCTCGAAGGAGTTCACTGCAGAATGTACTCTCTTGCGGATTTTCCCGATCTTCCAGAGATAGAGGAGGACGGCGTAACGTTTGAGCAGAATGCGGTTAAGAAGGCTTCTGCAATAGCGCAATTAACCGGACTTCCTGCGTTAGCAGATGATTCAGGGCTTGCCGTTGATGCTCTCGGTGGGAAGCCGGGCGTTTTTTCTGCCCGCTATGCAGGGACTGGTGCCACTGACGAGACGAATAACGCAAAGCTCCTTGAAGAGTTACGGGGAATCCCTCCCGAAAGGCGCGGAGCTGCTTTCCATTGCGTTATAGCGCTCTGTTTGCCTGATGGTTCATGCACCACCTTTTCGGGAGAACTCAGAGGATCTATCCTTGAAGCTCCCCAAGGGGGTGAAGGGTTTGGATATGATCCCCTGTTCTTTGTGGAGGAAGAAGGATTGTCCCTCGCAGAGTTGCCTCTGGAAAGAAAGAATCGACTCAGCCACCGAGGCAAAGCTCTAGAGTTGCTGAAGGGAAATTATCTAAGGCGTGACGTAGAAAAAAGCTTGCATGCCCTCAAGGGGTGTGCTATTAATGCAACTTCTTGCGGGGTGTAGCGCAGCCTGGCTAGCGCACCTGCCTTGGGAGCAGGGGGTCGGAGGTTCGAATCCTCTCACCCCGACCATCTCTGCGCCTGTAGCTCAGCTGGATAGAGCAACGGACTTCTAATCCGTAGGTCAGAGGTTCGAATCCTCTCAGGCGTGCCAAAACCCAAATTATGGTGGCTATGGTGAAGGGGTCTAACACACATGACTGTGACTCATGCATCCGTGGGTTCAAATCCCACTAGCCACCCCAATTAATGCAAAGCCCCGTGATTAACGGGGCTTCTTCGTATGTGGGTAGTTCGTACATCTGCGAGAGTGGCGGAATTGGCAGACGCACTGGACTTAGGATCCAGCGGGCAACCGTAGGGGTTCGACTCCCCTCTCTCGCACCATCCCAGTTATACAGAGGATTCCCTCCCGATAGATGTCCAATTCAATTCAATCTGCCTTTCGTTCAGTAACGCCTCTGTCTGATATTCAAATAATCCAGAAAAGAAAGGATAAGTGATGACGAGTACTGTCGAGTCTCTCAGCAGCGTGAAAAAGAAGATTTCTTTCGAAATTCCGGCGGAGCGTGTTTCTGCCGAGATCGAAAAGGTTTTTGGTCAGATTCAGAAGCGTGCAGCCATCAAAGGGTTCAGGAAGGGAAAGGTTCCCCGTTCCCTTGTGGAACAGAATTACCGGTCGATGATGGAGAGTGACGTTCTCAAGAACCTTTTCGACGAGACCTATTTTAAGGCCTTAGCCGACCATAAAATATTTCCTGTTGCCCATCCTCACATCGAAAGTGATGAAGTGAAGCGTGGCGAATCGTTGAAATATTCGGCAACGGTTGAGGTTATCCCGGAGATTGATGTCAAGGATTACAAAGGGCTCGAGGTGAAGAAGGAAAAATTCGTTTCCGATGATGCACCCGTGGAGGCTCGCCTCAACGAGATGCGGGAAGGGATGGCCGAACTCAAGCCGCTGGAGGAAGATAAAGGCGCCGAGACTGGCAATTTCGTCGTGATTGATTTTGTCGGGTCAGTCGACGGCATACCCTTTGAAGGCGGAGCTGCCGAAAGCTATCAGCTCGAACTTGGATCCGGACGTTTCATTCCGGGTTTTGAGGACCAGCTTGTTGGTGTCAAGTCCGGGGAGCAGAGAACCGTTGAGGTAACGTTCCCCGAGGAGTACGGGAACAAGGATCTTGCCGGAAAGGCGGCTAGCTTCGCCGTTACGGTCAAGGAGGTGAAGGTTAAGGAACTCCCGGAGCTTGACGACGAGTTCGCGATGCAGTTTGGCGAGTTTGAGACTCTTGAGCAGCTGAAAGCCAAGCTTGCCGAGTTGCACGAAGATCAGGAAACCGCCAGGATCAAAGCTGATGTGCAGGACCGTGTCGTCAAGGCACTCATCGGGAAAAACGAGATCGAAGTCCCGTCGACTCTGGTGGAGCGGCAGCTTCAAATGATGCTGTCAAATATGAAAAACCGCCTTGCTCAACAGCGCCTTTCTCTGGAAATGATGGGGATGGACGATGAGAGCTTCAAGGCCCATTATCGTGATTCCGCCGAGAGTCAGGTCAAAGGGTCGCTGCTCCTGGAAGCCGTGGCTAAAAAGGAAGGAATCACCGTAGATGATTCTGATGTCGAGGCTAAGCTCCGTGCCATGGCCGAAGAGGCAGGACAGGACTTTGATCGGGTAAAGGACTTCCACGAGCAGAACCATAATGCCAAGGAAAATCTTGTGGCTCATCTGAACGAGGAAAAAGTCTTGGGGTATCTTCTGGAGAACGCTGTTGTAACGGAAGTGGCCAAGGACGAACTCTAATATATTAACTTGTGGTTTCCGGAGGGAATATGCTCGTACCGATCGTGGTCGAACAAACCGGCAGGGGAGAGCGCTCTTACGACATCTATTCGCGCCTTCTGAAGGACCGGATCATTTTTCTTGGCGGCCCCATTGACGATCACGTGGCAAATCTTGTGATTGCCCAGCTTCTCTTCTTGGAGGCCGAGGATCCGGATAAGGATATTCACCTCTATATCAACTCTCCGGGGGGGGTCGTGACTGCTGGTATGGCGATATACGATACCATGCAGTATATAAAGGCTCCCGTCTCCACAATTTGCGTCGGCCAAGCCGCTTCAATGGGAGCTCTTCTCCTTTCCGGCGGCGAAAAGGGGAAACGGTTCAGCTTGACCCATTCCCGGATCATGATCCATCAGCCGCTTGGCGGTTTCCAGGGGCAGGCTACCGATATTCACATCCACGCCCAGGAAATCCTGAAGATGAAAAAGAGGCTCAACGAAATCATAGCCGAAAATTCAGGGCAGGCTCTCGAGAAGGTTGAAGCTGACACCGAGCGTGATTATTTTATGTCTGGTGAAGAAGCAAAATCGTATGGTATTATTGACGATATTATAGCGCGAAAACCCACCAGCGGAGGTTCTCGGTGAGTAGAAGAAACGACAGCAGCGAAAATCTGACTTGTTCTTTCTGTGGCAAGAGCCAGGATGAGGTGAAGAAGCTCATCGCAGGGCCGACTGTCTATATTTGTGATGAATGCATCGAACTCTGCAATGATATTATTGCCGAAGAAAGCAAGCTTGAAGAGGCCATGGGACCGGACGTAAAGAAGCTTCCCAAGCCCCGTGAAATCAAGGATGTTCTCGATGAGTATGTCATCGGTCAGGACCGGGCCAAGAAAATCCTTGCCGTTGCTGTCTACAATCACTACAAGCGCATCGAGTCCATGGGTAAGCCAAGCGACGTGGAGATGCAGAAAAGCAACATACTCCTCTTGGGCCCCACCGGTTCAGGCAAGACACTTCTTGCCCAGACCCTTGCCCGGATTCTCAGGGTTCCGTTCGCTATGGCTGACGCCACCAACCTTACGGAAGCCGGATATGTTGGTGAGGATGTTGAGAATATTATCCTTAACCTCCTGCAGGCTGCCGATTACGATGTGGAGCGTGCCCAGAAGGGTATTATCTACATTGACGAAATAGACAAGATTGCCCGCAAATCCGATTCTCCCTCCATAACCCGCGATGTCTCGGGGGAGGGGGTTCAGCAGGCATTGCTCAAAATAATAGAAGGCACCGTTGCTAGCGTGCCTCCAAAGGGTGGTCGAAAACATCCCCAGCAGGAATTTCTCAAGGTTGATACCTCAAACATCCTGTTTATCTGCGGCGGAGCCTTCGCTGGCCTTGATAACATCATCCAGCAGCGTATTGGTGTCAAGACCCTTGGCTTTGGTGCCGACGTCAAGAGCAAGGTGGAGAAGAAGGCAGGCGAACTCCTTACCGACGTCACTCCGGAAGACCTTCTCAAATTCGGGTTTATTCCCGAGTTTATCGGGCGGCTTCCGGTGCTTGCCACGCTCCACGAATTGGACGAGGCAGCAATGGTGCAGATTCTCAAGGAACCGAAGAGTGCCCTTGTCAAGCAGTACCAGAAACTCTTCGAGATGGAACACGTGAAGCTCAAGTTTACTGATGGCTCCCTCGTTGCCATAGCGCGTGAGGCACTGAAGCGCAAGACCGGTGCCCGGGGACTTCGATCCATTCTTGAGAATGCCATGCTCGATATCATGTACGAGATTCCTTCTCAAACCATGGTAAAGGAAGTGGTCATAAGCGAAGATGTAATCTATAACCGGGAAAAACCGATCATAGTCTACGAAAGTGTGGCGGAATCCGCCTGATTTGAGGAACTAGATGCACGATAATCAAGGTAGTCAATCGCTCACGAGAGGGGATCTGGAAAGATTCCCTCTTTTACCTTTAAGAGATATTGTTGTGTTTCCGCACATGGTTGTTCCGCTTTTTGTCGGGAGGGAGAAGTCCATTTCCGCCCTGGAAGCGGCCATGAACGATAACCGTCTGATATTTCTCGCTACCCAGAAAAACGCCAAGACTGAAGAACCGAATGAAGAGGATATCTATTCGATTGGTACGGTTTCTCAGGTGATCCAACTCCTCAAGCTCCCCGACGGAACCGTTAAAGTTCTCGTTGAGGGGAAAAGACGAGGTGTTATTGCGTCATATCTTCCTGAAGCCAACCATTTTATTGTCGACGTGCAGCCTCTTCCCGGCGAGTCTGAAACAACCTCTGAGATGGAAGCCCTTGTACGCAGCGCCCGTTCTACCTTTGAAAGTTACGTGAAGTTGACTAAGGGAATACCGCAGGAAACTGTCAATGCGACCCTCAATATCACCGACCCCGGCAGGCTTGCCGATACCTTGGCGCCTCATCTTAACCTCAAGCTGAGTGATCGGCAGGAACTTCTTACTCTTGCTGACTCGGGTCAACGGCTGGAGAGACTCCTCGCATTCATGGAGTCCGAGGTAGAAATTCTACAGCTCGAAAGTAAGATTCGCACCCGCGTCAAGAAGCAGATGGAGAAGAACCAGAAGGAGTACTACCTCAATGAACAGATGAGAGCAATCCAGAAGGAACTTGGGGGAAAGGACGACTACAAGCAGGAGATCGCAGAACTAGAGGAAAAGATTTCACAGGGCAAGCTTTCCAAGGAAGCAAAACAAAAGGCATTGGCCGAACTGAAAAAGCTCAAGCTCATGTCCCCTGCTTCTGCCGAGGCGGCCGTTGTCAGAAATTATGTTGACTGGCTTGCTACACTCCCGTGGGGAAAGCTCTCAAGGGAAAAGCACAACATTGTTGCCGCAGAGAGAATACTCGATGCGGATCATTATGGTCTTGTCAAGGTCAAGGAACGTATTCTTGAGTTCTTGTCAGTGCAGACGCTCGTCAAGAAAATCAGGGGGCCAATTCTCTGTCTTGTTGGCCCTCCGGGGGTTGGAAAGACATCCCTTGCACGCTCCATTGCAACTGCGACGGGCCGAAAATTCGTCAAAATGTCGCTGGGAGGCATGCGTGACGAGGCTGAAATTCGCGGGCATCGTCGCACGTACGTGGGGGCTATGCCCGGCAAGATTATCCAGAACCTGAAGAAGGCGGGGAGCAATAACCCCGTATTTTTGCTGGATGAGCTCGATAAAATGAGTTCGGACTTCCGCGGTGACCCGGCATCTGCAATGCTTGAAGTTCTCGACCCCGAGCAGAATGCCCATTTCAGCGATCATTTTCTCGATGTCGAGTATGACCTTTCCCGCGTGATGTTTATTGCTACTGCCAACTCAATCCATGGGATACCGCGCCCGCTGCTCGACAGGCTTGAGGTTATCCGAATCGACGGGTACACAGAGCATGAAAAGCTTGCAATTGCCGAGCGTTACCTCGTGAAAAAACAGATGGAGGCCAATGGCCTTGCCCAAGATAGGGTGAGTATTTCCTCGAAAGCCATTTTGGATATGATTAGATTCTATTCGCGCGAGTCAGGGGTGCGAAACCTCGAGCGGGAGATAGCTTCGGTATGCCGCAAGGTTGCCCACCGCATCGTGAAAGGCGAGAAGAAAAAGATTACACTCCAGCCCAAGCACCTCAAGGATTTTCTGGGCCCCCCCCGATTCAGGATTGGAACGGCCGAGGAAAAAGATTCAGCGGGCGCCGTTACCGGCCTTGCGTGGACGGAAGTCGGCGGCGATCTCCTCACTATCGAGGTGGCAATCGTTCCTGGAAAGGGGAAGCTTACGATAACCGGAAAGCTGGGTGAAGTAATGCAGGAATCGGCCCAGGCGGCAATGACTTATGTGAGATCACGTGCCCATATTCTTGGGCTCGAGCGGGATTTTTATCAGGCAATCGATATCCATATCCATGTTCCCGAAGGTGCGATTCCAAAAGATGGGCCGTCTGCGGGAATCACTATCGCAACGGCAATTACTTCGGCTTTGACTGGTAGGGGTGTTCGCCGGGACATCGCCATGACCGGAGAAGTGACCCTGAGAGGCAATGTACTTCCCATAGGCGGACTCAAGGAAAAACTTCTTGCTGCCCGTCGCGGTGGGATAAGAGAAGTCATAATCCCCGGAGATAATCAGAAAGACCTTCATGAGATTCCCCAGGAAGTATATGAGGGAATGACTATTACAACCGTTTCCCATATGGATGAAGTCCTGTCGAGGGCTCTTCTTGAAGGCAGATTATCCGTGGTTGCTCCCTCCGGCGTAACCGTTTCTGAAGGTCAAGCAACAAATATTGTTACTGCCCATTGAGAAATAAAATTATGGTTGACAGAATGCGTGGTGGTTTGGTATAAACAAAATCCGTTTTGTAAGGGCTTTGTTGTCGGAACTGACGTTATTTTAAGTGGTTAGTTCATCGGTCTTGCTTATATTTGGGGTCGTAGTTAAGTTGGTTATAACGCCGGCCTGTCACGCCGGAGGCCGCGGGTTCGAGCCCCGTCGACCCCGCCAAATATAAGGGCGAATAGCTCAGCTGGGAGAGCGCCAGCCTTACAAGCTGGATGTCGGGGGTTCGATCCCCTCTTCGCCCACCACATAATGTCGTAAGGAGACTTATTCAGTACGACATTGCTGAAGTAAACAGTTGAATAGTTTGGGGTCGTAGTTAAGTTGGTTATAACGCCGGCCTGTCACGCCGGAGGCCGCGGGTTCGAGCCCCGTCGACCCCGCCATCTGCAAAAAAAGGTCATGCATCGCATGGCCTTTTTTTGTTGCTTATTTTTATACAGGTCCTATGTTATTTTCTTCAGTTGACCCGTTGAAACATAATTCTCTATCCTGCAAACAAAATTTATTGCTATGGGCGTCCGACTTGCCAGCGGCGACAACATGGAAATAACCTATCTGAACCATCGTATTTTGTGGAGGGCGAAAATAAGGTGAAGGTATTTGTCATCGTACCAACCTATAATGAAAGTGACAACATCGTTGCACTTATAGAGAAGATACTGGCCCAGCGTGACGACATACATGTCCTGGTGGTGGATGATAATTCTCCGGACGGCACGGGAGAAATCGTTGCCCGGATGAGTAGTGACAATCCACGTATCCACGTACTCCACCGCTCTGGTAAAATGGGGCTTGGCTCAGCCTATTGTGACGGATTCAGAGAGGCTTTGAGGGACGGGGCTGATTTCATCATCGAAATGGATGCCGACTTTTCCCACGATCCGGCAACTATTCCAGCGCTCCTTGCAGCTACGGACAAGTATGACGTTGTGGTCGGGTCTCGCTATCTGAACGGCGTAAGCGTTGTCAATTGGCCCATCAGGCGACTGATGCTCAGCTACTTCGCAAGTGTCTACACACGATTCGTAACCGGGCTTGCGCTTCGAGACTGCACCAGCGGCTTCAAGTGCTTCCGACGTCGAGTGATAGAATCCGTTGACCTGGATACGATACGTTCTGACGGATACTCATTCCAGATTGAAATGAACTACCGTTGCGTCGAGCGAGGTTTCCGTGTCGGCGAGATTCCGATTATCTTCATCGACCGTCATGCGGGAAGTTCCAAGATGTCGAAGAAGATTGTCCGGGAAGCCGTCCTGATGGTCTGGAAGTTAAAGCTAGGTTCGTTGGTCAAAAAACTGACTCGCAGGGGGGGCCCCCATGCTGCATGACGGCTGGGCAGTTATCTGTCAGGTTGGTTTGTGGGGATGGATAGCCTCGACAATGGTTCTTATTGTTAAGGCATTCCCAAAGCGCGGGACAATGAACGGTAAGGCCGCTGCACGGTGGTGGGGGGCGATGGCCGTCTTTTTTACCATCTGGATTGTGGGGATGGTGCTGGCATGAAGTCAGTTCGTCATTCGTGTTCTGTACTGTACTTGTTATGCCTCTTGCTCGTTCTCTTTCTTCCTGGTTGTACTGGAGTAGGCACCACCCCCATTTCTCTCCATGACCCCGCAGTTGATCTTGTCTGGCCTCCGCCTCCCAATCCGCCCCGAATCCGATTCCTCCGTGAAATAACCGGACCAGAACAGATTGTGCCGATTCAGAGTAAGGTTGGGCGCCTTTGGCAAATTGTTACTGGTGAAGAGCGGTTGATGATACCACTGATGACACCGTACGGATTAGCCAGCGACGGTGGCTCCCTCCTCTGTGTTGCGGATTCCTCGGCAAGGGTAGTACAGTGCTACGATTTGAACAATCGTGAGGTTTTCTACATCCGCCAAGCCGGGGACGAACCGCTCGCAAGCCCTGTTGGAGTGGCCTTTGACTCGAACGGCAATGTGCTGGTGTCTGATTCAATCAATGCCAGGGTATACGTATTTTCGCACCAGGGAGAGTACCTTCGTGAGTTTGGCAATGGAGAGACCACGTTCAATAGGCCGGCCGGGATTGCTGTTGCCGGTAACGGTGATGTGTATGTGGTTGATGTGTTGGCACATAAATTGAAAAAGTTTGACAAGGATGGACATTATCGTGGGGAGTTTCCCCGCGACGGGAGTGGCGAGCCACTCAGCTTGCCGTCCAACGTAGCGGTGGATAGGGAAGGAAACACCTACGTAACCGATTCCATGAACTTCACTATAAAAAAATATGATCGTGACGGAAATTTCCTTAAAAGTTTCGGCGAAGTCGGCGACGCTCCCGGTTCATTCGCGCGACCGCGGGGAGTGGCCGTAGACAGCGATCTTCATGTTTATGCTGTGGATGCCTCCTTCGATAATTTTCAGATATTTGACCAGGAAGGGAAACTTCTCCTTTTCGTGGGGAAGCCTGGTAACGGGCCGGGCGAATTCTATCTCCCGAGCGGATTATTCATTGACAAGCATGACCGGATCTTTGTTGCCGACACATATAACAAACGTATCCAGATATTTGAGTACCTGAGGTAAGGCACGCCATGATGGTGAGAATAGGCAGCTTTCTGTCAGTCTTTGTATTCGTAGCTATCGTTTTTTTTGACGTTGGGTTGGGTTTCTGTGCCCCAGGCCCCAAGTTCAAGGATGGGGGCAACAAGCATAACCTCTCGTTCAGTAATACCGGGGTGAACTATAAGGCTACGAGCGCCTCCGACCCGAGGGGCAACCAGATCTGCATTTTCTGCCACACCCCCCACAACGCAAAACCCCAGACGGTTCTCTGGAACCGCAATGATACCACTCAGGCTTTTGGCCATTACTCCTCTAACACCCTTGCTATCCATACCGATCCAACCGCTCGAACTTCAAGCGATTACAAGACTGAGCCCAATGGCTCATCGCGTCTTTGCCTCAGTTGCCACGACGGGGTCACTGCGCTGGGAGCTGTTTTAAACGGTGATGCTATCGAGGTTAATAATAACGTCAATACGGTTATGTCGGGTGCTCATGTTTTTGACCGGACCAAGATAACCAATTCCCATCATCCGGTTTCATTTGTCTATAACGCAACAGTCCGCGATCGGCTTAATGTCCTGGAGGGAGCGGGTACGTACAAGCTCCCCGCGAACGCAAAGGTTCGGCTTGACAAAGAGAAGAGAATGCAGTGCATAACCTGTCATGATCCACACCAGTCGCAGTTTAATGACCCTTCCACTCCCTTTTGGGTGATCGGCGGTACAAATGCGACCGATGCCCATGATACCGTCTGTCTGGACTGCCACACCTTTACTTCTCCCAATCTCTAAGGGTTTGACCATGATCCTGAAGCATATCGTTGCAGTTATGGGGCTCCTTTTGATATTCCCGCTTGTTCTGTTTGCTGCGCCATATCCCAGGGATGCAGTTCATCTTGACTCCAAACGAGTGGCTACCGGTTGCTCCACCTGTCATTTAAGCTTCAATTTCAAGTCGGGCGGCGGCCCCGAAACCTGTATTATTTGTCACGGAGAACCTTCCAGGTTGACGAAGGAATACAAGAACATGCCGAAAAATTTTGCCCCGTCCGGCAGCAACCGGAAGAACGTTGAGGCGGAGTTTGTAAAGCCCTATCGCCATCCGACGTTCGATGCCAGGGGGATTCATCGGAGCAAAGAGGTCCTTCCCGAGGCGGACTCCCGCATGCCTCGCCACGCCGAGTGCGTTGATTGTCACAATCCTCATTTCGTCACCACGGAAAACAAGTTTGCCGGGATCCGGGGTAAGCGGGTCGGCAACGTCATTTCATCCGTAAGCAAGGAATATGAGCTCTGTTACAAGTGTCACGCCGAGAGTGCCAACCTGCCCGGGAGGCAAGTAAACAAACGGATGGAGTTTGCACTGACCAATCCTTCCTTTCATCCCGTGGAGGGAGAGGGGAAGAATACCGCAGTCATCAGCCTTCTGAAGCCATATAAAGAAAAGAAGATTAATGCGGGTGATGTAGCTACAATCTCTTGCGGTGACTGTCATGGCAGCGAGAATCCTGAGTCCCCACGAGGGCCCCATGGTTCGCAGTATGAACATATCCTCGTGGACCATTACTCGACAAGCGACAAGCAGCCGGAAACACCCTATACCTATGCTCTCTGCTACCGTTGTCACGATCGTACGAGCATTCTCGGAAACGAGAGCTTCCGTTACCATGCCCTGCACATCCAAGGAAGAGGAGGTGGAAGCGGTGCCGACTCAGGAACTTCATGCTATACCTGTCATAGCTCCCACGGGAGTCCGGATAATAAATATCTGATTGCATTCAATAAATCTGTAGTGTCACCAAACTCGCAGGGGCAACTCAAGTTTGTAGAGAAGGGTATTTCAACATTCCGGGGCGAATGCTACCTTTCCTGTCATGGTGTCGATCACAATCCCAAGGTCTACTGACCCGCAGAGGTGCCAAGCGATGTCATTTGTTAAGCAGGGAATCGGGGTTTGCATTGCAGTGCTTGTTTTCTCAGGAGCAGGGATAGCCGCGCCGGAGGTTCCGGATAGTGCAGTGAACCCCCACAGCACTCCCGAGAGTTGTGGGATCTGCCATGTACTTTCCAAGGAAAAACTGGAAAGTTTTTTTGTTGCTAAAGCAACAAAAAGACAGCTCCTCACCAACCAGGTGGCTCTCTGCAGGCAGTGTCACGGCATGGAGTTCGGTCACGGCATCGGTATGAAACCGGTGATGAACCGAGAAGGTCTCCCTCTGGCTGAGGACGGGACCATTACCTGTGCCATCACCTGTCATTCAATGCACATAAAGAATCCCGCCAATCAAGAACAGGAGCGTTATCATCTTCGCCTTCCCCTGTCGACAATCTGTTTTTCATGTCACGAGAAGTGAGCAGTAACGGTCGATGTCCTAATTGCTTAAAATATGCTAAAATAGCGTATCTATTTGGTTTTTTAGTTCAAATTTTGACGCTGTTATGTTAAGAAAGACCTATGGCCCTCTACACATGCAAGCTTGGCTCCACTGAAGGCAGAATCATCGTCAAGGAGTTTGAAGCAGTAAACCCCGAGATGCTTCGCGTCAGCCTGGAGGAACAGGGTTTTTTTGTTTTTGAAGTAAAAAAAAAGCCGTTGCAGTTTTTGTGGGAAAGGGGCGGACGCAATAGGAGGGTGGACAACAAGACCCTTCTGACCTTGAACCAGGAACTGTTGGTTCTCATCAAGGCCGGTCTACCAATCATACAAGCACTGGATACCATTCTAGAGCGCTTTGATCGGGGGCAGCTCGCGGATATCCTCAAGGAAGTCCGCGAGAACGTCAAAGGAGGCATGGCTCTTTCCGATGCCTTGGAAAAGTATCCTAAGGCGTTTCCACATCTCTATGTTGCTTCCGTCAGGGCCGGCGAACGGACAGGAGACCTCCCCCTCACCATCAGGCGTTACATCGCTTTTCTGAAGAGGGTGGAGGAAGTGCGGAAAAAATTCGTTTCAGCCCTTGTTTATCCATCGATTCTTGTTACTGTGGCAACCATTGCAATTGCTTTCCTGCTGGTGTACGTGGTCCCGACCTTCAGTCAGGTTTATGCTGATGCCGGTTCGCAATTGCCTCTTCCCACGCGGATTTTAATCTCGTTTTCCTCTGCACTCAAACACTACATACTCCTTGTACTTGCATTGATCGCCGGTGTTGTCATGGGCCTGCGTCGTTGGTCCGCAACCGAACGGGGACGCTTCTGGTTTGACGATCTCAGGATACGACTCCCCTTTATCGGCGAGGTTTTTTCGAAGTTTGCCGTCGCCTCCTTTACCCGGACGCTCGCAACAGTCATCGGCAGCGGTATTCCCATCGTTGAGTCACTGAAGATGTCGGTCGGCACGCTTAATAATGTGGTTCTCGAAAGAAGGCTTCTCCAGGCGGTCGTTAAGGTGGAGGAGGGGATGAGCCTCTCCAATGCCATTGAGTCGGTAAAATTCATGCCACCTCTGGCGCTCCGCATGCTCGGTGTAGGCGAGACAACCGGATCACTGGAGGAGATGTTGAGCGACATCTCGGAATATTTTGAAAGTGATATCGATGCACGGCTTCATCTCCTTACCACTGCCATCGAGCCCGCCATAATGATTGTCATGGGGCTGGTGGTCGGCGTCATCATCATTACCATGTATCTTCCGGTATTCAAGATCGCTGGGACAGTTGGTTAACCAAAGGTCGGAGACTAATTGCGGGCACAAGGCCTGATCGGATACAAACCATGATGAAGCATGTCTTTAAAAGGAAAAACATCGGCGAAATTCTTATTGAGCGCGGGATATTGAGAACCGATGATCTCCCCTTCGTCGTCGAAAGACTGAAGGTAACCACAAAGCGTTTCGGGGAGATATGCGTCGAAGAAGGCTTCATTACCGAGGAGTCCCTGGCGGAAGCACTGGCGGAGCAATTCGGCTTGGAGTACGTCGATGCCAGGGGATTGCGGCCCAATGAGGCAATTCTCAATGCGCTTCCTCCCGATGCCATTTACCGGTTCCGTTTTGTTCCCTTGGAGGAGCAGGGCAACAGCCTTGTCATCCTCATCTCTGATCCCACCGATGTCATAAAGCTCGACGAGCTTGAACTCCTCCTCGATCGGCCTCTTATCATTAAATTGGCCACCGAATCGGCGATTTCCGCCATCCTGAAAAAAGGAGAGGCCACGAGCCGGGTCCTCAAGGAAGTTTCCGAGGACTTCATGCTCCAACTCGTACGGGAGAACGAGACAGGTGAGGAGATCCTCTCCATGGAGAAGATCTCCGCCGATACGAGCCCCATCATCAAGCTGGTCAACTCTACAGTCATGGATGCCCTGACACGAAGGGCAAGCGATATCCATATCGAAACGGCGCTGGAAGGGGTCGTCATCAAATACCGGATCGATGGGGTTCTCTACCGGGCAACGGAGACCCTCGACGTCCATTTCCAGGCACCGATCATCTCACGCCTCAAGGTCATGAGTGAGCTCGACATTTCAGAGCGGCGCATTCCCCAGGATGGACGTTTCAAGGTCCGGATTGCCGACAAGGCCATCGACTTCCGCGTTTCAATCATGCCGAGCGCCTTCGGAGAAGACGCTGTTATCCGTATCCTCGACAAGGAGAGCATCGCCTCCGATCTCAAGGGGCTGACCCTCGAAACCCTTGGCATGAACCCGCGGGAGATGAAAAGACTGCGGAAGAAGGTCCGCGAGCCCTACGGGATGGTGCTGGTGACCGGACCAACCGGGTCAGGCAAGACCACGACTCTGTATGCTGCTCTTACCGAGATTCATACCGGCGAGGAGAAGATCATCACAATCGAGGATCCGGTTGAATATGCCTTGCGGGGCATTGTCCAGATTCCGGTCAACGAGAAGAAGGGGCTTACCTTTGCCCGGGGATTGCGTTCAATTCTTCGGCACGATCCTGACAAGATCATGGTGGGGGAGATCCGCGACCCTGAAACTGCCCAGATCGCCGTGCAATCCGCACTGACGGGGCACCTGGTATTCACCACGGTACACGCCAATAACGTGTTTGACGTTCTCGGTCGTTTTATTCACATGGGTATCGACCCCTACAACTTTGTTTCCTGCCTGAACTGCGTCATGGCTCAGCGATTGGTACGCAAGCTCTGCTCCCACTGCAAGTTGCCGACTGTGCATCCTGATTCGGTTCTCGTTGAATCAGGACTTGACCCGGAGCAGTGTCGCGGCGTAACCTTTTTCGATGCACGCGGGTGCGACGAGTGTAACGGCACTGGTTATCGCGGCCGCTCCGCCATAATTGAGCTGCTTGATCTCAACGACCACATCCGTGAACTGATCATGTCTAAGACGCCGGCTGCCCAACTCAAGGTGGCCGCCCGGGAAGCGGGGACGGTTTTTCTTCGCGAGTCGGCTGTGGAAAAGGTCTTGGCCGGAGAAACGTCTCTGCGGGAAATCAATCGTGTCACCTTTGTTGAATAGCGCTTGGTCTACTTTATCGATGAAAGGCTTTCATGTTTTTTTCCCGTAATGCAGTGGGGATGGAGATAACCCATCACGGGGTCAGGATGGCAGCGATAGGCGGAAAGAAGAACCGGCCGAAACTGCTCGCCTGTGAAACCGCCCAGTTCCCGGCCGGAACCATTAGACTCGTTCATCGCGAGCCGAACGTTGCGGAGCCGGCTCTTTTCGTCAGGGAGGTGAAAGAGGCGTACCTGAAGCTTCTGCACCGTACCGGCCTTGTCTCGGTGTCACTGCCCGACGCCTGTGGGCGGGTGGCCATTCTTGATCTTGAGACTCGCTTCAAGAGCCGTGACGAGGGATCCGACATTATCCGGTGGAAGCTCAAAAAGAGTCTTCCTTTCGACGTAAACGAAATGCATCTTGATTATCAGATTCTGCGAGAAAAAGAGAACGGCGAGATATCGGTTCTTGTAGCAATCATTGCACGGCAAGTGATCAGCCAGTACGAAGAACTGCTGGCCGAAGCGGGAATTCAACCGGCTCACATCGATTTCACCTCATTTAACCTCTATCGGCTCTTTTCTCCGCGGATAGCCATGAGCGAAAGTTCCCTGTTTGCTGCATGCCATGATAATGTGTTGAGTATACTTATATTTCATCACGATGTGCTTGAGTTCTACCGGGCAAAGGAACTGCCGGGCTCCGATCTTGATATGAACCGTATTTTCATGGAAACCAATAATTCGCTTCTTTTTTATCGGGACAAGAATCCTGGGCGGGAGTTTCGCGAAGCTTTCTGTCTGGCGCCCCCCGGGGATGGTGAGTTGTTCAGGACAGTCATTACCGAAGCGTGCGGACTGGAGCCCTTCATGCTTTCACCGGATACGTTTATTGACAATCCGGCCTCTTCCGTGGTGGGCGGTGGGGTGCCATTGGCTTCCTTGGCAGCTGCCGTTGGTGCTGCAACGAGGAATCTCTGATGGATCTGAAGATCAATCTTTCGACTCGCTATTTTATTGATACGCGAAAACTGAATGCTGCTTTGGCCGCTGCTGTCGCTATGCTGGTGCTGGTCATGTTCTTCTTCGTCAAAGGGGTCGCCACGAACGCCGGTCAGGCAAAGCAACTTGAAGGTGAACTGGCGAAGCTTCAGGAACGTTTTGCGACATCAGCCAAGGGAGTGACGGAGCAGGAGTATCAGGGGATCATAAAGAAAATTTCAGTCACCAATGGAATCCTCAAGAAAAGAGGGTTTAATTGGCTCCTTCTGCTAGATCAGTTGGAGTCTGTAGTGCCCGATGGCGTTACTCTTTCATCCATAGAGCCGAAACTCAAAGAGGGGACCCTGACGCTCGCTGGAACCGCGAAGGAGTTTCGCAATTTGAGGACCTTTGTGGAAAATCTCGAAGGAGTCCCCCGGTTTACCGACGTGTTTCTCCAGAGCCAGACGGAAGTCAAGGAGGGAACTGATCAGAGGGGTGTGGGATTCACCGTTACGTGCAAGGTGGATTTCCAATGACCAGAAACCAGCTTTTGGAGGTCCTTAAGGCCAAACGGATGCCAATTGCCGTGATCCTCGTTCTCATTCTGACGAATATGGGGATCGTGATTTACTCCCAGTTGGTTCAGGAGCCGAAACTCGTCAAGCTCCAGGATGAATGGACTGAGAAGCGTCGTCTCGTGACGGGTGGCGGCGGGGACCTGGCGGCGATTTATCGCCAAGGGACAGCCGACCTTGCAGCATTTCAGGAGCGCATACCTCTGAAGCGGGATTTTACCCGGCAGATGATGGAAGTTTTTGAAATAGCTGCCAACAATGGGTTGAAGGTCAAGGGAATCACCTATAAACCCGAGGCCCAGAAGGAGGCGAATCTGGTCGTCTATGGCGTGACAATGAGTCTCGATGGTCAATACGCCGGCATAAAGAGTTTCATTTCCGATCTTCAGTGTCACGGAGGGCTTTTGACGATAGACTCGATTTCCCTCTCAAACACCAGCATGACCGAGGAGGCGGTTTCCCTCAAGATGCAACTTTCAGCCTATCTGCGTCCGGAGGGGAAATGAACCGTCAGAGGCTCATTCTTTCCATTCTCCTGGTGGTGTTCGTGGTCGCCGCCATCGTGAGCTACATCAGAATGCCGCGCCAGCAGACGGTATCGAAGGTGCCCCCCCCCCCGGCGAAGGTCAGCCGTTCCCCAAAGCCTACCGGAGCGGTTGCAACCGACGATAGGAAGCTCAGGCTTGATCTTCTTGAATGTACTTCGAACCGGTTTGCCGGTTTTCGACGAAATATATTCCGTCCCATTTTCCGTGGCGAAACGAAGCAATCGCGTCCGTTGCCAATGATGTTACCGAAGGCCGTTCCGCCGCCTCCGCCTGCAGCTCCGGTGGCGCTGCCGCCTCCGATGCCGGTCGCTCCGCAACCGCCGCAGGTGGTGCGGGACATGGCAAAATTCACCTTCCTGGGGTTTCTCAAGAAGGACAACCACAAAACCATCTTTCTTGCCCGTGACAAGGAGATTATCCTTGTACGTCAGGGCGACAAAATTGCCGGGAACTACGAAGCGACAACCATCACCGATGAGGCGCTGTCAATCCGCTCTCTTACCGACGGAAGCGAGATGGTGATTCCTCTTGTCGAGAACCGGCCTCTCGCCGGCCAGATACGATGAACGTCCGATGGTTTAAGGAGCCGCATACATGAGGATCATTTTCAAGATAATAGCGTTCTTGTCCTTTTTTGCTTTCCTGTCAGGGTGCGGGGCCGGACTGACTGCATTCAGTAAGGGAGAGCGCCTTGAGCGGGAAGGAAAGCTAGACGAGGCTGTCATCAAGTATTCCGAGGCGGTCGCATCCAATCCGGAGATGAACGAATACCGCATGAGGCTCCTCAAGACCAGCGAGGAAGCTGCGCTTCGACATCTGAGCAAGGGAGATGAGTTCATTGCCCTTAAGAATTACGATGCGGCGCTCGTCGAGTATCAGGCAGCAGTTGCCCTCGATCCGTCGCTTCAACGGGCGAAACAGGAGAGCGATAAGCTCGTTCGCCAGAAAAATTCGAGAACCTATTTCAAAGAAGGACAGGATTTTGAGCGGGGTAATAAGCCAAGGGAAGCGCTCCAGGCCTATCGCAAGGCCCTTGACCTCGACGGGCAAAACAAAGAGGCAAAGGAAGCCCTTGAGCGTCTGCTGAGCACAAAAAAAACCCGACTGGAAGGGTATGAGTTGAATCTGAAGTCCACAAAGCCAATTACCCTGAAATTCAAAGACGCGAACCTGAAAGACGTCTTCTACATAGTTACCCAACTTTCCGGAATCAACTTTATCTTTGACGACACTATAAAGGATCAAAAAGTAACTATTTATCTGGAGAATGCAAATTTCCAGCAAGCCCTCGACCTGTTGACCAACATGAACAAGCTCGGTAAGAAAGTGCTGAACGAGAGCACCATTCTCATCTTTCCAAAAACTCCCGAGAAATCAAAGCAATATGAAGATCTGGTCGTCAAGACGTTTTTCCTGAACACCCTCGATGCCAAGAAGGCGGTGAACCTTCTCCGGACGATGCTTCAGGTTCGCAAGGTTTACGTCAATGAAGAGTTGAACGCTATTGTTGTGCGTGATACGTCTGAACTGGTTGATGTGGCGGGCAAGATCCTCGAAGCCAATGATGTTCCCGATGCCGAGGTGCTTCTGGACGTTGAGGTCATCGAGGTGTCGAAACGGAACATTGAGAACTTTGGCCTCGCCCTGAGTAAATATGCCGTGTCCCTGAATACCCAGACGCCGGGCGGGGGATTCTTGAATGATACGTTCTCAAGGTCATCGGTGAGTTCAAGCACAGGGACAACGATACAGGGAACGGCTGGGAGTGAGTTGTTGCAGACGTTCTCGTGGAACGGTTACAGCGGATTTTTGACGGTCCCCAGTGCCTCGTACAGTTTTGGCAAGAGCATTACCAACGCGGAGGTGCTTGCCAACCCGAAAATCAGAGTCAAGAATCGGGAAAAGTCCAAGTTCACCGTTGGTACCCGAGTGCCGATTACGACCACGTCAACAACCGGTACAACCGGCGGCTTCAGCGTAAACGTCCAATACGTGGATGTCGGCGTCAAGTTGAACGCTGAACCGACCATCATGCTCAATAACGAGGTCTCTATCAAGCTTGGACTTGAGGTCAGTTCGATTGTCGATAAGCAGACAGTGGGCGGAACGGATTCTGCGACAACGGTCGTAACCATCGGAACCCGTAACCTTGATACGGTCTTGAATCTCAAGGATGGGGAAACGAGTGTCATTGGTGGGCTGATTGAAGACAACAAGCAGAAGGGAAAACAGAAAATCTTTTTACTGGGCGACATCCCCATCATTGGTCCGCTTCTATCCAGTAACTCTAATGATAACCAGAAGCGTGAGCTGATTCTCGCGATTACACCGCGTCTGGTTCGCTCTGTCACCGTTCCCGAACCGGATCTTGTTTCCTTCTGGTCCGGCAAAGAGGACGATCCTTCGGTTGTCAAGCCATTCGCTTCATTTGAGCTTGAGCCGGAGTTTGCCATCGGCCAACCCAAAACCGTCAAGCAGCCGGCAGCATCGCCTGCACCTGTTCCTGCTTCTGGTCCTGCACCTAGCCGAGGAGTTGCACCTCAACAACCCATTCCCGGTAGTCTGGCACCCACGCCAGCCCCCCAGGCAACGGCTTCCCCGGAAATCAAAGAATCGGCGCCGCCGGCTCCGGGTCAGCAGTCTGCCCCGCCGTCCGCAGTGCAATCTCAGGCGGTTGCGCCCCTTCCCGTAGTACCGGTTTCTCCTGCGGCGCCTGCTGCGGCAGTGGCAGCAGCGTCAGCTGTTCCTGTTGCTGCAGCACCTGCGCCAGCCGCGCGCGGAAGCCTTAATATATCCGCACCGGCAGCTGTGAATCTTGGCTCCCAGTTCAAGGTCGAAATCAGGGTTTCCGATGTCAAGGGTCTCCTTAAGGCGCCCTTTATACTTCTCTACGACCCAATTTTCATAGATTATGTGGGAGCAGTCGAAGGGACGTTCCTGAATCGGGATGGCAAGCCGACCAGCTTCAGCGCCCAGGCTGACAAGGCGAAGGGAAGGGTGACAATTACATTGGCACGAACCGGTGCCGAAGGCATCGATGGTGCCGGTTCGCTCCTCACGGCGACCTTTACTGCCAAGAACAAGGGGCCGGCCAGCCTTGGGCTACAGAGCGTGAACTTCACCGACCAGGCAAACAAGCCGATTGAAGTCGTACCCTACAATACCGTTGTTGAAGTTAAGTGAGCGTGAAGTTTATCGGTGTTTCGACAGTGAGGTATATACGAAACCGTAAGGGCCTGAGCTTTATTGAGCTCATAATGACCGTTACCATTCTCGGTATACTGGCGACGGTGGTGGTTCCCTTTACCCAGATGACCGTCAAGCGGAACAAGGAGCTTGAACTGCGCAGATCGCTCAGGGAGATCCGCACTGCCATAGACGAGTACAAAAAAGCCTATGACGACGCCCACAAGGGGAAACAGATCCTGAATGAAACAGGATATCCCGAAACCCTGGAGGTCCTGGTTACGGGTACCGATTTCGGCGGCGAAGCGAAGTCGACCAAAAAAAAGTTTCTCCGGAGGATTCCCGTAGATCCCTTCAACCGTCCCGCGTCGGGTGAAAAGCCCGAATGGGGTCTGCGTTCCTACAAGGACGAGCCCGATAGCACGACGTGGGACAATTCAGACGTGTATGACGTCTATTCCCTGAGCGAGGGTACGGCCATCGACGGGACAAAATACAAGGACTGGTAACGTGCCGAGCTTCCGAAAATTGCTAACAAAATGCAAAGGCTTTACGCTTGTGGAGCTGATGATTGTTGTGACCATCATCGGCATCCTGGCCACCATTGCTGTGCCGAGCTACAAGTGGAGTCTCATCAAGGCGAGAGAGGCAGTATTGCGGGAGAACCTTTACAGCATCCGAAGCAGCATAGACCAATTTTACGCCGACCAGGGGAAGTATCCTGATTCGCTCCAGGATCTAGTCGACAAGAAGTATATCCACGGCTTACCAACGGATCCCTTTACCAGGAAAGCTGACAGCTGGGAAACTATCGCTCCCCCGGAACCGACTGCCGAAGCGGCGTCCGGAAAAGTGGACACCGGCAACGTCTACGATGTACATAGTGGTTCTGATCTGGTGGGAACTGACGGAAAACCGTACAAAGAATGGTAGCGTGTTGCGGGGTAATGCCGCCACGGAGCAGTGACGAGGAAAGAGGATACAATGATTCAGTTTCACAATGTTTTCCTGTCGTATCAGAGCGACGCGGCAGCATTGAACGACGTTTCCCTCAAGGTCCCCAAAGGGGACTTTGTTTTTGTTACAGGACCTTCCGGGGCAGGAAAATCGACCCTGCTGAAACTGGTCTATGGGGCGCTTATCCCCTCGCGTGGGCAGGTCCTCATCGATGGGCAGAACATCACCCGACTCACTAGGGCACAGATTCCGCTCCTGCGTCGAACCATCGGCGTTGTATTCCAGGATTTCAAGCTCCTCCCCAACCGGACGGTTCTTGAAAACGTGGCCATCACCCTTGAGGTGCTCGGCTGGAGTAAGCGCGATATCGGCAAAAAAGTCTACCATGTTCTGAAACAAATGGGGATAGAGCACAAGATCAACGCCACCCCCCTAAGGCTTTCCGGAGGAGAGCAGCAACGGGTCGCATTGGCCCGGGCACTGGTGAATGAGCCGAAGATTCTCCTTGCAGACGAACCGACCGGCAATCTGGACGACGAGAACAAGGAACAGATTCTGTCCATATTCCGGGAAGCGAACATCAAGGGTACCACGGTGGTGGTGGCGACCCATGATCGCCGAGTGATCGAGAACAGCCATAGGCGCGTTATCGTGCTGGATAGGGGCCGCGTTGCGGAGGATACCGATGTCCCGAAATAAGCCGTCTATTCGTCCCACCATGTCCGGAGACGGGGTAGGGGGGAGGATCCGCTACTTCTTTGCCCGGGCACTCCTCAATATTCGTCAGAACGTTCTGGTGAACGTCCTCGCCATCGGTACCATAACCCTGGCGCTTCTTATCGTTTCGCTTTTCCTCCTCATTTTCGTGAATCTGGAGTCTACGGCCGATGAGTGGAGTGGGAAGATTCAGGTGACTGCGTATTTCAACACTGAGCCAACTCCCCAGGAACTTTCTACTATCATGACGAGGGTGAAGGCCATCGACGGGACTGATAAGGTCGGGTACGTCAGCAAACAGGAAGCCATGAAGCGTTTTCGCGGACGTCTGAAGGGCCAGGAAACCCTCCTTGAAGGGGTTCCGGCGGACGTGCTTCCTTCTTCCATCGAGATAACTCTGAAGCGTAATAGTCGCGAAGATACAGCCATGGAGGCTTATGTTGGCCGGCTCAAAAAGGTTCCCGGCATAGCGGAGGTCCAGTATGGCGAAGAATGGGTCAGGCGCTTCAATACGTTCATGAACTTCCTTCGCTTTGTGGGAGCGCTCCTTGGAGGATTTCTCCTGATGGCAGTGCTCTTTATTGTGTCAAACACCATAAAATTGACAATCTACGCCAGAAAAGAGGAGATCGAGGTGATGGAGCTTGTGGGGGCCTCCCGATTTTTCATAAAGGCCCCTTTCCTCATTGAGGGAATCATCCAGGGCGCTGCCGGAGCAGTCCTGTCACTTCTCATCCTTGTGGCTGCTTTTTTCGGTTTTCTCCACAGCGCCACGAATTTCGTTAACTTCTCCTCGTCGGTATCGGGGCTTTCATTCCTTCCGCCATTGTACATTGCCGGAATTCTTGCCGGAGGAGTGGTCCTCGGTTTCCTTGGCAGCCTCACTTCTCTGAAACGATTCATCAATAACCCGCAATGAGATGGCTACATCCCATAACCGCTTTGCTGGTGGTGCTCCTTGCGGCGGCTGCAGCCGATGCCGATGTGCGTGACCAGCTGCAGGGGGTCAAGAAAGAAATCAAGGAGAAGAAGCAACTTCTGAAAAAGACCACAAAGGTGGAGCAGCAGGTGTCAGGCGAATTGCAAGCCATTGACCGGAACCTCAAGCAAAAGGAAGCTCAGTTTGCTTCCCTTGCCAGGGAACTCCAGGGCGTGGAGCGAACCATCTCGAAGACCGAGACGGAAATTAATACCGTAAGGAATGAAGTTGAGCAAAAAAAACATGAGATTGAGCGCCGACTTGTTGCCGTCTATAAAGCCGGGGAGATCGGTAATGTAAGGGTTTTCTACTCCTCTGAGTCGTTCCCCCAGATGGTAGAAAACCTGCGGTATATGAGATCGGTCATTGAAAACGACCGAAAACTCTTTGCCGACTACAACAAGAAAATTGAGGAGCTTTCAAAGCTTAAAGTGGTACTCGAAAACGATGCCAACCGTAAGGAACGTCTCAAGGTCGGCATCGAGCAGAAAAAGCAGGAGATCACGGGCGAAAAAAACAAGAAGGCGGCCTATCTCGTTAAGGTACGGCAAGACAAGCAGGCCCATCTGGCGTCCTTGCGTGAGCTCCAGGTCAACGCCGGAAGGCTTCAGGCAATGGTGCGAAAGCTTGAAGCCATGAGTAGAAAAAGCTATACTTCAGCTGCTCGTAAACCATCGGCAAAGGGGATGTCACCGGTAATGCCTCCCATTGCTGACAAGGGTTTCGGCGCTCAGCGGGGGAGATTGTCACTGCCTGTTAGTGGCAAAATTGTGAGCGGATTCGGGCGCCATAAACATCCGGAATTCAATTCCTACACCGTAAGTAACGGTGTTTCCATAGCAGCCCCCTCTGGTGCCGATATCAAGGCTGTCTACGAAGGCAAAGTCATTTTTGCAAACTACTTTAAAGGTTACGGTAATATGGTGATTGTTGATCATGGCGGAGGATTTTTCAGTCTTTACGCCCATGCTTCGCGAATCGCCAAACGGGTGGGAGCTGAGGTGGCGAGAAACGAGACAATCGCCAGTGTCGGGGATGTCGATTCCCCGCGGGGTGATATGCTCTATTTCGAGATCCGTTATCAGGGACGGCCGGTCGATCCGGCGTCATGGTGCAGGTAGACTGAACTAATCATCGCGGGAGGCATGATGTTTGGAACCAGGAAAGGTAGAAAAATTGTGCTGTTGGCGGTAGTGCTCTTTGCGATGCTTGCGGGAGGAGCCTTTGTCGCCCAGAAACACTGTGCGGCAGAGGGCGGAAACGATTATGAATCCATCGAATTATTTACCGATGTCCTCGCCATCGTAAAAAAGAGTTACGTTGAAGAGGTCGATACCAAGAAACTCATCTATGGGGCCATCAACGGCATGCTGTCATCTTTAGATCCCCATAGCTCCTTTATGCCTCCTGATATGTACAAGGAAATGAAGATAGACACCAAGGGATCCTTTGGGGGGCTCGGCATAGAGATAACCATCAAGGATGGTATCCTGACGGTTATCTCGCCAATTGAGGACACCCCAGCTTTCCGCGCCGGAATCAAGGCTGGTGATCAGATTCTCAAGATTGATGACCGCTTCACCAAGGACATGACCATTATGGATGCCGTAAAGCGGATGCGCGGCGCAAAGGGGACCAAGGTCATCCTGACCATTGTGCGGGAAGGATTTGACAAGCCGAAGGACTTCACCCTTGTACGTGACATCATCCAGGTTAAGAGTGTCCGTTTCTCGAGTCTCGAGAATGGGTATGGTTACGTCAGAATAGCCCAGTTTCAGGAGAAGACGGATGATGATCTGGTGAAGGCTCTCGCGACGCTGAAGGAGGAAAATGGCGGGTCCTTGAAGGGGCTTGTCCTTGACCTTCGCAACGATCCCGGCGGGCTTCTGGACCAGGCGGTCAAGGTCGCAGACCATTTTGTCGAGCAAGGACTTATTGTCTATACAGAAGGTCGAGAGAAGGATTCACGGATGCAGTTCAACGCCCACAAGGGAGGAACGGAACCGGCCTATCCGATGGTTGTGCTAATCAACGGTGGCAGTGCGAGTGCTTCCGAGATTGTTGCCGGTGCCTTGCAGGACCACAAGCGGGCAGTCGTTATGGGGACGCAGAGTTTTGGCAAGGGTTCGGTGCAGACAATCATTCCGCTTTCTGATGATTCGGGACTGCGTCTTACTACAGCACGTTACTACACGCCGAATGGGCGATCGATCCAGGCAAAGGGAATAACCCCTGACATCATTGTGGAACGTGCCGAAATTCAACCAACTGAGAAAAAGGATGGCCATATCCGGGAAAAGGATCTGGAAAACCACTTTGAATCCGGAGAGAAGGTGGAGGGGGAAGACAAGAAAACGGATAAAGGCAAGTCTCCCGCCGCCAGGAGTGATGATCAGTTGAAAGGGGATTACCAAGTGTTGCGCGCGCTTGATCTCCTGAAAGGATGGGAAATCCTTAAGACGATGAATAGGGCCAATTAGGTCAATTGGCGGGGCAGAAGTAAAAAAAAGAGGGGAGCCTATCCCCTCTTTTTTTATGCATCTGTTTTTGAAGGGAGCATTTCTTGACTCATTTCTCCTTTTGTAGTACAAAACGAGAAATCGTTTGTAATTTAATTATGGTTAATAAAAATGAACCCACGGCCTTCATGTGCAATAGTTGATAAAGGATTTGCCAACCCTGAGCAAATTTCCATTAAAACCTTTGGTGGACTGGGACTTTCTTATCTCAATTTCCCTATGACCATTTTATGGGAAAGCCAGAAGGCGAGAATACTCTTCTGCTATTTGCTCATTTCCTACGACCAGTGGCTTCACAGAGACAAACTCATTGACATGTTGTGGCCAGGCTGCGATCCGGTCTCCGGCGCAAAGAATTTCAAAACCACCTTGAGCAGACTCCGCAAGTCATTTATGGGCCCGCGCAGCATTAATCCCATTATGACTCTTGGTGAAGCCATCCGTCTCGATTTCAATATCTTCTCCCTTGATTCGAGCCAGTTCAAAGGATACGCTCAGACCGGAATCAAGATGCTGGCTCGTGGCGATATCTCCGGAGCCAGGAGATATCTCGAAGCTGCTCAGGATGAATATTCCGGGGAGTTCCTTCCCGAAGAGCCCTTCGATCATCATATCTGTGCGGAGCGAGCGGAACTTGAAAGGCTCCACGAATCAGTCCTTACTTCCCTTCAAAAGGTTTACCAACTCGAAGGCAACAACGACGCCGTTGAAGCAATTTCCTTCCTCAAAGCCGTTCACACAACCAGCTGATCTGTAGTGTTACCACTTGCTGCCAGGCTAAACCTTCATGTGCATAAATGCATCTTCTGAGGGACCATATTCTTTTGGCATTGTATGTGCTAAACCCTCAATCGTGAGATTGTTTTTCGTGGTGAATCTCGGCCCAGAAGGCTCTGCCACTCAGGTCATTCCTAGTTGCGTCGCTGCAATTGCGTCAATTAGCGGGATTGTTTTCTGAAACGGCCATTTTTGAGGCAATAAACGTAGTAATCAGCAGACAGCAAGCAAGGTGATGAATGCCATCGTAATCACACCTCTGGCATGGTATCCCGGATTTCTGCTGAAAGATTCTGTTTTACGGAGGAAAGTGAATGAAAGTCAAAAGCCTTTCCCTTTTACTGTTGGGTGCACAACTAATCATTTCTCCAATGACTTATGAGGCCGCCGCATCCTGCACTGGTCTCAGCCTGGTGGATATGGGCAACGGAGGATACAAGGTTGTTGCTCTCGGTCTCATCAATGTTGGCGCTATTGATTTTACTCTCACTTACGACAAGGCATCATTGTCGAGCCCCAAGGTGGTCAGTGGTGATTTAGCCACCTGGCTGGTTTTCGTGCCGAACATTGTAGAAACGTCTGGAACGGTACAGGTAGCCATGGTCAATGAGCCGCCTGTCTCCGGTTCAGGCACGGTGGCAACCGTTACATTTTCCCCCCTCGGCAAGTCGTGGGGAAAGCCGGCGCTCACCTGCCAGTTAACCGGTCTTGACGCATCGAATCAACCGATCGATAGTCCCTTGACGAGTGAAACCAGAGAAGATAATTCCTCAGGCACAGGAGATTCCACAAACACAGGCTCCACAAACACAGGCTCCACAAGCACAGGATCCTCAAGCACAGGATCCTCAAGCACAGGCTCCACAAGCACAGGCTCCACAAGCACAGGCTCCACAAGCACAGGATCCACAAGCACAGGATCCTCAAGCACAGGATCCTCAAGCACAGGATCCTCAAGCACAGGATCCTCAAGCACAGGATCCTCAAGCACAGGACCCACGAACACAGACTCCACAGGCACAAAAAATTATCCGGATAAAGGAGATTCCTCTGACAAGGGAGGTTCCTCGGATAAGGGAGGTTCCTCGGATAAGCAAGAATCCAAGATACCGTTTATAGCACAAGGTACTATCATTTTGGGTTCACCTGAGGGGGCACAGTCACCCTTGGAACCGACAGCGCCCAGCGCACAAGAGTCGACGTTAGGCGAGCAACCCACGCAGTGGCAATCATCCCCCGATGCCGATGAACGGGAAATCAAAGAGTATCAACATCCGGCAGCACCAGTTTCTCCCCCTTCAGCGTCTGTTCCGTCGTCACAGGGACAAAAATACGTGGTTTTCAGAGGAGTACTTGAACGGTTTAAAGCTTATTCGGGTGTTAAAGCACCAAAATCTCTTCTAGCGTTGTTTGATGAACCCGTGGCCACATCAATCAAGCAGGATCCTCCGATTTGTATTGCCGACGGAAAAACGATGATAAAAGTCCAAATTGAACTACCGGATAGCGGCAATGATGCACCAAACTTTGCCTTAAGAGGAGCCGGTCTCAAGTCGTTGAAGAAGTTGGGAGATAATCGTTGGCTGATAGAAGCCATCCCTGAAGCCGGAAGGTTTGAGGCTACGCTTACCATCGTTATGGGGGAAAAGATAGTAGACTATCCTTTTACCGTCGCACCCAAGGCGGATATCAATCTCGACAGAAACGGTGTGACAGATGAAGCAGATTTTTTACTTTTTCTCTCCAAGGTAGGAACCGATAAGGCACCGGCATATGACTTCAATGGCGATGGGAAGCGTGATTACGTGGATGACTACATATATACCGCCAATTATCTAGTAGAACGCGAAGGCAATAAAAATAAGAAGAAGTAAGAAGTTTTCCGTATCACTATGCAGACAAAGCCCGCCCATTCCACGGCGGGCTTTGTCTTTTGTACAGTTCAAAGTCCGTTGCCCATAACTATTGTGCTGTGTTATACACGTTATAGTTAGCATATAACCTTCAGGATTATCTGTGGCAAAATCTCGAAATGATAAAATACGGGTAAATAGAAAAAAGGGTGGCCGAAGTTTGCGTCCGATCCTTATTTTCATTGTTCTCGCCACTCTTGCCGTGGCGTCTGTGTTCCTTATTGACGGCCTGATTAAAGACAAGCGGCCCGCGACAAAACCGGATCTCCCGAAAGTCATGGAACGGCATAAGCTCCCGCCACGTGACTACAAGGAAAAGGCCCCGGTTATTCATGAGGACTATACGGCAACAGTTGTGCCACCACCGTCAGAGCGACATGCGCGCCCACGTCCTGCTGCTTCCGGGAGTCTCGCAATCATTATTGATGACATGGGAAAGGGAACGCAGGAGGCCCGTTCACTTATTGATATCGGCGTTCCTGTGACGTTTTCCATTATTCCGGGGCTTCCAAAGGCGCGCCAGGTGGCTCAAGAGGCGCAACGGCGGGGAATAGAGGTGATGATCCATCTGCCCATGGAGCCAAAGGGGTATCCTGAACGCCGTCTTGAGGAGAACGGACTTCTTCTCAGCCAGGGAAACGAAGAGATTTCCGCCCGTATGAATGGTTATTTCCGAGAAGTCCCCCAGGCGGTTGGCGCCAACAACCACATGGGCTCGGCATTCACCGAAAACAGGGAGAAGATGGCGGTGGTACTGGGGATTCTGAAGGAGAAGGGGCTGTTTTTTGTGGACAGCAAAACCTCGGCAATATCGGCGGGAGAGTCGATGGCGCGTGAACTGGGCGTAAGAACCGCCTCCAGGGCCGTCTTCCTCGACAATATCCAGGATGTTGGATATATCTCGAAGCAACTCAGGCAGGCAGCGGCCATAGCCCGCAAGAGGGGAAGTGCCATTGCCATTTGCCACCCCCATCCTGCCACTATCCAAGCCTTATCCTTAGGATTGCCAAAACTGCGGGATGAGGGTATCACCTTTGTCCTCGCCTCATCGCTCGTACACTGACACATTTCCGTCAGTTAGGATGCAGGACCTGCTGGGCAATCCTCTGTCTGAGGCGCGTGAATCCCCGGTAGCTTTCTTCCTGGAGGATCGCTTCCGGCTTTTCCTGGTGAACAGGGTGAACGAGCAGAAAAGCGTCGGGTGAGGCCTCCAGACGGTTGCCAAAGGTTTCCGAAAGCAATGAAAACAGCCTGCTTTTCTCCCTGCTCAGCATCCCCCCCTCAAATTCCCGCAGAGGATAGGCCTTTCTCAGAAGATGCACCCCATCGAGGCCGAAACGGTGGAAATCGACTGTTGTGCCGCTGCCATTGGTCACCGGTCTGAAGACGAACGCCGATTCCCGGGCTGCATCACGCATGATCTGAAGGGTGGGATCGTCATCCGCCAGATTAATGTCCAGGTTGTAGACGTTCGTCATGAGAAGACGGAAGAAACACTCTTCTTCGAAAAAACCGGCGGCACTGCCGTCGGAGACCTCAAAGTAAAAAGACACCCTGTCGCTATCTTTGCCGGAGACGGAGCGTCCGCAAAGAAGACACTCCGACTTGATCCCCGAGAGTCTGGCAAAGAAGGACTCTTTCTTTCTCTCTTCCTCGCTCTGGAGCCACTGGTGGAAGAGAAAGGCGCGCGGTTCGGCGGTGGCCCTGAATTCCTTGATAATTGTTTGGGCAAGCTGGGCGAACTGGCCGTGGACTTCCGTCCACTTGGCATGGGTGAGGATCGGGTAGATCTTTCCGTCCGGGTTTGTATTGAGGCTCTCCACCTTGGGGCTCTTGGAGATGTAGGTTTCGAAACAACGATAGCCTCGGTTGATGGCATAGGCCTTCAGGAGGGTCTTTTGGTCGGCGAAGGGGCCATCGAACTTGATTCGCTCGTCGACGAGGCAGGGGATGAGCGAAAGGCTCTTGCGATCGAGGCCACGCTGCTCGAACAGTGCGAAAATGTTGCGACAGTTCTCAAGGCTTGGCATGTCCTTGACGGGTATAATGGCCCGGTCGGCGGCAAAGAGAGCATTCTGTGTCAGGATGTCCAGATCGGGCCGGGTATCGATGACAACTATGCCGGGGATTCTTGAGAGAGCCAGAAGCCGCGCCAGCATCATCGGCGTTTTGACGGTCCCCTTGAGGTCTGAAAGGTTCGACGATGAGGGGATGTAGCCGACGCCGTATTGACCGGTGTGAATCAGATCCCTCCCCGACGTTTCAAGGAGGAAGTCGGCCACGGTGCCGGTCGTGCGTTGTCCCCTGATTTCGAACATCCGGTCGACGGTAAAATGGTTGTCGAAGGAGAAGATGGAAACCGGCAGGTTTTCATCGAGAGCTTTCAGGTAGATGGCTAGATTGGTTGCGAGGGTGGTCTTGCCGACGCCCCCCTTTTCCGAGGAGACGGTAATGACGTATGGATAACTCTGCATGGTGACCATACTACACTGAGGGGACAGCGACGGTCAACCGCTTTGACTCGCCGCGAACCCTATGCTAGAACCTCTGCAACTGGCAGTATTTACGAGGAGATTTTGTGGAGCTCTTTCCTGAAAAACGGATTTTAACCGTATCCCAACTCACCTCCCTCATCAGGGGAGTACTTGAAGAGAATTTCGAGCACGTTTGGGTGGAGGGTGAGGTTTCAAACCTTGCAATGCCTGCTTCCGGGCACCTGTATTTTACGCTCAAGGATGCCGGCGCCCAGATTCGCTGCGTCATGTTCCGTGCGTCAGCCCGAGCCCTGAAATTTCGCCCCAGGGACGGGATGGGATTGATCGTCAGGGGGCGGATTACGGTTTACGAACAACGGGGCGACTATCAGTTTCTCGTTGAATATCTGGAGCCGCGGGGGGTCGGAGCGCTGCAGCTTGCGTTCATTCAGCTAAAGGGAAAATTGGCCAAGGAGGGACTCTTCGCCGAGGAACACAAGAGGCCGATCCCGTCCCTGCCGCAGCGGATCGGAGTGGTGACTTCGGCAACCGGGGCGGCGATTCACGATATTCTCAACGTCCTGAACCGACGATTTGCCAACGTGGAGGTTCTCATCAGACCCGTCAAAGTCCAGGGTGAAGGAGCGGCTGACGAGATTGCCCAAGCGATCACCGACTTCAACCGTTACGGTGCCGTTGATGTCATGATCGTGGGGAGGGGAGGGGGATCGTTGGAGGATCTGTGGGCCTTCAACGAGGAGAAGGTCGCTCGGGCGATCCACCGCTCCCGGATACCAATCATAACTGCCGTAGGCCACGAAATCGATTTTACCATTGCAGACTTTGTTGCTGACCTTCGGGCACCGACTCCATCGGCAGCGGCAGAACTGGTCGTCAAGAGCAAGGAGGAGTTGGCGTCGAAAGTCGAGTTCCTCCGTCACCGGCTTATACAGACAATGCGGCGCCTCTTGGCTGAGACTGGGGGGGAATTGGAAGGATTGGGCCGTGCCCTCCGCGACCCTACCGTGCTGTTAGGGCACCTGTCACAACGCCTGGATGACCTTTCCATACGACTTGAACGCGCCATCGTGGTAACCGTCAAAGATCATGTGAGGACGCTGGAAACGCTTGGGAATCATTTGAGGCTCAGAAATCCGTCCCTTGGTGTGGAGCGCGCACGGGAACGGGTTATTGCCTTGGGCGACAAAAGTGAAATAGCCCTGCTGCGTCATCTCGACCGCTTCCGTGAGGCTGCGGCTGTGCATTCGGCACGGCTCGAAGCACTTTCACCCCTTGGCACCCTGGCGCGCGGGTATAGTGTGGCCCTCAAACTGCCAGAACGGACTACGGTCAAGACGTTCAGGCAACTAGCCCCAAATGACAGACTCGAACTCCTTTTCCATCAAGGACGAGTCTGGTGCCGTGTGGATGCACTAGAAGAGGATGTGCCCTGAAAAACTGAATGAAATCGTGCGCGCCATCAGGACAAATCTGGGGAAAATGGTCCAAATCTGCTATACTTTCTCTTAGAAAAACCGCTCAGATTCGGGAGGTGCTTGCTATGAAAAACATCTGGAAGGAACGCGAAAAGGCCCTCGAAAATCAGTACATCTACAAGCAGGAACAAGAAAAAATCGAGAAAATGCAGAAGGAAGAGCGCGAACGACTGGTACGTGAACTGTGCCGGAACCGTTGTCCCAAGTGCGGAGACGAGATTGAAGCAATGACCTTCCGAGGGGTTCCGCTTGATCGTTGTCCAGGTTGCGGTGGGGTCTGGCTTGGGCCAAACGATCTCAGGATTCTTGCTTCGAAAGATCACCGTAGCTGGTTCGAGAAATGGTTCAAGGAAGAGAATGAGGCATCCGAGAAGGTGGCATAAGACAGTCCACTTTATCCAGTGGTCATTAAAGCAAAAAAAGGCCGGACCATTATCAGGTCCGGCCTTTTGCTTACCGCGCCACCGAATAATGACGCTTATTTCCTGTGGCAGAGGGCGCACCGCGTTGGCCCCGTTCCCCTGACTTCATGGCATCCCTTGCAGGTTTTGTGGGCATAGTCTTTGCCGAAATTAGCTATTTTACCAGGTGTTTTGTCGTGACAGTTCTTGCACTCCCTGAGAAGTTCGATATGGCGTCTGTGGTTAAAGGTAATGTTTCCGTTTTTGGAAGGGAATATCATCGTGTCCGCAGCCTTGACGACTGGAACATTAATCAACAAAACAATCAGCAGGGGAGCGATCCTTTTCATGACGAAAGTCCTTTAGCTGGGTATCATGAATTCCTGCGTTACGCCGGATACTGCGGATGAACGTTCAAATCACGTTCACGGAGCCGGTGCGACGATTACCTTCCTGCCCTCCACGGTGAGGCGGTCTTTGGCAAAAAGATGGATTGCGTCGGGATAGATGCGGTGCTCTTCTTTCTGGATGCGGGCCGAGAGAGTTTCCTCCGTGTCATTGTCGAGAACCGGTACAACAGCTTGAATGATTATCGGTCCTGTATCGGTTCCCTCGTCAACGAAATGCACCGTGCACCCTGATACTTTGACGCCATACTGCAAGGCCTGCTGTTGGGCATGGAGCCCGGGGAATGCCGGAAGCAGTGCCGGATGGATATTCAAGACTGCATGGGGAAATGCTCCGAGCAGTATCGGAGTCACGATTCGCATGAAACCGGCCAACACTACGAGGCGTACACCGTGGGAGCGGAGCAGTTCTGCCAGGGCAGCATCATACGATTCACGGCCAGCGTGGGCACGATGGTCAAGGAAATGGGTGGGGATACCGTGGCGTTTCGCACGTTCCAAGGCATTGGCATCGGCCTTGTTGCTGATGACACAGGCAATTCGGGCTGGGAGGGTTCCGTCCTCGATCCGGTCAATGATGGCCTGGAGGTTGGAGCCGTTTCCTGAAACAAGAACGCCGATAGTAAGGAGATCAGTCATGGGAATAACCGTTTAGATCAACTCCACCGACTCGTTGCCGGCCTCGCACTTGGCCACCTCTCCGATGACGAAAGCCTTCTCCTGAAGGCCGGAAAGACGTATGAGGATTTCGTCCACATCGTTCTCTGGAACCGCAAGCACCATGCCGATGCCGCAGTTGAAGGTCCGATACATTTCGGACCACTCCATGTTTCCGCCGTTCTGCAAAATACGGAAAATTTCGGGCATGGTCCAACTGTCGCGTCTGATGACCGCTTTGCATCCCTTGGGAAGGATGCGGGGAATGTTTTCCAGGAGTCCCCCACCCGTGATATGGGCGATGCCATTTACCCGGAAGTCCCGGAGAAGATTGAGGACAGACTTTACATAAATCCGGGTCGGGGTGAGCAATTCGTCGGCAACGCTCCGGTCGTATCCGGGAAGCGTGTCGTTGATACCGAGACCTAGGGTGTCAAAAATGATCTTGCGGGCGAGGGAATAGCCGTTGCTGTGGAGACCGCTCGAGGCGAGGCCGATGAGGGTATTACCGACAGTAATGGACGATCCGTCAATGATCTTGTCCCGCTCCACAACGCCAACGGTGAAGCCTGCCAGATCATACTCGCCTTCCTGGTAGAAACCGGGCATCTCGGCCGTCTCGCCACCAATGAGAGCGCATCCCGCCTGGATGCACCCTTCGGAAATTCCTTTGACGACCGCAGCGCCGCGCTCGGGCGAGAGGCTGCCGGTGGCAAAGTAGTCGAGGAAGAAGAGCGGTTCGGCACCCTGGACGACAATGTCGTTAACGCACATGGCCACGAGGTCGATCCCGACGGTGTCGTGGCGGTCCGCCATCATGGCTATCTTAAGCTTCGTTCCGACTCCGTCGGTGCCGGAAACCAGCACGGGGTTCTTGTATTTGTTGGTGTTGAGCGAGAAGAGGCCCCCGAAGCCGCCGATATCGGAGATGACCTCCGGTCTCGACGTGGCCCGAACAAAAGGTTTGATCATTTTAACAAACGTATTGCCGGCATCGATGTCGACGCCGGCATCTTTATAGGTAATTCCTTTGGCGCTCAAGATGTTTCCTCCCGTGAAATGACGAAGAAATTTACCCCATGAACCACCAAAAGTCAAACCCTATCTGGCGGGCGTCAATGCCCAAAAAATCAGTTTACAAGGGTGGTGACGTTCGCTTAAGATGCGGTCGAAAATGGGCGTTACGGATGAACTTACAATCCATCAGATGACCTCCGGTGACCTCGACGAGGTGACGGCGATCGAGTCAGTGTCTTTTCCGCGACCCTGGTCAAGGGAGCACTTCATCGACGAGCTCAATTCACCCCGTTCATATCCCCTTGTGGCACGTACCGCTGATGGTGTCGTGGCGGGTTATATTTGCCCCATGCTCGTTCTCGACGAGGGGGAAATCCTCGATGTGGCAGTACGATTTGATTGCCGTGGAAAGGGGGTCGGCGGAGTACTTGTCCGCCGGGCCATCGGAGAGCTCGGGGCGCTGGGGGCCAGGGTTGTCTGCCTTGAAGTGCGCGTTTCGAATCTCTCGGCGTTGACCCTCTACAAGCGGTTGGGCTTCAGTGAAACCGGCAGGCGCAAGGGGTACTACGAGAACGGCGAAGATGCCATTCTGATGGAATACACGATCGACGACAGCGAGGGCCGTACCGATGCAGTTTAAAGCGACTATCATTGCCAACCAGGAAGTTTCTCCGGGCTACTTCCGGATGCGGATTACCGCTCCCCCGGAACTGGCCGGGGCACAGCCCGGGCAGTTCGTCATGGTCCGGGTTCGCGATGCCATCGATCCGCTGCTGCGGCGTCCCTTCGGCATTTTCGACGTGGGAACCGTCCCCTCCGAATATCCAGGCTGCAGTTCCGCCACGTACCTTGAAATGCTCTACAAGGTGGTGGGGAAGGGGACCGAAGCGCTTTCCACCTACCATCACGGCGACCATGTTGACATTATCGCACCTCTGGGTACCGGTTTCGACCTTGGTGATCCGGAGGAGGAGAAGATCCTCGTGGGCGGAGGCATCGGGATCGCCCCCCTCTACTATTTGGCAAAGGCGCTGGTTGGGCGTTCACGGGTTCGATTTTTCCTTGGCGGACGCACCAGGGATGACATTCTGTGTGTGACCGAATTCGAGAGGCTTGGGGTCGAAACCTACGTCTCCACCGACGACGGGACCCTTGGAGACCGTGGACTCGTGACCGAGGTCATGGAGCGGCATATCCGCGAGGAGGGACGAAAAAAGACCATTTACGCCTGTGGCCCCATGCCGATGCTGAAAGCGGTCGCCGGGATTGCCCGCCAGACCGGAACCCCCTGCCAGGTGTCGCTGGAAGCCTACATGGCCTGCGGCATGGGAGCGTGCCTCGGGTGCGTGGTGAAGGGCAGGGACCATGGCGACGAGACCCCGGATTACCGGTGCGTCTGCAAGGACGGACCGGTGTTCGCCTTCGATCAACTGATGTGGGTATAGTGGAGTGCCAATGAACAGACCAGACCTCTCTGTCGAGATAGCGGGAATCAAACTCAGGAACCCGGTCATGACCGCTTCGGGGACTTTCGGCTACGGTGAAGAATTTGCCGCGTACGTGAATCTCGAAAAGATCGGCGCCATCATCACCAAGGGACTCTCGCTGAAGCCCAAGGCCGGCAACCCGACGCCCCGCATCCAGGAAACCACCGGCGGGATGCTGAACGCCATCGGTCTCCAAAATGTGGGGATAGATGCCTTTATCGAGAAAAAGGTGCCGTTTCTCCGCACCGTGAACACGCCTGCCATCGTCAACTTTTTCGGCAATACCGTCGAGGAATACGCTGAGCTTGCCGAGCGGCTCGACAAGATTCCCGAAGTGGCCGGGATGGAGATCAACATCTCCTGTCCCAATGTGAAGCACGGCGGGATCGTTTTCGGCACCGAGCCCAAGGCGGCATATTCGGTGGTGAAGGCGGTACGGGAGGCCACCATCAAGCCGGTGATCGTTAAGCTCTCTCCCAATGTCACCGACATCGTGGAGATGGCCTGGGCCTGTGCAGACGCTGAGGCGGATGCCTTATCCCTCATCAACACTCTGACCGGCATGGCCATCGACCTCAAGTCTCGGCGGCCCATCCTTGCCAACGTGACCGGAGGCCTTTCAGGACCGGCGGTGAAACCGGTGGCCCTCAGGATGGTCTGGCAGGTCGCTAAGGCGGTGAAAATTCCGGTGATCGGCATCGGCGGCATCATGTCCGGCACCGACGCCTTGGAGTTCATGCTGGCCGGCGCCACGGCCGTTCAGGTCGGTACCGCCAACTTTCTCGACCCGGCCGCTTCCGAGCGGATTGCGGCGGAAATGGAGCGGTATCTGGTTAGCAACGAAATTGCTGACGTGAAGGAGCTGATCGGCGCGCTGCAGGTCTGAAAACCAGCAGACGAGTTGTATCTGTGAGCGAAGGCGGGGTTCCTCCCCGCCTTTGTCCGTTTGTGGAAGGAGAGCGTAAAGATGGAAACGTGGCGGAAGGCCATCGCCGACAGCATAACCACCCCCGAGGAGCTTGCGGAGTTTCTGGTTATTGATCCCGAACCCCTTGTGCCGCTTATCCGGCGCTATCCAATGCGGATTACGAGGCGCTATCTGAGGCTCATCGGAAAGCCGGGCGATGCGATCTGGCGCCAATGCGTCCCTGACCCCCGTGAGTTCGATGACGATCAGCTTCCCGATCCCCTTGACGAGGAGCGGCTTTCGCCTGTCCCAGGACTTATTCACCGTTATCCCGACCGGGTTGTCTGGCTCGTTTCCAATGAGTGTGCGGTCTACTGCCGTTTTTGCATGCGGAAGCGCCGGGTGGGATGTCCGCTGGCGGGGAGCAACGAGCGTTCTTGGGACGATGCTGTCCGGTACATTGCTGCGACACCGGCCATCCGGGACGTGATCCTGTCGGGCGGAGATCCTCTCCTTCTGGATGATGAGCGCCTGGAGACGATTTTGGCACGTTTGCGCACCATTCCCCACGTGGAGATGATCCGGATCGGCACCCGCACCCCGGTAACCTTGCCGGAAAGGATCACGGCACGGCTCTGCCGAATGCTCAAACGTTACCACCCTCTCTACGTCAATACCCATTTCAACCATCCGCGGGAGATCACTCCCGAGGCGACCAAGGCCTGTGCCCGTCTGGCCGACGCCGGCATTCCCCTGGGCAACCAGACAGTGCTCCTCGCCGGCGTCAATGACGAGCCGGCAGTGATGACGCTTCTCATGCAGCGTCTCCTCGCCATCAGGGTAAGGCCGTACTACATCCACCAGATGGACCTGGTGCGGGGAACCGGCCACTTCCGTACCACGGTGGCAACGGGTCTTGATATCATGGGGGCGTTGCGGGGGCATACTTCGGGGATGGCGACACCCTACTTTGTCATTGATGCGGCGGGGGGGAAGGGGAAGATACCGCTCATCCCCGATGCCGTGGAGCGGCGGGGTGATACGTGGCTGTTACGGAACTACCGGGGGGAGATTGTCGAATACCAGGATCGGTGAGGGGGAGTTACAGTTCCTCAGGGGTGAACGCCACCACCTCGTCAATGGAGTCCGCATCGAGCAACACCATTACGAGTCGGTCGATGCCGAGGGCGATCCCGGCCGCTTGGGGCATGGCAGCCAGTTCGGCAAGAAACTTCTCGGGGAGTGGAATTGGCGTCTGCTCTCGGGAGGTGCGGAAGGCGGCTTCGCTTTCAAAGCGGGCGCGTTGCTCCACCGGATCGGTCAGCTCAGAAAAGGCATTGGCTATCTCTACACCACCAAGATAAAGCTCGAATCGCTCCGCAACCGTCAGGTCGTCTCCTTTAAGCCGCGCCAGGGCGCTGCGGCAGGCAGGGTAATCATGAATGAATGTGGGGCGGCTGATGCCGAGACGCGGTTCGATTTGTTCGACCATCACCTCGTCGAAGATATCCCTATCAAGGGCCTTGTCCATGGTCATTCCACCATATCTGACAAACGCGTCACGCACGGTGATCCGCTCCCACGGAGCGGTAATGTCGATCTCCTTGCCGCGGAACGAAAGTGGTCCGCCGAATCCCGCCCCTTCAGCAACAAACCTTATCAGTCGCTCGGTTTCTTCCATCACCCCCCGATAGTCTGAAGCTGCACGATACCACTCAAGCATGGTGAACTCCGGGACATGCATGCTTCCCCGCTCACCGGCGCGCCAGCAGTGGGAGATCTGGAATAGCCGTTCGTAGCCCGCCGCCAACATCCGTTTCATACAGATTTCGGGAGATGTCTGGAGGAACCAACCGTCTGCCGGCACCGGGTCGATGTGGGACTCGGGCGCAGGTGCAGGAATGCGAAGGGGGGTCTCAACTTCGAGATACCCCCCTTCGATAAAAAAGCGTCTGACTTCCTGGATGATGCGGGCCCGTGCCCGAAGCGCCCCATGGCGGCGGGCAAGGCGCCAGTTCGCCGTCATCGGCTTACCCCTTGACCCTCGTGGAGTAATCACCGGTGCGGGTGTCGACCACGATCATCTCGCCTTCCTCTATGAAGGGGGGTACGCGCAGAACGTAGCCGGTTTCCAGGGTAGCTGGCTTGGAGTCACTGCCGGAGGTGTCGCCCTTGACCCACGGGTCGGTCTGGACAACGCGGAGGTTGACGAAATTGGGAAGGGATACGCCTATGGCCTTTTCCCCGAACATCAGAACATCAACTTGGATGTTGTCGATCATGAAGTTCTTTGCATCACCTACGGCTTCTTCGCTCATCTGGACCTGTTCGAAGGTCTGGTTGTCCATAAATGTGTAGTGGTTGTCTTCCTTGTAGAGGTACTGCATCTGGCGCTCTTCAAGGCGGGCCGGTTCGAAGGTCTCGCCGGAACGGTAGGTCCGGTCGAGGGTAATGCCGGTAATCATGTTGCGCATCTTGGTGCGGTACAGGGCCTGGCCCTTGCCCGGCTTGGAGAACTCGAAGGCGGTGACAAGATAGGGATCACCGTCAAGGGTTATCTTCAGTCCTTTTTTTAAATCTGCCACAGTATACATACGCGAGCCCCTTTTGTTGGTGTTATTTATAAAAACGTATTTTTTTACACCATAATTGATTGGATGTTAAGTAAAAAATGGCAAGATGACGTAACACGTTCATGGCTAGCGATCAGAGCAATGCAATGGTCTGCCGGGCATAAAGAGGTGAACATGTTTTCGGGCATATTGATATGTGCTCTTGACCCTCGGCTGCAGGGTCGGGCACGTTTACCCGAATCAGTTACGGCAGGAATATGGATAAGGCGCTTCTGCGGGAAAAAGAGCCTGACTCCCTCCGCAGAAGCGTGGTGAAAGGATTACTTGGCGCGGTATGTAATGCGGCCCCGGGTGAGGTCGTAAGGAGAAAGCTCCACGGTTACCTTGTCTCCCGGAAGAATTTTTATGAAATACTTGCGCATCTTGCCTGAAATGTGGGCCAGTACCACGTGGCCGTTTTCCAGTTCGACCCGGAACATGGCATTAGGGAGGGGTTCGATGACTGTACCTTCGACTTCTATGGCTTCTTCTTTACTCATGGGTTTGTTAGCGCTCCTTGGTGCAGATAAATAGATTGACGAGTAAAACTTCGCTAACTTACCCGCTATCCGTGGAAAATGCAAGCCGTTTTCCTTGTGCTTCGTGAGCCCGACCGCTTCTCCATATCGTATTGGCAGCACGCTGCGGGGCGACAAACGCCTTTACTTCAGAACTGAAGGCGTAGTATGTAATAATTTCACCAATAAATTCGATTACAGGGAAGGTTTAACGAAGCATGGCCAGCTTGATCAGGGAAATGACCCTTGAAAACGGTCTGATTGTCCGTTTTTTTGACCACACCCGCCTCTATTATGGCGATTTTTACCTGGTTAAAGTCGAAATTGTCTGTGTAGTCCCCCTGTGTCCCGACTATTTCGATGAACATGCGGAGATTGAGGAGGTGCGACGTCTTCTCGGGGATCCCGCCATGTACCGACGCACCGTGGAGCAGATGGGTGTCCCCTCGACCGCCATTGCCACCGTGACTGAACAGCTCATCGGTAATTTTCTCTCCCATTCGCTTCCTTATTTTTCCGCGTCTGGCTTTCCGCGCAAATTCCTCATGACGGAGCTCGCGAGGGCTCGAAAAAAGCGCACTCTTCCTGCCCGCATCACGGCGTATCACCATGACTGAAGCCGTTGTCCGGATCGAGTCCCTGGCTTTCGGCGGAGCCGGTTTCGGCCGTGTCGAGGGGAAAGCCTGTTTCGTACCGTTCACCGCGCCGGATGACCTCGTCCGCATACGGCTGAGCCTGGTGAAAAACTCCTATCTTGAAGGGGAAATCGTCGAGCTCCTCGAAGCATCACCACGCAGAGTGGTTCCCCTGTGTCCGGTCTTTGGCATCTGTGGCGGATGCACATGGCAGCATCTTTCCTACGATGACCAGCTTGAGGCGAAGGAACGAATTGTTGGTGACACCCTCTGGCGCTTCGGTCGGATCGAGTCGGAACGGGTCGCCAGGGCTGTCCCCTCCGACTCCCCCTATGGCTACCGCTCACGGGTCCAGTTCAAGGTGCGCTGGACCGCCGGAAAGCTCCAGATGGGCTTCTACCGCCGCGGGTCCCACTATGTCGTGGATATCCCCGAAGGGTGCGCCATCTGCAACCCGGCCCTCAATCAGGTGTTGGCGGAGATTCGTCCTGTTATCAGTTGTTTCGCTGAGCCCGACCGTATTCCCCAGGTGGACGTGGCCGTGGGAGATAACGGCGTAACCTTGGCCGTAGTGCATTATATCGGCGGCAATCGAGATTGTGCGCGGGCGCATTTTACCGCCTGCCGCGGTGATCTCCCCGCAGTGGGTGGACTCCATCTTCAGTGTGGCCGAAAGGAAAGCATTGAGCCGCTCTGGGGGGATGATGCTCTAACCTATTGCTTTCCAGCCGGGTTTCTGCCGGAACTCCCTTCCATGACCCTCGGATTCAGCCGAGGCGGCTTCTCTCAGGTCAATTACCGTCAGAACCGGGAACTGCTGCGCGCGGTTCATCGCATGGCGGGCTTGACTGGGGAAGAACGGTTGCTGGACCTGTTCTGTGGCAACGGCAACTTTGCCATTCCTCTGTCCCGATATGCCATGGCAGTTGTGGGGATTGAAGACTATGGGCCTTCCCTGGAGGATGCAAAGCGCAACGCTGCGGCCAACGGTACAGGAAGGATCGAGTTCATCCGTTCCGATGCCGCCGCTGGAGTGCGCCAGCTTGTCTCCCGCGAGGAGCACTATTCGGTGGTTGTCCTCGACCCACCGCGGACCGGCGCCAAAGAGGCAGTGGCAGAGGTGGCCTCCCTCCGGCCGGAGCGGGTTGTCTATGTTTCCTGCGACCCTGCCACCCTGGGGAGGGACCTCGGGCTCTTTCGCAAGTCCGGCTACAATGTCCGCGAATGCCTCCCCGTCGACATGTTCCCCCAAACGTTCCATATTGAGAGCGTCACCGTGCTGAGCAGAGCCGATTGATCTCCGGCCGTTTCAACAGATTTCCCCCATATTTTCACGACCTAACGAACAATAACAGGAGGATCCATCATGTTATTTTCCAAGTTATTCCGGAAGGATGCAGCGTCATGTCTGGAAAAAGGCGAAAAGCTCCTGGCTGCCGGCCGCTTTGCTGAAGCAAGGCTTGCCCTGGAGGACGCCCTTGAGCGGCTCGATGCTAATTCTCCCGAAGGCGCGACCACGGCTGCCGTCATCAGAGAGAAAATGGTTGTGGCGGGGAACCGTCTCGCCGAAATGAACCTTCAGGAGGCGGAACACTGCCTGATGAGTGGAGAGTTTGCCAAAGCCGAGGAACACCTTAATTTGACTCTCGATCTGGCAGATGACGTAACTATAAGGGACAAGGCAGTAAAGTCTTTCGCGCTACTGGAGAAGCAAATCCCCCATGTGCATCACCATGAGAAAAAGGGAGGGTGTGGCGGCTGTGGCGGATCAACGTCACAACATTCCGAAAACATTGAGATTGGAGACGATGGCTTGAATGACATGGACCGGTTCGAGCTCCTTGTCCGTCCGTTGCCGGGAGATTTGCCCGAACGTTATGCTGATCTGGGAGAGGAATTTGCAGTAGGGTATCTAGCAGCCCACGGCGGTGACCAGATGACGGCTGAAAAGGTGTTCGAGCGGCTGCTGGCCTCGGGAGAGAGCGACATTCTTCTGTATGAATTGGCCATTCTCTCGCATCAGGGAGGGGACGGGCGCCGCTGCGAGACGCTGTTGCGTCGGGCGTTTGCTCTGAATGACGCTAATCCTCTCTGCAACCTCAGCCTGGTGCAGTTGCTGACGGAAAATGGTCGCTTTACCGAAGCGGTGCCTCTTCTGGAACGGATGGTGGAGCGGAACATATTGCCTGATCAGGCAGGGATGTTCCTGGGTGAAATATATCGGGTGCAGGGAGAGAGCGATCGAGCCATTGCCCAGTTTTCACAGCTTCTTTCAACGCCGCTCAAGCGGGAGGCGGCTGAAAGGCTGGTGGGACTTCTGGAGGCTACCGGGCGGTCCCAAGAGGCCGCTTTGGTCGCCAAGCAGTATCTGAAGGGGTGCTGTTAAAGATTCTTGGCGAATTTACTAAAGTTTTCGAGTCCGCATGCCGAAGAGCTTTCATGAGAGACATACGTCTCTGCAATTCTTTCTCGATACCTAACCGGGAGGAGGTTGTGATGAACAAGTCGGAACTTATTGAGGCACTGGCGGCAGAAAAAGGGCTCACTTACAAGAAGGCGGAGGAGATAGTCTCCATAGTCTTCGATGCAATGACTGACGCCATGGTGCGGAACGAACGTATCGAGATTCGCGGCTTCGGGAGTTTTGTCGTCAAGGATTACAAGGCTTACACGGGCAGAAACCCCAAAACGGGTGACCCCATCGAGGTGAAACCGAAAAAGCTTCCGTTTTTCAAGGTCGGCAAGGAGCTCAAGGAGCGGGTCGATAACGGTCAGTAACCCCTTGCGCCGGCGTTCCGGTATCACCAACTCTGTCGGAAGTTCAGCACCCGTTGACAAAAAATTGTCTCTGCCCCGAACCCCGATGGTGTCGCCGGACCCACCAGGCACGCAAGGCGCTAACTCTTCATGACAAGACTTTGTTTTTTTATCATAACGGCCCTTGTTTTCGCCGCATCGGCCTATGCCAACCCCGCCATGAACGGCTCGACGGGTCTCATTACGGTGCCTTCGGCCGAAACGCTCGACGCAGGAAACATCTGCGTGGGGGCTTGGGGAATCAGCACGGCGAAGAACAGCGACAACGCACTGACTGTTCCTGTTGCCCTTACCCTCGGCATTGGTACTTTCTGGGAACTCTATGGCTCATATCCGAACCTTCTCTTTAACGGCGATGAGGAGAAGACGGGGCAAGGGTACGCCGAACTGGGGTCAAAGCTCAGGGTAATTGGGAAACGGAGTTCTCCCTTTAAGCTGGCGCTTGATCTGTTCATTCAGCGTCAGATATCAGAGAATGCGGCTGTAGACGGTACTACAAATGGTGGAGGGAAGGTCATCGCTTCCTACACCACGGACCGGTTCGGGGTCCATGCCTATTCCGGGTACCTGCTGGCTGGCTCTCCCGAGGGCAAAAACTTCGATAATGAGATTCTTTACGGCGTGGGTATAGAGTACTCACCGGCGCTCCGGATGAGGGTCACTGGCGAACTTACCGGTAACACCAGCCGCGATCCAGCCCTTGCGGATTCATTGGAGGGACTGGTTGGCTTCCAGTACTATCTCTCCCCTCATCTAACCCTCAACCTGGCCGGCAGTGTCGGCTTTGCCGACGGCAGCCCCGATTGGCGTGCGATTTTCGGCCTGACTGCCTGTCAGGGGGTCGGCAGCTACGTTAAGCCGGTGCCACGACTTGGACAGGGACTGGATCCTTTCGACGAGCAAAAGAAGAAGGAACCAGTCAAGATCCGCAAGATTATTCCCATCTCATCGCTTCTTGTCAGCTCCCTTGCTCCCCAGGCGCCGGTCAGCAAGCTTGAGGTTACGGTTGAGCCCGGCAAGGAGGAGATCACCATCAAGCCCTACGGCCAAGTGACTATTTCGGCTCAACCTGCTGCAGCCAAGGCTGTTTCTCCCGCCACCCTTGAAGAGGTTTCCCTGACTCAGGGAGGGGAAGAAGTCCGGCTGGCGTCACGGCTCTCGGGGACTCTGGAAAACTCCGCCCTTGAGTATACCCTTGCCCGTCTCGAAGGGATCACCCCTCTCTACAGTGTCGATGTGAAGGGACAGAACGTTCAGGTTGCCTCGGCCCGTGATGGGGATATCGCCGACAGCATGAAGGTCTATCGAAAATTTCGCTTCCCGGACGTCACCTTCGACTTTGACCAGTGGAGTCTCTCGGCTGAGGGGAAGAAGTCCATCTCCGAGGTTGCGGAACTGGTCCGAAAGGACACGAAGTGGGTTTATCTCCGGGTTGACGGCTATACCGACAATATTGGCTCAACCGACTACAACATGGATCTTTCCCTCAAGCGTGCCGTTTCCGTGGCCAGCTACCTCGTGGCACGGGAGGGAATTGATGCGGCCAAGATCTTCATCAAGGGGCTCGGCAAGTCCAAGCCGCTGGCGGACAATGCAACTGCTGACGGGAGAAAGTTGAATCGCCGGTGCGAGATTCTCTTCCTTATCCCTAAGGAAAGCTGATGAAATCGGCTATTCCTCTCCTTCTTATCGCGACATTCCTGATCTCTATTCCTGTCTCTGTCTCTTCCCAGGCATCGTCAATGCGAGAAGAAGAGATCGGTACGGTGCGCCTGAGGGGCAGTGCTCCCTGTCTCGACACGAGGGTACGTCGAGAACTCGATTCTTTCGTTTCCAGACTTGCCGCCCTTGACTCCGGTCGAGTCATCAAGATTGAGGCAAATGCATCCTGGGGGGCCAGTCGGGAGGAACGGGTCAGAAATTCGTTACTGCTTGCCCTTGAAGCACACCGGTATCTCCGGACAAGACTCAGATCCGGACTCAACCTGTACATTGCTGCTGCTTCCAGCCGCGAAGCGGAGAAAATTACCTTCATCAGGGTGGTCTCTTTTCCTGATTCCTTTGCAACAACTCACGTCTCAACGGTGGGGAACCGGCAGCCATAACCGGAAACTGTCAGTGGAGTTGCGTCCGAGAGGCCTTTTCGATTTCCGACGGGATTGGTTCCTGACAGCATGACTGGGACGTGCTACACTGTTTTTCAGGTTCAAGCTTGGCCTGTAACAGGACCGATTTCCTGCAGGGGGTATATGCAATGAGAACTTTGGTGCTTTCGTTCCTCTGTGGTGCTCTTTTTCTTGCGGGGTGCTCTCTCAAGGTTGTCCCACAGCAAGTCCCCCAAGGGGTCATAAATACCGCCGACAATTCTCAGACAATTACGAAGGATGGCATAGCCGTCACGGCGGCGAATTCCGATCGGGAAATGGTTTCCTACAATCTCGACGGAACGGTCACCGCATTCGATGTCACTATCCATAACCGGACCGACCGGGAGGTGGGGTTCGGCGTCGACTCGTTCGTTCTCCTCGATAACCAGAACCGCCAGTATCTCCCTCTCACACCCGAGCGGGTAAAGGAAATAGTTTCCCGCGACTCCTACTACCTGATTCCCTATCCCTATGTGGGGTTTTACTATCTGGAAGATTACGAGAGAACTTCTTCCTACACTGAAACCGGATCTCAACTCCCCTATTACTATGAAGTCTATCCCCAGGACATCTTTACCCGGGCACTCAACGCCACCAGTGTTATTCCCGGAGCCAAGGCGGAGGGACTCGTCTATTTCAGGATCGATCTTACAGCAATAAAGGAAATGACGCTTCTTGTCTTCCGGAAAGGGGCGTCAAAATCCTCACCGCCCGATTTCACCTTCCCCTTTGTCATCTCCAAATAACGCGCAAGGACACGGACGTCCATGACTATCCTCTACGTCCTTGAGGCCCTGGGGGGGCTCGGCCTTTTCATCCTCGGCATGAAGATCATGACCGAAGGACTCCAGAAGCTCGCCGGCGACAGGTTCCGCCGAACTCTGGAGAGGATTGCCGGCAACCGGCTGGCCGCGGCCCTTCTCGGCAGTTCACTTTCGTCACTTCTCCAATCGTCGAGCGCCGCCTGTATCATTACCATCGGTTTTGTCAACGCCGGACTCATTTCCCTCTACCAGGCCCTGGGAATTCTCCTCGGCACCGGCATCGGCACGACACTGGCGGCCCAGTTTATCGCCTTCAAGATTACTTCCTTCGCCCTTCCCGCGATCTTCATCGGGGTGGCACTCAGGTTCTTCGTGCGGCGCCGCCGCTGGGTGAACGCCGGCGAGCTGCTGCTCGGCGCGGGGCTTCTCTTTCTCGGCCTTCGCGTCATGGAGGCAAATCTCCAGCCCCTGCAGCAGAACGCCATCATCTTCGGCCACGACACGTTTTTGATTTCCAAACACCTTACAGCCGTTCTCTTCGGGGCTCTCCTCACTCTCCTCGTGCAGTCGGGGAGTACCACAATCGGCATTGTCATGGCCCTGGCGGGAAGCGGGCTCGTCTCCTTCGAAACGGGCGCCGCCATGGTCATTGGCGAACTTGTCGGCACATCGGTCATTACCGCTGTTGCATCCATAGGGGGTACCCTGGAAGCGAAACGTGCAGTCTTTTTCTACTTTGTAATCAATATATTTGCCGTTACCGTTGTGATGCTCTTTTTCCCTGCATTCATCCAGTTTGTTGTTACCCTGTCGCCTGCGAATCTCTCCTCGTCAGCTTCGGTTTCCCGGGTGCTGGCCAATACCCACACGGTCTTCAGCATCCTCAGCGCCTGCATCTTCCTTCCCCTCATCGGCTTCTTCGCCCGCTCGGCCCCTCGCATCATCCCCGGCAGCGAGCGGGCTTCCAGTGTCGAAGCGCGGACGGTCTTCATTGACAACCGCGTCATCAACACCCCTCCCATCGCACTTCTCCAGGCCCGGAACGAACTGAGAAGAATGGCCGGGATCACCCGCACCATGTACGATGAAATGGTCGAGCAGTTCTTCCGCTATGATGCCAAGAAGTCCACTGCCATTGCCCAGAAAGAAAACACCATCGACATCATCCAGAGGGATCTGTCCGATTTTTTGGTGACCCTTTCACGGCAACCGCTCCCACCCGAAGAGTCAATGGATATTCCGGTCATGCTCCAGCTTATCAGTGAACTTGAGCATGTTGCAGACCAGTCTGAGGCGATCCTCGATTATTTGCGAAAGAAGAAAGAAGAGAAACTCCTCTTCTCAACTACGGCAATGCACGAGATCAGGAATCTGGCGCGCAAGGCAGAGGAAATGGTTGCTCTTGCGGTGGAGACAATCGAAACCCCTGCTGCGGATGCCATCGAAAAGGGTCGGGGGCTGAGGGACGAGGTGGTGCAGATGCGGGAAGCGATGCTCAATGGGCATATCAAGCGCCTCTCCACCGGCAAGTGCACCGTGCGGGCCGGAATCATCTACGCCGACATGATTTCGGCGTTTGCCAAAGTGGCCGATTCCTGTCTCACCATCATAGAAACCAGGAGGGAATTCACCTGATGCATGACGTACTCGCGTCCATCGATCTTGGCACCAACACGGCTCGGCTCCTCATCGGGAAAGTGGAGGGAGGGGCTGTGGCCCCGATTCTCATCAAGCGCCGCATAACACGGCTGGGCGGAGGATTCACTCGGGAGGCCGGGATTTCTCCCGAGGCGTGGCAACGCTCCCTTGATGCTTTGATTGATTTTGCCGCAGAGATGAAACGGGGAGGCGTTACGAGGCTGAGGGCCGTTGCCACGAGTGCGGTCCGCGATGCGGTTAATGGCGCCGCGTTCTGCAGCGAGGTAATTGATCGGACCGGCATCCGGTTGGAGGTGATCGACGGTGAGGAGGAGGGGCTGTTGACATTGGCTGGGGTGATTTCGGGATTGAACCGCAAGGAAGGGGACTTCTTCGTTTTTGATGTGGGAGGAGGGAGCACCGAGTACACCCTGGCCGAGTCACGCAGACCGCTCCATACCGAGAGTCTCCCCCTCGGGGTGGTCAGGCTTACCGAAGGGAAACCCGATGTCCCGGCCATGGAAGAAAAAATCGGCAGGGAGTTGGCCGGGCTCGGGAAGCACCTTGAAGGGAATGGCCTCCGGGGACGCCTCGATGGGGCAACGCTCGTCGGTACTGCCGGCACGGCAACAACCCTGGCAGCAATCAGCCTCCAGATGACCGACTACGACTACCGCCGCGTGAACAATCATGTCCTGACCCGCGATGAAATAGGGAGGATCTTTGCGATGCTCCTCCCCCTATCTTCAGAAGAACGCCTTACGGTGCCCGGGCTCGAAAAGGGACGGGAAGACCTCATTATCGCGGGCATCCTCATCACCCTCAAGACCATGGATGCCTTCGGTTTTGACCGGATGACCGTGAGCGACTTCGGGCTTTTGGAGGGGGTGTTGCTTGGCCTCGGAGTTTGATGGTATCAAACCCCCACAAAAGCTCTAAAAACCCGTTCTACAAAGGAGTTGACTTACAATCCGCTTATTTTGTATAGTCCTTGAACCGTTAAGGGGGGCTTTCCCCTTATTTTATTTTCCAGGGATTATACACACCATGAAGGAAATTCTTTCCGGCAACGAAGCCATCGCTCGGGGTGCCTTTGAGGCGGGGGTGAAGGTTGCCAGCGCCTACCCCGGCACCCCATCCACAGAAATCCTCGAAACCATCGTCAACTACAAAGAAATCGACGCCTCCTGGGCACCCAACGAAAAGGTCGCCGTTGAGGTGGCCATCGGCGCCTCCTTCGGCGGCGGGCGGGCCATCGCGTGCATGAAGCACGTGGGGGTCAACGTGGCGGCCGATCCCCTGTTTACCCTGTCCTATACCGGGGTCGGGGGGGGATTCGTCCTGGTGGTCGCCGACGACCCGGAGATGCATTCGTCTCAGGACGAGCAGGACAGCCGCAATTATGCCAAGTTCGCCAAGGTGCCGATGCTGGAGCCGGCTGACTCCCAGGAATGCAAGGATTTCACCCGGATCGCCTTTGAACTCTCCGAGCAGTTCGATGCCCCGGTGATGCTCCGTAGCTGCACCCGCATTTCCCACGGAAAATCCATCGTCGAACTGGCGGAGCCGGTGACCGGTCTCCCGACCCCGAAGCTCGTAAAGAACCCCTCCAAGCTCGTCATGCTTCCCGGCAACGCCAAGATCCGTCACCCGTTCGTGGAGGAACGGCTCGTAAAGCTTGCCGAGTATGGCGCCTCGGCAACCCTCAACCGGGTTGAGATGCGTGACACCGAGATCGGCATCATCACTGCCGGCGTCTCGTACCAGTATGTGCGCGAGGTGCTCCCCACCGCGTCGGTCCTTAAACTCGGCATGGTCCATCCGCTTCCCATGGCGCTCATTAAGGAGTTTGCCGCCAAGGTTAAGAAGCTGTACGTTGTGGAAGAGCTTGATCCCTTTATCGAGGAGCAGGTGAAAGCCGCCGGCATCGCTGTCATCGGCAAGGAGATCATCTCCCGCTGCGGAGAGCTCACCCCCGGAAGGCTCCGCAAGGCATTCGGCCTCCCCGACGCGAGCCAGACCACCGTTGAAAAGCTGCCGGGCCGTCCTCCCAACATGTGCCCCGGCTGTCCCCACCGGGGGGTCTTTTACAGCCTTAGCCAGCTCAAAGCATACGTCACCGGCGATATCGGCTGCTACACCCTCGGCTTCATGCCCCCCCTCAACGCCATGGATACCTGTGTCTGCATGGGGGCGAGCATAAGCAGCGCCAGCGGCATCGTCCGGGTCCTGTCCCCCGAGGAAAAGAAGAAGGTAGTGGCGGTCATTGGCGACTCCACCTTCCTCCACACCGGCATAAACAGTCTCATGGAGATGGCCTACAATCAGTCTCCCGCCACGGTCGTGATCCTCGACAACCGGATAACCGCCATGACCGGCCGCCAGGATAACCCCGCCTCCGGCTGGACCCTGTCGGGGGGCGAGACCAACGCTGTTGATCTCGTACAACTCTGCAAGGCCGTCGGCATCAGGCACGTTCGGGTGGTCGACCCCTTGAACCTGGAAGAAACCCGCGCAGCGCTCAATGAGGAAATGGAACGCCCCGAGCCGTCAGTCATCATAACCAACCGTCCCTGCGTACTGGTGAAGCGTGAAGGTGTATTCAATAAGGGGCTTCTCCTCTCGGTTGACCAGGATCACTGCACCGGCTGCAAAGCATGCCTCAAGATCGGCTGTCCGGCCATCGAGTGGCAGCCAGCCCCTGACGGGAAGAAGGGGAAGGCATACATCGACCCGCTGCTCTGCAACGGATGCGACGTCTGCCGACAGCTATGCAAATTCAACGCGATCGGGAGTGCCAAATGAGCGACACCATCACCAACATCCTCCTTGTCGGCGTGGGTGGGCAGGGGATTCTGCTCGCCTCTGAGGTTCTATCTGAAACCTTCATGCAGGCCGGTTACGACGTAAAGAAAAGCGAGATCCACGGCATGTCCCAGCGGGGGGGGAGCGTCGTATCCCACGTCCGCTATGGCCGGGAAGTTCACTCCCCCATCATTCCCGAAGGTGAAGGGGATATTCTTTTCGGCTTCGAGATCCTGGAAACCTACCGCTCACTTCCCCTCCTGAAAAAAGGAGGGACAGTGATTGCCAACGACCTGCGCATTCCGCCGCCATCGGTTCTCCTCGGGCAGGAGACCTATCCGGACGACCTTCCCGGAAAGATCGCGGCCCTGTTCCCCGATTCCCTCCTGGTTGACGGCCAGAAGCTGGCCACCGAGGCGGGAAATGTCCGTGCAGCCAATACGGTGCTTCTTGGGGCCGTGTCGAAGCGGCTCGACATTCCCGATGAATGTTGGATCAAGGCCCTGGAGAAGATGGTTCCACCGAAGGCCCTCAAAGTTAACCATGCTGCGTTCCAACTGGGCCGGAGTCTTTGATCGGGTAAGGAGTTCACGATGAGCTATTACAACGAAGAGTTCGAGACGCTTCCCCGCCAGGCCCTGGAGGCCCTGCAGCTCAAACGGCTTCAGGCTACCGTCGCGCGGGTTTGCGCGTCGGTTCCCTTCTACCGGCAGAGCTTTGACCGGGCCGGTATCACCCCCGACAGCGTTAAATCCCTCGCCGATCTGCAGCGGCTTCCCTTCACCCTCAAGCAAGACATGCGCGACAGCTACCCCTATGGGCTCTTTGCGGCGCCCATGGAGGAGATTGTCCGCATCCATGCTTCCTCCGGCACCACCGGCAAACCGACCGTGGTCGGCTATACCCGCAAGGACATCGATACCTGGTCCGAGCTCATGGCCCGCTCCTTCGCCGCCGCCGGGGTCCACCGGGGCGACATCATCCATAACTCATACGGCTACGGCCTCTTTACCGGCGGCCTCGGAGCCCACTATGGCGCTGAGAAGCTCGGTGCTTCGGTTATCCCCATGTCAGGGGGAAACACCAAGAAGCAGATCATGATCATGAAGGATTTTGGTTCCACGGTCCTTACCTGCACCCCGTCATACTCCCTCTTTATGGCCGAGGCGGCACGGGAGGAGGGGGTCGATTTCCGTCAGTTGAAGCTCCATGTCGGCATCTTCGGTGCCGAACCGTGGTCCGAGGCGATGCGGGGCGAGATTGAGGAAAAGCTGAATCTCTGCGCCATCGATATCTACGGCCTGTCGGAAATAATGGGGCCGGGGGTGGCCATCGAGTGCCGCGAGGCGAAGAAGGGGCTTCACATCTGGGAAGACCACTTCATCCCCGAGATCATTGATCCCGAAACCGGCGCAGTCTTGCCCGAAGGGAAACTTGGTGAACTGGTCATCACCACCATCACCAAGGAAGGGATTCCCCTTATCCGGTACCGGACCCGCGACATCACGAGCCTAACATACGAGCCGTGCGCCTGCGGCAGGACCCACGCCCGCCTTACCCGTATGACCGGCAGAAGCGATGACATGCTCATCATCCGCGGAGTCAACGTCTTTCCGTCGCAGATCGAGTCAATCCTCATGGGAATCGAGGGGGTCGAACCCCACTATGTTCTCATTGTCGACCGCAAGGATAACCTGGATTCCCTTGAGGTTCAGGTGGAAGTTGACGAACGGCTCTTCTCGGATGAGATCAAGGTGCTCCAGTCCCTGTCGCAACGGATCGAGAAGGAGATAAAGGATATCCTGGGAATATCATGCCGGGTCCGTCTCGTGGAACCCCAGACCATAACCCGGAGTGAAGGCAAGGCGAAGCGGGTCATCGACAACCGGAAAAGCAGTTGATGCGCGCCGAGGCACACCAGTGCTGCGTCCCAAACAAGGAGAGCAAGCAGGCCTGACCCTGCGAGGAGGATGGAATGAACGTTGAGCAGATTTCAATTTTTATTGAAAACAAGTCCGGCCGTCTTGCTGAAATCACCAAGGTCCTTGGCGACGCGGGGGTCAATATACGCGCACTCTCTCTGGCTGACACCTCCGACTTCGGCATTCTGCGCCTTATCGTCAATGACCGGGAAACAGCGAAGCAGGTCCTGAAAGAAAGGGGCTTTACCGTCAGCAAGACCGAGGTGGTGGCCGTCGAGGTGCCGGACCGCCCCGGCGGTCTCTCCCAGATCCTTCAGGCACTGGACCGCGATCAGATCAACGTGGAATACATGTACGCCTTTGTGGAGCGGTGCGGTGAGAATGCCGTTATCATTTTCCGTTTCGACGAGACCGCAAAAGCAATCAGCACCCTCACGAAAAACGGGTTCACTGTTCTGGAAGGTGCACGGCTCTACGCCATGTGATCGCTACGTTGGGAGAGCCGCTGGGCTCCCCGCAGGACAACTCCTCGCGCACCAAGGCGCGGAGGATTGAAGAAGGAGAGGGTGAATGAAGAAACTCATAGTGCTTGTGGCCAGTCTCATAACACTCCTCGTTGCCGCTGCGGCCATTGCTGCCGAACCGCTCCGGATCGGCGCTCTCTTTGCCGTGACCGGCCCCGCTTCGTTCCTGGGGGAACCCGAGAAGAACACCCTCGAAATGCTCGTGAAAGAGGCCAACGCCAAGGGGGGAGTGGCCGGCCGCAAGCTGGAGCTTGTGGTCTATGACACCCAGGGCGATGTGACAAAGTCTGTTCAACTCGCCAACAAACTCATCAAGAATGACAAAGTGAGTGTCATCGTCGGCCCGAGCACCACGGGGGAAAGCATGGCGGTAATTCCGCTGGCCGAGAAAGAGAAAATTCCCCTTGTCTCCTGCGCAGCCGGAATCAAGATCACCGAACCGGTGAAGAAGTGGGTTTTCAAGACCCCGGCCAATGACCATGTGGCAGTGGAGAAGATCCTTATTCATGCTGCCAGGTACAAACAGAAAAACCTTGCCATCATTACGGTTTCGGATGGTTTCGGTTCTTCGGGGCGGGAGCAGCTCAAAGCCCTTGCCTCCAATAAAGGGTTCAGGGTAGTTGCTGACGAGGTATACGGCCCCAAGGATACCGACATGACCGCCCAGTTGACCAAGATCAAGGCGAGCAAGCCCGATGCCATCATCTGTTGGGGAACCAACCCGGGTCCTGCCATCATTGCCCGCAACGTCAAGCAACTCGGCATCAAGACACCCCTTTACATGAGTCATGGTGTCGCATCCAAGAAGTTCATCGAGCTTGCCGGATCCGATGCCGCCGAGGGGATCCTGCTTCCGGCCGGAAAGCTCACCGTCTTCGACAAGCTGCCGAAAAATGATCTCCAGCTAAAGCTTCTTCGCAGCTATGACCAGGCTTACAAGAAAAATTATGGTGTCGAGGCATCGACCTTTGGCGGCTATGCCTATGACGCGTTCATCCTCATTTCCAACGCGCTGAAGAAGGGAGGAACTCCCGCCCAGATCAGGGACGGCATCGAGCAGTCCAAGAGGGTCGTCAGTGTTTCCGGCATTTTCACCATGTCTCCAACTGACCACAACGGACTTGATCTCTCCGCCTTCGAGATGGTCAGGATAACCAGGGGAGACTGGGAGTTGGTGAAGTAATCAACGGGGAGGTTGGCCATGCTGAAGAAAAGTTCGTTCATACTGACGTTTGTCGTGTCGCTGGCTATTCTGGCCGGAAGCGCCCTTGCGGCTCCCCCCATCAAGATCGGCGGGCTCTTCGCTGTGACGGGTCCTGCATCGTTCCTTGGCGAGCCTGAGCGCAACACCGCCCAGATGGTGGTGAACGAGATCAATGCTGCCGGTGGCGTCAAAGGGCGCAAGCTTGAACTTATCGCCTACGACACCCAGGGGGATGCCACCAAGGCGGTGCAGGCAGCCAATCGCCTCATCAAGGAGGACAAGGTCGTCGCAATCATAGGCCCCAGCACCACTGGTGACACCATGGCCGTTATTCCGGTCGTGGAAAAGGCGAAAATTCCGATGATTTCCTGTGCCGCCGGAAGCAAAATCACCGAGCCGGTCAAAAAGTGGATTTTCAAGACCGCTCAGAACGATGGCCTCGCCGTGGCGAGAATCTATGGTGATCTGAAAAGGAAGAACATATCAAAGGTTGCTATTCTTACCGTTTCCGACGGTTTCGGCTCGTCAGGGCGCGAACAGCTGAAGGCCCAGGCAAGGGCCTACGGTATCCAGATCGTGTCTGACGACACCTATGGCCCGAAGGATACCGACATGACAGCCCAGCTTACCAAAATCAAGGGGAGCGGTGCCCAGGCCGTCATCTGCTGGGGCACCAATCCGGGGCCGGCCGTGGTTTCCCGCAACGCCAAGCAGCTGGGCCTGAAGCTTCCCCTCTATATGAGCCACGGCGTTTCCTCTAAGAAGTTCATCGGTCTTGCCGGAGACGCAGCCGAAGGAATTCTTCTTCCGTCGGGCCGCGTTATCGTGGCCGATCTGCTTTCCAACTCAGACCGTCAGAAAAAGTCCCTTCTTGCCTTCGTGAAGGATTACCAGAAGCACTACAAGGCGGAGGGCGACCACTTTGGCGGCCATGCCTGGGATGCGATCATGCTTCTCAAGGGGGCTATCGAGCGTGGCGGCGACAATCCGGCTGCCATTCGGGACCAGCTGGAACGGACGCGGGGCTTTGCCGGCATCGGTGGTGTTTTCAGCTACTCTCCCTCCGATCATGCGGGACTCACCAAAGACGCTTTCGTCCTCGTGGAGATCAGAAAACAGGATTTCGCCCTCGTCAAGTAACCGCTTATTCATACAGAGACCTTCAACCAATAAAGGGAGCGCAGGCTTTGCCGGTCTGCGCTCCCTCCTTGTGAGCCAGACACAAAATCTATGCATATCGGTCAGCAGATAGCGCAGTACCTTCTTTCAGGCCTGTCGACGGGAGCCATCTACGCCCTTATCGGTGTCGGCTTCGCCATTATCCACAATGCCACCGGCATCATAAATTTTGCCCAGGGCGAATTCGTGATGTTGGGGGGCATGTTCACGGTGTTTTTCCTCACGGTTCTCAATCTGCCGCTTCTGGTCTCGGTAATTTTGGCCATAGCCGCGGCAACCATTGTGGGGGTTGCCTTCGAGCGGCTCGCCATCCGCCCCATGAAGAACGCGTCCCCCATCAGCCTGGTCATCATCACCATCGGCGGGAGCATCCTCATCCGCGGAATCGCCATGCTCGTCTGGGGGAAGGATACCCATGCGATTGAAACCTTTTCCGGCAACGAGCCGATACAACTGGGGGAGGCGACGATCCTGCCGCAGCATCTCTGGATATTCGCTGTAACGACGGTTGTCATCATCTGCAGCAAGCTCTATTTTAACTACACCATCAGCGGCAAGGCCATGCGGGCCTGCGCTTATAACAGCCGCGCCGCAGGTCTTGTGGGGATCGACGTCAGGCGCATGGTGCTCTTCTCCTTCGCCATCAGCTCGGCAATGGGCTCCATGGCCGGCATCATCATCGCCCCCCTCACCATGACCTCCTACGACGTCGGCGTGATGCTGGGCCTGAAGGGGTTTTGCGCCGCCATCATCGGGGGGATGAGCAGCGGACTCGGCACCGTCTTCGGCGGTGTGATCCTCGGAATTCTTGAATCCCTCGGCGCAGGCATTTTCTCGTCCGGTTACAAGGATGCCATCGCCTTCATCATTCTGCTCATTATCCTCTTCATCCGCCCCCAGGGGCTCTTCGCAAAAGGCGATACGGAGCGGGTTTAACAAACACGGGCTCTTGTTATGACGAAATCGAGATCGTTCCTGAAACATGAAATGGTGAAGTTCATCCTGTTCACCATCCTGATCCTCTTTCTTCCCTTGGCCTTCAAGGGAGGGTATCTCCTCAACGTTTTCGTCTTTGTGGGTATCCACACCCTCCTTGCCGTGGCGTTGAACCTGCTCCTTGGGTACGCGGGGCAGATTTCTTTGGGGCATGCCGCCTTTTTCGGGCTCGGCGCCTATGCTTCGGGGATACTGACCGCAACCCATGGCCAAAACCCCTGGCTTGCCATGGCGGTCGTGGCTGCTGCCGTGGGCACCCTTGCCTTCATCATCGGGTTCCCGATCCTGAAGCTCAAAGGGCACTACCTGGCCATGGCAACCCTTGGCTTCGGCATCATCGTGTACATTGCCTTCAACGAGGCGGTTGAGTTGACGGGTGGCCCTTCCGGGTTTTCGGGAATTCCGAATCTCTCCCTTGGCGGAGTTTCCTTTGACACGGATTTCAAGAATTACTACCTCATCTGGGGGATGACCCTGGTGACGATCCTTCTGTCGCTCAATCTGGTCAATTCGCGCATCGGGAGGGGACTGAGGGCGATTCACGATTCCGAGGTGGCCGCGCGGGTCATGGGGGTAAACGTTCGGTTTCTCAAGGTACAGATTTTCGCCCTGTCGGCGGTAATCTCTTCCATAGCCGGAAGCCTTTACGCCCACACCATGACTTTTGTCTCCCCCACCTCCTTCGGTTTCAACTTTTCGGTGGAGTTGGTGACCATGGTAATCATCGGCGGGCTCGGGAGCATCTACGGCTCATTCCTCGGCGCAGCGCTCCTTACACTCCTTCCCGAGATTCTCAGGGCGTTTCAGGATTACGACATCGTGGTCTACGGCCTTCTGCTTATCTTCATGACCATGTTTATGCCCGGCGGCCTTGTCCGGGGGATTCCGGCACTCGTAGGACGGATCGTCATGCGTTCCGGAGCGGGGAGCAAGGCCGATGCTTGAAGTTCAGGGGATTACGCAGCGCTTTGGCGGTGTCACCGCCCTTGAGGATGTTTCCTTCCGGGTGGCCGCAGGGGCCATAACCGGCATCATCGGTCCCAACGGAGCCGGGAAAACCACGCTTTTCAATATTGTGACCGGCATCTATACGCCAACCAGCGGCACGGTACATCTGCAGGGGAAGAACGTGAGCCGTTTCGCGCCGGAGCGTCTCGCCTCTCTCGGCATGGTCCGTACCTTCCAGAATATCGAACTCTTCGGCAGGATGACGGTGCTGGAGAACGTGATGGTGGGGCTTCACACGAAAGGGAAGAGTGGCATCCTCGCTTCGTCTCTAAGGCTACCCTGGCAGGTGGCCGAAGAGCGAAGGTTCCGGGAGCGGGCCTATCACTGGCTCGAATTCACGGGCATTACCGACCTGGCTGACCATGAGGCGGGGAGTCTTCCTTTTGGCAAGGGTCGGCTCCTTGAAATCGCCCGGGCCATGGCCCTGGAGCCGAAGGTGATCCTCATGGACGAGCCGGCCGCAGGCCTCAACAGCCGGGAAACCCTGGAACTGGCGCGTCTCATACAGAAAATACGGGAATCGGGTGTCACCGTTGCCCTCGTGGAGCATGACATGGAACTCGTCATGGACATCTGCGACGCCATTGTCGTTCTCAACCTGGGGCGCAAGCTGGCCCAAGGGACGCCGCGGGAGATTCAGGAAAATCCGGAAGTGATATCAGCCTATCTCGGGGAAGGATAGAGAATGCTGAAAATCAAGAACATCAATACCTTCTACGGCAAGGTTCACGCCCTCAAAAACATCTCGATTCACCTGAAGCAGGGGGAGATTGTCACGCTTATCGGCGCCAACGGAGCCGGCAAGACGACCATCCTCAATTCCATCTCCGCCGTGACGCCACCGGCCACCGGGCAGATCCATTTTGACGACCAGGATATCGCTGGCCTCGGACCCGACCGGATCGTGAAGCTTGGCATCTGCCAGGTCCCCGAAGGGAGGCAGGTCTTCAAACCTCTCTCCGTGGAAGACAATCTGGAACTGGGAGCCTATCTCCGCTACCGGGGGAGGGAAGGGCGGAGCGCCATCCGCAAGGATCTTGACGACATGTATGCCCTCTTCCCCCGTCTCCACGAGCGGCGCAAGCAGGCCGCCGGCACCCTTTCCGGCGGCGAGCAGCAGATGCTGGCCATGGGGAGGGCGCTCATGGCGCGTCCCAGGCTCCTCCTCCTTGATGAGCCTTCCATGGGACTTGCTCCCCTTGTGGTTCAGGAGATTTTCCGGGTCATCGAGCAGCTGCGGAGCGAGCGGGGGACCACCGTCCTCCTCGTGGAGCAAAATGCCAAAGCAGCCCTGAAGATGGCAGACCGGGGATATGTACTTGAAACAGGTAAAGTAGTGCTTGAAGGAGTCGCCTCTGAGTTGTTGGAAAATAAGGAAGTTCAGAGGGCTTACCTCGGGAAAGACAAGAAGGAAATCTGGGAAAGATAGGCGAGGTCACCGTATGCAGATCTGGGAACCAACATACGAATGCATGCCGCGCGAGGAGTTGCAGCAGCTTCAGCTGGAACGGCTCCAGGCTACCATCAACCGCGTATATAAGAATGTCACCTGCTACCGGAACAAGTTCAACGAGCTTGGCATCGTGCCCGAGGACATCCAATCCCTGGACGACCTCAGGAAACTTCCCTTCACCACCAAGGAGGACCTGCGCCTGAACTATCCCTACGGGATGTTCGCCGTGCCGCTCCGGGAGGTCGTGCGGATCCACTCCTCGTCGGGAACCACCGGCAAGCCCACGGTGGTCGGTTACACGAAGCACGACATCAAGGTCTGGTCGAATCTGGTGGCCCGCTTCATGACCGCCGCCGGCGTCACCCACGACGACGTGGTTCAGGTCGCCTTTGGTTACGGCCTTTTTACGGGCGCTTTTGGACTTCACTACGGGGCCGAGACCATCGGCGCGTCGGTGATTCCCATGAGCTCCGGGAACACCGAAAAGCAGATCATGATCATGCAGGACTACAAGACCACTGCGCTTGTCAGCACCCCGAGCTATGCCATCACCATCGCGGACCGGATGGAAAAGATGGGGATCGACCCCAAGACCCTTTCACTCAAAGTGGGGCTCTTCGGCGGTGAACCATGGTCAGAAGCGATGCGGAAGGAAATCGAAAGCAGACTTTTCATCAGCGCTACCGACAACTACGGTCTCTCGGAAGTTATCGGCCCCGGCATTGCCGGCGACTGCGAATACAAGTGCGGCATGCACATCTTCGAGGATGCTTTCATCCCCGAGATCATCGATCCGGATACCGGTGAGGTGCTGCCTCCCGGGAGCGTCGGGGAACTGGTGCTGACCACCCTCACCAAGGAGGCGTTCCCCATGATCCGTTACCGGACCCGGGACATCACGTGCCTCGATTATTCCCCCTGCGCCTGTGGCAGGACCATGGTTCGCATGCGGAAGACCATGGGGCGCAGCGACGATATGCTCATCATCAAGGGGGTCAACGTCTTCCCGTCCCAGATCGAGGAGGTTCTCTTTGCCATCGAAGGGTGCCAACCACACTACCAGATCATCGTCGACCGCAAGGGGACCCTCGATACCCTGGAGATCCAGATTGAGGTCACCGAAAACATCTTCTTCGATGAGATGAAGCGCCAGCGTGCGTTCCTCGAAATGGTCGAGAAGCGGATCGATTCGGTGCTCGGCGTTGGCGCCACGGTCAAGCTCGTGGAGCCGAACAGCATTCCCCGCCATGAAGGGAAGGCCCAGCGGGTCATTGACCGGCGCAAACTCTGAACAACCCATTCACCATTCAGCAAACACACTCAAGGAGTTCCCATGCCAACAGCAACCGCCCGTCACATCCTCGTCTCCACCGAAGCCGAATGCCTACAACTCAAGGCCGAGATAGAAGCCGGGGCCGACTTCGCCGAGGTAGCCAGAAAGAATTCCGCGTGTCCGTCGCGCATGCAGGGCGGCGACCTCGGGGCCTTTGTCCCCGGTCAGATGGTCAAAGAGTTCGACGAGGTCGTCTTTTCCGGTGAAATCAACAAGGTTCTCGGACCGGTCAGGACCCAGTTCGGCTATCATCTGATCGAAATCACAAAACGCTGGTAGCCACCATGAAAGGAACACCCGGAATGACTCCACTCGATGAGGCGCTGGTTACCCTGCGTCAGGATATGCGCGATGCAAAGAATCAGTCGAAGTTCTATGATCTCTTTCTCAACTCCACTTTTTTCGTTCCCATTCTGGATGAGCAATCCCTTGCAGAGGTGGTAGAGCCGCCGCAGGACGGGCAGGTGCTCCCCCTGGTCATTGAGGCTGAGGGAAATGACTACCTGATGCTCTTCGATACTCGGGAGCGTCTTCAGGCCTGGACCCAGACCGACGCCAAATGCGTGGAGGTGCCAGGCCATGTTCTGGCGGCAACCACTATGCCTCCGCTGCACTGGGCGCTCAACGCGGGGACCGAGTACTCCAAGCAGTTTCATCCCGAAGAAATCGCCTGGCTCAGGGACGCTGTTGAACGCTGCAACGCCGAGGCAGCCGGCCGAGGGGATTCCTCTCAAGGAGAAATCGCATGAAAATACTGGCGATACTTGCCAGCCCCAGGGGGACGCGGGGGAATACCGGGCGCTTGCTGGATGAAGTCCTTGCCGGAGCAAGAGAGGTCGGAGCAGAGACCGAAGTCCTCTCCCTCTCCACCCTGAAGGTCCAACCATGCGTCGGGTGCGACAACTGCCACAAGACGGGCATCTGCCCCATCAATGACGACTACGAAGGCATCAAGGAGAAACTTCTTGCCTGTGACGGGTTCATTCTGGCCAGCCCCAATTACATCTTCAGCGTCACCGCCCAGATGAAGGCTCTCTTTGACCGTTGTAACGGACTGATACATTGCATGGCGCTGGAGGGGAAATACGCCGCTGTCGTGGAAACCTCCGGGGGAGGCGAGGACGCGGACGTTATCTCTTACATGGAGCGGGTCATTAACACGCTGGGTGCAACTTCTGCGGGCGGAATAGGCTCTCCTGTCGCTGGCGTAAGGACGTTCCCCGATGAGGCAACCCTCTATGGGAAGGCCAGCGCCCTCGGCCGTGACCTCTGCCGCTGTATCAGCGAAAAACGAAGATTTCCGGAACAGGAGCGCTTTCATGAGGCATTCCGATCAAGGATGTCCGGCCTCGTTGACTTTATGAAAGAGTTCTGGTCATTCGAACGTGATTACTGGCAGAAGAGGACACTTGCAAGGTAGCGACCATGTTCGAAACGCAGTACAACGACGAAATGGAAGCAGAAGTGAGGCGCCTGGAGGCGAAGAAGCGGGCTGCCGATGCGGGACATCCGGAATGGGTGAATGCCTGTGCCCGATGCGGATGTGAGTTGCAGTCACCGGACGTTACAACATGCAGTCACTGCTCGTGACATCACAATTTATGTAATCTCCCACAACGGGCCGAGTCTTCTGATTTGGCCCGTTGTGTTTCGGTCGATTTTCCAGGCCGGTCGGGCTGCAGGGTAGTTACCAGCTATGATACGACTTCGGGAGAAAGCGGCTATCTGCGTGTTCGCAGGTAATTGATCAGGTTCCAGCGGTCCTGAACCGTGAGCTTGCCCTGGAAGGGTGGCATTCGGCCGAAGCCCGAGGTAATGGCTCTGAAGATGTCTGAGTCGGTCAATCCCTGCACCGTGTCGTGATCGAGTCCTGGTGGTGGAGGGATGAGTTTCTTGCCGACCGGGCCGCGCTCCGCCGAGCTTAGGCCATGGCACATGGCGCAGTTGATGGTGAAAAGCGTTTCTCCTTGCTCCAGGGATTCCACGGTCGGCGCAACGGGATTTTTCTCTACGGCCTCTTGCGACACGTTCTCCTTGCCGGTGACGGGAACAGCACCCTTGGGCGGAGCCAGGACCGGCGTCTGGTATGGTTTGTAGGCAGGTTGCTCATCCATCCAGATCGCTGCCATCAGCACCGGTGTTGCCGTCAGAATGGCCAGTTTCACCGCACGTCTCATATCCTATCCTCGGCAATGGTCCTGACAGCGCCGGCCGCCTTCATGATTTCCTCAGCACGACTCGCCTGCTCGTCGGGGGGGAGAGCCGCAACGGCACCAATACACTCGCGGGGCAACACGTCCGCCCCGCAAGCTACGGCCTCGCCTCCGGAATGTATGGAAACGCTGATGCCAATGTACCCCTCGGCTATGAGAGGATCGTAAACGCGTTTTCGTAACGTAGGGAGGCCCATTTCCAGAAACATCCCGATGATGGTCCCTACAAGGGCAAAAAGCATGGTGAGCTCGTAGGTGACGATGCCGGTCGGGTAAAAGGCGATAATGGGCTTGTCGCCGGTCTTAACTGGGTAGAGCCAGGCAGTGCCTGCCGCAAGGAGGAAGCCGGCGCCGGCGCCGGCAATGCCGCAGGCCAGGGTGAACCAACGGAACCAGGTACGCTGTTCTGTCCTAACAAGCACGCCGTCAGGATAGGCAACCGACGTGAGGGAGGTGATTTGCCTTTCGACGAACCCTTCTTTGATCAGGTGTTCAACGGCTATGCCTGCGCTCTCTTTGTCGCTGAAAATCCCGAGGACTTCCATTCGACTACTCCTTTTCCGCGCTCGACTGAAGCCGGGTTCGGCTGAGCCTGACCACGCTCTTTTGTGCCTCCAGCTCCCGCACATCGGTTACCGCCACCATCGGGAAACACTTGGCAAAGAGGGTATACATCAGGGCGAAGCCTGCAAAGGCGCCTGCGGTAACAGAGAGTTCCACCCAGGTGGGGCGGTAGGTTCCCCAGACGAACGGCATGTTCTTGTGGGAGAGTGACGGCACGATGATCAGGAAGCGCTCGATGAACATGCCGACATTGATCAGCACCGAAACCACCAGCATCACAGCGATTGAGCGACGCAGCCGCTTGAAGCAGAGTGCCACGATCGGGAGGACCGAGTTGGCGAAGATCATAAAAAGAAGCAGGAACGCATATTTGTCGGCCATGAAACTGAAGACTTCCCACTCGATCGGTTCATGGGCGTACCAGGTGGTCTGGACCTCGACGAAATAGGCATAGGACCAGAGGAGTGCGATTACCAGGAGGAGTTTTCCCATGTTGTCGAAGTGAAGCGGCGTCAGGTAATCCTCCAGGTGGAATACCCGACGAATGATGATCATCAGGGTAATGACGGCGGCAACTCCCGAATGGATGGCGCCGATGACGAAGTATGGCGGGAAAATGGTGCTATGCCAGCCAGGAATAACGGTAACGGCGAAGTCCCAGGCGACGATGGAGTGCACCGAAACGGCCACCGGGATGATCAACGCTGCCATCAGGGTGGATGCCTGATGAAAGATTGCCCATTCCCGCGCAGCCCCTCGCCACCCCATTGCCAGGACTGAGTACAGCTTGAATCTCCAGCCGCTTGAGCGGTCCCGGGCGACTGCGAGATCGGGAAGCATCCCGAGATAGAGGAAGAGACTGCTCCCGATGATGTACGTGAAGATTGCCGTAGCGTCCCAGAGGAGCGCCGAGCGGAAGTTCGGCCACAGTCCGCGTTGGTTGGGATAGGGGATAAGGTAGAAAAAGACCCAGTTGCGGCCCAGGTGAATGAGCGGGAAAAGGCCGCCAACGGCAACGGTAAAGACGGTCATTGCCTCGGCGGCGCGCAGGATCGGCCGTCGCCAGTTGGCCCTGGAAAGACGCAGGATTGCAGAAACCATGGTTCCCGAGTGGGAAAGTCCGATCCAGAAGACAAAGTTGACGATATATACCCCCCACATGACCGGCCTGTTCAGGCCGGTGCAACTCATGTCGGTCGTCAGCATGTAGCCAAAGGCGTAGAGTCCCCACGCCACCACGGCCCCGAGGAATAGCGCGAGCGCGTACCAGCTCCAGGTGGGGGTGCGCAGGGAGGACAGCATCTCGTCGTTCAACTGGCTGGAGCTCTTGGCGGCAGGAAGTATCGGCTCAGACATGCTCGCGTCCTCCTCCCTTGAGATAGTAAATCGAGGGGTGGGTGCCCAGGTGCTCCAGAAGCCGGAAGCGCCTGGGGCTGCGGGAAAGGATGGCGACCCGGCTCCGAGGGTCGGCCATGTTCCCGAACACCAGAGCGTCGGTTGGACAGGTCTGGGCGCAGGCCGGCTGTATTTCGCCGTCGCGAATGGCGCGATTTTCGGACTTGGCATCTTCCTTGGCCCTTCGGATGCGCTGGACACAGAAAGTGCACTTTTCCATCACTCCCCGGGTACGCACGGTCATGTCCGGAGAAAGTTGATTGTCAAGAGGTTTGGGCCATTCGTGGTTGTAGAAGTTGAAGACCCTTACGGCATAGGGGCAGTTATTGCCGCAGTACCTGGTGCCGACACAGCGGTTGTATACCTGCCCATTGAGACCGTCGGGGTTGTGGTAGCTGGCATAGACCGGGCAGACCGGCTCACAGGGGGCGTCCTGACAGTGCTGACAGAGCACCGGGAGAAAGCGCGCCCGCACGTCCGGATACTTTCCCACCCAGAAACGCTCGATGCGTAACCAGTGCATGTTGCGCCCTTCGGAGATCTCCTTCTTGCCGCAGATGGCCACGTTGTTCTCCGCCTGACAGGCAACAACGCAGGCGCCGCAACCGGTGCACCGATCAAGGTCGACAACCATCCCCCATCTGTACTGACTCGTCATTTTTTCCATAATCGACTCAATCCCGATGACCGCTTGCGCAGCATCGATGCAGGCTTCCCTATATCTCGACCAACTCGCTCCGGAGGCTTCCCTGGGGATGTCCTGCCGTAACCAGTTCCCCTTTCCCCGAGATTCTGGTTATCCGCACCCGGGTAGCATTCCAGGCAGGCTGCTGCTTCGTCCCTTGGCGAGCCACCAGCGCGAGAGGATTTACCCCTTGCCCCTGGGCATAGCGTCCCATCCCCCCATGCCCCTGCCCCAAGGGGACGGCCACCATGTCCGGACGGATTCCGGGATAAACGACTGCCGGCAGACGGAGCGTGCCCTGGGGCGATGTGACCTCCACCAGATCGCCAAAGCCGATCCCGAGCTCTGCTGCGGTCTCGGGGTTGATCTCCACCCAACTCCCCCAAACGACGGTGGTCATCGGGTCCGGGAGCTGCTGCAGCCAGGGATACGGTGCACCACGGCCATCATAAAAGGCGGTGGAAGGGTAGACGATCAGATGGAATGGGTACGTCTTCGGGTCCCCGGCAAAGTCCGGGTCCTCAGGCAATGGCGGTGGTGCGTCCGAGCCCCATCGATAACCGGTGAGCTTGGAGCTCTTGCCTTTAAAGCTCCCACCGTGCTGAAGCAGGTCGACCCACGTCGCTTCGAAATCCACGCCGGCCTCAAGTCCGGCTTGTTTCCTGATCGCTCCCTTCAGCAACTCCAGGTACGACTCGTCCGGTAATGCTGCAGCCATCCTGCCTCCCAGCTCATGGGCCGTTGCCAGCAACACTTCGGGGAACTGGCGGGTATCGAACAATGGCTCCACAACCGGCTGCATGAGCCCCACTACCGGTTCCCGGGTGCCGGCGACCGGTATCACGTCTCCCCAGCTTTCCAGGGCGGCGTGGTCCGGAAGGACCAAGTCCGCGTGCAGGGCGGTATCGTCGAGCAGCGAGGAGAAACTGACGATGAACGGAACCTTTGCCAGTGCGTCGTGAAATCCGGTCGCCGGAGGAACGGAATAGAGCGGATCGCCATGAATCATGGCAACCTTCACGTTTCCGCCGTGCATCGTTTCGATAAGAGCGAGGAGTTCGGCGAAGGAATTTTCCGGGCCGGATGGGAACCCTGCATCGGGGTAGATCCCACCCGGCCGATTCAGGCTTCCCACCAGGAGATTGAGCAGGTGGACCGCACGGACCGATTCAGGTCCGTTGCTCTGAAAGGCGACCATCTCGCCGGCCAAGGCGAGTGCGGGACGGGTAGAGGCGAACTCCCGTGCCACTTCAGCGATCGCTCCTTGCGGCAGACCGGATAGCTGCGTCACTCGGGGCAGATCGTATCTGTCCAGCGCGGCCAGCAGTTTCTTTGCCTCAAGTCCGTTCGCCGCAAGGGCTCCGCTGTCGTAAAGCGACTCGGCCAGAATCAGGCGTGCCATGCCAAGGGCCAGGGCTCCTTCGCTCCCCGGCTTGGCAGGCATCCAGCGGTCTGCCGAGGCGGCAGTCAGTGACATGCGCCCCCCCACATAGGTGAAATGGCCGCGAACCGTGTCACGGCCTTGGCGCATTTGACCAAAGGCGGAGCCGTACTTGACCGGCGACAGATGATTTTCCACGAAATCAGCCCCGAAGCTGAGCAGATAGCGTGTTTCGGCGATGTCGTAATAGGGGAGGGAGGGGTGCCCGAAACTACGACGGGCAGCAGCCCGGAGTAAGTCAGGGGTGAGCAGCTCATAGGAGACGTGGTTGGTCGAGCCGAACGTGCGCATGAAGCGGCTTGTGAGCTCCGCCAGGGTACCCCGCAAATGAGGCGTCAGCAGTGCCAGGCCGTTAGTGTTCTGTTCACGCTGCAAAGCTTTGAGCTTATCCGCGAGCAGCCCGATACCCTCTTGCCAGGAAATCCGCGTGAAGGCACCGGAACCGCGGGGACCATTCCGTTTGAGGGGGTGAGGCACGCGGTCGGGATGGTAAAGTTCTTGAACAATGGCCTGCCCCCGGGCGCAGAGTTTCCCTCTATTGATGGGATGATCCGGGTTTCCCTCTATCTTCTTTGCCCGCCCCTCAGACACTCGGACCAGAATGCCGCAACCGGCAGGACATGCATTGCAGGAGCTGGCATAATAAGTACCCTTGCCGGGAGTTACCCCCTCATCGGGTGGAATGAGATAGGGGATGAGCTGTTCATTTTTTGAACGGCATCCATCCAGTACGGCGCTGGCGGCTATTATTGTGCCAAGCTGTAAAAACGTTCTCCGTTTCATTTGCGCTCCGCTATTTGTGGCATGTCCAGCAGTCGATACTAGCCTTATGCTTTTGGTGGCAGTTCAGGCACCATCCCATCTTGAGGCTTGCAGACCGGGTGATCCGTTCCATGGTGGCCACTTCGCCGTGGCAGGCTGCACAGGGAAGTTTTGCGCGGACGTGCATCATGTGCGGGAAATATACGAAGTCCGGCAGGCTGTAAACCCTGACCCAGGGAATCGGTTCACGCTTTTCCCAGTATTTCATCAGTTTTTTTATTTCCGGAGCGTTCGGTGAAATGAACAGATGGCAGGCCCGGCACTCCTCCATCGATGGAATGCCCGCTGCCGGGGACTTCAGGGCGTAACTATGACAGAAGAGACAATGGATGCCGTTGTCGCCTGCGTGCAACTTATGGCTGAAGCGAAGCGGTTGGACAGGGGAGTGGTCTCGAACATCCAATGGCAGAATGTACAGCAAGACAGAGGCGGCGACGATGGCCACGGTCACAATCGCCAAACCGATGATAAGCCTCACTTTATTCATGCATCCACCTGAGCGGGAACGGGCAGTTGCGGTGATGACGGAACCCTTACGGTTCAACTAATAATAGCAACCAGTTAGCTTCTGTCAAAATGGGAGGGGTGGACATCAATCCGCTTCTTATCAACAACTACGAGGGAATAGGGGGGTACGAGGAGTTTAGGGGTGATCTGTGTTTTGTCCGGATAGACTGGAAGTAGAGGACAGAATCTGTGGTATCGACAGGCAGCTAGGGAACTCATCAAGTATATTCGCAGCGGAGGGACTCTCGACCCTCCGCTGGCCGACCAGACCGTTCCCTATCTCGCCGCTCTCATCACGGCGCGGAAGGGGCGTAAAGTAAGTACATTCTGCCGAAGCTACAGCATATATCCTCGAACAAAAATCATCATTTCGCCGGTTTCACTGTCCACTGCTATCTGCCGTTCTTCAGGTGTCAACATTTCATGGAGATATTTCCGGGCCCGTTTCCGGTTGCCTGCAATACTGTCTGAAATCTTACACATGATGGAAGCCGGCAGCCCCGACCTGTAGCCCTGAACCAGCTTGGCGATTTCCTCGCGCCGTTGTGCATTGCTCCAAGTCTTGTAAACTTCAGTCCCAACATCCTCCTTAATCATGACTTTCCCCTTTGGATTAATTGACATTTATATTGGCTTTTGCAGGGTCGCATAGTCTTCTGAATCTTTCAAGGGCACAGGACAAAAATTTATTTCTTGTACTTTACATAATATATCTTATGGGACGTAAGCAGTCGGGACATGGTGGCGGGTTACAGTATCGTCGTCGTCATCACAGAGGAGAGCTTCACGGTACCCTGCTTTTGTAACGCTTTCTCAATGAAGGATATGTCGGGGACGTGGATAATTCTCTGAAGTACGGCCGTCCCTAGCTAGGCTCCGCCAGCAGCAGCCGGTTCTTGGGCGTAATGTCCCCCGGTATCTGCTGGGTGATCACCCGATACCCCCGGGAGCGCAGCCGCGACACGCGGACAACATCCATGGCCAGCGGGCCATCCAGCCATCCCTGCAGGCCGCCAAGGTCCGCACCGCTCAGGTCGTGACAGCAGGGAAGCACCGCCACCCTCGCCTGGGCCTCCACTGCCCGCTCCAGAATCAGGTCTGTCAGTCCTCCGCAGGCATGGGCCGAGACAACCAGATCGTCGCGACGCAGCGTCACCTCCGTAAGGTCCGCCTCCACAAACTGGATGCGCCCCTTGAGGCGTGGCCAGCTTTCTTCCAGCGACGCTGCAAGGGTGGCGGCACTCTTCGGGATCTGCCGGTCAACGGCCAGAGCTGTCGGTGATGTGTCGTCGAGAAGGAGAAGTATCTGCGCCAGAAGCCCGTGGCCGCAGGCCAGATCGACAATCCGCCCTCCCCGGTAACGCCGACGGACCCGACGAGCCACTTCCCAGGCTTCGTACAGTTCCTTGCGGGGCAGACAGCCGGCGCGACAGGCGGCTCGGGCAATGGCGTCAAACAGGGTATCGCCGGCAAACTGAGGAAGTAGTTTTTCCGTAAGGCGGTTGCGGGAGGAGCGGTCCATGGGGTTACCCAAACGGCGGTGAACTTTGCATTTTGCTTCGTGGTGCAAATTTACACGAAAGTTTCACCATCATGCTGTCTTCTGTGCGTGGAGCACCTCCCACCCCAGACAGGCAAGAATGGTTCAGCGGTGATTCCTCGAATTGGTTCATGTCATCATTTAATCAGGGAATTACGAGTAGCCGAATTTTGCCATAGACAATAGAAAGGTTCTCGCTCTGGCAATTGGTAAATACAAACGAAAAAGGGGCCAGATTCTTGATCTGGCCCCTTGGCTTTCATGGAGCGGGAAACGGGATTCGAACCCGCGACTTCAACCTTGGCAAGGTTGCACTCTACCACTGAGTTATTCCCGCGAAACAGGTTCCCGTTATATAGCAAACGCTCCCCGGGAGAGTCAACACTTTTTTTCGCAAAAATGACAACCAGTGGGATGCTCACCGAGCTTCAGTTGGCACTCCGCACAGTTACGGCGGAAGTGAGTTCATTGACAGTGAGGCCGTTGCGGAGATGGAATAGTGCTGGCGACAAAGGCAATTATTAACACTCGGGAACAAACGGCTGATCGGCAAAGATAACGGCCTCTCGTCGCTCCGGGAGATTGCGGTTGACAGTGCCGACCCCTCTCGGTATATGTGTGCTCCTTCACATTACTCTATCAAGGAGTTCTTCAGATGGAATGGCTTACCGACCCCCAGGCGTGGATCGCCCTTGCTACCCTTACTGCGCTCGAGATCGTCCTCGGCATCGACAATATAATTTTCATCTCCATCCTGGCGGGGAAACTCCCCCGTGAGCAGCAGGAAAAGGCCCGCGTCACCGGTCTTGCCCTTGCCATGTTCACCCGGGTAGGGCTCCTTTTTTCTCTCACCTGGCTCATGGGTCTTACGGCACCGCTCTTCTCCGTGGTTGGCCGGGAAATTTCGGGCCGTGACCTGATCCTCATCGTCGGCGGCCTGTTTCTTCTGGCCAAGAGCACCATGGAAATTCACGAAAAACTGGAAGGCGACGAAGGCCACTCCTCGACCAGGGCCGCAGCGTCCTTCGCCGGGACCATCGTTCAGATCCTCCTCCTGGACATTGTCTTCTCCCTCGACTCCATCATCACCGCCATCGGCATGGCCAACAGGCTGGCGGTCATGGTGCTGGCGGTCATCATCGCAGTGGGCTTCATGATGTTCTTCTCAGGAAATATCAGTGCCTTCGTGCACAAGCATCCCACCATAAAGATGCTGGCACTCTCCTTCCTGATCCTCATCGGTGTTGCCCTCATCGGAGACGGCCTCGAAATGCACATTCCCAAGGGTTATATCTATTTCGCCATGGCATTCTCCGTGGGGGTCGAGATGCTCAACATGCGGATGCGCGCCAAAGGCAAGCCCGTGAAGCTCCATGAGCCGTACCTGAAGGAGGAACGGTAGGCTCGTTCACTTTTGATCCGCTCTCTGGTAGACTGTGATGTAATTACTCTGTTACCGGTGGGACACCATGAAAAGAACCTTTATCTGGATGGTGTTTCCCTTGATGGGAGCGATTCTCTTCTGGGGGATTGATGCACTTGTTATGGCGCACCATGGCACATGGTCCACGACAGCCTGGATCACCGCCAAGAGCATTGCCCTCCCTGTGGCCTGCGGTAGCGCCTTCTGGCAGATGGTGAAGCTTTTCTCCTGCCAGGATCGCCTCATGGGAGCCGCCATGGCCATGGCAACGGGGATCTGGGTGTCCGGCCCCCTCTATTACATCTACTTTCATCTCTCCTTTGGAACGCGTCCCATGTCCACCGCGGAGATGCTCTTCCACATCGCTCTCTTCCCCATCGCAACCCTTATGGTTTCCCTCTTCAACGGCTCCATCGGCGGACTACTGATCACCTCTGCGCTACTCGGCATTCTCGGCACCGGCTGGCTGGGGATTCCTGGTCAGGGCAAGGGTAATCAGGAGTGAACCGAGAGGGGGGCGGACGCTGTGGGGACAAGGGTGATATCAAAGTTGGCCGCCCCCCAGGCAAGAACTTCCTTTCCGCAGGATCCTGCGAGGGATTCAGGAGGACGCTGCCCCAGGAAGCGTAACGCAGCCAGGATAAGCCTCCCCCCTTCGACGGCAAGGTCGAGACCGACGGCGAGGGACACGGCATTGTCCCGCTTGGAGAGCTTCCCCCCGCCGGTGGCGGTAACCAGGGGAAGATGGGCGTAGACCGGTGTTTCGTAATCGAGGAGACTCTGGAGCAGAATCTGCCGCGGAGTCGATGACAGGAGGTCTGCACCCCGCACTACCTGGTTCACCCCCTGGTCGGCGTCGTCCACTACCACGGCCAGTTGGTAGGCGAAAAGCCCGTCGGCCCGCTTTACCACGAAATCTCCGCAAATTTGTGCCAAGTCATACCGCTTCTCCCCCATGACGAGATCCCGTACCACGATGGGTTCGCTCCCCACCTTCACCCGGTAGGAGCGCGGCTCTTTCCCCGGCTGCAGGCCGTTGCGGCAGATATTGGGATAGGCCACCTCCCCTTCGCCGTCGTGGGGGGCCGAGGCGGCTCGGGCGATCTCGGCCCGGGAGCAGCCGCAGGGATAGGCCTCGCCGGTCGCCAGAAGGCGCTCAAGAGCGGCACTATAGGCATCAGCCCGGCGGCTCTGCCACATGACCTCACCGTCCCAGGCAAAACCGAGGGTTTCCAGGGTGCGGAACATGTCATCCGCCATCCCTGGCACGACCCGAGGGGTATCCAGATCCTCCATCCGGAGGAGCCAAAGCCCCCCTGCCCGCTTCGCCATGGCATAACTACCCACGGCGGCCACCAGGGATCCCAGGTGAAGGGGACCGGTTGGAGATGGGGCGAAGCGTCCCACAACGCAGCGATTTTCAGGTGTCTGCTCGGATATCATAAGAATACGGGCCAACTCCCGATGAGAATTCCTTCAGGTGCGATAAACTTGAACCAGGAGGCTGCCATGGGGAGAGGAGCGGTTCGAGCGTTCATACAGGCCTGTGTTTTGATCGTGCTGTTGATTGCCCTACCCACCGACGGCATGGCCAGCACTATCGACACCAGGGGAGATGTAACGCTCTACTTCTTCTGGGGTAAGGGGTGTCCCCATTGCGCCAAGGCAAAACCGTTTCTCGATGACCTCAGGCAAAGACACCCCGGTCTGCAGGTCTGCGATTACGAAGTCTTATCGAATCGCAAGAACGTCGAGATTCTCATGACCATGGCCAGGGAGCGTGGATTTGAGGCAACCGGTGTCCCTGTCTTCATCATTGGCAATCACGTTATCGCCGGTTTCTCTGAGGAAAAAGCCCGGGCCATAGAGCGCCAGGTCTCTGCGCTCCTGGCACCCCGAAAGGCCGAGGTGCCGGCCGCTCCGCCCAAGGAAGCGGAAACCATCATCATCCCCGGCATCTGCACCGTTGATCCAAACGCTCTCTCGCTTCCGGTCTTCACGGTGGTCATCGCCGCCCTTGACAGCTTCAACCCCTGCGCCTTCTTCGTGCTCCTCTTCCTCCTGAGCCTCATGATCCACGCCCATTCCCGCAACCGCATGGCGCTCGTGGGGGGAACCTTCGTCTTGTTCTCGGGGCTCATTTACTTCCTCTTCATGGCAGCCTGGCTCAACCTCTTCCTGTTTACCGGCACCCTGGCCGCTGTCACCACAACAGCAGGAATCATCGCCGTCGTTGTGGCTGTCATCAACATCAAGGATTTCTTTTTCTTCGAGAAGGGGGTCTCCCTCGTCATTCCGGAGGACAAGAAGCCAAAACTATTCGAGCGGATGCGTCATCTCGTCCACACCGGATCGCTCCCCTCGATGCTGGCGGGGACGGTTGTCCTGGCCGTGGCGGCCAACAGTTACGAACTCCTCTGCACCGCCGGATTCCCCATGGTCTACACCCGGCTTCTGACCCTGCGCGCCCTCCCCTCCTCCGAATACTACCTCTACCTGGCCTTTTACAACCTGATCTATGTGATTCCCCTTGCCGTTATCGTCGCCATCTTTACCGCAACTCTCGGCAGCCGAAAACTGACGGAGTGGCAGGGGCGGATCCTGAAGCTCCTCTCCGGCATCATGATGCTCATGCTCGGCCTGGTCATCCTGCTGAAGCCGACCCTCCTGAACAATGCCCTGGCTTCGCTGGTCCTCATGGCGTTGGCCCTCAGCGTCACGGCCATCATTGCAGTGGGAGCTCGCAAGATGGAAGGGCAGACCGAAAAACCCCGTCCTTAGGGGACGGGGCTATCAGCGCGGACAACACCTAGCCGAGGAAAGAACAACAGTAATCGGTGAGGGAGAGGACCTTCATGGTAAAGGAGGAATTGGCCGGCACTTCGAAAGACTCCCCTCCCTTGAAACGACGCCATCCCTCGCTCCCCGGAAGCGTCACGTCCAGTTCGCCGGAGAGTATCTCCATGATCTCCGGGGCGCCGGTGTTGAAGGTATACTCCCCCGGCTGCATGATGCCGAGGGTCTTCTTGGTGCCATCGGGGAAGATGACGGTGCGGCTCACGACGCCGCCGTTGAAGAATACGTTTGCCTCCCGGACTACGGTTACGTTGGTGAATTCAGACATATTTCCTCCATTTTGAAATTGGTACAGCAAAACGTACTTGTTTCTTAGGCGATCCCCGCAAGTTCAAGCCGGCCTCCCCAACGCCGGGCCAGTTCCGCCCGGAGCTTCTCGTGCCGGGGCAACCGCAGCTCCGGGTCCACCTCTGCCACGGCAAAGGCCTCCTGCCGGGCCTCTTCCAGAATACGACCGTCCCGCAGGATGTTGGCGACGCGGAAATCGGGAATGCCCGCTTGGCGGGTGCCGAGAAAATCACCAGGGCCCCGGATTTCCAGATCGGCCTCGGCAATCCTGAAGCCGTCAGTGGTGGACTCCATGACCCGGAGCCGCTTCTCGGCGTCCTCGGAGAGGCGCTCGCCGGCCATGAGGATGCAGCGGGATTTCTCGCTTCCCCGCCCCACCCTTCCCCGCAGCTGGTGGAGTTGCGACAGGCCGAACCGCTCGGCGTGCTCGATGACCATCACCGTGGCGTTGGGGACGTCGATCCCCACCTCGATGACCGTGGTGGCCACCAGGATGTCGATTGACCTTTCCTTGAAGGAGCGCATCACCCCCTCTTTCTCCTCCGGCTTCATCCGGCCGTGGAGGATGCCGAGCCGCAGATCGGGGAAGATGTCGTTGGCCAGGTGCTCGGCCATCTGGGTGGCGGCCTTGAGATCCGACTTCTCCGACTCTTCTACCAGGGGGTAGATGACGTACGCCTGGCGACCCTTGGCCACCTCGTCGCGGATGATGCCGTAGACCTGCTTCCGGCGCGACTCAAAACAGATCCGCGTCTCGATGGGGGTTCGCCCCGGCGGCAACTCGTCGATGACTGACAGCGAAAGGTCGCCGAAGACAGTCATGGCAAGGGTCCGGGGGATGGGGGTGGCAGTCATGACAAGGATGTCGGGGTTCTCTCCCTTCTTCCGCAGAAGCCCACGCTGGAGGACACCGAAACGGTGCTGCTCGTCCACGATGCCGAGGCCCAGGCGCTGAAACTCCACCTTGTCCTGGATCACCGCATGGGTGCCGATGACGATCTGTGCCTCACCACCGGATACCCGCTCCAGGGCGTCCTTCTTCGCCTTCCCCTTCAGCGATGAGGTAACGAGGGTCACCGAAACGCCCAGTTGGTCGCACCAGAGGTGGATGTTCAGATAATGCTGCTCGGCCAGGATCTCGGTGGGGGCCATGATCGCCACCTGATAGCCGTTCTCCACCGCCACCAAGGCCGCCATGAGCGCCACGAGGGTCTTGCCGCTTCCCACATCCCCCTGCACCAAGCGGTGCATCGGGTGCGGCGCCATCATGTCCTCCTTGATCTCGGCCAGGACCCGCCGCTGGGCCCCGGTCAGCGAGAAGGGGAGGAGTTTCAGGAGCGGCTTCGTATAAGTGTGGCTGACAGTGAAGGCGATTCCCGACTCGAGGGTTACGCCATGTTTTTTCATGGCCAGCCCCAGCTCAAGGAAAAAGAACTCGTCGAAAACCAGGGTGCGGTTGGCGGGGTCCTTTCCTTCCTCAAGCCCCCGGGGATCGGCATCGCCGTCGGGGAAGTGGACCCGTCGGAGCGCGTCGGAGAGGGGCAGGAGTCCCTGGCGCCCCGCCACCTCCGGCGGCAAGGCACTCTCCACGCAGGGCGCATACTGGTCCACTACCCCTTTCATTACCTTCCGCAGGGTCTTCTGGTGGAGTCCCTCGGTGAGGGGGTAAACCGGCACCACGCGGCCGAAACTGATCGGGTCCCGGGCCATGACAGACTCTACGCTCTCTCCTTCGGCAAGCCATTCGGCGTCCGGATGATGCACCTCACGCTGGAGCCCAAACTGGGAGACCAGCCCAGTAAATATGCCCCGCCGCCCCTCCTTCCAGGTCTTCTTGAGAAAGGCGGGATTGAAATTAAACCATTTGAAGGAGATGGTGCCGCTTGCGTCCCGCACCACCACTTCGAAGAAGCGACGCCCCCCCTTGGTGCTCACCACGTCAGCGGTAATCACCTCGCCAGAAAAGACACTCGTCGCCCCGGGGCAAAGCCTTGCAATGGGCACTACCTTACGGCGGTCCTCGTAACGGTTGGGGAGAAGGTAGAGGGCATCCTCCACCGTGGCAATTCCCTTCTTGCCAAGGGTCTCCGCCAGCTTCGGGCCGACCCCTTTTATGAACTGAATGGGAGTTTCCAGGTTCTTGCGGTTGATGGACTCATGGAGTCGGCCCTGGGCCGCACCAGGAGAAGGAGGCGCATGACGGGACACGAGGATGCCGCCCGGTGCTTTTTCCAGTAAGACCGGATCACCCGGCTTGATTCCCAGATCCTTCAGGAAGTCATCGGGTATGGCTAGCTGACCGTTTTCGGCAAGGGTGACAACCGGCATGGCTCCTCGCTGCGGATAGACGAAGGGCGAAGAGGTTTCCCCCTTCGCCCTTGCGACATAGGTTTACTGGCCGATGGCGTTCAGGTCTTTCAGGACCTCGTTGACATCGAGGCCATGGGCGCTGCACCCCTGTTCCAGGGACTCGTTCTGGGCACCCATGCAGCCGATGCAGCCGAGATTGTACTTGCGAAGCACCTTGGCCACTTCGGGATTGGCCTGGAGGGCTTGGGCAAAGGTCATATCCTTGGTGAATTGCTGGCTCATTGCGTTTCCTTTCCTTGTTGCACGGTTGATAACGAAATATCAGAGATACTTGATGTCGATGATCTCGTATTCCTTCACGGACCCCGACGGCACCTTGATCTTGACGCTGTCGTCAAGCTTGTGCCCGATGAGGGCCTTGCCGACCGGCGAGGTGCACGAGATCTTCCCCAGTTTGATGTCGGCCTCCTCTTCGCCGACGATCTTGTAGGTTACCTCTTCCTCGCTGGTGGTGTCGTAGAGGGTGACGGTGGCGCCGAAAACCACCTTGTCGGGTTTCAGGCCGGAAAGATCGACCACGTGGGCCCGGGCAAGTTTCCCCTGAAGTTCCTGAATGCGCCCCTCGATGAACGCCTGGCGGTTCTTGGCGGCGTCGTACTCGGCGTTCTCCGAAAGGTCGCCGTGGCTGCGGGCCTCGGCAATATCCTGGATCACGCGGGGCCGCTCCTCGCGGATCAGGCGCTTCAGCTCTTCCTGAAGGGAATCGTAACTCTCTTTGGTCATGGGTACTGAATAGGACATCGTACTCACTGCTCCTCTATGAAAATCGCGGGGCAGCCGATTGGCCGCCCCGTTGGTACATTCCGTTAGATTATCAATCGGAGAGTCGCCTGCCTCGGCAACTTTCCACTCTATTCACGCCAGGTACTCCTGCAGGGGCTTCACGTCCAGCTGGCCGTTGATCATGGCGATGATCCCCTCCGCAGCCGCGTTTGCCCCGGCAACGGTGGTGAAATACGCCACGTTGTGCATGAGTGACTCGCGCCGGATGGAAAAGGAATCAGCCACGGCCTGAGCACCCTGGGTGGTGTTGAGCACCATGCAGACCTGCCCACTCTTGATGGCATCCACTATGTGGGGCCGTCCTTCGAGCACCTTGTTGATCACCTCGACTTCCACCCCCTTCTCCTTCAGGTAGGAGGCGGTACCGCGGGTGGCGATCAATCTAAAACCGGCATTATAGAGTTTTTTAGCTGAATCGACAATATGTTTCTTGTCGGCGTCGTGGAGGCTGATAAAGACCTTTCCCGACCGGGGAAGCTTCACGTTGGCGCCGAGCTGCGCCTTGGCAAAAGCAGTGGCAAAATCGGAGCCGATTCCCATGACCTCGCCGGTGGATTTCATCTCCGGTCCGAGGATTGTGTCAACACCGGGGAATTTGACGAAGGGGAAGACCGCTTCCTTGACCGACATGTGCTTCGGCACGATGTCGCCGGCAACGCCCAGTTCCTTGAGGGTTTTGCCAGCCATGACCCGGGCTGCAATCTTGGCGAGGGGACGCCCCGTGGCCTTGGAGACAAAGGGAGCGGTCCGCGATGCCCGGGGGTTCACCTCAAGGATGTAGATGATCCCTTCCTTGATGGCGTACTGGACGTTCATGAGCCCCTTGACGTTAAGTTCCAGGGCCATGACGGTGGTCTGGCGCTTAATCTCGTCAACAAGTTCCTGGGAGATGGAATGGGGGGGGAGACAGCAGGCAGAGTCACCGGAGTGAATACCCGCCTCCTCGATGTGCTCCATGATCCCGCCGATAACCACCTCAGTCCCGTCGCAGAGGGCGTCCACGTCGATCTCGATGGCCTTGTCCAGGAACTTGTCGATGAGGATCGGATGCTCCGGCGACGCCTGGACGGCGGTGGTCATGTAGCGGCGCAGGTTCTCCACGTCATAGACTATCTCCATGGCCCGGCCTCCGAGGACGTAGGAGGGGCGCACCACCACGGGGTATCCGATTCGGTTGGCCGCCTCTTCCGCTTCCTCGAAGGATCGGGCGGTTCCGTTCTCGGGCTGGAGAAGGTTCAGCTTGTGGAGCATCTCCTGGAACCGCTCCCGGTCCTCGGCCCGGTCGATGGCGTCCGGCGAGGTACCGATAATGGGGACGCCGGCCTTCTCCAGGGCCACGGCCAGCTTCAGTGGGGTCTGCCCTCCGAACTGGACGATGACCCCCTGGGGCTTCTCCAGGTCAACGATGGAGAGAACATCCTCGTAGGTCAGCGGCTCGAAGTAGAGGCGGTCGGAGGTATCGTAGTCGGTGGAGACCGTCTCCGGGTTGCAGTTGACCATAATGGTCTCGTAGCCGTCCTCGGCCAGGGCGAAGACTCCGTGGACGCAGCAGTAGTCAAACTCGATCCCCTGGCCGATCCGGTTGGGACCGCCGCCGAGGATCACGATCTTCTTCCGGTCGGTCACCTCGGCCTCGCACTCCTCCTCGTAGGTGGAGTAAAGGTACGGGGTGTAGGCCACGAACTCGGCCGCGCAGGTGTCGACCCGCTTGAAGACGGGCTTCACGCCGAGAGAGAGCCGAAGCTGGCGGATCTCCTCATCGTTCTTGCCCCAGAACCGGCCGAGCATCTTGTCTGCGAAACCGAACTGCTTAGCCTCGCGGACGATGGTAGCGAGGTTCTGCGGCGCCTCTGCCGCCGGATCGACCGCCCGAAGCTCCTCTTCCTTCTCGATAATCTGCTTGATATTGTGGAGGAACCACGGATCGATGGCAGTGAGCTGGAAGATCTCATCGATCGACATGCCGCTTCGGAAGGCGTCTCCCAGATACCAGAGCCGCTCCCAGTTGGGAACCCGGAGCTTGTCATTGACAAGCTGCTGTTCCTTGGCGGTTAGGGCGCGGCGGTTATCGCCGTTGGTAAAAAGCCGCGACTCGAACCCGGCCGAGCCGATTTCCAGGGAACGGAGCGCCTTCTGGAACGACTCCTTGAAGGTGCGGCCGATGGCCATGACCTCGCCCACCGACTTCATCTGGGTGGTGAGCGTCGCGTCGGCGGCCGGGAACTTCTCGAAAGTGAAACGGGGGATCTTGGTCACCACGTAGTCGATAGTCGGCTCGAAGCATGCCGGGGTCTCCCGGGTGATGTCGTTGCGGATCTCGTCCAGGGTGTAACCCACGGCAAGCTTCGCAGCGATCTTGGCGATGGGGAAGCCGGTGGCCTTGGACGCCAGGGCCGAGGAGCGGGAAACCCGCGGGTTCATCTCGATGACCACCAGGCGGCCGTTGCGGGGATTGATGCCGAACTGGATGTTGGACCCCCCGGTGTCGACCCCGATCTCCCGGATGATCTTGAGGGCCGCATCACGGAGGATCTGGTACTCCTTGTCGGTGAGGGTCTGGGCCGGGGCCACGGTGATGGAGTCGCCGGTGTGGACCCCCATGGGGTCGAAGTTCTCAATGGAGCAGATGATGACCACGTTGTCGGCGGTGTCGCGCATCACCTCCAGCTCGTACTCCTTCCAGCCGATGACCGACTCCTCCACGAGGATCTCGTCGGTGGGGGAGGCGTCGATCCCTCCCACGACCATCTTCTCGTACTCTTCCATGTTGTAGGCGATGCCGCCGCCGGTCCCTCCAAGGGTGAAGGAGGGGCGGATAATGGCCGGGAAGCCCACCGTCTTGATCACCTCCATGGCCTCAGCGTAGTTGTGGGCCAGGCCCGAGCGGGGTACCGACAGGCCGATCTTCTCCATAGCCTCTTTGAAGAGGGTCCGGTCCTCGGCCTTCTTGATGGCCGGAAGCTTGGCGCCGATGAGTTCCACCCCGAACTTCTCCAGGGTCCCGTTCTCGGCCACGGCCACGGCGGTGTTCAGGGCCGTCTGGCCTCCGAGGGTCGGAAGCACTGCGTCGGGGCGCTCCTTCTCGATGATCTTGGCCAGTACGTCAGGGGTCACCGGCTCCACGTAGGTCCGGTCGGCAAAGTCAGGGTCGGTCATGATAGTGGCCGGGTTGCTGTTCAGGAGCACCACCTCGAAACCTTCCTCCTTAAGGGCCTTGCACGCCTGGGTGCCGGAGTAGTCGAACTCGCACGCCTGGCCGATGACGATGGGGCCGGCGCCGATGATGAGGATCTTTTTGATGTCGGTACGTTTGGGCATTGCAACTCCTTGCTGATGTAACGTCGTTAAAGAATGTATCTATCCGCGAAATATGAAAAAGACGGCTCCGGCCAGGCAGCAGCCGGCCCAGAGGTAATCCAGTTTCAGGGGCTGTCCCATGTAGTAGACCGCGAAGGGGACGAAGACCGCCAGCGTGATGACCTCCTGCATGATCTTGAGCTGCCCCAGGCTGAAGGTGCCGTATCCTATCCGGTTGGCCGGCACCTGGATCAGGTACTCGAAGAAGGCGATTCCCCAGCTCACCGCCACCGCTATGTACCAGGGGGCCGCCTTCAGGTTCTTCAGGTGCGCGTACCACGCAAAGGTCATGAACACATTGGACAGCGCCAGCAAAACAATCGTTCTCATGTCAATTCTGCACCCAGCCGTTTTCCAGGCCAGCTTCCTCCAACTCTTCCACCGCCTCGTCGTACTCATCATCGGTGATCTTGCGGTGGATCCCCGGCGTCTCGGCGGCCCGGTGGGCCGGGAAAAACTGGTTCATCAAGGCAATGTGGGTTTCACTTCCCAGGTTCGCGGCGATCCAGCGAAGCGTCTCGCCACTGCCGGCCGCTCCTTCCGGCAGCACCAGGTGGCGAATGATGAGACCGCGCACCGCGATCCCCTCGTCGTCGAGCACCAGATGCCCCACCTGACGCAGCATCTCGGCAACTGCCGACCGGTTCACCTCCCGGTAACCAGGGGCCGATGAGAACCGCACCGCCGGCTCTTCAGCCACGTACTTCATATCCGGCAGGTAAATATCCACGACGCCGTCCAGAAGCCGGAGGACATCCACCTTCTCGTAGCCGCTGGAGTTCCAGACGATGGGAAGCCGGAACCCGCTGGGGATCGACAGCCAGAGGGCCGCCAAAATCTGGGGCAGGAAGTGGGTCGGGGTAACGAAGTTGATGTTGTGCACTCCCCGCTTCTGGAGCCCGAGCATCCGATCCGCCAACTGCCGTGTCGTCAGATCCGTGCCGTTCCCCTGTTGGCTGATGGGGAAGTTCTGGCAGAACCGGCAGTTGAGGCTGCACCAGGAGAGAAAGATCGTCCCTGACCCCCGCGTGCCCGAAATGGGTGGCTCTTCGCCATGGTGGACATTGGCCGATGCGATCCGAGGCCGCCATCCCGCCCGGCAGACGCCGGTCTCACCGGCCAGACGGTTCACCCGGCAGTCGTGGGGACAGAGGTCGCAGGAGCGAAGCCGCGCATAGGCCTCCCTGACCCGCTGCAATAATTCGCCTGATTGATAAAGATCGCTGTACCGCATTGTCTTGTAGGGGCGTGATTGATCACGCCCAGGGCTTAATGAATTGCGCTCCTACGATGTATGCTTCTCCATCAGTTCCACAAACCGCCCGAACAGATAGTGGGAGTCATGGGGACCGGGTGATGCCTCGGGGTGATGTTGGACCGAAAAGATGGGGAGATTCTTGTGCTTCATACCCTCCACGGTCTGGTCGTTCAGGTTCTCGTGGGCCAACTCACAGGCGTGCCCCAGTGACACAATGTCCACCGAGAAGCCATGGTTCTGGGCGGTAATTTCCACCTTCCGGGTATCCATATCCATGACCGGCAGGTTGGAGCCGTGGTTGCCGAACTTGAGCTTCATGGTCTTGCCTCCGAGGGCAAGCCCTAGAAGCTGGTGGCCGAGGCAGATGCCGAAGATGGGCTTCTTGCCCACGAACTTTCTGATGTTCTCGATAACGGCGGTCATGGGCTCCGGATCGCCGGGACCGTTGCTGAGGAAGATGCCGTCAGGGTTCATGGCCATGGCCTCCTCCGCCGGGAAGTTGGCGGGGACAACAGTCACGTCGCAGCCAGCCGAGACGAGGCAGCGGAGGATGTTGTACTTGATGCCGAAATCGTAGGCCACCACCTTGTACTTCAATTCTTCCTGTTTCGCAGCGTTATACCCCGCCTCCAGGTCCCAGAGCTTCTCGGTCCAATGGTAGGGCTTATCGCAGGTGACGCCGGAAGCGAGGTCGAGACCGGCCATGCTCGGCACGGCCCGTGCCTTCTTCACGAGGCTCTCGTGGTCGAAATCGACGGTAGAGATGATCCCGTTCTGGGCTCCCTTGTCCCGCAGATGCCGGGTGAGCGCCCGGGTGTCGAGCCCCTGGATCCCTACCACGCCGTTCTCCTTCAGATAAGCGTCGAGGCTCATGGTGGCCCGCCAGTTGGAGTAGCAGTCGTGGTACTCCTTGACGATGAAACCCGAGAGGTAGAGCTGTTTGCTCTCGATATCCTCCGGATTGATGCCGGTGTTTCCCATCTGGGTGTAGGTCATGGTGACCATCTGCCCCCGATAAGAGGGATCGGTCAAAACCTCCTGGTAGCCGGTCATGGCGGTATTGAAGACCACCTCGCCGGTGGCTTCTCCAGTGGCTCCGAACGATTTCCCTTCAAAAACGCGCCCATCTGCGAGCGCCAGAACTGCTTTCATGAACTTACTCCTGAGTGTCAGTTATCGAGTAAGGGCGCTGCTTGCTGCGCCCAGATCTTCCCATCAAAAGGGCGCAGCAAGCAGCGCCCCTACATTTCAACCCCTTCTGTAAACAACCTTGCCGCCAACTATGGTGAGCGCCGCAGCGCCCTTCATCTCCCAGCCGAGGAAGGGGGAGTTCTTAGATTTGCTGGCGAGCTTGTCGGCATCCACCGTCCACGTGGCATTCGGATCAATGACGGTGATGTCGGCAACAGAACCAGGCTTCAGGGTTCCACGGTCAATTCCGAGGATTTTTGCCGGGTTGTATGCCATTTTCTCTACCAGAACCGGAAGGGTCAGAACCCCTTCTTCCACCAGCTTGAGTGACAGCGTCAGGGACGTTTCCAGCCCGACGATGCCGTTCAGGGCCTCGTTGAACTCCACGTCCTTTTCGTCGATATGGTGGGGAGCATGGTCAGTGGCGATGGCGTCGATGGTTCCGTCCTTCAATGCCTCCTTTACCGCTGTCACATCATCGGCCGTGCGAAGCGGCGGGTTCATCTTGGCATTGGTGTCGTACCCCCGCACCGCATCATCGGTAAGGCTGAAATAGTGCGGCGCGGTTTCGCAGGTGACCTTCACGCCCCGGGCCTTGGCATTGCGGATAATGCGGAGCGACCCCTTGGTGGAAACGTGGGCGATATGGATCGGCGAATCGGTGAACTCGGCCAGGTAGACGTCGCGGGCGGTTGCCGCGTCTTCGGCGGCCCACGGAATCCCCTTGAGACCCAATTCAGTGGAGACGTACCCCTCGTTCATGACCCCCGTCCCCACCAACGACAGGTCTTCAGCATGGGAGATGACCATGATCCCCATTCCCTTGGCATACTCCAGGGCCCGACGCATGAGCTCCGAGTTCGTCACCGGATGCCCGTCGTCGGAAACGGCCACGCAACCGGACTCCTTCAATTCGCCCATCTCGGAGAGAAGCTCGCCCCGGGACCCTTGAGTGATGGACCCAACCGGAAAGACGTTAACAGCCCCTTCTGCCTTGGCCTTTGCAATGATGTAGCTGGTTACCGCCTTGTTGTCATTCACCGGCTTGGTGTTGGGCATGCAGGCCACCGACGTGAACCCGCCGGCCGCAGCCGCCTTTGTGCCGGTAATGATGTCTTCCTTATACTCCAGGCCCGGGTCCCGCAGGTGAACGTGCATATCGATGAGGCCCGGCGTTACGATCAGGCCGGATGCGTCGATCGTTTCGGCTCCCGCAGGCGCCTTCAGCCCCTTGCCCAACTCCTTTACAATCCCGTTCTCGACCAGCATGTCGAGCACTTCATCAATTCCCTGCGACGGGTCGATCACCCGCCCTCCCTGTATCAACAAATTCATGAATCACCTCGCGAAAGTATCGGGCAACCCGTAATCGCCCGTGCAATGAGTGGATAAGGAATCCGCCCTACCCTGCTCCCGCTTATTCCGTTACCAGTGTTCCCCCGCTCACATGATAGAGCATTGCCATGCGCACCGCCACGCCGTTCTCCACCTGTTTGAGGACGTGAGAACTGGCACCGTCTGCCACGTAAGAAGAAAGTTCTACCCCGCGGTTGATGGGTCCGGGGTGCATGACCATCGCGCCGGGTTTCGCCCACTTGAGGTTTTCGGGGTTAAGGCCGTAATAGCGGGAGTACTCGCGCGTATTGGGTATCAGGGTCTTCCCCTGACGCTCCTGCTGAATGCGGAGCATCATCACCACGTCGGCATCCTGAATCGCCTCTTTCATGGTAGTGCACACGGTGACATTGCCGAGCCGCTCCACCCCTGGCGGCATCATGGTGGGAGGGCCTGCCAGGAACACGTGAGACCCCATCTTGGTTAGACCGGCGATATCGGAGCGGGCCACCCGGCTGTGAGTGATGTCACCGACAATGGCTACCTTGAGCCCGTCGAGGCGGCCATAACGGTCCTTCATGGTGAGCATGTCGAGAAGCCCCTGGGAGGGGTGCTCGTGGGCGCCGTCACCGGCGTTGATAATGGAGCAGGAAAGCCGTTTGGACAGGAAATAGTGGGAGCCGGACACGGCATGGCGCATGACGACAATGTCGGGTTTCATGGCCTCCAGGTTCTTGGCAGTGTCAAGAAGCGTCTCCCCTTTGGTTGCCGAACTCGTTGACGCAGTTATATTGACGGTGTCGGCCGAAAGGCGCTTCCCCGCGATCTCGAAGGAGGTACGGGTGCGGGTCGATGATTCATAGAACAGGTTGATAATGGTCTTGCCGCGCAGGGTCGGCACCTTCTTGATATCGCGGCTGTTAATCTCCCGCATGTTTTCGGCGGTCGAGATCAGCAGTTCAATCTCATCCTTGCTGAGGTCTTTCAGCGCTATGATGTCCTTGTGCTTGAATCCCATCGCTTCCCCCCATGATAGTGTCGGGTCAGGTCCCGTGCCTGACCTGTCAAAGCAACCGCCAGTGGCAGCCCCTCACGCAATCATTTCTCCAGGACCACTTCGACCGGCTTGGCATCGACATCGAACTGGACCGTAATCGTTTCCTTGCGGCTCGTGGGTACGTTGCGCCCCACAAAATCCGCCCTGATAGGGAGTTCCCTGTGCCCCCGGTCGATAAGGACCGCCAGCTGAATGTTGTCGGGCCTGCCGTGGTCCATGATGGCATCCATGGCGGCGCGGATGGTCCGGCCGGTGAAGAGCACATCATCCACTAGGATTACTTTTTTCTTTTCCACGGTGAAAGGGATGTCGGTCTTCCCCACGGGCAGATGAATGGCGTGCCCTTTGAAATCGTCGCGGTAGAGGGTGATGTCAACCTCGCCCACCGACACTTTCCCTCCTTCGATCTCTTCAAGCCGGGATGACAGCTCCCGGGCCAGGTGGACTCCGCCGGTCCTGATCCCAACGAGAACCAGGTCGGCAACCCCCTTGTTCCGCTCAAGAATCTCATGGGCGATGCGGGTCAGTGCCCGTTTCACGCCAACCCCGTCCAGTATGGTCGTCTTCTCTTCAGCCACCTCGTCCCTCCTTTCGCTCACAGGGCCTTGCCGCCGACTCCGCCGGCAGGCACGAAAAGAGCCCTTCCGCACGACGCGAAAAGGCTCAGTAAGACTGTATGGTACGAGTCTGTCATCGGCACCTTTTCTAACCTCACGGGGCTAATTTAAAAGGTAAAGTTTGTGTGTGTCGGCAAAAATTTTACGAAGTTTATCACCCCGTTACAGAGGGTGTCAAGGTCAATTTCAGTGAATCAGGTCACCGATGCTCTTCCAGCGGACACGCATATTATCGCGGTCCCACGACCAATACTTGATGAAGGCAAGTCCCTTGATCTGCTCGCTTTTCACGAATCCCCAGAAGCGGCTGTCGTAGGAGCGGTCCCTGTTGTCACCCATGACGAAGTAGGAGCCGGCCGGAACCGTGACGGGGCCGAAGTTGTCCCGAGGATTCTGGGCAGCAGCAATAACTTCGTTCTCCTTGTGAACTTCCTGGGGAATCTTGTAGGGCTTTCCGTTGACATAAACCGTCTTCATAATGACCCTGATTTCATCACCGGGAACACCAATGACGCGCTTGATGAAGTCCTTGCTCGGGTCTTCGGGATATTCAAAGACAATGACATCGCCTCGCTTCGGCTCCCGGATCGGGGCAATTTTCAGGTCGGAAAAGGGAATCTTGGTGCCGTAGATGAACTTGCAGACGAGAATATGATCACCAATGGCAAGGGTATCTTCCATGGATCCGGAGGGAATCTTGAATGCCTGCACCACGAACGTCCTGATAATGAGGGCAAGGATAACAGCTATGATAATCGACTCGGCATATTCCCGAACAATATGTTTTTTCTTTACCTGCTGCTCTGCTGCCGGTGTTTCGTCCACGGCGTTGTTCGATCCGTATTGAGAGTTTTTGTAATCCATTGCGGTTCCTTTTCGGCGAATTCATTTAAAGAGCTTTATACAGGCAAGCTCTTACTCTTCCACCTTGAGAATGGCGAGGAAAGCCTCTTGGGGTAACTCCACGTTCCCCACGTTCTTCATCCGTTTTTTCCCTTCCTTCTGCTTTTCGAGAAGCTTGCGCTTACGCGTAATGTCACCGCCGTAGCACTTGGCGAGAACATCCTTGCGCAGGGCCTTGACGGTTTCCCGGGCAATGACCTTCGTGCCGATGGCAGCCTGGATAGCTACCTCGAACATCTGACGAGGGATCAGTTCCTTCATCTTGGAAACGAGGTCGCGCCCCCGATAGTAGGCCTTGTCACGGTGAATTATGAGGGAGAGTGCGTCCACCACCTCGCCGTTGATCATGATGTTCATCCGCACGAGTTCGCTCCTGCGGTAATCCAGATGCTCATAATCAAGGGAAGCGTACCCCTTGGTGATGGACTTGAGGCGGTCGTAGAAGTCCAGAACCACCTCGTTCAAGGGGAGTTCGTAGATAATCATGACCCTCGTCGGTGTCAGGTACTTGATCTCCCGCTGCACCCCCCGCTTCTCCTCGCAGAGAGCCAGAATTCCGCCCACAAACTCGTTGGGGGTGTGGATGGAGGCAAGAATGAACGGTTCCTCGATGTAATCGATCTCCTGGGTCGGAGGAAGCTGGTTGGCACTCTCGATGGAGATCACGTCACCTTTGAGCCGGTGAACCTTGTAGACAACCGTGGGTGCCGTGGTGATGAGGTCGAGATTGAACTCCCTTTCCAGCCGCTCCTGAATGATCTCCATATGGAGAAGCCCCAGAAAGCCGCACCGGAAGCCAAATCCCAACGCCAACGACGTTTCCGGCTCGTAGGAGAAGGAAGAATCGTTGAGCTTGAGCTTGGCCAGGGCGTCTCGAAGCTGCTCGTATTGCGAGGTGTCGATGGGATACAGCCCCGAAAAAACCATCGGTTTCACTTCCTTGAAACCGCCGAGGGGAGTCGTACAGGGCTTGAGGGCATGGGTGACGGTATCGCCGATCTTGGCGTCGGCAACATCCTTGATGCCGGCGATGACAAAACCGACCTCGCCGGCCGACAACTGGGGAACCTCGCGCATGACCGGGGCGAAAACACCAACCTTCAGAGCCTCGTAGCTGCGAGCGGTGGAGACGAGCTGGATCTTGTCCCCCTTCTTGAGGGTGCCGTCAATAAGCCTCACCAGGATAATGACCCCTTGGTACTGGTCATACCACGAATCGAAGAGAAGGGCTTTGAGCGGCGCGGTCGGATCCCCCTCCGGTGGCGGGATCTTCTTGACGATTTCTTCCAGGATCTCCCGGGTGCCGATCCCCTCCTTGGCGCTGGCCAGCACCGCATCGTGGGCGTCCAGGCCGATGATCTCCTCGATCTCGTGCTTGACCCGCTCCGGTTCCGCCGCAGGCAGGTCGATCTTGTTCAGGACCGGAAAGACCTCAAGGTTGTTATCGATGGCCAGATAGACGTTGGCGAGGGTCTGGGCCTCCACCCCCTGAGAGGCATCCACCACCAGAAGCCCCCCCTCACAGGCGGCGAGGGAGCGGGAAACCTCGTAGGTGAAATCCACATGCCCCGGGGTATCAATCAGGTTCAGCACGTAGTCCTTCCCGTCGTCGGCCTGGTAGTTCAGCCGGACGGTCTGAGCCTTGATGGTTATCCCACGCTCCCGCTCCAGGTCCATCTTGTCGAGGAACTGGTCTTGCTTCTCACGCTCTGAAAGGGCGCCGGTATACTCCAGGAGTCGGTCGGCAAGGGTGGACTTACCATGGTCGATATGGGCGATTATGGAGAAATTTCGGATGGTTTCGATCTTCATAGACACCTTGTCGTAAACTGAGTGTAACCGTAGAACAATAGCTGAAAGAGGCAGATTTTGTAAAGGGGATTCTCCAGAATACCCAGAGGCTGGATGTTAGCACTAGGATTCGCCACTTCTGCGATTGCCGAGCCCATGGAGCTGTGATATACAAATCGTGCAGATTAGGCATCATTACTGTAACAGAATTCATTACCATTCGGCACAAAAGGGCTTGTTCTTCATGTTTGCACACGTGCGCCAAGAGGAAAACCGACCGTGACCCAGACCGGCACGACAACCGTAGCGGATGCCGATCAAATTGCCGAGCTCGAACGTCTTGTAATCGAATTACAGACGGAACTGGCCGAGCGGAAAAATATCGAACGGGATCTCAAGCGAGCCAAGGTTTCAGCCGAGGCTGCCTGTAAATCCAGGGAAGATCTTATCACCCTGGTGAGCCATGAAATCCGCTCTCAAATACAGATGCTGACAGGCGCGGTCGAACTGCTCCGTGAAACGCCCCTCGACAATAAGCAGATTGAATATCTCAACGCATTCAATCATGCGGGAGAATTTCTTCTCTCTCTTGTCAATGACCTTCTCGATAATTCGCGTCTTGAAGCAGGACGTATTCACCTAGACAAGATAGAATTCCCTTTCCGGGAGCTGCTCGAAAGGACTATGCAACTTATCGTCTGGCAGGCGGGGAGAAAAGGTCTCGACGTGGAATATAGCGTGTCACCTGACATTCCTGCCCGACTCATCGGAGATCCGAAACGACTCCAGCAGGTGATACTCAATCTGGCTGGTAACGCCATAAAATTCACAGAACAGGGGAAAATCACCCTCACGGTTGAGCCGGACCCATCGTCGGCTCCCCAGGAAAACTCTCTCATTTTCACCATCCAGGACACGGGGGTAGGCATTCCCGGTGACAAGCTTGAAGAAATTTTCGAGCGATACGCCCAAGCGTCTCCGGCCACGTTCCGTATCTACGGAGGAACAGGGCTTGGGCTCACCATCGCCAAGGGGCTAATCGGTTTAATGGGTGGCACGATCAGGGTGACGAGCAAAGAAGGGAAAGGAACCACTTTCGTATTCAACGCCCGATTCGGTGCCCCTGTCGCGGCTCTTTCCCCCGCAACAGAGCGAAGGAAATCGGCAAGCCTGCCGGAACGAAGTCTGCGGATTCTCCTGGCGGAAGACGCCGCGGAAATACGAATGCTCCTCAGCGCTTTTCTCGGAACCACCTCTCACACTGTCGACATGGCTCTCAACGGTGAAGAGGCGCTGAAAAAGTTCATATCAAACAACTACGACCTGGTTATCATGGACATCCAGATGCCCGTCATGGATGGACTTTCGGCCACGAAGAAGATCAGGGAATGGGAACGAGCTCATAACCGACCGGCAGTGCCTATAGTTGCTCTTACGGCTGGTCCCGAACGAAGCGATTTTCTGAGGGCACGGGAAGCGGGCTGTACAACGCACCTTCCCAAGCCGATCAAAAAGGAATTATTGCTGAGCACGATCAACGGGATGGTGCAGCAGTAGCCAGAAGATTCGTGCCATCAGCCAGGGCCTAGGGCGCAACAAGCGTACGTTGCCTTGCCGCTTGATTCGTGCTATACGTCCGGCAGTCTGACTAACCACTGACAAAGGAACTTACATGCTGACCGGAAAACAGAAACGCTTCCTCCGGGGGTTGGGGCACAACCTCAATCCCGTAATCACTGTTGGCAAAGGAGAAATCTCCGAATCCCTTGTGCGCGAAACCAGCGAAGCACTCGAACATCACGAGCTCATCAAGGTAAAAATTCTCGAAAGTTGCATAATGGGCCGACACGAGGTGGCCGACGAACTGGCGCAAGCCTGTGGTGCAGAGGTTGCCCAGGTGCTCGGGAGAACTTTCCTTCTTTACCGCAAGGCCGACGAGCCCAAACTGGAGTTTCCCAAGGGTAAATAACACCCCGGCACATATCCAAAAAAAAGCCCGGATTTCTCCGGGCTTTTTTTATTCACAACTCGCTTCTATGCCGACAATATCAAAAATCAGTCGCCGTGCCCGTGACCTCTCCCCTCGCCACGATGCTTGTTCTCGAACTTTTCCCGCTTTCGCTCCTCTTTGTAACGCTTCTTGTACTCCTTTTCAGGCTTGAAGTGCTTGCCCCGGTAACGATCATGTTCGCGGTGGTAGACCCGATACTCATCGTCACGATAGTAACGAATCCTCTCCAGTTTGTGTTTACGGAGTCCGGGAGGGAGATTGCTGTAACTGACCACGTTCCAGGGTCCTCTATAGTGGGGTGCACGGTACCAGTGATTGTCTTGCCAGAGGTAGTAGCGACCGGAAATGTAGAAGAGATCGTACGGAACATCGACACCAACATAAAAACCGAGACGGGGAGGCTCAATAAAAACCGGCGGTTCCTCAATCACTACCCGCGGAGTCGGGACCACCACTGCCGGCGGCGCCGGGATGACAACTCCGGGGCGGTTCCCGACGTTTATATTCACGTCGAAACCAACGTCGGAGGCAGCAAGCAGCGGAGAAGCCGTCGCTAAGACCAAAGGCACAGCCATAAAAAACTTCTTCATAAAAATCTCCTTTTTAAACAAGATTACCCTCCCCTTTCGCAACAAAAGGCGGTTGAACGCAAAAAAACCGGGGCCTCATCATTCTGAAATGATATTTCGGCAACCCGGCTGTCTGCGTGAGACCCTGTAGGCTTTCCGCCCCACTCTCGCGAATGGTTGAGTATTATCGTCTACCATGCATTTTTCTACAGCACTAACTCAACGCCGACAACAAGTCAAGAAATTAGGCATATCTTCCTGTGTTGACGAATAGTTACGGCATGCAGTCACACTCTTTCATAAGGCTCGAAAAGACGCTTGAATTCATCAAGAGCGAAGCGGTCTGTCATTCCGGCAATATAGTCGCACACGACCCGTTCCCGTCCCAGAATTTCCATTTTTTTCTGATATTTGCGCGGTAAAAGCGTCGGGTGCTTCACGTAGGATTCGAAGAGTTGAGTGAGATAGCGCTCGGCTTTCACCCGCATCCGCTCAACCCTATAGTGACGGTAGAGGTTTTCAAAAAGAAACCCTTTGAGTTTACGATTTTTTTCAGCCATGGCCGGACTAAAGGCCACCACTGGACGGTTAATCCTTCGCAAATCATCCAGAGAAGCGATGCTCAGGCGTCGAACGTTTTCCAGGCTGGTGATGGTCAGATCCTTGATGAAAACACCGATAAGGGCACTGATGGTCTGAAACTTACGCCGCTCCGGATCGATATCAGGATAAGCTCTGGCTATTCCTTCGTGAACCTCTCGCCAAAGCTCAACGCTATCAAGTTGGTCAAGGGTTATGAAACCAGACTTGAGCCCGTCGTCGATGTCGTGATTGTTGTAGGCAATTTCGTCTGCATAATTGATGATCTGCGCCTCAATGGTCGGCACCACGCCGGGAAGGAACCCGTCGATCACCCCCACCGGCCGGTCATAGGGGGAAGAATGCTTGACGATCCCCTCGAGCACCTCCCATGAAAGATTGAGACCGTTGAAACCGGGATACCTCTCCTCTAACTCGTCTACCACCCGAAAAGACTGAAGGTTGTGCTCAAAGCCGCCAAACCCCTCCATAAGGCGGTTCAGGACCTCTTCTCCCGTGTGGCCGAAGGGAGTATGTCCCAGGTCATGGGCAAGGGCCAACGCCTCGGTCAATTCCTCGTTCAATCCCAATCGCCGGGCGATGGCCTTCCCTATCTGGGCCACTTCGAGGGAGTGGGTGAGCCGGGTACGATAGTAGTCCCCTTCATGATTGACGAACACCTGGGTTTTGTATTCCAGACGGCGAAATGCCGCACAGTGGATAATTCTGTCCCGGTCCCGCTCAAAGGCAGGGCGATGATCACGAAAAGCTTCCTGATACTTCCTGCCGCGTGATTCAGCGCTTCGTGCCGCAAAGCCGGCCAAATCGGAGCGTTCCAGGGAACGTGCCTCAACTACTTCTGTCATATCCACTTTCCTCCCGTTCCGCCCAACTCTAATGTCGCTTCCCGGGGGTGTCAATGGCGAAAAGATATCCATTGACTACAATTGACGTATCATGCTAAATTTCTAAGCCTTTTTTAAGAATATCAACTTTTTGCAAGGATTGCATACTTGAACATTATGAATGATCTCCTCGAATTGGTTCCTCCACGGATCCGCAACAAAATTGGGTCACAGTCGCGAATCTGCCTTCTCAATGGCCGCGACTTGTTCTCCGCACTTAAAAACGAAAATTTGATCCTCATGGCCTGCAACCCACGGGTCAAACATGTTATTCCCGGTATCATGAAGGCCGCCGAGGAACTCGATGCCGTGATCGCCTTCGAGTTGACTCGCACCGAAGGGGGACTCGATGGAGGCTATACCGGTCAGACCCCGCAGGTATTTTTCGACACGGTAATCGAATGCGCCGAACGGTACAAATTCACAAAACCGTTCATCATCCATGGCGATCATACCACCGTCCAAAACACTTCTCCCCAAGAGCAGGAGTGCGCCCGGCTTCTCATCGAGGGTCAGATCGAAGCGGGTTATACCTCCTTCGCCATCGATGCGTCTTTCAATCCCCTGCCGGACAACATCCGGATCACCGCTGAACTGGCTGCAACAGTTGAGAACGAGGGATACGGCCTTGAAGTAGAGCTGGGTGAAGTCAAACGGCCGGGAGTTGAATCGAACCTGACCACGGTGGAGGAAACTGAAGAATTTTTGTCCAGTCTTGCGAAACAAGGGATTCATCCCCAACTCCTCGCCATTGACAACGGCTCCAAGCGGGGAAATTACCTGGACGGCGAGATGATCAGAATCGATCTGGACCGGACAAGGGAAATTTACGACGCCGCCGTTCACCTCGGCCTTGCGGGATTGGTACAGCACGGTATTACCGGGACTCCCCTGCGGCTCGTGGGCAAGCTCGCCAACTATGGTATCCGCAAGGGAAACATCGGCACCCTCTGGCAAAACGTAGCCCATGCAGGGCTTCCCCTCGACCTCATGGACGCCATGCGCCACTGGGCACGGGAGAACGGCAAGGACATAAAGTTCGCCACAAAAGTATTCAAATCCGAGATCGACGCGATCCCCGAGGAGAATGCAAAGCAGATTCTTGACATGGCATACCGCGAAGCCAAGGAGTTTCTTCAGGCGTTCCACGCCAAGGGAAGCGCCTCCCGCCTGGCTGCCTCCATCGGGAAGCCCCGGTGAGGGTCATCGGCGGAACCGCGCGGGGACGCCGCCTTGCCGCCCCGCGGGGCGAAAGGGTACGCCCCACTGCGGATCGGGTCAAGGAGGCATTGTTCAGCATTCTCACTTCCCTTCTGGGGAACCTGGAGGGACTGAGAGTACTCGACATCTTCGCGGGAACCGGCAATCTCGGCATCGAGGCCCTGAGCCGGGGGTGCAGCGAGGCAATATTCATCGACAGCCACCGGGAGTCGGCCGCCATTATCCGGCAGAACCTCACCCAACTCAATCTCACAGACAGAGGCAGGGTTATCGTAAAAGACGCTGCTTCAGCACTACAATGTCTTAACGAAAATATTGCACCGCTCCACATCATTTTCCTCGACCCTCCCTATCGGCAGGGTTTGGCTGAAAAGGTCCTCGGCCTCTTGGCCTCAGCACCGTTTGTCACCAGGGAAACAATCATTGTATCTGAATCGGATTCGGGTGAAGTTTTTCCTGAAAGATTCGGTTCATTGCAGCAGTTCGACCGGAGGGTTTACGGCGACACCGCCCTCACTTTTTTCCAGAAAGGGACTCCTGACGACCATGCCTAGAAAAGTTGCCGTCTACCCCGGCTCCTTCGACCCCATCACCTACGGTCATCTTGACATCATTGACCGGGGGCTGCGAATCTTCGACGAAATCATCGTTGCCGTGGCCCGCAATTCGGCAAAGAACTCCCTCTTTTCCATTGATGAACGGGTCGACATGATCCAGCGTGTGCTGGCGGACAACGTCAGGGCGCGCGTTGACACTTTCGACGGCCTTCTGGTAGATTACGTCCTCTCCCAAAACGCAACGGTCATCATCCGAGGGCTTCGGGCAATATCCGATTTCGAATACGAATTCCAGATCGCCCAGATGAACAGAAGCATCTCCCAGGACGTTGAAACGCTCTTCATGATGACATCGGTTCCCTACGGATACCTGTCGTCATCCATCGTCAAGGAAGTCAGTTCCCTGAACGGCCCCATCGACAGTCTGGTCCCTCCCCTCGTGCGGGAAGCCCTCAGGGATAAGTTCTCAAAACCCAGATAGACTTGAGCTAGAGCGGACGCTACCCTCAATGGAAGAAGGCGAGGATTTCCCAGTACTACCTCGTCTTTTTTCATATTCAACCGGCACGAAGAGACGATAACCTAAAGCATCCGCCGAACCTGCCGATGAGTATTGTGTATCTTGAGTTCAGGAATGGCGGAAAACAGGGCTTAAGCCCCGACAAAGGAGTAGGCGATGATCACGAAATCCATGAGAATCGGCGACATCATCCGCACCTATCCCCAATCCCTGAAAATATTTGAAAAGTACGGCCTCGACTGCTACGAATGCCAGGTGGCCGATTACGAAGAGCTTGAGCACGGCGCCGGCGTCCACAAGACCGATCTGGAAAAACTTCTCAAAGAACTCAACGAACTCATCCAATCCTGAAACCATGGAAGCTCCATGAAAGAAGAGTTCTCCGATTACCAGAAGCATTTCTCTGCCGGACTCCGGGTTGAGGTTCGCTTCCCCCGCGGGCAAAATAGACCGTTCCGCGATGGAGCGATTATCACCCTCCAGGAAGAGGATCTCATCACGTTACAGCTTTCACGTGATGCTCTTCCCGAAGATGTCAGGGCAGAAACGGGAACTTTCGTCGATATCCGCACGGGAAAGGATGGCAACGCCTACTGCAGCCGTGCCATTATTGTAGCTGAACGGGACGGCTCACAGGTAACCGCCCGGTTGATCGGCAACGTCATCCCCGATGAAATGCGTGAGTACTACCGCATTGAGACCTATATTCCGGTTCGGTATCAGTTGGACCTCGACGCAGCTCCCGAGCAACTGCAGGAAAGGTGGCGGGCAAAACGGTATCCAACACAACAATCCACGGGCGATGCCGCCCATATATCATCCGATGGGGATACATCTCCTGCCACTGAACCGTCTAGGGCAGTTCCACTGGCGGCCAATCTGAGCGGCTCGGGCATCAGAATCAGAACCCGGGATAAATTTCAGACAGGCACTCTCCTGACAATGGAACTCTACCTCCCCCTTGAAGATCTCAAGATTGTGCCGATCATTGCGGAGGTGGTCCACGTGGACCCCCTCCGCACCAAGGAAGGGACTCCCCCGCTGTTCAGCACCGCCCTCCATTTCCTCTGCATCGACGAGCGGGACCGCGACTCAGTAATCAGGTTCATCTCACGCGAACAGCTGGATCGGCTTCGTGACCACCAGGGCGGCACCGTAAGTATCTCTTCCCTTGAGTATGCATCTTACTCCCGCCGCAAGCGGTTGTTGCGATTAGCAACAGCCGCCTGCATCTTTTTTCTTTTCGGCGCCATTGCCTTTGCTCTTGTCTATTACAGACTGAACAGCCCAAAAGGAGAGATCGAACAAACATTCGAGCAGGAGATCCGTAAATACCGCACGCTCTTCCTCGGGCGCTGACCACTGCGGCAATCTTCATTGTAGACCATCTATCCAACCGGCTAGTGTGCAAACAATGTAATCCAACAGTATCCCTTTTTTACACTCTGGTATCCCAACCCCATAAGCCGCAACTAATTCAAGCGCCTTCCCACATCGACAAGCTCTTCAATGAACCTAAATTTACGCGTTATTTCAAAGCGTTGACACCAACAACACCAGAAGCCACAAAACTGGTACGCCTCTTGTATAATCAGTAAGCCACGAGGCGCGAGAGTACCCACCACTCGCGCACCCGCTTTCAGGAGGTTCCACGGTGCTCTACAAATCTGTCACGGAATCGTTCAACGAATTCATCATCGACCGCAACGACGCCACGTGCATCCGCTGCAAGGTCTGCGTCCGCCAGTGCGCCTACGAGGTCCACGCCTATGAGGCTACGGCCGACGCCCTGACCGAGGACAACACCCTCTGCATCGGCTGCCGCCGTTGCTCGGCCCTCTGTCCCACCGGCGCCATCACCATCCGGAGCAACGAAGAGGTGTTCAAGCGGAACGAATCGTGGTCAAACGCCCACATCCGCAACCTCTACGCCCAGGCCGACACGGGGGGGATTCTCCTGGCTGCCATGGGGAACCCGGCCAAGTATCCCATCTACTGGGATCACATGCTGCTGGACGCCTCCCAGGTAACCAACCCTTCCATCGACCCCCTTCGGGAGCCCATGGAGTTGCGTACCTACCTGGGTAAGAAGCCCCACTCCATCGAGGTGGTCCGTGACGAGCAGACCGGCAAGCCCAAGCTCGCCACGAAGCTTACCCCCCAGATCAAGATGGAGTACCCCTTCATCTTCTCCGCCATGAGCTACGGTGCCCTTAACCTCAACGCCCACAAGGCCATGGCCATGGCAGCCAAGGAGCTGGGCACCCTTTACAACACCGGCGAGGGAGGACTCCACAGGGACCTCTACCAGTACGGCAGCAACGTCATGGTTCAGGTGGCGTCGGGCCGCTTCGGCGTGAGCGAGGCATACCTGAACGCCGGCGTCGCCATCGAGATCAAGGTTGGCCAGGGGGCAAAACCGGGCATCGGCGGTCACCTCCCCGGAGAGAAGGTCAACGACCAAATCTCCGAGACCCGGATGATCCCGGCTGGTGCCGACGCCATCTCGCCGGCGCCACACCACGACATTTACTCCATCGAGGATCTGCGCCAGTTGATCTTCGCCCTCAAGGAAGCCACCAACTACACGAAGCCGGTGTCGGTGAAGATCGCCGCGGTCCACCACGTGGCAGCTATCGCCTCCGGTGTTGCCCGGGCCGGCGCCGACATCATCACCATCGACGGTTTTCGGGGGGGGACCGGCGCGGCGCCCCAAGTGATCCGCGACAACGTCGGCATCCCCATGGAACTGGCCCTGGCTGCCGTTGACGCTCGGCTCCGGGACGAGGGAATCAGGAACCAGGTATCCATCGTGGTGGGGGGCGGGGTCCGCTCCTCGGGCGACGCCATCAAGGCTATCGCGCTGGGGGCTGACGCCATCAACATGGGGACATCGACGCTCCTGGCCCTCGGATGCACCCTCTGCCAGCGCTGCTACACCGGCAAGTGCCCTTGGGGAATCACCACAAACACCCCCTACCTCGCCAAGCGCCTCAACCCCGAACTGGGTGCCGAGCGGCTGGTGAACCTTGTTCACGCCTGGGGCCACGAGATGAAGGAAATTCTCGGCGGCATGGGACTCAACGCCCTGGAGTCGCTGCGGGGCAACCGTTACAAGCTCCGCGCCCTTGGCCTCACTGAGAAAGACATGAACATCCTGGGCGTCATGCCCGCTGGAGAATAAGGTATGAAGCGCATCTACATGATCGAAGACGTCTGCATCGGCTGCCACCTCTGCGAGGTGGCCTGCATCACCGAGCACTCCCAGTCCAAGAACCCGGTCAAGGCGTTCCTCCACGAGGAAAACCGCCCCATCTCCCGCTGCACCGTCGAGGAGTGGGATGGCGGGGTCGTCTCCTTCTCCACCACCTGCCGCCACTGCGACGAACCCGACTGCCTGCGGGCCTGCATCTCCGGCGCCATCCAGAAGAACGACAGCGGCGTGGTCCGTATTGACACCGAGCAGTGCGTGGGCTGCTGGTCCTGCGTCATGGCCTGCCCCTACGGCGCCGTGCAGCGCAACCTCAAGAAGAAGAAGGCCAACAAGTGCGACCTCTGCCCGGACCGCACCAGCCCGGCCTGCGTCGATGCCTGCCCCAACCGGGCACTCGTCTACAAGGAGGGGAGCCAGAAATGAACTACGTCATCATCGGCAACTCGGTGGCTGCTGTCGGCGCCATCCGGGGAATCAGAAGCATAGACCCGCAGGGGAACATCACCGTCATCTCCCGGGAACGACACGTGGCCTACGGCCGCCCCCTCATCTCCTACCTCCTGGGCGGGCTCATCACCGAGAAACGGATGGCCTACCTCCCGGAGGACTTCTACGAGAAGAACCGGGTGAACCTCCTCCTCAACGCGGAGGTGGTGGGCGTCGATACCGGCCGCCAGAAAGTGACCATCACCGGCGGCGACGTGATCGCCTATGACAAGCTCCTCGTGGCAACGGGCGGCGACCCCTTTGTCCCCCCCATCGAGGGGCTGGCCGGCAAGGACCGGATCTTCACCTTCACCACCTGGGATGACGCGGCAAAACTCAAGGGGATTGCCGATGACATCGAGAAGGTGGTCGTCATCGGCGGCGGCCTCATCGGCCTCAAGGCCGCAGAGGGGCTTCATCTCCTAGACAAGAAGATCACTATTGTTGAATTGGCCGACCGGATCCTCTCCGCCGCCTTCGACCGCCCCGCTGGGCGGGTTGTTGCCAAGAAGATGAAGGCCAACGGCATCGACGTCATCACCGAGGACACGGTGGTCAGGATCGAGGGTGACGGCGCCGCCATCACCGGCGTAACCCTTAAGTCGGGCGACTTCATCCCTTGCGACACGGTCATCGTCGCCATTGGGGTGCGCCCCGCAGCCGGGTTCCTCAAGGGAAGCGGCGTGGAGGTGAACCGGGGCATCGTGGTGGACGACATGATGGAGACCAACGTGAAGGGAGTCTTTGCTGCCGGCGACGTGGCCGAGGCCAAGGACTTCTTCTCCGGCGTCAAGAACCCGATGCCAATCTGGCCCGACGCCTATGTCCAGGGGGATATCGCCGGGGTAACCATGGCGGGTGGCTCAAAGGGGTATCCGGGCGGCATTGCCATGAACTCCATCGAACTCTTCAAGGTATCCACCATCTCCATGGGGATCACGAACCCGGTGGAGCCCAAGGAATACGAGATCCTCACCTATCAGGATCTGGAGAACTACCAGTACCGCAAGATCGTTCTCAAGGACGGGCTTTTGGCCGGCGCCGTCCTCGTGGGGGCCGTGGACCGGGCCGGCATCTTTGCCGGTCTTATCCGCGACCGGGTCGAGGTAAGCTCTTTCAAGGACCAACTCCTCACCCCCGACTTCGGCTTCGTCAACCTCCCGCGGGAGATCCGTTCCGCCCTCTTCGCCCCCGTCGGCAAGGTTACGGGAGCTGACGAGCAGGCCAGAGCCGTCGGGCATTGACCCGGCACCGTTTCGCGACGACCAGATCGAGGTTTTGACATGACCAGAGAATTGAAACCGACCCATTACTTCCAGAAAGACATCTCCAACTGCGGCCTGACCGGCTTCATCTCCACCGCCGGCAACCTGGTCGAGGGGAACGTCATCATCAAGTCCATCGCCCTCATGCACGACCGGGGAAACGGCCTCGGCGGCGGCTTCGCAGCCTACGGCATCTATCCTGAGTTCAAGGAGTTCTACGCCTTCCACCTCATGTACGAGAGCGGAATGGCGCAGCAACTAACCGAGGAATACCTGGAGCAGCACTTCTACATCGAGCATCACGAAGAGATCCCCACCCGGCGTACTCCGGCCATCGCCAACCCGCCGGCCTTCAAGCGCTACTTCGTGAAGCTCCTCCAGACAGCCGAGTACAACGAGGCTATCGAGTTCCAGAACATGACCGACGAGGACGTCATCGTCCGCCACGTCATGGGGATCAATAATGGTATCGAAGGAGCCTTCGTGGTCTCCTCCGGCAAAAACATGGGGGCCTTCAAGGGGGTTGGTTACCCCGAGGAGATTGCCGACTTCTTCCGGCTCGAAGAGTACAAGGGTTACATCTGGACTGCCCACAACCGCTTCCCGACCAATACCCCGGGCTGGTGGGGTGGCGCTCACCCCTTCACGCTTCTGGACTGGTCCATTGTCCATAACGGCGAAATCTCGTCCTACGGTATCAACAAGCGGTACCTGGAGATGTACGGTTACCTCTGCACCATGCTCACCGACACCGAGGTCGTGGCCTATACCCTCGACCTCCTGATCCGCAAGCACGGTCTCACCCCGGAACTGGCGAGCCTGGCCATGGCCTCCCCCTTCTGGGACATCATCGACGCCCTTCCCGAAGACGAGCGGCAGCTTCTCACCGCCATCCGCCAGTGTTACGGCAGCGCCTTGCTCAACGGCCCCTTCGCCATCCTCTTTGCCAGCAACGAGGGACTCATCGGCCTCAACGACCGGGTGAAGCTCCGCCCCCTGGTCTGCGCCACCAAGGACGATTTCGTGTACATGGCCTCCGAGGAGGCGGCAATCCGCGAGATCTGCCCCAAGCCCGACAAGGTCTGGGCCCCCCGCGGCGGAGAGCCGGTCATCGCCAAGATGCAGCCGGGAGTAATCTGACATCCGGGACCAGGGACCGGGGATCTGTTACCACCTTCACCCCAGCCTGGCCTTTGAGAGAGGTTCCTATGACAAAAATTGACGCCCAGGGTCTCTACTACCGGGACCTGAATCAGAAAATCCGCGAAGCGGTGGCCGCAGGCACCACGGAAATCGTCCTCGACAACGTGAACGGCCAGTACTTCATCGGCGACGGCATTAACAGGCCTGTCACCATTGCCATCAACGGCGTTCCCGGCAACGACCTGGCTGCGTTCATGAACGGCGCCACCATCGTGGTTAACGACAACGCCCAAGACAACATCGGCAACACCATGAATGCGGGCAAGGTCATCGTCCACGGCCACGCCGGTGACGTGCTCGGGTACGGCATGCGCGGTGGGCGGGTCCATATCCGCAAGGACGTGGGATACCGGGTCGGCATCCACATGAAGTCCTACGAATCCAACAAGCCGGTTCTGATCGCCGGCGGCAAGGCTGGCGACTTCTTCGGCGAGTACATGGCTGGAGGGGTACTCATCCTTCTCGACATGTTCAGCGACGAACCGGAGAAACCGAAGCACGGCTTCCGCTTCGGCACCGGCATGCACGGCGGCACCATCTTTGTGCGGGGTGGCGTGGACGAAACGAAACTCTCACGAGAGGTCGGAGTGTTCGAGCTTACCGATGAGGATCGGCTTGAGCTGGAAGGGTATTTGAAGGAATACTGCAACGATTTCGGCATCGACTACACAGAAGTGGCCAAGGAAGAGTTCGTGAAGGTTCTTCCCCGGAGCCGCCGCCCCTACGGCAACCTATACTGCCCCATGCCCCGCTGAGGAGCGCGTGTACATTTCCCGTAAATGTTACGAAAGGAAGGCACTTGGCCTTCCTTTTGCTTTATCAATGGCATACGTTCCGGCAACTGCCCCTTTCATCGCCCACTGCAGGCCGCAAGGGACCGAAACGGTTGACACATAAAACCCGTTTTTGGTACGAATAGGACTCCGTTTTCCCGCAGCACTCTAACAAAGGCAGGTAAAAACCAATGGATTTCAAGATTTTAAACAGAAGAAACTTTCTAAAGGCCACCCTTACAGGAGCACTTACACTCATGGGGGTGGGATCGGCATTCGGACGCTTCGTGTCAACACCGGAACTCTTGCCCCCTGGACAGCTTTCCCTCTTCAACACCCATACCCGTGAACGAATTGCCCTGGCCTTCCGGGATGCTGCCGGAAATTACGATCTCGACTCCCTCAACACCCTCAACTGGATTCTCCGGTGCCACTACACCAATGAAGTGACCGAGATGGACGTCAACACCCTTGAGTTCCTCAATCTCGTCGACAAGAAGTTCGGTGGCAACAACGAGATACACATCATCTCGGCCTACCGTTCGCCCCTCTACAATAACCTGCTGCGGGAGAACGGCCACGGAGTTGCCCAGCATAGCCTCCATCTTGCCGGCAGAGCCATCGACATCTCCATTCCGGGCAAGAGCATCGCCAGCATTCGGGAGGCTGCCGTCGACCTCCACATGGGCGGTGTCGGCTTCTACCCCAGCTCGGGATTTGTTCACATCGACTCAGGCGCTTTCAGAACCTGGTGAGTGGGATGGCGTCCCGTCATGCCTTCAATGGCCTACATTGCCCATGGCCGGATCAAGCTCGTAGTTGACGCTGAATCCCCCCTCGCGCCGCACTGTCTCGCGAAAGAAACCCGATGCTTCTTCCAGTAGATAATCCCTGAGATGCTTCCGTTTTTTCGGCGGCCTTAGCAATGTCGGTTCACCCTTGATTCCTGCCAGGCGACCCGCCTCCTCAACGGCATCCTCGAGGGTCCCGAGCCGGTCAACGAGTTTAAGCGACACAGCCTGCTCGCCGGTATACACCCGCCCGTCTGCGAGACGCCTGACCTCCTCGACCGGGAGTTTCCGCGCTTCGGCGACGGCCTTCACAAACTGGGTGTGAAGATTGTCGATTACTCCCTGGAGCAGTGCCCTGTCCTCATCGGTCAAGGCACGTACCGGTGAGCCTGCGTCCTTGAACTTACCGCTCTTGAGGGTAAAGGCCTTCATCCCCACCTTGTCCATCAAGCCCTCGACATTGGCAAGTTTCATCAAAACGCCGATACTCCCGGTTATGGTGCCGGGGTTGGCATAGATGACCGCGGCGGGGATGGCAATGTGGTATCCTCCAGATGCGGCCACGCTCCCCATGGAAACCACGACCTTCTTGGTCTTGGCGAGCTTTTTCACCGCTTCGTAAATTTCCTGGGACGGACCGATAACCCCGCCGGGCGACTCAATCCGCAGGACGACCGCTTTCACATTGGTCTTTTTCCGCATTTCGCTGAGTTGTTTGACGATTTCCTCGGATTCCAGGATAGGCCCCTTGACTTCCACATACCCGACCCCCTCGCCGGAACTCACCATGGGTTCATCTCCCAAAACCAGCCGCGCAATCTGGATCGAAAGGGTGAATAGTAGGGCAAGGGCAGCCACGATGATCACGCCGATCACTATATGGTTTTTCTTCATGGGATTCTCCACGGGGACTGAGCGTCAGGATGGTCTCCCTCATCCGGCTGCCGAGACTTCATCGGCAACCGACATGGATGGAGGGCAATATTCTTTTTGACTGCGAGGGGGGTGTTTGTTACAACAAAAATATGAAAATAGCGATTTTTTCAGATACCCACGGCAACCAAGCCCTTCTCGTCCGCGCCTTTGACCTGGCTGGCGACGTGGATCACATCTTTCACCTGGGCGACGACACCGATGATGCCATTTTTCTGGAGTTGATGTGCGGTAAAACCGTCATCAAGGTTCTCGGCAACTGCGATTTTTCGACAGACTCCCCACGGGAATCCTTATTGTCGCTTGAAGGAATGAAGTTTCTCCTCACCCACGGCGACCGGTACGGCGTGAAGGGAGGCTTGGACAAGCTTGCCACGAGGGCTGCCGAAGAGAAGGCCGATGTGGTACTCTACGGCCATACTCACATCCCCACCGTCACCACGATCGATGGGATACTCTACGTTAACCCCGGTTGTCTCAAAAAGGGATTCGGCAAACCGAGCTTTGCTCTTCTTTCACTTGAAAACGGCACCCTCTCCGCAAGCATTGTGCCTGTGACGCCGCTCCAGGGCTGACTCAGCGAGTTGATCAACAGCCGCAACCGCAGTTGTGGCAGACCTTCCGGTTATGGTCCTCGGGGGGGACGGTCTCAGGCGCAAAGGCGATTCTCATCACGGCGCGTCGGATGTCGTCCATAATGTCGAGATTCTGGCTTTGCCCGATTATGTGCCCGACGCAGACGCTACCGAAGCCATCAGCGGGTGAGGAAATTCTTACCGCATTCAACAGGTCGGCATAGCTGTTGATGTCTATGGTAAAGGCTTCGTTGCGAGATCTCTTCAGTACGACCCCAGCGCGGGAGAGGTCTCCCTCCAGCTTGCCGAAGAAACGTTCCGCCTCAACACCGTCAAGGTCCACTTTCCAATTGTCTTTCAGGTGATTCTGACGGTAAAACACAACCGTTATCTCTTTTGCTCCCATCAGCAGGTCCTCCTGCACGGAATCATCCTTATCTCCCCGTCGCCTTGCGCTGAAGTGAACTGAATACCATATCGAGCACGGCCTTCTGCCGCGTCTCGTACTTGTTCATCACTGCGAGACAGGTCCCCAGGGGGAAATGCTCGTGGAGAAAATCCGCGTCACGGCTGGAAAGTACGATTATCCTGCTCTTGTCCATCCCCACTTCGCATGCGTACTTGACGACCTTATCCCCGTCAAGCACCGGCATTTCGTAGTCCACCAGAAGCAGATCAACATCACCCTTGCTTATTATCGGAAGGGCTCGGACCGGACTCGTGCAAATCTGCACCTTGAGTACTGGATAATGTTGATTTATATATCGTTTGAGAAATTGCGAAAACGCCTTATCGTCATCAACGATCAGAATCTTTCCCATCCATACCTCTATCGGCACACCAACCCATTATCACGCATGATCACTTGATCACCTTCGTGGCAAGACTCAATACACGGAACGGAACCTGAAGGTCAAGGGATTTCGCGCTTCCCAGATTGATTACAAGATCGACTTTGCGGGGCGTAAGAATCGGTAGATCTCCCGGTTTCATACCCGAAAGAATCTTGGCAACGTGGTTGGCAGCCAGTTGACCCTGTTCCGTGGGGCTCACTTCCAGGGATACCAGTGCCCCCTTCCCTGCCGCTTCAGGTGCAAGAGAAATGACCGGGACCTTAGCACTCATGGCCTTGTGCATTACCTTATCCATCCCACGGTTCACAACGGAGCTCTCTGAGACAAAGAGGCAATCGGATTTTGACAGCAAATGGGTTAATGCCGCGTCGAGACCGGAGGCAACCGGCACGTTCGCCTCTAACACCGCAAATCCTTGCTGGGCGGCCAGACGCTTGATCTCCTGCATCTGGACATAGGAGCCGCGCTCCCTGCTGTTATAAAGAATACCAAGGGTCTTGACGGGACGTATGGCCATCATTGCCTTGATGAGCGTGGTCATGGGCACCTTGGAGCTGACGCCGCACAGATTTCCTCCTGCTTTCGTCATGCTTCGCGAAATGCCCGTTTCCACTGGGCCGTACACGTCCACGAACACGATCGGCATCCTGAGGACTTCCTGTGTGGCCGATAGTGTGGCAGGCGCACCGAAGGTGACAAGAATATCAGGGTCAAGGGCGTTGAATTTTCTGACACTGTTGGCCCAGGAAATGGGGTCAGGGTTCGGAGTTTGGGTCACAAATTCAACCTCACCTTCACCGTATCCCTTTGCAGCAAGTCCCTTGACGAAGGCACGGTAAGCCTCCTTGTACCGCGGCATGTCACTGGTAAGGACAGCCGCCACGAACTTTCTCGCTGCGAACGCAGGCGTAGCGCAGACTGCAAAAATCAAAACAGGCAGAATATATATGAGTCGTTTTAGTATCATGGTGCGTCGCCACATAAAAGATATTACCACGAGGTTTTTAGAAGGGCGGTAACCGCATGAACCGCTCCGTCACCTTCGGAAGACAACCGATTGTCGTATGCACGGTAAGTATAGTCCAACGAACAGCCAAAATGCTTCATAAGCCGGTAGTCAGCGCGTGCCGACAGGGAATGTTCCAGGGTCTTTATCCGCGAAAGCTCACTGATGCCGTCGGTAGGAGTACCGTCGGAGGTAGTGTTGCCAGGCTTGAACGTCGAGCGGGAATGGACCAGCTGATACGCAAGGGAGAGATCGAGTTTCTCGGAGGCATGGTATGCGGCATTGACGGAATAGATTTCGCCCTGGGAGACATATTCGGTTGCGGCATTCTTACCATTGAAAACGGTGGCAAAGAGGACCGCCTGTTCAGCCCTGGTCCGCAAATAGCCGAAATTGCCGCTTACCGTGAACCGGTCAATGGGGCTTACCCAGAAGCCAAGGGACGCATGCACGAAATTCCGGTCGCGAGGAAGAACGTAGGGCTCGGGGCTATCGGGAAGTTCAGGGTGAGTGGTCCGGGAGATACGATCGTTCCATTCCCGTGCAATGCGATAGTTTGCCGACGCGCCCCATCGGCTGGAATTCGTGTAGGTGGCGAGAAGTCTCCCCTCATGTTTCTGTTCAGGGTCGGAATCGTAGAGGGGATTGTTGGTGGTGGTGTACTCATAAAGACCCCTGAGCCGAAGCCCCTTGAAGGGGCGGAAAAGTACCGTCAGGGTTCCCTTATGGGTATCGGAATCCTCGGGAAGGTTCCACATCGTATTGGGATCTGTCGTTCCGGTGTTGCTACGGTGCTGAAAGGCACCCTGATATTCGCCGTTGACGCTCATGAGCATATTGGGCCGGATAGTCAGGTTTGCCGAAATAGTGTCCTTCCGCGTATCAATACCCTGGCGGAGTGTCACCGTCGGGGTCGACAGGGAGGGAATAAACAGTGTTGAGGGTGTATCACGGTCGATAGTGAGATGCCGGTATTTGATGGCTGCCGTGAACCACGCGCAGGGAGAGTAGGTAAAATCGCCCGCTGCATTCTGGATTGTATCCTTGACATTATCAGCTCCGACAACCGACGTCAACGAAGAGAGATTCTCCCTCCTGCCATACGTATAGGAGGCTGCACCGGTAATCCCCCCTGCCGGCGACGTGTAAAGCTTGACGGTGTGGGAATAATAGCGGCTTTCCGGATCTTCGTTGTGCTCCGTCGGGCCTGGGATCAAGGCTTTGTATTCATGGTTGGATATTGACTCCCCGTTGTCAAACTCCCTGAATAGGAATGAATAAACGACATTGATCGGCCCCAGATGGGCGTCGAATCCCGCCGTGCCCTCGTGGGATAACTGGTTGACGTTCCTGCTTCTGGAATAGAGCTGGCTTTGTTTCAATCCGAAATAATAATCTGTAAAATCAAAATCCGCATAACGAAGCTGCTGGCTCCCTTGCCGGTCGATGAGCCAGTGGGACAGATTCAGGTGAATCGGGTAATCGTGCAGTTTATAGCGGAACTGGATCGTGTCCTGCCGGGTGGAAAGGCCGTAGTGGTCTGATGGATTGAGATCAGTGAAGATGACATTGCCCGTCAGATGGTCCAAGTTGTGATAGAGCGACTCGGTCCGCGCGGTCAGCCGGTAGTACCCACCGTAATCGGCCATGAGATTGACGGAGTAGTCCTTGGTGTTGAGAAAGGCGCCGTCCACATCGAGTTTCAGGTCCTTGCCGAGATGCGCCAGACGCGCTCCACCCGCAAAGCTCGAATGAAGATAGTCGTACTCAGCAGCCCTGACGCCGCTGTCGCGGGTGCCGACAAAGCGGTATCCGACAGAAGCCTCCACGATGCGATGGGTCTCAACCTCCATTTCCTGGAGGGGTTGCTCGGGGGGCTCCTCGAAGGCCTGCTCTTCGGTCACACCTTCGACGGCTGGCGGCTGACCAGTGGTTCCGCTGTCAGAAACGGCCTCGTCGCTTCCCGCCGCAACGGCCGTCGCAGTCCAAAGACACACCACCATCATCACGAATCTTGCTATGTATCCCCGCCTAATCACAATACAAACTCCTTACGGTTGCCTGGATTCCGTCTACCGGAGGAAGTTGCCCCTGTTATTTGCCCCCGCCGGCATGTCGGTCCCATGGATCTGTGAGTGACAGTCGGTGCAGCGGTTGTTGAACAGACGCTTGTCTACGGGATTATCCGGCATCAGCGTGACCACATGCCCCCCGTGGCACTGGAGACAGAGAAACGGCATGGCCGCATTGAGGAGATGGTTGTTGACCGACCCGTGTGGAGAGTGGCAGGTGGCGCAATTCTCGGTCACATCGCCGTGCTCGAAGGCGAAGGGGCCCTGCTTCTCCATGTGACAGCGGGTACAGAGCTCCTTGGGGGTGTTTCCCTTGAGGAGATGGAGTTGCACGGAGCCATGGGGATCGTGGCAGTCGGTGCAGGCCATCTTCTTTTCCCGCATCGGATGGTGGGAGAAGAGGCTGTTCTCGGCTTTGATCTCCGTATGGCAGCCGTAGCAAAGCTCGGCGGTTTCCTCCCGGGTCACCTTTTGTCGGGGGCCCCGGTGGAGCTTGTGGCAGTCGAAGCAGCCAACGTCGTTTAGGGCATGGACGCTGCCGTTCCAGTGGGCAAGGGTCGGCGACGAGGCGGCCGCGTGGCACTTGAGGCAGATGAGTGATTGGGCCGGTGTCGGGAGATTGTGGATGTCAAGGAACGTGTTTGTGTCGCACTTCACCTTCTTTTCGTCATTTTCTTCCACGTTATCGCCGATTTTCTCTATGGCAAGACTCCCCGGGCCATGGCACGACTCGCAGTTGACGAGCGGAAGGCCAGTCTCGGGTTTTATCTGCTCGCCGTGCAGACTGTGCCTGAAATCATCGGCAATCTTCTCGTGCTTGTGGCATTTGGAGACGCAGTTGTCGGTCCCCACATACTCGGCGTCGAGGCGCCCAACGATCATCCGCTCGTATTCGCGGACCGGCAGCAGGGGACGGTCCTGCTTGAGCTCGGCGCAGGATGAGAGCAGCAGGACGCCCGCCGTCAAGACGGCAGCAGTGAAAATACCGCTAATTGTGTTGAGCATGTTCATAGAGTCCTGCCCTGACCGGGTACGCCGGAAACCAACAAAGCGGCGCTCACCCTTTGATCCCCTTGGTAGTCGTATAGATGAATCCCTTGATTATAGGGTCTTCGCTCGCCTTTATCTCGGCAGGAGTCCCGGCTCCAACAATGGTTCCCCCGTGCATCATGGCGATCCGGTCGGCAACATAGAGAGCGAAATTGAGATCGTGCGTCACTATGACCGTGGTATTTTTCGTCGTTTCCTTGAGTCTGATAATCGTATTTGCCAACTCGTCGGTGGTAACCGGGTCCAACTCTGCAGTGGGCTCGTCATAGAGAATCAGGTCTGGATTCATGGCCAGGGACCGCGCAATGGCGACCCGCTTTTTCATCCCCCCCGACAGCTCTGAGGTTTTGAGCCCTTCAGTCCCTTCCAGCCCCACCATGGCCAGCTTCTCGCGGATTATCTCCCCGATCCGCTGTTCCTTGCAAACGCGTTTCTCCCGCAGCCACAGTCCCACGTTCTCTCCCACGGTAAGGGAGTTGAACAAGGCCGATGACTGGAAGACCATGCTGTAGCGGTAATTGGCGGTCGTTTCCTCGCCGTTTGCGGCAAAGATGGGATGCCCGTCGATATAAATCTCGCCGTTGTCGGGGCGCACAAGTTTGACGATATGCCGGAGCAGGACGCTCTTGCCGGTTCCCGATGGACCGATGATGGCGAATGTTTCGCCGGAGCGAATCTCCAGGTTCACATCCTTGAGCACGTGTTTGTCGCCGAAATGTTTGTTGAGGTTCTCGATCCTGATCGATACTCCGCGGGTATCGCTCAGGTCAATCCGGGAATTTGCCTGTTCGCCATGGAAGATGGAACCGGCAAGGCCGTGCATGAGCTTCTGGAAAAGCCCACCTTCCTCCTTTGGCTCCATCAATGATTTCAAAAACACGTCTATCCTCCCGCAAAACGTTAAGCCGCCTAAATCGGACCGGCAGTACCGGCGTCCCCACCTGCCACGGGGTCCGGCAGACGCCGATCAAATCCCGGTCAGAAGAGATACTTCCGAGAGTTCGTGAAGTAATGTTTGTGACGGTAGATATACTGGGTCAGGAGCAGTATCGCCAGGGCGCTCGCGATGTTGTTGACCATGAGCGCCTCCTGGTCGATCCGCTCTCCGATGACCCGCTCCAGTTCTGCCGGCGTGATAAAGGTCAGGTTAACGATTGTGTTGATTACCTCGAACAGGTTGTACCCGATAAGCAGGTACCAAGTCATGCTTTGCCGTTTCATGAGCCCGAGAAAGAGATAGAGGCAGACAAGGCTGTCGACAAAGATAAGTGCCTTGGCAACTGTCCCGATGTAGATCCTGCCGAGAAACGGAAACGGACTGCCATACGTGGACACTGTCACGACAAAAAAGAAGAGATAGAGCCCGGTAAGGAGCACCAGCCCCAACGGTCGTCGCTCGTCATGCTCATCCGTCATTTCGCTACCTTCCATACCGAATATCCACACGCATCAGAGTTATTTCCTCCGCATGTCGCTGATGGCAACACAGGCAAAGATCGTTGCCATCACCAGGCCAATGAAAATCCAGTCTGCAATGCTGAAGCCGAACATGGGCACCTCTAACTACGCAGCAGCGATCGTGGCAAGGAGGGCTCGGGCCTCCTCGTGAGTCGGATCCATCACAAGGGCCTGGCGAAATTCCGCTTCTGCGTACTTCGGCATGTCGAGGGCCGTGAATCCCTTACCGATGATGCAGTGAATCTCAGGTATGGGAAACTCCTCGCTGAATACCGGATCCATCAGGATATCCTGAAGAATGGCAATAGACTCTTCGTAGTCTCCGGTCTGATTACATGCAAAGGCCGCACCGATCGCTTCCAGATAGTCGACAGGGGGAATCAGGGGAACTTTCCCGGCACCAATCCGGTCAATGCGCTCCTGCAGTCGCTCCGCTTCCGGCTCGTCAGTTGCCGCGGCCTTTCGCCAGAAGCCGACCGCCTCGTCATACTTGCCGAGAAGGTAATACGCCTCTCCCAGGTAACGGTTGATGTTGCGGTCATCCGGTGCGAGAGTATGGGCCCGGTTGAGGAAGTGCTCGGCCCGATAGATGCTGACCGTGGAAAGATGGAGGGCCGAGAGCCTCATTCCCCGGTCAAGAAAGACCCTGCCGATCTCAAGGGGGAGAGCCGGATTTTGCGGCTCCAGAAGGGCAAGAACCTTCAGGCAGGCGATCTTGCGGTCGAGATAGGGGACTTCCACGTCCTTGCTGTCGATCATGATGGCGTTGCTGGCCAACTCGGCCAGGTAGTGGGGATAGGCGTCCCTAAGCAGTGCCGCATATTTGTCACAGAGGATGCAGTCGGGATTGCTCCGAAGGGCCTGGTAAATCCCACGGCCAACCACATCGTAGGATGGCTCCCCCTCCAGCTTGGCGAAATCCTCCTCCAGCAGCGGCAGCGGCATGCCACCATAAGGTATCCGCTCCTTCTCGTCCTTGAAAACCAGAACGGCATCATCGGGGGGGTAATAGTAGCGAATCCCCTTGATGGGAGTGAGGTCTTTCGTTTGCGCGTGCATGTCAGGGGTGTCCTCCTTCATTGTTTCTGTCGGGAAAGGTGTCGATTCCAGCATGTTCTCCAACCGTCTTGTAGATCCGCACCTCGTCCCAGGGTTCGTCCATGATCCCGTCGTGGATGGCCCAACTCCTCCCCCGCACCGTACGCTCAGCACCCGGCATCCGGAACGGGTTAGAACCGTCGAGCCGCCCGAAAAGCATTCCGCCCCGGCGAAACTCCTGGTCGATTTCCAGCATGAGCCGCTTCCCGGTTATATAGTCGAAACCGTACTTTTCATAGCGGATAGCGTTATCGTACGTCAGGGGTTCCGCAACAATCATCTCCATTCCGAGGGAATCCACGAACCGCTCGAAGATGGGGAAGAACTCCCCGAAGAGGTGGAGTCCCCGCCTCGTCTGGTTCGGGAAGAGACCCGCCTCCATGGCCCTGAGCTCCTCGGGGATATTGCGGCCCAGGGTCGTGAAACAGTTGTCTCGCCCCGCTGCGTCCTTGTCCACGTAATAGCGGGGCGCTTCAGGATCGGCGATGATGCAGAATGAAAGCTCCATCTGGCCGTAGTGGGTGTCTGCCAGTTCCAGAAAAAACGCTGTGTCTGGGTCTGCCGGGTGCGCCTTGACCTCGATCCGCACAATCCCTAACCCCTCCGGGGCGATGACCTTGATGCACCTCAGGCCGTCGGCGCCGCAGAGGGTTTGGGGCGAGATGCCAAGGTACGCAAAGAGCCGTGGAGGAAGTATGCCGACGTAGAATCGCTCACGCTCCTCCGGGGAAAGGATATTGATCTCCCGAAGGGAGTGGAGCACCCGTCCGGCAGCGTCAACGAGTGCCCTATTCCCCGGCAGCCGCGGCATAATTTCCGATAATCACGGGAAAGACTGTTTCCCGAATGGCAGCGATACTCCTCTCCACCGCGTCAAGGGCCCGGTTCCGGTCATCCTCCTCTGCCCAGTGCATGGCGTCAAGAAGCATCCGGTTCGGATGTCCCATGCGCGCGATCATATCCACGAATTGGGCCGGCAGCCTCGGCGGCAGTTCCACGCCGTTCATGATCCCCCAGGCAAGGGTCCATCCCCGGGCAACGTTGATCATGTTATACCCGCCGCCCCCCACTGCCACCCACGGAATTTTCAGTGCCTTCAGCTTGCGCAGGATATAGGTGTAGCTGTGGGTGGTTATTTCGAGGCGCGTGAGGGGGTCGGTGCGGAACGTGTCGACACCGAGCTGGGTTACCAGGACATCGGGGTTGTAGGCGGCGATCAGGGGATAGGCCACTTCGTCGAAGGCCTTCATGAACAGGGCGTCGTCGGTGTGAGCCACGAGGGGAACATTCACCGAGTATCCCCTCCCCTGCCCCGTACCGATCTCGTCCTCGAAGCCGGTGCCGGGGAAAAAATAGATGCCGCTCTCGTGGATAGAGACGGTCAGGACCTGGTCGGTATCGTAAAAGGCCTCTTGAACCCCATCGCCGTGGTGGGCGTCGATGTCCAGGTACGCAACCCGCAACCCCTTCGCAACAAGCGTGTTGATGGCGATAACTGCGTCGTTCAGATACGAGAAACCCGATGCCTTGCTCCGGTGGGCGTGGTGCCACCCCCCTGCCAGGGTGAAGGCGATGTCGTACCCCTCCTCGGTCACGAGTCGGGCGGCCTCCATGGTCCCCCCGACGCCGAGTACTGCCCAGTCGTAGAATCCCTTGAAGACTGGGTTGTCCAGATCTCCCAGGCCATACCGGAAGTCTGCGCGGGGTTCGTCGGAATCGCTGAATTCCCGGAGCCGTTGCAGATAGTCCGGGGAATGAAACGTGAGAAGGGATGCCTCGTCCGCACGCGGGCAGTCATGGATACAAGCGCCGGGCAACTCCGTGAGCCCCAGCATGCCTATGAGCTCGCGGGCAAGAATGATTCGCTGGATCTTGAACGGATGGTCGTCACCGTAACTGAACCGGCTGAAGTCGTTCGAGTATATGAGGGCGGTCTTGGCAGGCAATCGGCATCCCGGTCACAACGGTGTTATGCATGATTTTCTTTTAATGCCGCGACTTTACAACGTAGACACACGAGCGTCAACTCCAAATTTGCCCAAAGACAGCCCATTCCCCGGGCATAGGTGATGAATAAACAGTCAGCGCTATTGCTTTCGAAATGCTCAGCACACCTTCTTGTGCGCAATTTCAATAGGTTAGACTATTGGCAAAGAGGTTGCTAAAGGGAAAACGGCCCTTCCCGACGACGGGAGACGGGGGCCGAACCACATGCCAACGGAGGTATGCCCATGGATCAGCTGTCGATGGCGACAGGTCTCAAAAACAGCACCGATGTCCTCTTCCTTATGCTCGGCGCCGTCATGGTCTTTGCAATGCACGCCGGTTTCGCCTTCCTCGAAGTAGGGACAGTCCGCAAAAAGAATCAGGTCAACGCCTTTGTAAAAATCCTGACCGACTGGTCAGTCTCCACTATCGCATATTTCATGGTCGGGTTCCCCATCGCCTACGGCATATCCTTCCTTGTGCCGGCCGGCGACCTCATGGGCGCTACCCAGGGGTACGACCTCGTTCACTACTTCTTCCTCCTCTGCTTTTCCGCCTGCATCCCGGCCATTATCTCGGGAGGAATCGCCGAACGGGCCAAGTTCTGGCCCCAGGTCTTCGCCGGCGCTATTTTCGCTGCACTGACCTATCCCATCTTCGAATCCCTCATCTGGGGAAAGAACGCTTCAATTCTTCAGGGGTTCTTTAAGAGTATCGGCGGCGCTGAATTCCATGACTACGCCGGTTCGGTGGTGGTCCATTCCATGGGTGGCTGGCTTGCCCTCCCTGCGGTCCTCACCCTCGGACCCCGCATGGGAAGGTACATCAGGGGTAAATCCCACCCTATTCCCATCAGCAACATCCCCTTCCTGGCCCTCGGTTCCTGGATTCTGGCGGTGGGATGGTTCGGTTTCAACGTCATGAGCGCCGGCCACCTGGATAAGATATCGGGTCTCGTTGCGGTGAACTCCCTTCTGGCCATGGTTGGTGGCGTGCTGGCGGCCCTCCTTGCGGGGAAAAACGACCCGGGCTTCATTCATAACGGCGCCCTGGCAGGACTCATCGCCGTCTGCGCGGGCAGCGACATCATGCACCCTCTGGGGGCCTTCGTTACCGGCGCCATCGCCTCCGTCATTTTCGTCTACGGTTTCCAGATCGAGCAGGAGCGGCTCAGGATCGACGACGTCCTCGGCGTCTGGCCCCTGCACGGCATCATCGGCTCCTGGGGAGGCATTGCCGCCGGGATCTTCGGCCAACCTCTTCTCGGCGGCATTGGTGGCATATCATTCATTTCCCAATTGCTCGGCACGGTCGCCGCCATCCTCTTCGCCCTTGCGAACGGGTTTCTCGTCTACGGTGTTCTTTCCAAGACCGTCGGCATCCGGCTCTCGGACGAGGACGAATTTGCCGGTGCCGACCTCTCCATCCACAAAATCGGCGCCTATCCAGAGGATCATGTGCGCTGATCTTCTCCCCCCGCCACCTTATCAAGGCCCCGTTTCGGGGCCTTTTTTGCGCCGATTCAAATAGTTGAACAATTTCTTACTGTTTGGCTAAAGTATTTAAAAAAACGTCCGATATAATGAGAAAGGCTTTTCCGTAAGCACTCTGATGCGCTTGGATTTTTTCTATGCAGACAAGTCAGCAGAAGTGAAGGTAAACGTCAATGGTACAGAAAAAACAACTGGGCGATCTGCTTATTGAAGCGGGAATAATTACCGTCAAGACCATCGAGCGGGCCCTGGAACGCCAGAAAGGGAGCGGCAAACGGCTTGGTCAGGTTCTCGAGGAGATGGGAGTCATCACCGGTGAGGAACTGATTGATGCCCTGTCGAAGCAACTCGGCATCAAGACGGTGAAGGGGTTTGTCGATTACGCATTTCCGCCGGAGCTGCTCTCCCTCGTCCCCCAGGACATGGCGGTACAGCGGCTTGTTTTTCCCCTCAAGCTGAAAGAGAACATGCTGGCCCTGGCCTTGAACGACCCCTTTGACCAGGACACCGTCGATTTCCTGGCCAAGAAGCACCGGCTCAAGGTGGTTCCGATCCTCGCCACGCGGCAGGAGTTGTTGGCCGCTATCGAGAAGCACTACCTCCACGGCAAGATGAAGGACGTGCAACGACAGAAGGTCCTTGTGGTGGAAGATACCCTTCCCGTGGCTACCGTCATTCAGGTGGCGCTTCTGAAAGAAGGGTACGACGTTCTGGTGACCCATGACGGGGTTGACGGACTCAAGTCGGCCGTGACCGAAAAACCCGACATGATTCTAACCGACGCGACCATGCCGCGCATGGATGGCTTCGGCCTCCTACGTGCTCTGCGCGCAAACCCGGCCACCGCCGACATTCCCGTCATCCTCGTCACCTCCAAGGCCACCGGCGAAGATGAACAGCGGGCGTTGGAGGCCGGTTTCCTGGACTTCATCGCCAAGCCGGTCCAGCCGATCAGAATTGTTACTCGGGTCAAGCGGGCCTTCGAGCTGACGAAGCGTTACAAGTAATACCACCCTCATCGGAAAAAGGGGCGACACGAAATCATATCGTGCCGCCCCTTTGATTTTCACCCTTGTCCTGTGAGGATTCCCGCGTTACCCGATAATAGCCACGGCGCGGCGCAGCCTCCGCAGGGCCTCTTCTTTCCCCAGCGCCTCGATTACCTCGTAGATGCCGGGGGATGCGGTGCCGCCACAGAGGGAGACGCGAACCGCCGGTCCCACCTGCCCCAGCTTGATCCCCTTCTCAGCGATGAACTCCTTGAACAGAGCCTCTATGCCCGTCTGACTGCAATCGGCGAGCGCCTCCAGTTTGTCCGCCAACGCTTTCAGCAGTGGTGCGGCATCGGGAACCAGGTGTTTGGCCGCAGCCTGTTCGTCATAGGCAAAATCGCCCTGGTAGTAAAAAATCGCGCCGTCAGCCATCTCCACGAGGGTCCGGGAACGCTCCTGGAGGGTCTTCACCACGAGAGGAAGGTTCGGTCCCGACTCGGGATCAATGCCACGCTCCTTCATGAAGGGGACGAGAAGCTCCGCCAGCCGCTCGGGAGCGCTCTCCTTGATGTAGTGATGGTTGAGCCAGAGGAGCTTGTCAGGATTGAATACGCCGGCAGATTTCCCCACCGCCTCAATGGAAAACTTCTCGATGAGTTCCTCCCGGCTGAAGATCTCCTGATCGCCGTGGCTCCAGCCAAGCCGCACCAAGTAGTTGACCATGGCTTCGGGGAGAAACCCCATGTCCCGGTAAGCCATGACGCTCGTGGCGCCGTGGCGCTTGGAGAGGCGGGTCTTGTCGGCGCCCAGGATCATCGGCACGTGGGCGAAGCGGGGCACGGGATAGCCGAGGGCCTCGTAGAGAAGAATCTGGCGAGGGGTGTTGTTGATATGGTCATCACCCCGAATGACAGTGGTTATCCCCATGGTGGCGTCGTCGATGACCACCACGAAGTTGTAGGTGGGGGTGCCGTCGCTGCGCTGGATGATGAGGTCGTCGAGCTCGTCGTTATTGAAGGCGATCCGACCCTTGATGAGGTCATCGAAGACCGTTACCCCTTCGTGGGGCGCCTTGAAACGGATGACGTACGGCTTATCCCCGGGCTCCTCCACTCCGTTGCGGCAGGTGCCGTCGTACTTGGGCTTGCGCCCCTCTTTCATGGCCAGCTCCCGCTTGGCCTCCAGCTCCTCGGGGGTGCAGTAGCAACGGTATGCCTTACCCTCGGCAACGAGCTTCTCCACGAACTCCTTGTAGACGGGAAAACGCTCCGACTGGTAAAAGGGGCCTTCGTCCCAGTCGAGGCCAAGCCACTCCATCCCCTGAAGGATGGCGTCCACCGATTCCTGGGTGGAGCGGGCCACGTCGGTGTCCTCGATGCGGAGGATAAAAGTCCCCTTTTCCCTGCGGGACAGGAGCCAGTTGAAAAGCGCGGTACGCGCCCCCCCCACGTGAAGGTAACCGGTGGGGCTCGGTGCGAAGCGGAGACGTACGTCGGACATGGGAACTCCTTTACTGGTTATCGTCTGATTCATCACCGCCTGGCCTATCCTCGCCGGCGATACAGTATTCCTCGTCGGCCCAGGCGGCAAGATCCATGGTCTTGCACCGCTCGGAGCAGAAGGGACGGAAGGGGTTTCCCTGCCATGGAGTTTCCTTCCGGCAGCGTGGACACGGCACTATGGTGATTGGTTTTTCGCTCATTTGTGCAAACAAAAACCCCAGGTGCTGTGGCATACCTGGGGCAGGTTCAGGATATCCGGCCAGGTTCAACGGCCGGATTTTAACGTCAATGAACAGGGCAAGTCAACGGCTAAACATGGATACAGCAATCGTCACTGGCAGAATTGATAGCCGCGGCGATGGAGTTCCCGGGCAATGGCATCGGGAACCACCCAGTACATGTTGTCCGGTCCGAAAATAATGGAAACGGGGCGGTCCATTGAAAAAGAATGGACCTGGGCCACGGAGAGAAACGGAAACTTGAAAACAGGCTCTTCCACACAACACCCCTTTACCATCCAGACATAATCAGGTGCTTCATGAATGGTATCGGCATCTACACGAAAATACTTTAGTAAATTTTCACAATCGATACCACAGGACAAATTTTTTATCTTTGTCGGACTGTGCCAGCAAGTATCCCGGAACCGTTCGGCAATTCCAGCGGCAGGCGCCTCACGTCACGGAGACCGGCTGCAGCCATCATTGAATATAGTTCATGCTCGGAATAAGACTGCCCGGCAGTGGTTCCCACGAGCATATTCAGGGAAAAGAGCGCCGGAAAGAGGGGACCGGATCTGGTGTCGTCCAGAATGAACTCCTGGACGAGGAGAAGTCCTCCCGGTTCCAGGGCTCCCACCGCCTTCTCCAGGATCACGGCGCACTGGTCCGGGCCATAGGCGTGGAGAATCTGGGAAAGCCAGACAACGTCGAAGCCCTTCGGAGTATCGTTTTCGAGGAAATCCCCAGCAACGAACCCGACCCGATCCGCAAGTCCGAAGCGGGCAACGGTCTCCTCGGCGAAGCGGCGGGTGGTGGGGAGATCATAGACAATCGCGTCGAGTCTCGGATTCTGGAGACAGAAGTTGATTGCCCAGGTGCCGGGTCCTCCCCCGAGATCCAGCAATCGTTTGCGGCCGGTGAGGTCGATGAGTGGGACAACCTTCGGCGCACTCTGCATGGCCAGGTTGAACATTCCCATGAGGAAGCTCTCCCGCGCCCCCTCGTCGTCGCCATGGGAAGCGCTCTCCCGCACCGGAGCTCCCCGCCGCACTGCTTCGTCGAGCCGCGACCATCCCGCCATGAGGTGGTGATGATGCATGATGATGTATCCCAGATACTCCGGCGAACTCTTGGCAAGATACCGGGCCGCGAACGGTGCGGCTTCGTAGCGGTCTTCCCGCTTATGCACCAGGGCCATGGCCGCCAGGGCGTCGAGGAGCATGGCAACGCCACGAACGTCAACGGCGAGACGCTCGGCCACTTCGGCAGCGGTAAGCGCCTCGCCTGCCAGCGGGGTCGCCACATCGAGGGCTACGGCGGCATGAAGCGCACAGGCGTTCCAGTAGCCGCCAGAGAGTTGCAGCAGTTCTGCCGGGGTCCAGGTTTTCTCTTCCATGACAACCTCCGGAAATACAAATATCGATCAGGTGATACAGAGTCTACCGCATTCGGGTCGTGGGGCAAACTGGAACGAAAAGCGGTGGAATGAGCGCCGGGAATCTGCTAGAAAAAGAGCACTATGAAAACGGAAAACTCAATCTTCGAAACCTCCTTCACCATCCGCTCCTTCGATGTGGACCCCCACGGCTTCGTAAGCCCCGTGACGCTTCTCGGCTACCTGCAGGAAGCGGCATCGGAGCACATGACGCTCCTGGGGGGATCGGTCAGGTCACTTATGGCCGAAGGACTCACCTGGGTTTTGTCCCGGGTCCATCTCAGCATCGAACGTTATCCAAGGGTACGAAACGAGATGACGGTGCGAACCTGGCCCTCGCTGAGGGAAGGTCGCTTCACCTGCCGCGAGTTCGAACTGCTGGACCGGACGGGGGGTGTCATGGCCCGCGCCACCACGTCGTGGGCGGTCATCGACTTCAAGACCCGGCGGCCGGTGCGGGTCGACCGTCATCCCCCCTACCCTCTCACGCCACGGCGTGCTATCGACGACGACTTCGCATCGCTCCCTGCGCTCGAAGAAAGTCAGGCCGAGGAACGCTTCAGGGTGCGGCGTTCGGACCTGGACCTGAACCACCACGTTAACCACATGGTCTACGCCGGCTGGGCCCTCGACGCCGTACCCGACGAAGTAGCGGCGCGCCGCAAGCTGGTTTCCCTTGAGATCGGATACCGGGCCGAAGCACTGGCAGGAGAAGAAGTAACCGTATCCTGCGCCTGCACCGAAGACGACAACGGGATTCTCGTCATCCACCGGATAGCCTCGGCCGACGGCCGCGAACTGACCCGGCTCAGAACCCGCTGGCGGTGATTCTCTGCAGCCCCTACGGTGCGGAAGCCAAAATGCCGCGGGTGAAAATCTCCCGGTACTGATGAATGAGCTGCTCGTCTTGGTCGGGTGAATGGCTGATCAGATCTTCAGTGGCAAGAGTGCTGAGGAAATAGTAGTTGACCATGCCCGCAAGGGCCAGCACCGCATTGACGGCGTGGGCATCCTGCCTGAACACCCTCTCGCGAATCCCTTCCTCGACAACCTTCACGAGAATCCGTATGACCTTGCCGATTGCCGGCGCAACGATCCGGGGGAAGTAGGTGGTTGGGTTGGTGAGTTCGCTGGTGTAGAACCGGAGCAGATGGGGGTTGTTCCGGTGCCGCTGGATGGTCCAGCGGATGTAGGCCTCGATCTTGTCCACGGGGCCTGCATGCTGCTCCATGATTTCCCCGATCTGGTCGAAACAGGCAAACTGCTCCTGCAGCACCGCCGAATACAGCCCTTCCTTCCCGCCGAAATAGTAGGAAACCATGGAGATGCTGGCCCCGGCCTCGTGGGACAGCTCCCTAATGCTGACGCCGTTCAATCCCCGTTCGGCAAAGAGCTGTGTCCCCACTTCCATCAATTTGCTGCGGCAGTCCGGTCTTGTCATTTCACTCCCTACCCGTGTTGATGTGAGTGCCGCAAAGAGTAGCAAAGTCCCTTTCTAAAGCCAATTTTATTGACACTGCATCTGCATAAATTATTGCGCCGTAATCGTCGTGTCTGTTATGATGACTTCAAACGAACGTTCGATTTGCAATTTTCTACTATCGATTTCAGGGCCGGCAAAAGCACTCACACTGATACGCCAGGCACCAATATCCAGGAGAAGGAGGATGTAAGTAGATGTCTGAATTGCTCAACAGGATAAGAAGAAAGAGTCTGCACGACAGAATCAGGAAGGTCGAAGAGGTCATTCCCCTGTTCAAACACGGGATGAATCTCGGCTGGTCAGGCTTCACCCCTGCCGGCTACCCGAAAGCAATACCCATCGCCCTTGCGGATTACGTGGAGAAGAACCAGCTCCAGGGGAAGATGCGGTTCAACCTCTTCATCGGCGCCTCCGTCGGCGTCGAGACCGAAGACCGTTGGGCATCCCTTGACATGATCGACCGCCGCTGGCCCTACCAGACCGGCAAGAACATCCAGGCCGGCATCAACGAAGGGCGCATCCGCATGGGGGACAAGCACCTCTCCATGTTCGCCCAAGACCTGGGGTACGGCTTCTACACCAAGGACAACGGCGGCCGCCTCGACATCGGCATCATCGAATGCTCCGCCATCACCGAGGACGGCGGCCTCGTACTGACCGCCTCCTGCGGCGCCGTGCCGGAGATCGTGCAGATTGCCGACCGGATCATCATCGAGATCAACACCTCCATCCCGAACTACGAAGGGCTCCACGACATCATCGACCCGGTCAACCCGCCCAACCGGCTCCCCTACCTCCTCAGCCGGGTTGACGACCGTGCCGGCTCCCCCTACGTCCGGATCGACACCGACAAGATCGTCGCCATCGTGGAATCGCAGTACCCCGATAACGGCCGTGCCTTCAGCGAGCAGGACAACACCTCCGAGGCCATCGCCAACAACATCCTCGACTTCTTCCAGTTCGAGGTAAAGGAAGGCCGCCTGCCGAAGAACCTGCTGCCACTTCAGTCCGGCGTCGGCTCCATCGCCAACGCTGTCATCGGCGGCCTGGCAAAAGGGCCGTTCTCGGGCCTCAAGGTCTGGACCGAGGTACTGCAGGACACCATGCTCGACCTTTTCGACTCGGGGAAACTGGATTTCGCCTCCACGGTCTCCCTCTCCTTCTCCGTCGATGGTTTCAAGCGCTTCTACGGCAACTGGGAGAAATACAGCAACAAGGTCATCATGCGTCCCCTCTCCATCGCCAACCACCCCGAGCCGATCCGGCGCCTTGGGTGCATCGCCATGAACACCCCCGTGGAGTTCGACATCTACGCCCACGCCAACTCCACCCTCGTGGGGGGAACCCGGATGATCAACGGCATCGGCGGCTCCGGCGACTTCCTGCGCAACGCCTATCTCTCCATCATGCACACGCCGTCGGCCCGCCCCAGCAAGACCGACCCGACCGGCATCACCTGCGTCGTGCCGCACGTGCCGCACGTTGACCACACCGAGCACGACCTCGACGTGCTGGTCACGGAGCAGGGGCTTGCCGATCTGCGGGGACTCGATCCGAAGAGCCGCGCCAAGCTCATCATCGACAAGTGCGCCCACCCGGACTACAAGCCGCTGCTTCGGGAATACCTCGAAATCGCGACGAAAGAGTGCATGGCCCGCAAGGCCGGCCACGAGCCCCAACTCCTTGACCGGGTTTTCAAGATGCAGGTGAACCTGGCCAAAAATGGCACCATGAAGATCGCAAACTGGGATATCTGAACCTGTATCGGCCCACAGGGATGCCGAAACGGAAAGGGAGGCAAGAACATGCGCGATTCCGACCAACTGCCGAGGTACTACCTCGGAACGGCGCTGCAGGCCATGGAAAAGGCCTATGCGCTCAATCACGACGCAACGGTGGGACAGAACATATCCCAGGCCATTGCCGCCCTGCATCAACTGATGCACCAGACGGCAGCGTCCCATGTCGCCAATGATAAGGCGCCATACGACCCCTATGAGGTAAATGAACACAACTCGGCCATCTGAGATTCGGCCGACATCCTGCGTAACAAGAGAAAAGGTCGCATTTTTGCGGCCTTTTCATTTTTACCGTCCCTTCATCCTTCCTGGAATTTCGCTCCCGTCCCGTGGAGCTGTCCCGCGGATCGCCCCTTCCCATGAAACATATATACTGATACCATGCAACCGTGCTCACTGCGGGCGCTACCGACGAACAACGGAAGGAGTTCGAAACCATGACCGCGGCATCGGCAGCCTCAAAATCCCAGAGCGCAGAGCGTGCAGAAAACCGCTTCTGGCTTCGGGAACAACTGAACCCCTACTTCTTCATTGCCATGAAGGACGAACCGGAGGCCCTGGGACTATTGACCCGGGAACTCGGGACGCTGCGGCACAACCGGCGGCTTATCCTGGCCGACCGGGATAAAGCCCTTATTCTGGCGATCGTCAACCAGCCCGGCACCCTCTACGATACCCTTCGCCGCATCCATGAGAGGGAGATATCCTACGCCATGATCGCCCACTCGGACGATCCGATCCCGGGTCTAGACCAGAACCTGGAGATACAGCGCTTCGAGTTCGACCGCAGGAGCAACGAGGAGATCCTCGCCGGCAAGGACGTGGGGGCACCGATCGGTATCAGGCGCACGGTGGCTGCGGCGTTGCGCAAGTACTACCCCGACTTCGACATGGCGGATTTCGACCGGTTGCTCCGGATCTTTTGGCTCAACAACGAGAACTACGTGCGAATCTCCCCGCCACGAAGGGTAGCCCAGGTGCTTCGTCTCTACCAGGAAGGGAACCGTCGCGGCGGCCTCTACCTTGACGTGGAAGAGATGGAGGAGAGCGGCGCAGGCCACGAATCGCGGGTCTTCTTCGCGGTGGGCAACCCTCCCCAGCAGGACTTTCTCCTCCAAGTGATGGAGGTCTTCAACCGTCTCGAACTTGGCGTGAACCGCGCCTACTGCCTCACCATCAGCAACGGAGTACACCCCTACTTCCTCGGCACGTTCTACGTGCGGCGCCGCGACGGCGGCGTGCTCGCCAGGGGATCGGAGGCCTTTAGCCGGCTTAAAGCTGAACTCTCCAACACCCAGCTTCTGGCGACCCAATCCCTCGCCTACCGCGAACTCGTCACCACCGGCCTCATGAGCGGCGAGGACGCCACCCTCACCAATGCCTTCACCGCCTTCTGCCACTCGAACCTCGCCCACAACCAGCCCGATCGTTTCGGCCCCGACGATGTGCGCGACGCATTCCTCGCCCACCCGGAGATCGCGCTCCAACTGGCCAGACTCTTCCGCGCCCGCTTCGACCCTGCCGTGGATGACCGGACCGCGGCCCATGAGACGATCCTTGCCGAGACACAAAAGGAAGTGCTGACGTACAATACCGGGCACCGTCACCTGGACGAGGTGCGGCGGACCATCTTCCGTTGCTGCCTTGCCTTCATAACCCACACCCTGAAGACGAACTTCTTCGTGCGGGAAAAGCAGGCCCTGGCCTTCCGGCTCGACCCGGCCTACCTTGCCGAACTTGGTACCGACTTCACCGCCGACCTGCCGCCGGTCATGCCGTTCCGGATCACGTTCTTCTACAGCCGCTACGGCTTCGGCTACCACATCGGCTTCTCCGACATCGCCCGGGGGGGGTGGCGCACCGTCATCTGCCGCACCGCCGACGACCTGATCACCAACGCCAACACCCTCTTCCGCGAGAACTTTGTCCTGGCCCACACCCAGCACCTGAAGAACAAGGACATCTACGAGGGGGGATCGAAGCTGGTGGTGGCCCTCGACGCTTCGGACCTGAAGGCGAAGGAACGGCAACTGGAGACCTGGCGGCTCTACAAGCTCCAGTACGGCATCACCGGCGCCTTCCTCGACATCTTCACCACAGAAAACGGTGTTGCGAAACATCCGGCCGTGGTGGACTACTATCGGGAGGACGAACCGATCGAACTGGGACCCGACGAGAACATGCACGACAACATGATCGAGACGATCGCCACCATGTCGAAGCGGAGGGGCTACATGCTCGGCATCGGCATCATGTCGAGCAAAAAGGTGGGAATCAACCACAAGGAGTACGGGGTAACTTCCACGGGAGTGGTGAAGTTTGCCGAAATTACCATGAAGGAGTTGGGGATCGACATCTGCAAGGACCCGTTCACCCTGAAGCTCACCGGCGGCCCCAACGGCGACGTGGCCGGCAACGCCATGCGGATTATGCTGGAACGCTGCCCGAAGGTAAAAATCGCGTTGATCCTCGACGGCACCGCAGCCGTCTGCGACCCCGCCGGCGCCGACCATGGCGAACTGGGCCGCATCCTCTTGAAACAGGATTTGGACGCATTCGCCCCGTCAATGCTTCACACCGGCGGATTCATGATCTTCCGGACAGGAAGCCGCCGCGAGGGGGTACGGGAGCTTTTCCGCCGAGTGGAAAAAACCGGGAAGGGGCTTGTTGAGGAGTGGATATCCCTGGATGAGTTCTCCAAGGAGTACGGGGAGCTGGTCTTCACGGTCCCGGCCGACCTTTTCATTCCGGCCGGCGGCCGTCCCGAGACCATCGACAAGGACAACTGGGAACGCTTTTTTCTCGCCGACGGCACGCCGACGGCCCGGGCCATCGTGGAGGGGGCCAACTCATTCATAACACCGGCGGCCAGGATCGAGCTCCAGAAGAAGGGGATCATCATCATGCGCGACGCCTCGGCCAACAAGTGCGGCGTCATCTCCTCCTCCTACGAGATCATCGCCAACCTGCTGCTGTCGGAGAAGGAGTTTCTGGAGCACAAGGAGCGCTATGTGGATGATGTTCTGGAGATCCTTGAAAAGCGCGCCGGCGACGAGGCGCGGCTCATCCTCAGACGCCGCCGCGAACAGCCGGGACTTCTCTGCACCGAGATTTCCGATTCCCTCAGCACCGAGATCAACGCCAACTACGCACGTCTCTTTAAGTTCTTTCAGGGGCGTCCCGGCCTCTCCCTCCAACCCATCTTCCGCCGGGCGGTGTTGGCCCACCTGCCGAAGATCATCGCCGATGAGCCCCGCTTCCGTCGCCGCCTCGCCCAGCTGCCCCCAAAGTACCTCTCGGCCATTCTGGCGGCCGAGATCGGCTCGTCAATGGTCTACAAGGGGGACCGGGAGGCGGAATTCGAGGATTTGATCCGGCTCCATCTGACGCGGAATTTCCCGGCTACGTAGCCACGGAAAGCCACCACTGAACACGAGAAGGGGGGACGCGGTCTTTACCCCATCCCCCCTTTTATCTTTGCATAAGAATCCGGAACCGAAAGCCCTTCCGTCAGACCACCCGGATAATGAATTCGGGACAGGAAGCGGCGCAGTAACCGCAGAGGATACAGGCGGCTTCGTCGAGGACCGCTTTGCCGTTGACGACCGTGAGTGCTCCGCTGGCGCAGGCATCGACACAACCGCCGCACCCCTTGCAGAAGTTCTCCATGATCCGCAGTTTCCGGCGGCGGCTTTCGAGCTGCCGCCACACCTCGTCCTCGGGAGCATTGCCGGAGAAGAGGGCGATATTCGCCTCCACCTCCGCCTCTGAGAGCATCCCGATCGCCACGCCGTGGACCCCTTCGAGCCCCCGCACGTACGCAAGGCTCGCGCGGGCCTCGGCGATCAGGTTCCCTCCCGCCAGGGCCTTCATGGCATAGATACCCTTCCCCGCCCTGGCACAGGCGGCAATAGCCTCCGCCATCTCCGCCGCGCTGCCGTCGAGGATTCCCATGCCGGTCCGGTTGATGAGAGGATGGACCACCTCGATCTCCGGATGGTCAGCCGCCTTCAGGATGGCACAGATGTAGTGGGAGGAAAGCCCCACATGGCCGATCTTCCCCTCCTCCTTCATCCGCAGCAGTTCCGCCAGCACGTCGGCTCGGTCGGTGAACGGATCGGCCACCCGGGCGCCATGGAGGTGGACGATATCAAGCCGCTCCCGCCCCAACTCTCGCAACCCCTTCTCCACATGGGCGCGGGCCGTTGGGCCGTCGTTGGCGTGGGTCTTGGTGACAATGGTCACGTCCCCCTGCCAGCCGGCGATTCCTTCCCGCACATGGGGATAGGTATCGTAGAGCGTCGCGGTGTCGATCATGGTAACCCCGTGTTCCAGGGCATGGCGGATGAGGCGGCCCCCTTCGGACGGGGAGAGCCCAGCCTGGAGAGGACCCAGGGGAAGCGTGCCGAACACGAGCGGGAAGATCGAGATAGTGGTGGTACCGAGCATTACGTGATTCATGAAATCCTCACTTCAGAACGCTTACCCTACAGCAAGGCCCCTGTTTTGATCCGGATGCCGGTTTCGTGGGTAACGCCGTCGACTTCCAGATACACCGTTCCTTCGGTGATGGTCACTGACCAGGTGATCGAGCGTTCCAGCCGCGCTGCCAGTGTATTGATGAATGCCTGATCCAGGCTGACAACCGTGAGATTGGGAATCCCCGCCAACCGGGGAAGGTGCTGCTGGTCCCAGTTGGCAAGCGCCCTGCCGCATGCAAGCAGAGCGACCCGTACCGCGTGGCGGCTAGCCTTGATGATGCGATCCGATTCCGGCAACCCCACCTCGACCCAGAACCGGACCCTCCCATCGGGCCCTTTCACCCAGATATCCGGCTCGTCAGCCACGCAGAGTCCCTTCGTGAAGGCAAGCTCCGACTCGTAGAAAATGGCCCATGCCAGCAATCTCGCCACAAGCCGTTCGTCGGTCTCTGACGGATGTTTTGCAACCGTCGCCTGCAGTGTTTCATAGACTCCGCGGTCGATATCCGAAAGCTGAATGGACGCTTTGTATATTGTCGATGGCAATGCCATTGTGAATAGATGCCTTTCTATGGAGCAGATCGATGTTCTCTGATCATCCGGGTAAGCTGACGATCCAAAGATGAGGCAAACCGTTGCCGGTCGGTCAATCCGAACTGGGAAGGACCGCCTTGCACAAGCCCTCCCGCCCGGAGCTCCATCATCAGGTCGCGCATGGAGAGCCGCTCTCCGACGTTTTCCTCGGTGTAGAGCTCCCCCCGAGGATCCAATGCAACCCCACCCTTGGCGACGATTCGGGCTGCAAGGGGTATGTCCGCAGTGATCACCAGGTCTTGCGGAGCGGCGTGATCTGCTATGTAGTCGTCTGCCACGTCGAATCCCTCTCCCACCACAATGGATTCGACCAAGTGTGTCTCGTGCTTGGCGAGGGTTTTGTTGGCAACCAGGCAGACCGGAATCCTGAGCCTGTCCGATGCTCTGAAAATAATCTCCTTGATTACCCTTGGGCAGGCATCCGCATCAATCCATATCTTCATAAAAGCCTCGAGCCGACACGGGAACCAGTCAATTCATCTTGATGAAACGATTGGACGTCGAGCAGTACCTGGCGAGGGATATTATTTCCCTCGGTTCACTGGATTTACATGGGAGCTTTAAAGACAGTACAGCAGAGGGTCATTTTTTGCTGAAATTGAATTTCTCGATCATGCGATGGCGATAATCGACAATATCCTTACGAAGGGAAGCAAGATTCGCCATCTTTTCATCGACCTTATTAATATGGCTATCTAGTATTTCGACTAGGCGGGGGATCATGTTTTCGGTCTTCTTTGCATCACCGTATGCCGCGCCCAGGTCCTGCATCTCCTTGATCGTCAGGCCCAGCTCCTTAAGTTTAATGATAAACCTCATCCGTCGAACCATGTACGGCGTATAGAGACGGTTTCCTCCCTCAGAGCGGTGTGAGGCCTCGATCACCCCCATCTCCTCCCAGTACCTGAGAGTCCTGGTGGTCACATCCAGCATTCTTGCCACTTCGCCAATGGTAATCAACTGTTCGGCTTCTTGTTCGGGAGCCATAGATTCTCCCCTTTACGTGAATTTTTATCATTCAATACGCCAATTACCCCTGCCTGTCAATCTCCCAGAACGTCTAAAGAGTGAGGAACCGTGCAAATACACCCTAGTTGCATTTGTTCAAATTTTTATAAAGCCGTTTTAAATAGTGTTGACATGCACGTAAAGTAGATGTAATTTATTCCCAGACGTAAGACATCATAAGCAATCGGTCGCCATAACCGCATGTTACGAGGGCACCGACCATCAGACATAAAACGTCAACGTAAGTTTTATGATTTGTTCAGTGCATATTCAGCCCAGGCCATACCCCGGATATTTGTAGTGTGAAATTTGCCACACGATATCGACAAACCATGTTCTGGATTTAACCATACCACGGCACCCTTGCCGTGAACGTCGGCGACACTGAACGAACAAAAAAAGGAGGCATGCGACATGGCAACAACCTATGACTGGGGCAACATTGCACGCAATCCGAAGTATCTGGAGCTGAAAAGGAAAAAACGGGTGTTTCTGTTCGGCTGGTGGGCAGCGTCATCGGCATTCTATTTCATGCTGCCGGTCCTGTCGGGGTATTTCCCCGAGCTGTTCAAGATGAAGATCATCGGCGTGGTGAATTTCGGCTATCTCTTCATTCTTTCCCAATTCGTTGCGGCTTTTTTCGTGGCATTCATTTACACACGGGTAGCCAATAACCAATTCGACCGCCTGACCGATGAACTCGTCAGGGAAATCCAGTAAGGGGGTTTGTATGCTGGTTAAATCTCTTTCCGCACTGTTTCTTTTGTTGTCGCTGACCACGGCCGCCATGGCCGCCGAGCCAGTCAAATCTCCCGTCCCGTCATCGCAGGCCACCTCAACACCAACCGCGCAGCAGACCGGCCCCTCGGCAGCGTCGCAACCGTCTGCTGCCAAAGCGGTTCAGCCGGCCCAGGCAGCATCTCCTGGCGCACCGGTAAAGGTAAAGCCAAACCGTGCCATCACCATCACCATGTTCATGGCAATCATCGCCGTAACCCTTTGCGTGGTCGTCTGGGCTGCCAAGCAGACCACCTCAGCCGCCGATTTCTACGCCGCGGGGGGCGGGATCACCGGCTTCCAGAACGGTTGGGCCATCGCCGGTGACTACATGTCGGCCGCCTCCTTCCTCGGGATGTCGGGACTCATCTCCCTCTACGGGATCGACGGTTTCATGTACGCGGTGGGCCCCATGTTCTCATTCATCGCGATTCTCCTCGTGGTGGCGGAGCCGTGCCGCAACGCGGGCAAGTTCACGCTGGGAGACATCCTCTCCTTCCGGGCGGCGCCCAAAACGGTACGGGGCGTTGCCGCCATCTCCACGGTTACGGTTTCCCTCTTTTACCTCATCGCCCAGATGGTCGGGGCCGGCAAGCTGATGCAGGTACTCCTCGACATTCCCTACCGGGTGTCGGTCATCGGCGTCGGCGTGCTGATGGTAGGGTACGTGGTTTTCGGTGGCATGAAGGCCACCACGTGGGTGCAGATCATCAAGGCGGGACTCCTGATGACCGGCACGGTGCTCCTTGCGGTGCTGGTCATGGTAAAGGCCGGCATGAACCCCATCTCGTTCTTCTCCGACATCGTGGGGAGCCAGATGATCCAGGACCACGTGAGGATGAACGTATTGAAGGACGCCATCCCCAAGGCTGGTTTCGATTACGGCCAGCGGTTCCTTGAGCCGGGCCTCTTCCTGAAGAACCCCCTTGACCAGATATCCCTCGGCATTGCCTGGGCCCTGGGAGCCGCCGGCCTTCCCCACATCCTCATGCGTTTCTTCACAGTCCCCAACGCCAAGGAGGCCCGCAAGTCCATCGTCGTAGCCCTCTTCATCAACTCAACCTTCTTCTTCCTCATCAACCTCATCGGTTTCGGCGCAGCACTCTACCTGACCCCGCAGCTCATCAGCTCCGTGGACAAGGGGGGGAACATGGCGACCCTCCTCCTGGCCCAGAAGCTGGGTGGCGGAGCCGGCTCCCTCGGAGGCGATATGTTCCTTGCCTTCATCTGCGCCGTGGCATTCGCCACGATCCTTGCCGTCGTGTCGGGCCTCGTGCTTGCCGCCTCGGCCGCCATCGCCCATGACATCTACGTGAACATCATCAAGGGGGGCAAGGCAGACCAGAAGGCCCAGGTGCGGACAGCGAAAATCACCTCCCTCTGCGTCGGCATCATCGCCATTTTCATGGGACTGGCCGCCGAGAAAGAAAACGTAGTGGCCCTGGTAGCCCTTGCCTTTGCGGTTGCGGCCTCCGGCAACTTCCCGGCGGTCATGCTATCCCTCTTCTGGAAGCGGTTCAATACCGCCGGCATCGTCGGCGCCCTGGTGATCGGCACGGTGAGCGCCATCGGCCTCGTCATGGTCTCCCCCAACATGACCTATCCCCAGAAGATCGCCAATGACGCCAAGAAGGTGATCGAGACCCTGGAGAAAAAGCAGGCCGAAGGGACGGTCCTCGCCGAGAAGGACATGAAGGCGCTGGAAAAGGCCCGGGGCGATTTCAAGAAGAACGACGGCGGCGTCTCCATGGTGGGGCTCAAGGCTCCCCTCTTCCCCCTGAAGAATCCGGCCATTGTCTCCCTCCCTCTGGGCCTGCTGGCGGCCATCCTCTTCACGCTCCTCTTCCGGGACCGGCGCGCCGAGGATATGTTCGACGAAATCGAAGTGCGGCAGATTACCGGCCTCGGCATCGCGAAGGCTTCGGACCACTAAGTTTCCATTCCCCCGCGCTCCCGGCGCGGGGGTTTTTCCGGCTCTCAGCGAGCATCGTACGTAAACGTAAGGAGGTTTCCCCGTGAGCTCAGAGAACGACTTCAAACGATACAGTGCGCCGTCAGCCGGCGTCGGTGACGAGGGAATACAGCTTCTGCAGGGGCTGAGCAAGGACGAGCTGATCCGGATCATCGTGGACGACGCCAAGAACTGGCTGGCCCACGACGGGCTCTGGTTCCAGGCGGTGGAGAAGCGCTACGGCATCGACGTTGCCATCGACGCAGACACAGAGGCCTGGCGGTACTTCACGGTCATCGAGGCGAAGCGGATCATAGAGCGTCTCGGGCTGCAGCCCGGCGGCGGCATCCCGGCCCTGGTGGAATGCCTGAAGCACCGGCTCTACGCCCGGCTCAACCTCCAGGACGTCATCGAGCAGAGCGAAGACCGGGTTGTTTTCAGGATGCTCGACTGCCGGGTCCAGTCGGCCCGGAAAAGAAAAGGGCTGCCGGACTTTCCCTGCAAAAGCGTCGGGCTCGTGGAGTACGCTGAATTCGCCCGGGCCGTCGACCCGCGCATCAGGACAACCTGCATCGCTTGCCCTCCCGACGGGCACCCGGATGCCTTCTGGTGCGCCTGGGAGTTCGTGTTAGAAAAATAAAGGAGGTCAACCCATGCATACCGCGTCCCCTGAAGTCTACAAAACCACCCATAAGGTCCGCTTCGTCACCGCCACGAGCCTTTTCGACGGCCACGACGCCTCCACCAACATAATCCGCCGCATTCTCCAGGCTTCCGGCGCCGAGGTGATTCACCTGGGGCACAACCGCTCCGTGGACGAGATCGTCACCGCCGCCATCCAGGAGGATGCCCAGGGAATCGCGGTCTCCTGCTACCAGGGGGGACACCTGGAGTTCTTCAAGTACATCAAGGACCAACTGCGTGAACGGGGGGCGGAGCAGGTGCGGATCTTCGGCGGCGGCGGCGGGGTCATCATCCCGGACGAGATCCGGGAACTGGAGTCCTACGGCATCTCCAAGATCTTCTCCCCCGAGGATGGCCGGCGCATGGGATTGCAGGGGATGATCAATTTCATGCTCAAGGAATGCGATTTCGCTCCCCAGCGAAACATCGACGAAGAGATCGCCAAGTTGCAGCACCAGGATATCCGGGCGGTCAACACCCTCATCACCCTGGCGGAGCAGGATGTCCACGACCACTCCAGCGGCTACGGCCCCCTGCGGGACAGGATCCGCGCCATGACCCGGCCCGCGCCGGTGGTGGGTGTCACCGGCACCGGCGGCGCCGGCAAGAGTTCCCTCACCGACGAACTGGTGCGCCGCTTCCTGAGGGACTTTCCCGACAAGAGCGTGGCCATCCTGGCGGTGGACCCGAGCCGCCAGCGGACCGGCGGGGCCCTTCTGGGGGACCGGATCCGGATGAACGCCATTAACACCAGCAAGGTCTACATGCGCTCCTTGGCCACCCGGGATTCCCACTCCGAGCTTTCCGCCGCCATCAAGGACGCCATCGACGTGGTAAAGGCCGCCGGCTTCGATCTCGTCATCGTGGAGACCAGCGGCATCGGCCAGGGTGATGCGCGGATTGTGGAGATCGCCGATGTCTCCCTCTACGTCATGACCTGCGAGTTCGGCGCTCCGACCCAGCTGGAGAAGATCGACATGCTGGACTTCGCCGATCTGATCGCCCTCAACAAGTTTGAGCGCAAAGGGGCCGAGGATGCCCTGCGCAACGTGCGCAAGCAGTACCGCCGCAACCGCAATCTGTTCGAGGCGGCTGACGAGGAGCTGCCGGTCTTCGGCACCATCGCTGCCCAGTTCAACGACCCGGGAACCAACGTCCTCTACCGGGCGCTGATCGACACCCTTAACGCCAAAGCGAAACTGGGGCTCCAGTCGAACCTTGTCATCACGGAGAAGGAGAGCCTCAAGCAGTACATCATCCCACCGGACCGAATCCACTATCTGGGAGAGATCGTGCAGACGGTGCGCGGCTACCGGAAACGGGTGCAGGAGCAGGCCAGCGTTGCCCGGCGGCTCTTCCAGCTGCAGGGGGCGAAGGAGGTAGTGGGCGAATCACCGGCCACTGGTGAACTGGACCGGCAGATCGCCCTCCACGAGACGAAACTCCACGAAGAGCCGAAAAGGGTCCTCGCCGACTGGCCCTGTCTGAAAGAATCCTACCGCCAGGACCAGCTGGTGACCAGGGTACGGGACAAGGAGATCCGCAGCGACCTCTACACCACCACCCTCTCCGGCACCCGCATCCCCAAGGTCTGCCTCCCCGACTTCGCCGACTGGGGAGAGATCGTCCGCTGGTCCATGCTGGAGAACGCGCCGGGGCTCTTCCCCTACACCGCCGGGGTCTTCCCCTTCAAGCGGGCCGAGGAGGACCCGAAGCGCCAGTTTGCCGGGGAAGGTTCGCCGGAGCGGACCAACCGCCGCTTCCACTACCTCTGCAAGGACGACGATGCCAAGCGCCTCTCCACGGCCTTCGACAGCGTAACCCTCTACGGCGAGGACCCGGACTACCCGCCAGACATCTACGGCAAGGTAGGTGAGAGCGGCGTCTCCATCTGCACCGTGGAGGACATGCAGAAGCTCTACGCCGGCTTCGACCTCTGCGCTCCCAATACGAGCGTTTCCATCACCATCAACGGCCCGGCACCCATGATGCTCGCCTTCTTCTTCAACGCCGCCATCGAGCAGCAGGCGGAGCAGTTCCGGAAGAAGAACGGCCGCGGGCCCAACGACGCCGAGTACGCCGAGATCAGGAGCTGCACCCTCCAGACCGTGCGCGGCACCGTGCAGGCCGACATCCTCAAGGAGGACCAGGGGCAGAATACCTGCATCTTCTCCACCGAGTTCGCCCTCCGGATGATGGGGGACATCCAGCAGTATTTCATCGAGCAGAAGGTGAGGAACTACTATTCGGTCTCCATCAGCGGCTACCACATCGCCGAGGCCGGCGCCAACCCCATCTCCCAGCTGGCATTCACCCTCTCCAACGGCTTTACCTACGTGGAGTACTACCTCTCCCGCGGCATGCACATCGACGACTTCGCCCCGAACCTCTCCTACTTCTTCTCCAACGGCCTCGACCCGGAATACACGGTCATCGGCCGAGTGGCGCGCCGCATCTGGGCGGTGGTCATGCGGGAGAAGTACGGCGCCAACGACCGGAGCCAGAAGCTCAAGTACCACATCCAGACCTCCGGCCGCTCCCTCCACGCCCAGGAGATGGATTTCAACGACATCCGCACGACGCTCCAGGCCCTCATGGCTATCTACGACAACTGCAACTCCCTCCACACCAACGCCTACGACGAGGCGGTCACCACCCCCACGGAGGAGTCGGTGCGCCGGGCCATGGCCATCCAGATGATCATCACCCGGGAGTTCGGCCTGGCGAAAAACGAGAACTCCTGCCAGGGGTCGTTCATCATCGAGGAACTGACCGACCTGGTGGAAGAGGCGGTGATGTGCGAATTCGAGCGGATTGACCAGCGTGGCGGGGTCCTGGGGGCAATGGAGACCCAGTACCAGCGCAGCAAGATCCAGGACGAGTCCATGCTGTACGAGCACAAGAAGCACAGCGGCGAACTCCCCATCATCGGAGTCAACTGTTTCCTCAATCCCCGCGCCTGCGAGGAGGGATACCAGGTGCCCGGCGAGCTGGCCCGGGCCACCAAAGAGGAGAAGGAGCAGCAGATTGCCAACTTGCGCGCTTTCCAGGAGCGGTACAAGGACCAGGCCCCGGCGGCCCTCAAGCGGTTGCAGGAGGCGGCAGTTGCCGGCGGCAATATCTTTGCCGAATTGATGGAAACCGCCAAGGTGGCATCCTTGGGGCAGATCAGCCATGCGCTCTATGAGGTGGGGGGAAAATACCGCAGGAACATGTGATTTGGTGGGACAAGCACAAAATCTGGGGTAAACTGGGAAAGCAATGAACTCATTAAATCCTGGAGGCATCCATGACTACCCCAACTGAAACCTCACTCTACCGGACCTTGTCGCTGGGGAGCGAACCGAAGCATCGCCGGCGTTTCATGGTGGTCGACGAGGAGATACCCGGCAATTTCCGCTTCGGCCTCCTGCTGGAAGAGCTGGATATCCTCGCCGAGCAGACGGCCATCGCATATGTCCGACGCTTTTACCCCGAGGGCCGTGTCGTGACGGCTGCCATCGACAATATCCTGGTGCGCCACGTGGTGGACGTGAACCGTGATATCGTCATGCATGCGCGGATCAACCATGTGGGTCGCTCCTCGCTGGAAGTGGGGATCCGGGTTGAGCATGCCGGCGACCCGGCAACGCACATCGCCTCCTGCTACTTCACGATGGTGGCCCGCGGCGGGGAGGGAGCCAGCGAGAGCATTCCCCTCCCCCCCCTTGAATACCGCGACGAACTGGAGCAGCAGCGGGCCGCCAAGGCCATTGCCGGCCGGGATGACTACCGCCGGCAGCAGGCGTCGCTGCTGGAGCCCCCCAGCCGGGAGGAATACGAGATGCTCGACCGGCTCCACCGGGCACAGGAAGAGCCCGGATTCACCGGCCATCCAGCCAGCCGCCTGGTGGCCGACGCCTGGGAACGGATGTACCCGGAGCAGGAGTACGTCCCCCAACGGATCTTCGGCGGCTACCTGATCCGCCGAGCCTATGAGCTGTCCGCCATCTGCTCAGAACTGGTGGCGCCGGACCGTTCCATCATCGCGGCGGTGAACCGGATCAACTTCTTCCACCCGGTGCGGCTGGGGGACAAGCTCCACTTCACCAGCCGGGTGGTCTTCACCAACGAGAGCTTTGCCTGTGTCGAAGCGAGCATCGAACGGATCAGCCGAGACCGCACCGCAGGTGCGCTCTCCAACTCGTGCCTCTTCACCTTTGTCAACGTGGACCGGGAGCTGAACCACCGACCCGTGCCTCCCATCTATCCGGCAACCTACCGGGAAGATGCCCGGTATCTGGAGGCATACCGAAGCTACCAGGCCATCACCGGCCATTACCGGATGCTCTGATACCAGCTATTCTGAAGGAGATACCTACTGATGATGACAAAAATGGAATCGGAACAGCGGATCATCCGTCTGCAGACGGAACTGCGCGCCAAGGGGATCGACGGGGCGCTCATCATTTATCCCATCGATGTCTACTACTTCACCGGCACCCGCCAGAATGCCACCCTCTGGGTGCCCGCCGACGGCAACCCGCTCCTCCTGGTGCGCAAGAGCTACAGCCGTGCCGTTAAGGAAAGCCTCATCGAGGATACCCGGCCGTTCCCCTCCAGCAAGGAATTTCCCGCCCTCTTCCCGGATTCCGTCAGGAAAGTCGGCATCACCTTCGATATCGTGCCGGTGCAGCAGTACAACTACTACGCAAAGATGCTGCCAGGCCGGGAGTTTGTGGACATTTCGGGGAGCAACCGCGAACTCCGCTCGGTCAAATCCACATGGGAACTGGAACGGATGCGGGAGAGCGGCGCCCGGTTGAGCGAGGTATTCACCCAGATCCCCTCGTTCCTGAAGGCAGGAATGCGCGAAATCGACCTTGCCGCGGAGTTCGAATGCCGGCTCCGCAGAGCCGGAAGCGAGGGGTACGTGCGGATGCGCGCCTTCAACCAGGAACTGTTCCAGGGGCTCGCCGTGTCGGCTACGGCTGACCAGCCCGGCTTCTTCGACGGAGCGGTCACGGGCCGCGGACTTTCCCCTGCGTCCCCCCACGGGGCCTCCCTTGAGGTGATTGAGCCAAATTCACCGGTCCTGATGGATTTCACCGGCATCTTCCAGGGGTACATTGTCGACATGACCCGTATTTTCGCTATCGGCACCCTCTCTCCCGAGTTTCTGCACGCCTTTGACACGGCCCTGTCCATCCAGAGGTATCTGGTCGACAACCTCAAGCCTGGCGCCATCTGCGAGGAGCTGTTCGCGAAGTCTCTGGAGATGGCCGAAGCTGCCGGCCTCGGCGGGAATTACATGGGCGCGCCGGGTGAGAACGCGAAATTCGTCGGCCACGGCGTCGGCCTGGAGCTGGACGAGTTTCCGGTCCTCGCGCAGGGGTTCAAGATGCCCCTCCAGGCGGGCCAGACCATCGCCATCGAGCCCAAGTTCGTCATCCCTGGCCAGGGAGTCATCGGCATCGAGAACACTTTTGCCGTTACCCGTGGAGGCGGCGAAAAGCTTACTCCCCTTGCGGATGACATCGTGTTTCTGTAGCAAAGCCACTGTTCTTCTTTCTCCACTTGGGCAGCCGACGGGCTGCCCTCTTTTTTGCTCTCATTCAAGGTATGATGTGGTCGAATAGAAGGCTTCAATGTCTTAGTAATGTCACCAGCAGACAGAAACACGTGACATGATTGACACAAAAATGCAGCAATTGTCGACCCACTGAATAAAGTGACTACAAATCAATACATTATAAATTTTATCTTGATTCCTGTTAAGTGGATATGGTAGAAGCCTTCCTCCAACACGACACATATTTTTTGCACGGAGATACACGATAATACTAAACCACCCGCGAGGGTGGGACGGAAAGCCTACAGGGTCTCACTGAGACAGCCGGGTCGCCGAACTATCTATCCAGATTTTCGGTACCCGGCTTTTTTTGTTTCCGGGACGCCCATGGAGGGGAGACGGGCCAGGGATTGGCCCCTGTAAGGATCCAACGCTACACAGAAGCATTCCGTCATCGCGACGGAGCGATATCGACAATACTAAACCATCTGCGAGGGTGGGACGGAAAGCCTACAGGGTCTCACCGAGACAGCCGGGTCGCCGAAATATCACAGGATATTCGGAGACTCGGCTTTTTTTATTCAATGAAAGGAGAACAAATCATGCAAGTCATTCCATCTCAGAATAGCGAACAGTGCTGCGGAGGGGGCGTCACGGGATTGTCGGCCCGCCTGTGCGGCGAGCTCGACACCTTCATCGACAGGCTGCCGCAAAAGGAGGGGCAACTGGTGAGCGTGCTCCACAAGGCCCAGAGCCTCTTCGGTTACCTGCCGCGGGAGGTTCAGGAGTTTGTTGCCCAGCGCATGGGTGAATCGCGGGCTGCGGTTTATGGAGTGGTCAGCTTCTATTCCTTTTTCACCATGGAGCCAAAAGGGAAGCATCCCATTTCGGTCTGCATGGGGACCGCCTGCTTCGTCAAGGGGGCAGGAGAGGCGTTGGAGGCCCTTCAGAAGGAGCTTGGGGTAAGGGTCGGAGAGGTTTCCGCCGATGGCCTCTTTTCCATCGACGCCCTTCGTTGTGTCGGGGCCTGCGGGCTGGCGCCCGTGGTCATGGTGGGCGAGAAGGTCTACGGGAAAATCACCACTGCGAACCAGGTGAAGGAGATCCTGACTGAATACAAAAACAAAGAGGTACATTGATATGAAGAGAATCGGATCATTCGAAGAACTGAAGGCACGTCACGAACGGCTGGCACCGCTTCTCGCATTGCGCAACACGGAAGAGAACGACCCACAGACGAGGGATATCCTCGTCTGCGGCGGCACCGGGTGCCAGGCATCGGAGAGCGAACAGCTGGTAAAGAACCTCAACTCCGTTCTCAGGGAGCATGGCCTGGAACGGGAGGTTCGGGCACAGATCACGGGCTGTTTCGGTTTCTGCGAGAAGGGGCCCATCGTCAAGGTCCACCCCGATAACGTCTTCTACGTTGAAGTCAAGGCGGATGACGCCAGGGAGATCATTGAGCGCCACGTGTTGGAAGGCGCGCCCGTGGAGCGCCTGCTGTTCGAGGAGCCGAGCGTGAACGCCAGGGTTCAACGACAGAGCGACATCTCTTTTTACGGCAAGCAGATGCGGATCGCCCTGCGCAACTGCGGCTTCATCAATCCCGAGTCTATCGAGGAATACCTGGCTAACCAGGGGTACCAGGCCCTTGGCACTGCGCTGACTGACATGACTCCCGAAGAGGTCTGTCTCCTGATCAAGGAGTCGGGGCTGCGGGGCCGGGGCGGCGGAGGCTTCCCCACCGGCGTCAAGTGGGACATCGCCCGGGCCCAGGCGGCGGACCAGAAATACATCATCTGCAACGCCGACGAGGGGGATCCCGGTGCCTTCATGGACCGGGCGATCATGGAGGGGGACCCCCACTCGGTGATCGAGGCCATGGCCATCGGCGGCTACGCCATCGGCGCCAGCAAAGGGCTCGTCTACATCCGGGCCGAGTACCCCCTCGCCATTCAGCGCCTGGAAACGGCGCTGGAGCAGGCAAGGAACTGCGGGCTTCTCGGCGCCAACATCCTGGGAAGAGGCTTCGGATTCGATATCGAGATAAAACTCGGGGCCGGCGCCTTTGTCTGCGGCGAGGAAACCGCCCTTATCCGCTCCATGGAAGGCAAGCGCGGAGAGCCGACCACCAAGCCCCCCTTCCCCGCCGAGAAGGGGTACTGGGGGAAGCCGAGCAACGTCAACAACGTGGAGACCCTGGCCAACATCCCTTCCATCGTTCTGCGGGGGGCCGGATGGTACCGGGGGATCGGCACCGAGAAATCCAAGGGGACCAAGGTGTTCGCCCTGGCTGGCAAGATCAGTAACGTGGGGCTCGTGGAGGTTCCCCTGGGGACGACTCTGCGGGAAATCATCTATGACATCGGCGGCGGCATCAGGAACGGCCGCCGGTTCAAGGCGGTGCAGACCGGTGGCCCCTCCGGGGGCTGCATCCCTGCCCGCTTCCTCGATACACCCATTGATTTTGAATCCCTGAGCGCCATCGGCTCCATGATGGGCTCGGGGGGAATGATCGTCCTCAGCGAAGACGACTGCATGGTCAACCTGGCCAAGTTCTACCTGGAATTCACCATGGACGAGTCCTGCGGCAAGTGCACCTCCTGCCGCGTGGGCTCCAAGCGGATGCATGAAATCCTGGAGAGGATCACCCAGGGGAAGGGGGTCCCCGAGGATATGGCGACCCTGCGCACCTTGGCCGCCACCATCAAGGATACGGCGTTGTGCGGGCTCGGGCAGACCGCTCCCAACCCGGTGCTGAGCACCCTGGAGTATTTCGAGGACGAATACATGGCCCATGTGAACGAGGGACGCTGCCCGGCCGGGGCCTGCACCTCCCTCCTGCAGTACTCCATTGCCGCTGACCGGTGCGTTGGATGCTCCCTCTGCGCCCGGGCCTGTCCGTCTGGGGCCATCTCCGGCACGCCGAAGAGCCTTTTTCGCATCGATGCGGACGTCTGCACCAAGTGCGGGGAGTGCGTCGATAAATGCAAGTTTGCTGCAATAGCCAGTGCCTAGGAGGTTTCACGACCATGACCACAGTGAACATAACCATAGATAACAAAGTAACGGCGGTTCCCCCGGGGACCACTATTCTGGAGGCGGCCCAGGGGCTCGGCATCGGGATCCCTACCCTCTGCCACCTGGATCTCCACACGATGGAGGTGAAGAACCAGCCGGCATCGTGCCGGGTCTGCGTGGTGGAGGTTGAGGGACGCAGGAACCTCGCCCCGGCCTGCGCGACCCCCGTTGCTGAGGGGATGGTGGTGAAATCCCACTCGCCGCGGGTCCTCGTTGCCAGAAAGGCCGTGCTGGAACTCCTCCTCTCCGACCATCCCCGGGATTGTCTCGTCTGCGCCAAGTCCGGCCAATGCGGGCTGCAGGATCTGGCGGAGAAGTTCGGCCTGCGGGAAGTCCGCTTCCAGGGGACCATCTCCACCTATCCCAAGGACCATTCTCCTGCCATCGTGAGGGACATGGACAAGTGCATCATGTGCAGGCGCTGCGAGACCATGTGCAACCAGGTGCAGGGGTGCAAGGTTCTGACGGGGGTCAACCGGGGGTTCGACTCCGTGGTCGCCCCACCCTATGACCTCCCCCTCGGCGAAACCGTCTGCACCAACTGCGGCCAGTGTGTGGCGGTCTGCCCGGTCGGGGCATTGATGGAGAAGGACCAGACCGCCGAGGTTCTGGCGGCCCTTGCCGATCCGGAGAAGGTGGTGGTGGTTCAAACCGCGCCGGCCGTGAGGGCAGCCCTCGGCGAGCCTTTCGGTATGGAGCCGGGAACACTCGTGACCGGAAAGATGGTCTCCGCCCTCCGGGAACTGGGCTTTGACCATGTCTTCGACACCAATTTCACTGCCGACCTCACCATCATGGAGGAAGGGAGCGAGCTCCTCGACCGCCTGAACCGGCACCTGGCAGGGGACGAATCGGTCAAACTGCCGATTCTGACCTCCTGCTGCCCGGCCTGGGTCAAATTTTTCGAACACCAGTTCCCCGACCTGCTCCACCTCCCCTCAACGGCCAAGTCTCCCCAGCAGATGTTCGGAGCCGTGGCCAAGAGCTTCTTCGCGGAAACGATCGGCATCCCCCGGGAGAAGATGGTGGTTGTCTCCATCATGCCGTGCCTGGCCAAGAAGTTTGAGGCGGCGCGCCCCGAGTTCGCCGTCGGCGGGAACCCCGACGTCGATTACGTCCTCTCCACCCGGGAGCTGGCGCGGATGATCCGGGGGGCCAACATCGACTTCGCCACCCTTGCCGACGGTGAATTCGATCAGCCCCTGGGAGAATCGACTGGCGCCGCCGTCATCTTCGGCGCCACCGGCGGGGTTCTCGAGGCGGCAGTCAGAACCGCCTGCGAAGTCGCCACCGGCCGCGAACTCCCCAGGATTGACTTCCAGGAACTGCGCGGTGTCGAAGGGGTCAGGAGCGCCACGGTTAAAGTCGGCGAGGTGGAGCTGAAGGTGGGGGTTGTACACAAGCTGGGGAATGCCCGAACCCTCATGGAGAGAATCCGTGCCGGCGAGGAAGAGTTCCACGCCATCGAGGTCATGTCCTGTCCCGGCGGCTGCATCGGCGGCGGGGGCCAGCCCTATCACCAGGGGCGGGAGGAGCTGCTGGAAATGAGAACCGCTGCCCTCTACCGGGATGACTGCGGCAAGCCCCTGCGCAAGTCCCACGAAAATCCCCATATCCAGGAGCTGTACCGGACGTTTCTCGGCGAGCCCCTGGGAGAGAAGGCCCATGAACTCCTCCATACCCACTACCAGGCGAGACCGGGGCTGTAGAAAAAGCGAGATAAATCATGACAAGAGATGAGATTCGCGACTGGCTGAAGACCGGTGATGAAAGCCGTCTGGAGGAGTTGTGGCTCCGGGCCGACGAAGTGCGCCGCCGCAATGTGGGCGACGAGGTGCATCTGCGGGGCCTGCTGGAGATATCCAACTGCTGCGTGAGAAGCTGCCGCTACTGCGGGCTCCGGGTGGAAAACTCCGAAGTCGGACGCTACCGGATGACGGAAGAGGAGATCATGGCCTGCGCCCATCAGGCTGTGGCGTTCGGGTACGGCACGGTGGTTCTGCAGGCGGGGGAAGACTACGGAATCAGCCGTGACTGGATGGCAGGGGTGATCCGGCGAATCAAGGGGGAGACCCCCCTGGCCGTCACCCTGAGCCTGGGCGAGCGCAGTGACGAGGAGTTCGCGGCATGGCGGGATGCAGGAGCGGATCGCTACCTGCTCCGCTTCGAGACCTCCAACAGGGTTCTCTATGACGCCATCCACCCTCCCCTGCCGGGGAGGCACTCCGATCGGTTCGCCCTGTTCCACACCCTGAAGGAACTCGGTTTCGAGATCGGCAGCGGCATCATGATCGGCATCCCTGGCCAGACCTATGACGATCTGGCTGCGGATATTGAAATCTTCCAGATCCTCGATTTCGACATGATTGGTGTCGGCCCCTTCATCCCCCACCCTGCTACCCCCCTCGGGAGGGCGGAAGGGGCGCCTATCACGCTGGCCGGGGAGCAGGTTCCCAACAGCGAGGCCATGACCTACCGGGTCATGGCCCTGACCCGTATGGTCTGCCCCCGGGCGAACATCCCCGCCACCTCCGCCCTCGCCACTCTGAACCTGGCCCAGGGAAGGGAGTTGGGGCTGATGCGGGGGGGGAACGTTCTCATGCCGAATCTGACGCCGCAACAGTATCGCGCCCAGTACGAGATCTATCCGGCAAAGGCCTGCATCGACGAAACCGCCCACCAATGCCGCAGCTGCATGGCCGGACGGATCAACGCCATTGGCAGAACCGTGGGCAGCGGCCGGGGGGACTCGCCAAGGCGGAAACGGGCCGCGTAAACCCGTAAAGTCTGACATTAAACGAGGTGAACCATGTGTGGCATGCCAGCACTCAAACTATCATCGAAACACTGCGATTTCATCAATGACGACCACCTGTTGGGAATGCTCCTTAGACAGCGTTCCGACGCCGTACGCATCCGGGAGATTATCGCCAAGAGCCTCTCCAAGGAACCCCTGACCGTTGAAGAAACCGCCGCCCTGGTCATGGCCGACGACCCGGAACTGGTGGAGGAGATCTTCGCGGCCGCCAGCCGCCTCAAGCAGAAGGTGTACGGCAACCGGATCGTCCTCTTTGCACCGCTGTACATCGGCAACAACTGCGTCAACGACTGCTCCTACTGCTCGTTCAAGCGCTCCAACACCGGCGCGGTGCGCCGTACCCTGACGGAGCAGGAGGTTCGAGAGCAGGTGATCGCCCTGGAAGAAAACGGGCACAAGCGGCTCATCCTGGTATTTGGCGAGCACAGGCGTTACGACCCCCGTTTCATTGCCGACACCGTCCGGACCGTCTATGCCACGAAATCAGGCCATGGCGAGATCCGGCGGGTCAACATCAACGCCGCCCCCCTTGACCACGAGGGGTACGCCACCATCAAGGAGGCGGGGATCGGCACCTACCAGATCTTCCAGGAGACTTACCATCACTCCACCTACACCAGGGTTCACGGCAAAAAAACTCCGAAGGCGGATTACCTCTACCGCCTCCACGGGCTGGGGCGTGCCATGGAGGCCGGCCTCGACGACGTGGGGCTCGGCGTGCTCTTCGGACTCTTCGACTGGCGCTTCGAGGTACTGGGACTGGTCAGCCACGCCCTCCACCTGCAGCACCACTACGGGGTTGGCCCCCACACCATCAGCTTCCCGCGTCTTCGGCCGGCCCATGGGGTCAAGTCGGACTCACGGCACCTGGTCGACGACTACGACTTCAAGAGGATCATCGCAATCCTGCGCCTCGCCGTCCCCTATGCCGGACTCATCCTGACGGCCCGTGAAAACCCGGACGTGCGGCGTTCTCTGATGGCCTTCGGGGTATCGCAGATCGACGCCGGCAGCCGGATCGAGCTTGGGGGATACACCGAGGCCGGTGATGCCCAGGTCATGGAGCGGGAACAGTTTTCCCTCGGTGACATCCGGTCCCTGGATGAGGTCATGGCCGAACTGATGAGGGACGGATATCTCCCCAGCTTTTGCACCTCCTGCTATCGCAGCGGTCGCACCGGCGAGCATTTCATGGAGTTCAGCATCCCCGGCTTCATCAAGGAGTTCTGCACCCCCAACGCCCTCCTGACGCTGCAGGAATATCTGGAGGATTACGCGTCCCCCGAAACGCAGAGCGTGGGAGAGGCACTGGTGGCCAGAGAACTGCAAAAACTGGAAGATGGGGATTTCAAAGAAACACTATGCGGACGACTTTCCGCCATACGGCAGAACAAGAGCAGGGACTGTTATTTCTGAGGTTCCGGGAACAGCAAAGGAAAGAGCAATGAAGACCACACCCAAAGGATTTCGTTTACATATCGGCCTGTTCGGCCGACGCAACGTCGGAAAATCGTCGCTTCTCAACGCCCTCACCCGCCAATCCGTCTCCATCGTCTCCGCCGTTGCAGGCACCACCACCGACCCGGTGGACAAGGCCATGGAACTGCAGCCCATCGGACCGGTCCTCTTCATCGACACGGCCGGCGTCGACGACGTCGGCGCTCTTGGCGAGATGCGCATCAGGCGCACCCGGCAGGTATTCGACCGTACTGATGTGGGGATCATCGTAGCCGGCGACGGTGGTTGGGGGCTGTTCGAGGAAACCATCCTGGAGGAACTGCGCAGCCGCGGGATATCCGTCATCGTAGTGTTCAACAAGGCCGACGTGGCCCGTCCCGATGACGCCCTGCTCGACCGGCTCAAAGTGCTGGAGCTTCCCTGGGTCCATACCTCAGCCACGGGGGGAGAGGGGCTCGACGACCTCCGTGAGGTCCTTGTCCGAACGGTCCCCGATGATTATATCAACGCCCCCCCCATTGTCGGCGACCTGGTTCCCCCGGGCGAGCTCATCGTCCTGGTGGTCCCCATCGACAAGGAGGCCCCCAAGGGGCGCCTCATCCTTCCCCAGGTGCAGACCATACGGGACATTCTGGACAATGACGCCTGCTGCTTGGTGGTCAAGGAACAGGAGCTGCGTAGTGCCCTCGACCGCCTCAATCGCCCACCGGCGCTGGTGGTCACCGACTCCCAGGCCTTCCGGGAGGTGGCCGCCGCTACCCCGGACAGCGTGCCGCTGACCTCCTTCTCCATTCTCTATGCCCGCAGCAAGGGAGATCTCAACGAGCTGGTCCAGGGGACCATAGCCATCGACCGGCTCCGGACCGGGGATCATGTGCTGGTCTGCGAATCGTGCTCTCACCACCCGATCGAAGAAGACATCGGCCGGGAAAAGATTCCCGCCTGGCTCCAGCAGTACGTGGGGGGACGTCTGGAGTTCACCCACGTTCAAGGGCACGACTTCCCCGACGACCTGAACCCGTACCAATTCGTGGTGCAGTGCGGGGCCTGCATGATGAACCGCAGGGAAATACTCTCGCGCATCGTGCGTTGCCGGAGGGCCGGAGTGCCGATCAGCAACTACGGGATGACGATCGCGTTCTCCCTGGGGATACTTCCGCGGGCTCTGGGTCCGTTCCAGGAGGCACGAGACATTTGCCGCCGCCATGGGCAGGACGCGGCGGCCTGAAAGGAGGTGTACCGTGAAAACAACCATCACCATTTGTATGGGAAGTTCCTGCTTCAGCCGCGGCAACCGGATAAACCTCGGGCTGATCAGATCCTATATCGACTACAACGGCATTGAAGCAGAAGTGAATCTGGCGGGTTGCCGCTGCGCAGGAGAGTGCACCAGGGGGCCAGCTATCCGTATCGACAACCGGCTCTTTGTGGGGGTCGACCGGGGAGTGCTGCTCGATCTTCTGAATCAGTATCTGGGAAACCGCAAGGAAGGTGCCCATGAATCATCATTTAGCGGCTCACTCCGAAAAGACCGAGTGCCGGAGGTGCGCCACCTGCCTCCGACACTGTCCGGCCGAGACGAGCGGTTTCAGAAGGGAAGAGGCTGCTGCCATACCTGAGCGGTGGGCCTCCTGTGGCCGCTGCGACTGCGATATCTTACGGGATATGGACTGGGCACTGAGCGACGGCCGCACGGAACCGCCGATGTGCCCGGTCCAGCTTCGCAGTCAGAGCGAAAGAAAATTGGATGCGCTGCTGCGTCACATGGGGGCCGGTGCGGTATTCGTGGATGCCGACCTGAAGGTTGTTGAATGCAATGAGACCTTTTCCCGAATGTTCGACGAAGACACCCTCTCCGTTTACCAGTCGCGGCCTGGTCTTGCGGGGGCGCGGCTCGATCGGCTCATTCCCTTTGCCGAGCGCTTCCGATCGGTTCTGGATACAGGTGAGGATGCCCGTCGGGAAACACTGCAGGTGGAAGACAGAATATATTCCACCATCATTTTCACCATCGACCCCCATCGGCTCGTTGGGGGCATCGTCAGGGATGTCACCAGCGCCGAGATCTCCCGCGCCCAGATCGCCCACCTGGCGCAGGAGGTCATTCACAGGCACCTGGAACTGGTCCAGGAAGTGGCGTGTCGCCTTGGCGAAAGCATGGCCGACACGGAAATCCTGCTGCGGTCCCTGGCTGACGGGAATGTCGCGCAGGACAAGGGGACGGAAACGAGAACTACCCCGGCGGGAAACCATGACCGACGACCTTGTGATTGAAATCGAATGCCGCCAACGCAGGATGCACGGTGAGACCCTGTGCGGAGACACCTTCAGATCGCAAAAGATCGCCGGGCGTGGAGGCGTGATATCGGTTCTCTCCGACGGCCTCGGAAAGGGAGTAAAGGCAAGTATCCTCTCGACCATGACCGCGGCCATGGCACTTCGCCTGACGGCCGGCAACTGCGAGCTCACCCGGACGGCGGAAACCATGATGGATGCGTTGCCTACCTGTAAGCTGCGCACGATCGGGTATGCGACCTTCACCATTGTCGACACTCGGGATGAGGCCGGTATCCGCATCATCGAGATGGACAACCCTCCGTTCATTCTGATCCGCAACGGGGAGGCGGTGGAAATGGAGCACACAAGCGTCGCTTCCAGACGACGACAGGACCGGGTCATGCGTATCTCCACACTTCAGCCGCGTCCCGGAGACCGCCTTGTGACCGTCACCGACGGAATCACCCAGGCGGGCCTCGGAACGGAACCCCTTAAACTCGGCTGGCAACGGGATGGATGCCTGAGGTTTGCAGCAGATCAGGTGCGGCGCGATCCCGACATCTCGTCGGGATCCCTTGCGCAACAAATCATGAACGAGGCGCTCCGTCAGGAGCCTGACCGCCGTGCCCGGGACGACATGAGTGCCGCGGTTTTCTCGTTCCGCATTCCCCGCCGCCTGCTGGTGCTGTCGGGCCCCCCTTTTGCCCGGGATCGCGACGGTGAGATCGCCCACCTCCTCGACTCCTTCGACGGTCACACGGCCATCTGCGGAGGGACGACGGCGGAGATCGTCGCACGGGAACTGGGCCGCGACATCACCACCAACCTCGACACATGCACCATGGAGGTACCCCCCACATCACGGATGAAGGGGGTAGACCTGGTAACCGAGGGAATTCTCACCCTCACGAGGGTCGCCCAACTCCTCGAACAGAAATTCCTCCCGGGACGGGGCGACGCCGCTTCCCGACTCTTCGATCTGCTGAAGGAAAGCGACCACATCGACTTCGTGGTCGGCACCCGGATCAACGAAGCACACCAGGATCCGAGCCACCCCCCTGAACTGGAAATCCGCCGCTCCATCGTCAAACGCATCGCGAAAGTGCTCGAGGAGAGACATCTCAAGGATGTTCGCATCCGGTACATCTGACATGGCGCGGGAGCCACGCTGCCGTACGAACAGGCGCCCCGGCAGAGAGGAAGCACCGGCCTTTTCATTACCTGTTCACTATTGAGCATCACTTCAGGGCAGCCAGAGAGCTACCTTTTTTATTCTTCACCACACCTTACCTTAACGTCACATAATTCATCACCACGCAAACCCCTATTTTTTATACATACCTTTTTATACGTGCAACTATCTTGTATTACATAATTATATCCATTCGCCGAATGAATAACTATTTAGTTATATAAAGGCGTTTTATATTATGTTGACATGCACGTAAAATAGATATAAGCTTAGGACAAATCTGCAACCCGGAGGGAAGCGATGAAAGATGTGTTTGTGGTTGATGCCCTGAGAACACCGTTTGGTTCATTTTCCGGCATGCTGGCCGACGTGGAAGCCCCCAAACTGGCCGCCACCGTCATGACGGGACTTCTGGCAAAGGCCGGACTCGCCCCCGGCACGGTGGATGAAGTAATCGTCGGACAGGTCCTCTCCGGCGGCTGTGGCCAGGCCCCGGCCCGCCAAGCCATGCGCGGGGCCGGAATACCCGACTCGGCCCATGCCCTGACCATCAACAAGGTCTGCGGCAGCGGCCTCAAGGCAATCATGCTCGGCGCTGACAGCATCCGCCTCGGCGAATCCCAACTGGTGGTTGCCGGCGGCATGGAGAACATGTCCCTCGCCCCCTACTTCCTCAAGAAGGCCCGCAGCGGCTACCGCATGGGGCATGGAGAAATTCTGGACCTGTTGATTTACGACGGTCTTCAGGACCCCTACACCGGCCGCCATATGGGGGAAATCGGCGAAGCGAGCGCGGAACGGGGCAACCTCTCTCGGGAGGAGCAGGACGAATTTGCCCGGCGCTCCTACGAACTGGCCCAGGCTGCGGTGAACGGAGGAGTGTTTGCCGACGAGATCGTGCCGGTGGTGAAGAAGGGAAAAAAGGGGGACGAAACCCTCGCCTCAGACGAAGAGCCCTTCAAGGGTGACCCGAGCAAGCTGCCTTCGCTGCGGGCGGTCTTCAAGAAGGACGGCACCATCACCGCCGGCAACGCCTCGACCATCAATGATGGCGCGGCCCTAGCTCTGCTGACCGATGCCGACGGCCTTAAGAAGCATAACCTCACCCCCAAGGCACGCATCGTGGCCACGGCTACGGAAAGCCGCCATCCCGACAACTTCCCCGAGGCTCCCATCGGCGCCATTGAGAAGGTCTGCGCAAAAGCCGGACTGACCATTGCCGACATCGACCTCTTCGAGATCAACGAGGCTTTCGCCTCCGTGGCCCTTCTGGCCATCAAGGGGCTCGGTCTCCCCCTGGACAAGGTGAACGTCAACGGCGGCGCCTGCGCCATCGGCCACCCCATCGGCGCCAGCGGCGGACGGCTGGCGGCCACGGTCATCCGGGAGCTCCACCGGCGGCAGAAGCGCTATGGCCTTGCCACCCTCTGCATCGGCGGCGGCGAGGCGGTGGCGGTCATCTTCGAGCGGGTCTAAAGAAAAAACTCTGGAGGGTGAAATGATCAAGAAAATCGGTGTGCTCGGCGCAGGTCAGATGGGAAACGGCATTGCCCACGTGTTTGCACAGTTCGGTTATGACGTGGTGCTCTACGACATCGCGGAGCTTCAGCTCGAAAAGGCGGTGTCCACCATCAGGCAGAACCTGGAGCGTCAAGCCAAGAAGGGGGTGATCCCCGAAACGCTGGTAGGCGAGACTGTTGGGAGGATCTTGACCACGAAGAACATGACCGATCTCGCCGGCTGTGATTTCTGCGTGGAGGCGGTCACGGAGCACGAACCCCTCAAGCTGGACATCTTCCGCAAACTGGATGATATCGTCCAGCCAAGCGCCATCCTGGCATCAAACACCTCGTCCATCCCCATCACCAAGATCGCCTCGGTAACCAAGCGTCCCGACAAGGTCATCGGCATGCACTTCATGAACCCGGTGCCGGTCATGAAGCTGGTGGAGGTCATCCGTGGTCACGCCACCAGCGACGCCACCTTCCGCCTCACCGCCGAACTGGTGGCCAGACTGGAAAAGGAAATGGCGGTCTCCCAGGACTACCCCGGCTTTATCGTCAACCGCATTCTCATGCCGATGATCAACGAGGCGGTTTTCGCCCTCTACGAGGGGATTGCCACGGCCGAGGACATCGACAAAGGGATGAAGCTCGGCACCAACCAGCCCATGGGGCCCCTCACCCTGGCCGACTTCATCGGCCTCGACACCTGCCTGGCAATCATGAATGTCCTCTACGACGGCTTCAAGGATCCGAAGTACCGCCCCTGCCCGCTCCTGGTGAAGATGGTGAACGCGGGGTATCTGGGACGCAAGTCGGGACGGGGCTTCTACACCTATTAACATGTAGGGGCGGACTGCGTCCGCCCAAAGCGCATGCAATGCGCCCCTACAGGAGGATCCATGGAATTCAAGAACCTGCTCATCGAAACCGCCGACGGCGTCGCCACCCTCACCGTCAATCGCCCCCAGGCCCTCAATGCCCTGAACAGCGAGGTGCTGACGGAGTTGGCCTCAGCCTTCTATCAGCTGGAGTACGATCCGGCAGTCCGGGTGGTGGTCCTCACCGGCGCCGGAGACAAGGCTTTCGTGGCCGGGGCCGACATCAAGGAGATGGCGGCCATGTCCTCCTTCGAAGGGCACCAGTTCGCCCTGAAGGGGCAACACTGCATGATGGCCATGGAGAAGATGAAGACCCCGGTCATCGCTGCGGTGAACGGCTTCGCCCTTGGCGGCGGGCTGGAGCTGGCCCTGGGGTGTGATTTCATCTACGCCTCCGAAAAGGCGAAGCTCGGCTTCCCCGAAGTGACCCTTGGCATCATCCCCGGTTTCGGCGGCACCCAGAATCTGGCGCGCCTCATCGGCAAGAGCCGGGCCAACGAGCTGATCTTCACCGGCAGAATGATCACCGCCGACAAGGCCCAGGCGTGGGGAATCGTTAACGAGGTGTTCGCCCCGGAAGAGCTTCTGGTAAAAGCGCGGGAGACCGCAGCCGCCATTGCCAGCGTCGGCCCCCTGGGAGTCACCTACGCCAAGAACGCCATCGCCAACGGGCTCAACATGGGTAAAGAAGACGGCTTCCGCTACGAAGCCTCCCTCTTTGGGGTCCTGTTCGCCACCGCCGACCAGAAGGAAGGTATGGGGGCGTTCGTGGAGAAGCGGAAAGCGGCGTTTGCGGGACGGTAATCGTAGGGGCGCTGCTTGCTGCGCCCTCATTTACGGCGTTCAAAACGGGCGCAGCAAGCAGCGCCCCTACAGAAATAATGGAGGATGCCATGAACTTCGAGCTGAGCCAGGACCACAGAGTATTGCAGGACGCCGTGCGGGATTTCGTCGAAAAAGAAATCAAGCCGATCGCCGCGCAGATTGATGAGGAGCATCAGATCCCCGACACCCTGGTGCGGAAGATGGGTGAGATGGGGTTCATGGGGAGCTATCTCCCCGAGCAGTACGGCGGCGCCGGACTCGACATGCTCTCCTACGCCATCGTGGTGGAGGAGGTCTCCAAGGCGTGCGGTTCCAGCGGTGTCCTCATTTCGGCCCACACCTCCCTCTGCTGCGGCCCCATCTACACCTTCGGCACCGAGGAGCAGAAGAAGAAGTGGCTCCCGGCCCTGAACAGCGGCGACATCATCGGCTGCTTCCTCCTGACCGAACCCGACGCGGGCTCTGACGCCGGGGCCATCGCCACCACCTACCGTCGCGAAGGTGACGAATTCGTCCTCAACGGGTCGAAGATTTTCATCACCAACGGCGGCTACCGGGGGACCGGCGTGGTCTTCGCCACCTCCGACAAGAGCCTCAAGCACAAGGGGGTGTCGGCCTTCATCATCGACCTCCGCTCCCATGGGGTCGAAATTCTCAAGAACGAGAAGAAACTCGGCATCCGCGGCAGCTACACCACCGCCTTTGCCCTGGATAACGTGCGCATCCCGGCGGAGAACCTCCTTGGCCAGGAAGGCCAGGGATTCAAGATCGCCATGGATACCCTGAACGGCGGCCGGATCGGCATCGCCTCCCAGGCACTCGGCATCGCCGAGGGGGCCTTCGAGCGGGCCCTCGCCTACTCAAAGGAGCGGAAGCAGTTCGGCGCCCCCATCTGCGACCTCCAGGCGATCCAGTTCAAGCTGGCCGACATGTGGGCAAAGATCGAGATCAGCAAGCTCATGACCTACAAGGCCGCGTGGCTCAAGGACAACAAGAAGAACTACACCATGGAGTCGGCCATGTGCAAGATGCTCGCCTCCGAGGCCGCCACGTTCGTCTCTCACCAGGCGATCCAGATCCACGGCGGCTACGGTTTCATCTGCGACTACGAAGTTGAACGGATGTACCGGGACGCCAAGATCACCGAGATCTACGAGGGGACCAACGAAGTGCAGCGGGTGGTTATCTCGAAGCTGTTGCTGAGCTAGGAACGGTAAACGATTCAAGGCAGGGAAAGAAGGAGGTACCATGGAAGCCACCCGAGAAATCTACTGGAACATCGGCCACGGGGTCGTCATCCCCATGTACCTCCTCACCTTTGCTGCCCTTGGCGTCCTGGCCTGGGGTTTCTGGAAGCGGCTCCCCGTCTGGCGCCAGGGAAAGCCCCTCGACCGGTTCGACCGCTACGACGAAAGAGTGAAGCGCCTCATCTCCACGGTGCTCAGTCAGTGCAAGGTCGCCCGGGTGAAGGACGGCGGCATCCCCCACGCCCTCTTCTTCTGGGGATTTCTCACCCTCTTTGTCGGAACGCTGATCGTGATGCTCCAGGCCGATTTCTTCACCCCCCTCATGGACGTGAACATCCTCAAGGGTGAGTTCTACAAGGCCTTCTCCCTGGTGCTGGACCTGGCGGGCCTCGGCGCCATCCTGATGCTGGCCGGCCTCTCCATCCGCCGCTTTGTGATGAAGCCCGAAGGCCTTGAGACCATCAACGACGACCGGATCATCCACCAGCTCCTCTTCGCCATCCTCATCACCGGCTTCTGTGTAGAGGGGGCCCGCATGGCCGCCACGGAGTTGCAGCAGAATCCCGACCTGGCCCGTTTCTCCCCCGTGGGGTACGTCTTCGCCCACCTCTTCACCGGCTACACCGACGATTCCATCCGCACCATGCACACGGTGCTCTGGTGGACCCACTTCGGTCTCGTCCTCGGGTTCATCGCCGCCCTCCCCTACACCAAGCTGCGCCACATCCTGACCACCAGCATCAACTCGTTTTTCGCGCCCCTGGAGGAGAAGGGTACCATCGCCACCCTCAACATGGAGGACGAGAGCCAGGAGCAGTTCGGCGCCACAAAGGTGACAGACCTCACCTGGAAGGACATCTTCGACGCCGATGCCTGCACCAGCTGCAAGCGCTGCCAGGACCGCTGCCCCGCCTGGGCCACCGAGAAGCCACTCTCCCCCATGAAGGTGGTAAAACAGGTGGGGGAAGCGGCCTGGTCCGCCCCCGACTCCTCCCTGGTGGAGACCGTCACCGCCGATGTCCTCTGGAGTTGCACCACCTGCCGCGCCTGCCAGGACATCTGCCCGGCCGAGATCGAGCACGTGAACAAGATCCTGGAGATGCGGCGCAGCCTCTCCCTCATGGAAGGCGAGTTCCCCGGGGATGAGGTCCGCACCGCCGTCAGCAACGTGGAGGTGAACGGCAACCCCTTCGGCCTGGCCTTTGCCAGCCGGGGCGACTGGGCCGAGGGGCTCCCCGTGGCCCGGGTTTCGGACGGCGAAGAGGCGGACATTCTCTACTTCGCCGGCTGCTACGCCTCCTTCGACAAGCGGAACCGGGAGGTTGCCCGCAGCTTCGTGAAGATCTGCGCCGCAGCCGGCATCACGGTTGGCATCCTCGGCAAGGACGAGAAGTGCTGCGGCGAACCGGTGAGAAAGCTCGGCAACGAGTATCTCTACCAGATGGTGGCCCAGGAGAACATCGAACTGATGAAGGCCAGTGGCGCGAAGAAGGTGGTAACCACCTGCCCCCACTGCTTCAACACCCTCTCCCGCGACTACCGGGACCTGGGGTTCGAGCTGGAAACCGAGCACTACGCCACTTTCATCCACGGCCTCATGGAGAGCGGTCGCCTCACACTGGCGCCCGAACAGAAGCGCTTCGCCTTCACCTACCACGACTCCTGCTACCTGGGCCGCTACAAGGACATCCTTGCAGAGCCCCGGGCCGTTCTGGCAGCCGCCGGCGGCGACCTGCGGGAGATGGACCGCTCCGGCTGCGACAGCTTCTGCTGCGGGGCCGGCGGCGGGCGGATCCTGGCCGAGGAGAAGCTCGGCACAAAGATAAGCGAGGCGCGGGTCCGCATGGCCGGAGATACCGGCGCGCCGCTCATGGTATCTAACTGCCCCTTCTGCCTCACCATGTTCGAAGACGGCATCAAGACCGGCGGTTTCGAGGAGAGCATGAGGGTGCGGGATCTGGCGGAAATCGTGGCGGAGAGAATCGTAGCGTAGGGGCGCCGCTTGCTGCGCCTCCAGAGTGAGTTTACCCCCCTGCTCGCCATGCTCGCTTCCCCCCTACAAGATAGGGGGGATTGAGGGGGGTCTCAACCAAGAATGAATATGGGCGCAGCAAGCGGCGCCCATACAAATCGGAGGTTCCCATGAAAATCCTTGTCTGCGTCAAACAGGTCCCCGACATGGAATCCCGCTTCAAGCCCGACGGCAGCGGCACCTGGTTCGAGGAGGCCGACCTGGCCTTCCGGATGAACGAGTACGACGAATACGCCGTGGAACAGGCGGTGCAGCTCAAGGAGCAGTTGGGGAATGAACCGGAGGTGACGGTCCTCTCCATTGGCCCCGACCGGGTGAACGAGGCGATCAAGAAGGCCCTTGCCATGGGGTGCGACCGGGGAGCCCACATCCAGGATCCCGCCCCCCAGGGAAAGGACCCCTGGCAGATCGCTTCGATCATCACCCAGTTCGCCCAGGGCGAGGGATTCGACCTCATCTTCACGGGCATGCAGTCCCAGGACCGGGGCTCCGCCCAGGTTGGAGTGCTGGTGGCGGAACTCCTCGGCTTTGCCTGCGCCACGACCCTCGTGGGCTTTGCCTATGCCGACGGAGTGATCACCGCCAAGCGGGAGCTTGAGGGGGGAATCAAGGGGATCGCGAAGCTGAGGCTCCCCGCGGTAGTCACCTGCCAGTTGGGCCTCAATATCCCCCGCTACCCTACCCTTCCCAACATCATGAAGGCCAAGAAGAAGGAGATCCTCGCCATCCCGGTGGCCGACCTGCTGAAGGAGGAGGCCGTTGCGTCCACGGCCCGATTCTACCCGCCCGCCCGGAAGGGTGGCGGCATTGTGCTGGAAGGCGATGTGGGGAACCTGGTGGAGCAGCTCTACGGGATACTGAAAGAAAAAACGACCGTACTCCGGTGAGAGGAGAAAACCTATGAAAGCACTGCTTGTCTGCGAATACCGGGAAGGAAAGCTTCTCGATTCTACCTACGAACTCCTCGCCTTTGCCGACCGGCTCGGCGCCGAGAAGGCGATGTTCCTCATCGGGAGCGACAGCGCCCTTCCCGCCTGTAGCACCACGGTCTACCTGGCCGACGCGGCAAAGCACGGCGAGTACAACCCCGACGTGCACAAGAAGCTCGTCCTCGATGCGGCCCAGCGGGAAAACGCCGACTGCATCGTCTTCGTCCACTCCTCCTACGGCTGGGATCTGGCGCCCCGGGTGGCCGCGGCCCTCAGGGCCGGCCAGGTGTCGGAAATCGTCGGCATCGTGGACGGCGGCTACGAGGTGGGATGCTGCAACGCCAAGATGCGCCGCACTGTGGTCCCAAAGAGCGGCAAGGCGGTCCTCACCATCCAGGCCGGCGCCTTCAGTTCCTCGGATACGCCCCAAGGGACGCCCCGGGTGGAGCGGATCGACACGGCCGACGGGGCATCGCCGATGGAATTTGTCGGTTACGAACCCGCCGAGAAGAAGGATGTGGATCTCACCCGGGCCGAGGTGATCGTCAGCGCCGGCCGGGGGGTGGGGAAAAAGGACAATATCCCGACCATCGAGGCCCTGGCCAAGGCCCTCGGCGGAGAGTTGGGTGCAAGCCGGCCGGTGGTGGATGCCGGTTGGGTGGATCACAGCCACCAGGTGGGAACCACCGGGCAGAGCGTGAGCCCCAAGCTCTACGTGGCCTGCGGCATCTCGGGAGCCATCCAGCATCTGGCAGGCATGAAAAAGTCCGACTTTGTCGTCGCCATCAACAAGGACAAGGACGCCCCCATCGGCGAAGTGGCCGACGTCCTCGTGGTGGCCGACGTGATGCAGTTCGTGCCGGCCCTGACGGCCAAACTGCAGTGAACCGGACGAACAGAGGAGGGACCATGAAGCCCCTTGAGGGAATGGTGATTGTGAACCTGTCCGTGAATCTTCCCGGCCCCGCCGCTGCCCGGCGCCTCCAGCAGTTGGGGGCGTCCGCCGTGAAGGTGGAGCCGCCAACCGGCGACCCCATGGAACTGTACAACCCAGCATGGTACCGGGACATGGCCAACGGCCAGACGGTTGTCCGGATCGACCTGAAGAGTGCCGAGGGTCTGACCCGCCTCAGCGATCTGCTGGCAACCGCCGATCTCCTCATCACCGCCAGCCGACCCGCAGCCTTGACGCGCCTCGGTCTAGGATGGGAGGAGCTTCACCGTAAATTCCCCCGACTCTGCCAGGTGGCCATCATCGGATACCCCTCCCCCCGCGAGAACGAGGCAGGCCACGACCTCACCTACCAGGCCTCTCTGGGGCTCCTCAATCCCCCCCACATGCCCCGCACCCTCCTTGCCGACATGGCCGGTGCCGAGCAGACCGTCTCGGCCGCCATGGCGCTCCTTCTCGGCCGGGAACGGGGACAGGAGGCAGGCTATGCCGAGGTGGCCCTCTCCAGCGCGGCCGAAGCCATGGCCGAGCCCCTGCGTTACGGCAGCACGGCGCCGGGGGCGCTCCTGGGCGGAGGCATTCCCGAATACAACATCTATGCGGCCCGAGACGGCTGGGTGGCTCTGGCAGCCCTGGAGCCCCACTTCAAGAGCCGGCTCGAAAAGGTACTGGGAGTGAGCACTCGGGAAGAATACCGCGCCGCCTTTGCCGGCCGGAGCGCCCGGGAATGGCAGGAATGGGGACAGGAGCAGGATATTCCGATCGTCGTTGCCGGAAGCTGAGAGGAGAGAACCATGTTGCTTGAACTGACCGAAGAACAGAAACTGATTCAGGACACCGCCAAGGACTTTGCCAAGGCCGAACTGGAGCCGGTAGCGGCGCAACTGGACCAGGGAAGCGACCGGGGCCCCCTGCTGGCCAACCTGAAAAAGCTGGCTGAACTGGGCTTCATGGGGCTGAACGTGCGGGAGGAATACGGCGGCGCCGAAGCCGGGGCCATATCCTTCAGCGTGGCCATGACCGAGATCGCCCGGGCCTGTGCCTCAACGGCGGTCACTGTCTCGGTCAACAACATGGCCGCCGAGGTGATCCAGGCGGTGGGGTCCGAGGAGCAGAAGCGTGCCTACATCCCGAAGATTTGCTCCGGCGAGTTTTCCGCCGCCAGCTTCGCCCTCACCGAGACCTGCGCCGGCTCCGACCCGGCCGGGATGCTCACCCAGGCCGTGGACGACGGCGACTCCTGGGTCCTGAACGGCTCCAAGATCTTCATCACGAGCGCCTCCTATGCCGGAGTCTTCGTGGTTTGGGCGGTGACCGACAAGGCCGCACCCAAGGGGAAAGGGATAAGCTGCTTCCTGGTGGAGGCCGGAACGCCGGGGCTCGTCATCGGCAAAGAGGAGCACAAGATGGGGCAGCATGCCTCGGCCACCAATGAGGTGATCTTTGCCGACTGCCGCATCCCCAAGAGCGCCATGATGGGAAAACTCAACGACGGCTTCCGGATCGCCGTGAGCGAACTGGCCGGCGGGCGGATAGGAATCGGCTCCCTGGGGCTCGGCGTCGGCCTGGCTGCCATGGATTATGCCACCCGCTACGCCACCGAGCGGACCCAATTCGGCCAGAAGATCAGCTCCTTCCAGGCGATTCAGTGGATGGTTGCTGACGCCTACACCGAACTGGAAGCGGCGCGGCTGCTCCTGATGAATGCAGCTTTCCGCAAGGATCAGGGGAAATCCTTCGCCAAGGAAGCCTCCATGGCGAAGCTCTACGCCACCGAGGCGGCCAACCGGGCCTGCTATCAGGCGATTCAGATGCTTGGCGGGTACGGCTACACCCAGGATTTCCCGGTGGAGCGCTATGCCCGCGATGCCCGGATCACCTCCATCTACGAAGGAACGAGCGAGATTCAGCGCGTTGTTATCTCTCGGGAAATTCTCAAGAATTTTGCCCAATAGCAATAATCACGCATGGAGGTATGTATGGGGACAGGTAAACGCATTACACTGCAGCAGGCCGCCGAGATCGTCAAGGACGGCTCCAGTCTCACCTTCTCCGGTTTCACCATCTGGCGACGCCCCATGGCCATCGTCTTCGAGCTGATCCGCCAGCAGAGACGGGGACTCCACCTCATCGAAGTAAATGGCGGCCCCCACACCGAATTCCTCGTGGGAGCCGGTTGTGTGGACATCTGGGAATCGTGCTGGGTGGGGCATGAACTCTACGGCAAGTACGGCGCCAACCTCTCCCGCAAGGTGGGGAACAAGGAGATCATCGTTGAGGATTACAGCCATGCGGAGATGATGTTCCGCTTCGCCGCCGGGGCCGCCGGCGCCCCCTACGCGGTCACCCAGACATCCCTCGGCACCGACATCCACAACCCCGAGTACGACATGCTCAGCCGCGCCGGCAAGCGGGATGGAAAGCGAATCCCCAAGCAGAAGTACGTCTTTACCGACGATCCCTTCTACGGCGCGGGCCCCCAGGTGCTGGTGCCGGCGGCCAAGGCCGACATCGCCATCATGTGTGTCCAGCAGGTGGGTGAGGAAGGAACCGTGCGAGTCAGCGGCCAGTACTACTCCGACCCCGAGGCGGCCCGGACCGCGGACATTACCATCGTCATGGCCGAAGAGATCGTCCCCGAGGAGTACCTGCGGCGGGAGGCCGACCGCAACACCATCACCAGCTTCGAAGTGGACTACATCGTGGAATGCCCCTTCGGCGCCCACCCCACCGGGATGTTCGGCCGCTACGATGTGGACGGCGCCTTCCTCAAGGATTTCTACGGACGGACCCGGACCCAGGAGGGATTCGATGACTTCGCAAAGGAGTGGATTACGGGGCTCGACCACATGAGCTATCTGGAAAAGCTCGGCTGGCCTCGGATGCTGACCTTGAAGGCCAACACAGCGCTCAACTACTCGACCTGCGTAAAGAGGGGGCAATGATATGGGCAAAGAGTATGCGAATCCGGAAGAATACGGCCTTGCCGACCTGCTGTGTTGCGCGGCGGCCCGCGAGGTGCAGGACAACGAGATCGTCTTTGCCGGCACCGGCCTCCCCATGGTGGCGATCATGCTGGCCCAGAAAACCCATGCCCCGAACCTGAAGCTGATCTTCGAGGCCGGAACCCTGGATGGTCGCCCGCCGGAAATTCCCACGTCTGTGGGGGACGCCCGGTGTGAGATGGGGGCTTCCCGGGCCTCGGGGCTCTACGACGCCTTCAGCATCGCCCAGCGGGGCTACGTGGACCTGGGCTTTCTGGGTGGCGCCGAAGTGGACGAGTACGGCAACGTGAACACCACCTGCATCGGCGACTACCTGGCCCCTGATCTGCGCCTCACCGGCAGCGGCGGCAACCCCGACATCAACTCTTTCGCCAAGCGGACCGTCTTCATCATGGTCCATGAGAAGCGGCGCTTCACCCCCAAAGTCAGCTACATCACGAGCCCCGGCTGGCGGGTAAAGAAATGGCCGGAGGGCGAATTCGTCCATCGCCGGGAGCTCTACGGCGCCGCCTACCGCGGCGGCCCCTCGGCGGTCATCAGCACCGCCGGCGTCTTCCGGTTTGATAACGAGACTGGCCGTATCTACCTGGACACCTGCCACCCCGGCAAGACGCCCGAGGAAATCAGGGAGATGTGCCACTTTGACCTGGATATCTCCCGGGTCAGCGGTGAAACACTTCCCCCAACCCGTGAAGAACTGCACTTTATCCACGATGTTCTTGATCCTGAGCAGATCTTCATTCCGAAGGTGACAAAGGGGTAGATACCGGATAGGACAAACAAACGCGGCCCCGGATCAGTCGGGAGCCGCGTTTGTTTGCGACGGACACATGACGTGTTCCGATTATTCGTAGCGGACTTCAACTGCCTGCAGATACGCCTCAAGGGTGTCAAGCTGTTTCAGCACCTCGACGAGATTGCCGTCATTCGCCGCCAGTTCCATATCCCGCCCGATTTCCGATATCCTCGAAAAGCCGTAACAGCCGCCGGACCCCTTCAAGCCGTGGGCGATAGTCCGCACATCGTCGAACTGACCATTGACCGCAAGTTCACGGATGACAGAGCCTTCAGTCTTTCTCCCCTCCAGGTAGGCCGGGATGATGTCTTCAAGGTCTGGATCGCAGGCGACCACTATTTTATCCGGCAAATTGTCGCTATCCATGTTCGTTCCCTGCTTCCCGTTGGTCCCTAGTCGTTGTTGGTATTCTCCGACAATTTCCAGCAGCTTGTCCTTTTTGATCGGTTTGGTCAGGTGCGCGGTACAACCGGCATCAAGGCTTCTTAACTGATCTTCCTTGAGTGCGTTGGCGGTGAGCGCGATCACCGGCAGCGGCGCCCGGCCCGTCTCCCGCTCCCATTCCCGCACCAGGCGCACTGCCGTGTAGCCATCCATGACCGGCATCTCCATATCCATGAGAACCACGTCATATCCCCCCCTCTTGATCTTTGCGAGGGCTTCCTCGCCATTCACCGCACACTCTACCGTGTGCTCGGTGCGCCGAAAATAGGCCGTCAGCACGGTACGGTTCGCAAGATTGTCGTCCACGATCAGGATAGAGAGCGGTCTGCCGAGCTTATCTCCAGGAAGTTGCTCTTTCATAAGCGGCTCTTCTGTACTGCACGTGATGGTGAAAGGTACTGTGAAATGGAAGCAGCTCCCCTTCTCAACGGTGCTCTCAACACCAATCTCACCCCCCATCATCCCCACAAGGTGACGGGAGATTGCCAGCCCCAGCCCTGTCCCGCCATAGCGCCGGGTGGTTGATGAATCCGCCTGACTGAAACTCTCGAAGATGGTGTCCAGCTTTTCCGGCGCTATGCCGATGCCGGTGTCGGTCACGGAAAACCTGATCAGTACTTCGGCATCGGATTGTTGGATCGGCTCAACCTCCAGGAGTACACTCCCGCCGCTGTCAGTGAATTTCACGGCATTCCCCACCAGATTGATCAGCACCTGCCGCAACCGCAGCGAATCTCCCATGAGCCAGTCCGGAACACCGGATTTCACCGAGAAGGAATACGTTACCCTCTTTGCGGACGCTTTCATCGACGTGATATCCGTCAGTTGCCGGATGCAGTCACGAAGGCTGAAGGGTACAAAATCCAGCTGTAGCATGCCGGCTTCGATCTTCGACAGGTCAAGGATGTCGTTAATCAGCCCCTGCAAGGTTTCGCCCGCGGAATGAACAACCGACAGATACCCTGATTGTTCGCCGTCAAGACTGGTTTCCGCCAGAAGGTCGCTCATGCCGATGATTGCATTGAGGGGCGTTCTGATCTCATGGCTCATGCCGGCCAGAAACTCGCTCTTTGCCCTGTTCGCCTGCTCGGCCCGGTCCCGCGCGACTTTCTCCAGTTGTGCGATATTGGCGAGCTCTTCCTGGAGTTGCTTCTGCTTTTCGATTTCCTCACGAACCCCCACAAAGTGGGTGATTTCCCCCTGTTCGTCGTAGATGGGCGAAATGGATGCCATAACCCACACAAGGCTGCCGTCCTTGCGGCGATTATGGAATTCTCCGTACCATTCGCGCCCTGAAAGGATGGTCTCCCACAGCTCTTTATAGAACTCCGGCGGGTGGGTCGGACCTTTCATGATGCGCGGATTCTGGCCTCGCAATTCTTCAAGGGCATAGCCGGTGATCTGGCAGGATTTGGGATTGACGTACTCGATGTGCCCGTTCCGGTCGGTAATGATAATGGATACCGGGCTATGCTCCACGGCGGCGGAAAGCATCCGCAGAGATGCATTGATCCGTTTCTGTTCAGTGATGTCCCGGAGCAACCCCACGGCATTCCATGCTCCGTTGAGGAAAACCGCGGACAGCGACAGGGCGACTGCGATTTCCTGACCATCCTTGCGCCGAGCGAAGAGCTCAAGGGTTTTGCCCACGGCATTGCCGGAGCCGGTCCGCTGGAACTCGGAGAATGCCGTAAGGTGGCCGGCCAGATAGCGCGCGGGGGTCAGAAGGTCGTGGAGGTTCTTGCCGAGAGCCTCTGCCGCGCTGTACCCAAGAATCTGCTCGGCGGCGGGATTCCAGTAGGAAATGGAACCCCGGTGGTCCATCATGAGGATTGCGTCGTGGGCAGAATTGGTGATGCTGCGGAGTTGCAACTCACTGTTTTCAGCCGCCTCCTTGGCAATCCGCAGTTCGGCGGTCCGATCCGTGACCCGGTGTTCAAGTTCCTCATTGACTGCGGTCAGTTCGGAGAAGCTATTCTGCAGGGCATTTTCCATCAGCCGGAAGTTATCCTGAAGCTCCTGCTCCTCCCTGACCTCCGCGGGGCGCCAGGATATCTGTTCCCCCTTTGCAATCCTGACCGGAAGCTGACTGGTAACCTTTCCCAGCATGGCAATGGGCGCCAGCAACCGCCTGCTGAAATAGCGGGACAGGCCAACCACCACCAGTGTCAGTATTGCCAGTACCCCCAGCAGGATAGACGCGCGGTTGTTGATCTCCCTGAGTGACGGTGCCAGCGAGGATTGCACCACCAGCCGGAAGCCTGATTTCGGTTCCAGCGCAATCTCGGTCATATAGAACGAACGGGTCCAGCGTTTCATGGGGCCGACCCCTGGTTGGGGATCGGGAACCCATTGACTCACATTACTACCGACCGAATGCAGCCGCCCCCCCTTGGGCAACGCAAACTGCTCCAGAAACTTCTTGCCGCTGTCAGTGGAGGCAACAACCCGGCGTTGTCTGTCCAGCAACGTCAGATTGACATCCCGCTTGCCGACTATCCCCTTCAGCAGTGCAGCTGGATGACCGAGAGATACCACGCTGAAAACAGCCCCCCTGTATTCCCCTTCCACCAGACAAGGGGCCAGGATGATGAGACGGGGGCCGGGAACGCCTATCTTGCCCATGAAGGCATCGAAGACTTTCGGGTGCGACGGGTCATTCAGCTCTGCTATGTAGGGACGGTCACCCAGCCAGACCCCGATGGTGGAGGCTCCCTTTTCGTCAAGGCTGGGTGAAAAGGCGCGAGTGACATGGTTGCGGCCCATGACCCCCAGCCGGTAGGTGTCGCTGCCATGGGCGGCATGGTATTGTTCAAGGAGCCGCTGCATCTCCTGGGACGGGGCGTGATCAGGGTCACGGACCAGTTTGACAAGCATGTCCAGCTTGTGCTGCTCTTCGTCCAGCCAACTTGAAACCGTAAGGTTGCCCACTTCAGCGGTGCGGGCGGTACTTTCCTGCAGGCGCGTCATCTGCTGGCTGAAATACCAGCTTGTATCGAGAAAGGCAAAAACGAACGCCGGTACCAGCACCACTCCCTCCAGGACGACTCCCAACCATTTGCGCAGCGAAGGAAGTTCGGTGCCGCCCCGCAACCGCCAACTCAGCAGAAAGAGAGCCTCGGCAATCAGGGTGTTGATGATGCCGTTCATCCCCTGCTTCAGGGCGACCAGCAGAGTGGCGCCGGCATTGAATCCCATGACCTGGTGATAGAACAGCCATACCAGCACGAGGCCGCCGCTGACCCAGTAGATGATGTCGCCGATCATCAGGTCCAGGCGTTTGCGGTTTCTCAGCCAACCGGCACAGAGGGCCTCGCAGCCGAAAATGATGATGGCCCAGGGGTGGTGCCACTGTACCCAGGTGCATCCCGCGGCAATCACCGCTGCCAACAGGCCCGTGGCCGGCCCGAACCGCAGCAGGGCGAACATGCTGAACACGGAGCCGAACAGAAAGTCCACGTTGAAGAACAGTGACAGTTTGAACCAGTTGACGAGAAAGCCGGCGCTCCCCAAGAGGACGCCGGCCATCAGTTCGCGTCTATTCATAGAAGAACACCTTCATCGGTTTCCAGGAAATCCGGCTTCCATCGACGCCAGCAGTTCTTGCCGCCCCTCTTCGCTTCGTACATGGCTTTGTCCGCATGGGTCATGAGAAGTTCCACGGCATCTCCGTCATCGGGATAGATGCTGATCCCCACCGAAGCCCCTATCCGGCAGGTGATGCCGGAAATATCGAATGGTTGTGACAGAACCGAAATGATCTTCTCGGCCACGGTCGTCGGACCGTCAAATGACTTTGCTCCACGCACGATAACGCAAAATTCGTCACCTCCCATGCGGGCCACGGTGTCGGAAGCCCTGGCACACCCGCTCATGCGTTGCCCCGCCATGACCAGGAGTGCGTCTCCGGTCTTGTGGCCATGGTTGTCATTTACCGCCTTGAACGCGTCGAGGTCCACAAACAGGAGACCGAAATTGTCTCCGCTCCGTTTCGATTCCACAACGGCACGCTCCAGACGTTCGAAGAAGAGCAGGCGATTTGGCAGGCCGGTCAGCTTGTCAAAATGGGCCATCTGCCGAAGCTGTTCTTCCGACTCCTCCAACCGGTGGTTCTTTTCCTGCAGCCCAAGGTTGGTGCACGCCAGTTCCCGCTCCAGACTCACGATCCTCTCCGCAGCCTTGATGCGCACCTTGAGTTCTTCCTTGTTAAAGGGCTTCCCGATAAAATCGTCGGCCCCGGCCTCCATTCCGGCCACCACGTCATCTCTCCTGGCGGTCAGCATGATGATATAGGTGTATTCCGTAAATCCCGCCTCCCTTATACGCCGGCAGAGGGCCGGACCTTCGAGATCAGGCATGACCCAGTCGGTGATAACAATACTGGGCCGATGCTCCCAGATGAGCCTCCACCCGGTTTCGCCATCGGATGCACCAAGAGCGTCATATCCCCACGATTTGAGGTACTGTCCCAGTAGCGTGCGGATTTCCGGCTTATCGTCTATGTAAAGGATTTTCATAGGGTTCTTCCGATGAATGCTATTACTGTGCCCAATAGTTCCCACTCCGGGGACATGATGCCGGTTGCCGTTAAACACCAGTACCAAACGGAATATATGTAGTTTTGCAAGAGTATCCGGAGTCAAACTGTTGGCTTCAATGGGGGCGGGGTTATGACCGTTCGGCGACGGCGATAGCATTTGCTTTCTTCCATCAAACCGACTAGCATAGCGCCGCAATTCATTACGGCGGCGAGGCGATTCACGTGAAGGTCCTCTTCATCCATCCCTTTGGCAGCAACTGGCTGGGGACCGGAACCGACATAACCACCATTTTCAATCTCATGCCCCCCCTGGGAATGCTCAGCATCGCCGCCTTTCTGGAGGCCCGGGGCATCAGCACCGACGTCATCGACTGCTATGCCACGCCGATGCCGGCTGAGGCCCTGGTGGCCGAGGTCATCCGCCGCAGCCCGGATGTGGTCGGCTTTTCCTGCACAACTTCGTCATTCCTGGAAGGCTGCTCCATCGCCGAACGGATCAAGGAAAAGGCTCCCGGAATCACGACAGTGTTCGGCGGCGCCCATGCCTGCTCCGTTGGAGTCAGTCTATTGGACAGCTTCCCGGCCATCGACTACCTGGTGATCGGCGAAGGGGAACAGACCTTTTTCGAGCTGGTGACCAACCTGGACCGAGGTGGAAGCGGCATCCCGGGCGTCGGCTACCGGAAGAATGGCAAGGGAGTCATCAGCGCTCTCCGCGAGCATATCGCCAACCTTGACGACCTCCCCTTCCCGGCCTACCACCGTCTTCACCAGTTCCCCAAACGCTACACCCTTCCCCTCTTCAGCTATCCGAAGGCGCCCAACACCAGCATCATCTCCAGCCGGGGCTGCCCCTACCAGTGCTCCTACTGCGACCGTTCTGTCTTCTCCCGGGGATTCCGCTTCAACTCGCCGGAGTACATCGTCGAGCACCTGAAGATGCTGAACCGCGACTATGGCATCCGACACGTCTTTTTCTACGACGATCTCTTCACCACCGACCGCGCCCGGGTAGCCCGTTTCTGCGAACTGAAGGAGCGGGAGCGGCTACCGGTGACCTACAACTGCATCGCCCGGCTGGAGCATGTGGACGCGGAACTGCTGCGCCTCCTCAAACGCTCCGGCTGCTGGCAGGTCAATTTCGGCATCGAGTCGGGGGACCCGGAGGTTATCAAGAAGCACCGCAAATTCTACGGCCTGGACGAAGTACAACGGAAACTGCTGTTAGTAAGAGATACGGGAATGCGGGTAAAGGGACTCTTCATGGTGGGGCTGCCGGGAGAGACCGAAGAATCCATCCGCCGGACCATCGACTACGCCCTGGCCCTCCCCCTGGACGAGATCAACGTCACCAAGTTCACCCCCTTTCCCGGCGCGCCGCTCTACGCTACCATCCGCGAACACGGAGAATTCGACGAGAACTGGCCGCTGATGAACTGCCTCAACTTCGTCTTTGTCCCCCACGGCATGACCAGGGAACAGCTGGAAGGACTCTACAACGAGTTCATCAGCCGCTTCTACCGCCGGAGCCGCATCCATTGGGGCTACACGAAGATGCTCTGGAAGTCGCCCCACAGCGTGGCTACCTTTCTGCGGCACCTGCCGGAGATCCTTGCCTTTGAACTGAAGCAGAAGTGGTGACTGATGTGATCCTTACGGATAGCCAAGCGCGAATCGTCAACAGGAGTCGGGGCATGAAGCCTTATCTCAATCTGGCAGCATTGCTGGTCTCTGGGCCTCTCCTCGCCACCTCCCCCTGCATCGCCGCCGAATTGCCATCCGTTGCCACCGCCGGCCACGAATGGGCATTCCTCGCCGGCTACGGCATCACCCACCGGGGCTTCGGCGCCACCCGCACCCAGGTGCAGACCGCCGATGCCATCGGCCGCTTCGGCTGGTTTCTGTCGGACGAGGTGGGGAAAGGGTCATGGTACCAGGGGCGTCACGAACTGCTGGTGGAGCTTCCCATCCATCTGGCGGTCGATCAGGGAGGCCGGATCATGACCGGCGGCTACCTTCTCGGTAGCTGGAAATTCACCGGACTGGCGGACAAGAGACTGTACCCCTACGTCTTTGCCGGCGGTGGGGTCCTCTTCGTGGACCTGGGTCTCCCCACCATGGGGACGCGGCTTGACTTCTCCTATCAGGGAGGAGCCGGCATCCAGTACCTCATCGGGAAGGATACGGCCATCATGGGGGAATACCGCTACCACCATGTCTCCAACGCTGGCACCGCCGACCCCAACGAGCCGCTGAACTCCAGCAAGTTCCTGGTGGGGGTGTCGTGGTTTTTCTGAAATTGGGCCCAGGGAAAATGTGAACAGTGACCGAGCAATCGGTTGGGTTCCTAAACTGAAAAAGCATGAATTCCTGATGGAACTCATGCTTTTTCAGTTTAACTACTTATTCTCAACCCGTCTTGCACAACGAGTTAGAACTGTTAAGGAGCAAGGTTGTCGGACATGCCGTGAGGAGGTCTGCCCCATCCGCTATAACCTGCGTCGGTGTGACAACCGTAGCACTTCCCGAGAGGTGCTGCTTTACCGCCATTGAAGGTTGTATAAAATATGTTTTCCCAGGAAATCTTGGAAGGAATCTCAGCATGGGGCGAACCGTGACACGAAGTACACAGGATCTTGTTGTCCGCGTGTCCGCGGCTATTCAGGTACGCGCCGCCGAACTGGATCTTTCCGTACTGCTCGATCTGCGAATTGGTCCACTCCCCAATGTTGTTCTTGTGGCAGTTGGAACATCTCGGCAACGTCCGATACGACCAGGGGTCCAGAAGTTGTCCGGTTGCAAACCGCATATTGAGGTCTCCGTGGCAATCAGAGCATTTGAAATCAAGCTTCTTGCCACTTGCGGTCGTCATATTGACGTGGAGGCCACGCATGCACCCCACCGTTTCCTTGCCGGGATGGCAGGCTTCACAGGACTCCTTGAAGCCTAGCGCTGCATAGCGGGTGTGGAATTCGTTTTTCAGATTGTGTCCCTGATGGAGCGCCATACTCAGGGTCATCGTCTTGGCGGGGATCGGAAGTCTGAGCCCTGCCGCCTTCGGGTAAAGGCTCAGAGGATACCCGGGAGTTTTCCCTCCGACAGCAGGATCCACGTGACAACGGCTGCAACGGACCGGGATCCCTGCCTGGGTAAGTTTCAGAAGGTCCGTGTTGTGCTTGAGATCATGGGGCGCGAGCATGGTCTGACGGAAACTGTCGAGCGGATTCGCCGGATACTGCCCAAACTTATCCTTGTAAATCTCCCTGTGGCAGGTGCAGCAGTTGGCAAAGGCCACAGGAGTTGTTGTGTTGGTATTCTGGGCAAGCACTGCGCCGGTCACGGCGTCCTTTACCGTAACGGTTACCTTGGGGAATGCCTGGCGGATATCGCCAAAGGCATCCTTGAACGTTCCTTCACCACCTGCCGGCTGTTTCGGAGGGAAAACCGGAATAAGCTCAGCCACCCACATGTTGTGTTCAGGCTTGGAGACAAATTTGCCCGATTTCAGGGGAGTGCCGACTATGGAAACCGGATTCGTCCGGCTCACCTTTGCCCACCCCTCCTGGGTCGGATACATCTTATTGGCGTTGTCGAGGTAGGTCAGATACTGGGGGTCCGTCATCAACTGGTCAGCAAATGGCACCGAATACTCGACCCTGATCTTGGCAGGATCAGTAACTATTTCCGAACCGTTGAAAACCTGTGCCCGAAGAGTGTTGGCTGGCGGAAGTATTGAGATGAGGGATGAATCCGGACAGGTGCAATGAATACCGAGATCATTGCTAACCATTACTTTCCAGCCGGTGTTTGTGGCGGTTACACCTTTTTGGGGCAGCGACAATAATACAAGAGTTAAAACTGCGCAGACCACGAGACTTACAACAAAAATCTTTTTCTTTTGCATACTTCTACCTCCCTGATGGTAAATAAAAACAGCCGGGTTGCCATATATATCAATTGATATTTCGGCAACCCGGCTGTCTCAGGGAGACCCTGTGGGCTTTCCGCCCCATCCTCGCGGATGGTTTAGTATTATCGTCTATCACAGATGCATCGTGAGTTTGTGAATGTTTGGCAATAAGTACCAAACATCAAAAACGGGATCAAGTTTTTTATCTATATTTTTATATAATAATATTAAACAAATTAAGAGTATTTGGAAAGAGAGAGAAGCCCCGTGGTTTTTTTAAAATTAACCCACACCAACCTCTTGACACATGAACATTAGTAAATAGAATGATCGGGATTAGAATATTTTGTAATATTGTAGACTACCCCCACGGATACTTGGAGGAATGCGATGCGACGCTTGCTACTTCAATTTTGCATAATGATCATGGCTGCTATCTTCACCACCGGCTTTGCCCCAATCCGCCAGGAACACGACGATATTGACTGCAAACCAGGAGATGTGATCATCGGCAAGACCACAAAACGCCAGATAGTCGAGTTGTGCGGCCTTGCACCCTCAACCCGGATTGTCGGCAATTACGAAATTCTTGAATATCACGATATGTCGGCGAAGGTTGGTAAGGCAATTGGACTGGGAGCACTTGGTGCGCTGGCCGGAGGAATTCCGTTGGAAAGGTTGGCTGGCAACTATAAGAAGGAGGCGATTGTTTTTGTCGATATTACTTCAGGAATAGTGCGGGATTACTACTACCACAATTATGATGACAATAAGGGGCATGATCTATCCGAGACTACTCTCCTTCAAGCTGATGATATGATAGAAGACGGTAATGTGGATGAGGCCATAGCACTGTTAAAGCAGGCCATATCTCAAAACAAGAATAACCATCGCGCTATTAACACTCTAGCCTGGCTCTTGGCTGAAATGAATATCGACTCTAAAGCGGCATTGACATACGCCCAAATGGCAGTTGAAATATTCCCTGACTCTCCATACAACAACGGCACCCTTGGTATCGCGTACATGCGTAACAATGATCGTGAAAATGCCAAAAAACACTTGGAAAAGGCACTTAATTTGTTTGCGCTTTACTTTCCTAACGCAGAAAAAGCGATTGAGCACGATAAAGCTTGGTTGAAATTTGCAAGCGGTGAATATACTACATCTGAGAGATAAATTTAATAACGACATAAACACTAGGAGGGAGTCATGATCAGAAATCACCATATTTTATCGGGCGGCAACTTCATAAGGTTATTTTTGCTTTTCCCGCTGATAATGATGTTAACTGCGTGTGGACCATCCCATATGGTCAAGAAGGAAGAACCGCTGGACATCATGACTGTAAAGCCAAAGAGTGGCAAGGCAGCGCTTGTAATAGCTAGGACAACTAATTTTGGCGGGGCAGTCAATTTTTTTACTCACCTTGATAAAAAATTTATCGGTTTAACTAAAGGAAAAGGTTGTTTTGTCAAGACCGACATAGAGCCAGGTTTACAATATCTCATTGCTAGAACTGAAAGCCTTGAAACAGGTAAAATCCAATTTGAGCCGGATACTGTATATTATGTTCAGCAATCGCCTCGCATTGGATGGTGGGTGGCGCGTGTCACCTTAAGCCCTGTAACTGCCGAGCATATGCTTTCCGAAATAGGCAACGATGGCTGTACGTTCTATGAACTTGATCCAGCAGACCCGTATGAAGACTTGTCTGATCACGAATACCAGGAAGCCGTTACCGACTATGAGCGGGAAATTACCGAGGGGTACCATAAGGAGTTTACAGAATACAAGGGCAGGAAGATTCACTAATGACGGGCGTAAAGACTGGCGAGAGCCTGGCAGCCGTCCTCGAAGCTTTTCTGAGATTCCGCCTGCACTAAACGCAACAAGGGGGAGGTGTCGTTGAGCACCTCCCCCTTGTTGCACCTGGCAAATCTCTTCCGTACAGACACGCCTGATTCAGATCCCCTCGCTCTTGATACGTTCGATCAGTTCGTCTGGATCGAGCACGTTAGGTTTGCCGACGTAATCGGCCTTGTTTCTGGTTACCAGCGCGTCACATCCGTTTCTCTCGCAGATAACATATTGCACCGCGTCCTCGAAATCGTTCATGCCCGAATGAAGCGCCTCCCGGAAACCATTCTCATCGATATCCGCCAGTCTGAACGTATCGAGGAGGTCGGTAATGAAATCACGGGCCTTATCCGGTCCGGCGTGTTTGTTGATAATGTAAAAAATGTCCGTAATACTGGTATTGGAGAGACAACCAGTTATCACCTTCTGCTCCGCCAGCCGCCACAGAAGGGTCGCATGCTCCACGAACGGCTTCCTGTTCAGGGCAATGTCAAGGACAACATTGGTATCGATAAGCACCTTCACGGGGCTTTCCGTTCCAGAGCCAGGCGGCGTTCGGCTTTCCAGTCGCCAAGCTCGGCCCCCTCGATCACCCCGATCCACTTGTCAACGGAACTCTTCTTTTTTCTCACCTTACCCAAGTCAACCGCATTGCGTTTCTCTGTTTCCTCGGTTTCAAGAAAAATTACCAAAGCGTTTGCTCTCCGTATCCCGACAGGCTTGTGCTTAAGCTCCACGATTCCGTCATGATAAATGGCTTCCACTGTTTGCGGCATGGCTCCAACCTCCCCCTGCCATCCTAGTCGATCACTTTATACTATTGATATGTATCACAAAACATCTGGTGCACTACATTAATTTTCGACCTTTTTTCGCCAACGCACTTTTGAATCGGATGGTTGCACAGACCGGCTCAACCGTAGCGATTACCCTCTCCCCCGCGTCGCCTCGTGCTCCTTGAGATAGGCCGCAGGCTTCATCATCCGCTGGGTCCGCCAGAGAACCCGGGCAATGTACGGAATCTGGCTCGGCCGGACCTGACGCATCCAGTCGAGGATGCTCTTCTCGCCGGAGGTGTTGAGAATCGAGCGGCGCCAGGTTTCGGCGTAGAGCTCGAAGAACCGCTTCGCCCCGATGCGCGGCTCCCAGAGCAGATGGTGCATGTCGAAGTTGGACCATGGCTGATCAGAGATGCGCGGTTTCATCTCACGGTAGTGGTCGGTACCCGGCAGAGGGGTATGAATGGTGAAGCCGGCCCGCTGCAGGCCATACTGCGCCACGAAATCCCAGAGCTCGCGGAATTCCTCCTCGCCCCAGTCGTGGCCCACAAGGAAGTTGCCGTTGATTCCGTATTTGAGCTCCCGGGCGATCCGGACCCCCTCGATGCTCTCCGCAAGCCCCGCGTCCTTGTCGAGACCGGAGAGCCCCTTGTCGCTGGCCGCCTCAAGGCCCAGGAATATGTCGAAGTCCTTGGCCAGTGGACGCCAGGCCGCCATAATGTCGGCGCTCCGGCAGATGAGGTCGGTGCGGGTCTGGACGAGGATCCAGCGCTTGCGGACCCCGCGCTTCTTCAGGGCCTCGGCCATCTCGATGCTCCGTTCCCGGTTGTACCAGAAGAGGTCGTCGGCCACGAAGATGGAATCACCGGCAGTGGCGAAGTCCTCCACCACCGTTTCAATGCTCCGCTCGCGCACCGACCGGCCGTAGAGCTGCCAGACAGAGCAGAACGAGCAGCGGTGGGGGCACCCCCGGGCGGTCTCGATGAGCCATACCGGCTTGAAGAGGAGGCAGTGGTAGTTGTTGCGGTGCCGGTCGACAAGGTGCCGCGCCGGCAGGGGAACCAGATCGAGGCAGGTCTGCTCGGGAAGAGGTGGCGTTTCCACCCATCCGTCCGCTGTCCTCAGCAGCAGCGCCGGGATGTCGGTCAGAGGCCGCGCCATTTCCAGGGCTTCCGCAAGCGCGGTGATGATCTCCTCGCCGTCGTCGAGACAGATGGCATCGATGGCATCGTCTTTGAGCGGATCGGGGAACGCCGCCGCGGCATGGCCGCCGACGAGGATGAAGGCGTCCGGCGAAACCCGGCGCACCTCACGGGCCGTGGCGATGATACGGTCGTATTCCAGGGCATGGAGACAGGTGATCCCCACCAGCCGCGGCCGTGCACGGCGGACCCAGGCAGCGGCGCCGGGGCGGAAGCGGAGATCGGCGATGGTGACGGCGTGGCCCCGGCCCAGCAGGGCTGCCCCCAGGTATTCGAGCCCCAGGGGCTCGACCCGGAAGAAGGGGCCGAGGCCAAAGGCATCGCTCCCCGGATGGGGGCGGAGAAGCAGGATGTTCATGGTTCAGCAACCTCGGGTATGTGGACGATTCGGTCCGGCCGTTCGATCCCTCCGCGCCGGAGGAAATTGTAGGCCAGGTTGACTAGCTTCCCCTTCCCTTTCATCACCCGGGAGGCGATAGCGGGGAGGCGGTACGCCTCCCACCGGGCCTCCTGCCAGCCGCGGTAGAGGCGCTCAGGAGTCATCTGCTTCGGCCGGAAGACCACCTGCCCGTGGTCGTAGCGGCTCCAGTCCTTGTGGAGCAGCCGCCCCTCGCGGTCGAACTGTTTGAAAAGCGACGTGCCGGGATAGGGGGTCAGGACGTTGAAGGTGGGGATACTGGGGGCGCACTCCTCCAGAAAACGGATCGTCCGCTCGAAGACCCCCTCGTCGTGATCGTCGAACCCGAAGATCATGGAGGCCTCCAGCACTATGCCGGCATCCCGGACACGCTTCACCAGATCGATCTGCGACGAGCCGTTGCCGGTCTTGGCGTGATTCGCATGAGGGCCGGTTACCGACTCGATGCCGACGAAGATCCCGATGCAGCCGGAGCGGGCAACCAGTTTGACCAGCTCCGGGTCTTCGGCAAAGCGGAGGTTTGCCTGTCCTCCCCAGCGGAGATTCATCCCCGCCATCCCTTCCAGGATCGGCTTGGCCCGAACCGGGTCCCCCAGGATGTTGTCGTCCACGAATACCATCAGCTTCCCCTCGAAGGAGCGGAGCTCGGCAAGGACGTCGTCGGGATTTCGGTAGCGGAAGGTGCGGCCGAAGTACGGGGTTACGGTGCAGAAGGGGCAGTCATAGGGGCATCCCCGGCTCGCCTGCACCGTCTGGGTGGTCAGGTACTGCCGTCCGGCCAGGATGTCGCGCCGGGACCAGGGGATGACGAGGCGGTCGTCGGTGGGGATCGGCGCCCGGTAGAGGGGAGCCAGACGTCCCGCCAGGAGATCGTCCAGGAGCTGTGCCCAGACCGGTTCGACCTCCCCCACGAGGACCGCATCGGCATGGGCCTGGGCCTCCTCGGGGAGCACCGTGGGATGGATTCCCCCCAGCACCACCGGCACCCCTTCCGCCCGGAACCGGTCGGCTATCTCGTAGGCCCGGACTGCCTGGTGGGTCATGGCGGTGATCCCCACGAGGTCGAACCTCTCGCCGAAGGGGACATCCTCGTGGACCTCGTCGGCCATGACCACGTCCCACTCCGGCGGCGTCACCGCGGCCACCTGCTTCAGGGAGAGGGAGGGGAGCTGAAACCGCCGCACCCACCCGAGCTTGTGGGTTGCGGGATAGACCAGGAGCAAGCGGGGACGGGACCTCATGGGAGCATCTGCCTGTCAGGGGCCGAGGACGACCGCCGTCCCGCCCCAAGGAAAACGGGAAGGGACGCGAGGGCAAAGATCATGGTTGCCCCGATGCCGTAGTTGGTGGCCCAGCCGATGGAGGCGAGGGCTCCATAATCGGCGAAGGCCAGGGAGCCGAAGCCGGCAATGGTGGTGAGGGCCGACAGGAGCACTGCCCTACCGGCCTGCACGAACTCCCGTTCCGGCATGTCCTTCCCTTCCACGCGATGTGCTATGTGCATTCCGTAGTCGTTCCCCATGCCAAGAATCGTCACCAGGACCATGGCGTTCATGAAATTGATTCCCATGCCACTGGCGGCCATAATGCCGAGCATGGCGGCAATGCCTGCGAAAACCGGGTAGAGGGAGGCAAATAATCCCAGCGCCGATGAGAAATGGGAGAGGAGGAGAAAGATAACCAGCGCCCCGCCAATGACAAATCCCCAGAGAAAACTCTGCTTCACGTCGGCAGCCAGCTGACGGCTCACCAGATCGACGCTGGTGGCACGGGCCGACGGATCGATGGCCGCCAACTCCTTCAGGAAGGCATCCTGGGGGAATTCAGCCCCTTTATAGAAAAGGTGGACCAGCAGGTGGTAACCGGCAGCGTCCCGGATCAGGTGCCGGTCCACGGCCCCCTTGAGGGGCGATGCGGCAAGCCGGGCAATGGCTTCGGTTGACGATGAGGAGCCATTTCCCCGGAGGGAGGCAAGGCCGGCGATTGTCCCTTCAAACGGTTCCACCGCAAACCCTTGCCGTTCCAGTGCATCCTTGAGCGCCCTACCCGGGTCCCTCCCCGCAAGGCCCTGGTCGATCTGACGTACAACCTCAGCCCGCACCGCGTCGTCGTTAACCAGCTGACCCAGGCTGGAGAAAGCCGCCAGCTCTCCCCGTTGACGGTAATGCTCCGCAAGGAGATCAACCCGCGCCCCCCGTGCCAGCACATCGCCGAAATCCTTACCCTCCACCGCCACCAGCATCTGTTTCGGACTCAGGCTCAGGTGCCGCTCGATCTTCTCCTGGGTGAGGAACGCCTCGGAATGGCGCGGCTGGAGGTTCTTCAGCTCCCCCTCGAAGGTGGTGAAGCAGGCCATGATACAGAAAGCCGCCACGGCGAGAAGCGATACCACTTTCACCAGCCGGGCCCGGCGACGGCTTCCCCGCCAGAGTGCGGCCAGGCCGAAGCCGGGAAGCGGCCGGTAGACAAAACGGGGCGACAGGCGCTCCATGAAGAGAAGCAGAGGCGGCAGGAGGAACAAGGTCGTATAGAGGGAAAAGAGCACCCCGAGTCCCACCAGGATACCCAGCTCAGAGAGTGCCCGCACATCGGTGATGGCCAGGGTTAGGAACGGCATGGCAGTAGTAGTGGCGGCGGTGAAGATGCCGTGTCCCGTGTCGGTGACGGCAAGCCGCAGGGCCTCATCCGGCGCCAGTCCCGCGCACCGCTCCATGTGGTAACGGTCGTAGAGGTGAACCGAATAGTCGGTGCCGAGGCCGATGATGAGCGCCATAAAAGCGAAGGAGATGATATGGATCGACGGGAGGAAGGCGCCTGCCAACCCCAGGGCCAGCACCACGCCCCCCGCGATGATGACCGGCAGGAGGAGCGTCGGCAACACCCGCCGATAGGTGGCGAAGAAGAGCAGAAGGACCACCGCCAGGGACGAGAGGATGCAGGAAAGGATGTCCCCCTTCATGGCCGCCTCGTCGATGACCGCCGACAGGTGGGCCCCGGCGCAGGATATCCGGACCCGCGCCCCTTCCCTAGCCTGGTTGATCCCCTTGGCCAGTTTCCGGGCAAAGGCCATATCCTGCACCGGACGGGCAGGCTCGGCGATGATGATCAGCACCCTGCCGTCCCGGGAGAGGAAATAGGGGGAGTTCGGGTCCAGGTCGAGGGCCTGGCTTCCGCGTTTCAGCCGGGGGGTTACGAAATCCCTCAAGGCCAGGGGATCGGCAACGACCAGATCCCGCAGACCGGCGCCGGCCTGGCTCGCCAGCTCCGTTCCCGCCCGGCGGAGGGCCTCGTCCATGGCCTTCGGCTCAAGACGCCTAAGGTAAGCCGGCACATCCGCCGGTTCGAGGAAAGAACCGGGGTGCAGCGCGGCATATCCGATGAAGTCCGCAAAGGCCCGGGCCTCCGACGGGTCGTAGATTCGGTAGATTACCCGGCGGAAGGCCGGCGCCCCGTCGACCCGAAGCTCCTTCAGCCGGCCGGCAAACGCCTCGGCCTCCGGGACGATGCGCCCCTTCTCACCTTCGAGCAGGAAATAGGCCTCGTTGGCACTGCCGGTCCACTGGAGGGAATCGAGGAAAAGACGGAGCGCCCCCTGGCGCGCCGGAAAGAGTTTGAAGACATCGGCCTCGAAACGGGTGGTAAGAATCGAGACGACTGAAAGGGCGATAAAAAACGCAAACGCGACAAAAACCATTACGGGTCGCGTGCTGGTTACCCTGAAGATCCAGGCCAGGTGGCGTTTGATGGCGGACTGGGTCGCGCCGGTTACTCTGTTCAGCATGGGTGGGGAGACTCCTGGAAGGAAGGGGGGGTTAATTTATACGAAAATCTTTATCCGTCAGACCGGAATTTTTGCGCACCCGGCTGAAAGTGATAAGCGTGCGGTCGCCGTTCTTCTCGCTGATGACCAGCTTCCTGATTGTTCCGTCGGTCAGCAGCGTCACGGCAAACTCACGCACCTGCCCTCCGCTACGGGGGATCACGGTGACGGTAAGGGTGTCACCCTGCTGATCGGCCCTGACATCGGCCCCGTCCGGCAGGCTGGTCACCGGCCGTGCCAGGAAAGTGAACCAGCGCTGCAGGCTCTGTTCAGGAGGAAGCGCGATCTGGCTGGTGCTCTTCTCCCGGGGGAAATAAAGGGTTATCTGGGTGTCGTTCAGGAGGAGCCTGCTTGCCCGGGGCGGGTTGATCTCCATGAAAAAGAGGGCCGGTTTCCGGAAACGGACCGTACCGGTGCTGACCATCTTGCGCTTGAGGAGGGAAATCTGCTTCTCCTGCACGATGTCGGCGGAAAAGTCATTGATGCCGGCAAAACTCCGGCGGAGCGTCTCAAGCCCTTCCACCGGGGCGATCTGCCTGGCTGCGGCACTCCCCCCCCATGCCAGAACGAGGAGCAGAGTCAGCGTCATTACCGTGGATATCACTTTTCGCATCTAAATCCTCCCCATGCCGAGGGTAAAGCAGGCCGTGGCCAGCACCCGCCCCTCGACAGAAACCTCCCCTTCCAGCAGGTGGAGACGACCGAATGATTTGACAACTCTGACCGTCACATCGAGAATATCGCCGGCGGAGGCGGAACCGAAGAACGTGGCCCGATCGATGGCCGCCAGGAATCCCCCCTCCCCCTCCTCATGTCCAGCGGCGATTCCCCCCAGTTGGGCCATCGCCTCGATGAGGAGCACATCCGGGAAGTGTCTCGTGCCGCCGGTCACGGAGATGACGGCCGTGGCCGTCTCGCCCGGTTGGAGCGACACGAGGCGGTCGAGAAGGAGAAAGGGACGGCGGTGGGGGAGATATGCTTCGGGGTCGGGATTAAACAGGAGCGCCTCCGCTGATCTCGATGGCTACAAAGGGGCCTTCCGGCGATGCAGCCAGATGCAGCCCCTGTTCCCCCTCCCGAAGCGCAAGGAGCAGGGCAGCAAGGGCGAGCCCCCCCATGGCCAGCGACCGGCCGGTCAGGCGGTGAAGTGCAAGCTGCGGCGCGTCGGGGAGCCGTTCCAGCAGCCGGGGCAAGCGGTCCGCGGTGCCGGAGATGGAAATGCGGTACCGGGAGAGCTCTTCGGGAAGAAGGCGGGCAAACCCCTCGTCCTCTGCGTCAGGGAGGATGAGCCCCACCGACCGTATCCCGGTAATCGCCCCCCTTACCGGTGCGCCGCGCCGTTCGGCATGGTCCCGCCGTTCAAGAACCAGTAGGCCGCACCCTTCGCCAAATCCCCCTGCATAGCTCCCGAGCTGCTTCATCGCATCGAATCCCTTGATCATCATGGCATTCAACTCGTCAACCCCGCCGGTAATGATCACGTCCGCCCGCCCCTCCTCCAGGAAACGGCAGGCCATCGACAAGGCGGTCTCCGCCGAACAGAAGCGCTGGACGATGGTCACATTCGGCCCCTGGATGCCATGTTCGATAGAGGCGTTGCTGGCAGCGGCATTCGCCACCGTGTTGGGAAAGAGCATCGGTGCAAGGCCATCGACGCCGCTGGCGAAATAGCCGCTGAGGAATTCAACCGAATTGGCGATGCCGCCGAACCCGCACCCGAGAACGATGCCAACCCGCGTCGGTTCAACCCCTTTCAGGTCGATAGCGGCATCCTGCAATGCCATGCCGGCTGCAGCCACGGCCATGAGACTGCAACGGTCGAACTTCCGCGCCTTGAGGGGGGGCATGAAGTCGGCTACCCGAAATCCTTCCGCGGGGCCCCACAGGTGCCCCGCGCCGGCGAGGTCTTCCGGCATGGGACGGAGGCGGCTCTCTCCATCGCTGACAGCAGCGGCAAGGGCTTCGAGGCCGACTCCGGCCGCAGATATGGCGGCGAGGCCGGTGATGACTATGTCATGGGTCACTGGATTCATCGGGACACTACCAAGGCGGTGATGTTGCCGCCAAATGCGAAAGAATTGGAGACCGCAACGGCTGCATCGCTGACGCGCGGGCCGTCGTGGCAGTAATCCAGGTCACATTCGGGGTCACGCCCCCGGAAGTGCAGGGTCTGGGGGATGATCCCCTTATTCAGGGCAATGACGGTCGCCACCCCTTCGATGGCCCCGGCGGCACCCAGGCAGTGACCGGTGAGCGCCTTGGTGGAGACGAGAGGAACGTTGGCGACCCCCTCGCCGAAGACCAGCTTCATTGCCTTCGATTCAACCGCATCGTTCAACGGCGTTCCGGTGCCGTGGGCATTGACCCACCCCACCGCGCCGGCATCGACCCTCGCCACCCGCAAGGCCTCGGTCATCACCCGCGCAGCCGCAGTTCCCGACGGCTCCGGGGCGGTCATGTGGTAGGCTTCCCCGGCAGCCGCGTACCCCCGCACATGGCCGTAGACCGTTGCTCCGCGCTGCCGGGCGGCATCCGCATCCTCAAGCACCATGAAGGCGGCACCTTCTCCGAGGGATATCCCTTGGCGCCCCAGGCTGAAGGGGGAGCAGGGTTCCGGATCAACGACGCGCAGCGAGTTGAAGCCCGAAAAGGTAAGGAGAGAAAGGGTGTCGGTCCCCCCGCAGACCACGGCCTTGAGGCGTCCAGTGGCCACCAGGTCGGCCCCCCAGCCGATGGCGGTTGCCGACGACGAGCAGGCGGTGGTCACGGTTCCCTGATAGCCGGCAAGCCTGAAGGTCTCGGCGATGACGGTGGAAGTCTTGTCGGGGAGGAGGCCCCGTAGCAGGCCCGGATGCCCCTTGCAGCCGGCAACGCGCTCCTTGAGCCACTGCTCCGACTGAAACATCCCGGCTGCGCCTCCCCCCACCACCACTCCCACGTCATAGGGGGAGCAGTGGGGACGGATGCCGCTGACCCGGAGCGCCTCGCCGGCGGCGATCACGCCGAACTGATCCGCCCGGGAGAGTCGGGAGGAGGCTTTCCGGTCAAAGTAATCGCGGGGATCGTATCCCTTCACCTGAACGCCGATTTTGGAGGGAAAGCCTGAGACGTCGAAGAAGTCCAGGGGGCCGACTCCGCTCTTCCCGTTCAAGAGGGCATCGGTGAAGGAGGGGATATCCTTCCCAGCCCCGCAGAAGATGCCGAGTCCGGTTATGGCGACAGCGCCGGCGCTCACAGGATTCCTCCGTCAACGACCAGGCTCTGGCCGGTGATATAGGTGGCCCGGTCCGATGCCAGAAACGCCGCCGCATCGGCCACCTCGTCGGCGGTGCCGAGGCGCCCCAGCGCCGCGCCTGCAACAATCTTGTCGACCATGTCACGCCTCATGCCGGCAATCATTTCCGTTTCGATGAGGCCGGGGACGACGGCGTTCACGCGGATTCCCATGGGACCAACCTCCCGGGCGAGGGCCTTGGTGAAGCTTATGATCCCCCCCTTGCTGGCGGCGTAGTTGGTCTGGCCGGCGGTGCCGGCAACGCCCGAGATGGAAGAGATGTTCACGATAGCACCGCGCCGGCTGGCCATCATCTTCCGTACTCCCCACTTGCAACAGTGGAAAAGGGGGTAGAGGTTGCCGCGGATGACCGCGTCCCAGTCGTCGTCCGCCATCATTGCAAGGTAGCCGTCGCGGATAATGCCGGCGTTGTTGATCAGAATGTCGATCGTTCCTGTGGCGGCAGCAGCTTCGATGAGCCCCTGGGCTCCTTCCTGGGTGCTGACGTCGGCCTGCAGGGTCACGATTTCGCCGGAGAGACCGGCCGTTTCAGCCGTGACTTCCCGGGCCGCGTTCCCGTTCCGGAGGTAGGCTGCGAACACCCTGGCCCCTTCCCGGGCGAAACGGAGGGCAATGGCCCGACCGATTCCCCGGGTCCCACCGGTCACGACAACGGATTTACCTGCGAATTCCATGCTGGCTCCCTGCGTAAGACATTGTGAAAGGTTGTATTTTACTGGTCACAGGCTGAAAAGTCCAGAATGAAGGGGTTCGGCGTCAGGAGGGTGAGTGACTCAGGGGGGAAGGGACAGATCCCCTGCGGCGGCCGAGGAGCTTAAGCATTTTCCAGAGGGGACCGGGACCGGCAAAGTGCCGGAGCGCCTCCAGCATCGCATCATTGGCGGTGATTTCCAGTCCCGGGACGACCCAGTTGGTCCGTTTGAGCGCTTCCTCCCGCACCAGTTCACAGAGGGTACCGGCAATGGCCGGGGCGATATAGAACGTGGGTGTCAGGAGATCTGTTTCCGGCGTGACGAGCCCATCGGCCAATGCCTGGCGGTAAATCTCCGTCCCTGGGAAAATCCTGATGCCGGTCATGGCGATCACCGCCGTGGGAGCCACTTCGTCCATGAGGGCGAAACTCTCGGCAATGGTTGCCGGCGTTTCCCCCGGCCCGCCCAAAAGGATGTAGTGGGCGAAATCGACGCCAGCCTCCCGGCAGAGTCGGGAGGCCTCCCGAACCTTCTCAATGCCGAAGGACTTGCGCAGGTTCCCGAGCATGACCGGGGAACCGGAATCGGTGCCGAATTCGAGGGCGTCGCACCCGGCGGCCAGCATGGCGTCCAGAAGCTGCGGCGGCAGGAAATCGGGATTGATGAAGGCCGACCAGGCCACCGGCAGCCGGGCCGCCAACATGGCGCGGCAGAGTTCCAGGGCGAACTCTTGCGGATAGTTGAAGATGTCGTCGACGAAATAGAGGTAGTTGACGCCGTGGCCGTCCACCAGTTCCCTGATCTCGGCGATGATGTCGGCAACCGGGCGGAGCCGCATCCGCTCCCCCTCCAAGAGGGGATACGTGCAGTAAATGCACGAGAAGGGGCATCCCCGCTTCGTTTGGATGTTGGCCATCCCCCCCTCCCGGTGGTACCGCTCCACCTGGAACAGCTCGCGCAGCGGGGTGCCGATGGCCCGTACCGGTTGGGAGGGGAGAAAAGCGGCGTTATCACGTGAGATTACTCCGGGAAGGCCGTCACCCCCTTCATCTACGGCGATACGCGCCAGCAGTCGGGGGAGAACATCATCTCCTTCGCCTACCACTCCGTAATCGGCCCCAAGAAAGGCAAGAACCTCACGCGGCATCAGGGAGAATCCGGAGCCACCAACGACGACCGCAGCCCTCTCCCGGCAGATGGCCACCACATCCCGGACCCCGGAGAGGTACGAACGGGAGCCCGGATAGGTGACATTGTCGATATTGCGGACCGACAGCACCACCACGTCAGGGTTGGACTCCGCCAGGGCCTGGAGTGTTGCCTCTTCCGGGTCGGCGGCGAAGCAGAGGTCGAGGACCGAGAGCCGGTGGCCGGCAGCTTGGAGCGGCCCGGCCAGATAGGAGAGCCCCAGGGGAAATACCGGGTAGGGAGCATGCTCCCGGTTGGCGGAAACCAGCAGGACGTTCATGGCCCCTCCTGCCAGACAAGCATCCGCTCGACCCGTTCGCCGATGACCTGAGGGAGCTGGTACTGAAGCACCCCGTCCAGGTCGGTGAGGACATGGACCGTCTTCCCCCGGGCGCGGGCCTTGCCGTCACTGTCGATGACAGTGCAGCGGAATTCCAGGGTCGCCGCCTCGCCCCGAGCCAGGGAAGTCCTGACGGTAAGGATTTCGCCGAGGAGGGCCGGCTGCAGGTACTTGAGCTCCAGGGTCACCACCGGTCCCAGAAAGCCGGCGGCGGCAAGGCTCTCGACGTCGAGGCCGAACTGCTCCGCCAGCGCACTACGCCCCACCTCCATCCAGGCAACGTAGTGGCCGTGCCAGGCGACCCGGTAGGCGTCAATCTCGTTGAAGCGCACCTTTATCTGAGTCTCGTGGTGTCTCACGCCCCTCACCTGCCCCCTTCGCTGGCGATCCAGCGGTTGTACTTTTTCAGGGAATCGCCGACGCCAACTTCCACGAAACGGCTCACGCCGGCAGCGGAGAGCGCCTGGCAGGTCCGCTCCCAGTAAACAGGGAGCGAGAGTTCCCGTACCAGAAACTCCGGCAGGTCGGCGGCGGAAAGATAATCCTGGTCAATGTGGTTCATGAGCGGAAGCGTCGGTTCGCGAAAACGGTAGTCACCGACAATGTCCCGCAGTTCTCCCGCCACCTCCTCCATGAGCGGGGAATGCAGGGGGGCGTCGCAGGGGAAGCTTCGGGCCGTGAACGCGCCGCTTTCCAGCGCTTCGGCCACGGCATCCTCCACGTTCCGCCTCTCGCCGGAGAGGAGAAAATGGCGCGATGTGTTGTAGTTTGCCAGAAAGACGCCGTTGTTCTCCGCCACGGCCATGAGCGGGGCAGCGGTGAGCCCCGTGATGCAGCCGAGGGCGTAGGTGTTCCGCGTCCCCATGGCAGCGATGCAGGCCCCGATCCGGCACGTCATTTCGAGGGCATCCCCGTCTTCAAGGGCTCCGCATGCGGCCATGGCCGGATAGATCCCCATGCTGTGCTCGGCGATGATTGCGGGAACCGTCCCTTCGCGACGCAACCGCCGGCAATGGTAGAGGCTCATGGCCACGCCGTGGACCTGGAGCCGTACATGTTCCGTCAGCCCCTCACCACGGCAGGTACAGTCCGCCAGGTTGAGGCCGGTCCGCTCAAGCGCCAGGGCCGTTACCTGCCGGAAATCGAGGTCGTCGGGAACCGTTGCTTCAAAGGTCAGGGGCTGGCCGGGAAACATGAAACAGATCACGCTACCCTCCCCTTCCGGCGGATGGCGCTGCGGAATCCGAAGTTCATGGGGGCGAAGACCTGGACTGAGCGGTGTGCCTTGAAGATTCTCCGGTACATGGATGGTAATGAATAAAAGGAGCGGTTCAGCCAGTCGTATCCCTGCTGAAGTTCGTCAACGGACATCCCCCGCGGGAGGAAGGTGACGTGCTCCATGTCGTAGTCTTGCCAGTCGCTGGAGATGATCCGCCCTTCCGCCTCAAGCCGCCGACGGACCTCGGTGCCGGGATAGGGGGTGAGGATCGGGAAAATCGCCGCCTCAAGCCGCGCCTCCTCGCAAAAGCGGAGGAGCCCCTCGAAGACGGCGGGAGTGTCGTTGTCACAGCCGAGGACGAACGAGCCGAGAATGCCGATGCCGTTGTCACGGAAGGCTTGGGCATCCTCCAGGTAGGAGCGGGCCGTGTTGGTCACCTTTCCCATGGCGGCAAGGGCGTCCTGGTTCAGGGATTCGAAGCCGACGAACATCCCGACACACCCTGCCTCGCCGGCGGCACGCAGGAACTCCCGGTCGTGGGCGAAGTCAATGGGGGCGTGGGAGAGCCACTTGAACCCCATCCCCTTCATGCCGGCAAAGAGGGAGAGGGCGTAGGTGCGGTCGGCTACCAGGTTGTCATCCACGAAAAAGGCGAAGGAGTTCCGGCGACGGAGGAGTTCCAGCTCGGCCAGAACGCTATCCACCGGACGCTTGCGGTACCTGCGGCCGTAAAAAGCAGTGACGGAGCAGAATTCGCAGTCGAAGGGACAGCCGCGGGTGGTCTGGAGGGTGTTGGTGAAGAGGTACCGCTTCCCCTGGAATATCTCGCGGCGGGCCACGGGAATCGCCCCCATGTCGAGGGGGGTGGCGGCCCGGTAGATGCGCTGCAGTTCGCCCCGTTCAAGGTCGGCCAGGATCTGGGGCCAGACCACCTCCCCCTCCCCCACAACCACGGCATCCACATGGAGGAGCGCCTCTTCCGGCAGGTTGCTGGCGTGGAAGCCTCCCATGACCACCCGCTTCCCCCGGGAGCGGAACGCGGCAGCGATCCGGTAGGCCTGGGGCGCCTGGGGAGTCATGGCGGTAATTGCCACGAGATCGGCATCGGAATTCAGATCGAGCGGCTCGATATTCTCGTCGCAAAGGGTCACCTCCCACGACTCGGGGGTGACGGCCGCCAGCGCGGCAAGGGAAAGGGAGGGGAACTTGAAGCCCAGCTCCCCCCAGAGCCTCCCCCGAGGCCACCCGGGAGAGACGAAGAGGACCTTCATTTACGGTTTTCCGCGATAAAGGCGGCCACGGTACGGACCGATTGAAAGACCTTGGTCCCGGTGGCGGCATCGGGAACAACGACGCCGTACTGCTTCTCCATGGCCACCACCAGCTGGAGGGCATCAATGGAGTCAAGTCCCAGCCCCTCGCCAAAGAGCGGTGCATCGGTATCGATCTCGGCAGGGGTCATCCCCTCGATCCGGAGGGCGTCTATGATCATCTGTTTTACTTCTTCAATCAGTTGGTCTGCCATGCATTATCCTTTTGTGTGCGATGATTGGTCCCAGTAAGGGAAAAAATTATACCACTGGTCGGGATAGGCCCGGATGTATTTTTCGAAGAGCCGAATAAGCTGTTCGACCCCCTCCCTGATCACGGCGCCGTGATCACGGTGCCCGCCGCGAAAATGGATCGGCTCCTCCATGATGGTGGCGTACCTCCCCCCCTCAAGGGGGACGAAGACCGGGATGACCGGCGCCCCGCTGGCCAGGGAGAGGTAGGCGGCCCCCAGCGGAATATTGGCAGGGCGGCCAAAGAACTCGACGGACATTGTGTGGGAGGAACCGTCCCGGTCCCCAAGCAGCGCCACGATCTCGTTGCGTCGCAGGGCGTTGACCGCCTCGATGATGGCCAGCGGCGAGGTGTCGTGGCGGTCCACGTAGATGAACCCTATCCCCCGCTCCCCCCGGACCCGCTCCCGCAGTTCATTCACCTTCTCGTCCGGCTCCCGGAAGGTGAGGACGTTGATCTTGTACCCCAGATCGGCCAGCCCCAGCCCACCGAGTTCCCAGTTCCCGAAGTGGGGCGAGACGAGAATGGCGCCGGTGCCGACGGCCAGGGCGTTATCCAGGGGAGTGCTCGTGCTGCGCCGGCCGATCAGAGAAAAAAGGCGCTCCCCCGTGAGGCGCATCATCAGCATCACGTCGGCCCAGTTGCGGGCATACTTGTAAAAGGTGCTGATCAGCAGCCCCTCCACATGGCGACGGCCGGTCACCACCCGTAGGTTCTCCCGGGTGCCGCGCCGCTGGGTGCCCGCAAGGAAGTAGACGATCCCCGCCGTGATAAATGCGAAGGGAGGAAAGAGCCGCCGCGGCACGAGACGGGTGAACAGGTTGATAAGGAACAGGTTGACGCTGCTGTACAAAGTCACCGCTTGAGGTTCCGGGCTTTCTTCCCGGACCGGCCGGTATCGACGAATTCCCGCTCCCATGCGGGATCGGCAATCCCGGCATACTCTGCGGCGAGGCATCCACCTGCCCGGCAAGGCCGGAAAAAATATCGGCAGCGCCCTCATGGGTCGGATAGACCCCTTCGGAGTTGAAGAGTTCCCGCCCCACTTCGGGGTGGTCAATCAGCATGCAGGGACGGAGGAGATTCTCATGCTCCCCCTGCTGTTGGCGAATCTTCTGGAAGAGCGGCGACCGGAGCGCTTCCTTGAGGGAAGTGCGGCGGATGTTGTCCACGGCGAAGTGACAGAAAACGCACGGTTCGATGTCGCCGTTGGCGTTGATATGGAAATACTTTCGACCGCCGGCGATGCAGCCGCTGATGATGGGGCCGTCGTTCCAGAAATCGATGAAGAGCATCGGCTTGGTGGCGCGGAACTCGGCGACCCTCGTTCGCAGCAGGTCCCGCTGCTCGGGCGTGGCCATCAGCTCCAGGTTCGGCTCCCGCCCCACCGGCACGTAGGTGAAGAGCCAGAGGGCGAAGACCCCCTTCTCCAGGAGCATGTCGATAAAGCTTCCGTCGGTGATGACGGGAGTGTTCCTGCTGGTCTGGGTGAAGGAGCCGCAGAAGGAGAGCCCTGCCTCCCGCAGAAGATCCATGGCCCGCATGACCTTGCGGAAGTGGCCGGGACCGCGCCGCTCATCGGTCTCCTGTTCATACCCCTCAAGGGAGAAGGCGGGCATCACGTTCCCCACCTCGATCAGCCGCTCCACCATGGCCTCGTCAATGAGTCCGCCGTGGGTGAAGACCAGGAAGGCCATATCAGAATGCTTGCGGAAAATTTCGAAAATATTCTGCATGAAAAACGGCTCGCCGCCGGAGATGACCGCGAAGTAGACCCCCATCTCCTTCATCTGCGTCAGAACCGAGTCCACCTCCTCCAGCGAAAGCTCCAATCCCTTGCCGTAATCGCCGGCATAACAGCCATAGCAGGAAAGGTTGCATTTCATGGTGGGGCTGATGACCACCGTGGAGGGGGGATAGTACCCTTCCCGGTCGGCCCAGGCCTTCCGCTTATTGGTACCTATCAGGAGGTGGTTCATCGCCAGGTTGGTGATCCACTTGTCGCGCTGGTTGGGGTGGAGGTCGCGGAGGATCCGGCGGGGAAACTCGATACTCGGATGGTTTTCCCGGATGAGCTGCCTGATCCACCGTATCCGCTCCCGGTAGTAGTCCTTTTTCGGGATCAGCTCCATCAGGTGGGTCATCCGGGCCAGGGTCTCGTTGGACGAGTTGGTGGCCAGGGAGAGCAGCAGCGAAACGATCTTTTCCGTTGAATAGTTTTTAAGGCTTTGCAGCATGGCTAGAGTTCCCTACATGTACCGAAGAAATGTCATGCAAATGTTCCAGGTGTCGCGCACCGGCCGGAAATGGCTGGTGGCCCGGCCGTCAGCCACCCGGGCCGGTACCGGCAGCGAGCCGATAGTGCAGCCGGCCTGCCAGGCCTTCATCAGGATTTCCATTTCCAGGTCGTAACCGTCATTCCCGAGAGACACCATCCGCAGGAGACGGGCCGAGTAATAGCGGAAGCCCGACTGACTGTCGTCGATCTGAAAGCCGGTCCGCTTCTTCATGCACCAGGCACCGAACCGGTTCCAGTGGCGCCGCAGCCCCGCCATCTGATCGAACTGGGCGAAGCGGGAAGCCACGAGGATGTCCCATCTGCCGCTCTTGGCCGTTTCGGCCAGAAGATGAATGGCCGTGGGGTCGTGCTGTCCATCCGAATCCAGGGTGATCACGCCGGAAAAACCGTGATCCAACGCCCATGCGAAGCCTGTCTTCAGGGCTGCCCCTTTGCCGCGATTTCTCCCGTGGCTGATCAGGTTCACCGGCAGCCCCCTGACGCAGTCTACCGTGCCGTCCTCGGAGCCGTCATCGACGACCACGAGGGGCAATCCCTGCTCCAGGGTCTCCCGAACAACTGCTTCGATTGTCAAAGCAGCATTGAATGCCGGTATAACTACGCAGATTCCCACTGATCCACCAGACTGCCCAAAGAAGTAAAACGAAACCGCTTCATGAGCGGAACCAGCCGTTCCAACGCATCGGTCCGCGGGCCATAGGCCACGAACTGTCGAAAGAGCGACAACGGAAGGCGCGGACCACTGGGGTCAATCTCCCGGGGATGAAGATAGAAAACAGCCGATTGTCCCTCTTCATTGAGACGCATCACGGTCCGCTCGATCATCTGCTGCGGAAAGAACCTGAACCCCCACCCCCCGCCGGTCGGCAGGTTTCCCAGCATCGACGGTGTTACCATCGGGGGAATCTCCCAGAGACTTTTCCCAGCCATCCCGATTTTGTAAGGAACGCGGGAACCAGACCGCTCCCCCACAAAAGGGAGCGGGTTGCAGCTGGAATCGTAGCGGAATCCCTCTTCATGCAGAATCTCGAATGCCCACGGTGTCACAGTACGCGAAAGAGACCACTGGGGGGCACGAAACCCCATGGGCCGTTTGCCCGACTGACTAGAGAGAATATCATTGGTGCGGCGCAGTTCGTCACGGAATGCGGCCGGTGACAACACTGTAATCATCGTGTGGGAGAATCCGTGCGATGCAACCTCGTGGCCGGCCGCGGCTATTGCAGGGACCAGCGACGGCAAGGCTTCGGCAACCGAACCGAGCACGAAGAAGGTGGCCGTGACGCCCGACGCTGCGAAACACTCGAGCAGCCTGTCAACATTCCGCAGGACGTGCGACGGGTAAGTTCCGTAACCGCAACCTGCAACACCACAGACATGAAACCATTCCTCCACGTCAATGGTTAGAGCATTATCCATTCCCAGGCTTGTTCCCCTCACCTAAATCATCAAGTTTGCAAAAATATCAATTTTACATTGGTGAAGTCAAGAGCCGGGACCTTGGCGCGGCCTACCCTGGTGAGACAGCTTGAAGGAATTCATGAACGCCGGGAATGAATGTTTCTTCGGTGAGACATTGCCCAGAGCGTCAATGCATCCCCATTCGGGCAATTGCAATTGCCAGGTATATCTCCCGGAGAAAGCTCAGCAATCCACCGATCAGAGCGAGCATAGCAACGACGAATAATATGGCAGCAGCATAAGATACGTTCATATTGATAAAAAAACTTACAAAGAGCATAGCGATAACCAAGCATACAAGGAGAGCACAGGTTATACACAAGCTGATGGCCCAATTGATCAGCCGCATCCGCCGGCCGAGCGTCGTCAGCTCAAACCGTAGCGATGCTTTGTCATCCCTGGCTGAAGCGATAAGTTTCTGATCGACCACGCGTATGCGGTCTACAATGCGCCCGAGTCGGTTGATAAGCACAGAAAGAATTGATCCTACCCCGGTGAGGAGAAAGACCGGGGCAACTGACAGTTGAATGACATGGGATATGTTCGAAATGACCGGTTCGGGTTGCATGATGCTGTTCTCCGTGAAACGTCACCCTTGCAGTTACGGCTTCCAGAGGTACATGAACTGCCCACTGCTCGCTGCCTCGAATCCCCCAAACAGATCTGCCATGGACGGTTCGTCGGCTGCTTCGGCATAGATGCTCCCCCTGTAGCTGCCAGGACGGTGGTAGGTAACTACCCGGGCATCGGGGTCGCCAACCTGCTGGCGCATGGAGGAGATCACATCGTCCAAGTAGCCGATCCGGTCAATAAGCCCGGACTTCACAGCATCTCCGGCCGAGAAGACGCGGCCGTCGGCCAGGGAAAGCAACTCCTCTCGCGTGAGCCGATTGCCCTTCCGCTCCAGGATCATTTCAACGAAGCGCCCCTGGAACTGATCGATGATCCCCTGCACCAGCCTCTCCTCGTCAGGTGTCGCCCGCCGGAACGGCGAAAGGAGGTCCTTCCGCTCCCCTGACTTGATGGTCTTCTCCTCGACGCCGATCTTCCCCAGAAGTCCCTCGACGTTAAAGGTCATGAGCATCACCCCGATGCTGCCGGTGACAGCCGTGGGGTGGGCGATTATCTCGTCTGCAGCGGTGGCTACGTAGTATCCTCCCGATGCGCCGAGCCCCATGATGCAGGCGAAGACCGGAAGGTTACGGCGCTTCCTGAACTCGGAGATGTCGTGGCGTATGATGTCGCTGGCCGTAACCGTTCCCCCCGGTGAATTGATCCGCAAGATCAGGCCAGCCACCTTCGGGTCCCGCTCGGCCTTATGCAGCGATTCCCGCACTTGTGAAACTGTGGAGGGGATTCCCTGCCCCAGAAGGCCACTCCCCTTGGCCTGCTCACCGATGGTACCGCTAATGTCAACAATCAGGAGTTTCTTTGTTCCCTTCCCTTCCAGCACCTTCTCAGCCAAGGGCTCCGGCGCTCTCAACAGGGATACGTTCACATGGGCGCACCCCGTCACCATGGCAGCCACAAGGAAACTGACCAGAAAAACGGTAATTCTCATGAATCCTCCTTGGTGCACGATGAAAGACAGTTCTCCCATTGAAACTGTAGCATAATCAGATCTCAGCCGCTCGGGCGTCATCGATACCACAAAACAAACCGCTTGTTACATTGCCGCATGTGAACCCTTCTCAAGGAGGAAATCGGCAAAGGCGCGGTTTGCCCGAGACAGATATCCATGCTTTTTCCAGGCGATGAGAAGATCGAGATACAGCGGTGGGTCCAGGGATATTGCCGTGAGATCGTCATCTTCAGCAACCACCATCTTCAAGAAGACCGAAATTCCCATACCCTTCTGGACCAGCGACTTGACCAGAGTGTAGAGGTTTGTTTCAAATTTGATAGCGGGGCTGAGGCCTGCCCCTCTCAGAACATCAAGGATGAGTTCCCTCAGATAGTACCCCTCCCGGTAGAAAATCAGCGGGTGCCCGGCGAACTCGTGCAGCGTCAGGCTCCCCTTTGACGCCAGCGGGTGGTTCCTGGGCACGCAGACAATCACCTCTTCCCGCAGGAACCTTCTCACCTCAAGCGTTTCGGGGAAGCTCGCGCCGGCTATGACCCCCATGTCCAGTTCCCCGTCAATGATCATCTTCTGAATTTTTGAGGCTCCCTCACCCGACACCGTAAGGTGCAAGTCGGGATAGCGGTTAGAGAAGTCACGGATGATCTGCGGGAAGAAATACGCACTCATCATCGGAGGGATTCCCACCCGCACCTCGCCCTTGGCAAGCCCCCGAAGTTCTTCCATTTCCGTCTCCGTCGATTTCACCTCATCCAGTATCTTCTCCGCATGTCGCAGAAAGATCTCTCCTTCGGCGGTCAGGGAAATCCTCCGCTCCTGACGGTTGAAGAGTACAAGGTCAAGCTCCTCTTCCAACTTCTTCATCGCCATGCTCACTGCCGGTTGGGCTACGTGCAACCGTTCCGCAGCCTTGGTGAAGCTGCCGTATCTGACGATCTCGGCAAAAAATTGCAACTGGCGGATATCCACTTGAAACCTTTCCATAAAAAATAATTATGACAAACATAAATATTATATATTTTATTTATATTTTATCCATTGGTATCTTGATCTAATGAATAAAGTTACCAACGCATCGAAATTCCCCTTTCATACTCGCGCCATGATCGCCTAAATGTTTTGAGCCTGGATAAAGGATTTATTATGGAAATGACCGCTGCCCCGGCTATACACCCAGAAGACATGACCCGACGTCAACTGGCACGACTGGTCCTTATCCTCGGAGCGCTGACCGCCTTCAGTTCCATGTCCATCGACATGTACCTCCCCGCTTTCCCGCAGATCGCCCGGGATCTCGCCGCGCCTCTCGGTACGGTGCAGCTCTCCATCTCCGCCTTCCTCTTCGGTTCGGCCGCCGGGCAGCTGTTTTACGGACCATTGGCAGACCGGTGGGGAAGGCGAACGCCGCTCCTCCTGGGACTGACGCTCTACGTCGCGGCAGCGTTCGGATGTGCCTTCGTCCACACGGGTGAGGGACTTCTCTTCTGGCGCGTGGTAATGGCGGTCGGAGGGGGAGCCGGCATGGTGATCTCGCGCGCCGTGGTACGCGACCTCTACGATACCGCCGAAGCGGCGCGGATGTTTTCGCTCCTCATGCTGGTCATGGGCGCCGCACCAATACTGGCTCCTATCGTGGGAGGACAGCTCCTGCTGATCACCGGCTGGCGCGGCATTTTCGGCTTTCTGGCAATCTTCGGCCTCCTTTCCCTCGCCGCGGCGGCAATGTGCCTTCCCGAATCCCTGCCGGCGGAACGACGCAGCCGGCGCGGCGTTGTCGAGATGGCTACCATTTATGCTCACCTTCTCCACAACCATCGTTATCTCCGCTACGCCATCGCCCTTGGCTGCGTCGCCGGGGTCAATTTCTCCTACATCTCGGGCGCACCGTTCGTCTTCATCGAACTGCACGGCGTCTCCCCCCAGCATTTCGGCCTTTTCTTCGGCGCCAACGCCTGCGGACTGATCGGCGCATCCCAGGTCAACCGCCGCCTTCTTCGCCGCTTCAGCGCCCAACATATCCTGGGCACCGCATCCACCGTCAATGCGGTGGGAGCCCTTCTTCTCGCGGTTGCAGGATACACGGGGATCGGTGGTTTTCCTGTCCAAGTCGCACTCCTGTTCGTCTGCATTTGTACGTCCGGGTTTCTCTATCCCAACGTGACCGCCCTCGCCATGGCCCCCTTCGACAAGGCGGCAGGGAGCGCGTCGGCGCTTCTGGGGACGATTCAGTACACCCTCGGGGCAACCGCGGGTGCGCTCGTGGGGATGTTCCACAACGGGACGGCGGTACCAATGACCGCTACCATGGCTCTCTGCGGGGTGCTGGGCTGGTGTGCCATTGTCGGGGTTGCCCGTGCATCATCGGCTCGGCGTGCGCCGGCGCAATAAACAATTGGTATACCTTCAGTTATCACCCGAATCGTATCGTGCCCTCACAGCATGGGGGAAAAGAGGTGCGAAAACCATTCCCTGGCTCTGATGGACCAGGGCCTCTTTTCCCACGACTCCTCGATGATCTGATCCGACTCGGCCAAGTCTCTCTCGAACATCCGCTCCATCTCCGCTGCAAAATCGCTCCCCAGCACGACCGTGTTGATCTCGAAATTTTTTGAAAAACTCAGGAAATCCAGATTGGTTGAGCCAACTGTGGCCCAGACTCCGTCGATGACCGCCGTCTTTGCGTGAAGTACAGCGTTGCGCCGCTCGTACAACTTCACCCCGGCCTCCAGCAACTCGTCGTAATAGTACCTTCCGGCATAGAGGGCCAAATTCTGGTCGCTGCTTTTCGGCAGGATGATCTTGACGTCCACGCCGCTTCGTGCGGCATCGCGGAGCGCCTGTATCATCTGCCCGTCGGGAACGAAATATGATGCCGTCAGGTGGATCGATTTCTCGGCGAAAGCGACGGCCGACACGTACATGATGAAGGTAGTCCGGCCGGCTTCACCGGGGTGGTTCGTGATGACCTGCACCAGGTTGGTGCCGCGTTCCTGCTGTGACGGGAAATAGTCTCGCTCATCCAGGGCTGGTCGTCCCTTCTGCTTCGCCCAGGCGCGGAGGAACGCCTTTTGAAATTCTACCGCTGCCGGGCCTTCGATCAGGATGTCGGTATCGCGCCAGGGGATGACGGGCGATGTCTCGTCTTCGCCGATAAACTTGCTCGAATAGGCCCGGCTGATGTTGACGCCGCCAGTGATAACCGTACTGCCATCCACAACCAGTATCTTGCGGTGATCCCGCAGGGTCAGGCGCCACTTCTTGGATGTTTTCAGCGGATTGACGGGATTGAACTCGACGACATTGACCCCCTTGTGCCGTAGCTGCTTGAAAAAACTTGCAGGTATTCTCAGGCAGCCGACACTGTCGTAGATGAGATTGACCTTGACCCCTTCCTCCCGCTTCCGGATCAGCAGATCCGCCAACCTGCGCCCCGTCTCGTCGTCTTCGAAGATGAACGTTTCCATGTTTATCGAATGCCTGGCTCTCTCGATCGCTTTGAACATGGCCGCGTACGTCGCAGGACCGTCGACAAGGAGCGTCACCCGATTCCCCTTGATGAGGGGGCTCCCGCTGACCGCTTCGTTCACCACGACCTGGCGCTCCAACATCTCCGTCGGCCCGGTCGGCAGGGTGAGCCGCTTTATTATGGCGCTGCTCTGAGTCGGGGATAACAGACCGTGAATGGAGGCGATGCGCGGCGGCTTGCCGTCGGACTGGACTTTGCCGATGACCGCGGATGCATCGGGCAGGCGGGCGCAACCGGATACCCAGCCGACGCAGGCCAGTGCAATGAACAGTGCAGGCAATCGCAGAGTGAGCATGGGTGAACTCCAAGGGGACAGGAAGTAGTCGCTATCAGAGAGTACTATAGCAGAGGAAAGCGGACTCGACACGGAAGGACGGCAGATGCTAGCGAGAGGCACCAGAATCGACCATTTCAAAAGAATGATACGATTGCACACTTTGATAGGTACCGCTATGCTGGTTCGGCATCTGCTCGGAACTCATCGTTGCTGGATAGAGAAGGAAGGAGAACGGCCATGGGGCATCTTGTTGGGAAAGACATTTTTCGCGAACTTGGCAGAAAGATCGATGGGATGGAGATGCGGGCGCCATGGAATGAGCGGCTTCATGCAATCCTGAAGGAACTCTACACGAGCGAAGAAGCCGATGTAGTCATCAAGATGCCCTATGGGCTGTCCACCTTTGAGCAGCTGGAACAGGCCACCGGCTATGAAAAGGGCAAACTGCTGCGGCTTCTCGAAGGATTGACGGAAAAAGGTCTGGTCGTGGACCTGTGGTTACAGGGGTCATACCACTACACCCCTGCTCCTCTCGTAGTTGGTATCTTCGAGTTCACCATGATGAGAATGGGGCCGAATGCCAGCAGCAAGGAATGGGCGAGGCTTTTTCACGACTACCTGTCCGGGGATGATTCCTTTCTTGCGGCAAACTTCGGCCACGGCGAACAAATCTCATTCGTGAGGGCCTTGCCCCATGACGAAACGGTGAGAAGTCCCGATTATGTCGAAATTCTGGACTACGAAAAGGCATCGTCCCTGATCGCCCAATCTGACCGATTCGCCATCGGGATCTGCAGCTGCCGCCATGAAAAGCTGCATCTCGGTGTGAAGAACTGCGATGCGCCCCTGGAAAGTTGCACCCAGTTCGGCTATGCGGCGGATTTCATGATCAGGCACAACCTGGCCCGTGAAGTGAGCAGGTCGGAAATGGAAGATCATTTCGCGCGATCGAGGGAACTGGGGCTCGTGATGGCCGCGGACAATGTCCAGAAGAACATGAAGTTCGTCTGCCACTGCTGCAAGTGCTGTTGCAACGTCCTGAGAGGCATCAGCGAGCACGGCTATCCGAACTCCCTGGTCACCTCGAATTATCTGGCCGAGATTGACGGTACGAACTGTATCGGCTGCGGAAAATGCGCCAAGGTCTGCCCGATTGAGGCTATTTCAATGGTTGAACTGGAAGCGCCTGAAGCGGGAAAGAAAAGGAGGGTCCTGGTCGACACTTCCATCTGCATCGGCTGCGGAGTATGCGCCCTTACCTGTCCGACCAAGGCCTGCAGGCTTGGGAAACGAGGGCAACGGGTCATTCATCCCGAGACCACCTTCGAGCGGATCATGCTGCAGAGTCTGGAGAAGGGAACCCTCCAGAACCAGATTTTTGCGAACCCGCAGAGCTTTAACGAGAAGTTTGCGCGCGCCTTTGTCGGCGCGTTCCTCAAGTTGCCCGCCGTGAAAAAAGCACTTTTGGGGGAAAGCCTGCGGTCTCGATTCCTCCAGGCCATGAAAGCGGGTGCAAAACGGCAGGGGAAGGAATGGATGACCCAGATCTGACAGGAATAGGTCAGCCCTTACGTCCTTTGATACAACAATCGTCTTATCCGGATACGGCGTACCAGTGGAGGGATGCCGAACATCGCAATGAGGACTATCACCATTGTCGTGTTGGGATCTCGAATGTACGAATTCAGATGCAAGGTCGTGATCGCGATGACCGTAAAGTAAAGCATGTCGCCAGCGATGGCAAAACCCCACCCTGCAACGAAACCGTGACCGGAGGCGAGCGCCGAGGCGCGCCCCGTCATGGGATCAACACCGAACGCGATCATGATGAGCGCAATCGGACCGGCGCCAGTCCCGGCGAAATGCGACGTGCTGCGAGCGGTAGCCGATTTTAGGGCTGCGCTGACGCGAGCCAGGAATGGAACTTTCCCGCACACCGTCGTGATAAGGCGAAGGATTGGTTCAAATGCAAAGGCCAGGATAACATCAGACACGAGATAGAGCAGAGTGGTGACGGGCCAGGCCAAGCCTTTTGCATGGGCAAGCAAAACGCCGGAAGGTATTCCGCCCCCGACGGGGAGAAGAAAAAGCTTCAACACGGAAAGCATCACGAATTCCGACTGGCCTAAACCTGGAATTTGGCTGGATTGTGAAAAAAGATCCATAAAGACTCGCTGCTTGGGTGATAATTACGATAAGAGGGGTATGGCAGTCTTGTTTTCACCATGAATCGCGATATTGTTCTAAACATAGCTCTTTCATTGCATAGTTTCCCAAAGGAAGACTCCTTGCACCGCGGTCCGGTTTCACGGCGACTTTGCTCCGTAACGGGAAAGTGCTGGTCGCGTGTCGGTTTAGACCCAGTTCAAGTTACATTTATAGTGGCTATCAGACATACAGGATAGCAAGCCGAAGGATTTGGTTGCAGGAGCTGACTAGCTTCGCTAGCTCGACGGGCTTCATCAGCATTTACATCAACTTTTACATCAGTACAAACAAAAAAGGGTTAGCCATTACGGCTAACCCTTTGATTTGTTTGGTTGCGGGGATAGGATTTGAACCTATGACCTTCGGGTTATGAGCCCGACGAGCTACCTGACTGCTCCACCCCGCGTCACAAGAGACCTGTTTATACTATGAGCCAAATCCTAAGTCAACAAAAAAAATCACACCTCTATTCAGGAATTATTATTGCTGCTTTGCCGAGCTGTTTTGCAAGTTTTGCGGCAGCCACGGGATCCATTTGTTTTCCTACCCTTACGCGGTACCATGTCCCCTTGCCGGAGATGTTAGACTCGACAACATAAGCTGCAAAACCCTTTTCCACCAACGACGATCTAATCGCATCTGCTTCCTTGCGCTCTTTTGCAGATGCTACCTGAACGGAGAATTTTCCCTTTACTATCGGCGTTTTTTTCGCCGTCGCTTCTTTGGATGTTTCGCTGACCGCCTTTGGATGTTCAGCATTGTCCGTGGCAGAACTTAGGGGTGGCGCAGGCATGTCAGTCTTCGCAGGTTGTTGCGTCCCCGCTTCAGTCTGTCGCGGTGATGCCTGATCTTTTTTTGGTAAAGCTTCGGCGGATGCTTTAGCCGGAGATGCGTGTTGCATCGTTGGCTGTTTTGGATTTATGCCGCTCCCGAGAATGACTTTACCGCCTTTAGGCAATGTTTCGTAAAAAGTCAGTGATGGTTCCTGCAGCGAAGCAGGAGCTCCCTGCTTGCCAGTGACCGAATCCTTGGCCGTTGAAGACGGTTGCTCCTGAGATTTGTTCTTCGTTGCTATCGGTTGAGGTGGCTGAACGTTGTCAACCTTATTGCGCGGTGGAAGCAGAAAGCGATCCGTCAGTACTCCAAGGGCAAAGGAACAGGCGGCAACCAGGCCAAATGCTATAACAAAGAGGCCGACGGGTTTCGATTTTGGCCGGTTTTTGTTGACCGGTTTTCGTTCACGATAATCAAGGACCATAAACCCTTCCAGCTACATCTTTTCCGGTGCCGAGACACCCAGGAGTGCAAGCCCGTTCTTCAGTACCTGAGCAACGCACTTGAGGAGGAAGAGCCGTGCCGAGCTCAACTCTTTCTCTTCGCCTATGACGCGATTTTTATTGTAAAAAGAGTGGAAAGCCCCTGCCAGCTCCTGCAGGTAGTAGGTGATCCGGTGTGGCTCGAAGGACAAGGCGCTTCCCTCGATAACCTCAGGGAAAGAGCCGATGAGCTTGATGAGTTCAATTTCTTCCGGCGTTCCGAGAAGATACACATGGGCATCAGGGAAGGACGGAACGCTGATTCCCCGGTCACAGGCGGCCTCGAAGATGCTGCAGATCCGTGCATGGGCGTACTGGACGTAGTAAACCGGGTTTTCGAGGGATTGCTGTTTGGCCAGATCGATGTCAAAAACCAGTTGAGAATCAGGTTTCCTCATGAGGAAGAAGAATCTCGTGGCATCACGGCCCACTTCGTCGATCAGATCCCGCAAAGTAACGTAGCTGCCGGCGCGCTTGGATATTTTCACCTCTTCGCCGCCGCGCATGACCGTAACCATCTGGTGAAGAACGTACTCAGGCCACTCTTGAGGAATTCCCGCATTGAGGGCCTGAAGGCCGGCACGCACCCGGGTTATGGTGCTGTGGTGGTCCGCTCCCTGCTCGTTGATGACGCGGGTGAAGCCACGTTCCCACTTGGCCAGATGGTAGGCAACATCGGGGACAAAGTAGGTGTAACTGCCGTCCGACTTGCGCATGACCCGGTCCTTGTCGTCTCCGAAGTCCGTGGTCCGCAACCAGAGGGCGCCGTCCTGCTCGAAGGTGTGGCCGTTCTCGATCAGGCGCCTGACTACCTCTTCGACACGACCTTCGGTATAAAGACTCGATTCAAGCGAGTAGACATCGAAATGCACGTCGAAGGCCAGGAGGTCCTGGTCCTGTTCGCGCCGCAGGTAGGCCACGGCAAAGCGGCGGATCGCGTCAAGGTCATTCGGATCGCCAGCGGCAGTGACGTGCTGGTCACCGGCATCTACGGTTTCACGATTGAGATAGGAGCGGGCCACGTCCTTGATATAGTCGCCCTGATAGCCATCAGCCGGCCACCGGGGGTCCCCCGGCTCAATGCCGAGACAGCGTGCCTGAACGGAAAGCGCCAGATTGGCGATTTGGGCGCCGGCATCGTTGTAATAAAACTCACGGGTCACATCGAAACCGGAAGCTGACAGAAGACGACAGATGGTGTCACCGATGGCAGCACCCCGTCCGTGGCCGATATGGAGTGGCCCCGTGGGGTTTGCACTCACAAACTCCACCTGCACCTTATGCCCTTCACCCGCGCAGCTACGCCCGAAGTTCGCCCCTGCCGCTTCCACGGCCACAAGCGTTCTGCTCCACGCCTCGTTCTTGATTCTGAAGTTGATAAAACCGGGGCCGGCTATATCGATTTCCCCGATGATTCCACCCTCACCATTTTCAATATGCTTGACGATTGTCTCTGCAATCACCCGCGGCGCCTTGCGCTCGGCCTTGGCCATGGACATGGCAACAGTACAGGCAAAGTCGCCGTGCTCGGCATGGGCCGGTTTCTCTATGACTATGGCCGGCATCTGGTTCGAGGCAAGAGAGCCGTCGGCAAAACACCGCTCGATGCCCTCGGCGACCAGAGAACGAACCCTATCCTTCATTGTTCCCTCCAGTTGACTCATTGTATTTCATCCGATTCTTCGTCCGGAACCTTAATGGAAACGTCACGGCTGAAATCGGGACAGCGCGCGCCGCCATCGGTGACGCAGAATTTCTTCGCACATGTTTCGCGCCAAGCACAAACGGCACATGCCTGCCTCTTTGAACTGCTCATGGCTTCATCTCCTGATGACAAAAAGGAAAGAGCGGAATTTCTCCGCTCACCCTATCGCTTCTTCTCGACCGCCGATGAGACCGGCTGCTGGGTCTTGGCCTGGGCCTTGTCCGACGACGGGAACTGATAGACGACTTCATTGGGCCGCACAAGCCCGAAATCCTTTCGGGCGATACTTTCCAGGTAGCGCCGGTCGGTTTTGAGCGCTTCTATCTCACGTTTGAGTTTCTCATTCTCACCCCTGACCTCGGTCACCTTCTGCGCAATTTCCTGTTTTTCCCTGCTCAGGTGATAGATGCGCAGAAGTCCCCGCTCGCCGAAAACGGTGAAGAAGAGGATGAAGAGTATGCAGCCGGCAGGGATGAGGTACATCCGCTTCCGCATGCTTCCTCCTTTGGTCATGAACCCGAACCGGCGCCAGGGCCGGAGAAATAATCAACTGTCTTTGTGAGTCCCGTTTCCAGGGGCACGATGGGCTCCCATCCAAGCGTCGTCCGGGCGAGGGTAATATCGGGCTGGCGCTGCTTGGGGTCATCCGACGGGAGAGGCCTGAATACAATCCGCGACTTGGAACCGGTCAGCGCGATTATGCGCCGGGCAAATTCCAGGATAGTAGTTTCAGCGGGGTTGCCCAGATTGACCGGACCGGTGAAGCCTTCACATGACATCATCCGGACAAGCCCTTCCACCAGGTCGCTCACATAGCAGAAGGAGCGGGTCTGGCTGCCGTCGCCATAGACTGTTATGTCTTCCCCTTTGAGGGCCTGGACAATGAAGTTCGACACCACCCTGCCGTCATGCTCTGCCATGCGGGGACCGAATGTGTTGAATATCCGGACTATTCGGATGTCAACGCCATTCTGGCGATGGTAATCCATCATGAGGGTTTCCGCAACCCGCTTCCCCTCGTCGTAGCAGCTGCGGATCCCGATGGGGTTCACGTTCCCCCAGTAGGTTTCGGGCTGTGGATGCACTTGGGGATCGCCGTAGACTTCAGAGGTGGAGGCAAGAAGAATTCGCGCCCGGACCCGCTTGGCGAGGCCAAGCATGTTGATGGTCCCCATGACGCTTGTCTTGATGGTCTTCACCGGGTTGTACTGATAGTGGACCGGCGAAGCAGGACAGGCCAGATGATATATCTGGTCCACCTCCAGGAGAATCGGCTCGGTTATGTCGTGGCGGATCAGCTCGAAACGGGGGTCGCCCAAAAGTGGCAGGATGTTATCCTTACACCCCGTAAAGAAATTGTCGATGCAGAGGACCTCGTGGCCATCACTAACCAACCGCTCACACAGATGGGAGCCGATGAACCCGGCCCCGCCGGTTACCAGAACACGCATTGATGGCCCCTGCTAACCGGTAAAGCCCGAGCCGTTGCGGCCGATGGAGTGGTAAGTAAAGCCGATCTCCCGCATCCGCCGGGGGTTGTAAAGGTTCCTGCCGTCAAAGATAACCGGGGCAGTGAGGCTCGCGCTGATGCGCTCGAAGTCGGGATTGCGATACTCGTTCCACTCGGTAATGATGGCCAGCGCGTCGGCTCCATTGAGAATCTCGTACTGGTTGGTACTAGTGCAGGTTATCCGGTCGGCGAAAATCTTTTTAGCTTCCTTGACCGCCTCGGGATCATGTGCCCGGACCGTGGCACCCATTTCGAGGAGTTTGCTGATGATGACGATCGAGGGAGCTTCGCGCATATCATCGGTACGTGGCTTGAATGAGAGCCCCCAGACGGCGATAGTCTTTCCTGCGAGGGGTGCTGCCCCACATTCCTTTGAGAAATGGGCGATCATCTTGTCGATGAGGACCCCTTTTTGCCGTTCATTGACATCCTCTACCGCTTTAAGCAGGACAAAGTCGTAATTGCATTCCTCGGCGGTCTTGATAAGGGCCTTCACGTCCTTCGGGAAGCACGAGCCGCCGTAACCGACGCCGGGAAAAAGGAAATCGTAGCCGATCCGCGAATCGGAACCAATTCCCTCGCGCACGGCTGACACATCCGCCCCCATCCGCTCACAGAGGTTCGCTATCTGGTTCATGAACGAGATGCGGGTGGCGAGCATGGCATTGGCGGCATATTTGGTCATTTCGGCGCTTTGGACGTCCATAACGATAAGGCGGTTGGTCTTTCTCATGAAGGGAGAATAGAGCTCTTTCATGATCTCTGCGGTACGGACATTGTCGGCACCGATAACGACCCGGTCGGGCTTCATGAAGTCGTCGATTGCGGCGCCTTCCTTGAGAAACTCAGGGTTCGACACCACATCGAACTCGTAGGCAACACCGCGGCGGTCGAGCTCCTCCTGGGTAGCCCGTCTCACTTTGTCCGCGGTGCCAACCGGTACCGTCGACTTGTCGACGATGATCTTGAACCCCTCCATGTTGCGACCGATTTCCCGGGCCACGGCAAGAACATGCTGAAGATCGGCCGAACCGTCTTCCCCCGGCGGTGTCCCTACGGCTATGAAGCAGATGAGTGATTCCTTCACCGCTGACGCCAGGTCGTTAGTGAAGGAAAGGCGCCCCTCGGTGCTGTTGCGAAGAACCAGCTCCTTGAGGCCCGGTTCGTATATGGGAAGAAGCCCCTGCTTGAGCCCTTCAATCTTCTCCTGGTTAATATCAACGCAAATGACCGTGTTGCCGCTTTCGGCGAAGCAGGTTCCAGCGACAAGGCCCACATATCCGGAGCCAATGACACAGATTTTCACAATGCAACTCCTCGGACAGAATTTAGCGTTTCAACATAGCATAAAAAACGCTGAAACTTCCAGTAATTTTCCTCAGAAATGGTATCCACGCCTACCTCCACGTCTTAATTTGACATTCACCTGACCGGAGCTAATCTTGCTTCATGTCAGTGGGTAGACTGCTGGACGCCCCGGACAGGCGAGGATGTCTGAGCGACACAGCAGAGGAGCGGAAAATATCGCTCGATCGGGAGGTGCTACGATGTATTTACAGAGAATTTCAATCCTTATAATCCTGCTCACAACCTTGTCAGGGTGTGCTCATGTCATCAGTGAGCAGTCACGGTCTCTGGTTGACCCCACCATTACCTACACCATGCTCAAGGGAAAACCCGATGCGTTTGTCGGGAAGTACGTGCAACTGGGAGGGGTAATTGTCGGGGTCAAGAACACTACCACAGGAAGTCAATTGGAGATAATGCAGGTTGCTCTCGACACGACGGGTATGCCGGAGGATACATTTCGCTCAGAGGGAAGGTTTCTCGCCATTTCCGAGTCGTTCCTCGACAGCATGATCTATAAACCGGACCGCCTCGTTACCCTGGTCGGGGAAGTGAAGGGCAAAAAAGTAATGCCGGTCGACGAAGTTGAGTACACCTATCCCGTCGTTGCCATCAAAGAGATTTACGTCTGGAAAAGCTACGACTATGAGAAGGGCTACCCCTACCCCACTCCGCCACCCTACTCCTTTTATGATCCATACTACTACGGATACTGGCCCGGGCCGTACTGGTACCGACCCCTGGGGCCGGTTTATCGGCGCTGGTAGCGCAAAAAGACAGGGCGGATTCCATAACCCGCCCTGTCTCTCTCCTCACCTAACAACATCCTGCCTGGTCACTTTTCAAGCATAAGCTCCATGAGCCGGTGCCCTTCCTCCAGCACAAGGCCGGAAGCCCGGGCAGAATCTTCGTCATAGCCCAAAATCGAATCATTGTCCGATTCTCCTCCATCGTAGATGATGAAGGGAACGGGCGCGTCCGTATGTGTCTTCAGCCTGATTGGGGTTGGATGATCGGGGGTACAGAGTATCCGGAACGAACCAAAACGCCTGATCCCTTCCATGACGGGCCCGACAACCCTGGCATCGAAATCTTCGATGGCCTGGAGCTTGTGGGAAAGGTTTCCCGAATGGGAAGCCTCGTCGGGCGCCTCCACGTGAAGGTACACGTAGTCATGGGTCTCCAGGGCTTTCAAGGCTGCCTGAACCTTACCGTCGTAGTTGGTGTCAAGGTAACCGGTGGCCCCCTCGACCCGAATCACGTCGAGGCCCGCGCCGATGCCAATGCCGTTTATGAGATCGACCGCAGAGATAACCGCCCCGGAGAGACCGAATTTTTCCCTGAAAGGCTCCATCTTGGGCGCTTTGCCGTGCCCCCAGAGCCAGATGGAATTCGCCGGGATCTTGTCTGCTTCAAGGCGCCGGCGGTATTGGGGATGATTGTTGAGAATCAACTGGGAGGAGTTCATCAGATAGATGAGCTTGTCGGCCCCCTCTCCCTTCGGAAGATAGTCGAGGATGCTTTTCCCCGATATATCATGGGGAGGGGTGGCGGACATGCCGCTCTTGCCGTTGCGCCATACCATGAGATGACGGTATCCCACGCCGGGGTAGAACTGGAACTCGTCATCGCCGATCTGCTGCTGGATGGCCTCGATGAGTTCGCGCCCCTCTTCGGTGGAGATATGCCCCGCCGAGTAGTCGTTCATGATGAGCGTCCCCTTGGTCGGCAGGAGATTCACGAGATTCACCCGGAACGCCACATCATCAGGCCCGAGCTGAACCCCCATGCTTGCCGCTTCGAGGGGTGAACGGCCCGTATAGCAGGTACGCGGGTCATAGCCGAACACCGAGAGGTTTGCCACATCGCTTCCCGGAGGGAGCCCTTTCGGCACGGTGTGGGCAAGGCCGATCCTCCCTCGCCGGGCCATGGCATCCATGTGCGGCGTCCTGGCCGCCTGCAGTGGTGTCTTTCCGTCCAGATCCTTCACGGCCTCGTCCGACATCCCGTCACCGAGGAGCACGATATACTTCATTGCCCTGTCCTTTCCTGAGTGAGTTTTCCTGTCTGCACCGACCCTCCCTATCCCCGTGGATGGTATTCCTCGTGGATGCGTTTCAATCGCTCCCGGGTCACGTGGGTGTAAATCTGTGTTGTCGCGAGGTCCGCATGGCCGAGCATTGTCTGCACGCTCCGCAGATCCGCGCCGTTTTCCAGCAGATGGGTTGCGAACGAATGGCGCAGGGTATGAGGGGAAATGGTTTTTCTTATTCCCGCCTCAATGGCCCGTTTTTTTATTATATTCCAGAACGCCTGCCGAGTCATCCGGTCTCCCAGCCGGGTGAGAAACAGATTGGCGTTGTCGCCGTTTCGATCCATTTCGGGGCGCGCCTCGACCAGATAGCCAGAAACGGCTGCACAGGCGGATTCACCCATGGGGACAAGCCGTTCCTTACCCCCCTTGCCGAAAGCCATGAGGTATCCCGCAGTTACATTCACATCGCGCACCCCGAGGCCCACAAGCTCGGAGACCCGCAGTCCCGTGGCATAGAGAAGCTCCAGCATGGCCCGGTCCCGCACATCCAGCGCACTGTCGCTTCCGGGGGCGGCCAGAAGCGCCTCGACCTCCCGGCCGGTGAGGATCTGGGGAAGCTTGGCCAACGTCTTAGGCGCCTCAATTATCGCAGTAGGGTTCGCCTCGGCATACCCCTCCACAAGGAGAAACCGGTGGAACATACGAACGGCGGAAAGGGCCCTGGCTCTGCTTCGGGGGGCGAGACCACGCTCCTTGAGATGGGCCAGAAAATCCGCCACATCCACGGGACGAACCGCAGACGGTTCTCCGCAACCCCGTTTTTCAAGGAAATCCAGATACCGGACCATGTCGTGGCCGTAGGAATCGAGGGAATTTTTCGCCAGCCCCTTCTCCACCAGAAGGTAATTAAGAAAGAGATCAAGGTACTGGTTCACGTTCTCCTCACTCCACGGCCTTCAAAAGTCTCTCCCGTATTTCTTCGAGCCGCTCCGGATTGGTGATCTTGTGGCCGAATATGTCCTTCACGTAGAAGACGTCGGCCACCTGGTCCACCTTGGTGGAAATCTTGGAAACACCGATGTAAAGCCCCAATTCTGTCAGAGTACTCGTGATCTGGTAAAGGATTCCCACCTTGTCATGGGTATAGATGTCGATGACCGTATAGTCCGATGATACCTCGTTGTCGATTTCGACCCGCGCGGAAAAACGGGGCTTTGCCTTTTCAGCAAGGAGTGTTGGGCGCTGGCGCTTTGCAACGAGCGCAGCCACCGGGGTCTTGCCGGTCAGCACCTGCTGGAGATCCTCATTCACCCGCTTCCACCTCCCCTCATCGGTTATGATGAAGCCTTGGGGAGAGTTAACCTGCAGGATATCCAGGGCTTTGCCGTTGGAGCTGGTGTGGATCTGAGCGCCGAGGATATTTATCCCGTTTGCCGCCATTACTCCGGTAATCATGGAAAAGAGTCCCGGTACATCGAAGGTGCAGATGGTGAAATTGGAGTATCCCCCGTCGGACTCATGGTCCAGATGGGTGATAATTTTTTCGTGTTCAAGGGCAAGGAGCAGTTTCACATGCTCGGCGATAATCTGTGGAGCATTGGAGAGAAGATGCCGGTTGGTCATCGCTTTCAACTCTTCTTTCACTGCGGCCACTGGGTACTCGTCGCCAAGGAGTTCCAGCACCGTTCGCTTCACCTTCTTGACCCGCTCACTCCTGGCCTCCAGCCGGAAATCTCCACGCTCCAGCACGTTGAAACTCTTCTCGTACAACTCTTGGAGGAGCATCGCCTTCCACTCGGTCCAGACATCAGTCCCGACAGCTCGTATGTCGGCATAGCTGAGGAGGTAGAGCATCTTGAGGTTCTCACTCTTCTCCATCTGCCGGGCAAACTGGATGATCATCTTGTCATCATGGAGGTCGCGGCGTTGAGCAATGTGCGCCATGAGAAGATGGCTCCGCACCATGAATTCGAGCCGTTCCGAGTCCTCCTTGCAGAGCCCCATCCGGCGGGCAATGGTGGGGATCATGTCAGCCCCCTTGTCGGCGTGTCCCCCACCTTCTCCCTTGCCGATGTCGTGGAAAAGTACCCCGAGGATCAGGAGTTCCCTCTTGTCCACCTCTCTGGCAAGCCGGGTAAGAAGCGGCAGATCTTCGTCATGGTCCCCCCGCAACAGCTTTTCGATCTCTTCCACCGCAAAGAGCGAGTGGGTGTCAACGGTGTAGATGTGATAGAGGTCATGCTGAACCTTGCAGTAGATATTGCCGAACTCGGGGATGAAACGGTTCAGGAACTCCAGGTGATGCATGAGTTGCAGAGTTTCGGAGGCCCCCTTCTCGCTGCGCAGGATCGCAAAGAAGGACTGGTTGACATCCTTGCTTCTCCTGAACTTGTCGTTAATGAGGTGAAGATTCTTCCGGATCAGCGACTTCACCGTGACACTTATGGCAACGCCATGCTTCTGGGCATACTCGAATATTTTCATGAGCCGGGTCGGCTCCTTGTGGATCGCCGATTCATCGGGGATTACCAACTCGCCCTTAATGATGTAAAAGCCCTCACCCACATGCCGTCGGACAAAGTAGCCGATGATCTTCAGCGCCCTCTCCTCCCGATGTGAACATTTCGTGATGAGGGAGGAAGAAAGATGTTCAACCCGGGTTGCATGGAGGTAGTAGTCACGCATGAACTCTTCCACTGCCAAAGACTTTCCGACGTCCTTGTAGCCGAAGAACCCGGCCAGATTGATCTGGGCATCAAACGTGAGCTGATCATTCTTGCGGCCGGCATGGAAATGGAGTTCGTTTCGGATGCGCCAGAGATAGGAAAGCGCCTCGCCGTAAGCCGAGACCTCCTCCTCAGTCATGACCCCCTTAACGATCAGTTCGCGGATGTCGGAAATCTTGTACTTGATTTTCGCCACCCAGAGTGCCGTGTGAAGGTCCCGGAGCCCCCCTTCGCTCTCCTTGACATTGGGCTCGAGGAGATAGACCGATGAGCCGTACTTCTCCCTTCGCTTCCCCAGTTCCGCGATTTTCTCTTTAATGAAAGAGTCGCTCCGCTTAGAAAGGATCTGGGTCAGTATGACCTTCTCGAATTCCTTGAACAGCAAACGGCTTCCGGTAAGGACGCGTGCATCGAGCAGAGCCGTCCGCACCGTCAAGTCGGAGGCTGCCATCTCTACGCAATCCTGCAGGGTACGCACCGAATACCCAACGTCAAGCCGCATGTCCCACAGAAAATAGAGGAGCTTCTGGGCGATATCCTCCACCCGGGCCTGGTCTTTGCCTCCGTAGAGAAACATCAGGTCGATGTCCGAGTAGGGGTTGAGCTCCCCCCGTCCATAACCACCGATGGCCGTCAGGGTCAATGGTTCCCTCACCCGCCCCCTCTGGGCCACATCCCTTGTTATGCTGCGAAAGAGCTTGCGGACCAGGGTATCGGTCATGGCAGTGAGGTTGCGCACCACAACGCTTCCTTGAGCGCCGGCATTGTGCATCGCCTTGATCTCTTCCCGGTAGTGGTTCAGGAAGTGCTTGCTCGCAGCCAAATAAAGGGGACGCTTCTCCTCAAAGGAGGCACGGCCGGCATCGCCAGTCTCCTGCGAGGTGTCGGGAAAGTAGCGGTCAATGTTGAATTCCATAAAATCCCTTACCTATCGCCCGGTGCCGATTGTACGGATATACCCCTTAATTCCTTCTACAATGCCATCGGCGGCCCGATCAAGAAAGGCCTTGTCCCGAAGCCGGGCCTCCTCGGTTTCGTTGCTGATGAAAGCAGTCTCCACGAGGATGCTCGGCATGGTGGCACCCACAAGGACGTAAAATGGCCCCTGCTTGACCCCCAGGTTCCGTGTTCCCGGATAGTGACCGTTGATCTTTTTGTAGAGGGCCTTCTGGACTTCATCGGCCAGGTGGGCGGAATCGTTGAGCTTGTAGTTGGCCATGAGGTCGAAGAGAATCGCTTGCAGGAGGCTCACCTTATCCAAAGATGTGCCGTTTTCCCGGGCGGCAAGCTGGGCAGCCTTCTCGGTCTTGGCAAGATTGAGGTAATAGGTTTCTATCCCCGAAGTACCGCGGTTGAGGGATGCATTGGCATGGACCGACACGAAGAGATCGGCATTCACCTTGTTGGCGATGGCAGTGCGCTCTTCAAGGGGGATAAATACATCGGTCGATCGGGTCATGACCACGTCAATGCCCAACTCTTCCCGAATCTTCATCGCCAGTTGAAGCCCGAGGGCAAGCACAACGTCCTTTTCCTGGGTCCCCCCTGCGCCAATCGCTCCGGGGTCGTGACCGCCGTGACCCGGATCGACCACAATCCGCCGGATCTTTCCCGGCTTGAATTTGGCCACAGGCTTCGGGCTCGGTTTTTCATCACCGGTATCGGCCGCTTTCGTCGCGGCAGCACTTGCCGGTGCCGGTGCGGGCTGGACCTGCTCCGTCAGTTTCGCGAATTCCAAGGGACGTTCTCCCTTCACATCCACGATGATCCGGAAGGGGTCCGAGAGGGAAAACACCTTGAATTCCTTGATCCGGTCAACATCGAGAACCACCCGCACCACATCCGGCTTGTACTGGCCGACCCTTGCCGACTTCAGCTGCTGATCGGCTATCTGAAGGTCGTGTACGCCGGGTCCAACCCTGGCGCCGGTTATATCGAGGTATATGCGTGACGGGAGAGCATCGCCCGGATGCTGCTTGATCTGGTGGGTTTCAAAATGTGCTTCACGGTCGACGGTGATGGCAATCCGGGTGTAATCGGGGTTCGACCAATGACGCATCTCCTTCACCACGGCCGTTGCCTTAACGCTGGAGCCCTTAACGCGGCGCACCTCCTTTGCCTCGGCAGAAGAAAAAAGAAACAGCACTCCTGCAAGGGCGAAAAGAAGGGGCTCTATCCGTAACCATCGTTGCATTCTCACGTCAGACCATCCTCTTTAACTCATCGAGAATATTGATCGCCTCAAGGGGAGTGAGTGCCGCGATATTCAACCCGGCCAGCCGCTGCCGAAGGAGATCGTCACCCTGCTCGAAGAGGGAGAGTTGGGGCGACGACTTAGGTGCAGCGACCTTCTTTCCCCGGGAGATCCGCGGCACTCCCCCCTCCACATACTCCCCCTTTTCAAGGTTGTGGAGAATTTCCTTGGCCCGCTCAATGACCTCGATCGGGAGTCCCGCAAGCCTTGCAACCTGGATGCCGTAGGAGTGCGAAGCTCCCCCTTCGACGATCTTGCGCAGGAAGATAACCTGATCGTTCCACTCCTTAACCGCCACATTGCAGTTCTTTATCCTCCCCCTGGTCACGGCCAACTCGGTAAGCTCATGATAGTGGGTGGCAAAGAGGGTCTTCGCAGCACACCGCGCGGTGTCGTGAAGATACTCAGCCACGGCCCAGGCGATGGAAACTCCGTCGAAGGTAGATGTGCCGCGACCGATCTCGTCCAGAACCACCAGACTCTTCGGCGTGGCGTTACGGAGGATGGCAGCGGTCTCCATCATCTCCACCATGAAGGTGGACTGTCCCCGGGCCAGGTTGTCAGAAGCACCAACGCGGGTAAAAATCCGGTCCACCACACCTATCCGAGTCTCAGTGGCAGGAACGAAGCTTCCCAACTGAGCCATGAGGACAATGAGGGCCACCTGGCGCATGAAGGTCGACTTACCGGCCATATTGGGGCCGGTAATAATGACGAGCTGGTTCTCGCCATTGTCCAGAAGCACGTCATTGGGAACAAAACGTTCGGATACGTTGAGGGCCTCCACAACAGGATGGCGCCCCTCGGAGATGGAGAGGGTGTCCCCGTCATCGATAATTGGCCGGCAGTAATTGCGCTCATGGGCCACGTCGGCAAGGGATGCCAGCACATCAAGGGTGGCGAGGCGATCAGCCGTTCGGGCAAGCCGTTCTCCCTCAGCGGCTACACTCAGCCTGATCTGCTGAAAGAGGGAATACTCCAGCTCCACGATCCGCTCTTCGGCTCCGAGAACTTTTTCCTCGTATTCCTTCAGCTCAGGGGTAATGAAACGCTCGGCATTGGCAAGGGTCTGGCGGCGGATATAGTCCTCGGGGATGGACCCGAGATTCGTCTTGGTGACCTCGATGTAGTATCCGAAGACCTTGTTGTAGCGAATCTTGAGGGAGGAAATGCTGGTACGGGCCTTTTCCTTTGCTTCCAGGCGTGCGATGAACCCTTTCCCCTCACGGCTGATGGCGCGCAACTCGTCCAGTTCGGCATGGTAACCGTCTGCGATGATGCCCCCTTCGCGCAACACAAAGGGGGGGTCTGCCACGATGCCGCGGCCGATCAGCTCCGCCACTTCATGCATCGGGTCAATGCCCTTGCATAACTCACCCAGAAGTGCAGTGCCCGTGCTTTCAAGCAGACTCAACAAATGTGGGATTCTCTGGAGCGATGCCTTGAGGGCGACAAGGTCCTTGGCACCTGAACTGGCCAGGCTGATCCTCCCGTTGAGGCGCTCAAGATCATAGACCCCCTCAAGGGCCTCCCGAATGCCTGCACGCAACACGGGATCATTAACAAGCTCACCGACTGCATCCTGGCGTTCTTTTATTTTTTCGACAATTACCAATGGATAATTGATCCACTGCCTGAGCTTTCTACCCCCCATGGCAGTGGCCGTACGGTCCAGCAGACCAAGGAGCGACCCACGTCGCTTCCCCTCTGAAAGGGTGGCGGTCAGTTCCAGATTGCGCCGGGTGGTTTCGTCCAGGACAAGGAACTCTTGGGTCCGGTAGGCGCGGAGTTCCCGGATGTGGTCCACCCTTCCCTTCTGGGTTTCCTGGAGATAGTGGAGGACAGCCGCTGCCGCCTGAAGACCTTCGGTATATCCGTCACAGCCCAAGGCACCGGGCGATGCTACACCAAAATGGTTTTTAATGAGCCTCTCGGTGTAGTCACGGTCATAAACCCAGTCATCCACGTAGGTGAACGTCCTGCCTGCAGCCAGATCTCCCCTGCCATCGACCCGCATATTCTCACGGAAAGACGCGGGCACGAGGATTTCACGAGGATTGGCGCAGGCCACCTCCCCCCAGGCCGCATCGTGTCCCTCTACCTCGGTCAGCCGAAACTCTCCGGTGGATATATCCAGATACGCCACTCCCCAGCGACCATTGTCACCATCAAAGAGGGAGAGGAGAAAATTGTTCTCCTTGGGGGAGAGGCTTTCGGACTCCACAACAAGGCCGGGGGTGACAACCTTGACGACCTGACGTTTCACGATCCCCTTGGTAGCCTTTGGGTCCTCCACCTGCTCGCAGATTGCCACCTTCTCCCCCGCTTCGATGAGCTTGGCAATGTAGGGAGCAGCCGAGTGGAACGGAACACCGCACAGGGGGACATCGGCACCGTCTCCCCCCTTGCCGCGGGAAGTGAGGGTTATGTCAAGGATGCGCGAAGCCTTGACGGCATCATCGAGAAACATCTCATAGAAATCGCCGAGCCTGAAGAAGAGGATCGAGTCCGGATGGTCGGCCTTGATCTCCAGATACTGGCGCATCATCGGGGTGAGTTCTGACATCGGTAAAGCCTTGGTGTTAAGGGAATTGGACAGGTATCGTAGCAGAAACGGACGCGCCTTGCAAAACCAAAACCCGCAACGCTAGCGGACTTGCAATGCAGCAACAAAAAAAGCTGACCCGATGGTCAGCTTTTTGATTCTGGAGGCGGCGACCGGATTTGAACCGGTGAATAAAGGTTTTGCAGACCTTTGCCTTACCACTTGGCGACGCCGCCCTGTTATGAAAGAGAATTTGCTTTATACCTTCTTTCACAGTCGGTGTCAACATTAAATTAATCTCAGAGGTAAACCGCCGCCAGCTTGACATGCTGCATGTTTTACGGCGAAAATAGCCACTGCATTTATCCGCACAAAATCCACCGTTACCCGAGGAGGCGATCCATGGCTGAACAGATGACGTGCAGTTGCGGCGAAAAGCACCAGGGACATCTCTGTGTTCTCAAGAGCAAGGGAATGATGAAAGAAGTTAGCCATCTCACTTCAAACCCGACTGTTGTCTGCTTTATCTGCGGGTCCAAAGCAAATTCAGGCGACAATGTTTGTGAGCCTATGACGCTGGAAGAGAAATAGGGTTCATGGAATGGTTCAGCGGGCTATTACCTTCATGAACTTGGCAAGGTAGTCGGCTCCGGACCAGACGGTCATTATTGTGGCGATCCAGAGGTAGAACATCCCTGCATTGTGCATATTGACGATGAGATAGGGATTGTCAACCCCGAAAAACCAGTGGTAGTCGTAGTGGAGAAGCAGCCCTATGATAGCCACCATCTGGAAGATGGTCTTGAACTTTCCCAGATCGCTGGCGGATATGACAATCCCCTCGCTGGAGGCAATCCCCCGCAGCCCCGTAATGATGATCTCGCGGCCGAGGATTACGAGAACCATCCAGGCAGGCACCCGATTGTAGGGGAGGATCATGATGAGTGCCGCCATCACCATAAGCTTATCTGCAATGGGGTCGAGGAACTTGCCGAAGACAGTAACGATACCCATCCTGCGGGCCAGATAGCCGTCAAGCCAGTCGGTGGTTGAAGCGACGGCGAACACTGCAGCGGCCCAGAATCCCGCTTCCCGGGACGGTGACAGAAGAAGTACCGCCAAAACGGGGATCAGAGCTATTCGCAGGAGAGTGAGGATGTTCGGGATGTTCCAGATGGTTTTGGCGTTGGTGTCAGGCATGGGTACACTGATTCTCAGTTGGTGGTCTGGTAGGATTTCCTGTAAGTAAGCACCCTGTCGACATAGGTGCGCGTTTCCTGATAAGGGGGAATGCCGTTATACTGGGCTACCCGCGAAAGTCCGGCATTATAGGCTGCCAGGGCCAAGCTCTCGTCTCCCCGGAACGTATCGAGCAGAAAGCGAAGGTAGCGGACACCACCGCGAATGTTCTCCCGCGGGTCGAGGCTGTTAGCCACTTTCAGATCCCGGGCCGTCTTGGGCATGAGCTGCATGAGTCCGCTCGCCCCCTTGGGGGAAACGGCGTTGGGATTGTATCCCGATTCGGCATGGATTACAGCCTTCACCAGCGATCTGTCGACGCCGAACTCCTGGGCGCACTGGGTAATGATCGGCTCGAATTCAGCAGGGTCACGGGTAAAGCGTGCAAGCTTGAAAGTGGTGCGAAGCTTCCGGTCCCTCTTGATATCCCTCATGAAAATCTTGAACCGTTTATCGGTGGGGGCGTCGGTAAAATGAACGACCCCCTCTTCATCTTCGTACCGGTAAATGTCTGCCTTGGCGTCAAAGTACCCCACCCCCCCCAAGAGCAAGAGGGCAAGGGCCAGAATGCTGGCAACTTTCGGCATGTTTCCTCCCAAACAGCGCTGATCGGCGTCCCTGCCGAAAGCCATTCAAAATATAGACCAACTCCGAAGGCAATGCAACCCCCGCGGCATCTCAAGGGTCGTAACTATCCTTAAATACCTTGACAAAGGGGGGAGGCAGGAGAATAATCGGCATTCTTCATAAATACTTACACATCCTTTACCCAATAATAAAGGAGAAGCCCATGAAATTAGCGACTGATTTTCTTGTTATCGGCAGCGGTATCGCCGGGCTCACCTTTGCTCTCCAAGCAGCACGACACGGCACCGTGGCCCTCGTCACCAAACGCGAAGTGACGGAATCCGCCACCAACTATGCGCAGGGGGGCATCGCCACGGTCTTTTCCCAGGAAGACACCTTTGATGCCCATGTTGAAGATACTCTTGTGGCTGGCGCCGGCATCTGCCATGAAGATGTGGTGCGGATGGTGGTCGAAGAAGGCCCAAAGGTCATCCGCAACCTCATCGAGTGGGGGGTCCAGTTTACCCGCAGTGGCGAGGCATTTGACCTGACCCGCGAGGGTGGCCACAGCCAGCGCCGCATCCTCCACGCAGATGATGTCACGGGACGCGAGATTGAGCGGGCACTGGTGGCGGCGGTCCGCGAAAACCCCAAAATACAACTCTACGAGCACCACATAGCCATTGATCTGATCACCATGTCAAAGGTGACCCACAAGCGAGTCAAGCCGGACCGTTGCCTCGGCGCCCATGTTCTGGACATCGCTTCCAACAGTGTTAAGACCTTTAGGGCAAAAATCACCCTTCTCGCCACAGGCGGCGCCGGCAAAGTCTACCTCTATACCTGCAACCCCGACGTGGCCACCGGCGACGGCGTAGCCATGGCGTACCGGGCCGGCGCTACCGTCGCCAACATGGAATTCATGCAATTTCATCCCACCACTCTCTACCATCCCCATGCGAAATCTTTTCTCATTTCCGAAGCGGTGCGGGGCGAGGGAGCCATCCTACGCCGCCGTGACGGAACTGCGTTCATGGAGAAATATCACAAACTGAAGGATCTGGCCCCCCGCGACATCGTGGCAAGGGCCATAGACAATGAGATGAAGACCCATGGCGACGACTGTGTCTACCTGGATATCACCCACAAAGACCCGGAATACGTCCGCACCCGCTTCCCCAATATCTACCAGACATGTCTGGAATTCGGCCTGGACATGACTAAAGAACCGCTGCCTGTGGTTCCTGCGGCCCACTACCTTTGCGGCGGTGTGGCGGTGGACATGAACGGTGAAACTGACGTAAGCCGTCTCTATGCCATCGGTGAGGTAGCTTTCACCGGCCTCCACGGCGCAAACCGCCTGGCAAGCAACTCCCTCCTTGAGGCGGCAGTATTAGCAGGACGTGCCTACAAACGGGCGGTTGAGGAACTGCAACAGAACCACTTCGAGTTTCCGGACATCCCCGAGTGGGATGCGGGAACAGCCACCGACAGTGACGAAATGGTCGTCGTCTCCCAAAACTGGGACGAAATCCGGCGGTTTATGTGGAATTACGTGGGAATTGTCCGTTCAGACAAGCGTCTCGAGCGGGCACAACACCGCATCCGCTTGATCCAGGAAGAAATTGACGACTACTACTGGGATTTCACCATCACCTCTGACCTTATTGAGCTGCGAAACATCGCCACGGTGGCTGAACTGATCGTCAAATGCGCCCTGCAACGGAAGGAATCCCGCGGCCTCCACTACACCATCGATCACCTGGAACGTGACGACGTGCACTGGAAGAAAGACACTTTCTTGAAAAAACAGTTCTGAGGAACCTCTTGCATGACGATAGACGAACTGAGACAGGAAATTGACCGGATGGACAGCGAGCTTCTCCGGATCTTCAACCGGCGGGCTTCCCTGGCGCTGGAAATCGGCTTGATCAAGAAGGAGCGCGGGCTTCCAGTCTACGACCCCAAGCGTGAAAAGCTTATCTTCGAGAGAATGAAGGCGGACAACCCGGGGCCCCTCGATGACGGTGCAATCGTGCGTCTCTTCGAGCGTGTGATCGACGAATCGCGCCGGCTGGAGCGGATCATGACCCACCCGGAAGAAACCACCGGCAAGGAGGAGCTGTAATGCTCATCATCATGAAGAAAAGTGCCACTGAAGAGGCACTTGTGGAGATAAAGGAATACCTGATTTCCCGGAATTTTGACATTCACCAGTCGACTGGAGTCAACCGGACCATCATCGGCGTCATCGGCGATACCGATTCCCTTGACTCCGCCGAACTGGAGCGGATGCCCGGCGTACTCCAGGTCGTGAGAATAGCGAAGGAAGAGTGATGAAAAGGGGGCCAGGGACAAAAGCTTTATTCTCAACCCCCCCTAATACACCGCCATTGCAGCATAAGCCACCACCCGCCGGTTGTCCCCCGTTACATCCCCGCTTGTTGCGTAACTGATCAATTCTGCCTTGCTAGCCCCCAAAGCCTTGGCTGCCACCAGCATGACCGTTGCGGGAATGACTCCGCACATGGTGATGTTTTTCCGACGGCAGATCTGCACCAGTCCCTCCGGATTCAGCGCCAGCACCTCGGCAATGGCCTGCTCATCCTTTGCCCGGGCAGCGTCGGCTGACTCATAGTGAGTCATGTCGGAACTCGCCACGATGAGGACATCTTCGCCGAACTCTCTGATCGCCCTCGCAATCCCCTCCCCCAAAATCCTGCACCGTTCATAATCACCGAATCCGAGACAGATCGGCACAATAGAAACATCAGTGCGACAATACTGGAGGAAAGGCACCTGAACTTCGAGGGAGTGTTCGAACCGGTGGGCCGACGTCTCTGGCTCCACGAACGGGACATGCGTCTGCACCAGTTGAGAGAGGCGAACGTCAATGGGGACGGAGCCAAGGGGGGTGAGCCATTCTCCCTCGGCATACAGGGCGGCGACGGCTCCGAAACCGTGGTGATTGGGGCCGAGGATGACAACGGTCGACGGTATCTCGATGGCACCGTACACGGCACCTGCAACGTGACCGGAATAAACGTAGCCTGCGTGGGGGGCCACAATACCCTTAACTCGCTGCTTCATGGTGTCGGCAGGTATCATCCGCTGAAGATCCCCCCGCAACCGTTTCGGCTCATCGGTGTAGAACTGTCCGGCAACTGCGGGCTGGCGTATCATCCGCACCCCCTCGTTCGACAAACGATCAGCACTAACTATAGCAGAGATTCGCCCAGACAACAGTGCCTTACAACAGCTCCCTGTCATCCTCGGGCTGCTCCAGCGGGAGTTCCTCCTGCTGTTCGTAGGACGCAGTTTCCGACAGGTCACGAATTTCCTTGAGGGTTGGCAGGCTCCGGAGGTCCTTGAGGCTGAAGAGCTCAAGGAACTCCCGAGTGGTACCGTAAATGAGCGGTTTTCCCGGAATGTCTTTCTTCCCGAGAATTTTGATGAGTTTCTTTTCCAGGATGGTCTTCAGGACACCGCCGCAATCGACTCCGCGCAGATACTCAATTTCGGCACGGGTCACCGGTTGGCGGTAGGCTATAATGGCAAGGGTTTCAAGGGCGGACTGGCTGAATTTGACTGGCCTGGTTTTTGTGAGGCGCCGAAGATAGTCGGCATTTTCTACGGGGGTGCGGAACTGGTAGCCGGAAGCCACCTCAACCAGGACAACTCCCCTCCCGTCCTGCCCGTACTCCTCCTGAAGCGCGCCCAGTGCATCCCGGATATCTCCCCGGTCAAACTCATCGAGGAAGGTGCAGAGACGGTCGAGGGTCATCGGGGCATCGGCAACGAACAGGATGCTTTCGACAATGGACTTAAGATTCGGCATCGACGAGACTCCCCTCCCCCTCCATGACCGCAGGCTGTATCCAGATAGAACCGTAGCGGTTTGCCTGGACCACCTTCACCATCTTGAGCTTACAGAGCTCAAGCACAGCCAGGAACGTGGCAATAAGGAAATCCCTGTTGAAGTGTTCGGGAAAAAGCTCGTCGAAGAGAAGTGATTCCTTCCCCTCCAGTAGCGAGAGGATCTCATTGATCCGCTCCGCGATGGTTATCGACTCGGCCCCCACCTCGTGGAAGCTCTCCTCGGAAACCCGGTCGAGAACCTTCCGGAATGCCTCTATCAGCTCGAACAGTTCCACCTCGACCGGTTCCTCCTCGGGCAGCATCTCCGCCAGCTCGGGGGAGATAAAGCTTCGGGCATAGGTATCCCGGCCGAGCATATCTCGCCCGGTCAGGGATAGCGCCGCGTCCTTGTACTTCTGGTACTCGAGAAGACGCCTTACCAGCTCGGCCCGCGGGTCTTCCTCCTCCTCTTCCGCGGCATCTTCATCGGCCGGTGTCGGGAGAAGCGTCTTCGACTTGATCTGGATGAGAGTTGATGCCATGACGAGGAACTCGCCGGCAATCTCCAGGTTGAGCTCCTTCATCATCTTGATGTACTCAAGGTACTCTTTCGTGATTATTGAGAGGGGAATATCATAGATGTCCACCTCATTCTTCCTGATGAGGTGGAGCAGGAGGTCGAGGGGCCCCTCGAAGACCTCGAGCTTCACCGTATAGGAGGAGCTCTCCTCATCCTGGTAGAGGTCAAGATTCCCGCCGTTGCTCATAGATTGAGGGCATCCCGCACCTCTGCCATGGTTCGCGCGGCCTCGGTTGCGGCACGGGCCTCACCTTCGGCGAGGATTTCGGCCACGAGCCCCGGCTTTTCGGTGAGTTCGTCGCGGCGTGCCCGGTAGGGGGCAAGGGTCTGGACCAGGTACTCGGCCTGGAGCTTCTTGCACTCAACGCAACCAATGGCGGCGCTGCGGCACCCTGCGTAGATGTCTGCCTTCTTCTCTTCGGGGAGGTAGAGACTGTTAAGGGAAAAGGCAACACAACGGTCAGGCTCTCCCGGATCGCTCCGCCGGACCCGCTGGGTATCGGTAACCATGGACATCACCTTCTTGCGGGTTTCGTCGGCACTCTCCGAGAGGAATATAGCATTGCCGTAGGACTTGCTCATCTTGCGGCCATCGAGCCCCAGTACCTTGGGCGTCTCGGTGAGAAGCGCCGCGGGCTCCGGGAAGACCTCTCTGTTGTAAAGGTAGTTGAAGCGCCGTGCGATCTCTCGGGTGATTTCCAGGTGGGGGAGCTGATCGTGTCCCACCGGAACCTTTGATGCCTTGTAGACGATGATATCCGACGCCATGAGGACCGGATAGCCGAGAAAACCGAAGGTGGAGAGATCCTTGGTGGAAAGGTTCTCCTGCATCTCCTTGTAGGTGGGGTTCCGCTCAAGCCACGAAACCGGCGTGATCATGGAAAGGATCAGGTTCAGTTCGGCGTGCTGGGGTACGCGGCTCTGCCGGAAGATAACGCACTTGGCTGGATCGACCCCGAAGGCAAGCCAGTCGAGGATCATCTCGTCGGTGTTCTGACGTATACCTGCGGTGTTGTCGTATTCGGTGGTAAGGGAGTGCCAGTCGGCGGCGAAGAAGAAGCATTCATACTCTTCCTGAAGCTCCCGCCAGTTGGCAAGCACGCCGTGAAAGTGGCCCAGGTGAAGTTTCCCGGTTGGCCTCATGCCGCTGACTATCCGCTTGTTGCTCATTCGTCTGCTCCTTTTTCGACGGCTGTGCCGTTTATCTCATGAGAAAATGGGTAACGCTGTACACTAGCCCGCTCTGAGGACCGGCAAGAATACGGATCCCCATGTCGAGGATCGGCGAAATGACCGTGCTGAAGATATTAGTAAAAAAGACCAGCAGGATAATGATGATCATGCCGTAGGGTTCCACCCGCGCCAGCATCTCCGCCTGACGATAGGGCAGCAACCCCACTGCCACCCGGCCGCCGTCAAGAGGAGGAACCGGGATCAGGTTGAAGATGCAGAGAAGCAGGTTGATGTAGACAGAAAAGGCCGTCATCAGAATCAGCGGGTCAAGGAACGTCAGAGCCTGGGAGCCGTCGGGAAACCCTGCGCCGAGGGCGGCAAGCCCTCGCATGACCAGGGCCGAGCATAGAGCAAGAACAAAGTTTGTCACCGGCCCGGCGCCGGCGACCCAGATCATGTCCCGCTTGGGGTTTCTCAGGTTGTTAAAATTGACCGGCACCGGCTTAGCCCAGCCGATGCCGACAAGAAAGATCATGAGGGTGCCCAGGATATCCAGGTGCTTGAGGGGGTTGAGAGTGAGCCGGCCCATGAAGCGTGCCGTCCGGTCGCCCAACCGGTCGGCCACGAAGCCGTGGGAGACCTCATGACAGGTGATCGCCATGAGGGCGGGGACAAGCATGATCGAAACCTTGAGGAAAAACTGTTCCATTGGGCGGGATTCTCCGGATACGTAAAAGCCGTTCATCTCTAACAGATTGGCTAGTGAAAGTCAATTCAGGCAAAAATCTAAAAAAATATTAAATTGCACATAAATACGTCCTGTTTTATAAATTTAGGCTTATGAATTTTCTGATTTTCCCGATAGTTTTGAGTTTACTGGCGTCTCCCCTCGTCCCGGAAGTCTCCCCCTTGCTGACGAAAACCATCGACCCGACCTTGGCATCCCGTGCTGATTCAGTCGAAATGGTTTACACCGATGGCAAATTTTCCCATCTGGAGTACGGATTCACAGAACAGCGACAGCCGGCATCCTACACCCCTCCCAGTACCGTTCATCGCATCGCAGCGCCTTCTCTTGTAACTTTTGGGCCCTGTGATCGCCACAGACAGACTCTGAAGCGAACTACAGCCCATTCTTGTGGTTTCATAATTGATATAGCGAGTGGCAAAAATCTAATTAATCTACTTCCTTTCGACACGCTTGTAATAAATGGAAGCAGTAAAGGAAAATGGACGGTTGCCCTTGCCGATGACTACCTTTCAGTGATGGAAGAGAATTACCCGATCGGTGAAATCAACGAAAAGGGCAAGATATCGTTCTCCCTTGATCAGGCAGCAACACATCTGGATTTGAAAAGAACGAAATACGTTGCTTTCATTCTTGAGTCATCTTCCGGCGATCTCAATGTTGACAGTCTCGATTTTTTCAGGACGCCTTCCCCTCCCCCTTCTCATGTAAACCCTGCCATGTGGGTTTGGGACAATCGACCGGCGAAGACGGATGCGTCGTCCATGGTAAGCAATCTCAAGGCTCTTCGAGTACGGCGGATTTATCTCCAAATATCCGACGAACTTGAGCCACTTGTCCCTTTTATCAGAGAGTCAAAAGCGGCTGGAATAGAGGTTTTCGCCCTTGATGGTTCACCCTCGTACCTGGACCATCCGGAGCCTTTACTCCGCAGAATACAGTTAGTCAAAGAGTTCAACTCAAAATATCCTGGCACACCGTTTGCAGGATTTCAAATAGATATTGAGCCTCATTTGAACAAGGATTTCCGGATTCGCCTTGACACCTATGGCTCACTTTATATCGAGTTACTGGACAGAATTCGCCGGATAACCAAGGAGGACCTTCCTCTTTCGACTGTTATACCTTTCTGGTATGACTCGCTGTTGATTAACGACCGGTCTCTAGCATGGCACCTGTTCAGGCAATCGGACGAAGTCGTTATCATGAGTTACCGTACTGATGTTGCGGAAATCGAGGCAATCGCCAGGGATGAGCTTCTTTACGGTGAACGCCTTTCCAAGAAGGTGCTGCTGGGAGTGGAGACGGGCCGGATTCCTGATGAAGTCCATATAACGTTCAAAAAATGTTTGGATGACACCCCTACAGCTGTAGAGGCAGGAAAGGCATTCTGGTGTCGAAGCAGTGATTACACGGTGCCGGGGAGCAGAATTTCGTTTAATGGCAAGGAAGATGCGTTTAAGAAGCAGTTGACACACTCACTACCCTATAAATCGTTTTCAGGATGGGTCATTCACAGCTATGAAACCGCGCCGCGATAAGACAACCCAGGAAAGTTGCCGTAAGAAAACACTTCGCTCGCTTGTTGTTGTGTGCACATTAGTTGTGACTCTGCAACCGCTCGTGAACATGCACGAGGCCTCTGCCAAGACCATTTCTTACGAGCGCGGCATCAGCAGGGTCAAGGGATTCATTGCTCGTAAACAGTTTGGCGATGCAGAACGCCTGCTCTCAGCCATGCTGCGCGATTATCCCGGAAACCCGGAAATTCTCTCGCTCCGCGGAAGAGTCTACCTTTGGAACGGTAAACCCTCGGCTGCCATAAGCGATTTCAACCGCGCACTCCGCCGACGGGAAGATCCTTCTGTCCGCAATGAGTTGGGAAAAGCAGAAACGGCCGAGCAAATCTCCCGTGCCAATATTTTTCTATCCCAAGGGAAAACCGCAGAAGCGGAAAGGATACTGATCTCTCTCTTCGACGCACGGCGCGACCGTTACACTACCGGTCTTCTTCTTGGCAAAATCTATACGAACTCTGCCAACTACGGGAACGCGCGCGATCTCTACCGAACCCTCCACCAGGACTACCCCCGCGATCATGACATAACTCTTCTCTACATACGCTCACTTATCATGGCAGGAAACCCCGAGAGGGCCGAGCAGGAAGTCGCCCTCCTCCCCGGCGAAAGTCATCCGTCATTGCACCTTGCACGCGCTGCGGTGTTAAAGACGCGAGGGGAATATGCCGAAGCAGTGGAGTCGTATCGGCGGGCCTTAAAGCTTCAGGATGACCCGTCAGTTCGCAAGGAAATGCAGTCTCTCGAAACACTTGTCAGTCTCCGGAAAGCTGATGCGGCCTTAACATCGGGCAAACCGGAATTGGCGGAAGGAGTGCTCCGTCCTCTCTACAGCGCGGGCATCAGCAGCTATGACGCAGGACACCGTCTTGCCCGCATCGCCGTAAACCGGAAGGATTATGATGAGACCCTTACCATCTACCGGCGCTTGCTCAATGACTATCCTTCCGATAACGACACCGTTGCTGCCTACCTTGATACTCTACTCATCGCCGGCAAGACCGATGCTGCCGGTGCCTATCTCGCAACACTGCCAGGCGAGAGGTCGCCAGAACTGCGTCTGCGTTATGCGCGTCTTTTGTACCGAACAGGCAGATATGCCGAGGCTGTCGAAGAGTATCGCCGCCTGCAGAGTGGGGCCACGGACCCGAGTGTCGCCGACGAAGCCGCGAAGGCAGAACGAACCGACGCCCTCTGGAGAGCCAACCGCCTTGACGCTGGGGGCAAAACCTCCGAGGCTGAACAAATCTGGCGCAATCTCTATGAATCGGGCAAGGAGCGTTACGAGTCAGGAGTGCGACTGGCGCGCCTTTATCAGAAACGGGGAGAATTCGACCGGGCTGCGACCACCCTGGGCGAATTGTGCAAAGCCTATCCAGCCGACCAGGACCTCAGGCTTGCCTTGATTGACGCCCTTCTGGCCGCAGGAAATCTTGTGTCGGCCGAACGTGAACTTACCCACCTTGCAGATGACCACTCGCCTCAGGTATCACTGCGCCGGGGGCGCCTCATGTACCGACTCAAGCGATACGAAGAAGCGGTTCAATCGTTCAAAACCGCCGGGGACACCCTTGAACCGACCGTACGCAAGGAGCGGGAAGCCGCGGAAAATTCGCTGGCCCTGAGTAAAGCCCTGACACTCATGCGTGCCGGTAAGCTGGAAGAAGCCAAGGCTCTCTGGAATGAACTCTTCCTGTCAGGGCGCGAACGGTACGAATCCGGCTACCAACTCGGAATGGCCTATCTTCGCCAGCGTGATTTCATGCGGGCTCGAGAGCATTTTACGGGCCTGAGCGAAGAATTCCCAAAAGACCCCGGCTTCTTCGCCCTTGCGGTTGAATCCAATCTGTTATCCAGGGATGTGAAAACAGCCTCCGCCATGGTGCGTGATGCGTCTCCGGAGCGTGCCGATTATCTCCGGCGCGAGCGGGAGGATCTCATCTACCGGGTTCATCCCAACTATGCGCAGATATCGGGACTTCTCGCCGGATATGATCACGGAATTTCGTCTGGACGAGAACTGGCGCTCACCATCTCGCAACGCATCGATCCAGCAACCGTTGTCATAAATGCCGCTACGGTCCACCGCTACGACAAGGATGATGCCGAATTCGGCGCAGAAGTGACATTCCCCCTACAAAACCGCCCATACTATGGCACTCTTGGCCTCACCTACAGCCCCGATGCCAATTTCCTCCCCCAGACAACCTTTCGGGGAGAAGGAACCTATGTTCGCAACGGCATGGAATACTCCCTCGGCTACACACGCATGAACTTTAGGGACGACGGCGTCAACATCTTAGTAGCCGGTGTCCTCGGGTATTTGGCGCCTACGGTGACCCTTAGCGAACGTCTCTACGTGGTTCCGGAAAAAGGAACTTTTTCGCTTTTATCCACACTCCATTACGAACCGACCCACCTCCTGCGCAGCTACTATTCGCTCGGTATCGGCACGGCCAGCGAAACAAACCACGAACTTAACGCCACAGATCGCTATTTCACCGTCTCGAACCGCCTCGGCGTCGAATATCGGCCCATTGCCTCCATCAGTGGTGGCGGTGAGATCTTCGACGAGTTCCGTGATGGCTTATACAATCGTTACGGGATCCAACTTTTCGTGAAATACTGGTGGTAAGATGATTGACATTTTTTCCTGGATATTCGGCCCATTGACAACATACCGGGCGGTTCTCGTAACGGCGATACTCGTGCTGGCATTATTGACCATCGTTCTGCTGGTGACCCTCGTTGTCCACAAAACCTACATTGAGTTGCGGGAGGCTCGATCCGCAAGACTTCGCAAAAAATTCGAAACTGTTTTTCCGGCATTTCTTGAAGGTCGAAACGAACACCTCTCTACTCCGAATGACTCGCTTGCCATTGACGCCTTGGCAGACGTCGCCATTGACCAGATAGCAGAGGTTGATCATAAGACTGCCAAGCGGATTCGTGCAGAACTCCGTGAGAGAGGTATTGTTGACGACCTGCTTGAACGACTCAACAATTCCCGCTCATGGGTGAAACGGTATCGGGCGTTGGAACGACTTGGTTTCCTGAAGCTTGTGGAGTTGCGTCCGATTTACCTGAAACTTCTTGAAACGGAAACCGATCTGCGCCTCGTTTCCAAAACCCTCTGGGCTGCAAGTTATGTTGCCGAAGAAGAGGACCTTCCGCTCATAACCAGCTTTTTGAGCAATTCGAATTTCATGTCGGCAAAATTCAACGAGTACCTGTTCACCAACCTGATTGAAGAATTCCGTATCAAACACGGAGATGATCCAACCGTCTCCATGCTCTCTGGCTTTCTCAATAATGAGACAGTACCCGTCCTTCTTAAGAGAGACATCATAGAGTCATGCGGAAAGATGGGTTACACCCCATCCGTTCCTCTTATTGTCGATGCATTCCATCGCTACCAGGATATTACTGAAATACGGATCACCACCCTGCGGGCACTGGGAGGATTGTCGGCCGATGCGCTTGCCGAAATCATAACGTCTGCTCTCAGCGATCCGGACTGGCGGGTAAGGGTGGTTGCTTCACGGAATGCCGGCCTCTGCAGTGAAAGCTGCGTCCCGCACCTCGAAGAGCTCATGCGGGACAAGAACTACCATGTCAGAATAAATGCTGCCAAGACCCTGTTTACGATGGGCGAAACGGGAAAAGCGGCTCTCAGACGCGCTCTCACCCGCAACGACCGGTTTGCTCGCGACATATCCAATTATGTATTGGGCGGATCCAGATAATGTACGATTTTGTTATTTACCTAGTGATTGCCGTGGAAGTAATCATTTTCATTTACTTCCTTTTTCTCAACGGCAGCTACACCATTCTGACCTTTCTCTCCCTGATCAACATTCGTGGTCAGTTGGCAGTGGCGAGCAGTCAATATATCGATGAACTATCGACTGGCGTTTTTTATCGCCCCATCAGTGTTCTCGTCCCGGCATTCAACGAGGAAAAAACCATAATCTCCTCAGTGTCCAACCTCCTTACGCTCAATTTCCCTGAATACGAAATTGTGGTCATAAATGACGGTTCCACGGACGATACCCTGTCGTTGATGATAGCGAAATTCGACATGATGGAAATCGAACGTCCGCTCAGCCTCAAACTTCACCATGAACCGATCAGGGCTCAGTACGTCTCACTTAGTCATCCGAACCTTTTTCTCATAGACAAGGAAAATGGCGGGAAGTCAGATGCCCTCAATGTCGGCATCAATGCAAGCCGTTATCCCCTCTTCTGCTCAATGGATGCCGATTCACTCCTGGAAAGCGATGCCCTGCTCCGCGCCTCGAAACTCTTCGTCGAAGACCGGGAAGTGATAGCAACTGGCGGAATTATCAGGGTGCTCAACGGTTGCACCGTGGAAAACGGTAAAATTACAAGCGTACGGGCACCGAAGCGCGCCCTCGAGTGTTTCCAGTCGGTTGAATACATTCGAGGATTTCTGACCGGAAGAACATCGTGGAATGCCTTCAATAGCCTGCTTATTATTTCCGGCGCATTCGGCATTTTCCGCAAGGACATGATTCAGGCAATCGGCGGCTATCGCAAGTCCGTCGGCGAGGACATGGACCTGGTTGTCCGGCTCCATCGGCACTGCAACAAAGAAAAGATCCGCTACAAAATACTCTTTGTTCCCGACCCGGTCTGCTGGACACAGGTCCCGTCGGACTATCGCTCACTCCTCAAACAGCGCAACCGCTGGCACCGTGGGCTTATCGACAGCCTCCGCTTCAGCAGAGGAATGTCCCTTAACCCGCGCTACGGAAAAGTCGGGCTGGTTGGTGTTCCTTATTTCCTCCTTGTGGAAGCTTTTGGGCCGACCATAGAATTTGCCGGATACTTTTCTTTCGTCTTCTTTTTCTTCTTCGGCTACATCAGCCGCGATTTCGCTCTGCTCTTCCTTCTTTTGTCTGTTCTATGGGGTACGTGGCTAAACATCGGTTCCATCCTTCTCGACAACCTCATTTACCGCCGCTACCACAGTGTCTGGGACCTCCTCAAGCTTTCCTTCTTCGGGCTCATAGAATTCATCGGTTATCGTCAACTTATTGTTGTTGAACGGCTCATCGCCACATTCACCTTTTGGAAAACGGAGTGGGGTAAGGCACACCGCCAGGAAATCAAAGATGACATTCCTCAAGAAGCTAATTAAAAAATTACTTTTCCTACTGCCGCGCGTTATCCTCGTAGGAATTTTTCTATTCACGCTGATAGTCACGGTCCTGAGCAACTTCGATTACTTCGAGCCATATCTTCCGCCGGTTTATCTCGCTCGAGCAAAGATGAGAAGCTATAACGACCGGATTCTCGTTGGCCCCTATCCGCATCTTGATGAGATGAAAGCCCTGAAAAGAAGCGGCGTTCAAACCGTCATCAGCCTGCTCGACACTTCTCTCCCCCAGGAAAAGGCGCTTGCCGAGCGAGAAGCAGAAAATGCTCAACATCTTGGAGTTGAGGTATATTTCTTCCCTCTGGGCTATATTCCGGTCAACAGCGAGCAAAACCGTAAGATGCGCGACAAGATCATCGCCCTTGTATCCAGCAACCAGAAAAAGCTGTATATTCATTGCTACTTAGGTCGGCACCGTGCGAACTACGTTGCCGAAGGCCTTTCCCCAATAGAACCACCATCAGTCCAAAAGCACTAAATGCCTTGACAGGAAATGGCAACTCATCGTTAATAGGCGAATGGCAACCAAAAACAAGCACTCTGAAAGCAAGAGAAAAGATCGTAGCAACTCTGCCCAACGAACGTTGCGTACCGGCCAAGTGGTAACACTCGCCATCACCGGTTTTGACGATGAAGGATTCGGAACGGCATCCCACGAAGGGAAAAAAGTCCTCGTGGCAGGTGCCCTCCCCGGTGAAACGGTCAGCATCAGGGTAACCCACAGCGGACCGCGGACCATGTTCGGGGAGGCAATCACCATACTCTCCCCTGCCCCCGACCGCATGGCGTCTCCTGCATGCACCACCTCCGCCTGCAGCAACTGTCCCCTCATATCCATGAACTACGGGGCACAGCTCACCCTGAAACACAACCTCGTCGAAAAGGAGATTCGCCCCTACGCCTCGCTGCGCGCAGTCCCCATAAACAAGGTCATCCCCTCTCCCCGCCCCATGGAGTACCGAAACTCCGCGAAGCTCGTTGTGGCGGGAACCTTCAGATCTCCGATCATCGGCATCTACCGGCGCAACAGCCACAACGTGGTCGACATCAGCGCCTGCCCCCTTCACCATCCACTCATCAATCGGGTGGTGGCTGCCGTAAAGGAAGGAATACGAAAGGGAAAGGTGCCGGTCTACAATCCCCGCACCGACACCGGCATCCTCCGCTACCTTGTGGTGAGAGTTTCCGAGCACACTGGCCGGGCCATGGCCGTCTTCGTCACTGCCCAGAGAAGTTACAATGAGATTCATCATCTCGCCAAGTTTGTAAAGCAGGTGGTCCCCGAACTGGATGTGGCGGTTCAGAACGTGAACACCTCCGAAGGAAATGTCATCCTCGCCCCCCATGACCATTTCCTGACCAAGGACCATGCCATCATTGAAGAGCTTGGCGGGGTCCGCTTTTCCATCTCACCCCGCTCGTTTTTCCAGGTGAACAGCGGTGGCGCCCGCATCATCTACGAAAAAGTCCGGGAATGGAGCGCCTTAACCGGCACGGAGATGGTCGTTGATCTCTATTGCGGCATCGGGGGGATTTCACTCTTCCTGGCCCCCAGCGCACAGGAGGTTCACGGCATCGAGTACGTGGATGCGGCGGTAGCCGATGCAGAACGAAACGCGCGCCTCAACGGGATTCGCAACTGCTCCTTCGAGGCGGGTGATGCGGCAGAGCTTCTGGAAGACTTAGTAGAAGAAGGAACTGAACCCGACGTGATCATCTTTAACCCGCCACGCAAAGGGTGCGACCGCCGTGTGCTTGAGGCTGCTGCTGACTCAGGTCCGGGCCGGATGATCTATGTCTCCTGCTCCCCCGCCACCCTGTCCCGCGACCTTGACATCCTCGCGGGACTCGGCTACCAGACACGGGAGATCCAGCCCGTGGACATGTTCCCCCAAACTCCTCACATTGAAAATGTGGCTCTTCTCGTTGATGCCCGTAGCGCCCGGGATGATCACGGAAAAACAACGCCCCCCCAAGGCCGGCAACATTTCACGCACAAAAGAAGAGGGGCATCCGCCTAAACGGGTGCCCCTCTCTCTACCTGACTATCGTGCCTGACAACTATTTTCTCAGAACCTTAACCACTGAGGAAAAGTCCTCTTCGCCGCGGCCGTCCTTGACCCCCTGCTCATAAGTCTTGCACGCCACCATGGCGGCCGGCAGATCCAGTCCCAATTTCTGAGACTTTTCGAGCACCAGTTCCAACTGTTCGTGAACGTACTTGAGGGCTAGATTACGGGTAAAGTCACCCCGGGCAATGACGCGCCCCTTGGAGTGGAACAGGGGCGAGGCAACGCCACCGGAATCGAGGACTTCAAGGATCTTGTCAACATTGAACCCCATCTTCTCGCCAAAGACAATGGCTTCGGCCAAGGTTTCCATCAACTCGGCCTGGACGAGATTGACGACGAATTTCATCCGGGTAGCGTCACCGATGGATCCAACGTGGATGATGTTGAGTCCGAAGAACGAAAAGAGCTCACGGCACCGACCGAGGAGCGACGGATCTCCGCCGGCGAGAATGGTGAGGAGCCCGTTGGCTGCGTGCTCCTTGGTTCCCCAGACCGGAGCATCAAGGAACATGACCCGGTGCTTTGCGGCCTCTTCGGCCATTTCCTTCGTACTCTCAAGGGAATGGGTTCCCATGTCGACGAGGATCGTGCCGGGATCGATTCCTGCGAAAATGCCGTCTTCCCCGTAAATGTCGGGCTTCAGCCGCTCCTTCTCGGGACGGATGTAGATGACGATATCTTGCCCCTTGGCAGCCTCCCGCGGCGTTCCGGCTCCGAGGGCTCCCTGCTTGACAAGTTCTGCAACGACTTCGGGATCCGAGTCGTAAACCGTAAGAGTGTAGCTTCCCTTGAGAAGATTGATGGCCATGTGCCGGCCGACGGTACCCAGACCCAAGAAACCGACATTTTTCAACATTGCATGCCTCCTGAATTTACAGTAAGTAATCACATCTCCGAACGGTGTTAATAGTACAATGTGTTTGCCTCTTGTACAATAGAAGAGTTTAAAAAAATAACGCTGTTTGCTTTAGCGCGATTTTGTCACGCCTACCCTGCCACAGAAAGGAACGAGAACGCAGGTGGAGCAGCGAGGCGAAACAGGTGTACACTGGTTCTGACCGAAAGTGACGAGATAATCGTTGATGACGGGCCAGTACTTCTTGGGAAGCTTGGCGCGAAGCGCAAACTCCGTCTCCGCCGGCGTCTTCGTGCTGGTGTATCCCCACCGGTTACAAATGCGGTGGACATGGGTATCGACACAAATGGCCGGTTTGCCGAAACCAAGAGTCAGAACCAGGTTCGCTGTCTTGCGCCCTACCCCCTTGAAAGTCAGCAGTTCATCCAGATCACTGGGGACCTGTCCGCCGTATTTATCCGCGAGGGTTCTGCAGATGTCGAGAATCTGGGTTGCCTTGTTTCGATAAAATCCCACCGGGTAAATGGCCTCTTCGATCTCATCCCTGGAGAGGGAAAGCATCTTCTCCGGGGTATCGGCCAGGCCAAAGAGTCGTTCCGATGCCGGACCGGTGGTCCTGTCCTGGGTACGGAGTGAAAGGATGCAGGAGACTAACACCTTGAAGGGATTTCCCTCCCGCTGCGAGACGATGGTAACTGCGGGAGACGGCCATGATTTCACAGCCTCCGCCAGTAAAGCCATCACATCGCGGATATCGCTGTCTTTCACGACAGGCCCCGGTTCCTGAATATGCGCATGAACAGGACCCCCATGACGGAGAGGCTGATACCCACGCAGAAGAAGAGATAACCGAGACTCCGCCCTTCGCCCCATCCGAGGACATCACTGCCGGGCATGAATACGATCAGATAAAGTCCGATGAAGGTAAGTATGCCCCCGATTATATAGAGTGCCATTGCTGCGATTCCCAGGGCGAGCCCTTGATTTTTTGCCATGATTAAATCCTCTCCAGTGGTGTTCAGCGGATGTTGCTGAAAAATGCTCCTGAAGCATCCGCTGTAGCAGAAAATACTACCGAAAGCGCCAAGTCATGGCAACCGCTATCTCCTTATTGCAAACGAAATAGTATGCTTCCGCTTGCAATCGACAGGGGGGCATGGTTTATTCTCTGATAACCCCATCACAGAGAAGAACGAATGATGACAACAATCGATCTCCATGTTCACTCAAACTATTCCGATGGCATCCACCCCCCGGCAGACTTGGTCAAGATGGCGGCCGAACGGGGCCTGGTCGCCATCGCCATCGCCGACCACGACACGGTGGATGGCATCGACGAAGCGCTGGTCGCCGGCGCTCGCATGGGCGTGGAGGTGGTTCCCGCCGTGGAACTTTCGGTCGAACACGGCCGTTATCGCGATATGCACATCCTCGGTTATCACCTTGATCACCGCGATCCCCGTCTCGTGCACATGCTTGCGGAATTCAGGACAAACCGTGAGATCAGGGGACGGGCCATCGTCGACAAGATAAACAAACGGCTCACTGATGGGCGGAAGTCGCCCCTCTCCTACGATGATGTGCTCAATCTGGCGGAAGGCGCAGTCGGCAGACCCCACATCGGCAGGATGCTCATTGAACGCGGCTACGCCAGGGATATGGATGACGCATTCCGCAGGTATCTCATCCCATGCAATGTCCCGAAACACTATATTCCCGCCGGGGACGCCATCACGGAAATCAGGAGGACCGGAGGTGTCGCGGTTCTGGCTCACCCGCTGACCGTCAGCGACGACCGGCAGGTGCTCCGCGGAATCGTATCCGACCTTGTCGCACTAGGTCTTGACGGCATTGAAGTGTTCAACAACATGTGCTACAAGGACGACATGCTGTTCCTGGAATTTTTGTGCAGGGAATTCGGTCTTCTCATGACCGGCGGCTCAGACTTTCACGGATTTGAGGATGATGTGGAAATTGGTACTGGTCGAGGCGGGCTCGCGGTTTCACATCGGCTCGCGGAAGCAGTAAAAAACCTGGCGGAATCACGGAGGATCACTCCACCGGGAAACCGTACCTGAAAGAATCCGATATGGCCGACGCGCGGGAAACCCTGGAAATGATGCGAGAGGTGGCACGGACGAGAATTGCCATGCTGCGTGACGGTATAACCTTCTATGACAACGACCGGCGCAGCTACTATCTCCGGCAGTACGAGGAAAAACTGACGCAGATTGAGCACCTGATCCGCCGCATCAGCATCAGGCTCGTCGAGCCGCCAACCGAAGAAACACCCTGATAACAATCTCTCACGATAAAAAAAGGACCCGGCATGCACATGCGAGGGTCCTTTTACGTATCTCCGATTGCCTATTCTATCTTGCTACTGAAAGCATCACCAGCATCACCAGACACATCACTCCTTGTAAGGCTTGTAACTTACCACCTGCAGGTCATCATCTATGCTCGTGACCCCCTTAACTCCCGCAACAATACGAAGAACGTCTTCCCTCTCGCCATCGGAATAAACGTGGCCGGCGAGACGGACTACGTCCTTTTGTGCGCTGATCTTGAAGTGAAGATTCTCGATGGTGCTTGAACGAAAGAGTTCAGTCTCTATTTTTTTGCACAGGACGATATCGTCGACGATCTCACGTGTCTTCTCTTCGCCGTTTTTCAATCGAGGATCCTTGGCGGCGGCAACAATGCTTTCGACAATCGCCCCCTGAGACATGCGCGAGGTATTGAATATAAGGTCATACCCCAAGGTATCGTTCCAGTCGCGGTTAAAGTAAAAATGTATGAAACCACCCCGCTGATGATCGCTCTTGCGGATGAGTACCCGGGCCAACTCCGGGTCAATCCATTCCCGCTCCGAAAGGCTTTCCACCCGATCCTCGAAGGGTGCCACAAAACGAAGCCGGAGGATATTTTCAACATCGGCAAGAAGATCCTGCGAACCCCTCCCGTAGAGAATCACATTCCCCTTGCGGGCACAGTCGAGCATGATAATCTCGATGGTGTTCAGATGGGCTGCCTGGAGCCTGTCCTCGGCGGTGATATACACTGGCGGTTTTTCATCAACCCGATTGAGTATTTCCCGGTCAAGGCCATACTGGGGGGCAAGCTCCGCAATCTTTGCACCGTCAACAAGTGTATGTTTCAGCCGTTTCGCCACCTCGCGAGCTATCTGGTAGGCGCCGGTTCCCATCTCTCTTGAAATAGTGATAATTGCCATAGTACCCCCGGTAGTGCAAAAAAGTGCTCGATATTACCATGTCATGGGTACGTATACAAGGGGGTAATTTGTATGGTACCATGAGCATCAATGACGCTGTTTCACGGAGTTTTCACCAAGGAGCCATATGGCTGATTTCGTTGCCCGTTTGTTTGTTTTCGCCCTGATGCACTCGATCCTTGCACTTCCCGAACTTCAAAGACGCATGGGGGATGTATTCCCGCGTCTTGGGCGCTTCTACCGGCTCGCATACAACCTAGTTGCCCTCGTGACGTTCGCCTGGGCACTGTCTGCATGGCACTTTTCACCGGTTGTTTATATTGTGCCAGGCATGGGGAGCCTCATTTTTTACCTTATTCAACTTGTCTTCATCGTTCTCCTTGCCCGGTGCGCGGCCCAGACCGGCATTGACGACTTGCTCGGGCTGAGTCAGCTGCGCGGCACTTCCGGCAGCAAGCGGTTAGTGATCACCGGATGCTACGCAAGGGTACGACATCCGCTTTACTCCCTGTCGGTCGTCTTTCTGGCTCTCAACCCGGTAATGACCCTCAAATGGTTGCTGCTGACCGTTTTCTCAGCGGTATATTTCGTAATTGGGGCACGAATAGAAGAGCGCAGGCTGGTTGCCGAATACGGCGAAACGTATCGGAACTATCAGAAAAATGTACCGATGTTCATTCCGGCAAAAAGGGAGATGCCATGGTTATCAGGCGAGTGACAGCGGACATGAAAAAATCCGCCAAGCAGAGGTAGATGCAACTTCAATCGAGACGCACTTTCCTCACGCCATCAACGGAGACGAGGGATTCCACGATGCCACCTTTGGCACCGCGCGAACTGAACTTCACATCAAATTCAAAGTACATGCGTGCAGAATCAATATCTTTTTCCACATTAACATCCAGAATCTCCAGTCCCCCAGTCTTCAGGACCTGTTCAATCTGGTCTGATAATCCCTTTATATCATCACTCCAGACCTTGACGGAGTAGTAGGAATCACGCTTCAAAACGCTTTCGACCCTCTTCAGGAGAAGCAGGGTTATCAGTGAAATTGCCGTAACGGCCAAAGAAACGGTGTAGAGGCCCGCCCCGCACGAAAGGCCAATGGCAGCGGCAATCCAGAGGCATGCCGCCGTGGTGAGACCGCGGATGGACGACCCCTCGCGAAGGATGGCACCTGCCCCCAAAAATCCTATACCGGTCACGACCTGGGCGGCAACCCGACCAGGATCGACGCCAATTGGGCCGACACCGGAAAAATTACCGTAAAGCCGATAAAATTCGATGGACGCGACCACAAAAAGGCACGAACCCAAGGACACGAGAAGATGCGTCCTGAAACCGGCCGGACGACCGTGAATCTCGCGCTCAAGGCCGATGAGCCCTCCGAGGAGCGATGCCAGGAGAAGACGGCCAATCATGTAGAGGTTGAATTCCATCACTTCACCTGTCCGAGGAAATGACCGAGAGCCGTGGGGAGTAAGAAAATAGTTCGATATTCATGCAACCACGGACGCGTCAGGGGTTAGCTTTATTGTGAGGACAAATCCCCTTTCGGTCCCACCGCAACCAACAGTGAGAGGTACCTGCAGAATGCCGTCCGCCGTTACCGTTACCGCCCCCCCCATGGCAAGGGTCGGCCCAGCTGCACTGGGGGGAGTATCGACTCTCTCCGTTAAATCGGGGGGACCGGCAGCCATCTCCTCGCCTCTCTCCACCGGCGCATGCTCATCCTCTGATCCCACTCCTTTCAGCACCACTGAAGAGTCCGCTGTCACACTCCCCACCGACTCCTGGTCCCGGAGCGCATTCATGACTCCTTTCACCACCGTGGAGAGAACCTGGAGGATACCCTCGCCTGTTCTGGAAGCAGATCTAATCACGGGGAGCCCCGCAGAATCGACCTGTTGCGCCATCTCTTCGGTGGCGAGGGCATCGGGCAGGTCGCTCTTGTTGCACTGTATCACACAGGGAAGCTTCTCCAAATCCTGCCCATAGCTTCTCAGGCACTCCCTCAGGTTTTCCATGCTCTCCCGGGTAACCGCGGCTGATTCCGGCGATGCGTCGGCAACGAATACTATGCCGTCGGCCCCCTTGAGAACGGTCTTCCAGGTGGAGCGATTGGTCACTTCTCCTTGAACCGTGTAGAGATGGAAGCGGACCCGGTAATCGTTAACCTCTCCCAGTTCGGGGGGCATGAAATCGAAGAAGAGCATCCGGTCCGACTGCCCCCCCATCGTTTTCACGGGACCGCGGCATTCCGGCTTCAACTTCCGGTGGATGAACTGAAGTGTCGTGGCCTTACCGGCAAGTGGGGGTCCGAAGTAAACGATCTTTGCGTTGATCTCACGCTTCGTTCTGTTAAACAGGGCCATTGCGGCCGTCCTCCTATTTGTCCTTTTTCTTGCTGAGAAGCAGCTTCCGCGCCTGGGTCGAGAGCACCGACGAGACGCTCTTGCTCTTGGCCAGATGGGCCAAGTCCTTCTCAGTCAGGGTCGCCAGGAAGCGCAACGCCGACGGAAGCGGCGTTTTGTTGTTTTCCACAAGCGCCTTGCGTATCTGGTAGTTTTTGATCCATTCCTTGTTGGCGCAGATGACACGGAGAATTTCGTCATTCTGGATCGACGACTTGCAGATTGTCAAAACTTCCTGCTCGGTAATCCGGGGGTTCTTGATGACGGTTCCCGACACGAGCTTGTTGGAATCACGGATAAGGATCATCCGCCACTCCTTGTCGCCTGTCTGGGCAATCTTGATTTTGTCGGACACCCCCATGACCTGGGCCAGCTGGTACTTTCCGCGGAACGCCTCGCTCTCTTCGTCGACCTCTCCCTCGCCAGCTTCGGGAAACTCCTGGGCAGCCTCTTCTTCGGTGCCGTGGGGGGACGATGCGGTGCGATGAGGCACTTCAATGCCCCGTTCGGCAAGAAACAGCCTGGTTTCTTCGGGGCAGTGGGGGTGTGAGACTATCAGCGATGCAATTTCCCGGTTCCGGAGATAGAGACGGGCTATGCCGTCAAGTATCCTTGGATGAAGGGATGGAGTTGAAACGGCCTCGCGGAGCACGCCTTCCGGCAGCTCCGCGAGACACCTGCGTGCTCCGGCACTGACCTCTCCGTCCGGGTCGTGGGCCAGAACAAAGAGAACTGTGGTCAGGTCCGGGGGAGAGAGTTCCACCTCTCCCCCGATCACCCGCAGCTTTTCCCCGCGCGATGCGCCGCCGGCAAGGAAAGCGGCAGCCCGTGGAGATATTTTCAGCGTTACTTTCAGGGAATCTGCTCCACTACTTTACATTTGCAATCACTGCCGCGGAAAGTCCCTTTTTCTTCAGACGCGACACGTCCTTGAGCGCTTCTTCTCGGCTGCCGTACTTGCCTGCGGTCAGGAGAAGGACCGGCACGGAAACGTTCGCTTTCCTGAGGGTAAGTTTATAGCCGAGTGCTTCCAGACGCTGCTGCTCTTGCGTTGCACGCGCTTTCACAAAGTAGGATCCGGCATAGACGCGGTATTTGCCTCCCTCGTTGAGGATAAACCCTTCAACCGTGGCGTCACGAAGCTTCTGAAGTTCCTTGCGAGCCGTTTCCTGATCGGCGAACTCGCCGAACAACAGTCTGATCATCGGCTCCTTCTTCTTGTTCCCCTCTTTCACAACCGGCGTAAGCCCTGCTGACCGAACCTTGGCATTGTCCTTTTCCATGGCCGATGGCACGACGTATTCACCGATCCGCAGAGTATACTCACCTGCCGCCGACACAGCGGAAGCCTTGATTGAGGACGCCTTGACTCCGGTTGCCGCCTTCTTCGCCACTTTCTTGGCAGCGACAGTCTTCGGCTTAACAGGAGCGGCATGTTTCGTCTCCTTGGAAGATGCAGCAGTCTGTTGTTTGTCATCCGCCTTGGCCTGAAGAGCCTTCTGTTTAGCCTCCACAGGGGCCTTCGCCTGTTCGGCAGGTTTCGGTTGTTCCTTCTTTGCCGCAGGGGATTTGGCAGGTTCAGCTGGTTTCGGCTGCTCTTTCTTTGCCGGGGGAGCAGCCGATTTAACCGGTGCCGGAGGCTCGGCCTTCGCCTTTTCCGGTGACTTCTGCTCTTGGGCCACCTTCGCGGGCTCCGGTTGACCCGCAGCAGGAGGGGTGACTGCCGCGGGTTTAGCCGGCTCGACGGGAGCGGCCCCAGCGGCCTGCTCCGCAGGTCTCGGCGGAATCGGCTGTTTGACCTGGCTCGTCTGAACCGGTGCCGGAGCCTGGACTTCCTGGCGAGGCTTTATAAGATCAGTGAAATAGAAAAGGTAGCCGAATACCGCCACAAGAAGCAGTAGCACCAACAGGAGGAGACGGGTACTGCTCCCCCCACCCTTTGATGATTTATCTCCGGGTTCCTGATCGAATTCGATGTTCATCTGATGCGTTCCTCCTGTTAGTGCCGTGGTCAGTGGTTATTCTTCTCATTGGCCTTGGCCGATTCGGCGATGACCTTCTGGGCCAAATGACTTGGCACCTCTTCGTAGTGGGAAAATTCCATGGTGAAAAGCCCCCGGTCGCTGGTCATGGATTTCAGGTCGTTGGCATAGGAAAGCACCTCGGCCATGGGAACCACGGACCTGATGATCTGTGAATTGGCCTTGGGTTCGACGCCGACCACCTTGCCGCGTCGGGAGTTAAGGTCTCCGATCACGTCACCCATGGTCTCTTCGGGAACCGTGATCTTCATATTCATCATCGGCTCAAGGAGTACCACCTTAGCCGTTTCCATGGCCTTTTTGAACGCCAGGGAACCGGCGACCTTGAAGGCCATTTCGGATGAATCCACGGTGTGGAACGATCCGTCATAGACGGCGGCCTTGAAATCCACCAAGGGATAGCCGGCCAGGAAACCGTCTTGGGAAGCCTCGAAGATCCCCTTCTCAACCGCCGGGATGTACTGGCGCGGGATGACGCCACCGACGATCTTGTCCTCAAACTGAAATCCCTCACCACGCTGCAGGGGAGCGAACTCAACCCAGCAGTCGCCGTACTGTCCTCTTCCCCCCGACTGTTTCTTGTATTTTCCCTGGGCCTTCACCTGTGCCTTGAAGGTTTCCAGATAGGGCACCTTCTGGGTCTTCATCTCCACATCGACATTGAACTTGCGCTTCAGCTTCTCGATGGTCACCTCCAGGTGCACCTGCCCCATGCCCGAGAGGATCAGCTCGTGGGTCTTCTCGTCACGCCGGACCTGAATGGTCTGATCCTCTTCCATAAGCTTCTGGAGAGCACCATGAATCTTGTCTTCATCGTTTTTCGTCTTGGGCTGGATGGCGTAGGAAATGACCGGCTGGAGCGGATTGGCCGGCTCGAAGATGATCGGCTTGTCCTTGTCGCAGAGGGTATCGCCGGTAAGGGTTTCCTTAAGCTTGGCCACGGCCACGATATCGCCGGCAACGGCCTGTTTGATAGACTTCTGCTTCTTCCCCTCCAGTTCGTAGATCTGGCCGATCCGCTCCTCGCAGTCGCGGACCGGGTTGTAGATGGTCGAGTCGGAGTTCAGGGTACCCGAGTAGACCCGGAAAATGGATATTTTGCCGGTGTAGGGATCCGACGTGGTCTTGAAGACGAGGGCAGAGAAGGGTTCCGTTTCGTCGGGCTTGCGTTCCGCCATTTCGCCGCTTTTGGGATTGGTACCGACCACCGCACCCCGGTCAAGGGGAGACGGGAGACAGTGGCAGATGTAATCAAGGAGGTGATGAACGCCGATGTTCATGGTGGCGGAACCGCAAAAAACCGGCGTAAAGGTATAACGGAGCGTCCCGATCCGCAGGCCGTCCAAAATCTCTTCCCGGGAAAGTTCGCCGGTTTCAAGGTACTTCTCGGTCAGGGCATCGTATGCCTCTGCAACGGTTTCCACGAGGATATCGCGGAGGCGCTGGGCCTCGTCCCGCTCCCCAGCGGGAATCTCCTCCTCCGTGAATGTGCCGGAACCATCCTTGGCATAGCGGTATGCCTTCATGTCGATGAGATCAATGATCCCCTCGAAGGTTTCAGCTGCGCCCAGAGGCATCTGGACCGCCACGCCACGGGCCTTGAGAGACTTCTCCATGTCGTCGATGGCCCGAAGGAAGTTGGCGTATTCGCGGTCCATCTTGTTAACGAAGGCGATGCGGGGCAACTCGAACTCGTTGGCCCACTCCCAGACCTCCTCGGTCTGGACCTTTACGCCGGAGATGGCCGAAAGGATAACGATGCATCCGCCCAAGGCACGCATGCAGGCGCGCGTGTCGGCGATAAAGTTTCCATAGCCGGGGGTATCGACAATGTGAAGCGAGTAGTCATTCCATTCACAGTGGTCAAGGGAGGACGAGATTGTGATCTTCCGCTTGATCTCCTCGGGCTCGAAATCCATGGTGGACGTGCCGTCGTCGACCCGGCCGAGACGGTCAATCATCCCCGTGGTGAAGAGTATGGCTTCGGTGAGAGAGGTCTTGCCTGCGCCGCCGTGGGCGACAATTCCGAGGTTTCTCAGCTTTGCGGTATCATACTTGCCCATACATCCTCCCGTGATGATAAGGTATAGGTCTATCGACCTTTTGACTTCCGCGCTATCTCGTCATCTCACTCCCTGTTTCGTTCGTACAGTATCCGCAGTCCCTCCAACGTGAGGTACTCCTCCACCGCCTCGATGGTTTTTGACTCAGGGGCGATCAGCCCGGCAAGCCCCCCCGTAGCGATGATCCGTGGAGTGTCCTTGCTCTCTGCTCTCATCCTGGTCACGATCTCGTCCACAAGCCCCACATAACCATAAAAGATGCCGGCCTGCATGGAATTGACCGTATTGCGGGCAATGACTGCCGGAGGCTTCACGATGTCGACGCGGGGAAGCTTGCTCGCCCTCTGGAACAGGGCCTCCATCGATATGACAAGCCCAGGGGCGATGGCGCCGCCGCAGTATTCTCCCTTGCGGTTCACGTAATCGAAGGTGGTGGCGGTGCCAAAATCGACGATGATCAGAGACGTCTTGTACTTCTCGTAGCCTGCCACCGCATTTACAATCCGGTCCGCCCCCACCTCCTTGGGATTGTCGTACTGGATCGGCATGCCGGTCCTGATCCCCGGCCCAACCACAACTGGACTGTAGCCGAAGTAGCTCTGGGAAAGCCGTTCCAGAACTCCGGACAGGGTCGGCACCACCGAAGAAATAATAATGGCTTTCACATCCTTGAAATCGATGCCGGCGCTACGGAAAAGCTCACGGATCAGGATGCCGTACTCGTCGGACGTTTTGGCCTTGTCGGTGGATATGCGCCAGTCACGCACAAGCCTCTGACCGTCATAGATGCCGAGAACGATATTCGTGTTGCCCACGTCTATGACGAGAAGCATGGATTTACCTCCAGAGCAGAAAACACGGCGCCACCTCACTCTTCAATTGTCACATCCCCTGCCAGAACCCGCTCAAGGGTGCCATCTGCGGTTCTCAGCAACAGAGCGCCGATCTCGTCAATCCCCTCGACAGTCCCCGCCATATCACCCTGATTGCCGCTTACCCGAACCCTTCGTCCCATGACGGCGCTCCGGCCAAGCCATGCCTGACGGAGCGGAGCGTAACCCTCTGCACGGTACTGTGAGTAATGCACATCAAGAGACTCGAGAAGCGCGCGGGTAAATGAGAGTCTGGAGACCTCATGCCCCGCCTCAATGGCAAGGGAGCTTGCGGGATGGCGCAGATCGGCCGGAAACTGATCGCGCTGCATGTTGATATTCACCCCGATGCCGAGGACAAGGAAATCGATCCGTTCGGTTTCGGCGCTCATCTCGTTGAGCATGCCGGCAACCTTGAAGCCGTTCACGAGTACATCATTGGGCCACTTGATGACGGGTGCAAGTCCGGCAGAACGCTCAATGGCCTCTGCCACTGCAACGGCCGACAGGAAGGTGAGCTGGGGCGCGTGAAGCGGCATTATGGGCGGGCGAAGAACAATGGAACAATAGAGATTCACCCCGGCGGGCGACTCCCACTGCCTCCCGAGCCGCCCCCTGCCACGGTTCTGGGCGTCGGCGATGACCACGGTTCCTTCGACGGCACCATCTTCGGCAAGACGATAGGCAAGGGTGTTAGTTGAGTCAGTTTCGCCGACAAAAACAAGAGATGTGCCGATCCTGGCGACGTTAAGTCCGACCGACAGTTCTGCGGGGGTGAGGATATCGGGAGTTGATACGAGACGATACCCCCGGGAGGGGACTGCCTCGATGCGGTAGCCGAGCCCATTAAGGGTCTTGATATGTTTCCATACAGCCGTGCGTGATACATCCAGAGACCGGCTCAATTCCTCGCCGGAAACAACGCCCCCGTCACGGCTCCTGAAGATTTCCAGAATCTTCCGGTCGATCTCCTTGCTGCCGATTGCGTCGGGGCGTGGCAACTCTCCGCTCACTCAGCCTCCAGAAGCATCGAGATGTCCATGGCTCGGGCAGAATGGGTAAGTGCCCCCACGGAAATGATGTCAACACCAGACTCGGCAATTCCTCTGACTGTTTCGAGGTTTACTCCCCCCGAGGCCTCCACCAGGGCACGGCCGCCAATGAGGGCCACCGCCTCGGCCATGGTCGGCAGATCCATATTGTCGAGCATGATGATGTCGGCACCGGCCTCGAGTGCTTCGGTCACCTCCGCGATGGTTTCGGTCTCCACCTCGATTTTCAGGGTGTGGGGAATGTATGACCGTGCACGACTTACGGCCCGGCTGATGCCGCCCGCGGCGGCGATGTGGTTCTCCTTGATGAGGACACCGTCATAGAGGCCGGTGCGGTGATTTATTCCCCCGCCAACCCGAACGGCGTATTTCTCCAGAACCCGGAGCCCCGGAGTTGTCTTCCGCGTATCAACGATGCGAGCCCGTGTTCCCGCCACGGCCTCCACATACCTGGCCGTAAGGGTCGCGGTGCCGCACATGCGCTGAAGCAGATTGAGAGCCACCCGCTCACCCTGAAGGAGGAGAGCGGAGTCGCCGGTAAGCTCGGCAATCAGATCACCGGCAGCAAGCCGCGCTCCGTCCCCATGTCGCGCCTCGAAACGGACCGAGGTGTCAAGGAACGTGAAGACCCGGGCCGCCACGTCAATGCCAGCCAAAATCAGAGGTTCCTTGGCGATGAGACGGGCGCGGGCCGGACGGCTCCCGGGAACCACCGCCAGAGTCGTGATATCCCCGGTATGGATATCCTCCATGAGGGCGTTTTCGATGATCTTGTCTATGCCGGTCATGGGCTCTCCGCATCAGAAAAATTAAGCCTCTATATAACACAGGAGACGGGAAGCCGCAACCGCAAAGAGGGCGCGGCTCGGGCTTCCCGCCCGTGCATTTCCAGAGTCGTGTTGTGTCGTATTGTTGACTTGACCCAATCACTGAACTACAATAGAGCGTTTTCGAGGAAAAACTGAATGAGCGACTCAACAAAACCCCTTCGACCCCGCACCCGCTTCACCCTTATCCAGAAACTCATCGCCAGCTACGTCGCGATGCTCTTTCTGACCACGACGGCCCTTGCCTTTTCGGTAATGGGGCTTTATTCCCTCAATCGTACCGCAAAGGAAATAGCGAAAACCGACCTTTTTATAATCGATTCCGCGAATCGTCTCCGGGAATCAATGCTGGCCCAAGAACGTATCGCGGGGAAATATGCAATCCTCAAGAGCGACGAATTCAAACTCCTCTACAGTCAGCGCCAGTCTGAATTTCTGGCAATTCTCGGCGAAATTGGCCAGCGGGACAACAACAGCCTCTTCCGCTCCCTAGTTACCAGCTACGATGCTTACCGGAAGGAAATTGAACGCGCCTTCGCCGCCAGCAACACTGAACCCTTGCCCGCCCAAAAGGAGGCCGACGCCGTCGTAAGCCTGATCGAAGATCTTTCCTCCTCCCGGCAAAAGCTCCTTGGGAAAAAACTTGCGGAAGCCGACCGGCGCGAGGCCGACACGGTAAAATTAACCCTCTTCCTGGCATTTTCAGGCTTTATTCTTGCCATTACCGTAGCGGCACTCAACGTACACTCCATATCCACCTCCATAAGAAAACTCAAAAAGGGAATGCACCGGATAGCAGAAGGAGATTTCGATTACGATCCCCAAATCCCCATCGGTGACGAAATTGGTGCCCTGGCAGAGGATTTCTCACGCATGGGGAAAAAATTGAAGGAACTGGAGCAGATCAGCCTCGACGCAAGTCCGCTGACTCGACTCCCCGGCAACATTGCCATCGAGCGAGTGCTGAACAAACTTCTCCAATCCGGTGAACCCTTTGCGGTCTGCTATGCCGATCTCGATAATTTCAAGGCCTACAACGACCATTACGGTTACATCAAGGCTAGCGAAGTAATTAAATTGACTGCAGAACTGATCCACGATACAGTTCGGGAACTTGCCGGTGGCAATGCTTTCGTCGGCCATGTGGGGGGCGATGATTTCGTAATGGTCGTGGCGGCCGAGCGGGGGGGCCCCCTCTCTGAAGCGGTCATCAACAGGTTTGACAACTTCATCCTGAACCATTATTCGGCAGAAGATCTGGCCCGTGGCTCCATTGAAGGTGTCGACCGCTACGGGGTTTCCCGCACCTTCCCCATCATGAGCATCTCTGTGGCCGTCGTTATCAGTCAACAGGGAGAGTTCACCTCGGCGGTGCAGATAGCCAAGGCAGCGGCCGATATCAAGGATCTACTGAAAAAATCTCCCGGCAGCAACTACCTGATCAACCGACGCAGGAATCCCCGATGACTTCACGCATGATCATCATAATTCTGGTTACGGCTTGCCTCTCCGCCTGCACCACCGTCCAGAAGTCCCTGGAAGGTCAACGTCTGCGCTCCGCACAACAAGACAAGCTCGAGCAAGCGGTGAAATTCATTGAAAGGGGAAACTCGGAAAAGGCCGAAGTCCTCCTTGAGGAGGTCGTGGCGGCACCAGGAGTGCGGGGGATCACCGACGAAGCCCTTTTTCGTCTTGCTCTCCTGTCCATGCCATCGGATCTGGATCGGGAAGATTTAGCCAATGCAGTAAAATACCTCGACCGACTTCAGAAAGAGTATCCGGTCAGCCCCTGGGCAACCCAGTCGTCATCACTTACCGACTTACTCGCCGTCCTGCCGCGTCACCTCCAATCAACAACGGAACTCCGTCGTCAGATAAAGAGCCTTAGGGACCTGAACCTCTCTCTGACTCGCGAAAACAAGGAAATGAGACTTAATATCGAGAAGATAAAAAACCTGGACCTGCAACTGGAGAAGAAGGTCAAACCCTAATACTTGTTAAATTAACCGACACAATTACTGGCCAAAATTCAAAAAACTTTACAGAAAAGTCTCCACACCCCCCTACAACAATAAAACCCCTTGAAAATACACTGAAATATTAGCACAAAATTCTGGCACTTTTGTTGCGTACCATTACGTGACCCGTTCTTCTTTCAGCACTATTGAAAAAAGATACCCCTCGCGGGAATAGGCGTTCACATGACCTCCGTACCAGACGATCTCCGGCTGTTCGAAAAGAAGTTCTCCATACTGCAGGAAATATCGAATGCTTTGGTTGCCACGGACAATCTGAGTGCAATCGCCAACCTCATGCTCGACCTGGCCATCAACTACACAAGGGCCGAGAAGGGGTCTCTCATGCTCGTCAACGAGCGGGATGAACTCTACATTCTGGCGGGGCGCGGCATAGATCTCAATCTTGTAAGAACCTACCGGGCAAAGATCGGCGAAGGAATTGCCGGGGTTGTGGCAAAGAACCGCACTCCCGTGCTTGTTGAAGATCTGGCCAACGAGCCGCGGTTCAAGGGGATAACCCGTGACCGCTACCGGACCAACTCCTTCGCATCATGCCCCATCATAAGCAAGAACCGGCTCCTTGGCGTCCTCAACATCAACGACAAGGCAGACGGAGCCCCCTTCAACGAAGACGAGTTCTCCCTCATCAAAATCATTGCCAACCAGGCAGCTATTGCCATGGAGAATGCCATACTCGTCGGCCAACTCCGCTTCAAGGCCGCGGAACAGGAAGGGATCAACCGCAAGCTCATCGAAAGCGACGTGGTAAAGACCGAATTCATCACCCGGGTGTCCCACGAATTGCGTACCCCCCTCAACTCCATCAAGGGTTCCGTTTACTACCTGAGACAGTCCGAACGCCTCTCGCGGCGCGAACAGGAAGAGTTTTTCGACATCATCTCCGGCGAGACGGACAAACTGATCGGCATCGTTGAAAACCAGCTTGACTTCCTCCGCTTTGAAGACGAGACGATGCTCATCAACAAGACCCTGGTAAGCCTCAGGGAGGTACTGAATGAAGTGTGCGGCTCAAAGAACATCAAAACCCTCTTTGCCCGCAAAGACATCAGCATTGACGTGGAGATAGGTGATGGACTTTCAGATGTAGTCGGCGACCGAATCAGAATAGTTCAGTTTTTCCTCAATATTCTTGAAGGGTTGAGCTACTTTCTGGAACGGGGCGACGTGGTTCTCATTTCCGCCCGGGAGAACGATGACATTCACGTATCCATAGAACTTCCGCGCAGACTGCCCGACAGCATCACCCCTTACCTCTTCAGTTCAAATCATATGTTTCAGACCGATTCCCCCGACGAAAAACTTAAACTCTACCTGGCCCGCAAGGTAGTGGACATTCATCGCTGGGATCTGGTCGCCGAGAACACTGCCACGGGTCTCCTGGTTTCTCTTATCATACCAAAGAGCGCCCGGCAGAAGGTAGACGCCGTCGTCAATACAACCCTCGATATGTTCCTGGAGTTCATTGCCGAGGTTCTCGATGTGAACATGTGCTCCGTGATGCTCTGCGACGACATGACGGGCGATCTCATGATCAAGGGCGCGAGAGGCCTTGACGATCACATGATCAAGCAGACCCGCGTGCGGATGGGAGACCGGATCGCCGGGTGGGTCGCCCTTGAGGGTGAGCCGCTCTTTATCGAAGATATCGAGCAGGATCCCCGTTTTGGGAGAAAGAGCGTTCCCCAATACAACAGCAAATCGCTCATTTCGCTCCCCCTCAAGGTGGGCGGCAAGGTCATCGGTGTCCTGAACCTCAATAACAAACGCTCAGCCAGTCCTTTCACCGGTCGGGACTTCGATCTGGCCCAGGCGATGTGCGAACGGGTTGCCTACTTCATGGGTCGGGTCCACGGGGGGGATCACCAGGGGGACGAATTTCGGCAACTGATGACCTCGTTCGACAGCCTCATCACTGCCGAAAAGAAATACCACAAGAAAGATCCCCGCCTCCCCGACATTGCCATGGGAATCGCTGCTCAAATCGGACTCGGAGAAGAGGAACGAAGGTCGATACTCTTTGCGTCGGTTCTCTACGACCTGGGGCTTGTGCTCCTCGAAGAGAGCATCCTGAACAAGAAGGGAAAACTCCTCCCCTCGGAAGAACACACCCTCAAGATTCACCCTTACACAACGGTGGGGCTCCTGGATTCATTCGAATTCTCCGAAGAGATCAAGCGGGGGATTCTCCACCACCATGAACGATATGACGGGACAGGTTATCCCGACGGACTCAAGGGAGACGAGATTCCGCTCATCTCACGGATCCTGTCGGTTGTGGACGCCTTTTGCGCCATGACGTCGGAACGGCCGTACCGTCCCCGAATGGCCACGGCCGATGCCCTTGCAGAAGTTCGCACGCATGCGGGGACGCTCTACGACCCGAAGGTGGTGGAGGCGTTGGATTTCGTCGTTGGCCAGGGTGTGGGGTAGCACGGAGCAAGATAGACCAGTGGACGGCCGTTCCGCCGCGCCAGTCACCAATCATGCGTTAATGCCGTGCTTCCTCATGAGATCATAGAGTGTTGGCCTGCTGATTCCCAACTCTTCCGCAGCCTTGGCAATATTCCCCTTGCTATTGGTAATAGCCCCCCTGATCATCTCCCGCTCAACCTGTTCCCTGGCTTCACGCAGGGTTGTCACCTCACCAATGCCTGCTTTTCGTGCCGATGGTCGCTCGGTGAAGCCCAGGTCGTCGGGCTCGATTACTGCCCCCGATGCCATGAGCACTGCCCGCTGAACCTTGTTTTCCAATTCGCGCACGTTCCCCGGCCAACCATAATTTTCAATGTATTCACGGGATGTTTCACTAAAACCTTTTATCTTCTTTTTGAACTCATTGACGCACCGCTTCAGGAAGAAATTGGCTAAAAGCATAACATCGTCGCCTCGGTTCCTGAGGGGAGGAAGCGTGACAGTTACCACCCCGATCCGGTAATAGAGGTCTTCCCGAAACCTCCCCTCTTCCATGGCGCGAACGATATCGACATTGGTGGCCGCTATGATCCGGGAGTCAATGGAGATATCCTCCCTCCCCCCAACCCGTTGAATGGCTTTTTCCTGTAGGAAACGAAGGAGCTTGACCTGAAGGTTGAGGGGAAGCTCACCGATTTCATCCAGGAAGAGTGTCCCCTTGTGGGCATACTCCACCTTCCCCTGAACCCGGGCCATTGCTCCCGTGAACGCGCCTTTCTCATGCCCGAACAACTCGGACTCAAGAAGATTTTCAGGGATTGCGCCGCAGTTGATGGGAATGAACGGACCGTCCTTGCGCAGACTCTGAGTATGGATGGCGCGAGCCACAAGCTCCTTGCCGGTGCCACTCTCGCCGTGGATAAGAACCGAGATGTCAGAAGTGGCAACCTTCCTGATCGTTGAGAACACCTGCTGCATTTCGGCACACTGGCCGATTATCCCTTTTACATCCGGACCGCTCCCCCCAAGGGCGCTCTGCAGGCGACGGTTCTCATCCTCAAGGGTCTGCAGGTGAAAAGCCCGCTTGATGATAACCTTGAGCTCATTCAGATCGATGGGCTTCTGGTAAAAGTCATAGGCCCCCATCTGCACCGCCTTCACGGCGTTCTCCTTCCCCTCGTTGCCGGTTATGACGATCACCTTTGCGTCGGGGGCGATGCGAAGCATCTCTCCGAGGCAGTGAAACCCCTCTTCTGAACTGTCCTCATGGGGAGGGAGCCCCAGATCGAGAGTAACGACCTGGGGGCGGTGCTTGCGGAAGAGTTCCAGCGCCTCCGTGCCATCGGCGGCCAGATGAAGGGAATACTCCTTCCCAATCCCCCATCTGAGTTGGCGACGGATATCTTCGTTATCATCAACTATGAGAAGCTTTTCCATCAATTGCACCTCTATTTATTTACGGTTATTCCGAGCGCCGGCCCCTAAACTCCGCTGTTAAGCCATACGGTGAAGACCGTCCCGACCCCCACGGTGCTCTCCACGTCTATTCGACCGCCATGGGCTTCCACGATCTGCCGGCACTGATACAGCCCGATGCCGAGGCCCTTTTTCTTGGTGGTCTTGAAGGGCGAAAAGAGCTGTGTCCGTAGGAAATCTTCCGGTATCCCGCAGCCGCCATCGCTTACCTGGATAAAGGGAGCACTGCCGCTGCCGACCTCTACCCTCACGGGGCCCTTGCCGTCAGTTGCCTCTAAGGCATTGACTAAGAGATTCATCACCACCTTCTGAATCTCCTCACGGTCGGCTTCTGCCGGCGTATCGGCGCCGGAGACAGAAATCACTCCACTGCCCGGCACCATGGCAGCCGTGTCGACGGCAAGACGATGGAGGTCAACCCGCTCAAGCTCCAGCGACCGTTTCTCCGGGAGGTTCTTGAGCCGCGAAATCAGGACTTTCATCCGGTTGACGGTGTTCGACAGGGTGTCGAGCAAGTCATCCTGAAACTCGGGGTCGGCAATATGCTCTCGGCCGTTGTCCACTGTCAGCGACAGCGTGTAGACCAAATTCTTGAGGTCGTGGATAATGAAGGCCGAAACCCGTCCCATGACTTCCAGTTCCCTCGAACGGGCCAGTTGTTCGGAAAGACGGTAGTTCATAAGCGCCGATGCCGCCTGGCGGGCAAGGGTCTTCATCAGGTCGTAGTCCTCGTAAAGATACTGCTCATTCTTGTTAACGGGCCTGCCGAGGACCAGAACGGCCTCCAACCTGTCGGGGCCAAAAAGCGGCACCAGAAACTGGATACCATTGGCGGTGAAATAGGTTTCCTGCTCGGGAAGGCGCACAGGTGCGTCCTCCCGCAGATTGATAACCCATGACCGTTCGATCATGGGGGTCAGGACCGGATCATCCGGACTCAGAACGACGGCGGTGCCAGGGAGTTCGTGGCCGGCCACCCAGTTGAACTCATTGCTATCGGAATTGCGAACGAAAAGTCCGCCGCACCCCATGGCGAATATCGCGCAGTAGCCCGAAAGAATGGCAGCCATCAATTCCTCCCCCTGCCGTGCCGATGCCAGGCGATCGGTGAACTGGAGCCACTGGGTACGATAATCGTACTTGCTCTGGTAGAAATTCTTGTGGAGAAAGACCTTGATCTTGCGCTTTGCAGTCTCTGAAAGGAGAACCACCAGGAGGCAGATACCGACGACAAACGCCACACCCAGAGCCAGTGTCTTCTGGTGTCCCTCCCCAAAATACCGGAGTCCCTCCCCCATAATCCCCAAAGCTACCAGGTAGAGACCCACCGCAAAGAGGACCACTGATTTGTACGCCATGCTTTTGGAGACGGCGATCCTGACCCCGTTGCCGCGAACCAGCAGAGAATAGAGCATCATCACCAGGGCAAGGATGAAGACCAGGGACCGTAGCGGCATCAGATTCATGTTTATGGTCCGGTAGAGAAGTCCCTGACTGTAATAAAATATAAGCACGGCCAGGAAACTTCCCGTACCGATGAAATCGAACTTGATCTTCCACCGCGACGAAAGCGAAGCGTTACTGAAAGTGGCCTCCAGATTGATAAGCGAGATCACAACGTAGACCAGGAGCCCGCAGTAGAAGACATATCCGGCGTTTGAGAGAAAAAGTATCCGTTCAGAATCGAAGTCGGGCGAGTAGAAAAACGATGAACGCGGGAGTGCAAGGACGGAAGCGGGAAATACCAGGCTTGCCGTCAAGAGGATCCTCTGGGCAACCGGGACAAACCGAACCCCCACGGCGCGGGCATGGGTGAGGCTGAAGGCAAGCCACGCCGCCGGCACAACCCCTTCGGCAATGAGGCTGTAACGCTTCCAGTCGAGCGGATCGCCGAGGTACCCTGCCACTGAGGCCAGATCGCAGAATTCAACGGACGCCGAGACAGCAATGGCCGCCACCGACATGTAAGCGGCGATGGTGCGCCCGCTCCGCCAGATCGTACTGGAAACGTAGACCGCAGCCAGGATCAGAGCTATCGATGAAAGGACGATTTGAATCATTCGTTACCCGTAACGCTACAGCCTCCAGAGCCTGATGCCGGCGGCACGGACCGCGTCTGGATCGTAGATACCCTTCACATCCACGAGCACCGGCCCATCCCCCATCAGCCCCTTGACCCCTTCCACAGACAGTTCCCGGTAGTCGCGATGCGCAACAGCGGCAACCACCGCAGCGGCCGGCTTCAGCTCCCCGAAGGGGACGAGCCTGACGCCATACTCGTGGGAAGCCTCTTCCGAATCGGCCAAGGGATCGTGCACCTGCACCTCGATGCCGTAATCCTCCAACTCGCGGATGATGTCGATCACCTTGGAGTTGCGGAGATCGGGGCAGTCCTCCTTGAAGGTGAGCCCCAGCACCGTCACCGTGCAGCCACGTACGCAGTGCCCCGCATGGATCATCCCCTTCACCGCCTGCTGGGCAATGTACTTCCCCATGCCGTCGTTGATCCGGCGGCCCGCAAGGATAACCTGGGGAATGTAGCCGATCTTCTCGGCCTTATGAGTCAAGTAATAGGGGTCGACGCCGATGCAGTGTCCCCCGACAAGCCCCGGCCGGAACTTCAAGAAGTTCCATTTGGTTCCGGCCGCCTCCAGCACATCATTGGTGTCGATGCCGAGACGATCGAAAATAAGGGCCAGTTCATTCATGAGAGCGATATTCAGATCCCGCTGGGTATTCTCGATGACCTTTGCAGCCTCGGCCACCTTGATGTTCGCCGCCCGGTGGACCCCGGCAGTCACCACCGACTCGTAAACCCGGGCGACGGTCTCCAGGGTCGCCGCATCCTGCCCCGCCACCACTTTCTTGATCTTTGTGAAGGTGTGTTCCTTGTCGCCGGGGTTGATCCGCTCGGGGCTGTAGCCAACCGTGAAGTCACTGCCGCTCTTCAGGCCCGACACCCGCTCCAGCACCGGAACGCACTCATCCTCGGTGACTCCGGGATAAACCGTTGACTCGTACACAACGATATCGCCTTTTTTCAGAGCCTTGCCCACCGTTTCCGATGCCTTCAGCATCAGGGTGAGATCGGGCTGGTTGGCCTCGTCAACCGGCGTCGGCACCGCGACGATATGGAAATCCGCCTGCTTCAGCTCGTCGATGGAATCGGTGAAAAGGATATCAGCAGCCTTCAGATCCTCCGTTTCCACTTCCCCTGTCCGGTCATGTCCTTCCCTGAGCTCTCTGATGCGCACCGGGTTGATATCAAAGCCGACTGTTTTCCTGACCTTGCCAAAAGCCACTGCCACGGGAAGCCCCACATAGCCGAGACCAACGACGGAAACCGTACGATTGAGAGAATTCATGCATGCTCCTGATCCAATTAATTAACACTGACAACATTGTCAGCTCTCACGCTACAGTGAATTTATCTTTACCAGACAACACCGGGCGTGTAAAGAATATCGACACAAAAAATGAGGCTACATTGTAAACTGATCCGACAGGCAGAATCTGGTATACTCTTCGAGTTCCGCCATTCAATGAGGTATTCCTCCATGCTCAGTACCTACGCCGCCCGAATACTTCTCGCAGCAACCATCTTCGTTTTCAGCATCACAGCCAAAACCCTGGCCAGGGAAAACCTGGAGCCCTATGCTGCTACTCCGGACCGGGTTCTCGTCATCTACAACGCCGACTGGAAAAACAGGAGTGAAGGGAGCACTGCGGAACAGGATTCGCGGGAAGTAGCCGAGTACTACGCGGCCATGCACGCCGATCCGAAAACCGGCAAGAAACCCTATCTCCTCGGCCTGAGCTGCCGCCACCCGGGCAAGAAGCATCTGAATGACTGGGCCATCCGGGAAGAGAGCACCGATAACCGCAACGGCATCGCGTTCAGAGGCAAGGGACCAGCCCCGGGCCGTGGTGAACTGGTCCGTGATTCACGCAAGGTGGAAGTCCACATTTCGGAGCCGGACGCCGATTGGGAGACCCTCCGCATTTCCTGCCGTTCCGAGGTGACCGGAGAGGAAAAAGTCGTCCCCCCCATCTCAACGGCTTTGCAGATCAGCGGCATTCCGGCCAAACCGGGCAACGATGCCGTCTATCCTCCCCCTGCGGACGGCAAGGGCAGGAGCATCCGGCTCGACGCCACCAGATTCTTTGCCGGGACCGTCACTGTTTCTATCACTTTAAAAAACCATGCCGGCACGGTGCTTCGAGACCTCACGCTCCGCTACCATGACATCCGGAACTTCATTTTCTCCCCCACCGGTCCCGATGGCATTCCCGACGACAGAATCCTTGAGGAAGATGTACTGACACCCGTGCGAAATTTCCTCGAAGACCCGCGAAATGCCCTTCCCGACGGCACACGCCTCAAGGATCATATCCTCTACATCGTCGTGGTGCATGGCGTCCCCTATGCGGGAAACGGCGTCTTCGGCCTTGACCACGGCGTCACTGCGAGCTGGGGCGAACACGGCTCCCTCACCTCTGTCGAGCAGCGGTTGCAGACCATCTACTATCCTTGGGCAACCTTGCGACCGCCCATAATTTCCCTCTACAGTTCCCGGGGCAAAGACTCCGACAAGGGGGTAATCAACCACCTGATAACGACAGCCATGCGGAATCCCCTCGGAGGAACCCGCTGGAATCCCTACATGCATCCTGATGCATACTCCTTCCTTAGGAAAGGAGCTCCACCCCCCACATTCGTCAATCTCCCACCCCTTGAACGGGAGCGGCGGGAAAAGGAAGAGTCCTTTTTCGCCTACGCCGTGTCCCGACTGGACGGCAGCACTCCCGAAGAGGCCAAGCGGCTGGTCGATTATGCCATCTACGCCTCGAAGTACCTCCGCCCCGAGATGGACGATGAAGAGCGGAGAGATGGCATCAAGCGGCTTTTCTCCTCAAAACTCCCGGTGCTTCTGGAATCGGCCGTGACTAAGAAACTCTCCGGGGGGAAAGAGTTGGCCGCACTTGGATTTCCCATCCGAGAATCGGAAAGTGGGCAGGGAGTACCCTTCTTGGCCCGTCCAGCAGGCGACACCGCCAGCAGCGACAAACCCGGAACGAGGGACTGGCGGCGCTTCGGATTCTACCCGGGAGGCATCGAGAGGTTCGTTTCCAGTTCCAACGGGCTTAACCATAAAAAAGCCGGTGTCTGGCAGCTCATCTCGCAAGGGGTCACCGTTACTGCGGCAGGCTCACCGGCTGGCAGCGGTGGCCCCCACATCACCAACACCACCTTCTGGGACAACCGGATTCTCCAGAAATACCTCCTGCGCGGTAGGGACCTGGGGGAATGCTTCCTCCGCTCCACCTATCACGTGAACTGGTCCACGTCGCTGATCGGCGATCCCCTCTTCCACCCCGACCTGAACCATACCGTTATGGACCAAACCCTGCCGCGGGCATCCAAGGGACTCGCTATCCGGTGGGCAGTCAGAGACGACAAAACCACCGCTATAGTCGGCACGGAGCTGGACTTCGATCCAAGCGCACCGGAAGTAGCCCTCATGAATGTCACCGTCACGGCAGCCGATACTCACCCTTCCACAACCCAAACGGCTCTTTATTCGCGGAGGCCAACCATTGTCGTCACCGGCTTAAAACCCGGCATCTCCTATCACTTCACCGCAGAACTGACCGATCCTTACGGAAATCGGTCCGTCCTGCGCGAGGTCGTCAGCGCAGCTCCCGGATCAGGGCAATAATCCTGCCGCGAACCTCATCAAAGCTTCCAGGTGGCCATGCGCCGTAGTTCCCCTCCGCCTCCGTCGGACCTGCGCCAAGACTCTTTTTCAGGCGCTCCAGTTCACGCTCAACACGGACGCCCCGCCCGTCGCCCCGAGACTTTGCCCGGGCAATGAGTCCGCGGAGTGTCTGGATATAGCGATAGTCATTGATGCCATCCCGGATTGTTTCCCAGACCGGCGTGGAAAGCGGACCAGCAGCACCCGGATAGGCTACCATAACCTCGGGACCATCCAGCACAGTGAAGGGGTTGCCATTGCTTCCCTGGCTCATCTGGTAGGTCCATGGCACGACACCGTTCACCCCCCAGCGCCACGCGCCGAAGCCGAAGACATAGCGGGTATAGCTCAGATTCTGCCCCGTCAGTGCCCCGTTAGGATAGATCCACCATTCATGCGCTGTTTTCCTGAGTCTGTCGGCCTCGGCATCGTTATCCGGATCACCGGTACAGATTACATCCATTTTCGGCCAGGGACGGGTAATCAGGGTCCTGAATCCCATCTCGCGCACGATTCCATTGAGCGTTTCACCGACTTTGGTGCGCATCTTGTCCCGTCGGTCTGGCTCATCCACCACCTGGATCAACACCCGTTCCTTCGCGACTCCCTTTTCGCGGCACAATCGTTCCAACTCGGAGAGAAGAGCCCGCAGACGCCGCACGGCCACCGCTTCGTCATACAACAGAATGCTCCCGGGATGTTGCGGCTTGGCTGTATGGAGCAGATGCCCGAGATACCAGACAAAGGGACCGGAGAATCCCTGACTGCGATATGACTCAAGAGCAGCCTTCAGTCCTTCGAGCACAGGTCGTCCCTTGTCGTCAGTGCGATAGAAGAAATGGGAATGGGGATAGGCGACGTTCATGCCGTGGGTGCGGAAATCCCGATAGATCTCCTCTCCCCGCTTGGCGAGGATTCGCTTCTCCTCAGCGCTCCATCCGGGATTATCCAGTTCGTAGAAGGCGTAATCCATCATCATGCCGAAGCGGATGTCCGGTTCCGGCAGCGTGAATGGCAGGACTTCCACCATTACCGGCAATGTGAGCAGTCCTCCTGACTTGGTCCTGACCTCAAAAGCCCCCTGGTAGGTGCCGGGAACCGCGTCAACTGGAACGGCGAGCGTCAGCCAGAAGCCGCGAGTCTCATCCTTGCCGACTGTCACCGTCCCTGGTTCGATGAGTCGGGGAGCCCGGCGGACATGCAGCGTGGTTGATTTAGCGTCCTCCCGTACCACTTCGGACAAGTCTCGTACAACTCCACAAGATACCCCCAGGCGAAGGACCAAGCGGTCGGCGTTCTGCGGGGGCGACACCTGGGGAGATACAACGCCGAGATCCCTCCTCGCATGAAGGGAAAGCGCGACGGAACGCAGTTCACCCCGAGCCACGCGAATGGTAATCATCTTACCAGCCGGCTCTTTGCCAGGCACGCTCCCGATAAAGACTCGCTCCTGAGGGCTGTGTGCGAATAACGTTCCCTCGTCGCAGTCGACACGCGCATAGACCGAACGAACCACCTGGCTACCGCCTTTATCCTGGTCAGGGAGAATCCGGAACGGTTTATACTCATAACCAGATGACACAAAAGTGCGCCCCAGTTGGTTTCGACTGAACTCTTTTCGGAGTTGGGCAACCACCCTGCCTTCACGGTCCTTGACTCGAAGTTGAACCGAGTAGAGCCCTTCGGGTATGAAATAGGGATGATCCCTGTCAGCCAGGTCCACATTATCAAGAATATCGAAACTGAGGCTCCCCGTGGGCCCATCAAGGGTAGAAATAGTGTCTCGTCCGACCGGGATGCCGTTAAGGCTCAATTCGCCATCGACCGCAGACTTTTCAAGGGAGAGATTGCCGGTTCCGACCTTGAATCCGACAATGAGGGAGGAACGGAGGTATGGTTGCTGGAGGTAAACGACGCGGTTGCGGATTTGGTAAGAAATGATATTGACTGATTCAGTCTCAACCGGTGGCAGGGAGCAGGCAGCAAGGGCCGCAAAAAAGATAACCGCAACACTGCCATTGAAAATTGTCTTTAGCCTGATCTTCATACAACCCGCAACTGATATGTCTGATTGAGTGATTGAGAAAAAGAAAAAGCTCCTTGTGATGGGATTTCATTCGACAACCGCGACAATCACGAGGAGCTTAAATTTTATTATAGCACGGATATGAAACAAATTTTAGTTTAGAGTTGTTCTCTTCCCCGCAGCATTATGCGGAACTGTCGTTACCTCAATAGGCATTAAGGTCCACATACCAGGAGTCAGGAAGATTTATCTGGTAAAGATCATATTTCCCCCCCGATGAATACGGAGTTCCCCAGTTGGAGCCGAAGAATATCTTTGTGCCTCTCTTGTTGATCTTGGCAAACGGATCATCGCTGTAACTTTTTCTCTCACTGCGCGTATTGGCTACCCGCCAAACCGGGGCGTGGTTGAGATTATCCGGCGTATTGGCCATTCTCTTCAGCCTCACCATATAAATGGATTGATCTGCCCACTTTGTCGGCGCGGATGGGAAATTTGGCGTATAGGTCGAAACAACCGCCCATCCCGGCTTTTGGCGAGAGAGCCCTGAAATATGGTATCCACCCGAGCCCATGGGAGCCAACCAGTTAGATTCGCCTGTTTCGATATCCACCATCTTGAGCCATGTGCCGAGATCGGTATACCCGCCCTTATAATACCTCTGTCCGCACACCACAACCTCCTTGCCTCCCGAATCGTAAGTTATGTCAGCATGGTTGGCGCAACCCAAATCTCTTCGAGTGGTAAAGTTCCTGTCGTAAATCCTGTGAACGTCTCCAGTCCAGACATATTTGCCCGAAGGACTCATGGATACGAAACCCGCGTCTTGCCAGATGGGATTGTCAGGGGTAATGCTGGAAATGATCTTCCCCTTGTCCTTTTCGTAAAAATCCTTGTCGTAAACCACCTTGGCAACGTCGAACCAGGTCGGGTTCTTCGAGGGATCGTAGCAACGTATATTGAATGCCCAGTATCGTGAATCATCCGAAGGCTTCCCCTCTTCCTGCATGGTTTGACTGCACGAAGGGTAATTGGTTCCCGCCACCGCGGGAAAATCTTTCCCAAAGTCATGCAAGGCTATGTTTTCATCCGTAACAACGTTGTACTTCCACATAGTCTTTTTCCACTGGTAGTAAAGAACGTTGGGATCTTTTGCATCCCATCTTGCGTCTATGGGACTCCCCCAGCCCACATACTTGATAGGAATCTCTTTTATCTTGTTGTATGGAGGGGTTGCATTGTAGATGTGCCAAGCACTGCTGCCAGAAGCATAAGACTGAACAAGGAGCTTGGTTCCGTCGGCATTTTCGATGTCATGCTTGGGATACCCAGGTTGAGCATACCCCGATTTCCCAGTTGAGGCTATTCTCGGGACTTCAGTAATGGAATCGGTAATCCTGGTAATCTGGGTATTGAACAGAGGATCGACATAACTTTGACCTTTTGCCGGCTGAGGGACAGACGGGATTGGATAAAAATTCGTATCATTGACAACGTAATTGATCTTTGCGGTGCCAGTTGCTGCAATTGCTTGATGCGACGTCATTATCACTGTCGAAATAACCGTGTAAACCGATAATACAGCAAGTTTTTTTATCATCTTATACTCCCTGAGTCTTGCATAATGGTTTCATATTCCAGGTGATTCAAACGCTGAAATATCCCGTCTTGCGACAGTTGATTACTATCTCTTGCGTAATTCACATCTCTTCACCTCCTTCCATGCGTAATCTCAAACCGCTTGATTTCTAACAGACTTTAGATAAAAAAAAGCCGGGGCCAAAATATGAAAGATATTTCGGCGACCCGGCTGTCTCAATGAGACCCTTTAGGCTTTCCGTCCCATCCTCACGGATGGTTTAGTATTATCGTATATCGGTTATTGGTATTTATTGTTCCTTATCGGCTGGCTAGGTTTAAAACTTTAATGCTAATTTGTCAACACTATCAACCTAAGCTTTATCAATGCTTGCAGTAGTTTTTACACTAATTAACCTAACTTATTTAATGTAAGCTCAGTCATATCTTATTCTTGGTGCTATATATTTTTTTACCTGCATCGAAAATATCAATATTCATATTAGAATCTCTCTTGCTCAGTTCCATATAATATCTGTATTTATGTCCCCGCACATCCAGTTTAATAATTTCCTTTTCTTTAACAACTGATATATTATTAGTAATAATATTTTTTTTGTTAATTAAACTATCAGAATTACATGGCTCCATAACATGGAGAAATAAATTATTCCTCTCCGGATCCATCGGTTCAACCTCTACCCGCCAACTCCCATGCTGCATGATGTACGGACCGGCATTTGCCACGGACTCCCCACTCATTCCCCATTGGTTATATTCCGCATCCATAAATTCATACGAACCGGCATTCGCATGATCGCTTCGTACTGCCCCGGTTCCTTGAGGGAATTTGGGCAAGCCGAATCGATATGCACTGAATGTTACCCGTCCCGTCGTCGAATCGACGTTACTGACGTTCCCCCACCCTTGGTAGTACACATCATCGACCAGCCAGTTGGGTTTCCCGGAACTCCCCTTATCATAGGGATTGCCTGTCTCCCCAATATAGACGAAGTCGCCGGGCGCGATCCCCGACGCGTCACGCAGATAAACGGTATCCCCGCCTTCGTAAGGCCTGGCGAGGGAGGTTCGGCGAACTCCTTTGCGATCTCCGCCCCCCACTACCCGCGTTATATGCCGTTCCGGCAACAAAGTCCTGACCAGAAGACGCCCTTCTGACGGACCGAAGTTCCATCCCTTTATGGCAATGACATCCGTATCCCGTGACTCGGATATTCCCCCACGCACATCTCCCTGCAACCTCACCCCCTGGGATTTGCCGGGAATTTTTTGGCTGGAAGATATGACACCTGAAAAACTTTCCTTCCCGTTCAATTCAGGCCTGTAAATGGAATGAAGAAGCCACCTTGTCGGAGATGTATCTTTCGTGGTGTTAACCTTGTCGAACACAATTATGATGTCGTCAGGTCTGAGATAGATGAGGCTCCTTGTGACGAGAGAAACCTTTGCTTTGTGCCCTTCCGAAGTGATTTCAGTGGAATTGTAAGATCTTGTTATATCAGATTGAACAAAATCGAATAGATTCGGTACGCTCTTGAAAGCAGTAATCCCGCCAAGGAACTGGCTGCCGTCATTAAGTTCTTTCAGGTTCTTGGGAGGCTCAACCCAACGTTGCCCCCCATCATTGGCATACCCCTTCCAAACTGCATCGGTCTTGTTACTATCAAGCCTTTCATCCGGATTGTAAACGAGGAGGGAATTGTGGGCTACCGTACGGGATGTATAGTTGCCACGGTGTGCAGTTTCCTCATATTGGCCGCTGTCGATCGCCAACCATCCTTTCTTGTAGATCTGAAAACTCCCCTGATCCCGATGGTCATGTACGACAGGCGTGCTTGACGCCTTGAACCAGATAAGCGTGCCGTCAGGATCATCCCAGGAACTTCGCATAACAGTGATCCCAGCCCCCTCCGGTCTGCCGTTCGGGAAATCAGGCTTAATCGCCTTGCCGGTGTTGATAGTGCCAAAATGCTTGGCCAGAGGAAGGCTGAGCTTTTTCGGTGATTTAGCCTCAATCGTACCCTCGCGGAAAATTATATCCCAAACAAGGATCGGATTAGGCCCTATCCATTTATCTGTACGAAAAGGGCCGCCCAACGGCGATTCCTTAAAATCCCCCTGTTGTTGTATCAGCCAGTTTAAAGCAGCAGCACTATCTTTATCCCCTTTTTGCCAGGCAACCCCTTGAGCCTGAGCAATGTTTGTGAAATTGAAGCGGCTCGCCACCGGAGTGAAGCCAACGTATCGGTAATCGCCATAACGAACAATGCCGTTTGCCCCACCCGCCCTCCCGTTTGCGTTGTCATATCTTACGTGAGTGGGATAGGGAAGCATCTGGTAAAGAAAGAATAACGGAAACTCTGTTATCGACGTTTTGTCATCATAAAAGCTTAAATCACTAGCCGTGGCCCACGCATCGTAGGCCCACAGCTTAAAGGGATATGGAGCTTCACCGTACATGGTCCCCGCGGGATAAGCCCCTCCCTTGCAAGTTGCCTCCAGAATCCCGAGATTCTGATCTCTCCACCATGACACGAAAAAGTCTGAATAGCCCCTCGCTCTCTTGTCAACCGCTTCGGCCAATACCCGATCATCGGGATATATATGCTTACCATCTCCCCAAAAGGCCAAACCATAGAACGCGTACATTTCCCTGGATTCCCTGAACCTTCCGCCGATCGGCTTGCTCAAGGACATGCACATCTTCTCTGCCGATGATATGAGATTGCCGTACACAAGAGCGCGTTCCTGGGGCTTCATTGCCTGGAAAAGCCAGTCATAACAAGCAATAAATAAGGGGGTCTGCCGCTTGAAATAATCGTAGTCCTGGGGAGGGCTCAGTTGGAGCAGGATATCGATTGCCGCTCTGCCGTACTCGCTTACGGAACGGCGTGAATAATCAACTCCCGGGATCTCACCCAACGAATAAAGGAAAGCCAGGATAAAACAATCATCAACAGCAGGTTTTGATTTTATTCTATTGTATTTATCACCGTACTCTTTAAGTAAAGCATAATATTTGAACTGTGCAGTACCGGCAGTCGAGCAACGCCTTCGTATTTCTTTCAGCCTTTGCTTATCAAGGTAAATTCTTGGATGTTCAGGATTGATACTATAGTTAGATACCTTTGCGTTTCCGTCACTATTTCCGCAAGCATACAATATCGACAAGATAATTGTTAGTGCTGCAAAAATGACAGTAACAATAATATTTTTAGATTTAATTAGCGGCATACAAAATCTTTCAGCTTGATTTTTTTATAAGAGATTCAACTATTATCTTCTCAAGATTCAGCGATTCCTCCAAAGGCATCTCAATGTTATAGTCATCCTTGTAAACGAAGGAAGGCTTCTCTTTATAGGCATAGTGGTGCCATACCGGAGAAAATTCGGTAATCAGGAACCCCTCTCCCGTATAAAGCAAATCTATATTCAGCCAACTGGTACCCAAATCCTTTGCGAGCTTCTCCGATACATCCAGCGCCTCGCGGGGGACTTCGCTCCAGACGCCGATCCCGCCACCATCGATATTGACCTTCCACTGCTCCTCGTTGGCCTGGAAACGCCAGTGGGCTTCCACGACCTTGCCATCCCCCACAACAGTCTTCAGGTCTCGATCAATTTTGACGAATTTCTGTGCCAACAGTGGCGTAGACAAAAACGGATACACCATTCTCTTTGCTTTGATCAGATGATAGTAAAAGATCCTTCTTTTCAGCATCGACGTAAAATATTTGACAGAACTCACATTGAACAGGTCAAGGCTGGACAGGCGATAAAATTCGTAGAGTTCTTCTTTATTGTTGATCTTGAAAACAGAATCTCCTCCGGCACCGTATCTGTTTTTTATGATCATCGGATACCCGAGCTTCGCATCAGCCTCTTCGAGCGATTCCTCTGAAAAAAGAGGGATTGTATGCGGAATCGGATAACCATGTTTGCTTAAGAACAAAAATTGCCTGTATTTATCATTGTAGTATTTAATGATGGCCGGGTCAGGGTACATTTTCAGGTGAGGGTATTCGTTTTTAATAAATATCAGATTGTCATATACCTTATAGAGTGCCAGCGGATGATTGGAGCTGAAATCAAAGGAGGAATAATAAATAAGAAAATCGACCGAACTGTAATCATAACCAACCCACTCCTGCTTATCGAAATCAAGGACAACGCAGGTAATCCCATTGCCTTCCAGAGTCTTCTTAAAGGCTTCAAAGCGTTCTTTCGATTTAATCAGGACAGCTTTCATGTGAATTTCCCCCCTTGCATCGGCTTACAGCCATAATCCGTCCAATCAAGTATCCGCTAAACCCCGGACATTTTCAACGCTGCCTGATAAGTTCGCTCCTGCTCCTCGCACAACTTGCTCCAATCATAGGTGAAGGCACAATCCCGCGCATTAAGTTCCAAAGCTTCGCGCAAATTATTGTCGGCAAGAACAGACATTACCCCTTCCGCAAACGACTCGGGGGTGTCGGCAACAAGTATATTCCTGCCATGCTCCACCGCAAGCCCTTCGCATCCAACCGACGTTGAAACGATAGCCTTTCCCATCCCCATGGCATCCAGTATCTTGAGCCGCGTGCCGCTGCCGATCCTTATCGGCACCACCACCACCCGCGCCTCGTCGACGTAGGTGCGGATATCATCAACGAAGCCGGTCACCCTCACCCGCGGGTCGCCGGCAGCGGCATCGGCAATCTCCCGGGGCGGAGCAGTGCCCACAAAGATAATGGTGGCGTCGGGTTTGCGTTGACGGATCAAGGGACAGATCTCGCGCCAGAAATAAAGGACTGCATCGCGATTAGTGTGGACATCCATGTGTCCCAGCCAGAGCACGGAATTCTCAATGGGAGGCCGCCCCATGGGCTTGAAGAACTCGGTATTCGTCCCGTTGGGCACCACGGAAATCGGTATTGTCACCCCCATATTAACAAGAACGTCACGATCCAACTCGGAAACGGCAATGCACCGGTCAAAACGGTTAACCATTTCCTTTTCAAACCGGCAGAGCCTCCGCCACTGCAGCCTCAGAAAAGCCCGCTTCAGCGGACTCGGATCAGATTCCGCCCAACGCTGAAGTCTGACCGATTCAACATTGTGGTTGACCAAAATCTTTGGCAACTTGGCAAATTCATTCAAATAGACCGAGAGGGGAAGCAAGTCCACATGGACAAGGTCAATCTTGTTGTTCCCAATGATCTCCCTGATTTTCGCCCGCATCGCCGGTGAGTCATACTTGGTCGCCACGAAAGGAAGGTCGGACAGCAGGTTGAGGCCAAGTGAAAAGGCGAGTTTTGCGCGTGACTGATCAACAGGAATCGGAAACGTGTGCACTTCCTTGCAGAAACTCTTGAGATGCTCAATATGCTCCGGCTTCAGCTCATGTTCCGGTTGCTGGATGAAGGTCACCAGGGTAACGTCATGGCGTCGCGCCGCATCCCGCAGTGTGTGATAGGTACGCAGACTGTGGCCGTTGATGAGGGGATAGGGGCTCTTGGTGGAGAGAAACAGGACGTTCATCCCTTAGGACCCCCTGTTAGAATCATCTCCCGGTAGATTTCGAGATAACGCTGTGCCATGATTTCAGCAGAATAGTGCTCTTTCACTCGTTCGTACCCTTTCAGCGCCATGTGGCGGGTATTGTCCGCTTCGTCGTGGCTGCAAATTATGGCTTCAGCAAGGACCGGAGCATCTCCGGAAGGAACGATCCGACCGGTGATTCCATTCTGGATGACGCTGGGAATTGCCCCCACGTTGGTAGCGATGACCGGAGCCTTTGCCGCTTGCGCCTCCAGAAGGGCCATGGGAAGCCCTTCGCTGAGGGATGGAAGGACAAAAAGATCGAAGCGAGGCAAAATCGACGGGACATCATCCCGTTTTCCCGCGAAAACAACCGCTTCCGCAATGCCCTGCTCCCGGGCCATCTGCTCAAGGCGGGTTCTCTCAGGGCCATCTCCCACCAGCACGCACACTGCGTTCGGCATCGATTTACGGACGCTAGTCACTGCCTGCAGCAAATAACAGTGTCCCTTTTCCTCCGTAAGCGCCCCCACAGTGCCGATTACGTAGGAATCTTCGGATACTCCGAGCGATCTGCCGGCATCAATCTTGTCCGGCAGGTTTTCGAAACGATTGAAATCGACCCCGTTGTCTATGACCGACAGAACCCTTCTGCTGATTCCCAATGCTGCAAGCTGGTCGGCGATTCTTGGAGACACGGCAACTACCCGGTTGGCCTTCCTCACCAGCAAGGCATCGAGAAGAGCGTAAACGAGCAGTTTAAAACCGGCCCTCCTGCCGTGATTAGTGACGATCCAGCGCGCACCTGTTAGCGCCGCAGCCCTCCGGGCGTAGTAATTACTCTTGTAGTTGTGGGAGTGGACAATATGTGCGCCCGATTTGCGGAGCACCTCCGCAAGGGTGCCGATAACACCCGCATCGAAACGTCCCCCGCACGGGACGACCACGGTGGTCAGCCCAGCCCTGCGGGCAGCCTCTGCCAGTTCCGTATTCGGATTTCGGCTGTTTTTCAAAGCGGCCACGGTCACATTCATGCCGAGTCGACGGGACTGGGACGCCAGTTCAAGCAGCACCCGCTCGGCCCCCAGAAGGCCGGAGGTGCTTATAAGATGGAGGATATGGAGAGGCTTTTCAGTCACGGGTAACCCGGCCTTCGGCCACCCTCTCCCCAGGGAGAGGGTTTAAATTATCCCCTCGCCCTGAGGGAGAGGGGCAGGGGTGAGGGGACAGAATAAATCAGAAAAAAGAGATGAGAGCAGGAGCCAGGGAATTCATATAGCGCGTCACCACTTCCCGCGTCGCATCCACACTCCCCCGCACCGGAATATGCAACTGCACCTGGGCGCCGCTCGGACGCTTGAACTGCATCTGCTGCTGAAGCATCTCCCACCTGAAAGTTGAATACTTGCCGGACATCCGGTCGCCGGACAGATAAAAGTAGTAAATAACCCGGACCGGCTCGGTATAGCCCAGCACCAGCCTGTTGAGATCGATCTGCTCCTGTTTACCACCGGCGAGCGTCACCGTAATCGGGACAATGCGTTCTTCAAGCACCTTCATGCCGACGCCGGTATTGCACGATTCGGGGTTGTGGAAACCGATCTTGTTGTCGGGATAGTAGACCAGGGAGAGATACACATGCTCACCCTGGGGGCTCGTATAATCGCGGCTCAGGATGTACTCGGTCTCCAGGATGTCCTTAACCCGCTCCTCAACGGTATAGGGGGTTCCCCGCCACTCTCCCACAGTAAAGGGGAAATCCTCGAGCTTAACCGTAACCGGCTTGTTGGCCAGATGGTTGTCAATCAGGACAAATCCCGACGTGGCAAGCAACAGCAGTAATATCGTAATCGCTTTCATTCAGGACGCTCCAGAACCCTCATGATGCCGAAAAGAATGGCCATACTGACAAAGAAAACAGCAAGACCAGAGGTGGTGTGGAACCAGTGTTCCGGAGACGCCCATTCTCCCCCCAACTTGTCGGCCACAAAGATAAGGGTACAGACCCTCAACACATTAGTCGCAATGGCCACCGGCACCGCCAGAAGAAAAATAAGAAGTTTTCTGGTAAAGCTGCCCCGAAGGAGATAGGCGAACAGGGCTCCCATGGCCATCAACGCAATGAGGGAGCGGATGCCACTGCAGGGGTCCCCCACGGAAAGCGTGGCGTTGGTCAGGTGGATCACCGCCCCTTCGCGGACAATGGGCATTCCGGACCGCTCCATGATTGCCGTGCCCATGTTGGCGACCATCATCTTTAGGGGAAAGGAAACAGCAGAGATTACCCGCATCGGCAGCGGGAACATGAAGGCGAGGAACCCCAATGGAAACGCAAGTTGCCTGGTGATCGCGGGGCCGTAGAGATAGAGGCAGAGGCCGATGGCCAGGGTCATGATCGAAAAGCCGGAGGTAAAGAAGGTGTGGGTCCAGACGCTCGCCACGTGGACCAGCAAAGCACCGACGATCAGGGCTAACCCCAGCCGCGAACTCGACCGCGGCAGTTCAGCCAGATCTTTCCGCTTCAGCCAGACCAGATAGCCACAGATGAACGGAATCAAGTAACCGTGAGAGTAGTGGGAATCGGGGTTGTCGTACCGCTCCACGAGCCACAGGAAGGTATCGTGGTAAGCATAGAGGAACAGTCCGAGGGAAACCAACCCCAGGAACATTCCCTTTCTGTCGGGCAGTAGACTGCTTTTCGCGGCTAACTCCATCATAGTACCTCTCGCATACTCAAAAACTTTCACCACGAAATCACGAAATTAGGAAAGCACGAAAGAAACAAATAAAACCCTTATATTTTAAGACTTCATCTGTTTTTATGCCTTTTTTCGTGCTTTCAACCTTTCGTGCTTTCGTGAAAAGTTTTTTGATTCATATCTTTTCCAGGCACAACCGAGCATACAGCTTCTCGTGCGCTTCAACCATGGCCCGCACTGAGAATCGCTCCTCGGCAATCTGTCGTGCTGCCGCCCCCATGGCTGCGGCTCGCGGCGGGTCGTCAAGAAGCGCTCCGATCGCCTCCCCCAAGGCGGTCGAATCGGCAGGGGGCACCACCAGACCGGTCACGCCGTCCTGAACCAGCTCAGGGTTCCCCCCCACCCGTGTCGCCACTACCGGCTTGCAAGCCGCCATGGATTCCATGATGACATTGGAAAGCCCTTCGCTCGTTGAACAGAGCACTGAAACATCAAGGTGCGCCAGGATTGCCGGCACATCGCCCCGCTTCCCCAGAAAATGAATCCGCTCCGCAATCCCAAGATCTCGGGCCTGCCGTTCGCAGGCGGCTCGAAGTGCCCCGTCTCCCACCAACACGAAGAGGACGCCGCTTCTTTCCCGAGCCACCCGAGCTGCCGCCTCGATGAAGTAACGGTGGCCCTTGATCTCAAAGTTGAAATTGGCAACCATTCCCACAAGAGGACCCTCCGTGGGTAACCCAAGGTCGGCCCGCGAACCAGAAGGGGAAACAGCCCCCCCTAACGTACCATCCTCCAGGGCATTGTAGATAACCTCTATCTTCCCGGCGGGAAATCCCTCCCTGGTGACGGTTTCATCTTTCGCTGCCCGGCAGACGGCCACAAGACCATCGCAGGATCGGGAGGATATCCGAAAAATCCGGTCATACACCGGCTTGCGCTTGAACCCCAAGTCCCGCCTCGATGTCATCCAGACCGGAACACCGGCAAGCCGTCGTGCCAGCCACCCCATCACCTCAGCCTTCTCAAAGAAGGTCTGGATAATATCCACCCGCTCTTCACGCGCCAGGCGGGCAATCCGGAGCATCTGCCCAAATCCTGAGGGCGAGTAGAACTTGCCTGTCGGAAAATGGAACACCCGCGCGGGACCAAGTGTCCCGTTCTTAAGAGGAACCGCGCCCCTTGGCGCGAGCTGAACAACCAGGGGTCGGAAACGGGACGGATCGAGGGACGACGCCAGAATGCCGAGCTGTTTCTCCGCCCCCCCCTGCATCGGCGAACCGCATGGCGACAGGAAGGTGTCGATAATGTACATGACCGTAATCGGACGATTACAAGATTTCTGCTGACCGGATGCATCACCCATGGAGATACTGCCGCGCCTCCGCAACATTGCCGCCAACCCTTGCCACAAGCTCCCCCATCGCTCCGAACCTGAAATCACCCAGTAGACGATCCAGCCGCCTGCCTGTCTTGCGCAGGTTCACGTAGTGCCTGAACCGGTAATCGTGCCGGATCGGAATCCGCGGCTGTTCCGGGTCAAGCTCCCAAGGGTGGAGATAGAACACCAGCGCCCTCCCCTCGCCATTGATCCGTTGCGCCAGATAGCGGAAAAACGGATAGGGGAAGAGGCGAAAATATCCCCCTCCGGCGGCGGGAATGTTCTTGCCGCCGAACCTTACCGTAGACAGGGGCACCTCCACCAGCCCGTTGCCGAAGCGGAACGGAGAAAGAGAAGAACCGCTGAAGCCGTACCGGTCGTGAAACGAGGTAGGGAATACGCTGGAATCATAGGTGAACCCCTCGTCAACCAGCACGTCGAGAGCCCAGGGCGTTTCCGGGTTGATGGAAAACGAAGGCGCCCGGTACCCCCGGACAACCGTTCCCGCAAGCCCCTCCAGAATATCCTTCGATCGCCGAAGATCCCGGCGGAACTCCTCAGGAGTCTGGGTGTAGACCAGTTCATGCCCATAGCCGTGGCTGGCGATCTCATGCCCCGCATCGGCAATTTCCCGTACAAGGTCGGGGCACCGCTCCGCAACCCATCCGAGAATGAAGAATGTTGCCCGGGTCTGATGGCGCCGCAACAAATCCAAAATTTTGCGGGTATTGTTCACCACCCGCAGGTCGCACGTATTCCAGCTCTCGGCGGCAATGGCCCCCTTCAGGTTTTCCACCTGGAACCAGTCCTCTATGTCGAAACTAAGAGCGTTTAGCATTCAAATTCTTTGACCACGAAAACACGAAATTGAGAAAGCACGAAAATAAACCCAAAACCTCTAAACCAAGTTGTCCCTCTCCCTGAGGGAGAGGGACAGGGTGAGGGGGAAGTGGTTGATCCTTCATTCTCCTACCCCCTCATCCGGCCTTCGGCCACCTTCTCCCTGGGGGAGAAGGGCTAGGCTAATCAGCCTGTTTTTATGCCGTTTTTCGTGCTTTCAACCTTTCGTGCTTTCGTGAGAGGTTTTTTAAATAAACTCCGCAATCTTCCCCAGAAGCTCTGCCGCAAGCTCGATCTCTTCAGGCGTGTTGTAGATATAAAACGACATCCTAGCCGTAGGCCCGATACCAAGCCGATCGTGGAGGGGCTGAGCACAGTGGAAACCCGAGCGGATCATGATGTTCTCCCTCAGGTTCAGCACCTTGGCCACGCCGTGACACCCCATCCCCTTGACGTTGAAGGTGATGACCGAAAGCCGGTCCGTCGGATCGAGGCTACCGTAAAGCTCCACATTGTCGATGGCTTTCATTCTCTCCAGGGCCAACGCCATCAGGGCCTTGTCGTGGGCCAGCACATTCTCCATCCCGATGTCGCTCAGATAATCGATGGCGCTGGCCAGGGCAATGGCACCCTCGATGTTCGGTGTCCCGGCCTCGTAGCAGGTGGGGGGTTCCTCCGGGACATAACTCCCCAGATGGGCCTCCTTGATGGTGCTCCCCCCCATAAGATAGGGCTCCATCCGCTCGTAGAGCTCTTCCCGCACGTAGAGGACACCGATACCCGAGGGCGCCAGCATCTTGTGTCCGCTGAAAACCAGGAAATCGCACCCCATCGCCTTGACGTCGATCTCCATGTGTGGCGCCGACTGGGCCGCGTCCACCAGCGTAAGCGCCCCGTTTTTCCGCGCCTCGGCTATAACCGCTTCCACCGGATTGATCAGTCCGAGCACATTGGAGACATGGGTCACAGCGACCAGAAGCGTCGGTTTCTGCAATTTTCCCTTCAGGTCCTCCACATCGATCCGCCCATGGGCGTCGATGTCCACATAGTCCACGTCCCGTGAACGCCCCCACGGAAGGAGGTTCGAATGGTGCTCGGTAACGGTGGACAGAATCTGCCCCTCACCCTTGAGGCAGGTGCTCACCAGGTTTATCGCCTCGGTCGTATTCCTGACGAACACGATCTCCCGCTCGTCGGCATTGATGAAACGGGCCACGGTCCGACGTGCTTCCTCATAGAGCTCCGACGACTCCTGGGACAGGGTATGGACCCCGCGATGGATGTTGGCGCAGTGATTCGCGTAGTAGTTGGAAAGCGTATCGATCACCTGCCGAGGCTTCTGGGTAGTTGCGGCGCTGTCGAAATAGACAATCGGCTTCCCATTGATGCGCCTCTCAAAGATGGGGAAATCTCCCCGGATTTTCTGGATGTCCATCAAAAATCTCCTCATCTTTCCCCTCACCCCTGCCCCTCTCCCCCAGGGCGAGGGTAAAAATCAAACCCTCTCCCCATGGGGGAGGGTGGCCAAAGGCCGGGTGAGGGGTAACGTTGCAGCCATGAGCAATTACAGCTTGTCGTGCCCCTTTGCCTTGATAAACCTGAACTTACCGCCGTCCTCGGCCTTGATGGTCTTCACCGCGTAAGCCTTGATATTGGCCTCCGGGTCGAAGAACTCCCGGAAATCCCTGGCAATCCCCTCCCGGTCAATCTCCTCACCTTCGACCGGAACGCACAGCAGCTCGTACCGGCCGGAGGATTTCTCCGTCAACTGGAAGTTGTCGATCTCTTTCCGGGCATGGAAAAAGTCGAACACCTCGTCACTGGTGAAAAACTTCCCCTGGGAGTTGACCAGGGTGTCCTGCACCCTCCCCTCCACCTCAAGGCGGATCCCTCTCCTGCCGCATCCGTGGTCATCCTCGAAGTACCGCCCCACATCCCCGATCTCGTACCTGATCCACGGCATGGCCACGTTTTCCAAATCGGTCACGTAGAACTTGCCCAGTTCCCCCGGTGCCGCGGCCCGGTCACCGTGACGGACCTCCACATGGTAGAGATCCATGAAGAGATGGACCCCTTCGTGCTTGGGGCAATCGCAGGCCATAAAGCCCAACTCGCTGCAGCCGTAAGTGTCGTACACCTCGCAGCCAAACGCCGTGGCGATGATCTGCTTCATATAGGGGGTAAGCGAACCACCGAACGGCTTAATGACTCCGACCCGGGGAGCGGGAACACCCTTGTCGAGGATGTATTTGGCAAACGTATAGAGGTAGAGAGGAAGCCCCTCCAGCAGGTGTGGCTGATAGCTCCGGATGGAATCCAGATAGGAAACGATATCGCTTTCGGGGATATTGGTCCCCTCAGGACCGAAGGAAGGGAGGGTCACCCGCTTGTACAGGTCGTGACGCATGCTGTAGAGCCCCTCGTACACATGCCTCCCCGCACCGCCGAAATCGCCCCCCTTCACAAGCTCAACAAGCTTCTTCGTAGAGAGTTTCTCCCCCTTGGGCCCGTCATTGATCCCGCAGATTGTCGTGCACATGTGAGGAGGAATCTCCATCCATTTCATCCCCATCCTGTGGTTGCCGGCAAGCCTGTGTGCCCTGATTCCCGCGGCCCAGTTGAGGGTTGACTTGCGGAAATCGTGGATACCCATGATCTTGCGCGTCGTGCCCGAACTGGCAACGTACTTCCAGCGGCTGCGGTCCATCCCCTCGGCCGTGATTCCCTCGGGGAAGTTGGCCATAATGTCATCCTTGGTGGTCGGCGGAATCCGCTCGATATCCTCAAGGGACTTGATATCTTCAGGATGCAGCCCGATCGACTCGAACCGCTGTCGGTAAAAAGGGACGTTCTCGTAGGCATGGCGGACAATGGCCCGAAGCTTGGTCAACTGCATCTGGCGCAGTTGCTCAAGACTCAGCCTCTCCGATTTCATCATTGCCTTGTACTCGTCCCATATTTTGAGGTCGGTGAACCGCGACGCGGCCGGCATGACGAGCCTGTTCATGATCAGCGGGTATACCTGCATGGTTTATCTCCTTCTTAAATTCTCCCTCACCCGGCCTTCGGCCACCCTCTCCCTCAAGGAGAGGGTTTGATTTCTCCCCTCGCCCCAGGGGAGAGGGGCAGGGGTGAGGGGAAAAGAGCCTCATACACTGCTGCAAGAACAGTGTCCGTATTGCTTATTACATCATTGTTCCAGAAGCGAAGAACTCTGATACCAGCCGCCTCAAGTGCTCTAGTGCGCTCGTCATCATAAGCACGTTGCTCCTCTGCGGCATGACCACCGCCATCCAATTCGATGGCCAGCAGCGAATCATGACAATAAAAATCCAATATGAATCCGCCAACAGGATGTTGACGACGAAACTTTACCCCGCAGAAACGGCGCCCACGCAGGATACCCCAAAGCAAACTTTCCGCATCCGTCTGATTGGCCCTCAATACCCGTGCTTTGTCAAGAATAGTGGATGGAACGGCCACTGGCGTTTCCTTCCCCCTCACCCCTGCCCCTCTCTCACAAGGAGAGGGGTAAAATCAAACCCTCTCCTGAGGGGAGAGGGTGGCCGAAGGCCGGGTGAGGGGTAATACGAGCTTTACTTCCGCACCGTCTCCCACGTAACCATCTTCTGCCCCGCAAGGGTCTTGAAAAACGCAATCAGCGACGCCGTATTCACGATGCAGAAATAGAGCGGCACTGCGGCTGGCTTAAACTTCTTACCCACCCGGTCGGCGCCGAAACCAATCAACGCCAGCAGATAAAACGCCGCCTGAAGCGCGAAGGTCATAACATAAAACTGCTTGTCGAGCAGAAACGCATTAGCCACCAGCAACCCGATCAGGAAGAACGGAATAAGCCAGCGGAGCACTTTGTGGGATAAGAGCTGAAAGGCGACGAAGGGGAAGCGGAAGGGATTCAGAAGCCCCCGGGCATAGAGGATTCCCCGCATGGCCCGGGTGATGACCCGAATCCGCATCCGGAACTCCTCGTGGGACTTTTCGGTAGTCTCCTCGTAGGCAACCGCCTCTTGCTCGAAGACCACCCGATACCCGCGCTGGATCACCATGAGGGGTTCCACCAGGTCGCTGATGATGTCGCCTGGGAGCGGCACATAGGCAGCCTTGCGCACCGAGTAGATGCAGCCGCAGCACCCCGAGATGGTCCTTATCCGCGTCTGCATGCTCTTGATGAAGTTCTCGTACTTCCAGAAGAGAATCGAGCCGGTTCCCACCGGCGCGCCTGTTGGGTTCACGTACTCGTAGCGGCCGCTCACTGCCCCCACCTCAGGGTCGTTGTAGTTGCGGACCAGCTTGCGGATAGCGTCTTTCTCATAGACCGTCGTGGCATCTGAGAAGATAATCACATCGCCGGTGGCCGCCTTCACCGCCTCGTTCTGAGTGGTCGTTTTCCCTACCCTACCCTCAACCCGCTTCAGAACCACCCCCTGGCCGCGAAACTCACCCACTATATCGTCGGTGCGGTCAGTGGAACCGTCGGAGGCAACCATCACCTCCAACTGCTCCCGGGGATAGTCGAGGGCCAGCACCTCAGTCAGCTTCTTGCGGATGTTTTTCTCCTCGTTGTAGGCAGTGATCAGAAAGGTCACCCGAGGCGTTATGTCGCGCCGGTCCAACGGCCTTTTCACAAAAAGACCGATGAGAGGAATCAGCAATGCATAGCCGAAATAGGTGTAAATAATAACAGCTATCAGTATCCAGAAAAGATATTCCATCAAGGCGACTCCGCCGGTTGAACATCCAGCAAATCATCAGTGACATATTTTTGGTTAAGACTTGCAACCAATCCCATGAAAATCCAGAATATCGCCATTAGATTATAGTAAAGAGACTCGTCGCCGCTTATGCTTCCGGCTAAATGGGCCACAATGCACAGCAAAAATCCCAATCCAATTCCTTGACAGAATTTCTCTGTCGACTTCTTGAATAATCGGTAAGCCTGCCTGATCAGTACCAGCATGAACAAGATAAAGATACTCATTCCAAGCATTCCCTGTTCGGCGAGTATTTTCATGTACATGCTGTGAGTAATCATTCCTTCGCGATGCCTGAAAGTATCAAAGCCGATACCTATAATGGGCTGTTCATAGAAATATTCTTTTGCCTTGTCCCACAACTCTTTTCTTCCAACCGTATCAAGCGAAACGCCACCTATATCAACTTCACTCGACTGGGCAACAGATGCAGAAACATCTCCCTTATTCAAAAATGTCATGTCGATACGTTCAACGACGGAATTCGGCAGAAGTATCCTGTAACCGATGATAACCACGAACAGAGCGAAGAACACCCTTCTGTCCTTGAGGATGCCAAGCGCGATGAATCCTGCCACCGTGCTTATATACGCCGCCCTCGAATAGGAAAAAAGAATCGGATAAAAATTGCACGCAATGACGAACAGGACTGCGTATTTCAGCTTCTTTTCCTCTAGATAATAGAAAATACCGATGAGCAGGAAGGTGTACATGGCGAAGAAAGCGCCAACTTCATTGGGGCCGAGGAAGCTGAAAGGCCCGGATATCCTGATGGAATGGGAATAGTGCTCGGCGCGTATCCATCTGAAGGTACTGTAAAAGTTAAAGTCCATCCCTATCAGGGATATGACTATGCAGATGATCATGGAACGCACCTGTTTGAAATCATCCACATTGTTGACGGTAACGAAGTAAAGGACCGGGAGGATCATGTAATTCTTCCAGGCCATAAGTCTTACCAAATTTATGTCGTCCGACATCCCCATGTAGGTGTAACCACGGATAAGATTTATCAGGCTACCCAGGATGACCAGCATGACAACCGTATTCTCAGGCGCCTTAGTGAAAAAGGGTTTCGACTCCCGTGAAGAGTTAGAGAACCAACCGATGATCATCGCCAGCAGAAAACCGTCCACAACATTGTTACCGCCAGGCAACTCCGTTATTTTCTTCATAACAGCAATAACGGGAACAAACGTGAGAAAGAAATAGAGTCCGATCTCAACCCGGGCCGCCGTCGCAAACATGAGCGGAAACGACATCAGATACACAAGAAATGGCAGAACCTTTGTCAGCATTGGCAGTTATCTCTTGAGAACATTGCTCTTGGGGAAAACCACTTTTCCCCCCGTGTACATTGGGAAACCGAATCTGGTCATTGCCTTGTAGCCGCCATTCACAACACTCACCTTTTTATATCCTTTTTGAATCAACGTAAGCGCTACACTAGCGCTTGTGCTCTCGCCAGCTCAATCGCAATAGACGATAATTTCCTGGCCCAGAGGCACAGGTTCTGCCATCTGTCTGATCTTGTTCAGATCATCCTCCCCATCTCCCGGAAGGCTCACCGCGCCAAGAACATGGTACTTGGCATAAGTCCTCTCGTTCATGGAATCGACAAGAATGACATCACCTTTCATGAACTTCGAGTAGGCCTGAGCAGCTGATATCCTTGGCACGTCATCTATCTTCGAGATATCGGCTATTGCTAGTGCACTGCACATCAGAACCAGAAGAAATGTGACCCCCAAGCCCCTTCTCATACCGAACTCCTTTCTACTGACGTTTATCCGTCAGATTCGAACGCAACCGGCTTTTCATCACTTCCGGCCACCCTTGCGGCAAATCTATCTGATACAGATCATATTGACCATCTTTGAATGAATTCCCCCACCCGCTTCCAAACCAGATCTTGGTCCCCTTTTTATTGATCTTGGCAAAGGGATCATCAGCATAACTCTTCCTCACGGTGTGGGTGTGGGCAACCCGCCAGACTCTCGGCTCCGGCGCTTTCCGCCTTGTCAGTTCGATCATGCTTATGGAATGGTCGTACCATTTCGAGGGCCGCGCCGGCGCAGTGGGCTCATAAATGGAAACGACCGCCCAACCGGGAACATCATGGGAATTTCCAGAAATATGATAGGCCGCCTTGCCGGCCGGTGACAGCCAAGTGAACTCCCCGTTCTCCAAATCAATCATCTTGTACCAGACACCAAGGTCCTTGGTCCCGCTGTAGCGTTCACCGCCGCAAACAACAACTTCCCTTCCCTCATCACTAAACGCCATGTCAGCGTGATTACTACAGCCCAAATCACGGTACGAAGAAAAGTCTCTCTGATAGACCCTGTGTGTATCGCCTATCCAGACGTATCTGCCTGAAGGACTCATGGAGATGAATCCCGCTTCGCGCCACGCGGGCTGTTTGTTCGTTAGGGTAGAGATAATCTTCCCCTTGTCCTTCCCGTGATAATCCTTGTCGTAGACAACGTACGCAGCATTATACCAGGGATCGCGTTTCTGTTTGATGCGCTCCGGGTCCTTGCACCTGATTAAGAATGCCCAATAACGCCTGTCATCGGAGGCATCCCCCTCTTCCAGTGTCGTGGCTGCCACGACCGGTTCGTCGGGAAAATCCTTCTTGAAATCGTGCAGCATCACAGATTTGTTATCAGTTACACTGTATTTGAAAAACTGAGTTCCCTTGTAATAGTAAAGAATATCCGGGTCGGCGTTGTCCCAGCGGGCATCGATGGGCATGCCCCACCCTATCAGCGACGCCGGAATTTCGCGTATTTTATTGTACGGCGGACGGGCATTCCAAATCTGCCAGCAACTGCCGGAAAATGACTGGACAATGAGCATGGAGCCGTCCGCATTCTCTATGTCGTGCTTGGGATAACCGGGCTGGGCGTAGTGGTTATGGCGGCCCGGTACATCAACCGGTGCGTCGGTAATTCTGGTGATCCTCGAATGAAAGACTGGGTCCACATACACCTGGCCCTTTGGAGGGCGGCCAGATGCAGGAATCTCGTAAAAGTTGAAATCATCCACAACAAAACTGGATTCCTGTGAATGGGCCTTTGTCCGCTGAACGGGGAGGCCGACAGATGGCAACAGCAATGACAGAAACAATGCCCCCACAACGCCGGAGATTACGGCAGGGGCCGTGCGACGCACATTTCTTTCACAGGACTGTGTTGAACGTGACAGGAAGAAGTACCTCGCCACCTCGCACGCGAAAACATGCATCGGAGGAGGCGGAATGACGCGCCTGAGCGAAAAGAGATCATCGCCCCCCGAAACCGGTCCCGCATCAGTCGTTACCACTGTTTGGAAACCGATGGTGCGGCAGTAATCGCGCAGGTCTTCCGTAAAGTCTTCACGCTTGCCGTTGGGGATAGCGAAGTGCTTTACCTTCGCACCCAATTTTTCTTCAATCCGCTCCCGGGATTCCCTGATTTCTTTCTGCGCCTCGTGCTGGGGTAGAACCGGCAGGAAGGGGTGAGTCAACGTATGGGCGGCAAACGTGATTCCATTGGCTGCCATTTCCTTCACCTCATTCCATGTCATCATGGTGCGCTCGCGTCGGGCCAGATCCACCGCCGTCACCCCCAGGCTGTGGGTCAGGCAGTCAACGATGTGTCGCCGCTCATGATTGTTGCGGGGAAGCATGGCACGGTACAACTCCTTCAGGGCATCGCGCTTCCCTTCGACCGTAGAGATATCCACCAGCCTTTCACCAAATACCTCCGGGAGAGTAAACCGGTTCTCCCTCGCATGGGTCAGGACAAATTCCATATCGTCGAGCCAAAGCCCGTTGTTGGTGTCCATCAACCCAGCGGTGAGGTAGACAAGAGCCGCCACGCCATGCTTTTTGAGCACCGGATAGGCAAGCGTGTAGTTGTCCCTGTAGCCGTCATCGATGGTTATCGCCACAACTGGGGCGGCAAACGGATTGCCTTTGGCTACGCTATCAGCAACAGCATCCATGGTTGCGACAGAATACATGCGCTTCAAGTGCCCGACCTGCTTCTCGAACTCCCGAACGTGCAGAGACGGAAGGAGATGATCAGAGCTTCCATCGTCGAAACGGTGAAAGAAGAGAATGAGCCCTCTGTGATTCCTTGATACCAAGCGCATGAGCATGATCAACGCATGCAATGCGCCGGAATAGTAAACTATGAAATAAAGCAAGTTCTTAAAGTATTGCTTTATGTTCATAGCGTTATTTTCTTTTGGAACAAGATTTTTTTAAAATAGTTACGGACCTCTTCCTCAAGAATCAAGGCAATGCCGGCATATAAAGCAATGCCGGTCAGGACCTGTACCAGTAAACTCATAGCGGCGTTTTCAAGGCGAATATTCACCACCACAAAGAACATGAACAGGGATGCCATGAAATAGAAGATAACAGGCTTCATCTCCACCTTGAAACTGAACTCCCTGAAGGCGTAGTAGGTTATTATGATTGCGTACAGGACATACGAAACGAGCGTGGCCTGGGCAGCCCCGACGATGCCGTTGACCCGAATGAGAACAAGGTTGAGGATCACGTTGACAACACAGGTAAACAACATCACCCTGTTGACGATATACGTCTTCTTGCTGATGAAAAGCCCGCTATTGAGAATGATGGTGCAGGCATACACTGCCTGGCCGATTATCACATACACCAGAACACCATAGGCATCCTGGTACTTGCTCGACGCGAGTACGGTAATGATCTGCTTCCCCGTTGCAGTGACGCCGAAAACCACCGGGATCATCACCAACAGGAAATATTTGAACATTTTCGTAAAGAACTGCCTGGCCGCTTCCGTTCCATCATTGACGAGAATCGACATGTACACGGGGGTCATCGCGTAATTGATCGGATAGATGATAGCTTCCGCGATGTGGGTCGCCAGATTGTATCCGGCCGTATAGATCCCTAGGGGCGCCGGTCCAAGGAAATATTGAATCAGATATCGATCAACATAATTGAGCACCAGGTGACCGAACTCCGCCCAGACCAGAGGAACCCCGTAACAGACCGATGCCTTGAGGAGAGTCGCTGAGAATTTCCCTGTGCTCACCTCATACCTTCTGAACGTCAGATAGAACAGCGCCGCCATTATCGCAACGCTCACCAAAAGCTGACCAATAAAGAACCCCTGGAGCCCCTTCACAAGATAGAACGTGAAGAGAACACCAAGGCCGAGAGAACCGTAACGCTTGATGATGGTCAGGAGATTGTAAAGCTTTGTTCGCTGTTCGGCCCTGAGGAAACTGGTCAACACATCGGAAATGCTCCCCGTCACCAGTAATAGTGTCACAATGACGATAAGGCCCAACTCCAGCGATGCGGGCCTGACGATGGCCCCAAGAGCCACAACGGGAACCGCTGTAATGACAGAAATCCCCACAATTCCGAAAACCATGGTACTCGCCAAGTTGTCGAGGGTACCGGCAACCTTATGTTCTCCATAAAAACGGACTATCGAATTGGGGATTCCGAACTTGGCAATGGCGATCAGGATGAACAGCGTCGTGAGGATAAGACTGAGTTGGCCATAGTCGCTGACGCTGAAAATCCTGGTCAGGATCGGGAACGAAATGAAACCTGCAGCCATGAGCGCGACTTGGCCGACAAAATAATGGGATGATTGTTTGAAAAGCGTCTTCAGACTGGACAATATCGTGTTCCTTCAGTGCTGCATCAAATCGGCGAATTCGGTCAGAACCCGTTCGATCATGGCCGGCTCAAGATCCTGATGGACAGGGAGACCGAACAGGTGCTTTTTCAGGTAAACCGCATCGGGATACTCATCCCACGGCACGGCGGGATGAAACCTATCCCACCAGGGATACGTCGTTATGCCCCGCTCTTTCATCCTGGCATGCACAATCTCGCGTTTCCCTTCCTCTTCGAAAATAAGCGGGAAAAAGAGTGGGCAGACGCCTTCGGGTAGTTCGGTAAAGGGAAGCGTTATGCCTGCGGGACGTTCAGCCAAAAACCAGGCAAGATATTTGCCAAAATTATCTCTCCTCGTTTTCTTTACCCTGCTCATATCCGTGCCGGCAATGATGCGCTCGGATGCCTTCGATGTTCCCCAAGGGATCAAGTCTTCCCTGAAATCATACGAATCAGGGCGTGCAAGAGAAAGACCTCTGGAATTGCTTATCTTCCTTGCGGCAGCGATAAATCTCTTGGCAATGTTCATCCCTTGGTAAAAAGCACCATAAGCTCCCGACTCAAGAGCAACATTAAGGCCTCCCCTTGGAAGGGTCTTCTGTCTTAAGAGGTCGGCAACGTAAAATGCGCTTGAAAAACGGCTAGGCTCAAGTTGTTGGTGCGCCCACCTGAAATTATTGTTGTTAACGACCAGAACTCCGCCGTTTGGAACTGGAAGTGTCTTGAGAACACTGAAAACCGCTATGTCACCATAGGTGCCGAGATCTGCCCCATTATGGGAACCCAACAAGGCGTGTGCGCAATCTTCAATGAGAAATACACCGTGGTCATTACAAATCGCCTTAATCTGTTCCGTGTCCTGGGGAAAACCGAGATAATGAGTCACAAGGAGTGCCGCGATGTTCCCCTTTATTTTCTCGCGCAGATCGGGGAGAGAAACCTTCAACTCTTTGTCTATCTGGTAAAATTCCGTCCTTAAACCGAAGTAGTGAAACGGCTCAATCTCTATTCCGCAGTTGTACGCGGGAAGAAGTACTGTATCTCCGCGCCGAAGCCCAAGAGCCCTGATACCGTCGGCAAGTGCATAGCGAGAACTGAAATAAAAAAAACTGCGTTGGCAAGAAAATGGATAATGCTGTTGTTTTGGATGCTGTGGCTTCCTTAGATATTCAATTATATGTGCGGTCGGCCTCCCACCGATTCTTGGTTCCATTGATGATTACCGCAACCGTCTGAAAACGCTTTCCTTGATCTTTCTTACAATTTTATTCCCATTGATCACAGGGATTACAGTTTTGTCCATAAAAGAAAGGTATTTACCCCTAAGGTTGTTATTGTAAATAGTGATGCCTTTCCTCGCTCTTCTCTTATCGACCCAATGCCTCTTATATTCGTCATCTCCCCGAAGGAAATCTATTGTCGAAACCGAATCCATGTCAATGACGTGCCTGATCATCTCATAGAGACATACAGAACCGGCCCCGAGACCTTTGTATTTTTCATCGTACGCAATCTTCTCGAAATAAGCACGGCCACCGGTAACAATAGCGAACCCGGCAGCGATTGGCGTACCATCTAGAAACAACAGGCCAAGACGAAGCCATCCGTTTCTCTCCGCATATTTGACCATCGCGGGGAAAAAAGTCCGGCCGACTCTTTCTTCCTTTTTCCAGCTTCTCGAATATACCTCATTGTAGTGAGTGAAATAGTCGGGACAATCACGCTCACCTGTCACTAACCTGAAGTCAATCTCGCCGTTTTGCTGTAATTTTTTGTAATTTTTTTTGATACTTGCCCTAAAATTCTTTGATCTCTTATCGAGAAAATCCTTACTTGTTCCGTTGATTTCATCGGAATACCAGTTACCGAAGCAATCGTACGACTTTGATTTGAACGTACTTCTATTTATTGCTTCACAAAAGGCCTCAACCCAAGGTTCTTCGCTGGGGAGGTCATCAAAATCTATAATATTCCATTCGTCTTTCGTCTTTTCAAAATAGTCTACGAGACGTTGCATTATGGCTAACAAATTATTTGCAGCAGCGGTAATTATGACAGACTTGATTGGCATGTAAACATTGCCTACAAGTTTTCGTGTTTTGATATCAGCTCCTCTACATTTTTTGTTTTCATATATTAAAGGAACTATCATATTTAAAACATCATCTTTATAAAACATCAATAATTTGCATTTTTCATCTTTTATAAAATGCTCTAACCACATCTTATACCATTCAGCGGTCAGATAAGAATAATAGTTAGTATTGTGATCAAGAATGTTTTCCCATTCCTGTTCGATTCCAGTCATACCAACAGAATCAGATATAATTTTAACACAACTTCTATCGTCAAATTTGATTGTGTGCATAAATATAAATAATCTGGCTTCACTTATTCCTGAGTGTTGGCAGAATTCCTGAATATTGGAAGAAGCTTCCGTAATAAAAAACTAAATATACACCCCATAGCAGTACGATTAAACACGGTTACCCCATATCGCTCCCGCTTGAAAGGAGTCCAATACTCCTTATAAGATTCGTCGCCGCGCATCTGATCAATATTTGAAGTCTGTTCATTATCAATAAGATGTTCAATTACTTTCAGACGGAGAAGGTTTCCCGGACCATATCTGTCATACTGCTTATCATGCAGTGCTTCCATGAAGTAAGCAGTATCGTTCGACACATATCGAATCTGGGCAGCAATCGGTACGTCACCAATATAAAGGAATCCGGAACGGAGCCAACCATTACGAATCGACATTTCCCTGGCTTCACGGAGAAAAGCTTTATCTAGCTCAGGTTTTTTCCAGCTGCGCACCCTCACCTGATCGTACTGATCCATGTAGCGATCAAAATGCTCAGGGTCGCCACCGATCTCAACAGAAACGGCTCCGATCTCGCTTATTCTTTTCTCTCGCCTCTTCAGCTCATCCCTGATCTTTTTCGGCAGTCTGGCAAAATACTCATCAGCAGAATAGTCTATTCCGTTCAGGTACCAGTCACTGAAGCAATTAAACTTGCGTATGGAGCGGCCAGCATTCGTGACGCTACCGACCAGAATATCGGGAGAAATTAGCTCTTCCGGGATTGAGTCCAGTTCAATAATGTCCCAGTCGCAGAATTCTTTCGTCAAATAGATAAAAAGATACTGAAGCGACTCGGCACGGGCAGAAGAATCACTTTCACCAAAAATTACAGTTTTAACCGGAGAATGAACATTCCCGATCAGTTCAATTTTACGAACAGTTGCCAGACGCTTGTAGCGCTCATTTTTCCTGATAAACGGGGCGATAAGAACCGGCACACTATCCCGATACAGGGTGACAATGAATAGCTTGGCATCCAGGAGAAAATACTTAAGCCAAATCCGAAACCAGTCGTGACAGAGAAAAGGTTCGTGGGTTCCATGTATTCTGACAACATGATCCCACATCTCCTTGAGCGACAGGAAACTTTCGATGGTTTCTGTCACGCTGACGCTGTAAGCGCTCGCAATTGTGTGTTCTTTTACGTGCAACTCTCTTGTCATCTGTTGCCAGGTTTTAAATCTGAGTCGCCGGTCAGCAGTAGCTCGCACGGTTCCCCATGCCCCAAAAAGAACAGAGGACTCGCACTATACCCATAGCTCCCCGAATTCAGGAACCCAATCAGATCCCCCACCTCCGGTGCCGCCACCGACACCGCCTTCCCCATCAGATCGAGAGGGGTGCAGAGAGGCCCGACAAGGGTGCAGGTTTGCCGTTCCGCACCGGGCCGCGAGAAATTGCGCACCAGGTAGTTCTTCCTGATGGTCATGCCGAGATTGCCCGAGGCCGACAGGTGGTGGTTCATCCCACCGTCGAGCACATAGAACTGCTCGCCCCGCGACAGCTTTTCGCTCACCACCCGCGTAACGTAGATCCCGGCCTCGGCCACCAGGAACCGCCCCAACTCCATAAGGATGCGGGGTTTGGTCCCCGTGGACTCACGGTACCGGTCGAACTCGGCCCTGAAGAGGGTAGACAGCTTCTCAAGATCGAGTCCCGGATGCTCCTCGTAGTAGGAGACCCCAAGGCCGCCGCCGATGTTGATGACCCTGCACTCCATGCCGTAGTCGGTGGTGACCCGGGCCGCGATGGCCAGGGTATTGGCCAGATTCTGGGCTAGGGACTCCTCATTCAGGCACTGGGTGCCGGCATAGATGTGGATCCCCTTGAAGTCGAAAGCGTCGGCATTGGCCTTGATGAAGTCCAGAGCCGATGGAAGTTCTTCCTCGTCAATGCCGAACTGGGAAGCCTTTCCACCCATCTTGACTGCGAAGTCCTTGATGAGGAGCTGGGGATTGACCCGCACCAGGATGGAGGCCCGCGGCGCCCCGGCACGGACGAGATCGCGCAGGTCGTGAAGCTCGCGCAGGGATTCGACGCTGATGCAGCCTACCCCGGCCTCCAGGGAACGACGCAGCTCCTCGCGGGTCTTCCCCGGCCCGGCAAAGCTGATGCACCCCGCATTGTAGCCAGCCTCCAGGGCGCGGTCTAACTCACCGGCCGAGGCGATGTCGAGCCCTTCCACCTCGCCCCGCATGGCCATCAGGAGCTCCCGGTTCGGGTTGGCCTTGACGGCGTAGAGGAGTTCGAGGCTGTCGCCGAAGGCCTTGCGGATAGCGGCGCACTTCCCCTTCACCGTTTCCAGGTCATAGAGGTAGAAGGGGGTGCCGTAGCGCTCGGCAAGATCCTCGAAGCAGATGTCGCGCAGACAGATTTTTCCGTTTCGTTCCGTCAGGTTCATTCCATTCTTTCCGTTCCCCATTTCCCCTCACCCGGCCTTTGGCCACCCTCTCCCTAAGGGAGAGGGTTATTATTGCTCCCTCTCCTTTGGGGAGAGGGCTGGGGTGAGGGGTTACACTTACTTCCCTGCCGCCAGCCACTCTTTCTTGATCCCCGAGCGGTCGATCTTGCCGTTGGCGGTTTTCCTGAACGCCCTCTCGAAGTGAAGCTCCTGGGGGACCATGTAGGTGGGGAGCCGCTTGCGGCACTCCTTGAGAAGCTCCTTTTTGTGCTCCTCCTCGTGGTCGGTTTCCATAACGGCCACGATGACCTGATCGCCCGACTCCACCTCCTTGCCGAAGACAACCACGTTACTTACGCCGGGAAGACCGATGAGCACCTCTTCCACCTCGGTGGGGCTCACCCGGTAGCCGGAGGTTTTGATCATCTCGTCGCGGCGGGAGACGTAGTAGAGGAAACCATCCTCGTCCTTTTTCACCACGTCGCCGGAGTAGACGACCGTCTCGTGCAGGTGCGGCTGGTCGGCAAGGCGTGGGTTTTTCCTGAATATCACCTTGGTCTTTTCCGGGTCGTTCCAGTAGCCGTGGGTGATGAGGGCGCCACGGTGGACCAGTTCCCCCTCTTCGCCCGGCGCGCACTCTTCGCCCTTGGCGTTCACCACCAGAATCTCCACGTTGGGAATCCCCTTGCCGATGGAGTCGGGCCGGCGGTCCAGCTCTTCAGGGGGAAGGAAGGTGGAGCGGAACGCCTCGGTGAGCCCGTACATGAGGAAGAGCCGGGAGTTTGAGAAGAACTCGCGGATGCGGGAGACCATGATCCGGGGCACCTTGCCACCGCTGTTGGTGAGGTAGCGCAGGTGGGGGAAGTCGGAGCCGTAGGTGAGCTTGATCTTGTCGTTGAAGAGCTTGGCCCAGATGGGAGGCATGCCTGCAAAGCCGGTGATCTCTTCCTTAACGAGGAGGTCCAGGAGATCCTTGACCATGACGAACTGGTGCAGCACCAGGGTCGCACCGTGGAGGACGGCGGTGGTGGCCTGGTTGAGGCCGTAGTCGAAGTTGAAGGGAAGGACGCTGATGATCCGGTCCTTTTCGGTGATTTCCAGGTAGGTGCTGACGATCTCGGCCCCGTCCACCACAGTGCTATGGGGCACCACCACCCCTTTGGGCATGCCGGTAGAGCCTGATGTGTAAATAAGGCAGGCGATGTCCGGAGAGAACCCCGACACCGAAGTGTGGTCAGCCGGGAGCGTGGCCTTGAGCTTGGGCCAGCAGGGGTACCCTTCCCGGTCGTGTTCCGGCTCGTCCACATGGATGAGCTTCTGGGGCGCGGCCAGGTGATTTTTGCGGAACAGCTCACTGGTGGTGATCATGAGCTGGATCTGGCAATCGTTGACGATGTACTCGATCTGCTCTTTCTTGAGGATCGGGTTGATGAAGACGAAGACCGCCCCGGCCAGGGTGGCGCCGAACATGGCGGTGAGCTGCTCGATGGACTTATCGAGGTAGATGCCGACCCGCTCGCCCCGCTTGATGCCGAGCCCGCGAATGAGCCCCTTCATCTTGAGGGCTTCCTCGTGCAGTTGGGCGTAGGTAATGGTCCGGTCGTGGTGTTTGACAGCAACCTTATCGGGCAACCGCGCGGCGGTGTCTTCCAGCAGATGGCCTACCAGGTACGGTCTCAGACTCATGCTTCCCCCCTCTTGGATGTGATCAGGCGCGAAATAGCCGTTACGGTGCCAAGCTTTTCGACAGTCATGTCATCGACGTCGAATTCGACGTCAAAGGTCTGCTGAATGAAAGTTATAAGCTCCATGACACCCATGGAGTCTATGATCCCCTGCTCGATGAGGGGAGTGCCGGCGGAGACATCGGCATCGAGGGTTTCTTTGAAGTAGGTGATGAGTTGGGTTTCGATGGTCATGCTCAGTACCTCTGGTTTTGGAATAAATAAAAAAACTACTCACGAAAGCACGAAAGGTTGAAAGCACGAAAAAAGGCATAAAAAGCAAAAAGCTGTTTAGGTTTTTAAAGGTTTACTTTCGTGCTTTCGAAATTTCGTGTTTTCGTGGTCAAGATTTTTGCAGTTGTTCAGAACATATCAAAATCACCGCATTGGACAACCCACCCCGCCTGGGGCAGATTTTCCGTAAATGCGTGGGTGAGGAAATCGATCTCCCACCGCTTGAGAAAGACCATTTTCCGCAGGAGTGGCTCATACCAGGCGTCGGGCGTCGCATAGATGACGAGCCGCTGAATCCCCTGCTCGCTTGCCAGACGTGCGAGGTGCGACATGGCCTTGCGAAAGAGTGCGTGGTCGTCCCCCTCCACTAGGATGTCGAGGATCTTCCGTTCGCCACCGGTGTCGTAGGTGACGCAGTAGCCGCAAATTTGGTCGCCTGCCACGATCTGGTAGCCGGTTGTCTGGTAGTGGAGGTTGCCGAGAAACTTCCAGTTGAGGAACGCGGCGCTCTTGTGGAAGTAGGCGTGCTTCGACGCGTGGCGATACCGCTCGAGCACGGGGTCAAGCTGCTCGGGGGAGAACCGGGATACAAGGTTAAGACTCAGGTCGGCATGGCGCCTGCCGGGTTTGACAAAGGAAAGTACGCTTTCGGCATTAAGCCCCGAGGCATTGGTAATCTTCTTGTAGACCCCAACTTTGGCAGTTATCTTCCAGTTGAAGTACTTCAGGTAATACTTCTTGGACTCCTCGTTGGCGTATGCAAAGAGGAGATCGACTTTCCGCTCAAGCTCATCGGTGGTGAGACGGCAGAGCTTGCCGAAGACACCGTGGAAGAGCCGGTAGTCGGGATCAACCAGGGTATTGACCCCCATGGCGCTGCGGTAGAGGGTTCCTGCAAAGGCCACTTCCTGGGGAATGTAGTTTTCCTGCCCCACTAGGCGCTCACCGTCGTAGCAGAGCCCCAGATATGGCTCCCCTGCCGGGTTGCCGGCATAGAAGGAGTCGAAGAAGCGCTCGTTGCGGTGGCCGTTGATCCGCTCCCAGAAAGAGTGGATGTTCTGGCGGTGCTCCGCGTAATTGGTCGTGAAGGTATAGTCAAGCGTACGTTTCATGGATTGCTGGTAGTCCCCGTTCCGGAGTCGTCGATGCGGTAGCAGAACCGGTAGAGTTTACGGTAGGTGCCGTACCCCACCAGGCTCTTGACGAAATTCTTTGCCTTTTTGTTGAGGATCATGGGGAGGAGCACCGACCGATCACCGGCAACGATCCGGCCGAAGGTGGCGAGGTCATAGGACCCCGAGACGTTGATTCTCCCCAGTACTGCCGGGTTTCCCCCCCTGTGCCGCACCCCCGGCTCTGAGGTGCTTACGGAGCGGTAGCCAGCCTGAGCGGCCATCTCTATAACGCGGCGGTCGAAGACCCCTTGGGGCATGCTGATGTGGTTGACGGCGCGGCCGATCCGATCCTCGATGGCTTTTTTCGAATCCTCCAGCTCAGTCCGTATCTCACCATCGGCGAGGAGCCCCAGGGGGCGATGGCTGACCGTATGGGACTGGATCGAGATGCCGGCATCGGCCAACTCCCGTACCTGCTCCCACGTCAGGTAGTCGGGCTGTCCCATGAAGCCGGACACCACGAAGATGGTAGCGGTGAGTCCCAGTTCTGTGAGAATGGGCCAGGCAGTGCCGTGGTTATTGTCCCAGCCGTCGTCGAAGGTGATGACGACCCCGCTCGGTCCGGTGTCTCCGGCCATGAGGTCATCCAGTGAGAGGGACCGGAAGCCGCCGGCCGCCAGGTGCTCCATCTGTCTGCGGAACGCATCGAGCGTAACGCAGTAGGCGGGGTTGGTCTTCCTCACCGCCTTGTCCTGCTCGCTGGCGGCGGTCACCTCGTGGTACATGAGAACCGGGGCTGTCATTACCGGAATACTATTCATTATCTTCCTGAAGCCGTTTCCTCTGTTTTTCATCCCCTCTCCCCGGGGGAGAGGGCCAGGGTGAGGGGTAAATTGCCTCGTTCGCGAGCCCCCTCACCCGCCCTTCGGGCACCCTCTCCCTCAAGGAGAGGGAACTACCTGGCTACCCCAGATACTCGTTCAAACTCGGCGGCGTGACGCCGAGGGGATCGTTGGCGAGATAACAGTGGTGCCAGATGTCGAAGGTAAGCAGGAACAAGATCCGGTTGGCCTTGGAGTTGAGGAAGTTGGGCCAGCCGACCGGCCCCTGTTGGAACGACTCGTATTTCTCGAACAGGGTACGGAGGTAGTCGGTGCGGAAATACTCTCCCATGACTTCGGAACGGAGCAGTTTATCGTAAATCCGTTTCCTCAGGACCGGGTCGTTGAGGAAGATCATGACCGGCACGAATCCCCCCTGCTTGGGCTTGGACATGATTTCAGGGGGGAGGATCCCCTCCATGGCCTTGCGGTGCAAGAGCTTGCTCTTGAACCGTCCCCGGAGGTGATCCACAAGCCCCCCTCCCCGCTTGACGGGCATGGGGAGGGACACCAGGAAGTCGGCCACATCGGCGTCCAGGAACGACTCGCGCAGCACCAGGCCCAGCATGTCGGCCATGCGGCCCGATTTGACCATGACGTTCTCGTTGACGTAGTGCCGCATGTCCTGCTCAATCTGGGTTTCCAGGTAGACCTGGGCGAAGGATTCGGGACTGCCACAGGGTTCACCGAAGATGCGCGGCACATGGGCCAGGCGGTTGTTTTTGTAAAGCCGGCTCAGCTCGTGGCCGTCGTAACCGTAGAAGTACCAGTCGTTCAGATCGGCGGCCCGGTTCCAGAAGAGCCGCATCTGGAAGCCCAGGTTGTCGCTGTCGTAAAACAGGGGGCCCCGGAGCAGCCTGGACACCCCCCGGGCCGGCCCGATCATGCCGCTCTTGCGGAAAAGATAGTGGACAGCGGCAGGTCTGCCGCCTGCGAAACCGCCGGTGCCGTACATCTGGTCGGCCCCTTCGCCGCCAATGACCGCCTGGACGTGGCCGCTGGCCGATTTGAGCCCCATGTAGGTGAGGAAGAGGCCAAACTCGAAATAGGGCTCTTCCAGATGCCATACCAGCGAGGGGAGATCGTCGATCTCACGGCCGGTGATGGTGTACTCGTGATGGTCGGTGCCGAAGTGCTTTGCCACGATCCGGGCAAAGGGGCGCTCGTCGAAGCGGGGATCGTCGAAACCTATGGAGAAGGTCTTGACCGGCGTGCTGGAGCATGAGGCGGCCAAGGCCGCGTTGGCGCTGGAATCGAGCCCACCGCTCAACATGACGCCGGTGCTGCCGTCGCTCCCCATGCGCCTGGCGATGGCGCCGCGCAGCAGCTCGCGGTAGGCGGGGATCGCCTCCTCCATGGTCATTCCTGGACGGGTCACGGCGTCGAACTGCCAATAGGGGCCGGTTTCCGCTTTTCCGTCGCGGAAGGTGAGCATGTGTCCCGGCGGCAGCTTGTTGATCCCCTTGAGGACCGACCAGGGAGAGGTGATGTAGGCGTATTTCAGGAACAGGTTAAGGCCTTCGTGGTCCAGTTCCCGCCTTACCCCTGGACAGGCCAGGAGTGTTTTGAGATGGGTGGCGAAGATAAGCCGCCCGTCGGCCACGGTCCAGTAAAGCTGGTGGGCGAGGCCGAAGCGGTCGTTCATGATGCGGAAGGTCTTTTCCCGTTCGTCGAGAATGCCGATGGTGAAGAGTCCGTTGATGGAGCGGGCAAAGCTGGCGCCGTTGCCCCGGTACATGCGCAGAGCAAGGTCAAGGTCGCCGCGGCAGGGACGCCCCGAGGGTGGATGCTGCGAGAGAAGCTCCCGATAGTTGTTGACCTCGCCATGGATGACCGCCGTAAGGCCGGCGTCGGGATCGTGCTCGATGCGGGTCTGGCGGCTCGGGGAGTCGGCGGCGCTCCGCTGCATGCCGATGAGATGGCCAGGCCCCTCCGAGACGGAGAATTCTCCCCTGCCGCTCATCTTCAGGTAGGTCGCCATGGCATTACCCAGCGCATCCCTGTCGGCAATGGCGTTCCTGAAATCGATTATCCCGAAAATCCCCTGACTCATTGGTGGTGTTCCCTTGTGGTCACGTCAAGCCGTTCTCAATCAACGTAATCCCCGCTCGATACTGTCGACTGCCTTCCCCTCACCCGACCTTCGGCCACCCTCTCCCCGGGGGAGAGGGGCAGAAGTTCTCCTCAGATCAGCCTTTTGCCGTTCTGTTTGAATTCCCGCACATGGTCTTTGGTGGGAAAGGAAAAATAGGACCCCTCGGACGCGGGATTCTCGCGGTACGTGGCGGTGCCGTCCCGCAGCGAGGCAATGGCCCGGGCCATGACGTGGGCGCCCAGGATCTTGGTCCGCCGGATGAGGGAGTCGAGGGTTTCGCCAGGGAGGATATCGACCATCTCCTGGCGAAGTATCCGCCCGTCATCAAGCTTCTCGTTCATCTCGTGGATCGTGATCCCCACCTGCCGCTCATTGTGGTACATCTGCCAGAAATTGGGGAGCATGCCCCGGTAGCGGGGAAGCGCGCCGTTGTGGATATTGATGCAGCCAAGCCGCGGCAGTTCCACCAGTTCCTTCTTGAAGATGACCGGGGCGGCAACGGATGCGATGAGATCCAGGTCCATCTCCCGGAGCGACGCAAGGAATTCTGGGGAGTTGACCCGGTTGGTGCTGAAGACCGGCACGCCATGATGGGCGCAGAGCTGGCCGATGCTGTAGAAATTCCCCCCGGCCAGGGCCGGTATCCTGGCTTTCACCTTGTGGGCCGCATAGCGGGTACCGACCCGAACGAAATCCATGGGACCGTAGAAGTCGTACATCTGCCGGGCCAGCTGCACGGGGCCCTTCTTCCCCATGGCAGCGGCGACGACGACACCCTTGATAGTCGCAAGCTCGTTGAAAGACTTGAAGAACTCCTCGAAGAAGAGCCTGACGTAGAAGGGGTCGTCCTGGGTGATGAACAGGACATTCAGTTTTTTGCTTGTCGTTGCGCTCATGGGCATTGTCGTTCCATCAACTCGTCATCCAGTTCCAGAAGCCCTTTTTGGGAGGCTCGGGAAGCTGTTTGCCGCCTTTATCTACCATTTTGATAAGCTTGAAGAGCTCTTCCATGTCGAGGCGCATCTCGCTGATGTTTGCATCGGTGCTGTCTATCCGCGACTGAAGCGCCAGCACGGTACCGTTGAGAATCTTTTCGAGCATCTTGATCTGCTCCGAAAGGTTCGCTAGTTCCGAAGAAGCAGCGCCGCCATCACCAAGGGTGGCCTCCAGGCGAGTCACCTTTGCGGACATCTCCTCAAGGGCTTTGCCGTTGGCGGCGGTCATTCGGGTTTTCTCTCCGTCACTCTCGTCGCCCCAGAACTTGCTCTCCGATTCGATCTCGCCGATAACTTCCTTCACGAGATCGGTGCAGATGACCTTTTTCTCTTCGACAAAGGCCGACAGGAGCAGGAAGTCGCAGATGATGTTGATGAGCCGCGGCACTCCCCGGCTGAAGAGATAGATCAGACCAATGGCCCCCTCGCCGAACTCCACTGCGGCGCGGTTGCCCGCCTTCTCCAGCCGGTGGAAGATGTATTCCTCCACCTCCGCCTTGGAGAGATGATCGATGTGGCAACTGATGCAGATGCGCTGACGGAGCTGCCGGAGCCTGTCGTCCGCAAGGGTTCGCCGCAGCTCGGGCTGCCCCACGAGGATGATCTGGACCAGCTTGGACTTGTCGGTCTCCAGGTTCGAGAGAAGCCTCACTTCTTCGAGAAGATCGATATCGAGGTTCTGGGCCTCGTCGATGAGGATCACCGGTTGGCGGCCGGCAACGAATTCATCCACGAGGAATTCGTTGAGCTGGCGCAGGAGGGCAATCTTGTCCTTGCCGGCCACGTCGAGGCCGAAATCGTCGTTGATCATGGCCAGGAGCTGTTCCGACGTGACCTTGGTGTTGAAGATCTTCGAGAGGGTCACTTTCTCGTCAAGGCTCTTGAGGATGTTGCGAATGATTGTGGTCTTGCCCGAACCGATCTCGCCGGTGATCAGCAGAAAGCCGTTGCGTTCCCTGATGCCGTATTCAAGGTACGTGATGGCCTTCTTGTGGACCCGGCTGAGATAGAGGAACTCGGGATCGGGAACCAGTTCAAAGGGTTTTGCGGTGAAGCCGAAAAATTCTTCGTACATGGTTTTGAGCTTTCAGTAGGTTAATTTACCCTGCAGCCAGACGATGTTGTTGCGGTAATCATTCGTATCGATGTTGGAGTCGTTGAAGTTCCACGTATAGCCAAGGCCCATCGTCATGATCCTGAAGGTGTAGTCAAGGCCCGCCTGGGCACTGAAGCGGTTGGTCTTTTCGGTTATGGGCCTCACGTTGTCGGGGGAAAACTTGTAGTGAGTGTAGATACCGAGGAGGTTTGCCGCCAGGTTAGCCCCCAGGGGGATCCGGGCGTTCAGGGTGGCTCCGGTGGATATATCCTCGCGATCGACCGTCTGATAGCTGCTTTTTGTGTGGAAACCACCAAGGGTGGTCTCGATTGCATGGTTATATTTTATCGAGCCGCCAAAAGTATCCCTCTTGTACACGCCCTGATCCACCGAATCGGTAAAATCCTGGGAATAGTGCGCTTCGAGAGAAAAACGATCGGAGAGGAGGTAGTTCGCCTGGGCGTTCCAGATGAGGGAATCGGTGTTTGCGGGGCTAGTTTGCTGTGATGACGGATAATCCCCGAGATAGATTCCCGATACAGGATGAAATACATGTCTAAGATCCGTCTGAGTTCCCAACACGTAATAATAGTAAATTTTGCCGACGGAACCGTTAAGGGCCAGTTTCGGTGTAATCTGTAAAACCGTTCCTATCATGCCGGTATGGGTGTCGTAGCCATGCCAGCCGGTGCTTTGTGCGGATAACAGCTCGAAATCATAAAACTGTGGTATACCGTTTTTGTAACCAAGGAGCAGAGAGATAAACTCCATGTTGTTCCTGAAATTATCCTTCGGCCGATGTATACGGTAAGCATATTCCCCGTAAACCGACAGCCTCTCGCCGAAGGACTTGGTAAGCCTTCCCGTAATGGTGTGATCCTGGGCACTCTGCCCCTGCGGGTCGTCATACCAGGTGTTCTTGTAGGTATACCCCGCAGTGAGGCTGATGCTGCTCGTGATGGGGTAGACAAGGTACGGATTCACGGTGAAGATATTGGAGTCGGTGGTATTGACGAAATCATTGCCGACCCCCACCTGCCGGCGGTCGTCGATGGGGACCCGGGCGTACACCTCGCTCATCTTGAGGAACAGGATGTCCCGTATGGGGTTGAAGGTCGAATCGAGGCGTATCCGCTGGGTCCTGGCAAGGGATGTATCATTCTTGTCGGAATGTTTCGCGAAGAGTTTGAAGTACAGCCCGTAATCCAGGTTCAGCTTCAGGAGATTGGTATCGATCAGCGCATTGACCGACGGCACGATGGTAGTGATGAAGTCGTCCCGGCGGTTGTCGTTCGTCAGATCGATGTTGTCGTTGTACTCCTCGCGGATAATAAGGCTTGGCGTCAGCTTCAATTCCGCGTGGGCAGTGGTTGCCACGCAACATGACATAAGCATTCCACCCATGACCACTTTTCTCATTGGGCACCGTTATCCTTGTAGTAAGCGTAGTAGTTGCGGTACCGGTAGTTTTCGTCAAACCGGTTGATGCCGACGTTGTTGTAGACCACGCCGTAGACCTTTTCCTTTTTGAGATGACCGAGGGCGTCCTTGACGTTGCTCATGGTGGCGCCCCCCTCTTTCACCACGAATATGACCCCGTCGACCATATTGGCAAGGGAGTAGGTTTCCGCAAAGGAAAGGAGCGGCGGCGTATCGATAATGATATAGCGGTCGGGGTAGCGGTTCTTGATTTCGGCGATGAAGCTCTGCATCCGGCCGGACGAGAGGAGTTCCACCGGGTTCTCCACCCGGCTGCCGGCGGGGAGCACCACGAGCTTGCCAATCCCCGTTTTCACCAGGGCATCCTTTACGTCGACCTTTCCGTACAGGCAGTCGCTCAACCCTACTTCAGCCCTGATGCCGAGATAGCTGCTGGTACCCGGACGACGCAGATCGGCATCGACCAACAGCACGGTGTGGTCGAACTCCTGGGCCAGGGCCACCGCCAGGTTGATGGACGTGATGGTTTTCCCTTCGCCGCTTACGGCGCTGGTGACCATGATGGTGTTCTTGAACTGCCCCGAGTTTGTCAGCTTCAGGATGATCGACTTGAGTTTGCGATACTCTTCGGTGATCGGGGAACGGGGTTCGCTGATTGTAACCAGATAGGGGTTATCCACTGCAATCCTGGTGTCGGGCTGAAACACTTCCGGCTCGATAACCGGCCGGGGCATTTCCCGCTGTTCGACCGCGACCGTATTCCCTTCAGGCGTCTTGTCCTGCCGCATTTTTGCAGCTTTTTCAAGGATGCTCTCTATCCTGCTCATATGCTATACGTTCCTTTCTCTGCTCTGTTGGGCCTCAGCTCATGATGAACTGATCAAGCCCCAGTTTGGTGAGAACTTTCTCGATAAGTGTCAGTTCAAGCAGTTCATGGGTAAGCATCAAGCAAATGAGAGCGAAATAGCACCCCGCAACGACGTATACCTTTCGATCCTTCTTCGTCACCGCGTCAGTCTCTTCCTGATTAAAGATGGTGGGGATGACTGCAAGCACGTCATACCCCAGCTTCTTGAGGGAAGTGACATCCTTGACTGAGGAGTCGAACATCTCCATAACGAAAACTGCTGCTGCGCCTGCGATGAATCCTGCAAGGATGCCCATGATGATCATCTTCACCCGGTCGGGACTGACCGGTTTCTTCGGCACGATGGCCGGATCAACGACCCTGAACGTCGTGGCCTTGTCCTCTACCTCCATCTGCTTGGTGAGCTCCGCCTGGCCCTGACGGGTGAGTAGCTGCTCATAGATCTGGCGGTTCGCGTCGCGCTCCTTGATGAGATCGGTCAGCGTCTTCTGGTCAGCCGGTACATTCCGAAGTTCCTGCTCTTTGCCGCCGATGGTTGCATGGAGCTGGCGCTGTTTGGCGTTGATAGCCTCCAGCTCCGCCTCAACCTGATACAATTGCTGCTCGAGGTTTTGGTACACGGGGTTGGCAGTGCTGAACTCCTCTTTTCCACCTTCAGCGGGCTGACCCGACTGCTGCTTCTTCTTGTGTGATTCGATGAGGCTCTTTATTCGGATGACGTCGGGATAGTTGTCGGTATAGTTCGCAGTGAGCTGCTTAAGCCTGCGCTCAAGCATCTCAACCTCGCTGGAACTCTCTCGTGACATAAGGGCAACAGTAGTGGGTTTGATGTTCTTGAGCTGGCGCCTGAGAGCATCCCGAGTAGCGCTCAGCTCATTCCGCTTGATCCGTATTGCGTCGAGATCTGCCTGAAAGGTGCGGATATCCTTGACGAGGAGCGACTCGTCAACGCCAACGGAAACGCCCCGTTTCTGGCGGAACGCCACGATCTGGTTCTCGGACTGGTCGAGCTTATCCTTGAAGGATTTGAGCTGCTCTGTGATGAACCGGTTGGCGCCATAGGAGTCCTGCCGCTTGCTGGAGACGTTTTCCTCCACATACTTTCGGACAAGCGTGTTGACATAGTCGGTGGCGAGCTTCGGATCCTTGTCCCTGATGCTGACGATAAAGAGATCGTTACCCTTTATGCTGATCTGCGTCCTTTTCTGGAAATCCTCAATGAGTTTTTCCAGCTCCTTTTCATTCTTCACCTTCGTGTCGACATCGAGAGATTTCAGCACGTTGGTCACAAAGGTGCGGCTGAGCATGGCATACCGCAGGATGCGCACCTTGTCCTCGACAGAGGGGGTAAAGGTGATCCCCTTGACCAGATCCTTGATGACGCTCTTTTCGATAAATACCGTGCTCGATGCCTCATATTTCTTGGGGAGGAAAAAGCTCCCCCAGGCAATCACGGACATCACCACAAGAGATACCACAATGAAGAGGTATCTCCTCTTCATGAGCATTTTCAGGTATTTGTTCAACTCTTCCGTCTTTGATACCATTAGTTGATCTCCAGGCTAAAAGATACTTTCCTTGACTATGACAAAATCGCCGGGCTTGAGGTGGACGTTCTGGGTCATGTCCCCCTCTTTCATGAGGTCCTTGACCTTGGCGCTGATCTCCGTTGTGCTGGTTCCTTCCTTCCGGACGATCAGGACATCATTCTCCTTGGCGAACTTGGTAAATCCGCCAGTCTCGATTATCGCATCGAGAATCCGGAGACCGTCACGATAGAAAACATACTTCGGATTAGCCACGGCTCCCATTACATAAATCTTATAGGCTTCATTGTCGGGGATATAGATCATATCCTCGGGTTTGAGGGGTATGTCCTTGGCGACATCTCCCTTGACCAGCAGTGAATGGAAATCCACATCCATCTTCTTGCCGTTACGAAGCAGATAGGCATTCCCCAGATCAATCCCCCTGAAATTACCATAGCGGATCAGGAACTGAAGGAGCGTCGTACGGGAGGGGAGAACCGCCACTCCGGAAGGAACCCCACCGCCAAACACGTAGATCTTGTTGTTGGTAATAGTATTGACCGTTACCGTAACAATCGGCTTATTGACTACCTTGGCGAGCTTCTCCGAAAGGTATTCGCTGAGCTTTGTGGGGGTGAACCCCGAGGCAACAACATCGCCAATGGCCGGCAGCGTAATCTTGCCGTCGGGCCGCACCGTAACCGTACCGCTGAGCTCCTTTTCCCCCCAGACGGAGATCATCAGGGAATCCCCGTCTCCAACGACGTAATCCCCGTCGGAGCCTTCGGACGCCACAGCGCTCTTGCCTGAAAGCATCGTCACGACAAGGACAACGGCAATAAAACCACAGCTAAACTTCAGCATACCTTTCAATCTTTCCATTTCCCCCCCTTATCTGCTTCCTCTTCCGAAAAGGACCACTTTGATAGTCTCTAGAACAATTATGATATCGAGAAGCATGGACATGTTTTTGATGTAGTAGAGATCGTAACGGAGTTTTTCAATGGCGTCGTCCACAGAAGCCCCATAGGGATACTTGACCTGGGCCCAGCCGGTTACTCCCGGCTTGACGAAGTGGCGCTCGGAATAATAGGGAATGACTTCTTTCAGCTTATCGACGAATTCGGGACGCTCGGGCCGCGGCCCCACGAGGCTCATGTCGCCCCGGAGGACGTTGTAGAGCTGGGGCAACTCATCGAGCCGCGAGGTGCGCAGGAATTTGCCGAACCTGGTGATGCGAGGGTCGTCTTTCTGTGCCCAGACCGCGCCGGATGCCTTCTCGGCATCGGCACGCATGGATCTGAACTTGTAAAGGGCAAAGGGACGGTCACCCTGCCCTACGCGCACCTGGCGAAACAGAATGGGACCGGGAGAAGTGATTCTGATCCCGAGGGCTATGAATGGGAGGACCGGAAGGACAAGGATGATGCCCACAAGCGAAAGAACCAGGTCAGTGCTCCTTTTCATGATCCTGCCGAAGCCTGTCCTGCGGAAACCATTGGAAAATATGAACCAGCTCGGCGTGATGTTCTCGATCATCAACTTGCCGGTGATCTCTTCGTAGAACGACGGGGCATCTATGACTTCAATTCCACTGAACTTGCAGTTAAGGACCTCGCTAAGGGGGAATGCCCCCCTTCGCTCGGAGAGGCTCACGACGATCTTGTCGGTCCGTTCCCTGAGGGCTGCGGAAACAAGCCCGTCGCCATTGCCAACTATGTGGTGCGAAGGGACATAGATCGGTTCGTTGGTGCAACCAAAATAACCTGCCAAGACATGATTGTGGTTGGTGGCCGAAACAAGCCCCCCGATTTCCCGGGCCAGTGGTCCGGTCCCAAGCACCAGGACACGGCGTGCCAGACCAGGGTGGTAAAGAGAAACACGGCAGAACAAATGCCAGAGAATCTGCCAGAGGCACAAAATGACCAGGGCCATGGCTAAGAGCCCCCTGCCGATGGTCAAGTCAGGCGCAAGGTAGAAGATGGCTGAGAGAATCAGAAAAGAGACGCTGAGGGAAATCGCCGAGTGGGCGATGCGCTCCCTCAGTTTCATATCTTTGTCGACGTTATAGAATTCAACCATGAACGAGGAGAAGATGACTGCAACCACCAAAAGCACGAGTTGGACAGCTCCCGCGAGGCTCAGGAAACTTTCCATGCCCGGCACGGTGCCGAACCTGACCAGGTAGGCGATACCCAATGCCAGCACCGTACAGACAATATCGCCGGTTATGAGCAGGATGACCATCTTCTTCATATCTTCTTGTCCTCTTCTAGCGCTTCAGTTCGGCAAGGAGTTTCCTTGCCGCGGCACTTTCGGGGAACTCCCCATATTGAAGAGATTTCTGGGCACTGGCGCTGGCCTTTGCCCTGTCACCCATCTCGCGATAGGCCATAGCAAGGTGATAGTGGACGGCCGGATTGTTCGGGAGGAGAGAGACTGCCTTTTCAAGCACTCTGACCGATTCGTTCCTCTTGCCGTTTAACAGCAGCGCATAGCCATAGGTATCCATGACCCCGGCGTTATTGGGCTGAAGTTTGTTTGCGCGACCGGCAAGCGACAAAGCCTCAGTCTTGCTTCCATGCCCTTCGGTGGCCAGATATGCCAGGTTATTAAGCGCGGGCACAAAATCAGGCGCAATTTTGAGTACGGAACGATAGATAGCGGCAGCTTCTTTTTTCTTGCCCGATTGATCGAAAGCCGCTCCTTTGGCAAACATAGCTGAGGCATTCTTGGGACTCTTCTTAAGGATGTCGTCGTAGGTTGCGACAGCCCTGGCAAAATCCCGTTTCTTCTCGTAGAGTCCACCTAAGGCCATGGACGCCCGAAGATTTCCGGGCTCAACAGCTATTCCGCTTCTAACAGCCGAAATGGCACGGTCATAGTCTTTCTGACTCTCGTAGATCGACGCAATAACAAGATGTCCGGCTGCAGACTTGGGGTTGGCGGCGACAAGCTTCTGTGCCTGCTCCACGGCCTTGGGAATGTTTTTGCTTGCCACCAAGGAGCCGATCTTCAGCGGAATCGCACGGGCCGGAGCGACTTTTTCCAACTCATCGTAAACTTTAAGGGCTTCAGCATACTTTTTATCGGCCGCAAGAAGTCCACCCTTCAACTCCAATAGCGCACCATTGTTCGGGGTCCCCTTCAATCCCTCGTTTGCTATAGCAAGGGCCTTGGCCGACTCCTTATTCCTGATATGGTAAGATGCAAGAGAGAGATAGCCGACGGGATCCTTTGTTTCCTTGGCCTTGGTATAGTAGGCGAGTGCCTCCTGCGCCTTCCCCTCTGATTCACTGATCGCGCCGAGGCCGATCAGTGCCTTGATATTGACAGGATCTCGCTTCAGTATCTCGTTGAACAACCCGACTGCTCGTCCGTTGTCCTTCTTGCTGATGTAATATGATGCCAGATTGAAGGAAGCCGGGAGATATGCCTGATCTACTTCTCGCGCCTTTTGAAGATACGAAATACCATCCTTTTCCCGCTTATCGGCGAAGGCGGCAGCGGCCATGATATTATAGAGAGGAGCATCCTGCTTACCTCCCTTCAACCCCGCCTTGAGCACCTCTATGGCACGGGCCTGCTTATTCTGGCGCATGTAGTAGCTTGCCAGCATGTACCGGCTATTGAGGACATCGGGGGCAACCTTTACTGCCGTCTCAAGCTCTTCTTCGCCCTCCGCCCTTTTCCCGCGCGTCAGATTGACGATTCCCTTCTTCATGTGGGCATCGACCAGATTCGGCTCAAGCTCGATCGCACGGTTGAGCTCTTTGAGCGCCTCATTGGTCATCCCCTTTGCAATATAGGCGCTCCCGAGGAGGTTGTGTGCAAAGGCATTTTTGTCGTCCAGCTCAATGACTCGTTTAACCTCGGCGATAGCATCATCGATGCGCTTCTGCTGAAGCAGAACCGTAACGGACATGAGTCGGGCCTGCAGGTGCTTCGGGTTGAGGTCAATCACTTTGCGGAACTGACTCAGGGCAAGCTCGAGATCGTTGCGTTGATAGTGACTCAGGCCGAGATAGTAGTAGGCGCCGGGATTCTGATAGTTTTTCACGACACCTTGGAGTTCTGTAATTGCCTGGTCGTAGTTTTTCCGGGTATAGAGGGCAATCCCTTTGAGCTGGTGTCCTTCCGGCCTCTTGGACGCTTTCCTGATCAGATCGTCGGCAAGGCGTTCGGCTTTGTCTGCTTCACCTTTGCTTATATGCATCATTCCAATCCGGAAGGCCGCGTTGGCATCATCGGGATCCGCCTGCATGATCTTTTGGTAATATTCAAGGGCCTTTTCACTGTTGCCGCGATAACCTTCGTAGTAGGCGGCAAGATAATACGCTTTGGTATTTTTGGGGTCTTTCCGAACGATCTCGTCAATGAGCCCCATCCCCTCCTGTTCCCGCTTTGTCGCCAGATAAACCTTTGCCAGTTGCAGCATTGCCGATGCACGGGCAGGTTCAGCCTGGAGAGACTCCTTCAAGTACTTCTCGGCCTCATCGAACATCTTCTTTTGGCCGTAGCTGGTTCCAATCACTTCCAGAGCATCCGCCGATCCGGCCCGTGCTGAGAGATACGCCTTGGCTTCAGCTATTGCCTCGTCAGGTTTGTTGATTGAATTGTAGAGTTTTGCCAGGTCAAGCCTGATTTCGGGATTGGAAGGATTTTGCCTGAGCGCTTTCTGAAACTCTTTTTCCGCCTGTTCGAATTTGCCCACAGCCATATATGCCTTTGCGAGCTTGTAACGGGCATCGAAATAGTTCTGGTCTTTTTCAACGGCATTTTTCAGAAGGACAATCGCTCCGTTGGCGTTGCCCTTGTCCAACTCCTTGACTGCTTCGGCGTAAAGCTCTTCCTTCGTTTTCCCCCCGCAAGCGGAAAGAGTCGCCACAACAAGAACTATCAGCGCAATACGTCTGTTAAACAATGCTGTATCCTCCCTGGCCAGTATAAGTACCGGCCATCATTTGTCGTACGACAGCGGTGAATTTATTGTAATCAAGGGGTTTTATCATACAGATGGAATTTTCGAATCCCTCGAGCGCAGAGAGGAGATCCTTGCTGATATGATCCGTCAGGACAATAACTGGAAGACTGAACCGGCAGAGATCCTCAAAGAAACGCGATCCGTAAGGGTAACTCGCAATTACTAACCCCACGCCATCATTGCACACTGTTCGCGACTCAAGGCTTTCGTGGGGGATAGTTTCCGCATGATAACCCTCTGCCTCGAGAATTGCGGAACAGACTCGCGAGAAGCCGGCCTCATCAATTATTAGAATTGTTTCGCGTTCCATGCCCACCATTGGAGCAATATGGATACCCAATGGAAGCGCTTTATAAAATTATCTTTATTGGTTATCACATAAATACATTTATCATACTGTATTTATTACAATTATTAATTTAAGTAATGATTACATAATTCTAGTACAGCTTCCCTTAGGGATTGATTTCACACCGCTCAATATAAACGAAACGGCAACTACTGTTCCCTTTGGAAACACTTATTTGTTCCAGCGCAGAAGACAAAAAAAAGGTGTATCCACTGGATACACCTTGAATACAAAACCTGTAATAGTTGTTGTATCTATTGGACACACTTCTAACTCACCCTAAAAAATCTCCATTTCGCCAAGTCGCTTGTAGAGGGCCTTTCGCGAAATCCCCAGCATCTTGGCCGCGCACGATTTATTCCCTCCGCTCTCTTCCAATGCCGCAAGTATTGCCGCCTCTTCAAGTTCACGAAGGGTACGCACCTGCTGACGGCTCTCAACCCGCACTACATAGGGCTTTAGCTCTTCGGGAAGCTCCTTGGTTGTGATTCGGTCCTTCTTCGCAAGGACCACGGCACGTTCAATGATGTTGCCCAACTGGCGTATGTTTCCGGGCCAGTCGTAGTTCAGAAAGGCCTGCATTACTTCGTCGTCAAAACGGAGCACCTTTCCTTCTCGCGCACCGTACTCCCTGACAAGTTCGGCGGCAAGGTGTCAATGGGAACGTAAAAGTGTACCAGTTACGGGAATTGAAAAGTGTACCACTCCCTGGGAGAGAACTTCTCAAT